>NZ_CP174293.1:0-2500 GCF_052466865.1 Microbulbifer mixtoriginis (SeqCode)
GCGCTTTTTTCATTGGCTTTTAGCGAGTTGGATTTTTCGGCGGGAGTGTTGCGAGTAAAAATTCGATTGGGCTTTTTATTTTTCTGTATTTTGAATTTATTTTTTATTCTCTGTGTTTATTTTTTTATGCATTCAATTTTTTTGTACATAAAAAAAGGGCCACCCTATTGGGTGGCCCTTTTCGGATTAGAAGCCTGACGATGACCTACTCTCACATGGGGAAGCCCCACACTACCATCGGCGATGTTGCGTTTCACTTCTGAGTTCGGCAAGGGATCAGGTGGTTCCACAACTCTATTGTCGTCAGGCAAACTGGCTTGGGTTGGCGTTGGTCTTATAAGCAATCTGCTTGGCCTGCCGTGTTATCGCTGTTTGCCTCGGTCTGCTGACCGGCGATAACCCCAAATAAGTCGGTAAAACAATCTGTAGTAATACACCGCAAGCGATCATTGTGTGTCTTTCATTCCACAATCCGCTAGCTTAGCTAGTCGTTAGTAACCATCTCTGTTGTATGGTCAAGCCGCACGGGCAATTAGTACTGGTTAGCTCAACGCCTCACAACGCTTCCACACCCAGCCTATCAACGTGGTAGTCTTCCACGGCCCTTTAGGACTCTCAAGGAGTCAGGGAAATCTAATCTTGAAGGAGGCTTCCCGCTTAGATGCTTTCAGCGGTTATCCCGTCCGAACATAGCTACCGGGCAATGCCACTGGCGTGACAACCCGAACACCAGAGGTTCGTTCACTCCGGTCCTCTCGTACTAGGAGCAACTCTTCTCAAATTTCCAACGCCCACGGCAGATAGGGACCGAACTGTCTCACGACGTTCTAAACCCAGCTCGCGTACCACTTTAAATGGCGAACAGCCATACCCTTGGGACCGGCTTCAGCCCCAGGATGTGATGAGCCGACATCGAGGTGCCAAACACCGCCGTCGATGTGAACTCTTGGGCGGTATCAGCCTGTTATCCCCGGAGTACCTTTTATCCGTTGAGCGATGGCCCTTCCATACAGAACCACCGGATCACTATGACCTACTTTCGTACCTGCTCGACATGTCTGTCTCGCAGTCAAGCGCACTTATACCATTATGCTCATTGCATGATTTCCGACCATGCTGAGTGCACCTTCGTACTCCTCCGTTACTCTTTGGGAGGAGACCGCCCCAGTCAAACTACCCACCATACACTGTCCTCGATCCGGATAACGGACCAGAGTTAGAACCTCAAACATACCAGGGTGGTATTTCAAGGACGGCTCCACAGTAACTAGCGTTACTGCTTCAAAGCCTCCCACCTATCCTACACAAGTAGGCTCAAAGTTCAGTGCAAAGCTGTAGTAAAGGTTCACGGGGTCTTTCCGTCTAGCCGCGGGTACACTGCATCTTAACAGCGATTTCAATTTCACTGAGTCTCTGGTGGAGACAGCGTGGCCATCGTTACGCCATTCGTGCAGGTCGGAACTTACCCGACAAGGAATTTCGCTACCTTAGGACCGTTATAGTTACGGCCGCCGTTTACCGGGGCTTCGATCAAGAGCTTCGCCGAAGCTAACCCCATCAATTAACCTTCCGGCACCGGGCAGGCGTCACACCCTATACGTCCTCTTACGAGTTTGCAGAGTGCTATGTTTTTAATAAACAGTCGCAGCCACCTGGTCACTTCGACCGGCCTCAGCTTAGGGAGCAAGTCCCATCACCAAAACCGGCGTACCTTCTCCCGAAGTTACGGTACCATTTTGCCTAGTTCCTTCACCAGAGTTCTCTCAAGCGCCTTGGTATTCTCTACCTGACCACCTGTGTCGGTTTAGAGTACGATTCACTATTGCCTGAAGCTTAGAAGTTTTTCCTGGAAGCAGGGCATCAACCACTTCACCCACTAAGTGGGCTTCGTCATCAGTTCTCAGCCTTAGGGACCCGGATTTGCCTAAGTCCCCAGCCTACAACCTTAAACATGGACAACCAATCGCCATGCTGGCCTAGCCTTCTCCGTCACTCCGTCGCAGCAATAGCGAGTACAGGAATATTAACCTGTTTCCCATCGACTACGGCTTTCGCCCTCGCCTTAGGGGTCGACTAACCCTGTCCCGATTAGCGTTGGACAGGAACCCTTGGTCTTCCGGCGGGGAGGTTTTTCACCTCCCTTGTCGTTACTCATGTCAGCATTCGCACTTGTGATACCTCCAGCAGACCTCCCGATCCACCTTCAACGGCTTACACAACGCTCCTCTACCATGCTCCTAAGAGCATCCGCAGCTTCGGTTACCAGTTTTAGCCCCGGTATATCTTCCGCGCAGGCCGACTCGACTAGTGAGCTATTACGCTTTCTTTAAAGGATGGCTGCTTCTAAGCCAACCTCCTAGCTGTCTGGGCCTTCCCACATCGTTTCCCACTTAACTGGTATTTGGGACCTTAGCTGGCGGTCTGGGTTGTTTCCCTTTCCACGACGGACGTTAGCACCCGCCGTGTGTCTCCCGCGATTGCACTCCTCGGTATTCGGAGT
>NZ_CP174293.1:7500-787500 GCF_052466865.1 Microbulbifer mixtoriginis (SeqCode)
GGTAACGCTCGCCATAAACCCAACCATATCTCCTGGAGCAGATCCTCATGTTCTGCAGTAGTGCGCACATAGCTGCGCGCTATTCGGGAGATACCCTCGGCATACTCGCTTATCGCCTGCTGAAATAATTGATCCCGTAAATCCACCGGCTACTCCATTTTTTTGTAATGAGTACTGTACCGGCGACGCCAAGAACCTTACAAAAAATTTCGTCTACATCTTCAATCGGTGTCGATATCTTTGTTTGATCCGATAACTCAGATTTACCTCAGGCTTTACATACCGACACAAGCCAATACAACTACACTTGGTCTGCAGAATTTCTGAGGACACACTTATGAAGGCTCTCTATACGGCAGTCGCCACGGCGACAGGTGGACGTGATGGACAGGCGGCTTCGTCGGATGGCGCCCTAGACGTAAAGCTCAGTATTCCCAAAGAGCTGGGCGGGGATGGCGGAAGTGGTACCAACCCTGAGCAATTATTTGCGGCAGGCTATTCGGCCTGTTTTATCGGCGCAATGAAATTTGTTGCGGACAAGGAAAAGGTCGCTACACCGAACGATACCAGTGTGCGAGCTGAAGTTGGCATAGGACCCAGCGGGAAAGGCTTTGGGCTGGAAGTTGATCTCTATATAGAGCTACCGGGCATGGATCAGGTGGTAGCTGAACGCGTGGCCTTAAAAGCTCACGAGGAAGTTTGCCCCTACTCCAATGCAACCCGCAATAATATTACCGTGAGGCTGCATATTACGGTTTAGAAGCATAAGGCTGCCAACCCCTGGCAGCCTTACAGGCCACTTTACCCTCTTACTCTTGGCGAGTTGAGCGCGCGGCCCCATTGGTTATTTGGAAAACCAACCTTGCTGCAGTACGCGCACCATGATCCTCAATATCGAAATAGGGATTAAACTCGGCCATATCCGCCAAGCAAACCTTGTTTGAGTCCAGAACGGTATCCAATAGCTCTTCGAGTAATTCCAGCGGGACTCCGCGCGCAGAGGGGGCACTGACCGCAGGCATTACTGCTGCTGGTAATACGTCCAGGCATACTGTGAGGTACACAAAGTCCACCTTAACGGTAAAGTCCCGGATCTGCTGTTTTATTTTATCCAGATTCCAGCTGCTAATTTCTCGATCGCGAATGACTTCTGCACCCAGTTCATCGGCACGATTGTAAAGCGCCGGCGTATTGGCATTATCGGCAGCACCGACACACAGATAATTGAAAGGGCGACCATTGATCTGGCACTGTTCCGCAATTTGATAGAAAGGTGTACCCGAGGAACCCTTGGGTGAAGGGATGCGCAAATCCAGATGGGCATCAAAATTGATAATACCCAGGGTCTTTTCCCGATGTAGCTCGCGCATCCATCGCGCTATGCCCTGATAACTACCAAACGCGATTTCATGTCCACCCCCCAAAACCAGGGGAAAGTGTCCGTTAGCCAGCAACTCATTGATACGCGCACCGAGTAGTGCCTGTGCGGATTCCAAATCCTCACGATCGACGCGCACATTGCCGGCATCATAAAGAGGTAAATCAAAGGTGGCGGGCAGATTGGCAGTCGCCAAGCGCAGGATTCGCGGCCCTTTCGCAGCGCCAATACGCCCTTTATTGCGGCGCACACCTTCATCCGAGGCGAAACCGAGGATGGCAATTCCAGGGGGGTTATCCAGCTGCAGCGGCGAAACACGTTGGTGCCAACGCTCCCCGGCGCGACCATCCTCGCTGTCTGTGCGGCCACTCCACAAGCGCATATCAGCCAGCTGTAACATCTTTACCTCCCAGGAAAATCTGTGCGGGTTTCAGCGCGCCAAATTCATAGGCCAGCTGATCTGGGGTATCCATCGGCCATAACACCATATCTGCGCGCAATCCGGGCCGCAGTACTCCGCGGGAACAGCAGAGCCCCAAGGCGCGCGCGGCTGCGCGAGTCACCCCGGCCAACGCCTCCGCTGGGGTAAGGCCAAATAGGTTGCAGCCCATATTCATCATTAACCGCAGAGAACCGATAGGGCAGCTACCGGGATTCAGATCGGTGGATAGAGCCATGCAAACCCCCGCCTCCCGCAGTTTCTCTACCGGCGGCATCTGGGTCTCGCGCAATGTATAAAAAGCTCCAGGGAGCAAAACTGCCACGGTGCCGCTTTCAGCCATGGCCAGCACATCCGCATCGCTAATATATTCAATATGATCTACGGAGAGGGCGCTGGCTTTGGTTGCCATCTCAGTGGCGCCAGTGCGTGCTAGCTGCTCGGCGTGCACTTTAATGGGCATGTCCAACTGCTTGGCGGCATCAATCACCCGCTGGCACTGCTCTACCGTAAAGCCGATGGTTTCGCAGAACATATCCACCGCATCGGCCAGTTGCTCGCGCGCAACTGCCGGCAATATCTGCTCGCAGATCAAATCGATATATTCATCAGCACGACCATCGTATTCCGGCGGCAGGGCGTGAGCGGCCAAACAGGTGGTAACGATTTCCACCGAATTGTGCTGCGCTAAACGGCGAGCGGTGCGCAGTTGCTTCAACTCCGTATCCAGATCCAGGCCATAGCCGGATTTGATCTCGACAGTGGTGGCCCCCTCGGACATCAAGGCGCGAAGGCGGGGCTCCGACAAACGGTATAATTCCTCAGCACTGGCGGCACGAGTGGCCCTCACGGTAGAAATAATGCCACCACCAGAACGGGCTACTTCTTCATAGCTCTCCCCGCCCAGACGGCGGGCAAATTCTCCGGCGCGGTGACCACCGTATACCAGATGGGTATGGCAATCGATCAGGCCCGGTGTCAACCACTGCCCCTCACCGTCGATCACCTTATCTGGAGCACAGTCCGGTAACTCGCGACGCGGCCCCAGCCAAACAATCTTGCCGCCGGTTACCGCCACTGCGGCATCCTCTACAGCACCGTAGCCCCCGGCAATCGAAGGGTCCATGGTAGCGGCGTTCACATTCGTAATCAGTAGGTCACAGCGTTCTGTCATAAGCTTCTAGCGGCGCGCTTTTCCTTCTTTAACCATAGATGCCCAGTGCAATACCGAGCGGGATTTGGGCAGTCAGCATACAGACCATCGCCCCGGCTTGACAGTCATCTTTAAGACAACCATAGTAGCTTCTATTATTTCTTGTATATACAACCATATACAAGCCATAAAGGCACTAAATCCGAGTATGAATACTGCAAGCGAACCCCGCTACGCGGCGATCAAGCGCCATATCCGGCAAAACATCGAAAACGGCAGCTGGCCTGTGCATTTCCAGGTGCCCTCAGAAAATCAGCTGGCGCAGGAATTCGGTGTCAGCCGTATGACCGCCAGACGCGCTTTAAGTGAATTAACCGATGAGCGCGTTCTGATGCGCTCCCAGGGGCTGGGTACTTTTGTCGCCGAGCCGGTGCCCGCCAGCTCACTGTTGGAAGTGCGCAATATCGCCGACGAGATCTCGGCCCGGGGGCACAGTTACAGCAACCGCATTCTGTTAGCTCAGCCCTGTGTCGCCAGCGCCGATGTAGCCCTGGCATTGGAAGTGCCCGAACAGGCAAAAGTGTTTCACTCCATTATTGTGCACTGTGACAACGGCTTGCCGGTGCAGTGGGAAGAGCGGTTTACCAATCCAGCCTTGGCTCCAGATTACCTAGACCAGGACTTCGCCCACACCACCCCCAACGCCTATCTTTCCAAAGTCGCACCGCTGACCGAGGCCGATACAACCGTCGAGGCCATAGCTGCGGAAGCCGCTATCGCCCACGCTCTGGAAATCGCCCCCGGAGATGCGTGCCTCCAGGTTTGGCGGCGCACTAAATGCAGTGCCGGCACCGTGAGCTTCGCGCGCCTGGTTCACCCAGGCAATCGATACCGCCTCGGTGCACAACTGAGATTCTAGTTATTGATTTATCCCGCGCGCCCTGGGAAAAGAAACAATCAAATCCGGGACGTGTGAATTTTTTTACGAGAAAAATTGACGAGGAAGCTATGTCTACCGACAAACGCCACGATCCCAGCCGCAAAATCCGCGCGCCTCGCGGCAGTGAGCTCAATGCCAAAAGCTGGCTCACCGAAGCTCCCCTGCGCATGTTGATGAACAACCTGGACGCCGAGGTAGCTGAACGCCCGGAGGACCTGGTGGTGTACGGTGGTATCGGCCGCGCCGCGCGGGATTGGGAGTGCTACGACAAGATTGTCGAGGTGCTGAAGCGCCTGGAAGACGACGAAACCCTGCTGGTGCAGTCCGGCAAGCCTGTCGGAGTCTTTAAAACCCACGCCGATGCACCCCGGGTATTAATTGCCAACTCCAACCTGGTACCCCACTGGGCCAACTGGGAACACTTTAACGAGCTGGATAAAAAAGGCCTGGCCATGTACGGCCAGATGACTGCCGGCTCTTGGATTTATATCGGCTCCCAAGGCATCGTCCAGGGTACCTATGAAACCTTTGCCGCCGTCGCGCGCAAACACTTTAATGGCGAAGCGAAAGGCAAATGGATTCTTACCGGTGGCCTCGGCGGCATGGGTGGCGCTCAGCCACTGGCGGCGACCATGGCCGGTTTCTGCATGATCGCAGTAGAGTGCGACGAAACCCGTATCGATTTCCGTCTGCGCACTGGCTATGTAGACAAAAAAGCCACCAGCCTCGACGAAGCCCTGCAACTGATTGAAGCCGCGATGGAAAAAGGCGAAGCCATTTCCGTTGGCCTGCTGGGCAACGCAGCAGATATTTTCCCGGAAATTGTAAAACGCAATATTCTGCCAGATTCGGTTACCGACCAGACTTCCGCTCACGATCCTTTAAATGGCTACCTGCCCCAGGGCTGGACCATGGAATACGCAGCGGAGATGCGCAAGAAAGATGAAGCCGCAGTAGTAAAGGCAGCCAAACAGTCTATGGCGGTTCAGGTTGAAGCCATGCTGGAGCTGCAAAAGCGCGGAGCCGCAACCCTCGACTACGGCAACAATATTCGTCAGATGGCTCTCGAGGAAGGTGTGGAAAATGCCTTCGATTTCCCCGGTTTTGTACCCGCTTATATTCGCCCTCTGTTCTGCGAAGGTGTCGGTCCTTTCCGCTGGGCGGCCCTGTCCGGCAACCCGGAAGATATCTACAAGACCGATGCCAAGGTTAAGGAACTGATTCCCAACGATCCGCAGCTGCACAACTGGCTCGACATGGCCCGCGAGCGGATTCATTTCCAGGGACTGCCCGCACGTATCTGCTGGGTGGGCCTGAAAGATCGCGCGCGCCTGGCACTGGCATTTAACGAGATGGTAGCCAACGGTGAATTGGAAGCACCGGTAGTGATCGGCCGCGACCACCTCGACAGCGGCTCTGTAGCGAGCCCCAACCGCGAAACTGAAGCCATGATGGATGGTTCCGACGCTGTCTCCGACTGGCCGCTGATGAATGCCCTGCTGAACACTGCCTCCGGCGCTACCTGGGTATCCCTGCATCACGGTGGTGGCGTAGGCATGGGCTTCTCCCAGCACTCTGGTGTGGTCATTGTCTGTGACGGCACCGAAGCTGCGCGCAAACGTATTGAGCGGGTTCTCTGGAATGATCCCGCCACCGGCGTAATGCGCCACGCCGATGCCGGTTACGAAATCGCAAAAAAATGCGCAAAAGAGCAGGGCCTAGACCTGCCCATGCTGAACGACTGATTTTTTACCGCAATAAAAATACCGCCGGCGGAAATCTTTTACAGCCCGAATAATTTTTATCGGGCTGCGCCGCCGGCGCCTAACAGGGTGTCGAAAAAGCCAACAAGCGACTTTTTCAAGCCATCTTTGCGGCACATGTCCACAAAGATGGGCACTCAAATCAAGCAATTGCAGTGCTTGATTTTGCGGCAGGCGCTTTCGCACCGCCCGCGCAGGCTGTTTTTCAACAGCCTGCTAAGCAGTAAATATTTTTTGGTGAATGAATTTATGTATCAATTGGAAATCGATCCCGGTCAATTGAGCCTTGCGCAACTGCGCCGCGTAGCCCGCGAGTCGGTGCAACTGTCCCTGGCGAAATGCGCCTACCCCGCTATTGAAGCCTCTGCCCACACTGTTGCCCAGGTTATTACCGAGGGGCGCACGGTTTACGGAATTAATACCGGTTTTGGTTTATTGGCCAACACCCGCATTGAAAAGCACGACCTGGAAAACCTGCAGCGCGCTATTGTACTGAGCCATGCCGCCGGTACCGGCAACTTTATGAGTGAAGCCACCGTGCGTCTGCTGATGGTGTTGAAAATCAACTCGCTCGCGCGCGGCTTCTCCGGCGTGCGCCCGCAGGTTATCGAAGCTTTAATGCAACTGGTCAATGCCGGTGTATATCCCGCTATCCCTGAGAAAGGCTCTGTCGGCGCTTCTGGCGATTTGGCGCCCCTGGCTCATATGAGTGTGGTACTTCTCGGTGAAGGGGAAGTATTTATCAAGGGCGAGCGCAAGAGTGCTCACGAAGGCCTCAAAGCTGCGGGGCTAGAGCCCATTACCCTGGCCCCCAAAGAAGGCCTCGCCCTGCTAAACGGCACCCAGGCTTCTACCGCCTTTGCCCTGCTCGGCCTGTTCGCCAGTGAAGACTTGTTCGCCGGCGCCCTGGTAACCGGTGCCATTACCCTGGAAGCCGCCAAGGGCTCACGCCGCCCCTTCGATGATCGTATTCACAACGCCCGCGGCCAACAGGCTCAGCGCGACGTAGCGGCAATTTATCGGGACCTGCTCGGTGAAACCAGCCAGATCGGTGATTCCCACCAGTTCTGTGAAAAAGTGCAGGACCCCTACTCCCTGCGCTGTCAGCCCCAGGTAATGGGTGCCTGTCTGCAGCAGATGCGCTTCGCTGCCGAAGTATTGTTGGCCGAGGCAAATGGTGTTTCTGATAACCCACTGGTATTTACCGACGAGGAAAATCCGGATAACTCCGACATTATTTCCGGTGGTAACTTCCACGCGGAGCCTGTTGCTATGGTCGCCGACAACCTGGCGCTGGCATTGGCAGAAATCGGCTCTCTATCCGAGCGTCGCATGGCGCTGCTGATCGACAGTAACCTATCGGGCCTGCCTCCCTTCCTGGTGGAAAATGGCGGGGTGAACTCCGGCTTTATGATCGCCCAGGTCACCTCAGCGGCGCTTGCCAGTGAGAACAAATCCATGGCGCACCCAGCCTGCGTGGACTCACTGCCCACCTCCGCCAATCAGGAAGACCATGTATCCATGGCCACCTTTGCCGGCCGTCGCCTGCGGGATATGGCCGACAATACCTGTGGCATCCTGGCGGTGGAGCTACTCGCTGCCTGCCAGGGACTGGATTTCCGTGCGCCGTTAAAATCTACGGAAAAACTGGAGGCCGCCAAGGCAAAACTGCGCGCGCGAGTACCCTTCTATGACAAGGACCGCTACTTTGCCCCGGATATTGAAGAGGCTAAACAATTGCTAAGCAGCGGCGCCTACCTGGAATCCATTGATCCAGCCCTGCTCCCAAGTAGTCATTAATTTCCTTTAATTTCTATAAATTAATTTTTATAGAAGATTTCGTTACTAAATACCGGGGCCTAAACCCCGGTATTTTTTTCTCTGTCTTTGGTCCGCCAGCAACAGCGACTCTAAAGTAGCTGTTTGTCCGCGGTCGCGATTTAAAACAAGAAAATCAGTAAAGAGACAAGTTTTTCTTTATCAGGTACCGCTAGAACAAATTTTTTTCTTTGTGAGGAAATTTGCGCCAAAAGTGCTAGGCTGACAATTAGACGTTTTACCCGCCAAAAGGTGTGGAGGTCTAGATGAAACCGCTGTCGCTTCGGCTGCTCCGCCACTCGGGCTACGCGCTGGCTATTGCCACAGGGTTTGCCCTATCAGCCTGTAACGGAACAGGTTACCCCTGCGGAGGAGGCTATGACTGCTCAGCTAGCTATTACGGATATAGCCCTTATTACAGCAAGTCATATTACAACCTACGGGGCCGCTATGCCCACTGCCACCCCGATGGAACCTGCCACAACATGCAGCATTGCAACTTTTACTGGGATGGGAATTTTTATCGCCTGAGGCCGCCCGCGGTGGTGAACACAAGTTACCAGGTAATTGATCTGCCGGATCCGCCCTACCAGGCCAGGCCCTACTGAGAAAGAAATTCTGTGTGCGTCCATTTGGCACACATAAAGGGGCTTGGCCCCTGCCGGGCCTCTCCGGGGGGAACTTTCGCTTACCGGAGATTGCACTATGAATAGAGCTGTTAAGACGGCTTTTATTGCCGTCACGGTATGCACGGCCCTAACTTTAGGTGCCTGTGCAACCGATAGTTACTATAACGGTGGCTACTACGGCGGTTACTACAGAGGAGGGGGAGTGGCCTACACCTCTTCCTTTGTTTACCCTTACGCAACCCCGAACTACTATCCCTCCAGTAATATCTATGTCTCTTACCGCACACCGGTTTACCAGTATTACCGGGCAACCCCGCGCTATGGCTATTATTATCGCGGTGCCTATTCCTATTACCGCGCACCAGGTTATCGCGGCAACCCCCGCTACCGGGCCAGGTACTTTTATCGCGGGCTTCCCTACTACAACCGCTTTAACTCCCCCGGTGCTGCACAAATCCGCTATCGTGCCCAGCACCGTTACTATCGCGGCGGCCACCGAGGATATCGCAGCCACCGCAGTTATAGAGTGCGTGGACACCATCGCGTCCGCGGTGGATATCACCATAGAAGACGCTAGCGTTTAGCTGCTATTAATCCAGCCTTGAAATAGCTGAAATCCAGATATTTCATTTTGCCCGCAAAATGCCGGTACAGATCAATAACATTACTGGTATTTTGCGGACTCACCAATCCACAAAACAACATCAATACAAATTTTAAATTGGTCCACTAATAACTTTGAATTAATCATTTAGAAATATTCGATTACTTATTTGCGCGCAAAAAAAGAGGGATCAGAAAAATCTCTCTTCGATAATTCACATCCGCTCCAAAATAGTGACCGGCGAGTTTACTCGCTGGGTACCAACGCCTGTTTTATCTTTAGCCATTCAACAGCTCTGTCGCTACTTTTTGCAAATTGGCGTTCTTTTCCTCACTTTGACAGCTATTACCACTACCCTGAGTTAAGAAAGCGAATCCTGTAAACCTTGCGAGGTAAGTGCAGTGCAGAAACTCCTGCCGAAACTGCTTGCTGTGACACTGGTAATAAGCATTACCGGCTGTTCCACAACTAAATCACAGGGCACCCCAAAATCTTTATCACTCAACGGAAAAAAATTTCACTGCGTTGAACAGGAACTGGAAACAAAAACTCTAGTGCGCTGCGCACGTTCCGGCTAAAAACGAATTTATTAAATGCCAGAAAAATACAGATAAAAAAGTAGGGGTTTCGATTTAAAAATAAAAATTGAATTTTCGCCCAGAGCGGAAAAAATGCTTACTCAACTCTTACGACCCGTAGGGTATCAGTCTGGCCGCCGGCATCTTGTCGATAGCCACGGGAAACCAAGACAAAATCCCCCGATTTTAAAAGACTGCGCTGCTTCAAATGGTCGATTGCCTTGTGGTCACGGGAGGGACCATCCATACCCGCCACCGCCATTAAAACCGGATCGACGCCGCGATAAAGGGCAACCCGGTTACAAACTCTACGGTGCCGACAAAACGCGTAAATCGGAATGGCTGCGCGAACCCTGGACATCAAAAGGGCTGTGTTGCCCGTTTCTGTCTGGCAGATAATAGCCTTGATATCTCGACAGTGATTGGCAATGGTGATTGCAGCCATGGCGATACAGGCATCCCCGGCAGGGTAATTGCCACGCAAACTATCCGAAGGGCGCTGTGTTGCACGGTGTTTTTCCGCTCCAATAATTACCTCGTCCATATGCCGAACAGTCTCCACCGGGTAGTCCCCGCTGGCGGTTTCCGCCGACAACATTACCGCATCGGTGCCGTCCAACACCGCATTGGCGACATCACACACCTCCGCCCTCGTGGGCACAGGGCTGGAGATCATCGACTCCATCATCTGTGTTGCCGTAATTACCGTGCGATTCAGATAGCGAGCAAAACGAATTAAATGTTTTTGCACCCCCATCAATTCCGCATCGCCAATCTCTACTGCCAGATCGCCGCGTGCCACCATAATGACATCGCTCGCTAGAATTAGCTCCTGCAAGTGTTCATCAGAAGAGATCGCCTCGGCCCGTTCAATCTTGGCGACAATCTGGCTGCTACCCCCCGCCTGCTGTAGAAGCTCCCGCGCCCTATGAATATCCCGCGCATCGCGAGGAAAGGACACCGCCAAGTAGTCCAGCTGCAGATCGGCGACAACTTGAATATCGCACAAATCTTTGTCCGTTAATGCGGGCGCGGTGAGGCCACCGCCTCGCTTGTTAATTCCTTTTCGATTGGAGAGCCAGCCCCCATCTAGTACCTCAGTGATAACCGCACTGCCATCAATTTTCTTGATCTGCAGACTGAGTCGCCCGTCGTCCAGTAGCAGGGTATCTCCTGGGCGGCAGTCCTCGGCCAGCTCGGTGTAATCCACCGAAACCCCGGCGCTGTTGCCCTGCTCCCTTGGCCAAGTGGGGTCCAGAGTAAACTCGGCACCAGTGCTGAGATGCACACCGCCATCGGTGAACTTGCCCACACGAATTTTCGGCCCCTGAAGATCACCCAACATGGCGATATGACACCCTTGGCGAGCGGCCTCTGCCCGAACCTGCTCAGCGCGGCGGCGGTGCTCGTCGATTTCACCATGGGAAAAATTCAGGCGCACGATGTTCACCCCGGCGGCGACCAGTTGCCCCAGGGTGTCCCCCTTATCGGTTGAGGGACCCAGTGTTGCGACTATTTTTGTCCGCCGGATCATGCCGCATCTAGCCTCGTTTTACAGCCCGGATAGCACTCGCTTTCACAGGTGAAGCATAGCTTGTCACACCTGTCGTCTCTCAACAGAGGCCAGCGACTAAGCTTTGCATAGAGCGGGTTATAGGCTAAAGCGACAGGCCCGTTTGAGATTGTAGGTGCAAGGGTCAGGGAGTAACTCGCCGATGAGCAGGTTGGTGCAACTGTGGCTGCTGGGGGCCCTACTGGTCATTGGCGGATGCCTGTCGAACAGTGCGGAAGAAGCCCGAGTTGTGCAGAGTGCGGGAACAGCTAGTTCAGTCTGCAATAAGAAGTGGCAGCTGGTACGCCTGCGTATTAACGGCGCTGCAGTGCCGATCCAGAAGCCTGCAGATTTTACTTTCGTGTGTAATCTCGATGGCAATGTGATGGGGCGCAGCGGTATTAATACCTACCGTGGCGAGTTGCAGATAACTGAAAACGGCCTGATGCTGTGGGACAGTTCCAGCTTCGCCTCGACCAAGATGAGCGGCCCGGAGATCCTACTGCAGCAGGAAAATGCCTACCTGCGCGCCCTGGCCGGTACTCGCCAGGCATTTACCAAGTCCCGCGGTAAGCGTTTGATCCTTCGCGACGCCTCTGGCGATATTTATATTGAATATGTCAGGGCAGGATCTTGAACACCACCACAGACCACTGATAGCTTTTACGATTAAATGTCGCAAAAACAATGAGAACGACATCATGCCGCGATCTCACTTACGCTTGCAGCTTGTGGTCCCAGCCGTATTGAGCCTGCTTTTTTCCGGGTGTATGTCTTTCAGGGAGCCCACTCCCCAACCCCCCAAACAGCCGGCGTGGTCTGCCTGTGAGCACGACTGGATACTCTCAAACCTCCGAGATGGCGAGAACACCTACGAGTACACGCTACTGTGGAAAAAGTTCTGGCGCGAGCGCCCATTCTTTACCTGTGATCGCTTCGGCTACGTACGGGGTAACGGTGGCATCAATCCCTATCTGGGGCGCTTTTCTCTCGAGAGCAGCGGCGAACTTTCCTGGCCCAGGTCGCCGATTATCTCCAGAGTGGGAAACCGCCGCCCCAGTGATGAACTAGAGGCCGACTACCTGAAAGCCCTGCGCAAAACCCGTTTTCTCGAAGTGGTGGGTGACAAGCTGATCTTGAGCAGTAATGACAAATCCACACGGCTAGAATTTAACCGGGTCGATGACATTATGCGTTGAATTCCCGATACCAATGCCTGTAGCGCAGCCATAAAAAAGGCGACCCATAGGGTCGCCAATATTACAATCAAGAAGAATCAAAAAGATGAGTCAGATGCGCAATCGCATTGGAAAGCCTCGGCGCGCATCATAGTTCTCACAGATGACAGAAAAATGACATAACGGACCTCAAAAGCGCCGCTGATGCCTCTCCAGATTCTCCTGACGCTTGCGCTCGCTTTTGCGCAGCAAAAGGTAAGTAGCGCCCATACCACCGTGTTGTTTTTGCGCGCTGTGGAATGCTAGCACCTCATCCAGTTGCGGCAGCCAATGATAGATACAGCTTTTCAAAAGTGCGGGCTGCTTGCGGCCCTCGCCCTTGCCGTGGGTAATAAGCGCACAGCGCACATCCGCCTCCACACAATCACGCACAAACTCCACAACGGCACTGCGCGCCATTTCCACCGAGTGGCGGTGTAGGTCGAGGCGTGCATCCACCGTGTACTTGCCCAGGCGCAGATTGCGATACACACCGTTCTGCACCCCATCGCGCTTGAATTCAATAGGGTCCCAGGGCGCCACAAGCTCAATATACTCACCGGAAAGGGGGTTCATTTCGCGCTCGGTCAAACGCGTCGCAGCAGCGCGGCGCTCGCGCAAGATACGCTCGGATGGCTCGCTCTCCTTGCGCAGGGTGACGCGGCGCTCCTGCACCAGCGGTTTCACGTCTCCCAGCTCACCGAGAGCGTCTTTGAATAGCTTGCTGTCGCCGCTCATGAAATACCCCCCGCCAGCGTCAGTCCAAAAATAAATCCTTAGTCAGGTCCCCCGCATTATCGGGGTTGTGGGCATAGTCGGTAAAATCTTTTACCCCGCGTTCCACCAGAAGTTCCTCATCGATCAGCTGACACCCGCTCAAGGCGGCTTCCTTGGTGACCAGTACTTCGTAGGCAGCATCGGCCATAATCGCCGGCCTGCGGCTCTGTTCGAACATCTCGCGGCTACCCACGGCAAACTCAATGGCGGCGGTAGCCACCAGAGTGCGCGGCCACAGAGTATTAACGGCAACCCCCGCCTCGCGCAACTCCTCCGCCAATCCCAGGCTGAGGATAGTCATGCCAAACTTGGACAGTGCGTAGGGCGCAAAAGGCCCCAGCCACTTGGGCTGTAGGTTAAGCGGTGGACACAGGCTGAGGATATGGGCGCTATCCGATTTCTTCAGGTAGGGAATCGCTAGGTGCGCCGTCAGATACACTGCACGGCTGTTGATGTCTTGCATCAGATCGTAACGCTTGGGCGGGGTGGACTCGACATTGCTCAGGTTGATCGCGCCGGCGTTATTGATCACTGCATCGATACCACCAAACTTGTCGGCTGCCTGCGCCATCGCTTCCTGCACCCGCTGCTCATCGCGCACATCCACCTGCAGGGCCAAGGCCTTACCGCCAGCGCTCTCCACCTCCTGCGCTACAGAGAAGATGGTGCCGGGTAGCTTCGGGTGGGGCTCTGCGGACTTGGCGGCGATCACAATATTAGCGCCATCAGCCGCGCACTTGAGTGCTATAGCACGGCCAATACCGCGGCTAGCGCCAGTGATAAAGATGGTCTTGTCCTTAAGCGCCCCTGTGTTTTCTGTCAGGGTTACAAACTCTTCACTCATTTTTTTCAGCCTCCGGGGCAGTCACTGCCGGACTGTAAATTTCCTTGAAGATCGCCGGCATGCGCTTCGGTCTACCACTGGAAAGTTCGATGCATACCAACCGCCACTGGGCCCGCAATACCAATGCTCCATCGGCGGCGCGAAAGACTTGAAAGTGGCGGGTCATATTCAAGCGCCCATCCACCTCGGTGAGCCAGGTGCCGAATACCAGTTCATCCGCCTCTTTCGCCGCCAGTATATAGTCATACTGCCCATGACGAATGGCCATTCCCCGGTCGAGGTCCTGGTAATTTATGACATCCAGACCCAATGCGGCACTGTGAGCCCAGGCGGTAGCCTCGCACCAACGCACATACTCGGCATTATTGGCATGGTGTAATCCATCCACATGCTCAGCACTTACCCTGACTTTGTGGATAAAGGGATTGGGTAAATCCCATTGCATAGGCAGCCCCCGCTGGATCTCACAAATAACTGGTATTTATTTCTACTAATCCCGCTAAGTGGACAAATAGCAGATATAAAAAAAGGCCCCTGATGGGACCTTTTTTGCAAGCTGACCGGATTATGCGTCCGCGTTAGCCTGTGCGCCTTCCGCTTGTTGCTGCGCCTGATTCAGGGCTTGGGCAAACAGGGCGTCGAAGTTAACTGGCGGCAGCATCAGAGCCGGGAAAGAACCCTTAACAACCGCGTTGTCGATCACTTCGCGAGCGTATGGGAACAGGATCTGTGGGCAGGCAGTATTCAGGGCCTGAGCCAGCTGCTGACCTTCCAGTCCCTTGATACCGAACAGACCAGCCTGCTTCACTTCCACCAGGAAAGCGGTGTCTTCTTCCAGCTTCACGGTGATAGTGAGCGTCAGTGCCACTTCGTACAGGTCTTCTTCAACCTTGGCGGTCTTGGTGTTCAGCTCCTGATTTACCTGGGGCTTCCACTGTTTCTTGAAAACCTCAACGCCCATGGGAGTCTCGAAGGAGAGATCCTTCAGGTAGATGCGCTGCATCGCGAATTGTACTTGTGGAGCCTCTGCGTTTGCCGCGCCGTTTAATTCTTCAGCCATGTTACTGCCTGTTTTTATAAAAAGTTTATTGATGCCTTCCGTGAGAAAGACTCCCTGTATGAGCCTTCAGATTGGGGCCTGCAAATACCGTTTCAAGGCCCGGACCGGATTAATAGCAAATATAAAGAGTCGCGTGAGGCACGCGGCGTCAACCTTTATCAGCCAGCGGACTTAAGCAAGCCGTTAAGCTTACCATTGCGCTCAAGGGCCATCAGATCATCGCAACCGCCCACATGGAAGTCGCCGACCCAAATCTGCGGCACCGACCGGCGCCCAGCTTTGGCTGCCATCTGTGCGCGCAGCTCAGGTTTATTGTCCACCGCAATCTCGCGATAATTCACACCCTTGCTGTCGAGCAGCTGCTTGGCGCGAATACAGTAGGGACAAAAACGGGTGGTGTAGATGACTACATCCTGCATAATAAAACTCCGCCTAAAGCCATCTATAAAACTACTGAGCTAGCCCTTGCCTTTGACCAGGGGCAGATTCTGGTTGCTCCACTCGCTCATACCGCCCTGTAGGCGGCGTACCTGGAAGCCCTTCTGCTTAAGCAGGCGGCCCGCAGGGCCTGCGTGCTGACCCATTTTATCGGCGACGATCACCACTTTATCTTTAAAGGGTTCCAGCTCGGCGAACCGCTCGGCCACTTCCCCGTGGGGGATATGCAGTGCATCGACAATATGCCCGGCGGTAAACTCGCTGCGATCGCGCACATCCAACACCTTGGCCCCATCACTGTTGATCAGCCGGGTCACTTCGTGCAGGGAAACCGGCACGCCCGCCTTGTAACGCTCGCTCAGAACCAGTGCATAGAGCAGTGCCACGAGCAGACCGACCAGCAGCCATTGCTCACTTAAAAAAACGAAAAAATCCACTCCGCCCCCAAAATCCATCGTGGTTATCGTTACGGCGCAGCTGCGCCAAAGCTGGCGGGAGTATACACGATTGTGGCGAATTTCTAACCAGCAAAATCATACTCCAACGGCATGGATATAGACTCAAATGGACTCACCCAACACTATTCGACGTAGTTAAACGATGGCCGAACGGGTTAAAATCCGCGTCCGCAATCCAAACCACCCGATAGAGGAAATCCGTCGCTATGGCCGCTTCGCAAGCCCCGCACAAACGCCCCTTGGTCCTGCTGATTCTGGACGGCTTCGGCCACAGCGACAATGCCGAGTACAACGCCATTCGCGCCGCGAAGTCTCCAGTGTGGGACAACATCTGGGCGACGCGCCCCAAGACCCTGATCCAGACCTCCGGTATGGCGGTGGGACTGCCAGAAGGGCAGATGGGTAACTCCGAGGTGGGACACATGACCCTGGGAGCCGGCCGTGTGGTTTACCAAAATTTCACCCGTATCAATAAGGCCATTCAGGACGGCGATTTCTTCCGCAATACCGCCTACACCGCTGCGGTAGATAAGGCCATCGCCAACAACGGCGCGGTACATATTATGGGACTGCTGTCCGAGGGCGGCGTACACAGCCACGAGGACCATATCGTCGCGATGGTGACCCTGGCGGCCCAGCGCGGAGCCCGCGCCATTTACGTACACGCCTTCCTGGATGGCCGCGACACGCCGCCGCGCAGCGCCGAGCCTTCCATCGCGCGCCTGATGCAGGTGTGCGACACCGTCGGCAATGCCCATATGGCCACTTTGGCAGGCCGCTACTTTGCCATGGATCGCGACCAGCGCTGGGAGCGCACCGAATCTGTCTACGACATGCTCACCCTGGGTACCGCAGAGCACAAAGCCACTGACGCCCTGGCGGGATTAACTGCCGCCTATGAGCGCGGTGAAAATGATGAATTCGTTGCGCCGACAGTGATCGGTGAGCCCGATCCCATCAAAGATGGCGATGCTCTGATCTTTATGAACTTCCGCCCAGATCGCGCACGCCAACTGACCCGCGCCTTTACCGAAGCAGACTTCAGCGGCTTCGAGCGCAAGGCCCAGCCCAAGCTGGCAGACTTTGTCATGACCACTGAATACGCCGCAGACATCCACGCCAGCTGCGCCTTCCCACCGGAAAACCTGGTGAATTCCCTCGGTGAATATCTGTCTGCCCAGGGCAAAACCCAGCTACGCATTGCCGAAACCGAAAAATACGCCCACGTGACTTTCTTTTTCAGCGGCGGCCGCGAAGCGCCCTACAACGGCGAAACCCGCGAGCTGATCAAGTCTCCGGACGTAGCCACCTACGACCTGCAGCCGGAAATGAACGCGCCGGAAGTAACCGACAAGCTGGTCACGGCGATTGAGAGCGGCGAGTACGACACCATTATTTGCAACTATGCCAACGGTGATATGGTCGGCCACACCGGTGTTTTTGAAGCGGCAGTAAAAGCGGTAGAAGCCCTGGACCAATGTGTTGAGCGTGTCGTGGATGCAGCCCTGAGCGCCGGTGGCGAAGTGCTGATCACCGCCGACCACGGCAATGTGGAAGAGATGTTCGACACTAACTCCGGCCAGGTCAGTACCCAGCACTCCACCCTGCCGGTGCCTTTTGTATACATCGGCGAACGCAATGTGCAAATGTGTGACGGAGGCAGTCTGGCGGATGTGGCGCCAACCATGTTAGCGTTGATGGATCTGCCACAGCCGGCGGAAATGACCGGCCACAGTTTGGTAAAAATGGACTGATGAAAACTCTCGTACTCTTCCTGATTGCCCTGCTGTCACTGCCCGCCTGGAGCCAGGCGGAAGCGGACCAGCAGGCACGCCTCGCGGAAATCAAGCAGCGCATCGACTCCCTGCAACAGGAGCTCAACCAGGTGCGCGGCCAGCGCGACCAGTTGCTCAAGGATCTGGAAGAGAACGAGAAAGATATCTCCGGGCTGTACCAGCGCATAGACCAGATCAAGCGGGATATGCGCAGCCGCACGGACAAGCTGCGCGAACTGCAGCGAGAGCAGAAACAGCTGCAAGAAGCGCGACGAAGTATGCAGCGGCGGGTCGAGCAGGAGATCGCCGCCGCTTACCGACTGGGCCGACAAGAACAGATCAAGCTCCTTCTCAACCAACAAAATCCACAGAATATCGCCCGCCAACTTCGCTACCACGATTACTTCCTCCAAGAACGCAGCCGCGTTATCGACAACTACCTGCAAACCCTCGCCTCGCTGGAAACGGTTTCCGCCTCGATCGAGCGCGAGCGCAATAGCCTGCAGGCGGAACGGGCACAGCTGCAGGAGCGCCAGGACAAATTGCGCAGCGCGCAACAAACACGCAAGCGCACCCTGGAAAAACTCGCGGCGCGGCTCGCCAATGGCGGTGGTGAACTCAAGCAACTGCAAGGGGACCGAAAACGCCTGCAGACCCTGATCGATGAAGTCGGGCGCGCGATCGCCACCTTGGTAAATCCGGACCAGCACAAACCCTTCGCAAAGCAGCGGGGTAAATTACAGTGGCCGGTCAAGGGCCGCCGCGCCAATGCTTATGGACAGCGCCGCGCCAATGGAATCAGCTGGAAGGGAGTGATTATTCGCGCCGCCGAGGGGGAGCCCGTGCAGGCAATCCACCGCGGGCGCGTCGTCTTTTCCGATTACCTGCGCGGCCACGGCATGCTGGTGATTGTCGATCATGGCGATGGCTATATGAGCCTCTATGCACACAACCAATCCCTCAGCCGCAATGTCGGTGAGTGGGTGGAGAGCGGTGACACTATCGCTCGGGTAGGCAACAGTGGCGGCCTCACCCACAGTGGGCTTTATTTTGAAATACGCCATCGCGGCCAGGCCCGCGATCCTACCGGCTGGTGCCGTGGCTGACACTTTGCCGCTCTCTTCTGCGACGATACGCCCATTTTTTCCCCTGACGCCGGACTTGTGCACCAGCGCAAAAGGGAGTTGTAAGGCAGTTGGGCTTTTCACGACTAAGCCTGTGGCACAGTAGAATTTGGCGGCGCATTAGAATCCCTGCCAATCTCTGCGGTCTACACTTTCGCAAAGCAGCGAAGAAATAAGGCAGAGGTCACAACAATATGTTCATCTCCAAGGCGCTCACCACATTTCTCGGAGCCGCCGCCCTCACAGCCCTGCCGTTAATGGGTCTCAGCGAAGGTGGCCAACAACCCAATCTCGCCACCGAGAACAGCGGGCGCCTCCCCCTCGAAGACCTGCGCAGCTTCGCCAAGGTGTTCGAACAGATCCGTCAGGGCTACGTGGAAGAAGTGGATGATCGCACCCTATTGGAGTACGCCATCAAAGGTATGCTGCAAGGACTCGATCCCCACTCCTCCTACCTGGACCGCCGCTCTTTCGACGATCTACAGGCCAACACCACCGGCGAATTTGCCGGCCTGGGGATTGAGGTGGGTATCGAAGATGACCATATCACTGTGATCACCCCCATGGATGACACTCCCGCCTCGCGCGCGGGTCTCAGAGCCGGTGATGTGATACTGCGCCTGTCCGGCAAATCCATGAAGGGGGTCGGCCTCGATGAGGCGGTGGAATGGATGCGCGGCCCCAAAGGCAGTAGCGTCACCCTGACTATCGCCCGCAAGGGCCGCAAACAGCCCTTCGACGTCACCCTCAAGCGGGACACCGTGCGCGTGCGCAGTGTGCGCAGCAAGGTGCTCGATGAAGGCTACGGTTATCTGCGCATCAGCCAGTTTCAGTTGGATACCGGCGCCGATGTGGCGGAAGAGCTGATCAAACTTCAAAAGAAAGGGGCGCTCAAAGGCCTGATTATCGATCTGCGCAACAACCCCGGCGGCGTGCTGCAGTCTTCGGTAGAAGTGGCCGACGCCTTCCTTGAGGAAGGGCTGGTGGTCTACACCGAAGGCCGCAATGAGGCTGCCAACCTGAGTTACTCCGCCGAACCCGGCGACCTCACCGAAGGCGCCCCGCTGGTAGTGCTAATTAATGCCGGCTCCGCCTCGGCGGCGGAAATTGTCGCCGGAGCCCTGCAGGACCATCGCCGCGCCGTGGTGATGGGCACCGACAGCTTCGGCAAGGGCTCGGTACAGACCGTGATACCTATCAATAGCGAACGCGCCATCAAACTCACCACCGCGCTCTACTACACCCCTAATGGCCGCTCCATCCAGGCCCAGGGCATCACGCCAGATATTGTTGTGGAAAGGGCCAAGATCACCCGTTTGAAAGATATGCAGCGCCCCACCGAGGCGGACCTGGCCGGCCATTTGAACAATGGCAACGGCGGGGCTGATCGCACCTCGGAAGACCGCGCTCGGGAACGGGAAGAGGGAGAGCGCGACAACTGGATGGATCGCGACAACCAGATCTTCGAAGCACTCAATGTACTTAAAGGGCTGAATCTCTACGCTCACAGGGACCGGGGTCTGCGCGAACGCTTTGCCCGCGCAGATAAACAGTAGTAACTGGCGCGCGGCGGGCTCAAGCCCGCCGCCAGCGCATCCGCCCCAGCAGTAACATCAAGCCTCCGCGATCGTCAGCCCGCAGACTAAACTCGCATCTCTATTCCCGCTTCCTGCATAAACGCCTTGGCTTCGGCGATGCTGTATTCTCCAAAGTGGAAGATACTTGCCGCCAGCACCGCATCGGCGCCGCCCTGCAGAACACCTTCGGCCAGATGCTGAAGGTTGCCGACGCCACCGGAGGCAATGACCGGCACTGGCACCGCCTCGCTGACCGCGCGGGTCAGGGCCAAATCAAAACCGTTCTTGGTGCCATCTCGGTCCATACTGGTGAGCAGTATTTCCCCAGCACCCAGCTCCGCCATCTGCCGAGCCCAGGCCACAGCGTCTATGCCGGTGGGCTGGCGCCCGCCATGGGTGAATATTTCCCAGCGGTTCTCCCCCACCTGTTTGGCGTCAATCGCCACTACGATGCACTGGCTGCCAAAACGCTCTGCGGCCTCACGCACAAACTCGGGATTTTTCACCGCTGCGGAGTTGATCGCGGTCTTGTCTGCACCGGCATTTAACAGGTTGCGGATATCCTGCAGGGTACGTACACCGCCACCCACGGTAAGTGGAATAAATACCTCGTGGGCCATTTTTTCCACGGTGTGCAGTAGGGTGTCGCGCTGCTCGTGAGTAGCGGTGATATCGAGAAAGGTAACTTCATCCGCACCCGCCTCGTTGTAGCGGCGGGCAATCTCCACCGGGTCGCCGGCATCGCGGATATCGACAAAATTAACGCCCTTTACCACGCGCCCGGCATCGACATCGAGGCAGGGAATAATACGTTTCGCCAGTGCCATTACTTGCTCCGTTGATCGCAGAGCTGCTGCGCCGCGCGCAGATCCAGCTTGTCCTCATAAATCGCCCTGCCGGTAATCGCGCCGTAGATCTCACCGGTTTCCAACAGCTGCTCGATATCCTCAATGCTGCTGACACCACCGGAGGCGATTATCGGCACCTGTACCGCACGAGCCATTTCCAGAGTGGCCTCGATATTGACGCCCTGCATCATGCCGTCGCGAGCGATATCGGTGTACACAATGGAGCTGACACCACAATCCGCGAAGCGCTTGGCCAGCTCGGTGGCCTTTAGCTCTGAAACCTCGGCCCAGCCCTCAGTGGCCACCAGGCCATCTTTGGCGTCGAGCCCGACAATTACGTGGCCCTCGAATTCGCGGCAGGCCTCCTCGACCAGTTTCGGCTGTTTCACCGCGGCGGTGCCGATAATGGCCCAGGTCACACCGGCATCCAGATAGCGCTCGATAGTATGCAAGTCGCGGATGCCGCCGCCGATCTGTACCGGCAATGTGGGAAATTGCTTGGCAATGGCAGTTACAGCTTCACCGTTGACTGGATTGCCGGCAAAGGCACCATTCAAGTCGACCAAGTGCAAGCGCTTGGCCCCTTGGTCCACCCAGTGCTGGGCAGTGGCCAGGGGATCATCGGAAAATACGGTGGCGTCGTCCATCTCGCCCTGGCGCAGGCGCACACACTGGCCGTCTTTTAAGTCGATAGCGGGAATTACAATCATGCTCTGTCTTTCGTCGGCGGTAGTTATTGATGTCAGGGAAGGTCTACTGGGCTTAGGCCCGGCCATTCCAGCTGACAAAGTTCTTTAGTAATTGCAGGCCAGTCTCGGCGCTCTTTTCCGGGTGGAACTGGGTGGCGAAGATATTCTCACGCGCCACCGCAGCCGCCAGGGGGACACCATAATCGGTGCGCCCAGCCAGATCCCGATTATCATCAGCCGGCACAAAGTAACTGTGCACAAAGTAGAAGCGGCTGCCATCGGCGATACCGGCCCACAGTGGATGCTCGCGGGTTTGTTGCACCCGGTTCCACCCCATATGTGGAACCTTTAAACGTTCACCCGCGGCAACTCTCGGCAGGTCCTTGCCAAAAAACTTCACCGGTTGCGGGAAGATATCCAGGCAATCGATACCGTTATTCTCCTCACTGTGGCGCATCATGATTTGCATACCCACGCAGATACCCAATACCGGTGTACCCGCCGCGATAGCGTCTTTGAGCAACGGCGCAAAACCGGCTTCAACAAATCCCGCCATACAGTCGCGAATGGCGCCCACCCCCGGTACCAACAAGCGCTCCGCTCCTTGGGCCTGCTGCGGGGTTTGCGCCAGTACCACTTCGGCTTCCGGCGCCACCTTATCCAGAGCACTGGCAACCGAGTGCAGATTGCCCATGCCGTAATCGAGGACCGCGATCTTGCCCATCACAACACCCCCTTGGTAGAGGGCATGGTGCCAGCCATGCGCGGGTCCAGGGTGAGCGCCATGCGCAGGGCGCGGCCGAAGGCCTTGAATACCGTCTCTACCTGATGGTGGGCGTTGTGGCCGCGCAGGCAATCGATATGTACTGTTACCAATGCGTGGTTGACGAAGCCCTGGAAGAATTCATAGAACAACTCGGTATCAAAATTACCGATGCGTTTCTGGGTAAAAGGCACATCCATCACCAGACCGGGGCGGCCGGAAAAATCGATCACCACGCGGGAGAGAGCTTCATCCAGGGGGACATAACTGTGGCCGTAACGGGTCATCCCCTTCTTGTCCCCCAGCGCCTGAGTAATGGCCTTGCCGAGGGTAATACCGATATCTTCCACCGTATGGTGGTCGTCGATATGGGTATCCCCATCACAATGAATATCCATGTCGATCATGCCGTGACGGGCAATTTGATCGAGCATATGCTCGAGAAAAGGAACGCCGGTAGCAAACTGGCCGTGCCCCTGGCCGTCCAGATTGACGCTGACTTGAATCTTGGTTTCCAGTGTGTCGCGGGTGACGCTAGCCTTGCGCATCGAAAGCGTTCCTTTTATGAGCAATAAGACAGAGGGCGCAGATTATAAGATGAATGATGCCCTCTGTGGTTCGCTAGTGTCAGATGAAACTTGATTCGTAACCGTAAGCACCTATCATGCGCGGTATGGTTACCTTAAAGCGCCGAAAATCCCATTACTGGGCCAGCCTGTTCCTGCTACTTGCATTAGTAGCAGCTCAGCCGCTGTGGGCGGAGCACTTCCATCTTGGTAACAGCCAGGTGGAACTGTGTGACCTGTGCTGCATGCATTCACCCGCAGCACTCGGCAGCGAGCCACTGCTCGTTCAGGCTGAGCCCCAAAGTCACTACAACCGGCCCTCTGCGCTAGCAGCGCGCGATCGCCAGCCGGAGCGCCAGAGCGCGCGCGCCCCTCCCCTGTCCCTGTCTCTCAGCTAACCCTAAAAAAACCAACAATTTATTTTTGTGGATGCCCGCGCCTGAGCGCGTACGGCAGCATCCGCCTGTGACAGGACATAAAAAAACAAATGATCAAGATCAATACTCTGGCCCTGGCCATTGCCAGCCTGGCTGCGCCCACTATTTACGCCGCTGAATACAACTCGCCCTTGGAAGAGGTCAACGTTACCGTATCGCCGCTGGATAAACCCGCCGATGCTGTGGCGGCACCAGTTTCTATTCTCTCCGGCGACGCACTGCGCAAATCAGCAGCCGCAACCCTGGGCCAGACTTTGCAAGACCAGCCCGGCGTCGCCAATGCCTCCTTCGGCAGCGGCGTGGGCCTGCCGGTTATCCGCGGCCAAAGCGCCAACCGGGTAAAAATACTCAGTGACAACCTGGATGTGTCTGACGCCTCCAATACCAGCGCCGATCATGCCGCCAGCATCGAACCCCTACTGGCCGAGCGCATTGAGATACTGCGCGGCCCCGCCGCCCTGCGTTACGGCAGCGGCGCCGTGGGCGGTGTGGTGAATATTACCGACGGACGTATTCCCACCGCCGTGCCCGAAAAAGTGGAAGGCGCGGTAGAGCTGCGCCACAACAGCGCCGACAATCAGGATGCCTCGGTATTTCGCTTCACCGGTGGCGCCGGGCAGCTGGCCTGGTATGTGGACGGTGTCTACCGGGAAAATGACAATACCGAAATCCCGGGCCTCGCGATCGTTGAGCACGATGAACATGAAGAACACCATGATCATGAAGAGCACGCCGGCGAAGAAGGCGAACACGAAGAGGCCTTCAACACCGATGGCTTCGTGGGCAACACCAATGCCCGCGCCCACAGCTATAGCGGTGGCGTTTCCTGGATCACCGACAGCGGCTTTATCGGTTTCTCCGTAAACCGACTGGAAAACAATTACGGTATCCCCCTGGGCACCCATGAGCATCACCATGACGATGAGGACCATGCGGGTGAAGACCACGATGATCACGACCATGATGAACACGAGGAGCACGCCGAGGCCGGTGAGATCGATGCGGTACGTATCGACCTGGTGCAAACCCGCTATGACCTGAAAGGTGAGCACCGCTTCGACGGCGATTACTGGGACAAACTGAGCCTGCGCATCGGCTACAACGATTATGAGCATGTGGAGCTGGATGCCGGCAATCCGGGCACCCGCTTCACCAACGAGGCCTGGGAGAGCCGGGTTGAAATAACCCACGATGCCGGCAACGGCTGGCGCGGTGCCTACGGCCTGCAATTGACCGACAAAGACTTTGCCGCAGTGGGTGACGAAGCCTTTATCCAGCCCTCACGCACCCGCAGCGCTGGCTTTTTCACCATGAAAGAGCGCGAGTGGGGTAACTGGCACCTAGATCTGGGCGCCCGCCTGGAGCGAGTGGATATAGATCCGGAAACCGCCAGCGACCGCGATTACAACCTGATCGGCGCCAGCGCGACGCTGCAGTACTTCCTCGCCGAGCACCAGCATATCAGTTTCGGCGCTACCCACTCCGAACGCGCGCCCGTGGCCGAGGAGCTGTTTGCCGACGGAGCGCACCTGGCGGAATCCCGCTACCTCTTGGGCAACAACCAGCTGGATAAAGAGAACGGCGTTAACCTGGAACTGGGTTATCACCACCACAACGAAGCCGCCAACGGCTGGCACGCTGCGCGTATTGAGGCCAGTGTGTTCTACAACCAGATCGGTGACTATATCTACGCGCAAAACACCGGCGGTGAGGAAGAGGAATTACCGGTCTATGCCTATGCCAACCGCGATGCAACTTTCTACGGTGCCGAGGCCTCGGTGACCTTCCCCTTACAGGGAGGCCACTATGTCACCTTGTTTGGCGATATGGTGCGCGCCAGCTTCGATGATGCCATCGCCGGCGAAAGCTCCGATGTACCACGTATGCCGCCGCTGCGTATGGGCCTGGCCCTGGGGGCCGAGTACGATCAGTGGGGCTGGGAGTGGCGCACCGTACAGGCGGCGGACCAGGACCGCGCCGGGGCCTATGAGGAGCCCACCGATGGCTACACTCGCATGGATCTGAGCGCCGAGTACAACCTCAATATCGGCGGCAGCGACGCGGTGCTCTTCGCCAGCGCCCGCAACCTGCTCGACGAAGAAATCCGCAATTCCACCTCTCTGCTGCGCGACTATGCCCCGGCACCAGGCCGCAGTATCGAAGCCGGCGTGCGGTTTATTTTCTAAGCCACAACTGCTTCAATGGCCCCGCGGCGCACCCAGCTCCGCGGGGCTGCATCTCCTACACTTCCCGGATAGGCTCTCGGTGAACACCTGTGGGAACATCAACCCCCACCGCGGCGTCTGAAGTATTACTACACGCTCGACGTACCTTCTAAAAAAACACAGGGACAATCCACTCCATGGCCTGGATCAAGCGCACATTTATCGCTCTGTTGGTCGTTTTCCTGCTACTCGCCGGCGCTGTCGCCTGGCTGCTGGCCGGCCTCGACATCAATCAATACAAGCCGCAACTGGAAAAACTCGCCGCCAAACAGGGCATTTCCCTGCAACTCCAGGGCGATATCGGTTGGCAGCTGTGGCCCAAATTGGGGCTGCAATTAGATGATGTCACCATGGCGCCATTGCAGCTGCCGAAAGAGACCCTGGTGCGCGCCGACAAAATCGCCGTGGGTGTGGCCCTCAAGCCACTGCTGCAGCGCCGCGTGGAAGCCGAGGAAATCGTGCTGGTGGCACCGCAGATCGAACTCTCCGTGGACAAAGAGGGGCGCGGTAATTGGGAGCTGATCAGTGAGGCTCTGGAGGCAAAGAAAAAACAGCCACCCAAGCTGGAGATTCCCAAGGAAACACAAGAGCCCGCCGCGCAACAGGTTGAGCTCAGCCTGGATAAACTGCGTATTGAAAAAGGCCTGCTCTCTTACAGTGATGCCCGCAGCGGCAAGGCCTACAAGGTTGAAAACCTGAGCATAATCGCCGACAACTTGGTGCCCGGCGGCGAGCCTGGGCGACTCAACGCCGATGCCAGCGTGACAGGCAGCGACTTACGTTACCCGCTCAAACTCAAAATGGATAGCACCCTGGCCCTGGATGAAGGCCTCAACGGCCTGCGCCTGCAACCTCTGCAGCTGGTGCTCACCTCCGACAACAACGCCAAAGCCACGATGCACCTACGCGGCTATGTGCGCCGCGACAACGGCAACCAGCCCTGGCGCGTGCAGATGAATCTAAACGCCAGCGCCGATCCCCTGCGCCCCTGGCTGGAGCTGACCGGCAGTGAAGTAGTGACCCGCGATAGCGCCGCACTGCAAAAGCTGAGTATCGAAGCCAGCATCGAAGGCACCGAACAAAAGATCAACCTGACCCCTCTGCAACTGCAGCTCGACGGCACCACCTTTAACGGCAACGCCCAGCTACGCAATGCGGAGATGCCGGGGTTAGATCTAAGCCTGCGCGGTGGCGCTTTCAATCTGGACAACTATTTGCCACCCGCCGATGAAAAAGGTGGTAAGCAGGGCGAAAAAACCAGTGGAGAGTCAACTACCAAGGCGCCCTCTACTGAAGCCACCGCACAGAGTGTGGAGTCTACCCAGACCCCAACTTCCGCGGAGACCCTGAGCGCCCAACAGACGGAAAAGAAAGCCACCACCAAAGCCGGTACCCAACAGGTATCCGCCGAGCCCCTACCTCTGAGTGATCTGCGCGGCTTTAACGCCAATATCAATCTGGCCCTGGACCAATTACAGGCCGCCGGCCTACAACTGGACAGCCCCGAAATTCTGCTCACCGTGGATAACGGTCTCTACCAGCTGCAAAAACTCAGCGCCGACCTCTACGGCGGCCAGCTCAATAGCAACGGCCAGTTCAATGCCCGCGCCCAAACGGCAGAGGGACAGGTGCGCGGCGGCCTTGTCGGTGTGGACATCGGCAAGGTCCAGAAGGCGCTGTTCCCCAATGAAAAAGTACAGGTGGCCGGCGAAGCCAGTGTCAACTGGGACGGGCAGACCAAGGGCAAGACCTCCACAGATCTGCAGCAGAACCTGCGCGCCGCCGTCAATGTGTCCAGTAAAGAGCTGTCCATAGCGCCGTTCAACCTGGAGAAGAGCATGTGCCAGCTGTTCAGCTACGCCGAGAATACTCCACTGCCGGAGAGAAACTGGCCCGCCCAGACCGACCTGCAAGATGTGCGCGCCACAATCGCGGTGAAAGGGGATGAAGTGAAAGTGACCGAAATTCTCGCCGGCATCGAGAATATCGCCATGACCGGCGATGGCGAGGTGGACCTGAAGAAACAGGATTTCGACTTCGCCCTCGGCCTCGCTCTAGTGGGTGAGAGCACCTCCGCCGATGGCTGCACCGTAAAGAACAAACGCTGGCGCAACCGCCCGCTGCCACTGCGCTGCAAAGGCGACTTCGACGATGTGGGTCCAACAACCTGTAAACCCGACAGCCGCCGCCTCGACGACTTGGTGCGCGAAGAGCTGAAATACAAAGCTAAGAAAAAATATGGCGATAAGGTGGAAGAAAAAGTCGACGAACTAAAAGAAAAACTAAAAAATCTTTTCGGCCGTTAATGCAAGCCGCACCGGGTTTCGCCCGGTGCGCATCTCCGCCCCAAATATTGCACGCTATTCCATCTCCGAATCCTCTCCATAGCGCCAAAGCCACTAGAAAAATACCGCGCTAAATTGCAGCAACCAATGACCGCGAAGCGCATAGAGTGCGAATAAACCGTTAAAGAACGGGGTTAGTGCGATTTACTTAACTCGGCCCCTAGCCGGTGCCGGGAGCTGTCATCAGGTGCTTCTACATCACCCCGGCCATCTTTTACTTTTATTTATATTTTTTCCCATTGCGCGACAATTTCCTTATTACTTGCACTTTCTTTTCCCAAGATCAGTACAAGCTTGATCGGCCATATAAAGGGAATAACAAATGCCATTAATGCAACGAGCGCAAGACAATAAATCCAAACAGGTGATCACCAAGCTGGTGACTAGCGCTGCGAAAAACACACCTGCAGAGGAGGCCTGGGGTAACCACCACGTGAACTGCTATGCCTGGGCCGCAAACTGCGAGAAGCCCCACAAGGGCAAGCCAGACCCTGGCTCCAACTCCGGCTATGACGCGGGCTTGGATAATGACCGCCTGATTGAGGGCGCCAAACGCGATGGGATGGCCTATGTAGCCAACGCCCCAGCAAACAATCCCCCGCCTTTCACCAAGGGTTATTACTGTGTTGCCCTGTATAAGTCCACAACCGATCACCACTGGTACCGGCGGGACCCGGAAACCGGTTACTGGACGCACAAACCAGGCGCTCACGGAGTGAAAAACTACGGGCCCGGTTTTGTGATTCTGCCCAAGCAGCTGGAGACGGCAAACCATAACTATGGTATGGCTGCCACAAATTATCACTTTGTCGGCTATTTCTATGTGCCGGAAGAGGGTATTCAGGTCTAATCGCTAAGCGAAGATCGTCACGGTGCTGCTCAGCCTGAGCTAGACCTGAACTAGATAAGATGGGCAGCAAGGCCTGCCCTCACTGAATTTTCACCAGGGCGAGCACTATCCCCACGCTAGTGGAAGCTCCCCCAGGCTATTAACAGCCGGCGGGGGTGCTTCTAGCAGAGACAATTTCCGCTTCGGGCAGATAGTGATCTCCTCCGCTCAAGTTCCAACTGATCAATGCTGATCTGATAGCGCGATTACCCCTCCATTGGCCGCCCCTCTCTTTGTAACCCGCTGGCGCATCGACCCGCTACCACGGAACCGCAAGGCTGACGTTGAAAACATAGATACGGCAACACCCGACATAAGTCGCCTTGAAGACCCAGTGCAAAAAAGAGCTTCAATACAACACCAAGAAAAAATATGGCGATTGGGTAGAAGAAAAGGTCGACGAATTGAGAGAAACCATGAAAAATCTCTTCAGCCGCTAAGGCTCAAAGCAAAGTGCACCAAGGTTACCCCGCGCACAGCCCAAGGTTTCCATCACAAACATCAGCCCGCAGTATCTCCATGACCCCAAAGCAGTTCCAAAACGCCGTTCTCAAATGGTTCGACAAACACGGGCGCAAGGACCTGCCCTGGCAGCAGAATATCAATCCCTATCGCGTGTGGGTTTCCGAGATCATGCTGCAGCAGACCCAGGTCAGCGCGGTGATCCCCTACTTCGAGCGCTTTATGCAGAGCTTTCCCACCCTGGAGAGCCTCGCCACCGCGCCGCTGGATAAGGTACTGGCCCACTGGAGCGGGCTCGGTTATTACGCCCGCGCGCGCAATTTACATAAATGTGCACAGACGGTGTTGCAGGAACACGGTGGGGAATTTCCACAGGATGTAGAAGCGCTCACCGAACTGAGCGGCATTGGCCGCTCCACCGCAGGCGCTATCGCCAGTATCAGCATGGGACTCAGAGCGACGATTCTGGATGGCAATGTAAAACGGGTACTGGCGCGCTTCCACGCTGTGGAAGGCTGGCCGGGACAGAGTGCCGTGGCCAATCAATTGTGGGAGCTGGCCGAGACCTACACCCCGGACAAACGCGTTAACGATTACACCCAGGTGATGATGGATCTGGGTGCCACCCTGTGCACCCGCAGCAAACCCCGCTGTGAAGAGTGCCCGTTAAAGAAATCCTGTGTGGCCCACGCCCAAGGCAATCCGCAGGATTACCCCGGCAAAAAACCGCGCAAGGAAAAACCGGTGCGCAGCGCCACCCTGTTACTGCTGGAATACCAGGGCGAAATTTATCTAGAGCAGCGCCCCGCCAGCGGCATCTGGGGCGGCCTCTGGTGCCCTCCCCAAGCAGAAGATGCCAAGGCTTGGCTCAAACAACAGCGTTGGCGCGCCAGTGAAATACAAACGCTACCGCTGCTGCGCCACACCTTTACCCACTTCCACCTGGATATTACCCCGCTGTGGGTACAGCTCGACAAAGTCTCCACCCAGGTGGCGGAGAGCGGCGCCGGCTGGTATAAACTGCGACTACTAAACCGCGCCCGCGCGGCCCAGGAACTGGGGCTACCCGCCCCTATCGTCAAGCTGGCAAAACAACTACTGGCGCTGCAGGCTCCCCTGCTCACGCCGACCACTGCCGACTAAAACCAGGAGGAGTCCATGTCCAGAACCGTATTCTGCCGCAAGTACCAAGAGGAATTGGAAGGTCTGGATGCACCGCCCTTCCCCGGCCCCAAAGGCATGGATATCTTCGAGAACGTTTCCAAAAAAGCCTGGCTGGAGTGGATGTCCCACCAGACCATGCTGATTAACGAAAAGCACCTGAACATGATGGAACCCTCAAGCCGCGCCTACTTGAGCGAGCAGATGATGAAGTTCTTAAGCGGCGAGGAATACGACGCAGCCGACGGTTACGTTCCGCCGGAACAGCAGTAACACAAGGCCCCGAAGCTTCCCCGGCAAAGAAAAAAAACTTTTTTATAATCAAGGGGTTGACTCTGACCCGGGGAAGGGCTTTAATACGCGCCTCGCGACGCAGGGGAAGCCCAGCAAGATCGCAAAGCCCGGATAGCTCAGTCGGTAGAGCAGGGGATTGAAAATCCCCGTGTCGGTGGTTCGATTCCGCCTCCGGGCACCATATTAAAACCCGCGCAAGCACCCGCTTTCGCGGGTTTTTTAATTCTACCGCCCTTAAAGTTTTGGCGGTAAATTCCCCCCAAAGTGTCAACATGGTGTCAACGCAAAATCACGTTGACTCTTTGCTACTCCGCAAGCCTTCCGGCTGTGCAATATCCTTTCACTTCTCTTCGCAACTCTTCAAAGTGTGAAATCCAACTCTTAACCAAACCCCGCACCAGCTCAGGCCCTCACGGCCCAATCTCATTTCATCAACTAAAAGAACGCCAAAAATCGGCAGGCTTGGGGAGGAGTGACCGCCAACCACTTTCACTGTTCGAAATATAATCTGACAAATTTCTAATACTGAAAATTACGCTTTTTTAAAGGTGTTTTTCTCTCAGACCCCTTCATGATAGGTTTAAGCATCTGCCGCAAAGGTTGTGAACACGATTGAAATCATAAATATGGGATCAATTATGTGCCTAGAGCCAACCCTCCCCTTTTATTAGAAAACTATCGATAAAGATGCCCATGAAGGACAGGGCAAGAATAAATTTTTACTTGGTATAAAGGAGACCGTTTTGTTAAAAGTTCACGTTTGGCCACCCCATGGCAATATGGTTGGGCACGCCTCATTATCCTTTGAAGGAAACTATGTCAGCTTCTGGCCAGAAGAAGGAGCAAATAAAAAGGATTTAAAAATCAAAACCAGCCAGCCTGGGCAATTCATAAGCGCACTTCATGAAGATATTCGAGAGGAAGGAAATCGCCAACCAATAACAGTGACAATTCCAAATGCCAATACGAAAGCGCTGGAAGATTTCATTTTAGATCTTCAAAGAAATATTCCAAGATATCAATTAGCGCGATACAACTGTTCTAGCGTTGTCGCTGAGTGTCTAAAGGTTGCGTGCGGAAAGGAGCCTAGTTTTTATCCATCTGCTCAAGAGTATAGTAGGCTTGGAAGGTTTATAGGACGAGGTATTTGGACTCCAAATCAAATTTTGCAATTTGCCCGAGAATTAGCATCAGAAAGGGCTTCAACAGTATGAATGTGATTTATAGCCATAACTTTAATATACGACTAGGGCTAGCAAGCTATCTGCATCCGTTCGATGGAATGAAGTTTAAAAAGATATTTAATGCTTTAAAAAGCAATCCTGAAATAAATTTCATTGAACCTGCAAGACCAATCAGTATGAATTTAGTAGACTCTTTTCTTTCCAGTATGATGCGAAAGAAAGTGAGGGATCCCGTATTTATTTTTAGGGCACTAGAAGTTCCCAAGATTCCCTTCATTAGCTTTTCCCTGCTGAATAAGAGGGTACTTTCTCCTATGCGCTGGGGTGTAGCTGGAACCATGCTAGGTGCAAAAAATGCAATCTGTAACGGTGGCTTCTACTGGAATCTATCCGGAGGATATCATCATGCCATGCAACAAAATATGGAAGGATTTTGCATCTACAACGATATTGGTATTTGCTATCAGCAAATGATAAAAGATGGAACACTAAAGCCAGAAGATAAAATATTGATAATCGATACGGATGCCCACCACGGTAATGGGAACGCTTACACATTCATGGAGAATAAAAACGTAACAATTTTAGATATCTACAATTCCGGCATTTATCCTACATCGGGTTATACGCGTGATCGTGTAAATATTTCAGTTCCTCTGATGCCAGGCACAGAAGGTCTTGAGTATTTGAGTCGATATAGAGAAGCACTGGAGAAATTAGACGATGAATTCCGGATAGCTTTTGTAGTTGCAGGCACGGATACCTTAGCCAATGATAAGCTGGGAGGACTTTGTCTAACTATCGAAGATATAGCGGAGAGAGAAAGATTAACATTAAAAACTCTTAATAAACGCTCTATACCCGCCGTCATACTTGGAGGGGGCGGATACTCAAAAGCCAGCTCCAAAGCTACTGCTGAAGCGATTAAGAGCTGCACATATTTAAAACATGAAATCTCTACAGAAAGAACGACAAGCAATCTAAATCATGAGCACAGAAAACTTGGATCCTGAACGAAATAACCAAGCAAGAGACAAAAAAGAAGATTGGAACCTGGTCAAAGCCACAAGAAATTTTTTTGCGTTTATAGTTTGCTCAACAACAGCCATAATAGGAATATTGACTGTATATGATAGATTTGTAGTAGATAAAATAAGAACAGAAAATAACAGACTAAAAACAAAAATTGAAACAATAGAAAAAGACATAAAACTTTCAGATACATATATGAACCTAAAAGGTGAACTAGCAATTAGCAATGGGAAAGTTGAGATTTTTGGAGGCCAGCTCAATATATGCCTTACTGAAAAAAGAAAGATGGATGGGATAAGCTACAAAATAAAATCTATAGAAAACGAGCTAGAATCTTGTAAAACTTCTAAAAGAGCAACCATCCTAAATAAAGACAAAACTATTGATAGGCTGTCTAAAGATGCTGATCTCCTAGCAGAGATATCAGCCTTACAAAAGAAACAAGAAGAAGCTGAAATAGAGCTTAGGGATTTAGTAAAATCGTCCTACCGTGATAAGGAGTTAAGCATCAGAGGAAAAAGAGAAGAGGCCGGACTCAAAAGTAGGATACACATGATGCAGGAACAAATAACGGCTCTTTATGAGATATTAAAATCAAGAGGTTAAAAACTAATTATATTCCTCATACTCAAAAAGAATAAAGTTTGTAGCAAAGTGCCCACCAAGACAGGCACTTTACTGATTAAGATAGGCACTTTCTCTCTGCCAGCTCTCCGCCCCTCTCAATCAAGAATAAAACTCGGTTTTCTTAGATTTCGAAATTTCTTCTGCCAACTACATTACCGCCTCTTCTGCAGGTGCGGAACCTCTGAATTTCTTTAGTCCGCCATTCATAAGATGGATTCTTTCAGAAAAAATTGCGTATCTGTTTATATTCTTTTCAATAAACAACATCCTTTAACACAATAAAAAACTTAGGCCCTTATTGGCTTAAGTTGAGACTCCAAGCTATCCACACTGCTTTTATGGCAAATGATTCCCGCATCCCGCGGCTGGTTTTTTGCCATTACTGGGATGCATGTGTGTAGCAAGCGCACCGGAGAGGGACGCCACTATACCGATTAAATCTTCTAGAAGCTGTTTCATAACTTCTTTAGCGTAATTAACATGCAGGCAATATAGAAAAAAGCTCTGTATGAAGATAAGTAGCGATCCCACCTGACAACTAAACGACGGTAGTTCCCTAGCCATGCAAAAGTTCGTTCCACTTTCCAACGTCGCACATATCTCCTAAGCTTTCTGCCATCTTGTTTCGAAGGTTTTCTTCTATTCCTACGGTGAGGGCAAATCAGGTCAATTTCACGGCGGGCCAAACTATGGCGTAGTGGATCAGAATCTGCAGCCTTGTCGTACACTAGTCGTCGAATTTTTGTATTTTCATAGGTAACATCGAGTAGTGGATGTAATAAATTTACTTCTGCTGGTGAGGCCGAAGTAACGGTGCCTCCCAATGGAATACCTTCGCCATCGACCACCACCATCCACTTTGTACCCTTGCCTCGCTTAGTTTTTCCGACTTCTGCTCCCCTTTTTTTTCTGAAGCAAAGCTACCATCCGAAAAGACTTCTTCCCAATTAAGCAGGGATCTTTGATCGAGCTGTCCGAGAAATTTTCTCCAAGCCTCCAACCAAGCGCCTTGCTCTTCCCAAAACTGGAGCCTTCTCCAGAAAGTACTCGGCGAAGGGTAAGCTGGGGGGAGATTCTTCCATCGTGCTCCTGAGCGCAAAATCCACAAGATACCTTCAAAACATGCACGGTTATCAATGGGTTTGAGACCTCCTTTTCCACGTTTTAGCTGGGGAAGGCAAGGCTCAATCAATTTCCACTGAGCGTCGGTTAATTCTGACTTAAATCTACTCACACTTACTGGTCTTATCATTCCATGAGGTCGCAAGAATAACTGATTTCAAGTTATGAAACAGCTTCTAGTGATTGGGGTCACTTGAGCCTATCAGATTTAAATTTTCCGGCGCCGAAAAATTGAAACCGCCGCCTAACAACAGGTGTAAAGATCCAGAAACCTAAAAACAACCTTCACTAGAATATTTATAAAAGCAACTTAACCGCCAAAGCCCCAACCTAAAAATAAGAAACCTCTCTCTATAACTAGTAGTTATCTCTCTAAAATAATTAGATAACCGCCCAGCAAGATTCCACAGAAAATTCATGACTAATATTTCAATACAGAAACCACTCATTCTCATTTGGTTTTGTCGTTATTGATTTACAGATATTGTGTGATCTAATGTGAAAGGGAGTTCACAATGAGAATTGTTACAGCAAATTTTCTGGCACCCATAGTAGTTACCGGATTAGCCATTGGCTTTACTCCATCCGCGCTATCCCAAGCCACAGATAGTGCAACCAGTTTGATAACCCTCCAATTTGATACAACTATCACAATAGATAATGTTGATCCAATCACTATTTCAAACCCCACACCGGGAAATGACGCAATAGCCGACGACAGGTTTTGTGTTGCCGGAAATGGTTTTTCACTTTATGGCATAACCTTTGAAAATGATGGTGCTGACCCTACATATAGCTTAATTGGATCTGACGGGACTTCAATTAGTTACGATGTGGTCTACCAGAATGATGGTGCACTTCCTGAACCGGCCCCAGCTGGACAAGCCATCACCAACAATGTCCTTCAAGCGTCCAACTGCGCGGATGATAACGCCACTTTTGTTATTATTATCCCCGAAAATCAGTGGGAGCCCAATCAGGCATCGGCCCCCTTTTCTGGAACACTACGAATTACCGTTGAAGCCGAATAAAGCAGCAAAAATAATTTAGAAAATCAATCATGATGCACTGGATATTAACTCCTGTGCATCATGTAAGTGAGACCTCCCACTAAAATAATATTTAAAAACTCTCACCCGCCTCAAAGGCTACTACTTTCAAAGCAGCCATAAATTGTAAATCTGAAATTAAAAAACCATTCAGCCCTATAACAAAGATACAAAACTATAAAGATTACATGTCCACTACATACAAGAGCCATTTATAATTTATCACACGACCATTAAACGCCTGCAAAGAAGTCACTTTCTTTGACTTCACATTCTCTCCTGGGTATTCCATGGAATACTAACGAGCTTGGTCGTGTTCGTTATCACAGGGAGACTGTATTTCGGCGGCCTCAATAATACGGCGTAGTGATTTCTTGCGAACATTCCCATGGGTTTCCCGGCTCCAGTTTACGGAAGCGGCCCGGCAAGTAACTATTTTTTGCTGGCACCTACTACTAGTCAACCGCCGCAACGTAGGAGTAAGCAGGAGAGACAAAAGTAATATTGATGTTTTCTTGCAGTCTTGCATTAACTTAAGAATATAAAATATAAACCTACTCACAGCCTCGACGGCCCATTACAATTAACCGCTTTACTGTTTTGATTTAAGTGTAATGACAATGAGTGAAGCCCCCCGTAACCTTCTACACCAGGAAACCTTAGCTGTACGCTGGGGTGATATGGACGCCTTAGGACATATCAACAACGCTACCTACTTCACCTACTTTGAGCAGTGCCGCTGCAGCTGGTTAGCGGCTATTAAACGCTCCGGCGCGGTAAGCAGTAACCAAGGAGATGGCCCAGTACTACTCAATGCTTCGGCCAATTTTCATTTACCTTTGGTATTTCCAGCCAACATTACTGTTAGTATGTATGGCGGCACTCCCGGGCGTAGTAGCTTTAATAGCTATTACGAAATCAGAGATGCGGATAACACCGATAAACTCTACACCACCGGTGAAGCTAAGATTGTTTGGGTAGACCAACAGGCTGGGAAATCCATGCCGGTACCTGATGATATACGGGCTTTATTGCCCACCGATTAAATTGGATTTCTTCATTCAAAAAGACGGTTAACCCCGTCTTTCAAATAACTGACCCTGAAAAATTTTACCGTTAAACAGGGCGTAATAGACAAGGGTTTGATCACCACGAGTACACATGTCAAAAAAGCAACTGCTTAGAGGGTAAGTACTACCACTTTACTACTCCTGCCAGAACATAGCCGCTATAACCTCGCGCATGAATATTCATGCTACGCTTTTCTTTCTGTAAAACATCAATGACCTTTTACGGAAAAATGTTTATGAGTGATTATTTTGACCTGGAGCGGTTCTGCCAGGCACAAAACGACTCTTATGCACAGGCCCTGCAGGAGTTGCGGCAGGGGCGCAAACGCAGTCACTGGATTTGGTATATTTTTCCGCAGCTCAAGGGACTGGGACACAGCGCTACGTCACAACGATATGGGATGACAGGTCTAGAGGAGGCGCAGGCTTACCTGAAGCACCCGCAACTTGGACCGCGATTGCGGGAGTGTTGTCAGGAGTTATTACACCTGCAAGATCTCAGCGCCCTGGAAATATTCGGTAGTCTTGATGCGATCAAGGTCAGATCCAGTATGACCCTGTTCGCCCTTGCTGCGGCTGGCGCTGATAATCTATTTATGCAGGTTTTAGAGAAATATTATGAGGGCAAACAGGACCCCCGTACCCTGGAGATCCTGCAAAGCTTCCATTAACCTCTAGCCCCAAACCTCCCGAAAAAACACTTAAGCAGTTTGGGTTTCAGGTTCTTCCAGACTGTCGCTGCCCAGTAGTTTATCCATCACCAGACAGGCGGTGAGATCGCCCGTGACGTTAACGGCGGTCCTGCACATATCGAGTATGCGGTCCACACCGAGAATCAGTGCAATACCCTCTGGTGGGACACCTATCCCAGCCAGGATACTGGCGAGAATCACTATCCCCACACCCGGTGTACTTGGGGAACCGATTGAAGCGCCCACAGTAGTTACGGTAAGTCCCACCAGTTGTGCCGTGCTGAGGTCAATGCCATAAACCTGGGTGAGAAAAATCGCCGCAATTACCTGATAGAGGGCAGTGCCGTCCATATTCACCGTAGCGCCAAGAGGCACAATAAATTTGGCTATAGAAGGTTTCACTCCCAGGGAAGTCTCGGCAGTGCGCATTGAAAGCGGCATTACGGCCGCGGAGCTGGAGGTGGAAAAGGCCAGTAGCTGTACGCCACTGATGCGCTGCAGAAAGCTCAGAGGCCGCATTGGCGTGGCCAGTGCGACAATCAACAGATAAAACAGCAGTAGAATCAGTAGCCCCAGAATAACCGTGCCTACATAGACAGACATCCCCACGATTGCGGTTAAACCCACGCGAATGGCGATATCTGCCAATAATCCGAATACCGCCAGCGGCGCGAACAGCATGGCCCAACCGACTATTTTCAAGGCGATTTCCTGCACTATGCCGAAGGCATAGACTGCAGTTTCACGCTGCTTTTGCGGCAGCAACATCACTGCCACTCCGGTAAAAATCGCGTAAACCACCAGCTGCAGCATATTGCGCATGGCGATGCTCTGATTCAGGTTGGCCGGAATCAGTTCGGCAATTCGCTCCGGTAGCGGCTTGGATTCCAGCATCTGTGGTGGTGGGCTGCCGGGTAATTCAGTAGCTGCCGTGAGCAGGGCCTCATCGATATAGTTACCCGGTTGAATAAATTGGGCCAGGACTATGCCGATAATCACCGCTACTGTGGTGGTGGCAATAAAATAGGGCGCTATACGCAAGCCAACCCGCTTGAGCTGGGATACATTTCCACTGCCACAGAGCCCGAGGATAATGGAGGAGACCACCAGTGGAATCACCACCATTTGGATCATATTCAGGAATAGGGCACCGGGCAGCTTGAACCAGCTGGCCAATATTACGCTGAGATTCTCATCGACCAGCCCAGCCCCTTCCGGCGACAGCAGCAGGCCAATACCGAGCCCCAGCACCATAGCCAACAGGATTTGCATCCACAGGCGGGTGCGCATCAACAGGCCCAGGGATTCCACCATCCTGAACAGGTAAACATTGGAACCATAATTCATACGAGAATTACCAGATTCAAATTCATTAACTCGGCACCCAAAAGGAAAGCCACCAGTATCCTGCAACTCTTGAGCAAAACTCTTTAGTCAGATCAAGTGAGGGCGATCACGCAATCCCAGGCAATGATTGGTAAGAGTGGTTGCAGAAAGATGACACCGTGAGTCCCTAGTGGAAAAGGGCAAGGGGTAGATCGTTCACCACTCTAAAAATACTACGGCCTGATTACCCACATTCAACACCAATGCTTTATCTAATAGCGAGGCCGCTAAAGAATACTCTTGCACGTTTTTACTGATGATCCGTCGCTGGAGCAAATTGCTGCGCCAATAACTCCCTAATCCATTTATGCAGCGGGTCCTGCCCGCTGCGACTGTGCCAGGCGGCGATCACATCGAAACCGGGGGGCTGGTCGGCAATCGGCAGGGTACTCAGGCGTTCATCGGGCAACAGGCGCGACGGCAGAAAAGCCACGGTATTGGTGGAGGCAATACATTCGGCTGCAGCGGCAAAAGAGGGAACCGACAACACCACATTGCGCTGCAGGCCAAACTCCTCGAACCAGGTATCGGCCATGCCACGCAGTTCTCCGCGGGAGGGAGACACCACCAATTGCGGTAGCGCCGCCAACTGTGCCAATGCCAGGGTCTCCCCTGTTAACTGGCCGGGTATTTTTGCATGCCGGCAGCACACGCAAACATAGTGCTCTCGATACAGCAGCATTGTCGGGCAGTTGTCCGGCACAAAACCGGGTGTACTGAAGACCAAATCTACCTCACCGGTTTGCAGCTGCTGCGCCATGCGGTCGATTTCCAGCTTGAGCACAACCACTTTGAGACCCGGGGCCTGTTCACGCAGTTTTTTCAGCAGACCCGGCAATACCACTCGCTGTTCAAAGTCGGTGGCACTGATAGTAAAAATACCAGTGTACTCGGCCGGCAGAAATTCGTGCCCACGCAACAGTGAGGCGATTTCGTTTAACACTCTATCGATCCTCGGTGCCAGCCGTTCTGCCAGGGGAGTGGCTACCACTCCATTGCTGGTCCGAATAAATAAGCGATCGCCAAAGATCTCCCGCAATCGCTTGAGCTGTTCACTCACAGTCTGCTGAGTCACACCGAGCTGGTCGGCCACCCGGGATAAATTTAACTCCCGCAGAATTGCCTGCAGCAACCGCAGTTGCTTTAGTTCAAGCCGGTCCAGGCGATCGTCTCTGTTGCCCCTAGTCAAACCTGTATCACTCACAATCGTTACTTGATTTTCATTGTATCTGCTCCAGCCTAGCATTGCCGATACATAGACCTTCATGAGTGAGGAACCCACTATGCCAGGCGCGACTCTGCAATCATCGACACCGGGCTTAATGCGGGCAAGTATCAACTACGCAGACCCCAGCGCAGAGCTGGTCTACGACCAACGCCATACAGGCCCCGGCCCCGCTAGCCTGATCGATCAGGTAATCCCCCACCTGGTGACAGTTCATGACGGCAGGCAACTGCAGGCTGCGGGGGAGACCTTCCGTTTGGACGAACAGGGGTTTGAGCTGGTAGAGCCCAGCCTCGGTATCGACCTGCACCAGCTGGATGACACTTTAAAAGCGCTGGATAGCAACAAGCCTTCAGCCAATAGCACAGTGCTTTCGCCAGAATCCCGAGACACCTTGATCCGTACTCAGTGGTATCCGGCGATTGAGCGATGGCTGGCTGCTTATTTGGGGGCGGACCAGGTTGTGACCTTCGATCACACGCTGCGCGCTCAGACTAAAGCAGACGCCATCGCTGAGCAGAGCCGCAGTCGCCGCGCCCCGGTAAAAATCGCGCACAACGATTACACGCCCTGGTCTGCCCAGCGCCAGCTCAAGCAGACGCTACCGGAATACGGCTTAAATCCGGACGAATATCCCCGATTTAAGTTTGTGAACCTGTGGCTGCCGCTGCTGCATCGGGTTGAAGAGTCCCCCCTGGCTATGGCGGACCTGCGCAGCGTGGAAGCAGCGGATTTCCACAAAATGCGCCTGATTTACCCAGAACGGGAAGGGCAGATTTCTGTCATCAGCGCCAATCCTCAACACCGCTGGATTTGGTTTAGTGATATGCGCCCCGGCGAAGGGTTGCTACTGCGGGTTTTTGATAGCGAACACAGCGATGTGATTACCGGCAGCCCCCATAGCGCCTTCGACTTACCGGAAAGCGAAAATGTCCCCCGGCGTACCAGCCTGGAAATTCGCACTATCGCGTTGTTTAAACATTAAATAAATTGAAATATCGATCAAAACCCCATGAATAAAACCCTGAACTCAATAGATCCTTTAAATAACGAAGTTGTCGGCAGTGTCGCTATTTGTTATGAAGACGATTTAAAAAAATTGCTGCAACAGGCCAAGCAGGCACAGGTTGAGTGGGGCAAAAAATCCATTCAGCAGCGTGTACAGCTTGTACAACAAGCCTATAAAAAGCTTGAACCCATACAGGCGAAATTGGCAAAACTGATCAGCCGTGAGATGGGTAAAGATGCGCGGCGGGCCAGCTATGAGGCTAGCGGCGCCATCCACAGTGGCCCCTGGTTGGCCGGAGATTCCGGTGAGGCCCTGCGCAGCCAGCGCCAGGGTAATAGTGAAATTCAATATCGTCCGTTGGGCGTGGTCGCGGTTATTTCCCCCTGGAATTATCCCCTGGCAATGGCCAATAACCTGATCGTACCGGCACTGATTGCCGGCAACAGCGTGGTTTTAAAACCCTCCGAAGAAACCCCTCTGGTTGCGGACCTACTGGTAAAAACCCTGAACCAGTCGCTGCCCAGCGGGGTATTACAGATTGCCCATGGGGATGGGAAAACCGGAGAAGCCCTGGTCAAAGCGGACATCAATATGGTCGCTTTCACCGGCTCCCGTGCTACCGGCCAAGCCATCATGGCCAATGCTGCTCCCAAGTTAAAACGCCTGATCATGGAGTTGGGCGGCAATGATCCCATGTTGGTTTTGGCCAGCGCCGATATTCACCGCGCGGCACAATTCGCCGTGGCTTCCAGTTTTGAAAATGCCGGGCAAATGTGTACTTCAACCGAGCGTGTTTATGTGGACGAGCGCATTGCGGACCAGTTTGAGCGAGCGGTGGTTGCCATTGCAAAAAATTATCGCACCGGTGGTTGGCCAGAAGGGGATGTCGATATAGGTCCATTGGTCAATCCCCGTCAGCATCAAAAAGTGGTTCAGCATATTCATGACGCCATAGAGAAGGGCGCAACGCTTTTGCTGGGAGAAAAATCCCCCAAACCTCCTTTTGTTCCTCCAACGGTCATCAGTGGAATCAAACCGGGTATGCAACTTGAGGACGAGGAAACTTTTGGCCCGGTAGTCGCAATAGACCGATTCAGCACCATTGAAGAGGGGATTCACAGAGCAAACGACTCTGTATACGGCTTGGGGGCCGTGGTATTTGGCAAAGCGGATGCTCAGGAAGTCGCGAATCAACTACAGGCAGGCATGATTGGTATTAACCAGGGTGCCGGTGGAACACCATGGGTAGGTGCCAAACAGAGTGGCTTTGGCTACCACGGCGGGGCTGAGGGACACCGACAATTTGCCCAGCTCACCCTTATTAATCATTAATTAAAAAACTCGAGTGCAGATATTTTGGACGAAGTCATTATGCCAAGCTCTCCAGACATTGCGATGAATCCATCAACTGAGGCCAACAGCAGCCTTGAGCAGGATTTCTTTATTATCGCCAGGGAACCCGGTGCGGAGCATCCTGCTCTGCCCACCTGGGCCGCACGACTGGAAAACCCAGCCTCACTCAAAGATAGCGCCCCGTCTTTGGTTCAGCGCAGAGAGATTGCTGAGGTGCCCGGTGCTTTTCAATTACTCAATGTATTTTCCAGTGAGGAATGTCAGCGCCTCATCGATATCACTGAAAATATCGGTTATCTGCCAGATGCCGCCGTTTCTTTGCCCAGGGAGGTACGCCATAACGACAGCCTTACCTGGGTAGTAGATGAAACTACCGAACGGCTAATCTGGCAGCGGTGCAGCGCTTTTATGCAGGACCCCAATGGCTACTTTGAAGGGCGGGAGCCAGTGGGACTCAATCAGCGTTTTCGCTTTTATCGTTATGGCGAAGGTGATTACTTTCAATTTCACACCGATGGAGCCTGGCCGGGCAGCCGAATCATAGATGGCAAGTTGGTCGCTAATGGTTTTCCAGACCGTTTTAGCGAAATGACTTTTCTAGTTTTACTCAGTGAAGATTTTGACGGCGGAGCCACACGTTTTCGTGTCAATGCAGATAACCCCTACCAACAGCCCAGCCGGCACTCCATGATGGATATTGATGTAAGAACCCCCGCTGGATCCGTACTGTGTTTCCCCCATGGTATGCACGCCTTGCATAGGATCCACAGCTCAACGCCAATTACTCGTGGAATAAAATATATTATTCGTACAGATATATTATTTCTTCAGGATTGATTAACAGGGTTAACAATTTTATTTAAAAGAACCTTAATAAAGCATTCAGCCGCAAGGAAGCGTCTCGAACTTAAATAACAATAAATCGCTACTTAGAGCTTCCCTAAAGTCTCTGCATATAATCTATAGCCCGACTTATATACTACGCCCTCCATCGAAGTGTTGCCGTAAGTTTTATGTCAAGCTGCACTGCCAATCTGATCGCAACGGCACATTCGGGTGTGTACTTATGGAATTAATAGAATATTTACAGAGTCACTTTTATAGCAAAGAGGAGCTTCTATCGCTAAGCGGTTTAAGGCAAGAAGAGTTTGCAAACTACCAGAATGCCCTTGTTATGCCTAAAGCTTCCTACACGATGGTACTGGGCCTGCAATGCCATTCATTCTTCGGCACCCATAATGAATCCCATAACCAGGAGTTCTACGCCAAAGGTTATGTATCCTGGTTAAAAGACCTTCGGCTACAAAATAATCCAAAACAGATTTTTGATTTATTTAAAACAAGATACACGGATACAATCTATCAGTTAAAGTCTATTGGCCATAGCTGTTCTGACATAAAAATGAACAAGGGGCTTACCACACATATCGAAAGCGAATGGAAACACTTTATCGATGGTACTTATGGGCTATGCACCAAAAGCGGACTCCCCGAGGATATAGCACGTAAAGAGCTGGCCTCTCTAGTGATCAAGGAATTAACAAAAGAGAGTAATCTCAGCAGAATAGGCCTACAAAAATTACAGAGGGCTGTTGACCTGCTAGAGAGCGCCAGCAGCCTTTTCGCACCCCATGAGCGGCATAAGAGTTCGAGGCAAATACTGATTCATGATATTCGTCAACAATTTAATCTCAGATAAAGACACTGTAAAAGCCAACGTCAAAAACTGAGAAACATATTGTCGCCATAGGCTAAGAAAAGCAGGGTAGACAACACCTACACCAAATGACCATATGATTTGGCATGTACTAAACGTATATGCCCCTATAAAATCCCGCCCCTTTAATTGGCTCAAGCCTCTCCGCACTTTTATTAGAGATATTCCATGAAAAGCAGAGTTTACTGCCTTATATCCTTTCTATTGCTATCCGTCTTAACGGTATCAGCCTACGCCAGAGATTGGCGGGAATATAAAAGCACTAACTTTACCGTCTACTCCGATGTTTCATCGAAAAAAGCTGAGGCCTTATTGCGCGAGCTGGAAAAATTTCGAAGTGCCTCACTTATGGTAACAGGCATGGAAGATCGCCCTGAAAACTCTAGGCTTAGGGTCTATCACTTTAATAAGTCTAGAGAATTTGAAAAATTCTCCGGAAAAAGAAGTATCGCAGGCTTCTACATCAATACCATCGATGGCCCCTTAATTTTTTCCCAGGAAAACAAACGTGGCATATTGAACGGCCAAGCAATCATGTTTCATGAATATGTTCACCATCTTATGCGTGAGCGCGGTTCCATGCGTTACCCCAGGTGGTATTCAGAAGGCTTCGCAGAGTTGCTAGCCAGCGCGACTATTGATCAGGATTCCATCACCATCGGCAACTTCCCTGAGTGGAGAGCTTACGATTTGGAAGAGGGACCCTTGAAAGCCAGGGAAATTCTTCAACCGGATTACAGTAGAAAGGGTTGGAAACATAGCAGTCAGTATTACGCCAGTGCATGGTTATTATTACACTATTTATTTTTCAGCGAAGATGCCAGAGAAAATGCATACCATGAAAAAACCAAAAAATACCTGGCAGATATCAATAATGGTGGAGATCCACTAGATCTCTTTAGCCAGCATTATGATATCCGAGTGGAAGATTTAGATATCGCATTAACTCGTTACCTGAAGGAACGGCGTCTGTCGGGCTACAAGGTTAATCTGACCAAAAACGCCTTTAAAATCGAAAAGCGCAAACTGAACCATAATGAAAAATCCCTATTATTGGCGGAGCGAGCGGTTGACCTAGAAAGATACGATCAGGCGTTAAGCTATCTGAATAAAGTAAAAAAAGATGCTGCCAAGTTACCTGGAGTTATCGCTCTGAAAGCGAATCTATTAATGCACAATCAGCAGGAGGCTGCGGCACAGGCTTTACTTCAGGAATTATCAGAAATATCTGATTTGAATCATACAGCGGCAACGAATCTATCTGTTTACCATTTATATAGCTTACATGATACGCTTGAATCCCGGCAATGGGATGAGGGGAGCTATACCAAAACGGTGCATTATGCAGATATGGCTATAGCGCTAAATCTGGCTTCCCTATCGGCTTACCAATACAAATGGATGGCTCAGCAGTACAAAGGTGAAAGTGTTGCCGCACTGAAAACCATGATGGCAGCCTATCAGAAGAATCCAAATAGTATTGAAATAAATAGCGCTATTGGCTTTCACCTCGCAAAACTTAAAAAGCCAAAGCTTGCAAAACCATTTCTGGAGAGAACTCTGGCCTGGTCCCACAATCACAAGGTTCGATCACGCGCTAAAAAATTGCTCGATTGGGTAGCAAAGGAAACCTCCACTGACAGTGGAGTGAGTTCAGGGCAGATATCCTGAGTCCAAGCGCTAGATCAAGCGTATAACACGTAGAGAATTACTCTCTACGTGCTATGAAAGCGAAGAAATTAGCCTCTCCTCTAACTCTTCTTTTCCTCTTCCCGCAAAGTCAGCACTTCATATCCATCCGCCGTAACCAGCACTGTGTGCTCCCACTGCGCGGAGAGCCTGCCATCTTTGGTCACCACGGTCCAACCGTCTTTTTTGAGTTTGGTTTTGCGATTACCCTGATTGATCATGGGCTCAATCGTAAATGTCATTCCCTCGCGTAAAACAGCTCCGCTGCCCGCTCGGCCAAAGTGCATTACCTGGGGTTCTTCATGCATTTCACGGCCAATACCATGGCCACAGTATTCACGCACCACACTGAACCCTCGCTTTTCAACATACTGTTGAATCGTATGGCCCACATCACCAAAAGTAGCGCCGGGTTTTACGGTGTGAATACCGGCCCACATGGCATCGTAGCAACACTGCACCAATTTTTTGGCAATGGGAGTCACATTACCGATCATATACATCTTGCTGGAATCGGCGATATAACCGGACTTTTCCAGGGTTATATCCACGTTGACGATATCGCCATCGCGCAACACCTGCCCCTCACGTGGCATGCCGTGGCAAACCACCTCATTAATCGAAGTATTGAGAGAGTAGGGATAGTCGTATTGCCCCTTGCTGGCCGGGCGCGCCTGCAACTCCCGGGTAATAAACGTTTCCACTCGGTCGTTAATTTCCATGGTAGTAATACCCGGCTTCACAATACCATCGAGCATGGCAAACACCCGGCTCAATAATTCACCGGAGTTACGCATCAACGCCTGTTCCCTGGCGGTCTTGATTTTTATGTTATTCACGAGTGAGCTCTTCCAGAGTAAATGATTCGGTGCGCAGTAATTTCTTGCACAACTGACTGTAACTGAGCTCTGGATTCAGCTCGGCTAACATGCCGATCTTTATCCAATACTCGGCCTGGGCGTTAATAGAACGCGCCAATGTTGTACTCGCTTTACGGATTTCATCGTGTAATTCATCCGAGATCTTAACGATACCCATTTTATACACCGCATATATTGTTCATATACAAAGTGTATATTTCTTTTCATGAGAAGTACAAGCCGACCAGCAAGATCAAAAATATGCAACTTGTTGCATAGTCAATATTTGAACGATATGGTTGAGAGATAAAAACAATAGTGATGAGGCCACCATGTCCGAAACCACCGAGAAGAAACGCAGTGCCCCCAAGCCCAGCCGCCTGCGTATTGGCCAGCGTTACCGTGCCAGTCGCTTGAACGGCCCCTACGATGCCCTGGTAATCGGCTCTGGAATCGGCGGCCTGACTACCGCGGCTATGCTGAGTGCCACCGGTAAGAAGGTACTGGTCCTGGAACAGCACTACACCGCCGGCGGCTATACCCATGCCTACGACCGCAATGGCTACGAGTGGGATGTCGGCGTGCACTACATTGGCGATGTGGGCGAGCACCCGACCATGACAGGCCGGATTTTCGACTTTATCAGCGGGGGTAAGTTGCATTGGGCGCCGATGGACGACACCTACGATCGCATTTGTATCGGCGAAGAGCAGTTTGATCTGCGCGCCGGTCGCCAAACGTTTATCGATGAACTGGTTAAACATTTTCCCGACGAGCGGGAAAATATCGAGCGCTATCTGGGCCGCCTCAACGAGGTGGCCAAATCCATGCAACGCATTGCGATGGAGAAGCTGTTTCCCGGCTGGTGCGGCCCACTCCTGCGGCTTTGGCGTAAACTGCGCGACCCATCCTGGCTGAACAAAACCACCCGCGAAGTGTTGGCTGAAATCACCAACAACGAGAAACTGATCTCCGTACTCACTGGTCAGTGGGGCGACAACGGCATGGCCCCGGCACAGAGCAGTTTTATTATTCACGCCCTGATTGCCAAACATTATTTGTATGGGGGTTACTACCCCGTGGGCGGTGCCAGCAAGATTTCCGAGACCATTATTCCGCAAATTCAGGCCAGTGGCGGCGATGTATTTACCTATGCCAAGGTGGAAACCATTCTGTTAGATGGCAATAAAGTTCGCGGCCTGCGCATGAGCGATGGTACCGAAATTGAGGCGCCCGTGGTGATTTCCGGAGCGGGAGTATTCAATACTTTCGAAAAATTACTGCCCCAGAGTGCCAGTGAGCGCCTCGGTTACCTGCGCGACCTGAAAACCGTCACTCCATCTATGTCTCACCTGTGCCTATATATTGGCCTGGAAAAGACCGCCGAAGAACTACAACTACCGAAAACCAATTACTGGCTCTATACCAGTGAGAACTACGAGGAGGATATGCAGGCCTTCCTGCAGGATAGCGACAAAGATATTCCGCTAGCCTATATCTCTTTCCCCTCGGCCAAGGACCCCACCTTTACCCAGCGCTATCCTGGGCGCGCCACTATCGAAATCGTTGCACCAGCCAATTACGATTGGTTCGCTCAGTGGCATGACAAACCCTGGGGCAAGCGCGGTGATGACTATGAAGCCCTGAAAGAGGCCTTCAGCCAGCGCTTATTGGAGCACCTTTACAAGCATTTCCCCCATCTGCGCGGGCAAATCGATTACTACGAGTTATCCACACCGCTGTCGACAGATTATTTCTGCTTCTATCCACGCGGTGAAATTTATGGCCTAGACCACGATCCCAAACGTTTTGAACAGCGTTGGCTGAGACCCAAGACACGACTCAATGGACTCTATCTCACCGGCCAGGATGTGATGAGTTGCGGTGTCGCCGGGGCAATGATCTCGGGGGTATTAACCGCTCAAAGTATTCTCGGCTTGCGCCAGGGGGCGAAGTTGATGCGCCAGGTTATTAGTGGGCAGCCTTTTCAAACACCGGCAAATAACGGTGAGGCGCTAGGCAAAGCATCCACCTGATTTGTCGGCAATAACGCTCATTCGGCAACTGCAATAATAAAAACCCGGCGATCAATGCCGGGTTTTTATTAAATTTATGGGCTCGGAGATGTATTTAATCGCGGCAATCTGCTCGGCATTCGATCGAAGTTCAAGACGCGGATAACCAGGCGTCGATTTTCCCTTTGCCCAGCCTTGCTCTCATTATCAGCGATAGGATCTGTATCGCCATAGCCCTGTGCACGCATGCGGTCGCCATCAATACCGCGCTCTATCAAAAAATTGCGTACCCAGTCTGCGCGCCACTGAGAGAGGTGCAGGTTTTTCTTTGGGTCACCGTCATTATCCGTGTGCCCCTCAATCGTAATACGCATCTCGGGGAAATCGCGCATGATCACCAATAGCGCCTCCAGATCGGCGATGCTATCCATACGCGGGGCAAAGCCACCGGGGTCAAACTCCAGGCGCAATCTAAAAGTATCCCCATCTTTACGGGAATTTCCGCGTAAAAAGCGCACCAAATCATCGGCAAAGGGAGCCGCCTGCCGCGCCTCTTTCTCACTGTCTCCGGACTGCACCGCAGACTGAGGCTCAAGGGCATATTTTCTATTGGGATCGGGGGTGGGGCAGCCGGCAAGTAATAGCACCAGCAGGGCGAGATAGCAGACGAATAAAGGCTTGCCCGCCATAGACAAAACTTCCGGTTTGCAGACGTCAAATTCAGTGTAGAACAAGCTGCCGGCGGGAGGAGATATCTAGCCGTTAGAGGAAGTTCAACACCGACATCATATCGCTAACTACCCGGGCACCGCGCTGCTCCAGCTGTGGCGCTCTCTGCTTATGGGTACTGTAACCGACTACGCGCATGCCGGCGGCTACCGCGGCTTCCACACCGGCGTTGGAGTCCTCCACGACCAGACAGCGCTCCGGCTTCACCCCCATACTGGTGGCCGCATGCAGGAACAGCTCCGGCCAAGGTTTACCGCGGGAAACATCCTCAGCACTGTAGATCCTGCCGTCGAAGTAGTCGTAGAGACCGGTTTTATTTAGGGTGAGATGCATTTTCTGGTGAGAGCCCGATGAGGCCACGCAACTGCGCATGCCGATCTGCTGTAAGTGATCGAGCAAGCTCTCAATACCGACTACGGGTTCCAACTCGGCGTGGAATACTTCGCGAATACGGCGCTCGGTATTGCCAAAATAATTGTCTGGCAGGGGGCCGCCGAAACGCTTCTCGATTTCCAGTAGGCAGTCCCTGGCGGGCCGGCCGCTGAATTGCTCATCCAGCTCCTCCGCAGTGGTGGCCATACCCAACTTATTCATTTCTTCAGCGAGGATGCGGCAGACGATACTCTCGCTATCCACCAACACACCGTCGCAATCAAAAATGACCAAATCTATGGAAGACATGGGACCCCGTAAAATCAGCGCGCGGAAAGCAGCATAATACCGATAACCACACCGAGTATGCCGCTGATACGCAGGAAGTTTTCATTGCCCTGGGAGATCTTGATGGCCAGCGCCTTGCCGCGCTCAAAACCCATTTGCAGCATATAGGCGCCACTCAGCAGCACCAATACGCCCAGGGCGTTGAAGAGGATATACCAGTGGCGCGTGTCAGCAATCAACAACAGGAAGAGACCGATAAAGATGCGCAGCCAGGCGGAAAAGAAATAGCCCGTTTCGCTGAGTCGCTCACTGATGGTTTGCGCCAACTTGGGCTTGGCAATAACCGCCAGCGACAACAAGATAATCGCGATACCCAATAACCCTACAATCACTCGAATCATAGTTTCCCTTCCTGGTTTTCATCCTATCCAATTTTGGCTTACGTCGGCTCCTACAGGTCACCCCATTGGAACTGTAATACAGACAGTGCGGCGATAGGCGCGGTTTCGGTGCGCATAACCCTCGGTCCCAAGCGCAGTGGCATAAAGCCGTGGCCCAAGGCCAAATCAATCTCCGCCTGGGACAATCCACCCTCTGGCCCCACCATCAACAGGGCCGAATCCGGCTTGCCATTGTCCGTTTCCCAACGGCGCAGATCCAGCTCGGTGCGGTGGTGTAATACCAGCTTGGTTTGCGGTGCATCCTGTTGTGCTGAGGTCTGCAGATAGTGCGGTAGTTTTACCGGTTCGGCAATTTCCGGCAACAGATTGCGCTCACACTGCTCACAGGCGCTGATGGCAATCTGACGCCAGTGGCCAAGCTTTTTTTGCAGGCGCTCGCCGGATAGTTTGACCTCGCAGCGCTCGCTAAACAGCGGCTGGATAGCCGCCACCCCCAACTCGGTGGCCTTCTGTATCACCCAGTCGAATCGGTCACCGCGGGAGATGCCAATTGCCAGGGTTAACGCCAGTGGCGACTGGCGATTGTCTTCGCGAAACGCACCAACCCCCACTTGTGCACGCTTACCCGTTGCCAGCAATTCCGCGCTGTACTCGCCGCCCAAACCGTCGAAAAGAGTCATCGGGTGGCCGGCGCCGAGGCGCAGGACTTTTACCAGGTGCCGGGAAGCGCCCTCATCCAACTCGATTTGCGAAACACCGGCCAGGGCCTGCTGGGAGAAGATACGCGGAATGCGCATGGGTAAAGATCCTGTAAAGCACTATAAAAAAGCCGACAGAGATGTCGGCATTTTGCAGGCGGGTAGTTTAGGCACTAATGCACAGACCAGGCAATGGCGGAAAACCCCCACCATTACCCGGCGTGAAAATCGCGATCAGGCAGTTTCCAGAGACACCGGAGTGTCAGTTAGCTCCTGGCGCTTGCCTTTTGGACGCAGCACTTCGATCACCTTGTACAGGTTCGGCACCAGTACCAGGGTTACCGCGGTGGCAAACAGGACGCCAAAGGCGAGGCTGATCACCATGGGAATCAGGAACTGCGCCTGAATAGAGCGCTCGAACATGATCGGCACCAACCCGATAAAGGTAGTGATAGAGGTGAGGATAATCGGGCGGAAACGATCGCGACCCGCCTGTACCACCGCATCCATCACCGCCCAGCCCTGGGCGCGCAGCTGGTTGATGCGGTCCATCAATACCAGGTTATCGTTCACCACAACCCCCGCTGCGGCGAGGAAGCCGAGCATGGACATGATGCTGATATCGTGGCCCATCAACAGGTGGCCTACTACCGCACCGAAGAAGCCGAACGGTACTGCGGTGAGGATCAACAGCGGCTGCGAGTAAGAGCGGAAAGCGATGGCCAGCAGGGCGTAAATGGCGAACAGAGACAGCACAAAGAACGCCAGGATCGCACCGTTGAACTCTTCCTCCTCCTGCATTTCACCGGCAGTTCTCAGGGAGAAACCGGGGAACTGGCGCTCCAGCTCAGGCACCAGAGTCTCGCGCATATCCTTGAGAATTTCCTGCGCAGTGGAGGTGTTCGGCGTCAACTCGGCAAACACGCGCACGGTGCGCTCGCGGTTGTTGCGGCGGATGGTGGTGTAACCGGGCACATAGACCGCATCGGCCACCGCAGAGAAGGGCACTTCTCCCTCCGCCGTACGAATACGCACGCGGTCCATCTGCTCTTCGCTGGCGCGCTCTTCCTGCGGGTAGCGCACCATCACCCTAACGTCCTCGCGACCGCGGGGAATACGCTGTACCTCTTCGCCATAGAAACCCTGGCGCACCTGCCTGGCCACATCCGCCAGGTTGATACCCATGGTAGTGGCGTGGGGCTTCAGCTGAATTTCGATATCGCGACGCGCACTGGTGAGATTGTCACGCACATCGTAAACACCGGCATAGCTGTTCATCTTCTTCTTCACCGCATCGGCGGCAGCGCGCAATTCGTCCATATCCCCCGAAGCGGTGCTCAGGTTCAGACTCATACCGTTGCCGCCATCGTTGATAGTGGCATCAATATTCAGGTCTTCAACACTGGCCGGCATTTCACCGATCAGCTCGCGCCAGCGCAGCGACAGAGTTTTGGAAGTCACATCACGCATCTCTCCGTCGGTGAGCTGCAAGATCACAAAGATGTTGCCGCGCCAGTTGAACACCATGGAGTTCATTACGAAGGGCTCGCCGTCGTTGAGCTTCAGCATCTCCTCATCGGTAGCGAGCTTATCTGCGGCCTCCAGCACCTGATTCATCACGCGCTCGGCCTCATGGAAAGGCTCGCCATCGGCCATGCTGGCACGCAATTCCAACAGATCCGACGGTACCTGTGGCGAGAAGGAAGAACCTACATAACCACTGGTAAAGACACTGATGGAAAGTACCAGCGCCATGAAAAAGACCATCACCGTGGTGCGGCTGTTGCCAAGGGACTTCTTGAGCAGCGGCAAATAGTACTTGTCACCGGCGGTCTTCATGGCTCCGGCGAAGCGGCCACGCAGCTTCTGCAACTTGATACCCAGGGCGGATTTGGCGGGTTGCTCCGGCTTCATACCCACCAGGTGTGCCGGCAGAATCAGCAGAGACTCCACCAGGGAGAACACCAGACACAAGAGCACCACCACCGGCAGTGCCAACATCATCTGCGCGGTATAACCGGGCAGGAACAGCATGGGGATAAAGAACACCATGGTGGAGGTCACGGCGAAGATCACCGGCGCGGAGACCTGCTTCACGCCCTCTTCCGCGGCGGCCAGACCGGTAACACCGCGATCGTGGGCCGCATGCACGGCTTCCCCCACAATAATCGCATCGTCCACCACAATCCCGAGAATCAGCAGGAAGGCGAACAGCGACAGCATATTCAGGCTGACCCCGGTAATCGGCAGCAACCAGAAAGCACCGAGGAAGGCCACAATAATGCCCACCGTTACCCACATCGCTAGCGCCGGGCGCAGGAACAGCATCAGCATGATAAAGACCATGGCGAAGCCGCTTAAGGCGTTGGTGGTCAACAGGTTCATGCGGCCTTCAAAAGCTTTGGAGAAGTCGAACCAGACGTCGAACTCCATACCCGGCGGCAACTGGGTGCGCGCCTCCGCCATAAACGCCTTGATACGCTCGGCGGTGGCCACCACATCCAGCGGCTCGCCCTGAACCACACGCAGGTTCATAGCCGGATTGCCGTTAAAGAGAATGACGTTGTTGTACTCCTCGAAGCCATCGCGCACGGTGGCCACATCGCGCAGCAGCAGCACAGAGCCGTCGGCACGGCTGACTACCGGAATACGCTCGAAGTCTTCGGCGGTATAGGCCTGACCACGGGTCTGCACCTGGATATCACCGCGATCCGAACGCACCATACCCGCGGGCAGATCGAGGGAGGAGCGGCGCACCGCGTTGGCTACGTCATTGAAGCTCAGGTTGTAGCGGCGCAGGTCCAGCTCGGAAACCTCGATGGACAGCTCATCCGGACGCTCGCCCCAGATATCCACACGGCGCACACCGGGAATCAGTGTGAGTTTGTCGCGCAGGTCCAGCGCGGTCTCCTTGAGCTGACGCTCGGAAACCGGACCGCCAATGGCGATCATCATCAGCTGGGTATCCCACTCCTGCAGGCGAATCACCGGGCGCTCGATACCCTCGGGGAAGGTGTTAATACTATCCACCTGCACCTTGATATCGTTGAGCAGGCGCAGCTCATCGTAGCCATCCACTGCTTGAACTTCGATAGAGGAGTGGCTGCGGCGAGAGGCGGAGTTCACCTCCTTGATGCCCTTCACCTCAGAGATAGCCTCTTCCACACGCACGGTCACCTGCTGCTCGACCTCCGCCGGGCCGGCACCGGGGTAGGAGATTTCCACCTCGACAATACCGGGCTGAATCGCTGGAAAGACCTCGCGATCAATCCCACTGATTCCGAAGAAGCCGCCGATGATGATCATAATCATCAACAGGTTGGCGGCCTTACTGTTGCGCGCAAACCAGGAAATAATGCCGTTCATCAGTGGCCTCCGTGGGCAGCGCTATTCGTGGCTGCGGTCTCACCGGAGGTACTTGAATCGGCTTCGGCATCGCTCTTAACGCTATCGATCAGACCGGCAGGCTTCTCGTTGAGAGGATTAGCGGTAAGTGCCATGCCCTCGCGGGAGTAGCCCAGGCTGGACACCACGACGCGATCACCAACGGCGATATCACCACGCAACCACACCTGCTCGCCGATGCTCTGCAACAGTTCCACAGTTTTGAACACCAGCTTGCTCTCTTCATCCAACACCAGCAAGTGGTCGCCCTCGTGCAAAGCCTGGCGCGGCAAAACCACTATGCCATCCAGAGTGCGACCGGCAATATCGGCTTCCACAAACAGGCCATTCATCAGCGGAACATCGCCCTCATAAGGGTTCTGTACCTGAGCCACGGCATAAATAAAGCGGCTATTGGTATCGATGCTGGCTTCGGTGCGCACCAGCTGGGCACGCCACTCGCGCTCAAGCCCAGCTACCATCGCCCGCAGGCGCACTTCGGGGCCATGTTCGAAGGATTTACCCAGAGGCAGATCGAGCAGTGCCAGCTGTTGATCGGTCAGAGGCAGGCGCACTTCGGCGATGCCAGTGCTGTGGATTTTTGCCAGAGGCGTGCCGGGGGTGATGTACTGGCCCAGATCGACATAGGTCTCCACTACGCGCCCGGCAAACGGCGTTTTCACTGCGGTGCGCGCCAGATCGAGTTTGGCTTGGTCCCGATCCGCTCGCGCTGCGGCCACTGCGGCCTCGGCGGCTTCAAGGTGTGGCTTGCGCAGAAACAGGGCGTTGGCAGCTTCGCTGCCCAGATTGCGCCACTCGCGCTTGGCTTGTTTGGCGCGACCCTGCTCTTGAGCCAGGGCGGACTTGGCATCGGCCAGCTGTGATTCGGCACGTGTCACTTTATGGATGTAGTCGGCTTGCTCGAGCTGCAGCAATGATTCCCCCTCGGCAAAGAAGCCGCCGGGCACAAAGGCCTCGCCCACACCTTCAATCACACCGCCGACACGGGCCACCACCTCAATTTCATGGCGAGCATGCACGGTGCCCTGGCTCGGTACCAACAGGGTCTGGCGCCCCGGTTCCGCATACAGGACATCCGCCACCGGCGGTACCACCACCTCCGGTGGTTTTTCTTCCGGCTTGGGCTTCAATAGCACCACCGCAGTAATGGCGGCCGCCCCGATAGCCAAAACGGTAAATAAAAGCTTGTTCTTGCTCGACACTTTCACAGGCACCCTCTACCCCATTCTGTGACCGATACTGGTCAAATTTTAATTAGCGCGCATTCTACTGGAGTTCGACGCAGATAAGAGTCGATTCGGATGCAGGTCGCCGCAGGAGTTTGTGCTTTATCGCAAACCTTCCTCGCCGGCCCCTGGTAACGCATAATGCCCGCCCCAATTTACCGTTGCAGGAGAGACAACGGGCCGCGCAAAGCCAAGGAAACCGATAGGCTATTTCCCGGTCAAACGCCGCTCCTTAAGGTACGAACCCCCGGAAAACGGATATAGACATCAAATGCTGGATATCAACGCTCGCATCGCAGAAGAACTCAACGTACGCTCCCAACAGGTAACTGCCGCAGTATCCCTGCTGGACGAAGGCGCCACGGTGCCCTTTATTGCCCGCTACCGGAAAGAAGTAACGGGAGCTTTAGACGACACCCAACTGCGCACACTGGAAGAGCGCCTGCGCTACCTGCGCGAACTGGAAGAGCGCCGCGCAGCCATCCTCAAGAGTATTGATGAACAGGGCAAACTCACCGCAGAATTAGCGCAGCAAATCAACGGTGCCGACACCAAGAACCGCCTCGAAGATCTCTACCTGCCCTACAAACCCAAACGTCGTACCAAAGGGCAGATCGCCATCGAAGCGGGCCTCGAACCTCTCGCCGACGCCCTGATTAACGATCCATCCCTCGATCCCGCCGCAGAAGCACAGCAATACCTCAACACCGATCATGAAGACGCCTCCTTACAGGTAAAAGACATCAAGGCCGCCCTCGACGGGGCCAAATTTATCCTGATGGAACGCTTTGCCGAAGATGCCGAACTGCTGGGTAAACTGCGAGACTTCCTCAAGCGCGATGGCCAGGTTAAATCCAAGCTGCTCGACGGCAAAGAGGAAGAGGGAGCCAAATTCCGCGACTACTTCGAATACGCCGAGGACTGGTCCAAGGTGCCATCCCACCGCGCCCTGGCGATTTTCCGCGGCCGCAACGAGGGCATCCTAGCCATCAGTGTTGGATTACCAGAAGAGGAAGGTACTCCAGCCACCGCCAGCCATCCCTGTGAATCTATGATCGCTCGGCATTTCGATATCAGCGACGAAGGCCGCCCGGCGGACAAATGGCTTGGCGAAGTGGTGCGCTGGACCTGGCGTATCAAGCTGCTTACCGCGTTGGAAACTGACCTGTTGGGTGAGCTGCGCGAGAAAGCGGAAGAGGAAGCCATCAAGGTCTTCTCCCGCAATCTCAAAGATCTGCTGTTAGCCGCACCTGCCGGACACAAGGCCACTATCGGCCTGGATCCGGGGCTGCGTACCGGTGTGAAAGTTGCAGTGGTAGATGCCACCGGTAAGATACTGGACCACACTGCCATCTTCCCCAATCCGCCGCAAAACCGTCATCAGGAATCCGCCGCGGTTATTGCCGCCCTGTGCAATAAATACAATGTAGGCTTGATCGCCATCGGCAACGGCACAGCCAGTCGCGAGACCGATAAATTTGTCGGCGAGACCATTAAGCAATACAAATTAAATGCGCAAAAGGTGGTGGTAAACGAGGCAGGCGCCTCCGTGTACTCCGCTTCCGAATTCGCCGCGCGGGAATTTCCCCATCTGGATGTCACCATCCGTGGCGCCATCTCTATTGCCCGTCGCCTGCAAGACCCGCTGGCTGAGCTGGTAAAAATCGAGCCTAAATCCATTGGTGTCGGCCAGTATCAGCATGACGTTTCACAGACTCAGCTGGCGCGTTCCCTCGACGCTGTAGTAGAGGACTGTGTAAACGGTGTCGGTGCCGAATTGAACTCTGCCTCAGCGCCGCTGTTGGCCAAGGTTTCCGGCCTGACTGCCTCCATCGCCAGCAATATCGTCAGCTACCGCGATCAACACGGCGCCTTTAAAAACCGCAAACAGCTGATGGAAGTACCGCGCCTGGGGCCCAAAGCCTTTGAGCAGGCCGCCGGCTTCCTGCGAATTAATAACGGTGAAAACCCGCTGGATAAATCCGGCGTACACCCCGAATCCTATATCGTGGTGAAACGCATCGCCGAGAAAAACGACCGCGAGATCAACAGCCTGATCGGCGACTCCGCCTTCCTGCGCCGCCTCAACCCGGCAGATTACACCGATGAAAAATTCGGTGTGCCCACCGTTACCGATATCATCGCCGAGCTGGAAAAACCCGGCCGCGACCCACGCCCTGAATTCCGTACTGCGCGCTTCGAAGAGGGCGTTGAGGAAATCAAAGACCTGCGCCCGGCCATGGTGTTGGAAGGCACGGTTACCAACGTCACCAACTTCGGTGCGTTTGTGGATATCGGCGTGCACCAGGACGGACTGGTCCATATCTCCGCGCTTTCAGAAAAGTTCGTGAAAGATCCCCACGAGGTGGTTAAAGCCGGCGATATCGTCAAAGTGAAAGTGATGGAAGTGGATGTCGCACGCAAGCGCATCGGTCTTTCCATGCGCCTCTCCGACGAGCCCGGCGAGCAGGGCAGCGGCGGTATCAACAAAGGCGACCAGCGTGAAAACCGCCAAGCCCAGCGCTATAACAAGCAACAAGGCAATCGGCAACAGAAGGGCGGTCAAGGGAATAGCCGTGGCAGCATGGGCGATCTGTTAATGGCGGCAATGAAGAATAAAAAATAATACGGCGGACCAACAAAAAAAGGGCGATCACCAGATCGCCCTTTTTTATTTAATGAAAAATCAAAGCCGATTGTAAAACTAGCATTAACGATTATTCAGCTTAGAATACCTCTGGTAATTCACTGGTAACACTCAGGCGCTCTTGCGTCTCTGGATGCAAAAATTCCAGAGCACTCGCATGCAATAATAATCTCGGGGCCGCAGCTAAGGCTTCTGAGTGTGCATAGAATGGATCACCCAATATCGGGTGTCCCATCGCCTGCATATGCACCCGCAGCTGATGGGAACGGCCTGTAACCGGCAAGAGGCGCAGTAAGCTGCTGTCTGCTGTACTAGATATTTTTTCCCAACGCGTGAGAGAGGGCTTACCCACCTCATGATCTACTTTTTGTTTTGGCCTGTTTGGCCAGTCACAAATCAGAGGCAGATTCACCTCACCTGAGTCTGCAGTGGGCACCCCCCACACTCTAGCAAGATAGGTTTTATCGACCTTGCGATTTTGGAAGAGTGTGCTCAGTTTGCGGTGAACTTCCGGGCTCCGCGCCATTACCAACAGGCCCGAAGTATCCATATCCAGGCGGTGCACTATCAGTGCTTCCGGGTAGTTTTTTTGTACCCTGCTTGCCAGACTATCTTTATGGGCCGGATCTCTACCTGGCACACTGAGGAGACCGCTGGGTTTATTTAAAATTAGAAGGGAGGAATCCTGATAAATGACCGATAAAAAAGGCTCGGTTGGTGGGCAATATTTACGCATTATTTAACTCTTACAACCTGCTAAATACTAATGCCCACACCCGGTGGCACTATAAAATATCAAGGAGGACTAGCGAGCCTCAAGGCCCAGGTCCTTTAAAATACTCTCTGAGGCACCAATCTGATTCATCGTATAAAAATGCAATCCCGGTGCGCCCCCCTCCAATAAGGTTTCACACAGGTCGGTAACTACTTCGAGACCCAGCTTACGGATATCATCCGGGTCGCGATAACTTTCCATACGTTTTTTCAGCCAGCGCGGAATCTCTGCGCCGCAGTTACGCGAAAAACGCACTAAATTATCGAAGTTAATAATTGGCATAATCCCCGGATAGATCGGTGCATCGATACCGGCTTTCTCACACTGATCTATGAAATAAAAATATGAATCCGGGTTATAGAAGTATTGAGTCAGGGCGCTATTCGCTCCCGCCTCAAACTTTCCTTTTAAATAGCGTATATCATCATCATAACTGTTGGACTCCGGATGAATTTCCGGATAGGCGGCAACTTCCAGGTGGAAATGATCGCCAGTATGGCGCCGAATAAAAGCCACCAACTCATTCGCGTAGACCAGTTGCGCCACCGCACCCATTCCAGAGGGCATATCCCCACGCAGGGCCACAATACGATTTACACCGGCCTCTTTATATATATCTAATAATCCGAGAATGATCTCTTCATTGTCTCCACCAAATGACAGGTGCGGCGCGATGGAAATACCATCTTTGCGCATATTGGTAACAATATTGGCGGTAGTTTCACGCGTGGTACCACCGGCACCATAGGTGACTGAAAAGAATTCGGGATTAAACGCCTGTAAAGCCTCGCGGGTTTTATACAGCTTGACGCGGCCTTCGGGGGTTTTGGGTGGGAAAAATTCGAAACTGATGCGAATGGGATTTTTCATTATATTTTCCAGGCCCTCCGAAATTCAGATGCCGGCACAGCCGGCATCTTTTATGAGGGTATTAATATTTATAGCTTTCGGGCTTATATGGACCGTCGACAGAAACACCAATGTATTTGGCCTGCTCCTCGGTCATACGGGTAATTACTCCATCAAAACCTTCCACCATATAGCGCGCGACTTCCTCGTCGAGGTGCTTGGGCAGTACCTTGACGTAGAGTGCAGACACTTTTTGATCGGAGGCCAGGTCGGCAAACTTCTCTTCAAACAGGTGAATTTGCGCGAGAACCTGGTTGGCAAATGACCCGTCCATAATACGGCTGGGGTGACCAGTGGCGTTGCCCAGGTTTACCAAACGGCCTTCGGACAACAACAGCAGGTGGTCATTGGTTTCGCTATTGCGCACTATTTTATGCACCTGGGGCTTCACTTCTTGCCACTCCCAGTTCTCGCGCATAAAGGCGGTATCGATTTCATTATCGAAGTGGCCAATATTGGAAACTACAGCGCCGCTCTTCAACGCCGCCAGCATATGCTTATCGCAGACATTGGCATTGCCGGTGGTGGTAACAATCAGGTCAGTATTGGCCAGCAGCTCTTTATTAATGCCTTCGGCGGTGCCGGTGTTAATACCGTTAATGTAGGGAGAAACCAGCTCGAAACCATCCATACAGGCCTGCATGGCACAGATGGGATCCACTTCTGAAACCTTTACGATCATGCCTTCCTGGCGCAGCGAAGCGGCGGAGCCTTTACCCACATCACCGTAACCGATAACCAGCGCTTTCTTACCCGCCAGAAGGTGATCAGTGGCGCGCTTGATTGCATCGTTCAGGCTGTGACGACAACCGTATTTGTTGTCATTCTTGCTCTTGGTTACGGCATCGTTGACGTTGATCGCCGGAACTCTAAGCGTGCCTTCACGCAACATGTCCTGCAGGCGATGTACCCCGGTGGTGGTTTCTTCACTGATACCGTGGCAATTGTTCAAGACGGCGGGGTACTTACGGTGCAGCAGTTCGGTGAGGTCACCACCGTCATCGAGAATCATATTCGGCTGCCAGCCGGCAACATCGGCGCCCACGGTACGCTCTAAACACCACTCGTACTCCTCTTCCGTTTCACCCTTCCAGGCAAACACAGGAATTCCGCGTGCGGCGATAGCGGCAGCAGCGTGGTCCTGAGTGGAGAAAATATTACAGGAAGACCAACGTACTTCAGCACCCAGGGCAACCAGGGTTTCAATCAGTACCGCAGTCTGAATGGTCATATGGATACAGCCCATAATACGCGCACCGGCGAGAGGCTGTTCCGCGCGGTATTTCTCCCGCAGAGTCATCAGCGCCGGCATTTCACCTTCGGCAATTTCGATTTCACGGCGGCCCCACTCGGCCAGTGAGATATCCGCGATCTTAAAGTCTTTAAATTCAGTGCTCATTTGATTCATTCTTTTGAGTTCCAGTAATGTTCTTTTCACTCACAGAGGCGCCGCGGCGCCCCCTGATAGCAACTCACGATATGGAGCCGCGTTTATCCAGTAGGTTACAGGCCCGCCTGCGCACGCAGCGCATCGACCTTGTCAGTCTTCTCCCAGGGGAAGGCGGTGAAAGTTTCGCTGCGCGCTTGGCCGTTGCCATCCACCCAGTTATAGGTGTGGGTAAAGGGATCGCGACCAAAGTGGCCGTAGGCTGCAGTCAGCTGATACATGGGATGCAGCAGATCGAGGGATTTTGAAATGGCATAGGGGCGCAGATCGAAATTCTCGCGCACCAGCTCCACCAGTTTCTCTTCGGAAACCACGCCTGTGCCAAAGGTATTGATGGCAACCGAGGTAGGCTCGGCAACGCCGATGGCATAGGACACCTGAATCTCACAGCGCTTGGCCAAGCCTGCGGCGACAATATTCTTAGCCACATAGCGACCGGCATAGGCCGCAGAGCGGTCCACTTTGGACGGGTCCTTACCGGAGAAGGCACCGCCACCATGACGCGCGGAACCGCCGTAGGTATCTACGATAATTTTGCGCCCGGTCAGGCCACAGTCACCGACGGGACCGCCAATCACAAAGTTACCGGTGGGGTTAATATGGAATTTGGTGTCCTTGTGTAGCCACTCTGTCGGCAGGGTGTGATGCACGATCAGCTCCATCACCGCATCGCGCAGGTCGGCTTGGCTCACATCGGGATTGTGCTGAGTGGAGAGCACCACCGCATCGATAGCGCAGGGACGGCCCTGGTCGTCGTAGCGGAAAGTAAGCTGGCTCTTGGCGTCCGGGCGCAACCAGGGCAGCAGGCCGGACTTACGCGCCTCAGCCTGACGCTCTACCAAGCGGTGGGAATAATAGATAGGCGCCGGCATAAAAGTCGGTGTTTCATTGGTGGCGTAGCCAAACATCAGGCCCTGGTCGCCAGCACCCTGATCTTCCGGCTTGGCGCGGTCGACACCCTGGGCAATATCCAGAGATTGCTTGCCGATAACGTTGATCACACCACAGGTTTCCCCGTCGTAACCCACATCGGAGGAGGTGTAGCCGATATCGGTAATCACCTTGCGCACCAATTCCTCCAGGTCAACCCAGGCGGAGGTGGAGATTTCCCCGGCAATAACCGCGATACCGGTCTTTACCAGAGTTTCACAGGCAACGCGCGCCTGCTTGTCACGAGCCAACAGAGCATCCAATACCGCGTCGGAAATCTGGTCGGCGATTTTATCCGGGTGCCCTTCAGACACGGATTCCGAGGTAAACAGTTTGTATTCACTCATGTGAGAGTCTCCATGTGTTCCGCCGCGGGCGGTTAGCAAAATTCTGGGCCTGAAAACCGACTGCAGTTGTCAGGGTTTTACAAATTCTCTGATCTGAATCTGAAAGCCATTGCGCAGCGCACTGTAGACACTGCGGCCGTCCCTTAAACCGGCAGTTTGTGCCCACTGGCTCAGCTGTTCGGGGGCAAATCCCAGCCATAGATCACCGCAGGCTTCCCGCGCCCAGTCCTGACCGTGCTCCTGTAGCTCTGCCACCAGTAACTGGCCACCACTTTTCAGCGCGCCTTGTAAGTCCTGGAAAATCTGTGCGGGGTCGGGGGTGTGGTGCAATACCATATTCACCACAATGCTGTCCGCACTGGCTGGACGTGCCGCTGCAGCACGGGTGTCACCACAGACAAATTCGATATTTGCCAGGCCCTGCTCATCGGCGAATGCCTGGGCGCGCTCCAACATAGCCGAGGACAGATCCAGCGCAGTGACTGTGGCAAAACGCAGGGATAACTCCTGTAGGAACTCCCCCTCACCGGGCCCCACCTCTAGGGCATGGCGGCCAGAGTTGAGCAGCTGTGCCACCTGCGGGCCATACACGCTGTAACTGGCGATCAACTCCTGCTGCTCCCGAAAGCGATTGCCGTAGTCCGCAAAGAAGCGACGCGAGGCTTCGGCGCGCTCCTCCGAGATACGCGCCACCGATTGAGCCCGCGCGTCTGATAGCGGCAACTGGTCCAGGTTGGCGAACAGCTGAGCGAGCAGCGGTGTGCTGCCTGTGCGCCGGTAAAAGAGGTTATTGCCCTCGCGGCGCTTGCTCACCAACCCCGCTTGAGCAAGCACCTTGAGGTGGTGACTCAGGGCCGGTTGGCGCAAATCAAAAATTCGGCAGAGTTCCAGCACGCTGTAGGAGTCCTGGCTAAGCAGGCGCAAAATCTCCAGGCGCAGGGGATCCCCCGCAGCTTTTAGGGTCGCCGCCAGTTGGGGAATTTCCGCGCCGGTGCCGGATTGAGAAATGGGCTGGATTTCAGACATGCGGACGAGTCTATCAGGCACACCACTCTATATCAAAGAAATTTGATATAGCTTTATAAAATTATTTTGATGTAGGTGCTTATGGCCACCACCTGCACATAAACCTGGGCAATTGTTGCTTCACTTAATAGCAATTTTCCTCCGCAAGCCTTTGCGTGAGACACACCTTTACGGGAAAATACGCCCCCATTTTGTCGCTGCGGGAAGCGCCTGTAGAGCACCCCGCGGCCATCCGAAAATCAGAGAGTTCTTCCTATGTCTTCTATTCCCTCTCGCACAGACAAGGCCAATGCTATTCGCGCCCTGTCTATGGACGCCGTCCAGAAAGCCAACAGCGGCCACCCCGGTGCGCCTATGGGTATGGCGGATATCGCCGAAGTGCTGTGGAATGACTACCTGAAGCACAACCCCGCCAACCCCGAGTGGGCCGACCGCGACCGCTTTGTGCTCTCCAACGGCCACGGCTCCATGCTGCTGTACTCGCTGCTGCACCTGTCCGGTTACGACCTGCCGATCGAAGAGCTGAAAAATTTCCGCCAAATGCATTCCAAAACCCCGGGCCACCCGGAGTACGGTTATGCGCCGGGCGTAGAAACCACTACCGGCCCTCTCGGCCAGGGTATTACCAATGCCGTTGGTATGGCATTGGCAGAAAAAGTATTGGCGGCACAGTTCAACCGCCCGGGTTACGAGCTGGTCGACCACCACACCTATGTATTTATGGGTGACGGCTGTTTGATGGAAGGTGTTTCCCACGAAGCCTGCTCCCTGGCCGGCACCCTGGGCCTGGACAAACTGATCGCCTTCTATGACGACAACGGCATTTCCATCGACGGAGAAGTAGAAGGCTGGTTTACCGACGACACGCCCAAGCGCTTTGAATCCTATGGCTGGCACGTAATCCCCAATGTGGATGGCCACGACGCCACCGCCATTAAAGCCGCCATCGAAGAGGCCCGCGCGAACAGCGATAAGCCAACCATTATTTGTTGTAAAACCGTGATCGGCTTCGGCTCCCCCAACAAGCAGGGCCGCGAGGAATGCCATGGCGCACCTCTGGGTGACGATGAAATCTCCCTTGTACGCGAAACCCTCGGCTGGGCCCACGCCCCCTTCGAAATCCCCGCGGAGATCTATGCCGACTGGGACGCCAAACCCAAAGGTGAAGCCCAGGAAGACGAGTGGAAAGACATTTTCGCCGACTACCGCGAAGAGTTCCCCGAGCTGGCTGCCGAATTCGAGCGCCGTATGCGCGGCGAACTGCCCGCAGACTTTTTTGCAAAGGCCGATGACTATATTCAGCAGTGCCAGGACGATGCGCAGAAAATCGCCTCGCGCAAGGCGAGCCAGAATGCACTGAACGCCTACGGTCCGCTGCTGCCTGAATTCCTCGGTGGTTCCGCCGACCTGGCCGGCTCCAACCTCACCATCTGGTCCGGCTCCAAGGGCGTCAGCGCAGAAGATGCCTCCGGCAACTACGTCTACTACGGCGTGCGTGAGTTCGGCATGAGCGCCATGATGAACGGCATCGCCCTGCACGGCGGTTTCGTCCCCTATGGCGCCACTTTCCTGATGTTTATGGAATACGCCCGCAACGCCGTGCGCATGGCCGCACTGATGAAGCAGCGCGTGATCTTTGTCTACACCCACGACTCCATCGGCCTTGGTGAAGATGGACCCACTCACCAGCCGGTTGAGCAGCTAAGTGCTTTGCGCTCTACCCCCAATCTGCACACCTGGCGCCCCTGCGATGCCACCGAATCCGCAGTGAGCTGGAAAATGGCTATCGCCCGTAAAAATGGCCCCAGCACCCTGGTATTCAGCCGTCAGGGCCTGGCGCCGCAACCGCGCAACGCCGCACAGCTGGCCCAGGTAGAGAAGGGCGGCTATGTACTGTCCGACTGCGACGGCACCCCGGAAGCGATCATTATCGCCACCGGCTCTGAGGTGGAACTGGCCATGGCCGCCCAAGAGAAGCTCGGGGGCAAGAAGGTGCGTGTGGTTTCCATGCCCTGCGCCGAAGCCTTTATGGAGCAGGACGAGTCCTACCGCGAATCGGTACTGCCCTCCGCCGTGCGCGCACGCGTGGCGGTAGAGGCCAGCCACCAGGATTACTGGTATAAGTTCGTAGGCTTTGACGGCGCCATTATCGGCATGAGCAGCTTCGGTGAGTCCGCCCCCGGCGGCGAGCTGATGCACCACTTTGGTTTCACCGTGGAAAATGTGGTGGAGACCGTCGAGAAAGTGCTGAACTAATTTCAGCACTCTAGCCGGGTGCCCCTTGCACACAATATCGCGAGGGGCGTGTCGGCTACGCCTTCAATTCCTATCCGGCATGTACCGCTATGACCACCCGACTCGCCATTAATGGCTATGGCCGTATCGGCCGCTCCGTTCTGCGCGCTCTGTACGAATCCGGCGCTCGCGATACTCTACAGATTGTCGCCATCAACGAGCTGGCAGACTGCGCTACCATCGGCCACCTTACCAAGTACGATTCGGTACACGGTCGCTTCGCCGGTGATGTCTCAGTGAAAAATGACACACTAACAGTTAATGGCGATTCCATCGCAGTTACGCATTTCGAGCGTTTGGAAGACCTGAATTGGCGCGAAGAAAATGTCGATATCGTGCTTGAATGCACCGGTAGTTTTAAAGAGCGGCGCTGTGCCGAACTGCACCTGGCCGCAGGAGCAAAAAAAGTTTTATTCTCCCAGCCCGCCAGCCGCGATGTGGATGCCACCATTGTTTATGGGGTTAACGATCACACCCTGAACGGCAATGAAACTATTATTTCTGCCGCCTCCTGCACCACCAATTGCAGCGTGCCGGTAATCGCAGCGCTCGACAAGGCGTTTGGTATAGAAGCGGGCGTGCTGACCACCATCCACTCCGCCATGAACGATCAGCCGGTAAGCGATGCCTATCACCACACCGATTTAAGAAAAACACGCTCCGCCGTTACCTCAATTATTCCCGTCGACACCGCACTCGCCCGCGGCATCGAGCGCATATTGCCGCACTTATTTGGAAAGTTCGAAGCCCAGGCTATGCGCGTACCCACGGTCAATGTCTCCGCTATTGATCTATCGGTTCATTTACAAAAAAACGTAAGTCAAAGTGAGATCAACGCTTTACTAAAATCCACAGCTGCGACCGAGTTTAAAGGCGTACTCGGCTTCACCGAAGAACCCCTCGCCTCCTGCGACTTTAATCATGACCCGCGCTCGGGAATTATTGATGCAAGTCAGACACGGGTTGCCGGCGGAAAATTAGTAAAGATATTGATTTGGTTTGATAATGAGTGGGGGTTTGCGAATCGGATGTTGGATGTGGCCAGAGAATTAACCCAAAAGAATACCTCCCATTAGGGCTAAAAAAGCCATTTACTTCTAGCACTAAAATACCGATTTTGCGTTAATAGGAAAATCGACACCTAATAAATATCAGTTCCAAGTATAGAGCTCATCAACTTAGCATGCTCTGGATAAGGACAATAAAGGCGGTAAATCCTTACCGCCCTATAAGCCAATTGCAAAAATACAGTTCTTCTATTTGATTATGGAACTCTAATTTATTGGTCGACAGGCAATGGTACGGGCCTTTCACTAACTTTATACATGAATGAATTATATATATGCCCACCAACGAATATATTATTCGTTAAATCAGATAAACCAGGAATTTCATCACGTCTTTCATTTGAGAAAAATTTCAACTCCTTTCTAATCCAGAACAACTGCTCCTCTTCTGATACCTGAGAAAGGTTCCACTCTCGCTCACTACCAAGTGAGCAATCTGCATTGGATTGGGGATCCCAGTCACTAGGCATACAGCTGTCGCCATTCATTCTCCGGTAAAATCTAATAATCAAATTTCCATCATCAGATAGCTTCCAAAGCCCCGAATAAATATCAAGTTCATCACTAACTAACTCTCCATCAGAATCCCAATCAAAAATAGTTATTCTTTTTACTGTGCCGTCAGAATTCACCTCAAACCAAGAGTAATCTAATGGTTGAGCAAAGTACGAGCTAAATTGATAAATACCCTCTACTGTATTTTCTTTCCATGAATCCAGATCTTTAGCTAGTACAGTATCAAAATCTATTAGTCGTCCTTTCTCTGACTCTTCTAGAACAAACGTTAAATTTTTTCCCTTATACATATAGTCTAGAAAAACATATGTGAATTTACTTCCTGCAGAGGTATCTATAATGATTTTTTTATCGTCTTCCAAGCGCCAAACCCCTGACATATTAGTGCTTGTCTTTCTTCCATCTCCCTCCACACCAGGAATAGATATATTGACCGTCCCACCAGTTTCAAACTCTCCCCTAAAGCTCATACCAAGAACTCTAACTGAAAGCCTGGGAGAAACCCCATCTACGGGATTTATGACTTCTCCAAGCATAGCTGGTGTCGGCATACTATATTCTTGTTCCAACTTAACTGACTCAGAAACTTTTATTATGCTTGAGGAGCGAATCGCAGTTTCTGCGTAAATATTGCTCTTTATCTCTGGGTCAAGAATAATAGGATCAGGACTGACATCATATTCTTCAACTTGCAGAATAACTGATGAAATAGCATCACTGTCCATCATCCAAACAAGATCGTTGATTACGATATGGCTTTCTACGGAGTAGGTTCCAAAAAAACTAACGTGCCTTATCAAATCTGCATCTTTAAACGTAATTCCATTATCATTTTTTGACCATGTAAAACTAGTATTATCAACTTCTCCATTAATTTCACCGGTTCCATCTGGTCGTAGAGTAAGCCTCACCTTCAAATATGGTAGATAATAGGTATCTGCTATTTGCAAATTACTATTAGATAAATAGCCAAATAATTTTATATTCTCAATTAGACTTGACTGTGCCTTATCGAACAAATCAGCAAGCCTTTCTTTTGCGTTATATACAGAAATAGATACTGCGGATTTATTGGCTGCTAACTCATATATATCACGATAAGCATTAGGGATAGAAAGACCGGATTCTTCCATTAAACTTTCATTACTACTATATAAACTAATGAAAGCAGCTATATCAAAAACTACGGAAGCATCAAGACTCCTTAAGGATAAAGTTAACTCTGAGTCTGACTTTATCTCCCCTACATTTATGCTTTTTAGATGCGCGGAAAAAGCTGTAGAAATACTGGTAATATTTACCTCATTCTTTTCCTCCTGCACTAAGACTCCATCTTCACCAGATTTCTCTAGCAAAGTTCTTACAGAGCCAAGTAGACTCACAAGTCTTATACTACTTTCGGCAGGAAAAATGGCTTCAGCTCTTACAAAGCTATCAATCTGAGATTCAGGGATATCTATATCGATAGAGTAATTCCCTAACGCATCTACCTCTCCATAAAATTCAGTATCAGCTACCTGTAACCTCACCTCAGCATGGGTAAAGCTCGTAGTTTCCACATGTCCTTCAATCGTCAAGCTAACCGTTTTCTCGGGGAGCTCATTATTCTTGTCTTTATCATCGCTGCTACAAGCTGATAGAAGTAATAAGCAACCAATTATTAGAGAATTGGATAAGAATTTAGGGTACATCATTCTACTCATTCATACTAGATGGAATTCTGAGGGACGGGACTATAAAGAAACAAGCAGAGCCAGGCCAGAAAAATTAAGAGATGAAGTTTTGAAATTACACTAACTAGCTGTCACAAAATGCAAATAAATATCTGAACATGGCTTGTTGATAGTGATAGGATCGGGTTTGATCCTTCTTATGGTTAGAAAAATTCCCAATAAAAACCCTTTACCAAGAAAGGGTCGTCTAAGAAATTTTTATATTAATCATGTAAAATGCAACTCATTTCATCTAGCCCTCCTTGCTTTATCTCTGAGTTTGACCGGCGATATTCATCCCCCAACTGGCGTAAACGTTCTTCGCGATTAACTTTACCTAAATCTCCCAACCTTTGCGCAGCATTATAAAAAGCCTCCCAACTACCACTATCCAAATAAAGCTGCTTAAAGGCAGGCACCTGGGATTCATATTCGGCGGCTAGAGCCAGGGTGGCATTATTCGTTTTTTCTATGTAGCTCTGGTAGCGAGTTGGATTGGGCCAGTTTGCAGATAGCTTTCTATAGCATTGACGTAATCGGGATAAAACCCGGGCTTTTTGTTCGCGCTTTAAATCATCTGGCTGTGAAGATTGATAGACTGTTTGTAATTGGCTGCGTGCGGCTGCCATCAATTGACGGACAGACAAGGTTTCTGCGCGGGCTTGAGCTGCGGAGCTGACCAGGCCCTGACTGCTGAGCCAGCCGGGTAGGGCAATTTCTGAGACGGCGGTGGCAAAGCTCTCGTTGAACTGGGTATCACCGGAGATATAAACCCTTCTATGGGCCAGCTCATGAAATAAAAGACCGGCTAGGCGTTCCTGGGGCCAATTAACAAAACTGGATAATATTGGGTCGTTAAACCAACCGAGGGTGCTGTAAGCGGGCACCGCGCCCAGATATACATCATAGCCCTGTCCGCGCAGTTGATTCGCTTTTGCCTCTGCCGCAGACTTGCGAAAATAACCTCGGTAGCTGGCGCAGCCGGCGATAGGGTAACACCAGCGCTTAGGCTCAAGGGAAAACTCCGGCGCTGCCAGGACATTCCAAATCGGGTAGGTGTCATCTAACTGTACATAAGCGTTATAGGCATCACCTACCGGCAGTTGCAAAACTTCAGCTGCATAGGCACGAATCTGCAATACCAGTTGTAGCTGCTGTTGTAATTGCTCACTGGTACCCGGTTCATTAATGACTTTTTCTATCGGCTGACGCCCAGACAAAATACGCCACTGGCCGGCAGCTGCTTGGGCGTAATAACCGACGGTTTCACAGCCCGCCAAATACAGTGGGATGATAAGCAGCCATAAGCGCAAATTAAGCCATTTTTTTGGCAGGCCCGTGATAAGCAATCTGCTATACACTTCCTTTCCTATTGTCATTTTAATGTGATCTGGCCAGGGCCTTTTCTTTCCCTTCAATAGCCTCTAAGGGTTATAGCATGATGCCAGTTAGCGCGGTTCTGACAGTATTTGCCCTGGCTTTTGCCGCCATTGCATGGCTGCGATTAGTGAAAGTGTGCTTTGACGACAGCACTATAGCCGGATTCCTAGCTCTTTTTATACCTCCCTTGGCACTTATGCTGCTTCTCCCTCGCTGGCGCCAGGAGCAGGAGTTATATCTTTTATGGGGCGCAGCACTTGCCTGCCTGCTATTAAGTTTTGTGCTGCACTGATGAAAAAATTCCCTATGCTCTAAAGCGCATATATGAACCTAGCTAACTCTATCAAGTAAAATACTGGTCAGTCTCAGTACTACACCTTCTCCTTTAGGAAAAGTAGCCCCCTAAGAACACCTGCACTTGGTATCCGCTTATATACGCCCAGCCAGAGACCTCCGATCCTTCTCTTCTCCAGTAACTCAAGCCCAGTTGATTTAGGTCAAGAGGTTTGTAGCACTACTCCATACACTGCATAACTGAAGCATTGGCGTACTGGAGAGAAAGATGGATGCCTTAATTGATCTATTTACCAGCTTTTCCGGCTTGCTCAGTCTGGCCGTAATCGGGTTTATATTCCTGATGGCATACTATTTTTATCGACTGGTTAGCAACAATGTGGAAAAAGCAGTAGCGGAGCAGGAAAAGAAAGAGCGCGCTGCAGCCACCCGTGTCAATAAAGCGGCGGCTGCATCTCGCTAATACCTGGGGTCTCAGGGTAGTACCATTGCCGCAAGTTTTTTGCGGTGCAGGCGGTTATTTTAAGAAACAGGAGTTTCTGATCTTAATCGCTAATTTCCTCAGCTGACCGTTTGGTTTTTGTTGCGATGGGGGCTTGCCAGTAGTGGCGCAAAAACCAATATCGTTCGGCTTTTTATTGCATGGAACGCAGACTGTCTATCCACAACCAGCTCTGTTTGAGAGCACGGCGTTGGATTTTGGTTAGGGCAGGTAAAACAACAGGGCGACTGCCCCGGCTGCGAAAGCAGTCGGGGCATTTTATTGCGCAAGCAAAATGTTGATTTGAAAAACTACTTCGAGCCGTTTAAGTGATGGCGGAAATGTAATTTTTTATAAATCCGCAAATCAAGACTGCTCGGCTTGCTCTTTCGACCGGCGCGATGTAATCCAGCGACCAAACAAGATTCCCACCTCAAATAGCAACCACATGGGTACGGCCAGTAGGGACTGGGAGATAACATCCGGTGGGGTGAGCAGCATACCGATCAGGAAGCAGCCCACAATCACATAGGGACGTTTACTCCCCAGGGTTTTGGCATCCACTGCGCCACTCCAAATCAATAACACCGTGGCGATAGGGATCTCGAAAGCGAAGCCGAAGGCAAAAAACAACTTCAATACTAAATCCAGATAGCTGCGCATATCCGGCATAACTTTGATATCTGCGTGAGCCGAGCCAACAAAGAAATCAAATAAAATAGGAAATACTACAAAATAGGCAAAGGCCACACCGGCGTAAAACAAAAATACGCTGGTGACCAAGATTGGAATCGCAATACGCTTTTCATTTTTATAAAGACCGGGAGCTATAAAAGCCCAGGCCTGATAGAGCACAAAGGGAATGGCGATGAAAAACGATACAATAAAGGTGGTCTTAAATGGCGTAAGAAAGGTGGAGGTCACCTCTGTCGCAATCATGCCTGCATCGCCGACCAAACGTTCCTGTAGCGGATTGGCAATAAAGTTGTAGATATCCGAGGCAAAGGGTACCAAGCAGGCGAACAAAACCACTACAACCAGTAAAGTGCGCAGCAGCCGATCCCGCAGCTCGATCAGGTGATCGATAAAGGGCTGATGGCTGTCTTGTGATTGATCGCTCATGGTTGCTTGTCTTTTTCCTGTTGCGATTCTTTTTCTACGTCTTTAGGCGTATTTTCCGGGTGCTCCGGATTCAGTTCGGGATCACCTAAATCGTGCCAGTGCTCCGGGTATTCCGGGTCCTGTAACTCTTCAACGGTTTCATCCTGCTCCGGTAAATAGTCTTCTTTTTCCGCGCGCGGGTGATCGGGCTCCTGGGGCACTTTGGCTGGAGCTTTTTCCTTAGGTTTGGCCGACTCGCTGGGCTGGGGCTCCTCCTGCTGCTGCAGGGATTCACTCACCTCGCGGTTAGCCTCACTAAAGGTACGCTCCATCTCCCGGCGACTCTCCTCGATCTCCTTGAGGATGCGCTCATTGTGCAGTTCTCGGCGGATATCGTCGGCACCGACTTCCCGTTCCAGTTCCTCACGCGCACCTTGCAAGGTTCGCTTCAGGCCAGACCACCAGCGCGCTGTCGTGCGGATGGCATCGGGCAGGCGCTCCGGGCCCACCACAAGCAGCGCCACTACCGCGACCAGTAGTAGTTCAAAAAAGCCAATATCAAACACGGGGCATTACTCGCGTTAACAGTGCCGAATTATTTGTCCTGGGACTGCTTGTCTTTTTTTTTCGAGGTGCTGCCCTGTTGCGGCTTTTCTTCCTCATCATGCTGAAGACGCTCAGGGTCTTTGTCTTTATCTTTATCTTTGTCCTCATCCTTATCATCGTCCTTCACCGCTTTGCGGAAGCCTTTCAGTGCACCGCCCAGATCACCACCGAGGTTTTTCAAGCGCTTGGTTCCGAAAAGCAGCAGGACAATGACCAAGATAATCAACAGCTGCCAGATGCTAATTCCACCGAATCCCATAATTGTCTCCATGTCATTTAATACGGCAGCCGATTTGCATTGCCATTGGCCACCATGGGTAAAACCACAACTTATCAGAGGACTGTTACGCCAGTCCTTCCAACTGAATTCTTATCCCTCTTTACTGCGGGATGCCTTTTCCTCTAGGCCAGAGAGCCCAAAGCGCCGACCCAGTTCACGCACTACATCCTGGGAGTCCGCTCCTAGGTGCGAAAGCATCACTAATGAGTGAAACCAGAGATCCGCCGTCTCGGCGATCATATCCCGGTTGTCGCCACTGGCCTGCGCATCTTTGGCGGCGAGAATTGTTTCGGTGGCTTCCTCGCCCACCTTTTCCAGTATTTTGTTGAGCCCCTTCCTATGCAGGCTAGCCACATAGGATTTATCGGCATCCTCTGCGCACTTGCGGCTCTCTAGTACCGCATCGAGTTGTTGCAGCAGATCACTCATTTCCGGGCTCACTTGTAGATGGCTTTGGGGTCTTGCAATACCGGTTGGCTAACGCGCCATTCACCGTCCTGCAAGAGGTTGTAAAAACAGCTACTACGGCCCGTATGGCAAGCAATTCCGCCCTCTTGCTCAACCATTAACAGCACGGTGTCACCGTCACAGTCGAGGCGAATCTCGCGTATTTTCTGTAGGAAGCCGGATGACTCCCCTTTGCGCCACAGGCCCTTGCGGGAACGCGACCAGTAGACCGCATAGCCCTCGCTAGCGGTCAGTGCCAGAGACTCGCGATTCATCCACGCCATCATCAGCACGCGACCGCTTTTAAAATCCTGGGCAATGGCGGGTACCAGGCCATCGCTGTTCCAGCTGACCTGATCAATAAAGCCGCTTGTTGGCACAGCTTGAGTCAATGTCTCTTCCATCAGAATTCCAAGTGTAGGCCGGCGCGACGCCGGCAAAATACTGCCGCCAGTGTCATTAGGGCCAGAGCAGTAAAATCAGGGCTGCGATGCCCAATACCCAACCAGAAGGTGGCAACTGCTCCAGCCACTGCGGCCGGCTTAAGGCCAGGGCACCTGCAGCGAGCAGTACACCGCCGAGCCGACGCAAATACTGCCAGCGCCCACGGCGCTGACTGCTCGCCAGTTTTTCACCGATATTTTCCAGTTGTGGCGCCAATTCCCGCGACTGCTCAAGGGCTGAATAGACCAATTGCGGCATCTGTGGAAACTTCTCCAGCCACTCGGGACCGTAGCGCTTGATCTCGCCCACCAGTGTTTTGGGGTGGATGCGTTCACGCATCCAACGCTCCAAAAATGGATGAGCAGTCTTCCACAGATCCAATTCCGGATAAAGCTGGCGTCCCAAACCCTCTATATTCAACAGGGTCTTCTGCAATAACACCAATTGTGGCTGCACCGCCATATCGAAGCGTCGCGCAGTCTGGAACAGGCTGATCAATACCCGCGCAAAGGAAATCTCCCCCAGCGGTTTCTCAAAAATCGGCTCGCACACGGCGCGAATTGCCGCCTCGAAGGCGTTTACAGGGGTATCCGCACGAACCCAGCCACTCTGTACGTGCAGTTCCGCCACCATGCGGTAATCGCGCCGGAACATGGCGAGCAAGTTGCGCGCCAGGTAGTACTGATCTTCTCGCGACAAGCTGCCGACAATGGCGGTGTCGATAGCGATATACTGCGGACGCTGCGGGTGTTCCCGGGAGACAAAAATATTGCCCGGGTGCATATCCGCGTGGAAAAAGTTGTATTCAAAAACCTGCTTGAAGAAGATCTCCACACCGCGCTCGGCCAACAGCGGCATATTGGTATCCTGCTCGCGCAGCTGCGCTAAATCAGTGACAGGAATACCAATGATACGCTCCAGCACCAGCACGTTTTCGCGGGTGTAATCCCAGTAAACTTGGGGGATATATAGCAGTGGGGAATCAGTGAAATTACGCCGCAACTGGGTGCCGTTGGCCGCCTCGCGGGTTAAATCCAACTCGCCCTCGATGGTATGACGGTAGTCTTCCACCACTTCCACCGGGCGCAGACGCCGGCCCTCTGGCACGAAGCGTTCGATAGCCCGGGCAATCACCCGCAACAGGCGCAAATCTTCCTGAATCACTTCGCCGATGCCCGGGCGCAGCACCTTGACCACGACTGACTCGCCGCTGTTAAGCACGGCGGCGTGAACCTGTGCCACCGAAGCTGCCGCTAGGGGCTCGTGCTCAAAGCTGGCAAAGACTTCATCGACACTAGCGCCAAGGGCTTCCTCAATCAATGCGCGACACTGATCACTGGGGAAGGGCGGTACTTTGTCCTGTAGGTAGTCGAGCTGCTCAACCACATCTGGCGGCAACAAATCCGGGCGAGTGGAGAGCAGCTGACCGAATTTAACGAAGATCGGTCCCAGCTCTTCCAGCGCGCGGCGCAGTCGCTCACCGCGCTCCATCTTTGGTTGCGGCAACAGTTTGAGTGGAGCCAGTAATCCGCGCAGCCACAGGGGGCGGCGTTCGGCTGGTAATAACAGATCTAAGCGATGGCGCAGGAAAACCCGCGCGATGGTAACAGTACGGGATATAGGCAAGACTACTCGGCCTCCCCGCGGGAAAACTGTTCCTGCAGTAGGCGCACCCGCGCCTCCAGGCGCTCGGTAGCCAGGGACAACTCGGCGAGGTCATCCGCGAAAGCTTCAAATTGTGCCTGTGGTGGCGTCAACTGCCATTCCTCACTGATCGTCTCTGCGGCCGCAACCGGCGCGCGACTAAGGCTGGCACTTAACCAGCTACTAGCACTGCGCAGCACATTGCCGATGGAGTGGGCGGGAATATCGCCAAACACTTGCGCAAGTGGTGCCTCCCAATCGATATCCAGATCGCTCATGATCCACTGCAACTCGGCCAGTAGGGCACTGGAGCCGCTGATAGAGACACCCAGTGCCGCAGGCGTAGCATCGGGGTCCTTTAGTAGTCGGACCAGGGAAATAGCCGAGCCGCTGATGGTGGTCGTTACATCTCCCTCCCAGTGCTGGCGCACGCGCACCTGATCTCCCTCGATACAAAGGCAGCATTGCAACTTTGGAGCCGTCAGGTCGAGCGCCATGATTTTGCCATCCAATTCCTGCAGGCGTGCTCGGGTCGCGGGATCGTATTGCAAGGCAGTATTAATAGCGGTTTCCAGCGCGGCGTCAAAACCTGCGCGATAGGTGGGATCGCTCATGGTGGTTATTGGCCTCGTGCCATCACTTGGGGGTCAATCACGACGGGCACCTCTCAGGGCTTGATACCACGGTGCAACGCCACAATGCCACCGGTCATATTGTGAAATTCACAATCGACAAATCCGGCATCCACCATCATCTGCTTGAGCGTTTCCTGATCCGGATGCATGCGGATGCTCTCCGCCAAGTAGCGGTAACTCTCCGCGTCGTTGGCCACCAATTTCCCCATAAATGGCAGCAGGCGGAACGAGTAGTGATCGTAGACTTTTTCCAGCAGTTTCGATTCCGGCTTGGAGAACTCCAGTACCAGTAAGCGCCCACCGGGTTTCAGTACCCGCAACATGGAGCGCAGCGCCAAGTCTTTATCGGTGACATTGCGCAGACCAAAAGCGATGGTAATACAGTCGAAGGTGTTGTCCGGAAAGGGAAGGTACTGGGCGTCCGCCTGTACCGGCACTACGTTGCCGGCAATGCCACGATCGAGCAGGCGGTCGCGGCCGACCCTAAGCATCGATTCATTAATATCTGCCAACACCACCTGACCGCTGGCGCCCACAATACGCGAGAAACGCGCGGTGAGATCACCGGTGCCCCCGGCGATATCCAGAATTTTCTGTCCCGGCCGCGCACCGGACAATTCGATGGTGAAACGCTTCCAGAGGCGGTGAATACCCCCGGACATCAAGTCGTTCATTACGTCGTAACGCGCCGCCACTGAGTGGAACACTTCCGCCACACGACCGGCCTTTTCCTCCACCGGGACCTCTTGGTAGCCGAAGTGGGTGGTCTTGCGATCCTTCATGCTGTGCTGCCTGCTGAGCCAAATTCAGTGCGCCATTGTACATCGACCAAGCCGGCGGAACAGTGCCCATGATTCACCCAGTGGCAACTCACTAAAATTAAATCACACTAGAGAAAATACTGAGTCCAGGGCCAATTCATGGATTACCGACTCGACAGCGACATGCCCGCTGCACTGAGTCTGCGCACTGCGGCTCGCGCAGAAATACGCGCCGCCTGTGATAATGCCCGGCTTCTGCCAGGTGAACATGCCGTTCATGAGCTACGTAAACACTGCAAGAAACTGCGTGCTCTACTGCGACTGATTTTTCCGAAAGAAAATTCACTCTTCCAACTCGAGAACGATCGCTACCGGAAATTAGCGCGATCCCTATCGGCGGGCCGCGATCTGGTCTCCATTCGCACCGCGCTACTTACCCTAGCTCCCCCCAACCACTTTGAAAAAATGCATAGAGTGCTGCACCAATTACAGCGGTCGCTGCGAGATGAGGAGAGCCTTATTCGGGTCGAAGGGTTACTGCATGAGGCACAAAAGAGTATTGAGTGTTGGCCCCTGCAAAATATTGATTGGAGAGATATCGACGTAGGATATTTACGCGGCTACCAGCGCGCGCACAAAACCTGGCTAGAAACACGCGAAGGAGATAACGCCCATAAACTGCATCAATTGCGTAAAAGGGTAAAAGATCACTGGTACCACTGTCGCCTACTCAGAGAGAAACACCCCCAATCTGTAGCGCTGCGCTGTGAACCGCTCAAACAACTCGCGCAATTACTAGGGGACTGGCGTGATCTATACCTACTTTGTCGCTTTGCCATCACGGTGGGAGAGCCATTAGGGAAAGAGTTGATTAAGCTGCTGGAAATGTGCGACTGGCATAAGATGCAATTGCGCAGAAAAATAGAAGACGGTTGCGCCATTTTCTTTGCCCACAAAACACTTGTGATCTAAGTGATGCTGGCACAGAGGGCGCTGAAACTATTCACCAAAAAACTAAAAAGGCGCAGGAGGGTTTCCCGCGCCTTAAACTCGCCAACTTATTTGGCGCCCTGCTCCAGCAGGCCGCCGGCGCGAGCCATCACATGGAACAGGTAGTTCTGCTCATTGGTGCCGCTCACCAAGTGGGCACCGGGACCGCGGGCCCAGACCCCCACGTCTTCGCCGCCGTGGGTTTCTCCAGAAAGAGGAACAAGGACTTCCTGGTGGAAGCCGGGAGCGGTGGTGTCCACATCGGTAAGATCCTGACGCCCTTGAACAATATCGTCATAGTAGCGGTCATCAGCATCGGTATTGTCGCCGTAATGTGCAAAACCGCGACCATTGGCATAGTTCAGGGTAGTGTAAGGCAAGCCGGTTTTATCCAGCTTGGGCATCTCTTCAGCCACACCGGTCTTGTCATTTTTAACTACCTTACCGAGGATTGGGTTGCCACGGGTAGTCCCACCGGCAATGGTCATCACGTGACTGTGATCCGCGGTAACAACGATTAGAGTATCCTCGGCACTGGTGTTATCCAGGGCTACCTGCACCGCCTTGGCAAACTCTTCCGCATCGCTGAGAGCATTGAAGGCATTATTGGCGTGATGACCGTGGTCGATACGACCGGACTCCACCATCAGGAAGTAACCCTTATCGTTTTGCTGCAGCATCTCGATGCCCTTGGCAGTCATCTCACTCAGGGAAGGCTCGCCGCCAACGTCGTTGCCACGATCGGCCTCATAGCGCATATGAGAGGAGTTAAATAACGCCAATAGCTTATCGGTGTTATTCACATCCAGCTGGTCAAACCCGGCTTTGTCCTCCATGTACTGCGCGGTGGTTACGCCATCGTTGTAACGAGTTTTCCACGCTTCAATCAGATTGCGCCCATCGGTGCGCTTACCAGTCTTGCCTTCCGCATCGGTGAAGTCCGCTGGCAGGAAGTTGCGGCGGCCGCCGCCCATTACCACGTCGATACCATCGCCGGCTTCCAGTTCAACCAGGTGGGTGGCGATATCGCGACAGCCGTCCGGAGCAGTGTATTCCCACTCACGCTCGGGCACCTTGGCATAGGTGGCTGCGGGTGTGGCGTGGGTGATACGCGCGGTGCTGATAATACCGGTGCTCTTACCCAGTTCCTCGGCCAGTTCCAGGGAAGTGGTCAGGGGGCGTTCGAGGCTGGCGGCGCAGTCACCGCGGGCGACATCTTCGGCCACACTCAGAATACCGGCCTTGGTTTTCACACCGGTAACCAGAGCGGTCATGGTGCCAGCGGAATCCGGAGTCTGCTGGTTGGTGTTGTAAGTTTTTACCAATCCGGCAAAGGGCATTTTTTCGAAGCTCAGCTGGTATTCCTCACCGTCGAGGCCCAGTTTTTGGCCGGCGAAGATACGCGCGGCGGTGACGGTGGAGATACCCATGCCATCGCCCACAAACAGAATAATGTTTTTCGCGGCACCCGGCGTATTGTTGGTTTTCTCTGCGCTCGCCGCAGCTACCGCTTTCTGGCCATCTTCGAACCAGCTGCTTTCACTTTGGGTTGAGGAAAGGCCCAAGTAATTCTGCTGCTGCGGTGTTTCATTAGCATCCGGCACTTCGGCAACATTGTTGGAGCTGGAGTTATCGTCGCTACAGGCACTGGCCAGTACGGCAACGGAAAAGGCCAGCAGGGTCTTTTTAAACTGTTTCATGGTCAATACCCCCAATTATTCTTCTGACAGCGACAGATCGGTCGCGGCAGTCATTATGTGGAAAACCGCATTCTGTTCCAGATGTCCCTGCACTTTTTCGGCACCGGCGCCGATCGCGTGCAGACTAATATCCTCACCGCCGTGGCTTTCGCCCCCCAGGGCAACCAGGGATTCCTGGTGGAAGCCAGGCATCTCGGTATCCACATGCGTCAAATCATGGCGACCGGCGGCGATATCGTAGTCATCGCGCTTGTCTGCATCAGTTTCAGTACCCAAATCGGCAAAGCCACGGCCATTGGTGTAGGTCAAGGTGGTGTAAGGCTTATTGTCCTCGGCCAGGGAGACGGCCTGATTTGGCGCACCGCTGTCATCGTTGCCGATCACCTTGCCCAGAATAGGGTTACCTCTGGTGGGATAGCCCGCCATATTCATTACGTGGCTGTGGTCAGCAGTCACCAGGATCAGGGTTTCTTCCAGATTCACTTTTTGTAGTGCTGCCTTGACCGCGTCAGATAACTCGATCGCTTCATTCAGCGCGTTGTAGGCGTTACCGGAATGGTGAGCGTGATCGACTCGGCCGGATTCCACCATCAGAAAGAAGCCGTCTTCATCTTTTTGCAGCATATCGATAGCGGTGGTGGTCATCTCGACGATACTGGGCTCTTCACTGTTCTTGGCGATGCGGTCAGCATCGTAGCTCATGTGATCTTCGGTAAAGAGACCCAGCAGCTTATCTGTTTTAGCGATATCCACTGCCGACAATTCGAAACCATTTTCGACGTAGACCGCATTCTGCGCACCGTCATAGCGCAGCAGCCATTCACCCGTTAGGTTGCGCTCGTCCTCACGCAGGCCACCCTCGGCCACCGGTGTAAAGTAGTTGCGGCCACCACCGAGCATAACTTCCATGCCATCGCCGATGTTCATTTCCACCATTTGTGTGGCGATATCTGTACAACCCTCATCGGCCGCGTGTTCCCACTTGCGGCTGGCGCTGTGGGCATAAGTGGCTGCCGGAGTAGCGTGGGTGAGGCGTGCGGTAGAGACAATGCCGGTAGCCTTACCGCGGCTTTCCATCATCTCAAGGAAGCTGTTCAAACCCAGCTCCTTACTCGCAGCACAGTCAGCCACCAGGCCCTTGCCATCCACATTGATCATGCCAGCGCGAGTTTTCACCCCGGTCATCATCGCGGTCATGGTGCCGGCGGAGTCGGGGGTCTGCTGGTTAGTGTTGTAGGTTTTGATCAGGGCACTGTGAGGGAAATCCTCAAAAGAAAGACTGTTCTCTTCACCGGGTTCACCGCGACGCTGGCCCTCGAAGATACGGGCTGCGGTCAGGGTGGAAATCCCCATGCCATCACCAACAAATAGGATGACGTTTTTGGCAGTTTTGGCTTCACGGGTAAGAGAAACGCGTTCTTCCAGGCGATCGGACGCCTCGGTAAACCATTCACTCTTAGTTTGGTAATCGGGCAGGCTCGCGGCGGAAACCGCGGAAGCGAGAGGAATCAAACAAAAGGCGCTGAGTGCGCGGACAAGTTTTTTTGCCACGGTGGGCCTCCGGAACTCGTGAATTTGGCGAGCATTAGAGTCCGGAAATATGACAAAAGAATTACGCGCCGATTAATATCTCGTTTTCTTTGTCATAAAGATTTGTACGCTTATTACAACTGCAAAAAGACAGCCACTGAAGGGCGCACTTGGCAGCTAACCGATAAATTTCACCACACTTTCATCCGGGTCGCGCCCCTTGCCCGCCGCGCGCAAGCGCTCCAGGTAGGCCTCCCAATTGACGGTGTATTTTTCGGCCAGCTCACGCAGATATTCCCAGGTGTAAATGCCGGTGTCATGGCCGTCATCAAAATCGATTTTCAGACCGTAACGACCGGCGGCTTCGACCCTGTCGATACCCACATGGATTTTTCCATCCACCAGCAGTGCGGGGCTATTGCCATGGCCGCGCACCTCGGCGCTGGGGGAGTAGACACGCAGATACTCTGCCGGCAGGCTGAACTCGCCATCGGCAAACAGCAACTGCAGAGTTTTCTCTGCGCGATTTAATCGTATTTTTTGCGGTTTCATTTACAGGATAAAACGCGAAAGGTCCTCGTTTTGGCTCAGCTCACCCAGGTGGCTGTCCACATAAGTCGCATCCACTTTGAGAGACTTGTCGCCGTCGCCGGCATCGAAGGAAACCTCCTCCAGCAGGCGCTCCAGCACCGTGTGCAAACGGCGTGCGCCGATATTCTCTGTGCGTTCATTCACTTCGTAAGCCACTTCAGCGATACGGCGAATGCCGTCTTCGGTGAATTGCAGTTCCAGACCCTCTGTAGCCAACAAAGCCTTCTGCTGTTCGGTCAGAGACGCGGAGGGTTCGGTGAGAATACGCTCAAAGTCGGCGGAAGTCAGCGAGCTCAGCTCCACGCGAATCGGCATACGCCCCTGCAGCTCGGGAATCAGGTCCGAGGGCTTGGACAGGTGGAAGGCACCGGAGGCGATAAACAGAATATGGTCTGTCTTGATCATGCCGTACTTGGTGTTGACGGTGCTGCCTTCGATCAGTGGCAACAGGTCGCGCTGCACCCCTTCACGGGAGACATCGGCACCGCCGCTCTCCTGGCGCTTGGCCACCTTGTCGATCTCATCGATAAAAACGATACCGTTTTGTTCTGCAGCGCGAATCGCACGGGTTTTGATATCTTCATCGTTCACCAGCTTGGCGGCTTCTTCATCGGTAAGCTGTTTCATCGCCTGCTTGACCGGCAGCTTGCGCTTGCGGGTCTTGCCCTGGGACATATTCGAGAACATGCCCTGCAGCTGGTTGGTCATTTCCTCCATCCCCGGAGGAGCCATAATCTCCACACCCATAGGCGCGGCGGCCATATCAATTTCCACTTCCTTACTATCCAAGTCGCCCTCGCGCAGCTTCTTGCGGAACAGCTGGCGGGTGCTGGAATCCTTGTCGTTAGGCTCAGCCGAACGCGCAGGTGGCAGCAGGGCGTCGAGAATGCGTTCCTCGGCCGCATCCATAGCGCGCTGTTGCACGCCAGCCATGGCCAGTTCGCGCTCCTGCTTCACTGCCATCTCGACAAGATCACGCACGATAGATTCTACATCGCGGCCAACATAGCCCACTTCGGTGAACTTAGTCGCTTCAACCTTAATAAAAGGCGCATTGGCGAGCTTTGCCAAACGGCGTGCGATTTCGGTTTTACCCACACCGGTGGGGCCGATCATCAGGATATTCTTCGGGGTGATTTCGGCACGGAGATCCTCGCTCACCTGCATACGACGCCAGCGGTTGCGCAGCGCAATCGCTACCGCGCGTTTGGCATCCTGCTGGCCAACGATATGGCGATCGAGTTCATGGACGATTTCACGGGGGGTCATCTGGGACATACAAATTCCTGCAAAACGGTTGTGCGGGCCAGGTTGCAGCCCGCTGGACTCAGGTGCTTCTTCTGAGAGCGCCCGGTCAGTAAGTCAATTCTTCGATAGTGTTGTTGTGGTTGGTATAGACGCAGATATCACCGGCAATTTTCAAGCCCTGCTCAACGATCGAGCGCGCATCCATATCGGTATTGTCGAGCAGCGCGCGCGCCGCCGACTGGGCAAAGGGGCCACCGGAACCGATAGCAATCAGGTCATCTTCCGGCTGAATCACATCACCGTTGCCGGTCACAATCAAACTAGCGCTGTCATCTGCCACCGCTAATAGAGCTTCCAGGCGACGCAGTGCGCGGTCTGTGCGCCAGTCTTTGGCCAGCTCCACCGCAGCACGGGTCAGCTGGCCACCGTGGGCTTCCAGCTTGGCTTCAAAACGCTCAAACAGGGTGAAGGCATCGGCGGTGCCACCGGCAAAACCGGCGATAACCTTATCTTTATAAAGTCGGCGCACCTTGCGGGCATTGCCTTTCATAATGGTGTTGCCCAGAGACACCTGGCCGTCGCCGCCAATCACAACTTTGCCGTTGCGGCGACAGGATAAAATGGTGGTTCCGCGATACTGTTCCAATGGAGACCTCTCGGATTACGCGTGTACTGTGGCTGTGCAAGGCCTGTTGCCTTACACGCCGGGAAAATTAGTCAGATTAGATAAGTGAGGACGGGACGCACCGATTTCAATAAGAGAAGGGCCAATTGCTATACTGAGAACCCGTCATCCATTGCGGATTCGCCTCTTGGCTCTGCTTCCCTCCCGCTACTTCAAGCCGCTTTTCACCCTGGTTATGACCTGCGTGATGTCGGGAGTAATCTCTGGGGCGATTACCTACTCCCACCAGGGATTCAGCGAAGGATTTCTGCCGATATGGGGCCGGGCCTGGTTACTGGCCTGGATAATTTCACTGGGGTTGCCGCCACTGATCAGACCAATAATAAAAAGTCTGCTGGGCAAACTGGCGGCGCCAGACGAGGAATCCAGCGGTTGATTTAATTTGCAGGTCGCTTCAATACCAGCGGCATCAGGCGATGTTCTGCCAGAACCTGGCGAGCTTTGGCCATGCGCGAGCGGTTGTCAAAGGGGCCAACCAAGACCCGATGCCAAGTGCCGCGGCTATCACTGGCAGACTCCACTTTGACATCCAGATTGGCCAGGGTGAGCTGGGCGCGCAGGCGCTCGGCTTCCGCCGCCTCGCGGAAAGAGGCGGCCTGCAAGATATAGACCTGCGCTTTGACCTTATCAGCAGCCCCTTGTTTATTGGAGGAAGACTCCCCACGAATGGCTGGCTTGGCCACCTTGGGTGGCGGTACCGAAACTTCGTTTTCCTTGAGCATGGTATAGAAATCAAAGCGCGGTTCTGACGGCGCCTGCGCCGTCGGTTTGGTTGCCGGAGCTCTGTCACCAGCGGCACCTTTGCCATTGCCGGCCACACCGAACTGCAGCAGCAAGAACACCGCAAAGCCACCCACGGCATTGCCCAGTACAAACCACACCCATGCGGGTTTGCCCGAGGCGCTTTTGCTGCGGCGTTTCGTGTTGCGACGGCTCATGGTGGAATTCTTCCCTGGATAGTCTACTCAGCGGGCAAATTGTACCGCCAATTTACACAAGGGCATTGCTCTCTCGCAAAATTCACGACAATTCCTGCGCATCCATGTCCACCGCCCAGCGCAAGCGGCGATTCTTATTGCTCTCGGCCCAGTCACATACCCGGGCCAACAGGGGTTGTAACTGGGCGCGATTTTGTGCGGTCACCTGAACATAAAAACGGTAGCGACCAGATTTGCGCTCAAGCAGCGCCGGCACCGGACCCAGATATTGCAACTGGGGTGAGGGCGGCACTAGGGATTGCATAAATAGGCGTGCATTATGCAGAAATTCCTCGGCCCAGGCGGGCTCCTCACACTCGGCTCGCACCAGTGCCATGGCGTGGGTCGGGGGCAGCTGTGCCACCGCACGATCGCGCAACAGCTGGCGCGCAAAAGTCCCATAGCCTTTTTCCAATAACATTTGCAGCAGCGGGTGCTCCGGGAAGCGGCTCTGCACCAATACGCGGCCACTCAAGCTGCCGCGCCCGGCGCGCCCCGCCACCTGCTCCAGCAACTGACCTGTGCGTTCAGGCGCGCGAAAATCGGCACTGAACAAGCCGCCATCGGCATCCTGAATCACCACCAGAGTCACCCTCGGTAGATGGTGCCCCTTGGCCAGCATCTGAGTGCCCAGTAACAGACAGGGCTCGCCATCGCGGGCCGGCGCCAGCAAGCGATCGAGAGCCTGCTTACTGGTGGTGGTATCCCGGTCAACGCGAATTACCGGGTAATCGGCAAAGCGCCGCGCCAGCAACTCTTCGCTGCGCTCGGTGCCGCCTCCCAGGGCAGAGATTGAGCGGCTGTGGCACTGCGGACAAGTATCCACCAGGGGGCGGCGATAATCGCAGTGGTGACAACGCAGCTGGCGCTGGCGTCGGTGCATGGTGAGTTTACTGGAACAGTGCGGACAGTCGGCAATCCAGCCGCAATCATCACAGTTGAGTGCCGGTGCAAAGCCACGCCGGTTAATAAACACCAGCACTTGCTCTCCGCAAGCCAGTGTCTCGCCGATATGACGTAAAACCTGAGGCGAAAAACCCTCTTCCAGGGGCTCGCGTAGGGTCGGCACCACGTGGATCTGCGGCGGGCGCGCATCGCCGGCGCGCTGGCGCATGCGCAAATGTTGATAGCGACCATTAAGGGCGTTGTGCAAGGTTTCCAGGGAAGGCGTTGCAGAACCCAGTAGCACCGGCACATCACTGTTGCGCGCCAAAACCACCGCCAGGTCACGGGCGGAATAGCGCACACCATCCTGTTGCTTAAATGAAGCGTCGTGTTCCTCATCTACTAACACCACACCGAGTCTCGGCATTGGCGTCATAATTGCCGAGCGGGTGCCAATAACGATATCCGCTTGGCCCTCAGAGGCGGCGAGCCACGATTGGGCACGCTCGCCCTCGGCCAGCCCCGAGTGTAGGGCGGCGATACTGTGCTCGGGAAAGCGCGCGGCGATGCGCCGCAAGGTCTGCGGAGTGAGACCGATTTCCGGCACCAACAACAAGGCCTGGCGCCCTTCGGCCAGAACCCGCTCCATTAACCGCAGGTAGACCTCGGTCTTGCCACTGCCAGTGGTGCCTTCTAACAAAGTGGCGGAAAAGCAACTGCAATCTACCGCAGCGAGTACCTGCTGCTGCTCACTATTCAGCTGCGGTGGCGGAGTGGCCTCCGCAGCCGGCATCGGCGGCGGCACCGTAGGACCCGAGACCCACTCCACCAGTTGGCGCTCCTGCAAGGCGCGAATCACCGCCGGAGTATGCCCCTGGGTTTTCAGGTAGGTGCGGCTCTGCTGGCCGGCGCGCAGTAATTGTTGCAACAGGGCCTGCTGCTTGGGCGCCCGCGCCAGTGCAGATTCCGGTAGCCCCTTGCCCTCGGTAGTGAGTTGCAACCACTGCTCAGCCCAATGATCAGCCGGCTTGCCCTTGCGCAACCCGGCGGGCAGGGCGGCGGCGTAAACCTCTCCAACCGGGGCCTGGTAATAGTCGGCGATCCAGTTGAGAAGTTTGCGAGCGCCACTGTCGAACAGGGCTTTGCTATCAATCAGTTCCTGCGCCGGTTTCAGCTGTGCCTGCGGCGACTCCAGCACTACCTTCACCAACACGGCTACCAATTTGCGCCCAGCAAAAGGTACCCACAAGCGCTGGCCGGGTTTCAATTCAGCGGGATTGAGGCCCTCCGGGGGCAGATAATCGAAGAGACGCCGCAGTGGCACTGGCACCGCCAACCGCAGGATAACTCCCTGTTGCACTGTCTTTGGTACCGTCTGCTGCACCCCGCCCCCAATAACCTCGGTAAAAGGCGCTAGTGTACTGGCTGTTACGACAAGGTACAGAGACTGCAAATTTTACTTGCCAACTCTAAAATTCAGAGTACTCTATAAATCAACTCTAATATTTAGAGTTCACTAAGTTAGCAAGGAAGACAGCCATGACCGATATGGAAAAACTCAAAGACAGCCTGGATTTTGTCAGCGATGCCGTGCGCAGCAACCAAGTGGAGAACGGCATCCCATCACTCTATTTCTTGTGGGGACTACTAATTTTTATCGGATTCGCTTTGGCGGACCTGGCCCCGCAACTCACCGTGTATTACTTCCTGGTGGCTAGTACCGCCGGCGGACTGTTCAGCTGGTGGCTGGGCGAGCGCACGGCACGCCGCACTGGCATCAATAACAGTACCTTTGGTCGCAAGTATGGTTGGCACTGGCTGGTAACTGGGATCGGTTTCCTGTTGATATTGGCCACAATGATCGCCAAGCCCAACGCTGCTGGCCCGGAGCAATTTCTGCTTTTAGCCGGACTCTCCTATAGCCTCGCCGGTATCCACCTGATCCGCCCACTGCTCTATAGCGGTATATTGATGCTGGCCAGTTACCTGCTGATCATTTTGCTGACACCGCCCTACGCCTGGGTACTGAGCGGCCTGGCGATCGGCTGTGGACTTGTTTGGACCGGCCTGGTACAGCGGGCCAGGCAAACTAATGGAGCGGCGCAATGAAAGCCCTTGCGGACTTGGACCCGGTCCTCGAACACCGGGTACGCCTCGCGATTTGTGTGATGCTAGCGAAATACGAGGAAATCAGTTTCTCTCTCTTCAAGGAGCAGTTGCAGGTAACCGATGGCAACCTCGGCGCGCAGCTGCGCCGCTTGGAAGAGCAGGGCTATATTACTCTGCGCAAAGACTTTGTAGAGCGTAAACCCGTCACCTGGTATCGCCTCACTGAGAGCGGGCGAGAGGCGCTGAACAAGCACCTGCAGGCTCTGCAGCAACTTATCGCCGCCGCGGAATAACACCATTGCCCGGCCTTGTATTTGGGCTTGAACCCCGGCGCTAATCTGATAGTATGCGCCGACTTTTTAATCAGCCTGGAACCAATCCGGTTCCTGCTCCAACGACGATGCCGTGCCCGGCAACAGATCGAGTGGCGGTTTCGGAAAGAGGCAATCATGAAAGCAGATATCCATCCTAACTACACCGACATCACCGCTACTTGCTCCTGCGGCAATGTTGTTAAGACCCGCTCCACCCTGGGCAAAGACCTGCAGATCGACGTCTGCTCCCAGTGCCACCCCTTCTACACCGGCAAGCAGAAGCAGGCTACTACCGGTGGACGCGTGGACCGCTTCAAGAAGCGTTTCGGCAGCCGCATCGGCAAGTAATCCGAATAAAGAGGTACTTTGGTACTTCAGAAAGGGCGCCCTGGAATTTTCCACGGCGCCCTTTTTTGTGCTGCAAATTCAGCGCTCTGCACAGATCCAGAGCGCTGGGGCGAAATCGATTTGTATCGCTTAATATATTCGTTATTAGCAGTAAATTTATCCTTCAAATTGAATATTAGACGGCTGATCATCCTGAATTTGGCCAAATGTTAAGGGCAAAATAGTAATAAGTAGCTGTTTCATTACCTCTGTGAGCTTGTGACCGCAAGCACCCCTCGGTTATTCTCTGAAACCCGCAGTAACCGGGATGACGCCCCAAGTGTCGCCCCCCGTTTTCGAGAGAACAGCCCCCAAATGACGGATTCATTGCGCCAGGCAGCGCTCGATTACCACGCACTCCCCAGCCCCGGCAAACTTTCAGTCGAGCTGACCACCCCCGCTGAAACTCAGGAGGACCTGTCGCTGGCCTATAGTCCCGGTGTGGCGGAACCTGTGCGTGAAATTGCCAAGGACCCAGAGGCCGCCTATCGCTATACCGGCAAAGGCAACCTAGTGGCGGTCATTTCCAACGGCAGCGCCATCCTCGGCCTCGGTAACCTGGGCCCACTGGCCTCCAAGCCGGTGATGGAGGGCAAGTCACTACTGTTCAAGCGCTTCGCCGATATCAACTCGGTGGATATCGAAGTGGACGTCAACAGCCCGGAGCAGTTTATTCAGACAGTTGCCGCCATCGCCAATACCTTCGGCGGCATCAATCTCGAAGATATTAAAGCGCCTGAGTGCTTCCATATTGAAGAGGCACTGATTGAGCGCTGCCCAGTACCCGTATTCCACGACGACCAGCACGGCACTGCAATTGTGACCGTTGCCGGCATGCTAAATGCCCTGGAGATCCAGGGTAAGAAAATCAGCGACGTGCGCATGGTGTGCCTTGGAGCCGGTGCCGCCGCCACCGCTTGCTGCAAACTGCTGCTGGCCGCCGGCGCGCGCAAAGATCAAATCACCATGCTCGACAGCCGTGGGGTAATTCACTCCGGCCGCACCGATATCAATGCTTATAAAGGTGAGTGGGCGCGGGATACCGATATGCGCACCCTCGATGACGCTATCACCGGTGCCGATGTATTCCTCGGAGTATCGGGCCCAGATCTGCTCTCCGCCGAACAGCTGCAGCGCATGGCGCCGAAGCCAGTGGTATTCGCCTGCTCAAATCCAAATCCGGAGATCAAACCAGAGCTGGCCCACAGCGTACGCGACGACCTGATCATGGCTACCGGGCGCTCGGATTACCCCAACCAGGTCAACAATGTACTCTGCTTTCCCTTTATATTTCGTGGCGCGCTGGATGTGCGTGCGGCGCGTATCAATGAAGAGATGAAGCTGGCCGCAATTGAAGCCATCCGTAAGATCGCCCATTTACCGGTGCCGGACTCGGTACGCGAGGGCTACGGTGGGGTAGAACTGAGCTTTGGCCCAAGTTATATCTTGCCCAAACCCACGGATCCACGCCTGCTTCCGGAAGTTGCCGCCGCAGTAGCGCGCGCAGCGGTAGACAGCGGCTGTGCCCGCCTGCCTTACCCCGAAAACTACCCGCTGCAAACACTCTAGGGCCGGTTAATTCATCCCTAGAAGCCCGCCTTATCCTCTCGGGGCGGGCGTTTGCCGCTTTCACCCCCACAGACTTCTTGAGCCATAAAGCACCCGTCGCTAAACTGCCTTTCTGTCACAGCATCAAAGTTGCCCAACACAATGAGTCACGTGTATGTGCTGACAAACCAGCACCAGCAGTTCCTGAGCAAAAGCGGCGAATGGCTTGATGGCCGCGAGCCCAACAAACTGTTTCGCAGCGAGCATAAAGATGTCGCCATCAACCAGATGTTCGAGGCCAATACCCGTGATGTCGGCTTGCGTATCGAATTGCTGCAGTGTGCGCTGAACCCCAAGGCCCAGCCACTGATACCGGAAGAAGCTCTCGCTGAGCAATCTTCGGCGCCCGAGGATCCGGAGATCGAGCCCGGTGTACCAGAGGAGATCCCGGCTGCAGAGCCCACCGAGCTGGAACCACAGCCAGAGCCGGAAGTGGCCCCGGAACAGGCTCCTGAGGTCGCGCCAGCACAAACCCCGGATGAGACGCCCGCACAACCCGGCGAGCACAAATCGGAATCGGAGTCTGCCGCCTGAGCGGAGATTCTTTTAGCACCGGCACAAGTAGCCCCAACGGCGACAACAAGAAAGAGTTCCGGTAGTACCAAGGAGATTCGAGTGCCTATTCCCCACCTGGCTGCCCTATCCCAGGCCAAACCCGTGCAACTGCTCAAGGGCATACGTCGCGGCCTGGAAAAAGAGAGTCTGCGGGTCGCCCACGACGGCACCCTGGCGCAAACGCCACACGCGCAGACACTGGGCTCCGCGCTGACCCACGAGAGCATCACCACCGATTTTTCTGAGGCGCTGCTGGAATTTATTACCCCTCCGGTGGCTACCCCGGAGGAAGCCCTTCGGATTCTCGACCGCATTCATCGCTTTACCTACAGCCAGATCGGAGACGAACGCCTGTGGGTCAACAGCATGCCCTGTGTTATCGGCGCCGATAGCGATATCCCGGTGGCCCGCTACGGAGATTCCCATAGCGGCACTATGAAGACCATTTATCGGCTGGGACTCGGCCTGCGCTACGGCCGCGCCATGCAGACCATCGCCGGTATCCACTACAATTTTTCTCTGCCGGATGAATTCTGGCTGTGGCTGCACGAGTTCGAAGGCAGCAGTGAAGCCCTGTGCGAATTCAAGACCCGCCGCTACTTCGACCTGATCCGTAATTTCCGCCGCAACTACTGGCTGCTGATCTACCTGTTTGGAGCCGCACCTGCGGTGTGTTCCTCTTTTGTCGAAGGACGCCAGCATAAGCTCGAAGCTTTTAACGGCGACGGTCACACCCTACACGCTCCCTTCGCCACCTCCCTGCGCATGGGCGACCTGGGCTACAACAGCGAAGTGCAGCAGTCTCTGGTGGTTTGCTACAACAACTTGCGCAGCTACCTGTCCACGCTCTGTTCAGCGATTAGCCGGCCCTATGGCCCCTACAACGAGCTCGGAGTCAAGGATAGCGATGGACAGTATCAGCAGCTTTCCGCCGGCGTGCTGCAAATCGAAAATGAATTCTATTCACCGATCAGGCCAAAAAATCCCGCCAAACGCGGTGAGACCGCCCTGGCGGCACTGGATAATCGCGGGGTCGAATATATCGAGGTGCGCTGCCTAGACCTAAACCCGTTTATGCCGCTGGGCATCGATGCGCAACAAATGCGCTTTATCGACAGCTTCCTGCTGCACTGCCTGCTGACAGAGAGCCCGGAGACCGATGAGGTCGATTACCGTTCGACCCAGGAAAACCAACAGCGTATCGTCTATCGCGGCCACGAGCCCGGCCTCAAGCTGCGCAGCAACGGAAGCGAACGGGAGCTCAGTGAGTGGGCTTCCCAGCTACTCGGGGAGGTGGATACTGTAGCCGAGTTACTCGACAGCGCTTGGGGCGGCGACCAGTACCGCAGTGCCGTAGGAGTTCAGCGCGCCAAGGTCAAAGGGGAAATACCCACCCCAGCCCAGCAGATCCTGGCGGAAATGCAGGAGCAAAACCTGAACTTCTACCATTGGGCTATGCACAAAGCCGAGCAACATCGCCGCTACTTTCTCGAGCGTCCTCTCGACAGCGAGTCGGTGCGGGATTTCTCTCGTGAAGCCGAGGAGTCCCTGCTCAGACAAAAGCGCGTGGAAGCGGAAGACAAGGGCTCCTTCGAGGAATTCCTCAGCCACTACTACGCGCAATATATGTGTTGCCAGGGCTAGCCCTGGCAATACAGAGCACCGGCGCAGGGTCCGGATATCCGCCCATAGGGATTGAGCGCATGAACTATCTCGCCCACCTGCTGCTTTCTGGTCCCGACACCCGCTGGCGCCTGGGTGGGCTACTCGGAGATTTTGTGAAGGGTCCACTCAAAGGCGAGCGACCGGAGGCCATTGAGGCCGGTATCAAACTGCACCGCCGCATTGATGCCAGCACCGACAGCAATGCCTCTTATCGTGAGGCCCTGGCGCAGTTGGACCCCAGCTGGCGCCGCTATGCCGGTATCGCACTGGATATCTGGTTCGACCATCTGTTGGCACAGCATTGGCAGGAGTGGCATCCACAGAGCCTGGAAGAATTTTGCGACCAGTGCTGGAGAGACTTTCGCAGCCACAGCCGGTATATTCCGCCGCAGGCACGGGCATTTATGGCCCGTGCCGAGCAAATTAAATTACTGCAGAGTTACCGCGAGGAACGCATCATCGGCCTTACCCTGGAGCGGGTAGGTCAGCGCCTGCGCCAACCGGTTGCGCTGCAGGAAATACTGCCTGAGCTCAGTAGCGGGCGGGCAAAACTGGAAAACAATTTCAATAAACTACTAACCGACTTGAATCTCGAAGCCCAGCGCTTTCGGCAGCACTATTCAGGATCCGATAAACCATGACCTTACCCAACCCGCGCATTACCTTTCTGTTGGTATTTCTAATTGTCGTCTTTTTGCTCGGCTCCGCCTTTTATCTGGAGTACGCTCGGGGCCTGGAGCCCTGCAAGCTGTGTATTACCCAGCGGGTGATGTTACTTGGCATTGGACTGGTCTCTCTCATAGCCTTCCTGCACAATCCTGCAACGATCGGCCGGCGCGTTTATGGGTTGCTGGTTTCCATTTGGGCTCTGGGCGGCCTCTATTTTGCCGGGCGCCAGCTGTGGCTGCAGAGCCTGCCGGAGGGCCAGGTGCCCGCCTGCGGACCCAGTGTCAGCTACATGATGGAGGTCTTTCCTATGGCCGATGTCCTTAAAGCACTGCTCACCGGCGACGGCAACTGCGCCGAAGTCCAATGGACCATGATGGGCCTCAGTATCCCCGGCTGGTCCGCTATCGGTTTTGCCGGACTGATCTTATTTGGCGGCTGGCAGGCATTTCGCAAAGCCTGAATCAACCGGACACTAAACCGCGGCTCAGCGGAGCCGCCCTTTGCCAATGACAGCACCATCCCCACGCGAGCTAGCCCATTGGGTGCTCGGTATCGCAATCCTGTTTGGCTGCGAACGGCTCGGTAGCCTGATCGGAAAGGCGCTCGCCCTACCGGTGCCCGGTGCTGTAGTGGGTATGTTGCTGCTACTGGTGGGCCTAATGGTCTACGGCAGCGTGCCCCGCGGCCTGGCAAAAGTCAGTGCACAGCTGCTCTTTTTACTGCCGCTGCTATTTTTACCCGCCGCCACTGGGGTCTTCTTTCTGCGCGATCTCTCCTTATCCGATTGGCTGGGCCTGCTCGCCGCAATTCTTTTTGGCACCCTGATCAGCCTTACGCTGTGCACTCTGTTGCTGCGCCGCCTACTCAGAAAAACCGATATAGTGCACAACAATGAGCAGTGAGTTACTACACAGCCCGCTGTTTGCCCTGCCATTGAGCTGCGGTGCCTTCTGGTTTGGGGTACTGCTGTACCGACGCACGGGTACGGTACTGTTACACCCGATAATCACCGCAAGCCTGCTAGTTTTCGCAGCTCTCTATAGCCTGGATATTCCCTACCGCGACTACCAGGATGCCAGCGGTCTACTCTACGTCTTACTGGGTCCGGCCGTAGTCGCGCTGGCCGTACCGCTGAAACAAAACCTGACAGTAATTCGCCGCGCTGGCTGGCCCCTGCTGGTAACCATTACCGTCGGAGCCCTGTTGGCCCCAGCAATTGCTGTGGGGATCGCACTATTACTCGGAGTGGGGAAGTCTGTACTACTCGCCCTTAGCGGAAAATCCATTACCACACCCATCGCACTTGCAATTGCCGAAAAAGTTCACGCGAGCTTAAGCCTGACCGCAGCAATCGTGGTGCTCACCGGCGTGGTAGGAGCCCTGGCCGGACCACCGCTGGTGCGCCGCCTAGGTATTCGCGACGAGCGGATTCTCGGCGTGGTGCTCGGTATCAATGCCCACGCCGTGGGCACGGCGCGCGCACTGGAAATCAGTGCGCTATGTGGCGCCTGTGCCGCCCTCGCTATGGGACTCTGTGGCGCCTTAAGCGCGCTATTGTTACCGCTAATTATCGCCCCCTGAGTCACCTGACGACGCGAGCAGTGAAATTTACACAGCCGTCACAGCATTCTGACGTACTTTGCGCCTGACTCCTTGCTGCCGGCGGGGGAATCTCCTATCTTCCTAAGGGCCTTCGAGATCAGCAAAAAGCTAATAAGCTGCCACTGCAGCAACAGCAACAGCAACAGTAACAAAAGGACATCTTGGCGATGCTGGAAAATTGCAAGTCGGCGCGGGAGCGCTGGGGTGGTGTCAGCGAAATTATTGACCGCTGGCTTCAGTCACGACAAAACCTATTAGTGAGTTTCTACCACCTCTCCGAAAAAAAGGAATTCAGCGAGGATGACCCCGAAACCGAAGACCGTGTCCGTCAGCTGTGCCAGCTGCTGGTGGACTATGTCTCGGCCGGTCATTTTGAGGTCTATGAACAACTGATGCGTGAGGGGCAGGCCTTCGATGATAAACAAGGTCTGCAAAAAGCTTGTGAACTCTACGATGATATCGATAGGACTACAGATATCGCCGTTGATTTCAACGATAAATATCTGGAGACGGACGACCTTTCCAGCCTGGCACCGGATCTGTCCGAACTGGGAGAGGCGCTAGAAACCCGCTTTAGCTCCGAAGATAGAATGATCGCCCTGTTACACACCGCTCACAAAAATCGGATCGCCTAGCACAGCCGCCTCTTGTTGCATGCAATTTTTCGTTGCCCAGGGACTCCTATTTTTTGCTCGCCTTCACTCGCCGGCTGACGACCAGTTAGCCGGAATATATCTGCGAATGCATTTAATCTTTAAATAAAACCAGGTAGCCAAGCGAAATAAATTCAAGCACAAAAAAAGGGCGCCTATTGGCGCCCTTTTTCAGTAAAGTTCGAAAAGTCAGATTATTCAGATGGAGCTTCTTCTTTCTTTTCTTCTTTTTTCTCGGAACCCTCATCACCAGCAACATTTGCTTTGTGCAGTTCCACTTCAAAAATCAGAGTGGCATTGGGGCCAATTTTACCGCCTGCACCACCGGGACCGTAAGCAAGCTCAGAGGGGATATAAAGTTCCCACTTGGAGCCTTCTTTCATCAGTTGCAGAGCTTCTGTCCAGCCCTTGATTACCCCGTTTACCGGAAACTGAACCGGCTCACCGCGCGCGTAAGAGCTGTCGAACTCCTCACCGTTAATCAGGGTGCCCTTGTAATCAACTTCAACGGTGCTGGTAGCGCTTGGCTTGCTGCCGCTACCTTCTTTAATCACTTTATACTGCAGGCCAGAATCAGTGGTGACTACACCATCTTTCTTCGCGTTCTCTTCGAGGAAAGTCTTGCCTTCCTGCATATTTTTGTCGGCGCTCTCTTTAAATTCTTTCTCCTGCTGAGCCAGCATTTCCTGCTGTTTCTTCTGCATCTGCTCCTGGAAAGCGGCAATAGTCTGCTGCTTTTCTTCATCGGACAAGCGATCCTCGCGGCCACTGGCAACGTCGTTCAGTGCCATCGCAACCACTTTGGGATCCAGCTGCACATCTTGAGCCTTTAGGCGCTTAGCCATGTCTTCGGCAATGATGTAGCTGACCTTCTTCTCCTGAGTGTCCAGGGCAACTTCTTTTTCCTGCTTCTGTCCCTGTTCGTTACAGCCGGTCAGCGCCAGGCCAAGGGCAATTGCTGCAGCCAAAGGGTATTTATTCATGGGTGTTGTCTCTTTGTCCGTATTGCGTTTATAGATTCGCGCTTGACCTTGGTCCAACGCCAACAGCGGTATTTCAAGCAACTCTGTTCAGGCCCTAAGCCACCAGGCGCACAGTTTCCGCCAGTGCGCCCAAGTCTAACCCAAGGCGACTCCCAGTGCATACTGATGACGCGCACACTGTGCAGGACACCACATTCCCCTTGCTGGTTCCAGCCGCTTCACAAAAAATCTGCAGACAACGCTTTTTTCGCAGTACACGGCATACATTTTTTTTAAAAACAGCGCTATTATCGGCCAGTAACCGGTTATTGTTCTGGACTGTTTGAAGTGCTTTTCAGTTTGGGGCAGTGCGCGGTGCGCATATCTCTTGCTAGAGCGGTATCCATCGTATTTAAAGGAAGAAGAGCGCACTATCCGGAAGTGCCAATCGATAATAAACGTCAGGACATTTACTCATGGCTGCCAAACCAAAAGCTGTCAATCCGGTTGCAGAGCTGGAAGCACAAATTTCCAAACTCGCCGCAAAACTGGACAAAGCCCGCAATAAGAAAATCACCGATGCCGGCAAAGCGGTACTTAAGGCCGGAAAAAACCTGACCTCAGCAAAAGACAAGCTGAGTAAGGCAAAGGACAAACTGGGTGAAGCCCGCGCTAAGGCGAAAACCACCAAGACGCCCGCAGCTCTAAAGCGTGTGGAAACCGCTAAAAGCAATGTAGAGAAATTTAACGAGGTATTTCAACAGGCTAAGCAAGCTGCTGCCGACGCCAAGTATCTGCAAGCCAGAGCCAAGGCAGAGCTCAAAGCGGCGGAAACCGTACGCAAAGTCGCAGCCAAAACGGAAAAAGAGCTGCTTAAGACTCAGCCTAAGGCGAAAAAACCCACCGCCACTAAGCAAGCCACCAGTAAAACCTCTGCTAAGTCTGTAAAAGCTGGCACGGCAAAATCTACGAGAAAGACGGTAGCAGCAAAGGCCAGCGAAAAGAAAGCTGCTGCGAAAAAGACGAGTACTGCTAAACCGTCTAAGAAGGCAGCAGTTAGTAGCACAAAGAAAACCGCTACCAAGCCAGCAAAAACTACCACCGCGAGCAAGCAAAAAGTAGCAAAACCCGCCAGCAAGAAAGCTACCCAAACTAAAGCCGCAACAGCGACAAAAACTTCTGAAGTTGCTAAACCTGAGCAGGTAAAGGCCAAAGAAGGAAAGCCGCAACAGGAAAAACCCAAGCAAGCCGCACCCAGTGAAAGCAAAATTCAGGAAAAACCCACTGAAGAAGCAAAGAACCTGGCATCTGATGAGCAGCAAAAACCACTGGAGCAAACTCCACCAGCACCATCGATTACGCCAACTACACCGGCCAATAGCCTGTTTTCCACAGAGGGTCACCGTGGCGAATAGGCGCTCCTAATACTTTGTAAACAGATTGGCACCCGGCCGGTTCTATTAGGGTGGGTGCCAAGTAGCCAGTCCATTACGGTATAATTTATTGGAAGTATGGGATTGGTAGTAGGTAGAAACCTTCCAATTTTATTGGCAGCACACTGTGTTTGCTAAAGCCGCTGCCTGAAAAATTCAGACGGCATCCAGATTTTCGACCGAAGCCATAAAACTCTCAATCAGACCTGCCCAGTGAACCTGATCTTTTTGTAAAAGCCCATATTGCTGCCCCGCAAGCTGTAGCGCAGGCTTATCTCCCGGCCATGCCTCCAGACAAATTTTCCAAAGTGCCGCCAGCTGCAAGCGTTCCAATTTCAATTCATAACGCTTACACATTTCGTACACACGCACTGTATGAGGGCGAAAGCGCCCCAGTAAGCGACGCAGGTGGCGTACACTGATAATCATTCTACGACGCGGTGCCAAACCGCGATCAGCCACACGCCACCCCTCCTCACTCAACTGGTGTCCACAAACCGCTGCATAGCTAGCCCAAAGCATTAAACACACGTCGGCCCCCTTCGTGTCCTGGCAGTCGAGCAAGAAGTCTTCAACCCCTTGATGACGATAGAAGTCCAGACTGAACTGCCACAGTGGGTTTTCCTTGGAAGAGGATGGAGGTGTGCTATCTGTCACGTTAAAATCCAGGCCCTTTGCGGTTCGGCGCGCTCAAGCGGCGGCGAATACGTACAAATACGTCGAATAGCCTAGCATTCATCGGCCTGTTCATAAGAGGTTTTTTCCAGTGATTAATTTGCAAGGTGTCTCCCTGCATCGAGGCGAGCGCGACCTGCTAAACGGTGCAGACTGCCGTATATTCCCCGGCCACAAGGTGGGAATTATCGGCGCGAATGGCTGTGGTAAGTCAACGCTGTTTAAGTTGCTACTGGGTCAACTGGAAAGCGACGCTGGACAGGTGGATATCCCCGGCGGCTGGCGAATTGCCCATATGGCCCAGGAGGTGGAGGCTAGCGATCAGTCGGCCCTCGACTATGTACTCGACGGCGATCGGGAACTGCGCAACCTGCAAGACCAGCTCACAAAGGCTGAGACCAGCGGGGAATCCGATGGCCACAAACTGGCCGAGCTGCACGAGCGTATGGCCAGCATCGACGGCTATAGCGGGCCCGCGCGTGCCGCACAGTTACTCGACGGCCTGGGTTTTGCGCACGCAGAACAACAGCGCCCGGTACGCAGCTTTTCCGGTGGCTGGCGCATTCGCCTCAATTTGGCTAGAGCATTGATGTGCCCCGCGGATTTGATGCTGCTGGACGAACCCACCAATCACCTGGATCTAGACGCGACCCTCTGGCTGGAACAGTGGCTACAGCGTTTCCCCGGCACCCTGTTAATTATTTCCCATGATCGCGATTTCCTCGATGCAGTGGTTGATGGCATTGTCAGTTTTGAACAGCAAAAGCTCGTGCTTTATAGCGGCAACTACAGCGCCTTCGAACGCACACGCGCCGAGCGCTTAGCCCAGCAACAAATACAATACGAAAAACAGCAATCCGAACGCGCCCACATGGAAGACTTTGTGCGGCGCTTTCGCGCCAAAGCCAGCAAGGCCAAACAGGCGCAGAGTCGTTTAAAGGCATTGGACCGCATGGCACAAATCGCCCCAGCCCATGTGGACTCACCCTTTCACTTCACCCTGCCATCTGCGGATAAAACTTCCAATCCGCTGATCGACCTGCGCGAAACTGATATCGGCTACGCCGACAAAGTGGTCGTGAGGAAAGTACAACTGGGTATTCAGCCCGGCCGCCGTATCGGCCTGCTCGGTCCCAATGGCGCGGGTAAGTCATCGCTAATTAAAACCCTTGCCGGCGAGCTTGCCCCCAAGAGCGGTGAGCGCCAGTGTGGCGAACACCTGGCTATTGGCTATTTTGCCCAACACCAGCTCGAAGCTCTGGATGGCAAGGCCTCTCCTTTATTACACCTGCAACGACTGAGTCCCGAGGCCAGTGAGCAGTCTCTGCGCGACTTCCTCGGCGGATACGGCTTTATTGGCGACCGGGTCTTTGAAACCGTAGCCGGCTTTTCTGGTGGAGAGAAGGCCCGCCTGGCATTGGCGATCCTCGCCTGGCAAAAACCCAACCTACTACTGCTCGATGAGCCCACCAACCACCTAGACCTGGAAATGCGCCATGCTCTTACCATGGCCCTGGCTGAGTTCCCCGGTGCGGTTATTTTGGTATCCCATGATCGCCATCTACTCGCCAATACCGCCGATGAATTTATTCTGGTCGCAAATGGTCGTGCGGAACCCTATAGCGGTGACCTCGAGGACTACAAACAGTGGCTACTGGGTTTTAACCGGGAAAAGCGGCGTGAGGAAAAATCAGTAGAAAGCGGTGATAATCAGGAAAAACCTGCAGAAGATAAAAAGGCCCAACGCCGTGCCGCTGCCGCCCTGCGAGAACAACTAAAACCCTTGACCAATAAATTAAAAAATATTGAGCGGCAAATGGCCGCAACAGAGGAAAAACTTCAAAAAGTTCAAGGCAAGTTGGCCGATGAGCAACTCTACATGGGAGGTCAGCAAGATGAAATTGCACGTCTCAATAAAGAGCAAACCGAATATCGCGAAGCTCTCGACCTTCTGGAAATGGAATGGCTGGAAATTTCCGAGCAACTTGAACAATTGCGCGGGGAGTAACTAGACCGTTTGCCTATCAAAGTAGCTCCTGGAGGGCATCATCACCGCCCTCCAGGAGCTACCCCGGAAGTCTTTAAAAAGGCATTAGCTATCTGCGAATACAGCCATATTCATCCACGGCGGTACCGACCGGTGTATTCGGGCACTGATCGATATAGGCCGGCACGCCATCAAAGTCGATATCCATGGGGCAGCCATCGGGGCCAACATCCACACCTACCGGGGTCTGTGGGCACTGATCGGTTGCATCGATAATCCCGTCCGCATCCTCGTCGTACCAAAAGTCCGGGTACTCGATCCACTGGTAGCCAATCGCAACGCTGGCAAAACCATCCAACCCACCGTGATCCACCCCCTGAAAAAGTCGCACATCCGCACGGGCCTGCCAGCGGGGACCGAGGCTATATTTTATCCCCAGACCGAGATTGACCATGGTTTGGCGATCATGCCAGTTGCACAGATATCTCCGGTAGGGGTGCCAGTCAGGATATTTATAACCGTGTTTATACCGATATTTACAGTCGTAACGTTCTATCCCATCCTCGTCCGTGTAATATCTCCTGTAACGTTTTTTCGGCGCCTTATCATAATTAATGCGCATCTCGCCAACGCCAAAAGCCACATATGGCTGCCAACAAAAATCACCACAGAATTGCCCACCAAATTGGTAGAGGAGGTCCAGGTGGTAATTGTAAATCTCGAGCTTTTCGGGAAAATCATCCACTCCAACAATAAAGTAATCGACCACCCCCTCCATCGCCCAGTAGTTGGTCATATTAAATCCCAGGCCACCACCACCACCGGTGGTATCCTGCAAAGTCAATCCGTGAAAAGGGGTTCCGTTTAAACGGTCACTGTTAAACCAGTATTTACCGCCATTGGCATAGAGATTGAGGGTACCGACAAAATCGGCCGAAACATTGCTGACAGAAAAAAGCAACACAGCACCGCAGAGGATTGAAATGGAAGTATGGCATTTACCCATTACTGACACCGAAATCTTTTTAAAACTATCCCCCTTTCAATTTTTATTAATTTGATTAACTACTTTAAATTCAAATTAATTCGATTATCTTTGTGTTATTTGTTCTGCATTTTTAATAAAACTACTATTTAATGCCGCGCCCAATATGAAAATCATAGACGGGAAATAAAAAATATACTTATAAACAGCGGAGAGTTAACCGATGCTGGCGCCAAACATAGATAACTACGTAAGAAACCTGGTTCGCCCAGAGTTGATTCAAACTTCGTGCCGCCCACCAAAAACTATTCGAGAATACGCCACCGATTTTCAACAGAATTCTCGCTGCAGTTGGAAGTACAGCCGCAGTAAAGATGGACTAACCCGAATTGATCAGTTAGTGACTCAGGCTGCACTGATCCAGACTCTGGATTACACCCGCATATCCAACACATCCCAAAGCCTTATAGAGGCAATGTATACCTGGTTGACCGGCTTCAATCCCTCTAACCCGGTACAACAGCTCACTTCGGATGGAATACAGCGACGTCAAAACGCCATTACTACATTGCTGGGCGGCGCCTATTGCTGGTATCGCCAGGCCAGTGAAGCCGCATTGTCAGAACCTTTGGCTCTGGGCAATATTCAGAACCACAATGACATCCCTTTCAATCTGTATCGTTATCGTTTTAGCCGCTCGGGTTTTAACCTGCATATGACACCGGGGCGCCTGTACCGGGGGGATACCCGGCCGCCGCAAATGCTGTGGCAGTCAGGGGGATTTTTTCCAAAAATGGATAACAACAACCGCCACGACCCCCATCTCGGTAGCGGCGCTTCCTGCCAGGTGATATCCAGCACTGACGATCCCAACGTGGTAGCGCGCTTTGCCTGGCACAACAAAACTTACTGTCCGGTGCGTTACTACTACCTGCACCAAACCGACAGGGTGGATAAAGCCATCGCCGGATTTGTCTATGAGTTCGACAAAACTGGACATGAATGCGTTGAGGTCGCCAACGTCACCCCCGGTCGTGAGGTAGCCTTCCTGGCAATACCCAACCAATATATTCGCCGCTTCCGCATGCGCTACTATGCCGGCAGCCAAAACAATATCGTGTTATCGGATTGGATGTACTACAACGAAAATTCGGTAAGAAATATCCGTATCACCGCAGACAAACAGCGCTGGGAATCTTTCAAGAAGAACTGGCAGCTGTACGTTTAAAGAAAGGGTGGGGTACTGCCGTAGGTGGGGGAGAACGCCGACTTACAGTCGGCGCTTATTGCTAAAACTCTCCAAGTGGAAAATTGGATATTATTCGACCTCCGGTGCCGGCTTGGAAGGCTTTTCAACAGTCTCTTCGCTCGGCGCCAGAGCGGGAGCTTCTCCGGGCAGGCGGCGGTACACCAGATCCCAGACACCGTGCCCAAGGCGCTGGCCGCGGCGCTCAAACTTGGTTTCCGAGCGCCACTCTGGACGCTCGACATAGTCATCATTGGAGGAGGTATTCTCCAGCAGTGACTCCGCTTGCAACACTTCCAGCATATGCTCGGCATAATTCTGCCAGTCCGTAGCCATATGCATGACACCGCCGGTTTTCAGCTTGCTGCAAATCAGGCGCACAAACTGCGGCTGCACGATGCGGCGCTTATGGTGCTTCTTCTTATGCCAGGGATCGGGAAAATACAATTGGAACCTGTCCAAAATGCCATCCCCAATGCAGTCATTCAAAACATCCACCGCATCGGCCATATAAATTTTGAGATTCTCAACCCCGGCTTTACCGGCATTGTTAATCAGCCGACCCACACCGGGAGGATGCACCTCAATACCAATAAAATTCTTATCCGGTTCGGCCTGGGCCATGGCAAGCAGTGAGTCGCCCATACCAAAACCGATCTCCAACACAAGCGGAGCCTCACGGCCAAATGCCTCAACTGGATTCAGAGGGCCATCGAAGAGCGACAGACCATATTTTCCCCAGTAAGTATCAAAGGCGCGGCGCTGCCCCTCAGTCATCCGCCCCGCACGAATCACGTAGCTGCGGATAGATTTTTTCTTGTACTCGGTGCGGTAGGGAAACTCTTCCGCGGATTCGTCTTGCATTGTTCGCGACCTCTTATGCGAAACGGTTTTCTCTTATTCGGGTTTTGATAGGCGACAGCCCGGCTATTTGGGGGTATTCACGGCGGCAATAAACAGTGTCACCCAGCCGGCGATCATCAATAACCCACCAATCGGTGCAATCGGCCCCAGCCAACGCGGCCCACCCAGGGTAAGGGCGTAGAGACTACCGGAAAAAAACACCAAGCCAAATACAAAGAAAGCGCCGCTCAGAGTGAGTGACAGACGTTCTCCCCAATTCTGTATCAGCAGCGCCACAGCCAATAGCGCCAGGGCGTGGATCATCTGGTACTGCACACCGGTCTTGTAGGCTTCCAATAGCGGCTCGGCGACCTTGCCACGCAGGCCGTGTGCGCCAAAGGCACCGAGAGCAACGCCACTGGCGCCAAATAATGCGGCGAGTAGAAGGTAAACTTTAACCATGGCTTATCCCATTTTTTTGCGCCCGACGAAGCGGGTCCATGCATCGCAGAAATAAAAAAACCGCGCTGCTGCGCGGTTTTTTCCGAACTGCCAAAGTGCGCTATCAGGCCTCCATAGCCGCACGCACTTTTTTCATGGCGTTCTTCTCCAGCTGACGGATACGTTCGGCGGAGACTCCGTATTTATCTGCCAACTCGTGCAGAGTGGATTTCTCCTCGCTCAGCCAGCGTGCCTGGATAATATCGCGGCTGCGCTCGTCGAGCTGCTCCATAGCATTGGCCAGACTGTTGAAGCTGGTTTCCTGCCAGTTATCCCGCTCCAACTGAGCTGCCGGATCATAACTGCGGTCTTCCAGGTAGTGTGCCGGCGCTTGCCAGGCGGTGTCGTCATCGTCGTCCACCCCCGCATCAAATGCGGCATCATGAGCGGCAAGGCGGCCCTCCATCTCATGGACCTGGGCGACATCCACATTCAAATCTTTAGCCACCGCCTTGGCTTCATCGTTGCTCAGCCAGGCCAGTTTCTTCTTCTGACCACGCAGGTTGAAGAACAACTTGCGCTGTGCCTTGGTGGTAGCGATCTTCACGATGCGCCAGTTGCGCAGGATAAATTCGTGAATTTCCGCTTTGATCCAGTGCACCGCAAAGGAGACCAAACGTACCCCTTTCTCGGGGTTAAAGCGTTTAACCGCCTTCATCAGACCAACATTGCCTTCCTGCACCAGGTCCGACTGGTTGAGTCCATAGCCAGAATAAGACTTGGCAATATGTACGACAAAGCGCAGGTGGGACATGACCAGTTGGCGGGCCGCGTTAATATCTTCGCGATAATAGAGGTCTTCTGCCAGGCGCTTTTCTTCCTCCGCGGACAGCACATCGAAGCTGCTGACGGTCTGGATGTAAGCTCCCAGGTTGGCGCCCGGAGACAGCGTATGCACTGGCTGTAGGCTGGTTCCCATTCAGGTTTCTCCTCTCATTATTAGTCGGCCGATTCCAGCGGCCGCTGTCGTCGGACACTTTATCCGGCAACAGGCTGGACTCAGTGTAGCACTTGCACGAGCGGTTAAGAAAGTCCGCCGCCAACTGCCGTATTCCCTTGTATTGCAGCCGTTTAGAGGGACCAAATCCCACCTAGGTTCCCCAATTCGCTACAGCTTTACGCTTCTTGGCTAAACCAAGAAGCGTAAACACTCTTCTCAGCAGGGTTCGATCTCGCGCAAGTGACGGCCCGCCGCCAGCCAGGCCCCCAGCAGCCCAAGCAAAGCAGCGCCACCGATAAGGCCAACAAAATAGCTGAAACCGGGCCCAACTAGGCTGTAGTTACTGCCGTAGCTAGAGGAGAGGCCTGAGATCGGCCCGGACAATAGCAACACCGCCCCCAGTAACAGAGCCCATGCCAGCAGTCCGCCAAAAGCCCCATAACAGAGACCACTGTAGAGGAAAGGTCTGCGCACAAAAGCGTTTGTGCCACCCACAAGCTTTACCACCAGGATTTCCTCCCGGCGGCTCTCAATGTGCAGGCGAATCGTATTGACCACCACCAGGATAACCCCCAGCGCTAACAGCAGCGCGAGCCCTGCGGACATCCGTTGCCCCAGCTCCGTCAGCTGGGTTAGGCGCTGCACCCAGGCCAGATCGAGCACCACCGAGTCACTCAGGGCGTGCTCCTGTAGGTTATCCACAATGCGCTGCAATTTTTCGCTGTCATGGGCATCTCGCGGGCGCAGCAGCAATACTGCCGGCAGAGGGTTGGCATCGAGTCCCATCAGGAGATCGCCGAGACCGGATGACTGCTCGAATTCCGCCAGCGCCGCTTCCGGAGAAATATAAGTCACCTCTGCGATGGCCGGGTCGCTGCGCAGTTTGGCGGCGAAGGAGTCTACTGCCGCTTTCTGTGCTCTCTTATTTAGAAATACTGAAATCTGCGGCTGACCATCCCAGCCGGCCACAGCGCGCTGAAAATTTGCCAACCCAAGTTGCAATGCGGCGGGCAGGGCCAGGGCTATAGCGATTACCAGGGCGGTCATAGCACTAGCCATGGGCGTAGCGAAAAAACGGCGCAGGGATTCCCGTGCTACCTGGCGATGGTGGTCGAGCCAGGACTGCCAGCGATCCGAAATACCGGTGCGAGCAGCCACCGCGCCACTGCTACGCGGGCGCTTTTCAATGCCACTGCTCGCCGGGCGCTGGACTCTAGACTGGGTGTGCTTCACGGCTTGGGACTCCGTCGTAGATCAACTGACCGGCTTGCAGGGTCAATACCCGCCGGCGCATGCGCGCTATCAATTCCAGGTCGTGGCTTGCCACCAGTACAGTGACGCCCACGGCATTAAAGTCGGAAAACAGTTGCATGATCTCCTGTGACAGCTGAGGGTCCAGATTACCTGTAGGCTCATCCGCTACCAGGATCGCCGGCTTGTTCACTACTGCGCGGGCGATACCCACCCGCTGCTGCTCCCCTCCAGACAGGGTAATGGGATTGTGTTTCTCCTTGTCCAGGAGGCCTACCTTGTCTAGAGCGGCGCGCACCCGGCGGCCCACTTCGCGTTTGCTGCAGCCGGCCACTGCCAGTGGCAGAGCGATATTGTCGAACACACTGCGATCAAACAGCAGCTGGTGGTTTTGAAAAACGATACCCAGGTTGCGGCGGTAATAGGGGATCTGGCTATTGCGCAGGCGGTTGAGATTCTGCCCTGCGACCAAAATCGAGCCTTTAGTGGGGCGCTCGATGGCGGTCAACAGCCGCAAAAGTGTGCTCTTACCCGCACCTGAATGACCGGTGAGAAACACCATATCCCCGCGGGGGACTTCCAAGTTGATACGCACCAGGGCGTCCTGCCCCGATGCATAGCGCTTATTCACATTGTCAAAGGTGATCACGATTTTGTTCTTGTTATTCCCTAAGAGGGTTTAGTGGCGATCAAGCGGTATCGCGGCCAAACAGCGCCGAGACAAATTCGCGCGCGCGGAACGGCTGCAGATCCTCAGCCTGTTCACCCACACCGATAAAGCGCACAGGAATACCGAAACGCCGCGCCAGGGCAAAGATCACGCCACCCTTGGCGGTGCCGTCAAGCTTAGTGAGCACCAGACCGGTGACACCGGCCGCCTCGCGGAATTGCGCAGCCTGGTTAATTGCATTCTGGCCGGTGCCGGCATCCAGCACCAATAGCACCTCGTGGGGCGCGCTGGGATCCAGCTTGCCCATTACGCGGCGCACCTTGGTCAACTCTTCCATCAGGTTGGACTTGGTGTGCAGGCGGCCGGCTGTATCGGCGATCACCAAATCAATACCACGGGCCTGGGCCGACTGGACCGCATCAAAAATTACCGAGGCGCTGTCCGCACCGGTATGCTGAGCCACCACCGGCACATCGTGGCGCTGCCCCCAAACCTGTAACTGCTCTACCGCTGCGGCGCGGAAAGTGTCGCCGGCGGCGAGCATCACCGATTTGCCTTCGCCGAGGAAACGGTGCGCCAGCTTGCCGATAGTGGTGGTCTTACCAACGCCGTTAACGCCGACTACCAAAATCACATAGGGCTTTTTACTGGTATCCAACACTAAAGGCGCGTCGACACTGTCGAGCAGCTCTGCCAACTCCTGCTGCAGCGCTTTATAGAGCGCATCGCCATCGGCCAGCTCGCGGCGCGAGACGCGCTCAGTGAGGCGCTCAACAATCTCACTGGTGGCCTCGACACCCACATCTGCCATCAGCAGCTGGGTTTCCAGTTCTTCCAACAGATCTTCATCGATTTCTTTGGCTCCGAGGAACAGGTTGCCCATGCCCTCGACAAACTGATTGCTGGTGCGGCTGAGCCCGCGGCGAATACGTGCAAAGAAACCCTCTTTCTTTTTCGCTACGGGTTTTTCCTGCACGGGGGTGGGCTTGGGCGCTGGCTCCTGAACCCGAGGAGCCGGTTCTGACGCTGCTGCTGCAGTATCGGCTGGCAACTCAGATTCAGGGCTAGACTGAATTTCGGGCTGCGCATTGGCTGTACTAGCGGGCGACGGCTCAACAGCTTCTGTGGATGGTTCCTGCACATCAGCAGTCGCTTGTTCCATCTCTGGAGCGGGCGCCTCTGCTGACTCGGCAGCGGCCTCCTGGGGTGCAGCGGGCTCTTTATCGGTGACAGATGGCTCCTGCCACTCTTCCGCCGGGGCCTCCTCTGGTGAGCCAACCGCTTCGGCCTGCTCCCCTTGGGGCTCGCTTTGTTCGGGCTTGCGCTTTTTCTTTTTGCGCAGGAAATCAAAGATCATTCGTTTATCCGGGTGTACCGCTTGCAGAAAGACGCTAATCTTAGCATCGCTAAGCCCCCAGTAGAGAGTTACCTTGGCCAGAAGTTCATCGCGCAAGCAAAGCACACAGCCCCTTTCCCAATTGCGCATCATCGGAGGGCAGTGGCGCGGGCGCAAATTGCAATTTGCCCCGGTTGAGGGGTTGAGACCTACCGGCGATCGCCTGCGCGAAACCCTGTTCAACTGGTTGCAGTTTCACCTACCTGGCGCACAATGCCTCGACCTCTTCGCCGGCTCCGGCGCCCTGGGTCTGGAATCTCTATCCCGTGGCGCGGCCTCAGTGGATTTCGTCGAACTGAATCCCCAGGCTGCACGCACCCTAAACCAGCAACTCCAGCTACTCGAAGCCACAGATGGCGAGGTGCATAACTGCCGGGCAGCAGATTTTTTGGTCGGTGGCGGCAAGCCTTACGATATTGTCTTTATCGATCCGCCCTTTGCAGACGATTTGTGGCAGGAGAGTCTCGGCGCTCTCACTGGCAGGCTCTCAGAAGGTGCTCTGATTTATATCGAGACACCCCGAGACATTGTTATTTCTGCTGCGAACGACTGGTCGTTAATCAAGGAAAAGCGCGCTGGTCAGGTCTGTATGCGACTGTTTCGTAATAACTCCGATGCAACCACTGAACACTGACCGGTCAGCGGGTCAGGTTAACGCATTCGGTTTTGAGCCTTAGCCGTAAATTGTTTACCATTCGCATCCCTTTCAGCCCGCATTTATCCTTGGCGTATGAAAAAAGTTGTCTACCCCGGAACTTTCGACCCAATCACCAATGGTCATCTCGATTTGGTGGAGCGGGCCTGTCGCCTATTTGACCACGTCATCGTGGCCGTAGCCGCCAGTAATCGAAAGAATCCTCTGTTTACCCTGGATGAGCGGGTGGAGCTCTCCCAGCGCGTACTCGGCCATCTGCCCAATGTGGAAGTCATCGGCTTCGATATCCTGCTGGCTGACCTGGTGCGCCAGGTGGATGCCTACGGGGTTCTACGCGGCCTGCGCGCAGTATCCGACTTCGAATACGAGTTTCAGCTGGCTAATATGAACCGCCAACTGGCGCCGAATATGGAAAGCCTGTTCCTGACCCCAGCAGAACACTTGTCCTATATTTCTTCCTCTTTAGTTAGAGAAATTGCCTCTCTCGGTGGAGATGTCACAAAATTTGTTCCAAGTGCTGTACAAGCGGCACTGGAAGAGAAATTCCGCTAACTCCCGAATTGGTTATTTCTGATACACTCGAGCGGATTTTTCCACAATCCGCGGAGTGTTTCGTGCGTCACATTCTCCTCGCTCTCGCCCTTGTTCTATCTCCGGCCATGGCCGATGAGCCGCAACCGGAAGTCGATACCGGCCGCAGTGCCATCAAGTCTGCCACGGCCAAATCCTATATGGCGGTGACCGCCAACCCCCACGCGAGTCGCGCCGCCGAACAAATCCTCGCGCAGGGCGGTAGTGCCGTGGATGCAGCCATCACCGCTCAGTTGGTGCTCGGGTTGGTGGAGCCCCAGTCATCAGGTATTGGTGGTGGCGCCTTTATGCTGAGCTACGACGCCAAAGATAAACAGCTGCGCTATTACGATGGCCGGGAAACCGCTCCGGCAGAGGTGGATGAAAACTACTTTATGCACGACGGTAGACCGCGTTCATTTATGCAGGCGGTTATTGGCGGCTACTCAGTGGGCGTCCCTGGCGTCATCCGCATGTTGGAAATGGCGCACCAGCGCGATGGCAAACTGCCATGGGAAGTTTTATTCCAGCCAGCCATCCAGCTAGCCGAAAGCGGCTTTGAAGTCTCTCCGCGTCTGCACAAATTGTTGAGCAGGCTACCCCATGTAGATGCAAGACCGGCGATCGCCAGTTATTTCTTTGACAGCGACGGCAGGCCCCTGCCGGTGGGCCACCGGCTGAGGAATCCGGAATATGCCCGCACCCTGCGCATGATTGCCAGCGATGGTGCGGACGCTTTTTATAAAGGAGAGATCGCCGAAGCGGTCGTCAAGGCCGTTCGCGGCGACACTGAAAACCCCGGTCTGCTCAACCTTGAGGATATGGCCAATTATCGGGCCAAACTGCGCCAGCCTCTCTGTTCCGCTTTTCTCGAATACCAGATCTGTGGTGCGGATGCGCCCTCATCGGGCGGCACCACCGTGGGCGGCATTTTGGGCATGCTGCAAGCTTTTCCCATCGCTGAAATGGAAGCCGGGGACGACCTGCTCACCCATTTGTTTATCGAAGCCTCAGAACTGGCCTTTGCCGATCGCAACACCTATTCGGCCGACTCAGATTTTATCAAAGTGCCCAGTAAGGCTTTGGTATCCCCCGCTTACTTGAGCGAACGTGCGACCCTAATTGACCCTGACAGCGCCAACATAGCCAAGCCCGGCAATCCGAACACTGGGGCGACCAAGCGCCTCACGGCCCAATCACCTGAGATGCCCAACACCAGCCATTTGGTCGTTGTGGATCGCTACGGCAATGGCGTCAGCATGACCAGCAGCATCGAAACGGGCTTTGGCTCTCGCCTGCTGGTAAAGGGTTTTCTGCTGAATAACCAGTTGACCGATTTTTCCTTTACCCCAAAAACAGCCAAAGGGCAGTTGGTGGCGAATCGTATCCAGGCCGGCAAACGACCTCGCTCTTCCATGTCGCCAACGGTGGTATTTAATAAAGATGGCAGCCTGCGCCTACTGGTGGGCTCACCCGGGGGGTCACGTATTATCGACTACACCGCCCGCACCATTCTCTACCACCTGGGGCTGAACATGCCCATTGCCGATGCCATCGCAGCCGGCAACATTGGCGCTATCGGGCGGCGTGTCGAACTTGAACCCGGTTTCTTTAGCCAAGACACCATCAATAAACTCAGGGCACGCGGGCACGAGGTCGTCGAGCGCGATCTCAACAGTGGCATTCATGCAATCGCGGTAAAAAACAATGCACTCCACGGCGGTGCCGACCCCCGTCGGGAAGGCAGTGCGCTGGGGCACTGATTTTCTGGAGGAGGCATATTGCATGCCTCCTCAAAACCATCCCCCCTAGAAAGCTGCCATTCATAAACCAGCTTTCCGGATAGCGTGCCCCTTCTTTAGAGTGGTCCATACTTCCCCCTAGCTAGCGTAAGCAACTGGAGGGCCCCTCTTGGACCACCGCAAAGTAGATGCCACTGGCATCGAACTCCTGCACGACCCCAGCACCAATAAGGGCACTGCTTTTACAGAAGCGGAACGCAACAAGTTTGGCCTTAACGGCCTGATTCCCTACGCTCTGGAAACCATCGAAACCCAGGTAGAGCGGGTGATGATGCAGCTGAGCCACAAACATTCGGATATCGATCGATTTGTCTACCTGACCGGTCTACTGGATACCAACGAGACGCTCTTTTACCGAGTGGTGATGTCTGATCCGGTGCGCTTCCTTCCGATCATTTACGACCCCACTATCGGTGAAGCCTGTACCAAGTTCAGCCATATCATGCGCAGGGTCAGGGGTGTCTATCTGTCTATTGCACAGAAGGGCAGTATCGCCGGCTCCCTGTCTCACTGGCCGGACCGGGACATTCGATTTATTTGTGTCACCAATGGCGGACGAATTCTGGGGCTCGGGGATATCGGCGCGAATGGCATGGGTATCCCCATTGGTAAACTGCAGCTTTACACCGCCGCCGGGGGCGTACCGCCAGAACATTTACTGCCACTCTTTTTAGATGCCGGCACCGATAATGAACAAGTACTCGCAGACCCACTCTATGTAGGCCTGCGTCGTAAACGCCCGGATACCGAGACGCTTTACCGTTTTGTGGATGAATTTGTGGACACTATCCAGCAGCGCTATCCACATTGCTGCCTGCACTTTGAGGACTGGACCGGTAGTGACGCCGTCCACCTGCTGCAACGATATCGAGACAGGGCCTGCTGCTATAACGATGATATCCAAGGCACTGCGGGTATTGCCCTGGCCGGCATGATCAACGCCCTGAAAATCAAACAGGGCTCGTTAAAGGATGAAAAAATCTTCTTCGCCGGTGCCGGCTCTGCCGGCATAGGGCTTGCAGATTTATTTGTGAGTGAACTGGTCAATGAAGGGCTCTGTAAGGAAGAGGCCCAAGCCCGCATTATTATGTTCGATGAAAAGGGACTGCTGGTAAAAAGTCGTGAAGACCTTTTCGACTTCCAGCGCCCCTACGCACACGACCAATCCCCAACTTCACAATTATTGGAGGCCATAAAAACTCACAAGCCAACCACCTTGATTGGCGTCAGTACTGTTGGTCAATTATTTACCCAGGAAGTCGTGGAAACTATGGCCGCACACAACCCGCGACCCATTATTTTTTCTCTGTCCAACCCAACCGAACATGCCGAATGCAGTGCGGAGCAGGCCTACAGTTGGAGCCAAGGCCGAGCCATCTATGCCGCCGGCGTACAATTCCCCAAGGTCACACTGCATGGAAAAACCTATTTGCCAGGCCAAGCGAATAATTTATATATCTTCCCCGCGGTAGCAATGGCAATTTATGCAACAAGTGCTAAACGTGTGCCCGATTCACTATTTATTGAGGCCGCCCGTGGAGTTGCTGAGCAAGTTGGTCAAGATCTACTGCAGCAGGGCTGTCTGTTTCCGCCACAATCAAAAATTTTAGAAATATCCCAAAATACAGCCGCAAAAGTCAGCAAGAAAATCTTTGAACTTGGGCTCAGCACACTGGAGCCGCCAAAAGATTTTTTAGAATTTATAGAAAAACATACTTATAAAGCTGAATATCTTTCTTATATTTGAATTTAACCCAATGCAACAAAGGTCAGAAGGTGTCTAGTTGTATTGATCTTGGTTCATTGTCTGAATTTCTTAAAGATTTCCGGTCAAACACCAAGCGTCCCTTATAAAAAGTCTTTATCACTTTGGCTTCATCAACCTGATTTTTAGAAACATTAAATATATTTCTATCTAAAACAATAAAATCAGCCCACTTACCCTTTTCGATACTGCCCGTTTCCTTTTCCAAGCCTCCAGAATAGGCAGCATTAATTGTAAAAGCCTCAACCAGGTCATCAATAGAAATTCCTAGATTTAATCCCCGATAAATAACCGCCATTGGATCCACCATGCCACGAATCTGAGAGGGGTCAGAAGATAATAAAGAGACACTCATGGGAATATATTTTTCTCCGCCCTTTAAACTTCTGCCCTCCGTTGAACCTTCTCGGCCGCTATACAAGAGGAAAATATTTTTTGGTTGCATAAATACGGCACTATGCATCTGGGAAAGCTGATCCAGAGTGGACTCTTTATCTAAAGAAGCATTAACAATTGCATTGCGTATTTTGGTGCCCCCCCCCTCCAACTTTCCCAGTATATTTAAAGCTTTATCAGTTTCCTCTTCTCCAGAGACTAAAATCTGTATGGGAAATTGGTGAGCATTAGCCCTTTGCGCCAAGCTAATAACCTCTTTAATCGAACCAGAAGTTCTTGAGATTGGTTCAGTAGTGATCCATACCTCTAAATTTTCCGGCAACCATCCAATATAACTTATCGAAATCAGTCTAAAGTCATCAATTGTTATTTGACTAACCTTTTGCTGCAACGAACTAAAATCTTTGTCGGAAAAATCTGTACTAACCGCCATTGAGACCAGCACGCGAAAACCCATGGGTTCAATTTCGGATATTTGATCAAAATAACGCTTTTGGCCTTCCTCATCTTTTAATACAACAACGGAATCATAGAGGCTTGTCACACCATTACTAACCGCTAAATATTGCATTCTGAGCAAGTCTTTTCGGTAATCTCCGCTTATATCCTGCGGGATCAATTTCTCTATTAATGTGACAGCGCCAGGACCCCGCAACCAACCAGTAGCAATGCCGTGTTCATTTTTTTCTATAAATCCATTAGGAGGATTCACACTATCGTTATTAATTCCTGCGGCAGCCAGACCTTCTGAATTTGTCCAGATATTGTTTCGATCTGAAGAAAATAAAATAATCGGGATCAGGTCATTGATTTGATCGAGAATTCCTTTGTGCGGAGGCTCAGCAGAAAATGCCTGCAAATTCCAACCATCACCCACAATCACTTGCTGTTGCGGATTCTCTCGAATATAACGCGCTACCGCCAAACGGTAATCTTCAATGGAGCCTCCAGAAAATAAGTTGATTCTGGATGCCGCCCCCCGAATTTTTGCCCTTTGGAAAAAGCCAGGTAAAACCAGCTTACCATTCAGATCTACAATTTCAGTATCCCCGCCAATATAAGCTTCAACACCTGCTTCAGTGCCGACAAAGACAATGCGCCCACCCCTGATTGCCATCGCCGCAGCAATAGATCGGGCTTTATCCGCGGTATAAATAGTGGCGTTACGGACAATTAACTGAGCGGGCTTGCTTGGGGTGGGATTGGCGGTGGGAATGAAGCCCACGCTCTTTTCTAGAGGATCACAGGAGAGGAGCAAAAGAATCGATAGCAAACTGAATAAACGCATATAGCTTCCCACGGATTTGCCCTATCCCCTCAATTTTCCACTGTGGAAAAATTCAGCGAGACTAGCAATTCAACGATTTTTTCAAGGCCACAGCCAGTGATAGCCGAAAGAGCCTCTCGTACAGGGACCTAGACCGCACTCCAATAGGGTGCTGGCCAGGTTCGCCATGGCAATGGTGAGAAACAGCACCGCGATAAATTTCTCGGGAAAGGTGAATCGACGCGGTGACAGGTTCCGCCGCAAGAAGCCCAACATCATTGCGACCCCGCAATAAGTAAGCAGCCCAAAAAAAGCCACGGCCGCCCAGGTATAGAGATGCAAGCCGAGAAAGGGCTCTCCAAATCCGGGGTTATTGGGCAGAATATGCAACAACACCTGGCGCCCGGCAGCAGCCAGCCCGGCAATACTCGAGAGAATAACAATTCCGTAGTGAGCGGGACGTACACCAAATCGCAGGTTCATCAGCAAGCCCAAGCCAGCCATGGTAAAGGCTACACGCTGAAGCAGGCATATGGGGCAGGGCAGTTGGTGCTCGTAAAGCTCGATGATAAAAGCCGCCCAGAGAAACGCAGAGAGGCCGAGAAGAGCCAGGGCATCAAGCCTTCGGACCATATACACCATAGCGGCACCCCGGCTAGAAGGAGAGGTCCAGCGTTGTGTTCGAGTGATAAATCAACCAGATGATGTAAATCACCATAGTCAACAACCACCACACGGTGGCCGCGCGCTGGCGGCGCTTCCATATATACCAGGCTGCAATCAGAACGGTAAGAAAAGGCAGTACCAATACCACGGGCCATCTCCACAGACAGCAATACTCTGAGATTAGTAGTAAATTCCCGCCAATGCCCTACCGCAAAGTAAACTCAACGCTGGCAACGAGTGCAAAAGAAGGTACTGCGCTGGCCCAGAACCATATCCCGCACCGGGCTCCCACAACTGGGGCAAGGTGCTCCCGCGCGGCCGTAGACATTGAGTTCCTGGGCGAAATATCCCGGCTTGCCATCACCACCGATAAAGTCCCGCAGGGTAGTGCCACCTTGGGCAATGGCACGACTCAATACCTTTTTGATCGCCTCTGCAAGGCGCAGATAGCGGGCTTTTGAAATAGAGCCCGCTTCACGATCCGGGCGGATACCTGCCAGGAAGAGGGATTCACTGGCATAAATATTCCCCACCCCCACCACGATACGCCCATCCATTATGAACGTTTTCACCGACTGTTTACGCTTGCGGGAAGCGGCGAACAGGTAGTCACCACTAAAACTCTCCGACAGCGGCTCTGGCCCTAAATGACTGAGGAGATCGTGGGCCAGGGGGTCTGCTGCGGTCCACAGAAGAGCGCCAAACCGGCGTGGATCCCTGTAGCGCAGGGTCAGGCCACTATCGAGTCGCCAGTCGATATGGTCGTGCTTCTCAGGGGATTCTTCCTGCTCGACCAAGCGCAGGCTTCCAGACATCCCCAAATGCCAGATGGCACACCCCTTATCTGTATGCACCAGTAAGTATTTGGCGCGACGCTCCAGCTTCAGAATACGGGCATTTTTAATGTGCTTGGCGAAGTCCAGGTCCACAGGCCAGCGCAGTCGTGCCTGTCGCACCACAACCGATCGCACCCACTGTCCCTCTAGATGGGGGGCGAGGCCACGGCAGGTGGTTTCTACTTCTGGGAGTTCAGGCATTTCTCATCTCACGATGGCTGTAGCCGAGGAGCGGACACAAAAAAGCCCGGCAAGAACCGGGCTCTTCTGCGAGTACTCGAAAGGCAATTACTTGATTTTGCCTTCTTTGTACATAACGTGCTTGCGAACAACGGGATCGTACTTTTTGATCTCCATTTTCTCAGGCATGTTGCGCTTGTTCTTGGTAGTGGTGTAGAAGTGGCCAGTACCGGCGCTGGAATTCAGACGAATCTTCTCACGCATTGCTCAATCTCCAATCAGTTAGCTGAATACAGCTAATTATACTTTTTCGCCGCGGGCGCGCAGCTCAGTCAGGACAGCGTCGATACCTTTCTTATCGATAACGCGCATGCCTTTTGCGGAAACACGCAGTTTCACAAAACGCTTCTCGGACTCAACCCAGAAACGGTGGCTGTGCAGGTTCGGCACGAAGCGACGCTTGGTGCGGTTCTTAGCGTGGGATACATTGTTTCCGGTTACCGGACGCTTACCGGTTACCTGACATACCTTGGACATCTGTTGGCCTCTTCAAAACGCTTGTGCCCGCATGGCGCCAATCCTGAAGAGGAAAAGGGTGTGCGGGAACATAAAAATCGGGATTCTAATCCGGTTCCTGGATGGCGGCGGAACCTGTGCAGAATCTGGCCCGGCCGCAAAGAGCGGCGTTTTATACCAAAAGAGCCCGTAGGGAGCAAGTTTTGTACAGTACTTCTGCGTCAATCGCAGCTTCTCAATTGCAGTGCCTACAGCAGCCCCTGCTCCGCAAAGGATAGGGCCTGGCCCTCGCCCACGATCAGATGATCCAGCACCTTGATATCCACAAGCTCCAGGGCCTGTACCAAACGCTCGGTAATCCAGATATCCGCCTGGCTAGGCTCACAAATGCCCGAAGGGTGATTGTGCGCCAGAATCACTGCCGCTGCACCCCGCTGTAAAGCAGCTTGCACCACCTCACGGGGATAAACACTGGCGGCATTCAGAGTGCCCTCGAACAATTCCTCAAAACTGATAACACGGTGCTGGGTATCCAGGAAAAGGCAGCAAAAGACCTCGCGGCGGCGATGGCGCAACTGCATAGCCAGGTAGTCTCGCACTGCCGCCGGACTGCACAAAGCACTGCCCTTTCGCACCGTTTCTGCCAGGTGTCGTCGCGCTATCTCCAGCGCCGCTTGCAGCTGTACAAACTTGGCATCCCCCAATCCGCGGGCGCGACAAAACTGCTCCTTACCAGCCTCCAACAGGGCACGCAAGCCGCCAAACTCACTGAGTAGACCCCGCGCCAAATCCACTGCGGAAACGCCCGGCAGCCCCACCCGCAAAAATATCGCCAACAACTCTGCATCCGACAGCGCCGCGGCACCCTGCGCCAATAGCTTCTCCCTGGGCCTCTCAGCCGCCGGCCAATCCTTGATCTTCATAATCGTTTCTCGCCTTCCCTGACTGTCTTTTTTTGTGAACTCTCTCCCCAACTCACCACAAGCACGATTTTCGCGTCTATTCTGCGCCTTATAAGTCCAGACGCAGAAATGCTAATCTAACCCGCTCGCATATATTCGGAAACTGTATCTATGTCCTCACTGGCCGATAAACGCATACTTTTGGGAATCAGTGGCGGTATTGCCGCCTACAAGAGCGCCGACCTGGTACGCCGCCTAAAAGAACGCGGTGCCCAGGTGAGAGTGGTAATGAGCGCCGGCGCGCGCGAGTTTGTGCAGCCGCTGACTTTCCAAGCCCTATCCGGCAATCCTGTACACACCGATCTGCTGGACCCAGCCGCTGAAGCCGCCATGGGGCATATCGAACTGGCCAAGTGGGCCGACCTGATCCTGATTGCCCCCGCCAGTGCCCAGGTGATGGCAAAACTGGCCTGTGGCATGGCCGACGACCTGCTCACCACCTTGTGTCTCGCCAGCGAAGCACCAGTGGCCCTGGCCCCCGCCATGAATCAGGCCATGTGGCGCCACCCAGCCACCGCTGCCAATGCCAAAACCCTGCGTGACCGCGGGGTACAGCTGTGGGGACCGGCGGCTGGCAGCCAGGCCTGCGGTGACGTGGGACCCGGCCGCATGCTGGAGCCCGCTGACTTGGCTCTGCAGACCGAGTCACAGTTCGGCTCTAGCGACTGTCTGCGCGGCAAGCGCGTGGCGATTACCGCCGGCCCAACCCGCGAGGCCCTGGACCCGGTACGCTACCTAAGCAACCACAGCTCCGGCAAGATGGGGTTCGCCCTGGCCGAGGCCGCCCGGAAGGCCGGCGCCGAGGTCACACTGATCGCCGGGCCGGTAAATTTGGCCACTCCCGCACATGTGAAGCGCGTTGATGTCATCGATGCGCGGGATATGCGCGATGCCGCCGAGCGTGCGGCCGACCTCTGCGATATTTTTATCAGCGCTGCCGCTGTTGCCGATTTTCGCCCGGCCTCGGTGGCGGAACAAAAAATCAAGAAACGCGAGGGCTGCGACGAGAGCGCTATTACCCTGGTTAAAAACCCGGATATCGTCGCCGGCATCGCCGCGCGCAGCGAGCGACGCCCCTTTACCGTGGGCTTTGCCGCTGAGACACAGCAAGTCGAACAGTATGCGCAAAGCAAACTGCAACGGAAAAACCTCGATATGATTATCGCCAACGACGTCAGTGGCAGTGAAACCGGCTTCAATAGTGACCGCAATGCCGTCACGGTGATAGATCGCCACGGCAATACACAACTGCCCGAGGCTCTAAAGGCCGACCTAGCGCGACAGTTAATAGAAATTATTGCCGTCAAAGCGCAGAAATAAAGATTAACAGGCAGGAAAATCAGTGGTTTTCAACAAGAAAAATCAGAGCCAAGGACTATTGCACAAGGGGTTGCTGCTGCCTTCGTTGCTGGCGACCGTCGCCTGGCTTTGCGGGGCCTATCTAATCGTTGAGCATATAGTCACCCCCCACAATCAAGCGCAAGTACAACAGGCAGCCCGGGCGCAGGGAAAAATCTTCGCGCAAGATGTAGAGTCTCTGTTAGCCGAACGCACGCGGCAGCTGCAACAAATTGAACGCAATGGACAGCCCCTTGAAGAACAGCTAAAAACAGCACAACTACCGAAACAATCGCGAATTCAGGTCTTTTCAGAGGCACAAATCCGCGTGGGCGCAGGTGAAAAGCCAACCCTGAACTTCGCGCTAGTAGATCTGCTCAAGCGTACCCGACAAGACAGTCAACAGCCCCTAGAGATACTGCGTACCGGCCCCGACAACAGCTGGCAGCTTCACAATGCTGTTAACCTGGCGGGGCAACAACTTCTGATCAGCCAGCCCTTCGCTGTTTTGCAAACATCCCTGGAAACGCTCGATAAAAACCAGGGGCAGATTCAGCTGCTTCAAAAATTTCCCGATTCGATTGCACAGCCCCTTTGGCGCGGCGGGCAGGGCAGTGGCTTCAGCCATTCTGAAGCAATTCCGGATAGTTACCTGCAGGTGCAGTTCAGCCCCTCCCCTGCATTTATCCAGCAACACAGCTTGCCACTTGTGTGGATCTATCTCACAGCCGGCGCCGGCCTGCTGCTCTCCTTACTGGTACTTCTACGCTTCCTGCCCCGAGACAACCGTGCTCCTTGGGAGCGCAGTCAAAAAGGCGGAAGAAGCGAAAGTGAAAAATTCCCTGCGCCCGAGTCGCAGCAGGATGCTCTGCTGGCGGATGAAGCTTTACCCCAAGGGCTCGCATCGGCACCCAGCATCGCTCCCGAAGCTTTACAACAGAATATGACAAATCGCGCTGAGGCAAGGTCTGCGACCAAATCAGGTAAGCCCCAACATCCGCTAACTACCGAGTTTCCCCCTCATGTATTTCGCGCATACGATATCCGCGGCATCGCCGGTGAGGAAATTGATGAGCCCTTTGCCTACCAGCTGGGAAAGGCCCTCGGTACCCTGGCACAGCACGCCGGAGAGCAAATCCTGCTAGTGGGGCGCGATGGCCGCAACAGTAGTGCACTGCTCAGCAACTGCCTGATGGAGGGGATTCTCGATAGCGGCTGTAACAGTATCGATCTGGGCCTGATCCCATCACCACTGCTTTACTACGCCTGCGCCAAGGGCAAGAACACCAGCAGCGGAGTTATGGTGACCGCGAGCCACAATCCGGCGGAATACAATGGCTTCAAGATTGTGCTCAAGGGCCGCCCCCTCTCTGAAGAAAAGCTACAGGGCCTGCACCAGCTTATGCAGCAGGGGCCCTTCAAAAGCGGGGAAGGCAGTAACCGCGAGCAGGATATTAAAGACAAATATATTGACGAGATCTTTAACAACGTCGCCCTCGCCGGACAACCGCACCTGGTAGTGGATGCGGGCAATGGAGCCACTTCCGTTTTGGCACCCCGGTTGTTTGAGCAGCTGGGCTGCGCAGTCACTCCGCTGTTTTGTGAAGTGGATGGGGACTTCCCCAACCATCCACCCGATCCCTCGCGCCCGGAAAACCTGCAAGCATTGATCGACAAAGTGGCGGAAACCGGCGCAGACCTGGGCATAGCTCTGGATGGCGATGGTGATCGTGTCACTCTGATTTCCAGCAGCGGGCGCATCGCCTGGGCCGATCAGCTGGTTATGCTACTGGCGAGAGACATCCTGGCACGCAACCCAGGGGAGACGATCGTCTTCGATGTGAAAAGCAGCCGTAGCCTTGCTCAATTGATAAACCAGTACGGCGGCCGCCCGGTGATGTGGAAGACCGGCCACGCGCCGATGAAAAACAAAATGCTAGAAACCAAGGCAATTCTTGGCGGTGAGTTATCCGGCCATATTTTTATTCGGGATCGCTGGTTTGGTTTCGACGATGGTATCTACGCAGCGGCGCGGCTCCTGGAGATTATGGCCCTGCGGGAACAGAGCCTGGATGAACTCCTCGACTCACTGCCGCAAATGGAGAGCACCCCGGAAATATTGTTGCCCGTAGAGGAGCAGGAGAAATTCTCCCTGATAGAGCAGTTGCGCGAACAAGGCAATTTTGACAATGCCGATATCAATACTACCGACGGTCTGCGCATAGAATTTTCTGATGGCTGGGGGCTGGTGCGCGCCTCCAATACTACCAGCGCGTTGACCCTGCGCTTCGAGGCCGAAAATAAAGAGGCTCTGGAGCGTATTCGCAAAGTAGTCATGGCGCAGATCAAGAAAATTGCTCCCACAGTTGTCGTTCCCAATTGGGAACTGCTCAACTAGCGCACCAATTTTAAACCTGTGCGGCACAGGCAGGTGCCGCAACCGACTAGCGCTCCGTGCTTTAATCAAAAAAATCTCGACCGCGCAGTATCTACAGCAGCGGCTGGACAGCGGGAAAGCTATCCAACCGCATCCCACCATAAAGGAATTGCCATGTCCCTCGATAAGAAGTCCGCTCTGCGTATTGCTCAGGTTTTGAATGAGGCCTTGCCCTATATCCAGCAATTCACCAATAAAACCGTGGTGGTAAAGTTTGGCGGTAATGCCATGGTCGATCACGAACTGCAAAACGACTTTGCCCGCGACATTATCCTGATGAAGCTCGTGGGCATGAACCCGGTAGTGGTACACGGCGGCGGCCCGCAAATAGGCCTGCTGTTGAACAAACTCAATATCGAATCTCACTTTGTCGACGGTATGCGCGTAACCGATAGCGAGACCATGGATGTGGTGGAAATGGTATTGGGGGGCACGGTCAACAAGCAAATTGTCAATCTGATCAATCAGAACGGTGGTCGCGCAGTGGGCGTTACCGGCAAGGATGGCTTGTTAATCGAAGCGCGCAAACTGAGTCGTAAAAATGAGAGCGCCGGCCTGCACGCCTCAGAAATTATTGATATCGGCCAGGTAGGCGAGGTGGAAAAGGTCAATACCGATGTCATCAATATGCTGATCCAGGGCGGCTTTATTCCGGTAATCGCCCCCATCGGCGTCGATAAAGAGGGGGTTTCTTACAATATCAATGCCGATCTGGTGGCCGGTAAGGTCGCCGAGTGCTTGCAGGCAGAAAAGCTGATGCTGCTCACCAATGTTGCAGGCCTGCAAGATAAGCAGGGCGAGGTACTCACCGGCCTGACGACGCCCCAGGTGGAAGGGTTGATTGAAGATGGCACCATTCATGGCGGTATGCTGCCGAAAATCAGTTGTGCGCTCGACGCGGTAAAAGACGGGGTCACTTCTGCCCATATTATCGACGGCCGGGTACCTCACGCGGTCCTGCTGGAAATATTTACCGACACCGGCGTCGGCACCTTGATTACCAATAGTGAGACATAAAGCCATCGCACAGTAGCGCTTGGCAATTGAAGACAGACGTCCGAATCGGTAGGATTCCGCCGCCGAAATATTATGGCGACAAGAGCAAAAATCACCGTCCACCCCCCAAGTGGACTAAAGGCAATCAATGAGCAGCGAAAAAATCAATCGGCGCCAGCAAATTCTGGAATCTCTGGCACATATGCTGGAAGCCAGTCCTGGCGCACGTATTACAACTGCAGCCCTGGCCAAGGAAGTTGGCTTTTCTGAAGCGGCGCTATACCGCCACTTCCCCAGTAAGTCAAAAATGTTCGAAGGCCTGATCGAGTTTATCGAGGAGACTATTTTCAGTCGCATAGCGCTGATTCTTCAGGAAGAACCCTCTGCTTTGGAGCGATGCCAGAGAATCCTGCACCTTCTGCTGGCTTTTTGTGAGCGCAATCCGGGTATTACCCGACTTCTCACTGGCGATGCGTTGACCGGCGAAACCGAGCGTTTGCACGGGCGTATCCTGCAGCTGTTCGATCGCCTGGAAACCCAAATCCGTCAGATTTTGCGTGAAGCGGAACTGCGTGAACACCTGCGTCCAACCCTGCCCCTGGGCGGTGCCGCCAACCTGTTATTGGCCAGTGCCGAGGGCCGTATCGTGCAATATGTACGCAGCGGCTTTAAGCGCAAGCCCACCGAGTACTGGGCCGAGCAATGGCCGGTTTTGACCTCCGGCTTTTTCCGCGAGACCGTCGCCGCAGCCAGGTAACTGGCTGTGCGGTATGGAAAGTGAAAGATAACTGGAAGGACGCACGTGTAACGAAGCCAGAAAGGCGCTAATGGTCCTGCACTATCAGGACCTGTTAGTAATTTCTGCGTAGCGCGCGGCGGCTTTATCGAATTCCTCACCGATAGAACTAGCCTCGTCGGCGCGCCGTTTAAGGCGCTCGCGCAGTACTGCCACTTCTTTTTGCAAATCGGCAATACGCTGCAGGAGCTCCGGAGCCACCTCGCGCCCACCGCGCTGGGTGCGCGCCGCCTGTGTCTCTTCCTGGGTAATTTGACGAGTGAGACTGGTGATATTCGAGTGCATGATCGCCATATCCTGCTCGACAATTGCCAGCTTGCGTTTGCGAGCACTTTCGATATCGGCGAGGCTGTTATAGCGTTTGAGCAGCTTGCGGTCCGCTTCTTCGCGTGCTTCCTGTCGGCGCTGCGCTTCGAACTCCTCGGGACTCAACTGCGGTGGAACCACTTCTATAACACGGCCAGAAAGGTTGAGAATTTCGTAGCCCTTAGCCACGTACTCCGGCGGCACCATTTCATTGAGTACCATGATGCCCTGCTCATCGGTATAGCGATAGAGCAACTGCTCACCGCTGGCAGCACTCGCCAGGGTACAAAACAACGGAATGGCAGGAACCAGGAAACATTTTATGGGGGCGATTGCCATCGCTCTTCTCACTAAATTGATGCGGCCCGCTATAACGAGCGGGCCTCTCACTTAACCCGTTACGCCGTAACGCTGCCGGTAATCGACAATTTTTTGCAGGGTTTCACTATCCTGAGACTCCTGCTCGAGGAAACTGACTATATCATCCAGCTGTACAATGCTAATGACTGGGATATTAAACTGCTGTTCGACCTTCTGAATAGCGGAGAATTCACAATCTTCGCTGGCCTTTTCCTGACGATTTAAACCGATGACTACACCGGCCGCTTCGGCACCGTGAGATTCGATGATTTGCATCACCTCACGCACCGCAGTACCGGCCGTAATCACATCATCAATGATCAAAACCTTGCCATTAAGCGGCGCACCCACTAAGGTTCCGCCTTCGCCGTGATCCTTGGCCTCTTTGCGGTTGTAGCAGAAAGGCTTATCGATACCTTTCTGAGCCAGTGCCACGGCAGTCACCGCACCCAGCGGGATACCCTTGTAAGCCGGTCCGAAAATGACATCAAACTCCACTCCCGAAGCGATAATCGCCTCGGCGTAAGCCTGTCCTAGTGCGGCTAATGCCGCACCGGTGTGGAAGCGGCCAGCATTGAAAAAATAGGGGCTTTGACGGCCTGACTTCAGAGTGAAGTCACCAAAACACAACACCTGATGATCCAGGGCCAATTGGATAAAATTGCGCTGATATTGCTGCATGGAAAATTGTTAACTATTAGCTAAGGTGAAGGGAGACCTCCCCGTAGCATTTCTTCCGGGGATAGGCATGCAAATAATGTTTCTAATGATACACAGTCCGCTGGTAAGGGGCTAATAATGCGAATAGTAAGCTTGTCTGTAGACGGCGTTCATCAGGCCGCACAGCGCGGTCTCTACGATTGGTTAGCTGAGCAGGATGCAGACATTATCTGCCTTCAAGACCTGCGCTCTCTGGAGCCGGAGCTAGACCACCCCATATTCCACCCCGATGGCTATTACAGCTACTTCTTCGATTCGGGAACGCCCCATGAAAACGGCGTGGCGATCTATACACGCAACCAGCCCAAGGCCATTATTTTCGGTATGGGTTTCGCCAACGGCGAGGATATGTATGGGCGCTATTTACAGGCAGATTTTGAACGCCTGAGTGTGGGTTCTCTGTTAGCGCCAATAGCCACTGACGAGGCTTCACTGGAAAAAAAGGTCCAGTTTTTCGACGACATGCAAGCGCACCTGCACAAAATCAGCCGCAAGCGCCGCGATTTTATTTTCTGCGGTAACTGGGGCATGGCACACCGCCGTGCCGATGTGCAGAACTGGCAGGACCACCAGGATAACCCTGGTTTCATGCGTCACGAACAGCGCTGGCTGGACCAGCTGTTCAATGAAATTGGCTATGTCGATGCCTTTCGCCGCGTGGTCAAAGACACCGATGAATTTACCTGGTGGCCGAGTGGCACCGTAGGCGAAGGTGATGGCTGGCGTACCGACATGCAGATCGTTTCACACGGGTTGAAAAATCGTATTGAGTACGGTGCGATTAACAAGAATGTGAATTTCTCCAGCCACCTACCACTAATGATGGATTACGACCTGGAAGTATAAACCGTTGAGGACTCGGCCCATTTCGGCTGAGAGTAGGGGAGCCGAGTCCTGTCGCGAACCGACCCGCTTTACAGCGGGAGCGGTCCTAACTCAGCAAAATACAAAGCCTCACTCATCCAAGGCTTTTTGCTGTATCTCGATCAGTTCATCGATTCCCGCTTTACCCAAGCCCAGCATCTGCGCGAACTCTTTCTCGGAAAAAGGCTTACCTTCAGCGGTACCCTGTACTTCGATCATACCTCCGTCTGCCGCCATCACCAGATTCATATCCGTATCAGCCGCGCTGTCCTCTGGATAGTCCAGATCCAAAACCGGCTCGCCGTCATAAATTCCGACAGAGACCGCCGCGACAAGGTTGAGCAACGGATCCTCAGCGAGAATTTTTTCCCGCTGCATATGGCGCAGCGCATCCACCAAGGCTACACAAGCGCCGGTAATAGCCGCCGTGCGTGTACCGCCATCGGCCTGGATAACATCGCAATCCAGGGTGATCTGATTCTCTCCAAGCTTTTCCAGATCCACCGCTGCGCGCAGGGAGCGGCCAATCAGACGCTGGATCTCTACAGTGCGGCCGCTCTGTTTACCCTTGGCTGCCTCACGCGGCATGCGGGAACCTGTAGAGCGCGGCAGCATGCCATACTCCGCGGTGATCCAACCGCTGCCCTGACCGCGCAGGAAGCGCGGTACTTCACTCGACACTGAGGCATTACACAGAACTTTTGTGTCGCCAAACTCTACCAACACAGAGCCCTCGGCGTGGCGGGTGTAGTTTCGGGTAATTTTTATCTGGCGCATCTGCGCCGCCGCGCGGCCACTGGGACGCTGCATAGCTCACCTCGGTCAATGAATGAAAGCCCTGCATTATATACCCCCACATGGATATCCGAACGCTGTGCTATGATGCCGAGCCGATAAATACGCCTGCAGGGGATGAGCAATGGCCAATAACCGGGAACAGAACAAAGTGCGAAGCATGACAGCCTTCGGTCGCGCCGAAGCCGCTTATGCCACAGGAAACGCCATTTGGGAGCTGCGCTCGGTCAACCATCGCTACCTGGAGCCGCACTTCCGTCTGCCCGAGGTCGCCCGCCCTCTGGAAGCGCAGTTACGAGATATTTTGCGGAAAAGTTTATCCCGTGGAAAAGTGGAACTCACGCTTACAGTAAAACCCAACAGTGTGGAAACGAGTGGGCTTGAAATTAATCAGCCGCTGGCACAAGCATTGATTAACGCCGCCAAACAAGTGACCGGCGGTGAAGGCGCCCAACCACTCAACCCCCTGCAGATTCTCCAATGGCCCGGTGTTATTAGCGAACCGGAAGCCGATACTGAGCAGCAATCCGCCACTATTTTGCAAGCGTTTCGCGAAGCGCTAGAACAACTGCGCGCGAATCGCGAGCGTGAGGGTGCGGAGTTAGCCAAATTTATTGAAGCCCGCTTAAAAGGCATTGAAGAACAAGTCGCCCTAGTGCGGGAACTGTTACCACAGATTCTAGAGGCACAGCGGGAAAAACTGCGCAACCGCCTGGAAGAGCTCTCTATAGAATTGGATAAGGAGCGCTTGGAACAGGAAATTGTGCTGCTCGCTCAAAAAGCCGACGTCGATGAAGAACTCGATCGCCTAAATGCCCACACTGTAGAAACCCGCCGGGTACTCGCTGGAGGCGGTGCTATAGGTCGGCGCTTGGATTTTCTTATGCAGGAATTTAACCGCGAGGCCAACACTCTCTCTTCCAAGTCCGTGGTAACCGACACCACCCAGGCTGCAGTAGAGCTGAAGGTCTTGATCGAACAAATGCGTGAGCAAGTACAAAATATTGAGTAAGCACATTATGGGGCTTTTTTAAAACCAAAATAAGAGCCCCGTATTCACGTTCGGCTAAAAAACTATCTGCGACTTTACCCAGCTAACATTAAAATACGTTTTATATGCGAAATAATATTAAATGGGTTGGGGCTATATTCTTAGCTGTAACCATTATAGAAATTATTAATATATTATCCGGCCGCTCATTGAATTACTTCGGCCTAGTTCCTAGATCCATCGACCATCTGCCCCATATTTTTACCGCTCCATTGCTACACGGAAGCATCTGGCATTTTCTATCCAATATAGTAACCCTGTGCGTTTTCAGTTTTTTGCTGTTGCAATATGGAGTGAAAACCTACCTAAAAGTCACTCTGACGATTATTGTCACCACTGGCCTTGCCGTTTGGCTATTTGCTAGAGGCGGGAATCATCTGGGCGCAAGTTCAGTAATTTATGGCTATTTTGGATTCTTATTGCTGGCCGGCTTTATCAGCAAGCAGTTTGTTCGACTAATGATATCCATTTTTGTCGGATTGGTTTATGGCGGGCTTATTTTTGGTGTGCTGCCACAAGGAATGTATATTTCCTGGGAATCGCATCTATTCGGTTTTCTCTTTGGCATAATGGCTGCAAAAATATGGGCCCACACACCCAACCCTATTACGGACCGACAAGCTGTATCTAAAAATTCATAGTTTTTCTCTAGCAAATTCACAGCAGGCACACAGGGAGCCGGATGACCGCTCTCTGTGTGCACTCAAAAAAATAAAAACAAGTTTCCGGCCATAGTTCGTACAGACGGCTGAATGCTGTTTTGAAGTCATTGTAATGTCAGAAAAGTTACCAGTCAGATATTCAGCGCGAACTCTGAAAGAAGCTACCACTGGGGATTAATGCATGCGCTGTGACAAAAATACTTAAAATTACCTCACACCAGAAAGGCATAAAATCATTTGCTGCCAAACAGTGATTTACTGTTTTTTTCTGCAAAACCGATAACCACCCCTCGCCAACTGAGCTCGTGAACTAAGACACACCTTCTCACTGACCAAGTTCTCATTACCTGACTTTTTTCTAAAAAATTATAAATTTGTCGTCATAAGCCACACAATTTCAGATTTCTCAGCTGAGGACAATAATCTCAAAGTCGTTATATATCTGTGCCAATGTGAAACTTTGGTACTAATTTTGGTCTTTTTAACCGCCAAATGCCTATTCTGGCGGCTATTCGGGACTTTCTATTGGCGGATATATTTCTGTCAGTGAAAGATCTTTTCAGGAGTGACCGATAGACCAGCTGATTGGCTGGCTGTCGGATAACAATAATTTCGAAGAGCAAATAATAATGACTTCACCACTCAAGAACCTTCGGCAGAAGACGGCTCTAGCGAGCGTTTTTACACTGCTATGCACTGCGCCCTTCACTGCCCAGGCACAACAAGCGGACAACGCTCTACTGACGGACCGCATCATCGTTAAATACAAGGAAAGTGCCAAGGTTGGCCGGGCTGCCAGCATGGCCAGGGAAACGGTGGAAAAGGCCTCCCGTCGCGCCGGCCACAAAATGCGTCACCTGCGCCGTATGGCCACTGGTGCTCAGGTAATGCGCCTGGAAGGTCGCAAAAACAGAACGGAAATGAACGCGATTATCAACCGCCTGAAACAGGATCCGGATGTGGAGTACGCTGAGCCGGATCTGATGATGCGCGCAATGGCTGTGCCCAATGACTCTAGCTATCTCAACCAGTGGCACTACTTTGAGTCCACCGGCGGTCTGAACCTGCCATCGGCCTGGGATGTCACTCAGGGTGAGGGAGCGGTTGTCGCGGTGCTCGACACCGGTTACCGCCCACACCCTGATCTGGTGGGCAATATTCTGCCAGGCTACGACATGATTTCTGACACTTTCGTGTCTGTAGACGGCGATGGCCGTGATAGCGATGCCACAGACCCAGGCGACTGGTATACGGACAAAGCCTGTGGCGATGATCCTCGCATCCCCTCGGAAAGCGACAGTAGCTGGCACGGCACCCATGTCGCCGGCACCATCGCAGGCGTCACCAATAACAATATGGGTATCGCCGGTGTCGCCTACAAAGCCAAGATCGTACCGATACGCGTGCTCGGCCGCTGTGGTGGCTATACCTCAGATATCGCCGATGGCATCATCTGGGGCGCCGGCGGCTCTGTCAGCGGCCTGCCATCCAACCCCAACCCCGCACAAGTACTCAACCTGAGTCTTGGTGGTGGTGGCAGCTGTGCCACGACAACTCAGAATGCTATCAACACCGCACGCAGCCTAGGCGCCACTATCGTAGTCGCTGCCGGTAATGAATCCGATAACGCCAGCCAATACACTCCCGCCAGCTGCGATGGCGTAATAACTACTGCCTCAACGAACCGCGATGGCGGCCGCTCTTACTTCTCCAACTACGGCAGCGTAGTGGATGTTGCAGCACCAGGGGGAGCGCAGAGTTTTGCTAACGACCCGAACGGCATTCTCTCCACCCACAATAGTGGCAGTACCGTCGCGGGCAGCGATAGCTACGTCTATATGCAAGGCACCAGTATGGCTGCCCCACATGTTGCCGGTGCTGCCGCACTACTGTATTCGGTAAACCCTGACCTGGGCCCGGACGACATCGAATCGATTCTCACCACCACCGCACGCAGTTTCCCATCTTCATGCAGCGGCTGTGGTGCCGGTATTGTCGATGCTACAGCAGCAGTGGCCATGGCGAGCGGCGGTAGCGATGGAGACAACGGTGGCGATAACGGAAATGGCGGCGGTGTCAGCTGGACCGAATCCAACCTTTCCGGCAGCTCCGGCAGTTGGAACGACTTCACCATCGAAGTCGCTGCGGGTACCACAAGCTTGAATATAGAGATGTCTGGCGGCAGTGGCGAAGTCGACCTCTATGTCCGCCATGCCAACTACCCCACTCTGCGTCGGTACGATTGCCGCCCCTACCTCTGGGGCAATGAAGAGAGCTGTACTATTAGCAACCCTGACTCGGGCACCTGGTATGTCAGTGTTTACGGTTACGACTCCTACAGCGGCGTCACCCTTAAGGCTGAAACCACTCCCTAATTGACGACATAGGCCGGCGCCAAAAGCTCCGGCCACGGATGAGGTATTTTGGTGCGGATTAGCAATAAAGAACCAAAGTACCTCACCCAATTGGTGCGGGGGGAAGGGAAATAACGAGCTGTGCGTTACGCGGCTAAGTAAGAGGCCATGCCTCTGCACCCCTGCACCAACCCCGAACTTTGCCAGCTGTATCGACAAAATTCCTTAATGCACTTTTTTCGGGCACATATTTTGCCTGTGCTCTAACGGTGCCTCGCTTTTTTGCAGTTCAACCGAAAACCGAGCACCCGGATTTCCCCTCCTGTCAGCTAAATACTGACCGGGGTGATAACCATCCATCACGGAGAGATAACAATAATGAAAACACCACTGAAAAATCTATTGCATAAGTCCGCACTGGCCGGCGTATTTTCACTGCTGTGTGCAAGCCCCTTTGCCGCTCAGGTCGAAGATACCAGCAACGCTCAAATCACCGACCGCATTATCGTCAAATACAAGCAGGGCGCTAAAATAGGGCAGGCGGCCAGACTAGCTCCGGAAACCGTAGATAAAGCCTCCCGCCGCGCCGGCCATAAAATGCGTCACCTGCGCCGTATGGCCACAGGTGCTCAGGTGATGCGCCTGGAGGGACGCAAAAACAAAGCAGAGCTTGAGGCTATTATCAGCCGCCTTAAACAGGACCCCGATGTCGAGTATGCAGAGCCCGACCTGATGATGAAGGCCATGGCCGTACCCAATGACCCCAGCTATTACGATCAGTGGCACTATTTTGAGTCCACCGGTGGCCTTAATCTGCCGGCAGCCTGGGATACCACTCAGGGCGAGGGTGTGGTCGTCGCAGTTATCGATACCGGCTTCCTGCCCCACGCAGATCTGGCCGCTAACCTGCTGCCCGGTTACGACATGATTTCCGATACCGATGTCTCTGTGGATGGCGACGGCCGCGACAGCGACGCCACCGACCCCGGCGACTGGTATACCAATACCTACTGTGGTGACCCCCGATACCCGGAAGCGGACAGCAGCTGGCACGGTACCCATGTCGCCGGCACCATAGCGGCAGTGACCAACAATAATATGGGCGTAGCCGGTGTGGCCTCCAAAGCGAAGATCGTACCCGTGCGAGTACTCGGCCGCTGTGGCGGTTACACTTCAGATATTGCCGACGGCATCATCTGGAGTGCCGGCGGTTCTGTCAGCGGTGTCCCAACCAACGCCAACCCCGCCCAGGTACTGAACTTGAGCCTGGGTGGTAGCGGCAGCTGCGCTACCACAACGCAGAATGCCATCAATACCGCACGCAGCCTCGGTGCCACCGTCGTGGTTGCCGCCGGCAACTCCGCTCGCAACGCTCGCCGTTACACGCCGGCAAGCTGCTCGGGGGTTATTACTGTTGCCGCCACAGATCGCTCCGGTGGTCGCGCCTACTACTCTAATTACGGTAATGTGGTCGACGTAGCCGCACCGGGTGGTGAGACCAATGTAATAAGCAGTGATGGTGTGCTATCCACGCTCAACAGCGGCAACACTGTAGCCGGTACGGATTCCTATGCTTACTATCCCGGTACCAGCATGGCCACCCCCCATGTAGCCGGTGCCGCAGCTCTGATCTATTCGGTGAACCCTAGTGTGACACCCGATCAGGTAGAGTCTATTCTCACCAGCACCGCGCGCAGCTTCCCATCCTCTTGCTCGCGCTGTGGCTCTGGCATTGTCGACGCTGCTGCGGCAGTGGCAGCGGCCAGTAACTGATTCCCCTAAATAGCCACCGCTTGTGGATCTTATGGAAAGGCCGGCATTTGCCGGCCTTTTAGCTTTCACGTGCCGGCCCACGCAATCTAACGAACAAACGCGGCAAATTGGGGGTCAACCGGCGTATCTGCAAGATGATTGATGTAATTGCTCATTACTTTCTGCGCAACCCCAACAATAATCTCCAGCAGGTTTTGGCGGTTATAGCCCACTGCGTAAAACCGCTCTGATACCTCATCTGAAATCACACCGCGCTCACGCACAATCGCCAGGGTGGTATCCCGCAGTACTTCAAGTTTTTCAGTAGGTAGGGGCGTCTTATTGCGAAGGGCCTCATTCACTTCATCCGCTACTTTCATCGCCTTGGCAATAGCGCTGTGTGCCGGTACACAGTAGTGACAGTTATGCTCCACATTGATGCTCTGCCAGACCACGGTCATTTCTTCGGCATTGAATGAGGTGTCCAGGAAGTACTGATGTAAATCCTGGTAAGCCGCCAGGGCTTGGGGCGACTCTGCCATAACCCCGTGCAAGTTGGGGATAGAGCCAAAGGCCTTGATAGATTTCTGGAGTAGGGGTTTGCTGTCTTGCGGTGCACTTTCAAGATCGTAAATCTGGAACTCTTTCATCGCTGAACTCACCTTTGATGTTTGGGTTAAATACTTGAGCGATCGATCAAGTATTGTGAGACTAACCAATATTGAGCGATCGTTCAACAGCAAAGAGTAATTGGCGGATATCTCTTGAAAGGGTAAAATTTGAGCAATTGCTCAAGTGGAGGCAACATGGCGAATACCGCGAAATTTGACCGCCAGGAAGTATTGCAGCGGGCAACCTGGCTTTTCTGGCAAAAAGGGTTTCACGCCACATCGACTCGTGATCTACAACAGGCCACCAATCTTCGTCCTGGTAGTATTTATGCCGCTTTTGGTAGTAAATCTGGACTTTTCAAAGAGGTTCTCAGCTATTACGCGCAAAATCGCGACCAATTACTCCTTCAATGCATAAATGACGAAGGCAGCAACCTTGGAGGCTTGCGTGCCTATTTCCATCACATATTGCTAGGTGACGATTTTGATGCCCCAAACGAGCTCTGCCTATTAGCTAAAGCCATCTCAGAGCTGGATGAAGGGGAAGAAGCACTATTGGCCGAGGCCCGCGCTTTACTGGCTGCACATGGGGCAAAGTTCCGTCAGTATCTGGAGAGTGCGGTGAATGCTGGAGAGCTTTCCAAACAGACAGATTCGGCGCTGCTCGCTCGCCAATTACAGGTTCAAATGATTGGGCTGCGAACTTATCTCCGCGCCACCTCGGACCGCGCTGCGGTTGAGCAAATGATCGAACAGTTGTTTGACCCAGCCTGCGTGCAGACCACAAGTTGAGAAAAAGGCGATTATGCGCGGCCTCTTATACAAACGCTGACGGATTTCGGAATCCAGCCCCTGCGGTTATTTGACCTGCGCAGCCCCTATGGCACATTCAGGAGAAACGGTATCGAGTAATAACAATAAGAGGTCACCGTGGATCTGATTACCTTCGCCATCCCTTTTTTCCTGATCGCCGTACTCACAGAACTCGCACTGGACCGCTGGAAAGGTTGGGGGCTTTACCGCCTCAACGATGCCCTGGGAAATTTGAGTACGGGTATCCTAAGCCGCATACTTGGGCTTACTTATAAAAGCCTATTTTTAGTCATTTATATCCCGCTATACCAGCTGCTGCAGCCTTACTACCAAGCAGTCGGCTTCGACTGGTCCATGAGTAATGGCTGGCACCTGGCACTAGCTGTACTCGCCTACGATTTTTGTTACTACTGGAAGCACCGCATCTGCCATGAGGTCAACGTGTTCTGGGCGGAACACCTGGTGCATCACCAGAGCGAGGACTACAACCTCACCACTGCCTTGCGCCAGTCTAGCGGTGGGCTGCAGTTGGATTGGGTATTCTATTTACCCCTGCTGCTGATTGGCTTACCAGCGGAAATGGTGATCGTGGCCGGAGCCATAGATCTGATTTACCAATTCTGGGTACACACGCAAAAAATTCCCAAAATCCGCTGGATGGAATGGCTGCTGATTACCCCCTCTAACCACCGAGTACACCATGCGCAGAACAAGGTGTACGTAGATAAAAACTACGGCGGAATCCTGATCTTATGGGACCGCCTGTTTGGTACCTATCAAGAGGAGCTGGAGGGGGAGCCCTGTATTTACGGTGTGCGCAAACCCCTTAATACCTTCGACCCTCTGGCGGCAAACCTGCAACATCTGAAACGCATGGCGCAAGACGCCTGGTATACAAAAAACTGGTGGGACAAATTTACCCTTTGGTTCCGCCCCACCGGCTATCGTCCCGCAGATGCCGAAGCGGCAATGCCAGTCCCCTCCACCAACCTGAAATCTTTCCAGCGTTACAACCCACAGATTCATCGGGCCCGGCGCAACTACGCGCTGGGCCAGCACCTGTGCTATTCCGCCGCCACCCTGGCACTCCTGTGGTACTACCAGAGCCTGGAGATTCCCTTACTGCTGGGGGCAGTAGCACTGTTGGTTTTTGGCCTGGTAGTCAATGGGCGAATTCTCGATAACCATCCACTGACCAAATATCTGGAACCCTTGCGCCTGGCCCTCTACTGCGGGGTGCTGCCGATGTTAAACACACAATTTGTCCCAATTTTTAGCGCTTATATTGCGATCAGCGCTCTGGCCTGGGGGTGGTTGGCAATCACTTGCAAAGAGGATACAGTCGCTGTCGTTTGCGATTAGCAACAAGGAGTGAACCTCGATTGCAGGATGTTGGTGGTGATCGAGTGATCTCCCGCTGGGCGATCCCGGCCGGGCTCAGAAGGCAGTTTATAGCGCCTCCTGAAACTCCCAACACTTACCCCCCAATTCCGGCCGGGGTTTAGCCTTTTCCTCCTCCTTTTCCTGGGATTGCGCAACTGCCAGTCACCGCTCAGGTAACGGCTTCGGTTATAATGCGCGCTTTGCCCCCGAACAGGATCAGTTGTGCAAACAGGAACCCTCTATACCGTATCCGCCCCCTCCGGCGCTGGGAAAACCAGTCTCGTCAAAGCACTGGTGGATAGCGACAGTCAGGTCACCGTTTCTATCTCCCATACCACCCGTTCCATGCGTCCGGGCGAGGTCAACGGTGTCGATTACCACTTCGTGTCGCGCGAGGAGTTTCTGGCAATGCTTGAGCAAGATGCCTTCTTCGAGCACGCTCAGGTATACGGTGATAATTACTACGGTACTTCCAAGGGCAGTATCGAGGAAATTCTCGCTGGTGGCCGCGATGTAATCCTGGAAATTGACTGGCAGGGTGCCGCTCAGGTGCGCCGTCTGCACCCAGAGACCGTCGGTATTTTTATTTTGCCGCCCTCTCAGGAGGCCCTGCGCGAACGCCTCACAGGTCGAGGCCAGGACGACGAAAGTGTGATCGAGCGTCGTATGGATCAGGCCATTGATGAAATGACCCACTACGTGGAAGCCGACTATCTGGTGATTAACGACGATTTCGAGCAGGCCCTAATAGAGCTTGGCTCCATCTTCACCGCCCAGCGCCAACGCCTGGAAAAGCAACAGAAACGCCACGGTGAACTGTTGCAGGCACTGTTGCGCCATTGAGCCGGTTGATCGAATTGCGTACACTCCCCGGTCCGGTAAAATAACCGGTCCCCCGAACAGAATTCGCCCACCCGGGCACAGTGAATGGAACCGAAAGTTTATGGCACGTATCACCGTTGAAGATTGCCTGGAGCACGTCGACAACCGCTTCGAACTCGTTATCGTGGGTAGTAAGCGCGCCCGCCAGATTGCCACCGGCGGACAGGATCCGATGGTTCCAGAAGAGAACGACAAACCCACGGTTATCGCCCTGCGTGAAATCGAAGAGGGCCTGGTTGATGCGAGCATTCTCGACCAGCCAGATCGTGAAGAGGCCCCGGCACCCATGGCGGCCCCGGCCTATCTGTCCGACCAGGAAATCTGATTTCGATCTGTTCTGACCTAGAGTTTATGAGTTTTACGAGAGGCGCGCGCGGCATTGCACACCATCGATAGTCTGGCCCACCGCCTCTCCTCATACCTGCCTCCCGAGCAAATCCAAATAGTCCGTCGCGCCTATTTCTACGCGGAACAAGCCCACGACGGTCAGCAGCGACGTTCCGGTGAACCCTATGTGACCCACCCTTTGGCGGTGGCCACAATTCTCGCTGGCATGCATATGGATCACGAGAGCCTGGCTGCAGCCATGCTCCACGATGTGATTGAAGACACCGGAATCCCCAAAGCCGCACTGGAGGAGCAGTTTGGTGGCGAGGTTGCCGATATTGTCGACGGTGTATCCAAACTGACCCAGTTTGAGACAGACAGCGCCGCGGAAAAACAGGCGGAAAACTTCCAGAAAATGGCTCTGGCCATGGCGCGCGATATCCGCGTGATTTTGGTCAAGCTGGCCGACCGCTTGCACAACATGCGCACCCTCGGCGCACTCAAGCCACAAAAGCGCCAGCGCATCGCTCGCGAAACCCTGGAAATCTACGCACCCATTGCCCACCGCCTGGGTATGAACGATGTGCGTATCGAGTTTGAGGACCGATCCTTCTTTGCGATCCACCCACTGCGCGCCAGCCGACTGCGTGCCGCTCTGGTAGCCGCGCGCGGCAATCGCAAGGAACTGCTGGAGCAGATCCAGAACGCCATTGAGCTGCGCCTGCAGCGTGAAGGAATCAGCTCCCTGGTGATTGGTCGCGAGAAACACCTATTCAGCATCTACCAAAAGATGCGCGCCAAGAAAAAATCCTTTAAAGAGATCATGGATGTCTACGCTTTCCGCATCATCGTGGACAGCGTGGACACCTGCTACCGGGTGTTGGGCGTAATGCACAGCCTCTATAAACCCGTCATCTCCGAATTCAAGGATTATGTTGCCATCCCCAAATCCAATGGGTACCAGTCACTACACACAGTGCTGCTGGGAATGCACGGGGTGCCTATCGAGGTGCAGATCCGCACCAAAGAAATGGATGAAATGGCCAATAGCGGCATCGCCGCCCATTGGCTGTACAAGGCTTCCGGCGATGAGGTAATTAACACTGGTGGTACTAGCCAGGTACGTGCACGCCGCTGGGTGCAGGGCCTGCTGGAGATGCAGCAGCGTGCCGGCGACTCCCTGGAGTTTATTGAGAATGTTAAAATCGACCTCTTCCCCGACGAGGTCTATGTATTCACCCCCAAAGGACAGATTGTCGACCTGCCCGCCGGTGCCACCGCTGTGGATTTCGCCTACTCAGTGCATACTGATATCGGCAACTCCTGTGTGGCCGTGCGGATCAACCAGCGCTTGGCGCCCTTGTCGCAGCCGCTGGCCAGCGGGCAAAAGGTGGAAATTCTCACCCGAAAGAATGCTCAGCCAAATCCAAACTGGCTCAACTTTGTTGTAACCGCCAAAGCCCGTAGCGCCATTCGACACTTCCTCAAACATCAGCGCCACCACGACTCCATTACTCTGGGGCGGCGCCTGCTCGAAAAGGCCCTGGGTAAATTTAATACCCGCCTGGAAGAACTGACACCGGAGCAACTGGAAAAAGGTCTGCAGGAAGCCAAGTGTGCCACTCTGGAGAAATTGCTGGAGGAGATAGGCCTCGGCAACAAAGTCGCCTTCTCTGCGGCCAAGCTGTTGGCTCCCGCGCACAGTGAAGAGGCGGAAGCGAGCAATATCTCCTCGCCACTGACCATTGATGCCCAGGAGGGCATGATGATCAGTTTCGCTCGGTGCTGCCGCCCCATTCCGGGGGATACCATCATCGGCCATATCAGCTCCGGCAAAGGCGTAGTGGTACATCGGGATACCTGCCGCAATACCAACGAATTCCGCGAACACCCGGAAAACCTGATGCTGGTGAACTGGTCCCCAGACGTACGCGGAGAGTTCCTCGGGGATGTGCGGGTGGAAGTGGAGTCCGAGCGCGGCATTATCGCGCGCCTGGCCACCCGTATTACCGAAGAGGGGGCCAGTATCGAGCAGATTAATGTGGATGAAAAAGACGCCCATAACAGCGTAATTTCCCTCACATTAGAGGTCAGTGGCCGTATTCATCTGGCGAGAGTCATGAAAAGGCTGCGCAACCTGCCGTCGGTGATCCGTATCTCGCGCCCGTAAGATACTTGGATATCGTACTGGCGAGCTAATTATCGACTCACTGAGAGCGAGCTTTTACTCCGCTTTTTGGCCTATGGCTTCGCTGCCATTCACTACAAAAGCGCGCTATATTTACTGGCTTTCCGCAACAAATAGCAATAAGTAATGGAGTGCCCAATGCCCAACCGCGCAATTATCAAAACAGACAAGGCTCCGGCAGCAGCCGGTACCTACTCCCAGGCGGTAAAGGTCAACGATACGGTATACCTGTCCGGGCAAATAGGACTGGATCCCGAGACTCAGCAGATGGTTTCCGGTGGTTTTGTCGATGAGGCCCACCAGGTTTTCCGCAACCTTGCAGCCGTTTGTGAGGCCTCGGATGGATCGCTCCAGCATATTGTGAAGCTCAATCTCTACATCACCGACAGCAACAACTTTGCCGCAGTGAATGAGGTGATGGCGGAGTTTTTTCAGGAGCCCTACCCAGCGCGTGCCACGGTGGTCGTTAAGGAGCTGCCGCTTGGTGCCCAGTTTGAAGCCGAGGGGGTGATGGTGCCTTAACCCAGCAGAGCGCCAGCCTGCAGTGCCGGACTTCCGCCCGGCACTGCATTTCTAGATTTCTCTCTCGTAGATTTGCCGCTGTCAGCCTTCCGCTTCCAATAGCGCACTGTAGCCCACTTTGTAATCGGGATACTTGAGCTGGTAACCACTAGCGAGCAAGCGCTGATTACTGAGTTTTTTCGAGCGGCGTTCGCTGGTCTGCACAATCTCACGCAAATGGGCGCTGGTATAGCCCATAGCCTTCACCAGCCACTGCTGTAGTTCATACATGGGGACCGGCTTACTATCGGCGCCGATATACAGCGGCTCTGGTATCCAACCCTGCTTGTGCCTTTCAACCAGGTGCAACAAAAAGCCAATGCAATCGTCCACATGAATACGATTACTGAACTGGGGGGGCTGGGGCGGAGCACAGCGACCGGCGCGTACCTGAGAGAGCAAGCGGTCACGCCCCGGACCGTAAATTCCGGCAAATCGTACAATACAGACCCCGGGAATCGCCGAGCGTATGATCTCCTCCGCTGCGAGCAGCGCCTCTCCCTGAAAACCACTAGGTGCAGGAGGCGTCTGCTCATCGAGAAAATCATCACCGCTCTGGCCATACACGCGGGTTGAAGACGCCCATATCACCAAGCGCGGCGGTTTTGGCAGGCGTGAAATGGCCTCGCCCAAAGCCCGCGCGGTTTCCACGTAAGCGCGCTGATAACCGCCAGGGGTATGTTCATCAGGAGTAAATGTGGCGAGGACGATATCGGCACCATCCGTCAGCAGGCGCTCGATATCCCCCACCTTGGTGGCATCCCCCCGACGCCAATTAACCGCATCCGCTCTGCGCTTACTCGCCAGAGCCACCAGAGGGTTGCGTCGCATGCCGTAAACACTGTACTGCTTGCGATCTATATTTAGAGCGAGGCGCGCCCCCAGATCACCACACCCAAGGATCCAAAGCTTCTCTTTTTGTGTCATATAGTTCCCGACAATCTTACGCCTGGGACAGCGTCGACTGCCATATTCCCTTGATATTGTGCTGTTGCGTCCCGCAGAACTCCTCAGATGAGAAGTCCCTAGTCTTATTCATTAACTATTAAACGGTGCGCCAAAAAAAATCCGCAAACGATTGCGGTTTTGCCATCCATGAATAACGATGCGAGGCACTTTCACGCCTCACCATTCCATCTGCCGCTCTGGTATTGAACTAATTACCGCGCCCTTTGAGTAGGCGGTAGACAGCGAGAAAGATAATCGCACCAATGGTGGCTGTTATTATGTCGCCAAATCCGAAACCGGTCACGGGGCCACCGAATCCAATCAGGGCACCAAGCCAACCACCGATGAAGGCACCGATAATGCCAATCACCATTGTGACTATCCAACCACCTGGGTCTTTACCTGGCATGATCCATTTGGCTAAGGCGCCGGCAATCAGTCCGAGAATAATCCAGGATAAAACTCCCATGGCGTTTCTCCATTCTGTTGGCCCTCATAAGATATAGCAAAATTTTGCGCCTCAATTCCATAAAGGCGTCCACAATTGGTAATTTTTCCCAACTTTGTGCCTGAGGTGACAGCTTAGCGCTAGGGTGTGGTCAGCAGCTATTATTTATGAATAATAGCTATCAAATACTATCGCTTAATTGTCTTTACCATGACTCTCAATGAACTGCGCTACATCGTCACTCTCGCTCAGGAACAGCATTTCGGCCGCGCCGCCGAGCGCTGCTTCGTCAGCCAACCGACCCTGTCTATCGCAGTAAAAAAGCTGGAGAAAGAGCTGGGCGTCGCCCTTTTCGAGCGTTCCAAAACCCGGGTACAGGCCACGCCATTGGGGGAGCGTATCGTCGCCCAGGCCCAACTAGTACTGGAACAGTCTGCCGCTATTAAAGACATCGCCAGCGCCGGTAAGGACCAACTGGCGAGCCCCCTCTCGGTCGGGGCGATTTTTACTATCGGCCCCTATTTGTTTCCGCACTTTATTCCGCAGCTACAGCACCTGGCCCCAGATATGCCTCTCTACGTAGAAGAAGGCTACACTGCCACTCTGCGCCAACGCCTGCGCAAGGGCGAGCTGGATGCGATCATTATCGCGTTGCCATTCACCGAGCCCGATGTGGTCACCCAACCACTTTATGACGAACCTTTCGTGGTATTGATGCCTGCTGGGCACCCCCTTGCCCAGCAGGAATTCATAGATCCCGAGCAGCTCACCAAAGATAATGTGCTGTTGCTTGGGGAGGGCCACTGCTTCCGCGACCAAGTGCTGGAGGCCTGCCCACACTTGCAGGTCACTATGGAGAAGGAGAGCGGTGGTGGAGGCATTCGCACAGCCGCCGATGGCAGTTCGCTGGAAACCCTGAGACACATGGTGGCCTCGGGTCTCGGTATCACCGTATTGCCATTCTCCGCTGCCACTGCTTCGCAATATGCCAGCGGACTGCTGGAAACACGCCCCTTCAAGGCGCCGGGGCCCCGGCGCACCGTCGCATTGGCTTGGCGTGCCAGCTTTCCACGCCACCGAGCTATCGATATATTGCGTGAGGCCATCAGCCAGTGTCATCTGATCGAGCCATAAACAACCTTGCAGATCAGCCGGTTACCAACCTCAAAGGGGTAGGAGACAAGTTTGCCCAGGTCCTGGCCAAACTGCATATCCACTCCCTGCAAGACCTGCTGTTCCACTTGCCGTTGCGCTATCAGGACCGCACCCGGGTGGTGCCGGTGGCCGGGCTCACTGCCGGGATGGATGCGGTTATTGAGGGCGAGGTAACTGCCGCCGATGTAGTTTTCGGCCGCCGACGCAGTCTGGTAGTCAAGCTTCAGGATATGAGCGGCAGTATCACTCTGCGTTTTTTCCACTTTTCTGCTGCGCAGAAAAACCGCTTTGCCCGCGGCGTACGCCTGCGTTGCTTCGGCGAGGCGCGGCGTGGCGCCGCCGGCCTGGAACTCTACCATCCCGAGACTGAAGTTGTCGGCAGCGAAAACGCCACTACCGAGGAAACCCTGACACCGGTTTACCCCCTGACCGAGGGCGTCAGCCAGGGGCGTATGCGCGGTCTGATGCAGCAAGCCGTGGAGCTCCTGCGCAGTGGAGCCGTGACCGAACTGCTCCCTGCAGATTTACTTCCAAAGCCATTGCGTTACCCACTGAGTGACGCCCTGGTTTATTTGCACTCGCCACCTGCCGGCACCCAGTTGGAAAAACTCGCCGCCGGCACACACCCCGCACAACAGCGCCTGGCCCTGGAAGAGCTGCTCGCGCACCATTTGAGCCTGCTGGAATTGCGGCGCAACAGCGCAAGGGTTGCGGCACCGCCACTGCCCAAAAACAAATCTCTGGAGAGAGATTTCCTCTCGCGACTGCCATTTTCGCTCACCGGTGCACAACAAAGAGTCTGTGAGGAGATCGCCGAAGACCTCGCCCAAGACCTCCCTATGATGCGCCTGTTACAGGGAGATGTCGGCGCCGGTAAAACCCTGGTAGCGGCCATGGCTGCCCTCAAAGGCATCGGCGCTGGTGCTCAAGTGGTGGTGATGGCGCCGACAGAGATTCTCGCCGAGCAGCATAGAATCAATTTCTGTAACTGGCTTGAGCCTCTCGGCGTACAGGTAGCGCAACTTACCGGCAGCTTAAAAGCCGCCGAACGCCGCGAACAGTTGAGCAAAATTGCCAGTGGCGAGGCGCAGCTGGTGGTAGGCACTCATGCACTCTTCCAGGAGGGTGTGGAATTCCATAACCTGGTGTTGGTGATTATTGACGAGCAACACCGTTTCGGGGTGCGCCAGCGGTTGGAGCTGCGTGAGAAGGGCGCCGCCAGCGGTGCCACCGGCAGGTTGCAACCGCACCAGTTGATTATGACCGCCACCCCGATCCCCCGTACCCTGGCTATGTCCGCATTTGCCGATCTGGACTGCTCCATCATTGATGAGCTGCCTCCCGGTCGCCAGCCTATCAACACCGTGGCGATCTCTAACGACCGCCGCGACCAGGTGATGGAAAGAGTGCACAGTGCCATCGCCGAGGGGCGCCAGGCCTATTGGGTCTGCACCCTGATTGAGGAATCCGAGAGCCTGCAGGCTCAGGCCGCAGAGTCCACCGCCGAGGAATTAGTGGAGATGCTCGACGGTGCGCGTGTGGCCCTGGTACACGGACGCCTTAAGCCGGAGCAGAAAGAGCAGGTAATGAGCGCCTTCAAAGCTGGTGAGGTAGACCTGCTGGTGGCAACCACGGTGATCGAGGTGGGGGTAGATGTGCCCAACGCCAGTCTGATGATTATTGAAAACCCAGAGCGCCTGGGGCTCGCCCAGCTGCACCAGCTGCGCGGTCGGGTTGGGCGCGGCTCCATAGCCAGTCACTGTGTGCTGCTCTACGGTACACCGCTGTCACAAAATGGACGGGCGCGCCTACAGGCGCTGCGTCAGCATAGCGACGGCTTCGCCATCGCTGAGGAAGACCTGCGTCTGCGCGGACCAGGGGAAATTCTCGGCACCCGCCAGACTGGAGAGATCCAACACCGTATTGCAGATCTGCAGCGGGATGCGGAACTGCTGCCACAAGTGCAAAAAATAGCCATATCCCCACATTTGACGGAAGGGATGCGACAGCAGCTAATTAAGCGCTGGTTACAAAACAAGCCCCGTTTCGCCGAGGCTTGAGGAGAGCGCCTTAGTGGGCGCCTACTGTACTGTTATCGTTGATGCTGACACTCTTGTAATTGGCGTCGTAGTAAGTCTCCTCGTCCAAGGCGCCTTCACTCTTCGCCACCACACTGCTCACTACCGCATCTCCGGTGATATTCACTGCGGTGCGCACCATATCCAGCAGGCGGTCAACGCCGATTACAATGGCAATTCCCTCCAGCGGCAGGCCCACCTGCTGCAGTACCATACCGAGCATAATCAGGCCCACTCCGGGCACCCCGGCAGTACCAATAGAAGCCAGGGTTGCTGTCAGGATCACTGTCAGGAAGCCGGTCAAGCCGATCTCAATACCAAAGAACTGAGCGATAAAGACCGTTGCCACACCCTGCATAATCGCGGTGCCATCCATATTAATAGTGGCACCTAGAGGAATGGTAAATGAAGCAATCTTGTTATCCACACCTAGGCGTTTCTCTACCGTCGACAATGTCACCGGGATAGTGGCGGCAGAGGAAGCGGTACTGAAGGCGAACACCATAGTCGACCACATCTTCTTCAGTAGTTCTAGTGGATTTAGACCGCTCAACAACTTGAGCAAAGCTGAATACACAACTAGCGCATGCACTAATAAGGCTGCCAGAACTACAAAGAAATACTTAGCCAGTTGTTTTAGCCCTTCTATCCCCAAACCTGCAAAAGTTTTCGCCAACAGGGCAAAAACTCCGTAAGGAGCAAACACCATCAACACGCCCACCATGCGCAGTACAACGCTATTGAGATCGTTGAAGAAAGCTGCAACGCGCTTCCCTGGCTCACCACAGCGGGAGATCGCATAGCCCATCAATAGGGCAAACACGATAATTTGCAGCATATTGCCCTCGGCCATGGCTGCGACCGGGTTGGTGGGAAAAATATTTACCAGCACTTCAGAGAGTGGGGGGGATTCTTTTGGTTGGAAAGAAGACGTTGCCGCAGCAGCAGCCTCGCTCACACCTACCCCAGGCTGGAAGATCAGTGCCATGCACAGGGCCAGGGTAATAGCGATAGCCGTTGTCAGCATGTAGAGCAGCACAGTTTTACCCGCCAACGGACCGATCCGGCTTCCTTCAGACAGGGCACAGGCACCACTGATCAGAGAAACCAACACCAACGGCACCACCATCAGCTTCAGAGAGGCGATAAAAATTCGCCCGATAATGTCGAACAGGCCACCCGTCAGGTAGAGGTTGATTGCGTTGGTAACACCCTCACCGAGCAACTGGCTCATATTCAGGATATTGATCAGGATTCCCAGCCCAATACCCGCGATCATCCCCAGCAGAATTTTGGTCGTAAGCCCCATAACAAGCTTCTCTTTATAAATTCATTGTTTTCATTAAAGGGAGCACTATATCCATTGCCGCCCCGGTGAGCAAAAATCCAACGGGGTGGCGCCAGCCGCCAGTGGGCAGGGTACAATGCCCTTTTTACCGACTGCGGAGTTATCGTTGCACCAGTCTCCATTTGTACCTGCGGGCGATTGGCGGGGGCGGCCGTTTGAATCGGCACAGTCCCAACCACCAGAAAACCTAATGCCGTGGCTGGCATACACCGGTTCGCTCACCGCTGCACTGAAGCAACTGAGTGGAGGGGATTTCAGTGTGCGGGTACTCGGTCAGAGCTGGCAGCTACCCCGAGCGGAGGAATGCCGCGCGCTCAATTTAAATCGGCACAGCCGCGCCCTGGTGCGGGAGGTACTACTGATAGGGTGTGGCCAACCCTGGGTTTACGCGCGCAGTGTCCTGCCCCTGCGCAGCCTGCAGGGCAAGTCCCGCAACTTACGCAGTCTCGACGACCGCCCTCTAGGGGAGCTACTGTTCAGCGAACCAGGGATTCGCCGAGGCGAAATAGAGTTCAACCAATTGCGGCGCAACCCCGACTTGCAGGCTCAAGGACTCTGCGACGACGGCGACAGTGCCTGGGGGCGCCGCTCAATTTTTTGGCTGCGGAGCAAGCCCCTCTTGGTCGCAGAGGCTTTTTTATCGCAGTTCTGCCCCGATGGCCCACCTGCAGTCCCCGCAAACCAATAATCAAATACAGGGAGATTAGCCACCGTGATTAGCCAACAAATCGCCGCGCGCTGGCCCGCCGCAATGCCCTATTGGCAATTGGCGCGTATGGATAGGCCCATTGGCTCCCTATTACTTTTGTGGCCCACTTGGGCCGCACTATGGCTTGCGGCGGGGGGCTGGCCAGGGCTGCAACTATTTGCAGTGTTCACTTTGGGCGTCATCCTGATGCGTGCGGCCGGCTGCGCGGTAAATGACTTCGCCGACCGCGAGATTGACGGCCATGTTAAGCGCACCGCCACGCGCCCCCTGGCCACCGGCAACGTTACCCCCATGGCGGCTCTTGGCCTATTCGCCGGACTCAGCTTCGCAGCTTTTCTGCTGGTGCTCACCACCAATCAGCTAACGATTTTATTGTCATTGCCAGCACTGGCATTGGCCTTCTGCTACCCCTTTGCCAAGCGGCACACTCACCTGCCTCAAGTCGTATTGGGCGCGGCATTCAGTATGGGTATCCCCATGGCCTTCGCCGCAGTGACAGGCGAAGTCCCCCCTCAGGCCTGGCTTCTCTATGTCGCCAACCTCTTGTGGACCCTGTGTTATGACACTTTTTACGCCATGGTAGATCGGGATGACGACCTAAAAATTGGAGTTAAATCCACGGCAATTCTGTTCGGGGAAATGGACAGAGCCATGACTGCCACCCTGCAGCTTTTGGTTCTAATGGCACTGGTGTTGATCGGCCAGCGCTTCGGCCTCGGCGCCATTTACTACTTGGCAGTTACAGCTATAGCGGCGCTTTTCGCCTACCAGCAATGGCTGATTCGCAACCGCGATAGAGAGGCCTGCTTTAAGGCATTTATCCACAACAACTGGGTAGGGTTGGTGTTTTTTGCCGGTATATTCCTGCATTACCTCTTCAATTGATCCAGGTCTGGGAGTTCAGGCATAACCGTCATATATTTGTCATATAAATCCCGTTTAATCCTCGGCCATAACCGGGAACTTCTGACAACAGAGCGGGTATGGCAGCCAAATGCACAGTAAAACGATCCTGATTGTCGACGATGAAGCCCCTGTACGCGATATGCTGCGGGTGGCTTTAGAAATGGCAGACTACCGTTGCCTGGAGGCGGAAAACGCCCAAGAGGCCCACGCCTTAGTCATCGACGAAAAGCCAGACCTTATTCTTCTCGATTGGATGCTACCCGATGTATCCGGAGTAGAGCTGGCCCGCCGACTTAAGCGCGATGAGCTGACCACCGCGGTGCCCATCATCATGCTCACCGCCAAAGGTGAAGAAGACAATAAAATCAAAGGGTTAGAGACGGGCGCTGACGACTATATCACCAAGCCCTTCTCCCCCCGCGAGCTGGTGGCGCGCCTCAAGGCGGTACTGCGCCGCGCCGGCCCGGCCACCCCTGAAGACCCCCTCAGCGCCGGCGATCTGGTACTGGACCCTCTAAGCCACAGGGTCACTATCAAAGGACAGCCGGTGGATATGGGGCCTACTGAATTTCGCCTGCTGACTTTCTTCCTCTCTCACCAGGAACGCGCCTACACACGCACCCAGCTGCTGGATCACGTCTGGGGTGGCAATGTCTATGTGGAGGAGCGCACCGTCGACGTGCACATCCGCCGCCTGCGCAAAGCTCTGGCACTTGACGGTCACGACCGTTATATCCAGACAGTGCGCGGCACCGGCTATCGATTTTCTGTGCAAACTGTCGAAAAAGTGTGACAATCCTTCTGGATCGGCACTGACTCCCGCGGTAACCCTTGGTCACTCCTGTAAGAGGATCGGGTTTCTAAGATGTATTAAGTGCGGGGGTGGACATCAGCCCTCCCGACAACTGCCAGGTAACACGGCAAGGCTATGTTGGATCGCAGTATTGGCGAATTTTCGCGCTTCTTAATTATTGCTCTGGGCTGCTTGACCCTCGGCTTCACCACGTCCGAGTGGTCGCTCACCCTGATTTTAGGGCTGGCAGCCTACCTGCTCTCAGTGCTGTGGCAGCAGCACCGCTTCAATCGTTGGCTGGCCAATGGCCGCCGCGGCCCCGCTCCCACTGCTTTTGGTATCTGGGGTGAAATCTATGACGACTTCTACCGTATGCAGCGCCGTCACCGCCGTGAGAAGCAAAAGCTACATGTCATGTTACGCCGTGTTCAGGACAGCACCAGCGCCCTGCGCGAAGGCATTGTAGCCCTGGAAAATGGCGACCACCTCGCCTGGTGGAACCCCGCCGCCGGCGAGCTGCTCGGCCTGCAGTCCAGTGATCAGGGGCAGTCCCTGGTGAACTTTGTGCGCGACCCTGGCTTTGTCAGCTATATGCACAGCGAGGATAACAGCCCCCGCGAACCACTGACCCTGCCAGCGCCGGGAAATGAAGCCCTACACCTGCAACTGGAAGTGACCCGCTACGGCAAGGATGAAGCCCTGGTTATCGTTCGCGATATCACCCGCCTGCACAATCTCGAGCAGATGCGTCGTGATTTTGTCGCCAACGTTTCCCACGAGTTGCGCACTCCTCTTACCGTAATTGCCGGCTACCTGGAAACCCTGCAGAACAGTGATGTGGCACCTCCCGCCTGGCGGCGCCCGCTGGTTCAGATGGAGGAGCAGGCGGCACGTATGACCACCTTGGTCAACGACCTGCTTCTTCTGGCACGCCTGGAAACGTCAGAGCGAAAAACGGGTGACGTCTCTGTAGATGTGCGCGAGTTGATGGAGCGAGTTGCCCGTGAGGCGCGCAGCTTTAGCGGCGACCGTCACCAGGTCAGTGTGGCGTGCGAAGGGGATTGCAGTATCCGCGGCGATGCCAGTGAGCTGCACAGTGCTTTCGCCAACTTGGCGCTCAATGCGGTGAAATACAGCCCGGGGAACGGGGAGATACAACTGCGCTGGTGGCAGGATAACGATGGCGGCCACTTCAGTGTGCGGGACCAGGGTATCGGTATAGACTCGCTGCATATCCCGCGCCTTACCGAACGTTTTTACCGGGTAGACCCCGGCCGCTCCCGCGACAGCGGCGGCACAGGATTGGGCCTGGCTATCGTCAAGCATGTACTATTGCGCCACGGTGCGGAAATGAGCGTGCACAGTGTCCCAGCCCAGGGCAGTACTTTCACCCTGCACTTCCCCTCTACCAAGCTGGAAGAGAGCCCCTCTCGGGAACTAATGGAGACCGAGGGTGCGGATTCCTGATCCACCCCCTCAATGATAAAACTATTCAAATTCCGGCAGCTTTACCGGCTCACCATTTTTGATATAAGTTGCCTCTTCTTCATCGTGCACCGGGGTGCTCTCCCGGCGCAGGATCAGGTGGTGCAACTTTAAATCCCCATCTCTTAACAACAGATGCTCATTGCCATTGTCATCCACAGGCAGAGGCTTGTTTCCCACCAAGGCATCGCGCAGAGCGCGCAGCCGCGGCACATCTTTATAGCGATTCAGGTCATTGGAGAGACGCGTTTTCATGCGCTCACTTTCATGCAGGGCTGCAGCAGTTTCACGATATTTGGCGAAAAAAAATACAGCAGCAATGGCAAATGCTACAACAACAGACACTTCAAACCATACGGGCATAATCACTCCTTGTTATCGTATTTACGCCAAACGACCAGCTGGTTGTTCGCTGGCAGGTAATTTAGCTCTTCCCGACGCATGCCGACATCACTGGCCAATTGATCCAACCACTCCAGATCACGGATACCGCTATCGGGGTTGCGCTCTTTGAGGTAGGTATCGAAATCCGCATTGCTGGGCCCGATAAAACTGCCATCAATCTTGAAGGGTCCATATACAACCAGCAAGCCATTGGGTTCTAACAGGGTGTGCAGTTTGTGAAAGAATCGCTGTACTGACTCCTTCGACATAATATGCAGGGTATTCGCGGTAAACACCGCATCGAAATTCAGCGCTGGCCAGGGCGCATCGACATCCAGAGTCAGAGGTTCGCGCAAGTTCTGTGCGGGCGCACTCGCCAACCAGGCACGCACACCGGGCAGCATTTCCGTCCGCTCCGAAGTCTGCCAAATTAAGTGGGGCAGGCGCGGTGCAAAAAAGACCGCGTGCTGACCTGTGCCGCTCCCCACCTCCAATACCTTATGGCTACCATCCAGCAGGCGGCGCAGATGAGTAAGAATTGGATCGCGATTACGCGCACAAGCCGGTGCATCCGGCAGGCTGGTATCGCTCATTGCTGCTCATCCCGAGTGAAAACCCAGTCGTGCTCATTGGACATGCCCGAGTTATAGGCATAGCCGGCTACATCAAAGCCCTTAAGCTCCTCCGCTTTCTTCACCCGCTGCTCAATCGCCCAGCGGCTCATCATGCCACGCGCTTTCTTAGCAAAGAAGCTGATCATCTTATACTGACCATTTTTTAGATCTTTAAAATGGGGGGTAATGACCTCTGCATTGAGCGCCTTGGGCTTTACCGCCTTGAAGTACTCATTAGAGGCAAGGTTGACCAATTCCCGGCTCTTCAGCGCATGCAACTGGGCATTGAGCGTCTCAGTAATTTGCTCTCCCCAAAATTCATACAGATTTTTACCGCGGCTGTTTTCAAACCTGGTGCCCATTTCCAGGCGGTAGGGTTGCATCAGGTCCAGCGGGCGCAACAGGCCATAGAGACCGGAGAGCATTCGCAAATGCTTTTGCGCATAACTGAAGTCTCGCTTGCCCATAGTTTCAGCGGCCAGGCCGGTATAAACATCTCCCTTAAAGGCGAGCAGGGCCGGGCGCGCATTTTTATCTGTGAAAGGGCGTTTCCAGTCTTGAAAGCGGTCGTAATTCAACACACCCAGCTTGTCGGAAATCTTCATCAAGCTGGAGATCTGCTGTGGGCTCAGATCACGCAGTTCGCCAATTAATGCCGCTGACTCCTTGAGAAAGTCTGGCTGAGTGGTTTCCAGTGTGGGTATTTCGCTCTCGTAATCCAGCGTCTTGGCTGGAGAAATCACTATTAACATCGGGTGCCTTACTTATGCTGCTTCGCTTTCTATTTGAGCCCAACCGCTAGGACCGGGGCACTGCTCTATTCGGGCTTCAATATATCCTGCCACCAGTTGAGGGGTGTTTGGCCATCCTTCGGATCGTAGACATTGCCGTAGTACCAGGCACTGTTGGCACCATCACAGATACTATTGAGAATTTCCTCAATCTTATCGAAACCACAGCTGACATGGATGCTGTAAACCAGCATGCGTGGAACTTCCAGATCCAGCTCTCCTCCAAGTTTCTCCAGCTGCGGGCTCAAGCGGTCGGAGAGTTCGGCGCTATCGCCGCGACAAAAAACACGGATCGCCAAATTGCCGGAGCGCTTAACCAGCTCAAATTGCTGGGTGTCTTTATCCACTTTGATGCAATCGCCACTGGCGATACCTTTAATAAATGCGGGAGAACGCACCAGCTGGCAACTGTCGTCCTCATTGACACGTACCTGTAAGCGCTCTACCACCGGCTCGCCATCGGGGTTGGTGCCCGCAAATAACTCTATTACCTGAAGTGCCGTCATAACCTCTATTCCCCGACTGTGTACAATGGGTGATCGTTGAATAATCGGCATTATACAGGGAGGCAAGCAATGATCTCGCGTAACCAGGCTTTCTTCGCCGCAGTGGCGTTGACGGCAACCTCTATAATCAGTGGCTGCGTCACCAATCCAGTGACCGGAAAGCAACAGTTTTCTCTGGTATCGGCCCAGCAGGAATTGAACTTAGGGCAGCAGCAATACCCAATCAACCAGCAACAACAGGGCGGTCAGTACACCATAGATCCCAGCTTGCAGGAATATGTGAACCGGGTCGGGCAAAAGCTGGCAAGATTCTCAGACCAGCCGCAGCTGCCCTACGAATTTGTGGTATTGAATAACTCCGTTCCCAACGCCTGGGCACTTCCCGGTGGCAAAATCGCCATTAACCGGGGCCTGCTGGTCCTGCTTGAGGATGAGGCAGAATTGGCCGCTGTACTCGGCCACGAGATTGTCCATGCCGCCGCCCGCCACTCCGCCACCGCCATGTCACAACAACAGGTGCTCGGAGCCGGACTGGCTGTACTCGGTGCGGCCACCAAAGATTCCGCCTATGCGGACCTTATTTCTACTGGCAGCCAGCTGGGAGGTTCTGCCTATATCGCCCGCTACGGGCGCGGCAACGAACTGGAATCCGACGAATACGGCATGAAATATATGGCTGCCGCCGGCTATGACCCCCAGGGCGCCGTGCGACTGCAGCGCAAATTCGTCGAACTCTCCAAAGGGCAGCAGAGCAACGGCCTGGAAGCCCTCTTCGCCAGCCACCCCCCATCACAGTCCCGCGTCAGCGCCAATATCGAGCACAGTAAATCCCTACCCAAGAACGGGGTCACCAACCGCGATGCCTATCAAAAGGCCATAGCACAACTAAAACGCGATGCCGATGCCTATGAAAATTATGATGGTGCCATAAAAGCAGCCAATAAAAAGCAGTTTGGTACGGCACTGAATTTGATACGAAAGGCACAGAAGCAACAACCAAAAGAAGCCTCTTTCTTCGCTCTGGAAGGAGATTTGCTCGCCCAGAAAAAACAATTTGATAAAGCCCACCAGGCCTACGACCGTGCCGTACAGAAAAATCCTGCACTATTTTCCCACTGGTTAAAACGCGGCATGGCTAGTGCGCAACTTAAAAATTACACTGCTGCGGAGAGGGACTTAAACCGTTCTCTACGTTATTTGGAAACAGCTTACGCACACTTCTATTTGGGCGAGGTGTATGAAAAGCAGGGGAATAAGCAAAGCGCTTTCAAGCACTACGAGACAGCAGCCGGGGCAGGGGGAGAAATAGGCACTAAGGCGCAGGCGCGGATACAGGCATTGACTGGAAAAGCTTAAGCCCAATTTCTCCTAAAAATCGATTAAAAAGGGCTACTTATAAGTAGCCCTTTTATTTAGCTATTAATTACAGCTGAACAGTCAAACCTAGCTCAAATTTATCAATGTCTACATCGAAATCTGCACCAGCGGCATAGGCTTCATTACCAAAGCTGCGCAAGTTCATACCTTCCGCAAAGATAGTGCTATAAGCGGCCTCAACAGCGATATTTCTACTAAAGAAGTGTGAAAAGGCTACCTTATAGTCATCGTTCTCATCAAACTTTACACCAAAAGACGTATTTGAAGTGAAGTAGTAATCTGTACCAACTTGCCAGTAATCATCACCATTATCAATATTGGCATAGGCAAGTTCAGCGGCTAGGTATTGATTACCGCCTAAGCTCGTAAAGTACTTAGAAGAGAACACCTGAACATCGAAGTCATCATCTGTTGCAAAATCAAAACCGATATAATCGGTACCACTTAGCTGATAATTATAACGAGCTTCAACTAAAGTTTTGTCTTCCTCGTCAGTATCAACGTGAGACGCTTCTACCAGAAAGTTGGGGGTGAAAAAGTACCCAAGTGTTAACTTGTTTACGCCACTATCGTCTACTTCTGTAATATTAGCACCGAATACTAAGCCATTATCAGCAAAGTATTCACCTGCAATTGCAAAATTATCAAGGTCTTCACTTTCTACATCGTAGTGAAGAAATGCTGCCGAAACATTGCTAACTTTATTAATATATTCAAATTCTTTAAGCGGTCCTAGTGCCTCTTTACCGCTAAAGTAGTAAGTCGTTTCTGCACCGAACTGATTTCCATCAGCACTATCAAAATCAAGATTGGAATATCCGAGTGTAGAAATAGAGTTGTACTCCTCAGCAGTTGCAGTAGCCGCAAGAAGCATCAGGGGAAGAGCTGCGAGCTTGAATCTCATATCAAAATCCTTCGTTAACGTAGGGATCCAAATTGGGCTGCGGATTGTAACAAAAGATTTTTTGTCCGCAACAACAGTTAATTACACAAAGTCAGTTTGAGAAGACTTTGCGACGAAGGGAGTGAGAACAGAGGCTAGATAGAATAAAAAGCGGCTAGCCTAGATGTAATTATCCGTAATCAAGTACTTTAAATGCTTATTCAATGACCGAGTAAAATTTACAGTTTTTATTTTTTAAAAAATAATTTATTCAGCTTCTATTCAGCTCTGACGTAGCATTCTTAAGAAAGTTCATCACCAGTAGAAGAAGCTACTACGTCTCTAAATTCTTTAAACTCTCCTAAAGGTCGTATTCCCACAAAAGGAGCCACGTTTTGAATAATTTCATCAATCGCTAACGTATGTTTAGCCTGCATAGCATCGCGTTCTGTTTTACTGTGCCAAGTGGCTATCGCTATGAGGCTATTTTCGTCACCGATCTTTTGCAAAAGTTCCGTGCCCATAGCCCCAGGTGCCCGCTGAATTAACTGAGACGCACGTACCCAGGCATCGGCATATTCTTCCGCTGTGAAACCTTCCTTGATTTGAACCTCAAAAATATATTTCATCACCAAGCCTCTATATATTTCCAGTTTTTAAAAATTGCTTGCAATAAAAAAGGCCGCTTTGAGCGACCTTTCTTTGGCTGAGGAAACTCAGGATTTCCTTAAATTCAAATTCCTCTCGTGGCCGTGGCGAATATCCGCTCCCTCCACCAAGTAGACTACCTGCTCACAAATATTCTTGGCGTGGTCACCGATACGCTCCAGTGAGCGCAGTGTCCACAGCACATTGATCACGCGGGAAATACTGCGTGGATCTTCCATCATGTAAGTCACCAGCTCACGGACGGCGGTGCGGTAATCCATGTCCACCTGCTCATCCTCGGCGAGGGTGCGCAATGCGGACTCCACATCGAAACGAGTGTAGGCATCCAGGGCGTCGTTGAGCATTTTGCGTACAGCATTTGCCAGATGGCGTATCTCGGTATAGCCGCGCGGTGAGGTGCCCTCATCGGTCAGGGCAATCGCCATTTTCGCGATTTTGCTGGCCTCGTCACCGATACGTTCCAGGTCGCGGGCGATACGGGTTACCGACATCACCATACGCAGATCCGAAGCGGCGGGCTGGCGCTTGGCGATGATTAAAGTCGCGTGCTCGTCCAGGGCCATCTCGCACTTGTCGATTTCCTCTTCGACGCGCAGGACTTCCTCGGCGAGCTGGCTGTCGGCATTCGACAGAGCATCGACGGCATCGGCTACTTGGCGGGCGACCATGCCGCCCATTTCCAACATCTCGGTCTTGATTCCCTCCAGGTCCTCATTGAACTGGCGGGAGATATGCTGATCGAAGTGCATTTCCATAGTTATCCCTCGGAGCAAGATTGGCTTAGCCGAAGCGGCCGGTAATGTAGGCTTCGGTTAGTTCGTGCTCCGGATTGGTGAACACGGTCTCTGTATCGTTGACTTCAACCAAGTGCCCCAGGTGGAAGTAAGCCGTGCGCTGACTGACGCGGGCCGCCTGCTGCATGGAGTGGGTCACGATGGCAATAGTGTAGTTCTCGCGCAGCTCATCGATCAGCTCCTCAATACGCGCAGTGGCAATAGGGTCCAGGGCGGAGCAGGGCTCATCCATCAGGATAACCTCCGGGCTCACCGCAATGGCTCGGGCGATACACAGACGCTGCTGCTGACCGCCAGACAGGCCGGTGCCCGGCTTGTCCAAACGGTCCTTAACTTCATCCCAGAGGCCGGCGCGGCGCAGGCTGTTTTCCACAATTTCATCCAGGTCGGCGCGGCGGCTGGCGATCCCGTGGATTTTGGGGCCGTAGGCCACATTTTCATAGATAGACTTGGGGAAGGGATTGGGCTTCTGGAACACCATCCCCACCCGAGCGCGCAGCGGCACAACATCCACCTTGGGACCATAAATGGGGTCGCCATCCAGGCTCAATTCGCCTTCCACCCGACAGCCTTCGATAGTGTCATTCATGCGGTTGAGGCAGCGCAGGAAAGTGGACTTACCACAACCGGATGGGCCGATCATCGCCACAACTTCATTGCGGCCGATATCCAGGCCCACATTGTGAATAGCCTGGGTTTCACCGTAGAACACATTCACATTGCGCATGCGTAACTTGGCGGTATCAGTAAAGGGCTGGCCCACTGTTTTCCGCACCTCGGCTTGGCTCACTGCCATTTTTTCACCGGTCAGTTCGGGTTGCGCCGCTTCAGAATGTCCGGCGGCATCCAGGGTCATGGTACTCATAAATAATCCTGTTTTCCGATTATCCGCGCTGTTACCAGCGGCGCTCAAGTTTCTTGCGCAGCATTACTGCACTGGTATTCATAAGAATCAATACACTCAGCAGCACCATAATGGCTGCAGAGGTACGCTCCACAAAGGCGCGCTCTGGGCTGTCGGCCCAGAGAAAAATCTGTACCGGCAATACCGTGGCCGGATCAGTAACTCCGCCGGGTACATCCACAATAAAGGCAACCATACCGATCATCAGAAGGGGAGCAGTCTCTCCCAGGGCCTGGGCCATACCAATAATCGCACCGGTGAGCATACCGGGCATGGCCAGCGGCAATACATGGTGGAAAACCACCTGCATACGCGAGGCACCCATACCCATCGCCGCTTCGCGAATCGAAGGCGGCACCGCTTTCAACGCCGCACGACTGGAAATAATAATTGTCGGCAATGTCATCAGGGTAAGTACCAGACCGCCAACCAGAGGCGCTGAGCGCGGCAACTCAAAAAAGTTGATAAAGATCGCCAGCCCCAGCAAGCCGAATACAATGGACGGCACTGCCGCGAGGTTATTGATATTCACCTCAATCAGATCGGTCCAACGATTCTTCGGCGCGTATTCTTCCAAGTAGATAGCGGCAGCCACCCCGATTGGGAAAGACAGCGCCAAAGTCACCAGCAATGTAAACAGCGAGCCCATCAAAGCGGCGCGGATACCTGCCTGTTCCGGCTCACGCGAATCGCCGTTGGTAAAGAAAGTGGTATTAAAACGCTTCTTCAGTTCGCCACTTTGTAGCAACTGCTCGATCCAGCCGGCTTTCTGTTCGGATGTACGGCCGCGGAAGCCCTCTTTGGAATCCTTCAAGCTTTTAACAAAAGTATCCACATCGTCGTCAGCGGCAAACCATACCTTCTCGCTCTTACCCAGTAGCTCTGGGTTTGCAGCCAAGCGATCACGCAGGTTAAAGGGTGCCCCCGAGGAAACTAAGCTATAGAGCTCACGCTTGTCACTGCGGCCAGTCACCGAGGGAAAACGTTCGCGCAACGCCGCGCGGATCACGCCGGTGAAGTTGGCCCAGGCAAGGCTCTCCTCATCGACCTTCTCAATACCGAGTACCTGCGCATCGTAGTGCACTTCCAGCTCAATGGCGGTCTGCACAAAGGCGCCGCTACCCTTGCTGATAATATCGCTAAATAGAATAACAACCGCGAGTATGCCGAAAGCGATACTGGCAATGCCCAGCCCGCGAAACAGTTTTTCCTTGCGATGGCGGCTGGCGAGGCGCTTCTCGATGCGCTCACGAACCTGCGTCTGGGTGAGGTTAGTCATACTGCTCCCGGTATTTTTTCACTACATGCAGGGCGATAAAGTTCAGCACCAGAGTGGAGATAAATAGCATCAGGCCAAGCGCAAATGCGGCCAGGGTCTTGGGACTGTCAAACTCCTGGTCGCCGACCAGTAGCGTCACGATTTGCACGGTAACAGTGGTTACCGAATCCAGAGGGTTCGCAGTCAGGTTGGCGGCGAGGCCCGCGGCCATCACTACGATCATGGTTTCACCAATTGCGCGAGATACCGCCAAAAGTACACCGCCGACAATTCCCGGCAGGGCGGCGGGAATCACCACCTTGCGCACGGTCTCCGATTGGGTTGAACCCAATCCCAGAGCGCCATCGCGCAGGGACTGCGGAACTGCATTAATAACATCGTCAGATAATGAAGAGACAAATGGGATAATCATAATCCCCATCACCAGGCCAGCGGCCAGGGCGCTCTCACTGGAGGCCTGTAAACCCATTGAGGTGGCCAGGTCGCGAATAAATGGGGCAACAGTCAGTGCCGCAAAAAAGCCGTATACCACGGTGGGTACACCGGCGAGAATTTCCAAAATAGGCTTGGCCACGTTGCGCACGCGCTTGCTGGCGTACTCGGCCAGATAAATAGCGGCCATCAGGCCCACAGGCACCGCCACCAACATAGCGATTGCGGAAACCATCAGGGTGCCGGTAAACAGGGGTACCGCACCAAAGGCTCCGCTGGAACCAACCTGATCGGCGCGTAGGGCCATCTGCGGGCTCCAGTGCAGGCCGAACAAGAATTCAGTCACCGGCACCGACTGGAAAAAGCGCAGCGACTCAAACAGTACCGAGAACAAAATACCCACAGTGGTAAAAATCGCGGCGCAGGCACAGGTAATCAGAATGGCCTTCAGGACTTTTTCCACTTTCTCACGGGCACGCAGCTCCGGTGAAAAACGCAACAGTGCAAATGCCCCCAGGCCCACCGCCAATATCAGGCTTAAAAAGGCCTGCAGAGCATTGGAATTATTGCGCAACTGACTGAGGTGCTCGGCAGCCGACTGTAACTGTGGGGATGACTCTCCCACCAAATGGCCAGCGGCGAGATTTTGAATTTGTGCATAGAGCAGGTTCTGCCCGGCAATGGTATCGGGCTTGTCGGCGATGCTGTGCATCACCATAGAGCGAATAATGGCATCGTCAAAAATCAGCCAGGCACCCAGTAGTAAAAGTGCCGGTAAACCACACCAAAGCGCGGTAAATAATCCATGATAGCTGGGCAGTGAGGCCAGATTACGCAGGCCTCCGCGGCTGCGCGCTGCACTCAGTGCACGACTAAAGCCGGTACCGTAGGCCACTAAAATCAACAGCAGCAAAAGAGCGAACAGTGTGGGGGTTTGCATTGAGTTACCGCGCTAAAAATGTCGATGTCGGCATTATCCCGACTTTTCCCTGTGTTTCCACTTGGCTTTCATAAAAACGGCCAAGCCCTCTCGAGCTTGGCCGTCAATTCCCTTTGACTGTACTACTCCAGGATAAATTTACTTCGCAGCAAGATTGCTCAGGGCATTCAGCTTGCGAACGTCAGTAGCAATTTTCTGGCGTTTCTCTTGGGGCAGCGGGATCATACCTTTGTCAGTCAGGTAACCTTCATCACCCCAAGCGCGCTCATTGGTGAACTCCGCCAGGAACTGCTTGATACCTGGCACTACGTCGGCATGTGCCTTTTTCACGTAAATAAACAGCGGGCGGGAAACTGGATATCTCTGATCGGCGATAGAGTCGAAAGTCGGAGCCTGTCCTTCGATCAAAGAGCCTTGTACTTTATCGGCATTCTGGTCGAGGAAGCTGAAACCAAAGATGCCCAGGGCATTTGGATTGGCAACCAACTTGTTGACGATCAGGTTATCGTTCTCACCGGCTTCAACATAAGCGCCGTCTTCGCGTACGTTGTGACAGATCGCCTTGTAAGCGCTCTTGTCTTTTTTCTTCATGGCCTTGATCCAGCCAAATTTCTTACAACCACCTTCCATTGCCAGCTCCGCGAAGGCATCGCGGGTACCGGAAGTGGGGGGCGGCCCCAAAACTTCAATTTTGGTATTGGGCAACGCAGGGTTTACGTCTTTCCAGGTCTTGTAAGGGTTGGCTACCAGCGTTTCGGAACCGTCCGGGTTCGGTACTTCTTTTGCCAGGGCCAGGAAAATATCTTTGCGGGAAAGCTTGAAAGGCGTTGCTTTCTTCGCATTGGCCAGCACGATGCCGTCGTAGCCAATCTGTACTTCCACAACATCAACGCCGTTGCCGTTACACATCTCCAGCTCGGACTGCTTAATGCGGCGGGAAGCACCAGTGATGTCTGCAGTGCTTTCACCAACGCCCTGACAGAACAGCTTCATGCCGCCGCCAGTACCTGTGGATTCAACTACCGGAGTCTTGAACTGGGTAGCACGGCTGAAACGCTCCGCCACAGTGGTGGTAAAAGGGTAAACAGTGGAAGAACCCACAACACTGATGTAGTCGCGAGCCGCCAGGGCTACCTGAGAGGTGGCAAGGGTCAATGCCGCCAGGGAAGTAGCCAAAATTTGCTTGTTCATGTGTAACTCCGATGAGTGTTTTTTATTTCACGCGGCGATGCTAGGAACAACGGATGACGATTCTATGAATAAAACATGACAAAAAAGTTACAGCCGGAAATTTACCCCGCTGGTGCCCGGGCAGGCAAAGCGGTAACCTGCATACAAACGAGATAACAATAAGATGTAAAGAGAGAAGCCCCCATGCTATTTCTGATGCGTGGAGCGCGTGCACTGGAGAGTCTATCCAGTCGCACCGGCCACCTGCTCGCCTGGTTTACCTGGGCCATGGTCTTAATACAGTCCTGCGTTGTGACTCTGCGCCACCTGTTCGACAGTGGCTCCATAGCGCTACAGGAGTCCGTAATCTATCTGCACGGTGCCGCCTTTATGTTGGGCCTGGCCTATGCCCTACAAACCGACGCCCACGTGCGTGTTGATGTCTTCTATCGGCGAATGGGTCCCAGGGGTAAGGCTTGGGTTAATGCTGTGGGTTTTCTGCTATTTCTTTTGCCAGTCTGCACTTTTATGTTGCTGAGCAGCTGGCAGTTTGCTCTGAATAGTTGGTCAGTGCTTGAGGAGAGCGCCAATGCCGGCGGCCTTCCCGGTGTTTTCCTGCTGAAAAGTCTGATTCCCCTCGCGGCAGTAACCCTCGGTCTCGCCGGCACCGCCCAGTTTATTCGTGCTCTGCTACAGCTTATGGAGGTTTCAAGCCCGGTAAGCGAATCTGTAGCGAAACCACGATTGCTCAAGCAGGTGGAGGAGGCAGAGGCATGATCGAGCTGATACCTCTATTGATGTTTGCCGCCGTTTGCGGGCTACTGATGTTCGGTTACCCGGTAGCTTTCACGCTCGCCGGTACGGCCCTAATCACCGCCGGGTTGGGTATCGTGTATGGCGCTTTCGATGCCGAGCTACTGCGTGCCTTCCCCGACCGCCTCTACGGCATTATGCAAAACGGCACCCTGGTTGCCGTGCCGCTCTTTGTCTTAATGGGAGTCATTCTCGAGAGAGCAAAAATCGCCGAAGACTTGTTGGTCAATCTGACCAAAGTATTTATGGGCGCGCCGGCGGGTATGGCCATTTCTGTAGTAGTTGTCGGCGCACTTCTGGCCGCCAGTACTGGTATTGTGGGCGCCACTGTGGTGACTATGGGATTAATGTCCCTGCCCTCTATGTTGAAGCAGGGCTACTCCCCAAAGCTCGCCACCGGCACCATCTGTGCCACCGGCACCCTCGGGCAAATTATTCCCCCCTCTATTGCTCTGGTGCTGCTTGGGGATACTCTCTCCAACGCCTATCAGCAGGCACAACTATCCGCAGGTATTTTTAATCCCAAGCCGGTCAGCGTTGGCGACCTTTTTATCGGTGCCATTATCCCTGGCCTATTGCTGGTGGCGGCCTACATTGTTTACTTATTGTTCGTGGCGCGCCGTTCTCCGGGTAAGGCCAAGACCGCGCAGCAGCAACCTCTGGAAGTTTGGCCGCTACTGAGTAGCCTTTTTCCTCCTATCGCTTTGATGCTATTAGTGCTGGGGTCAATTATTACCGGTGCCGCAACGCCTACAGAAGCCGCCGCCGTAGGTGCTCTGGGGGCGGGATTACTGGCTTGCAGTCGCGGTGCTCTGCATTGGGCGCAAGCGGGGGAGGTGGGTCGCAGCACTCTACAGGTAAGCGCGATGGTGTTTGCCATTCTTATTGGTGCTTCATTGTTCTCACTGGTCTTCCGTGGATATGGCGGTGAAGAACTTGTCACCAGTATTTTCCACAGCCTGCCTGGAGGTGTTATTGGTGCGACCTTGCTGGTCATGCTGGTGATCTTCTTGCTCGGTTTCATTCTCGACTTTATTGAGATCACCTTTGTGGTGGTGCCCATTGTTGGACCGGTGTTGTTGGCGATGGGTGTGGACCCGATTTGGCTGGGCATCATGATTGCAATCAACTTGCAGACATCCTTCCTTACCCCACCCTTTGGATTTGCATTGTTTTACCTTCGCGGTGTTGCGCCAAGTTCAGTGGCCACTTCCGCTATCTATCGCGGCGTTATGCCATTTATCGCTATTCAGCTGCTGATTTTGTGCCTCCTAGCACTCTGGCCTGCTCTGGTGACTTGGTTGCCGGGGGTGGTTCAGAATTAATCCAAAAGACAACAATCGGTAGTGATAAGACCTTGTATCGCTACCGATTGGATCCAGCCCAAAACGATCGTACTAACATTGAAACTTAATAAACCCTTCGCCCCTTAAATTCATCGGCACATCTTGATTCCCTACGGCAAGTCACCAGCACCTGCTAAATTGGCATTAAATTTTTTAATTTGCTCGCCAGACCTTCAATAAACCTCTGTGGATATCTCTCCTTAAAAATAGATCCATCAAAAGGAATTAAACACTGCTATCGATATCCAAGCACGAATAAAAAATTAAAAAGGATTTAAAAAATGCTAAATATTACCAGCCTTTCCAAGACCTACGATAACGGCGTGCATGCGCTTAAAAACGTCAACTTGGATATTCCCAAGGGTATGTTCGGATTGCTCGGCCCCAATGGTGCCGGCAAGTCTTCTTTAATGCGTACTATCGCCACGCTGCAATTTGCAGACAGCGGCTCCATCACTTTTGATGGTATCGATGTGGCCAGTAACCCTCAGAAAATTCGCAGCACCTTGGGTTATCTACCACAGGATTTCGGGGTTTATCCGAGAATCAGTGCTGAAGATATGCTCGATCATATGGCAGTTCTAAAAGGTATTAGTAATCGCAAAGAGCGTCGCGAAATGGTGGCTGAATTACTGCACCAGACAAATTTATTTAAGGATCGCAAAAAAAACCTAAGCGGTTACTCTGGGGGTATGCGCCAGCGCTTTGGTATTGCCCAAGCCCTGATCGGTGACCCACGCCTGATTATTGTCGACGAGCCTACCGCTGGTCTCGACCCTCAGGAGCGCAATCGCTTTCACAACCTGCTTAGCGAAATTGGCGAGAACGTAGTGGTAATTCTTTCCACCCATATTGTCGAAGATGTTGCCGATCTGTGCCCCAATATGGCGATCCTGGCCGCAGGTCAAATTGTGGCCCAAGGTAAACCCGAAGAACTTATCTCTAAATTGCAAGGACGTGTATGGCGGCGCACCGTCGATAAATCTGAGCTGGAAGAATGCCACAATAATTTTGATGTGATTTCCACTCGTTTATTAGCCGGGCGCCATGTTGTGCATGCGCTGGCAGATACCCAACCGGCAGTAGGCTTTGAGCAGCTGCAACCGGACCTTGAAGATGTCTACTTCTCCACCCTGTTTAGCAGTAAAAAAGCTCAAGTGGCTAACGCCGCTTGAGATGGGGGGGATTTCGAAATGTTTTTATCGGTTGCTAAGTTTGAATTTCACTACCAGTTGCGCCAGCCACTGTTTTATGTGACCAGCCTGGTATTTTTTCTACTGACTTTTGGTGCTATGACCGTCGACAATATACAGATCGGCGGCGGTGGAGGTAGCACCCTGATCAACTCTCCCTACGCGATTATGCTAACCCTGTTAGTAATGTGCGTTTTCAGTATTTTTATCACTGCCGCCTTCGCAGCCAATCCGGTGCTGCGTGATCGCGATATGAAAATGGAAGGTATTGTCTTCAGTACCCCTATCAGCAAGCGTGATTATTTATTGGGGCGCTTCACAGGATCATTCGCCGTGGCCTTCCTGGCTTTCTCATCTACGGCGCTTGGTATGTTGTTCGGTTCATGGATGCCTTGGCTAGACCCAGAGCGCTTGGGCCCCACTCAAATATCCCACTACCTGCAAACCTTATTCATACTTATCTTTCCCACCATGCTGTTTTGCAGCGCCATGTTTTTTAGCCTGGCAGCCATAACTCGCAGCATGATGGCCACTTACCTGGGGTTGATCGCCTTCCTGATACTCTATTTCACCAGCCAGGGAATCATGGATGAACCCGCCTATCGAAGTGCTGCCGCACTGGCTGACCCCTTTGGTATCGCCGCCTTCCAGGAGACAACTCGCTACTGGACCGCTTTCGATCGCAATACCTCTATGATCACACTAGAGGGAAACTTTCTAATCAACCGCTTACTATGGCTGGGCGCCAGCTTATTATTTATCGGCTCAGGCTATAAATGCTTTTCATTTGCCGAACGTAAACCTCTCTGGTCGCGCCGCCGCACCACAGAAGCTGCAGATAGTGAGATACCTCGGTACATCAAGCCCCTACCGCGAATTACTCCAAACTTTGGGGCAGCCACGGTTTGGCAACAATTCCGTATACGCTGCGGTTTTGAAGTAAAAGCAGTAGTAAAAAGCCTAGCTTTTTGGGTAATCCTGGCACTGGGTGTTCTGAATGTCTTGGGCGCATCCCTGAGCCTGGAGGCAGTATTTGGCACCTCGGTATACCCGGTGACTCGTTCTATGGTCAGTCTGATAGAAGGTGCTTTTAGCCTCATCATGTTGATTATTCTGATCTACTATGGGGCTGAATTGGTGTGGCGAGAACGCCAGGCCGGTTGCCATGAAATTATGGATGCCGTGCCCACACCCAGCTGGATTTTCGTAGCGAGCAAGTTTATTGCAATGCTGGTGGTTCTGGCCGGTATCCTGATAGCCTGCATGCTTACCACTGTGGCTGTACAGCTGGGCAAGGGATATACAACTCTTGAGCCTGGACTGTATTTTTACGGACTCTGGTATCAGTTTGCGCTGCCGTTTTACTTGATGGCAGTCCTATCAATCTTTGCCCAGGTGATAACCCGCAATAAATTCCTCGGCATGCTACTGATGGTGGGCTACTTAATTAGCTCCAGTGTCCTTGATGGCCTTGGGTTCGAACACAACCTCTATCAATTTGCAGACTGGAACGCCGCACCTTACTCGGACATGAATGGTTATGGTCACTTTGATCAGGGTCGGGCTTGGTTTGCGTTATATTGGATCAGCTTCAGCCTGATACTGGCCATCTTGAGTTACGGGCTCTGGCAGCGCGGAACCCTGGCTCCTCTAACTAGCCGGGTCAAAGCCCTGCGCTTCCAATTGGGGCTTTCCAGTCGATTAACTGCCTCCACAACCCTGCTACTGTTTATCGGCACGGGCGCCTTTATTTTCTACAACACCAATATTCTCAATCACTACGAAACCAGCAAGGATCGTGAGCGACTGGCTGCAGACTATGAGAAGAAATACAAGGCCCTGGAGGATAAACTCGCACCACATATCACCGATGTCAAAGTGGATGTGGATATCTTCCCCAATGAACGCCGCTATGAAGTGCGCGGCCGCTATTTCCTGGTTAACAAGCGTGAGGAGTCGATTGATGAGGTAGTTATAGGGCTGGATCGCGGCCTTACAGTTAACCAGTTATCCCTAAATCAGGCCAAGTTACGCGAAAAGGACGAGCAGTTCGGACACTATTTCTTCGAGCTGGATCGCCCACTTGAACCCGGCCAGTCCCTCACGCTGGAGTTTGATCTGAGCAGGATCAATCGCGGCTTTATGAACTCCGGCTCCTCCACCACCTTGGTGCAGAACGGTACCTTCTTTAATAACTACGAAGCGCTGCCCTTTATCGGTTACAACAGCAATTTTGAGTTGACTGATCGTCACCTGCGTAAAAAGCACGATCTACCGCCGCCGCAGCGTATGCCCAAACTGGAGGACAAAGAGCACTACCGAAAATCCTATCTTCGCAGCGACTCCGACTGGATCAACTTTGAAACCACCGTCAGTACTTCCTTGGGACAGATAGCACTGGCCCCCGGCTACCTACAAAAAGACTGGCAGGAGGGAGAGCGCCATTATTTTCATTACAAGATGGACGCGCCCATTCACAACTTTTTTTCCTACCTTTCAGCGGACTACACAGTGGTCAAAGATAAGTGGCAGGACGTTGCCATTGAGGTCTACCACCACAAGCCCCACGACTACAACATAGATCGTATGGTTGAGGGGGTGAAAAAGTCCCTGGAGTATTTCAGTGAGGCATTCAGCCCTTATCAGTATCGCCAACTGCGTATCGTCGAGTTCCCAGGCTATGAATCCTTTGCCCAGGCATTCCCCAACACCGTACCTTTCTCTGAATCTATCGGTTTTGTCGCCGATCTGCGGGACCCGGATGAGATTGATTACGTCTTCTATGTAACCGCCCACGAGGTGGCGCACCAGTGGTGGGCGCATCAATTGATTGGCGCCAATGTACAGGGAGCGACTCTACTGTCTGAAACCCTGGCGCAGTACTCAGCACTAATGGTGATGGAGCGGGAATACGGCCCTGAAAAAATGCGTCGTTTCCTCAAATATGAGCTGGATGGCTACCTTAGCGCTCGGGGTACCGAGTTACTTGAGGAGTTACCTTTATCTCGCAACGAAAACCAGACCTATATCCATTACGACAAGGGCTCGCTAGCGATGTACGCCCTTAAGGATGCGATGGGTGAAGATGCCGTCAATGCGGCTTTGGCCTCCCTGTTAAAAGAAAAAGGCTTCTCCAGTGATCCCTATCCCACCAGCATGGATTTAGTGGCAAGACTCCGAGCCCACGCCGAACCACCCCAGCAAGAGCTGATCACCGATATGCTGGAGCGAGTAGTCCTCTTTGATCTCAAAGTCGCAAATGCCAGCTATGAGCTGTTGGAGAACGGCAATTATCGCGTATTACTGGAGCTGGAAGCGCACAAATATGAAGCCGAAGGGGATGGACAGGAGCAAGAAATTCCCATCAATAACTGGATAGATGTTGCGATTTTTGCAGAAGATCCCGACAAGAACGCCAGTTCAGACAATGTGCTCTACTTGACCAAACAGCAGATCAGTGAAGAGACCACCCTGCTGGAGTTTGAGGTGAAGGGCAAGCCGAGCATTGCTGGCTTTGATCCCTATATCAAGATGATCGACAAAAACCCGGACGACAATCTGTTGGCAATAGAGACACTTTAGGGCTCTTGTCACTAATTTCCCGGCCACCTAGGGGGGTGGCTGGGAAAAACTTCCCTCGTTTTCGTTGGAAAAACTCAGACAAGTACTGGTCAAATACTACTCAATTTGTGCTAGAATGCGCCACCTTCCCTCAGGTGGAAACCAATAACTCTAACAATCTGTGAGTAGTCGATGTCCGCACTTTCAGCCCTTGATGAAAACCCGCAACCAACAGGCACGCTTACCCTGCAAACCCTGGCTATGCCCCGTGATACCAACCCCCAGGGGGATGTATTCGCTGGTTGGCTGATGTCGCAAATGGACCTGGCTGGAGCAATCTTGGCCCAAAGCATTGCACGCGGCAGGGTAACTACCGTAGCGGTCGGCAGTATGGTGTTCTTACGCCCGGTTCCGGTTGGCTCTACGGTCAGCTGCTATGCCGAAGCTATAGAGGTAGGGCGTTCCTCTATTAGGACAATGGTTGAGGTATGGCTGACACGGGTGGACTCTGGTGAGCAGGTAAAGGTCACCGAGGGTGAGTTTGTTTTTGTCGCTATCGACGATAGAGGGCATACCAGACCGCTGCCCTGAAACGACTTGCAAAACTATTTCGGGAAACTGCCTTAAACCAGTTTCCCTTCTATGATATTAATTCTGCCTTTTATTCCTGTTTCTTGCTTTCTCCATCAAGTTCACGCGCCTGGTAATAAGCCTCTTCACTTATCTGGTGATAGGGCCGCACATCCCGCTCAAAATCCTTAAAGGCTTTATAGATACGCGCAAATTCTGGGTCCTTATTTGCGGTCTCTTGCATCAGTTGAGTATTGATCTGCTTTAAATGGGCAAGCACATCGTCTGGCAAACGCTTAACTTTGACTCCGTGTGTTTCCACCAGCTCACGCAGGGCGCGATTATTACGTGCGGTGTACTCATCCAACATATCCTGGTTTGCTTCGCGGGCAGCCACGCGCACAATAGCCTGTAGGTCTTTGGGCAATTTCTCAAAGGCTTTTTTATTGACGATAAATTCCATCATTGAGCCGGGTTCATGCCAGCCGGGATAGTAGTAGTACTTGGCAACCTGATGGAAACCGAAAGCGAGATCGTTGTAAGGTCCAACCCACTCGGTCGCATCAATAACACCAGTCTGCAGCGCGGTATAAAGCTCACCACCGGGAATAGTCACAGCGGTACCGCCGGCCCGGTTTAATACTTCACCGCCCAGACCGGGAATTCGCATTTTTAAGCCCTGCAAATCCTTAACAGAGTTAATCGGTTTGTTAAACCAACCCGCCATCTGTACCCCAGTAGAGCCACCGGCCAGGGGGATCAGATTGAACGGTTCATAAATCTCTTTCCAGAGTTCCAAACCGCCACCGTGGTGCAGCCAGCCATTCATTTCCTGTGCGTTTAAACCAAACGGTACCGCAGTAAAAAACTGGGCCGCTGGAATCTTGCCTTTCCAATAATAGGCGGCACCGTGTCCCATCTGTGCAGCGCCCTCAGATACCGCACCAAAAATACCTAGAGCGGGTACCAGCTCACCCGCACCATAAACTTTAATTTTGAGGCGGCCGGAGGACATCAACTCAACATTTTTTGCAAAGCGCTCTGGGGCCTGGCCTAGGCCGGGGAAATTTTTTGGCCAAGTGGTGACAAGCTTCCACTCGAACAATTCTTTATTGCCATTATCGGAAAAGTTTTGTGCAGGGCCCTGTGCTACGCGGGAAGTGACCAATGCAGCAAAGGTAACAACAAGTAGGGCCAGTAGGCCCAAAATAATAGCGGGATACCAGTTAACTTTTTTCATCGCTTTTAATTATCTTTTTTCTTGTAAGGCGCTGATCATCGATAAATGATCTTTTTTAAATGGTCGGGATTTTGGGAAAAACCGAAATCAGTGTAGAAAAATTTCTAATCTGACTTGGTTTTTACCAAAGCAAACAATCTATAAAGGCTGCAGCTTAGCCATAGCCACTACCAGCCATTTACTGCCAGCATCATCGAAATTCACTTGTACACGCGCACGGGGGCCATTACCTTCGAACTGTACTACGGTGCCCTCGCCGAATCTGGCATGCTCAACCCGGCCACCCAGTGCCAATGGTGGTAAATCATCGAAGTCTGGCGCCGGGTCGGAAAACTGGCCCACCTTACCGTAATCCGCCTGGTAGAGGGGACGGGAAATTTCGGTCTTCAAGCGCACTTCGTGCACCAAATTTGGCGGAATCTCACCGATAAAGCGAGATGGACTGTTGTAGGTCTCGCTGCCAAATAGGCGCCGGTTTTCCGCGTAGGTAATATACAGCTTACGCATGGCGCGGGTGATACCCACGTAGCAGAGACGTCGCTCTTCCTCCATGCGGCCGGGCTCCTGTGTAGACATCTTGTGGGGGAATAGGTTTTCCTCCACGCCCGCCATAAACACCAAAGGAAATTCCAGGCCCTTGGCGGAGTGTAGGGTCATCAGCTGGACGGCATCTTCAAACTCATCCGCCTGACCTTCACCGGCATCGAGGGCGGCGCTGTCGAGGAACTGGTTAAGAAGAGGGATTTCCTCCTCATCTTCCTCGCCCTCGGGCAGGTCCACACCAGCAAAAGAGCGACAAGCAGTGACCAATTCCTGCAAGTTCTCCACTCGTGTCTGGCCCTTCTCACCTTTTTCTTTGCCGTGGAATTCCAGCAGGCCGCTAGTCTCGATCACATCCTCAGCAATGGCATCCAGCTCTTTCTCTTCCGCATTTGCAGCCAGCTGGTTAATCAGATCCAGAAAGCTCTGCAGGGCGTTGCCGGCGCGCGCAGCCAGAACCCGCTGTTGCAACATCAGCTTGGCCGCCTGCCACAGGGAGCAGCCCTGCTCGCGGGCATAGGAGCGCACCATCTCCACCGTGCGCGCACCAATGCCACGAGTGGGGGTATTTACCACCCGCTCAAAGGCGGTGTCATCATTGCGATTGCTGATCAGGCGCAGGTAGGACAGGGCATTTTTAATTTCCAGGCGATCGTAGAAGCGCTGGCCACCGTAGATACGGTAGGGCACCTGATCGCGCAGTAGCCCCTCTTCAAGCACCCGGGATTGGGCGTTGGAGCGGTAGAGGATGGCAATGCTGTCGCGGCGATTGCCATCGCGCACCCAGTCATTGATACGCTCGACGATGAAGCGCGACTCATCCTGCTCGTTGTAGGCGGCGTAGACGGCAATAGGCTCGCCTTCTTCACCCTTGGTCCACAACTCCTTGCCTAGGCGACCGCTGTTATTAGCGATCACCGCATTGGCGGCGTTCAGAATAGTGGAAGTGGAGCGATAATTCTGTTCCAGGCGCACCGTCTGCACTTCACGCAGATCTGTAGAAAAGTGCTGGATATTCTCGATCTTGGCGCCGCGCCAACCGTAAATGGACTGGTCATCGTCACCCACAGCGGTGATATGGCACTGCTCCCCAGCGAGCAGGCGCAACCAGGCGTATTGAATCGTGTTGGTATCCTGGAACTCATCCACCAGGATATGGGGGAAACGCCGGCGGTAGTGGGCCAGAATACTGTCGTTATTCAGCCAAAGTTCGTGGGCGCGCAGCAGCAACTCGCCAAAATCTACCAGCCCACCGCGCTGACAGGCCTCTTCATAGGCGAAGTAGATGCGCACCATGGTCTGCAACCAGGGATCGGCGCCGGCATTGATATATTGCGGGCGCAGGCCTTCATCTTTCTGCGCGCCAATCCACCACTGGGTTTCCCGCGGCGGCCACTTTTTATCGTCCAGCCCCAGATCTGCCTGTACCCGCTTGATCAGGCGCAGCTGGTCGTCGGAATCCAGAATCTGGAAGTTCTGCGGCAACTTGGCTTCTTGCCAGTGGGCTTTGAGCAGGCGGTGAGCCAGGCCGTGGAAAGTGCCCACCCACATGCCAAAGGTATTCACCCCCAGCAGCTCTTCGATACGAGCGCGCATCTCACGGGCCGCCTTGTTGGTAAAGGTCACCGCCATAATGGAGTAGGGCGAGGCGCCCTCCACCTGCATCAGCCAGGCGATGCGGTGCACCAGCACCCGGGTCTTGCCCGAGCCGGCACCGGCCAGAACCAATTGATTGCCGGGCGCGGCAGCTACCGCTTCGCGCTGGGCGTCGTTGAGGGGGTCTAAAATCTGAGATACGTCCATGGGCGAAGATTGTACCAGAGCTGCTGCATAAGACCTGTGTAAATAAACAGGATTTTACCCCGGCTGACAATGCAAAGCCCCTCGCCAGCCGGGGGCGCAGCGGCTAAACTGCGCCAACTGGCATAGAGAAGGAAGTCCTGTGAAACCGGCGGAAGTAACGCAACGAATCAGTGAGCAACTGTCATCCATGCGCAAATCTGAGCGCAAGGTGGCGGAGTATATTCTCGCCAATCCCGATGAAATTATTCATATGCGCATCGTCGACCTGGCCACCGAGGCCCAGGTGAGCGAGCCGACCGTGGTGCGCTTTTGTCGCGCCGTGGGCTGTTCCGGCTTCCAGGAGTTCAAGTTGAACCTGGCGCAACAGCTGGCTTCCAGCCCCAGCTTCGGCCAAATCGCGGTGACCGAGACCGACACCATTGCCGAGTACAAACGCAAGGTGTTCGACTCAACAGTAGATACACTGCTGAAAGTGCGCGATAGAATTGACGACCGCGCCCTGGAAGCCGCCGTTACCGCCATGGCTGCCTCCAAGCGGGTGGAATTCTTCGGCTTTGGCGCCTCTGGTGCTGTCGCCGCCGATGCCCAACACAAGTTCTTCCGACTGCAATTGGCCACCGCCGCCCACTCGGACCACCACATCCAGAATATGTCAGCCATGTCTATGCAGCCGGGCGATGTAGTCGTGGCTATCTCCCAGAGTGGCCGCACCAAGGCACTACTGCGCTCCATGAGCATGGCAAAGGAGCAGGGCGCTCTGGTGGTTGGCCTGGCACCCAGCGGTTCGCCGGTGGCACAGCAGGCCAGTATCCCGCTAGAAGTGGATGTGGAAGAAGATATTGAGATCTATACACCACTGTCCTCACGCATCGCCCACCTGGTGGTGATCGATGTGCTCGCCATCGGCGTTGCCCAGCGCAAAGGCCCCCAGTTGCAAGAGCACCTACTAAAGCTGAAGCAGGGCCTGTACACATTGCGGGAAGACAAACACTGAGGGAAATTTGCAAGAATGCGGCACTGGATAATGTGTCGCAGCCCCTCTACCATGCCTGCTGTATCCGGCAATCTACTGCCACTGCCAACAAGTGCCCCTAGCCGTTCCAGAGCAATTCCATGACATCCACCGCATTATCCGCTGAGCAAAAAGCACCGCGCTGGTTGGTGGTATGGCTAGCGGCGCTGGTCTCCCTGACGCCATTTTCCATCGACAGTTACTTGCCGGCTATCCCGGCCATGGCCGGTGCGCTCGATACCGAAGTGGAGCGGGTGCAGTATTCGGTCTCCAGCTTTTTACTGGGTTTTGCCCTAGGCCAGCTCTTCGGCGGCCCCCTCTCCGATCGTTGGGGTAGGCGACTGGTCGGCACTATCGGCCTGTGCATTTATATCGTCAGTTCACTGCTGATCCTGTTTGCCGACCATGTCGATCAACTGATTATCCTGCGCTTTTTCCAGGCCGTGGGGGGCGGTTTTGCTACAGTGATTTGCGCCGCCATAGTGCGCGATCTGCACAGTGGGCGTGAAGCCGCCAAAATTATTTCTATGATCAGTACCATCATGCTGATCGCCCCCCTGATCGCTCCAGTAATCGGCTCTCTACTGCTAGCAGTGGGTGGCTGGCAGAGTATTTTTGTATTCCTGCTACTGTACGCCGCTGCCATGCTGCTATTAGTGCGCTTACTGTTACCAGAAACTGTATCGCGTTTTACCCGCGCGCGGCGCCAGTTGATGCCATTAGCATCACTGATTTCCACTTATGGACAGGTGCTACGCAACCGCCGCGCCCTCGGTTTTCTCGGCGCCCAGGCCTGTGTCAGTGGTTCGATGTTTATCTATATCACCACCGCACCCTTTGTCTTTATGGACTACTTCAGTGTCAGTCCGAGCCGCTTCCCGCTGTTCTTTGGCGCCTGTATTCTGGGGCTGATCTGTATGGTGCAGGTCAATATCCGCCTGCTCAACCTGTTCCAGCCGCGCAATATTTTATTGGCTGGCGTCACTCTGCAGATGCTCGGCTGTGGTTTGCTATTACTCGGCACTTTGACCGGTATTAAAGAACTGACTCTGTGGATGGTACCGCTGGTATTGGTAATGAGCTGTATCGGTATTACCGGGCCCAATGCCGCCGCCTGTTATCTGGAGTTTTTTCCCAAAATCAGCGGCAGCGCTAACGCCCTGTATGGCGCCACAATTTTTATCACCGGCGGCGTGCTGGGCGGATTGGTAAGCAGCCTGCACACAGGCACCCTGGTTCCTATTGCCGCGTCCATGTTTGGGTGTGCAGTAGTGGCCCTGTTCTCCACTCTGGTAATCGCCCAGGCACGCAAACCCATCGACTCGGATATACCAATCACCAGGCGCTTTACCCCGCGTTGAAGAGTCAGTTTTGTTTTCATCTATTGAAAAGAGGGTATTTCGGCCCGGCCATATTGGCTAAGTACTCAGGGACCATATTTGCCACTTCTGTTCCGGAGCTCCACCTAGTTGTTGATAAAAAGCTTGTGCATCTACATTAGTAGAAAGAACTTCCCACTTTATTTTGGCACTACCCCGCTCATAGGCCTCTTTTATTAAATATCCCATCAATGCCCTTCCTACCCCTTTACGGCGATATTCTTTGTTGCCAACTACGTAAAGTTCTTTAATCCACAGCCAGGGAGTTAAATCGTAGGTAAAGGGAAGGGCATAAAAAACCAGGTAGCCAATAGCTACACCACTGTCTTCGGCCACTAAACATTGGAAGTCTGCCCGCTTAAATAGTCGATTATTTAATTCTTCCTCAGTAACCTTGAACCTATCTAAGTAGCCTTCGAATTTAGCTAGCCCACGCATCATCTCCAATAATTGACGAATATCACTAGGCTTTGCGTTACGTATAAGCATTTATTTGTTGCCAAATTTGATGGATTGGTAGAGGGTGCAATCTTCACCCTCTTTATTTCCGGTCTTGAGAGATAAAATCTCACTTTGACCTTAGGCGCTGATAGTTTCCTTTTCTCCCACCAGTTTGAATCCTTCATCTATCCATCCGGTTATACCACCAATCATTTTTTTCACTGGAAGCCCCAATTTTGCCAACCGGACAGCAGCCTTCTCTGTTGCATTGCAATGGGGCCCGGCGCAGTAAACGACGAACAAAGTGGAATCTAGATAGCGAGATACAAGCTCTTTATTGATGTGCTGATAAGGTAAGGACTCAGCGCCCAAAATGTGCCCCTGACGAAAGGCTTCTTCACCACGAACATCCAACAGGACAAAGTCCTGGCGCCCATTGGTTAGGGCATGATGAACATCCCAGCAGTCCGTCTCAAAGGCCATCAGTTCTTGGAAATGTTGCAGGGCTTTTTGGCTGCTAGCTGGGGCAATACGACTTACAGCAGAACTCATAATTATCTCCTTGGTTAACACTCACTCTTTGTCATGTATGTATTCTGTTCTCTGGCTATTTATTTAACGATTGGCTTAAAAGCCATATAGCGTTAAATTTGAGCCAATCTGGGTATCGAAGTGAGAAATCAAGGGAGGGCATGATGGATAAGGGAAAAGCAAAGCGCGTAGCGATTCTGGTTCATCACCAGGTTGCCTTATTTGAACTTGGCTGCGCGACCGAACTGTTCTGTTTACCCCGCCCCTGTACCGATACGCTCTATGAGGGAGAGGTTGTTTCCTTCACTGCCAAGGCACAGCTGGGGCTTGGGGGCGTATCCCTACAGTGCAGACAAGTGAGCAGCCTGATGGATTACGATTTGTTAGTCGTACCCAGCTGGCCGACTACACCACAAACCAAGGACTGCTCCCTACAATCTGTATACGCTGCTGTGGAAGCCTTTGCGGCGGAACGCCGGCAAATTCTGACTTTTTGTTCTGGCGCATTTTTACCTGCCGAAATTGGTTTGCTGGATGGAAGGCAAGCCACCACGCATTGGCGCTATGCGAATACCTTTAAAAAGCGATTCCCCAAAGTAGAGTATGTAGGGGATGTACTTTATGTCTGGCAGGACAAATTGGCCTGTTCTGCAGGAAGCTCAGCAGCAATAGATTTGGGAATAGAGTATTTACGGCGTAGCCATGGTTATGAATTGGCTAATTCTGTAGCCAAGCGCCTGGTGATGGCTCCTCATCGGCAGGGAGGACAGGCCCAGTTTGTAGAGACCCCAGTTCCCAAGCGGCCCGATCATTTCGCGGGCGCCCTGGATTGGGCCCTTGCCAACCTGGATAAACCCATCATGGTGGGCGACTTGGCGAAGCAAGCGCATCTCTCTCGTCGCAGTTTCGATAGAAAATTTCGCCAATCCATGGGGTTGGCCCCTAAAGAATGGTTAACGCAACAACGGCTTCGTGTAGCGCAGAAAGCACTGGAGTCAGGCAGTGAGACCATTGATCATGCAGCACAAGTTTCTGGTTTTGAGAGCAGTGCAACTCTTCGCCATCATTTCCGTAAAGCTTTCGGTATCTCTCCGGGTCAGTACCAACGACAATTTGCCTGTCCAGATAAGGCTGAAGATATGTGTAGGAAGTAAATAAACCTGAACGGGATAAGATGCTTTCAGTGAGTACAGCCACAACTTCGACCAACGCTAGCGGAGCTGATGCACTGTTTATTTGGCGGCAATATACTCTTGGGCCCCCAATCTAACTGAGATTTTCCTCTTGCAAGGCCTGCTGAACTGCCGGGCGCGCTGCCATACGCTCCTGAAAAGCCTGTAACCTGGGCCACCGTGTCATATCAAAATCCTGAACCTTGAGCCAGCGGTTTATCAGGTAGAGATACGCATCCACGACAGATAGAGAATTCCCCAGCAGGTAGTCGTTCTGTAGCTGCTCTTCAATATAGTCTATGCGACGTAGAATCCTTTCCCGAGCTTTTTTCTTTTCTTCCTCAGTGCCTTTCCAAAACAGGGGCAAGAAAGATTTATGAACCTCCGCACTGATAAAATTCAACCACTCCAACAAGCGGTAATGGTCCAAAGTGCCCAACGGTGGCGCCAAACCGGCATCGGGCTTTTGCTCGGCGAGAAACTGCATAATAGCGACGCCCTCTGTGAGTAACTCGCCCCCCTCTAGCTGCAGTACTGGTACATAGCCCTTAGGGTTAACTCTATAAAAGTCGTCGCCGTTTTCCAGGGTATGCGTCTTTAGATCCACCTTGCAGAGTTCGAGATCAATACCTGCCTCCAGGGCGACAATATGTGGGGATAGAGAACAGGCTCCTGGCGCATAAAAGAGTTTCACGGTGACCCTCCTGAGTGGACTGTGCGGCATCGGGCAATATAGGCGCCTACTGGCTTCACAAGGCGCTATTTTTTGCGAATCCAGTGATCTAGGCTGAAGCGCCCAGCACCCGCGCAGGCGAGAATCAGGTAGCCTCCAGCAATGGTGATGTTCTTCATAAAGCTGGTCATCTCTGCGGGATCGCCTGGTGAGTAATGCACCATCCAGGCACTAGCCAGGCAGAAGAGAAAAAGAATCACTGCGGAAAAGCGGGTAAAGAATCCGAGCAATATCGCCAGGCCACCGACCAGTTCTACGATAATCACCAAGGGGAGTAACAGGGCGGGGATTCCCATGGAAACCATAAAGGCTTCCGTCATTTTGTAGCCGCCGATCTTATTCCAGCCGGCAAAGATAAACAGCAGGGACATTAATACCCGCCCGACAAGTTTAGAGGTATCACATAACAGGGGATGATGTGCCACGGCCTTCTCTCTTCTTTAACTGTTACATTGGGCTCTACCTGATGCCTCCAGTGTAGTTGGGAAGCCATATCGAAATGGGGGCGATGCCGACAGCAATGTATTCCACTAAGAGAAACTTGCACCGCAATTGAGAGTCAGACGAAGCGGAAATTAACGAATGACAGTTTCGGCAGGCGCGGAAAAGTTGTTGTGGATATAAATAGAAAATGCGGTTGTACCGCACTGAGGAGCCGTTACAATTGCGCGCCCCCAACCAGGGCGCAGCCGGCGGTATCTATACCTGACACCCCTGTGCCCAGAGCCCTGTCAGGGAAACTCGAGTGGGCCCCTGCGCGACTACACTAACGGCACACTCAGCAACTGATAATTTCGCCCGTAAAAGCATCGCTTTTGAGGGGTGGGCAAGGCCCCGCAATTCTTATCCCTGGAGTCCACGCACGGCATGGAAGTCTATTACACCTTTTGTTTTCTTGCCGCGGTGTCGGTCTTTCTCGGTTTCCTAAATCAGTATGTGCTGCGTGCACAAACCACAATTGCCATCACCACTGGGGCCCTGGCCTTGTCGCTCATTGTCACCGGCCTGGGCAAATTGGGGGTAGTGGAGTTGCGCACCTGGGCCGACCAACTGCTGCCGTTGCTTAACCTGGAAGACATCCTACTCAAGGGAATGCTGGGCTTCCTGCTCTTCGCCGGCAGTTTGCATATCGACCTGTTGGAATTGCGCAATCAAAAACTGGAAATTGGCTTGCTGGCGATTGTTGGTACTTTGATTTCCACTTTTGCGGTGGGCGGCCTGCTGTATTGGTTCCTCATGTTGATCAATATGCCGGTAGCCTTCATTTACTGTCTATTATTTGGTGCCTTGATCTCCCCCACCGACCCCATCGCCGTATTGGCCATTATGAAAAACCTTAAGGCACCGGAGCAGGTTTCCATTCAGGTGGAAGGGGAGTCCCTGTTCAACGATGGCTTCGGTATTGTGGTATTTGCGGTAATTTACGCGGTGGCTTTCGAAGGGGGGCAACCAACTGTACCGGCAGTGGCAGAGCTATTCGTGCTGGAAGCGATTGGGGGAATTCTGCTCGGCCTAATTATCGGTGGGCTGTTCCACTGGCTGATCTGCTGCACCGACGACCACAGCCTGGAGCTGTTGCTCACCCTGGTCATTCCAACTGCCGGATTCTCATTGGCCAATATCCTCGGTGTCTCCGGTGCCCTGGCGATGGTAGTGAGCGGAATTATTATCGGCAACTTCACCCGCGAGCGCGGCTTTTCCAGGGTGAGCCAGCACGAACTGGATAACTTCTGGAATATCACCGAGGATTTCCTCAACGGACTGCTGTTCCTGTTGGTGGGCCTGTTCCTGATTACTATCGATCTGCGCCCGGCGGACTACCTGCTAATGGTGGCGGGAATTGTCATCGTACTAATGGCACGAGTCCTGGCTGTGGGGGTGCCCTTCCTGTACCTGAAAAGGCGCCGCAGCTACCACCCTTACACCAACCGGATATTGATCTGGGGTGGTCTCAAAGGCGGCCTGGCCCTGGCCCTGGCTATGTCCATTCCCTCTGGCAGCGCTTTTGTTCAGGGGCAGGACCTGCGCTACCTATGGGTGGTTATGACCTACGGCGTAGTGCTCTTTTCTATTGTGGTGCAGGGCTCTACCATAGCGCCATTAATACGCCGCAGTCGCGAATTTGCCGAACCGGAAAGCGCGCCCGCCAGCGATCAGCAACACACTGCTAACTAGCGATAATCGATCAATGGAACACTCTAACTTCCTTGTTGAAGCCGTCATCTTTATGGGGGCCGCGGTTATCGCTGTGCCTATCGCCACACGCCTGGGCCTGGGTTCCGTACTCGGATACCTACTGGCCGGGGTGGCCATTGGACCCAGCGCACTGGGCCTGGTGGGGGATGCCAGCGATGAAATGCATGTGGCCGAATTCGGCGTAGCGTTGATGCTGTTTTTGATCGGCCTGGAGATGCAACCTAAAAAGTTGTGGCAAATGCGCGGCGCCATCCTCGGCACCGGCAGCGCGCAACTACTCCTGACCGCTGCTGCAGTGGCGGCAATAGCGCTGTGGTTATTCGATATGAGCTGGCGCACCGGCGTAGCGATCGGTTTGATCCTGGCCCTGTCCTCCACCGCTATCGTCCTACAGTCCCTCAATGAAAAAGGGCTTCTCAAAACTCAAGGCGGGCGCAGTGCCTTTGCGGTGCTGTTACTCCAGGATATCGCTGTAATCCCCATTCTCGCCCTGCTGCCATTGCTCGCGGGTACTACCGCCGAATCCCACGCCAGCGGCTTGGAGGGATGGGGGTATGCCGCTGCAGTTATTGCCACCATCGCTGCCTTCGCTATCACCGGCCGCTATCTGCTGGGACCGCTGTTACGCCTGGTAGCTGGTAGCCAGGTACGCGAAATGTTTACCGTTACCGCCCTGCTGATTGTCTTTGCTGCAGCGGCGGTAATGAGCTGGCTCGACCTCTCACCGGCTCTGGGTACTTTCCTCGCCGGAGTACTGTTGGCGGAGAGTGAGTTTCGCCACGAACTAGAGGCAGATATTGAGCCGTTCAAAGGATTGTTACTGGGACTTTTCTTTATCGCTGTAGGCGCCAGCCTGAACTTTGCGCAGATCGCGCAAAACCCACTGCTGTTGTTTGGTCTGGTAGTAGCCCTGGTAGTGGTGAAATTTGGCGTTCTGTTCCTATTGGCAAGGTTCCTGCGTATGTCCAAGGGCGAGGATTGGTTATTCGCACTATCCCTGGCCCAGGCGGGAGAATTTGGCTTCGTTTTGGTGTCCTTTTCCACTCAAATCCAAGTACTCGACGCCGAGGCCAGCAGCTTGTTGGTAGCACTGATCGCCCTGACTATGGCGCTCACACCGATTCTGTTACTGGTATTTGAAAGGTTTATTCAGCCGCGTTTTCTTATCGGCCCGGAAGCCCCACAGGCAGTCGAACACGAACCACCGCTGGATTCCAATTCACCGGTCATCATCATCGGTTACGGCCGTTTCGGCCAGATTGCCGGACGCCTGCTCAATGCCTGTGGTTTTAGCACCACCCTACTGGAGCGCAACGCCGAACAGCTGGATTTGGTTCGTCGCTATGGTATTGAGGCCTATTACGGTGATGCCACGCGGGAAGACCTACTGCGCGCCGCCGGCGCCGCCCAGGCACGCCTGGTGATACTCACATTGAGTGATCAGGCAGCGTCTTTGGAGATCATCGCGCAACTGCAAAAACACTTTCCGCACTTAAAGATTCTCGCGCGGGCGCGCAGCCGTATGCACCAATACGCGCTGATGGAAGCCGGGGTAAAATATATTTTTCGCGAGACCGTCGATCCCGCCTTGGCAATTGGTGAGAAGGCCCTGGAGCTGCTGGGACTCAGCCCCTTGCAAGCGCGCCGCGCTGCACGCAAATTTAAACAGCACGACCAGCGTATGCTGGAGGCACTGTTTCCCTACTGGCGCGATGAGGCACAGCACATCGCGCAAAGCCGTATCTATCGTGAACAACTCTTGCAGGCTCTACAAGAAGACCGCCGCGATAGGGACCTGCATCTGGACCATTACTGGGAAGAGGCGAAAGTGGAGACCGAAAGGTCTTAATTGGCCACTGCCTGTGCCGATAAAAGACTTAGGAACATAGCGCCAAGATAGCTTTTACCCAGATTAAGGTATTAGCTGACGGCGCAAACTTTTGAGCGCAATGTGGTTGAGTGCGACTTAGTGGCCAACTGCGGAGCTGTGATCGAGCACAGCGATCACAGCCCGACCTGGTATCAGAGTTTCACTCACATGTCCCTTTCCACACAAATCCTTGGCTAATAAAATATCGCCAGCTCTAAAAATATGCTGTTCGCCAGAGCTGGTCGTTATTTTCACCTCACCTTCCAGATAAAAAATAAACTGCTCTCGTGGCGCGCAGTGCCAATCAAAAATCTGATGCTCATCGAACTCGCGAAAATATATTTGCCGCACCTGATAGGGATCAGAATAATCCCCAAGTGGCTGATGGTTCTTCTGGATTATTTTCCGCTCTTTAAAGGTAGATACGCCATCAACACTTAGCAGCTCTATATACTTCATACCTTTCCCAACCTATTGCGAATATTGATCCGGGAAAACTTCTATTCCTTAGACAAAATACTGGCCTCTATCAGATCAACTTCGAGCACTAATTTTCTGTGCAACTCATCATCAATCTCCCGGCTCACACGGAGTTCCAAAAGACGCTGTCGCTCTGCGGCCAATGCCGCCAGACGAAAACGGCGTTCCACCCGTGCCCTCAACCATACCGTCTCGCCCGCTTCATCATCACCGATGTTGATGCGCCGACGGTATATCTCCAGCAGGTGATCGATCGCCTCGTAGGCAATCTCTTTATTTTTCCAGTGTACATCTATTTCTTTACGCAAACTGATCAGCCGATGTTCAGCCGCCTTGGCGGCAGAAACCCTTGCTCCCTTTTCATCGCCAATCGCCGCAAGACTGGGCGTATCCGGTAAGCGCCTAAGAAGAAATGGTAGGAAAATACTGGCGACCAATAATGAAATCAGAATTACCCCCATAGCTATCGCTATAGATGCTTCACGGCCAGGCAATGGTTTGCCATCAGGCATTAAAAGAGGCATTGAAAATGCACCAGCAAGAGTGATAGCCCCACGCACACCAGCCACGCTCAACACACTGACCAGAGCAAATTGAGTAGAGAGAGAGGGAAGGTTGCGGCGAAAGCGCGAGAGATAAAGCGATACCCAAACCCAGATAAAACGCAGCATCAAAAGAACAAAAGAAATTGCCAGGACATACAATACAATCCAACCTAATCCAATATCCTGAGCCCAACTCGAATCTACATCGATAAGGCGCACCAGCTGTTCCCCCAGCAGCACGAAGATAATGCCATCGAGCACAGTTTGTACGGTATTCCAAACTGCTCTACGGTCCATCCGTGTAGCGGATTTTTCTGAACCATGCAAGCTGGTGTAATGAGTGGCAATTCCCGCACTTGCAGCAGCAAGAATTCCCGACACACCTACACTTTGACCGGCTTGGTAGGCGGCAAAAGGGACCAATAAGCTTACCAAAATCTGGATCGCCGTATCCTCACCGCGAAGGTACACCAACCAGCGCAACAGATAGCCACAGATAAATGCCACCCCCGCACCAATGGCAACCCCTCCTATGGCAACCCAAAAAAAACCGGTTACGGCCTGTGGAAAAGAAAAACTGCCAGTCATCGCCGCAGCCAAAGCAATACGAAAGATATCGAGCCCAGAGGCATCATTAAATAATGATTCTCCAGCAAGAATATGCTCAAGCCTTGGGGGAATATTATTGGTGCCCTGCACAACCGATACGGCCACAGGATCCGTGGGGGCAAGTATTGCCGCTAGTGCAAATGCCATGGCGATCGGCATAATCGGCAACAACCAAGCGATAAAAAAACCCATGCCAAATACGGTAAATATTACCAGCCCTACAGCCAAGGTAATTATCGAACCTAAATCTCTGAAAAGAGCACCCTTGGGAATGCGCCAGCCAGCCAAAAAAAGCAAAGGTGGAATAAAAAGCAGAAAAAATATTTCTGGGTCTAATGGTATTTTTATGCCGAACACGGCGCCGAGAAGAACACCGCCTAAAATTTGAATAAGAGGCAAGGGAACAGGAAAAGGCAAAACTCTAGCGACAATCAGGCTGAGCGCCACTACCAGCAATAACAGCAGAGCAACAACGAGATAGTGCATCGCCCACTCATATTCCTTTGAAAGACTGCGGCACTGCAATTTTCAACCCGACTTAACAGGTCAGCCATTCCGCCAGTATAGGAAAGAGGATTACCGAGGCTTCACAAAGTCATTTAAAGTGTGGGCTTTAGCGCCTAAGCAAGATCATAGACGCTTTAAGAAACAAAGATCCCCACAAGAGGGAAAAGAGTTAACCGAAACGCTGTAAACCTAACAATTAATTTCGAACAGGCACCTCTGGCATCGGTAGAGAGATACTCTCTAGAGAGAGTTCATTAAAAATAGGGAAAGATTATTAATAGCCTAAGGTCTTTCTCATAAATTAGAGTTCCTTGTGCATAATTTTGGGAAAGTTGGATTTTTTAAAAAATACTTATCCACATCAAAAGCCACCTGCTGCCGTAGGGTAAATTTTAAAACTCCAACCTGTTAATAACACTCCCTATCTTACCCACCGGAAAAGAACATAGACCAGGTAACAGAGTACCTGTAGAAATCCAGCGGATAATAATCAATCCAGCCAGAAAAATATTAACAGGCCTCTATTTAAACCCGACTAGCTGGCGAGAAAATCACGCAGCAACCGATTAAACCTCTGTGGCGCTTCAAGAAATAGGAAGTGACTGCCTCCATCTTCAGCCTCGATAATCTCCAACCGAGAACTTTTAATTTGTTGATGAATCCATTGCTGGCATTCTACTGGGTGAGGGCTGGCACGGCCGAAGGCGATCAAAGTGGGTTTTCCAATTCTGGGGATAAAATCGCGCCAATCGCGAGTAACATTGTCAATAAACAGGCGCGCCGCCAGAGCGCGCGGGAACTGCAAATTGACCCCAACCAGCTCTTCCCTTTGATCCTGTGTCATTGCCGGAGTCACCATTGACATCAAAATGTCACGGGTTGCCTGCTCGCCCTGGGAGCTACGCAGTTGGCCGGTAAACTGGAAGAGCTGTTCGGCAGTGAGGATTGCACCGGCCTGCAAACGCTCTTGTTCAGACCAATAAGGCTGGGCAAGTAAGGCGGCGGGTTCATCAATAAAAATCAGTTTGGAAACTCGCGTATCGCCAAACATCTCCAGGTAATTCCAGATCACCGAAGCACCGGCCGAGTGGCCAAGTAGATAGAGAGGGGCCGGGTCCAGGGCTGTGATCAACTCCTGTAAGTCCTTCGCCAAGCGGGCAATACGGTAGCCATACAAGGGTTTTTCTGACTGACCGTGGCCACGCATATCGAGAGCAATGACTCGGTAGCGATCACATAAACCGGCAAGTTGATGCTTGAACAGGGCCGCCCCTTGAGACCAACCGTGCAGTATCAGTAGGGTCGGACCAGTCCCGGCACACAGATAGCTGAGCTTTACCCCGTCCGACGTGGTAAAGCTCAAGCGCTGCGCGGATTTGTTCATAAGCCATCCATGGCCTTGGGGAATTACTCTACCGTCACCGACTTAGCCAGGTTCCTAGGCTGATCTACATCGGTGCCTTTCAGCAACGCCACATGATAGCTGAGCAACTGCAGGGGCACGGTATAGAGGATAGGTGCCAAACTTTCTGGGGAGTCCGGCACTTCCACTACGGTAACCCCTTGCTCGCTGGTGAAGCCGGCCTTCGGGCTGGCAAAGACAAACAGCTGTCCACCGCGCGCACGCACTTCCTGCAAGTTGGACTTAAGCTTTTCCAACAGCTCGTCATTGGGGGCCACAACAATTACTGGCATATCCGCATCTACCAGTGCCAGCGGGCCGTGCTTGAGCTCACCTGCCGGATAGGCTTCTGCGTGGATATAAGAGATTTCCTTAAGCTTTAATGCGCCTTCAAGGGCGATAGGAAACTCGACACCACGGCCGAGGAACAACGCATGATTCTTCTCCGCAAAAGCCTCACTGGTATGTTGAACCAGTGCATCGAGGCCGGTGAACTCTTCCATCAGCTTCGGCAGCTGATGTAGCGCACTAACTAGTTCCGCTTCACGCTCACTGGGGAGGCCGTTGGCCTTGGCCAACGCAATACTGAATAACTGCAGGGCCACCAATTGGGTGGTGAAGGCTTTGGTAGAGGCCACACCAATTTCCGGGCCCGCTTCCGTCATCAGCGAAAGTTCAGACTCACGCACCAGAGAACTGTTGGGCACATTGCAAATCGTCATAAAACCCAGGTAGCCAAGTTTTTTGGCCTGACGCAGAGCCGCCAGGGTATCCGCAGTTTCGCCGGACTGAGAAATAGTCACGAACAAAGTACCCGGACGAACAACAGTCTTGCGGTAGCGAATCTCACTGGCCACCTCCACGGAGCAAGGCACTCCCGCCCAGTCCTCCAGCCAATAGCGCGCCACCATTCCCGCGTGGTAGCTGGTACCGCAGGCGACGATCTGTACCTGCTCTACCTGGGGCAGGATTTCCTGGGCGCGGCTACCCAGCGCCTGGGACAATACCGAATGCTCTCCAATGCGTCCGGCCAAAGTCGCCGCCACAACCTCCGGCTGTTCGAAGATTTCCTTCTGCATATAGTGGCGATAGCGCCCCTTGTCGGCAACGTCGTGGCCCCTATCCAGCTTATGCACCGGATGGCTCACTTCTTCACCTTGCTTATTGCGAATGGAAATCCCACTGCGACGCACTTCCGCCACATCCCCCTCTTCGAGGAAGATAAAACGATCGGTTACCTGGCGCAGTGCCATCGGGTCTGAGGCGATAAAGTTCTCCTCAATGCCAACGCCCAAGACCAAGGGGCTACCGTAGCGCGCACAAGCCAGGACCTCTGGCTCCTCTCTGCTGATCACGGCGAGGGCGTAGGCACCCTCCAGCATCTTGGTCGCCTTGCTAACCGCATCCACCACGCCCAGGCCCTCTGTGCTCAGGGAGTGAATCAGGTGAACCACCACTTCGGTATCGGTATCGGAGGCGAATTCATAGCCCTTGGCCTGTAGCTCCTCGCGCAGAGCCTGGTGATTCTCAATAATCCCGTTGTGCACCAGGGTGATATGTTCAGACATATGTGGATGGGCGTTTTCGTCGGAAGGCACTCCATGGGTAGCCCAGCGTGTGTGGGCAATGCCTTGATGGCCCTCAGTGGGATCGACCTTCAGCTTGGCCTCCAGGTCTACAACCTTACCCAAACTCTTGCGCAACTGTAGCTGGCCTTCATTATCGCGAAGGCAGACGCCCGCAGAATCGTAACCGCGGTACTCCAGGCGGCGCAGGCCCTCGAGAAGAATACCCGTTACATTGCGCTGGGCCAGTGCCCCAACAATCCCACACATACCGATCTCCTCTCAAATCCTAAAATTTTTGTTTGTTCTTTCGTTAGTCGCCTGCAACTGACTTTAGCGATGCGCAAATCACCCGCACCCCCAAATCTTGCAATTGCTCGCGCGCACTCTCTTCCAGACCAGAGTCTGTCACCAGTACATCGACTTTTGACCAGGATAGCTCCAGGTTGGGAATACGCCTGCCAACCTTGCTGGACTCCGCCAATACCACTACTTCCCGAGCAACTTGCGCCATCACCCTGGATAGGCCTATTTGCTCGTTAAAAGTACAAGTGCCTCGCTCCAGATCTATGCCATCCGCACCAATAAACGCTCTGTCAAAGTCGTAATCGCGCAAAACCTGTTCCGCCACCTTGCCTTGAAAAGCCTCGAAGTGGGGGTCCCAGGTGCCGCCTGTCATTAACAGGGTTGGCTCGTTTTCCAGTTCCCGCAGGGCATTGGCCACATGTAGCGAGTTGGTCATAACCACTAGACCGCGCTTTGATTCCAGCTCGGGGATCATCGCCGCAGTCGTGCGGCCGTAATCAATCACGATGCGATGGTGGTCGGGAATCAAGGCCGCCGCAGTGCGGCCAATGGCGCGCTTCACTTCCGATGGCCCTTCCTCTACAACCAATTCTCGCGGTACCGGTATGGCACCACCACGGCGACGTAGCAGCAAACCGTGGTTTTCCATCGCAGTAAGATCCTTTCGAATCGTAACTTCTGAAGTTTCGAAACGCCTTGCTAAATCTTCGACACTGGCCTCCCCAGTTTCATTCAAAAGACTCATAATCCCATGGCGACGTTGTTGGGTATTGCGTTTCGACATAACTTGCTAACTTTCATTTCGAAACTTAAAGATAGCAAAATGAAAGATAAATTCCCACAGGAATTTCAAAAAGGCAGAGGCCCAACAGGGAAACAGCAGAAATGATGCCGCTACTCAGGTGGAAAGCGCGGCTAGCATCGCCTGGAGAAAGCGCGCCAGTTCACCGCCGGTCACCGCTCGATGATCAGCACTAATAGAGAGCGGCAACAGTGGCCGCATAGCCGGCCAACGATCTATGACGACGACTCCTTGGCAAACCCTGCCCGCACCGACAATGGCCACCGTAGGGGGCAACACAACGGGTGTCGCATAGCGCCCGGCAATAGCACCAAAGTTGGACAAGAGAATCGTTGCGCCCTGCAAATCGCTCTGGGCGATTCCGGTCTCCCTGGCCTGATGCTTGAAGTCGGCCACCTGGGCCATCAGTGAGTCATCTGATCGCGTGGCTACATCTTTGAGCACAGGGACATATAGGCCTCGCGGGGAATCTACCGCCAATCCGATATTGACGGGCTGTTGAGGATACAGCTGATCATCTTGGAAATACGCATTGAGGGTAGGCTCCGCAGCACAGGCAGACTGCACAGCGCGAATCAGTCTCAATAATGCCGGTTCGCTGCCCCACCAGCTGGAGATATCCGCATCATCACACAGAGTAATCTGCGCTACCTGGTCCCTAGCGCGACTCATGGACAGGCCCATGGCACGCCGCGCCGGGGACATAATTTCCCCAGGCTCTTGAGCTTTTACCAAATCCCTCTCAGGCAAAGGCTTCCTTGTATTTTGCTCAGCTTGATCGGTAGCTATTTCCGCGGCACTAAATTTTGCCCCCGCGGCAGAGCGCACCTGTGCAGCTGTGATCAGTCCCCCGTCCGTGGAGAGCTTTTCCAAATTCACCCCCAGGCGCCGAGCTAGGGCACGAACCGAGGGTGTTGCCAGCCGTTTAGGCCCCTCAGTAAGGCCCTGCTCGGCGCCGAGGACATCTTCACTCTGTTCGAGCTTCCCAACCACCGTTCCACTGTCGGCCCGCGACCGACTAGATGCCGATGCCCCGCACACTTTTTCCTTTTCAGGTTCTTCCATTTCAGGTTCTTCCTGAAAGACAGACTCTTTGGGAGAAGAAGCTTCAGCAGGCACTGCTGATTGCGATGTCTCTTGGTTACTGCCTTCAGCGACAAAGCCCACTAAGGGCTCACCCACATTGACGGTTTGATCCGGCTCTGCAAACAGCTTTTCTATTCTGCCTCCCCAAGGAGCTGGAACTTCTACCAGAGCTTTGGCGGTCTCAACGGTTACCAGGCTTTCGTGGGCGGCAATTTCATCTCCTTCGTGCACATGCCATTCCCGCACTACTGCATCCGGCAACCCCTCACCGAGGTCGGGCAGGGTAAAAATTTTCATGCCACCCCTCCATTTGCGTATTCGAGCACTTCGCGCACCGCCGTCATAATTCGCGGCACACCGGGTAGGTAGACATCTTCAAGCTGGTAATAGGGCATCACCGTATCGAACCCCGTTACTCTTTGTACCGGTGCATGCAATAGGTCAAAGGCATATTCATTGATCTGTGAAGCCACCTCCGCACCCAGACCACAAAAACGCGCGGCTTCATGTATCAAGACACAGCGGTGGGTTTTCTCCAAAGAATCAATAATGGTGTGAATATCCAGGGGTTTTAGAGTGGCGAGATCGATCACCTCCGCTTCGATGCCTTCAGTGGAGAGCTGCTCGGCAACCTGCAGAGTCTCCTTCAGCGAAGCTCCCCAGGCGATCAAGGTGATATCACTGCCCTCTCGCAAGACAAAGGCACGGTCCAGCGGCAGAGCCTCACCATTGTCGACGACTTCCTGGCGCACCGCACGATAGATCCTCTTGGGTTCGAGAAAGACAACCGGGTCTGGATCGCGGATCGCCGCCAGTAACAATCCATAGGCCCGCGCCGGAGAAGAGGGCACCACTAAGCGCAATCCGGGAATATGGGCGAACAGGGCCTCAGTACTCTCCGAATGATGCTCTGGTGCATGAATTCCGCCTCCATAGGGGGCCCGGTAGACAATCGGGCAGGAGAGACGGCCGCGAGTGCGATTGCGATAGCGCGCGGCGTGGCTGAGGATCTGATCGAGACCGGGATAGATAAACCCCATAAACTGAAATTCCGCCACCGGTCGCAGGCCCTGCACCGCCATACCAATCGCAATCCCGGCAATCATATTTTCCGCCAGCGGAGTATCCAGTACCCGTTCATGGCCAAAACGCGCCTGCAGGCCATCGGTAGCACGAAAAACGCCGCCGTTCAGTCCCACATCCTCACCGAAAACAACCACCTTGGGGTCTCTCTGCATTTCGAAAGCGAGCGCCTGGGTAATCGCTTCTACCAGGGTAATTTGCGCCATCAGCTGTCCCCCTGCAATTGTTGGTATTGCTCGATAAAGGCCTCGGGCAAGGTTCCATAGAGGTGATCGAAAATAGCCGTAGACTTATCTCGAGGAGTTTGCCGATACACCCGCACTGCCTCCTCCAGTATCTCCTTCAACTCCCGCTGTAATTCCTCTTCCTGTGCATCTCCCCAGATACCCAGGCTTTCCAAATAGATTCTAAGCCGCCTGAGCGGCTCCCTACCCCAAGCTTCTTTGACGCCCTCTTGTGGTTGGTAGCGGCTGGCATCATCCGCAGTGGTGTGATCGCACAGACGATAAGTCACCGCCTCAATCAATGAAGGCCCGCCACCTTCATGGGCCAGTTGTAGCGCCTCCAACACGGCCTGATACACAGCGATCACATCGTTGCCATCAACCTGTAAACTGGGGATACCGGCGGCGATTGCCTTCTGCGCGAGGGTCTTACAAGCAGTCTGCCCAGAGCGGGGTAGGGAGATGGCCCACTGGTTGTTATTGATCACCACCACCAGCGGCAACTTCCAGTCCCCCGCTAGGTTGATCGCCTCATAGAAATCTCCCTTGGAAGTGGCGCCGTCACCGCCACTGGTAACCGCCGCACGTATGGGCTCCCCCAGCTGCTCCTGTTTATATTTGAGCGCAAAGGCAACGCCGGCCCCATGCAACATTTGCGTGGCAATAGGTACGCTTAGCGGTAGATCCTCGCATACGTGGCGATAGTTCTGGCCGCGTTCATCTCCTCCCCAAATAGCGTAGATTTCCTCTATACGCACACCGCGCTCCAAAAGGGCACCGGTTTCCCGGTAATTGGGGCAGTAGACGTCTTCTTTTGCCATGGCGGCACCGACACCCACACCGATCGCTTCCTGCCCAAGACTGGACGGGTAGGTACCGAGTTGACCGGTGCGCTGCATCTTCACCGCACGATCATCGACCATACGCGCCAGGGTCATCTGCCGGTATAGGGCAACCAGAGTATCCGGGGTAGCGAAATCGGGTAGCGCCTGCGTAGTTTGTCCTGACTCATCCAGGTACTGTAGAGAGGCGATATCAAAGCTGGCGAGCAGCTGCATTCTAGGCTTGTGCATCGGGCCATTCCTTTTGTTCCCGAAGCGCAAGTTTAATGGAAAGGAGGTATCCCACCGGGTGGGAGGAGTGAAATCCCGCCGGAATTCGATTTTCCAGCGGGTTTCCCCTTTTAGGAAGGGTAAAAACTAATTTCGTTTAATGGGACGTTCCCAACCGGTGATATTGCGTTGCTTGCCCCGCGCCACGGCCAGCTCCTCGCTGCCCACCTCCCGGGTAATGGTGGAGCCCGCTCCTATGGTGGCACCACTGCCAACTTTCACCGGAGCAACCAGAGCGGTATTGGAACCAATAAAGGCGCCGTCACCAATTTCAGTGAGGGACTTATTCACACCATCGTAATTACAGGTGATGGTGCCGGCACCGATATTCACAGACTCACCCACAACTGAATCCCCCACATAGGAGAGGTGATTAATCTTGCTGCCGACTCCCACTTTGGCCTTTTTGGTCTCTACAAAGTTACCCACCTTGGCTCCATCAGCCAGCTCGGTGCCAGGGCGCAGGCGAGCAAAAGGACCAATGGTACAAGCTTCACCCACATGAGCACCTTCAATGACAGAATTGGCCTCTACACAGGTACCATCCGCCAGGCGGCAATCTTTTAGCAGGCAATTGGGGCCAATCTGTACTCCCTTGCCCAGTGAGACATCACCTTCGAAGATACAGTTGATATCAATGGATACATCGGTATCGCATTCGAGGCTGCCACGGATGTCGATCCGGGCTGGATCGAGCAAAGTGACACCGGCATTCATCAGTGCCACTGCGCGGGTATGTTGTAAGGCCCGCTCCATCTGAGCCTGCTGGGCGCGGCTGTTGACACCGGCGACTTCCAGCGTGTCACTGGCACGCTCGCCCGTCACCGCGATCTCCTCACTCACAGAACGTGCGATGACATCGGTCAGGTAATACTCGCCCTGGGCATTCTCACAAGACAACTCAGGTAACCAACGAGCCAGCAGATCTGCCGGCGCCGCCAGGATACCGGTGTTCACCTCACTAATAGCCAGTGTATCGGCATCCGCATCTTTCTCTTCTACAATCGCCCGCACCCGACCCGACGTATCGCGTACTATGCGCCCATAACCGGCCGGATTGGCCATTTCTACCGAGAGCAGGGCTGGGCCATGATCCGCAGCCGACAGCAGGGACTGTAGAGTTCCCGCCCTGACCAATGGCACATCACCATAAAGTACCAACACGGTGGCACCCTCGCGGAACTGAGGGATAGCCTGTGCCACAGCGTGGCCGGTGCCCAGCTGTTCCGTCTGCTCAACAAACTTCACACCACTATCGGCAAAGCGCTGACGTACCTGGTCTGCGCCGTGTCCGACAACCACGGTAATTTCAACCCCCTGCAACTGTCGCGCCGTCTCAATGACATGTCCCAACATGGGAATTCCGCCAATCGGGTGCAGCACTTTGGGCAGGTCCGATCGCATACGGGAACCTTTGCCCGCAGCCAAAATTACTACGTCAATAGTCATAATGGTCTGAAATCTCACTAACTCCTTAAATTTGTCAGCATTGTGGCTACTAGTCAGCTGTAACTCAACCCGATGTAACAGCTTGTCGCTTAACTCATCGTGATTGCCGCCGGACGGCAATCCCGGTAATTTAGCCTCCTGAAGATCAATACGTTGCCCATTACAACAGTACAGTCAGAGCCAACGCAGACAATGCGGTGGAGGGAAATTGTCCATGAATACAATCGAGCAAAAAAAACCACGGCGCCATTTATTGGCTCTGGCAGCGCTTATGCTGTCCCTGCCTCTGGGAGCCGTAGCAGAAGCAGAAAGCGCTGAAGAAAAAGAAGGAGATAAGGCGGAAGCCCAATCCTGGGATATCAACAAGCCGCCCTACGAATTCAAACCGATCCAGTTGGACACCCGCGAGACCACCTGGAGCAACCTGGATATCAGCCCAGATGGCAAAACCATCCTGTTCGATATGCTTGGCGATATCTACACAGTGCCGGTAGCAGGCGGCGAGGCAGTAGCCCTGACCAATGAAATCGCCTGGAATATGCAGCCGCGCTTTAGCCCGGATGGCAAGAACATCGTATTTATCAGTGACCGCGACGGCGCCGACAACATTTGGTTGATGGATCGCAATGGCGACAACCTTCGCCAGCTCACCACAGAGAAGGAAAACCTGCTGCACTCGCCCAACTGGAGCCCCGATGGCCAGTACCTGGTAGCACGTAAAGGTTTTATGTCCGGCCGCAGTATTCCCGCCGGTGAAATCTGGATGTACCACTACGGTGGGGGTGAAGGTCGCCAATTGAAAGAGCGTATCGGTGGCGATATCGCCCAGAAGAATATTGCCGATCCGGCCTTCTCTCCAGATGGACGCTACGTCTATTACTCCATCGATACCACACCCGGTACCGTATGGGAGTACAACAAGAACTCGACCAAAGAAATATTTGCCATCAAGCGCTACGACCTACAGGACGGTGAAGAGGAAACCTTTATCTCTGGTCCCGGTGGCGCGGTGGCGCCAGTGCCCTCTCCGGATGGCAGCAAACTGGCCTTTATTCGCCGCCAGGACAACCAGACCTCCCTGTTCCTGAAAGATTTGGATACTGGGCTGGAAACCCCTGTTTACGCCGGCCTTGAGCGAGACCTACAGGAAATTTTCGGTCCTCATGGTAACTACGTTCAATACGACTGGATGCCCGATGGTGAGTCATTGGTCGTTTGGACTGGCGGTAAATTCCTGCGCATTTCAATAAACGGTGACAGCGTCGCGCCAATTGAAGCCCATGTGAAGGTAGAGAAGCAGGTCGCCGACGCGGTGCGCTTCCCTGTGGAAGTAGCCCCGGATACCTTCGATGTGAAAATGATTCGCTGGGCGCAAAAATCCCCCAATGGCAAGCAGGTCGCTTTCCAGGCCTTGGGCAAGATTTATATTCAGGATATCGACAGTGGTGAACGCCGTCGCCTGACCCGCCAGAATGACCACTTTGAGTTCTACCCCAGCTGGTCCCGCGATGGTCGCGAGATCACCTATGTCACCTGGGACGACCAAAAACTCGGTCATGTGCGTGTAGTATCCGCCCGCAGCGGTCGCGGCAAGAACATCACCAAACAGCCCGGTCTCTACGTAGAGCCGAGCTTCTCCCCCAGTGGTGACACCGTGGCCTACCGCCGCTTTACCGGCGGTTACCTGCTCAGCCCCGAATACTCTTTAGAACCGGGTATCTACCTGGCAGACGTCGACGGCGACTGGCAACGCCGGGTCGTGAAGTCCGGCTATGAGCCGCACTTCGGCGCTAGCGAGGACCGTATCTATTTCTCCGAGTACCAACACGCCGGCGGCGGCAAGCGCGTATTGAAGAGCACCAACCTGGAAGGCAAAGATGAGCGTGAGCACCTGCACGGTGCCGAGATTACCTCCTTCAGCCTGTCCCCAGACGGCAAGTGGGTCGCCTTTACCCAAGACTTCAAAGCTTTCGTCGCGCCCTTTATGCACACCGGCAAGTCCGAGGTGATCGGCCCTAATAGTAAAGCGGTCAAAGTCACCCAGGTATCCAAGCGCGCCGGTGAAAACCTGCATTGGTCTGCCGATAGTGACACCCTAGGCTGGGCACACGGGCCCAAGCTGTTCGAGCGGGAACTGAAAGACGCCTTCGAATTTGTCGCCGGCGCTCCGGAGGATCTACCAGAGCCGGTTTCTGAAGGCATCGACCTGAGCTTTGAGCAGTCCTTCGACAATCGCGCTGGCCTCGTTGCCCTCACCGGTGGCAAAGTCGTCACTATGCGCGATGCGGAGAACACCCGCGAAATTATCGAGGATGGCGTGGTTCTATTCCGAGGCAACCGCATTGTCGCGGTGGGCCCAGCTGCAGAAGTTGAAATTCCCGCCGAGGCGAAGCGTATCGATATCACCGGCAAAACTGTATTGCCAGGGCTGATTGACGCTCATGCCCACGGCGCTCAGGGTCGCGAAGAAATTATCCCGCAGCAAAACTGGAACCTGTTCTCCAGCCTGGCATTTGGCGTGACCACGATTCACGACCCCTCCAATGACAGCAGCGAGATATTCTCCGCCGCAGAAATGCAAAAGGCCGGTCTGATTACCGGACCGCGTATTTTCTCTACTGGCACCATCCTCTATGGGGCCAAAGGTCCAGGCTACAAAGCCAAGATCAATTCCCTGGAGGACGCTCAGTTCCACGTCAACCGTCTCAAGGAAATGGGCGCCATCTCGGTGAAGAGCTACAACCAGCCCCGCCGCGACCAGCGCCAGCAAGTGCTGCAGGCAGCCCGCGAAGCCGGCATTATGGTAGTGCCCGAGGGCGGCGGTAAGTACCAGCACAATATGAACATGATTGTGGACGGGCACACCGGTATCGAGCACTCACTGCCGATCGCCAATGTCTACGGCGATGTGGAGCAACTGTGGAGCCAAACCCAAGTGGGTTATACACCGACCTTCGTTGTGGCCTACGGCGGCCTCTGGGGTGAGGAGTACTGGTATGACCGCACCGAAGTATGGAAGAACGAGCGCCTGACCCGCTTTACCCCCGATTTTATCGTTAACCCCCGCTCTATCCGTCGCCCCACTGCGCCGGATGCCCACTACAACCACTTTAATGTGGCCCGTCAGGCCAAGCAGCTGCGCGACGAAGGTGTCACCGTACATATCGGCGCCCACGGCCAGCGCGAAGGACTTGGAGCGCACTGGGAGATGTGGATGATGGAGCAGGGCGGCTTTACCCCCTGGGAAGCCTTCCGCGCCGGTACCATCGATGGTGCCCGCTACTTGGGTATGGACGGTGATATCGGCAGCATTGAGGCTGGTAAGCTGGCTGACCTGATCGTGGTTGACGGCAACCCCTTGGATAACCTACGCCTGTCAGAGAACATTACCTACACGGTAATTAATGGCCGTGTGTTCGAGGCAGAAACCATGAACGAAGTCGGTGCTGGCGAACGCTTGGCATTCTTCCACGAACGCCTGCCTATCAGCGCTATGCCCGCTCCTACGGCAGAGGCGGTACAAGAGAAAATGGAACGCCACCACTGGGTACATTAATTCCCAGAGTCTTCGTTTTGAATCCGGTGGCTTCCGCCGGATACAACTTCTAGGGCGCGGAGAACTATCAAAGCGCCCAATTACCTATCTCTTATAACCCTACTACAGAGAGTTTTCGGCTAGGGCAAATTATTGGTGATATAGCCATATTTCAGAAGACCCACAAATACGGCCCCACCAAAGGTATTACCCAACGTGGCTAAGATTTGAAAGCGCAGTACTTCCATCAAACCTACCGAGCCATCACCACCTATCCAGGCACTAAATATTGCTACGGCCCCTGCTACGCAATGCGGCAGACTGCCCAGACCGATTACAAAGGTCACTATTGCAATAACCATTATTCGACTAATGGTGTCAGTACTGGATGAAACCAGCCAACCGAGTAAACCCATTAGCCACCCAGCCAAAATTGCACCAAGAAATAACGCACTATTATTCGCACTAATCAGCTTTTGACCATAGTAATCAAAACCTGCTGAGACAATGTTTTGACTGACTGAGGCATAACCCACTAGTATCAACGCAAATAAAAAAGTGCCAATCATATTGCCGAGATAAATGAATCCCCAGATACGCCCCAGATCACGCAAACGCTGCCTTCTATCAGCAACTGGTAAAATTGCCAATGTCGTATGTTCGGTAAAAAGATCTGTGCGCCCTATAATGACCAAAATAAAGCCAACCGGGTAACTCATCGACAACACAAGGTGTAACGCCGATTTATCCAGCTCTTCATGAAAACTGCTAAACAGCACCATCATCAAGAAAAAACTAAAACCAATTTCCAATCCCGCAGCAATAGATGACCACAACAGAGAGCGACTCTCACGTTCATATTCATGCAGGCTGGCATCCATCTGTTCACACAAAACCACCCGCTCACTCTTGGGTCTATCGCTATTGATACTCATAGAAAATCAGAATGGGAGATGAAAAAAATTACATCATGGGAAGATGCGACACAGCATTCAGGATAGCTGCTTTGGACTTGAACAAGGCTCTAACTAGCCTCGCCATTAAATTAAAAAATTCATAAAAAATATGAGGTAATTATTCACTCTACATAATTACCGGTGAAGTTCAAATGCATCCAATACTTTTCTCCAGACTTTAACACTCATCCATTAAAAAGCCTCGCATAGCGAGGCTTTACATAGTAATCTCAAAAAGTGATAACTAAACTTCATTAACCTCTTCTATTAGAGCTTTATCCAATGCGTGCGCTCGCTGGAAAGCTTCACGTTTAGATAAGCGCTCAACATATTCCTGAAACTCTATTCTCTTCTCTATAGTGCCAAACTGCAGCCCCCATTCTAACTGGGCGCCTATATAAACATCCGCTGCAGTAAAACGCTCACCGAGAATATAGGGGCCGGACTTAATCACCTTAGAAAGTGTGTCTAATGCCAACTGATAGGAACCGTAACCGAGCATCAGCTGCTTGTCTGCACCTGCCTCTTCCCCAAAGATATATTTATTCACAATGGCAGATTCCATAGGGCCAGCCGCAAAAAACATCCAGCGATAAAAACTCGCTCTCTCATCGTCATTCATTGGCGCCAATTCTGACTCAGGGAACACTTCCGCCAAGTAAACACATATAGCTGAAGCTTCTGTAATAATTCTCTCACCATGAACCAGAGTAGGTACCTTACCCATTGGATTGATAGCAAGGTATTCGGTGGTCTTCATAGGTTCACCGTACTCAAGTACCTCTGTACGATAAGATAAGCCCAATTCTTCTAGCATCCAGCGCACTATGCATCCGCGGGACTGGGGGTTAGTATATAAAATCAAATGATCTGACATGATTCTCTCCCTGAAAACGGAGAGAATAGTTTATTTTAAAACTATTATTTTTCGAGAGATTTTTGCGCCAGTAGGGAGGTTCTTGCTTTGGGATTAGAATAATCTTGTAAATAATTAAGCTTGTAAAAAGGTCATAAGGCTAATTTTTCATCACAGCCATTCAGCCAACTCTATCGTGATGTATTCAGGACCCTCAATGTATACCAACTTTCTACTCAAATACTCTATAACCTGACCACGAATATGAACTCCATTTTTCTTCAAGTAGTCCACAGAAAACTCGATATCATCAACCCTCAAGCAAAGATGGTTATAGCCAGGTCTTGCCAGATTTAATAAATTGGAATCAGAAAATATCTTTGGTGCGCGGAAGTGTAACAACTGAATTTCAAATCTAGGCTCAGCATTCTTCAAAACCATTGTTAAATGGTCTGCCTGAACATTGGGGACCTCCAGGTATTTAGAGATTTTCTCTCCTGAAATAACATCAGTAATCTCCAATTCAAAATCTAATAATTCAAAGAATTTTTGGCTTTTTTCCAAATTGGTGACAGCAATGGTTACGTGATCAGGATTCTTTATCATCAACTAATCCTCAAAACTCTCTATCGATTCCTGGAAATTGCTCTACCAATTCTCTCGTACTGTTGGAGTAAGTTGGGCATACTCTCGGCTCCAATATATTCTTTTGAATGCTCGGTAAAGCCTTTCCAGTGAAAAGGAAACATCACTTCCACCTTGGAATTTGAAACAGCAAAGTTATAAGCTTGACGAGCTCGAGAAATAAGTTGTGCCTCTGATAAAATTCCATAATCTCGATTAGTGGTCTTAAACCCTCTCGGAATTAAATAATATTTAGCATTCATATGCTGAGTTTTATGCATCAATTTTTCAACAATTTCGTCCTGGAAGTTAACCCCAACATAGTGATCAACCCCGAATAAATTGTAGTTCTCTGGTACGATTAGCTGAAATCTAGCCTGACTCACAGTGTTGTGTGTAAATGTAATAGCAAGTTTTGCCTTAGGGAAATCTCTCCTTATCAATTCTCCAATCTCCTCAAGGTAAGTTTTCAAATCTTTATCCGGTAACAGAGATCTTTGGAAGGGTTCATCTAGCGGATCAAAAGCGTAAATAATATCTTTAAAAGGCAGTAACTCTTTCCTGGCTTTTTCCCATCTATCCAGATAATTCTCCTGCTTATTTTTTCCATAATCCTTAAAAAAAATAGGGGCCAAAGCCACCCAGATTTTCAACCCATGCTTCCTGGCAATTGCCATTAGGTCTTTATCGAAGTACCAAATGTCAACGAAAGTAGAGAATTTTGCGACTTCAGGGATATCATCTTCATCCCAACCGGAGTGATAAAACCCAAATTCTTTTAGGTGGCTTGGCACCCTATTTTTCTCAGGAGTGATTCCTGTGACAAAAATATTACCGGGAATATAAAAATGCTTGGTGTTACTGAGATATTCGGCGGGAGTGGGGGCGTCATAGAATTGAGAGTGGCTATTTACACCCAAGAACAACAAAAAAAATGTCAGAAAAATCGAAACTTTTCTAAATGAGGCCTGATACAACTTACTGAGAACCATAAATCAGCGCCACTTTAAATTTAAAACATAAACTTAGCTTAGGCAGCCAACAACTAGTATAGAGAATGTGACAGAAAGATATTATGATTTTGTACGCAAGGCACTTATTTACACAGGTTTACGAAATGAGCTCAAATAAAGACAGAATGTATAATTTAATTATCTACTAACACCAACCACCTTTGGAAAGGTATCACGCATACAACAAACTAATATAGAGAAATGTGAAAGCAAGAATGACATGATTAAATGTACACAGAGGTCGTACTTTCACCCAGAAGCATGGACAGTTGACATAAAATTTTTTCTAAAATAAAGATAACTTTTAAATAAAACCAAAATCTCATAAAAAATTAATAAAACTATTTATTAACCTGAAACAACTAGATTTTTGGCATACAACATTGGAGCGAAATTTTGTGAGAAAATCGATTAAATCACTAATAAAGACATTAGTATGTCTGTATAAATAGATTCTCTCTCTACGAAAATCTGTCAGCAGCATTTCAATTCAACAATATATACCTGGCCTCCTTGAAAACTAAGCTAGGAGGCTCATAAGCGCCAGAAAAAATATTGCTGGCGCCAGAACAATTAAAAACTATTGTGTTACAGTTAAATACTGCTTTGTTTGCATATCAAAAACAGCGATACTTCTATTAGGCATAGCCAGATATACTTTATTCTCTTTAGTATCAATCACAGGTGAAATCAGCATATCCTCATTATTCTTCTCCTGAAGATTCAGCAACAAAGTTCTATCTCCAGTTTCCAGATCTACAGCCAGAAGCTCAATATCAATTGGGAATTCATCTCCTTCAGTATGGTTATAATCCTCAATAATTATTTGATTATTTAACTCATCAAACACCATAAAGCCAAGTTCATTCATACTTGGTCCACTGCCAATATCCTTACCTGATACTGTGGTTATTTCCTGACTATTCAGGTCAATTTTGTTGATAGTTCCATGAACATCCGAAATGTAGACGTGCGAAGAATTCGAGTTCAAGGATATATATTGTGGATGCCACATATCCATATACGTAAAATCTGTTATTACACTTCGATTTCCTGTCTCTATATCAACAGCAATCAATGAAGATCCAGATATAGTTAATATTCGATTTTGTGTCGAATCTACAGCTAGAGCTCTCGACCCCATAAGGTTTTCACCAACTCCTATTTCCACTCCTGAAATTATGGTTCGATTCCCGTTATTAGGGTCTATTTTGACGATACTATTGGATACAGATTCCGTTGCGTAAATATTTCCATTTCTATCGTCTACAGCCAGATTATTAAAATAGCCTTTAATGATACCTTCGCCATAGTTTGGTCCTGATAGAATGGATCTGTGCCCAGTTTGTAGATCTACAGAAATAACTTGCTGAATCTTATCGAAATCAGAAAATAAATCAGAGTTACCATAACTATCATTCAGAACGATAATACGGTTATTATCTTGGTCAAAGATAGGAGCTTCACTTACAGAAATTAAGGGCCCATCCCCTCTAATTTTTCTGGATAAGCGACTCCTCTCTCCACTTTCCTTATTGATTGAGAAAGTATGCCCAGTCAGGCAGGAATTAATTAGAATAAAAGGCCCTACATCCAAAAAGCCATTTCTAGCTGAGTCGAAATTGAGATTTTCTTCACCGGCATCCAGTTCAGAAGAAATTACCTCTCGATCACCTGTTGTTAAATCAATTTCAAACAATCTACTATGGTGGTCGCCCACGTAGGCTTTGTTATTCTCTAAATCGACAGATAGACCTTTTATACTGTAAAAAGACTCTCCTGCACCTATATTCTTCCCTGAAATTTCACTTGCCGCCCATGTAAATGGATTTAATTCCAGTAACGCCTTCTCTTCGAGTACAAAAAATCTGCCACCTTTAATTTCAAGTCCCTGGTTTAGGTAGCCTACGGAACTTCCATCTACATACTGAAACTCTGATATTTTTTCTCTCTCACCTGTGGCAGGATCAACTTTTATTAAGGAGCTCGGCCAATAATTTTGAACATAAATATCTCCACTACTATCATCAATTGAAATCTGGGGCCTCTTGCCAAAAGATAGTGATTCATCATCAGTTTCTGAAATGCTATTTACTACATTAAAATCCCTATCAACCAACAACAACCTGTCTTTTTCAATAACTAAAAAATTTCCTGTAATCGCATCGTATTTCGCACCGACGACATCAGTAAGACTTGAGGAGATAAATCTCTCTTGCATCTTTTCCAGACTAATTTCCCTAACAGGGTTAAACGTATAGGCTACATTTCTATCATCATCATATGCCAAAGGGCTGCAAAACCTATAACTGTCAAAATTGTCATAGGCGTTTACAGTTAAAAAAGCAGCTTCCGGGGTTCTATTTCCATTAACATCAGTGACCTCTACATTGATGCCCGTGGTTTCACCTGCAGTCAACGGTATTTCTACTTGCCAAGTTTTAAAGCCATCATCGGAATCTGCTTCTATCCCGTTTACCAGCACATTTTCCACCCCAACATTGTCTGTCGCACTCCCGCGGACGATCAATGTTTCCCGATCACTCCACAATCCGTTGGCAGATGGAAACAGGATACTGGCGCTTGGGTTTTCGTTATCTGTTTTCTGTTCACGATTATCATCGCCTCCGCCGGATGAGCCGCCACCACATCCGGCCAGTAGGTAAATTAAAGTTGATATTGTGAAGAGTTTTTTAAAGGTGGGCTTCAATGTAGATACCTCGTACAACTTAGATCTACCCCTATGGGCACATAGAGTAGGGAGTGACTTTCAAAAACAGGGGGAAGGTAAAGTGAGAACCAAGAATACAAAAAAAGCAGCCGAAGCTGCTTTTTTATCGCCTTGAAGTAGGCGCTTTACACGAATGCAAGCGCTGCTTACTTGCCGGCCGCCTTGCGGATTGCCTGCAGAGTGCGCAGACGCGCCTCGGCTTCGGCCAGCTGGGCTGAGATACGCGCATAATCAACTTCAGAAGGCGCTTTGTGCAGGGCGTGTTCCGCTTCTTCGCGGGCCTTCTGCGCGGCTTCCTCGTCAATTTCACGCTCGGCTACATCCGCGAGGATGGTAACCATGTTCGGCTGCACTTCGGCGTAGCCACCGCTGACGAACAGTACTTCCTCTTCACCACCGGGCTTGATGATGCGTACCGGACCGGGCTTCAGGGCGGTAAGCAGTTGCGCATGGCCGTAGGAGAGACCCAGCTCACCTTCGATACCACTCACAATCACCATCTGCACCAGTCCGGAGAAGAGAGACTGCTCGGCGCTGACAATGTCACAATGTACTGTCATGGCCATAGTATATGCCTCTCTGGCTTAGCCTTTGGTCTTGTTGGCTTTTTCCACAGCTTCGTCGATGGTTCCCACCATGTAGAAGGCCTGTTCAGGCATGTGGTCATACTCACCGTTCAGGATGCCCTGGAAGCCACGGATGGTTTCTTTCAGGGAAACGTACTTGCCTGGTGCACCAGTGAAGATTTCCGCAACGTGGAACGGCTGGGACAGGAAACGCTCGATCTTACGGGCGCGGGCTACGATCTGCTTGTCTTCTTCAGACAGTTCGTCCATACCCAAGATCGCGATGATGTCCTTCAGCTCTTTGTAGCGCTGCAATACGGACTGTACGCCACGAGCCACTTCATAGTGCTCCTGACCGATTACCTGCGGGTCAAGCTGACGAGAGGTGGAATCCAGCGGGTCAACAGCCGGGTAGATACCTTTAGCGGCAATGTCACGGCTCAGTACTACAGTGGAGTCCAAGTGCGCGAAGGTGGTCGCCGGAGACGGGTCAGTCAAGTCATCCGCCGGTACGTATACCGCCTGGATAGAGGTGATAGAGCCAGTCTTGGTGGAGGTAATACGCTCCTGCAGAACGCCCATCTCTTCCGCCAGGGTCGGCTGGTAACCTACCGCAGAAGGCATACGGCCCAGCAGTGCGGATACTTCGGTACCGGCCAGGGTGTAACGGTAGATGTTGTCGACGAACAACAGCACGTCTTTGCCTTCATCACGGAATTTTTCCGCCATGGTCAGGCCGGTCAGGGCTACGCGCAGACGGTTGCCGGGCGGCTCATTCATCTGGCCGTAAACCATCGCCACTTTGGAGTTGGCTTTGTTTTCCAGGTCAACAACGCCGGATTCAGCCATCTCGTAGTAGAAGTCGTTACCTTCACGAGTACGCTCACCAACACCTGCAAACACGGACAGACCGGAGTGCTCGGTAGCGATGTTGTTGATCAGTTCCATCATGTTTACGGTTTTACCTACACCGGCACCACCGAACAGACCAACCTTACCACCCTTGGCGAACGGGCAAACCAGGTCGATTACCTTGATGCCGGTTTCCAGCAGTTCGGTAGAGCTGGACTGCTCTTCGTAGGTCGGTGCAGCGCGGTGGATAGAGGAGCGCTCTTTCTCACCGATAGGGCCACACTCGTCAATCGGGTTGCCGAGCACGTCCATGATGCGACCGAGGGTTTCCAGGCCTACCGGTACAGAAACCGGAGCGCCGGTATTGCGCACGGGCAGACCGCGGCTGATACCTTCGGATGAACCCATGGCAATAGCGCGTACCACGCCGTCACCCAACTGCTGCTGCACTTCCATGGTGAGGTTCTTGTCCTCAACCACCAGTGCGTCGTATACATTCGGAACAGAATCGCGTGGGAATTCCACGTCGATGACGGCTCCGATCACTTGCACAATTTGCCCGTTACTCATTTCCGGATCCTCAGCTTTAAATTCTTTCTAGGCTGACCATTACTGCTAGGGGCAGCGGATTAAACCGCCGCCGCACCGCCGACAATTTCGGACAGTTCCTGGGTAATGGCCGCCTGGCGCGCCTTGTTGTAGACAAGCTGCAACTGATCGATCAGCTCACCGGCGTTATCGGTGGCGCTCTTCATCGCGATCATACGCGCTGCCTGCTCACAGGCTTTGTTTTCAACTACTGCCTGGTATACCTGAGACTCGATATAGCGAGCCAGCAATCCATCCAGCAATTCAACCGGATCCGGCTCGTAGAGGTAGTCCCACTCGTGCATGAGTTTTTCATCTTCGTCTTTCGGCAGCGGCAGCAATTGCTCAACCCGCGGCTTCTGTGACATGGTGTTGATAAACTCGTTGGATACCAGGAACAGGCGATCGATATCGCCTTCTGCGTAACGGTCCAGCATTACCTTAACTGAGCCAATCAGCTTGTTGGCCTGGGGCGCATCGCCCAGGTCGCGAACTGCTGCGACAACCTTGCTGCCGATGGCGTTAAAGAAACTGGCCGCCTTGTTACCTACCGCGCAGACTTCTACGTCAACGCCTTTTTCGGACCACGCCTGCATCTCGCGAATAGCCGCCTTGAACATGTTGATGTTCAGGCCACCACAGAGTCCGCGGTCAGTGGATACCAGGATAAAACCGACCCGCTTGGCCTCGCGCTCCTGCAGGTAAATATGCTGGTACTCGGCCGAAGCGTTGGCGACGTGGCCGATCACTGCGCGTATGCGCTGGGCGTAGGGACGCCCCAGTGCCATGCGATCCTGAGCTCTACGCATCTTACTGGCTGCAACCATTTCCATTGCGGCAGTAATCTTCTGCGTGCTCTTGATGCTGGCAATTTTTGTGCGTACTTCTTTTCCGCCTGCCATAGTGATTTACCTTGTTCGCTGGAAGTTAGATTCCGAAAGAGCGGCAGTGCCGCTCTTTCGCGCTCTCCAGGGAGTTCTTACCAGCTGCTAGTAGCGACGAACTTCTCGATAGCGGCTTTGAAAGCTGCGTCGATTTCGTCGTTGTAGTTACCAGTCGCGTTCACTTTCTCCATCAGCTCTGCGTGTTCGCTGTTCATGTAAGCGAGCAGGGCGGCTTCGAAATCGAGAACCTTGGCAACTTCTACTTCTTTCAGGTAACCCTTGTCGGCGGCGTAAACGGAAACAGCCATGTCCGCGATAGACAGCGGAGAGTACTGTTTCTGCTTCATCAGCTCGGTTACACGCTCACCGTGATCCAGCTGGGCCTTGGTAGCTTCGTCCAGATCAGAGGCAAACTGGGAGAATGCCGCCAATTCGCGGTACTGAGCCAGAGCGGTACGGATACCACCGGACAATTTCTTGATCACCTTGGTCTGCGCTGCACCACCTACACGGGATACGGAGATACCCGGGTTGATCGCAGGGCGGATACCGGAGTTGAACAGATCGGTCTCGAGGAAGATCTGGCCGTCGGTAATGGAAATCACGTTGGTCGGTACGAACGCGGATACGTCACCGGCCTGGGTTTCGATGATCGGCAGGGCGGTCAGAGAGCCGGTTTTGCCTTTCACTTCACCATTGGTGAATTTCTCTACGTAGTCGGCATTTACACGCGCAGCGCGCTCCAGCAGACGGGAGTGCAAGTAGAAAACGTCACCGGGGTAGGCTTCACGTCCAGGCGGACGCTTCAGCAGCAGGGAGATCTGACGGTAGGCCCAAGCCTGCTTGGTCAGGTCATCGTATACGATCAGGGCATCTTCACCGCGGTCGCGGAAGTACTCACCCATGGTACAGCCAACGTAAGGAGCCAGGAACTGCATCGCTGCCGGATCGGCGGCGCCAGCGGCCACTACGATGGTGTGGTCCATAGCGCCGTGCTCTTCGAGCTTGCGCACTACGTTGGCAATAGAGGACTGCTTCTGGCCCACGGCAACGTAGATACACTTAACGCCGGTGCCTTTCTGGTTGATGATGGCGTCGATCGCCACAGCAGTCTTACCGATCTGGCGGTCACCGATGATCAGCTCACGCTGGCCACGGCCAATCGGGATCATGGTATCAACCGCTTTCAAGCCGGTTTGTACAGGCTGGTCAACGGACTGACGGGCGATAACGCCAGGCGCTACTTTTTCTACCGCGTCGGTCAGCTTGTTGTTCAGTGGACCTTTACCGTCGATCGGGTTACCCAGCGCGTCTACAACGCGGCCGAGCAGTTCCGGACCAACCGGGGTTTCCAGGATACGGCCGGTACAACGACACTTCTGACCTTCGGCCAGAGATTTGTAGTCGCCCAGGATTACAGCACCAACGGAGTCGCGCTCCAGGTTCAGCGCCATACCGTAAACGCCGCCTTCGAACTCGATCATCTCACCGTACATCACGTCGGCCAGGCCGTGGATGCGGATGATGCCGTCGGATACGGAAACAATAGTGCCCTCATTTTGGGCTTCAGTGCTCACATCGAGATTTTCGATGCGGCTCTTGATGATTTCACTGATCTCAGAGGGATTCAGTTGCTGCATGCTCTGTTCCTCAAGTCCCCCGCCGGCTGACGCCGACGGGGAGAGTAATTTAGGAGTTCATCGCCTCGGCGAGCTTGGCCAGACGGCCGCGTACGGAACCGTCGATGACTGTATCACCGGCGCGGATGATCGCGCCGCCCAGCAGGCTCTCGTCCACCGAGCTGTGCAGATGTATTTCGCGTTCAAACTTCGCCCTGAGCTTTTGGCCCAGTGCTTGCGCCTGTGCATCGCTCAGGGCGTGCGCGGAAACAACTTCCACCTCGAGGGTGGCTTCCGCCTGCGCTTTCAGCTCTTCGAACAGCTCGGAAATTTCCGGCAGCAGCTGCAGGCGGTGGTTTTCCGCCAGCAACCGGATGAAATTTTTTCCGTGCTCGCCGAGCTCGTCTGAACAGATCGACAGGAATTTATCTGCGCGCTCTTCACTGGTGAGCTGTGGGTTATCCAGCAGCTCACGCACTTTTTCGTTCTGGCTGACCGCCGCCGCAGTTTCCAGCGCAGCGCTCCAACCACCTAAGTGGGAGGCTTGCTGCGCATAGGCAAATGCAGCTTTAGCGTAGGGCCGGGCCAGTGTGCTGAGTTCCGCCATGGGGTTCCTCGCTTACAGCTCGGCTGCCAGTTTGTCGATCAGGTCGTCGTGCGCCTTAGCGTCGATATTGACCGCGAGAATCTTCTCCGCACCCAGGACAGACAGGTCTGCCACACGGCTGCGCAGTTGCTCTTTAGCGCGATTCACTTCCTGGTCGATCTCAGCTTTAGCCGCAGCTTTCAGGCGATCGCCCTCAGCATGCGCAGCCTGCTTTGCTTCATCGAGAATCTGATTAGCGCGCTTGTTGGCGCCATCGATAATCTCGCTCGCCTGATCTTTGGCTTCTTTCAGCTGCTCGGCAGCTTTGCGCTTGGCCAGTTCCAGATCTTTCTGCGCGTGCTCGGCGTCAGCGAGACCATCTGCGATCTTCTGCTCACGCTCTTTCATCACGCCCAAAAGCGGCGGCCAAACAAACTTCCAGCAAAACCAGACGAAAAACAGGAAAGTAATCGACTGGCCGATTAGAGTCAGGTTGATATTCACACCGACACCTCTTGCTCTTTAAATAGGGTTAAGGGCAATTGGAACGGCGTAATTAAACCAGACCAGGAGCTACGGCGAAGATCAGGTACATAGCGATACCAACACCGATCATCGGAACCGCGTCAAGCAGACCAGCCATCAGGAACATTTTGCCCTGCAGAGCCGGAGCCTGTTCAGGCTGACGAGCGGAACCTTCCAGCAGCTTGCCACCCAGAGTACCGAAACCGATAGCGGTGCCCAGGGCGCCCAGACCGATCAGCAGTGCACTTGCGATGTAAACCAGACCTAATGCTTCCATTGTGTTCTCCAAATCAAAGTTAAAGAGTTGTTGTAAAGGTCGAAAAAAGGGTTAAAAACTTATTGATCGTGCTCGTGCTCATCGTCGCGATGGTGTGCCATCGCCATGTACACGGTGCTCAATACCATAAATACGAACGCCTGCAGCACGATTACCAGTACGTGGAAGATCGCCCAGCCCATGTGCAGGAGACCCGCACCAATAAAGCCGAGAACGCCAACGCCAAAGACAATCGCAATCAGGATAAAGATCATTTCACCGGCGTAGAGGTTTCCGAACAGACGCAGGCCCAGGGAGATCGGCTTGGCGATCAGGGATACTGCCTCCAGCAGGAAGTTGACCGGGATCAGCAGGATGTCAAAGAACAGTTTGCCGGTATGGAAAGGGTGCAGAGTCAGCTCTTTCAGGAAGCCGATGGCACCTTTTTCGCGAATACTGAAGAAAATCATCAGTGCAAACACCGCCAGGGCCATACCCAGAGTGGCGTTCGGGTCGGTAGTCGGAACCACTTTAAAGAAGAGGTGATCGTTACCGGAAATCTTGGCGGCAGCCATTGGCAACCAGTCCACCGGCACCAGGTCCATCAGGTTCATCAGGAATACCCACACAAAAATGGTCAGCGCCATCGGGGCAACCATGGTGTTGCGGTGGGGGAAGGTTTCCTTAACCAGCTTGTCGATAAACTCGGTGACCAGCTCCACAAAACTCTGGAAACCGGTGGGCTTGTCCACACTGGCCTTTTTGGCAGCGCGGGCAAACAGGAAACAGAAAATCAGGCCGAGGCCGATAGACCAACCCAGTGTATCCACATGTAGGGCCCAAAAGCCCATATCCGCGGCTTCCTGAGAGGAATGCGCCATAGTCCAGGTGGACTCACTAAGCACAGAACCATCGGCGCGGGTGTACCCGGCCGGCAGCTTGCCGTAAGTCATATTTTGCAGGTGGTGTTGGATATACCCCGTCGCAGTTAGAGCTTCGCCCGCCATAGTTCCTCAACAATCGTAAAAGTAAGAATTCTTTTTTTCTTATCCACCGGCTAGCGGACCATGCGCGCCACCATAATCCACTGCACGATCACACAGAGGACGTAGCTGATAAAAAGCGCTGCCGCATTCAGCGGCTTGACGGTGGCAAAAACTGCCGCAAAACCCGCCATGGTCAATATAAATTTGCCGGTTTCCGCGCGGTAGAAATTGCCTACCACGCGATGGGCCGCGCGCGCACCGCTATCGCGAAAGGCGCGCCTGCCGAAATATGCTCCGGGCAGTGCACATAGGGCACCGCCGATAAATACGGAAAGCGCCGTCACCGGTTTGCCACTCAAGTGCAGTACCGCACTGGCCACCGATATCAGCAGAAGCTGTACCGCGGCAATTCGTAATACCGGGGGTTTTCTCATAGACGGGATAAGCCGACTTCTGTGCGCTGTCCGCCCAAAATTTGGGCGTGCGAATTATGCTGCAACAGCATCGCCGATTCAACCGGCAAATGTCGCCAACTTATTTGATTTTCGGGCGGTTTTGCGCGGAATTACTCGGCGCAGTGAGTAATTGCCAACAGTTATTGCGCGCGCCACTAGGACGCGCATTTCGCCGCGGCTTTAATCCTCGGCGTAACCGAGGTGGGCAAGGATTCCGTCCAGCTCTTCCAGGGTGGTAAATTTCAGCACCAGGCGACCATTGCCCTTTTCGTTGTGATCGATAGAAACAGGCACTCCGACCTTTTCCGCCAGACGCTCAGTCAGGCGGCGGATATTGGGGTCGGGCTTGGGCTTTTCCTGCTTCGGCGTGGCCGGCTGTTGCAGGCGACGCACCAGCGCTTCCGTCTGGCGCACGGTGAGGCTGCGCTCGACAACCTGACGTGCGGCGGAACGCTGGGTGGCACCGGAGAGACCGAGCAGCGCCTTGGCGTGGCCCAGCTCCAGGTCACCGCGCTCAAGGAAAGTGCGCACCTCTTCACTGAGGCTCAATAAGCGCAGTAAGTTGGTCACGGCAGTTCGAGATTTACCCACCGCATCGGCCACTTCCTGCTGAGTCAGCTTGAATTCATCCTGCAGTCGCTTAAGGGCCACAGCCTCTTCGACCGGATTCAGATCTTCACGCTGGATATTCTCGATCAATGCCATGGCGATGGCGGCTTCATCGGAAACGCTGCGCACCAGCGCCGGCACTTTCTCCAATCCCGCCAGTTGGGCGGCACGCCAACGCCGCTCACCGGCAATAATCTCGTAGCTTTGCTCGCCGATACCACGTACGACGATCGGCTGCATAATACCCTGGGCGCGAATCGAGTCCGCCAGTTCCTGCAGGGACTCCTGTGGAAAATCCCGGCGCGGCTGGTAGCGACCCCGCTGCAAAAACTCGATCGGCAATTCTTTCAACTCACCGTCGACCACGGCAGTTTCGGTTTCAGATTCACCGGTAGCCTCGGCGATCGCGGTGCTGTTTTTATTGCTGATCAGGTGGGATAAACCCCGGCCCAGTCCTTTGCGTTTGGCGGCCATAGTTATTACCCCTTATACCGCTTCCGCCATAGGGCGGCTTTTCTTTTTGGTAGGTTGATTGGCGGGATGGCGGCGATTGATTTCACAAGCCAATGCCAGGTAGGCGATAGCGCCCTTGGAGTGGCGATCGTAATCCAACGCCGGTTTGCCAAAACTGGGCGCTTCCGCCAAGCGCACATTGCGCGGAATACAAGTTCGATACAGGCTATCGCCAAAATACTCCTGCAACTGCGCCGACACTTCGCTGGTAAGACTGTTGCGCGGATCGTACATGGTACGCAAGATGCCTTCGATTTTCAGATTCGGATTAGCGGTCTGCTGGATCTGGGTGATCGTATCCACCAAGGCTGACAGTCCCTCCAGGGCATAATATTCGCACTGCATGGGAATCAACACGCCGTGAGCTGCACAGAGTGCGTTTACCGTCAGCATATTTAGCGACGGCGGGCAGTCGATAATCACGTAATCGTAACGATTGCTCACCGTTGCCAGAGCGCGGCTCAGACGAGATTCGCGGCCCTCCAGATTCAGCAACTCCACCTCTGCCGCAGACAGGTCACCGTTGCCCGGGATCAAATCAAAACCGCTCTCTGTGGATACAATGGCCTGCTCAACGGGTAATTCAGCGGCCAGCACATCGTAACCGGACACCTCAAGGTCACTTTTATCCACACCGCTGCCCATGGTGGCATTGCCCTGGGGGTCCAGGTCGATCAGCAATACGCGCCGCTTGTTGGCAACCAAAGATGCGGCCAGATTGACGCAGGTAGTGGTCTTACCAACCCCGCCTTTCTGGTTGGCCACAGCAAATATCTTGCTCAAGATTCTTGTCCTTTGTTGTTTCCGGGTGCGTTTGCCCCGACGCCGGCTCGGCTTCGGGCAGCGGCTGTTGTGTCCCTCGAAAGGGGAGCAGGATTGGGCGGGCGACAGACCCACCAAACTACCATCTTATTCTGTGCGACAGAGCTGAATCATATGTCGCTCACCGTCGCAGCCGGGCACCGACAACCGGTGCACCTGCTCGACCTTAATGCCTTTTGGCAGAGCGCTCAACTCATCCTCAGGCAGCTTGCCCTTCATGGCATAAAAACGACCCTTAGGCGCCAGCATATGCTCACTGCCATTGACCATATCCTCGATGGAGGCAAAGGCGCGGGACACCACACCGGCAAAAGGCTGTTCTGGCACAAAGGCTTCTACCCGCTTATTGACTACCGTGATATTGGGCAGGGGCAGGGTGCTGGCCACTTGGAACAGGAAGCGGGTCTTCTTGCCATTGCTGTCGAGCAGGGTGATGGCGCGCTCCGGATGCACAATTGCCAGAGGAATCCCTGGCAGGCCGCCACCGCTACCCACATCGATCAAAGAGCCTTCGCCACAGAGATTTACCACACTGAGGCTGTCGATAATATGGCGCTCCAGCATCTGCTCCGGGTCGCGTATGGCGGACAGGTTATAGGCACTGTTCCAGCGGGCAAAAAGCGCCAGGTATTCCAGTAGCTGATCCTGCTGCCGGTCACTGAGTGCCACCGACATCTGTGCCGCCGCCTCTAACAGGCGCGGACGAAACTGTTCCATTGAGTGAGAAATGGGTCTATCCCCCAGTAGTCCCGCGAAACTCAAACCCCGCAGGGCCTCGCGGGATACCCTGTGGAAAACCGATTTATACCGCTTTTTTGCGCTTCAGCAGCCCGCGCTTTTTCAACTGGATCAGCAGCAGGGATATGGATGCGGGCGTCACGCCCGGTATCCTCGAGGCCCGCGCCAGGGTATCCGGGCGGGTCTCTCCCAGCTTTTGCTTGACCTCATTGGACAGACCGGAAATATCGCTGTAGTCGAAGTCCGCCGGGATCGGGGTATCTTCGTAGGCCTGCAAGCGCTCAATTTCCTCGCGCTGGCGATCGATATAACCGGCGTACTTGGCCGAAATTTCCACCTGTTCGGCAACCTGCTCGTCGGTTACCGCTTCCCCTTTGAGGCCCGCCACATCCTGATAGCCCAGTTCCGGACGGCGCAGCAGGTCCATCAGGCTGTATTCCCGCGCCAATGGCTGCGGCAGTTTGGTTTCTACGGAGGCGGCCTGGGATGTCTTTGGGTGCACCCAGGTCTCTTGCAGTCGCTGGGTTTCCTGAGTGATCGCCTCGCGCTTTTCACTGAACGCTGCCCAGCGGGTATCGTCGACCAGGCCCAATTCGCGACCTTTTTCGGTCAGGCGCAGGTCAGCATTGTCCTCACGGAGCAGCAAGCGATATTCCGCGCGGCTGGTAAACATGCGGTAGGGCTCTTTGGTGCCACTGGTGATCAAATCATCTACAAGCACGCCCAGGTAGGCTTCATCCCGACGCGGGGACCAAGCTTCGCGCTCCTGCGCCTGTAGGGCGGCGTTGGCGCCAGCCAGGAGTCCCTGGGCGGCCGCTTCTTCGTAGCCGGTGGTACCATTGATCTGGCCGGCAAAATAGAGCCCCTGGATAAATTTGGTTTGCAGGGACGGCAAAAGATCGCGCGGATCGAAGAAATCGTACTCAATCGCATAGCCCGGGCGGGTGATATGCGCCTTTTCAAAGCCCTTGATGGAGTGCACCAGCTCAATCTGCACATCGAAGGGCAGACTGGTGGAAATACCATTGGGGTACAGCTCGTTGGTAGTCAGCCCCTCCGGCTCGATAAACACCTGGTGGCTGTCTTTGTCCGCAAAGCGGTGCACCTTGTCCTCAATGGAGGGGCAATAGCGCGGGCCGATCCCCTCAATCACACCGGAATACATGGGCGAGCGATCGAGCCCCCCTTGGATAATTTCATGAGTGTGGGCATTGGTGTGGGTAATCCAGCAGCAGACCTGGCGCGGGTGCTGATCGCGGCTGCCCAAGTAAGACATCACCGGTGTGGGGCTATCTCCCCACTGCTCCTCCAACTCACTGAAATCTACTGAGCGGGCATCAATACGAGGAGGGGTGCCGGTTTTGAGGCGGTCGACACGGAAAGGCAGTTCGCGCAGACGATCCGCCAAGGCAATCGAGGGCGGATCTCCGGCGCGGCCGCCGGCGTGGTTATCCAAGCCGATGTGGATACGCCCACCGAGGAAAGTACCGGCAGTCAGTACCACTGTCTTGGCTCGAAAGCGTACTCCTGCGTTGGTGACAACGCCAACAACCCGTTCACCTTCGACTATCAGGTCATCTGCCGCTTGTTGGAAGATCTCCAGGTTTTCCTGTGCTTCCAGGATCGAACGGATCGCGGCGCGATACAGGGCTCTATCGGCCTGGGCACGAGTTGCCCTTACTGCGGGGCCTTTGCGGGCATTGAGGACCCGGAACTGAATTCCGCCCAGGTCTGTTGCCGTTGCCATAGCGCCACCGAGGGCATCGACCTCCTTCACAAGATGACTCTTGCCAATACCGCCAATGGCCGGGTTGCAGGACATTTGTCCAAGGGTCTCGATATTGTGGGTCAGCAGCAGAGTGGAAGCTCCCATACGTGCCGCTGCCAGTGAGGCTTCGGTACCTGCGTGGCCTCCGCCGATCACGATCACATCATAGGTCTTAGGGAATTCCATAGTGGCTGCTACTGGTTACAACTTGGGGCGCACATTTTATAGTCAGTAAGTGTCCTCAGCAATTGGCTTTATTCAAGCCTTTTAGGAAAGCTCTGCCTTTGTCTTTCTCTCTCCTTCCTGAATATCAACTTCTGATCAGATGAATTTCAAAACTCTGTCTTGCTTTCTTAAATACTCTTACTAATGAATATATGTATATCTTAAAGAGTATTTTTATATTTGTTGTTTTTATTAGACCTGCCGCAACTCGGTATAAGCACAAAAAAACCTTTAAAAACAATAAGTTACAAAGATGAAAACCCTGCCGACAAACCCTTGGTGGACACAGGGGTAACCGGGGTATGAGGCTGTGAAAACTTGGGACAACTTTGCCCTATCTACTCTTATTAGGAAGTTATCATCATACGATTATTCTATTTTGCAGGTGCTTATCCCCTCTTTTGCCCACAGTCAGTTTTTTTTGACTAGTGTCTGTGGTGCTTTACCCAGACATTCTGGGGGATACCTGTGAGTAGTCAAACGCAATGTATAAATCTGTGCATATACCCATTGAATGGGTGTGGGTTAATGGTGAGATAACTGCCAATAAGATTATCCACGGGAAATCCCCGTGGACATGTATAACTTCTTTCCCTTAAGAGCCATTTAAACAGCTATCTCAAGCTTATTTCTCACCTTTTTCGTGGAAAATATGCGGGAAAGCTGGGGATTAAATAGAACTTTTTTAACAACCTAGGATAGATCTGGGCTCTTCCTGTGAGCAAGAGGTGTGGAACTTGTGCCAGAAGGAGAATAAGAAGATGGAGAGTAGGGAGGTACTATAGGGAAGAGAAGAGGACGCTATTTACTAGCGCCCCCAATTGGATAAGTGCGTGGAACTCCACACCTTCTTATTTTCCGATACAAAAGCTGCCGAAAATTTTCCCGAGCAGCTCGTCCGCACTCATTGCACCGGTGATTTCTCCCAACGCCTGTTGGGCTTGGCGTAAGTCTTCCGCGAGTAACTCACCGGCACCATGACTGTGGAGCTGCTGGGAACCTTGCTCAATAAAGGCTCGGGCGCGCTCAAGAGCCTCTAAATGGCGTCTACGCGCACTAAAAGTGCCTTCGGCAGCACCACTGAAGCCGATAGACTGTTTCAAATGCTCCTTCAGTGCTTCGAGGCCTGAGCCAGTCTTGGCGCTGATGGCTATAACCGGCACTCCTTCAGTGTGAGCTTGGAGGCCTGCACTGTAATCGCTGAGATCAATTTTGTTCAGTACCAGTGTGAGCTTGTCTAAGTCCTGAAGCTGGTTGGTAAATTCCGGCCAGGCCTCTGCCGGGTCCAGTGAGTGAAGTTGCTCTGCATCCATTACCAGGAGCACGCGATCCGCCTGGTGAATCTCCTCCCAGGCGCGCTCGATGCCTATTTGCTCTACTTTATCTGGCGCATCCCGCAGGCCGGCGGTATCGGCGAACTGCAGGGGCATGCCGTCAATGTGGATATCTTCCCGCAAGATATCGCGGGTGGTGCCGGCGATATCGGTGACGATGGCGGTATTGCGACCCGCGAGGGCATTGAGCAGACTCGACTTGCCGGCATTGGGGCGCCCGGCAATGGCCACCCGCATACCCTCGCGCATAATGGCGCCCTGGCGCGCCTGAGCTTCCACACCAGCCATTTGTGCCAGTAGGGCCTGGATATCCGCAGCCACCTTGCCATCGGCGAGAAAGTCGATCTCCTCTTCGGGAAAATCGATGGCGGCTTCCACATAGATACGCAGGTGGGTAAGGCTTTCCACAAGGTGTTCGATCTTGTCGGAAAATGCGCCCTGTAGTGAACGCATGGCGTTGCGCGCCGCTTGGGCACTACCGGCATCAATCAGATCGGCGATCGCTTCGGCTTGGGTGAGATCCATTTTGTCGTTGAGGAAGGCGCGTTCAGAAAACTCCCCGGGACGTGCCTGGCGGGCTCCCAGTTTGATCGTTGCCTTCAGCAGTTGATCGAGAATGACCGGTCCACCGTGGCCCTGCAGTTCCACCACGTCTTCTCCGGTAAATGAGTTGGGGCCTGGGAAGAATAGGGCGAGTCCCTGGTCGATCAGTTGCTCACTGTGGAAAAAATTTCGGTAATGGGCATAGCGCGCTTTGAGCGGTTTATCCCCGCAGATTTGCTGGGCAATGGACAGGGCTTTGGGGCCAGAGAGGCGGATTACACCGATACCACCGCGCCCTGGTGCGGTGGCGACGGCGGCGATGGTGTCACGATTAAGGCTTTGTTGTGTCATCGGCTGAGTGTACTCGACATAACGGAAAAGGGCCGCAGTTGCGGCCCTTGTTGTTTGTGATCTGTGGATACTTGATCAGTATTTTCCGGCATCCACCTGCTTGTTGATATACCAGGTTTGACCGATGGTGATCAGGTTGTTTGCGATCCAGTACAGGACCAGGCCAGCCGGGAACCACAGGAAGAACACCGTCATCATCACCGGCATCAACTGCATGATACGGGCCTGGGTCGGGTCGGTGGGGGCCGGGTTTAGCTTCTGCATAAACCACATGGACAGGCCCATCAGTACTGGCAGGATGAAATAAGGGTCCTTTGCCGACAGGTCGTGAATCCAGAAGATCCAGGGCGCGTGGCGCAGCTCTACGGTTTCGGTGAGCATCCAGTAGAGGGCGATAAACACCGGCATCTGCAGCAGGATCGGCAGGCAGCCCCCCATGGGATTGATCTTCTCGCGGCGGTAGAGCTTCATGGTCTCTTCCGCCAACTTCTGACGATTGTCCTTGTACTGCTCCTGCAGTTTTTTCATCTGTGGAGCAAACTTGCGCATGCGCGCCATAGACTTGGTGCCTGCGGCGGACAGCGGCAGCAGCAGTGTCTTGATAAAGACGGTGAGCAAGATAATCGCCCAGCCCCAGTTGCTGACAATATGCTCCTGGATAAAGTGCAGTACGCGGAACAGCGGCTTGGCAATCCACCACAGCCAGCCGTAATCCACGGTCAGGTCAAGATAGGGCGAGATCTCCTCCAGGCGGTAGACATCCTTGGGGCCGGCATAGAAGGAAGCGCTCAGCTCGCCCTGAGTCGCGGCGGGGATTTGTACCGGCTGGGCGGTGAAGCCCATACGGAATAGTCCGTTGGACAATTCGCGCAGCTCAAAAGTGTTGCGTTCATCCTGTGGGGGAATCCAGGCGCTAAGGAAATAGTGCTGCACCATGGCTACCCAGCCGCCTTCCACTGTGGTGCGGGTGGGTTTCTCGGCGATTTCCTCAAAATCCTGCTTGAAGTAATTTTCTTCGTTGGTGTGAAGAGCGGCACCGAGGAAGGGTGACATACCAAAACCAGTATCAGTCACCGGCTCACTGGCATCGCGCTTGATCTGGCCAAACATAGCGGCGGACCAGGGCTTGGCGCTGGTGTTATCCACCAGGTAGGCCACTTGAACGAGATAGTCGCCACGCTTGAAGGTGTAGCGCTTGGTGATATTTGCGCCTTCTTGTTGCAGGGTCAGGTCCACAACCAGCTGATCCTGCCCTTCGACCATGGCGTAGTTGGTCTTTTCAACCTTAAACAGGGGGCGGCCAGCGGCGCTATCGGTGCCGTTGTTACCGATCAGACCACTCTGGGCGATATAGGTGTGATAGCGGGTCTGGTTTAACAGGATTAAGGGCTGATCAGGCGTATCCAGCTTTTCCTGGAACTGTCGCAGGGCCACTTTTACGATATCACCGCCACGGGGATCAATGAGCAGATCAAAGACGTCGGTGGTGACATTGATGAGCGTGCGTTGGCCGCTATCGGTGCCTGTCTCTGCTGGCGCTTGGGACTCCAGTTGGGGTACATCGCCATTGCCGTTTTCGCTGGTCTGCGCCGGGATTTGGCTGCCGCTCTGTATATCGTCGTGAACTATGGTTTCGCGGTCGAGTTCAGGAGTGTGCTGCTCTTGAAATGCATTCCACTGGAAGATAAGTGCGAGGAGAACCGCGAGAATTCCACCTAGCAGCGTATAGCGTTGCCAATCCATCTTAATACCTAGAGCGTGTTCTTGTGTTTGGTGGGGGGAACCGGGTCCAGTCCACCAGGGTGCCAGGGGTGGCATTTTATAAGGCGGCGCGCAGTTAAATAACCCCCCTTTAAGGCTCCGTGAGTTTCAATCGCCTCTTCGGAGTATCGCGAGCAGGTTGGGTAAAAGCGGCACTGGTTACCTACCCATGGGCTGGCCAGATAGCGGTAGACGTGTATCAGCTTGATCAGTAGCCACTTCATGACTTCGATTGTGGCTGTTGCGTGCGCTTGGCCAGCTTGCGCCAGAGCTTGTTTAGTGTCTTCGCCAGTGCGGCCTTATCCAGATCTGCAACCCCCGGGCGAGCCAATACTACAGCATCCAGCGGCGGCAACTGGTGTTGCTGCAAGCGGAAGGTTTCTCGGGTAATTCGCTTGATTCGATTGCGGTCGGAGGCGTTGCGCACATGCTTCTTGGCAATTACCAAGCCGAGGCGCGGATGCTCAGAATCACTGGGGCATGCGAGGATCAGGAGGTGGGGATGCGCGGCGCGCACAACGTTTTCATTGAAAACCTTGCGATACTGCGCCGCATTAAGCAGGCGCAGAGTCTTGGCAAATCCAAAGCTGCTGCGCACCTGCTGCATAGGGAGAATCTCTAAAAAGAAGAGGAAGAGATATTATGCAGACAGTACTTTGCGGCCTTTAGCGCGGCGGCGGGCCAGGATTTTACGGCCGTTTTTGGTTGCCATACGAGCGCGGAAACCGTGAGTGCGTTTGCGCTTCAAGTTGCTGGGTTGAAATGTGCGTTTCATAGTCTTGCTACCTGAGACTTTGTGTTCAAGATTTCTCGGGACCATCCCCGGCCGCGGCCTGGGCTCCGGTCCGGCACAGAGCCGGCGCAGACGGAGCTACGCGCTGCGAAGGCCGCGGATTGTATAGAAAGGCAACAGTGAAAGCAACGCACAGACGGGAGATATTCGGCTTGTTTACCACTAAATCACTGATGCCAAATAACGGCTATTCGACAAGCCCTTGAGCTACCTGATGTATTTCGTGATGCCCACCGATTGACCCCAAGATATGCACAGACGGCTGTGGATAAAGTTCCAAGGGCGTAGGCTTCAATTGTCTAATTGTTACGCAAATACCTGATTGCATGGACATTTTTGCGCAATTTTTTCAACAGCGCCACGCTTTCTTGTGGATAACCCATCGATGGAAAGGTATACTGCGCCGATCTTATTTGACGGCTAGGGCACTCCAGTCCTTTCATGCCGTTGTCTCCGTGGTCTTACCATTTTGGGGTTTTGGGGGGTTTCTTGACTGAATCCGTTTGGAAGCAGTGCGCGAGCTGTTTGCAGGATGAGCTGCCATCTCAGCAGTTCAATACCTGGATCAGACCGCTGCGCGTCAATCCCGCGTGTGCAGAGGGCGAGTTGCGACTGGTTGCACCAAATCGCTTTGTTCTGGACTGGGTTGGCGGTAAATTCCTTCATCGTATCCGCGAGCTGGTCCACCAGTTCTCTCCTGGACAGCCACTTCAAGTAGGGCTGGAGATCACTGCTCGTCGCCCCGCGCGTTTTCAGCGTAGTCGCGCTGCAATGGAAGCGGCACCTGTACCGGCTCCCGTGCCCCCTACGGCTCCGGTTGCCAGTGCTATGCCGCCACCGATAGCACCTACAACTTCCCCGGCACCTTCTGTTTCATCGGGTCCGGTGGATTTTTCCACAACACCTGGTGTGGTTTCTCCCTCTGTCTCTCAGGGGTTTATGAGCCATGCGGAGCCACAGGCTCCTGTTCCCAATCAGCCGCTGAATGGTGGCGGCTTTGGTGGTGGCCCTGGTGTAAATCCTCATTCAATACTGGAAGAGGAGACCAACTCCAGACAGGTCAGCAAGGGGGAGCAGGCGGTATCCGATATTCGTCCTGCGGTAATGAACGACATGGTGCGTTCTATCCCGGAACAACCCGCGCGGCAGGTTGAGGTTGAGGGTGCCATTAAGCACGGCAGCTCCCTCAATCGAAACTTCACTTTTAAATCTTTTGTTGAAGGCAAATCCAACCAATTGGGCTTGGCTGCTGCGCAGCAAATCTCCGACAACCCTGGTGGCGCCTACAATCCGCTCTTTATTTATGGTGGTGTGGGCCTGGGTAAAACGCACCTTATGCATGCGGTGGGCAATGCGTTGTTAGAGCGCAATCCCAATGCCAAAGTGGTCTACCTGCACTCTGAACGTTTTGTCGCGGATATGGTGAAGGCTCTACAGCTCAACGCCATCAGCGATTTTAAGCGCTATTACCGTTCTGTGGATGCGCTGCTGATTGACGATATTCAGTTCTTTGCTGGTAAGGAGCGCTCTCAGGAGGAGTTTTTCCACACTTTTAATGCGCTTCTCGAGGGTGGTCAACAGATTATCCTGACCTGCGACCGCTATCCCAAGGAGATCGACGGCCTTGAAGAGCGCCTCAAGTCCCGCTTTGGTTGGGGCCTGACTGTGGCTGTGGAACCGCCTGAACTGGAGACGCGGGTAGCCATATTAATGAAGAAAGCGGAGCAGTTCGGTGTAGAGTTACCCCACGATTCCGCTTTCTTTATCGCGCAGCGTATCCGCTCTAATGTGCGCGAGCTAGAAGGCGCCCTGCGCCGTGTGATAGCCAACTCCCAATTTACCGGCCGTGCCATTGACGATGTATTGGTGCGCGAGGCCCTCAAGGATCTACTCGCCTTGCAGGATCGTTTGGTGAGTGTGGACAATATTCAACGCGTGGTGGCCGAATACTACAAGATCAAGGTGGCTGACCTGTTGTCCAAGCGCCGCAGCCGCTCTGTCGCGCGTCCGCGTCAGGTGGCTATGTCTCTGGCTAAAGAGTTGACCAACCACAGTTTGCCAGAGATTGGCGATGCCTTTGGCGGGCGTGACCACACTACGGTCTTGCATGCCTGCCGCAAAATTCGCGAATTGCAGGAGTCTGATGCGGATATCCGCGAGGACGTAAAGTTACTGACACGGTCGTTGACCACTTAATCGAATAACTGACAAACAAGGCGAAACTACCGATGAAATTCAATGTGAGCCGGGACGCCCTGCTGAAGCCCCTACAACTGGTAGCCGGTGTCGTTGAGAAACGCCAGACCCTGCCGGTCCTGGCCAATGTATTGATGCAATTACAAGGTCAGGAGTTGTCCCTGACTGGTACTGATCTCGAAGTGGAAATTGTCGGCCGCTTGCCGGTGGATGGCGTGGAAATGGAAGGTGAAGTAACTGTTCCAGCACGCAAGCTGCTGGATATCTGTCGCTCATTACCGGATGGCGCTGAATTAAAATTTGAGCGCGATGGCGAGCGCCTGGTATTGCGCAGTGGCCGCAGCCGTTTTCAGTTATCCACTTTACCCGCAGCGGACTTCCCCAATCAGGAGGAAGCCAGTGCCCAGACTCGATTCGATATTTCTCAGCGCGAGATTCGCCGTCTGATCGAGGCAACCAGCTTTGCCATGGCCCAGCAGGACGTTCGCTATTACCTGAATGGCCTACTGCTGGAGTGCCGCCCACAGCAGCTGCGCGCAGTCGCCACTGACGGTCACCGCCTGGCACTGTGCGACCGCGATGCTCCGGGCTTGAATGTATCGGCACCCATTCAGGCGATTGTACCGCGCAAGGGCGTGTTGGAATTGGGGCGTTTGCTGGAAGATAGCGACGTGCAGGCGCAGGTAGTATTGGGCAACAACCATATCCGTGTGATGAGTGGCCAGTTCACCTTTACCTCTAAGCTGGTGGATGGCAAGTTCCCGGATTATGAGCGCGTTCTGCCACGTGGTGCCGGCAACGTGGTCTATGCCGACCGTCAGGGCCTGCGTCAGGCTTTCTCCCGAGCAGCGATTCTTTCCAATGAAAAATATCGCGGGGTACGTTTGCAGGTCTCCGAGGGTTTGCTGCAGATTGTGGCCAATAACCCCGAACAGGAGGAGGCCGAAGAGCAAATGATGGTGGATTACGTGGGGGAGCCCATGGAAATAGGCTTTAACGTTTCCTATTTGCTCGATGTTACTGGTGCTATTCACAGCGACCAGATTCGCATTAGTCTGGCGGATGCCAACAGCAGTGCTTTACTGCAGCAACCTGAGGACGGAGATGCCCTCTACGTGATTATGCCGATGCGTCTGTAAGCCCTGGTTAGTAAGCATTTGGCTCACAATCGAGAAGGGACCGCACTGTATTATCAACAGGCGGTCCCTTTATTTTTTCTGAATATTGCCGCTGAATTTTTCCCAGCCAGCGGGGCGAGGGGTCTATGGCGCTGACCCGCCTTCTGATTTCTAATTTTCGAAATATCTCTCACGCCGATCTGCTTTTGGACACTGGGGTTAACCTGTTCTGTGGCATCAATGGCAGTGGCAAGACTTCCATTCTTGAAGCTGTTCATATGTTGGCTACAGGCCGCTCTTTTCGGTCTCGCCAGCACAAATCGGTTATCCGCCATGATCATTCAGGGCTCACGGTTTTTACCCAGCTGGATACGGGCTTCAATCTTGGGGTCGAGCGCCTAGCTGATGGCGGAGGCCGTGTGCGTGTCAACCAGGCGGCGGCTGAGTCCAGTTCACAGCTTGCTAACTGTCTCCCCTTACAACTGATTAACAGCGATAGTTTCTCCGCCCTGGATGGTGGCCCTGGAGTGCGTAGGCGACTTCTGGATTGGACAGTGTTCCACGTGGAACATCTCTTTGCTCAGCAATGGAAAAACTATCAAATCGCACTGAAGCAGCGAAATGCCTTGTTGCGACGTGGTAAAATCGATCCGGACGCGATCGGGATTTGGGAGCATCAGTTGTCCCAAAGTGGCGAACAGGTGGATACCCTGCGTCGCAGCCAATTCGAGCAATTGCGTGCGGCCGTAACAACGCTACTGGAAGAGTTACCTCCCAGCCTGCTAAATCGGGTAGATATGAGTTATCGACGCGGTTGGCGAAAAGAGGTTGAACTGGCCGAGGCGCTTAGAGAGTCTCGGGATAGTGATCTCAGTCAGGGACATACCCGCACTGGGCCTCACAGAGCAGATCTCCGTTTTACCGTTGCAGGTGAGCCTGCACACAATGTTTTATCCCGTGGCCAGCAGAAAATGCTGGTATGCGCCGTACGCACGGCTATGGCGCAGTTGGTTTGTCGTCACCGAGAGAAACCGGTATTTCTTGTGGACGACCTTCCAGCAGAGCTGGATGATCACAATCAGCATGTTTTTGCCCAGTGGGTTGGTCGTTGTGCCAGCCAGGTACTGGTAACCGGAATAGATGAGGGCACTACAAGCCGCCCCTGGCGACAATTGGAAGCCCCTTGGAATTGCCCAAAAGTGTTCCACGTGGAACATGGGAATATCAGCGCCGATGCATCGGCTGCATAATAAGTTGAATGGAGCGAATAAATGTCAGAGCAGCAAAGCTATGACTCGAGCAGTATCAAGGTACTCAAAGGCCTGGATGCGGTGCGCAAGCGCCCCGGAATGTATATCGGTGATACCGACGATGGCACCGGCCTGCACCACATGGTGTTCGAGGTGGTCGACAACTCCATCGATGAAGCACTAGCAGGCCATTGCGATGAGATTCGCGTAACCATCCATCCGGATGAATCGATTTCTGTCTCAGATAACGGCCGTGGTATTCCAACAGAAATCCACCCAGAAGAGGGGGTTTCTGCTGCAGAAGTAATTATGACCGTGCTGCACGCCGGTGGTAAGTTCGATGACAATACCTATAAGGTATCCGGTGGTCTGCATGGCGTGGGTGTGTCAGTAGTAAATGCGCTGTCAAAAGAGTTGAAGCTGACTATTCGCCGTGGGGGTAAGATCCACGAGCAAACCTATCATCACGGTGTGCCCCAGGCTCCACTGGAGGTGGTGGGAGATAGCGATACCACCGGCACCACCGTGCACTTCAAGCCCTCTGCAGATACCTTCAGCAATATCGAATTCCATTTCGATGTACTGGCCAAGCGCTTGCGCGAGCTGTCCTTCCTCAATTCCGGTGTACGTATTGTCTTGAAGGACGAGCGTAGTGGTAAGGAAGAGGTCTATGAATACGAGGGCGGCTTGAGTGCCTTTGTGGAGTTTCTTAACCAAAACAAAACTCCCATCAACAAGGTGTTGCACTTCCAGAGCCAGCGCGATGACGGCATCGCCGTAGAAGTGGCGCTACAGTGGAATGACAGTTTCCAGGAAAGCATTTTCTGCTACACCAACAATATCCCCCAGCGCGATGGTGGTACCCACCTGGCAGGCTTCCGCGCGGCGCTGACTCGCGGTTTGAACACCTATATTGAGCGCGAGGGCCTGGGCAAAAAAGATAAGGTCAACACCACCGGCGACGATGCCCGAGAAGGCCTCACCGCGATAATCTCTGTGAAGGTACCGGACCCGAAATTCTCCTCGCAGACCAAAGACAAGCTGGTTTCCTCTGAGGTGAAGCCCGCTGTTGAGCAGGAGATGGGACATCACTTCAACGACTACCTGTTGGAGAACCCCCAGGAAGCCAAGTCCGTCGTTACTAAAATGATCGATGCGGCGAAAGCCCGTGAGGCGGCGCGTAAGGCGCGTGAGATGACCCGCCGTAAGGGTGCCTTGGATATCGCTGGTCTGCCCGGAAAACTGGCAGACTGCCAGCAGAAAGACCCAGCCCTGTCGGAAATCTACCTGGTGGAGGGTGACTCTGCCGGTGGTTCTGCTAAGCAGGGCCGCGATCGTCGTACCCAGGCGATCCTGCCGCTGAAGGGCAAAATCCTCAATGTGGAAAAAGCGCGCTTCGACAAAATGCTTTCCAGTGCCGAAGTGGGCACCTTGATCACCGCACTGGGCTGTGGCATCGGTAAGAGCGAATTCAACCCGGACAAGCTGCGTTACCACAGCATCATCATCATGACCGATGCGGATGTGGATGGAGCCCATATCCGCACATTGCTGCTGACATTCTTCTTCCGCCAGATGCCGGAGTTGATTGAGCGTGGCCATATCTATATCGCCCAGCCGCCACTGTATAAGATTTCCAAGGGTAAGCAGGAGCAGTACCTAAAAGATGAGGGTGCTCTGACTCAGTTCCTCACCAACGCCGCCCTGGAAGGCGCCACATTATTTGTGAACCCGGATGCACCTGGACTATCTGGCGCTTCCCTGGAAAGCCTGGTGGGCGAGTATCGCAGTGTGCTGGCTACTATTGATCGTCTGTCCCGCCTGTATCCAGAGGAGGTGCTGCGCAGCATGATCTACCTGCCCAGCTTGTCTCAGGAAGACCTGCAGTCTCAGGAGAAAGTCGCGGCTTGGAGTGAGAAGCTACAGGAGAAACTCGGTGACGAAGAGAGCGGAGGAACCCGTCGCCATGAAGTGACTGTGCAGGAAAATACCGAGCGCGGCCTATTCCTGCCCCATATCCATATCGTGGCGCACGGCGTCGGCAGCGACTACCTGATCAACCATGAGTTCTTCGATTCCGCTGAGTACGCGTCTGTTTGCGCTCTGGGTGAGAAGATGGTGGGGCTGTTGGAAGAAGGTGCCTTTATTCAGCGCGGCGAAAAGCAGCGCGCTGTTGGCAGCTTCCCTGAAGTGATGGACTGGCTGATGGGCGAGAGCCGCAGAGGCTATGGTATCCAGCGCTATAAGGGGCTGGGTGAGATGAACCCGGAGCAGCTTTGGGAAACCACCATGGACCCAGAGAGCCGCCGTATGCTGCAGGTAACCGTTGAAGATGCCATTGCGGCTGACCAGATATTTACCACCCTGATGGGGGATCAGGTAGAGCCACGCCGTGACTTTATCGAGACCAATGCCCTAGCGGTGGAAAACCTGGATGTTTAAGTCTTCCAGACGCTCTTACGCTTAAAAATAGATGGATTGCCTGGGGCGGTTTTATACCGCTCCAGGTAAGTATCGATCGAAATCACCCCGCCAGTTTGCCTTCCAGCTTATCCTCAAGGCGCCTGAATAGACTCACAATAAACTCTCGAAAGACTTTAAAGCGCAGTACATTGCGGTGTTCCGGTGTAGAGACCAGCCACAGATCGTGCAGGCTGGAGGGTTCCGCGCCGGGTAAGCGAATAACACCATTAACTCCATCGGCGAGAAAGCAGGGAAGCCTGGCCAAGCCCAGTCCGCTTCTGACAGCTTCTAGCTGAATCAGGCCATGGCTGATCTGATGTTGATAGGGCAAATCCGGATAAGGGGTGTTTTGGGCCCAGTTCACCCTGCCATCCTCATTACTCCAGCCGAGCCAGCGGCCGTGCTCTGGTAGTGATTCTGCAATATAGGCTGGCGAGCCGTAACAGCAGCTAGGTAGGTTGGTAAGCTTACGGGCAATAAACCTTTCGGGTACCTCTGCACCTTTGGGCAGGATTCTCAAAGCCACATCCGCCTCGTGTTTCTCGAGGCTGAGCACCTGGCTGGTCACTAGGAGCTGAACGTTTATCTGTGGGTAGGCGTTGGTGAACTCATTGAGGTGCGGAATCACAAGATGGGAGGCCACGACATCAGGCATGGTAACGCGTATTTCACCAGAGAGCCGATGGCTACCACCCTGCAAGTGCTTCTGTGCCGCGTCGAGGTACTGCTCTGCGGATTTGGCATAACCGAGCATGGCTTCTCCATCTTCGGTTAGTTGATAACCTTTGGAATTACGGTAAAACAGTCTGGCTTGAAGCCTCCCTTCAAGAGCGTCAATACGGCGGGATACAGTGGAGTGGCTTACTCCAAGGTCTTCGGCAACGCTGCGGGCACTATGACTCCTGGCAACCGCAATAAAGAACTGAATATCAGTCCATTCAATGGATCCTTTATGCAACACAGTGTCCTATTTTGTTATATTCCGTTGCAAATAGTGTCCAGCTAATCTGTCTCCCGTCAATGTTTATTGCACCGAACATCCTGGGAGAATCCAATGAAAATCGTTCAAGTTAAGAGAGAAGTTGCCATAGACCGCCCGATTGAGGAGGTCTGGAAAGTGCTTGCTGTGGATTTTGATACCGCTTACCAATGGATGACGCTGATACCGCATTCCTTTGCCAAAGAGGGTACTCCGGTTGGCAATGCCAGTGTAAAAGGGCGTGTCTGTGTACTGACAAATAAAGGCCCCAATGGTCTTGTCGCCGATGAAACCATCACAAGATTTGATGATAAAAAGCATGAGCTGGATGTGTCTGTAGAAACCAAGAACACACCGCCAGGATTTCCGGTGAAGAAAAGTTTATCGCAGTTTAAATTAGAGGCTTTATCCGAAAATGGGACAAGGGTGAGCTTCACTGCGAACATGGAGCTGGGTGCCATTGGTGGCGTACTGAGCCCGGTAGTGAAAAAAATGACGGGCACACAGTTTGGTAAAATGTTGGAGGACCTAAAAAATCATTTGGAAAAAGGCCGGCATCTTACCGGTGAGGCCGCTGCTTAGTTGGCTGAATATTAAGAATATAGTTTTATAAGCCCTTCTGTTTCTGCTATCAGCAAGCAGAAGGGAATGGGAAAAAAGCAAAGAAAAAAAATATTTTTTGCAGAGAAATCTGACAAAAGCCAAAATTATGAATTAATTGCTATGCATAAATAAGAACTATTTGATCGCGGAAGATTGGGTATCTTGGAAGAAAAACTAAGGGAAAAAGAAAGTTTTTAGAAAAAAAGCGGAGAAAAAATTCCCCCGCCGATCTATGAATTTATTTCTCCAGTAATAACCCGCACTCGCGATGTTCTTCACCCTTGGTCGGATCGAAATACACATCATTGTCCGGCAGTTCGTTTTCGTAAACGTACTCTTCTACATCAATCTCTTTCAAATGAAACATTGGCGCTACGCGAATGGTGCCGTGATTCCCCTGGGTAAAAACATCCAGGTTTTTACGGTGTGCATTCTGATCGTGACGAATGCCGTTTAACCACACATCCGGTTTCAATTCCTGCATGGCGCGGTTAAACGGCTCGAGCTTAACCGTACGCGAAAAGAAGTCGTGCTCGGGAGTATCCAGGGCTGGAATACCACCGTATACAGCGTTGTAGTGGGCCGCGGACATCTTTGGAGAGTAGGTACGCAGATTGAGGCCCAGCTGTTTTACCACATTTTCAATATGGCGATAGGTCTCAGGAGTGTTGTAACCGTGATCCACCCAGATCACCGGAATATCCGGCTTGGCTCTGCTCACAAGATGCAGAAAGGCCACAGCAAGGGGGCGGAAATTGGTAAAGACTACCGGGTTCTGGGCCTTTTCCATGGTGAATTGCATGATTTCGCTGGGTTTAGCCTCAGCAAAAGTCTGATTCAATACTGCCAGGTTGGCATTGTGATGAAAGAAGCGGCCTCTCGAAGACTGCAGGGCATTACTGGAAGCGTTGTGTCCCATAAAAATCAGCGCATTGGAAAACTAGAATGGAAGTCATGCTACCCGGATAGCTTGTCGCGTAGAAACAATAAAAAGGAGTGAATCAATAAGCTTCGGTTATAAGTAATGGGTTCAACCTCGGATATTAGGTTATGAACTCAGGGGCGAAGACCTCCACAGGACATAAAAATCTGATGCTGCCCATATTCGGCATTGTATCCGCGTTGTGTTTCTACAAACCCATGTTTTTGCAGGAAATAACGCGTGCGCAGGTTTTCACGAAATACTTGAGCCTGGAGTTGTTTACATCCCCTGGCAACAGCCTGAAGTAAGGTGGCGCCAATACCACAGCCGGTGAACAGTGGGCTGACACAGAGGTGGGCGATGTTATCCCTGTCCACCAGGGTAATAAAAGCCTCCGCAACGGCGCTGTGGCGGCCGGTAAAGACCAGGCATTGGTTGGATCGGCGGCAGTCTCTACGAAATTCACTTCGGCGCTGCAACCAGAACTGACGGGGCAGCGAAGGGTGTGAATTTGTTACAGCGTGTAGCCAGAGCTGTTCCAGCCTATCCAACTCTTTGAGTTCTGCCATTCGTATCATGGGCATTCCCAAAGTGGATACATGGGCCCAATGCTAGTCAGCTCAAAGAGTAGATCCTAGGAAACATCCAGTTATTAGGATAGAAACTAAAAACAAAGAGGTTTTTTCCTCGTAAAGGCGCCAAAAAACAAAAAAATGTTCTGTCATATCCCACCCTTCTAAGTGGTAAAATACAATCATTCTTATTAACAAAAACAATTACAAATTACTTAGATTCATTGGAGGGTTCATGAAGAGATTTTTCCTGTCGCCAATGGCTTTTGCCCTGGCGGTTGCTGTCGCAGCTCCCAGCCTCGCTGAGGAACGTTTAGAGAGCGTATCCGTTATTGGTAACTCCGATTCTGTCTCCAAGCTGCCGGGCTCCGCGCACCTGGTGGATGCCGAAGAGCTGGCAAAATTCGAGTTTGTGGATATCAACCGTATGATGCGCTCGGTTCCGGGGGTCTACATCCTTGAAGAGGATGGCTACGGCCTGCGCCCGAATATTGGAATTCGCGGTGCCCAGGGTGGGCGCTCCGCCAAAATTTCCCTGATGGAAGATGGAGTCCTGGTGGCTCCAGCACCCTACTCGGCACCGGAAGCGTATTATTTCCCGAGTGCCGGCCGCATGGATGCCATTGAAGTAGTGAAGGGCCCCGCTGCGTTGCAATACGGCCCATTCACCGTGGGTGGTGCGGTAAATATGTTGAGTACCCCCATTCCCACTTCCAGCCAGGGGATGGTGCAGCTGGAAGCCGGTGAATACGGTGAGACCCGTGTGCACGCACACTATGGCACCAGCACAGAAAATACCGGCTGGCTACTGGAGACCCAGCAACAGTATGCCGACGGTTTCCGCGAAATTGATCGATCTGGCAGTGCAGATATCGCCAAAGAAGACTATCTGCTGAAAGGTCGCCTGCAATCCAATGCGGATGCGACTTACCGCCAGCAGTTGGATATCAAGCTGCAGTACTCCGAAGAGGAGTCTGGCATGAGTTATCTGGGCCTAACGGATGCCGACTTTAAGAAAGATCCGAACCGTCGATACGGTATCAGCGCCCTGGATGAAATGCAGAATCGCCACAGCACTATCCAGCTGAACCACAGCATCGAACTGAGTGACAGTTTTACCCTGCATACCCAGGCTTACTACAACAAGTTTAAGCGCGACTGGTTTAAGGTCAGCGAGGGTGACTTGATAGATGCTGTTAATACCGGCGGCAGTGTTGATGGAGTTCTAGACCCACAGGCGGTATTGGATGGCACTGAGGATTACACCTTCGGTGTTAAGCACAACAACCGTGAGTACGAGGCCAAGGGCCTACAGATTAGTGCCGGTTGGCGCTTTAGCACTGGCACCGTCGCCCATGAATTAGCCTTCGGTATACGTCAACATCAGGATGAAGTCGACAGATATCAGCCCGTAGAAGTTTTTAATCAGACCGATGGCCAGCTGGTATACGAACGTGTTGAGCTGCCAAGTTCAAGTAATAACCGTGTTGAAGAAGCGGATGCAACTTCGTTCTTTATCTACGACGATATCCAGCTGAACGATAAGCTGACTCTCACTGCTGTTCTTCGCTACGAGGATATTGAGACCGAGCAGCAGCGTTATAACGACGCCGAGCGTACCGAGAAGGGCAGTTATCGCTCCAATCAGGTGGATGAATGGCTGCCAGGTTTGGGACTTGTTTACCAGGCAAGCGAACAGTGGAGCCTGCTGGCAGGTGTGCACCGTGGCTTCGCCCCTCCAGGCGCAGGTGCAGCCGATGGCCAGGGGCCGGAGTTATCCACAAACTATGAATGGGGTGCTCGCTTCGATAACGGCAGCCTGAACGCCGAATTGATCGCCTTCTACAGTGACTATGAAAATGCTGTGCAAAACTGCTCGGTGGCGGTGAAATGCCCCAATGGTGCCGAGAGTGGTACCTACCAGTTGGGTGAAGCAGAAATCAAAGGGCTGGAAGCCACCTTTGGAAGTGAGTGGGTGCTCACAAATGGTTGGATACTACCGGTGCGGGCAACCTATACCTTTACTGATGCAGAAATCAGTGAAGATAGTGATGGCAATGACCTGCTTGCCGGCGATAATCTCGAATATCTGCCGGAAAATGTTTTTGCCGTATCCGCCGGCCTCGACAGCGGTGCAGCCTGGCGTTTAAACCTGACCGCGGCTTACCAGGACGAGATGTGTGTGAATACCGGTTGTAACCGGGGGAATACCGATAAATTCGATTACACAGAGTCTCTGTGGGTTGTGGATGCCGCTGCGCACTACGATTTCAGCGCAGACCTGACCGGTTACCTGAAAGTGGATAACCTGTTTGATGAGCAGGTGATTATCAGCCGCAGTCCCGATGGTGCCCGCGCCAACCGGCCGCGCACCGCCACACTGGGTATGAAATACATTTTCTAATCCCACAGAGTGACAGAGCACTCAATTAGAAACCCCGGCTTTCGCCGGGGTTTCTTTTATAGCGAATAAGTGCACGCTACCAGCGGCTGCCGCCCAAATGGGCAAAGTGGGCCTTGAGGTAGTTGGTCTCAGGAATTGCCGGATGTATTGGATGGTCTGCGCCCTGGCCACCGCTGGCGAGTATTGAAGCTCTACGACCCAATCGGTGCGCAGCACCGCGTATACAATCGAGCAGTTCTTCCGATTGAAGATGCATAGAACAGGAAGCACTTACTAACAAGCCGTCCTCCGATAATAAACGCATAGCCAGTTCGTTTATGTGGCGGTAAGCGGCAAGGCCGGCTTTGTGATCTTTGCGTCTTTTAATAAACGCGGGGGGGTCTAGCACTATGACATCAAACTTCTCGCCCTCGGCCACCATGGCCTTCAGAACCTCCAGCGCCTTACCTTGCACCGTATCCAGTCTGTCGGCAAAACCGTTGTGCTGTGCATTCAATTGACACCAGTCCAGGGCCTGCTGCGAGGCATCTACACAAACTGCGTGACTGGCGTCGTTGGCCAGAGCCTGGATTCCCCAGCCGCCCGCATAGGAGAAGAGGTCCAACACACGCTTCCCTCGTACCCAGCGGTTTAACAGGCGGCGGTTTTCGCGGTGATCGTAGAACCAACCGGTTTTTTGCCCCTGGTGAACTGGCGCCAAAAGCGGAACGCCATTTTCCTCAAAGGGCACTAGTTCTGGCACTTCTCCGTAAGCAATCTGGTTAATGAGGGGCATATCCTCAACTGCACGGCCCTGGTGATCATTGCGCAGTAAAATTCCTGTAGGTTGAGCCAGCTCGATTAACTTATCCACAACCACCTGTTGGTAGCGATCCATGCCCCAGTTGCTGACTTGTACGACTAGATGATCGTTAAAGCGATCAACTACCAGCCCCGGTAGGGCATCGGAATCTCCGTAAACCATACGGTAGCTGGGGTGGTCGAAGTAGCGTTGCCGCTGTAGCAATGCGGTTTGCAAGCGCTCACCAATGTCGTCTTCGGAAAAATTGTCCTTGCGGCTCAATAGGCGGGCGCAGATTAATTGACTGGGGTTGACCCAGGCTGTGCCCAGAAGTTTACCCTGACTATCCAGAACCTGGCACTGGCTCCCCGCTTCCAAGCCTTTCAGCGGGGAGCGCTTGGTGTCCACCTCATTACTGTATATCCACAGGTGGCCGCGCTTTAAACGGCGCTCTGCGCCGCGATTCAATATTAATTCCGCCAATTGGGGTCTCCGTAAGCTGGGGTGATTCGCGGAGGCAATTGTGCTTGGCTCGGGGGATAGGTCAAGGATTTCGAGTCTTTGTGGATAAACAGGATCGATGTGCAGTGATCAAAGAGCAAAGTACGAGTAAAAGTGTGAATAACTAGCTAATGGGTCATCTTGTGGATAACCCACAGGAATTCAGATATTCAGTAAGCAGAGTAGCTCACTAAGGATGTGAGCACTTACAAACATAATGTATTCTCGACAATAAATGTAGTCACAACCTCTGCAGGAGGAGGGGTATTTAGCAGAAATGGTTGGTAAAGTGCGAATTAATCGGCAGAATTTACCGCCAAGATAAAATTGTGCCTTGTTGGCGTTGTGGAAAACTCTATCAATGAAATTGACTCAGGACCAGTCTATTCAAATTGCCATGTTTATCTATCCGGGCGCTTCCAGCTTGGATGTGACTGGGCCACTGGAGGTTTTTGCTCTGGCCAATCATCTCCTCCGTGAGGAGGGGCGTTACCCTTCTGACTTTTACAAAATTCAGTTATTGGCTGAAGAATCCGGGCTGGTACAGATGGGCACGGGTGTAAAGCTGTATGCGGATTGTGGATATCGTGAGGTGAAAGATATCCACACCCTGTTGATGAGTGGTGGGCCGCCTGGAAGTTATAAAGCCCTCTATTCCCAAACAGATATTCTTGACTGGCTGTGTGAACAAAAACAGGTGGTTAAACGAATGGGCTCAATTTGTAATGGTGCTTTGATTTTGGCTAAGGCTGGGGTGCTGGCTGGTCATAAAGCAACTACCCATTGGGCAAATGTGGATGAGCTACGGCAGTTTGCCGATATTGAAGTAGACCCTGATGCGATTTATGTATGTGATGATCATATTTATACCTCGGCCGGTATTACCGCGGGTATTGATCTCGCTCTGGCGTTAGTCGAGGAAGATCACGGGCGTAGTTTGGCACTGGCAATCGCCAAACTAATGGTCCTCTATCTCAAGCGAGATGGTGGCCAGCGGCAATACAGCAGCCACTTGATGAATCAGCAACAGAGTGATCGCTTTGCCAGGCTTGTGGAGTGGATTTACCAAAATTTAAATCAGTCTCTCACAGTAGAAAAATTGGCACAGGAATCTGCTATGAGTCCCCGTAATTTTTCTCGCTGCTTTCTCAAGGAGCTGGGAGTGACCCCAGCGCGCTTTGTCGAAAATATCCGTGTGGAAAAAGCCTGCCAATTATTGTCTGAACAAAACTTGTCGCAGGAAAAAATAGCCTGTCTATGCGGCTTTCAATCCCAGGAGCAATTGAGACGCACGTTTCGAAGACATAAAGGCATACTTCCCAGTGAGTTTCGTCGGCGATTTCACTAATACTAATATTTTAAATAAAGAAAATCGCCAGTATTTAAATTCCATTTAAAAATAGTCAAATAAATTTTTAACTCTTCTCGAGGTTTACTGCATCTAGGTCATACTTTTTGCGCATCTAATATTTTACGGAACAAGAAAGATTCTCTTCGTTTAAAAATAGGTAATTAGATGCGTAAAATTTTTATGATTTTTTGTATGGTCATCACTCTTCCGAGCCTCGCTCAAAAAGGAGATCGGCAAGGTGATATAGAGCGCCTGGACAGTAGTACTATTTCTCGGGATAAATTAATTGAGAAAATTGAAAATCTGAGAAAAGAGAATAAAATTCCCGGTCTGGTTGTCGCTATATTTAATCGACATGAGGTGGTATTTTCTGAAGCACTTGGTTATGCCAATTTTCCAGAAAAAGAAAAATTAGATATAGACACTGAAATCTATGGAGCCTCATTGAGTAAAGCTGTTTTTTCAGTATTGGTCATGGCGCTGGTTGAACAGGGGATAATTGATTTGGATAGGCCTCTGCAATCCTACCTAGAGGAACCAATTTGGAAAAATTCTGGTGAACACTGGCATCAAAATTTTACCCATCTTCGAAATGATCCTCGTTATGAAAAAATCACAGCGCGAATGTGCCTGTCACACACTACTGGACTGCCAAACTGGAGGTGGATTGAGCCAGATAACAAACTGAAATTACATTTTGATCCAGGAGAGCGATATAGCTATTCGGGTGAAGGAATGGTACTGCTACAGTTTGTGCTGGAAAAAATTACCGGCAAACCTTTGGAGAAATTGGCACGAGAAATTGTATTCGGCCCCTATGGTATGACTCATTCCAGTTATACATGGCAAGCGTCCTTCGAAAATAAATATGCTTTGGGTCATCGTTCAGATGGGAGCACCTATCCTCGGGACAAGGATAATTCGCCCAGAGCACCCAGTACCCTAGAGACAAATCCCGCAGATTACATAAGATTCCTGCAGGGAATTTTACATAGAAAGAATTTAAGTAGTAATGCCTATCGAGAAATATTTCACCCCCAAGTAAGAATTAAAAGCGAAACTCAATTTGGCCCTGGAGTTCATAGGTTTACTAATGCATACGATTCTATTCAGTTGAGCTATGGATTGGGTTGGGGACTTTTCCATACTGAGCATGGTTGGGCAGCGTTTAAAGAGGGCCATGGCGAAGGTTTTCAGCATTACTCTCTGATTTATCCTAAGGCTGGCACGGGTGTTTTACTGATGAGTAACAGTGATAATGCTGAGGATATATTTGGGCGTTTGCTGGAGTTGACGATTGCGGAGAGGAAGGTTCCTTTAGGTTGGGAAGGTTACTTAGATGTAAATGCTAAGAAAAAGATAAATAGTGAGTAGAAATAGAAAAACTAATCAGAGGATATTTACGTTTTTTTGGTTATCGAGTAAGAAAAAAGACTGAGAAAAAGCCATTTATACTATTTGTCCTGGCCGACCATCGGCTAAAAACACCCTCCGCTATTTAGCGGAGGGTGATATTCCTTACTGGGTATTCACTATAACTTCGGTTTCGGCAAATACCGTCTCACCGTTACCGTGGCTGAGAATCCCCAAGGCTCGGGTACCAGGGGAGAGATCCTGCCACTCCAGATTGATAGTGCCACTACTATTTATTTGTGCCTGCGGCGGAGCTGTGAGCTGGGTATTGCCGTTGTCTCCACTCAGGTTAAAGTTAAATAGGGTAAATGGCGTAGGGCCCTCCGCAGAGGCGTAGTCCACTACGAATACCGCATACTGACCTGCGGCGGGATTGACCAAATCGACAGATTCAGCGGAAGTCGGTGAGCCACTGGTGCCCACCTCTGGGAAATCGGGGCCGGGGCCGTAGACTTGTAAATCCAAGTCGTCGCTGCCACTACCATCGCCCACATCCGCATCAAATAAGGCTACGCGGGCAAGCTTTGTACCCTCCGGAATATCGAAGAAAATCAGCTGGTTTTCTCCATCCTCAACGCTACCAGGGAAAGGTACGCCTTCCGCCAAGCCGTTGATATCCACTTGATAGTTGCCGTTATAACCAAATTGTACGGGCAGGTTTACTGCACCATCGCTGCCATCGACACTGATCTTCTGAGTTGTGGATAGTGGAACCGGGCGTACAGCGATAGGACTGCGTACTTCCTGGCGTAAACCAACAGATTTCCAGCTTAATTCGCCAAATACCCACTCGTTCATGGCCGCTTCTTCGGTAACCGTAAAGGTAACTTCAAACTCGGCGCTATCTCCCTCTCTAAGGCGTAGGGTTTTAGGGTTAACACTGACCTCGACACCTGCGGGTGCCTCTACAGAAGCCCAATACCATCTCTGGCCGCGGCCGACGCTGGTGACACGGCGCTTGATGGTTTGCGTGCCAACCAATTCACCGATGCCGATTGATGGCAGGTTGAGATCGCTGGAATCTAAAGAATAGCCAGCGGAAACCAGTCCCTCACAGGTACTGGCCTCGATAATCTGCGGCTGATTTTCTGCGCCACAGAGGAAGGCTAGATAGTCGTTGAAACCGGCATCGTAGACTAGACCGGGGTCGAAAGCCGCGGCGGGCACTATAGCGCCAGCACCAATATCGAAGGGATCAGCGGCTTCGGGTCCGAAGGACTTTTGAAGGTTGGTGCGCGCTGTACTCATCAGTGCGGATTTGGCCATAGCCGGGCTCCAGTCCGGATGAGCCTGTTTTAACAGGGCCATAATACCGGCGACATGGGGGCTGGCCATGGAGGTACCATTTTTGGCGGCGAATAGGTTGCCGCCACTCAGTACCGGTGAAGTACCGGCGAGAATGCCTACGCCCGGTGCTGCCACATCCGGCTTGATAATATCCGTCGCACCCACGTTGTGGCCGCGGGAAGAGAAGCTGGCGATGCGGTCTTCGCGGGAAATCTTCAGCTCAGGATCCAGGGTGCCCGTGACCCCCGAATTCTCAACCAGCATGGCGCCATCCGCATGGCGAATCATCACACCTGGGATCGTAGTATCCGGTGCCGACATAACGATCGGATCCATACGGTCTACAGCACTGCCGTCGTTATAGACAACAATGGCCACTGCGCCGGCGTCTGCAGCATTGTTGTATTTAGTACTGAAGGAGCATCCCCCACGCTTCACCAGCGCGATTTTGCCTTCAATGGCCTCGGAGTTGGTGAGTGCGGAGCAGGCCTCCAGAGGGGCACCCACAACAACAGGTGCCGATAGTAGACCTACATCTTCCATAGTGATCGGGCCGTTGCCTTCACGGGCATCGTAGGTGCCCACAACCGCTTCAGGGGCATCCACCTGCAGGGCTGTGCCAAAGCTCTGGTCGTCTTCGGCGGCTGCCACTGCGGTAATCCAGGGGACACCGGAAGGCGTGCCCATTGTTTGTGGGCCTGGGCCATTATTGCCGGCAGAAGTGGCAACAAAAACGCCCGCATCGGCGGCAAACAGGAAGGCGATCTCATCGGCACCGGTGAAAACGGTACTGGAGCCACCCACTGAGAAGTTGATGACATCCACACCGTCGGCCACGGCTTCGTCAATAGCAGCCATGGAGTCTGCCGAGGAGCAGCCACTATCGTCCGGGTCTGGGGCATCCCAGCACACCTTATAGGCCGCGATACGGGCACGCGGCGCCATACCGGTCAGGGTTTTCCCATCTGGGGTCACTACACCGTAGTTCCCTGCGGCAGTGGTGGCGGTGTGGGTGCCGTGTCCGTCCGCATCCCGTGCAGAGAGAAACTCGTAATCCGCCAGAGTCTTGTTGGAGAGGAAGGCGTCTGAAAAAGACTTGGCCTTGATCAGTTTGTTATTGCAGGTAAAGGCGGCGTCACCGGGGTTAAAGTCTGTGTTACCAAACTCACAGCCCTCACCGATAAAGGATTCAGGCACCGGACCATAGGAAATATTGACGCCACGATTACCCTGCCGTGGCGTTGGAACATCCATCAGGCTCGGGTGTTCTGGATGAATACCCGAGTCGATTACACCCACGACCACATCCTCACCGGTGATTCCCCAGAGCCAGGGACTGGGTGTATTTGTCAGGCCGAGGAAGTCTGCAGTGGAATCGGTATGCATTTTCAGCAGGCGATCTTCCCAGACGCCTTTCACATCTTTATGGCTACGCAGTGCTTCGGCATCCTTTTCACTCATAATCGCGGCAAAGCCGTTAAAGGCCGCCTTGTATTCATGCACTTTGCGTGCGCCGGGCACCGCGGAAAGCACCTGTTGACGACGTGTTTTGAGAAAATCGGAGTAGTGGCGATAGCTACTACTGCGGGGGTCAGCCTTGCGACGTACATTGGACTTAGCGCTGGAGAGGCCCGCGACTGTGCCGCTGTAGGTGGAGAGTGGCTCGCCATCGAGCTGTACGATATAGACCTTTTTATTCTTTTGGATTTCGGGGGTGAGTGTGTCTGCTACTGAGGCTGCGAAACTACTGCCAGAGCACAGCAGGCCCGCAATAAGCGAGGAAATTATTTTTCTTTTCATTGAGTTGTCCCATTTTTTATTTTAACAGGCGGGTAGAGGTGGGAGAGAAAGTGCGCTGTTTATCCAATGTCACTGACACCCAACAAGCCATCCTAGCGCGCTTTCACTGGGATAAAGCCACCCGACCTGTGACTCGCTTTTAAAGTAATGTGTCGCAGGACTCAATAAACTGGCGTCATAGTCATTGTTTTGTACTATTTTTGCTAACTGGCGAGAAAGAAAAAAACGTAAGTCACAAATGCGAGGTGGCGCAGTAGTGGAGAGGGTTTCTGATGACGCTTTTCTGCGAGATTGGAAAAGCTCATTAAATTTAGAGGGCTGTAAAAGAGAGATCAGTGGGCTCAGGGGCCCACTAGAAACAGGCTGAAACTGGCTAAGTCGGCAAACACAGCGGTTTCCGCCAGACGCGGATCGGGGCTCTCTACTAGCTGTTGCAGGGTTTCTGCGCCTGCACCGGTTTTTAGTAGTACCGGCTTACACCCCTTGACCAGGGCCAGCTGTAAATCGGCCAGTTTATCACCGAGCAGATAGCAGCCATGCAAGCTGGTGTCGAATTCCGCTTCGATGGCATCCAGCAGGCCCGCCTGGGGCTTGCGGCAACGGCAGTTGTCTTCGGGCCCATGGGGGCAGTAGAAAATCGCGGCAATTTCACCGCCTGCATCCTCTACCTGGGAACGCATCTTGGCGTGTATCGCCTCCAAGTCATCCAAGTCAAACTGGCCCAGGGCCAGGCCGCTCTGGTTGGTGGCAATCACCAGTTGGTGGCCAGCCTGACTGAGCGCAGCCAGTGCTTCAATGCTGCCGGGCAGGGGCTGCCATTCGTCTGCGGATTTTACGAACTGGTTGGGGTTTTGATTAATGACCCCATCGCGGCCAAGAAGAATTATTGCCATGTCGATTCGCCTGTTTCGTTGAGGCGGGGCGCAGAGCCCCGCTTCAAGTCGCTATTACTTGGCTGGAACCAACAGGGAGATGTCGGCAACTTCGAGGAACAGTGCACGCAGCTGGGCCAGTAGGGCCAAGCGGTTGTTGCGCAGTTGCTCGTCGTCACTCATTACCATCACATGGTCGAAGAAGTTGTCCACGGTTTCACGCAGGCCCGCCAGGCCGGCGAGTCCTTCGGCGAAAAGCGCATCGCTATACAGCGGTTCAACTTCTGTGCGGGCAACCTGTACTGCGGCGAACAGGGCTTTCTCCGCTTCCTCCTGCAATAGTGCTTCATCGACACTGCTGGGCACTGTGCCATCCAGCTTGGCAAGGATATTGGAAACGCGTTTGTTCGCGGCGGCCAGGGCGCCGGACTCCGGTAGTTGGCTGAAGGCGTTAACCGCGTGCACACGGTTGTCGATATCCAGCGGGCGCGACAGCTTGCGCGCGGCAACGGACATAAATACTTCGGTGGCGATACCCTGATCCTCGTAGCGGGCGCGGAAGCGCTCCAGGACATACTGCAAAGTCTGCTCTACCACTTTGTCGTATTCACCCAGAGCAGTGCGCGGATAGTTGTCACGGGCCAATTCCAGCAATTCGCGCAGGTCCAGGTCGAGACGCTTCTCTACGAGGATGCGGATGATCCCCAGGCTGGCGCGGCGCAGGGCGAAGGGGTCGCGGGAGCCGCTGGGGGGTTGGCCTATGCCGAAGATGCCGACCAAAGTATCCAGGCGATCCGCCAGGGCGATTACAGTGCCGGTGTCGCTGGCGGGCAGCTCGTCACCGGCAAACTTGGGCATATACTGCTCGTACATGGCCTTGGCCACATCCAACGGCTCGCCGTCATTTTCGGCGTAGTAGTAGCCGGCGATGCCCTGCATATCGGCAAACTCGAACACCATCTCGGTAACCAGGTCCGACTTGCACAGGCGGCCGGCGCGCTCGGCCCAGTCGCCGTTGCTTCCGGTTTTCTCAGCGATGGTGCAGGCCAGGGCGGCTACCCGTTCAGTCTTGTCGTAGACGCTACCCAGGTGCTGCTGGAACACGATTTGGCGCAGTTTCTCGCGGCGTGATTCCAGGCTGGTCTTTTTGTCGGTCTCAAAGAAGAAGGCAGCATCTGCCAGGCGCGGACGGATTACGCGCTCATTGCCGTGGATAACCTGGGCGGCATCCTGGCTCTCGATATTGGACACGGTGATAAAGAACGGCAGCAATTGGCCATCTTCATCTACCACATGGAAATATTTCTGGTGCTCCTTCATGGAGGAGATCAGGGCTTCAGCGGGTACTTCCAGGAAGCGCTCTTCGAAGCGGCCGGTGAGGGCGACAGGCCATTCAACCAGTGCAGTCACTTCGTCGAGCAGATCGTCATCGATGACCGCTTCACCATTGACGTTGTTGGCTTCGGCGATCACTTGGGCGCGAATGGCTTCGCGGCGCTCGGCGAAGTCAGCCATTACGTAGCCGGGTTCGCGCAGAACCTGTGCATAGTCGTGGGCGGAGTGGATCTCCAGTTCCCGATTGCAGTGGAAGCGATGACCACGGCTGGTTTTTCCGGCTTTCAAGCCGAGTACTTCACCATCTACGACCTTGTTGCCAAACAGCATGACGAGCCAGTGCACCGGGCGCACGAACTCTTCGCGGCGCGCACCCCAGCGCATGCGCTTGGGAATAGGAAGCTGAGCCAGTGCCTTTTCGACAATACCAGCCAACAGGGATTCAGTTTCAGCGCCTTTCTGTTCACTGATAAAGGCCAGGCGCTCGCCTTTGTCGGTCAATTTGCGTCCCAGCTCTTCAACGGTTACGCCGTTGCTGCGGGCGAAACCCTCTGCGGCCTTGCTGGGCTTGCCTTCTTTATCGAAGGCGGCTTTGACGGCCGGGCCCAGCTTTTCAATTTGTTTGTCTTGCTGCTTATCCGCCAAACCGAATACCGCTACGGCCAGGCGGCGAGGGGCTGCGTAGGCTTTCACTTCGCCAAAAGACAACTCGGCGCCTTTGAGGCCTTGGGTAATACCATCGGCGAAAGCGCTCATCAATTTGTGTAACGCCTTGGGTGGCAGCTCTTCGGTGCCCAGCTCTACCAGAAAATCCTGAGCCATTACTGCTTCTCCTCTTGCTCGATGTCTTCCGCCAAAATATCTGCTCGCAGTGCTTCATCTGCCATGGGGAAGCCTAAGGCGCGGCGCGCATCGTAGTAAGCCTGTGCCACGGCGCGGGCCAGGGTGCGTACACGCAGGATATAGCGCTGGCGCTCAGTCACTGAGATGGCGTGGCGCGCATCCAGAAGGTTGAAGGCGTGGGAGGCCTTCATAACTTGCTCGTAAGCGGGGAGCGGCAGGCCCAGCTCAATCAGGCGTGTGCTCTCGCGCTCACAGTGATCGAAGGTGGCGAATAGGAATTCCACATCGGCGTGTTCAAAGTTGTAGTGGGACATTTCCACTTCGTTCTGGTGGAAAACGTCGCCATAGGTGACGGGGCTGCCGTCCGGGTTGCGGGTCCACACTAAATCGTAGATAGACTCGACCCCCTGCAGGTACATGGCGATACGCTCGAGACCGTAGGTGATTTCGCCGGTAACCGGGTAGCACTCGAGGCCGCCCACCTGCTGGAAGTAGGTAAACTGGGTGACTTCCATACCGTTCAGCCAAACTTCCCAGCCGAGGCCCCAGGCGCCCAGGGTTGGGGATTCCCAGTTATCTTCCACAAAGCGGATATCGTGGATAGCCGGGTCTACTCCCATGGCGCGTAGGCTATCGAGGTACAATTCCTGGATATTGTCCGGGGATGGCTTCATCACTACCTGGTATTGGTAGTAGTGCTGAAGGCGGTTGGGATTCTCGCCGTAGCGGCCATCGGTGGGGCGGCGGCAGGGCTGTACATAAGCCGCATTCCAGTTTTCCGGGCCTATGGCGCGCAGGAAAGTGGCCGGATGAAAGGTGCCGGCGCCCACTTCCATATCCAGAGGCTGTAGAATGACGCACCCTTGGCGCGCCCAATAATCCTGTAGGGCAAAAATAAGTCCCTGGAAGGTACTGAGATCGTATTGCTTGGACACCGCTATCTCCGGATCAGTATCTGCTGTGGGCAAAGGGACGCAATTATAGCGGCAGCGACTGCTGCGCTTAAAGCGCTATAGCCGCGTCAAGAGGTTTCAATGGCCATACTTGGGCAACACGACCACTTTAAAGTGGTTTTTGTATAGGAAGTAGTGAGTGGATATTAAGGGGCGCCTTGCTGTAGGGGCACTGAAAATCATCGGCAAATTGCCGTTGCACTGGTCGCGGCGATTGGGTTGGTTTGCTGGCAAAATGGTTGTGTGGACTCGTTCCGAAGGCCTGCGCCTGAGCCGCATTAATCTAAAACTCTGCTATCCGGCAATGGACCCCAAGCAGCGCGAAAAGCTGGCAAGGGAGAGTGTGATCAACACGGCCATGGCGGGTTTTGAGATGGCATCACTGTGGAATACGCCCTGGGCAAAAAATGAAAATGCCATTGTTCGTGTGCGCAATCAGCAGTTACTCAACGCCGGTGAGACCGATGGGCGCGGCACTATTGTCTTAATGCCACATACTGGCAACTGGGAAATATTCGGCCTGTATGTAGGTACCTTGTCCCCCTGTGCTGTACTTTACCAGCCTCCTAAAATAGAAGCCCTGGACCCGGTGATTCGCAGCGGGCGCGAAGTAACTGGCGGCAAGATGGTGCCCACCAATGTGCACGGTGTGCGCGCGCTGCTTAAATCATTGAAAGCGGGAGATTTAGCCCTGATTCTTCCCGACCAGGAACCGGATATGGGCGGTGACTTTGCCCCGTTTTTTGGGCGCCCGGCTCTGACGATGACCCTGGTGCACAATCTGATACAGCGCACCAAGTGCCATGTGGTTTTTGGGTTTGGCAAGCGTGTAGAAGGCGGTTTTGAGCTGGTTTTTGTCCCCGCAGAAAAAGCGATTTACAGCGAAGAGCAAAAAGTATCTCTGGCGGCGATGAACCGCGGTGTGGAGGCCTGCATCGCCCAAGCGCCGGAGCAGTATCAGTGGGAATACAAGCGTTTTCGCAGACAGCCGGAGGGCAAGAGTAAAATTTACCGCAAACAAACATAGGGGCCTGAGCGGCCCCTTTGTCTATCGGCATCTAGGTAAAGTTTACGTCGCGTGGCGAAATGCCACAATTACCGGCATACGCGCGGCGCGCCAGGCGGGGAAAAAACCACTGACAAAGCCGATTACCAACGCCAACACGGCGCCCTGCACGAACAGGTCTGGGGACATTTCAAAACTGAACACCACCTGGGTAAAACTGCCGCCCAGGGTTGAGGTATTTAGGCCGTCGAAGAACAAGTAGGCGGCCAATGACCCCAGTAGTCCACCGGCCACCGCCAGTACCATCGCTTCAGCAATCGTGCCGCAGAAAGCGGAAAAATTACTGAAGCCGAGGGCGCGCAGGGTGGCAATTTCCTTGGCACGGTCCGCCACTGAGGTGTACATGGTATTGAGTGCTCCAGCCAAGGCACCGAGGGCCATCACCGCACTGATTATCCAGCCAAAGGTGGCGATGTACTGCAGTTGTTTACCCTGACTGGCGAAGTATTCTCGCTCGGTCTGCGCTTCGAGATTAAGGCGCGGTTCCCGCGCAATGGTTTCCTTGACCGATGCCAGGCCGTCGTCATTATCCAGTTGCAAGCGAATGGATTGATAACTGCTGCCACGGTTGTAATGGCTCTGGATTGTTTTGATATCTGCCCACAGCTCACTTTCAAAAATATTGCCCCCTGTGGAAAAAACTCCGACAACTGTCCACAGGTTTTTACCAAAGCGCACTTCCTTGCCAATCTCGAAACCGCTGAATTCCCGCAGGACACCCTCGCCGACAATCATTTCATTGGTTCCGGGAAAAAACATACGGCCTTCGGTTAAGTGCATGTTGGTGCGCATGGCCATACCGGTTTGGTTGAGTCCGCGCAGGGGGATATTGGCCTCGGTACCACTGGACTTTTTGATACCATCCACAATGACATAGAGTTCCGGTGAAACCTGTGGGCCGTTGGCGTCGCGGGCGACTCCTGCAGATTCGCTAACCAGGTTGACTTGATCCTGCAGGATCACCGAGTTGAGCTCGGTAGAGGAACCCTCGCGCATCAGGATGGCGATTTGGTTGGAGCCGGCGCCGCGCATAGTTTCTTCGAAGCCTTTGGCCATGGCGAGAAATGCCAACAGTATTGCCACCACCACCGCCGAGGCCAGTACCATCGCCAGTGACATCCACAGGCGCCGGCGCAGGCTGCCCAGGTTCATCAGGGTCACTGAAATAATTTGTGCAATTAGAGAGCCCATTGGCTGTCCTCCGGTCGGGCTTGATCAATCGGGCACCTACAGTTGTTAGGAACTCGATACGATGTATTTAGGGCTGACGATTAAATGCCGAGACAATATTCAATCGCAGCGCGTTAAAAGCCGGTAACAAGCCGGTAATAATTCCCAGCAGCAGCATAAAAAACAGCGCCTGTAGAGCGATATCGCCATCGAGAATCAAGTTGGGCAGGAAACGGGCGAGAAAGGTTTTTATTCCTTCAACTAACAGCCAGGCCGCAGCGAGTCCGGAGAGACCGCCGATAAATGCGACCAACAGGGATTCCGATAGCACCATGCGAAAAATGCGTGCGCTGGAAAAGCCCAGGGTTTTGAGTACAGCAATCTCGCCGGTGCGCTCGCGAATCGCCAAGGCCATGGTATTGCCAACCACAATCAGAATGGTGAAAAACGCGGTGAAAACCACCGAGAAAATAATCAAACCGATATTGCCAATTTGCTCGATAAAAGCTTTATTAAAGGATTTTTCCGTACTGGTATCGGTTTCACTTTGCGAATTGGCAAAACTGTCATCAATGGTTTTGGCTACTTTCTCATTGAGAGAGGGATCGTCAGTAGTGAGTGCCATCCATCCTATCCAGTCATTGCCAAATGTCTGAGTTTCCATGAAGTATTTATAATGGAATAACATTTGGCGAGTATCGTACTGCTCGGTATCCCCTTTAAAAATTCCTGAGACTACAAATTCCCAGGTATAGCCACCATCTTTATGGGTGAATATATTTGAGGAGATAGGGATCCGGTCACCAATTTTCCAGCCATATATTTGCGCGAGTTTCTCACCTATCAGCGCGCCCTGGCGATTATTAAACCAAGCCTGTTTTTGCTCATCCGGAATCACTATTTCTTCGTAAACGCGTAAATAGGATTCGGGGTCCACAGCCAGCGAGACAATTTGCCTACTTTGTTCCTGATAATAACCGCCAAACCAGTTCAGGTGGGTGACATCTTTTACTCCCTCGACCGCAGCGACTTTTTGGAAATAAGAGATGGGTAGCGATTGGGTGAAATTGATCCGGTTAAAAACTACCAGGCGATTATCAGCGGACAACTCCACACTGGAATTGAGTGCAGATTTCAAACTGGTCACTGCGCCAAAAATTAAAAAAGCGATAAAAATTGCAAAGCAGGTGAGAAATAACCGCAGAGGTTTCCGCGTCATGTTTTTATAAATTAAATAGAGATCGTTCATGCCACTATTTCCCTCTGCACAAATTGTCCCTTGTCGAGATGCAGGGTGCGTTTGGCGTATTTGGCTGCGGCCGGGTCGTGGGTAACCATAACGATAGTCTTGCCGTGATCGCGGTTGAGTAGTTGCAGCATCTCCAGGATTTCATCGGCGGTGGCGCGGTCGAGATCACCGGTGGGCTCGTCACACAGAATGAGTTTAGGATCTGAAACAATTGCGCGGGCGATGGCCACCCGCTGTTGCTGGCCGCCGGACATTTCACTGGACATATGTTTGGCGCGATCGCTCAAGCCCACCAAAGCGAGGGCGGTTTCGACATTTTTGCGGCGCTGTGCCTTGGAGAGCTTGGTTAACAGTAGCGGCAGTTCTACATTGCGTTGGGCATTGAGCATCGGCATCAGGTTGTAGAACTGGAAAATAAAACCAATATTCTGCGCGCGCCAACGGGTTAGGGCGCTCTCATTGAGGGAGTCTATGCGGGTACCATCAAACCAAATTTCCCCGCTGGTGGGTTGATCGACACCGCCGAGCATATTTAACAGAGTGGTTTTTCCGGAGCCGGAAGGCCCCATAATGGCGACAAAATCTCCTCGCTCAATACTCATATTGAGATCGTCAAAAATAGAGATTTTCTCTTTACCTTTGATAAAATTCTTGCCGACATTTTTTAACTGAAACAACACATCTTCAGACATCTGTAATTTCCTTTTTTAATGAATAATTAGAGCCGTAGTCTGTGCCGTTAAAGAGCGACTTCCTCCCCGGCCAGGAAGCCGACCTTCACCCCCATATCCGGTAGGATACGGGCGTCTTTTTGATCGATACCGATACGCACACGCACCGTAGCTTTGGCGCGATCGGCGGTTGGAATAATTGCCACCACCGTGGCGGGAATATCCCACTCCGGGTAGGCGTCAAGATTCGCGTTTACCCTTTGACCCGTGGAGACCCGGCCGATAAATGCCTCGTTGACATCCACTTCAATTTCCAGGGAGTTCATATCCACAATGGTACAGATACCGGTGCGGGTGAAACCGCCTCCGGCGGAGCTGGGTGCGACAATTTCTCCGGGCTGAGCATTTTTTTGTGTAACGATTCCCGCAAAGGGCGCGCGTATCGTGTGATCCTCCAAGCGCTCCCGCTGTCGCTCGGCTTCCAGTTTAGCCACCTCAATATTTGCCCGAGCGCTGTTTAAATCGGCTCTCAAGCCTTCAACAGTGGCCTCACTCTGGGTGAGTTGTGCTTTGCTGGAGTAGTTTTTTTCACGCAAGCCAGCGAAACGCCGGTACTGACGCTCTGCTTCTTTTAGCTTGGCGAGAATACTGGCTTCCTGGGCTTGCAGTACCTGAATCTGCGCACGGGCAAATGCCAGGCTGACGCGCGCTTTGACGTCGTCGAGGCGGGCTAGCACTTGACCTTCCTGTACCTGCATACCCTCCTCGACATCTACACTGCTGATCAGTCCCATTACCTCTGCTGACACCGTAGCCATGCGTCGGGCGGTGATATATCCGGAGGCATTCAACACCGTCTCCAGGTGTGCGCTGGAGGGGGCAGATGGCGTAGTGTGTGTGTTGGCGGGAGTTGGGATTGTGTTAGGGCTTGCGGGTGGGTCTTCGGCCAAGAGGGAGGCGCCAAAAAAACCAACTAGCAGGCCGGCGACTGCACCGGAGGAAGCCGCCAGTAGGGTTTTTCGGGGCGATGACGATAAATCATTGGGAGCCGTATCCCGGTCAATTTTCAACTGACCGAGCAGCTCACTGGTGTTTCTGCTCATACAGCCATGTTCTTATTGATTACTTCCTGTAAAGAACAACTGTGGCAGAAACTAAAAAATATTGCTATTCGATCTGACTTGCGGCGTTGGCGCCAAATTAGTGGCGCCAAAAGGCGGGGGTTAACAGCACCAGCAGGGTGAAAATTTCCAGGCGTCCCATCAGCATGGCGAGGATCAGAAACCACTTGGCCACCTCATTGACTGAACCGTAGTGAGATGCGGCCTCACCCAGAGCCGGGCCGATATTGCTCAGGCAGGAGGCCACCGTTGTCACAGAGGTGACGAAATCTTCGCCGGTGGCAATCACAATAATCGAGAGAATAAAAAACGACAGCACATAGACGGCAAAAAAGCCCCACACAGCATCGGTTACCCGATCGGGTACGATCTTGCGGTTGATCTTAATGGGTATCACCGCATTGGAGTGCACCAGTCGATTTAATTCGCGCATACCGGATTTCATAATCAACATGCCGCGTACCGCTTTTATACCACCAGAGGTAGAGCCGGCACAGGCGCCGAGAATACCCAGAAGAAGCAATGCGTAGGGAAGGAATACCGGCCAGGCGGAAAAGTTTTCAGAGGCAAAGCCGGCAGTGGTACTGATAGAAACCACCTGGAAGAAACCGTGTAGCAGGCTGTTGCCTGGTGAGAAGATATTCAGAATCCACAGATAACAGCTGATCAACAGGCCGGCCCCCAAAATCAGCATTACGTAGAAACGAAATTCGGAATCGCGCCAGTAGTGCTTGAGGGTTTTATTGCGGAAGGCGTAAAAATGCAGGCCAAAGTTAATCGCCGCGGTGAACATGAAAATAATGCAGATCACCATAATGGCCCGGTTGTGAGCGTAGAAGCCCATACTGGCATCGTGGGTGGAAAAGCCGCCGTTAGCCACGGTGGAGAAGGCGTGTCCCACGGCATCGAACACGGTCATGCCCGCCCACCAGTAACCGATGCCGCACAGAATGGTCAGGATTACATAAATTACGATCAGTGCCCGTGCCGTCTCGGCGATGCGCGGTGTCAGCTTGGTATCTTTCACTGGGCCGGGTATTTCCGCCTTGTACAGCTGCATACCACCGATGCCGAGCATGGGCAGGATTGCCAGTGCAATAACAATTACGCCGATACCACCAAACCACTGTAGCTGCTGGCGGTAGTAGAGGATGGCTGGAGGCAGGGAGTCCAGGCCGGTAATTACGGTGGCGCCAGTGGTGGTGAGCCCGGAAATCGATTCAAAAATCGAATCGGTAATACTCAGGTCCGGCTGTGGACTGATAATAAACGGCAGGGAGCCAAAGCTGCCGAGGATTAGCCAGAATAGCGAAGTCACCACAAAGCCGTCGCGGGTGCGCAGATCCTGGCGCAGGTCGTGTACCGGCAGCCACATAAACAAGCCGGTCACCAGAGTGATCACAAAGGCAATAACGAAGGCGTTGTGGGTATGGTCCTCATACCACAGGGACACGGCGATCGGTGGCAGCAGTGTCAGGCTGAACACAGTGAGGAGAATTCCGAAAACTCGCGCAATTACCGCAATTCGCATTGGCGCCTGTCAGCCTGTTATCTGTTGTTACTTTATATATATGGACGGCGGTGTTTGTAATCGCCGGACTATTCAATAAAAAATATGATTTAGAAAAAGCCGAAGCCAACCTGGAACAACTGCTCCACATGGCGTGTCTGGCGGCGATCCACCAGGAATACAATCACGTGATCGTCGCTTTGCACAATTACATCGTCGTGCGCCATCAAAACTTCGCTGCCATTTTCTGTTTCGCGCACTATGGCACCGATGGAGGCGCCCTCGGGCAGATCGATATCCTCGATTTTCTTTCCCACCACCTTGGAGGTGCGCTCGTCGCCATGGGCGACAACTTCGATCGCCTCGGCGGCACCGCGGCGCAGGGAGTGCACATTAACCATATCGCCGCGGCGCACATGGGTGAGCAGGCTGCCGATAGTATTTTGCTGGGGCGAAATGGCAATATCGATTTCCCCGCCTTGTACCAGGTCCACGTAGGCGCGGTTGTTGATCAGGGTCATCACCTTGCGCGCGCCCAGGCGTTTGGCCAGTAGCGATGACATGATGTTAGCTTCGTCATCGTTGGTGAGTGCGAGGAAAACATCGGTGTCCTCAATATTTTCTTCCAGCAACAGCTCTTGGTCCGAGGCGCTGCCGTGCAAGATAATGGTGTGGGACAGCTCCTCGGATAAAAATACGCAGCGTTCATGGCTGCGCTCAATAATTTTAACCGAGTAGCGGTTTTCCAATTTGGTTGCGAGCCGCAGGCCAATATTGCCACCACCGGCAATTACCACACGCTTATAACCGTGTTCCAGGCGGCGCAACTCGCTCATTACCGCACGGATATCGGCGCGTGCGGCGATAAAAAATACCTCGTCGCCGGCCTCGAGCACCGTGTCCCCCTGGGGAATGATCGGCCGGTTGCGCCGGTAGATGGCCGCCACACGAGTATCCACCTTGGGCATGTGTTCGCGCAGATAGCGCAGCTGATGGCCTACCAGAGGACCGCCCTGAACTGCCAATACAGTGACCAGCTGCACGCGACCACCGGCGAAATCCAGCACCTGTAGCGCGCCGGGATGTTCCATCAGGCGTGCGATATATTCGGAGACCAGCTGCTCGGGGCTGATCAAAACGTCGATGGGAATCGCCTGGTTGTCGAATAACTCGGGGTACTGCAGATAGGAAGAGGCGCGCACGCGCGCGATCTTGGTGGGCACACGGAACAATGAATGGGCAATCTGGCAGGCTGCCATATTGGTTTCATCGTTATTGGTGACCGCCACCAGAATATCGGCATCCTCAATGCCGGCATTCATTAGCACGTCGGGATGGGAGGCGTGGCCGTTAACCACGCCAATATCAATGCGATCACGCAACTCGCGCAGGGTTTTTTCGTCGCTGTCCACCAGCACAATATCATTGCGCTCGGAGGCCAGAGCCTCCGCCAGTGAGCCGCCCACCTGGCCGGCGCCGAGAATGACAATTTTCATATCGGATGAGACTCGCGGCTAGCGCTGCTGTTATTCGGCCTTGCTGAGCAGAGCGTAGTAGAAACCGTCGCCGCCACCGTTATGGGGTAACAGTTGCATTCCAGCAACTTGTTTTTCACCCCAGGACTTACCGTGCAGCAGTTGCGGGGTATTGTCGCTCGCATCGTCGGTCTCCGCAACGAAGGCGGCGACAACTTCACTATTTTCGGCTGGTAACACTGAACAGGTGGCGTATAACAGACTGCCACCGGGTTTGAGCAGTGCCCAGGTGGCGCGCAGAATTTCCGCCTGCAGCTTGGCCAGCTCGGCGATATCCTCGGCACGGCGCAGCAGTTTGATATCCGGGTTGCGGCGAATCACCCCGGTGGCAGAGCAGGGTGCATCGAGCAGAATACGGTCGTACTGCTGTCCATCCCACCAGGCATCCGGCGCAGCCGCATCGGCGCAAATTAACTGTGCGGAGAGGCCGCAACGTTCGAGGTTTTCCTGCACCCGATCGAGTCGCTCCTCCTCGATATCCAGGGAACTCAATTCTATAGCGGGCTGCTGCTCCAATAGATGGCAGCTTTTGCCTCCCGGCGCGGCACAGGCATCCAGCACCCGCTCGCCTTCACAGGGGGCCAGCAGTTGCGCTGCCAGCTGGGCGGATTCATCTTGCACACTCACCAGGCCCTCGGCAAAACCGGGCAGAATTCCCACAGGTACTGCTTCGAGCAGGGTGATGCCAACCGGAGAGAGGGTACAGGCCTCGGCGGACAGGCCGGTCTCGTCGAGCTGCTGCAGGTAATCCTCGCGGGAAATGCGCGCGCTGTTGACCCTCAAGGTCATGGGGGGGTTGGTATTGTTAGCGCGAAAAATCTCCGACGCTTGCTCTGGCCAGGCGGCTTTGATCGCCTGTTGCATCCAGGCGGGGTGCATAGAGCTGAACTGGGGGTTGCCGGACAATTTTCGCTGCAAACGCTCGCGTTCGCGTAAAGCGTTGCGCAGTACGCCGTTGATCAGGCCAGTGGCGCGATCCAACTTGAGACTGCGGGCGGCATTGACCGTGGCAGAGATAGCAGCGTGATCGGGGATGCGGGTGTATTCCAGTTGATACAGGCCCAGCAGGATCAGTGCGCTTACCAGGCTATCGCTGGGGGTTTTGCGCAGTAGCTTGGTAGCGATCAGTTGCAGGCGCGGGGCGGTGCGGGCACTGCCGTAGCACAGCTCGCGGAGCAGGGCGCGGTCGCGCTCCTCAACCTTGTCTTCGGCTTTAGGTAACAGGCGTGCCAGTGAACCTTGCGCTTCCAGTAGTGCGGCCACCACTCGGGCTGCTTCGGCGCGTACATCTCTACTCATAGTGATCCCAATTGTGTTCCGGGAGTGAACAGCGCCCGGTAGCCTTTCAAAATTTCCGCTGAGGGCAGCGCTTTTTTACCGGGTAGTTGAAGTACTTGCAGACGCAGGGCTTCGCGACCACAGGCGACCAGAATACCCTCGTCATCGCTGGCTAGAATGGTGCCGGGCGTATCGCTGTGGCAGCCGCGTTCCAGGCTGGCGCTGTAGATACGCAGGCGTTGTTCGCCTTTACTTTCGATATAGGTAGTCCAACACACCGGGAAGGGATTGAAGGCGCGGATCTGGCGCTGAAGTTCTTGCGCCGGGCGCTGCCAGTCGATGCGCGCTTCCTCTTTGCTGATTTTATTAGCGTAATTGGCTGTAGCATCATCTTGAGCCACCGGCTTGGCGACGCCTGAGGCCAGCTGCGCTAGGGCTTCAATCAGAGCCGGGCCGCCGAGCTCGGCGAGCTTGTCGTGCAGGCTGCCTCCCGTATCTTGCTCAGTAATGTCACAGCGGCGCTCCACCAGTACCGGCCCCGTATCTAGCCCGGCTTCCATTTGCATGATTGCCACACCACTGTGGCTGTCTCCCGCCTCTACGGCGCGCTGAATGGGAGCGGCGCCGCGCCAGCGCGGCAGCAGGGAGGCGTGTACGTTGATACAGCCCAGTCGCGGGGTGTCCAGCACTGCTTGCGGCAGGATCAGTCCATAGGCCACCACCACCATGATATCGGCGCCGAGTGTCGTCAGCTCTTCCTGCGCTGCCTGGTCGCGCAGGCTCTGAGGTTGATACACGGGGATATCGTGGGAGAGGGCCAGCTGCTTGACCGGGCTGGCCAGCAGTTTCTTACCGCGCCCCGCCGGCCTGTCCGGTTGGGTGTAAACGGCGATGACAGTGTGGTCGCTGTCGAGCAGCGCCTGCAGATGCACGGCGGCAAAGTCCGGCGTGCCGGCAAAAATGATATTCACTGGCGGATTCTCAGATCGAGGGATGGAGATGGCGCCGGGCCTGCCGGCGGCCAGTTTTTATAGATCAGGCGCGTCGGCGCTGGGACTTTTCCAGCTTGGAGCGAATGCGGTTGCGCTTGAGTGGGGAGATGTAATCCACGAACAGTTTGCCATCCAGGTGGTCAACTTCGTGCTGGATACACACTGCCAGCAGCCCCTCTGCCTCTATGGCAAAAGGTTCGCCGTTGCGATCCAGCGCCTTGACTCGCACCCTGCGCGGGCGTTCTACCGTCTCGTAGAAACCGGGTACCGACAGGCAACCTTCGTCGTACTGGTGGATCTCCGGGTCCAGTACTTCGATCTCCGGGTTGATAAATCCGTACGGCTCGCTGCTGTCTTCGGAAATATCCACCACCACGACGCGCTCGTGCACATTGACCTGGGTGGCGGCGAGGCCTATGCCAGGTGCGGCGTACATGGTTTCGAACATGTCGTCCAGCAGTTGACGGTGCGCGTCGGTAACTTCTGCGACGGGTTTGGCGATCTCACGCAGGCGCGGATCGGGAAATTCCAGTATCTCGAGTTTAGCCATAACACCTGTGACAAACTTCTAGTATTCGTTGAACGTGCGCTGATAACATTATGATCGCGCTCAATATTTACCGAGTGGACCCCGATTTTCGCTGGCGCCTTGCGCCCGGGGCCGGCCACACTTCCTGTAGAAGGGTGGTTCGGCGCTGAGAATTATAGCGATAAAGAGCATAGGAATGCTTCCATGAAAAAAATAATCCTGGCCGCCGTCTCGATTTTGGCGGTCGCCCTTGGCACCCAAGCGCAGGATCAGGTGCGCCTGAACCCCAGCCATCCGGATGCCTATGTTGTGCAAAAGGGCGATACCCTCTGGGATATCTCCAGTGAGTTTCTGGTACAGCCCTGGTATTGGCCGGAGATCTGGCAAGTAAACCCCCAGGTTGAAAACCCTCACTTGATTTACCCCGGCGACAGCCTGCGCCTGGTGTATGTGGATGGCCAGCCGCAACTGCAGCTGCAGCGCGGCCCGCGGGCTTATCAATTGTCTCCCGGTGTTAATGGTAACCGCTTAACGCCGCAGATCCGTCGCCAAGCCGTGGAGGATGCGATTCCGGCGATTCCCCTCGATGCCATCAATGCCTTCCTCTCGCGCACCCGTATCGTCGAGCCCAATGCCTTCGAGGGTACGCCCTATATTGTGTCCGGTTCCGATAACCACATTTTGATGGGTGCCGGCGATACCATCTACGCACGCGGTGATTTTGAAGTGCCCCTGGCCTCCTACGGTCTCTACCGCCCGGGCCCGGTGTATGTGGACCCCGTCAGCAATGAGACTCTAGGACGCCAGGCTCTTGGGATAGGTGAAGTGGATTTGCTACAGCTGGACCCGGATAACCGCCCTGGATTCTCCGTCGCCACCCTGGGCGTGGCCAGCACCGCCCGCGAGATCCGTCTCGAGGATCATTTGATGCCAGTGGAAGAGCGTTCTATCGATGCACTCTTTCACCCCAGTGCCCCGGCCGTGACAGTGAATGGCTTGATTGTTGGTGTCGATGAGGGCGTGACTCAGATTGGTAAATTCGACGTAGTTATCCTCAATCTGGGTGAGCGCGATGGCATAGTGCCTGGCAATGTGATGGCAGTTTATAAGCGCGGTTCTTTAGTGCGCGATCGTATCGCCGGAGACAGCGTGAAGCTGCCCGATGAGCGCGCAGGTGAGATGATGGTTTTCCGCACTTTTGAAAAGATGAGCCTGGCGCTTATTCTCGAAGCTGATCGCCCCTTGGCGGTGATGGACTCGGTGCGCAATCCCTAAATAAGCATAGAAATCGAGCGGCGCCTCTTGCTGTTTGGAGCGCCGCAAATCTGAATACAACCTCTCCTGTAAAACAGACAAAAATGGTGAGCCCGCATGGATGCGTTGACCGCCAGCATGGCCCTGCTGCGTTTAGAGGGCCTAGGGCCCGCCCGCTACTGGCAGCTGCTAGAGCACTTTGGCAGCCCCGATCGGGCCTTACTGCAATTCCCCCCAACTTTGTTGAGCAAACTACCGCCGCGGGCCCAATCCCAGTGGCGTGATTGTTGTCGTCTTGGCCTGCAGAGCGAATTGTTGGAGTGGGTGGCAGCCGAGCGCGCCCGCTGTGCACAAATCGGCGTGCAGCTGCTGTACCACGGTGATGCAGGTTTCCCGAATTTGCTCGCAGAGATCTCGCGACCACCGCCAATACTCTATGTGCGGGGCGAAGCTGCTGCTCTCACCTTGCCCCAAATCGCTATTGTTGGTGCGCGTCGCGCCACGACTTCTGGCCTGGATAACGCTCGCAGTTTTGCCATGGAGCTCGCCGGATCCGGTTTTGCCATCACCTCGGGGTTAGCACTGGGGGTGGATGCGGCCGCGCACCAGGGTGCTTTGCGGGGACAGGGAGCCACGATTGCGGTGCTGGGCAGCGGTGTCGACTCTGTCTATCCGCGTCAGAACCGCGCCTTGGCGGAAGAAATCCTGAGCGCGGGTGGCGCCATTGTCAGTGAACTTCCACTCGGCAGTAGCGCTGAGGCGAAAAACTTCCCGCGTCGCAACCGGATTATCAGTGGGCTCTCTATGGGAGTACTGCTAGTGGAGGCTGCAATGCGATCGGGGTCGCTGATCACTGCGCGGCTGGCGTTGGAGCAAAATCGAGAGGTTTTCGCTATCCCCGGCTCCATCCACAACCCGATGGCCAGGGGCTGTCACCACCTGATTCGCGAGGGGGCAACATTGGTGGAGACCAGCGCAGATATCGCCGGGCAGCTGGGGGGGCTGTTAGCGGAGCCTGCGGATAGTGAGCCCCTAAGCAATACCCTGCTGGATAATCAGCAGCTGTCAGTGTTATTAGCCCTGCAGGGAGGGCCTCGCAGTATCGAGCAGTTGGCCGTGGATACTGGGGAGCCGGCGGGTGAACTGATGGCGCTGCTATTGCAAATGGAGTTGCTAGAGCTATTGGAGCAGCTGCCCGGTGGGTATCAATTGACGGCTCAGGGAGCTGCCTGTTGTCTCCAGAAAGAAGGCGTGGCCACCTGAATCCTCCCCTGAAGGACCAGCCGCCGAGCGATTCGCGAAGTCAAAGCGCTGCGTTAATACTCTGTGGACTCGAACACAGGAGGCAAGTCATGGCGAATAATTCCAAGCTCACCACGGATGCTGGCGCACCCATCGCGGATAACCAAAACAGCCTTAGCGCCGGACCACGTGGCCCCCTATTGATGCAGGATTATCAACTGCTGGAGAAGCTCGCTCATCAAAACCGTGAGCGGATTCCCGAACGCACGGTACATGCCAAGGGCTGGGGAGCTTACGGTACTCTGCGGATTAGTGGAGATATTGCCAAGTACACCTGCGCCAAGGTATTGCAGCCCGGTGCTGAAACACCAATGATAGCCCGCTTCTCCACTGTAGCCGGAGAGTTGGGAGCGGCGGATGCCGAGCGCGATGTGCGCGGCTTTGCCCTCAAGTTTTATACAGAAGACGGCAACTGGGATCTGGTGGGCAATAACACCCCGGTCTTCTTCGTACGCGACCCCTATAAGTTTCCCGATTTTATCCACACGCAAAAACGTCATCCCCGCACGCACTTACGCTCCCCAACAGCCATGTGGGATTTTTGGTCGCTATCTCCAGAGAGCTTACACCAAGTTACGATCCTGTTTTCAGATCGCGGCCTGCCAATTTCACCTATGCATATGAATGGTTACGGCTCCCACACCTACTCTCTGTGGAACAGTAGTGGCGAGCGCTTCTGGGTGAAGTTCCACTTCAAGACCCGCCAGGGGCACAAATTTCATACCGATGCCGAAGCGGAGTCAGTGATTGGCCGCACTCGCGAGAGTTATCAGGAAGCCCTGTTTGGTGCGATTGAGAAGGGTGACTATCCCAAGTGGAGTCTACAGCTACAAGTAATGCCTGAGGCCGATGCTGCCAAGACAAATTACAACCCTTTCGATCTCACCAAAGTGTGGCCACATGGGGATTACCCGCTGATTGAGATTGGCGAAATGGAGTTGAATCGCAACCCCGATGATTATTTTGCCGAACTGGAACAGGCAGCCTTCTCTCCCTCAAACGTAGTACCGGGCATTAGTTTCTCCCCGGATAAAATGCTACAGGCGCGAGTGTTTTCCTATGCCGATGCCCATCGCCACCGTTTGGGTACTCACTATGAGAGTCTTCCGGTAAATGCACCTCAATGCCCAGTGCATAACTACTATCGAGACGGCGAGATGAATACCAGCGGGATTCGCACAGGCAATCCCGATGCTTATTACGAACCCAACAGTTTCAACGGCCCGCAGCAAGACTCCAGTGCCAAGGAGCCGCCACTAAAGCTTTCCGGTGCTGCCGATCGCTACGATCATCGCGAGGGCGACGATGATTACGGCCAAGTGCGGGCGCTTTTCAATCTTTTTGATGACGCCGAAAAACAGAGACTCTTTGGCAATATTGCCAGAGCCATGGCCGGAGTTCCGGATGAGATAGTACAGCGACAATTGGTACTTTTTTCCCAAGTCGACTCTAGTTATGCTGAGGGCGTAGAGTTATCTTTAGGAAAAAAATAAAAATACTTTCTATTTCGTAAAGCTTTAATTACCTGACAATTATGGTAAAAATGTATTTCTTACTTTTTAAAAAAAAGAAGATAAGCTTATGGATTGGATGATAAAAAAAATAACTGCCCTCTCATTTTTCACTGTTTGGCTGTCAGCTTGTTCAGTTCAACCATCTATTGTCGATTTGTTACCACCTTCAGAGTTTTCTAAAAAGCAGCTTTTATCTGGTTCTATTTTAATTGGAGAGCCTGTAAAAATTAATGATCTGCCAGAAGTTGATATTTTGGCAATAAATTCCGAAATGGAAATGTTTTTAGATGAAATAAAAGGTAAAGACGATACTGACCGGTTAAATAATTTTTTGCTAAAGTTGCAGGAAATTAATTTCTCTCTTTTTTATGAAGCTAATGCCACTTTAAATGCCTCTGAAGTGTTTTTGGAAAAGAGGGGTAACTGTATGGCCTTTAGTGCTTTTATGGTTGCCATGGTTAGGGAACTCGGAATAGAAATAAACTTTAATCAGGTATTTGTTCCAGAAACTCGATACTTGGAGGATCAGCAGACCTATGTTTATCAACACATCAATACTATTTCAGACCTAGGAAGTAAAAAACAGGTTTTGGATTTTAATTTTATTGACTACGAATCAGATTATCATGGGGAGGTGTTAGATGACTCGGAAGCATTTTCTAAATTCTATAGTAATTTATCAGTAGATTTCCTTTCAGAGAGGAACTTCAAACAGGCCTTTCTCTATATTCGTAAGGCATTATTATTGTCGCCTGATTCCTCAAATCTATGGAGTAATCTAGGTGCAATTTATCGATCTGCAGGCTACCGAAATCTGGCAATCAGCACTTATAGAGTCTCTCTAGAACTGGACAGCCATAATATGGTTGCATTGAATAATATGGAAAGGGCGCTCAGGGAGAGGGGAGATTTGGAGTCCGCCCAGATTCTCTCTAAACAGTTACAAAATTACCGTGAACAAAACCCTTACTACTGGTATGCCAGTGCTCAGGCAGCTTACTCAAAAAAAGATTACGCTTCAGCAATCCGAAACATCAAGGATGCAATTTCTCTAGAAAAAAATGACCATCGCTTTCATTACCTGCTGGGGCTTGCGCGATTCAAGTCTGGGAGTCGAGGTTATCGTAAGAATTTTCAGGAGGCTTTAATTCTGTCGGAGACAAAGTATGATCAAACGCGTTATAAGAAAAAGTTTGATGCTCTGGGAATACAAAATATTGAGCCAGTAATTCGAAATAAAGAATATAGACACCCATTCTCTCTATGGGACTGGTGGTATCTAGATACTTAAATAAGACATCATATAACAAAATAGGATGCTATTTGTATCATGAGCACAAAGTTGCCTCTGTTTTCAATTGCTGTAGGCACACCTTGTGCATGGTTGCGCAATCCGCTAGATTTTGGCGCTTGTCCCTACTTTGACAGTTGAGAGAGTTGAAATGAGCAAGCCTTTTGTAGCGATCCTGATGGGGGCCGGCCCCGATCTGCCAGTTATGAAAGCCGCCTTCGGTGTACAGGAGAAGTTAGACATTCAGCAGTGCGAAGCGAAGTAGCAGCGATACTGTCATGAGGTACTCTCCGCTTGCTGTACAGAAGGCTGCCCGTGCTCTTGCGGCGGGCGGTGTTATCGCGCACCCCACCGAGTCCGTGTGGGGCCTCGCCTGTGATCCAAATAACCTGCAGGCAGTAAGGCGCCTGCTGCGCCTGAAGAACCGCCCACTGGAAAAGGGCCTGATCCTGGTTTCCGGTGAGGAGGAAAGTTTTAGTCAGCTGCTCGACCCACTCAGCGCCGAGCAGCGCGAAAAGATGCGGGAAACCTGGCCCGGACCCGTGACTTGGCTGGTGCCCCATCGCGACCGCATACCCTATTGGGTCTGTGGCGCCCATCCCGCAGTGGCCCTGCGTCATACCGACCACTCTTTTACCGCTGCGTTAACAAGGGCTTTTGGCGGTGCTATCGTATCCACTTCTGCCAATCCGGCGGGGTGTCAACCTGCCCGGCACAAGTACCAGGTACTTCGCTATTTTGGTGATGCCCTCGACTTTGTCGGCGGTGGTTCCACCGGGGGCCGAAATTCCCCTAGTGAAATTCGCGACCTGCTCAGCGGAGAGCAGTTGCGGGCGGGCGGATGAATTCTTTAAAACGAGTTAGTGTTTCCCAATGAGTGATATTGATACCAAGGAAGTAAAGGGCTACCTGCTGGATCTACAGGATCGAATCTGCAGCGCACTGGGTAGCGAGGACGGCCTGGAGTTTCACGAAGACGCCTGGGAGAGGCCCGGCGGCGGGGGCGGTAGAACCCGGGTGTTGGAAGAGGGAAATTTAATCGAGAAAGGTGGGGTCAATTTCTCGCACGTCTATGGTGACGGCCTGCCGCCCTCTGCCACGGCCAGCCGCCCAGAGTTGGCTGGCTGCTCTTTCGAAGCGATGGGGGTTTCTTTGGTGATCCACCCGCGCAACCCCTATGTACCCACAAGTCATGCCAACGTGCGCCTGTTCGTGGCCAAAAAGCCTGGCGCCGAGCCGATCTGGTGGTTTGGTGGGGGCTATGACCTCACTCCTTACTACGGTTTCGAAGAGGATGTGGTGCATTGGCACAATACTGCAAAGAGCGCCTGTGCGCCCTTTGGTGAAGAGATCTATCCGCGCTTCAAGCAGTGGTGTGACAAGTATTTTTACCTGAAGCATCGCGATGAGGCCCGCGGAGTAGGCGGCCTTTTCTTCGATGATTTTAACGAAGGTGGTTTTGAAAACGCCTTTGCCCTAACTCGCGCCGTGGGTGATAGTTATTTGGATGCTTATCTGCCCATTATTCAAAAGCGCAAGGATACGTCTTACGGCGAACGCGAGCGGGATTTCCAGCTTTACCGCCGCGGCCGTTATGTGGAATTTAACCTGGTATTCGATCGCGGCACCTTGTTTGGCCTGCAGAGCGGTGGGCGCACCGAATCTATCCTTATGTCATTGCCCTCGCTGGTGAGTTGGAAATACGACTGGCACCCAGAAGCAGGTTCGGCGGAGGAAAAACTCTACACGGATTTTCTGCCGCATAGGGACTGGGTATAACCCCAGGTCACGCACTACGGAGGTTCGCTGTGCAACAAACGCGATTGGAAGCCATCAACTCGCTATTTTTGGATTACAGGCGTCACTTTGAGACCGGGGATGCGGAACAGATAGCGGACTATTACCGTTTTCCTCTGCATTATTACCGTGAAGATGGCAACAAACTGGCGGTAGATCGCGGCGCCTTCGTGCAGCAGGTTGAGAAGCTGCTCAACGCTTATAAGCGCCTGGAGGTATGCCAGATACTCGGCACTGTCACTGAAATCATCGAATTGAATGATTACAGCAGCTTGGCCAGTGTACGCTGGACCCTGTTACATCACAGAGAAGAAGACGATAAGACCCTCGAACTCTACAGTTCACACACACGTTACCTGCTCACTGATACCGAGCAGGGCCTTAAAGTCGACGCTTTAGTACTCGTCGATGAAAGTGCCAAGATCCGCGAGGCGGTCAGGGCGCGCAAGAGGGCCCAGTCGTGAGTGACCGCTATGCAGTGGTAGGCAATCCCGTCGACCACTCCCTGTCTCCACAAATTCACGCCGCCTTTGCCGCCCAGACCGGCGAGGACCTGGTATACGAAAAGATACTTGCCCCTCTCGATCGTTTTACTGAGTCGGTACAAACCTTTTTTGCCGAGGGTGGGCGCGGCCTCAATGTGACAGTGCCATTTAAGCTTGAAGCTTGCGAGCTGGCTGATGCGCTTACCGAGCGCGCGGCCGCTGCCGGTGCGGTGAACACCCTGGTATACGGAGAGAGTGGAAATCTGCTGGGCGACAATACCGATGGCGCCGGCTTGGTTTCAGATATCCGCAACAATCTGGGTTGGACAATTCAGGATAAGCGGGTGTTACTTCTGGGGGCCGGTGGCGCCGCCCGCGGAGCCCTATTGCCGCTGCTGGCTGAGCATCCCTCACAGCTACATATCGCTAACCGCACCGCCGCTAAAGCCTGTCAGTTAGCAGATGAGTTTTCCCACTATGGGGCTATGACTGCAGGCGGACTGGATCAGCTGTGTGGAGGTTTTGATCTGGTTATCAATGCCAGTTCGGCGAGCCTGGGTAACCAGTTGCCCCCCCTGCCTGAACACCTTTTTACAAGCACTGGTCGGGCCTATGACATGGTCTACGGTGCAAAGCCGACGCCTTTTGTACACTGGGCCCGTGAACTGGGGGTTGAAGCAGCCGATGGTCTCGGCATGCTGGTGGGGCAGGCCGCGGAAGCCTTCTATTTATGGCGCGGGGTGAAGCCCCGTGTTGAGCCGGTGTTGGCGCAGTTGCGGCGAACACTAACAGCCTGACTAATGCGGCTGAAGTTATAACAACAAAAATTAAGAGGATGCTGGTTGTGCGCGAGTGGTTGCGTAATCTCTCTATGTGCTTTGCGGTGGGTTGTTTCGGCGGCCTTTGTTATGCCCTGGGTCTGTGGGCTATGGGCAGCTACGGGTTTACCCGCTGGTTGGGGGTAGACTTGGCACCGCACCTCAGTAACGCTTATCTATACCAGCGTATCGTTTGGGGTGGGCTCTGCGGTCTGTTGTTCTTGCTCCCCTGGCGCAATGCTTGGCTATTGCGCGGTGCTTTATTATCACTGCTACCTGCCGCTTTCTTGCTGTTCTACCTCCTGCCCCAGCGTGGCTATGACTATGGCGCTTTTGTGCTGGGAACTATGACTCCGCTAGTGATCGTTCTCGCCTGTGCTATTGGCGGTATTGCCGCATCCGCGCTGCTGCGACTACAGGGTAAGTAAAGTAACTGAGGCCAGTTAGGCACCGCCGCAAGTGACTGCGGCGGCTGCTCCAATCAGGCCTCAAACTCAATTTCGATAAGGCTACAGCTCTGGGTGTGGCCCATAGCTCTCTTGATGGTGGGATATACAGAGGCGGTGGCGACGCTGACGCCCAGCTCGATTCGCTGTTTTTTATCCAGCTGCTCAGAGATACGCTGGCCTAACAACGGATCAATGTTTTTGTAACTGGCCAGCGCAGTGGCAAAGTCAAAAATATCCTTGAGAGGCTCCGGTAAATTACTGCCGCCCTGAATGCAGGCCTTTACCAGTTGCGGAGCGACATTGGCTTCCAACGCCATGCGCACATTCAATTGCAGGCAGGCACCGCAGTCCGCCACCTGCATGGCGGCCAGTTTGCTCACCCAAAAAACCTCCAGCGGTAAGAATTCCCGGTGCATCGACAGGGGCTGGAACTGTACAAATTTTTCAAAGCCCTCTGGAGACGAGCGTAAAAACTCTTTTAGATACTCCATGTCGTAGCGATATTTCTTGGAGAAGGCATCCATTTCTTGCAGCTGCTGCTGTTCTGTCATCTCTATGGCTCCTATTGCCGGTGATAGAAAGTCGGACCTCCTCGGTCCTGCAGCCAAGTTTTATCGGTATTGCTGTTAGATAAAAATTAATAACTATCGGATTTCTCGATAGGTGGGCTGTAATAATTACCGTATAGACGCCGAGCTTCCCGGGCGAACCAAAGGCCGGCTTTGCCTTGAGCTGTTTTTGCCGACCACAACAGGTCGACATCCAGACTCCAGGCGCTCAGTGCGCTGGTGAGTTTCAGCTCCACCAGTTTTCCACTCTTCAGGAAAGGGCGAGCCAACTCATAGGGCGCGTTGACCCAGCCTATGCCTTTGCAGGCCAGATCCAGGGCCTGTAGCAGGGAATCGCAGACCCAGACCTGCGACGAGAGCTGCCAGCGTTGTTGGCCCTCCTCCATGGCTGCGATTATTTGCCGGTGGCGCGCGGCCTCACGCAGAGAGCTAGGCTGCTGATGCGCCAGTGGATGGTCCGGTGTGGCCAGGCAGAGAATTTGTTGGCGTCCGAGTGTGTTGAACTCTAGTGCGCCCGGGTAGCTGCCGCCGCTTGTCACAAACGCAAAATCGGCTTCACCTTTGGCGATACTTTGCACTGCCTGATGATGACTGGAACTGCGCAGTTGCAGCTGGGTGTGGGCAAAACGCTGGCTGAAGCTTGCCAGTACATCGTTGAGGCGATCGGGCATCACCAACTCCTCAAACAGGATACGCAGCACGGGTTCCTCGCCGCGCTGGTAGGAGTCCGCGGCCTGCTGAAAACGCTGCAGCTGCCCCAGCGCTTGGCGGGCAAGCGGCAACAGGGCCATGGCCGCAGCTGTGGGGTGTGGGAATTTTCCGCTACGGTCGAAAAGGGCGAGTCCCAGGTCCAGCTCAAGATTCTGAATACAGGCACTTACCGAGGATTGAGCACGCCCCTGTTCGCGGGCAACAGCGGAGAAAGAGTCCAGCTCGCAGGCGCGTACAAAAGTATGCAATTGATCAGTATTCAGATTGAGCATGAGTGTCGAATCGCCCGGCGATGAGTTATTCAATATCCTGGCGCAGATATTGATCCTTCAGATTCACATAATTTTGCGCAGAGTAGCTAAAAAACGCCTTTTCCTTGTCGGATAACGGGCGGGCTTTGCGGCAGGGGGAACCCACATAGAGATAACCGCTCTCCAAGGTTTTGCCTGGTGGTACCAACGCGCCGGCTGCTAAAACGACCTCGTCTTCTATAACCGCACCGTCGAGTACTATGGCGCCGATACCGATCAAAATCCGGTTACCGATGCTACAGCCATGCAGGCAGGCCTTGTGGCCAATTGTGACGTCTTCGCCGATTGTCAGTGGCCACCCCTCGGGATTAAACGGCCCCGCATGGGTGATATGTAATACTGCACTGTCTTGGACACTGGTACGGGCACCTATCTGAATTCGATGCATATCCCCGCGCACCACCGCCATGGGCCATACGGAGCAATCATCACCCAGAGTGACATCGCCAATCACAGCTGACTGTGGGTCAACAAAAACACGATGGCCAAGTTGCGGGGATTTCTCGCTCGCAGAATCGTTGTGGCTGCGCAGTGGGGACATAAAGAAGCTCCTGTACAATGAATCCTCTATCATAGCTGTATCCTATTTCGAGCACAGGGTCCCGTATGTCCAATCCATTGTTGAATCTCCCTCTTCTGCCACCGTTCACCCAGCTGCAGCCCGAGCAGGTTGAGCCTGCAATTGCAAAACTCATCGGAGACTGCCAAGGGCAGTTACAAAGAGGCTTAGAGAACCCTGGCTGGGAGAGCACCTTGCAGCCACTTGAACAGGTTCAGGATCAGCTCAACCGGGCCTTCTCTCCGATCAGTCATCTCAACAGTGTACTGAGTGGTGAATGGCGAGCGCCCTATGAAGCGGCGCTTGTTCAGGTAACAGCCTATTGGACTGAGCAGGGGCAAAACCGCGAATTGTACGAGGTGTATCAACAGCTGGCGGCATCGCCTGAATTTGTGAGCTGGCCGCAGCCGCAAAAGAAATCTGTAGAGTTGGGTTTACGGGATTTCGAATTAAGTGGGGTCGGCCTGGAGGGTGAAGCTCGGGAGCGCTTTGCAGCCAATAGCAAGCGCCTGGCTGAACTTTCCAGCCAGTTCGCCAACAATGTTTTGGATGCTACCAATGCCTGGACCTGGCATACGGAAGATGAGGCAGATTTAATTGGCTTGCCGGAAACCGCTATAGCGGCGGCGAAAAGTGCGGCAAACACAAAAGGCAAAAGTGGTTGGTTGATCACCCTAGAGGGTCCGAGCTATTTGGCGGTAATGACTCATGCGGAGAACCGAGAGTTGCGCCGGTTGGTGCATACCGCATTTGTGAGCCGTGCCTCTGAGGTTGGGCCCAACGCTGGAGAATTCGACAATTCAGAAGTGATGGAATCTATCTTGGCACTTCGCGCAGAGCAGGCCCAGCTATTGGGAATGGCTAATTACGCCGAGTTATCTCTGGCCAGTAAAATGGCGCCAGATTGCGAAGGCGTATTGGAGTTTCTCAATGACCTGGCGAAGAGAGCCAAGCCCGCAGCCGAGCGGGAGATGGCTGAATTACGCGTATTTGCCAGCGAAGAGTATAAGTTAGAAGAGCTTCAACCTTGGGATATTGCTTGGGTTGCGGAAAAACTCAAGCAGCAGCGTTATGCCATTAGCCAGGAAGAGCTACGCCCTTACTTCCCTTATGCCAAGGTTCTGGAAGGTTTATTCGCCGTAGTGGAAAAGCTCTTTGGAGTTGCTGTGCAGGAAGACACTACTGTGGAAACCTGGCATAAAGATGTACAGTTTTTCTGGCTTTATCGCAATGGTGAACGTATTGCGGGCTTTTATCTGGATGCCTTCGCGCGAGAGAAAAAGCGTGGGGGTGCCTGGATGGATACTGTTGCCACACGTCGCCAAGGTGAAGAGGGCTTGCAGCTGCCTATCGCTTATTTGGTGTGTAACTTTAGCCCCGCAGTGGGAGATATGCCCTCTCTGCTAACACATTACGAAGTCACTACCTTGTTTCACGAGTTTGGCCATGGCCTGCATCACATGCTAACGCAAATTGCTATAGCTGCGGTTTCGGGTATCAATGGTGTGGCCTGGGATGCGGTAGAAATGCCCAGCCAGTTCCTGGAAAATTGGTGTTGGCAACCTGAGGCGATCGCCATGATCTCTTCTCATTACCAAACTGGAGAGCCGTTGCCTGCAGAATTACTAGAAAAAATGCTTGCGGCAAAGAATTTCCAGTCCGCTATGTTCACTGTGCGACAACTGGAGTTTGCAATTTTTGATTTTCGACTTCACGCCAGTGAAGAAGTGATGGATACGCAGAAAATTCAGCAGCTAATGTCAGAGGTACGCACCGAGGTGGCTGTAGTTCCCGTGGCTAAAGAAAATCGCTTCCAGCATGGTTTTAGCCATATTTTTGCCGGTGGCTACGCTGCAGGATATTACAGCTATAAGTGGGCAGAGGTGCTCTCAGCAGACGCCTTTTCACTATTTGAAGAAAAGGGTATTTTTGACAGTGCTACTGGCGAGAGTTTTTTGCATTCTATCCTCGAACAGGGTGGCAGCCGGGATGCTTTAGACCTGTTTGTAGAATTCCGAGGTAGAAAACCCGATGTTGATGCACTATTGCGTCACTCAGGTATTGAGCAGCTTGAATTAAATATCAGCCCGGCCTGAAAAGGCCGTTAAGTCATGCATGTTGAGCAGTAACTATGGTCGATGAGGAAAATTCCGGTGGGCATTCCAAAAAATCCAAAAAACGATTTATTGCTGGCGCTGTTTGCCCACGCTGTAGCGAGATGGATCGTATAGTCAATTACCAGGAGGATGGAAAAAATTTTCGTGAGTGTGTTTCCTGCGGATTTAAAGATGAAATACGCCTGCAGTCCGCGCCTTCTGAGCTATTAACCCGGGTTAGTACCGGGCAGAGAAAAGAGGCGAGTGAAGAACCGGTAAAATTTATTCAACCTACAAAAAAAAATAAGTAGTGAAAAAGGCAATTGTAGTTATAGCCGTGCTTGCCATTGCAATTATTGCTGGCTTGTACGGCCTAAATCATTATCGAAAAATTCAGAAACAGCAACTGGAGCAGACCTCACATCTATTGGCCAGTTGCGTCAACCAAGGACTTCTCAGCCTATTTCGTTTACAGGCAAATGATTGGCACAAGAATCCAGGCTTTGTTCTGCAACAGCAGCGATCACTTAATGAGAGTGTCGAAGGGCTACCGGAAAAGATTTTAGAGGGAAAATCCTTTAAGAAATGGGAGTATGCTGTCGATATCTGTAATAAATTAACAAGAAATAGCAATTTACAACATATTACTATTTTCAGACCGCTAGCCGACCTCGCTTCATTTGAAATGTCAGATGCTGCTACGTTTAAAAGTAGAAAGTCACTGAGAAAACGTAAGAAAACTATTGGTGCACTGAGAGAGTCAGCACAGGCAGCGGATAGATACCTGAAAGATTTACGCAGTGATATAAGTACTCAGATGAAAGTTTATAGATTTTCTGATGAAGAAAAAGAATTTATTCAAAAACAAATAAACACAGAAGTTCTGGACTATTATCAGAAAGGGAATTTTTCACTTAATAATGCCAATGTATATCTTGAAAGATTATCAACCTTTTATAAGTTGATGGCCGAAAACCCGAAAGCTTACACTGTGCGTAGTGGCAGTCTTTATTTTTATGATCGCTCTCTAAGAAGCAAAATTGATATTTTGAATCGAGCAATTTTACAAGGAGAAAGTGAGTTCTTTTCCAACTACACTCAGATTTTGGTCAGTAAGCAGATAAGAGCTTTGGGATTTTAAAAAATCGTGAGCGGGTATTAATACATTATTGTTCCCGCTCAATATTTGTCATCCTGAGATTATTATTTTTATTTCCTGAAACCATGAGTTTCATAGATCAACAAAATCCCTAAAAAAATTTATTAGACATTGATCTTCTAATGGTTTTCAATCTAATCAATTGTTGTACATCATCTCCGATATAAATTCAGTATCATACTACTCTATTCTGTATTCAGCTGAATAATTCAGCTTATTACAAGCCAGAAACCCTCTAAAACTTAATTTATAAAAGTATTAAATTATTTCTTAATCCATGTGTCGGTTACAGTGTAGTATCGAAAGTAAGCAACAAGCCCTAAAGATCGTGCGCCAATCCACAAAAAAAGACTAAACCATATGCCATGGTTTCCCCAATCTCGAGTTAACCACCAGCTTGGGAAAAAAATTAGAATAGTAGCTATAAACATAGTATTGCGCATTTGTCGGCTTTTTCCGGCGCCAATAAAAACACCATCAAGTTGGTAACTCCATACGGCTAATAGCGGCAGAGCGCAAAGCCACCAATAAACGTTATTTACTTGCTGGATCACACTAGAGAGATCTGTAAACAACTTTATTATTATTGGCTGACAAAATATCAACAATAGAGTAATAAAGAGTGCACTTCCTAAAGCCCAAATGCCTGCGGCATTAACTATTTCCTGAAATAGTTTTTTTGATTTTTTTCCTATTGATTCACCTACTAATGCCTCAGTTGCATGGGCAAAGCCATCCAGCGCGTAAGAAGTCATCATTAATAGTTGTAATAATATTGCATTGGCTGCAAGGGTGGAGTCTCCTTGGGCGGCCCCTTGAGCAGTAAAGAATGTAAATGTTAATAACAGCAGGCAGGTTCGAATAAATAAATCTGTATTGATTTGCAGTATCTCAAGCCAAGGCTTCCACTCTATCCATGGCTGAAATTGAGGGGTTTGAAGACACTTTTTTAATGCTTTCCAAATTTTAGGATTAACACGCTTAAGTAAAAACAATCCCATCAATAAGGCGAAAGTATCAGAACAAACTGTGGCTATCGCAGCGCCTTTTGCCCCTAAACCAAGACCGAGAATAAAAAGAAAATCCAAAAGGATATTGAGTATATTTGCTGCTAGCAAAATATATAGTGGAGCCCGGCTATCCTGTCGGCCTATAAAGAAACCCAGTATGGCAAAGTTAACTAGTGCAAGAGGAGCACTTATCAGACGAATCTGTAAATAAGCCACTGCATGTGGGCTGGCTGCACTACTGGCATTCATCCAACCAACAATATTGTCTAGCAAAGGATAGGTAATAATCTGAAGTAGTATCCCTAATGCCATTGCCAATAGTACTGCTCTTAGCAACCATTCAACACCACCATCTTGACTGCGTGCAACGACACCAGTGGTGCCCATGCGAAGAAAACCGAAGGCCCAAAGCAGCATTGTCATAACACTTGCGCCAATGGCTACTCCAGAGAGGTAAACGGCCGAAGAAAGGTGACCGAGAATTGCGGTATCTACTGCCCCAAGTAAAGGAACTGAAATATTACTAAGAATCATAGGCCAGGCAAGATTCCAAACCCGACTCATGCTTCTTGAATCAATTGTTAGGTACTTCATAGGGGCTACTTATGATTAATAACTGTAAGAAAAAAAACGTATCAGTTTGGAGTTTTGTCTGATGTATTTTAAGAGGGATTAGTATCGTTTTGGCGCATAAATCTACTGTTACTAAGCTGTCGATTATACCTTATTGTTCAATTTGATGATTGTTGAAGGCAGGATTGGACAGAAGGGAGCAATAAAGGAGAGCAATTTTATACAAGCAATAAAGTGGTACTGAAGTGGAGAGTCTGTGTGAATGCACAACGCAAATAATCTTTTTAATACAAATTAATCGTCCCGGGACAACAGAACTTGAGCTTATTGCAAAATAGGAGTTATATCATCAAATAATGATTAAATTTATTTGAAATTTCCTATGCAGGAAGCTGGTTTGAGCATAATTTATCGCTATAAGGCCTGATTGACTTTTCATTGACAATATGTTCCTGTTGTACCTGCAGTAGTTGCGACAAATAAAGAAACACAGGTTGTTGGTTGTACCTTCCGGGCGACGACATCTGAAGTAAAAATTTTTTTACTAAAATAACAAGTTGCACTGACGGCAGTAATGCGGGGATGTCACCTCGTCCAGTGTATGTAGTCTTGTGTTACTACAGTATGTCCAAAATTATTGAGTGGATTTAACCCTGTAACAGTATATAGACAGGGCTATTTCAGCTATCCGTGAAGGCCGGCGGCCAAAAATAAAATTCGGGTTTTCGAAGGAAACCCGCAACCACGGAGATCTGTAGGCGATGTTGAGAGGCTTTGATCGGCTGTTCGCCTTGCTGGCCGCTTCGCTATCTGTCCAATCCGTACTGGCGGAAGAGCAGGCTGTTGAGCGCTGGGGGGTCAATATGCCCAAAGGGGTGACAGAAGTTGCCCAAACGACCTATGAATTACACATGCTGATTTTCTGGATTTGTGTAGCCATTGGTGCTCTTGTATTTGGTGTCATGTTTTACAGTATGTGGCGTCATCGTAAGAGTAAGGGGTACAAGGCTGCACAGTTTCATGAAAGTACAGCTGTGGAGCTGGTGTGGACAATAATTCCCACTGTCATTTTGATTCTCATGGCTATTCCTGCGACCAAAACCCTCTATGAGATCTATGATACCGATAAAGCGGATCTAGATATCATGATTACGGGGTATCAGTGGAAGTGGAAATACGACTACATTGGTTCGGATGTTACTTTTTTCTCAAATCTCTCAACCCCACGCAGCCAAATTAATAACGAACAGCCAAAAAGCCCAAACTATCTATTGGAAGTTGATGAACCCTTGGTTGTTCCTATTAAGAAAAAAATTCGATTCTTAATTACTGCCAATGATGTGATTCATGCTTGGTGGGTACCTGACTTAGCTGTAAAAAAAGATGCTATTCCAGGTTTCATTAATGAATCCTGGACACGTATTGAAGAGCCTGGAATTTATCGTGGGCAATGTGCAGAACTCTGTGGCAAAGATCATGGATTTATGCCGATCGTGGTAAAAGCTGTTCCCCAAGAAGAGTACAACGCTTGGCTGGATGGGCGAGTTGCTTCTGCAGTAAAAATGCGCGAGCTTACGGGAAAAACTTTTACTTTTGATGAGCTTTTTGCACAAGGGGAAAAAGTCTACAACAGCATGTGTGCAGCCTGTCATCAGCCAAATGGAAAAGGGGTTCCCGGCGTATTTCCAGCGATTGCCGGATCAAAAATTGCGACAGGTCCCCTGAATACCCATCTTGACATAGTCATTGATGGATCACAGGTAAACCCTGCCATGCAAGCATTTGGAGAACAGTTATCTGAGGTGGATATAGCCGCAGTGATAACTTATCAACGCAATGCCTTTGGTAATGAAATGGGCGATACGGTTCAGCCCGTTGATATCCTTAATTTTAAGAATAAGCAGTAAGCGCTAGGGGATTTTAACATGGCACACGGACCTCAATCTGGCTTGAAACGCTGGCTATATACCACAAATCACAAAGATATTGGTACTTTGTATCTTTGGTTCAGCTTTGCAATGTTTTTCCTGGGTGGCTGTATGGCACTCATTATACGAGCTGAGCTTTTCGAGCCTGGGCTACAAATCGTACAGCCAGAATTTTTTAATCAAATGACGACCATGCATGGGTTAATCATGGTCTTTGGGGCGGTAATGCCGGCATTTGTCGGGCTAGCAAACTGGATGGTACCGATGATGATCGGCGCTCCGGATATGGCATTACCACGGATGAATAATTGGAGCTTTTGGATTTTACCTTTCGGTTTTGCAATGTTGGCATCGACCTTATTTATGGAGGGGGGAGCACCTAACTTTGGTTGGACATTCTATGCCCCCTTGTCGACAGAATATGCACCACCGAGCGTCACGTTTTTTATATTTTCCATTCATATTCTGGGTGCATCTTCCATTATGGGAGCCATTAATATCATAGCGACCATTCTGAATATGCGTGCTCCAGGCATGACTTTAATGAAAATGCCACTTTTCGTCTGGACCTGGTTGATCACTGCTTATCTTCTAATCGCAGTGATGCCAGTACTAGCTGGTGTAGTGACGATGATGCTGATGGATATCCACTTTGGTACCAGTTTCTTCAGTGCTGCAGGTGGTGGTGACCCAGTTCTATTCCAGCATGTTTTCTGGTTCTTTGGGCACCCAGAGGTATACATCATGATCTTGCCTGCATTCGGTATTATTTCGGCGATCATTCCCACTTTTACGCGTAAACCACTATTTGGATATAGTTCTATGGTTTATGCCACAGCTGCCATTGCATTCCTCAGCATGATTGTGTGGGCTCACCATATGTTTACAGTGGGTATGCCTATAGCCGGCGAGCTGTTCTTTATGTATGCCACCATGCTGATTTCAGTACCCACGGGTGTGAAAATTTTTAATTGGGTTTCTACCATGTTTAGAGGCTCCATGACATTTGAAACCCCCATGTTGTTCGCTATAGCTTTTATTATTCTGTTTGCCATTGGCGGATTCTCAGGATTGATGTTGGCCATTGCCCCAGCGGATTTCCAGTATCATGATACCTACTTTGTAGTTGCCCATTTCCATTACGTACTGGTTCCTGGGGCTATTTTTTCCATTACGGCAGGGGTTTATTACTGGTTGCCCAAGTGGACAGGGAATATGTACAACGAAACTATGGGGAAAGTGCATTTCTGGTTAGCTTTCATCGGATTGAATTTAACCTTTTTCCCGATGCATTTTGTCGGTCTGGCGGGTATGCCCAGAAGAATTCCAGACTACGCACTACAATTCGCTGACTTTAATCAGATGGCCAGTATGGGGGCATTTCTTTTCGGTGCGGCTCAGGTGGTATTCCTCTTTAATGTGGTACGTACAGTCATGGGTGGTAAAAAAGCCACTGATAAAGTATGGGATAACCCGGAGGGGTTGGAATGGACGGTGCCATCACCGGCTCCCTATCACACCTTTAGTACCCCTCCGGTTATTCGTTAATTTCTGGTTCTTGTGCCGATGAAATTTAGCGAAAATACGAAAGTTTCTGCGAAATTGCTGGCGCTTGCCGCCAGCATGCTGGTGTTCGCCATATTCGTGATGCCACCACTTTATGATGCTTTTTGCGAGATTACTGGTTTGAATGGTAAAACTGGCGGGCGTTACGAAGCGGTCCCTGCTGCTATCGATACCAGCAGGTCTATCACCGTTCAGTTTATTGCGAGTAATAACGACAATATGCCTTGGAAGTTTTCTCCCAGTGTAATGTCGGTGGAAGTCCATCCAGGTGAGGTTATGGATACCGTTTTTATCGCTTTTAATCCTACTGGAAGGGATATGATCGGTCAGGCCATTCCCAGCTTGGTTCCTTTTAAAGCCGCGGAATACTTTCATAAAACTGAATGTTTTTGCTTCAATCAGCAAATTTTAAAAGCGGGTGAACAGGCAGAGTTACCATTGCGATTTATCGTTGATCCCGAGATTCCTAACAGTGTAAATACCATAACCCTTTCCTACACGCTGTTCGATGTTACGGAAAGAATTTCTAAAAATATCGAAAAAAATAACGAGCCCGAGCGAGAGGGATAAAATTCATGGCTAGTGAAAGCAGTTATTATGTTCCAGAACAATCCAAGCTGCCGATATTTGCCACTATAGGTTTGTTTTTAATTGCCTTTGGTGCTGCGAATTGGATCAATGGTGGTAGCTCCTATATTTTCTTTACCGGTGCGCTGGCTTTGGCAGCAGTCTTATGGTTCTGGTTTGCAGCGGTAATCAGAGAAAATATGGCTGGTCTGAACAGTGAACAGTTAAAGAGATCTTATGTCTGGGGAATGGGATGGTTTATTTTCTCTGAGGTTATGTTTTTTGCTGCATTTTTTGGGGCCCTATACTACATAAGAAATTTCTCTGTTCCTTGGTTAGCTGGAGAAGGCGATAATGGAATATCCAACATGTTGTGGGAGGGGTTTGAGAATACTTGGCCTCTCTATGTGACTCCGGATGCAGCAGCTCATGGCGATACAGCACAATTTATAGGACCTAAAGATGTTATTGATCCATGGCATTTACCTCTTTGGAATACAATAATTCTTTTATCTTCCAGCGTTACCGTACATTTCGCTCATGTGTTTCTTAAAAAAGGGGAGCGTGGGAAATTTAATCTGTGGTTGGGAGGAACTGTTCTACTAGGTTTCATATTTTTATATCTTCAGGCGCAAGAATACTATGAAGCCTATCAACATCTTGGACTCACTTTAGAGTCAGGCATTTATGGCACAACTTTTTTCATGTTGACGGGTTTCCATGGAGCTCATGTAACTCTGGGAACGATAATGCTGCTCATAATGTTGTTACGTTCTGTAATCGCACATCATTTCAAACCTAATGATCATTTTGGCTTTGAAGCAGCAAGCTGGTACTGGCATTTTGTAGATGTTGTCTGGGTTGGCTTATTTATTTTTGTATATGTGCTAGGTGCATAATTTATAAGTACATAGGATTCGCCTCAGGTTGAATTAACTTGAGGCGATATAAACTAATATTTATCTGTCCAGGGGGCAGTATTAGCCAAAATGCCGCTTTCGAAGCCATACCAGATGGCTAATAAAAGAAGTGCGGCAAGAGAAATCCGTATACCTAAAGCATAAAGAGTACGTTTAGACTGGGGAGCACCCATATCTCGCAGTAGAAAAAATAAAGCACTGGATAGGCTCACCAGTATCGCGAGAAAAAGAACGACTATAACGATTTTGAGCCACATATAATTATTTTCCATTATTTTATGTAGTAGCACATGACAGTAGAGATACCATCAGTTTCTTCAGATAATACCAGTGTATCATTGATTCGTAACTGGTCGATCACCCTGTTTTCTTTTGGGTTTATTCCAGTTTTTGTGTTGTTGGGATTTTGGCAGCTCGGTAGAGCTGATGATAAGAGAATCATAGATTTAGAAATCAATTCAAGATTGTCATCCCAACCAGAAAATCTACATTTAGTTACGAATTTAAAAAGATTTCTGCCTGTAAAATTTGATGGAAATTATTCTGATGAATATTTCTTATTGGATAATCGAACTCGCACTGGAAAGGTAGGGTATGAGGTTCTTCAAGTCTTTATATCTGATGAACAGAGATGGCTAATAAATCGAGGCTGGATTCCATTTTCAGCTAGCCGGGATGTAATGCCTGAAGTTAATTACCCTAAAAATAAGATAAAAATCAATGGGTTTTTATACCCGGTTGAAAACTTAAAATCTATAGAGACTAAAGAAAAAATAATAAATCGTAGAATACAGATTGTTAATAAAGAAATTGTTCAAAATATGACGCTCAGTAATAACAACTGGATCGTTAGGTTAAGTGCTGACTCAGACTCAGCATTCATAACTGATTGGCAATTAGTAAATAGCAGCGTGGATCGACATATCGCTTATGCGATTCAATGGTTTGCTATGGCTACAGCTTTATTTTTTCTTTGGTTTTTTACTGCTACCAATTTTATAAAAGTAAATAAAATAAATAATTAGGGGTATGATAATGGAAGGAAGAGAAGGGTCCTCCACTCTGCAAGAAAATGGAGAAATAAAAACAAATTCTTCTTCAAAAAAAATACAGATATTTTCTATTGCAGCATCGGTATTTCTACCGATTGTTGCAGCTTATATAGTGTTTTATACGGGAGTGGGAATACCTGATGGAACAACTAATCAAGGTGAGTTACTTCAACCACCGATTAATTTTAATGATTTAAAAATATCTTCACTTGAAGAGGAGACACAGTTAATTGGGGGGGAACACCAAAAGTGGAGATATCTCATTATAAGTCCTTCAGACTGTGGTGAGGACTGTGAAAAACTATTATATACCAGTCGCCAAGTGCATATCCGATTGGGTGAGAAAGCCAGCCGAGTTGAGAGGCTTCTTGCAACTCATCATTCCATGACTGAAGAAAAAAAAGAAAAACTACAGTTAGAACATCCTCGTCTAAAGATTTTCAGATTGAATGACAATAGCGTAAATACGCTACATGAACTGACCGACCATAAAAAAATTGATGATGTTAAAGCAATATTAATAGATCAGGAAGGGTTCGCAATGATGATCTATGACAACCAACATAGTGGTAATCAACTATTGAAAGATATCAAACGCCTGTTGAAGTACTCCTATGAAAAATAATGGAGAGTGACATGGAATCGTCAGAAAAAAAGAAAATAAAGCAACCTATAAAAGAGCAATTTGGTTGGCGTTTGAAGTTAACATTGGCTGGATGTGTCTTAGCCATAATTGTTGTTACTTTAGGAGCATTTACTAGGCTTGTTGATGCTGGGTTGGGCTGCCCCGATTGGCCTGGTTGTTACGGCCATCTTACTTGGCCAGATAAAAATCATGAAATTCAAGCGGCTAACTATGCATTTCCAGATACACCTGTAGATACTAGCAAAACTTGGCCTGAAATGGTGCATAGATACTTTGCAGGCATCCTGCTTTTATTAGTCGCTTCACTTGTTTACATATCCTGGCGTAATCCTAAACAACGCACTTTTAAACAGATACATTTTTTGATGGCCCTGATTACTTTGCAAGCGGCTTTCGGTATGTGGACTGTCACCTTGAAGTTATGGCCTCAGGTTGTCACTGCGCACTTACTAGGAGGAATGGCAACATTATCTATGCTGTGGTTACTCGTAGAAAGAATGAGATATGACAAATTATCAGGTCAATTTAAAAATTACCGTAAACTTCATAATTTATTACCACTTGCCGTTTTGACTGCTATAGCAGTAGTTGTTCAGATAGCCTTGGGAGGCTGGACGAGTTCAAATTATGCTGCACTTGCCTGTCCAGACTTCCCCTCGTGTCATGGAGAGTGGCTTCCTAAAGCTGATTTTAAGGAAGGGTTTAATATCCTCCAACAAATTGGGCCAAATTATTTAGGTGGTGCTTTGGAAAGTGATGCACGTACGGCTATTCACTTTATTCATCGTATCGGCGCTTTAATCGTGACCGGACTAGTCCTTAGCCTTTCATTTTTTTCCTGGAAAGCTGGTGAGTATCGTTGGGCCCTTATATTGATTGCTTTGATAGGGATGCAGGTAAGTTTGGGTGTCGCAAATGTAATCATGTTTTTACCACTATCAATTGCTGTTGCTCATAATGCCGGTGCCGCATTTCTATTATTAGGTATTTTAACTTTCTGTTATCGTATTTACTCAGCTGGCTCTATTGAAGTACGAGAAAATAATTCTAAAAAAAATAGAATTATAAAAGATTCAGAATTGGCTGCTGAGTTGTAATGATCTATGTCTTATCAAGGAAGAATTAGAAAAGAAGAATATTATGGCTATACAAACTGCTAAATTGAGCTTCACTAACTGGCGTGATTATTATGAACTGACTAAACCCAGAGTAGTCATGCTGATGATTCTTACATCTCTGATTGGTATGTTGTTAGCTGTTCCAGGAATGGTTCCGTTAGAAATTTTAATATTGGGTAATTTAGGTATTGCCCTTTGCGCTGGTAGCGCTGCAGCGATTAATCATCTGGTTGATCGTTACATTGATACAAAAATGGCGCGTACTAGCAATCGCCCAGTTGCAAGAGGAAGGGTTGAGCCACGCAAGGCCATACTATTTTCTCTGTTTCTGGGTATTCTTGGTATGGCAGTGTTAATGGTATTTGTGAATGTCTTAACTGCTTGGTTAACACTGATATCTCTGATTGGTTACGCTGTTATTTACACTATGTTTTTAAAGCATGCCACACCTCAGAATATTGTCATTGGCGGACTCGCTGGTGCAGCACCGCCACTACTCGGCTGGACAGCGGTAACTAATGAAATTCATCCACATGCCCTGTTACTGGTACTGATCATATTTGCCTGGACACCTCCGCACTTTTGGGCACTAGCAGTGCATAGGAAAGAGGATTACGCCAGAGCAAAAGTTCCGATGCTTCCAGTTACTCACGGTGTTCCATACACAAATCTGCATATTTTACTTTATACATTTATTTTATTTGCAGTTAGCTTACTTCCTTTTGCGACTGCAATGTTAGGTTGGTTGTATCTTCTTGGGGCGGTGGTGCTAGGTCTTGGGTTTATATATTGGAGTTTGGTAATGCTACGGGGTCGAGACCCCAATGCGGGAATCGAAACCTTTAAGTATTCTATTATTTATCTGATGGCTTTATTTTGCATTATGTTGTTGGACCACTATTTAATATCGGTGTAAAAAATGACTAATGTTCATAAGATGGCTGAGCCTAAATTCATACAACGCCAAAAGCGTGGTGTTCGAATAACGATTACCGTTTTACTGATGTTTATTGTGGCAGTTTTGGTTGGCTTTGTTCATAAGTTAAGTCAGCCAAGGATATTAAGTGATTCTGAGCTTCGCATAAATGGTGCCGTGAAATTACAGCGAGCAAGAATTTTAGATAATTTTCAGTTAATCACTGATACAGGCAGTGCATTTGAAACAAAGAATATGAAAGGCCAATGGACTTTCATATTCTTTGGATTTACCCATTGTCCCGATGTTTGCCCTACAACTCTGTCGAGTCTCAATAGTTTCTATAAACTCCTTGATGAAGATATTCGTGCAGATACCGATGTTATTTTAGTTTCGGTTGATCCTGCCAGAGATAAACCACTGATTTTACATGATTATGTTCGATATTTTAATAATGATTTTCGCGGTGTTACTGGTAATTTCATAGAAATAAAGCGTTTTGCTAGTCAACTTAATGTTCCTTTTAATAAAGTTATTCTGGAAAATAATGATTATACGATGGATCATGGTTCTCAAGTTGTATTAATAAATCCCCTTGGACATTACCATGCTTTCTTTAGAGCTCCACTAGATCCGGCAAAAATGAAATTAACCTATCGTTCAATTCGTGCCACTTTTAATGGTTAATTTACATATTGGTGTATTCTCATAAATTACTCTTTGACCTGTGTATACTTAGATGTAAGGAAGTAAAGTGCAGTTGAAAAGCCTTGACAAGGTTCACTCAACGGATGTTTCTAAAGTCCCTTGGGGTGCACCACTTATATTATCCTTATGTATTATTCCTTTTGGCTGGGCTGGCTTTCTTGCACCTCTTACCTGGATCGCTTTAACCTCACTTGAAATATGTCGAGGGTGGAGGCGTGCGGCTTTATATTTTGTTTGTATTGCCCTTATGCTGTTGGCCGGCTTTAATATCATTCCTGGTAGTGAGCGAATTCAAATTTTAACTCCCTACTCAGATAGTGCAGGGAATTTGATATATGCGAGTTTCAATAGTGGTAAAGCATTAGTTGCTATTGGCTTACTCGCTTTTATGCTTCGTCAAAAACAAACCGTACGACCTATCGATTTATTTTTTTTAATAATTACTATTGCTATTCCAATCGCTATTGGGTTGGTTTTGTATGGTCCTTCGGTAAAAATATCTAATACAATATTAATAGCAGCAGTTATCAATCTTTTAGTCGTATGTATTAGTGAGGAAGGCTTTTTTCGCTGGGTGTTACAAAGAGGATTAGAAGAAACCCTTGCTGAGTGGCGATGGCTTTCTGTTCCAATAGTCACAGTTATTTTTACCATGCTTCATGTTGGGTGGTCTGCAGATACTTCAGCAGTTATTCTACTCGGTTTAGCCTCTTTTTGTTATGCAATTCTCTGGTATTTACGTAGAAATTTTTGGCTTTGTGTGATGGCTCACTGGGCGGTCAATGTATTTCATATGTTATTACTCCCTTATCCTCTTCCTGCTTAAAACTGAAAAGTGATAATAATCTATCCAAGATATTCGTTGAAGCGTACTGATAATGTTCAAGTTTTTACCGCAGATCTTATTCACGTTTACCATTTGATTGGGAGATTCTTATGAAAAAATGCTTGGTTTTTATTTTGATATTCTTGTCGGCTTGCGATGAGTGGAATGTTGAAAATCACCATGCACTTGCGAACAAACTTGTACTGGAAAATATGTTAGTGGATGGTCATATAGATGTTCCATATAGGTTGTCGAAAGAAAATGTTGATGTTGGTTCCAGCGTAGAAGGGGGAGACTTTGATTATCATAGGGCCATTAAAGGTGGTTTAAACGCTCCTTTTATGTCGATCTACATACCTGCTGAAAAGGAAATTGATGGAACTGCTAAGGATTATGCAGACCAGCTGATTACTAATGTCGAGACATTGGTAGAAATGCATCCCGAAAAATTTGCGATTCCTAAATCTTTAAAAGAATTAAAAGCTCAAGTTGAGCAGGGTAAAATTTCACTGCCTCTGGGCATGGAAAATGGTGCAGGTGTTGACGAAAGCTTAGATAATTTAAGGCATTTTTATAACCGCGGGGTTCGCTATATTACCCTAACCCACTCTAAGAGTAATCATATCTCGGATTCTTCCTATGATGAGTCAAGGCCGTGGAAAGGATTGAGTGAGTTTGGTAAGGATCTAGTGAGAGGGATGAATGCACTAGGTATTATGATTGATGTGTCCCATATTTCTGATGAGGCCTTTTGGCAGGTAATGGAAATTTCATCAGTTCCTGTAATCGCCTCACATTCCTCAGCGAGACATTTCACCCCAGGTTTTGAGCGCAATATGAGCGATGCAATGATAACTGCGCTTGCAAAGCAGGGAGGGTTGATTATGGTCAATTTTGGCTCAACATTTATTAGTGCTAAATCTAGAGATTCCTATAACTCAATTAGTCGGCTGACTGAAAAATATATTAAAGAAAATAACTTAGATATACATAGTCCGGAAGTTGAAAAATATACGGAAACGTTACATCAGGATATGTTTGTCTATGCCGATTTAAGTGATGTACTTGATCACTTTGATCATATTCGCGATTTAGTTGGTGTTGACCATATTGGAATAGGCTCAGATTTTGATGGTGTTGGTGACAGTTTACCTGTTGGGCTGAAAGATGTTTCAGAATATCCAAACCTTGTCTTTGGTTTACTTGAACGAGGTTATAGTGAAGAAGACATCAAAAAGATCCTCGGGGGTAATCTACTGAGAATCTGGCAAAGTAATGAAGAGCATGCGACTTCACAAAGGCACTGATTTAGACATTGGCCTCAAGTTGGTGAGCTATGCTTTTAGCAATTTTATAAATTTTACTGTCGAACCTGAACACAGGTCTTTTGAAGAGATTAATTTGTATGTTTCATCGGCTGAGGAAAGCGCGGCTTTTTCTTGGTTGGTTTGGTCTTTTAATTGCTATGCCATTTTTTCTTTGGGGATTGGCAGGTGTGCTAAATATTGTTCCATCAATGATTCAATATTTTGGGGTCCAAGGGATAGGTATTCCCGCGATGATTACAATATCAGGATTTTTATTAGCTGCGGTAGGGTTTTGGCACTATGATTAAATTTGGCGGTTAAATCAATGTTGAAGGCATCTGATTTCTTTATTTTATTAGCTGTTCTGATCTCATTTTTTTTGTCTGGGTACTTATGGTTTAACGGCTATAAGGAACAGGGTATTTTTACTGCCTTATGGGTGCCCAGTATTTTAAGTTTTGGCATCTACTTTAAAGTATCAGCCCTTCTGGCAAGAAGATAAAAGCTATGTCTGATACATTAATTTTGATAATAGGAATTGGCGTATCTATCTGTCTATTAATAGGGGTAGGGCTGACTATCTATGAATTCCATAAGGCGGGTTATGAGCCAGTTGGAGATCGATCGAAGAAGAATAAGTCTATTAAATAATTTCGGAAAATCTATAAGATAAAAAGGGAAGCCGATGGCTTCCCTTTTTGTTTGTGAAAGCCCTTTGATTAGAAGCTATAAGTCATTTTTCCGTAGATAAAGCGTCCGCGTGGGTCATGCTGAGATTGTACATAGCCATAAAGATCATCTTCTCCATCACCAATTGCGAAGGGTGGTTCTTCATCAAAGAGGTTTTCTGCCCCTAGGCTGACCACCATATTATTAAATCCGGTATATCTGGCTTGGAAATTTATTGTCATGAAGGAATCTACGGTACGATCCGTACGGGAGGCGCCAACGTCAGGGATATCCTCAAACTCACCGATGTAATTAACTCCTGCGGTTAGGCCAAAGTTATTGAGAGCCCAGTCAGCAGTTGCCATCCATCGATGTTGTGGGTATTCATACTCTCCAGCTAAGTCCTCTGTAATTGGGTCCTCTGTAGAACCCAGGCCAACACGTTCAAATTCAGCAAGATAGGAATAATCTAAACGCAGGCCAAGTTCCCCACCAGCCAGGGCTAATCCACTATACACAGCGGTAAAATCAATGCCAGAGACATCTTGCTCCCCAATATTCAGATAGCTACCGTAGATATCCTGAATTGGGCCTAAAGTATCGCCTGGTTTCAGAGGATCTGCACGGACACAGATGACACTGTCCTGACTACCACAGTATTTGTCATAAAGATATTGAGCTGGTTCTGCCTCAATCTTATTTTCCTGAATGATATTCCAGTAGTCTAAAGATAATTTCAGACCATCCATTGGTTCAAGAACTGCGCCGATATTGAATGATTCGGATTCTTCTGGCTCCAAGTCGGTATTGCCCGTGAAAACAACGGTATAGTCGGTCCTTGCACAGAAGGCATCATTCACTGCACAACCGTAACTATCTTCAATAAATAATGATTTTTGTGATGGTCCCAATCCTACTTGAGCTAAGGATGGGGCGCGGAACCCTGTACCCCAAGAGGCGCGTAGAGAAAGCATTTCATTTGCGTTCCACAGCAAACTGGCCATAGGGTTTGTGGTATCGCCGAAATCACTGTAGTCGTCGTAGCGTCCAGCCAAGCTCAGTTCGAAGTTGGCGGGCAGGGGAATTGCAAACTCGATAAAGGCAGAGGTGATATCACGACTAGCTTTGGCAAAAACAGATTCAGTACCAAAAATTAAACCACGCTGGAATTGGTCATCGGGGATATCGGATATCTTTTCCTCGCGGTATTCAAGCCCAGTAGCCATGGCAATGGTGCCGTTCTGGGTTTGAAATAAATCACCACTGATTGAAAAGTCGTAACCAGTGAAATCAGACTTGCCTTGTCGAACCAGATTGGTGGTTATCGCATCAATTACTGAATCGGGATTCTGAACTCCACCAAAAGGATTGTATCGCCCTGCATTGATTTCCTGCTGGAGTAAGTCAGTGCGAACCCAGCCTTGGGAGCGGTCACCTGTTTGGGTCGATTCGCTGCGAGAGCGCTGAACTGAGGCCTCCCAATCCCACTCAGCAATACTGCCGCGCAGACCGAAGACACCACGTAGGTTATCGGTCTCAATATCCCATTGCCGTGCGCCGGCATCTACAGTGCGGTAGCGGTAGATTTTTACATCTTCACCGAAGGGATTGTTGGGGTGGTCTGCAAGTACATAGAGATTAGCCTTGTCGTCCAAAGGTGTTGGCGCACCCTGGGCTACGGAAGTGTTGTGCTGCACAGCAATTTCGCTAAAGAATTCAACGCTCTCAGTCAACTGGGAATGGCCAAGCATCAATAGACCGGTACGCTCCGATTCTGGAGTGAGCAGGTTCCAGGGGCCATAGTTGTATACGCAGACACCTTCGGAAACGCGATCCTGCGGGCAGTTTGGATCGGCAACAGTGGTTCCATCACTTAAGGTAAAGCTACCTGGGTAGCCACGGGATGATCGGTTGTCTGCGCCTCCGCGACTTTTTAAATTAGGGTTGTCTAAACCACGCTCAGAGCTGGTAAGACGGGTGTTTGCACTGTGATCCAAAATTACAGTGAAGTTGGAGCTTTCCCCATTGATGCCCCAAACAGCTGAAAAGGACCGTTGGGAGTAATCTTCCGCACTGCCGTAATCCATTGAGACTTCTGTGCCCTCAAAGTCCTTACGCAATACCAAGTTAACAACCCCTGCTACTGCATCGGAGCCATAGATAGCCGAAGCACCGTCTTTCAGAATTTCCACTCTTTCAACCGCTGCCAGGGGAATGCTGTTGATATCGACGAAGTTCGTGCTGATACTTTCAGCGAAAGAGCTGATAGCAACACGCTTACCATTAACCAGTACGAGCGTGGCATCAGCCCCCATACCACGCAAACTCACCGCAGCAGCACCGTTGGCGGTGGAATCCTGGTTGTTGCCGCGGGTGGAGAAAGTGCCGTTACCGGCGGCGGGGTTTTTCTCAAACAGTTGCTGTAGGTTGGTATAACCGGATTTCTCGATGCTTTCGCGGTCCATTACCTGGATCGGGGTAGCATTTTCAAATTCAGAGTTGCGGCTGATTCGGGAGCCGACAACGGTGACCTCTTCAATAGCACCTTCCTCGGCGGCGAAGAGAGCCTGTGGAGTTATTGAAGCGGCCGCGGCCAAAATGGCAGAGGCCAACACATTGCGACGGAGAGTGAATTTTTCCATGTTTATTGCTCAACTTTTTTATTGTCATAGTCCATGACTGGCCCAAATTGGCTGGTCGTCGAGCAACACTAGCAATGGCGGAAAACTGAAACAATTAGCTCAGAGCTGGGCAAAGACCCTGTGGATAAATGGGTGAAGTGGGTCGCTTTTTTTGGATGAAATAAACGCCAAAGCTACTAAAGGCAGTGTATTAGAAGCTGTGGCAGAGCTTAAAGACTGTTAGAAGGAACGCTAGTAATTTTGAAGTGGACGAAGTTGGCTACAAAGAAAAAACACAGTCGCTGCCAGGACAATAGAGGGCCCGGCTGGCGTGTCCCATAAAATAGAGGCGAGCAAGCCGAGCACTACGGCGAGGCAGCCGATCAGGGATGCCAGCAGCGCCATTTGCTCTGGAGTGCGGGAGAGCCTGCGTGCTGCAGCAGCGGGAATAATCAGCAAGGCGGTGATCAGCAACACACCAACCACTTTCATGGCAATGGCAATTAGCAGGGCTAGCATCAGCATTAGCGCCATGCGTATTCTCTCTACCGGTACACCTTCCACCGAGGCCAGCTCCTCGTGCAGAGTGAAGGCTAATAATTTTTCCCATAGCCAATAAAGCAGAGTGAGGATGCCCACGGCAGTAACAGACATCAGCACCAGATCTTGGCTGCCTACGGCGAGTAAGTCGCCGAGTAACAGGGAGAGTAGGTCCACCTTAATTTCGAACAGGCTGACAGTCACGATTCCGAGAGCGAGCATCGAGTGGGAGAGAATCCCCAATAGAGTATCCACGGCTAACTTCTGTCTGCGCTGCAGGTACACCAGTAGAATTGCCAGCAAACAGCAGGTTGCGCCAACGGCGAGGGTGGGCATGATGTGTAGTACAAAGCCGAGGGTGACACCGAGCAAGGCTGAGTGAGCCAGCGTGTCACCGAAGTAAGCCATGCGCCGCCAGACGGCAAAACAGCCCAGTGGGCCGCTAACTAATGCGACTAGCAGACCGGCACCCAGGGCGTACCAGAGAAATTGGCTGTGCAGTAATTCTCCAAATTCGACCACTTATTGTTGCTCTCTATTTTTGCCGTTCGACTTTGTACCAGAGTGGTTGCACTCTCCGGCAATATCGCCACTCAGTTTGTGCTGATGGTTATGCTGGTGGGTATAGGGAGCCACGGTATCGCCAAAGAGCGCCAGGTAGGCGGGATCTTTGCTCACCTGTTCCGGGTGTCCGTGACAGCAGATGTGTTGATTGAGACACAGCACCCTGTCGGTGGCGGCCATCACCAGATGTAAATCGTGCGACACCAGCAGCACTCCGCAGCCCAGCTCATCGCGAAGGGTGGCTATCAATTGATACAGCTCACTCTGCCCACCAACATCGACGCCCTGGGTGGGCTCATCCAGTACCAGTAATTGCGGTTTGCGGGAGGCGGCGCGAGCGAGTAGTACTCTCTGCATCTCCCCGCCAGAGAGGTTTGCCAGGCTGGCTTGTAACAGCTGCCCGGCACCCACCCTATCCAGTGCAGCCTGTGCTTGAGTAGTCTTTATTCCCGGCTGGCCCATTTGTAGGAAGCGCTGCACGGACATGGGCATCGAGTTGTCTATGTGTAAGCGCTGGGGCATATAACCGATTCGCAAGCCCGGTTGGCGCCAGACGGTGCCACTTGTAGGCTTGGTCAGCCCCAGTAATAGTCGCAGCAGGCTGGTCTTGCCGGCGCCATTGGGGCCGATCAGGGTGACAATTTCCCCCTGAATCAACTCCACGGAGATATCCCGGAGTAATTGCCGGCCGGCGAGTTGTAGCGCGACACGGTCGGCGGTAATTAGCGGCGGGGAAGGGTTCAGGACAAAATCTCCGGGACGGGCGTGAAAAACCGTATGTTTGTGGCCTCCAAGCGAGGACTCAAAAGGAGAGTCTGTCACCAGTCGGGCTGGCGGCACGAAGCCGGTTGTGATTATATCTCAGTTTTGCGTCGCCAAATGTCTCTCATGTCTCCCTCTTCGCGTGTTTTCTACTTTTCCGCCCTGATGTTGTTCTGCCTCAGCCTGCTGGCCTGTGGTAAATCGCAGCCCATTGAGCGCACAGAGCTGGTGGTGAGCGTGCGCCCGCTGGCACTGATCGCACGGGAAATTGCCGGTGATAACCTGCCGGTGAAAATATTAATCCAGGGGGCCGACCCCCACCATTACGCCCCCAGTGTTGCGGAGCGGGCACGTCTGGAGCGCGCCTTATTAATGATTTGGTTGGGGCCGCAGATGGAGGGGCTGCTGGCCGGGCAGGTGAATTCGCTACCCGAAGAAAGGCAATTGCAGTTATTGGGCGCAACTGAATTTGAGTACCAGGGGGCCAATGCAGCCGATCCCCACCTGTGGCTGCGTCCGCGCAATGCGGCATTGGCTGGGGCCCTGATCGCTGAGCGCCTGGCACAATTGCAGCCGCAACAGGCTGAGCTGTATCGCAGTCGCGCCCGCGACTTTTCCCAATCTATGGCCAGCCTTCAGAAAGTGCTGGACCGGGCCCTGTGGGCCTACCGCGATGTACCCATAGTGGTGACCCATGATGCTTATGGACATTTCTTTGGCTCCGCTGGGGTGAATACCCGTGCTCTAAGCAATGGCAGCGGTGGTGGTCGCGGTGCACGCGCCATGTTAGGCCTCAGTGGGATGGGGCGAGGTTGCCTGTTTGGAGAAGTCCCAGAAAATACTCGGGACCGGCAAGTGGCAGAGCATTTGGGGTTGGAATATGTCGCTCTGGACCCCCTCGGCGAACAGCTGGGGCCCGATGCCAGCTATCGCGACTTGATCGAGTCACTGTTGGCACAGGCGCGCAGCTGTCTTAGTGAGATACCTGACAGCGGTGTAGATGAAGCAGAGGAGTAAACTGGGCCCCAGGTAATGTGATGTCGACTTGGGAAAAAAAGATGGCCCGACAGTAGAGACGCGGGCCATACCTTGTAACCATACCTTATTAGAGCCGCTTAACCGGCATTACCGGATTTATTTTTGAACTGCAGAAGTTTTTCTGCGCGCGCTGAATCTCGCTCGGCCTTGCGCTGCATCTTTTCCAGTTGACGCATCTGGCGTTGAAATAACGCTTCACTCTGTTCCCTGGTGGCTTCTTCCAGCATCAGCTCGTGACTTGGTATCTGTGGATAATCTGCTGTAGCGGAGACCGTTTGCTGGGACTTTTCCGTTTGGCAGGCAGATACCGCGGCTACTGGCGTTGCTAGAAATGAGGCGGTAAATAGCAGTGCGGCGTACATCACTCCTCTCATAATAAGAATCCTTCCTGTACATCTGTGGGTAACTTTTTTGCGGAAATAAAAGGCCCCGTGCCGCCTGTGGGCGGCCATTGGCATTTGTTTCCGGGGAGTTGGCGATTAATGAAAGTCGCTACCGGCAAGACTAGACAAGCCTGAGCATTTGGTGAGATTGCTGCGTCGATTGTTAGTAACCCAGCGTCGAGATGAGTTGGCTTTGCCGCAGGGGCTGTGGTGGCGGTAAATGTTCTGCCTGGCGCTAGCGAGCGGAAAAACTGTGCAAAGGGGGGTATCCTATCGGCCAATCCAGCGCCGCGAGCGCCCGACAGGACAAATAACAGAATCCCGAGATTTATGAGTAAACAAAGCACCCCTGCCGCCCCGCTGATCCTGGTGGATGGCTCCTCCTATCTGTACCGCGCCTTTCACGCTCTTCCGCCGTTGACCACCAGCCAGGGCAAACCCACCGGCGCCGTGCGTGGTGTGATCAGCATGCTGCGCCGCCACTTGAAGGAGCATCCGCAAAGCCCAGTGGTAGTGGTGTTTGATGCGAAGGGAAAAACCTTCCGCGATGAGATGTTTGCCGAATACAAGTCCCATCGCCCTCCCATGCCGGACGACCTGCGCGAGCAAATTCAGCCGATCCACGACATTATCGATGCCATGGGGCTACCGCGCCTGGTGGTAGATGGGGTCGAGGCGGACGATGTGATCGGCACCCTGGCCCTGGAAGCCCAGCGTAAGGGCCAGGAAGTGATTATCTCCACCGGTGATAAAGACATGGCGCAATTGGTGCGCCCCGGTGTCACTCTGGTCAATACCATGTCCAACACGGAGATGGATAGCGAAGGGGTTGTGAAGAAGTTCGGCGTGGGGCCGGAGTTGATTATCGACTTCCTCGCCTTGATGGGGGATAAATCCGACAATATTCCCGGTGTCCCCGGAGTGGGGGAAAAGACGGCGCTGGCGTTGCTGCAAAATCTCGGCAGCCTCGAAAATATCTACGCAGACCTGGACGCCATTGCACCGCTGGGATTCCGCGGCGCCAAGACCCTCGGTAAGAAAATGGCCGAACACCGCGAGGCGGCAGAACTCTCCTACAAACTGGCCACCATCAAGACCGATGTAGAGATGCCTTATCACCCACAGGGTCTGCATAATGCGGATCCCAATACCGATGCCTTGATAGAGCTGTTCACTGAGAATGAATTTCGCGGCTGGCTGGAAGAGCTGACCAGTGAAGAGTCTGAAGAGGCCATGGCTGAGGCGGTTGAGCGGGATTATGTCATCGTTACCGAGATGACTGAATTCGACGCCTGGCTTGAACAGCTCAAGGCATCTGAGATCTTTGCTTTCGATACCGAGACCACCAGCCTTAACTATATGCAGGCAAAACTAGTGGGGGTGTCTTTCGCAGTCGAGCCCTATCGAGCCGCTTATGTGCCTCTGGCCCACGACTATATGGGCGCACCTGAGCAACTGCCCTTCGATGAGATTCTCGCCAAGCTGAAACCTCTGTTGGAAGACGAAAAACAGAAAAAGGTGGGGCAAAATCTTAAATACGACAGTCATATCCTGGCCAACTACGGCATTGAGCTGCGTGGTATCGCACGGGATACGATGTTGGAATCCTATGTACTGGACAGCACCGGCAGCCGCCACGATATGGACAGCCTGGCACTAAAATACCTGGGCGAGCACACGGTTCATTTTGAGGATATTGCCGGTAAAGGCGCCAAACAGCTTACCTTCAACCAGATCGAGCTGGATAAAGCCGGTCCCTATGCTGCTGAAGATGCGGATATCACTTTGCGTCTGCACAATGAGTTGAGCGCACGCCTGCAGAGGGAGCCGACGCTGCAAAAGGTACTCGATGAAATCGAGATGCCATTGCTACCGGTGCTCGCACTTATGGAGCGCAACGGCGCCTATATCGATGCGAAAATGCTCGCCGAGCAGAGTGCCGAACTCGAGCAGAAGATGCGCGCGTTGGAGCAAAAGGCTTACGAGGTGGCCGGTGAGGAATTCAACCTGGGTTCCACCAAACAGCTGGGAGTCATTCTGTTTGAGAAATTGCAGATCCCGGTGATCAAGAAAACCCCCAAGGGGGCGCCATCCACTGCCGAAGCGGTACTGCAGGAACTGGCCCACAATCACGAGCTGCCAGCGCTGATCATGCAGTATCGCGGTCTGGCCAAATTGAAGAATACCTATACCGACAAGCTGCCGAAAATGATCGACCCCAGCAGCGGGCGGGTGCATACCTCTTACCACCAGGCGGTGGCGGCCACCGGTCGACTGTCCTCCAGTGACCCCAACTTACAGAACATTCCCATCCGCACTGAGGAAGGGCGTCGTATCCGCCGTGCCTTTACTGCGGACCCGCGCATTAATGGCGGTAGTGAAATTATTGCAGCGGACTATTCACAAATTGAGCTGCGCATCATGGCGCACCTGTCTGGGGACAAGGGTTTAGTGGATGCCTTCGCCCACGGAGCCGACATTCACCGCGCCACTGCTGCAGAGGTCTTTGAGGTGGCGCTGGATGAAGTCAGTGATGAACAGCGCCGCCGTGCCAAAGCCATCAACTTTGGCCTGATCTACGGTATGTCAGCATTTGGCTTGGCCAAGCAATTGGATATCCCACGCGCCGATGCGCAGACTTATATCGACCGCTATTTCGAACGCTATCCCGGTGTGTTGCGCTATATGGAGGATACCCGCAAGCAGGCGGCGGAAAAGGGCTACGTAGAGACCCTGTTTGGTCGCCGCTTGTATCTGCCGGAGATCAACTCGCGCAACGGCATGCAACGCCAGGCGGCCGAGCGTACTGCGATCAACGCGCCAATGCAGGGCACCGCCGCAGATATTATCAAGCGCGCCATGATAGCCGTGGATGCCTGGCTGAAAGAGCAGCAGTTGTCGACAAAACTGATTATGCAGGTACACGATGAACTGGTACTCGAAGTGCCTAAGGATGAGGTTGAGACAGTGGCCAGTGGTGTACAGGAGATTATGCAGGGCGCTGCCCAATTGCATGTGCCTCTGATTGTGGATCTGGGACGCGGCAAGAGCTGGGATGAAGCGCATTGAGTTTCTCAATTTAAGCGACTGGTTCATCCATTAAGTAAAAGAGCCAGTTCAATGAGATACGCCGGTACAAGATGGCTTAATAGGCGTCTTTTTGATGAAAAAAGTGCCAATAAGTGTGTTTTAGTCGGCGTTTTTGCATTCTTTGCGCGAAATCGTGGAACTGTTCCGGCGACATCCCCTCTAAAAAGGCAAGATCGTTGGAATGCGTCATCATCCCCCAAGGAAGTCAGATGTTTGCCCCGGAACTCCCCCAAGTCCGGGGCATTTTTTTTGCCTTCAAATTAAACCCTTCTACAGCTCTCGCTTTTTCATGGATTAAGCGACACAAGTAATTCCCGTAGGCCCGCTGGCGTTCATCTGGTCTAGTCTGAGCACTACAAAGATTTCATTCGTTTGCCACAACGTCTGGGCGGCTAGGATTATTAACTGCCCCTGTCCCCTGGTTACCGAGAGGGCCATCAATGCAGAACAAAACTATAGCGTTGGCTGCCGAGCACAAAACTCTACAGGCTTCTCTCACGCTGCCCCAGGAAGCGCGTGCGCTGGTGATCTTTGCCCATGGCAGCGGTAGTAACCGCAACAGTCCGCGCAATATCGCCGTGGCGCGACGTCTGAACGATGATGGATTTGCCACACTTTTATTTGATCTGCTCAGCAAAGAGGAAACCCGTGCAGATGAGGCTACCAGCGAATACCGATTTGATATCGACCTGAGTGCCCGGCGCCTGGTGGAAGTGATCGATTGGGCCGCACATGGGGAAACTACACGGACTCTGCACATCGGACTATTCGGCGCCAGCACTGGGGCTGCGGCAGCGTTGATTGCCGCCGCCGAGCGTCCGTCCCTGGTGGGTGCGGTGGTTTCACGGGGCGGCAGACCGGACCTGGCCGGTTCCGATCTACCCCTGGTTAAGGCACCCACGCTGTTGTTGGTAGGCGGTGATGACAAGCAGGTGCTGGAATTGAATAAAGAGGCCCTAAATCATATGGTCAATGAGCCCCGCTTGCACTTGATACCCCACGCCGGTCATTTATTTGAGGAACCCGGTGCCATGGATGAAGTAGTGCGCATGACCGAGCGCTGGTTTCGTGCGAGTTTACTATGAGTAGACTGAAACTATTTAGCCTGGATGCCGGCGCCGATTTTGCTGGTCGTGTGGCTGCAGCCCTGGGTGAACCATTAGCTCGCCACGAAGAGCGATGCTTTGCCGATGGTGAGCATAAAGTGCGCCCATTGGATGATGTCGAGGGGGCGGATGTCTTCCTGGTGCAATCCCTATACAGGGACCATTGCAGTAGTGTCGATGAAAAACTGCTGCGTTGTTTGTTCTTCATTGGCGCCCTGCGCGATGCCGGGGCGGCACGTATTACCGCAGTAATGCCCTACCTTTGCTACGGACGCAAAGACCGGCGCACCAAATTACACGATCCACTGCCGACTCGCTATCTGGCCAGTTTGTTTGAGGCCGTGGGGACTCAGGTGGTCGTGACTCTTGATGCCCATAACCTGGCTGCGTTCGAGAATGCTTTTCGCTGCCGCACCTTACATTTGCTGTCGGAATCGCTGTTACTGGAGTTTGCGCTGAGTCAGCTGTTGGCGGAGCCGCGACCACTATCGGTTTTATCGCCGGATGAGGGCGGTATAAAGCGCGCGGAGGCCTTGCGCGAGGCCCTGTGTGAGCGTCTGGGGCGCCCAGTAGGTTGCGCTTTCGTCGAGAAGTATCGCAGTGGAGAAAAAATCAGCGGGGGCACCTTGGTGGGGGAAGTGCAGGGGGCGGTCGTGTTGGTTGTGGATGATCTTATCGCCAGTGGGGCAACGCTCTGTCGGGCGGTGGAAGCTGCCCATGGAGGCGGGGCGGAGCGTATCCTGGCACTGGCCAGCCACGGCCAATTTAGTGGTGATGCTTTCTCAAACTTGTCACAACTACCCCTGGAGGCGGTGGCAGTGACCAACTCCTTACCCCAGTTAAATTTGCCACAGAGTTTCCATCTGCTCGACTGCGCCCCATTGATGGCGGAAGCGATTCGGCGCCTGCATGATTGTGGTCCGGTGAGTGAGCTTACACTTTAATTTTTTCAGCAAATTTGTCTTATCGACAAAGTAACTCTCAGCTTCACACCTGTCTTACTCAATGTTGGCGCATAAATACTCTTCTGAAATCCGTTCCATCCCTATCACGCGTTATTTTTTCCGCCCCTGAGCCGCATTTACATTTATTTACTTAAGCAATGGGAACAAACCGGGCAAATGTCCTATCGAATAAAACAGATCATTGTTGCTCCCTAACCCCAAAGCGTTCAGCTTTTTAACCCCGGAATTCCCCAAACCCGGGGTTTTTTTTGTCTGCGCGCAGGAGGATTTGTTTTCCGCCTCTCTGGACCTTTCTTATTAGCCGCTGATTTATTGGTGTCTTTGGAACCTATTTCCGGAAATTAGTGATTAAAGGGCATAGTATTCGCGCACCTCTGATCGTGGTGTTTACTGGCTGGGAAACGAATCTGAGCCAGCCTAACCTTTCAATATGTAAGGTGTTTGCATATGTAGAGGAACCCTCAGACGTACCCGTCCCCCTGGGTACGTCTGGCAAGTGCCCCACCCCAAGGGCACTGACCCCTAGCCGGCAGCCCCCATCTGCCGGCTTTTTTTATGCCTTGTTCTCAATACCTCCCCAAAAGTCTTTTCATTTGTCTCTTTCAGTTAAATGCACTTGCAAATGATAATGTTTCTCATTATCTTTAATTTGAACCTAACAGGGGGGCTACCGTGAATTTACGTTACCTATGTGCTAATCACCGCCAGTGGCTGATTGAGAATAACGATCGTGCGGAACAGGCGTGGTTGGATTGGATGGAGCGCGGCAGGATGCTGTGCGAAGAGGGAAATCATAGTGAGGCGATTCCCTATCTGGGTTGCGCGTTTGATGTGGCGGGAATGCTGCTCACAAGCGAGTGGCCCAGCTATGCCATATCTGCAACACGTTTTAGTGAATGTGCCGCTCAATTAATGGCGGCTTACCGGAAGCAGGGAGATGAAAAACACCACCACTACCTCCTTGTTGGAGCCAGTTCTGTTCTCGCCCGCCAACTGGGAGATCGCGATAAACAGCGGCTTGCCGCTGACTGCATCAGCGCACTCTATACGGATGGGGACGACGAGCCGGCACCCTTACTTGCCGGGGGAAAGCTCGTATCCCATGGCGGGGCGAACCTGCAGTTGCACTAAAGGGGAGGCGGCAGCAGAGGCCGAAAAATCCTCGCATCTGCTCACCGTTGCTATTTGCGAGGATACCCTGGTGAATCTGTTAGCACAGCGTGCCCTTTGCGCAGAGGCGCTGCACTGTGCGACCCCCCAAGCGCGACGTCGTCTGCGCGAGTTACTACTGCGTTCGCTGTTGCCCGGGGGAGAGAACATTTCGCCGGGCGGGAACTGACAGGGTGATCTCGGAGCCCCCGACCTCCTTGAACATCGCTTTGGCTTGCAGACCGGTGGCTTTGGCCTAGATGTTCACTGAGCAGAAACGCGTGCCAAGGCGTAACTGGATCCCGTCTCCCCCAGAGTTTGCTTTAGCTTTCAGTCTCGGTTGGCACTTCAGCATCGGTCTGGGGCGCCAGCCAGGTGTTTAGCTTGCGCTCCAGCTTGTCGAGGCCGGTTTTTTTCAGTGAAGAAAAGGTCTGTAGGGTTACGCCGCGACTCAACCCCTGCTCCTTGAGGGATTTCTCCACGGCGAATAGGGCGTTGTTGGCCGGGCCATTTTTCATTTTATCGGCCTTGGTAAGCAGGATATGCACGGGCAGTCCGGCCTCTACCGCCCAGGTGAGCATATGCAGATCGAACTCCTTGAGAGGCTGGCGTATGTCCATTAATAACACCAGGCCGCGCAGGCAGGTGCGCTGCTCCAGGTACTCGGCCAGATGGCGCTGCCACTCGTCTTTCATAGCACGGGCTACCTTGGCGTAGCCATAGCCCGGTAAGTCTACTAGGCGCTGGTCTTCTGACAGGCTGAAAAAGTTGATCAGCTGGGTGCGCCCGGGGGTTTTAGAGGTGCGCGCCAGCTTGTTGTTGCTGGTCAGGGCATTGATGGCGCTGGACTTGCCCGCATTGGAGCGGCCGGCAAAGGCCACCTCGGCGCCAATGTCTTCAGGACACTGTGCCAGAGTAGGGGCGCTGGTGAGAAATCGTATGGAACGATAGTTCAGTTTCTGTGGTTGGGCTTCAAATTTGTTAATTGGCATCGTTTAAGTCTGCTGATTCAGTACACTCGCTTGGCGCGCAAGTATATAATGCCGCGGTTTTCGCGTCGCAGGACTATCGGGGGCGACACGAAACGCCATATTTCAGCGCGCAACGGGACGACGTATGAACAGCATTATCAAGAACACTGCTCTGGCACTCGGTTTGGTTTTCGGCTTGGGGGCCGTACCTTTTGCAATGGCTTCTGGCGATGCTGCTGCGGGCAAGGCTAAGGCCGCCCAGTGCGCCGCCTGTCACGGTGCTGATGGCAACAGCCTGTCACCGGCTTTCCCCAAAATCGCTGGCCTCGGTGAAAAGTACCTCTATAAGCAGCTCCAAGACATCCAGAGCAAAACTCGCGACATACCGCAGATGATCGGTCAGCTGGATAACTTTAACGACCAAGACCTACAGGATATCGCCGCCTACTTCGCCTCCCAGCCAATGCAGCTGACTGGCTCAACAGCCTTCCCGGTGATGCTTAATAGCGGCGACAGTGTCGATAGCCTAATCCTTGGCCGCAAGCTGTTCCGCGCAGGCAATAAAGAAACTGGCGTACCGGCTTGCATGGGCTGTCACTCTCCCACCGGTCAGGGCAATGCCCCGGCGGGCTATCCGCGCCTGTCCGGTCAGTATCCGGAGTATATTGAAGCGCAGCTGAAAGCCTTCCGTGCGGGTACTCGTGCCAATGATGGTGAGATCCGCACCATGCGCACCGTTGCCAAGCAGCTCTCCGATGCAGAGATCAAGGCGGTTGCCAACTATATCGCTGGTCTGACCGACTAAAAGGGTTAGCCACAGTAACGAGAGGCCGGTCACACACCGGCCTTTTTTGTGCCCGACGCTCGCTCAAGTGGGCGGGAATTGGGTAAAGTATTGCCACTTTTGCGACCTTTCCTTGCGCCTGGCGCTGGGAACTTAAATAATCTGCGCTGTCTATTGTGTCCTCAGTGGCCCGACAGTATGCCGCCAAATCAGGCGCTCGAACCACGAATGTACAAGCTGGAGAAGACTTATGAGAGCAGTTCTCGCCCCTATAACGATGGTTTTGGCTGTGTTGTTCAGCCTAGTCGCCTGCGCCCAAGAAGGCGGTGAATTCAAGGCGGGCCAACACTACCAAGTGCTGCCACAGGCGGTAGCGCAAAAAAACGCCAATAAAATCGAAGTGACCGAGATGTTCTGGTATGGCTGCGCCCACTGCTTTCATTTCGAACCGACCCTGGAGCGCTGGAAAGAAAAAATGCCCAGTGATGTCTCCTTGGTGAAGCTGCCGGCTATTTGGCAGCCCGTGATGGATGTTCACGCCCGCTTGTTCTACGTGGCTGATGCCATGGGTGTTCTGGAAAAAATGCACACTCCGCTGTTCAATACCATTTACAACCAGCGCCAAATGCTGGCGATTCGTGAAGGTCGCAACTTTAAGCCCGACCTGGCTGCTATTGAAGCCTTATTTAACAAGCATGGCGCCGATGGTGCTAAAGCGGCCAAGCTGATGAACTCCTTCGCCATTAACAGCAAGGTCAAGCAGGGTGTTGCCAATCAGCGCGCCTATAAAATGACTGGTACACCTGAAGTGGTTGTGGCTGGTAAGTACCGTATCAGCTCCTCTCTGCCGGGTTACAAGGGCAAAAGCAATGGTCAGGAATTGATGCTGCAAGTAGCGGATTACTTGATCGCCAAGGAGCGCGCCGATCGAGGCTAATAGCCCATCTGAAAACAAACCCCGCCCAGTGCGGGGTTTTTTGTATCTAGGCGTTTGCCACAATTAACGACTACCACCCCTTTCGTTATCTGCCAGTAACAGGAAGTCATTTTTGCGAAATTCATGGACTTTACTACTCTTGCTGGCCCTCTCAGTTCAATCTCTTTGGGCGCAGCAGGTCGCGGAAAATGACAAGCTTGCCGCGCGCGCGAGCAACCTGCTTTCCTATATCGCTGTGGGTTACGGGGATGCCATCGATAAAGGCCAAATTATCGATATAGGTCTCTATCAACTCCAGCAAGACCATGCTGCCGAGGCGCTGGATCTGGTGCGGAAGTTGCCAGATAAACCGGGCCGTTCAGCCCTGGAAAACAGCATGGCAGGGTTACAGGCGGCTTTGAGCCGACGCGAGGATGCTGAAAAAGTGCGAAGGCGCGCCAATGAGATAGCCGACCGATTGGCGGCTCTCTATCAAATGCAGCGTTCACCAGCCCACTCACTGCCTTCAGCCAGCTTGGCTGCTCCCCTTTTCCAACAGCGCTGCGCCAGCTGCCACGGTAGATGGGGCCAGGGTGATGGAGCCCTGCCCGATCTACGCGATGCTAGGCGGATGGCGAGTTTCAGTCTTTATGACCTCTACAATACTCTCGACCCTAACGTGGATAGCGTGCATAGCGAGCGGGTTGATGGCGACTTAAATAGTCGCCAGCGCTGGGCTCTCGCGGTGACGGTGGCCGCTTTTGCCGTAAAAAATCAGCTGCCACCCTCCGCCGATCTTGCCGAGCGCTATCCAGCACTGATCAGTCTGCCGGGTATGGCGGTAACCCGACCGATTGAGTTGCCCACTGATGCCAGGAGTGCCTTATTGTGGTGGCGGGGCCACCCGCACCTGATCCGCTCCCTCGAACACCCCCTTACTCGCGCAGAGGGGTTACTAAGCCTGGCGGAAACCGCTTATCGAGGCGGTGACAATGCCGGTGCTTATCACAAATTGATGCTCGCCTATCGAGAGGGCTATATGCCGTTACAGCAATCCATTGAAATGAGCGACCGGGTTTTGTACAGCGAGTTACAAGCCCAATGGCAAACATTGCGCCGAGAAGTGCTCTCAAACGCGCCCAATACTGATGTGATCGCTTCAATTCAAAATTTAGGCACCTTGCTAGGAAGAGCCAGAGCACGCTTGGAACCAATGCCGGGGGGACACATCAGCTATTTATGGGCGGCATTGCTCTTTGCATTGGCACTGGCACTGGGGGTGTCACTTTGGTGGGGACTGCGCTGGAGAAAGCGGTCTAGACTTTAAAGGGTTTGTGCGCCAAATCAGCTGATCAGCCGTGAGGAAGTCGCCGTGGCAAGATCCTTATTCTCCGCTCTTATTCTCTGTTGTGTGGTGCCGCTTCAGGCGGCTGAACCGCTAGATGCCTTTCCTGCAGAAGTTGAGGGTAAGCGGCGCCATGTTATTGAGTTGCCCAAGGTGGTCGATGAGAGCCGCTTTATGGTTGAGTTAGTGCCAGGCAAGAATGCATTGGCCGATTGCAACCTGCGCAGTTATAGCGCGCCCTTACAGCGCCAGGTTCTACCGGGTTGGGGTTACCCCTATTATGTGCTGGCAGAACCAAAGCCCTCCAAAGGTACCAGTAAAGTTTGCGGGTCCGACTCCGAATCGCGCCGTTTTATCCGCGTGCGCGGTAACGGCCTGATACTGCCTTATTCAAGTAGCCAGCCCCTGGTGGTGTATTTGCCGGAGGGCGTCCAATTGAAATACCGTGTGTGGCGTGCGGATAAAAACCTGTCTGATGCTCACTCAAAATAATGATTGCTCGTAGCCCTATCTAACAGCCTTTCTAATTCCACTCCCCCATAGTGGCGCCTCAATAAATATTTTTAATGCTTCTAATGCCACTGTGGGATTTAGCGTCTAGCCTTACTAAGCAAGGGATGTGAAAAATAGCGCCTGTGCGATTTTTCACGCCGGTTTTTTTGGCCTGTGGCCGTAACCGGCCAGGAAAATTGGCGGTGACGCCAGCCGCCGTTTACAGCAACCCCTTTCCGCGGTTCTTACCGTGGAGCACTTACGGTAGAGCAGCGCATGAAGTATTTGCGTAATCCCCCTTCGAATTTTGTGTTTGTCTCCATACGACAGAGTTGTGCCATTGCCTTAATGCTGTTCCTGTTATTGCCCTCGATGGCAACGGCGGAATCAGCTCAACAAAGGTGGGCGGGCAACTGGTTGGTAGTGAGTGAAGGTGACGACCAACTGGTTTGGCAACTCAATGCCGATGGCTCCGGTTATGCATATGGCTTTAACTCCGGTGGCAGATTGACCCATGGCTTTGCCATTAACTGGCAACTGGATGGTGATCGTGTGCGGGTCCGCACCGGTGCTTCCGTTAGCTGTAAGGGCGGTGTGGTCTCGGTGGCGTTTCGTGGTTGGAGCCGCTCCACTCTGTTATTTGCCGTAATAGACGGGCGGCACTGGCTGCAGGCTGGCGGTGGGTTACTGAGTTTCCAGCGCCGATTGAGTGACTGGAGTACGCCTAAAGCGGGTAGTAACTGCCCCAACATTGCCAGCTGATTTTTGGGCCCGAGTAAGAAACAAAAACAGGAATTTTCCACTCAGGGAGGGGAGCGCCGAACATTGGAGTAGAGCTGTGATGCAAAAGTCCTTGGTTTTGACTCTGGTATTTTTGCTCACAGCATTTTCAGCTTTTGCCAAGGAGGAGCAGAAAAAAAAAGAAAAACAGAGTGAACAGACACAGCAGCGCAATGCAGGCTGGCACGCTCAATCCAAGCTGAATGCCAGCCAGTGGGTGGGTGCCTGGCTAATCTCCAGAGATGGGGAGGCCCGCCATGTATGGAGTCTCAAACCCGATGGTACTGGCCGCTCCTACGCTTTTCTCCCACATGACGGAAAAATGCAATTTGCTTTTGGTTACGATATCCACTGGTATTTTGATCCTTTCACCCAAATGGCCAATATAAAAACCGGTCGTAGAATCATTTGCCGCAGAGGAAAAATATATCCCTATTTTCTCACCTTGAAATCCTATGAGAGCGATTATTCAGTGCGAGGTAAATTTGCCTGGCAGACTACCTGGACGGAAGTGAGTATCGGTCGGGATCGCCTGCATAAATCTCTGATTGTTTTTGTTGCACCATTATCTGCCTGGCATGATCCTGGCAAGGGTGCTCCCTGTCCCGAGTTCCCTCGTGTGCGTCTGGAAAAAGCGATTGATAGAATGTTGCAACGCTGGGAAAAGAAAGATTCCCCCGATTTAGAGGTGAATACTGCACCAGCTCCGGGCGAGCCAGAGCTAGAAGGAGAGGAGCTGAAAAAAACCAATAAAAAGAGGGTGAAAACCCGTCAGCGAAATTAAAATAAAAAACCTCTGAGACAGTGGTGTTGTTATCCATTAATAGAACGTGATGATCAAGCAGGTCTTATGGCCATGTAGTTTTACCTGTGGGAAATGTTCCCTCTGGATAATTACACTAGGTGGTTTCTGACTGGTAACCATTCGCTGAGTATTTTCACAGCAGGTTTTTTCAACGGCAAACCGGATATGACTGCAGAAGTTTCCCTCGCAAATATCCTGAGAAATATGTGCCCAAAGTTACATGAGGAAACCTACGTGTTTTGCCAGGTGTCGGATGCTCGGCTCGAAGAAGTCTTGACTCAAAGCCTGTGTATCTTCCGCGAAGGCGAGGGGATGAGCGCGATCTTACCCAGATGCTTGGCACAGCAGTATGGGATTGCTTCCAGCGGGCCCTTCAGACAAATTACCCTGCAGGTCTTTTCCGGTCTCAGTGCGGTGGGCCTTACCGCTACAGTCGCCAGGGAGCTGGCTGATGCGGGCATAGTGGCGAATATGGTAAATGCCCTGCGTCACGATCATGTCTTTGTCCCTGAAGAGAGCGCGCAGCGAGCCTTACAGCTTTTACGCGGGCTCAGTAATCGGGTGTATTACACCTGAGCGCTTGCCAGTGCGTATTAATTACCCTGAACCCCAGCCCCACGGCGAGATTCGCCAACTACTACCAGACCTGTTCTTCGTCCCTGGGACCGTAAAACTGGCACCGGCGGTTACCATTAACCGCAACATGGCCATTGTGCGTTGGCAGGAAGAGCTGATACTGGTGAACCCGATACGCCTGCGCCCAGCGCAAGAAGAGAAGTTGCAGGATCTCGGCCGAATAGCTCATGCAGTGCGTCTTGGCTACCATCACGGCCAGGATGATCTTTATTACCGTGACCATTTTGATCTGACTTTTTGGCGGCAGACCGGTTCGAACTTTTATCCACCCAGTGCCGATAGATTGGTGAGGGATGGTGGAATTTGTCCAATACCCGGCAGTCGCTTCGTGGAACTGCGTTACAGCCGTTACCCAGAGGCATTCTGGTGGTTGCCCTTCAATGACGGCCTGTTGCTGGGCTGTGATGCTCTGCAGTATTGGGGGAAGTGGAGCGGTTGTAGCTGGTTTGGCCGAAATCTGCTGCGACTGTCCGGTATGCGCTCGGGGATGCAGGTACCGCCTGCCTGGCGAACACGGATGACTCCTGAAGGCCGGGACCAACGCTGTTGGCTGCAGGAGGATTTTGAGCGCCTGCTACAGCTGCCCTTCCTACACTTTCTGGCAGCCCATGGAGAGTTTTGTGCGGATCGGGCCCATGAGGAAGTGACCGCCGCAATAAGCCGAGCCTTTCCTGGTCTCTACAAGGCCGCCTGAATTCTATATATTAATCCTTTCAAGTAAGTGATCACTCACATTTTGGTGCTCTGCGCTAAGTCTGAACGTGGTAAGATTGCGCTCCTTTTTGGTGCGGTGTTGGTTCTGTCTGGCAGACCGCAAAGATTTATTCGAGAAGTAGTAATCCGATGAAAAGTAAAGTCCTGCTCAGCGGCCTGCTGTCGTTGCTGCTGGTGGCCTGTATGCCAGTTTCCACCAGCACAGCCCCAAGCGCGAATATCGACAATATCAGTCGGGATGTGAATTACCTGGCTTCTGCAGAGCTGGCGGGAAGAGACACAGGCAGCGAAGGCTACCTCAAGGCGGCGCAATATGTGGCCGCGCAGTTCCAATCCATGGGGCTCGCTCCGGCTGGTGAGCAGGGGTATTTTCAGGATGTACCTTTCCGTAGTGCCAGCTGGAATGGCACTGAGCCGACTTTTGTTTTAAAGGGGGGCAAAGGTGAGGTCGGCTTTGCCTTCGGGGAGGACTTTATCACCTCGCCTTCTGCGTCCAGTGAGCAGGCACGCTTGGAGGCCGAGCTGGTGTTTGTTGGCTACGGAATTGAAGCGCCGGACTATGGCCTAGATGATTATGCCGGATTGGATGTGAAGGGTAAGATTGCAGTGATACTGGGTGGTCGCCCGAAGAGTCTGCCCAGTGAAGTGGGGGCTCACTATGCATCAAGTCGCAACAAGGGTGAGACCGCTGCTCGTCATGGTGCGGTGGGTTATATCACCATTTATACCCCCGAGCGCGAGAAGCGCCGCCCCTTCGTGCGCTATGCGGAGCATCGTCACGATGAGACTTTCGACTGGGTAAACCGAAAAGGCGAGCCGGGCAGCGCTATCCCCGGTTTGTATCCTGGTGTATTGCTTGATATCGATGCGGCGAGCAAACTCTTCGACGGTGCCCAACAGAGCCTCGCAGCTATCTTCAGCATTATGGAAAAAGGTCAAAATCCCCGTGGATTTTCGCTGCCTTACCGTGCTGCCCTGAGTACAAGCTCTAGGCACGAGGAAGTGCGTAGCCCCAATGTTGTGGCCGTATTACCGGGTAGCGACCCGGTGCTTAAAAATGAATATGTGGTCTTCTCTGCACACCTGGACCATATCGGTAAAAAAGAAGATGGCCAGATTTATTACGGCGCTCAAGATAACGCTGCAGGAATCGCAGTAATGCTGGAAACCGCACGGTTGTTTGCGGAGTCTGGCCAAGCACCACGACGCTCTCTATTGTTTGTTGCGGTGACCGGGGAAGAGAAGGGATTACTCGGCTCGGACTACTTTGCCGAATACCCTACCGTACCTCTGCAGTCCATCGTGGCCAATATCAATCTGGATATGCCCATGCTGCTCTACCCATTCCGCGATATTATTGCCTTTGGTGCCGAGCATTCGTCCCTTGGCCAGATTGCGGAGCATGCGGCAAAACTCAGCGGTTTAAAATTGAGCCCTGATCCCATGCCTGAAGAAGTGATCTTTGTTCGTAGTGATCACTATAATTTCGTTCGCCGCGGTGTGCCCTCTATTTACCTAATTACTGGGCGCGAAGCTCAGGATCCGAATATTGATGGTACCGCTAAACAAGTGGCATTCCTGAAAGAGAGCTATCACAAACCCGGAGATGCGCCTGATGCTGGGGTGAGCTATGCAGCTGCTAAGCAATTTACCGAAGTTAATTATCTAATTGCCAGGGAAGTGGCGGATGCTGCGGATAAGCCTTCATGGTATGAGGGAGATTTCTTTGGGGACCTGTTTAGCCAGTAGTTAACGTACACTAGTGGTTATTGGAGATTCCCTCGATACCTGGCTAATTTGAGCAGGGAATCTCCAGGTCATGAAGCTTTCAGCCGAATTTCTCGAGTTGCAGGGCCTTTAAAACTATTGCGGTAAGTACCTATTACCTCTTTAGAAGTAAAATGGGGCCTAGGCCTAACTACGAGTGAAAGGTAGATATCTTCTTCAGGTTGCCCACTCCAACATCGGTATTCAGAATAGGGTTCAGGCCAATTTTCTTCTTGGCCGACCAGTGAAGAGACTTTAAGCAGCTTACCGAGTGGATCACCACTGCACTTGGCAAGCGCCTCCTTCATGGTCCAAGATTTTATAAACTCTCGCTTTAAGAGGGCTTTCGGTAAGCTTTGTAACCAGGACACCTCATAGGAGCTAAAGTAATTCTGGGCTATTGCCAGCCAATCTCTTTTGGGATGGTCTCTTTCACAGTCAATACCAACCGGAATTTTTCCAATGGAGACTGCAAGGTAGTCTGCCGTATGGCTGATCGAGAGGTTGACAATAGGGGTTCCTGAGAAATTGGCAACTGTAGGGTTCTTAGGGTCAACTTCCAGATCAGAAGGGTGGCATCCGAACCGTTCAGCAATAAGGGTTTTCGCGAGTAGGCGCCCGGCTAAAAATTGCATCCTCCGATTCGGGTTGCGAATGTTTTTTAAACGTAAATGTTCCGTGTCACTCAATAAGAAAGATGAGTTCGCCTGCCAATCCTCAGGCCAATTTTTGAATGAAGAGCAAGTAAAATAAAGCATAAAGTCTTATCTATCGATTCAGACTTAGATTGTAATCACTAACAAAGCTGAATAGCAGAACGGCTCTCATGGTAAATGGTTGAGGAAAAGATGGGGTACATACATCTTCAGAAATGCCTCAGAAATAGACCATAAATGCCGGATTGGGCAATTAAGAATCATTCTTAAATTTAGAGTTTTTTACCTTAAATTGTCACCTTAAGGGAATTTTATTCTTGGTGAGGGATTTGTCATTTTTAGTGGCCCACGAAGGCTTAAGTTGACCTTATGCCAGTGAAATTAAGGGCGCTAGTATACAAGAAATGTCCTAAGGAATAGTTCTCGTGTATTTAGGTGTAATAAAGAAACTCACCAGTCCCAATTGAAGGTTCTTTTGCTAGCGGGAATTGATCATTTTGTGTACCATTCCCGCCCTGTTGCCGGTCACGAAAAGCTCAAAAAGCCACCTAAAAACAATGGTAGAGCTGGCTGGATACTAAGGCTTGATATTGAGGGTTGGAGCCAAGCTCCATAAGAGTAGTTTGTCTATTGAATTTGTAATTTCCGATTGGCGAGCTTGGTATGCGGGGGTTTCGGAACCTGCGGACTGGCATCGATGGCACAGTGGCGAGTTAGAACTGCAGGAAGATACCCTGGCTGATGTCTCCTTTCTTCCGGCGATGCTCAGGCGCCGCCTGAGCCCATTGTCTAAAGCCGTATTTAATAGTGCTTACCCACTTCTGCAGCAGAGAGATATCCCCCTGCTGTGTTGCTCTGTGCACGGAGAGGCGATGAGAACTTACTCTCTTCTACAGGGGGTTGCTGCGGAAGAAGATTTATCCCCTACGGCGTTTGGTTTATCAGTACACAATGCGATCGCCGGCCAATTGTCTATAGCGAATAAAGTACGATCTCCAGCTCTCGCTTTAGCGGGTGGTGACTATCCATTACTGGCAGGTTTAATGGAAGCTACCGGTATTTTGCGGGAAGGTGCAAAAGAAATACTGCTGATATTTTGTGAGGAACCCCTGCCAGAAATGTATCACCCTAGCACCCAAAGTCCCTCAGGTGTTTGTGCTACAGCTTTACTCTTAACCTTACCAGTTGAGGGAAGTAAGGGTACTGGAGTGACTTTGCTAAATTCTTCGAGCGTCAGACTAAAAACGGCATTTGAAGAGGCTGATTATCAGCTACCTCTGATAAGCGCGCTTATTAAAAACTCAGGAAAAGTACCTGTTGCCAAAGGGTGGGAGTTACTAATCAATGCAAACTAATTTGGAGTCTGGCAAGAGGTATGATCGGTATTGGTTTAGGCTGATAGCCACTGCCGTTGCGTTTAGTCTATTTGGTTTTGGTGGTCTGATCCTTCGATTTATTTTATTTCCACCTCTCAGAATTTTATACCCTAATGCAAATGTACGTATGCGTAAGGCTAGGTTAATCATACATCATGCCTTCCGTTTGTTTATTGGGTTTATGCACAAAACAGGGATATATACTTATGATTTCAAGGATGAGATTAAACTGCAAGAGCCCGGCCAATTAATACTGGCTAATCATCCCACTCTTATTGATGTCGTTTTTCTTATATCTCGAATACCTAATGCAAACTGTATTGTAAAGGCGAGTCTATTTCGAAATCCCTTTATGCGTGGTGCTGTAATGACTGCGGGTTATATTCCCAATGATGACCCGGAAAAAATAATTGAGCTTGCCTCAAAATCTTTGAAAAAAGGGGAGTCAGTGGTTTTATTTCCGGAAGGAACCCGCTCTGTGCCAGGGAAACCATTCAAGTTCCAGCGGGGGGCTGCCTATATGGCACTTCGTTCTGGTATTAGTCCGACTCTGGTTACCATTCGCTGCAACCCGCCAATGCTGATGAAAAATATCCCGTGGTACAGCATTCCGTTATCGCGGCCACATTTTGAATTTGATGTCTCTGAATCTTGGGAGATTCTCAAGATGAAAGAAAAAAGCGAAAGCCCATTGGTAGCCAGGCAAGTTACCCAAGAATTAAAAGCATTTTATACTGAGGAGTGTGCTGCGTGAATGATTTGGTTGAAGAGCTAAAGACACTGATTATTGAGGTTCTAAACCTAGAGGATATTACACCAGAGGAAATCATCGCAGATGAGCCTTTATTTGGTGAAGGTCTAGGTTTGGATTCCATTGATGCGCTTGAGCTAGGTCTGGCATTGCAGAAGAAATATAACATATCTATCGATGCGGAAAATGAAGATACCAAATCACATTTTGCTAGTGTGAACAGCCTGGCAAAATTTGTTAATGGTAGCCGCGCGTAAGAGAGATATGTATGTTGAAAGATAGAGAAGAAATTTTTCCAAAATTGACCGAAATCCTTGTTGAGATGTTTGAGGTTGATGAAGAGGATATAACAGAAGAAGCCCACCTTGCTGATGATCTGGATATAGATAGCATTGATGCGGTTGACCTGATAGTTCGTTTAAAAGAGCTTACTGGAAAGAAAATTGCACCTGAAGAATTCAAAAGTGTAAGAACTGTTGGAGATGTAGTTGGTGCAATTGAAAAGGTAATGGCGGAGAAGTGAGTCGATTCGCGCAGCTAATATTGGTCATTATTCTGACACTGTACCCTGTGGCAATTTATTTTGGCATAGAATACTTGTCTTTAAGTAGTATTCTGTTACTGCTATTGATTGTTGCGGTTTCAAGGGTATTGTTTGGCAGCGCGAATAAGGCGATTGGCACCAAGCTAATGGCCGTGGCCTTGGCTTTTGTTGTTGGCGTCTCCTGGTTAAGGGGCGATTCAAGTGGACTTCTTTGGTATCCAGTACTTTGTAACCTGATTCTATTTTCACTGTTTTTATACAGTTTGAGTCAACCGCAAACATTAGTAGAACGGCTTGCTCGCCTTACGACTCCAGATTTACCACCTGAAGGTATTCTATATACACGAAAGGTTACCAAGGCATGGTGCATATTCTTTTTAATTAATGGAAGCCTCGCACTGGCAACTGTTTTAAACGGCGATATGAAAATCTGGACTCTTTACAATGGCCTTGTTTCATATGTGCTAATGGGAACTATGATGGGCGGTGAATGGCTACTGCGTCGTCGTGTCCAAAATAAGGTGTGAGTTAAGGCCGTGGACAAAGTACAGTTTGAACAAGTGTTTGGTTACTCGAATGACCAAGCAGTAGTTAGCTATTCAAGTCGTGGGGAAATTTCATTCGCACAATTTAAACGTGAATTGGCATTTGTTGAGCGAAAGCTAAAAAAATCCCTAAACGAAGCTGGGATCAAAAGAGCTGCCATTTTCTGTGAAGATAGTTACGAGTTTAGTTTGCTCTTTTTTGCAGCTATGTCTTGTTGTGAAGTCGTTGTTATTCCGGCAAATAACAAGCGATTTACTCAGCAAAAACTGGGTGAGCAAACCCTATTACTGGGCAGCTGGGAAGATAGCTCGGCATTTAGTATAAATATTCCGGATCAATATAGCGAAGAGCTATCGGTTCCCAATTATTTTGATGCTGGTATTCAATTATTCACATCAGGAACCAGTGGTGAACCACAAACCGTTGATAAAACCTTATATCAATTGCTCAACGAGGTTAAGGCCCATAATCTGAAGTGGTCATCCCGGGTGGTTAATACAACTACTTTGGCAACAGTCAGCCACCAGCATATATATGGCTTACTGTTTAAATTACTGTGGCCACTCGCCAGCGGGCGTCGATTTGTTAGTAAGACTTATGTGGATATTGTGGGATTACTCCAAGACGCCCACAAGTGGGGGCCTGCCGTGTGGGTTGCAAGCCCTGCACAGTTAAGCCGCCGTATTTCTTCCTGGCCATGGGCGTTAGGAAAGTCCTTAGTGGATATCTTTTCTTCTGGGGGGCCTTTACTGGAAGTAGATGCAAAGGCGATCGATCAGTTGTGTGGAATCCAGCCCATAGAGGTCTATGGAAGCACTGAAACGGGGGGGATTGCCTGGCGTAATCAATTGCGTCAGAAAAGTTGGAGTCCACTAAAGGGAGTGAACATTGCAAAAAACAGCGATGGGTTACTCAAAGTCTCTTCTCCGTGGTTGCCCAAGGAGTTTATTTGTCAGGACAAAGTACAAATAAGTACAGATGGTATGTTCGAACTCAAAGGACGAGCTGATCGCATTGTTAAGATTGAAGAGAAAAGAATTTCTCTTACACAAGTTGAGTCCCTACTAGTTGGAAGCTCATATATTGTAAAAGCCAATGCACTTGTTCTGGAGCGTAAAAGAAAAATAGTTGCCGCTGTTGCCACACTAACGGAATCCGGGAAAGAACTATTACAAAAGAAAGGAAAGGCTTCTCTTGTTCGTAAACTTAGAGAAACCCTGGCCAAGGATCTTGATGGCGTGGCTGTGCCACGTTCTTGGCGTTTTGTTGATGAAATCCCCACTAACTTACAGGGAAAAATAACGAGAGACCTGCTAATGCAACTTTTTGATGAAATTCCGGCAGCAATGGTGCCACAGATTATTAGCAGCGAAATATTAGATAATGCTCGTCAAGTTAATTTTACGGTTAATGACGATTTGCCTTGCTTGGATGGTCATTTTGAAGGCTCACCGGTAGTGCCGGGAGTAGTACAGCTGGATTGGGCTATGCATTTTGGCCGCCCACTTGTAAAAGCCGGCAGTACGTTTACCCAAATGGAAGTGATTAAATTTAAGCAGTTAATGATGCCCGGTGATGCTGTCACTTTATCTTTGGAGTTCAGCCAGGAAAAGAACAAATTAAATTATTCTTTTCGGAACACTCAAGATGGCAATTTAGAATATAGCAGTGGTAGATTGTGCTTCAGCCATGTCTAACTTTTGTTTTGTAATACCCGTTTATAATCATGAGGGGGCGATCGCAGAGACGCTGGCATCTCTGGATAACTTTAACCTGCCTTACATTCTGGTAGATGATGGCTGTGATGAACCCTGTAGAATTGAACTGCAACGGTTAGAGCAGAGCTACGGTCCCCGGGTTCACTTGGTTGTTCGCCAGGCTAATGGTGGAAAAGGTGCCGCGGTAAAAAGTGGTCTGCGAGCTGCGAAAGCGCTTGGATATAGTCATGGAATTCAAGTCGATGCCGATGGTCAACACAGCCCCGCTGATATACCTCAATTCCTTGAGAAAAGCAGAAAGTGCCCTGACTCACTGATTTGTGGCTATCCGCAATACGATAAATCAGTTCCTAAAGTTCGTTTGTGGGGACGCTATCTAACTCATGTATGGATCTGGATTAATACTCTTTCTCTGGAGATTAAGGATTCCATGTGTGGGCTGCGTTGTTATCCCTTATCTCGAACTGTAGATTTGTTAGATAACGAGTATACCGGTGATCGAATGGATTTTGATCCAGAGATCTTGGTACGGTGGTATTGGAGCAAAGGCGGTCTCTGCCAGGTACCAGTTAATGTGAGCTACCCAATAGATGGCGTTTCCCATTTCCGGGGATTTGAGGATAACTTCCTTATATCGGCAATGCACACCCGTCTATTTTTTGGCATGTTGGCCAGAACTCTGCGTATTTCGACAGTAGGGCGAAAAGCGTGAGTAATTTACACTGGTCAAAATACCGGGAACAAGGCTTTTTCCTGGGTATCAAATTCTTATTCTGGTTGCACCACTGGTTGGGTCCGATTGCCTTTAAAGTTGCGGTATACCCGGTAGTTTTATGCTATTACCTAAAAAATCAGAGTGGCCGCAATTCGATCCGTGAGTACTTGGAATTATTCGCCAAACGCTACCCATCTAGCGAAATAGAACCGAATTGGAAAACCGGATTTAAAATTTTCCTTAATTTTGCTAACAGTGCTAGAGAAAAGCTTGAAGCTTGGTTTGTGGGTATCCCGGATAGTCAGGTAAATTTCCCAGAAAGAGCGGGTCTTCACCAGTTGGCCGCTAGTGGCCAGGGTGGATTAATTATTGGCTCTCACCTCGGGAACCTGGAGGTTTGCAGGGCACTTGGCAGCCTGACAAAGGTACGGGTAAATGTGTTGGTGCATACAAAGCATGCGGTGAAATTTAATCGCATGATGAAGATGCTCAACCCCCTGAGTCAAGTGCGGCTTATCCAGGTGACAGAAGTAACTCCCGCTTTAGCGATGCGACTCTCCGAGGCTGTTGAAGCCGGGGAGCTGGTTGTTATTGTCGGTGATAGAACACCGATTAACTCTATGGGGCGCACCTGCGAGGCAGAATTCCTGGGGCGAAAAGCGCCTTTTCCCCAGGGGCCCTATATTCTTGCTGCGCTGCTCAAATGCCCGGTGTACACACTTTTCTGTCTGCGCAGTACTTCCGGATACGATATTTATATGGAAAAACTCTGCGATCGTGTTGTGATGAAACGCGGTGACAGAGAGGGGCATATTCGCTCTCTTGTCGAGGAGTTTGCACGACGGTTGGAACGCTATTGTCATATAGCACCTTTGCAATGGTATAACTTTTACCCGTTCTGGGATCAGCAAAAATGAATTCAGCAGTACTACAACGAACCCAAATAGTCTTTGATGGCACAGATCTATCTATTGATCAGGTAAACACCATTGCAGCCGGCCGTGGCGATATCTCTCTATCTGATGAAGAGGGCTTTGTCGCAAGGATAAATCGCGGTGCCGAGTTCCTGGATAGCCTTTGGCAGAAGGAAGGTGTGATCTACGGAGTAACCACTGGGTATGGTGATTCCTGTACCGAAAGTATTCCAGCAGACCTGGTGGAAGAGTTACCTCATCGATTATTTACCTTCCATGGTTGTGGAATGGGGGAAGTCTTTACTCTTGAGCAGAGTAGAGCGATTGTTGCTGCCCGGATTGCCAGCCTTGCAAAGGGCAGTTCAGGGGTCCGATATCGGCTGTTGCAGCAATTGGTTTTGTTACTTCAGAAAGACATTATTCCGGTAATTCCCCAAGAGGGTTCTGTGGGAGCCAGTGGCGACTTGACCCCACTGTCTTATGTTGCTGCGGTTTTGTGCGGGGAGCGCAAAGTTTGGTACCGAGGCCATCAGAGAGATACTGCTGAGGTATTCGATGAATTACAGATTGAGCCATTAAAGCTATATCCAAAAGAGGGTTTAGCAATAATGAATGGCACCGCCGCAATGACTGGCTTGGCGTGCTTAGCCTACAAACGGGCAGAGTATCTAGCACAGCTGAGTGCTCGTATTACCTCCATGATGAGCATTGCACTGGATGGCAATGCCTATCATTTCGATAGCGCGCTTTTTGCAGTGAAGCCTCACCCCGGTCAAAACCAAATTGCAAAGTGGATTCATGACGATCTCAATGTTGGTGCTGCTCCAAGACAAAATAGTCGATTGCAGGATCGCTATTCACTTCGGTGTGCTCCCCATGTAGTTGGTGTGTTACAGGACTCTCTGCCCTGGCTCCAGCAGTTTATTCATAACGAACTAAACAGTGCCAATGATAACCCGATCATTGATGGTGAAAACGAGAGGGTGCTTCATGGTGGGCACTTCTATGGTGGGCATATAGCCTTCGCCATGGATAGCCTGAAGAATGCGGTAGCAAACCTCTCTGATTTACTGGATCGACAAATAGCCCAACTGGTAGATGTTAAGTTCAATAATGGGCTCCCGGCAAACCTATCAGGTGTAACCGGGCCTCGAAGATCAATTAACCATGGCTTTAAGGCTGTTCAAATTGGTGCGAGTGCCTGGACTGCTGAAGCACTAAAGCAGACCATGCCCGCAAGTGTTTTTTCCAGATCAACGGAGTGTCATAACCAGGATAAGGTCAGTATGGGCACCATTGCTGCCAGGGACTGTATCAGGGTATTACAGTTAACGGAGCAAACAACCGCAGCGGCACTGATGGTTGCTTGGCAGGGCATTCAGCTTCGAGTTCGTAGTGGAGGAGTGGATTTGGAAAAATTATCTACCGCTCTTAATACCACAATCAGGCAGATAGGAGATGAATTTTCTTTTCTGGAGGAAGATAGAGAGCTTGAACAGCCATTGAGAAAATTCGTTTCGTTAATTCAGCAAAGACATTGGCGCTTATATGAAAACTAATACACCTATGCGCCCTGAAAAATGGACGGCACAAGTTGAACTACAAATTCCTTTCCACGATGTGGATATGATGGAGATAGCTTGGCATGGGCATTATGCAAAGTACTTTGAAATAGCCCGATGTGCATTGTTTGATCAGTTGGAATATAACTACCAACAGATGAAGGAATCAGGTTTTGCCTGGCCGGTCATAGATTTGCGCGTACGATATGCAAAGCCTTTACGATTTCAGCAGTGGATTGTTGTTCGCGCTGAGGTTTCTGAATATGAAAATCGATTTAAGATCAATTATACGATAACAGATAGAGATACCGGTGTACGCTTAACAAAAGGGCATACCGTACAGGTAGCTGTCGAAATAAGCAGTGCCGAAATGCTGTTTGCATCACCTCCAATTTTGCTGGAAAAATTGGGGGTAAATTAGTGATGACTGCCAAGCGTTTGGTTTTATTTTTTATTTGCTTTCTATTTTCCACAGTAACTTCTGCTTTGACTTCAGAGCAGCAGGCGGTTTTGCGGGAGATAGAGAAAAATATTGTGTCATATCCACAGATGCTTGGCACTTTTTCCCAGACAAAGAGGCTGCCCCAGTTGCCCAGGCCTCTGGTTTCTTCAGGCATCCTGGCTATTTCTGAAGAGTTAGGATTAAGCTGGCGAATAGAGAATCCAATAGAATCCCATCGAATATTTAAGCTAGATGATGCTGATTCTGGTAATCGGGTCAATAGCAATATTGTAGGAAATCATGTGGCTGATCCTCTATTAAAGATTATCAGTGGTGATTTTAGCGAACTGGATCAGACTTTTACGGTGGGACCTCAGATCGCAGAAGAGCAATGGCGAATTAACTTAATTCCCAAACAAGAGGCTTTTAGAAAGGTTATTGAATCGATAGAAGTCGTGGGAGACAAAAAGATTCGGAAAATAGTACTAGCTGAAGCCAACATGGCAATTACTGAAATAGATATTATGAATTTACATTCAGTTGAAGCTAATAACAGTCAACTACTGAGTGAATTCTCAGAAGATAACCAGAAATAATCTCATGTCACGTCGAGTTGTTATTTGGCTTTCCTTTGTTAGTGTAATTCTTGGGATAACTGTATTACGCTATCAATCCAGCTGGCTGCAAACAGATATTTTGTTATTAGCTGATAATAACTCCGACTCGGTAAGTAGTGCTGGCATCCAGAAAAAAGTCAGTCAGCAATTACAGGGAAGTTTAATTTGGGTTTTAGTTTCTGAAGGAAAAGAATCACAACGTCTGGCCAGGCATACCCAAGAGTTGGCGCAGAAACTAAAGGCCGCTAAATCTTTAGAGTCTGTTGAATATCGTTGGACCGATTCTGAAAGCTATAAAGAGGAGTGGGAGCTGCTCTTTCCTCTGCGCCAACAGCTACTCAGCCTTGAAGATAGGGCGTTATTAGACGCTACGCCAGAGGAACTTATACAGCGTCAATTGAGTAAATTATACGGGCCTGACGGCGCTGGAATCGATTTGGAGAAAGATACTTTCTCAACTTTTCGCAATTACTTTACCGCTGATATTGGAGTTACTCCACAAGTCTTTGATGGAATTCCGGTACATACAGAAGGACATAAAGTTTTTACCCTGCTTTATACGCTGGCCGCACCAGTTGATTTGACTGGAGAGAGCGATATATCACTTCTTTCTTTACAGTCAGAATTAAAGCAATGGGCTCAAAAAAATGGTTATTCGCTGCTGGTAGCTGGAGCCCCCCTGCATACAGAGTATGCTGCTGCTATGGCACAGGATGAAATACGCCTGATTGGCTCCCTTTCGATCCTTGCTATTTGCTGTCTATGTATTGTTGTCTTTCGCTCATTAAAACCTCTACTAGCTTGTACATTCGCAATTCTATGTGGCGTGGCCAGTGGCATATCTGGCGTCATTATCATTTTGGGCCAAATTCATATACTGGCTTTTGTATTTGGTACGACGGTTTCTGGATTGGCAATCGATTACGCATTTCACTTTATTTGTAATAGATTGAGGCTTGGCAAGCCAAAAGATAAGGATATTTTACCTGGGCTATTGTTGGGCTTGATATCAAGCTGCTTGGCATTTTTCTCTCTTGCATTAACACCTTTTCCGCTTTTACAACAAATAGGGGTTTTTGTCGGCTGTGGTTTAATAGGGGCTTGGTTGACTGTAATCCTGTTATTTCCAGGCTGGATTAATATTAAGCATAGGCCTTTATCGTTTTCCAGTCAGTTTCCTAAACTCAATATTAGGTACTACCTGTTCCCATTGGTTGGGCTGTTGATTTTTGGAGCTGCGGCACTTCAGAAAATTCAATTTAATGATGACCTAAAACTGTTTTACCAGCCTCCAGAATTTCTTACACAAGATGAAATAGATCTAAATTCTCTGATTAGATCCCGGCCAGACTCCCGTTACTTTCTGGTTTTTGGTGAAGATGAGCAACAAGTATTAACACGGGAATGGGAACTTAGAAATCAACTGGACTATTTAGTAGAAAAGGAAATTATTAGTGGTTTTCAGGGGGTAACCAACCGGATACCTCCAGAAGAGGTTCAAGAAGCTGACTGGATGTTATTGTCGAAGTTTTATAGTGGGGATGCTGTCAGGTCTTTTTATCAGCAATTGGGTTATTCTGCACAAGATATTAATCAACAGTTAAAATCTAAAATACAGCCATTCAATACCTTTAACTTCTCTGAATGGTTGCCAGTTGCAGGTCGGCAATATAAAGGACTATGGCTGGGTTGTGAAAATAATCACTGTTATTCTGTGGTTCGTATTTATGGCTTAACAGAAGATTTGTCATCTTTAGAGTTACTGCCTGGAGTAACCTATGTCGATACTACCAGAAGTATCTCTAATGTGATGTCACAACAACGTGATCTGTTGCTGCAATTACTACCATTAATATTCATTGTTGTATTTTTAGTGACGGCAACTAAAACAGGAATAAAACAAGCCTTAAGTATAGTTGCACTTCCATCCAGTGCAGTACTAGGCACCCTGGCGATAGTGATTTTACAGGGATCAGCAATTAATCTATTTCATGTTGCGGCTTTATTGCTTGTCTTTGGAATTGGTATAGATTACGCAATATTTAGCCATACGAGCCGGAAAGCAGAGCAGCATTATACCCTGCTGGCGATAGCTATGGCTGGGTTAACAACTTTTTTAGGGTTTGGTTTGCTAGCATTGTCTGGCACACCGGCGATTGCAAATTTTGGGTTAGTCCTGGCTGTGGGCACAGTATTAACTTTGTTGTTGGCATTTCTATTTTTTTGTACACGGGGTAAGGGATATTAGCCAATGAAAGAAATTAAGTCTGACGTTGTTATTATTGGTGCCGGACCTGCTGGAGCTGTAGCCGGTGTTTTGTTGGCTAAAAATGGCTGGAGTGTATCGATCGTTGAGCGAGAGATGTTCCCTCGCTTCTCTATCGGCGAGAGTTTGCTGGCACAGTGTATGGAATCTCTTGAAAACGCAGATATGTTGGAGGCAGTAAAATCCGCAGGCTTCCAATTTAAAAATGGTGCTGCTTTTGAATGGGATGGTGCCCGTACCTCATTTGACTTTCGTGAAAAATTCACACCAGGGCATGGTACAACTTTCCAGGTACAGCGAGCCAAGTTTGACAAAATACTGGCCGATGAAGCTGAGCGCCAGGGAGTAAAAATTTATTATCGTCATTCTATTGTATCAGCTGATATTGCCGAAAATGGTGCGGAACTGATTGCAGAACACAATGGTGAAGAGCTTGCTTTCCAGGGCCGTTTTGTTCTGGATGCAAGTGGTTTTGGACGAGTTCTACCAAGATTACTGGACCTGAATCGTCCATCAGAGTTTCCTGAACGTGAATCAGTATTCACACATGTAGAGGACAATATTACTGATAGTAATTTTGACAGAGATAAAATACTTATCACAGTCAATCCCAATGAGAGAGATATTTGGTATTGGTTGATACCTTTCGCCGATGGCAGAGCTTCTGTTGGTGTTGTTGGTGAGAAGGAAAAGATCGCGGCTTGGGGACAGGATCCAGAACAGATCCTGAAAGGTGCTATTTCGGCTGCACCAGAGTTGGCAAAAACTTTATACAACGCAAAATTTGATACCGAGATTCAACGTATTCGTGGATATTCAAGTAATGTAACCAAGCTGGCAGGTCCAGGCTTTGCTCTTTTGGGAAATGCTGGTGAATTCCTTGATCCAGTATTTTCTTCAGGCGTTACCATCGCAATGAAGTCTGCAGAGTTAGCTGCTGAATGTTTACACCGTCAACTCTCTGGAGAGAGCGTTGATTGGGACAAAGAGTTTTCTGTGCCTTTAAAGCAGGGTGTTGAAGTTTTTAAAACGTATGTAAAGGCTTGGTATGATGGTCGTTTTCAGGATGTGATTTTTTATCAGACTGAGCAAAAAGAAATTAAAGGAATGATTTGCTCAATATTGGCAGGTTATGCCTGGGATAAGAAAAATCCTTTTGTTGCTGCTGCAGAGCGTAGATTGAATACACTGGTGGAAATATGCTCCGCTGGTTAGTGCTTTATTTTAGTATCTTTACTCTGGTGGGTTGTATTTCCCCTAGGGTAGAAAAAGATAAGTCTGAAGGCTGGTCTTTGGCGCCTCTTTTAGCTGAGCAACCGCGTCAGATGAATCAACATTTGCGTATTGTTTATCAAAACAATGTGTACGAAGTGATTGCGGCCACCTTGCTCTCTTCAGAGAACATGAGGGTTTCGCTTCTCAGCCCTGAAGGTATGAGTTTGTTAGATATTGCATATGATGGTAATGAGATCAGCACTCATCACTACATGCGTAGAGCGGCAAGTCTGCCACCTGAAAAACTGTTAGCAGACATTCAGTTTGTATATTGGCCAGTTACTCAGCTGCAGAAACAATTACCTGTTGGGTGGAAGTTGCAAGAGTCCATAGTTGAGGGGGATTATATCCGTCAGCTCTTCCACAATGGAGAAATAAGTACAGAGGCGCGCTACAGTACTAATGATATTTGGGAAGCACAGGTTGAGCTTGAGCACAAACGACTTGGTTACAGGTTAAGCATCAGGAATTTTTAGGTATGACTAATTTCTATCTTAATCATATGGGCATCATCTGTACCCTGGGAAATTCTGCTGAATCGGTAGCTAAACCCCTTTTTAGCGGTGATAGCTCTTTTATGCGACTGGATGAAAACCGATTATTAAACTATCAGGGAAACCTGGGTATTGTGCAGGAGAAGTTGCCAGAATTACCGAGTTCGCTACAAGCCTATCACTGCCGTAATAATCAGCTGGCTTTGGCTGCACTGGGCCAAATCGAATCAGAGATCGGTAGTCTTGTTGAAAGATATGGTACAAGCCGAGTTGGAGTGGTTATGGGAACTTCAACTTCTGGGATCGATTCTGGTGAATCTTACCTCAGTGGTAAAAAAGACACTGGTTACAATTACCGGCTTCAACAGCAAATGGCAGGACTTAGTACTTTTGTCGCAAAGTATCTGGGTGTGCAAGGCGTACAACTTACAGTTTCTACAGCGTGTTCATCCAGTGCGAATGCCCTTGCCAGTGCCCGGCGCCTTCTCTCTACCAATGTTTGTGATGCTGTGGTTGTTGGTGGTGTGGATTCTCTTTGTGGCATGACGATTCGTGGCTTTCATAGCCTGGGGGCACTTAGTGCGGGCCAGACCAACCCCTTCAGCGTTAATCGGGATGGTATTAATCTTGGGGAAGCTGGCGCAATATTTGTGATGACCAAAGAACCTGGGCCTGTGATTCTATCCGGTGTTGCTGCCACGTCTGATGCCCACCATATGTCGGCTCCAGATCCAGAGGGGCGCGGTGCAGAGGCCTGTATGCGCAGAGCACTGGAAAATGCGAGCTTGGATGCAAGCGATATTGATTATCTAAATCTCCATGGTACGGGCACACCACAAAATGACTCTATGGAGGCTTTAGCCGTTGAAAGGGTGTTTGGAAGCCAACTGCCTTGCTCTTCCACTAAACCTTTAACCGGGCACACATTGGGAGCTGCTGGTGCACTTGAAGCGGCCTTTTGCTGGCTTGCCCTGCAAAATGATCAACTCCCCCCCCATCAGTATGATGGGCATTATGATCCGGAGATTGTGCGGCTGAACCTTTGCCAGGGCCAAGAAGCTGCTGGAGGATTGCGCTACGTAATGAGTAACTCCTTCGCGTTTGGTGGGAGTAACTGCTCGGTAATTATGGGCAGTCAGAGGTAAAATATATGCAAAAATATACTGCTGGAGAATTGGTTCCACACAGTGGAAATATGTCACTTCTCGATGAAGTAGTTTCAGTAGATGAGGAACAACTGCTGGCAAAATTGCGGGTCCGAGATGATGGAATTTTTTCTCGCGACGGTCGTGTTCCCGCCTATGTGGGAATTGAGTATATGGCCCAGTCAATAGCGGCATTTTCCGGTTACCACGCCAAGGAACGGGGCGAAGAGGTTCGCCTGGGCTTTTTATTGGGTACCCGTAAATTTGTGTCAAATGTTGAAAGTTATCGCTGTGGCGATGAACTGACGATTGAAGTCCAGCGTTTGCTGCAGGCTGAGAATGGCATGGCGACATTTGAGTGTGTAATAAAGGGCCCCTCCATCGAGCAAAGTGCGCGGTTAAATGTATATCAACCGGACAACGTGGAACAGTATTTGAAGGGTAGAAATTAAATGTCTGAGTGGATTTTAGTTACGGGTTCAAGCCGTGGTATAGGTCGGGCAATTGCCCTTCAGTTAGCTGAAGATGGTTATAATATCGTTTTACATTGCCGTAGCCGCCGTGACCAAGCTGAAGAGGTTGCAGAGGAAATTGCCAAGCTAGGAAGTAAAAGTAGAATTCTTCAGTTTGATATTTCTGATCGGAACCAAACTAAAGATGTTTTGCTAGAAGATGTCGATGAACACGGTTGTTACTATGGGGTTGTATGCAATGCAGGTGTAACTGCTGACAATGCTTTTCCCGCAATGCCTGCCGAGGATTGGGATTCAGTCGTTCACACAAATCTGGATGGTTTCTACAACGTCTTGCATCCCCTGACTATGCCCATGGTTAGACGCCGTGCTCCCGGTCGAATAGTTGTGATGACTTCGGTCTCTGGCGTCGCTGGAAATCGAGGACAGGTAAACTATTCCGCGTCTAAAGCTGGTTTGATTGGTGCGAGTAAAGCGCTCGCACTGGAGCTGGCGAAACGAAAAATCACCGTTAATTGTGTTGCTCCGGGTCTTATTGATACCGATATGCTGGATGAAGATTTGCCGGTTGAAGACATTTTAAAAATGGTTCCAGCCCGCAGAATGGGCAAGCCTGAAGAAGTCGCAGCGACTGTAGCCTTTTTAATGCATGAGCGGGCTGCTTACATTACCCGTCAAGTTATTTCCGTAAATGGTGGTCTCTGCTAATGAAGCGTGTTGTTGTTACAGGAATGGCCGGAATATCTCCTATCGGCCAAGATTGGGAGTCGGTTAGTGAGTCTTTGCAGAGCCGTCGTTCCGGAATTGTTTATATGGAGGACTGGGACAAGTATGAGGGACTTGAAACTCGCCTTGGTGCCCCAGTAAAAGATTTTGAAAAGCCATCTCATTACAATCGCAAACGCGTTCGCAGCATGGGGCGCGTCTCATTAATGGCAGTTCGCGCCAGTGAAATTGCTCTTCAGGATGCGGGATTGTTGGATGACCCCATTCTCAAAAGTGGAGCTGTCGGAGTTTCATATGGCTCGTCAGCAGGCACTCCGTCAGCAGTGGCTGATTTCGGCAATATGTTGATAAATCACCGCACCGACGGCCTTAATGCCACCAGCTATATAAAAATGATGTCTCACACGGCTGCGGTCAATATCGGAGTATTTTTTGGTTTGTGTGGGCGGGTTTACACCACCAGCTCTGCTTGTACTTCTGGCAGCCAGGGAATTGGGTATGCCTATGAAGCGATCCGCAATGGTAGCCAAACTATTATGGTCGCCGGTGGTGCAGAGGAGCTGTGTGCAACTGAGGCAGCAGTTTTCGATACGCTTTATGCTACCTCCACAAAAAATGATACTCCTGAAGCGACCCCGCGTCCCTTTGATAGAAACCGGGATGGTTTGGTGATCGGTGAAGGTGCTGGCACGCTGATTCTGGAGGAGTATGAGCATGCTGTTGCACGTGGAGCCAGAATTTATGCGGAAGTTGTTGGCTTTGGTACAAATTCTGACGGTAGCCATGTTACTCAACCCCAGTCGGGGACTATGCAGGTGGCTCTGGAGCAAGCTATAGCTCAATCTGGCGTAGATGCTAGTGAGATAGGTTATGTCAGCGCACATGGTACTGCCACGGACCGAGGAGATATCGCCGAGAGCCATGCGACTCGCAATGCGTTTGGTCGTGCTGTGCCTATCAGTTCCCTCAAGAGTTATACCGGCCATACGCTGGGTGCCTGCGGCGCTTTGGAAGCTTGGACAAGTATCCAGATGATGCGCAATGGTTGGTTCCATCCCACAATGAATTTGGCAGAAGTTGATGCTGATTGTGCGGACTTGGAATTTATCCAAGGCCCCGGCAAGCACATCGATACAGAATATGTCATGAGTAATAATTTCGCCTTTGGTGGAATTAATACTTCATTAATATTTAAAAAAATTTCTTAATTAATCGATGAGTGACCTTTAAATAAGGGATAGCAGATGAAGTGGATACTGGCTGTAGTTTCAATAATTTTCTTAGCTCAGCCAGTATTAGCTGACGAATTGTTGTTAAGTTTTGGTGGTGGACCACAGCCAGATTCAAAACAAAGTAACAAGACCTTTGGCTTAGACTACTCCTTTAAAACGTTTGAAAAGAGTTATCGGCAGCATATTGATATAGGTGTAAGTTACACAGAAATTAGTACTAGTGCGGATGAAAATAAACGCATAAGGGCTTTTTCCATTTACCCGCAGTTAAATTTGTACCCAAGGCAAAGAAGTTGGGGGCAACCCTTTTTCTTTGTTCGAGCATTGGGCCCCAGTTATATATCCAGTAACTATTTAGGCGATCGACGCCAAGAGAACAACTTTTCTTTTCAGGCGCAGGTGGGTTATGGCGCAAGAATTAACTGGAGGAAAAAGGAGGATCTGGTACTAATGGTATCTTGGAAGCACTTTTCAAATGCTAATTTGTTTGATGAAAATGATGGTATAGATATGCCATTTGTCTTAAATGTTGGCATAAGGCTTTAAAAAATACTCGTATTCTCCCAATGATAGATATCATTGGGAGAATTCTTAAGCTTTAAATTGATAACTGCTTAATAATCGCATCATTCAAGTTACGTACCCAGCGATTGTAATTTCTGTGGATAGTATAGTATTTTTCATTGTAATCAAGCAGGTCGCTATCTTTATAAGTAATACTATAATTATCCATATCGTATTTGATATCTGCCTCAGCGTGATGTTTGCGAACATTAATTGAAGCAATTATTTGTCCAGGGGCGACCTCACGACAAGTCCAGTTTCTTGCTATACATCCCGCGATAATTGATTTTTTAATGGTATCCTGAGTTTGTGCAGAACCATCAAGGCGGTCAGGAATACTTCTTTCTTGGATATTCATAACTGGATTACTGGTGCAGCCAGCGAGAGTTAATGCGAAAGCCGCAGAGAACAATATTTTCTTAAAATTTTTCATTTAAATATCCTGTTGGTAGTTTTAGGATCAAATTTCGTGGTTTTTCTTCATCCACTTCGCTACATCATTACCAAGTGTATGAACACAGCGTTGGAGTACTTGGCAAGAGTTTTTAAAATTTGCACCAAATCCACCGCTAGAATTTCTAGTATTAGTAAAACTGTCTACTAATTTCCCATTATTGTAAAGTTCCGCCTCAATAGATACCGACTTTCTATGTCCTAACCAAGCGTTACCAGAACTCAGGGCATTTAGAATACTTAGTTTGAGACTATAGCCCTCTGACTGAGGATTTAGTTCAGACGTTGAAGAGATATAGTATCCATATTTACTAAGAAACTTCTGGGTCGAATTAGAAAACTGCGAGCCGAGATTCGGGCATTCACTAAGTATATTGGCAGCAATTACTTTCTCATCATGATAGTGAGCTGCTGAATTGATCTTAATGACATCTTTTGCCATTGCTAAAGAAGAGATACTTAAAATTGTACCAGCTAGTACGACTTTAAATCCGCTGATATTCATATTGCCTCAAAGGAATATTACAACTGCCAGGAAGTATACAGATGTAGCCAAATTGATAAATTGTCGAATTTTTATGCGCGATAATTTACCAGATAAGAAAGCCTGACAATAGTGGTTAAACGAACTTTAGGACAGATGATTTTTCACTGAAAAGTAATATAGCGGAACTCAATATTCATTTTATACCCATCAGTCATCTTTAAATTTCTCGACACTGACAAATGTATATTGCCGTCAAAAGCTAAAATTTAGCAGTTGATACCGTAGTGCTCGGAAAACTAAATCTCATTGAGAGTTCATTTAATTGATTTCGATGGATTGGCATAACTCCAACCATCGCTCAATCCCCGCACTTCTATATTTTTGTCGATGAAGGGCGAAATAAAATTCTCTGTGGAAATTTCTCTGCGATACCGGCAATTCGATCAATGAACCCCGCTTCAGGGCATCAGCTAAAGAGACTCTAGATAGGCAGCTGATACCGAGCCCAGCTTCCACCGCTCGCTTAATTGCCTCTGTATGCTGAAGCTCCAACAAAATATGGAGTTTTGGTAGTAGTCCGACCATTGCACGCTCAAAAGTCTGACGTGTGCCGGAGCCAGGTTCCCGGGTAATCCAGGTGGCTTTGAGCAGATCTTTGTCTGTCAGGCGCTTGCGTTTGGCGAGGGGGTGAGAGGGGGCGCAAAAGACGACTAATTCATCACTACGCCAGGGAATCATCTCCAGATCTGGGTGATTAAATTCACCCTCAATAAGTCCAAGATCCAGCTCAAAGTTGAGCACCCGCTCGGTAATTGCCGAGGTATTGGCGACCTCCAGCTCCACGCGTGTGCCGGGTTGCTCCTCCATGTAGCGCGCCATTACGTTCGCAGCCAGGTAATTGCCGATGGTTAGGGTTGCCCCTATTTTTAGGCGGCCCAGATCGCGATGACTGGCGAGGCTCTGTTCTAATTCCTGTGCCCGTTCCAGCAGTTCCTTCGCCTTGGGCCAAAGTTGCCTACCCAGCTCATTCAGGCGCAGGCGCTTGCCGGTGCGCTCGAATAAGCGCAGCTCAAACTGTTGTTCGAACTCTTTTAGGGCGGTGGAGGCGGCAGACTGGGACATGCTCAGGCTCTCTGCCGCGCGGCTCACATTCTCGTGGTGGGCACAGGCCAGGAATACCTCCAGTTGGCGCAAGGTATAGCGCAAAGGGAATTCTCCACTTAATCGTTAAAATAGATAAGGAATATCGAAATATCCCACTTTGCCAATAGATCTTCCAGAGCTAAAATTCAACTATCAAGAGACTCGTGGAATAACCGGTTTTAAGTTTATGTCCAAATTGAATATAGAGAAGGTGTTGGATGTCCATCACTGGAACGACACGCTGTTTAGCTTTAAGACCACCCGAGATTCGGGTTTTCGCTTTGAGAATGGACATTTCACGATGATCGGTCTGCAGCAGGACAACGGCCGTCCACTGCTGCGTGCCTACTCCATTGCCAGTGCCAACTACGAAGATGAGCTCGAATTCTTCAGCATCAAGGTACCCGATGGTCCCCTGACTTCTCGTCTGCAGAAAATTGTGCCGGGCGATGAGATCTATGTGAGCCAGAAGCCCACCGGTACTCTGGTTGCGGATCACCTGTTACCTGGCAAGCGTCTGTGGTTGCTGTCTACGGGTACTGGTTTGGCACCTTTCATGAGCATTATTAAGGATCCCACTGTCTACGAGCGTTTCGACCAAGTGATTCTTACCCACGGGGTGCGCTATGTCTCTGAGCTGGCTTATCAGGAACAGATCGAGAATGAGCTACCTGAGCATGAGTATTTTGGTGAGATGGTGCGTGAGCAGCTGCTCTACTACCCCACTGTAACTCGTGAGCCTTATCGTAATACCGGCCGCCTGACCGACTTGATGCTGACCGGTAAGCTCTTTACAGATCTCGATGTGCCCAAGCCGAATGTCGAGGAAGACCGCTTTATGTTGTGCGGCAGCCCAGCAATGCTGAAAGATCTCACCAATATCCTAGATGACTGGGGATTCAAGGAGACACGCGCAGGTGTACCGCACGAGTATGTGATTGAGCGCGCTTTCGTCGAAAAGTAAGTTGGCCTGTCCACCCATAAAAAAACCACCCTCAGGGTGGTTTTTTTATGGGTGAAATACAAACGCTCGAAACTATCCTGACCTTGTGAAACCCTTACCTTCTATTTTGATTCGAGGGTGAATTTGCTGGGAGTGGCTAGATGAAGCGGTTTTCGCTGGGAGTACTACTGTTTTCCTTCCTGTGGCTAGGTGCCTGTACACGAGTGCCGGAGGGGGTTGAGCCCGTACAGAATTTCCAGCTGCAGCGCTATTTAGGCCACTGGTATGAGATAGCCCGCTTGGATCACTCTTTCGAGCGGGGCCTGACCCTGGTAACGGCGGACTACAGCCTCAACCCCGATGGTTCTGTCGCAGTGGTGAATACCGGTTATTCACAAGCGCGTGATGATTGGCAATTGGCGAGAGGGAAGGCTGAGTTTGTTGGCGCAAAAGATGTAGGACACTTGAAAGTTTCTTTCCTTGGGCCCTTCTATTCTTCCTATATCGTGATTGCCCTGGCAGGCGATTATCAATATGCGATGGTTTCCGGCTATAACAAATCCTATCTGTGGATATTGTCCCGCACCCCGACTATGCCCAAGGATGTTCTGGAGCGGTTTTTACAGAAAGCTAAGGCGATGGGTTATCCCGTCGATCAGCTGATTTTCCCCAAGCAGGAGGCGCAGCCGGGTAATAAACCCTCCGCGCAGTCTTCAAGATAAGGGCCTGTTCAAGATTCTTTGCTCCCTCCACCAGCTTGTGCAGACCAATAACAGCAAAATCAGAGCCGGCCATTGGCGTTCAATCGGCTCTTTGTTTGTGTGGGTATTAGCTATTGGTCCCAAACGCGCGGCGGCCATTTGTCGGGTCTCCCTGGCATTTACAGACTGCTGCCACTGAGGCCAGTCCTCCTTGGCAAAGATATAGAAATCCAATGTCGCTTCGCCCTTCAAATCCGTCTTAAGCTGATGCCAGCCAGAACCCTGTGGCCAGAAGCTGTAGCACTGGCCCTGGGAATTACTACTTACGGCGACACCACTGATGGGTAGGGAGTTTTCTTGGGAGCTTAATAATATTGGTCTCTGATTAGAAAAAAGTGGGCTGCATAGGGTGGTGCGTACCAGTGTACGCGGTAACTCATTGGAGAGGGTTACTGGCGGCTGACTACCTAAATGCTTGAGTTGGTAATCAATAATCGACTTCCACAGGCTGGCGAATTCAGTAGCAAACCCACTGGTTAGCCAGCGGTGGCTGTCGCTAAATAGGATAAATCCCAGGTGTTGGGCCTCGGTTGAGCGTCCCCAGAAAAGCGGATTTTCTCTTTCACCCAGTAATAAGTCGCTGGAGCTGGGCTGCACGGCTATAAGGCCTAGATTGCGTAGTGGGGGAATCTCCGCATTGTCCGCTTTTTGGTAGCCAAAGCCGGAGTGTAAACGGGTATCTTCTCCCTTTTGCAGAGGCATGGATTGGGCTGCAGCGTATTGGAGAAACTCTTCAGAGCTATCGCCACTGACTAACCATAACAGTGACTTTGTGGCGGCCAGCTCGCGGAGCTGATGCTTTTGTTGAGAGGAGAGTTGTGCCCACAAACTGCTATCGAGAATGACTAAATCGAAGGGACTTTCCTTTGTGAGTAGATCCGCAGACTCGGTAAGTGGAAGCCCATTGAGAGTCTCTTTTCTACTAATTTCAGGTGCCAACTGGGTCATCACCTGTGCCGCTACACCGGATTGGCGCAGCCAGCGAGAGAGAGCTGCTGTCTCAAAAGAGGGGCGTGCCAGCCACAGTAATAATTTGGGTTGGAGCGGTTCTCGCACCAGGATGGGTAAAGGATCTGTATGGGTTTCGCCGGCTTCGCTTTCCGTACGTACTCGGTATAGCTGGGGGCCTGCGAGTTTTGGGGTGGCAGTGAGTTGTGCCTGAATTGTTTCTCCCACTTTCAGCTCAAGACTGTCTTCAATATGGCCGTAGGGATTGAGCAGACTAATTTTTAAGTTTTCAGTCAGTGGCTGGTTGTTGTGAATCTTTAACTTTAAAGAATCACCCAAGGTAATTTGCCGCTGCCAGTCCAATTCCCAGCGGCCATCAGATTCCTGGATCTTCGATAACTCCAGGCGCACCGGTGCCAGGTCCCGAAGTTTGTCGCGGCCGAGTGGCTCCCCATTGAGAGAGATATTTTCCACACCATTGAGATTTATTGGATGTGAGCTCGCCAGCTGTTTGCTGTCGATAGAGATATTGCGCTCGGCGGGAATGATTGCCGGCGGCTGCCAGAGCATCCAGGCACTCAACCAAATCGCCAGTTGCAGGCCATAGTCGAACGGCTTGGCACCTCGGCGGCGCAATAGTACGAGTGATGCTAAGCAGGCCAACAGGCACAGGCCGGGTATCAAGAAATCAATCACAATGATTTCTCCCCTTGCTGGTGCAGCCAACGGCTGAAATGGCCGTCGGCCTCAGTTTGCAAAGGCAATGAAGGCGCAGATTCCGGTGCTGGCAGTAGCTGATAGAGCAGCTGATTCAGGGAGTTTGTGCAATCAATGCAATTCGGTTGCTGGTGGCGCTGCTGGTATAAACGCAGCTGTTTGGACAGCTCCAGGCCAAGATCTAATGATTGCTCTGTGGCTAGCTCATTTATCTGCACCAGCAGATCGGTATCGAGTTCGGCACCAGAGTCTACTTGGGCCATTAGGGCGAGCACCTGTGCTCTTTGTTTTTGTTCAAAGGCACTGTCGAGGGTTTCTGGCGCTACGTCTTCCCGTTCGCCGCTAAGCCGACGGCTTTCGTCTACGGGGGGCGCCTCGAAGCCGACTCTCTGTAAGTAAATACGTGAAGCCTGTTGTACTTCCTTGATAAAACGCAGCGCCCGGTGCTGATGGGGCAGGGAGGCTTGGGGCTCTATAACCGACAGGTCGCGCCAGGAACTCCACATGGCATTCAGCGCATTGCGTAGTAGCTCCTTGGTCTGGGGATCAAACAGGGTGGCATGCTCTGAGCTGTCATGCCGGTGTCCGGCAGAAGCCGCTATGCGCTCTGCCTGTTGGAAATGGGAGTCTCGCTGTGCAAAGGGAGTGGCATTTTCTTCGCCATGTGCCTGGTGCTCAGCGCCTTCTTTGTGGTGATGACTATCGCCGTGTTCGGACTCCTCTTTATCATCGTGCTTCTCGCTCTCTGCTCCAGAATGCTCCGCTTCCGAATCCTCTTCGCCGAGAAAGCGGCCGTAGCGCATGCGCAGCAAATTCTGTTCATAGGCTAAACCCTCGGAGCGTTTGCGAAACTCCTGCGGATGCAGCTGCTCTCGCTCGGCTAGCAGGGCCTCGGTGTCAATAATCAGCTGGCGTTGGCTGCGAAAGTACTCCGGTAATATCTTAATCGCCATCCCCTCGCTGTCACTCAGCCCGAAAATCTCTTCTTGCGGCCAGCGCAAGATAAAGTGTTGGCTCTTGGCAACGTTGGCACTGGGCTCGCGGTTATCCCTGGCCTCCAGGTACCAGTAGAGTTCATCTCCCGCTTCCATGGAAAACTGGTGGATGGGCAGGGTGAAATCGTAGCGAGCTGCTTTTTTATCTTCCGAGGGGTTTGTTGATAAAGCAGTGGATTGCAAACTGGTGAGTGCAATACGCTCTTCGCGAAAGCGTAAATTTTCCCCGGTGCCGCTGGCGAGGGTGACCAATAAATCCGCAGAACTCACCTGGTAATCATCATTAATGATTACTTTCACGGGAATACCTTGGGTGCTCCCTTGAATGGTATCGACGCGCAGGCTGGGTGCCTCAAAGGTAAACTCCGGGGCACTGTCTTTTTGCACCCGAATATTATGGATTTCCGGCAATAGCAATTGGCTCTCCTCGAGTTGTACTGAGAGCTGATAAAAGTCTGCCTTAGCGATAGTGCGTTGTAATTGCCATTTTTTACTGGGTAGATCACCTAGTGGAGAAAAGGCGAAGCGCTCAGCTTCGGCCAGCATTTCCAACCCTTGCACCGGCTGATTCAATTCAAGTTGCCACTCGACCGCAGACTGCTCCGGCACATCGATTTGTAGGGATTGGCTGTCGGCTGCGAGCCCAGTGTAGGCGGGCGGCTGGATATGGGTTGCCGCGCGCGTTATGGCAAGTTTTTCGGCAACGGGAATAGCTGTATTTTGTTGCGTGGTCTCAGTTTTATCCCCGGTGAAGAGAGAATCGCTCAGTACAAATAACAATAGTCCCAGGCAGGCACCGAAGGCATTTGTCAGGGCACTGCGGAGTTTTTTTGGACCGAAAGACGATCTGTCGCCACTTTTTAGCAGTTGTTGCAGCTCTGTTTCGATACGCGCGCGCTGTAATTGCTGCAATGGGCTTTGGTTGGTTTCCTGCTGGTTAAGCAACTGGCTGCTGTCTTGTAGCTGTGGATATTGTCCATCCAACTGTCGACATAGGCTTTCAGGGCTTAGGCGCCAGCTGCGATCCAATAGAATTGCTACAACAATAATTCCGAGCCAGGCGAACAATAACCACTGTGGCCAGCCGAATACAAAAATGCCCAAGCCAGCCAGAAGGCTGAGGCCAGTGGCAAGCCAGAGATAGGGCCGTAGGGCCGTCAGTTGCCAGCGCCTGCGCACAGCATTAAGGGTGGACTCACGCTTATCCATGGTCAGCCTCCCCGTTACTAACAGTTGCCATAATGACTGCAGGTCGCGATAGGATAATTAGGCGTTCAAAAGCCAGAAGTAACAGTAGGGCGGCTATTAACCAGGGTTGCAGTTGTACAATACGACGGTTTTTTACCTCGCTGTCTTCTACAGGAAGGCCTGCCCCAGCTATGTCTGCCACTACTTTTTTATTGGCAGACCAATAGCCACGATTTTGGTGTTGCAGAGCCCAGTCTTGCCCAGACCAGTGCTGCCACAGGAGTTCGGGCAAATCTGCGCGGCGATAAAAGGCCTCGCTGTACCAGTCACTTTCGTAGCGCAGCCAACTTCCCCGTCCCATTGAGGCCGCTTGAGCTGACTGGCTGTTATCCACAGCAACGAAGTTGAGATTATCGGTAGGGGGGATGCTGTTGTCGGTGATTAACAGGCCGCCATCTGAAACAAATTCCAGCACGGCTTGTGGCAGGGGCGCGGGGCCCGTGTAGATCAACCAATCTGCCTGCTCGGCATTGGGTGTCTCTTCTTGTTCCTGAATATGCACCGATAGTCCCGGCATATTGCCTTGCCAGTCTTCCAGCACAGGCGCCCACCAGCTGGGCGCCTTGCCCATTAAAGCGATACTCGGTAATGCCTGGCTCGGAGCTGTGGATGCTTTGTTGAGGCCGTGCCACTGCCAATGGGGACTGAATCTCAGTGCCTGGTGGGATGCTGGAACCCCGTTGTTTATCAACAGGATATGAGCCCTGCGCAAATCCGCCCGGCGTGATAGTGCTGATAGAGTTTTCCACAGGTCCACATTTTGTGGTGGGGGTGAGGTTACCGAAGGCGTTTCTGGGGATAACCACAGCACTTTATAACCTTCCCCCACAAGCTGCGGCAGTGAATTGTGGATAAATGTATTCGCTTCGCCCGCCCCAATTCTGGGGTCTACCAGTATCACGCCCTCTTGGGGATAAATTTTCCGTTTAATCAGCGGCTGAGCCAATAAACTTGCCAGCAGGGCGACGATTAGCAGGCGCAATAGCAGCAACCACTTGTTATCCACAAGAGGGCGGCGCGCGCGACTCTGTGAATATCTTTGTACCCATTGCAGCGCAGCAAAGGAGATCTGCTGTGGATTACTTCGGCGCAGCAAATGAATGGCGACAGGGATAATCAGGGCAGTGAATAGCCATAGCCACTGTGGGGATTGAAATAAGTTATTTATCCACAACATCTCAGCACAACCTGCCGTGCAGTTGAATAAATTGCTGCAATGACTTTTCCACAGGTTGCTCGATAAGGTCGGTCTGCAGTGAACATTCCTGTGTGGCAAAGCGTGCTTTTAACTCGCTCTGTGCTTGAGCAAAAGCATCCAGGTAAGACTGGCGTTGCCGCTCGGCGTCCACTTCTAAAGTTGCGGGAGTAATGGCGCTTACTTCTGGATTGAGCAGCTTTAGCTCTCCGCCAAAAGGAAAAGTCTGTTCTGCCTCAACTAACAATTGCAGTGGCAGGCAGGGGCGGCCGGCGGCATGCAAGCGTGCGGCAAAATCGCCGATCTCATTGCCCTGTTGAAAAAAATCACTCAGCAACACCACCTGACAGGGGCGTTCAAAGTATTGCCACAGCGGCGCCAGTTGAGCGCGATCTGGCCAGCGGTCGCTGGCGTCGAGTTGTTGTAGCTGAAGGGCGATTTGGCGCTGGTGGCTCTCACCCTGGCCTTCGGGCACATAAACCGTCCGGCTGTTGTTAAACGCCAATAGGGAATAGCTGTCTCCCTGGGCGTTGAGCAGCCAGCAGAGGCTGGCAATCCAGCACTTGGCGTAATGCAGTTTATTCAGGCTGGGCTCGACAAAGCTTGCCTGGCTCAGGGAGGCGCTGGTATCGAGCACAAAGCACACGTGCATACGGCTCTCCTGCTCGGTCTCGCGCACATAGTAGCGATCGCTACGGGCGAACAGTTTCCAGTCGATATGGCGAATGGAATCGCCCGCTTGATAGCCTCGGTATTGGTGAAATTCCAGACCGGTGCCACGGCGTTGGCTGTGTTGCACACCGAGCATCACGCCCTCGGCAATATGTCGCGACAGCCACACCAGATCGCGACAACTGGCCAGGGTTTTGGGGGACAGATATTCCACGCTGATCAGTCCCGGCCCGGTTCCGGCACCGCTGTCAGTAATTCGTCAATCAGCTGTGGCATCTGCACGCCATCGGCCTGGGCCTGGAAGCTGAGCAGCACCCGGTGGCGCAATACCGGCAGTAACAGGCTACGGATATCCTCGCGGGTGACGGCGAGGCGTCGCTGCAACAGGGCCCGCGCCTTGGCAGCGAGAATCAGAGCCTGTCCCGCGCGGGGACCGGCGCCCCACTTGATCCACTGTTGCAGGGTATCGCTGCCGCTGGTTTCCATGCGTGTAGCGCGCACTAGTGTCGCCACGTAGCGGTACAGATCGTCGCTGACATGAATTTCTCGCACCAGTTTCTGCATTTCCCGCAGTTGCTCCGCATCCAGGCTGGGACTGGGTTTGACCCTGCTGGCACCGGTGGTGGAGCGCAGGATTTCAACTTCATCCCGCTCATCGGGATAGTCGATATGAATATTTAACAGGAAGCGGTCCAGCTGAGCTTCCGGCAGCGGATAGGTGCCGGCCTGTTCGATGGGGTTTTGTGTGGCCAATACGAAATAGGGATCGGGCAATTTGAGTGTTTTACCGCCCACCGTTACTGAGCCTTCCTGCATGGACTCCAATAGGGCTGCCTGGGTTTTCGGCGGTGTGCGGTTAATTTCATCGGCGAGCAGGATATTGGTGAAAACCGGGCCCTGCTGGAATTTAAAAAAGCGCTTGCCGGTGCTGTGATCTTCTTCGAGGATTTCACTGCCAAGAATATCTCCGGGCATTAAATCCGGGGTGAACTGTACCCGCTTAAAATCCAGCGCACTGGCATCGGCGAGGGTTTTTACCAGCAGGGTCTTACCCAGTCCCGGCACCCCTTCGAGTAGGGCGTGGCCCCCGGCCAACAGACAGATCAACATCTGCTCCACCACGGGTTTTTGGCCGACAATCACCCGCGCAATCTCCTGTTGAAGATTGTCGAGGCTGTGCAGTTGTTCTTCGATACTATTTTCCAGGGTGGTCAGCATAATCAGCTCGTCAGTGCGTAAATAACAATGTTCACCGCAAATTTTGTGTTATCGATGGCGAGCCAGCGTTTGTTGCGGTAGTCGTAGTCCCATTCGCAGCCGAAATCTTTGTTGCTGTAGAGCACGGCGATACGGCCGTTTACAACAATGGCTTTCAGGTAGTCGTGTACCAGATCATCACCCCAGCCATTTAATTCAAAGCTGGTTACCGGCAATTCATCGAATTGAAAGAAACAGCGGTAGAGGTCGTGATCGTCCGGGAGCTTTTGCAGGCAGTCTTCGCCAAACAGCTCGGCCATTTGCGCTTCGAAGGATTTGGCAAAGAGACCGTCGATATCGTGGTTGCAGTCGTCGACAAATACAAAGCCACCGCGATTGGCGTAGTCGCGAAAATTCTTTGCCTCTTCCGTGGTGAATTGCACCAGCTTGTGTCCGGCCAGGTAGCAGAAAGGCGCCAGCAGCATTTTCTTATCGGCCAGCGGCACTATGTGCTCTTTGGGATCAACCCTGAGATTGGTGTATTCCACCAGTGAATTGAGCAGGTTAGAAGGCATGCGCTGATCCACATCCCAGTCACCGGACTCGTACATCAAGCGGGTGAAATAAAAATCGTAGTGCTCCTGCGCACTACCCGGTGCGGTATTTTGTGCGCGTGTGCCCAGCGGCAGCGCTGCGGCGCAGCTACCCAGGATCAGGCGCTGGAGAAAAGCCTTGCGGGTGAGGGACACGGGATAACTCTGTTACTGCGTTGGTTTATTGTTAGCTAGAAAGGAAAGTAGGTACTTCACTCAAGACCGTATGAGGCATGGATGCCGATTACGAGCGTACAGGGACGTATTAACAGCGTGTCTTGAGTGAAGTGCCTGCTTTCCTTTAATCATAACGCTAGGGCCATACCGGTTATCCGGCCTGACCCCTGCGTGGATCAGTGATTAGCCCAGCTTGCGCTTGGTGTTAATCACATTGATACCGTCGAAGCGTGCAGTGGAACTACCGTGGGATACCGCACTGGTTTGCATCGGCTGTCCCTTACCGTCAAAGAAGGAACCACCCAGGCGGTAATCATCTTTGTCGCAGACCTGCGAACAGGCATTCCAGAATTCCTGGGTGTTGGACTGGTAAGCGACGTCCTCCACCATGCCGGTAATCTTGCCGTCTTCAATCTCGTAGAACAGCTGTCCACCGAACTGGAAGTTGTAGCGCTGCTGATCGATGGAGAAGGAACCGGCACCCACAATATAAATGCCTTTCTCCACATCCTTGATCATATCGTCAACACTCAGCTCCTCCTTGCCAGGCAACAGCGAAACGTTGGACATGCGCTGGAATTGCACGCTGGACCAGCTGTCGGCGTAGCAGCAGCCGTGGGATTCCTTTTGCCCCAGCATATGTACCTGGTCGCGGGTGGCCTGATAGTTCACCAGCACACCGTCTTTTACCAGATCCCAGTTGCGGGTCTTCACGCCTTCATCGTCGTAGCCGACGGCGCCGAGAGAGCCGGGTTGTACCTTATCGGCAAACAGGTTGACCTTGTCGCTGCCGTATTGGAATTTGCCGCTGCGCCATTTATCGATAGTGGCGAAAGAGGTGCCGGCAAAGTTGGCCTCGTAGCCGAGCACGCGGTCCAGCTCCAGCGGGTGGCCGACGGATTCATGGATGGTGAGCCACAGGTGGCTTGGGTCCAGCACCAGGTCGTACTTGCCTGGTTTGACCGATTTAGCCGTGAGCTTTTCCTTGGCTTGTTGCGCCGCCAGTCGCGCGTCTTCGGCCATATCGTAGGAATCGCGGTAGAGCACTGTCTGCGCTTGGATCTTGTCTTCGGCGCGGCCATCCAGATATTCAAAGCCGCGTCCTACCGGCTGGCTGAGGCCCTGGCGGGTACGGAAGCCGCCAGTTTTCTTGTCCACTGCGGTGACCGAGAAGGGCGCCCACAAACGGTGAACATCCTGGTCGATATAGGAGCCGTCGGTAGAGGCAAAATACTTTTGTTCATTCACCAGGTACAACATGGAATTGATATAGCTGGCGCCGGCATCCATAGCGGACTTGTTCACGTCCATTAACAGGTCCACCTTGTCGGCCAGGGGGATCTGCATAGCGTTTTTCTGGATGGGTGTCTGCCAGCTCACCTCGCCGTGGCCTTTTACCGGAGCCAGCTGTACTGGTTCCTGCTGGTACTTGGAGTTGGCCTTGGCCGTGGCTACTGCCTGACGGGTGGCGCGGGCGACGCCATCGGCGGTCAGGTCATTGGTGGCAGCAAAGCCCCAGGTGCCATTAGCAATAACCCGAATGCCCATGCCGATAGATTCGGTGTTCACCACGTCCTGCACTTTCATCTCGCGGGTGATTACGTATTGATTCAGGTAGCGACCAATACGCACATCGGCATAAGTGGCGCCGAGTTTAGTGGCGGTATTCAGGGCGACATCGGCAAATTCTTTTTTTACCGAGAGATCAATACCGCTCTGGGTCAGTTTGCTCTCGGCCACCAGATTGCCGGACAGCGGCAACATGGAAACACCCAGGCCGGCACCGCTGAGCTGGAGAAATTTTCTTCTATCCATTTCGTTATCCTCAAGTGGTGCTGGCGGTTAAACGGCGTCAGAAAGGCTGCTGAAAGTAAAGTCGCGTACTTTCAGTGCGGGAATCATGGCGGACATGCCCCACATACCCACTCGCTGGGGGACGCCCATATCTTCGATATTGTTGAGCATGATTACCGGGCTCTCGTTGAAGCGGAAGTTCTTCACCGGGTATTTAATCTTGCCGTTTTCGATATAGAAGGTGCCGTCGCGGGTGAGGCCGGTGAGCAGCATGGACTGCGGATCGACCATACGGATATACCAGGTGCGGGATACCAAAATACCGCGGCGGGTATTTTTGATCAGTTCTTCGGTGGTTTTATCGCCGCCGATCATAATCAGGTTTTTGGGCTCGGGGACCACTTCGCCTTTGCTTTGCTCGGCCCAGTAGCGGCTGCGCGCCAGGTTTTTCACTACGCCGTCTTTCACCCATTCGGTGCGCCCCAGCTGCATAAAGTCACCGTCGGTCCAGGGTTGGGCCGGCACATCGAGACTGGTGGGATCGGAGTAGAAATTTACGCGCTTGTCGAACATCTTCTCGCCGGTGCGGTTGCCGCCGCCCTTTTTGCTCATAAAGCTGCGGCCTTCGTCGGCACTGCGCGCATCGAAGCCGCTCATCATGTAACCCACCAGGCCGGACACTGCATTGGGCTCCAGGATCACGGTGTACTTGCCCGGTTCCAGGGCGCGGGCTTCCTGGGACAGGACCGCTTTGTCGATGGCGACAGAGGAAGTGCTGCCGGTATTCATTGCGCCGAAATCGGTAACATCACTTTCGGCCCAACCGGAGCCCAGGCCATTCTCGGTGCGCATGGTTACGGTGAAGTTGGCTGAAGTGGAGGCGTGGTAGCCGAACAGGCCTTTACTGGTGGCGACTGCGGCAAAAGAGCGCTCGTCTTCCAGGTAACCCGCGGCAACCACCTTCTTTTCCTTGGCCGCAATAATGGAATCTGCGGCCGCCTTGGCGCGCTGGTCTGGGGTGATATCTGCGGTGGACTTGGCGAAGCCGTCCACGCTGACATATTTCTGTGGGCCCAGCATCGGCATGGCTTCAGGATTTTCCGGAGACAGCTTGGCCAGCTCTTCGGCGCGACGCATCACTTTTTCCAGGGAGGCATCGCTGAATTCGTTGATGGTGGCTACGCCCGACTTCTTGCCGAAACGGGCCTCTACCGCCAGCTCGATATCGTTGACGATGCCACTTGTGGAAACACTGTTGCGCGCATAGCGAATATTGCCGGTCTCGCTGCCGGCCAGCTGCGCGCTGGCTTCATCGGCGCGGCTGTATTTCAAAACCTTATCGAGAATACGCTTCGCTTCACTTCTACTCAGAATTGCCATTGCCTTTTCTCCAATTACTTATTCTTGTGCGCTCTTCAGGAAATCTTGCGCTTGGTATTGATTACATTAATTTGGTCAAAACGGGTGGTGGAGCAGCCGTGGGATACCGCACTCACCTGGCTGGGTTGGCCCTTACCATCGAAGAAGGTTCCGCCCAGGCGGTAGTCGCTGCTGTCGCATATTGCCGAGCAGGAACTCCAGAATTCCTGCGTGTTGGACTGGTAGGCGACGTCCTCAACCTGGCCGACGATCTCACCGTTTTTGATCTCATAGAACAGCTGTCCGCCGAACTGGAAGTTGTAGCGCTGCTGATCGATGGAGTAGGAGCCGCGCCCGACGATGTAAATGCCTTTTTCCACATCGCGGATCATGTCTTTGGCTGAGTACTTCTTCTCTCCCGGAGCCAGGGAGACATTGGGCATGCGCTGGAATTGCACGCTGGACCAGCTATCGCCGTAGCTGCAGCCGTGGGATTCCTTTTGGTCGATCATATGCACCTGATCGCGAGTGGCCTGGTAGTTCACCAGGATGCCATCTTTCACCAGATCCCAACGCTTGGTTTTAACCCCTTCGTCGTCATAGGCGACGGCACCGAGGGAGCCCGGTTGTACCTTGTCGGCAAACAGGGTGACTTTGTCGCTGCCGTACTGGAATTTACCGCTGCGCCACTTATCCAGGGTGGCGAAGGAAGTTCCGGCATAGTTGGCTTCGTAGCCCAGCACGCGGTCCAGTTCTAATGGGTGGCCCACAGATTCATGGATGGTCAGGCATAAGTGCGAGGGTTCCAGTACCAAGTCGTACTTGCCCGGATCGATGGATTTGGCCGATAGCTTGGCTTTGGCCTGCTCGGCCGCGAGCACGGCATCCTCGGCCATATCGTAGGAGGCTTTGTAGAGCGTGGTCTGTCCGCGAATTTTGTCTTTGTCGTGACCAGCCAAGTATTCATAACCCCTTCCCACTGGATCGCTGAGGCCATTGCGCGTTTTGAAGGCCCCACTTTTCTTATCCACAGCGGTCACCTGCATGGGCGCCCACAGGCGGTGGATATCCTGGTCGATATAGGAGCCGTCGCTGGAAGCAAAGTATTTCTGCTCATTGACTAAATACAGGGAAGAGCGAATATAGCTGGCTCCGGCTTTGAGTGCCCCATTGTTAACATCCATCAGGAAATCGACTTTCTCACTGATGGGCACCTGCAGGGCATTCTGTTTGATCGGTGTCTGCCAGGAAACCTCGCCTGCGCCTTTAACCGGTGCCAAGCGCACGGGCTCGGTCTGATATTTGGCGTTGGCCTTGGCAACGGCAACCGCCTGGCGTGCGGCGCGGGCAACGCCGTCGGCAGTCAGATCGTTGGTGGCGGCGAAACCCCAGGTGCCATTGGCGATTACGCGGATACCGGCGCCGAGGGATTCCGTATTGACGATATTCTCCACGTTGGTTTCGCGGGTCATCACGTACTGGTTGAGATAGCGACCGATGCGCACATCGGTATAACTGGCACCGGCTTTGCGCGCCGTATTCAGGGCGACATCTGCCAGGTGTCGTTTGTGCGAGCTGTGCATGCCCTCATTGAGCAGTTGCTCGGCGCTGACCTGAATGCCCTGCAGTGGTAATAAAATACCACTGGAGCCGACGCCGGCGATCTTGAGGAATTTTCTTCTTTCCATTGGCTACCTTTATCCCCCCATAGCGTTTGGGGGTGTGCTTATTGTTATTGTGCCCGATACATACAAGAGGCCCGGCCGGGCGCCTTGTCCAGACAACAAACCTATACAGGTAACAGGCCATGATTGCTTTTGTAAAGTGTTGGTTCGGTGAAATGAGGTTTGCTAGGGGCAAATGGTTACGGAAAGAGGAGGGGGATGAATCAAGTTGCTAAATGGCTGCGCGCTGGCGCACCTCAGCAAAAGTCGTTTCTATAAGCAAATTGCCGTTACGAAACACTGGTCTCAGAAAATTCTTGTATTGATTTACATCCTCCAGACGAATGGTTCTGAAGTCGCCATTCTCGCATTGAATCAGGGCCAGGCGTCCGCGCTTGGATTTTTTCTCTGGCCCTGTGCGCGGGTCCTTGTAGATGTCTCGCCAGATACCGTTGATGCGAATAGCACTGGCTTTCATGGCAAAGCTCATTAAGTCCCTGTCGACTTTTTGCAGCAGTCCGCCACCCATACCGAAAGCGACATTCTCGGCACTCTGCTTATGCTTCTGCATTGCCTGCAGTATTTTGGGGATAGTGAAGCGGGAGATACTATCTCCTTGGATAACACGGATATACTCAGGCAAAACACGGTAACCTTTGCTGTTGGTGTGAGCTCCAAATATATGCATCAATCGCTCTATACAATCGACAACAATCTGTACAGGGTTGCCGGAGTCTGGGCGGATAACCAAGGTCCCACCACTGTTTTGAATCGTGTTTTTTAATTGGCCACCCCAGATATTTTCCACTGCATGCCATAAATCATAGCTATCACTGACCACCGCAACGGTTTTATTTTTTCCGGAAAAATGTTGCAGAATGTTCTGATAGGCCAATGCTTCCCCATCCCGGCCCCAGGCGGTAATGGTGCTATGCTCCGCAGCCGGAATAGAAAATCCAGGCATATCGGCATGGTAAAAATTTCTCGCACCTAATATTCCTGAGAGAGTATCTGTTCCGTAAAAATTCACTAGATGAGCCATACCGCCCAACGTGGCACTTTCCAAGCTACTGGCCCCACGCGCACCGAAATCGTGTAATTGAAAGGGGAGACTCTTCTGGCTGTCGGCCGTTTGCTGTAAATAATGCGCAATGATTTTTTTGATTTCCCGGCTCTGTGTGGCGACAGTACAGGGATACCAGAGAGCGCGCACCAGTGCGGTCTCAAGATAACTGGTCAACCAGAAACAGGATGGGCAGGTATTAACAATTTGTGCCATAACATTGTGTAAAGGAATAATGCTTCCCTCCTCTACAGCACAAATCTCTAAAGGCAGCAGCCCTCGATGTTTACTGACGATATGTTCCCAGCCCGCGCGATTAAAGGGCAAACCGTGGGTTTCTAATAGCTTTTTTGCCTCTTCGATATTGGCAAATGTGATAGGTCTTTGTAGGTACTGTTTAATAAAAGCTTGTAAACCAAAAAATACCGTTTCAGAAAATTCCCCGCCGCGGCACTCGATATAGCTGCTAATAAATTCCGTACCTGGTGGATACTGCAGGTAGTGGCTGGCTTTATAGCTATCGACGTTGAGAATCAGGTTTTCTATCGACATTAAGTTCGTCAATTGGCGATGGAACTATGGGTGTGTCGCCAAAAGCCTGTTTCTGGGTGTGAAAAACAAAAATATTTTTGCGGGAATTTATCCCTGTAAGGATGTGTAATTTAAAACAACTGGCGGTAATCAGAACAATTCCTTACAAAAATCCCCTGAATTATAGATAGCACAATCAACAAAAGATTATTTTTCCACACCGGCTGGTTCTGTCGTACCAATAGGTCATGCGAGTTTTAATTGACCCTACACATAGTGGTGTGTACTTTTGTATACATAGCAAGCAAGGGATCATTATGCTCAATAAAACACAATCTATATCGGCACGCCTATCGGCGGAAGATTATGCATATTTGATGTCAATTGATCGCAATGGGGCGGTGACCCAAAGTGAAAAAGTACGCGAAATTATTGCACTGGCGAGAGAGTCTATTGGCGGGGATTGTCTTTCCCGCAGCTATCTCTCCTCTGCAGAGGCCATGCTGCCGTTAAAGGCTCGTTATCTGGAGGAAAACCAGCGGAGCCTGTTGATTGAGGCGGTAATGGACCTGCTCACAGAAGGTGCCGCCATTATCCAAAATGTGGCCGGTAAAGAGCCAATGGCACCGGAATTAGAGAAAGACTTGTTGCCAAGTGTCGAGGCTTTCCTGGAAAAAATGTTGCTGTTGTCACAACAGAGCAGTCCACGCAGCATTCACCGTGATTCCGCCGTGAGAATTCGTGAACGCCTTGAAAGTGAAACTGCGGAATAAGTATCTGCGCAAATGAGTTTTATGGTTAAGCAAGCGGCAGAATTACTGTTGAAATAAAAACGGTAAATCCACAGTCTGTTGTGGTAAGTACTTAATAGAGTTTGTCAGATCTTGAGGGACTTGGTCTGGCTTTGGTGGAAATTAAACAGTAAAAGGAAAGAAAATTTTGAGAGAAGGATTAATTAAGCGCATTTCACGCTTAATCTCTGTGTCTGCGAATGCAGTTGTGGACTCAGTTGAAACTGCTGCGCCAGAGTCAGTGATGGAACAGGCAATCCGGGATGTGGATGATGCGATTAAGGATGTGCGAGATCAGCTAGGGAAAGCCGAAGCATCTAAATATCTAAATAGTAGAACGTTAAACGAAGAAAAAACACGTCATAAACGTTTAGCTGAACAAATTACCATCGCTGTAAATGAAGGTCGTGATGATTTGGCTGAAGTCTCCATCGCCAAGCAAATGGATATTGAGGTGCAGCTTCCAATTTTAGAGAAAGCGATCAGTGAAAATGAGATAGAAATAAAGGAACTAGGTTCTTATATTCTTGCTCTGCAAGGTAAGAAGCGTGAAATGCGTGAGCAATTACAGGAATTTATTGCAGTCAATAAAAATGCAAGAGGTAGCGTTGTTACTGATGAATATGGTAGGGATAGAAAGTCGAAAGCCCAGGTAGAACAAGCTACCGATGCATTTAATCGAGCAATAGGTAGTACAGCTATATCGACATTTGATTCCGAAATAGATGCCAGTAAGTTAGCAGAGCTTGAGGAGTTTGCACGAAATAATCGTGTGAAAGAACGTTTAGCCAAAATTAAATCGGGGGGCTGATGATATTCTTGTTGCAAGATCAAAACCTGATCTTCACTGGCGCGCTACTTTTAATGTTTATGATAGCGCTTCTTGAAGGCGTGATGACATTGATTGGTGTTGGTATTTCAGACTTACTGGATAACGTACTACCAGATTTTAATGTTGACGTACCAGACACAGGGTTATCTGGGGGGATGACTAAACTACTCGGATGGTTACGTTTTGGGGAGGTGCCTGCACTTATCCTGTTAGTTACTTTTTTGGTTGGTTTTGGAGTAACGGGCTTATTAATCCAAATACTCATGGAGTCATTCTTTGGGTATCTATTACCGGGCGGTTTACTTGCTGTCGGAGTCCTTTTCCTGGCTCTCCCCCAGGTACGTTTTGTTGGCAATATCATGCGACGCTTTGCCGTGGGTGATGAATCTGAGGCGGTTGAGAGAAACTCCTTTATTGGCCGTGTAGCGATTATTACGATCGGCAGAGCAGAAATCGGTTCACCGGCAGAGGCGCGTTTTAGTGATGAATACGGAACCACACACTATGTAATGGTGGAGCCGGATGAGAGTGAAATATTTAATCAGGGGGATAAGGTGTTACTGGTTGAAGAGCTGGGAGCACATTTTCGAGTAACTCGCCCCAGCAGTATACATCTTATGGAGAATAACTAAATGGAGAATCTAGCAGTGATAGGAAACCTTCCGATTATGGTATTTATTGCCGGGGCTGTATTAGTGGCCCTGATTGTTATTGGAACTATTTTTGCACGGCTTTATACACGTGCCTCTAAAGAGCGTTCTTTTGTACGTACCGGTATGGGTGGGCAAAAAGTCATTATGAATGGTGGTGCACTGGTATTACCGGTGTTGCACGAAATTATTCCGGTGAATATGAATACTCTGCGCCTTGCGGTATCCCGCAAAGAGCACCAGGCGCTGATTACCAAAGATCGCATGCGTGTCGATGTACTTGCGGAATTCTATTTGCGCGTGAAGCCCGATGCCGAGGCGATTGCCAATGCGGCACAGACTTTGGGCCTACGCACTCTGGACCCCGAAGCGTTGAAGGAAATGATTGAGGGCAAATTTGTCGATGCGCTTCGCTCTGTGGCCGCCGAAATGGAAATGGCAGAGTTGCATGAACAACGCAGCCAGTTTGTACAAAAAGTACAACAGGTAGTTTCCGAGGATTTGTTGAAAAACGGACTGGAACTGGAGTCTGTTTCTTTGACCGGTCTGGACCAGACTCATAAAGAGTTTTTTAACCAGGATAATGTCTTCGATGCCGAAGGCCTTGCCAGCATGACCCGCTCCATTGAAGCGCGCCGCAAGGAAGTGAACGACGTCGAACAGGAAACTATGGTGCAGATCGAGAAGAAAAATCTCGAAGCCGAGCGCCAGAAACTGGAAATCGATAAGGAAAAACGTTACGCCCATTTGGAGCAACAACGCGAGCTAGAAAATCGCGAGGCCGCACAAAAAGCTGATATTGCTCGTGAACTGGCCGCTCAAGACAGGGCTGCGCGTCAGGCAGAAATTGAAGCCCAGCGTGAGGTTAGTCAATCCCAGATTGCCGCTGAGCAGGCGACTAAACTGCTGGAGATTGAAAAGGAGCGCCGCCTGAGAGAGCAGGAAATTGAGCGTGAGCGTATTCTCGATGAGCAGCGTATCTCCAAAGAGAAATCTGTAGAGATTGCGGAGCAGGAGCGGGCAATTGCCGTTGCGGAAAAATCCAAAGAGCAGTCCCAGGCAGACCAGCAGGCCAACGTTGCACTGGCTGAAGCGGTAAAAGCCGAAGAGCAGGTGCGCACTGCCAAGGACGTGGAAGTGGCAGAGCGTGATAAGCGCATCGAGATTATCGAAGCCCAGAAAGTGGCTGAGCGTCAGGCTACCGGTATTAAAGTAATGGCCGAAGCGGAGAAGTCAGCTGCAGAAGATAAAGCCGAAGCACTTCGCTTGCAGGCTTCTGCAGAGGCAGAGGCAATTCGTATTAAGGTTGAAGCAGATCGCGAGAAATACGCGGTGGATGCTGAAGGTCAGCGTCTGATGAACGAGGCATACAACAGTCTCAATGAAGCTCAGATTGCATTGAAGAAGGTGCTGAGCCTGCATGAGAATCTGCCCAATATTATCCGTGAAAGCGTTAAACCGATGGAAAGTATTGATGGCATGAAAATTATTTCTGTCGAAGGTTTAAATGGTGTGGATGGTCGTGCCTCCAGTGGAATTCTGGATGGAGAATCGGAAGCTAAAGGCCAAAGCCTGCCGGAAGCTTTAGTCGGCAGTGCTCTGAAGCACCGTGCGATGGCCCCCTTAGTGGATTCTCTCTTGAAAGAAGCGGGTGTTGGCAACTTAAGTAAACCCGTTGAGACAGAGAGTTAATATTTTTCAGATTTGATAGATAAACGATATTTGGGCTTTATTTACTAGTTATTTATTTGATAAAAACCCTAATCTCGCAGCCCAGATCTTTAAAAAAGATCTGGGTTATTTTTTATGGAAAAGAAATTATGAAACGTTGTACCAGTTGTAAAAAAGGTGTGCTCAAACCAGTTGTCATTGAGCAGTTGTTTCGTGCACATACCTGCTCAAGTTGTGGTGGGAACTGGATTTTGGTTGAAGACTATCTGACTTGGAAAAGAAAAAATCCCGAGTACCAGTTTTCCGATAATATAGCTGTGCTAAATGAAATCGTGGCCGAAGATACCAAGAAAGCTATTTTATGTCCGGTAACAGGCATGATCATGCAGAAGTTAAAAATTACTGCGGCTAGTGAACACCGTTTAGATTATAGCCCGACAGTTGGTGGTATTTGGCTGGATAAAGGAGAGTGGGAGCTTCTGAGAGCTGAGGGGCTTGCTGCTTCTTTGAACTCATTGGTTACCCATGAGTGGCAGAAAAAGGTTAGGGATACTAGGGCACAAGAGACTTTTTCTGAGGTTTATAGAAGCAGATTTGGCGAAGAGCTATATGACAAAGTAAAAGAAATTCGAGAGTGGTTACATTCCCAAGAAAAGAAAGCAGATATTCTTGCCTATTTGACCGCGGAAGATCCTTATTCTGCGGAGCGATAATTACCAGTTTTGTAGTGATGTTACTCTGGGAGCATGATTCATTTTTGTTTCCTTTAGCTGAGTAGTTGATGTTTATGTGCTATTTAAGTCGCTAATTGAAATGGCGCATCAATACTCTTTTTTTGGTGTCGTCTTTAAAGGCTGAATCGACATTTAAATTATCCGTATTTGGATTTTATAAACTGATCTATTGGTAATGGATAAAAATTGCATAAAATTGATAAAAGATTCTCAATTTTTTTCGTTAGGATTCTGGAAGCGCCTTTGAAGATTAAAATCTGGATGTTAACCTGATTAAGGTCGCTAATTTGGTTTGCTGCGACAACTAATATATAAAAATAACTAGGTTAGGAAAATGACTATCAAAAAAATTCTATTAGCGAGTTCTTTGATTTTTGCCTCCTCTTTAGCCGTGCCGGCTTTTTCTGCCAATCTTGTTTGCCAACTAAATGTTAAGCCTGGTGGCCATGTAATGGGTAATGGCACTTCCCACTGTAATGGAATAGATTTCAGTTTTGGAAGCTCCACTTCTGGAAGTTGGAGTATTACCAATATCTCTAAATCTATTGATCGGGTCCATTGGGTAAAAGGCTGTAATTCTGGGCTGTCATGCGGTGTGACAGTCAGAGCTTATTCATCCAACGAGGCGCAGGCCTATATCCATTACAAGGATGGAAGTATCGAATATGTAACAGCCAACATGTGGTACGAAACCGGGCATTAAGTTAGTACTACGGCGCCGATTGTTCTATCGGCGCTTCTATTTACCAGTGGACATCTACTTAATCAGATAATACTCGCGTCGATTTTCTCACTTTAAATACGTGGCGAACCCTCTCATCATCGGCTTTTATTAAAGCCATGGAATACAAGGACTATTACAAGATTCTCGGTCTGGAGCGGAATGCTGATCAGGCGGAGGTCAAGCGTGCCTATCGAAAGTTGGCACGTAAATACCACCCCGATGTCAGTAGTGAGAAGGATGCCGAGGAGCGCTTTAAAGAGGTGAATGAGGCCTACGAAGTGCTTAAGGATCCAGAGAAACGTGCGGCCTATGATCAGTTGGGTAGTGGCTTTCAGTCCGGCCAGGATTTCCGGCCGCCCCCTAATTGGGATCAGGGGTTTGAGTTTCACGGTGGTGGTTATACCGATGCCGATAGTGAGGCCTTCAGCGATTTCTTTGAGAGCTTATTTGGGCGAGGCGGATTTAGTCAGGGCTATGGCGGCAGACAGAGGCGCCAGTACAGTGCTCAGGGGGAAAACACCTACGCGCGAATCGCCATAGATCTGGAAGACAGTTATCGCGGCAGCAGTCGGCAGATTACCCTTAAACACACGGTGTTGGGGGAGGATGGGCGCCCGCAACTGCAGGAGCGCACACTAAACGTCAAGATTCCAAAAGGGATTACTGAAGGTCAGCAAATTCGTCTGGCCGGGCAGGGTGAAGCAGGCATTGGCGGCGGTAAACCCGGTGACCTTTATCTCGAGATCATTTTCAACTCTCATCGTCTCTATCATACCGAGGGCCCAACGGTTTATCTGGACTTACCCATGGCCCCTTGGGAGATGGCCTTGGGGGCCAAAGTACAGGTACCAACACCGAGCGGGCCCCTGAAAGTTACCATCCCTGCCAATAGTGATAACGGCAAGAAGCTTCGCCTCAAGGGGCGGGGTATCCCTGCCAAACAACCTGGTGATATGTACATCGTGCTGCAGACAGTTACCCCCTCTGCCACTAGCGATGCTCAGCGCGAGGCCTATCGTCAATTCAGTAAGGCCTTTGACTTTAATCCGCGCCAATCCATGGGGAGCTGATAATGAGAGTTAGAAAGGCCGAACAGGTCACCGGTGTGCTGCTTGATGAAGAGAGTGAACTGAGTTTGAGCGAATTGTGTCGCGCCTGTGAGCTTCCTGCTGAACGTATATTGGCACTGGTGGAGGAAGGTATTATCGAGCCACGTGCGCGCAAACCCCGCTGGCGCTTTAGTGGTATTTGCGTGCGCAGGGTTCGTCGTGTCTACACGCTGGAGCGGGATCTTGGAGTCAATCTTGCCGGTGCTGCGCTAGCGCTGGAATTACTCGAAGAGATAGAGCGGTTACAAGCGCAGCTGGCGCGATTAGAGCAGCGGCGAAAACGTTAGTATTTATTCATGGCTGGCTTGTAACAGTGGACCAATGACTTCAATTTTCTCAATCCAGATAACACCGTTGTAATTCTTAGGCAGGAAATTTAAATCCTCTGGTCGGTAGATAGCGGTAAGGCCGCCCTTTTTATCTTGATGATCCAGCACTATGACTAAACTGCCGCTTTGGGCTACCCGGTCGATAAATCGGTTCGGCCAGCCCCAGAGTGCCCAATGCCAGGTATTGGGTGCCATAACAATACTGTTGCGGCAAGCCTCGGGGATATAGCCGCTCCACCCAATCAGCAAATATCCCAGTGCACAACCTTTTGCGCTGTTCCTACTGAAGGCCAAAGCTTTGGGCCTTAACTCCCGTATTCTTGCGATTGGGAGGGGGCCGCCGTAGACCATTAAGCGGGAATCGGAGAGTAGTTGGTGTTGGCGTAAATAGTTATTGAGTAGGTCTGCTTCATTGGGGTCATTACTTTTTATATTGATCAGGAATTGTCGATCTGGGAAGTGTTGCAGAACTTCTTTCAATGTGGGTAGTAGTCCAATGCCCTGGCCGCGAAAAGGGAAGCTTTTTCCGCCATCGAAGGTGTACCCATAGCCGATATCGAGTTTCTTTAGGTCAGTGATGGCATGCTTCCGAGTGACGCCTCTTCCATTTGTACGGCAATCCAAAGTCCAGTCATGAAATACGGCAAATTCACCGTCGGTTGTGGGATGGATATCGAGTTCGACAATATCCGCGCCATGCGCAAATGCTGCTTCCATGGAGGGAATGGTGTTTTCAAGATAGCGGTGCTCAGGCTGGAATATGCGAATAGCCGTACAATCGTCACGCCCTAGATTATCGCGATTGTAGGTTTGGTAGACACCGCGATGGGAAATAAGAACGGGCTCGCCCTGGGGTGTTGGAGCCAACCAGGAAGCATTTAATAGGTAAATAGCTCCAAAGCCGAATAAAGAACCCAACATGCCAACTTTGGCAAAAAAGCTCCGCCTCATAAAAGCATCTCCGTCATTATTTCCCTTGAGGTGCTGCCAATACTAGCTGGCACTGGTCTGGAAGAACGGGCTTTTTGGGGGCAAATTATGGCGAATTCAGGCGGTAAACTTGGGGTGGTGTGAAGCCACCCCAAGTACGGTCAAAGTGCGGCTTTAGTAATGGTGGTGATGAGGTAGCCAGTGTAGATAAGGTAAGCTGTCAAAAGAGCACCGCCTTCCCAGCGGTTGATTCGACCCTGGCCACGAAAGCCATAGGCGAAGACAAACAGGGCCAGGGTCAAGCCGATCACCATGGGCCAGTCTCTGGTGAGTACTTCCGGTGGCACACTGGACATGGGAGCGATAGTGCCGGCAATCCCCACCACGGCCAGCAGATTGAACATATTCGAACCCACCACGTTGCCTATCGCAATATCGTGTTCGCCTTTGCGCGCGGCTACTATGGTGGCTGCCAGTTCTGGTAGAGAAGTACCGAGGGCGACAATAGTAAGGCCGATAATCAGATCGCTAACACCCAGCGATTCGGCGATGGTCACTGCGCCCCAAACCAGCAACCGCGAGCTGACAATCAGAAGTACCAAGCCGGCGACTACCCAGAACAGAGCCCGGCCCAGGGGCATGGCGTGTTCTTCCAACTCCTCAGCGACCTCACCTTCCAGATTATCGCCTTTGCCGCGCAGGGCGGAGAATACACTCCAACCGATCAAGCCGAAGAAACCCAGTAGTAGAATGATTGATTCCCAGCGCTCCAGCTTGTCATTCCATAGGAAGGCGCCACTCAGAAGAGTGATGGCCATTAATAGCGGCAGCTCTTTGCGCACAATTTTCGAATGTACGCTCAAGGGAATTATCAGGGCACTGAGGCCAAGGATCAGGCCGGTATTGGTGATATTGGAACCATAGGCGTTGCCCAGGGCCAGGCCGGGGCTGCCATCCAGCGCGGCAATGGCTGAAACTACCATCTCAGGGGCAGAAGTACCGAAACCGACAATCACCATGCCGATCAACAGCGTGGGCATACCGGCGTGCTTGGCTGTGGCAGCGGCGCCTTCCACGAAGCGGTCAGCACTCCAGACCAGCACAATAAAGCCGGCGATAATGGCGAGAGCGGCGAGAAGCATAGGCAGTCCTCAAAAGATACAGGCGGATTGGGGCATGGCCCGACAAACGGTCAGCGATTGTACCGGCTCTCGGCGTCACAATCAGTGAATTGCTGAAAAGGTAGGCGCGATATCTGTAAAAAATCGAAAGTGTCCCGCCAGTCAGATGGTTCCGCTGCCAGTGTGGGCTACAGTCAATGCATGGCCCGGTAAATCTACGGGATGGCTGAGAGGCTCTGTGCCCCGGTGCGAAGCCCGCTCAGTTGGTGGAGATGTCGGGTATGTTTACGCGGGTCGCACAGAGCCATGGGCGGCGGATTCCGCGACATCCATGTCACCGGCCACTCGCCGGCTAGTTAGGAGGCCTATATGCAATTCAAAGCTTCAATCGGAATACTGGCGGCTGCGCTGGTGCTGACCCTCTCCGCTTGTGAACAGAGGAAAAAGGAAGAGTCCATGGACAAAGGCGGTATGGGCACTGCTGAAACCGGGTGCTGCCAGCATGCAGAAAGTGCCTGCGCCGGGGATGTTACCAAATCCCAGTGCGACCAGATGAGCGGCAAGTTTCATAAAGAGCATATGTGCCGCACCGATACTGGCAAGTGCGCTCGTAAATAGCATCTGCTGCTGAGGGTGCGGTACAAGCCTGTGCTGCGCCTCTCTTTCTCACCTGAATCGCTTATCTAGCGGTCTTTCTTACAATTCACGTGAATGCATAATCCCCTCATGTTCAGTGACTGAATACTACCTTTGGGTACGTATTCCTGGCCCCCTTGACATTAGTTACATCTGCAACTAACTTCCTTTGCGCTAGAAATTAACCAGCGCGCAGCCCCGATAAATGGCGCCGCGATGATAAGAGACGGAGGACTGCATGGCCGACTTATTTGAGAACCCGATGGGTTTGGATGGCTTCGAATTTGTAGAATTCACTGCGCCGGAGAAAGGCATTCTCGAGACTGTGTTTAGCGCCATGGGCTTTACTAAGGTGGCCAGCCACCGCTCTAAAGCCGTGGAGTTGTGGCGCCAGGGTGATATCAACTTTGTCACCAACTACGAGCCCGACAGCCACGCCTACTACTATGCCCAGGAGCATGGTCCCTCTGCCTGTGGCCTGGCCTTCCGGGTGAAAGATGCCAAGTTTGCCTACGAAGAAGCTCTGCGCAAGGGCGCTCAACCGGTAGATGTACAGACAGGCCCTATGGAGCTGAAACTGCCGGCTATCAAGGGTATCGGTGGTGCGACTCTGTACCTGATCGACCGCTACGAAGATGGTGAGTCCATCTACGATATCGACTTTATCTGGGAAGAGGGCGTTGACCGTCGTCCGGAAGGTTGTGGTTTCCACACTCTGGATCACCTTACCCACAACGTGTATCGCGGCCGTATGGATTACTGGGCCAAGTATTACGAAGACCTGTTCAACTTCCGCGAGATTCGTTACTTCGATATCAAAGGCGAATACACCGGCCTGCTGTCCAAGGCGATGACTGCACCGGATGGCAAGATCCGTATCCCGCTGAACGAAGAAGCAGCTGGTGGCGGTGGCCAGATCGAAGAGTTCCTGATGAAGTACAACGGCGAGGGTATCCAGCATATCGCCTTTGCTTGTGATGACTTAATTGCCTGCTGGGATCGCCTGAAAGAGCGCGGTATGGAGTTTATGACCCCGCCGCCGGACACTTACTACGAAATGCTGGAAGAGCGCCTGCCAGGGCACGGCGAACCTACCGAGGAATTCCAGAGCCGCGGCATCCTGCTGGATGGCACCACTGAGGGCGGCCAGCCGCGTCTGCTGCTGCAAATTTTCTCTGCCAATATGCTCGGCCCGGTATTCTTCGAGTTTATCCAGCGCAAGGAAGACGAAGGGTTCGGCGAGGGCAACTTCAAAGCCCTGTTTGAATCCATTGAGCGCGACCAGCTCAAGCGTGGCGTCATTAAAGAAAAGGAATAACAATCGGAGGCTTCAATGGGCATTAAGCGCATTCACCACGTGGCGTATCGCTGCAGGGACGCTAAGGAGACGGTGGAATTTTACCGCGATCTTCTCGGCATGGACTTTCAGCTGGCCATTGCCGAAAACGAGGTACCCTCAACCGGTGAGCCGGACCCTTACATGCACGTCTTTATGGATGCGGGTATGGGGAATGTGCTTGCCTTCTTCGAAATCCCCAACTCCCCGGAGATGGGGCGCGATGAGAACACACCCAAATGGGTGCAGCATATCGCTTTCGAAGTGGAGTCCATGGAAGAAATGCTTGAGACCAAAGCGCGACTGGAAGCGGCCGGGGTCGACGTACTCGGCCCTACCAATCACACGATTTTCCAGTCTATCTATTTCTTCGACCCCAACGGTCATCGCATTGAGCTGGCTGCCAATACCGCCAAGCCTGGTATGCACAAAGAGCTGAAGCGGGTTGCTGAGGATATGTTGGAAGAGTGGTCGCGTACTAAAAAAGCCCCAAGGCACGCCGCCTGGATGCACGGGGAAGAAGAGTTTGTGGAAAAAACTGAAGGGGAGGCACAGTGAAGTTAGCCAGCCTTAAATCCGGCCGCGATGGCCAACTGGTTGTTGTTAGCGATGATCTTACCCGTATGGTGCCGGCCGGCGATATCGCTCCCACCATGCAGAGTGCATTGGACAACTGGGCAGCCGTCAGTGGCGAGCTGGAGAAGCTGCACGAGCGTTTGCACAACGGCGAGATTGCCGGAGAGCCATTCGAGCAGAGCCTGTGTGCATCGCCTCTACCGCGCGCTTATCACTGGGCCGATGGCAGTGCCTATGTGAACCATGTTGAGTTGGTGCGCAAGGCTCGCGGTGCCGAGGTGCCTGAGAGCTTTTATAGCGATCCGCTCATGTACCAGGGGGGCTCTGATACCTTCCTGGCCCCGCGCGAGCCGGTGACCATGCCGCAAAGTGAGGGCTTTGGTATCGATTTCGAGGCGGAAATCGCCGTAATCACCGACGATGTACCCATGGGAGTATCCGCCGAGGATGCGCTCTCCCATATCAAATTGGTAATGTTGGTGAATGACGTTTCCCTGCGTGGATTGATTCCTGCGGAGTTAGCTAAAGGTTTTGGCTTCTACCAGTCCAAACCCTCCAGTGCTTTCTCACCGGTATGCGTGACTCCAGAGCAGCTGGGTGAAAACTGGCGTGAGGGCAAATTGCACCTGCCACTGGTCTCACTACTGAACGGTGAGAAGTTTGGTGAGCCCAATGCTGGTGTGGATATGACCTTCCACTTTGGCCAGTTGATTGCCCACGCGGCGAAGACCCGCCCACTCTGTGCGGGTACTATTATCGGTTCCGGTACCGTATCCAATAAGCTGGATGGCGGTCCCGGCAAACCGGTAGCAGAGGGTGGAGTTGGCTACAGCTGCATCGCTGAGATCCGCATGATCGAAACCATCCAGAATGGTTCGCCTAGTACACCGTTTATGGATTTCGGCAACACTATCGCTATCGAGATGTTCGATGGTGAAGGTCAGTCTATTTTTGGGCGTATCGAGCAGACAGTGGAGAAGGTTTAATATCACCTTCTTGCCACAGTTTATGTCGTAAAAAAGGGGCAACCGTTAGGTGGCCCTTTTTTATTTAGATACCTTTTGTTTAGATTCCTTTTATTTAGACCCCAAGCCGACGCATGGAAAGTAATGACATTTGCCGCCGTATATTGGCCAACTTTTCACTTTCCAGTGTGGCAGTGATGACTGCTTCACCCTCGCCGGCTTCGGCCAGGATTTCACCCCAGGGATCAATAATCGCGGAATGTCCCCAGGTACGTCTTTTCTCCGAGTGGGTCCCCCCCTGATTGGCGGCAATTACAAAGCAGCCGTTCTCAATCGCACGTGCTTGCAACAGGGTCATCCAGTGTGCCCGCCCTGTGGTGTGGGTAAATGCCGCAGGCACCAAAAAAATCTCAGCACCGGCTATGGCTAGTAGGCGGTAGAGTTCGGGAAAGCGCAGATCAAAACAGATACTGAGCCCCAGAGCCCCCCAGGGCGATGTCGCCACACAGGGCTCGTTGCCGGGTTCAATACTGGCGGATTCACGATAGCTGCCGGTAGCGTCCTCAACTTCCACATCAAATAAATGTATTTTGTCGTAGCGAGCCAGCAAAGCGCCTTGATCGTCGAATAGCAGGCACGCTGAGCGGCTGCGCTTCCCCTCAGTAGGGCTACCGTCGGCTCGCTCCAGTAAGGGTATCGAGCCTGCGACCAGCCAGATACCCAGCTCCTCTGCCCAATTTGCAAGGGCGTGTTGAATGGGTTGTCTATCTGCGTTGGCTTTACCAGAAATGCAAAAAGGTTCGGCCACGGAAAAACTACCTTTATCCGAGAAATGCGCAAAGTTTTCCGGCAGTAGTATCAGTTGCGCGCCGTGCCCGACTGCTTCCACAAGCAGTTTGTAAGCCTGTGAGAGATTATTTGTAACGCTCTCGCCACTGACCATTTGCACTGCTGCAACACAAAGGCTATTCACTAAGGGTCTCCTTTTTCTCCGGTTTTATTACGGAGTATTGATCAAGCTAAAACCTGATAATGAGAATGAAATGTAACAGAGTGATAATTCTCACTTTGTTAGCCCCACTTATCTTGAGGCGAACTTTGGAGGGGTGAATCCCATATTGGTTTGATAAGTTCTTTTTAGTGTAGATCCAGTTTCTTAGGGATATGGCTACTGAAAATTCCCCTGATTTTTCTGCAAAGGTTTCCCTCCATTTTTTCTTTATACTTTTTAAGCAATTAAAAAACTGGGTGGTTTTGTATATGCTCTTAGCAGAAATGGTAATTCCGCGTGGAAGCCCTACCAATTAAAATTTCAGTCAGTAATTTTTAGACTCTTACTATCTGTTTTTAAAGTGGTTGAACGAAAAAATACCACTTTAACCAATAAAATTTGGCCAACATCCCTTAAAACCTCCCTTCAAAATAAGCATTTATGCGGCCTGGAAAAAGAGTGCCAGAGTCGATTTAAAAAGCTTTTCTATTTCCTGTTGGCGCTGAAACTTTTCTGCTTCAATGCCGGCCCAATCTGATAAGTGGCGTAGAAAAATTCCACGAAATTTTTAAAAGGGATTTTAAAAGCGCTTTTCTTGCCTAGTAGAAGTGAGAGAATAAAAATGCCTATTTGGGTCGACAAAACCATTCTTACCGTAACTGGTACACGTGTACAGCCCGTGCAACAGGCGGTGCCCAGATACAATGGAGTAATTGTCAAGGACTTTAGCCAATGCTTCGATCCGGTGAAGGGGTTGATCACCATGCATGAAGATACTGCTGGTGGTGTGTGTGAATCCCTCTCGGCTTTTTGGATGAAGTATCACTCTGAAGGCGGTACTTTGTGGAGCTGGTTATACCCCAATAACACGCTCGATGAGCGCCATCTCTATCATGTGATGACTTTACAACAGGCAGGCATGCACGATGATCAGGATCGGATTACCGAAGCTTGGTTGGGGGTGCAAAACCTGTATCCTGTCAGTCAGAATATTTTTGGGGGGGCTTTCCCCAATGGGCGTGGTGGTAATACGATTCGTGGTATTAATAATCCGCGTAGAGCCAATGGGCAGAGCGGTTTGTTCTCTCCCAATGCCTTGGCTCGGGAAATTATTCTAGATCAAACGGGCGGAGCGGGCTGCTATAAAAAAATCAGCCTGGATGGCACTTTCGCCGGTCACACCATGGCTGCCTGGGTGGCGCAAGACATCGCCTTCTTTGATCCGAACTTTGGCGAATTCTGGTTTGAATCCCGCGCTTCTTTCTTTAATTGGTTTACCCAATCCTTCTGGTATCAGTCCATGTATTCCGCCGGTTTGAGTGGTGGCTTTGCTATTCGCTCTTATGCGCGCAGGGGCTAATTAGTCACCGATAGTGTGGGAGTTGTAGCCACTGCGGCTCCCACAGTCCTCTTAATTCACACCCTTTTATGTAATCAATCTTCAACCACCTCGTCCTCAAGTCACGAACTATCTCGGTTTCAGGGTCACGGAAAACAATCTTGCAGTGTGTCACTCATGTTAAGGTTGGCCGGTCATAACGAATATCAATTTCGATGAGCATAAACTTAGCGATTAAATGGAGAGCAGCGTGAAATCCGGCAAGGCCCTGGCAAAACACTTTAAGCGGCTATCTGGCGTTATCTTGGCCACTTGTGTACTAACCCCAGTATCTTGGGCCACAACGGCAACAGAACAGCTCCAGGATGTGATCGAAGACCACTGGCAGTATCGTCTGCGCGAGGATCCAATTACTGCGGGACGTATGGGGGTGTCGGACTATAACCGTCAGTTGCCGGGGGTGACTGCTGAGGATAGAGCGCGTCGGTTGAAGTCCGAGCAAAAATTGCTGCAGCGCTTGCAAACGATAGACGCTAGTGAATTAGCGGATTCGGACAAGGTTAATCGGGAGTTGCTCACCTGGGTACTGGAAAACTCCATCGAGGCCAATCAGTTATTCTTGAAGCGTATACCGCTCAATACCTTCTCTAGTTTCTTCGGTACAGCCCTGGATGCGCACAGTGGCCTGGCGATGACCAGCGTCGCGGATTATGAGGATTACATCGCTCGTATCCGCGAGTTTGGCCGCTTCTTCGATGAGAATATTGCCAATATGCGCGAGGGTATTCGCACAGGTTTTGTTTTGCCCAAAATAGTGGTGCAAGGCATAGCCCCTACGGTGCGAGCCCAGGTTTATAAAGACCCAACTAAAAGCAGCTTGTATAAGCCATTTGCGGAGATGCCTGCTGCAATTACTACTGAAGAGCAGCAGCGCCTGCGCAATGCCGGCAAAGAAGCCATTGAACAGGTCGCTATTCCGGCTTTTGACCGTGTAGCAAACTTCCTGGAAGGGGATTATCTGAAAGCCGCCAGTGAGACCCTTGGGGCTGAACAGCTGCGTGGTGGTAAGGATTACTATCGCTACAACATCGGCTATTACGTCACCTTGGATATGGATCCAGCGGAAATTCACCGCACAGGTTTGGCCGAGGTGAAACGTATTCGTGCGGAAATGGAAGCGTTAATAAAGGAATCTGGTTTTAAAGGTAGCTTTGCGGAATTTACCCACTTTCTGCGTACGGACCCCCAGTTCTATGCCAAAACGCCGGAAGAGCTGCTAAAGGAGACTGCCTATATCTCTAAGCGAATCGACTATGTGTTGCCGGAGTTCTTTAATCTGCTGCCACGCACTCCCTATGGCGTCGTTCCGGTACCCAGCGAAATCGCGCCCAACTACACCACGGCCTCCTATAATCCTGCCGCTATCGGTGGCACCCGTGGTGGGGCCTATTGGCTGAATACACACGGCCTGGATCAGCGCCCCTTATATGAACTGCCTGCACTGACTTTACACGAGGCGGTACCCGGTCATCACTTGCAAGGTGCTTTGTCTCAGGAACTGGAGAATGTACCGGACTTCCGCCGAGAACTTTACTTAAGTGCTTTTGGTGAAGGATGGGCGCTTTACTCCGAGCGCCTTGGCAAGGAGATGGGCTTATATACAACGCCTTATGAACACTTTGGTCGTCTCAGCTATGAAATGTGGCGTGCGGCACGTTTGGTGATCGATACCGGTATTCACTCTCAGGGCTGGACTCGCCAGCAGGCGCTCGATTTCCTCTCCAGTAATACCTCGCTATCTCCCGCGAATGTACGCGCAGAAGTGGATCGTTATATATCCTGGCCGGGCCAAGCCCTCTCTTACAAAATGGGAGAAATTAAGATCCGCCAGTTACGCGCTCAAGCGGAAAAGGAGTTGGGAGAAAAATTTGATCTGCGTGCTTTCCACGATGCACTGTTAAAAAATGGAGCCCTACCGCTTTCCATGTTGGAAGAGCAGATGCAACGGTTTATTGCGGAGCAGAAAGCCTCTTAAAGTGTCTTGTTTTGCAATCCCGCTCTTCATTGTTAGAGCGGGATTGCCAGAATAAGCCAGCGTATAACCGGCAAATTATTGATACAAGCGGTAAAGCAGCTTTTTTTCAGATAAAACCTATCCATCCCATAGCGTGTGCGTATTTTATTAGCATCCCGCTACACATCAGTACGACTACCCCTCTCAAATAGGTGGGGTTGATTTTAAAAAGGCAGTGTGACCCTATCCATGCACCTATGACTTGTCCAGCCATCATCAAAATGCCTATGACCCATACCACTTGCCCTGCAACTAAAAATACCAATAAAGAGGCGACGTTGGTGGAGAAGTTAAGAGGCTTTGCTATTGCGGTGGCTGTCAATAAATCTTGTCCTCGGCAAGCAATGCCTGACAAAGTGAAAAATGACCCAGTCCCAGGCCCAAACATGCCGTCGTAGTATCCAATAAATGGAATTACCCCATATTGATATTTCTTGCTAGATAGTTTGGGTTCATCATTATTCTGGGCTATAGCCGGAGAAATCAGAAAGTAAATAGCAATAAATAACAGTACTATAGGGATAACAAAAGATAAGATGTCAGTATTGATAAGTTGTACGGCTATGGTTCCAATAGCGGCTCCAATAAAGGCGGATAGCATCAACCTTTTAATCCCATCCCAGCTTACTTTTTTACCCCTAATCATCATATAAGTGGCTGTTGCTGTACCGATACTGCCTTGTAATTTATTGGTACCTAAGGCAGATAGTGGTGGAATACCGCTTAAGACTAAGGCCGGAACGGTTATCAGGCCGCCGCCACCCGCTAATGTATCGAGTAGGCCGGCAACAATAGCAACGAAAAATAAGATAAGTAATAACTCTGTAGAGAAGCTAGCGAAATCCAAAAAGATACCTCCTTTCGCTTACTGTTAGATTTATTAGCTAATAAAGCCTGAATATTTTTTACAGGAAGAAGCATTTATAAATTTCCCGCCAAACTAATAAGAAATAACTTATTTCTGACGAAGAAATACCCATCTAATTTGCTTTCTCTTTCCCCTGCCACCACATCAGGAAGTCCTCTCCCACTGAATACTGGGGCAGGGAGTGGCGGCTTCTGCTAATTTCCTGCTCCTGCTCCATTTCGGTTACTTTTAATTTTGTAGCTTCAAACCAGGCTTCAGGATTGTCCACACCTTGGTTAAGGGCCTCACCGTAAAGGGCTGAGCTAAACCAGGTGCGCTGAGAGTCGTCACTGCAACCAAAGGAGCTACGGTCGGCAGCGGCTGAAGTAAAGATTACTCTGTTGGGGTTATTTAAAGCTTCTATCCACTGTCCGGAAAAGCAAGCCGAAATTATGATCCATTGGTGCTGAGCGTTAATATTGTCTAACCACTGTTGCCCATCTTTTAGAGATAGGTCGTTAAGTGGTATTTCACCTTCGGCAATTTTGAAGTCTCCATTGCGAGCACCATGGCTTACAAGATGCACCAGAAGTAAATCTTCTTTGGGGTCCATCAGTTGGTCTAAAGCTGTTAGACTTTCCTGGATACTGGTTCGAGTGGCCAAGGGAAAACCGTAACCGCCACCGTTACTAAGGCGCAGCAGTCGCTGGTCGATATCAAAAGCTTCATCTAGGCGTTCTGCCACCCACTCCAGCTCCCTTGCAAATACCGGAGAGGTACCATCACCACCTACTAGTAGTGTGTAAATATCACGGATGCCGGGTCTTTGTGGGGGCAGTGCGTTTATAGCATTTCGTAAGCGTTCACTCTCACTGTAGAGGCGGGTTTCCGCTTGGGCGCCGGGTATATTTGCCAGTGCGCGCCAAGCAGCTTCGCTAGGGTAATAAATACCTTCGGAGAAATAGCCAGGTTTCTCGATAATGTTGCCTTCAGCATCCCTACTAATTTGTTTACCTTCCCCCTCAGCTTCCCCATAGCTGAATGTGGCATGGATCACAGTGCCGTCAGGCTGAGTGAGTTCACCCTCGCCAGAGTATGAGCCGTACTCAAAGCCGCCGGTATAACGATAGCCATCGCTATCCGAGTAGTTGCCTTGTATTAAATAGCCGTTTTCAAAAGTGCCCTGATAAAGGCTGCCATCATCGGTACTGAGTTTGCCTTCGCCATGAGGGTCAAAAGCCAAAAATTCGCCATTGTAAATGTCACCGTCATCCCAATTTAACGTACCGTTTTTTAGCTCCCCTTCAAGGAATTCACCTATCCACACAGTTCCATTGCAGGTATAGCGACCTTTGCCGTGGGGCTCCCCATTGAGAAACTCGCCTTCATAAGTACAACCATCATTTCCGGTTAATACGCCTTCGCCCGTCATGCGGCCTTCTCGAAAGTTTCCACGATAAAGGCTGCCATTGGGCCATTCGAGTTGGCCCTGCCCATGAAACAGGCCGTTTAACATATCGCCTTTGTATACCGAGCCATCTGGCAAGGCGGTTCCGCCTGCAAACTGAGTTGGCTCGCAGGCACTGAGTAAAAAAATAAGCGGGAAAAAGTAGATAGATCTCATTCCATGATCCAGCATCAGGGTTTAGGAATGAGACTAACAAAAAATGGTGCCAGGCGGTCTCTATGTTTTATTCAGTTGGTCGAATTTAAGACCGTATTTATCTAAAAGTTGGCGTATCCGGTGAGAGTCGTTATTGGATTTTTTTGCTGTGCGGCTCACTTGAAACAGTTTGCGCCCGGCTGCTGCCATAGAGTTGGACTCCTCACAAACTTGAATCAGTCCCGCCAACTTGATCTGCTCGTAGTAATCCATCTGTTCGATGCGGTCACGGCCCAACAACATTTCAATACGGGCAAAGGGCAGTGATGACTTACTCTGTGGGCTTTGCCACTTAATCTGTAATCTGTGAATTTCCTCCTCCACTACCTGGGTCGTGATACGCCCGCCGTCGGCGAGGGTGCCCATGCGCAGGATACTGGCGATAAGATCGCGAAAGTTCGCTGACCAGCTGGCCTCTACCGAGCGGCCAAAGTTCAGGTACCTCTCCCGCGCCGCTTTATTGAAGCTCACCAGGTGGCCAGACTTTGTGGAGAAGGCTTCAAGCTCAAAGTCGATATTGGGTTCCAGGTCTTCAATACGCTCACGCAGAGAGGGTAGGCGGTAGGTCCATAAGTCGATACGGGCCAGCAGGTCTGCACGAAACTTACCCTCGCGACTGAGCTGTACTAGATCCCGGTTGGTGCCAGCGATCAGCTGGAAGTGACTGCTCACTTCTTTATCTGAGCCAAAGGGCATAAAGCGCTTGTGCTCTATGGCCCGCAGTAGCATTGCCTGTTCGTCCAGTCCCAACTCGCCAATCTCATCCAGAAATAGCAGACCCTTATCCGCCTCCATTAATAGCCCAGGGCGGTGTGTGGTGGCACCGGTAAAGGCCCCTTTGCGGTGGCCGAATAGGGCGGACATGGCATTCTCACCACGTAGGGTGGCGCAGTTTACCGCGACCAGGCCTCCTTCCAATTTTCCGCGTTGTTTACGTAACTCATAGACACGCTGGGCCAGCTGAGATTTTCCTGCCCCCGTCGGTCCTGTAATGAGAATGGGCACATCGGAGCGAATAGAGACCTGCTCTAACTGCTCGATCATCTGGTTAAAGGCCTGGTTGTTGGTTTCGATACCGCCTTTCAGGTAGGTAGTGCCCTCCTGGTGTTCTCGCTGGAAACGTGAGGCAATCTGGTCGTACTTGGATAGATCCAAGTCGATAATCTGGTACTGCCCCGGCAAATTACTGTTTTTCTGTGCAGGAGAAGTTTGCAGCAGGCGCCCAGGGAAATAACCGGCCTCTGTGAGCAGGTAGAGACAGATCTGGGCCACGTGGGTGCCAGTCGTGATATGTACCAGGTATTGCTCCTGATCCGGCTTAAAAGCGTAATCGCGGGCGAAATCCAGCAGGTTGCTGTACACACTCTCGAAATCCCAGGGGTCATTGAAGTTGACCCGGTGATGAACCACGTCGGTTTCAGGGGAAATACGTGCAATGTCCTCAGTGACCTGGTCTGCCAGGTTTTTCGAGTGGTTGTCGAAAAGGAGCTCCAGCCGATCGATCAGCAGGTCATCGTGCTGGCACATAGAGATATTGGGGCGCCACTTGTCCCAACGCTTGTCACTTGTACGCGCCGGTCTTTAGTCGTGCCGAGAATACTGATAGCTACTGTTTTCATACTATCTAAAATAATAAATAGCTATCTTAAAAGATAGATATTCTATACATCGTACTGGGCTAACCCTCCCTTAGAACGCTACCGATAAAATAATTTATTTATAAAAAACAATGAGTTACAGAAAATTGGAAAGTTTCTGCAAAAGTTGGCACTCAATTCGCTATATCAATGGCAAAAGAAGCGCGTGAAGTGGTAACGCGGTTTCATGAGATTCTTAAAGGAGCGAGAGATGAAGCCATTGCCGTATGAAGTGATGCAGGCATGTGGGGTACCGATTAAGTCCTGGACCTTAGGTGTGCCCTTTGAAGAAGAAGCCAGGGCTCAGCTTAAAAATATTTCGCAGTTGCCTTTTATCCACAAGTGGGTGGCGGCAATGCCCGATGTACACCTGGGCAAAGGCGCCACCATTGGCAGTGTGGTACCCACCCTGGGAGCGGTAATCCCCGCAGCTGTGGGTGTGGATATTGGCTGTGGCATGATGGCAGTCCGCACCAGCCTCACTGCAGCACAGCTGCCAGACAACCTGGCGGGCGTCCGCAGTGCCATTGAGCGCGCAGTGCCCCACGGCCGCACTGGTCGACACCGGGGTAGGGGTCGGGATAAGGGTGCCTGGGAGAATCCGCCGCACGATGCACTTGCCGGCTGGGCGCCGTTGGCAGCGCAGTTTGAGGTGCTGAAGGAGAAACACCCAGTATTGAAAAATACCAATAATATCAATCACTTGGGAACGCTTGGTACCGGTAATCACTTTATTGAGATGTGCCTGGATAAGCAAGGCAGCGTGTGGCTGATGTTGCACAGCGGCTCTCGTGGTGTGGGTAACCGTATTGGTACCTACTTTATCGAAAAGGCCAAGCGGGATATGGAACGCTGGCATATCCACTTGCCTGATAGTGACTTGGCCTATTTCCCCGAGGGTAGCGAGCATTTCGATGACTATGTGCGGGCGGTGGAGTGGGCGCAGGAATTTGCTCGCATCAATCGTGAAGTCATGATGGTACGCACTATTGGCGCGGTGAAGCAGGCACTGGGTATGGATTTTGAGGCGCGCATGGAGGCGGTAAACTGCCATCACAATTACGTTTCCCGCGAACAACACTACGGCAAGGAGGTACTGGTAACGCGCAAGGGCGCTGTAAGGGCGCGTGTTGATGAAATGGGCATTATTCCCGGAAGTATGGGGGCCAAGTCTTTTATTGTGCGGGGGTTAGGAAACGAGGAAAGCTTCTGCAGCTGTAGCCATGGTGCCGGGCGGGTGATGTCCCGCACAAAGGCGAAAAAACTGGTATCCCTGGAAGAGCATCGCGCGGCTACTGTCGACGTGGAATGCCGTAAAGATGAAGGTGTGATCGACGAAACCCCATCGGCCTACAAACCTATTGAGAAGGTTATGGCAGCACAAAAAGACCTGGTGGAAATCGTTTACACCCTCAAGCAGGTAGTCTGTGTCAAAGGATAGTTAGCACCGGCCAGGGATAAGGCGTTTAATAGTGAGGAATGTCGGAAGTTATGCCTAAAGGGCAGGCTTTCCGCAAGCAAGTTTGAATGTTTGTGTTCCAGTCAGCGGAGCCGGTTCTGTATGCCGGCCTGGCACCCCCGACGCTGGCGGTAGGTGTACCCACTGGGGCAATCTTCAAACGCCTACTTTGTCGCTCAATTGGTAAAGCAACCGTTAAATCGGTTTGTTACAGGTTCGATTCCTGTCAAAGTCACGTCGCCTGGAAAGCGACTTTAAGGGAAGGCGAGAGCCTGGGGTTCGAGTCCCCACAAAGAAGCCCTCTTTGTTGAAATCTATCCGGGGCCTACAGTGCCTTATGGTTTCGGTTATTGGGAATTGCAGCAATCCAGCCATAAAGGCACGCCGGCGGCAGTGTCGCCTTGCGTGGGTTTACGCTGTGCGTGTGGATTACAGCATTTGCATTGATTCTATTCTGGCCAAGGATGTTGGCTTCGTCACCCAGGATGGGTGCAAGAAGAACTTTGCAGAACCGCTGTATTTTGCACCCTCTGTGTATAAGCGTTGGGCCACTCTGAGATCGAGTGGGCCCCACCCTAAAGGAATAAAATGATAAGAGATCGGAGAAATGAAGTCTCTCTTTAAAATATGGAAGATTGTCAATGTGGCTGATAACGAGCGAGCACTGCTGTTTCGCCGCAGCCGATTTGAAAGGGTGCTGCCACCAGGGCGTCACCGTATTTGGCTGCTCTCAGGTGATGTACGGGTGGAGACCTATGATATTACTGAGGTGGTTTTTGATGCGATTAAAGCAAAATTCCTGCTGAATACTTATAGCGAAGTGTTAGGTGAATATTTGCAGTCCTACGAATTGTCTGATCAGCAAGTCGGACTTTTCTATCGGGATGGTAACTTGGTAGATATCCTTCCCCCTGGTTCATACCGGGCCGTATGGAAAGGAGGGGAAACCGTTCGTGTAGGTATTGTGGATATTTCCAGGGAATACACCATTGATGACAATGTACTGGGGCTTCTCGGTCGCGGTGCCTGTGCAAGCCAAATACGCATCGCTGCTCAGGCAGTGAGCTATAACGAAGTTCCCGATGAGCATGTGGGTCTTTTAGTTGTCAATGGAAAGTTGGAGAAAGCGCTGCAGCCGGGTCGCTATGGATTTTGGAAATACAATCGCTCTATCGCAGTGAAATTGATAGACATGCGCCTGCAAACTATTGAAGTGAGTGGCCAGGAAATTCTAACCAAAGATAGAGTTAGCCTGCGTATCAACTTAAGTGGCAGTTTCAAGATTACAGATCCACAGCGGGTGGCATTGAAACTCAGTGATTATAAAAACCATATTTACCGTGAATTACAACTAAGTTTGCGTGAAGCGGTGGGTACCCAGACTCTGGATAGCTTATTAGCAGATAAAGATCGGCTGAATATTGTTATTGCAACGGCTATCCATAAAAAACTAGCGCATTACGCTATCGAAATTGTCAGTGTCGGAGTGAAAGATATTATCTTACCGGGCGACATGAAGATGATTCTTAATCAGGTAGTGGAAGCGCAGAAGGAGTCTGAAGCGAATTTAATAAAGCGTCGTGAAGAGACCCAGGCTATGCGCTCCCTGCATAACACTGCCAAGATGATGGATAACAATCCTACATTACTGCGTCTAAAAGAATTGGAATCCTTAGAAAAAGTCAGTACACGCATCGATAAAATATCAGTTTATGGCGGCTTAGAAGGCGTTCTTAATGATCTCGTGAAACTGCGTCCAACAGCTTAAGGTAGCAAGCCACGGAGTAAGCTTTGAGTTTTAAGGACTTAGGCAGTGACTAAGATAGACGGTGCTCAGGGGAAGGGCTGCAGACAGATTTTGCGGACTTCCCTTACTTTGTCCTTATGCCTGGGAATGCCGATTCTTATTAAAACTATTCGTGCAGACCGTAAAAGCTTAGCTTTTTAAATCGTATTGTCACCGCTATTGTTGACCAATGGAGTAAGCAAATTATGCTTTGAAAGCTGTGTCTACAATAAAAACCATTTTAGATTTTTCCAAAAAGAATTTTTTGACGACGTTAATACGTATGGGTGCAGAAAAAGAAGCTGGACGAAGATATAAATACTGATCATTTATCGTTATAGATTCTTCACGAGAGAAATTGGTTCAAGGGTAACAAAAAAATTCGATGAAGAAATTAGATAAAAATAGAACGAAAGTAACTCAAGCAGCGCAGTTAATTGAGGAAAACCTTCATAGAAATTTGAAAATTACCGATATTGCTAATCATGTTCATCTATCGCCTTTTCATTTTCAACGATTGTTTTTTGCCTATATGGGAGAACCTGTGAATCGCTATATTGCGGTGCGCCGTCTGGAGATCGCAGCATTAGAACTCACCAACGCTTCAAACGTCAACTTACTGCAGCTTGCACTTAATTGCGGTTTTCAAACCCATAGCGCGTTTTCTCGGGCATTCAAAAAACAGTTCGGAATAAGCCCCTCTGCTTTTCGCAATTCTCCCGAAGCCGCGGAAACAGGGGTGCAACAGGGCCGCCCGTATTTGATCAATCAGCCGCCGCGCCAGGTGATTGAGCCAGTCGAGATCGTCACTCTACGACCATTCTATTTCCGGTTTCAGCAGTCGAGAGGAACCAATGAAGGCCAGTTTTTCCACAAGAGTGATTTGGATATTGGTGCATATTTTTTAGCGCTACTGAAAGAGACAGTGCCACCGGATCAATTCTTGATGAGCTGTTTTCCTAACACCCCCCAGATGCTCAATGATGATACCGTTACAGTTTGGTACGGTGGAGCCTATTCAGAACGCCTAAACAACAACAAAAGCTATAATTGGCGCATGTTCGACGCTGGAACATGGGCGGTCTTTGAACACTGGGGGGATTACAAATTTCTCTACCAAACTTGGAACCAGATTTATCGCAACTGGCTTGCTCAGACAGCGTATAGGCTGCGTGATGAATTACCGTTCGAAGCTTATTCGGGAACACCGAACTACATCGACCCAGTAAAACAACTCACTCGTATTTATATTCCACTCAGAAAAGCATGATAGGAACAGCAGGTTTCCACTTTACTTGCTAAATTCGTCCGGAACAAAATTGTTCGGGATTAAGCGATGCAACTTCATCAATACTCAGCTACCCAGATTTGTGCAGCCTTGTCGGCAGGCGATATCCAGGCCAAAGAGGTAATACACCACCTGCTAGAACGTATACAGCGCCTCAACCCGATGATCAATGCCGTTGTAACACTCAATGAAAACCAGCCTACAAGTAACATGTGTCCATTGGCGGGTTTGCCCATTACCCTGAAAGATCAAATTTACTATCGAGGTATGGCCTGCACATTTGGGTCGGAACGTTACAAGGGGTTCCACCCTACCCAAACCGCATCTGCCATTGAACGACTGCTGAATGCTGGTGCACAGGTTATGGGTAAAACGAATCTCCCGCCCCTCTCGATGGACTTTCAGTGCAGTAATACTCTATTTGGCACCACTAACAACCCTTGGAATTTAGAATACACACCGGGGGGGAGTAGTGGTGGCGGCGCAGCTGCGATAGCGGCGGGGATGAGCTTTGTCGATATTGGTACAGACTTGAGTGGGTCTTTGCGTATCCCTGCCTCATTTTGTGGTGTGTTTAGCCTTCTGCCGAGCGAGGATGCCATTCCCATTGATGGGACTATGCCAAACCAGGTTGCACCGCTGAAGCATTTTGCGCGTATGGGACCGATTGCCAGAACTTGTGATGACTTGGATCTAGTATGGACACATATGAATAACCAGCCAGACGTTGGGCAGAAAGAATTTAAAATGCCAAAGGTCAACTGGAGTGTCGATAGCGGCGGGATTGAAGTTTGTAAGAGCATCGTTAAATGTTTTGAAAATGCGAAAAACGCATGGGAAGAATCTGGGGTTCACGTAGTACAGGATCAACCAAAAGATTTCGATTTTAAACGGGCACGTCGTGCATTTGGTGAAATTATGGGGTTTGAAACAAGCGCTTTAATGTCGGCGCCTGTACGTTTTCTTTCCAGCATTCTTGGGCGTGCAAGTGCGCGCCGTTCACCAGAATTCATCGCGAATGTCATGCTTGGTTATCGCCACAATAAAAGCCGCCTTAGCAATGCAATTGACGAAAAAAAGATATTGTCTGGTGCTATTGATGCCTTTTTGGCAGATAACAGTGTATGGGTGTTGCCCGTTACGGCGACTTCGGTGTTTAAGCATATGGCACCAACCAGCGATCGCAATGGTGTGCGTGATTACGCCCTCCCTATGTACATCAATGAGCAACCGGTAAATTATTTTGATGCGATGGCAGCCTTTACAACGCCGATTTCACTGACGGGTCATCCAGTTGTGACCTTACCAATAGGATTTGATGGAAACGGGCTTCCGATCGGAGCACAGCTGATCGGCCTTAAAGGCCAAGAGAAAGAGCTTATCGAAACTGCGAAACGCTTACATAACATTCTGAAACCACACCAGTGTCCCATGTTTATGAATGGCTAATATGGATTCCATGCGGCTTGTAACATCACATTCAAAAACATGAATTGCAGATGTTTATTGAGTTGATATTAGCGGTAGCTTTGATTGTCAATGACACCTTTTCTTTGCATAAAAATTACGCAATTATGCTCGTAGCGAAATGCTAAAGAGGGAACTTTAGCGTGAACTACCCAAGGTTGATTGGCCCATTGAGTGTTTGTATATCCGAAAATCAGGCTATTAAAGGACAGGCAATGTACTCTCCCTGTGACTGTTATCCCAGCATTTGACTAAAGTGTTTTATGTTATGGGAGAGTATCAGATAGATTCTGATCGCATTGTCGATCTTGTAATTCGGCAGATACAGCTTTGTAGGCGTGCCGGTGGATGAGCACTTGGTGGATCAATTGATACTACCCATGGCCTTAGATAGCAGAGGCTGTTTTACCTAGCTCGCATTTGCTAACCAATATTTCAGTCATTCAAAAGCTAACTGGAACGAACGTTTAGCTGAAAGTTTAGTGAAGGTAATTGGAAAGCTCTTTTTCTAAATTAGTAGGAAACATAAGCAAGTGATACAGCGAAGATGACGATTAAAAAAATTATTCAGGTTATGGACGAGCTGCTCGTCAGCTTTGGTTGATTAATGTGTCTTTGCATAAATAAAAAATAGTTTAGTATATTGCCGCCTTATGGAAGAGCTGAAATCACTCAACTAGTTCATGGGATGTAATAACGTAAAGTTTTCTACACGAGAGTTGACATTGCTCTTTGTTGAAAGTGTAAATAAAAGGAACTTATCTGAATGATGTCTAAGATTTTAAAATTAACTGTTTGCGTAGCTGCCCTTATGGCTGCGGCATGTAGCGGCGGTGGCGGGGGTGATGGAGATAGTGGAACCGGAGGTGATGGGACGACTGTCCCAGTAGCCAACCAAGCACCGGTAGCAAGCTTTACTTTGTCTTCGCAGTCTGGGCTTTCGCCTGCGCAGGTTAAGTTTGATGCATCTGCTTCAAGCGATGCGGACGGCAGTATTACTAGTTACGAATGGAATTTTGGTGATGGCAGTGATGCTACTGGGAAGGAAGTTGAGTATACCTTTTATGCATACGACGGGATTGACAAGGAGTATACGATTCAGCTGACGGTTACGGATAATGACGGTGCGACTGCCACTTCCGAATTGACATTTACAGCCCTTAAAAATTCACCGCCAGTTGCAAAATTTGCATATAACCAGCCAGATCTTGAATCACCATTGGTTTTATTCGATGCTTCAGAAAGTACTGATGCAGAAAGTACTGACTTATTGTACCAGTGGGATTTTGGTGATGGTACGACAGGTGAGGGTATCCAGCCCGAGCATGAATACCAGGAGTATGGAGATTACACCGTCAGCCTAACTGTGGATGATCAGACGGGTAATACCAATAAGTATGTAACTAATTTGCTAGTCAGTGATGGCCAGTTTGTTGCTTTTGGAAAGATATCTCTTGCAAAAGGTGAGTATGCTGATAGCGATACCAATGATCCTAACAGCGAGCTTGTACCAAATAACTCCATGAAAGAAGCGCAGGCAATTTCAGGGGTTAGTGAAGTTGTTGGTTTTGTTGTTGCTCAATTTGCTTCTCAAGATAAGAGTTCAAGTGCCTACCGGGATGAGTTTGATTTCTATGTTGCTTCGTTAAAAAAGGATCAGAATGTTTCTCTACATATTCAGGACTGGCAAAATGGTGATGCAGATATCGATCTTTGGTTGATAGATGAGTCTGGTAATTTGCTCATAAGTTCAAATGGTGTTGAAGAAACGGAATCCCTAAAAATCCCAGAAGATGGAAGTTATTATTTAGCAGCATTGGCATTTGGTGGGGCTTCTGCTTACCGTATGCAAATATCCTCTGCTCCGATAGTTGATAGCGTTGGTAATTCAATCCGTACCAACGAAAAATTTGTCGCTGGTGAACTTATAGCTCGTCTAAAGCCCACGGCTAAAATAGCAGGTATTGGGAAGCTTACTGCGGCAGGCGCGGTCAAGCACACTACCAGGGATGATGGCCCAATGCTACTGGATTCAAATCAGGCGGCGAAGGGGTTTGGCTTATTTAAGTCAGCGGGAGTATCCTCGCTATCGAATACTGCTGGCGTAAAGGTTTCAGCTGAAATACAGCGTAAATTGGAGACCATTTATAATCTCAAGCGTCTTAATGCTAGTGGCCAATTTGAATATGTTGAACTGAACCGGATTCGTCAGCGTCAATCAGTCAGCGATCCTTTGTATCCAAAGATGTGGCATTACTCACAGATTGCTGTACAGGACGCGTGGAGTACGTCAACCGGAAGAGGTGCAATCGTTGCGGTATTAGACACGGGTATCTTATCAGGTCATCCAGACCTCCAGGGTCAGTTGGTAGCTGGCTTCGATATGATCAGTGATATTGATAATTCCGTGGATGGAGATGGTATTGATCCAAACCCTGAAGACCCAGGTGATGCTCCAGACAGTGATAATGATTCCTGGCACGGTACCCATGTGGCGGGCACAATCGCTGCAGCTACTAACAACGGTATTGGTATTGCAGGCGTTGCCCATGAAGCCAAAATAATGCCTGTACGGGTGCTGGGCGCTGAGGGAGCTAGCGATTATGACATTGCTCAAGGGATTTATTTTGCTGCAGGTCTCACAAATGATTCTGGTAAAGTTCCGGATCAAAAAGCTGATGTAATTAACATGAGTCTCGGAGGGGCAGGTTACTCTCAAACGATGCAGGATGCAGTGCATGCAGCCCGTGAAGCGGGTGTGATAGTTGTTGCAGCTGCAGGTAACAACGGCGATGATGTAAGTAATTATTCACCAGCTAACCTCGATGGGGTTGTTACAGTGGCTGCCACTCGACAAGGCGGTGAGCCTGTTTGGTACTCCAATTTTGGGGGCAATATTGATTTGACTGCCCCTGGCGGTTTAATGCCAATTGATAGACGCAGGCCAACAGAGCCCTTTGATCCTAAGATAATAGCTAAATCCGATGGCGGCGTGATAAGCACTCTCGGGAAAGAAACTGAGAGCGGTGAAATCGAGTTTATTTATGGAGGTATGCAAGGTACTTCTATGGCTGCACCCCATGTGTCCGGTGTTATTGCCTTGATGAAGGAGGAGTGGGAGTCAATGACTCCTGACGATTTTGACAAATTGATAACCGACTTTAGAGTTTCCTACGGTAATACACCAAGCCCTCGATTTGGTTATGGTGAAATAAATGCTGAGCTTGCAGTTGCTTCTGCAAAATCTCGTGCCTTTGCTACACCACAGCTTGGACGTTTGTATATCAAAAGTGGTCATCAGCATGAACTGTGGACCCAAAAAGAAGCGAAGGTAGAACTGCTGGCAGATATGCCTGGAGTCTCGGTTGCTGAGATTAATGCATCTGTCTCTTGGTTGAGTGCGAGCTATCTAGATGAGGATTCAAATGGTCTTGGCAGTTATCAAATTACTGTAGACACTGACAACCTAGAGGCAGGTCGTTATTCTGGCATTTTGAGCTTTGTTGCTTCTACCGAAACCCGTTTTGATTTATGGATATCAGTCCAGGTTATCGCTGAAGATGTGGAATCTGGTGGTAATGCCGGCGCCGTTTATGTCGATTTTGTTGATATTAAAACTGGTGAAGCTGCAGGCCGGGTAATGGCAACTTTCGATCCAGAACAGGGTGTCTACCATTATAAGTCCCCTCAATTAGATGCCACTTCTGAGTTAGGATTTGGTGTGATGGCCGGAACCGATATCGATAATGATGGGGTGATCTGTGAAGTGGATGAACTGTGCCACCGCTTGGTGACTAATGATGATTGGTTACCAATAGTTAGTGGGTATTTTCACGAAGATGTAGAAGTTACGGATTTAGAGTTAAGGGCGTTATGGTTTCCCTTGAAAGATCTGTAATCTAAGAGACCATATTAGTCTATGGCTATCCCCATACATCTAAGATGGGGGTAGCTATTCATTACGAATGCTTATTAATAAGTTTCCCATGCAGTTTATGCTCAAAATTATTTTTTTGGGTAATTTTTATTTTGAGTATAAATACTCCGCCTTGATGGTAATAAATTTCAGAGAGGCAAGCAGTCTTGAACAATTGTCGGAATGTAGAGTGTTTTTTTGAATATATCGCCAGTAAATGTAGCAAGTTGGCAAAAATTGTTTTTCTAGGTGTTTAATAGGCGAATTCTTTTTTTAATTTTTTAGAAGAGGCTAATGTAAACTCTAGTAGTAATGAGGTAAATAGTTCAAAAAGTGCTGTGATTAACTTTTACCCAAGAAAGTCTTTTTCAGAAAGTAAGTCTATAAGTTGTTTTTTTCAATAAGTATTTGGGCGACCTCCGTTCCCACTTAAAAAGTCCTTAAGACTACCAAAAAGGTAATAATCCCAGCCACTTTTACACATATCCCAACATTTCATTTCTGGAGATAGACCAATATGGGTAAATTTAATCAGAGTTCCCGTATTCTCCTCAGAAAATTCGAAACGCAGAGTACTGCCTTTCCACTCCTCGGGGTCATCTACGTTATCGGAAACCATATTGGATTCAGTACATTCAAGCTCAATCAATTTCTCGGGCTTCAATATTTTGGCGCGAAAGACCCAGTAAGATTGACCTTTGAAACCGGTTTTGGCGATGTCACCGACCTTTAGGAAGGGTGCGCTTACCGGTGTCCACCACTGGGACATTTTTTCGGTTACTGCCTTGTAAGCATCTTCCCGGGAACTTGGGCTAAAAAATGATGTAGTGTAGTTGGACATCACCGTTCTCCATAGGGTCATCGAAGCTGGGTCTGGAAGGCATGGTAAAGAATGCTATTTACCTTTCATCAGCAATCCAGAGATTTCACCCTTGGGATCTAGTTTGCTGTGCATATTAATAAAGACCTTTCCATCCATTAGCGCTTTTCGATAAGGCTCTTCCACCATCCATTTACCCATAATAAATCCACTGGTGCCCTCGGAGCATTTCTTTTCCAGTCCGTGTTTATCCTTATCGGTTTTGGTCTTGGGCCAATCGGGAACCATTCCGGGGTTTGTCGGCATTCCACAGATAGTTTGGATAATCGGACCGCTCGCTTTACCGGGCTTGCAGATAGGCGGCTCTTTGCCATCGCCAGCGCATTGCATATGGAAATGCGACATGGCTACCCCACCGGGTGATAGATCGCTGTAGCCAACCATAAAACTCAGCATATGTGTCTGGTTATTGTAGGCGCCAATAAAGAATCCACCCGCATCTTTAGGGGTTTGTGGATTCACCTTTTTGCCGAGCATATTTTCGTTAGCGGTGGTCAGGTCAGCCTTAAAGATGGTAAACCGCTTGTCATCTCCGGCATCGGACCAGGCTTTCTCGCCAGATCCATGTTTGGCAGTTGGTGAGTCTTTTTCTTTTTTATTGTGGTTATCTGCAGTGGTGAAAGTGGAATAGGCCAGTAAAAGCATCGCCATTATTAAATAAGCGATTTTGGGTAATGAACTGAGTTTCATAAACCTCTCCTCTATATTGAGTCGATCTTGTTATTACCTATACGAGAAATTTAATGCCAGACGCTTAATAGCGCTCATATTCACTATGAATAATGGTGTAGATCATGGATGGCTGGCGATAACTACTTGTAGCATATGCGCTTGGTTCTGGCCGCTTAGGGCCAATTTGGGAGACAGTATTTTTTACTGGGTATCTTGGGGAATAAAGGAATTCGTGGAAACGGACTATCCGGCTTCACATGAAGGGATGGGTATAGGGAGGATGCAGCCGGAAAAAATTGGGGTTATCGGAAAAAATTATTAACAGGCATTTTCGCTAAATTTAAAATACTGGATACAACGATTGCTCATCCGTACCCAGTGACTCTGCTATCGAGGATGGGGGCGCTATCACCCCGCATCCTTCCAAACTAATTCGCGCTCTCGGGCATAAAGGGGAGTAAAGTTAAATTGTACCTCTGTGCCCCCCTGCGTACGCCGCTGAATATTCAGTTTTCCATTCAGATTACTGGCGCGCTCCTGCATGATTGACATACCGAAGTGGTTGCGTTTTTCCGGTGCGTTGCTGATACCCACACCGTTGTCGCGGATGCGCACATTGAGCGATTGGTTATTAGCCTGGATCATGCTGATTTGCACCATATCGCCCTGAGAGTGGTATACGGCATTCTGGGTAGCTTCGCGTACCAGCTGCAGCAGATGGATTTCTTCATGGGGAGTGAGCGGTACTTCATTGAGGTGATAGTCGAGCAAAATAGTGATCTGCGGGTGTTGCTCGCGATAAGCGAGGATGGATTGCTCGAGGATATTGCGTAGGCCGCCAGGGCCTATCTGCAGCCTGAAGGTGGTGAGCAGTTCGCGCAGCTGGCGATAGGAGGAGTCCAACCCCTCTTTTAGCTCGGTAATAATCTCCTTCACCTTGGACTTATCTACCTGCTCGCTGCGATTGGCGCGATTGAGCCTAGTGACTTGGATTTTCAGGTAGGACAGCGATTGGGCCAGGGAGTCGTGCAGTTCCCGCGCGATGATCGCGCGCTCATCCAGAAGGGCAACGCGGCGCTCTTGGGCCTCGCGCTCGTTGATGGCAATGGCGGCGGTGACGCTGTCGGCAAAGGTGGCCAGGCGTTGTTGCTGTTCCTCATCGAGGCTGTTGCCTCTGGGCAGAGTGCACATCAGTACGCCGTAATTGCGCTTATCCACTTCCAGGGGGAAGCGGTACACGCGGAACTCTCCCTCATCGGAGGGGCCGCAGGTGCTCACGCAAACCCGACAGTCACTGCCGCTGCACTGGCTGTTGCCAAACCCCTGTACCAGATGTTCGTAGGGGGCTTCGCCTTCGGGTGTCATCAGGCACAGGTCCAGGTTGTTCAAGTCGGCGACATTGGCGAACTCGCCCAGCCATTGCCCCAGCTCGGACCCGGCCAGGGGCCCCTCGCTAATACGCCGTGCCAGTCGGTATTGGAAATCCAGTGCCTCGTGGCTCTTCTGTAGCTGGGCGGTTTTTTGCTCGACGCGGTGGGCCAGGTCACGATGGGTTGCGTGAATCTCGTCGCTCATATAATTGATGGTGCGCGCCAGAACCCCCAACTCGTCTTCGCTGTCGATCTCCAGGCGATTTTGGTTGAAGTTCCCCTGGGCGATGCTCATTGAGCGGCTGATGAGTTGCTTCAAAGGTTGCTCCACGGAGCGATGGAGTATGTACAGGGACAGGTAAACAAGCGCCACTATGGCGAACAGGGAAGCCACCTGTACCAGGCGCAGCAGGCTGATCTTTTCTTCGGCGATGGTTTGATAGTCCAGTACCAGGGTGTCTACATCGTGAATAAATGGTTCCAGGTGGGTGGCCAACTGCAGGGAATCCATGCTGGTGCGACCGGCGGCGATGGATTCCAGCAGCGGTCGAATCTCTTCCTCCCAACTGCCGATTACCTTGCGGTAGTTGCGCGCCGCGCGCAGGTTATCGCTGGCACTGAAGTCGGAAATACTCAATACACGGCTCAGGCGCGAAGTCACTTCGTTCGATAGTGTGGCGGTGGCTTCCATATCACCAGAAGGTGCTGTCGCTGCGAGCCGGTAGCTCATAGCGCGCAGGGAACCGGCCAGGTTCACTGCGGCGGCATCGTTTTCCGCGGCGTCAGAGATAATGTAAGAGGCCACCATGGAGCTCAGCGCGACTAACACTGTGAGCAGCATCAGGGTGCCGATTCGATAGACGATGGACTGTCGGATTCGATTCAACATATCAGTTCACTTCGATCTCGGGCCGCTGTTGGATAGCCTCTATTGTGCCGCTTACAAGCGCTCAAATTTGTGAGTACCACCAAAGAGTGCCAGTTTTGCACAAAATTTAACCTATTGCCTGTGTTTTAAATACCGCCTAAGTCATTACGGGACTTACGCCCAACCTCAACCATTAACTGGCGCCATTTTCTTACCTACTCATGGGTAGCTCAGCGCTTTTCTACCCCTTTTTGGTCAGGTGATCCTCTTTTACAGCGCTTTTATATTCCCAGCTAAACCGATGCTTTAACCGCATTTCGATGCCCTGGGAGTACCGCATGAGCCATTTCCTGGACCGACTGAAATATCTGAAGAAACAAAAAGAGCCTTTTTCCGGAGGACACGGGGAAAAGACCCATGACGACCGTAGCTGGGAAGACGGCTATCGTCGCCGCTGGCAGTTCGACAAGATTGTGCGCTCCACCCACGGGGTGAACTGCACCGGCTCTTGCAGCTGGAAGATCTACGTCAAAGACGGCCTGGTCACCTGGGAGACCCAGCAGACCGATTACCCGCGCACCCGCCCGGACCTGCCCAACCATGAGCCCCGAGGTTGCCCACGTGGCGCCAGCTACTCCTGGTATATGTACTCGGCCAACCGCCTTAAGTACCCGAAGATCCGCAAGCGCCTGGTAAAACTCTGGCGCGAAGCCAAGTTGAGACACAGTGATCCGGTGGATGCCTGGGCCAGCATTGTTGAGGACCCGGCCAAGGCCAAGTCCTACAAAGAACGCCGGGGAATGGGTGGCTTTGTACGGATTAAGTGGGATGAAGTTAATGAGCTAATCGCCGCTGCCAACGTCTACACGACCAAGAAATACGGACCTGACCGGGTAACCGGCTTCTCGCCGATTCCCGCCATGTCCATGGTGTCCTACGCCGCCGGTGCCCGCTACCTGTCATTGATTGGCGGCAACTGCCTGAGTTTCTACGACTGGTACTGCGACCTGCCGCCCGCCTCTCCGCAGATTTGGGGCGAGCAGACCGACGTGCCCGAGTCCGCCGACTGGTACAACTCCAACTACCTGATCGTGTGGGGCTCCAATGTGCCGCAGACCCGTACCCCGGATGCGCACTTCCTCAGTGAAGTCCGCTACAAGGGTGCCAAGACCTGCGTAATCACCTCCGATTACTCCGAGTGTTCCAAGTTTGGCGACACCTGGCTGGCACCGCGTCAGGGTACCGATGCGGCCCTGGCGATGGCCTTCGGCCACGTGATTTTGAAAGAATTCCACGTCGACAAGCCCAGCGCCTACTTCACTGAATATGTGCGCACCACCACCGATATGCCGATGCTGGTGACCCTGGAAGAGCGCGACGGCAAGCTGGTACAGGGCCGCTTCCTGCGCGCCTCCGATCTGGCAGATGACCTCGGCCAGGACAACAACCCGGAGTGGAAGACCATCGCCGTCAACCACGATGGCCAGCTGGTGTCACCTCAGGGTTCCGTAGGTTATCGCTGGGGGGAGCCATCAGCGAAAGATGGGCGCGGTAAGTGGAACATCGAACAGCGCGATGGCCTCACAGGTGAAGAAGTAAAGCTGAAACTCAGCCTGAAAGACTGCGCCGATGAAATCGCCCAGGTGGCCTTCCCTTACTTCGGTGGCCAGACACATGAACACGACTACTTCCAGCACACCGACCACAGCGATGTGATCGACTACAAGGTGCCGGTGAAGTTTGTGCAGAACAAAGACGGCGAGGTGCTCAAGGTTGCCAGCGTCTACGACCTGACCCTGGCCAACTACGGCGTTGAACACGGCCTCGACGATCCCAACTGTGCGCACAGTTACGACGAAGACAAGCCCTACACACCCGCCTGGCAGGAAAAGATTACCGGCTGTCGCCGCGAGAACGTTATCCAGGTTGCGCGCGAGTTCGCCAACACCGCCGACAAGACCCGTGGGCGCTCCATGGTGATTGTGGGTGCCGCCCTCAATCACTGGTACCACATGGATATGAACTACCGTGGCCTCATCAATATGTTGATGATGTGCGGTTGTATCGGCCAGAGCGGCGGTGGCTGGGCCCACTATGTGGGGCAGGAAAAACTGCGCCCGCAAACCGGCTGGACCCCGCTCGCTTTCGGCCTCGACTGGCAGCGCCCGCCGCGCCATATGAACGGCACCTCCTTCTTCTACAACCACGCCAGCCAGTGGCGCTACGAGAAGTTGGAGATGGACGAAGTGGTTTCGCCATTGGCCGACAAGAGCAAGTGGCAGGCTTCCATTATCGATTACAACAGCCGCGCCGAGCGTATGGGCTGGCTGCCCTCCGCACCGCAGCTGGGTATGAACCCGCTGCAACTGACCAAAGATGCCGCCGCTGCGGGTATGTCCGCCAAGGATTACACCGTACAGCAGCTCAAGCGCGGCGCGCTTAAGTTCGCCAACCAGGACCCGGATAATCCGCAGAACTACCCGCGTAACATGTTCATTTGGCGCTCCAACCTGCTGGGTTCCTCCGGTAAGGGCCACGAGTATATGCTGCGCCACTTGCTCGGCACCAAGCACGGCCTGATGGGTAAGGACCTGGGTGAAGCCGGCGGCAAGAAGCCGGAAGATGTGGCCTGGCACGATACCCCCAGTGAGGGCAAAGTCGATCTGCTGGTGACACTGGACTTCCGTATGTCCACCACCTGTCTCTACTCCGACATCGTGCTGCCAACGGCCACCTGGTATGAGAAGGACGATCTCAATACCTCCGACATGCACCCCTTTATCCACCCGCTCACCAAAGCGGTGGACCCGGCCTGGGAAGCGCGCAGCGACTGGGACATCTTCAAAGGTGTGGCGAAGAAATTCTCCGAACTGACCGACGGCCACCTGGGGGTGGAGAAGGATCTGGTAACCCTGCCAATCCACCACGATACCCCCACCGAAATCGCCCAGCCCTTTGGGGTGAAGGCCTGGTGGAAGGGTGAGTGCGACCTGATCCCCGGCGTTACCGCGCCAAGCATGATCGAGGTGGAACGCGACTATCCCAACACCTACAACCGCTTTACCTCTATCGGCCCACTGCTGGAAAAACTCGGCAACGGCGGTAAGGGCATCAGCTGGAATACCGATGACGAGGTGGACTTCCTCAAGAAGCTCAACCGCACCTGGAATGATGAAAGCGCCCGCGATGGCCGCGCCCGTATCGACAGCGCCGTAGATGCCGCCGAGATGATCCTGTCTCTGGCCCCTGAAACCAATGGCCAGGTGGCGGTGAAGGCCTGGGAAGCCCTGGGCAAGATTACCGGTCGCGATCACACCCATCTGGCCAAGCCCAAGGAAGACGAGAAGATCCGCTTCGCCGATATTGTGGCGCAGCCCCGTAAGATTATCTCCTCACCCACCTGGTCCGGCCTGGAAGATGAGCATGTGAGCTACAACGCCGGCTACACCAATGTGCACGAGCTGATTCCCTGGCGCACCATCACCGGCCGCCAGCAGTTCTACCAGGATCACGAGTGGATGCGCGACTTCGGCGAGACCATGTGTGTGTACAAGCCGCCCATCAACCTGAAAACCGTACAGCCGGTGCTGAACCAGAAGCCGAATGGCAACAAGGAGATCCTGCTGAACTGGATCACCCCGCACCAGAAGTGGGGTATCCACAGTACTTACTCCGACAACCTGCTGATGCTCACCCTGTCTCGCGGTGGCCCCATCGTGTGGATGAGTGAGAACGACGCCAAGCTGGCGGGTATTGAAGACAACGACTGGATCGAAATCTTCAACGTCAACGGCGCCATTGCCGCCCGTGCGGTGGTGTCCCAGCGAGTGCCAGACGGCATGGCCATGATGTACCACGCCCAGGAGCGCATCGTGAATACACCCGGAGCGGAAACCACCGGCACCCGCGGCGGTATCCACAACTCCGTAACCCGCGCGGTGATGAAACCCACCCATATGATCGGCGGCTACGCCCAGCAGTCCTACGGCTTTAACTACTACGGCACTGTGGGCTGTAACCGGGATGAGTTTGTGGTGGTGAGAAAAATGAACAAGGTCGACTGGCTGGATGGCGAAGACATCAAAGAGCCGACCCGAGAGGAGGTGTAACAATGAAAGTTAGAGCCCAGATCGGCATGGTGCTGAACCTCGATAAGTGTATCGGCTGCCACACCTGCTCCGTGACCTGTAAAAATGTCTGGACCTCCCGCGAGGGGGTCGAGTACGCCTGGTTTAACAACGTCGAGACCAAACCCGGTGTCGGCTACCCCAAAGAGTGGGAAAACCAGGACAAGTGGAACGGCGGCTGGACCCGCAAGAAAAACGGCAAGCTGCAGCCCAAGATCGGCAGCAAGCACCGGGTACTGGCCAACCTGTTTGGCAACCCGGATATGCCGGAAATCGACGACTACTACGAGCCGTTCGACTTCGACTACCAGACCCTGCACAAGGCGCCGGAGCAAAAACACCAGCCGGTAGCCCGCCCGCGCTCGCTGATCAGCGGCGAGCGCATGGAGAAGATCGAATGGGGTCCCAACTGGGAAGAGATTCTCGGTACCGAATTCGACAAGCGTAAGAAGGATAAGAACTTCGAACAGGTCCAGGCGGATATCTACGGTGAGTTTGAAAACACCTTTATGATGTACCTGCCACGCCTGTGCGAGCACTGCCTCAATCCGGCCTGTGTCTCTGCCTGCCCCAGCGGTGCCATTTACAAGCGCGAAGAGGACGGCATCGTCCTGATCGACCAGGACAAATGCCGCGGTTGGCGCATGTGTGTGTCTGCCTGCCCCTACAAGAAGATCTACTACAACTGGAAAACCGGTAAATCCGAGAAGTGTATCTTCTGTTACCCACGTATTGAGGCGGGCCAGCCAACTATCTGTTCCGAAACCTGCGTAGGCCGTATCCGCTACCTGGGGGTGCTGCTCTATGACGCCGACCGCATCGAAGAAGCCGCTGCGGTAGAAGACGAAAAAGCCCTCTACCAGGCCCAGTGCGATATTTTTCTCGACCCCAGCGATCCCAAAGTCCAGGAAGCCGCTCGCGCCGAGGGTATCCCCGAAGCCTGGCTCGAAGCCGCGCAGAAATCCCCGGTGTACAAGATGGCCATCGACTGGCAGATCGCCCTGCCGCTGCACCCGGAGTACCGCACCCTGCCCATGGTTTGGTACGTGCCGCCGCTGTCTCCGATCCAGAACGCAGTGCAGGCCGGCCAAGTGGAAACCGTCACCGTGGGGCGCGGTGCCGAGATCCCCGATCTCTCCACCCTGCGTATCCCGCTGCAATACCTGGCCAACCTGCTCACCGCCGGCGACGAAAAGCCAGTGGCCCGCGCCCTGGAACGCATGATTGTGATGCGCGCCTATATGCGCGGCATCCATGTGGACGGCGTGCAGGAACGCGAGTTGCTGGAAGAGGCCGGGATGACCGTAGCCCAGGTAGAAGAGATGTACCGCTATATGGCCCTGGCCAATTACGAAGACCGCTTCGTGGTGCCTTCAAGCCACAAGGCTTACGCCGAAAACGCCTATGACATGAAGTCCTCCTGTGGTTTTAGCTTCGGCAACGGCTGCAGCACCGGCAATGACAGCACCAACATCTTCGGTGGCAAGCAGAATGCAGTGCGCGAAGTGATACCGGCCAAAGTAGTCGACTGAGGCTGAGGGGAGAGTACCGATGAAAGTATTAAACCTGATCGCCCGCCTGCTGGATTACCCGTCCGATGAGCTGGTGGCGCATCTGGATGAGTTAACCAACTGGGTGGCGGAATCCGAAGACCTGGACAAGCCCCTGCGCGATTTGCTGCTGGCGTTTATCTCTCATTACGAGCGTATGGATGCGCTCGATTGGCAGAGTGAATACGACGGTTTATTTGAACGCGGCCGCGCCGTGTCCCTGCACCTGTTCGAACATATCCACGGCGAATCCCGCGATCGCGGCCAGGCCATGGTGGATCTGATGAACCGCTACCGAGCTGCCGGTCTTGAGCTGAATGAGCGCGAACTGCCGGATTACCTGCCCACCTACCTGGAGTTTTGCGCCACCCAAGGTGAAGGCGCCTATGAGTGGGTGCACGACATTACCCATGTTATTGCCCTGTTGAGTGCGCGCCTGTCCAAGCGCGAGAGCCCCTATCACCTTTTGATGGATGCGCTCTTGCAAATGGCCGGAGTCTTCGTCGACCTGACCGCGCTCAAAGAGGAAGTCGCCAATGAGGAGCGTGACGATACCCCCGAGGCGCTGGACAAGATCTGGGAGGAAGAGGTGGTCAGCTTCACCGGCGCCAACAATTGTGACCAGTCCATAACGCGGCCCAGCGCTGCGCAGCTGCGCGACGGCCAGCCCCTCACCTGGGCCTCCAGTGCCAAAGATGCCGCGCAGAATTCTGCCCAGCCCATACCACAGGAGTAACAAGATGAACTATCTGAATACGCTGCTCTTTGCCATCTATCCCTTCGTTGCCCTCACGGTGTTTCTGGTGGGGAGCCTGATCCGCTATGACCGCGACCAATACACCTGGCGCACCGGCTCCAGCCAGTTGTTGGAGCACAAGCAATTGCGCATCGGCAGTTACCTGTTCCATATCGGGGTGATTGCCATTCTCGCGGGCCATTTTGTCGGCCTGCTTACGCCCAAAGCGGTGTGGCACCTGCTCGGCATTGAAGCCTCCACCAAGCAGATGATGGCGATGGGGATCGGCGGTTTCTTCGGGGTAATTTGCTTTATCGGCCTCACCATTTTGATTAAGCGCCGCCTCACCAATCCGCGAGTGCGCGCCACCACTTCCAAAATGGACCTGATCATCCTGCTGATGCTTTACGCCCAGTTAATCCTCGGCCTGATCAGTATCCTGGTTTCCGCCGGCCATATGGACGGTGCCGAAATGCTCAAGCTGATGACCTGGGCCCAGTCCATTGTCACCCTCGATGGCTCCGCAGCCGCAGCGGCTATCGCCGACGTAAATATCATCTACAAGCTGCATATTTTCCTTGGTATGACCCTGTTCCTGCTGTTCCCCTTCAGCCGCCTGGTGCACGTATGGAGTGTTCCAGTGCAGTACTTCCGCCGCAATTACCAGGTAGTACGCGCCAAAGCCGCGCGCTAATCCCAGCAATCGTTTACCAGGCCCGCCAAGTGTGGGCCTTGTGTGGAGAAGAGTCATGAGTGCATTACTAGCTTCCGACGCCGCCGGGCATGAATTCGAACTGGCTGAAGCCGTGGCCGTGAACGGCAGTGAAATTCCCGCAGACCTGATTTACCAGGAGATGCAATACCAGACCGCCAACTCCCCGCGCCAAGCAATTTACCGCGCTGCACGGGCATTGGTTATCGGTTGGCTGTTACGGGAAAAGGCCGCAGGGCAGGGGCTATGCGCCGCCGATGAAGACCTGCACAGCGAGGCCTTCGATCACGCCGTTTCAGATCTTTTGAAAGGTGAGTTGCAAGTGCCCCCGGCCAGTGAAGCCGAGTGCCGCGCCTATTTCGAAGCCCACCCACATAAATTCCGCTCCGATCCCCTCGCCGAAGTGCGCCATATCCTGATCCCGGCCGCACCGGATGACTCCGAAGCCTGCGCCAAAGCACGCGCCGCTGCTGAGGAAATGCTCAAGCAGATCCGCAACGATGCCAATCCGCTACAGACCTTCGCCCAGTTGGCCCAATCCCACTCCGCCTGTTCCTCCGCCGAAGCCGGTGGCAGCCTCGGCCAAGTAGGGCGCGGTGATACCGTCGCCTCCTTCGAGCGCGCAGTATTCGAGCAGGGCACCGGCTTGGTAGCAGAGCCCGTGGAGACCCCTTATGGAGTACACCTGATTTATGTGGAACACTGCGAACCGGGCCGCCCGCTGGAATACGAATATGTTTCGGAGCGAATCGAGGAATACTTAACCGAAAAACGCCGCCGCCAGATGACTAGCGACTACCTGCAAAAAATGGTGCAGGCCGCGCAAATCTCCGGCCTGGATTTATCGGGGGAGGCCCACTGAGGTGGCAGAGATTCGCAACCGTTCGCATGCGATTGCGACTGGGTAAATTGAATTAGAATTCTTAATCCAGTACAGGTACAAAGTCACTTGTTAATCTTTTCTATATAAGAGGCCATAACCTAAACCACTAGTAGCTCCAAATAGAAGGCCTACTGTAAGTATATGCTTTAGATAAATTAACCAACCCCAAAGCGTTGGATAGCCATTAACTGCTTTTATTACATCTATGCCGATTAAAGTATCTTCAACCTTACCAATGTAACTGCCATCAGGGTACGGCCAGTCATTAAATCCAGGATATAGAGAGCCAACAATTAAACCTAGACACATACACTTGAATATATTTAAACCAAAGTATCTTTCTATTATTAATGTAAGTGGTACATAAATCATCATGTGTGCTAGCGATATGGGAATTGAAAAAATCAAAATAAATGCTGGGCCGGCTGAGTTTATTTTAGAAAATCCTAACGTACCGGCCAGTAACAAAAGTAATATCGAAGGAATAAGGCTTGCAGCAATTATTGATGGTATATGTCGCACAGAGATTTGGTTTGAACTTACGTCCAGAAATTATAGGCTATCATAGGGTGCCTAAGCTATGTAATTGATTGATGTGTCATATCCAGCTAGTACTTTCGCACCAAAGCGTCGCATGATGTTTAAATACGTTAGTGTGGCTGTCTTCGCAAAGACCACAGCGCAGCGATTATTACCATTCCACAAAACCCTAAATATATTATTTTGCCGTTCAAATTTTCAACATCAACACACTGCCAATTTTCACACTGACGGACTATAAAAACATTTCTCGGATCAATCCAGAAAATTATACCTGCCGTTATTGCGGAAAATATAACCGGGTAGGATCTTACTTTGGGGGCAACTTCGGCCAAGAATGCCGCAAGCCAGAAAGCGAAGAGTGATGCCAAATATAACTTTAATTGGCTCTCACCAGAGAAAATCAAGCTGGTAATTGTGCTGAAAAAAGCACACAGCCCGATAAAGAATCTAAGTCCGCTTAATCTGGAAAGACCACCATCATCCTTGGTAAATTTGTAGCCATATCTTTTCATGGTTTATTCTAGTGTATTGATGGGCAGCCTAGGCTTAAACCGTTAGTCATTGAATTTAAAGCGTAATCTAGCCTTATATTTACACCAGCTTCCTGACCAGTCAAATTTCCTACATTCTTAATGCTTTTACAGCAGATCAATCAAATAAGTTATCCGGCTCTGACTCTACAATTTCAATTTTTTGCAAAATTCCATCAGGATTAAGCAGGGCAGTTAGCACTACCCAGCCATCTACAGATCGTCGGTACTCTCTAATTGGATATTTAGGGTCATATCCCTCAATGCGCTGAAGGTTTTCTGGTCAATGAGTGATGTTTTCAGCATGATAAAATGTGGATGAAATAATTGGTAAAAATGAGGTTGCAATATTCATAAATGAATAAAGCCTTGCTAGAGTGGTTTTTTTCTCCGACAAAAAAAGAATAGCGTTAATATGTACTTGCCCTGATAAGACTTCTTGTTAACTATTATTTTCTTCATTAATCACTAAAATAGTTCTTTCTATAAATCTTTTATAAGCTTTATGAGGTAGGAATGGGGATTTATTATTTATATTGAACTTCTCCAAAATATCTTTAACTTGTGCGTCAATCATTATTTGTTCCACACCCAACCCTTTTTGATGAAGCTCTTGAATTTTATTTATCCATGTAAAAGTATTTTTCCTGAATTCAAGCAAAGATGGCTTGTTTGCTGGAGCGCCATGCCCCGGTATTACCAAGCTCTGATCATCGCCCAGATTTAAAATGGCCTCAATGGCTTCATTAAAACCTTTAATTCCACCAGCATAAAATGTTGGGTGCCAGCTGGTATCGAATACATCACCGACAAATATAGAATTACTTTCCTTATGGTAATAAATATTGTCGATTGTTGTATGAGACTTGACTTTAATGTTAGTGAGTTCATCTAAATTGAAGCTGCTCTCTATCAATTTTCCACCTTGCTTTTCAAAGTGCGCGTTTCCACCGGTGTGGTCGGAATGCGTGTGTGTGTTTAAGATGAAGGAGATAGGCTTATCGTAAATTGATCGAATTGTTTCATCTAATGCACTTAACTGATTATTTCCTGGCATAGGATCAATGAGTACCAATCCATTTTCCGTTGATATTAAGCCAATATTCGTTCCGTACTCTTTTCCACTCAAGATATGTAGGTGTTCAGAAACTTTTTGCACACTAATGCTACTTGATAAAGCGATAGAGCTGGTGAGTAGAAATAAAGTGGAGGTCAGAATTCTAAATCCTTTCAAAACTCATCCTCTTGCACTGTGATAAATGGTTCTTTAGTTTGTAACGGCTTTGTCAGTTGCACTTTGGATACGGGATGGTAGTGGGCTACTTTAGTAAGGCTAGCCAAAAACGTTAACTGCACATAATTGCTAGCCGTAGCTATTCCACGCTTATTTTAATTTCATCAATAGGGTAAGCCGGCTTAATTTGAGCACAACTTAGTGCCTTGATGAAGGCAATGCACGATATTTAAGTAACCAGTTATGTGAATTAATGTTTACTGGTGATAACTGGCTATTTCATAGAATGAAAACCGATATTATTTCCTTCGGTATCTTGCGCTATTGCGATAAAACCATGCTCCCCAATAGACATTTTAGGCACTACTACCTTCCCACCTGCTGGCTCAACTCTGGCCAGTTCAACAGAACAATCTTCGCTATCAAAATACGCTAGAGTGCTATTACCTCCAGCTTCAACACCCTCCATTTTACAAATTGCTCCACTTGCACCCGGCTCTTGTTTCATTGGAAATGCCCACATCTCGGGTTGAGGGAAGTCTTTTACTTCGTCAGGATTGTCTAGTCGAGTTAACTGCTGCTTGAGAACAGCTTCATAAAAGGACTTTGCACGAACCATATCATTTACATAAATTTCAAACCAACAAACTGCATTTGTATTCATTTGAGTATCCTCACTGTTAAGTATCTAAGTATGGTTTGTATTTCTGGAGACATAACGAAGTTTTAGAAATATCATTCATATTTTACGCGCAATAATGAAAACTACCATGTCATGCATTCCATGCTGCCATATAACTTCAATGGTAAAACCAGCGTCTTGAATTTCTTTCTCTAATTTTACTTTTGTTAGGATGAAGACATCGGGCATTATGCCCATGAATTTTCCCAGAGGTGCTAAGAGCTTAATAAACCGTATATAGGAATTACCCATACAAACGGTACTACTCACGAAAACACCACCAGGCTTGAGGATTCTAGCAGTTTCTGCCAAAACATCTCTTCTATCCGGTAGTAAGTGAATAACATTTAAACCCAATACTGCATCAAAACTTGCAGACTCAGCATTGAATTCGGTTAATGTACCTCTGGTAAATCTAATATTATCGATACAGGCTTCCCTGGCCTTAGTTCGGCCAATCTCAAGCATATTTTCAGAGATATCTACCGCTTCAATATGTTGCACATGTGGAGCGTGGCAAATCGCTGTAGTTCCTGTTCCGCAACCAAACTCCAAAATATTCATATCAGGCGTAAAGAATTTCTGGGTATCTGAGAGCTTCTTCTGATAACTTGCTTCGTCAGAAATAGGGCTCCTAGCATACTCCTCTGCTTTTCTATCCCAGAACTTATCAGACCTAGTCATATCAGTTCCTGTATAAATGCCAAGGCGTTATCGGCGCTGTTTTTTTCTCCCTGACTCATAAAACCTCATGCTGCGGACCGAAGCGTACGAAAGCCTTAACATTTTAAGTTTCAAAACCCATTAAGAACACCCCACAACTTATCCCAGCGTTCAAGCTTTTCAGCGGCACTCAACAGTCTTGGCTGAATTTGAATAGGGTTGCCAAGTTGATTCACGTCTTGCAATAAATTAGAATTTACTGCTCCGCGAAGCCGACCATTTATATTGCAGCCTACGGCTAGCAGTTCATTACAAGCTTTACAATGGTAGAAATTAGCAAGCTGATCACCATTTTGTTTAGTTAAAATCCCATCACCAATGAAAACCACTGACATATTCGGATCACTAATAATAAGTGACGGGTTGGCTTGGCAATAATTACAATCGCAAATGCGCGGATTCAAACCTTCGAGTGGTCCAGCTAACTGAACCTCAACCCGCCAACGCTTACATTTACACGATCCCTTAAAGAGCATAATAATTAGCGCCAATTACGATGAAAGATACGCTTGCCTCAATTGCCGGAGGCTACTGGCATCTTTTTGTCAGGGTTTTGACAAAAAAGGTGACAGCAACCGCAGATCAGATTGCATGCACTTGGTACGCCCAGCATAGGCGTGAACTAATAGGGTGAAAGTTCCCTGTAGGAAGATCAGCATTTAATGGCACTCCATTAAATGCTAACTACCAGCGAATGGCAACTGCAAAATGGTGAGATCTTAGGGGGAGGGGGCCACTGAAAAACTACAAATTACCGAATAGAAATATCATTTAATGCTTAGCCTAGAGGCGAGGTGGTCAAGGGCACTGAAGCCATGTGATCTAATGGGTAGAGTAAATGATGAAATTGTGTGGTGAAAGTCACACCCTTATCAGGGGAGATCTGTGTAACCTGCTGATATGAAGCTGTCAGTATTGCCGCTGACTCATAAGTAGGCCCAATCCGCTAGCCACCATCGCAGGGAAAAGAAGTGGTGAAACATAGCTGCGCCTCGGTCAGAAATGACCAAGGTGATTAAACAGAAGTCAGGCTACGGGCATAGTTATCCATGATGAAGAAACAAAAGCAACTTATGCAAGCATCTAAGATGGCATGAATAAAGCAATTTTGGAGTATGCTAAAAGTTATATTGATTGCGCCGAAGATGATATTTTGTCAGTAACTGCAATGCTCATTGGTGCAGTTGCCATAGCAAGAATCATAGGTAACGAGAGTTCCGTTACAAAATTATTGCAAGCGTGTCGCCAACAGGCAGGGTTGAAATTGGGTGGAATATAACGCTGAGCATATGGGCGGCCGAAACAGAGCGAAGCGGTGTATAGATCGTCCCAACCCGCGCTATTTGCAGATGAAAGCTGCGTTTGTATGGTTGTTCTAGTTCGATTCAAATGTTGAAAACCCTTTTCGTTAACGGGTAAATTGAGACACACCTTCGCCGGTCACCGAAGATCTTTTCTGCCACAGTTCGTTGCATTGTCGGTTCATAAAGGCCGATAACAAGTATGAACGTAACAGACACTCATTAGGCATAACTCGAATAGTCATGTGGGACTCAAGCCCGAATAGTGAGGCCGAAATACCTTTATTTTATGGAACCTCAAGAGATTAATGTCGGTATCGATGCTAGTAGCATACAGCTCGATATTTTTGTGATATCAACTGGCCAATTCTTTACTGTTACCAATGATAAATATGGTATTAAGGACACCATTCAACAACTGTAGTGCCTTAAACCCAGAAGAGTACTTATCGAGTCCACCGGAAGGCTTGAATTGGAGTTTGTCTGTGCTGCTCACAAGGCGGGACTGCCTATAGTTGTTTGCAATCATTCAAATGTAAGAAACTTTGTAAAGTCAACAGAGCAACTCGCCAAAGCTGACCAGCTGAATGCTGTCGAAATTGCTCACTTTAGGGAGGCAAAGAAGTCGATGTTATCGCCAATAAAACCTGTAAATTTAATATTAGAGACTTACTGCTGGATCTAGCATCGCTGGTTTAATAATGTGATGCTTTATACGCCAAATGGTAAAAAATTAACTTGCCTTTATTGACTTACTAGCAACAGTAACTGCAAAATAATCATGTTGTAAATTTTGTGTCAATTTCAATATTTGTTTTTTCGTAAGGACGCGTTAAATGAAAAAATTAAACTTACACCTATCGGTAGTTGCAATATTATTCTCGCTTCTCTCTCACCAAGCACTTTCTACAGATGTGTCATCTGGGTATAAAGCCAAAATAGAAATGGATTTTTTATTGGCCCCAATAAAAAATGAAGTTGATTTGGAAAACTATTTAGCTATTACTCCAATAGATAATAGTCCTCTGAGAGTTCTGCCGGAAATAGAGCGAGATATATTTATTAATAGCTTGGTCTTTACCAAAAAAGGTCTCGCTTCATTTGATTACAGTGCACTTACTTATGGACCGAGTGTTACCGAAGTTTATAGCATTTTAGCGCTATTCGGGTCTCAATCCGTCACTCCATTTTTACCAGGTTTATCAGTAACATCCGGACCGGATAAATCGATAATGAATGCGGCCGATACTATGCCAGTCGCATCCCAGTTGCTTGATTATCAATGTAGGTGGAATAGCCCTATTAACCAATTTTCCTGTCTTTTTACTCCATTTCAAACTTGCTTTCCTGCTTGGTGCACCTGATAGTTAGTTAGGTTGATATCCCCACTCAACTAAGTGGGGATATCAAGAAGGCTAGAAGAGTTAGCTCTATATATTGAGATTGTTATCTAATTAGATGAGATTTCAAAATCATACTTGGGTTTACGAATCTAAAATTTACATTATGACGAGGTCTATTGGTTAGATTACTGAAATATTTACATGCTTCAATTTCAATTCGATTTTCACAGTTGTAGTAGATGCAGGATTTCGCAGTAAGAAATAATAGTAACCTCATCTCCTTTTTTAAAATAGATGATTAAAAAAATGAATAATGTTAAAATATTGGTTTTTGTAATGCTAATTTTTAATGCAAGCTTTGGGGTTTGGGCAAGTACAAATAAACCAATAAAGAGCCTTTACAACCAAATAAATCAAATCTACAAAGATACACGAATGGATCCAAGTGGGAACAAATTAGCTAAGAAGTTTTACTCAGATAACTTTAGTCCCATTATAAATTCTGAAGCCTTAAGTGATTTTAGTGGAATTGAACTGGAATACCTATTTCAAGCTACAAAAACCGCTATTGCTTATGATCCAGATGTCAATTACGCCAAAGATATGGCTAGAGTATTACATTATTTAAAGATAAAGAATCTTGTGAAAGAGCGTCACTTAGTTGCTCTGCAGGAGGCCTATATTGCAACTCGACAATTTGAATTAGCCAGTAATATGGTTGAACAAAAAAGTTCTGGATATTTACAAGTTATACCGGAAGTTCATAGGGTTAGCGAAAAAACATCTAGGCATCCTACAATTTGGAAAGTCGAGAAGAACTCTATTAAACAGAGTGCTTTTAGCATACCAGACAATGGCCCATTCATTTTGGTTGCATCAAACCCCTTATGTAGTTTTTCCATTTCAGCAGCTCAACATATTATTGTTGATGAGGAGCTATTAGAGATCTTCTCTGAATACTCATATTGGCTCACTGAGCCTAGGGGTAAACTGTATATTGAGGGGTTCCTAGATTGGTCGCGAAATTATCCAAGCTTACCCACAGGTTTGATGCATGAGACTCCACCATGGTCTGAGTTACCTGAGTTGCGTAGCAACATAGGAACTCCGGCATTTTATTTCTTTTCTGATGGTAAATTTATCGAATACTTTGTTGGTTGGCCACGAGAGGGAGAACCTGAAGCACTGAATAATGCTCTCAGGAATGTCGGTTTGAATCGTTCTGAAAAACAAATATCTGTAATGAATGGGGGTGGCTAATGGACTTTACCGAGATTGATAACATCACTACTCAATATTTCTATGTAATGAAAAATAAACTCGTAGACGTATCAAGAATGCCATTAGCATTGTAAAACAGCTAAACCTGTAGATGATAATGCTGGCATCAAGGGCTGAAAAATTGATACCTTAATAAGTAAATTAGAGATCTGGTCACATTTTTTAGGTTTGTAAGAGCAAAATTACTCTCTTTCAACAGGTTTGAGATAGACTTTAAAGCTTGTCACTCAGATTGCCAATATAGTCACTTAATATCTATCATTAGCGCTATTATTGCGTTGAACCAAATGTCATCGTTTACAAATAGGCATAATATGAAGGCATTCACACTAACTATTTTAGTTATTGCAGTACTATCTTTCTTTTTCTTACAGCCAGTGTTCTCTCTAGATACTTCACTAAAAAGTCAAGGCGAAAAATTTACGCGCAGTAGTTTAATTAAACAAAAACAAAAATATTGGATGGATAAGAGAGAAAAGGATTACCAGCTTGCTCCAATAAAAAATCAATTAGAATTAGAAAAATACTTAGAGATTACTCCAACTGAGAAATCACCTTTGAATGCATTATCGGAAATAGAAAGAGAAATATTTATTAATAGTTTGACTTTTACTAGTAGAGGAATAGCTGGATTTGACTATAGCGTACTTAGCTATGGTCCAACGGCTACAGAAGTCTACAATATACTTGCATTATTCGGTTTTCAATCCAATACCCCATATTTACCAAACTTAACAGTAGCATCAGAATCAGATAGCTCAATAATGGCAGTAGCAAAAATTATGCAGGGCGACTTTGTTATATTGGATAGCCTTTGCATATGGAATACTGATATTAAACAGTTCTTTTGTGGGCAGCGCGGGCTTGAAATTTGTTTCCCAATGATTTGTTTGTAAATAATCCGTGTTTTGTAATTCGGTATTTTCCTATATATTGCAGTACATAAATCCTAGACCCCCACTAAAAGCGACACACTTGGTGATAGCCAAGGAGGAAAGTTGGCTGTAGGCTGGTTAACTTCCACGCAAATAAGCCAGCAATCCCATGGAACCTGCACCAGCCAGCTAACCCTCAACGAACGATATCAGATTAAAGTCCTCAACGGGCCAGAACTATACAGCCAGAGCCATTGCGCAACAACTCAGTCGTTCAAACAAAACCATTTCTCGTGAGCTAAATCGCTGTAGCCTTTATAGTGCGAAGAGCGCTCACTTACTATATATGGGTAGGTCGACATCGTGTGCGTATGGTCCTGTGTATTTCCACATTGTTGCTATCAAGTCCCACTTCATATTAAAGCCAATGTAGAAACGTCTAGTCGACGTTGGAAAATTTAAGAATGTGGCTCTAATTGCATGTATGAGAAAGTAATTTATCATCCTGACTACCATGGTGAATAACAACACCTATAGGGATGAAAATATGGCTTAAAAGCTTGACGAATAACCATAGTCATTTGTTATGTGGTATGTCTTCATGCCAGCCGGCACGTGAATACCGGACAGGGGGATGCTTCGGTTAGCACTTGGGTGTTGCCTTCGATGATCATGAATCTCTGGGTGACTCTTAAGCTGATTAAGCAATTCGAGAGGAAGTTGGAGGACTTCGCCAAAACGATACCCGGAGGCGGTTTGCGTTATCGTCTCCAGTGAAACCAAGGTCCACCCCGTCCGATCGCCTCATTCACCACGCACGAGTAATTGCAGGTCTTCCGCAGTCCCTTCGATAAGGCGGCTAAGGGATTCGGCGCGCGAGATCCGGCCGTCTCTTAGCGTATACAGGCTGATTACCTTGATTGTGAGCTGTTGGCTATCTTTCGCCTTCGCGCGCACCAGATGCATATCAGCTATCCGATCGCCCTCACCAATTACGGAAAGGTAATCGAACCTGACGGCCGAGTACTCCATTCGGAGCAAATTGATACGCGAATCGAGTTGCGATCGCCCAATCGTTGTGTCGTCGATAACCTGCACGAAGTCTTCGGTAAAGTAGCGGTCGGTGACCTTAGAATCAGCGTTTGGATCACATACCGCTTTGGCCATCTCATCCAGAAAAGCTTCGGCCTGCTCACTATTCATTTTTCGATTCTTCTCCGTTCGCGTCTGGTTGTGGTCGAACGCATGGACAGACATCTACCACTGTATAACGCTAAGGTTGACCGAGCTGTCATGCAGCTCGCAAATAATATTACAAACTAGGCGGAGCCTATCTAGCGAGTTTGATTATAGCGGCTTTGGGCCAACGCTCTGTGATGCGCAAGTGGGTCAGCTTAAACCTTTGGTATCCGGGTGGCAGTTAAGAGGACCGCGATTTGGACACTTATGGATGATGTTCAAATCAGACTGGTGTGCTGAGCCAGATGATGCATCCTCAATAGCTCGTCGCTTAAAGGCGACCTGACAATCGAAGCATGCAAACTTATGCAAGAACTCAGTCATAGTGTATAGCGCGTGGTGAAGGGGTGGGCCATGCAATGAATTATCTCGCTTATAAGCTTTATTAAGTGGCTATTGGCTGGCATGGTAGAGAACGAAACTGATTGTTAAAGAGGCTACTATAGCCCCAAGGATACTGAGCGCTACTTTCACTGGGATAATGGGTACTGGAGTCCTATAACGTTGCTCTCGGCCAAAGACTGTGAACGAGCTCCGCTTACCATAGGGGGCGAACATGACAAAGAATATCATAGAGCCAATGGTTATAGAGTAAGCCAACCATCCAAATACGCTGGAGGCTGTTAAAGTTTCTTGAGTTGCCAGGATATAGACATAGATACCTATACCAGGGAGCAAGCCGAGTAACTTTTTATCCATTTTTCTTCGCATGATAACTCTATTACTAAGGGCTGCTTTCTTTTTGATTGTCTTGTGCGAACATAATGCTTGCCATGAAACAAAGCGGTCATAAAGGAACTCTTTTCCTGTGACCTTCTCTTAGGCATCATTGGCTATATGTATAAAGTCTTCAGCTTCGTAGCCCTACAGTTCTGGACACCACTAACATCTTAACCCGTAATATTCTTTGTACCTCAGCCTATGGGGATCAAAGATTAAGTCAGATTCTCCATGCCCCTATCTTAATTACTCGGTTAAAACGGAGTGCTTAAAAATTCATTAAGTTTGTACAGTTAGTGCAGTGAGCTTTCGAAATAGATAAAGGCATATCCGAAAGCTAACCCAAGGAGGACAGGTCCGGGGTAACGTCTAAACAGGCGTTTTACTTTACTAGGTGTTCGACCATTACGTAGGTCATTAATTAATTCTTGCTGTGCTTGAAAGGCATGTAGCGCTGAGAAGACGGCGGCGGTCAAAGAGTAGGTGAACCCTTCAGAAATAGGTGTATCAATACCAAGAGCAGTTTTGAGAGTAACAATACCGCCTATAAATGCCATCGCAAATGACAAATTAGACTTTAAAAATTCGAACTCTAATTCTTGGCTCAGAAGATAATGAGGGCTTTGCTCTATGGGTTTATCATTTACTAATTCTTGTAACTTTGCTCTCATTACTCACAACCGTTAACAGGATCTATTTGGATAATAGTACCTTTGCCTTCCCAATGGAATACTCAAAGCTTACGGTAAGTTCTGTAGCAGTAGAGCGACAGTTGTTCAGCAGAAAATGTTCGATCGTACCAATTTTATGGGTTTAGGCCATCTGGAGCTATTTTTATAAAGTAAATTATTACAGGTATAAAGCACATCAAGGTTAAGACTAGGTTTGCGATATTCAGTATTCGCTTGCTCCTAAATATCACAAATAACAACCCTGCTAATTGAGCAACGACGGTATAAAGGAAATACATCCCTAGTGTTCTATAAAAATTTGCTAGTTCTAGGGTAATAAGAGCTGGAAAGATCGCTACCAGCAAATATGAGATGAACCCACATAGCATCGCGATACTAAGTCTACATACTAAATAATTTGTTCTTCCCATATTAGTTTTTAATTGTACTTCTCGCATAATGAAGCGGGTCAGACATTAAAAAGCTCTATGACAGACTGGGTAGATTTATTTTCTAATAATACATATGTAGTATAAGGTCAAAACCTTTTATTGAAAATCTTACTCTTTCCATGTCTTCTGTATATTTGCCGAGATTATTCCCATCAAGATCCCAGACATTTTCTTTGGCGAACCACGTATTTAATTCGTGATCATGACATTTGAACTGGCTTTGTGGTACTACCTTACCGTTTTTCATGGTCGGCCCAAAATTCCTACATTCTGTGCCCCACCTCCACCACTTTATATCTGGCATATTTACCATGCCTTCTCTGAGGGGAACGCCAAAAACTGTGATTTCGGACTCATAGTTTTTATAAATTATGTATCTAAAGCCCCACTTCCCTCCCACCTCATAATTTACATCCCGAGTAAGTATTTCACCCGGCTCCAGGTCAGCTATATCAATACTAGGAGATAGTTCACCAGCATTTGCTGGAGGCTTTAGGGCACTGCCAAACATGCCAAGTATGAATCCGATTCCAATTAGAGAGACAGTAAGAAGGCTAAACCAAAGTAATTTTTTGCGCTTTTCCATTTGATGCTCACAGTGTAGTCAAAATAAGTTTGATTAAAATGTATAATTACCTTATCTGGTGGTGTAAATTGAAATACGGCCATCTAAAGATGAAGAAAATTTTTCTTCAACTAGAGATTTAAGCTTGCTCCATTTCATGGAAAGATTTTCCTAATTACACATAAATCCATCATTTAACGGCTGCTTTTTATTGATAGCTTCGTGCCAACAAAATGGCAACAACATACCCAAGGGATGGGAAAAATCTTTCAGTATTAAGTATTTCTATCAAAAATACTTATCGCACAAAGCCGGGTATAGCTTGGGTAAATCGTCCTCATCCCACGCTTCGCCAAAGGGATCATCTCTGCCTTCAGAAGTAAGGCGGTCATAAGGAAACTCCTCTCCTGTGACCTTCTCGTAGGCATCATTAGCTATATACATGAAGTCCTCAGCTTCGAAGTCTTCAGGTAGCCAATCGGCCAGAGATTCAGGATTTATTAGTGCTGCTTCAAACTTCTCGCGTCCTCCAAGTATCAAGCCAGCTCTGAAGTAAGTAAAACCATCATCGGAACAGCCACCATTTAAGATATATGCCACAGCCCAAATATCCCAACGGTATGTGAGGTCATTTAGTTCGCACTGCTTTTCCTTGAATGCAATAATTTCATTAGGAGTGAGCTTGCTTACAGCCTCAACTAATCTATCAAAAACTTCCTCAATATCGGGTACTCGCTTTGTTACGCTTTCTACCAAATCCCAAAATCTTGAGTCTTCCACGATCACCCCTTTACTTATAAGATCGTAAATATGGTCCGAAACGGAACAGCAAAGCTGCGAAACGAAGGTTCAGCCAACACTGCTGCCATTTTAAAGGAATGATATTGATCATTCCCCAGAGCGCTTCCTGCGGTTTTCAAGTAGCCAAAGTTGACCTTCAATACCGTTTTTTATCCATGCCTCTTTGGCAGACTTCCATGTATTATTCATATATAGATATCATCTTTTCCTAGTGGAAAAACAAGCTTTCACCTTTTCCAAGCAATAAAAGATGAAAGCTAATTTAATTCCACTACATCAGTTTGTTAAAGACTCAATACTTCCCAAGCATCACCCTTGCGAACAAAACCTTTCTCTGAAACTATATGAGGCCACTCGTTCTCAGGGTCATAAACTATACTTCTTACTTGTTTGAGGCCTTCAGCATCTTCTGATCCGGTTACTATTACCAAATCTCTAGATGGAATATAAACAACAATATCTCCCTTTACGGGAAACTGTTCTTTATTCCATAGCTTGTCATAAAGTATGAATGAGGCTTCATAATTTCCACCTGCCAGTAACATCGATAAAGAGGCAGGATTGCCTTGTATTTGCAATTCAATGGAGTTCCGTAAGTTTTCCTTAGCTAGGGTGCGTAACTCTTCATTTTTAATCTGTAGTTTATCTATATCTTTTTGAGAGATATATCTCATTGAGGTTTCAGTATCAAATACATAGAGGACATAAAGCTCTTCATTTAACTGTTCAAAGTAAAAGGGAAAAGGAGCATCACTACCTTTTTCTCTAAACATTGCTGCTACTTGACTAATATAATCTCTATTTTTGATGACTGGGAATATTTGTGTCTTGCCAAAATTAATTTCTTTTGGTTGGAATAGCTCTTCTAAGCTTCCAGTATATTGTTTAATAATATCTTCAAGTGATTCAGGGCTATTTGTATAAGAAATATAGGCGTTTTTTAAAAAAGAAATCTGCTCTTCACCCTCATTGTTTTCGAAGTGGACTTCTAGCTGATCTTTTTTCTCAGCTTTAATGCCCACAATCTTTTTTTGAACAGCTTTGATATATCGTTCAACAAACTCATCTTCACTTAATAATTCTTCAGCAATACTTAATTGACAGAAAAGTATCATTAATAGAAAAGCTATTTTTTTCATTCTTTACCCCTAATTAGAATATACCATGTATTTATTAGCTTTGTTTACACTTAACTGTTTTATCAATAGCTTCAGACCAGGCTGATTGACTATCAAAGTTTTCAATGAGACCGTTATTGGCTTGATTACCTGTGAAAGCACCAATACCATGCTGGATCATATATGTTGGATGGTATGTCGGTAGCCCCCGTGCGCGCAAAGCTTCACATACTTGTTCATTACTTTCCAAGATTGTATTTATTTCTGATTGAAGAAGAGAAAGCTGTTCCTCCGAAAGGCCGCTTAAGGTATTCATGCGAAGAATAATGATGCTTTGATGTGCTGTTTGATCACTAACTCTTTTGGTATCATAAATTCCATAAGTCATGGCAGCGTAATACATTTTTGCTGCACCTGAATAATTTCCAGAGTTTAGGCATTTCTTCATGCCAGAAAATATATCAGCAGGATTTTGACTGGCTTGGAGCGAGTTAATATCCTCACAGGCAGCTGGCTTAGGCGCTTCTAGGTTTCCTTTGCTTTGAAAGTTTGTAACATCAGAATTGCTAGCGCATGATGTAATAGCGATGGATGCCAGTATTGCAATGATTTTATTCATATATTTGATACCTCTTGTGAAGCCAGCAACGTATTTAAAAGAATGCTGCATTATACCGATTTTATATATATTTGAACAAAGCGGTTTGCTGTAACCAAAAAACCTATCACCCAGCATATTCTGAGTAAATATACTGCAAATAAGAACTATCGTACCTGAGGCAGTCTTTATGTAGCGGATGAACGGATTGCTGTTATCGCTGAAAGTGTGTCGATAATGATCGATCTATTATTTTTTATCTTCAACTAGAGGATCTGTAAAGAGTACCAATTTAAGTTGCTATTTTTATGAGCAGCCTGGATTTTCGTCAGCATAAATAAACAAAAATATAGGCACAAAAATGATCTTATTGGATTTTATTCAGTTTGTTTCAGTGTCAAAGCTGCGTAAAATCGAAAGATATTTATTGGTATTTTGGCCGGGATTGGGTGACCTTTTGTAGACCGATGACCAAAGACCAAAGGGATTCGAGAGAATCAAGATATCTAAGAGTTTTCTAAAGAACCATCCTCTCACAGGAGAACGGTAGCGTGACGTAACAGTAAGTAAAAGGCGCTGACCCAAGGTGCAGCAACACCAGGGGCCAGCTGACCAAATTGATAAGCGAACTATCAAAATGGCTATATGGATCATACGCTAGAAACCCGCTCGTCTTCAATAAAGTGGAGTACATTCAGCGGCTTGGTGCGATTCCCCAAGCTCTGGGAGCGTATTGCCTGCCTTTTCTTCTTCTATGCCTATCGTTCCCGTGCACCACCTCGTATTTCCTCACAACGTTACTTTCTCAGCCTTCCATCAGAGAAGGTCTATCCATGGTTTGAGTATCAGTAGGAAATAACTATGTTGATCTTAAAACGTAGGACTGGTGAAAAATTAAGAATTGGAGCCAATGTCTCCATCACGGTATTGGAAGTTAAGGGTAATCAGGTGAAGATAGGAATACGTGCTCCTAAATCCCTATCCGTTCATCGTGAGGAAATATATATAAGAGTCCAAAAGGAACGATCGTTAAGGGAGGTAAATTTTTGAGAATTGATTTTAGAATTTCGAATGTTTAGTAAAGTGACGGCTTAAGTGAAGTATGAGCCGTCTCGGCTGTCTATTTTATCGCGAAAGCAACACATGGTAGATTGTCTAGTAAACTCTGTTTGTTTGTATATTACTATTTAAACGTTTCCGGTATTCTGTAGAATACGTTCATTCATGATGACCCAATATTATTTCTAGATTGTTATTCCGGTATTTATTTAATTTTATTGTGTCCATATAGGCTTAGGTCATTAACAAGATCGTCTGTTTTTGACACGATTCCTACACTATTGAAAATGGAGTAAACGATCGGAATTGAGAAGATATATGGTCTTGCCTGTTTTGCGTTAGGTTTCTCCTCTTGGATTTTTCTCATTTTATAGCTATGTTTAAACATATTATCCTCTGTTGGCTCAGTGGGAATTTTTAATTCGCTATCTGTCGTCAGTGGTATTGATAACGATTTTGTTCTATTAATATATTTTTCTGAGTCAATATATGGAGAGGAATAAAATAAGTTTTTGATTGTGAAACAGCTAAAGTAATCACGCTTATCTTCGGTGATGTCTAGCAAATGAATGTAGCTGTTTGCTAACGCAGCTACGATTTGAAAGAAAATAGAGTAATCAATAATTTTAATGTCGGTATAACCATGTTCTTTGACAATATCGATATACTCTAAATAATGCTTATTATTGTGATTTCCCTTGCAGAACTCTTTTAAATTGTACACCCTAAATGGAATATCAAACCTAACACTTCCATCATGCCACCATCTCAAAGTTAGCGCAGCCAATCCTGGGTCCATTTTTGATGTTTGTCGGGCAACAAAGCCATTTTCCGTCGTATGTACAGAATTAAGTGGTGCATGTACCCCATGAACAGAATTATCTAAGTTTCTCATAATTTTAGAGAAATCATCGAACTCAAGTTCATTTTTTGGTAGTGGCTGCCCACTCCTAGGCTTAAAGAATATGTATCCCCAAGTTTGGGAGGATTGCTTTTCTGGTAATTCCGGAACTGTAGTAAGCTTCTTAATAATTTGTTTTTTATATTTTTCAGATCTTTTCCATAACTCATCGAGTATATATCTATCAGTTTCTGCTTTTGGTTTTGATTGATCTGAAAGTCTTCTGTAAATTCGACCAGACGAATGTATATGCGGGGTGTTGTTACTTTGAGGAATACCAATAATAATTACAGAATGATCTTTAGGTAAATTGACCTCTTTTATTGGTCCTGCAATAACTTTTTCTTCATAATATACTTCAGGATTTACATGTGCGGAACTTGCCTCCCTTATAGCTAACAAAATTTTTTCTACTTCATTGTTTTTAACTCCAGGAAACTCGCCAGCTTTTCTTGAACCATTATCTTTTTCCCTGACTCCGATAATTAGCCATCCACCATATTGATTAGAGAAAGCCGATAAATGCTTGGCATAATCAGATACCTTTATGGTTCGTTCTTTATAGTCAATATACCAACCTTCAGATACTTCCTTTAAGTTTCTTAAGTCTGCCCCATTAATTTCTTCAAGTCTATTTTTAAACGGGTAAAATGAATAATTCATTTGGCTATATTCTCGAATCTATGGCTTTAATTATTGTATGCTCGATATTTGATGTTGATATTAATTGATTCCACAGTTGCCTATGGGTGTGTTCCTGCTCTGCAATTCAGTTAAATACATAATACATGTTTAAACGGCCATATTTTTTATTGCAGATAGCCAGCTAGCAATCTCATCATAGCCGCCCCTTTCAATTATTCGCTCAATAGTCATTTTTTCAACAGCAGTAATATTCAATAGTTTTTTCTTATTGCTGCTGAGCTCTTTTTGCTTCTCTGAGGGTAGCTCATCCCAGTTATTATTTATAGCGACATTCATTGCTTGAGCAACAAGCATAGGTACGTCATCTTGGTCTCCTAATGCGGCTAATTCTATATGTGTACCTTTCTCAGCATAAGCCTCAATAATTGCTTCATGATGAAGGTAATTTTCTAGTTCAAGCTTCTCAGTATTAAATGCCACCTTGATTGGATTATTTTCATCGTTAATTTTTTGAACCGCAGTAACATATGATCCAACATCACTGTCATAAATATGGATCTCTGGCTTGCCCAGCCCATCTAAGTGTTTTTGATCAATGTAATGCTTCAACGCAGAACCCCCAGTTATCACATAACCGATAGTTTTGGACTGCATAAGATTTATGATATCTGGATCATATTCATTTAAAATTTTACTGTATCTTTTAAGAGCATTCACATCATGATTGCCTTCAACATAAACCAGAGCTTTAACACGTTCTGATGGATTGGGAAGAATTCCAAGGGTATTTATGATCTTTGATATCACAGCTTCATTTGCTGAGTTAGCTGCTGAATCAAAACCATATTCTACCTGAACTTTCCCATTCTCATCAGAAGATATAAAGCGTAGTGATTTAACTGGTATTTCTCTTACAAGATTTGCGCTATGTGTAGTGAATAATACCTGGACATCATCTTGTTTGCTCAAGTCGTGGAGTGCATCAATAATCATTTGTTGATGATTAGGATGTTGTGCAGTTTCAGGCTCTTCTATTGCATAGATAATTGATGGAGCATTTTTTTCAGCTTTACGCTTCTCAGCTTGAGCTTGGAAAAAACTAAGTACAACCAATCTCCTTATGCCGCTACCTCGTTTATTGAGGGGTATATCATTCTCATTCAAAAGTGTAAGATCGAAGACTTTTGCATAAGTCGGCGTTTTGATGAATTCTGATCTGAGTCTTTCTGAGATATCTTTATCAAAATTCTTGAGTTTTTCGATCGTTCTATCGGCAATCTCTGTTGAGTATTCCTTAACTTTTGATTCGACCTCAGAAAGTAGATCCCGTATCTGAGGTAGTGCAAGTGCTTCTTTTATTGCTGACTGCAATGGATCTTTAATGTCACCATCTTTGTCATCAAATGTTTTGTCAGTTTTAAATAAGGAGAAAATAGGGAGAAGTTTTTTTAGGGAGTTCCAAACAGTCTTAATGTTATCCTCATTATCTATATTTCCATCGACTTTTATTTCTCTCATTTGGCGCCCACCACCTACATGTTCGCGAATAGCGGCCCTTAGAGCGGGGTTCTTACTACTATTTACTCCTTGCAAGTTAACCCCCAGTTCCTTGGCAAAAGATTTAAGGGGTGTGTTCTTCATGCTTAGCAAGTTTGTAAGGCTTTGATCTGAAGGATGATTTGCATTTAAATATATTGAAGTTGTTTTTCTTGCTGCAAAAGTAAATACTTTTTTAATTTCTAATTGATCTTTTGTGTTAAGAATCCCCTCATCTTTTGGTGAGGTTTCTATTGATGTATCTAAAACCACTTCCTTAGGGATGTCTTCAAAGTAGCATGTTATTTCAATGGAATTGTTATCAGCATTGTTAGATAGGTCATTAGCTTCTATAGTATCATTGAAAAATGCATCTACAGCTTCAATTACAGCTGATTTCCCAATATCATTTTTTCCAATTATGGCTGTTAGATTATCCAACTGGAAGGATGTTTCATCCTTGTAGCATCTAAAGTTTTTTATTTTTACTTTTATAAGACGCATTTTATATTTCCTTGGTGAGCGTTCGTATGTGATCAAACTTTCGAATGAGACAATATGATATCATGTCTTCAATATGTACCATGAACTAGAAGACGAAGTGGCCAGGATAAATGTAATTTAGAGTGCTAATTTTGACTAGGGTTAAATAATCCGGGTAATGTATATGAATACATCGTACCTAGATATTTAATTAAAATTATAGATGGTTAAAAATTATTGATTAATGATATAAATCACCATGGACATACGAAACTACGCATGAATGTTTAAACCATAAGAAATCTATAAGTGCCACTTCTTGTATAAGATACAACATAAAGAGAGTACGATGGAGTATACACAATCTTAAATTGCCAATAAAAATAGAACGTTTGTAGCTATATTTGTGACAGCATACTTGTAAGCCGGGACAATCTTTTAGGATAGCTCTGCTCTTACGCACTAGACGAAAACAATGCGGCCACCGCCAATAAAGTAGCCACCCAAATCCCACAAAGAATCTTCCAGAAAAGGGAAGCATCTCTTTTCTCAGTAGGGTCTTCCCTTAGGTAATCCGGGTTAGGATTGGTCAGGTCGCGTATAAATTCCGTCAGGGTGGAGTAGCGCTGTTCCAAGTCGATACTGCATCCGCGCTCCAGGGCGCGGTCGAACCAGATGGGGACTACCGGATTAAACTGGCTGGCGGTGCGGTAGCGCAGGCGTTCGAAGTCGGCGTGGGAGCGGCTGTTTTCGATCTCCTCGCCGTAGGGCAGTTCGCCGGTAAACATTTCATAGGCAATAGTGGCGAGGGCATAGATATCGCCGCGAATACCGCTGTTGTGCCCAAGGATATAGTGGGGGTCGGAGTAGCTGGCGGTGCCCAGCGCTTCCGGGTGTTCCAGGGGGTGGAAAATCTCGGCACTGCCGGCTACGTAGACTGAACCGAAATCGATAATTTTTACCCGCCCGTCGCCGTCGATCATGATATTGGCCGGGCGCAAATCCTGGTGAATGGTTTCCTGATCGTGGAAGGCCTGCAGCCCGGTGGCAATTTCCTTAAGGATACGAAACGCTTCCGCCGGTTTGGGAAAGCGGTTATTGGTGATCCACTGTTCCAGGGTGCTGCCTTGCACATACTCCATCAGGTAGTAGAGCGCGGTTCGTGGGCGGGTCTGGCGGTGCAGGCGCACTACCTGGGGGCTGCGAATACGCAGGCCTATCCACTCCTCCTGAATAAAGCGGTCGATATAGTGGATATCGTCCTCGTAATTTACCGAGGGGGTTTTCATTACCAGGATTTCCCCGGTGGCACTGTCGCGCACCAGGTACAGTTGGCTGCGCTGGGAGGAGAACAGCTCCCGCTCTACCTGGTAACCATCCAATACCATGCCCGGTTCCAATTCTGGCGGGAAGGGCAGGCGGGTAAGCTGGCGGCTGTAGTCGTCCAGGGTGGTTTGTGGCAATGCTTTTACCTTTACCACTAATGCGGAGAGGTTATCGTCACTGCCGTTTTCCTCGGCGAGGCGCACCAGGGTTTCCGCTGTTTCCTGTTCGCTTATTTGGGACTCTGCCAGCAGCTCGCGCAGTAGATCCTGTTTAATAAAGTCGTGCAGGCCGTCGCTGGTAATCAGCAGCACATCGTCCTTAGCCAGGCTGAGCTGACCGTAATCCACTTGCAGGCCGGTATCCATTCCCAGCGCGCGGGATAGCATCTGCTGGCGGTGGGCCAGGGTGATGTTGTGGTCCCGGGTGAGGCATTTAAGGTTGTCGCCGCGCAGGTGATAGATACGGCTGTCGCCGATATGGAAGTAGTGGGCGGTGCGGGATTTAAAAATCAGGGCAGAGAAGGTGCAGAGGAAACCCTTTTCCTGTTGGGGAAAGTCGTGGCTTTTGCGGTATAGCTTGCTGTTAATGGAGGCGAGGATTTTCTGTCCGGCGTGGGCCACAGACCAGGTATCCGGCACCTTGTAATAGTCCCGCACAAACTGCTCGGTGGCGGTGTGGCTGGCTTGGGCACCAGCTTCGGCGGAGCTGACTCCATCGGCCAGTGCGGCGACTGCGCCCAGGTATTCCTGTAAGTGCGGGCTGGCTGGCCAGTGATAGATTGCCGCGTCTTCGTTCTGCGGTTTGATGCCGGCACTAGTGCAGAGGCCGTGGCTCAATCGCGGTGTCTGGGCTTCGGGGTTTGCCTCGGTTTCTGTTTGCACCCCGGAATTGGTTTCGCTCACAGCTTTCTCCTATCTCTTTTCGTCCCCTCAGACCAACGGCGAAAAACAAAGAAGGGCCATTGGCCCTCCTTTGCGTTTGTTGCTTGATAACAGCTTTCCGATCACTCCACGCTAATCAGCTGCACTGTGCCATCCGGTAGCACTTCGGCGATATTGCCTTTGGGCTCCTCCAGGAACAGGCAGGCGAAGAAGATCACCGCTGCTGCGCCGCAGATAATCAGGAAGAACTGGCTGTAGCTGACATAAGACAGGGCGGTAAGGAAAGTAACCGCACCCACGTTGCCGTAGGCTCCGGCCATACCGGCGATCTGCCCGGTCATGCGACGCTTCACCAGGGGTACGACGGCGAATACGGCACCCTCACCGGCCTGCACGAAGAAAGAGCAGCACATGGTGGCAACTACCGCAGCGGGAATCCACCAGCCGCCGTTGATCTGGCTCAGTACAAAGTAACCCACTGCCAGGCCGCCGATCAGGAACATCAGGCTGCGGCGGCGTCCCAGTTTGTCAGAGAAGTATCCACCAGTTGGGCGAGCCACCAGGTTCATAAAGGCGAAGCCAGAGGCGAGCAGGCCGGCCTTCACCGGGCTCAATCCTTCAAAGGTTTCCAGGAAGAACAGGGGCAGCATAGAAACCACGGCCAGCTCTGAGCCGAAGGTGACGAAGTAGGCCAGGTCGAGGATGGCTACCTGCTTGAAGTTGTATTTCTCCAGCTCGGGCACACCTTCGCGCAGGTGGTCTTTGTTTACATTCCAGATCATGCGGGTCTGGAAGGCGAACAGTACTACCAGTAGGCCCCACATCACGTAGGTGGCATTCTGGCTCAGCAGGGCTACGCCGCTGGGAGACAGTTTGTAAGCCAGCGCTGCCAGTGCCAGGTACATGGGCACATTCATCAGCAGGTAGAAGTAGAAATCCCGCTTGCTGGTAACTTCCAGGCCGCCGCTCTTTTTCGGTTTGAAGTAAGTGGAACCTTTAGGAGTGTTGCGGGCAACGCGGTAGTAGATGATGCCGTACAGGCCGGCGATGATGCCGGTGAGGCCCAGGGCATAGCGCCAGCCGTCTTCACCGCCGAACAGCAGGGCGATGGTGGGTAGGGTCATGGCACCGGCAGCAGAACCGAAATTCCCCCAGCCGCCGTAAACACCTTCTGCCAGGCCGACTTGTTTGGCTGGGAACCATTCACCCACCATGCGGATACCAATTACAAAGCCGGCACCCACAAATCCCAGCAGGAAGCGGAACAGGGCCAGGGATTCATAACTGTCTGCGGTGGCGAAGCCCAAACAGATTAAAGATGAGGTCATCAGCAGCCCGCTGTACACCAGGCGCGGCCCCAATTTATCCACCAGCATACCGATAATGATACGGGCGGGGATGGTGAGTGCCACGTTGAGGATTAACAGGGCTTTTACTTGCTGGCTGGTGAGGTCGAACGCTTCCTTGATAAAGACCATCAGCGGAGCGTGGGAGAACCACACCACGAAAGTCAGGAAAAACGCAAACCAGGTAACGTGCAGCGTCTTTATTTTGGGATCGCCCCAATTAAATAAATTGAGGCCGCTGGATTGACTCATGACTATTTTCTCCGGCTTCTCAGAAATTTAGAGGTGGATAGGGTCATGGCCGATAGTATTTGAGCAGCGCTACAGGGAAAGTACACAAAGGGGGTAGTTGGGTACTGAATAAAGGCTTTGGTGCTTGGTGTTAGCCCATTTGGGGTAGAGCCTTTTAAGGGGAGCTGCTGCCTATTGAATAAGATTTACCTCTTGTTGAGTAGCCATAAAAAATCGGCTTGTGAGCGGAGAGTTTTTGGGAGTAATTGTGATTACCGGGGTTTTTATGCATCTTGCTGGCAGGTGGCCTTTACCAATACTGCTCTTTTCAATCCGTTCGTGGCGGCGCAACAGATATGTATTGATCGGGCAGCCGATGTGGTGACCAAATCATTTTCCCGAAAACTGAAAAAACAGGAGAAGCCCGCCGTGCAATATACCCAGCAACTCGCCGGACGTGTGCTGATATTTGCCTCGGCCATGTTTGCTGCAAACTTTTCCGTGTGGACACTCTACGCGGTGCTTGGAGTGGAAGTCCGCGAGCAGCTAGACCTCTCAGCCACAGAATACGGCATCTTACTGGCCGCGCCGATTCTGAGCGGTGCGCTACTGCGTTTTCCCGCGGGCTTGTTGGTGGAATATTTCTCGGCAAAAAAACTTATCCTCCTGCAAATGCTATTGCTGCTGCCGGTGCTTTTATTCTTGCCCTATATCGAGAGTTACGGTGAGCATCTACTGGCCGGTTTGTGGTTGGGGATTTCCGGGGTCTCCTTTGTGTTGGGTATTCGCTATATCACTCCGTGGTTCGAAAGGAGGCAGCAGGGCACCGCGATGGGCATTTTTGGTGCAGGCAATGCCGGGGCGGCGATTACCCTGGCCCTGGCGCCAGCGATCCAGAATTGGCTGGGGCGTGAATGGATTGGGCCGATTTATGCGGTTGGTATTTTGCTTATGGTGGTGTTATTCGAATTTTGTGCACCTGAAGAAACCCGTTATATGCGCAGTCGCAACAAGGCAAAAATTCAGCACCATCTAAGGCCACTGATGCAGATCAAGGTGTGGCGTTATGGGCTCTATTATTATTTTGTCTTCGGCAGCTTTCTCGCACTTTTACTGTGGCTGCCGAATTACTACCTGGCGGTGTACGAAGTCAGTACCCAGGTGGCGATGGCGCTGACCCTGCTGTTTGTGGCCCTGTCCAGTTCACTGCGTGCGCTGGGTGGCTGGTTTGCAGATCGCTATGGTGCGCGCACGGTGAATTGGAGTGTGTTCTGGACCTGCTTGGTATGCCTGTTTTTTCTCAGTTACCCCCCAACCAGTATGACGATTCACGGGGTGGAACGGGATGTGCATCTAAATATCGAGGTGGGCATTGAGTTGTTTACCCTGTTGTTGCTGGTAATTGGTATTGCCCAGGGGTTTGGTCGCGCTTCGGTTTACAAGGCGCTACACGATAATTTTCCAGCACATATGGGCAGTGTCGGTGGCACTGTAGCCACAATCGGTGCGCTGGGTGGTTTTACTCTGCCGGTCCTGTTTGGTATCGCACAGGATTTAGTGGGTATTCACAGTGCGGCATTTATGTTGCTCTACGGCGTGCTGGCAGTTTGTATGTTGGTAATGTATCTGGCAATCCAGAGGGAGCAATATCAACAGCGTTTGGCCTTCGCCAGGCAAAATAATTTTTTGCATGAGGATGCGAGTAACTCTGCGGCTTTGCCAGATAGGTAGCGCCCACTACCAAAATGGAATTATGTGTGTGTAAAGGGTAGGAAGTATTTATTTTTTCTACCGAGAAAAACTGTGGTTTCAACCACGTCTGAAAAATTGTAATTTGTCACTGTCACTCCGTTGTTGCAAAGGAAAAGCGTAATGACCATTTCCAGATTTCCCAAAATTTTCGGTGCTTTACTGTTGGGGGCCTGCAGCACAGTCGCATTGCAGGCCGCTGCGCAGGATGGTGAAAATGCCACTCTTGTCGACGCGCTTAAATCCGGTGAAGTCGGGTTGAATCTGCGTTATCGCGTAGAGATCGTCGATCAGGAAGATTATGACCAGGATGGTATTAATGGGGATGCACTCGCGTCCACTCTGAGAACCCGCCTCAACTGGCGCAGTGGCAGCTATCGCGGCTTCAGCGGTTTTCTTGAGATGGACGATGTTACTGCAGTCGGTAACGACAATTACAACTCCACCGTCAATGGTAAAACTAATTACCCGGTAGTGGCCGATCCGGATGGCACCGAGGTTAACCAGGCCTATATCCGTTATAACGGAGAAAATTCCATAATTACTGCTGGTCGCCAGCGTATTAACCTCGATGGCCAGCGCTTTGTTGGCGGTGTTGGCTGGAGGCAGAACGAGCAGACTTACGACGGCATACGCTATCAGTATGGCAGCGCCGACAGCCTGCAGCTGGACTATAGCTACGTGTACAACGTAAACCGGGTTTTTGGTGAAGATAGCGCCGGCGCCGAATTTGAAGGCAATATCCAGCTACTCCATGCCAGCTACCCGGTGGCCGAAAACCATAAAGTCAGTGGTTTTGTTTACAGCCTGGATTTAGAAAATTTCGTGAATAATTCCAGCCGCACCTATGGGGTGGATTACAAAGGAAGTTTTGGCCCTGTAAAAGCTAATCTAAGCTACGCGCGCCAGGACGATACCGGGGATAACCCCTTCGACTACAATGCCGACTACTATCTGGCGGAAGTTGGCGCAGACCTGGGCCCGGTAACCGCAAAACTCGGTTATGAAGTACTGGGTTCTGATAATGGCGTTGGTTTCAAAACGCCGCTGGCTACCCTGCATAAATTCCAAGGTTTCACCGACCAGTTCTTGGTGACTCCAGGTGAAGGCATTGAAGATATGTATATCAGCGGTGCTATGAAACTTGTGGGTGGCAAGTTGAATATGGCCTATCACAATTTTGATGCGAATGAAGGTTCCGCAAATTATGGCCATGAGTGGAATATCAGCTACGGCCGCAAGCTGACAGAGGAAATTTCTGCACTGGTGAAATACGCCTCTTACCAGGCTGACGATCACAACGTGGATACCGACAAGTTCTGGTTAATGGTGACCGCCAATTTCTAATTAAATAAAGCCGCTCCATAGCGAGGCCCTGGCTCTGGCCGGGGTTTTACTTATAAAAACCGACGAATTTCTTTAGGGGAATTTTTCGGTTTTTAGCCATTCTGCCTACTGAATTTCTATTTTGTGATGTTATTTCCCTTAACGGTTGGCATCACTGTGAGTACCTAGGGAGTACCACCTTTGCCCCAAGCATAAATTAACCAGCTTGATACACTGACATCAGTTTAAACACCGAGTCCCGCTACCTAAACAGCGCCGTTTTTTATTGACGTTGCAAGGTGCCGGGACCGTGGCCGTACCGGCCACCAGGGTCTAGCGGGAAACTGCGCGGCCTCCCGAAATTGGAAAGGCGTTTAATGTTACAAGACAATTTTGGCCGTAGGTTTTACTACCTGCGCCTGTCCGTGACGGACATCTGCAACTACCGCTGCAACTACTGCCTGCCCGAGGGCATCGGTTGCGGACGTTCCCTGGAAGGGGAAAATCCTCTGTCAGTCGCTGAGGTGGGCACATTGGTGCACGCTTTCGCTTCACTGGGTACGGAAAAGGTACGCCTTACCGGCGGAGAGCCCTCCCTGCGCAAAGACCTGGTGCCGCTGCTCGAAGCCGTGCGCGCTAGCGATAAGATTCGCCGCTTAGCCATTACCACCAACGGTTACCGCCTGCCCAGTCAGATTGACGACTGGCACCGCGCGGGCTTGGATCAGGTGAATGTCAGTATCGACAGCCTCGACCCGGCTCAATTCCACCATATCACCGGTCACAACCGCCTGGATAAAGCCTTAGCAGGCCTGGATCGCGCCCTGGCCTTGGGTATCGATACCAAGGTCAACGCAGTGCTGATGCGCCAGTACAACCTGGCCGAGCTGGATAATTTCCTCGCCTGGGTTCGAGAGACTCCGGTGACCCTGCGCTTTATTGAATTGATGCGCACCGGCGATAACCGCGAGTTCTTCGCCAGCAACCATGTCTCCGGCGGCGATATAGAAACCCTGCTGCTGCGGGAAGGCTGGGAGCAGGTGATCCGCACCCGCGATGCCGGTCCGGCGCGGGAGTACTTCCACCCGGATTACGCCGGCCGTATCGGCCTGATTACCCCTTACGGCAAAGACTTCTGTGCAAGCTGCAACCGCCTGCGGGTATCGGCCCAGGGCAAGCTACACCTGTGCCTGTTTGCGGACCAGGGCTTTGATATGCGCGAAATCATTGCCGCCGGCGATAGCGAAGCGCTGGCAGCCCATATCCGTGAGTTGATTGTGGATAAAACCGCAGGCCACCAACTGCACGAAGGTTTTACCGGCGCTACCCGCAATCTGGCGATGCTGGGGGGCTAGGGTTATGGCCAGGGCTCTTGTTGGCAAATCGACAATCGGCGTGGTGCTGGCCGGCGGCCGCTCCAGCCGGATGGGCCGAGACAAGGCCCTGCTGGCCCACCCCCAACGGGGCAATTTTTTGCAGCATGCCGAGGCATTGCTGAGTGAGCTTCCGCTGGAAAAAGTCGTGACCAGCGGCGCCCGCCCTGGAGCGATTGAAGACCTGGTGCCGGAGCGGGGTCCACTGGGCGGCCTTTATTCGGTAGCCCTGGCAACCGGTGCCGATGCAGCCCTGGTGATTCCAGTAGATATGCCCCTACTTGGGCGGGAGCACCTCGCAGAGTTATTGGCAGAGGGGCAGGCAAGTGGCCGGCCCTGTTATTTTGAAAACTTCTTTTTTCCCCTGTGGCTGCCGTTAAATGGTGACTGCCTGGATTATTTGCGCCGTGCCGTCGAAGGCAGTGCGCGCAATTCTGTCGGCGCGCTGCTGCGTCACCTGGGGGCCAAATCCATACCCATAAAAAGTGCCGGCGATTGGCATCGCAATATCAATACGCCGGCAGATTATCTCGGCTTGAGTACGCCGGATAAAACTCCAGAAAACAGTTTTTTGAGAGACCACTGAATATGTCCGCACACGCTAGCAAAGAATTTGTACCGCTCAATATCGCGGTACTTACCGTATCCGATACCCGCAACGAGCAGACTGATACCTCTGGCCAGTACCTGGTGGAAGCCCTCAAAACTGCCGGCCATCAGCTCGCGGATAAGCGCATTACCCCGGACGATGTTTACCAGATGCGCGCGGTGGTCTCCGCCTGGATTGCCGATCCCAAAGTACAGGTGGTATTGGTGACCGGCGGTACTGGTTTTACCGATCGCGACTCCACGCCGGAGGCCCTGAGCCCGCTGTTCGATAAAACCGTCGACGGCTTCGGCGAGCTGTTTCGCCATATTTCCCTGGGGGATATCGGCAGCTCCACCGTGCAATCCCGCGCGCTCGCCGGCCTCGCTAATCGCACACTGATATGTTGTATGCCTGGTTCCACCGGAGCCTGTCGCACGGCTTGGGAAGGCATATTGCTGGAGCAACTGGATGCCCGGCACAAGCCCTGTAACTTTATCCCTCATGTGCGTTTTGCCAGCGCGCCCTGCGAGAGCCGGGGGTAATTTGTGAGCCAGTTAACCCATTTAAACCAGCGTGGCGAAGCCAGCATGGTGGATGTTACCGAGAAGGACATCACTGACCGCAGCGCCCTGGGCGAGAGCAGCATCTGTATGAGTGCAGAGGCTTTTGCACTGCTGAGCCAAGGGACGCACAAAAAAGGCGACGTGCTCTCTGTAGCTCGTATCGCCGGCATCCAGGCTGCCAAGAAAACCTCGGATTTAATTCCCCTGTGCCATCCGCTGGCGTTGACCAAAGTAGCGGTGGATTTCGAATTGCAGCCGGAAAAGCACAGTGTGCATATCACCGCTTTCTGCCGCTTGGCCGGTCGCACCGGAGTAGAGATGGAAGCGTTAACCGCAGCTTCGGTAGCGGCGCTGACCATTTACGATATGTGCAAAGCCGTAGACCCGGCGATGGAAATCGGCCCGACCCGCCTGCTGCAAAAAACCGGCGGTAAGCGCGGCCACTGGCGCGGCGATGCCGCGGACAAGGCGTAAAAATTTCAGAGGTGTAAAGCGATGGTAAAGGTTCTGTTTTTCGCCCGTCTGCGCCAGCAATTGGGCATGGGCGAGACTACCCTGGAGGACTTTTCCGGCAGTCTCAGCGAGTTGCGCAAAACCCTATGTGAACAGCACCCGGATTGGAGCCCGCACCTGCAAAGAGACGATATTCGTATGGCCCTGAACCAGGAGCTGGCAGAAACCGGAGCCCAGGTGAAGGCTGGGGATGAAGTTGCATTTTTCCCGCCGGTTACCGGCGGTTAGTGGTGCCAATATGAAAGCCGTTGATCGTATTGAAGTCTGTGAAACGCCCCTCGACGTAGCGGCTGAATATACTGCGCTGCAAGGCAACAGTGGCGATGGTGCCTGCGCCCTGTTTGTGGGTTCGGTGCGGGACTTCAATGCCGGTAGTGATGTCTGCGGCCTGGCCCTTGAACACTATCCGGGCATGACGGAAAAAAGCCTGCAACGGATTATCAATGATGCCCGCGATCGCTGGTCCCTGGGTCGTGTGACTATCGTCCACCGTGTTGGCCCCATGCAGATCAACGACGAGATTGTTTTTGTCGGCGTTACCAGCCCCCACCGCCAGGCTGCCTTTGCCGCCTGCCAATACATCATGGATCGCCTCAAAACTGAGGCGCCTTTCTGGAAGCGCGAAGCGGTAGCGGATGAGTCCGGTAAGCCTTCAGAGCGCTGGGTTGAAGCCCGGGCCAGTGATGCTGCGGAGATGGAAAAGTGGTCCGCCGGCTGAGCCTGCTGCTATCCGCTTTACTGGTGGCCATCGCGCTACCGGTTAATGCGGATAACTGCACCTTGCGGGTGGCGGTAGCGGCCAGCTTCCGCCCGGCACTGGAACAGGTACTGCCGGAATTTGAGCGTCGCCATGCCTGTGTGGTGCAAATCAGTAGCGGCAGCTCCGGGGTGCTCTACCAACAAATAGCGCACCGCGCGCCCTTCGATTTATTCCTGTCTGCGGATCGTGAGCGCCCCGAACTGTTGGAAAAGCAGGGTGGGGCACTGGCCAACAGTCGTCAGACTTACGCCCTGGGTTTACTGGCTCTCTGGCACCCAAAATCGGAATCGAACATTGAGCAGTTACTGCAAACCTGGCCCGATAAAATTGTATTAGCCGATCCGAAAGTAGCGCCGTTCGGCAGTGCCGCCCGGCAAGCGCTGCAACGCCTGGATTTGTGGAAGAAAAAACAGACTCAATTAGCCTGGGCTCACAATGCCGGCCAAGCCTATTTAATGCTGGATTCCGGCAATGCCCGGCTGGGTTTTGTCGCCGCCAGCCAGATGCAAGCGGCCGGCCGCGATAACTACTGGCTGCTGCCGCAGCATTTGTACAAACCCATTGAACAGCAGCTGCTGATTCCCACCCAGAGTCGTCGGCCTAAAGAGGCGCAGTCCCTCGCTGAGTATTTGCGTTCAGGGGAAGTGCAGGCGCAACTGCACCACCTGGGTTACGGTGTTTTGCCGACTCAATATCGAAGTAGAGATGGAGGGAGTGGCTTATGAATATCGCCGCTGCCGACTGGCAGGCCCTGTGGCTAACTTTGAAATTGGCCGGCTTAACTACCTTACTGCTGTTTATTATCGGCGTGCCCCTGGCCTGGAAGTTGAGCCAATGGCAGAGCCGCTGGCGCCACGGTATCGAGGTATTAATTACCCTGCCGCTGGTACTGCCACCCACGGTGTTGGGTTTTTATTTACTGCTTTTATTTTCCCCTAACTATGCTCCTGGGCAGTGGCTGTCACAACTTTTTGATGGCCCTTTGGTGTTTTCCTTTACCGGCCTGGTATTTGCGTCAGTAATTTATTCCCTGCCGTTTATGGTGCAGCCGCTGCTAGCCGCGTTTAATGCCAATGGTCAGCGCCTGACCCAGGCTGCCGCAGCACTGGGTATACCGCCCTGGGCGGCATTATTAAAAGTTCTTTTGCCGGCGAGTCGCGCCGCTATTGTGAGTGCCTGCGCTTTAACGTTTGCCCATACCCTGGGTGAGTTCGGGGTAGTACTGATGATTGGTGGTGCTATTCCCGGTGAGACCCAGGTGGTTTCTATCGCTCTTTATCAACATGTGGAGGCGATGGAATACGGTGCGGCGCACCGGCTGGCTTTGATGTTGATGGGAATTACTACGATACTGCTACTCGCTGCCCGTTGGCTGGGACATAGTTTGGCCCCGCGCAGATCAAACAACGAGCAGGCTAAACCGGTAATGGGGGTGCTGGGCTAATGGAAATCACCTTACCCCTATTCGGTACTGCGTCTACCACTTCTGATTCCACCGGACTGAGTGTTGCAGGGCTGGTGACTTCGCTTAACGCTGCGGCTCCCTGGCAATTAGAGCTGCCTGCCTCTGGGATTTTTGGTCTTACCGGCCCCTCCGGCAGCGGCAAGAGTACATTGTTGGCAGCCCTGGCTGGACAGCGCCATTGCCGTGGCAATATCACTTTTGCCAATACAGTCTGGCAGCGCGGACGCCGCGCCCTGGCTACCCACAAGAGAACGCTTTCTTTGGGCTTTCAGGATAGCCGCTTGTTTGCCGGCCAGTCGGTGGCAGATAACCTGGCACTGGCCCGCCGTTACAGCCGCAGGCCACTGCCCGAGGAAGAGTGTGATCGGCTGCTAAAGGCTTTTGGTATTGAAGCGCTGCTTCATCAGCCGGTAGACCTATTGTCTGGTGGAGAGGCCCAGCGAGTGGCTGTATTACGCCAGCTTTTTAATAACGCGCAGCTGCAATTATTTGATGAGCCACTATCAGCGGTTGACCGTGCCCAGGTACTGCGACGCCTATTGCCGACCCTTCGGGATTTCTGGGCTCGATATCCGGCGCTGGTAATCTGGACCAGTCACGATTTTGATGAAATCCAGCTGCTGGCCCAGTGCTGTTTGTGGATGGATTCTGCTAATTTGTCCGCACCACTTCCTTTACCTGAAGTTGCCCAACGCTTGGATAGCCACGGCGTAGGGGATAGCTGTCGCAGCCGGATAGAAGCGCGAGTGGAATCTCTAAATGATGGTCTGCTGACTTTGAATTTAGGGGGGATTTCCATCTTTGCAGATAGGGTGACAGGCCATTATCGAAAAGGCGATACCGCTGCTTTTCTGCTGGAAGCTGGAGATATCAGCCTCAGTGTAGAGAAGCCAGGCCTGTCCAGTATTCTCAATTGCCTGCCGGTAACTTTAGTTGCTAAGCAGAGCCTTACCGACGGCCGCATGCGTTTACAGTTAGCCGCTGCTGATCAGGTATTCTACGCAGATATTTCCCGTCTCTCCTGCGAGCGCCTAGAACTGCGTGAAGGCACTACCTACTTTGCCCAGTTTAAGGCCGGTAGTCTTGCTGGTTTGTAAGCCTCTTATTTCTCTTTGAATAATCTTGCACTGAAAACTTCTGCGGAATATGGAGGTTTAAAATGGCTGAGGGAAATATCTGTGAAAAAGGTATCGCTTCTCCACCAGTGCATCATAAAAAAGGGGAGGTAAAAACCTCCCCGAAGCAACGGTATCCCGTGAGTGAAACTGAATTAAGGGTTATAGAACTCCCCGTTTTTACGCAGGTAGAACCAGTAGTTAACCACCAGGCAAACCGCGTAGAAAATGGCAATGCCTGCCAGGGCGTATTCCGGGGTAGTGGCTTTGATCTGCTCGCCGAAGACCTTGGGAATATAGAAGGCACCGTAGGCGGCAACTGCTGAGGTCCATCCCAATACCGGACCTGCCTGTTCTTTCGGGAACACCATGGCGATGGTGCGGAAGGTAGAACCATTGCCGATACCGGTAGCGGCGAACAGCACCAGGAACAGCAGGAAGAAGGGCAGGAAGAACTCTTCCGGCGTGGCTGAGCCGTAGGCGGCCTTCATGTAATAGGCCACACCCAGGGCACTAGCCACCATGATTGCGGCACAGATTTGGGTAACCAGGGCTCCGCCGATACGGTCGGAGATCCAACCACCTACCGGGCGAATCAGGGCGCCGATAAATGGCCCCATCCAGGCGTACATCAGGGCGCTGGGGCCGTTGTTGTTGATGGTATCGTGAGTCATAACCCCGTCTACCATCATATGGCTGTACCCGAAGATCACTTTGATAGCCAGGGGGAAGGCCGCCGCGAAACCGATAAAGCTGCCGAAGGTCATGGTGTAAATCACACTCATTACCCAGGTGTGCTTGTTGTTGAAGATACGGTATTGGCGTTGCAGGCTAGTTCTGATCTCACCGGGCAGCAGTTTCAAACCGAACACGGTGGCAGTGATTACCAACACCAGCACGATTTCCTTGGGCACGCCCCAGCCTGAACCATTGGCCGCTTCGGGAAGCAGCAGCCACAGACCTGCGATTGCAGTGAAGAGGCCGATTCCCAACATCATGGTCATCTTCATCATCGCGCCGATAGAGCTGCCCACATCCGGGGTGACTTCGTCGGTGCGCAGATTGTTCATGCCGAACCAGCCCACAAAGGCCAGCGGAATCAGGAACAGCAACCACACGAAACCGGCATTTTGAATCCACGCTTCAGAACCGGCCGGTATCTTGCCAATCAGGGAGCCAGAGCTGCTCACCAAAGTCATGGGATCGCCGCCAGCAGCGCCGAAGGCACCGAAGGTCATAAATAGCGGTACCAGGATCTGCATGGTGGTAACACCGAAGTTGCCCAGACCCGCATTCAGGCCAAGCGCCAGTCCCTGCTTTTCCTTGGGGAAAAAGAAACTGATATTGGACATGGAAGAGGCGAAGTTACCACCGCCGATACCAGACAGCAGCGCCAGCAATTGGAATACCCACAGTGGAGTCTCCTTGCTCTGCAGGGCGATACCAGTGCCGAGGGCGGGGATCATCAATAGGGCTGTGGTAAATACAATGGTGTTGCGCCCACCGAACAATCGAATAAAGAAACTACTCGGTATTCGAAGGGTAGCGCCGGTGAGGCCGGCGATGGCCATTAGGGTAAACAGATCGGCTTTGGCAATGGGAAAGCCAAGGTTCAGCATTTGAACGGTAATAATGCCCCAGTAGAGCCACACGGCGAAGCCGCACAGCAAACTGGGAATGGATATCCACAAATTCCGGTTTGCGATTTTCTTGCCCTTGGACTGCCAGAATTTGCTGTCCTCCGGGGCCCACTCGTAGATGTCAGACACGGCGGCCACTCCTCCTCGAAATGATTCGTACAGCCACTATGGGCCGGGGTTTGAGCCTACTCAATTACCAACAGGAAGTAACCCTTTTGCCCTGGAGTAATAGCTACCTCTTAGGGGGTAAGTGCCGAGGTGGGACGCTATGGTAAAGTCACTGTACAGATTTAAACCAATTTTCAAATTGAAGCGGGGCTCTCTATGATTTCTTCTGCTACGGTAATGATGGTCGATGACCACCCGCTATTTCGCAAAGGCCTTAAACAATTATTTGCAATGGAGCCCGGCCTGGAGCTGGTGGCCGAGGCCAGTAGTGGAGAGGAAGCGCTGGTGCTGGCCAAGCAACACGAGCCGGACCTTATTCTGCTGGACCTGAATATGCGCGGTATGGATGGGCTGGATACACTGCGCGCAATGCGTGCTGCAGATGTTTCCTCGCGTATCGTGATACTCACCGTTTCTGATAATAATGCCGACGTGGTGTCTTGTATCCGCGCCGGTGCCGATGGCTATCTGCTCAAGGATATGGAGCCTGAGGATATTCTTGAACAAGTCATTCTGGCTACTCATGGCAAGCTTGCAATTAGCCAGCGCCTCACTGAAATTCTCGCCTCGGCACTGCGCAAACCGGATAACTCTGGAGCGGATATCCTCTCCTCTCTCACAAGTCGTGAATACCAAATACTGCAATTAATCGCCGATGGCCTGAGTAACAAATTAATTGCTCGCGAATTAGATATTAGTGATGCAACAGTGAAGGTGCACGTTAAACACTTATTGAAGAAATTGGGGATGCGCTCCCGTGTGGAAGCCGCTGTGTGGATGGTCAATCAAAGACGCCCTGATTTCCAGGATCGAAACCACTGATCACTCTGCCCTAACCGCAAAGGACTGAAGTAAGAGAAATTCTCTATGCCCACTATCGACTGCTGTAGCCAACCGGGTTTGATGCCCATAGAAAGTGCCCGCGAAAAACTTCTCGAAGCACTGAGTCCAATCAGTGGCACTGAGACTTTGCCCCTGGCACAAGCCGCCGGTCGAGTATTGGCTGAGGATGTTATCTCCACAGTAAACCTACCGCCCTGCGACAACTCCGCGATGGACGGTTACGCCCTGCGCTTCGAAGACTTGGCCAGTGGCTTACCGTTAGAGCTGATCGGCAAATCTTTTGCCGGTGCACCTTTTGACGGTGTGGTGAACCCGGGCACTTGCGTGCGCATTATGACGGGAGCCGCAGTACCCGCCGGTGCAGATACGGTGGTGATGCAGGAAAATGTCGATGCCCAGGAAGAGTCGATACGTATAAACGGTGAAGTTCGCTCTGGAGATCATATTCGCCGCTGCGGTGAAGATGTTGCCGAAGGGGCTAGCCTGCTTAAGGCCGGAGAGCGTATTAGCGTTCCCCATATCGCCCTGCTCGCCGCTGCCGGTGTTGGCACAGTGGCAGTAGTGCGCAAACCAGTCATTGCCCTTTTCTCTACTGGCGATGAACTGCGTCAGCCCGGCGAAGCCCTGGGCAAAGGCGATATCTACGATAGCAACCGCATTGCCCTATTGGCTGCTCTCGATCAGTTGGATCTGGAAATTTTGGACTTGGGTATTTTGCCCGATAACAAACAGGCCATCACCAATGCCTTGCAACGCGCTTCCCAAGAGGCCGATGCCATTATTACCTCCGGAGGAGTCTCCGTTGGTGAAGCGGATTACACCCGTGAAGTGTTGGAAGAATTGGGAGAGATTGGCTTCTGGAAAGTAGCGATGAAGCCAGGCAAACCTTTTGCCTTTGGTTTCCTACAGGGAACCCCTTTCTTTGGCCTACCCGGCAATCCGGTTTCCGCTTTGGTTACTTTCTACCAGCTGGCCTTGCCGGCCCTGAGTGTGATGAAAGGCGATCAGTGGACTGGCCCGCAGACCTTACAGGCAAAACTGTTAAAACCCCTGAAGAAAAAGCCCGGCCGTACCGATTTCCAACGGGGTGTTTATCGCACTGATGAAAGTGGGGCATTGGTGGTGGAGCCAGTTGGCACCCAGGGGAGCCATATTCTTACCGGTCTGGCTTCTGCTAATTGCTTTATCGTTTTGGCGCGGGATAGCGGCAGTGTAGAAGATGGGGAGCAAGTGGTGATTGAGCCTTTGGGGGTGCCGTTGGGGTAGGGCTGCTAATAGACTTTTGTGGCTGGCCTGAGCCGATATATGTCTATCTAAGAAAATTTGTCTGAAGAAGCTGATGTAATCAGAGAGGATTAGCTTCGCCCTTTAGGCTCGCTGCTCTAAGGCAGCTTTGCTGCCTCCGAGTCGAACCTGAGTTCGAACAAAGCCTGGGAGTGAGCCACATACAAAAAAGCCCGCATAAGCCGCATAAAAGGGTGGTGTACGTGAGGATTAGCTTCGCCCTTTGGGCTCGCTGCTCTGCGGCAGCTTCGCTGCCTGCGAGTCGAACCTGAGTTCGAACAAAGCCTGGGACTGGGAGTGAGCCATATACAAGAAAGCCCGCATAAGCGGGTGGTGTGCGTGAGGATGAGCTCCGCCCTTTGGGCTCGCTGCTCTGCGGCAGCTTTGCTGCCTCCGAGTCGAACCTGAGTTCGAACGAAGCCTGGGAGTGAGCCATATACAAAGAAGCCCGCATAAGCGGGTGGTGTGCGTGAGGATTAGCTTCGCCCTTTGGGCTCGCTGCTCTACGGCAGCTTTGCTGCCTTAGAGTCGAACCTGAGTTCGAGCGAAGCCTGGGAGCTTGCCATATATAAGGAAGCCCGCTTATGCGGGTGGTGTGCGGGAGGATTAGCTTCGCCCGTTGGGCTCGCTGCTCTACGGCAGCTTTGCTGCCTTAGAGTCGAACCTGAGTTTGAACAAAACCTGGGAGTGAGCCATATACAAAGAAGCCCGCATAAGCGGGCTTCTTTGTATATGGCCCGCCCGAGAGGATTCGAACCTCTGACCTTCGCCTCCGGAGGGCGACGCTCTATCCAGCTGAGCTACGGGCGGTTTTGGCTATCTGCGCCAATGGGAGGCGGATTATACAGAAGGGTGGGGGCGGGTGAAAGGACTTATGGCGCTTCTACGCAGGCTTTGGCAGGGGGCGGCACAGTGCTTATAATGCGCGGCGTGGAAGTTTGCGGCAGTAAATCGATAGTCTACGGGCCAACTCACTTCGGCCCTTTGGGGGAATAGCATGAAGAGCATTTTGGGTATTGTGGCGGCACTGGCCGTCAGTGCGGCTGCGGCAGTGGCCCAGTCTGTTGACCAGGAAATTGAACAGCGTATCGCTCCGGCGGGTGAGACCTGTATGAAGGGCGAGGAGTGTGCGGGGGCAGTAGCGGCTGCCCCGGAAGCTGCCAGTGGCGGTGCCCGCAGTGGTGAAGATATCTACAACAAGAGCTGTACTACTTGTCACGCGGCGGGTATAGCGGGCGCGCCTAAGTTTGGTGATGCCGCTGCCTGGGCACCGCGTATTGCCAAGGGCATGGACACTCTTTATACCAATGCCATCAATGGTATCAATGCCATGCCGCCTAAGGGCCTGTGTATGGATTGTAGCGATGACGAAGTGAAGGCTGCGGTTGATTATATGGTGGATAACAGTAAGTAAGCTGTTTCACTATTGGAAAAAGGCCGCTTATTGAGCGGCCTTTTTTATTTCTCTCCTAAGCAAAACTCATCTTCCTCTAATCGGCTTTTTTCTTGCGATAATTTCCAGCTAACACCTGGATCGTCAAATAAGCTTACCGAATGTCGTAAAAAGCCAAATGATATAACTTGTCTTAAATGACTATAAGAAAATTCAGTGTCAGATAAGCTGCAATAGTAACTGTAATAAGCCGTAATTAGGCGTTATTTTCTTCCAGCCTTATGAAAACTGTATTATCGCATTTGAACTTAAAAAAATTTCTACAAGAAACAAGGGAATTACCTATGAAACTGGGTAAGTTGATTTCTTTCACTGCTCTATCTTTTGTACTGGCTGCTTGTAGTGGCGGTGGTGGTAGTGGGGGCGATAGAGCTAATGGCGAATTACCGGAAACATCTGGCGGATCATCAGGAACGCCTGATGGGAGTGACTTACAACCGGTCCAGATCAGTATTCAAGGTTTAATTGGAGAAAATGTTGACGGCGTTGCTTCGGTGAAAGTCAAGGTGGGTGACACTGATTACGATGCAACCGTTGATGGAAAAGTCTTCTCTGCGGAAATAATAGACGCAGAGGTTGATGAATTAGTCAACATAATTGTTAGTTATCCGGCCACTGAAGAGCGTAAAGAAATTATCCTTAAGTCTTATGTGGGAGATGTTTCACAGCTAGAGGCTCGTGAAAATGACGGCTTGGTTTCTGTTGATGAGCTACCGACACTTTATGTAAATGCGATGTCTACCGCTGCAGCTGCTTTTTTAGAAAAAGTTAATGGAGGCAAAATTACTTTATCTAGTGAGTTGTTGAATGCATCTCAGGTTTTGCCACAAGAAATGCTGTTAGAAAGTGCTGTTGGGCTTCGTTATGTTATTAGTGGTGGTGAATCGCCACTTTTTTCTCACGATAATACTTATGAATTTATTCAAGACTATCCGGTAGCTGCAAAGGTAGCACTTCAGTTGAAAAACACGTCTTCTGTAAGTGCTGAAAATTATGAAGAGCTTCTAGCCCAGTTTTTGAGTGATAGTGAGCAAATTATACCTGTTGAAGGTTATTCTGGAGAGGATGTAATACTTGTTGCAGCAGATCCCGAGATAGAGCGTATTCGTGGATTTGTGATGAATTTATCTGGAGAAGCATCAGGTTCAGGGCAGTTTATAGATGATCATTATGATGTTGAAACAATTGACCCGTTAACTTATGTAATTTCCAACAATAAAACGATTTTAGATGTATCTGGCTGGGATCGAGGTGGCTATTTTCCAGAAGAGTGTACGGCGGATGGAAATTTTTCGGCTAAACTCAATAGTATCCAATTAACAAAATATTACGATGCTGCATTTTATTCAGCGTATAAAATTGATTATGCCTATTCGTGCGAATCACCAGATTTAAATGAGGCAAACGCAGTTAATTTCCAAGTGGAAAATCAGTTTGCCCAAGTAAATACCCAGAGAGTAGGAGATTTGAAGGAGATATCTGCAGCTGAATTTTCTATTGCTGGCTTTAGAGATCGATCTGGGGATAGCAATTTTTCATACGCAGATTCTTGGCAACCTTCGATCATTACTCCAAATGCAAATGGAACGATTGATCAAAGGTTTGACCTTCTTTCTGGTTATAAAGATGGTGGCGTACTTTCTTTTAATGATGCCGGAAACCTGGTTATAGAAAGTAATCGTGGGGTAAAAGTAGAATACTATACTTTTGGTGCTTACGGAGCTGCTATTCGGACTTTGGGTGTTTTGCGCAGAGCAGATGGCTCTTTAGTTTCGGTTGGAGGCCACTTTGCCACTCCGGTTGTGCGCGGTACTGTTATGCCTGCTCCTTCCGACATATTCAATTACGGTGGTATCTTCGATTTACTGGATTCGGAATTCCCAAGCTATGAGGAACAATTCGGATTACGGTACTTTGCCGATGGAAGTGGTACTCAAGTTTATGAAGGGAGTGAAGGAATTACAGAGTCTGGATTTAACCTTTTCAGCTGGTCAGATACAAATATTATGCGTGAACATCGCTATTTTGTAGATCCTACTACCGGTGAAACTTTTAGTTCTTGTCCTGCAGACAATGTTGATTGTGTAGAATGGCGATATCGAGAAGTAGAACCCCTCTTTTTTGATGGTACTTACTACTACCTCCGTGTTTATCAGGAGCTGGACTACTGTAAGATAAGTGGTAGTGATTCATGTAAAGAAGCCTTGGGCTATATCGATCGCTGGACCTTGTCAGCAATCCAGTAACGGGTTGATATATATTAAAAAGGCCGCTTTTCAAGCGGCCTTTATTGTTCTTGGAGCTGATGGGTGGGTGTATAAACTTCAATCAAACATACTCAACAAAGACCCCAAAGTTTCCTCCCCCTTTGCCTGATTCTGCTCCGGCGTCGCCTTGCCAAATCCTTCCAGCAACACATCCTCTTCCGGCAGCTCGTCGATAAAGCGGCTGGGTGTGGTGTCCTGGGTTTCGCCGAACTGTTTGCGCTTGCCTGCCAAAGTCATGGTGAGGGTGCGCTGGGCGCGGGTAATGCCTACATAAGTGAGACGGCGCTCCTCTTCGATGTTGTCGTCCTCAATACTGTTGCGGTGGGGAAGTAAGTTCTCTTCCATACCGATCATAAACACGTGGGGGAATTCCAGGCCCTTGGCGGCGTGTAGGGTCATCAAGCTGACCTTATCGGTGGCTTCCTCTTCTTCCTGGCGCTCGAGCATATCCCGCAGGATCAGTTTGGAGATGGCCTGTTCCAGGCGGATATCCTGCTCCAGCTCATCGTCGGTGCCCTCCATAATCTTGTTGAGGCTCTCCAGCAACCAGTACACATTCTCCATGCGCTTTTCGGCCACTTTCTCGCTACTGGCGTTTTGCGAGAGCCAGCCGGCGTAGTCGATATCCTCCAGCATCTCGCGAAGGGCGCTATTGGCGGTGGTATCGCGACAGTTGCGCTGCACCCCTTCGAGCCACAAGGCGAAGCGATTCAGGCGCTCGTAGCCCTGCTCGTTAATATGCTCCTTAAAGCCGAATTCCGAGCAGGCTTTGAACATAGAGATCTCGCGGCCCTTGGCATAGTTGCCCAGGGCCTCCAGGCTGCTGGTACCTATTTGGCGGCGCGGGGTATTGATAATGCGCAGGAATGCGTTGTCATCATCCGGATTTACCAACAGGCGCAGGTAGGCCATCACGTCCTTGATTTCGGCGCGGGCGAAGAAGGAAGTACCGCCGGACATCTGGTAGGGAACCTGGTGCTCCTGCAGTTTCATTTCAATCAGGCGCGCCTGGTGGTTGCCACGATAGAGCACGGCAAAATCCATAAACTTGCAGCCGCGGCGGCTCTTCTGCAGAAAGATCTCGTTGGCGACCCGCTCGGCCTCCTCGCTTTCATTGGCCACTTTGAGCACGCGGATCTCCTCACCCAGACCGCGATCGGACCACAATGCCTTGTCGAACTCGTGGGGGTTGTGGGCGATCAGGTGGTTGGCCACTTTGAGGATGCGGCTGGTGGAGCGGTAGTTCTGCTCCAGTTTGATCAGGCGAAGGTTGGGGAAGTCGGTCTTCAGCGCACTCATATTTTCCGGGCGCGCGCCGCGCCAGGCGTAAATAGACTGGTCATCGTCTCCCACCACTGTGAGACCGCCGCGCCCGCCCACCAGCAGCTTCACCAGCAGGTACTGGGAGTTGTTGGTGTCTTGATACTCGTCCACTAGTAGGTAGCGAATCTTCTTGCGCCAGCGTTGCAGTAACTCCGGATCTTTGTCGAACAGCTGTACCGGCAGCAGGATCAGGTCGTCGAAGTCGACGGCATTGTAGGCCTTGAGGGCTTCGCAGTAGCGATCGTAGGCAACCGCGATTGCTTGCTCACCGGGGCTCTGTGCCTGCTCTAGGGCACGGCGCGGGGTGAGCATATCGTTCTTCCAATTGGAGATCTGGTTTTGTACCCGATCCAACAGGTCTGTATCCAGGTCGCCATCCCTGAGCATCAGCTCCTTGATCAGGGCGCGGGCGTCTTCCGCATCGAAGATGGAGAAGCCGGGCTTAAAGCCGGCGGCGCGGTATTCCTTGCGTAGGATATTCAGCCCAAGGTTGTGAAAGGTGGATACGGTGAGGCCGTGACTCGCTTTGGAGCGCTTGCCATCTGGACCCGCCAGCAGTTTGCTGACCCGCTCTTTCATCTCCCGTGCCGCCTTGTTGGTGAAGGTGAGGGCGGCGATATTGCGCGCAGCGTAGCCACACTGTTCGATCAGGTAGGCGATCTTGCGGGTGATTACGCTGGTCTTGCCGGAGCCGGCACCGGCCAGTACCAGGCAGGGGCCATCGACATACTTCACGGCTTCGGATTGGCGGGGGTTGAGCTGGGTCATAGATAGAGTTGTATCTTCGCGTGACGAGAAAATGGTGGATTCTAACAGCCTTAGCCCGGATCCACCCGGCATGAGTGCGAATGCCTGGACAGGTTTCTCCTTTGCCCTAGGAGTTGGCTATAGCAGGGTCCTGCGCACTAAATCTATAGCTCACTAGAATAATTCATCACAGCCTTTTATTTAGAAGACTAAGTTAACTAATGGGTATGCTTTAATAGAGAAAATACAGATATCTTTCAGTAAGTGGCAGGATTGAGGCAAATCGATTTTATTCTGTCTAGAGCGCCCTATAAAAAACTAATTATTGAATATTATTGATCTATCTTACTCTTTGTAGATTTGAGACACAGAGTCTATTCTACTTCGAATACCAACTTAAAAGTTTGGCTCGGATTCGCCTATTTGATTATTTGAACGATATAAATTTAGGTCTTTTATACTTCCTTGGTCAGCACTATGTGATTAAATTAATAATTTATTTAAATGACTGAGCGGACTCGAGGCCACTTTATTTGTTGTATAGGTATATCGCAATACAGCTACGGTATCTTTTTGATTTTTACTGAGTTTTGGTCAGGATTTAGCAGTCCTAATCACTCCATAAGGAGAGGGCTTTGCTACCCCGAGTTGAGGGGCTTGTAGTGCTATGTTGTTATATCGGCTAACTATTTTTGTTTTATATTCTGGTGCCTCATGAAAAATCTCCATGGAATTGGATTAGTATTTATTGCCTCGTCTGCATTGTTTGGGTTTAACTCTTGCTCGGATTCGGATTTTTCGAGCGGATATAGGCCTTCGCCCTTGCCTGAATTGTTGTGTAGGAAATATCCAAAAAGAATATATAAAAAATTAATTTCAAATCATAATGGTGAGGTTGAAAATTCTATTGTAGAGCAGTTTAGCGCTAGCTGGAATTCCAGTCTAAATACTCATACCGTCGAAGCAATAGATGATAGCTTTATTTATGTTGATACATATGATTCCCCCAGAAGTTTTATTTTGAATCATAAAGATTTCTTCCCTGTTAATTACTTAAAGTCACACCATCTTGACTTGATTGGTGGCGTCGGGGCAGATGTTGTTAATACATTTGATGATGAAGTTATAAGCTTAACAAATATTTATGTAATTGATCATTATTCTGCTGAACATGTGTATCATTGGGAAGAACATGATGAGCAGGGTAGACCTATAAAGGGGGTTTATTCTTATATTGATGATGGCCATGTTTTATGTGAAAAACTATCAATTGAATTTGTCTACAAGGAAGATGATAGAGCTTTTGAAGAGATCTATAAGGTTGTGGAGGATACGATAATCTATGGTGACTATTCAGGTTTTTCGGGATGTAGTGATAGGGTTTTTAAAGAGTATTACGATGATTTTGGCAGTGTGTATTTAATCGAGCGTACATATAGTGATTCTGGAAATTACTTCATGTATGAATATGAATATAAATATGAAAAGGTGGCTTCTGTTTGTGAAGTTAAACAAGAATAGGTCTTTCGGCTTTACAGATGAGAAATTGATAATTTTTTATTTGAAATATAAGAAGTTCGTTGCCTTAAACATTTAGGCTTGGAAATACTTTAAAATTCAGACTCAATGGGTAAAGGAAATTCAGGCTACTAAGTAGTATATTTTTCTTCCAAGCTATTTTTAAGCAATATGGGTGTCGACCTTTTCAGTTTGTACTAACAGGGGGTTCCACTAGTTTGGCTTATAATCCCCTTTGGTAGCAAAAACCTTTAGCTACAGTGTACTTTGCCAATGGGATTAGCTATAACTGCACCTTTTCCCTGCCTGTGTAACCCCATGCAACAGCCCATCGCCGGCTACCATCTGGATGAAGAGGATCACTGGGTGGCGGAGCTCGCCTGTGGCCACTTCCAGCATGTACGCCACAATCCTCCCTGGACCAACCGGCCCTGGGTGATCACTGAACAAGGGCGCGAGTCCATGCTGGGATTCCAGCTCAATTGCAAGAAATGCGATGAGGGTGCACCGCCCGATACGCTCGAAGAGGTTGTAGAGCCATGACAAAACTCTGGGTTGATGCCGACGCTTGTCCGGTCGCTATCAAGGAAATCCTGTTTCGCGCCGCTGAGCGCACAGCCACAGAACTGACGTTGGTGGCCAACCAAGCGGTACGGGTGCCGCCGTCGCGCTATATCCGCTCCGTGCAAGTGACAGCCGGTTTTGATGTGGCGGATAACGAGATAGTGCAGCGCTGCGAGGCAGGGGACCTGATTATTACTAGCGATATCCCACTGGCAGCAGAGGTGATCGACAAGGGTGCTGAAGCCCTTAATCCCCGTGGGGAGCGCTATACCAAAGCCAATATCCGCGCGCGTCTGAATATGCGGGACTTTATGGATACCCTGCGCTCCAGCGGTGTGCATACCGGCGGACCACCGGCCCTTAGCCAGGCGGACCGCAAAGCTTTTGCCGATCAGTTAGATCGATGGCTGGCAAAGAGTCGCAAGTAACTTTAAGGAGAATTGCCGTGGAGAATTTGAGGCTGAAGCCAATGGAAGAGTGGCAATTCCCAACATTGATGTCTTGGCTACCTGATTGGGAGCAGTGCCAACAGTGGGGTGGTCCTGATTTCAGGTTTCCGTTCGCGGGGAGGTCCTTCTTGGAGGATTGCCGTTGGCCGGAGTTACCCAGCTACGCACTTCAGGACAGCAGCGGTGATGTGCTGGCTTTTGGGCAGTATTACCAACACCTGGGCCGCTGCCACCTAAGTCGCTTAATTGTCTCTCCCAATCATCGCGGAGCCGGATTAGGGCGTGCGCTGGTAGTACAGCTTGCACAAACAGGAGCCAGAGCCCTGGATGCAATCGAGTGCTCTTTATTTGTCCTGCGTACTAATCTAGCGGCACGGACTCTCTACCAGAAATTGGGTTTTGAGGAAGCGGCTTATCCAGGGCAGCGAAAATGGCTGGAACAGTGCGATTTTATGGTTGCACCTTCTAAAGGTTTTCAGCAGAAACAAAATATTGAATAGCGAATATTCCATGCCTGAATTAATACAACCCATCACTGAACGCTTACAGCTACGCCAGTGGCGAGCGAAAGATAAGCCTGTATTTGCTGAAATGAATGCCGACGCCAGGGTGATGGAGTTTTTCCCCTCATTACTGACGCGACAGCAGAGTGATGCCGGTGTGGATCGCAGTATTGCGCATATTGAGAAATACGGCTGGGGCTTTTGGGCCTTGGAGCTGAGAGACACCAACGAGTTTCTCGGATTCGTTGGTATGAAAAATGTGACTGAAGATTTGCCTTTCGCACCGGCGGTAGAGATTGGCTGGCGCTTGGCCTTCCCTTATTGGGGAAAAGGTTATGCCAGTGAAGCCGCAAAAGCATCTTTGGATGTAGCTTTTAATACTCTTAGCCTGAGTGAAGTTGTTTCTTTTACGCCGCTTCAGAATCTTCGCTCCCAGCGGGTGATGGAGCGGCTGGGCATGCGGCGGGATTCTCTTGTCTTTGAACATCCGCAGGTTCCAACCGAAAGCCCTTTGTTAAAACATTGTTTATATCGTATCAATGCTGATGAATGGTCTAGAGGGCATTCAATCAAATAATTTGTCAACTCTGGGTGCTCTTTTGCTGAAAAAGGGGCCCCTGATTAGTTTCGTATTCATTTGCGGCCTCAAGGTCCTCCCTGCGCAGCTTACTATGTGACTCACACTCTGTATTGCGACATCTTGAAAGACTTACACATTCCTGCGAAGCCGCGCCTTATCGAGAACCATTCTGAAAGCCAGGGGCATCATTAATATTGAGTGATTCCCTGGTAAATTTTCCCACAATCAGATGTTTCTTAGGGTGTGTATGTTCTGCTGGAAAGGAATACACACACCTATAGAACGGTTTACATTTCTTTTAGTCCATTTGATGCTTTATTAAGGTAGGAAAAGTTCGTCAAATTTAAGTTAATCATTTTTTAGTTGACTGGACTTTCATTACTTCAAAATGGTCTTAAGGGTATAGGTATTACCAAAAATTTTCTCAGCGCGTAGCTACTCAGACAATGGCCAGATTGATTCAGCCTGATTCAAAGCGATTAGTCCTTCGCCAATGGCGAGAAGAGGATCGTGGTGATTTTGCTCATTTAAATGCAGATACTCGGGTTATGCGGTTCTTTCCCTGCACTCTGAACCGAACTAAAAGTAATAAACTACTAAATACCCTTAAGGAACATATCGATGAATACGGATGGGGGTACTGGGCGGTGGAATTGAAAGAGAATGGACAATTTATTGGTTTCGCTGGTATTAAACATGCTTCGGCTGAGTTGCCTTTCTCTCCAAGTGTGGTACTTGGTTGCCGCTTCATTAGGGATTTTTGGGGGCGGGGGTATGCCAGTGAAGCGGCCAAGGCTGTCTTTGCAGTAGCATTCGAACAATTAAATCTTACTGAGGTAGTGGGGTGTACCGCATTACAAAATCTTCCTTCACAAAGAATGATGCATGGCCTGGGTATGAGTCGTGACGCCTCAATCTTTGACCATCCACTGGTACCGGAAAACAGCCCCCTGCGGCCTCACTGTTTGTATCGGCTCTCGTTTGATACCTGGTGGGAGCAGATAGGCGGAAAATCCTATTAAGTGGTTTAAATTAAAATTATAGATAGTCTTTAAGCTATTCAATGGAACCTATTTAATGGACTTGCGTCATAAACAGCAATCTCAATAAACATAAGAAACAAAAGCAAATGGAGGTGTTTTATGATGAATCTGTTTCGGTTAAAGGCAATAAAAGTTGTCCTTATAAATATTCTGCTGTTAATCAGTTTGCCAATGGCTCATGCGGAGTTCATAAAAAATACGAGTAAACGTCCGGATACCTCAACCCTTTATTGGTCTCTAGAATTTCCTGCCCACAGCGAGTCTCACGGCTTGTTACTGATCGCTCAGGGCTCAGGTTGTCTTCCTGCCATTAAGAATAAGACAGTACAACAAGTTAAGAAGATTGCCCCAAAATTTGCCGTGCTATTGGTAGAGAAATACGGGGTTACCCATGCGGATGGGCCCAATGACCAATTTAAAGACTGCTCACAGGCTTATGTGGCGAAGCATACCGTTGAGCAGCGCACCCGGGATGTTGTGCAAATTGTTGATGAGTTAAAAGGTTCTGACTGGTGGAATGGCAAGCTGGTACTCTTTGGTGGCTCAGAGGGCGGTGATGTTGTTGCCCGTTTGGCCCCCAAATTAAATCCAGATGCGGCTGTAGTTTTCTCTAGTGGGCTTGGGCAATCTTTTGCAGAGGTACTTAAGTCCTTGGTTCCTCCTCACGTAGCGACAGAAGTCGATGCCAAACTCGCTTACGCACGGACGAATCCTGAAAGTGTAGAAGTCTGGGGGGGGAATTCTATGCGCTGGTGGGCGGATGTTGTCGATCGGGTACCAGTCAATGACTTATTAGATAGCCATGTCCCTGTCTTATTGATTCAGGGTACAGAAGATAAGTCCTCTCCTGTCAGCTCCGGCCGTGCAGCGCGTGATGCTTATACAAGCGCGGGGCGATGTGAATTATCTTATTGGGAGTATCCCGGTTACGATCACTATATGACAGATACCGATGGTGTGAATCACCGAAGAGAGGTTTTTGAACGAGTTGCTAGATGGATAGAAAATACCTTACTTAATGGAGCACCCAGATGTATATCCGGTGTAAAGAAAATAGAGAGCAATTGATGAATATAAGAACCAAACTAGCCGCGATAGTAATGACAGTTTACGCCAGTACCACGATGGCAGAAAATTTCTCAGTATTGCCGCAACTGGAAAACTACAAAGTGCCAGAATCCTGGCGCCAGCCAGTAGCGCCTCTAAAAATAGCAGATAATACGTGGCAAATAGGTACAGAGGGAATTACCTCACTGTTATTAAAAGGCAAAGAGGGATCGATTTTAATTGACGGTGGCATGGAGCAGACGGCTGAACATTTATTGGAGAATATGCGCAGGTTGGGAGTCGCCCCCACGGATCTCAAATTAATCTTGCACAGTCAGGCCCATGCAGACCACGTAGGTTCCTTAGCCGAGCTAAAACGCGTGACTGGTGCACAGGTAGTAACCAATGCCGAGTCGGCAGTGCTGATGGCTCGCGGTGGTGCTAATGATATTCACTTCGCCGACGAACTTTTATATCCGCCAATAAAGGCAGATCGTATTCTTCATGATGGCGAGCAAGTGGTTCTGGGAAATTTGCGTTTACGCGTACATTTTATCCCAGGTCATACACCGGGCAGTATGGCCTGGACCTGGGAAGATGTAGCTGATGGTAAAGCTACAGACATCGCTTATGTGGATAGCCTTACAGCGCCGGGTTATCAACTGATTGATAATAGCCGCTACCCCAATATCGTAGAGGACTTCCGCACAAGCTTCGCCCGTGTGCGCGATTTACCTTGTGATTTACTACTTACCCCTCATGCTCCTGCCAGTGGCTGGGAGTTTAAAAACCAAGCTATACAGAACAAAAGGGTAACTTGTGGTCAATATGCACAGAAAGCAGAAGCAAGATTAAATAAAAAGCTAGAAGCTGAGAAAAATTCAGATGACTAATTATTGGTGCCATTAAAATACACCCAGCATAATTAATGCCGGGTCAAAAATTGATGTACCTTTGGTACAAGATAGAAATACATTAGTGGGACCAGAATGGCGGTCATTATTAAAGCCTTTAAACCAATTGCAATTTGCAATTCCAGTGCCTGTATCCCCAGAAGTAATAGAGTAACAATGGGGTAAACCAATGCCCATATGCACAGGACGTGTAGTATCGGTCTCTTCATTTGTTCAGTTTCTCCATAAATTTGGAAATTGTCTTAAAATACCCAGGCAAAATTTTCTGTAAAAATTGTTTTCCACTCTTGGTGAGTGCTACACATTTTGCCCTACCATCGCTGGAATCTGCTTCCATAGCGATAAGCTCTTCTTCCACCATGCTTTTCAAGGTTCGTGTCATTACCGGCCGGGAAACATCAATTCGTTCTGCAATTTCGGAAGCTAGTAAACTGTTTCTTTGAGGCTCCCGGTCGATAACGATCATCACTAAGAAACGCAGCTGGGAGGTTCCGTGTTCAGTAAAATAGCTCTCCAGCTCTCGTAAAAGCAGGCTTGCATCCCGCATCATGGTAAGTGCGCCCTGAACGGCAGTTGGATCTTTTACTGAATAACGTTTGGCATATCCTTCAACCATTTGTTGCGAGGGAAGAGCTTTGAGGAAAAACATTAGGCAAGTCTCTTGAGCTTATTGATCTCCACCGGCTCTTTTAGCCACTCTTGATAGGCTTCGAAGATCGGAGTGATATAGGGCATGGTGTAATGCTTTTCTAAGTCTTCCTGGCTGCGCCACTCCTCGTATAAAAACAGGCATTTCCCATCCTCGTGCACTGCGAACTGGAGGCAGCCTTCCTCTTCGAGGGTATTTGGCACTATGGATAAGATGGTCTGTTTGGCTTGTTCGAAGAATTCCGCCTTGGGGGAAATCTTGGCAATGATGAAAAGATTCATAGCCACAAACGTCACTTAATATAGAATTTGATTACCATGATAATCAAATAGCTTGAGTTGTCAAACTACTAGTGGGTCAGTTTAATGTAAGGAGTAGAGGAGAGCAGCCGGTTTACTTAACATTGTAGAGATAGCAGTGGCTCAACTAGGAGCCACAGAAATGATGATTGCACGAAACTAGTAATGAGCTACCTTGGAGCGGCCAAATAAACTTGGCGTTTGTAAAGCTTACGCCACTGGATACCGTCTTCTGATTTCCATATGTCATTATTTATTCCCTCACCCTGACCCCCAATAAGTAATAGATGGTCACCATTGCTCACTATTTGGTGAGAGCCTCTGGCTGAGAAGGGGGCGGAAGAGGTTTCCAGAGTCCAGTTAACCCCATCCTTAGAAGACCATATATCATTGGTATATTCCGCCACTTCTGTGTCCCATCCCCCAATTACCCATAGCTTATTCTTAAAGGCTACAAATTGGTGATCGTAACGAGTATTAAAGATTGGGTTGAGAGTTTCTTTTGACCAATTGATACCATCGGTAGATGACCACATGACATCATCTGAACCTAAGTCCCCTTTTCCTCCAAAAATCCAAATTTTATTATTGAAGCTAAGTGCCTGATGAAAGTGGCGAGATATAAATGGAGGGTTATCTGTGACTAGTGTCCAGTTAATACCGTCTATTGATGACCAGATATCTTTTTTTCCTTTATCGCCATAATCTTCGGTACCCCCAATAAGCCATAGCCGCTCATCGTGACTTATGAGTTGATGGCCGAATCGGGCTGAGAATCCAGGAGTCTCTGACTCTAACTTCCAATTTATTCCATCTATAGATGACCAAACATCATTCTTTAATCCGTGGGATTGCTCGCAACATTCTCCGTCATTACCTCCAATTAACCACATTTTTCCATTGTGGATCGCGACTTGATGTCGATAACTGAAAGGGAAATTCGGATTGTCTTTCGCTAGTGTCCAATTTGAACCGTCACTAGATGACCAAATATTATTCTTTGAATTTCCAGAACCACCAATAATCCAATATTTATTTTTATAATAAATAGCTTGATGTTGTGTTCTTGGTGGTATTTCATCAGTTTTTGTGTGTTGTTGCCAATTCACACCATCTATAGATGACCAAATATCATTTCTTAACCCACTAAACATACCACCTGATCGACCACCAATTAACCATATTTTTCCAGTAAAACTAATAGCTTGATGGTTTTCACGAGATGAAAAAGGGGTGCTTTCGGTTTCTTGCTGCCATCTAACCCCGTCTGTTGATGACCAAATATCGTTTATATTATTTGGGCCGCCACCTTCACTGCCACCAATTACCCAAAGCTTATTGTCATGGGATACTAGTTGGTGGTCTTCTCTCGCCATAAACGGAGTCTCTTCTGATACCTGTTTCCAATGCTCTCCATCCTCTGATGACCAGATTTCACCCCTTGTGAAATCAAATCCCAGGGCGCCGATCATCCATAGTTTATTGTTAAAACTTATTGTTTCTGCCGCCCATCCGATTAAGAATGAGGGGTCGTCTGTAACAAGAGTCCATGTGACTCCATCAGTAGACGACCATATATCATTGAGCAAATTGTCCCCTGTTGAATCTCTATACGCACCACCAATGATCCATAATTTATCATCGTGAGTAATAAACCTCTGTGTAATACGACCCGGAAAATTGGGATTATCAGTAACCAGTTCCCAGGTAATTCCGTCATCTGATGACCAAATTTCATTATTATCAGGGTTACTAATAGGACCTAGCACAACCCATAACTTATTATTGTATACAGTGGCTTTAGGAGACCAGGCTAGGGGGAAAGGTGCATTTTTAGTTTGTAGTTCCCAAATAATTCCGTCATTACTGGACCAGATATCATTCTGGTACTTCAAACCATCATAACCACCGATTAGCCAAAGTTTTTCTTTAAAAGCTATTACCTGATGTCCCTCTCTCCCAGAAAATTCTGATGTAGTTACCGTGACAGAGGCTTTTGAAGTATCAGAAAGAAGATTATAGAAAGCTGGCTGGGAGAGAGTGGCAGCTGTGTCGGTAATTATTTGACCATTGATAGTACTTAACTGCCCATTTTCACAAGTATTATAACTTTCTAAATTACACTCATTTTCAGTGCTGCGATAAAATAAGGTGTTGTCATCTGACTCAGAAAACTGAACTTTAGTATCAGATTTGCCTACCCACGCAGTCATACTTATTGTTTTTATTTCAGAGATAACTTGATAGTTAGATGAAGCGGAAAAGTACTGATTGTCCTGATCTATAGTTGCCGTTATGGTAGCTGAGCCTGCGGCTATAGCGGTAATTAAGCCTTCTGAATCAACGGTGACTATTTCCGGATTACTAGAGCGGTAAGCTATTGAGCCTGTGCCTTGTCCACTAGCAGTGTTTTGAAACATGTCACCTAAATACAAACTTATTGAGCCTGTGTGAGCGAAAGTCAGATTTTGATGGCTCAATGATGAATCAGGCTCTTCACCACCACCACCACCACCACCACCACCACCACCACCACCACCACCACCGCAGCCGGTTAAGAACAAAAAAATAACTGCATTAAAAAACGCTGATAAAATAGAACGGAGATATAGTCTTCCTTCTATCATTTAATTATTCCTTTTAATGTGCACATACGCGTTACTTGAGATAGATTTTCAGAAGCGAATAATAATATTAAGTGTAAGGCTTAAACTCATGCCATAGATTAATTATTTTAAAACTTAGATTTGTTGCTAACTGGATAACGCTGTGATATTTCTTCGGTCAAAATTTCGATAGGCTAGTGCTTCAGCAATCTGAACAGCACCAACTCTTTCCTGTTTGGCTAGGTCCGCCAGAGTGCGGGCGACTTTAAGCACTCGATGATAGCTGCGTGCAGAAAGCCCAAGTTTTTCTACTGACTGTCGCAGTAGTAGTTTTTCGGTATCGCCTAGGGCGCAGTGGTTTTCCAGCGATGCCCCTTTTAATAAGCTATTGATTGTTCCCTGTCGCTGTAACTGCTGTTGGCGGGCATTACAGACTCGCTCACGCACACTCTCAGATGACTCACCGGGAGGAGAATCCTGTAACTGTATTGCGCTCATTGCGCCAACTTCCACCTGCATATCAATACGGTCCAACAGCGGTCCGGAAAGCTTGTTGCGGTAGCGGTCTATCTGGTCCGGTGTACACCGGCAACGAGTTTCTCCCAAATAACCACAGGGGCAGGGATTCATCGCGGCCACTAATTGGAAGTGGGCGGGGAAGGTGACTTGCGCTCTGGCGCGGGAAATACGCGCCTCGCCATTCTCCAGCGGCTCACGCAATATCTCTAGGGCATGGCGGGGAAACTCCGGCATTTCATCTAGAAATAAGACCCCGCGGTGGGCCAGGGAAATCTCTCCTGGGCGCGGTGTGCTACCGCCGCCCACCAGCGCGGTTGGGGAGGCGCTGTGGTGGGGGGCGCGGAAGGGCCTGTGACTCTGGTGGGGTAATCCAGCGCTGGAGTACACAGCTGCCACTTCTATAGATTCACGGCTGGTTAAAGGCGGCAATATACCGGGCAAACGGCTGGCTAACATGGTCTTGCCTGTACCCGGTGGACCATAGAACAAAAGGTTGTGGCCTCCTGCTGCAGCGACTTCCAAGGCCCGTCTTGCCTTGAGCTGGCCGCGAACATCAGCGAGGTCTGCAGTGTGTGTAATTACTGGCTCTAATTGCTGCTCGGCGCGGGGTAATTTTTCCCGGCCATGCAGTTCTGCACACACTTCAAGAAGTGAGTTGGCGTTAGCGATTTCGCTGCCAGCCAGGGCGGCTTCGCTGCCGTTTTCTTTCGGCACTATTAATAGGCGTTGAGCTGCAGCACTGGCGATGGCCGCGGGGAGTGCGCCGCTGACTTGGCGTATTCCGCCGGTAAGGGCGAGCTCTCCGATAAATTCGTAGCTTTCCAGGGGCTCACTAGGCACTTGGCCGGAGGCGGCGAGTATGCCTATAGCGATGGCGAGATCGTATCGCCCGCCGTCTTTGGGTAGGTCCGCGGGGGCCAAATTAACGGTGATACGCCGCTGGGGGAATTCAAAGTGGCTGTTAATTAGGGCACTGCGTACCCGGTCGCGGCTCTCGCGCACGGCAGCTTCGGGTAGGCCGACGATATGAAAGGCGGGGAGCCCGTTGGCCAGGTGGGTCTCAACGGTGACCAATGGGGCGTTAACACCCAGCTGGGCACGGGTGTAGCTAACTGACAGGCTCACATTTTCATCCTTGATGCGGCGGCTTGTGGAAGAACTAATCCTCGGGTTTGTGTTCTCTCTGTGCGAGAGCCTGCTCCAGTATTTCCACCTTGTCTTCCAGGCGAGCCAATTTTTCTCTGGTGCGCCTCAGTATCTCCACTTGAGTATCGAACTCGCGCTGGGAGACCAGCGGCAATTTATCCAGTGAAACCTCCAGCGCACTGCGCAGGTCATTGGTAACTACTGTGCCCTGCTGTTGCAGTTCTTTTAAGAGTTGTTGCAGTTTGTCCGCAGCCACGGGCAACTCCTTGCTGTCAAAATCTTATTTAATGGCACCAGATTGTAACCCACACCCTATAGCCACAAAAGCTGACTCTTTGTGCACTATTCTGATCACTGCCTCTGCAAGATTCCCCACTTCTGTGCACGCGATGACAAACAGTTCCATCTTGGTGCGTGAGACTTTGCGGGCTCATTGTTCGTATTTATTCCGGTTGTCTGCTTTCCCGTTAACTTATTGATTTTATTGGATATTGCTGTCCTGGCATCAAGTCTGCAGTGAATAGGCAGGTGTGCCATTTACGATCACTGGGAGTCTGGGAAAGTAGCGGTTCACAAGACGCAAGAGACCCTCTGTCATACCCGACAGTGCAGGACCGATTGCAGGCGGCGCCATTACAGCTCTTGAAATACAGCCTATAGAAATTTAGGAGAAATAAAGTGGAAGTTAAAAAGCATAAAATTGCCACTATTTTCGCTGGCGCTTTACTGGCGTTGGGCACTGCCAATCTAACAAATGCTGAAGAAAATACCTCTTCCAGCAGCTCTCAGGAAGAGGGCATCAGTTTCAGCGCCAACCTGGGTATGGTTTCAGATTATCGCTTCCGAGGCATTTCACAAAAGGATAGAAATCCTGCAATTCAGGGTGGTCTGGATCTGGATTTTGGCAATGGCTTTTACGTGGGTACCTGGGCTTCGCAGGTGGATTTTGCCTATGGATTTGATGAAACCGATTACGAGCAGGATTTTTACGGTGGTTTCTCCGCAGATATTAATGACTCCATTAGTTACGACGTCGGCTATATCTATTACGCCTATCACGGTAGTGACCAGGATGAAGATTACTGGGAAATTTACAGCAACCTCAGCATTTCAGACCTGACCCTCGGAGTTGCTTACTCTCCCGACTATTGGGCGCAGAGCGACGAATTTTATTACACCTTTGCGGAGTACAGTTTCTCACTGCCAGCAGATCTGAGCCTGGATTTGCATGTTGGTTACAACATTTTTATGGAGCGTAGTGAGTTCCTTTATGAGGACGATGATTATATCGATTATTCCGTAACGCTCAGCAGAGGCTTCGGTGGTTTGAACCTGAGTGCGGCTTACGTTGGTACCGATGTCAGTAAAGAGGAATGTTGGGATACCGATTGGTGTGAGCCAACCCTGGTAGTTGGTGCTACTTATACTTGGTAATCAGTTCGCCCGCGATATTTCGCGGGCATTTTTTTTGGAGGGGGGAATCCATGAAATTAATCACCGCAATTATCAAGCCTTTTAAGTTGGATGCCGTGCGCGATGCCCTCAGAGAAGTGGGTGTTAATGGCGTGACTGTTACTGAGGTAAAAGGGTTTGGTCGGCAAAAGGGCCATACCGAATTGTATCGGGGCGCTGAGTATGTCGTGGATTTTCTGCCGAAAACCATGCTGCAGATTGCCGTAGAGGATTCTGAGTTAGACAAAGTTTTGGAGGCACTGGGCTCCAGTGCTCACAGCGGAAAAATCGGTGATGGAAAAATATTTGTTGCCAACCTGGAGCAGGTAGTGCGCATACGCACCGGCGAAACCGGCAGAGACGCGATCTAACTCGATAGCAACAAACATAATTTTAAAAATATACAGACTTGAACGGAGAGAAACATGGAAAACCAGATATTTCAGTTGCAGTATGCAATTGATACTTTTTATTTCCTGATGTGCGGTGCCCTGGTGATGTGGATGGCTGCGGGTTTTGCCATGCTGGAAGCTGGCCTGGTGCGCTCAAAGAACACTACAGAAATCCTCACCAAAAATGTTGCGCTGTTTGCAATAGCCTGCATTATGTATCTGCTTACTGGATACGCCATTATGTATGATGGCAACTGGATGCTATCTGGCATTGAGGCATTTAGCCTCGACACTGTACTGGCCGATTCCTCCAGTAATGGATTTGAAGGCGATTCCGTTTATTCGAGTGCTTCTGACTTTTTCTTCCAAGTCGTATTTGTCGCCACCGCTATGTCCATCGTGTCCGGTGCCGTGGCTGAGCGCATGAAGCTGTGGAGCTTCCTTGCTTTCGCGGTGGTATTGACTGGCTTTATTTACCCTATGGAAGGTTCCTGGACCTGGGGTAGCCAGGATGTCTTTGGTCTATTTAGCCTGGGCGACCTCGGTTTCTCCGATTTTGCCGGCTCCGGTATCGTACATATGGCTGGCGCCGCCGCCGCTTTGGCAGGCGTGCTGTTGCTGGGCGCACGTAAGGGTAAATACGGACCCAATGGCCAGGTTTATGCGATTCCCGGTGCCAACTTGCCGCTGGCCACACTCGGTACCTTTATCCTGTGGATGGGGTGGTTCGGCTTCAATGGTGGTTCCGTATTAAAACTGGGCGATGCCGCCAGTGCGCACTCAGTCGCCATGGTATTTGTTAATACCAATGCCGCTGCAGCCGGTGGTGCTATTGCCGCACTGATTACCGCCCGTTTGCTGTTCGGCAAGGCCGATCTCACGATGCTGCTCAATGGCGCGCTGGCGGGCTTGGTGGCAATTACTGCCGAGCCCTCTACTCCTACCGCGCTGCAGGCGACTGTGTTCGGTATGTTTGCCGGTGTTCTGGTGGTCTTCTCCATCATTACTCTGGATAAACTCAGAATTGATGATCCGGTCGGCGCTATTTCCGTGCACGGTGTAGTTGGTCTGCTCGGCCTGTTGCTGGTCCCCCTAACCAACGAGGAATCCACCTTTGTGGGTCAGTTGGTTGGCGCCTTGACTATCTTCCTGTGGGTCTTCGTAAGCTCCCTGGCGGTTTGGTATCTGCTCAAGCTGGCAACCGGTATCCGTGTCAGTGAGGATGAAGAGATTGAGGGTGTTGACTTGGCCGAGTGTGGAATGGAAGCTTACCCGGAATTTATGAGCAAATAGTCGCTCGGTAGTGGCGTCGCCTTAATATTGGGGTGGCCGCCGCATTGAGGTTCCCGCAAAGAAGATAAACCAGGGGAAAACACAAGATGAAATTAATAACGGCCGTAGTGAAGCCCTTCAAGCTGGATGATGTGCGCACTGCCCTTTCTGAAGTCGGTGTCCAGGGAATGACGGTAACAGAGGTGAAAGGCTTTGGCCGCCAGAAGGGCCACACCGAACTCTACCGTGGTGCGGAGTATGTGGTGGACTTTCTGCCCAAGGTTAAACTGGAGCTGGCCGTCGATGACAGCATGGTGGATGCGGCTGTAGAAGCTATCACCAAAGCGGCGCAAACCGGAAAAATCGGTGATGGAAAAATCTTTATCACCGCGCTCGAGGAAGTGATCCGAATCCGTACTGGGGAAACCGGTAGCGAAGCGGTGTAATGTTTGCCGATTAATCAGGGTATTTCTATTAATAATACCCAGTGTGTTTAAGGCCCCGTAAGGGGCTTTTGCTTTTCTTTATCCCCTAAAATGATCCCTGACCGTCTCCTACTAGAAGGTTTCTCCCTACCTGTCACTTAAATCTCCATAACAAACTGCAATATCTCCTCGATTTTTTCCCAACAAAAAACTCTACGGGCTCCGGTGCCTGCAGCTGGCAGCGTAGATTGTAAGTGCCTATATATTAATCGCCGCTTTTGATGCGGTGGGCGATTGCTACTCCGGTGGCTTTCAATTTCATTGGCGCCGCGGGAAGGGGCGGCACAGAGGTACTCCCTCTGTAACAGGAGTAAGGGTTACAGGGTTTTGCTATGAAAGATAGTTATGAAGATCAGGGTAAGAATGCTCGCAGCAAGGATACAGAGGAATTTGCCGAAGAGCGCTCCATTACCTCCCGTGAACGCGCCAGAAGCCAGCTGAGTTCTGATGTTGAGGAATTTCTAGCCGGTGGCGGGGCGATTAATGAAGTCGATCCAGACGTCACCGCCGACCCGCCACGGAAACCGCAGCCAAAATACGGTAGTCGACCTATTTAGTGCTTTTCAACGTTGCCGCCCCTGAGATCAGGTTGGCGGCAAAATCTTTTCTGCAGGAACCCCTGAAGCCTGTTGGCCTCAGGGATTCAGTAGCCTGGGCAACAGGCGCTCCAAAACTTCGCCAATGTAAGAGAGAAACAGAGTGCCGAGGCTGGAGCGGTAGTATTGGGGGTCGGATGATCCAACTGCCAGCATGCCGAGCTGATTGCCGAGCGGGACCACTGCGGCGGAGGCAATTTCCTGCCATTGGTCTCCGAATAAATACTCTCTTTCCCCGGGACGCAAAATTCCACATATTGGGCGGCCATTACGCAATATGGCGCCAACGGCCGTCTCTGCGCTGGAGAGTGTGCTGGTGCGCACTTCACCGAGCTTGTCGGCTGGCACGCCTAGCGGTCCAAATAGAGTTAGGCTGGTAAATTCCACATTGAAGTCATGGGAAAAGCTGTTGTACAGAGCCGTGGTAGCCTCACCAATGGTTTGTGCTTCCAATAGGGCGAGGATCAGACGGCGGCTATTAAAAAACAACTGATCGTTATCGCGTGCATTGTGCAGTAATTGGTCGAGGCGTTGCCGCATCTCAATATTGCGCTCGCGTAGCAGATTAGTCTGATGTGTCATCAGCGACACGGTCTTGCCATTTTCCCGCGGCAGTTTGATGGTTTCGAGCAGGTCCATGCGCTCGACAAAAAACTCAGGGTTTTGCATTAGGTAGCGAGCTACCTGGCGCGCGAGCAACTTGTCATCGCGCTGGGTTTCCCTGTGGTTGCCGGCGACAATCTCATCAGAAGTTTGATTGGCGTCTGTGTGTTCCATCGTGTTCTGTTCACATTGGCGCGGGCGCGTGGTGAATCCTGTGCTCTATCGGAATTAGAGCTGAGGCTCGCCCGCTAAATTATTTAAACAATGATTTGCCCGTGGAAAACGGTAGTCGCGGGCCCGGTCATAGTAACCGGCTGATTCGGCCCACTCCAGTGGATTGTCAGGGACCCGCCGGGAAGGCGGATTTCCACCTGCTCATCCACCAGGTCGCGCAGGTGGGCATACACCATGGCTGCGCAGGCACCGGTGCCACAGGCGTGAGTTTCACCTACGCCGCGCTCAAATACACGCAACTGTGCCTGACTGCGGGAGTCGACTTGCAGAAAACCCACGTTCACCTTCTGGGGGAAGCGGGGATGTGCCTCGATTAAAGGGCCGAGGGTCACTACCGGGGCGCTGTGAATGTCGTCGACCAACAGTATGGCGTGGGGGTTACCCATGGAGACTGCGCCGATGGTAAAGGTCTCGTCACTGGCTTCCAGCAGGTAGCTATCCGCACGGCGATCGGCATTGAACGGAATCTTCTCCGGCTCTAAAACGGGGGCGCCCATATCGACACTGACCTGGTCGTTATCCAGTACACGCAGGTGCAGCATACCCGCAGCAGTTTCGACCTTGAGCCGTTTTTTTCCCGTCAGGCGGCGTTCGCGTACAAAGCGGGCGAAACAGCGTGCACCATTGCCGCAGTTCTCCACCTCGCCGCCATCGGCATTAAAGATGCGATAGCGAAAATCTGCCTCTGGCCCCCGTGGCGGCTCTGCCAGTAGTACTTGATCACAGCCGATGCCTAGGCGCCGATCGGCGATTCGGCGAATTTTATCTGGTGACAGCTTGAGTCTCTGGCTGATGCCATCGAGCATTACAAAATCATTGCCGAGCCCATGCATCTTGCTGAATTTAACGCGCATTCCATTTCTCTGTAAAACTGATTGAGCGGGCCATCCTAGGGGTGCTCGCCACCGGTGACGCCGGCATTGCTAGCGCCCCGGAATTCTTTTGGTTGGTAATTAAGAGGCAAGGGTGACACAAACCGTTAGACCTTTTCAGGCACCGGGGTCTCACCCCGAACCAGGTCGTCGAAAGTTTCCCGTGTGCGCACTAAATAGCTATTCTCGCCATCCACCAGCACTTCCGCTGCACGCGGGCGGCTATTGTAGTTGGAACTCATGGTAAAGCCGTAGGCGCCGGCGGACAGCATGGCCAGTAATTGCCCCTCGCGCAGAGCCAGGGCGCGGTTCTTGCCGAGGAAGTCACCGGTTTCGCAAACGGGGCCAACGATATCCCAGAGTGTGTCCTCACCGTCGCCCGGAGTAACCGGCACTATATCCTGCCAGGCCTGGTAAAGGGCAGGGCGCAGGTTGTCGTTCATGGCCGCATCGACAATGGCGAAGTTGTGTCCTTCGGTGTGCTTCAGGTATTCAACCCGAGTCAATAGAACACCGCCGTTAGCGGCAATCGAACGGCCAGGTTCCAGTATCAGGCCCAGCTGGCGTTCGCCGATACGCTCCAGAACTGCTTTCAGATAGTCTGCAACTACTGGGGGCTCTTCACCCCGGTAGCGGACCCCGAGGCCGCCGCCGAGATCCAGGTGTTCCAGCTGGATACCTTCGGTGGAGAGGGTGTCCACCAGCATCAACAGCCGGTCGAGGGCATCTAGGAAAGGGGCCACTTCGGTGAGCTGGGAGCCGATATGGCAATCCACCCCGGTCACTCTCAGGTGAGGTGAGCGCGCTGCGTATAAATACACATCCAAAGCGCTGTTGATGGCGACGCCGAATTTATTTTCTTTGAGGCCGGTGGAAATATAGGGATGGGTTTGTGCGTCTACATCTGGGTTGACCCGCAGTGAGATTGGGGCAACAGCTTCGCACTCCGCCGCTACTTGCTCGAGGCGGCGCATTTCGGCCTCCGATTCGATATTGAAGCAGTGCACACCCACTTCCAGGCCACGGCGTATCTCGTCTGCGGTTTTACCCACACCGGAAAATACTATTCGCGAGGGATCTCCTCCCGCCAGCAATACCCTTTCGAGTTCGCCCCCGGAGACGATATCAAACCCAGCGCCAAGCTGGGCCAAAAGCGACAGGATACCCAGATTGCTGTTGGCCTTCACCGCATAGCAGATCAGGCCGGGGTGGCTGCCCAGTGCTTCGGCATAGGCTTGATATTGGCGCTCGAAGTGGGCGCGGCTATAGACGTAGGTGGGGGTTCCGAAACGCTCGGCGACCTCTTCCAGTGATACCTGTTCTGCCCACAGGCTGCCTTGGCGATAACTGAACTCACTCATTTCTGCGGTGCTTGCTCCTCTGGGTAGCCCTCTTCCGGGTAGTCTTCTGGCGCAGAGTAATCCCCGGGTTCTGAATAGTCGTTTGGTTCGGAGTACCCTTCCGGTACAACAGTTTCTCCGGCTGGAACAAGTACCGGCTCATCCGGCTCCACCGCAGTGCTACTAGTGGGCACCGTAGTGGGCGGGCCTGTGGTGATAGCTGGCGCGGGTTCGGCCGGCGCCTGAGGCAGGTACAGCGGTCCTTTCTGACCGCAGCCACTGAGGAGTGCGGATGCACTCAGCAGGGCGCAAAGGGGGTAGAGCATTTTCTTTGGCATGGGTGACATCCTGCACTCGGGCTTTAGAGCGGTGTTCGGCAAAAGCCTGATAGTATAGCGAGCCAATAGATTGAACACAGTAGACGGTAACAGAAGTAATAAAAGATGAGCCAAACGGAATATGAAGCGGCCATTGAGCATACCCTGATGGCGATTGAGGATGCCCTGGACGATTGTGACTGGGATATCGATTACGAGCGCAGTGGTGCCGTGCTCACCTTGACCCTGGAGGATAATGGCAGTCAGGTTATTCTCTCCCGGCAATCTGCCAATCAGGAACTTTGGGTAGCTGCCAAGTCGGGCGGTTACCACCTCACGTTTACCGCGCCCGGCTGGAAATGCAGTACCACCGAGGAAAATCTACCGACCCTGCTCAATCGCGTGCTGAGCGAGCAGCAGGGTGAATCGGTCGAACTGGGATTACCGCAGTAATCCCGGTTTACTGATCGGCCGTACCCCAGGCGCCCGGATGCAAAAAACGGGCTCCTAGTCCTGCTGGGGTCTGCCTTAATGACGCCCTTCAATTTGCACTCGTGCTTGTGCACAGGCAGCGCGAACCTGATCGGGAGCGGTGCCGCCGATATGGTTACGAGCGGCTACCGAGCCTTCCAGGGTGAGCACTTCAAAGACATCCGCACCGATATCAGCAGAGAATTGCTGCAGCTGCTCTAAGCTCAGCTCCGCTAGGTCTTTCTGCTGTTCAATGGCAAAGGAAACCGACTGGCCGACGATCTCGTGGGCATCGCGGAAGGCAATGCCTTTGCGCACCAGATAATCCGCCAGGTCGGTGGCAGTGGAGAAACCCTTGGCGGCTGCCGCCAGCATGTTTTCTTTTTTTGCCTTGAGTGCGGGCACCATATCCGCAAAGGCGCGCAGGCAGTCCAGTGCGGTATCGGCAGCGTCGAACAAAGGCTCTTTATCTTCCTGGTTGTCTTTGTTGTAAGCCAGGGGCTGGCTTTTCATCAGGGTCAGCAGTGCAATCAGGTGGCCGTTCACACGGCCAGTCTTACCGCGTACCAATTCGGGCACATCCGGGTTTTTCTTTTGCGGCATAATTGATGAGCCGGTACAGAAGCGATCCGGTAGGTCGATAAAGTCGAACTGGCTAGAAGCCCAGAGCACCAGTTCCTCGCTGGCGCGGGAAAGATGGGTGAGCAGTAGGGCGGTGAAGGCGCAGAATTCAATGGCGAAATCCCGGTCGCTCACCGAGTCCAGGGAGTTCTCGGTCGGAGCATCGAAGCCCAGCAGTTCGGCAGTGCGCGCGCGGTCGATTGGGTAGCTGGTGCCGGCCAGTGCTGCGGCACCCAGGGGCGAGCGATTGACTCTTTTGCGGCAATCCATCAGGCGCTCGAAATCCCTGCTGAGCATGGCATTCCAGGCCAGCAGGTGGTGGCCGAAGGTCACCGGCTGCGCACTCTGCAGGTGGGTAAAGCCGGGCATAATGGTATCGGCTTCGCGTTCGGCCAGGTCTACCAACCCGGTTTGCAGTCGGGTTAATTCGGCGCCGATCCGGTCGATGCGGCCGCGCAGCCACAGGCGGATATCGGTGGCGACCTGGTCGTTGCGGGAGCGGCCAGTGTGCAGTTTTTTACCGGTGGCACCGATGCGTTCGGTCAGGCGCGCCTCGATATTCATATGCACATCTTCCAATTGCACCGACCAGGGAAAGTCACCCGCCTCAATTTCTACTGCGATCTCTTTCAGGCCATTGGCAATCTGGTGATATTCATCACCGCTCAATACCCCAACCTCGGATAGCATCTGTGCATGAGCGAGGGAACCCTGAATATCTTCCAGCGCCATGCGCTGATCGAAGGTGACAGAGGCAGTGAATCGCTCTACGAAAGCGTCGGTGGCTTCGCTGAAACGGCCGCCCCAGAGTTTGGCGGCGGGATTAGTGGCGGAGTCGGGTTTGTCGTTGCTCATGGTTTTCCTGGCTGCAGTGAGGTGAAAGGCCGGGGAGCTTGGTGGTATCGTGCGCTTTGAATATAGGGACAATCAAGAATAACAACTGCATGTCATTTCCCAGGCCGCCGGGCATTATATCGCAGAAAATTCGAAAAACTGACACTGATAGCAAGGATTCTGCGCTTTGCAGGCAAGTGCCTTTTCTTCCGGATTTATGCGGTGTCACCGCCCTGGCCGCATTGGTGTTGATGGGGGAATTGCTGGCCCTGGTTCTGGTGCTCGCCTTGGACGGGCTGCGCGACTTCAGTTGGCAGCGCCTTGGCTTAGTGTCCCTGGTGATTCAGTGGGTGATATTGCCCTGTGCCGCCGTGCTTTGCCGGCTGCGCCCCTATCTAGCCAAGTTACCCCACAAACATGCCGGCGCTATCAGCTTTATCGCGGTGTTGGGCGTGCTTGGATTAGTAATGGGGATTCAGCGCTATGTGCGTGCTCTATTGCTGCAGGCGGATTTCGACTGGTGGGGACTGGCTAGTGATTGTCTCCTTGGGGCTATCTGCGCCGGGGTGGTATTGCGCTACGCCTATTTACAACAGCAGTTATACAACCAGCAACAGGCGGAACTGGGCGCGCGTATCGAGGCGTTGCAGTCGCGTATACGACCGCACTTTTTGTTTAACAGCATGAATAGCCTGGCCAGCCTGATCGCGGTAGACCCAGATCGCGCTGAGCGTTTGGTGGAAGATTTGTGCGTGTTGTTTCGGGCCAGCCTCGCTGACCCAAAGCTGGTGCCGCTGTCGCAGGAAATACAATTGTCCCAACGTTATCTGGAGATTGAGGCTCTGCGCCTGGGCGAGCGTTTGCAGCAGCAATGGCAGCAGCAGGGTACTTTGGAGGATATACAAGTACCCAGCATGTTGTTGCAACCATTGCTTGAGAATGCCGTTTTACACGGTGTGGCACAGCTGCGTGAGGGCGGCACAATTACTGTGGCCGTGAAAACCGAAGGCGGTGTTCTGTACATTGATATTGAAAACCCACTTCCGGCAGAAACTGTGCATTTCACCAGGGAAAGCAACGGTATGGCAGTGGAGAATATTCGCCAGCGCCTTGCCGCCTATTACGGTGATCGCTTCAAGTTTACCGCCGGTCGGGTGGGGGACCACTACCGAGTGCAGCTACAACTACCCTTGTTTCCCCGGGAGGTGGTTCAGCGTGAAACAAAACCGACCATAAATTCCAGTAGAGATACTGAGGTGATGGAGTGACCCAGTTGCGAGTCCTGATTGTCGATGATGAACCCCTGGCCCGCGCGCGGCTGCAGCGGCAGTTGTCTACAATCGAAAATTGTATTCCTGTTGGTGAAGCGGCGGATATTGAATCCGCGTTGATACAGGTGCAGATACTGGACCCGGATCTGGTCTTGCTCGACATAGAAATGCCCGGCGGCAGCGGCTTGGAATTGGCCCAGCAGCTTTCCACACGCGAGTGCCCACCCGCGATAATTTTTTGCACTGCCCACGATGAGTTCGCCCTGCCGGCCTTCGCCACCGCCGCAGTGGGTTATCTACTCAAGCCTGTCAGCGTGGAGCAGTTGCGCCAAGCGCTGGCAAAGGTGCAGTGCCTCAATAAACCCCAACAAAAACTTGTTAGTGGTGACGAGAAGGATCGCGGTCGCAGCCGAATCAAAGCGGTGAGCCGTATGGGGGTCGAGCTATTGGAAGTGGACAGCATTCGTTGTTTGGTTGCTGACAGCAAATATGTGGTGGCCCATCACCCTGCCGGTGAGACGATCCTTGATGAGTCATTAAAAGAGTTGGAAAGCGAATTTGCCGAGCGCTTTGTTCGAGTGCACCGCAGTGCACTGGTGGCAGTAGCATTTATTACAGGCTTACGCAGAGACGGAGCGAATTATCGGGTGGAGCTGGAAGGGGTAACACAAGCCCCATTGGTAAGCCGGCGTATGCTGTCTTCGGTAAAAAACCTGATCACGGAGATTTGCTAGTAGTTAAACCATTCCGCGCAGGAACACGATTAGCACAGCTGCTACCATCAGAAGGGCAAAGCAAACTCTGATTATTCGTGCCTGTTTAGGTTTATGAAAAACCGGTCGCAAACTTCCTCCCAAACATAGCCAGATAAAATCGACCACAGCCGCGACTATCAAACAGACCATTCCAGTAGCAATGTAACTTAAGTTGCTTTCTTCAATTGGCAGTAAAAATTGGGAAAAGATGGCAAAGAAGGCGGCATAAGCTTTTGGGTTGAGTAGATTAAAAATAAACCCATCCAACAGTGATGGCGCTTGAGTTTCCGCTGATGGGTTTTTCTCCATTACTGGGGCTGTGGCAATTTTTATGGCGATATAGCCAATATACAAAGCCCCGCAAAGTTGTACGGCAAAGCGCGCCTCGGGCCAGGTTGCCAGCAGGGCCGCTATCCCGGCGGTTGCGCCCATAATTGCAACGCTTAGCCCCAGTAGGATACCGATAAGAAAATGGCTACTTTTCCTGATCCCAAAAGTTGCCCCAGAAGCGGCCAGCGCGAGTGGTGCGGGACCGGGGGAGCCAAGTAGCAGAGCTGTTGCTGCAACAAGGGAAAAAAGTGCTTCCAACATATATTCTTATCTTATTTTCCACCTGCGACATCAATAAATGAGCCGGTTGTAAAGGTTGATTCGTCACTGAGAAGCCAGGCCACAGCCTTAGCCACTTCTTCTGCTTGCCCGCCGCGTTTGAGTGGAATTGCAGACGATACTCGCTCAATTCTATCTGGTTCGCCGCCATCAGCATGCATTTCCGTGTAAATAAAACCCGGTCTTACACCGTTTACCCGAATTCCCTCACCGGCGACTTCTTGGCTGAGTCCGATGGTTAGAGTATCTACAGCACCTTTGCTAGCCGCGTAATCGATATATTCGTTAGGTGACCCTGAACGGCTGGCGGCGGATGAGATATTGACAATAGTTCCTCCGCTGCCCCCGCTTTTTGTTGACATCCTTTTAATCGCCTCGCGACAGCAGAGCAATGTACCGGTGATATTGGTCCGAAGAATCTCGTTGATACGCTGAGAATCCATTAATTCAACACGCATCTGCGGTTTAATGATTGCGGCATTGTTTACCAGACTGTTAATCGGGCCGAGATTTTGGTCAACCTTTTCGAATAGACGGACAACCTCATCTTCTGAAATGATATCGGCACGTGCCGCTATTGCAGTAACACCTAAAGATTGAAGTTCATTTACTAGGTCTTCCGCTTGCTTCCTTCGTTCCCGATAGCTGATGGCAATCTGATATCCACGTTGAGCCAGTAGTTTTGCTGTGGCGGCACCGATTCCCCGGCTGCCTCCGGTTATCAAGGCAACTTTATTTTTCATTTCTATGGCCGCGATGAAGTGAGTAATTCGGTGAGGGGAGGAGAAGGGTAAGGAAATATTGTTCCCCAAGTCAAACAGTAGGTTGGGGCCCTGAGTATCTTGGAATAACGCTGCTCGTAAATTATTGAGCGCAGCTTGCTGTGGACTTATCGGGAAATTAAAAGCGGTTTTTTCAGATGAGAACCGTTTACAGGTGTTAGGGCGTTGATTTTTCTGTAAACGGTTCTTGGATAGCTAAGCAGCAACCTTAGTAAAGTTGCGGCCCACCATCGCCGTACTCAGAGTCATTTTGTAGACTCAACTCGCCGGCGGCGCTGTTTAAATACTCCGCATCGGATTCAGACTTAAGCTTGATCATCAGGCGCAAGTCGTTGGCGGAGTCGGCGTGGGCGAGGGCGTCCTCGTAAGTAATTTCGCCGCGATCGTAGAGTTCATACAGCGCCTGGTCGAAGGTCTGCATGCCCTGTTCGCCGGAGCGTTTCATCAACTCCTTCATCTTGTGCACCTGGCCTTTGCGCACCAGGTCTGACATCAACGGCGTGTTGATCATAATTTCCAGACAGGCGCGGCGGCCATCGCCATCCGGTGTTGGTACCAGCTGCTGGGCAACCATGGCCTTAAGGTTCAGGGACAGATCCATAAACAGCTGTTGGTGACGGTCTGCCGGGAAGAAGTGAATGATCCGGTCGAGGGCTTGGTTGGCATTGTTGGCGTGCAGTGTACAAAGGCACAGGTGACCAGTTTCGGCGAAAGCAATGGCGTGCTCCATCGTTTCGCGGGAGCGCACCTCACCAATCAGGATGACATCTGGCGCTTGACGCAGAGTGTTCTTCAAGGCGATTTCGAAGGAGTCGGTATCCAGACCCACTTCGCGCTGGGTCACAATACAGCCGCGGTGCTGGTGGATAAATTCGATCGGGTCCTCAATGGTGATGATATGGCCCTTGGTGTTCTCATTGCGGTGGCCGATCATCGAGGCCAGGGAGGTGGACTTACCGGTACCGGTGGCACCTACAAAAATAATCAGCCCGCGCTTGGTCATGGCCAGATCTTTGAGTACATCCGGCAGGCCGAGGCCGTCAATGGTGGGGATTTTTGTTTCGATGCGTCGCAGCACCATACCCACCAAGTTGCGCTGGAAGAAAGCCGACACCCGGAAACGGCCCACGTTGCGTACCGCAATGGCGAAGTTTAATTCCTTCTTCTCGGCGAACTCACGGCGCTGTTTCTCATTCATGGTGCCCACTACTAGCTCGCGGGCTTTTTCTGGGGTGAGGGCACTGCTACTGCAAGGCACCACGCGGCCGTGCAGTTTGATGGAAGGCGGTACGCCGGCGGTGATAAACAGATCCGATGCACCTTTCTCTACTACCAGCTGTAGGAGTCTTTCTATATCCATGATTGTTACCGCGTATTATTTTTTGACTGAAGAGGGGCCGTTAATGCTTAGAAGTTTTCTGGCATCTTGGCTTTTTCCCGCGCGACTTCGCGGCTGACGATACGTCGCGCCACCAGGTCTTCCAGACACTGGTCCATGGTCTGCATACCAACGCTGGCACCAGTCTGGATGGCGGAGTACATCTGCGCGATTTTGTCTTCGCGGATCAAGTTGCGGATTGCGGGAGTGCCGCGCATGATCTCGTGGGCAGCGACACGGCCACCGCCGTTTTTCTTCAGCAGTGTCTGCGAGATTACCGCTTGCAGGGATTCCGATAGCATGGAGCGCACCATGGCTTTTTCCTGTGCCGGGAACACATCCACTACCCGGTCGATAGTCTTGGCGGCGGAGGTGGTATGCAGGGTGCCGAATACCAAATGGCCGGTTTCCGCTGCGGTTAATGCCAGGCGAATAGTTTCCAGGTCGCGCATCTCGCCCACCAGAATGATATCCGGGTCTTCACGCAGGGCCGAGCGCAATGCTTCTGCGAAGCCGTGGGTATCTCTATGCACTTCGCGCTGGTTCACCAGGCATTTTTTGGATTCGTGCACGAATTCGATGGGGTCCTCAATGGTGAGGATATGCTCGTATTTGTTGTCGTTGATATAGTCCATCATCGCGGCGAGGGTGGTGGACTTACCGGAGCCGGTGGGCCCTGTGACCAAGACCAGGCCGCGCGGAGTATCGGAGATTTGTTTGAAAACTTGGCCCATGCCCAGATCCTCCATGGTTAAAACCTTGGAGGGAATGGTCCGGAATACGGCACCGGCACCGCGGTTGTGGTTAAAGGCGTTCACACGAAAGCGGGCTACACCAGGTACCTCGAAAGAGAAGTCGGTCTCGAGAAATTCTTCGTAGTCCTTACGTTGCTTGTCGTTCATGATCTCGTAGATCAGGCCGTGCACCTGCTTGTGTTCCATGGCCGGCAGGTTGATACGGCGCACGTCGCCATCCACACGGATCATCGGCGGAAGGCCTGCGGAGAGGTGCAGATCCGAAGCGTTTTGTTTGGCGCTGAAGGCGAGGAGTTCAGTGATATCCATACTGCTACCTTATGGTTCTTGTTTGGGCTCAGGTAAAATCGCCACTCATTTCGGTAAGGGCCTCAGTATATGCGCAAAGAGACAATCGTCGAAAACCTGAATGCAGTAGGTGAGCGGATTGTGACCTGCTGCAACAACTGCGATCGCGATCCTGCAGAAATCACCTTGCTAGCGGTTTCCAAGACCCGCCCAGCGGAGGATTTGCGTATCGCCTATGCGGCCGGTCAGCGACACTTTGGCGAAAACTATTTGCAGGAAGCCCTGGAAAAACAGGATGCCCTACAAGATCTGGATATCCATTGGCATTTTATCGGGCCATTGCAGTCGAATAAGTCTCGCGCGGTAGCCGAGCACTTTGATTGGATGCATACGGTGGATCGTCTAAAGATCGCCCAGCGTCTGTCATCCCAGCGGCCAACTAATTTGGCTCCCCTCAATATCTGTCTGCAGGTCAATATCGATAATGAGCAGAGCAAGTCTGGCATAGCTCCACAGGATTTGGAGGCACTGGCGCGGGAAATAGTGCAATTGCCGGGGCTGCGCCTGCGTGGTTTGATGGCGATCCCCGCGGCGCGACAGACAGTACAGGCGCAACACCAACCTTTTTTAGAGATGGCGCGCCTGCTGCATTCTCTGCAAGAGTTATTTCCCAACGAGGAGCTGGATACACTTTCCATGGGTATGTCTGCCGATATGGAGGCGGCGATTGCCTGCGGTGCGACCATTGTGCGCATCGGCACAGATATTTTTGGCGCGCGCAATTACTCTGAATGAAAGATCCTATTTTTATCCGAACGCTTGCCCGAAGTTCTAGGGCTGAGTTCGTGGGGAAAGTGTAAGAGACCAATGAAACGCTCAGGGACTCTCGAAGTGATATTGCTGGGGTTGACGCTATGCGCAGTGATTTCCCTGTCTATGGCGCACACCCTGCTGGTGACCTGGATGGCCTTGGAATGGCTGGCTTTTCTTTGCCTGCTTTCCTTTGCGCTACCTAAGGTCACACTGATCACCAATTTCTTAGACCGCACCGTCTCCCAGGCCCTGTGGCCTGAGAGCCGGCACTGGTTATGGATACTTGCCATAGCGCTCAACCTGATCGCTGTTGTGGAAACATTGAGTTTAAGGCCTTAAAAACTAAACGGCCCACTGGGCCGTGTATTAAGCATTACGATTTATAAGAGCCTTTGGCACTACTCAATTAAAGTCAGTTTTTCCTTCTGTGTTTCGTCGAGCAAGTGTTCGGCAAAAAACAATGCGGTAGCCTGGGTGAAGACATCATTGTTTTCCTTTTTACGGTAGCCGTGCCCCTCATTTAACGCATTCATGTACCAAACCTGGTTACCGCTTGCTCGCAGTGCCGTCACGATCTGTTCCGCTTCTGTGACGGGGACGCGAGGGTCGTTTTGTCCCTGCACCACAAACATGGGGACCTGGATTTTCTCCACATGGTTGTTAGGGCTGATACCTTCCAGGAATTCGCGCATTTGCGGATCGCGCTCGTCACCGTATTCCACACGGCGCAGGTCCCGGCGATAACTCTTGGTATTGGTGAGAAAGGTGACAAAATTGGAGATACCGACAATATCCACAGCCGCTTTTAAACGATCCGAATAGTGAACGCTGCTGGCCAGTACCATATAGCCGCCGTAGCTACCACCGAAGACGGCAACCCGCTTGGCATCCAGGTCCGGCTGGGTGGCGATCCAGTCCAATAGCGCGCCAATGTCTTTCACCGAATCTTCACGCTTGTAGCCGTTGTCCATGGCCAGGTAACTTTTTCCGTAGCCGGCGGAGCCGCGCACATTAGGAGCGATCACTGCAGCCCCCAATTTCTTCAACCACAGTTGGTACTTGCTGGAAAACAGTGGGCGGTACTGAGCTTCGGGGCCACCGTGAATGGAAATAATGACCGGCACAGGCGCCTTTATATCGCGTGGTTTGTAGACGAAGGCGGGAATCTTGCGTGGCTCGCCATTTACCTTATCGAAAGTGGGGTAGTGCAACAGCTTGGGCTCGATAAATTGCTCGGTATCCAGGCCGCCCACCTCACTAAATGTCCAGCGGTTCAGATCGCCACTGGATAGGGGGCGCCGGCCCAGATCCAAAACAAAGGTATCAGTGGGGGTTTTGGGGGTGTTCAGTGATAACGCTAACTTGTCTCCGCTGGGGTTGAACTCGATACCGCCGATCACACCAATAGGTAGTGTGTCGACTTTGCGGTAGCGATCATTGCGCGGATCGTACAAGTACAGTGCCGACATGCCGTTCTCGTTGGACACGAAAGCACCGCGGCGGCCGTCCTCACTAAGGACAAAGCTGCTGATATCCCAGGGAATACCGGCGCTAATAATTTTCTCATCGCCGCTGGCTAGATCTTTGCGGATCAGTTGGGTGAACTCGCCATTTTTATCGCTAACCAGGTATATGGAGCGGTCGTCGTAGCTAAAGCCGGCGGGAAAGTTGCGAGAGTCTTTTTCATCATCACCGGAGAGCAATGTTATTTCGCCGCTGTCCAGGTCCAACAGGTGAACTTTAGAGCGGGTGGAAGAAATATATTGCAGAACCAGTAGCTGGCTGCCGGATTGAGAGAAGTCACTGGGTCCCCACCAGCCACCATCCTCCGATTTTAGTATCAGGCGATCTTCATTTTTCTTGTCGCCAATCATAGTCAGCCAGATATCGTTGGCCCTACCATCGCGGCGGGTGCTTTGGTAAGCCAGGGCCGAGCCCTGCTTATTCCAAAGAATGGCACCATTGCGAGATTCGCCATCGCTGAGCATCTTGCTCTTACCGTTGGTACTGTCAAATAGGAAAATCTGCGCATATTCGTTGCCGCCGGCGTCCATGGTGTAGGCCAGCTGTCGGTGCTGGGGGCGGGTAAGTACTTCCCCAATTGGTTCGTCAAAAAAAGTCAGCTGGCGGCGGGCTCCTCCAGCGCGCTCTACCTTGTGCAGCTGGTTTACTTCGCCAAAGCGGGTACTGATATACATACCGCTGCCTTGCATATCCCAGCCGCGAAAACTGGCTGAGCGCACATTCTGGTAGCGGTCGAGCTCTTCCACCAGGCTCGCTGGAATTGGGGGAATGTCGTGTAACTGCAGCTGGCCATTGTTCTCGGTGCGGGTCTCCACTCCATGGGCAACAGCAGCCGCGCTGAGCATTGCGGCGGTCACCAAATAGCGCCATTTCAACATCGTGTTCTCCTTGGCTAGCGCGCTGGGGCGCGCTTCTCTTGTTATTGGAATTGAGCGACCACATATTATCGGAATCCCTGCGGGGTATAACAGCCAGTAAAACTCACAGAGAATGAGGCGAATGCTCGCCGAGGTAACCCAAGTGACTGCAACAAATCCCAAAATTGTTTTTATCGGCGGTGCCGGAAATATGGCCGGTGCGGTAATCGGTGGCCTGCTGGCGGCGGGATACCCGGCCGATAGAATTGTGGCTACCGGGCGTGATCCCCTCAAACTTGAGGCGTTTGCCAAGCGCCACAATACCGTGGTGCACAGTGACAATATCGTCGCAATCGATGGCGCGGATGTTATCGTTTTGTCGGTAAAACCCCAGGTGATGCGCGATCTGTGCATGGATTTGCGCCCCCACTTGAAAGGACGCAAGCCGCTGATTATTACTTTGGCCGCAGGTATTCCCTTGGCCGCCTACCAGCGTTGGCTGGGGGAGCATCTGCCGATTGTACGCGCTATGCCCAATACGCCGGCTCTAGTGCAGAGTGGGGTGACCGGGTTGTTTGCAGATGAGGCGGTAACTGCGGAGCACCGCGCCATTACTGCGCGCATAGTCAACGCAGTAGGTATCTCCCTATGGGTGGATAAAGAAGAGGGCATCGACCAAGTGATCGCTGTGGCAGGGTCGGCGCCGGCGTACTTCTTTCAGTTTATGGAGGCGATGATCGACGCCTCCGCAGCCAGTGGCTTTGCCCGCGCCGATGCCGAGCGCCTCGTGTTGCAAACTGCCCTGGGCGCCGCCAAACTGGCCATGACCAGTGATGTAGATGTAGCCCAGTTGAAGCGCAATGTGATGTCGCCGGGTGGTACCACCGAGCGCGCTGTGCAGCGCTTTGAGCAGGGCGGCCTGCCGCAGTTGGTGGCCGATGCCATGCGCGATTGTGCCGAGCGCGCTGCAGAGATGGCTCGCGAACTGGACCAATAAACTTATCAACACAATAAATGGTGCAGGCTGCGCCGCGAGTTGATCACTCTTTAGGGATTTTCAATGACAAGTACCTTCAGCAACATCGGTGTTTTCCTGGTGGCTACCCTGGGTATCCTCTACCTATTTGCGGTATTGATGCGTTTTTTGCTGCAATTGGCCCGGGCAGACTTCTATAACCCGATTTCTCAGGGCATCGTTAAAGTTACCAATCCGCTACTACTGCCCCTGCGCAAGGTGGTGCCGGGTCTCTTCGGCGTGGATATGGCCTCGGTAGTGCTGGCCTTGCTGGTGGGTCTAGTGATGATACTGGTTTGCGGTGCGTTTGCCGGATTTGGTCTTTTCAATCCCCTGAGTGCACTGCTGTGGTCTCTTATCGGCTGTGTCGCTACCGTGATCGCGGTCGTGTTTGTGGGAATGCTGATTTCCATTGTGTTCAGCTGGATCGCTCCGCAGAGCAGCCACCCAGCACTGATGCTACTGCGCCAGTTGCTAGAGCCCTTCTGCGCACCGGTACGCCGCTTGATTCCGCCTTTGGGGGTGATCGATATCAGCCCTATCTTCGTGTTTATTTTACTTACTGTGGCGGATAAGTTGCTATTAGGCTTTGCCAGTATGGCCAATATGCCGCGCTTTGTTTATAGCCTTTTCTGGCATATTCCCGGTTTTTAAATTGACTACTGTGCGCTTTTCTTCCACCGCGCGCACTGGATCGCATTTGGCGCGGTGTTAGACTTTTATACTAACGGCTACCGGACCAACTTAGCTTTGAGTGCTTTGGGTCGGTAGCCCACAGAGTATAAATTACAAGAATACTGTGAAATGGAAGACGCACTCCTACGCCAACATATCTCTGAATACGACCGCTGGAAAAAGAATCTGGATCGACAATTCGCCCAGTTCAGTCAGTGGTTACAGCAGCATTTCCCCAACTCTGCCGGCGCCTGCCAAGTTGTACAACAGGCCCGTGCGCTTCTCAGCGATGATCAGTTCACCTTGGTGTTTGTGGGAGAATTTTCCCGTGGCAAAACCGAGCTGATCAATGCCCTCTTGGCACAGACCTACGGTCAGCGGCTGCTACCCTCCAAACCCGGCCGCACCACCATGTGCCCAACGGAGATCTTTAGCGATGGCGGAGAGCGCGCCAGCCTGCGCCTGTTGCCCATTGAGACCCTGGCGACCAATACCAGCCTTGAGAGCTTCCGGCGAATTCCACAGAAGTGGGTCACGCACGAGTTCGACGCCAATAATCCCGATGCGACCCGCGAAGCTTTACTAAAAGTGGCCGCCACCAAATCGGTGTTGCCGGAGGAGGCTGCGCGTTATGGCTTCGATCGCCGCCACCTGGATGACAAAGGCAATTTGGTGGAAATTCCCGCCTGGCGCTATGCGCTGATCTGCCTGCCACATCCACTGCTAGATCAAGGCCTGCGGATTATTGACACACCGGGACTCAACGCTCTGGGCAATGAGCCGGAACTGACTCTGAGCACACTGCCTGGCGCCCAGGCCGTCGCATTTCTGCTGGCCGCCGATGCCGGTGTCAGTGGCACTGATATGAATATGTGGGAGACCCACCTGGCTCCTCTGCGTGAACATCGCGGCACTCCGGTTATGGCGCTGCTGAATAAAGTGGATGTGCTTTGGGATGACCCAGATGAAGATGCGCAGCAACTGTTGCGGCGCATGCGTTCTCAGGTCGCAAAATTACTGTCCCTGCCACAGGAGAGTGTCACCGGAGTCTCGGCAAAAATGGCCCTGTTAGCGCGTCAACAGCAGGATGTCGAACTTTTGCGCAACAGCTGTTTTACTGATTTTGAAAAGCTGTTGGTTCAACGTTTGCTGGAGCACCGCCAAAAAGTGGCGGAACACCGCTCTCTGCACCAGGCCCTGACGTTGATGGCGGATACCCGCGATCTGCTCAAGCGCCGGCTCAACAGCGGCCGTGCCGCGCTGATGCATTTGCAGCGCAATAGTGCCAGCACTGAGGAGCAACTGACCGAGTTGGGCCAGTTGCAGCAGACTGTGCGTGAGCAACATAAGCTCTGCCATCAGGAGTTACTCACCCTAAAGTCCAGCCAGCGCATGCTAATGCGGCAGAGTACGGCCCTACTCGCGCCTATTACCATACAGCAGCTGCAACGGTTGGTTGATGAAACCAGTAAGGCGCTGCATAAGCGTTGGACACCCATGGGACTTGCCAAGGCCATCGATACCTTTATGGAGGGAGTCGATTGCCAGTTAGCCACCTTAGAGCGGGAAGTGGATCAGGCGAATCGACTGTTGGATGCGATTTTTGAGCGTTCCAGCCTGAAGAAGGTGGACAGTGCCGAACAGTACTTCACCATTCGCCAATTCCGTATCACCCTGCGCGGCCTACACCGCCAGGCGGCCCAGCTGCGACGCTCCCCACAGCTTTTACTGGCGCGGCGCAACCGTTTGAGCGAGCGTTTTGTTACGACCCTGGCCAGTGAGGTAGGGCGCCTTTATAGCGAAATGGGTGCCGCGGCAGAAAACTGGCTTGAGCAGGCGCTGGAACCACTCAAGCAACATACGCAATACCAAAAACATCTTCTGAATCGGCACTTGATCAAATTGACCGAGCTGAAGCAGAAAACCCGAAGTCGGCACACCGATTTGCGTACCCTAGAGGATGAGGTACTGCGCAATGATCGGGCCCTGTCCGCACTGGAGGACTTGCTGCGCTACAGTACTTCGGCACCACAGCCTTTGGCGCCAGCGCCGCGCGTGCACAATGTCACCCCACTGAAACCAGCTCTGACGACTTAACACACTCGCCGGCGGTTGCTAATTGTCATAAGTTGCAGCACTCCCGTACACTTGCTGCAGTGACAATAACCAACCGCCAAATAACCCGACAGATATAATTACTTTGTCCACGGAAAACTCCAGTCCCTCCCGCGAGGCACCCAGTACAGCAGATCATGGCTCTGTAGGTCTTGTAACAGCAAAGAGCCACAAGTTTTGTGAACCTCTGCAGTTGGCCTGCGGGCGTGTTTTACAGGACTACACCCTAGTCTATGAAACCTATGGCGAAATGAATGCCGATAAAAGTAATGCGGTGTTGATTTGCCATGCGCTATCCGGTCACCACCATGCTGCGGGCAGACACAGCCCCGAGGACAAGCGCCCAGGGTGGTGGGACCACTATATCGGTCCCGGCAAGCCCATCGATACCAATAGGTTTTTTGTGGTGGCGGTCAATAACTTGGGCGGCTGCCATGGTTCTACCGGGCCCGTCTCTATCAATCCCGCCACGGGTAAACCCTGGGGCCCGGATTTTCCCTCCTTGCGGGTGCGCGACTGGGTACACAGCCAGGCGCGCTTGGCAGATATTCTTGGCATAGAGCAGTGGGCCACAGTGATTGGTGGCAGCCTGGGGGGAATGCAGGCCATGCGTTGGTCTCTGGAGTACCCGGAACGTTTGCGCCATTGCGTGGTGATTGCTTCGGCGATGAAACTCTCGGCGCAGAATATTGCTTTCAATGAGACCGCACGTCAGGCGATAACCTCGGATCCGGATTTCTGTGCAGGGCGCTATCTGGAGGAGGGGAAACTGCCACGTGGAGGTTTGGCCGTCGCGCGCATGATTGGCCACATTACCTATCTTTCCGATGATGGTTTGGCGCATAAATTTGGTCGTGAACTGCGTTCCGGCAGCTTCCAGCAGGGCGTTGACGAAGAGGTGGAGTTCCAGATTCAGAGTTATTTGCGCTACCAGGGTGATAGCTTTTCCAGCAGTTTCGATCCAAATACCTACATCCTTATGACACGAGCGCTGGATATTTTTGATCTCGCACGGGAGTACAACGACGACCCAGTAGCGGCTTTTGCCCATGCGCGTTGCCGCTTCCTGTTGATCTCCTTCACTTCGGACTGGCGCTTCGCCCCCAGCCGCTCGCGGGAAATCGCCGATGCGTTGATGCACGCCAATCGAGCGGTGAGTTATGCAGAAATAGAGTCCGCCATGGGACACGATGCCTTCCTGTTGCCAAATAAGCGCTACGAGGGCGTCTTTCGTGCCTACATGCAGCGTGTAGCGCTGGAGCACAAAGCAGGGCAGCCCGCATGCGTATAGATCTCAATGTAATCCAGGAATGGATAGCACCCGCAAGCCGAGTACTCGATCTGGGCTGTGGTGATGGTGAACTGCTGGAACAGTTGCAGAAGAACAAAGACGTTGTCGGTTACGGACTGGAAATAGATGCGCAGCAGATACACCGTTGTGTGCAGCGTGGGGTCAATGTCGTCGAGCAAAACCTCGATGCGGGGCTTACCAATTTCGCCGATGCCAGTTTCGATACCGTGGTAATGACCCAGGCCCTGCAAACGTTGAGGCACCCGCATCTGGTGGTGGGTGAAATGTTACGAGTTGGGCGCGACTGTATTATCACCTTCCCCAACTTTGGCCAGTGGAAGGCCCGCTGGCACCTGGCTTTTTCTGGGCGTATGCCGGTTTCCGATTTATTACCATTTGAATGGTATGACACACCCAATATTCATTTTTGTACTTTTCGAGACTTCGAGGTGCTGTGCGAGCAGAACGATTGGACTATTTTGCACCGCCAGGTAGTATCTGAGTCGAAATTAGGGGTGGTCTTTAAAGACTTTTTGCCAAATTTATTTGGTGAGACCGCGATATACCACCTGACTCGCTAAACTAATATCTGCGCCAAGTTTTTGTTCCGGGTCTCTGGGGCAAACTGCTGATATGGGTGATTATCGCTCTGGCCAAACCGCCGGGTCTGCCCGGTTATTCAGTTGAAAGGGCGCTCATAACAATTGGAGGTGACCCGTGAACCGCATCTTTAATGTCGCTGCCGCTCTTACGCTGCTCTTCCTGACCGCTAGTGCCATGGCACAACAGGCCCGTGTTATTAAAAATTACGAGGACTTCGGAGATTACCGGGTGATTTTCTCGGTGTTCAACAGTGACTTTATCCAGCCGGACATCGCCCAACAGTACCAACTGGTGAGGGCTAAAGACCGCGCCTACGTGAATGTTTCTGTGGTGAAAAAAGATGGTGGTACCAAGGGCCTTAGTGCGGAGATGTCTGGCAATGCGACAAACCTGATTCAGCAGTCGCGACCGTTGAAGTTTAAAGAAATTCGGGAAGGCGACGCGGTTTACTATTTGGCACCCTTGCGCTTTGAAAAAGAGGAAACTCTCACCTTCAACGTGGATGTGACCCTGCCCAATGGCAAGAAACAGACGATTTCCTTCCGTCGCAAGCTCTAGCGGCAATGGTGAATGATCTGAGTGAGCGATTCTCTCTGTTTATATGGCTGCAAGCTGTGTGATCACAGAAAGACATCTCAATTAAACTGAATCCTTTGCGGGCCCAGAGCCCGTTTTTTATTTGATACGGCATGTTAAAAAGAATTGTTTTGGCCAGCGGTAACGCCGGCAAATTGCGAGAATTTTCCCAACTCTTCAACAGCTGGGACATCGAGGTTCTGCCACAGTCTGAATTCGGTGTGAGTGATGCAGAGGAGACCGGGCTCAGCTTTATTGAAAATGCCCTGATCAAAGCACGTCACGCCAGCCGCATTAGCGGCCTCCCGGCGCTAGCCGATGACTCTGGGTTGGCAGTGGATGTGCTCGGTGGTGCGCCGGGAATCTATTCGGCGCGATATTCCGGCGAGGGTGCTACGGATGCACGCAATAACAGCAAGCTGCTTGAGGCCTTGCAAGGGATCGAAGAGGTGCGTCGTGGTGCCAGTTTCCACTGTGCACTAGCCTTTGTACGCAGTTTTGATGACCCGGTCCCCCTAGTATGTAGTGCCCAGTGGCGCGGCCGTATACTCAATGAGCCTGCCGGTGAGCAGGGCTTTGGCTACGACCCCCTGTTCTTTGTGGATGCGGAAGGAATGACCTCTGCGCAGATGCCGAGAGAGCTGAAAAACCGCATTAGCCACCGCGCCCAGGCAGTGGTGGCATTTGAAACGATGTGGCAGGAAACTATGCTGGGTACCGATCTTGCAGGATAGAAACCATAGTTTGCAGTTACCGCCGCTTAGCCTTTACGTACATATCCCCTGGTGTGTGCGTAAATGTCCCTACTGTGATTTCAACTCCCACCAGGCGAGCAGAGATCATACGGATACGGAGTATGCTCTCCCCCAGGCGGACTATGTGGCGCAACTGCGCCGTGATTTGATCAGCCAGCTGCCTTGGGTGCAGGGACGCAAGCTGCGCTCGATTTTCTTTGGTGGTGGTACCCCGAGCCTGTTTTCTCCCGAAGCAATCGGCCAGATCCTGATAATGGCTGAGGAGCTGGTTGGCTTCAGTGAGAATATTGAAATAACTTTGGAAGCCAATCCGGGTACTTTCGAGCAGGCTAAATTCACCGGCTATCGGGCCGCAGGGGTTAATAGACTCTCGATTGGCGTGCAGAGTTTTAGCAGTAGCCAGTTGCACAATCTGGGCCGCATCCACAGCGGTGAAGAGGCCAGTGAGGCCCTAGGGATGGCGCGGAAGGCCGGCTTCGATAATATCAATCTCGATCTGATGCATGGCCTGCCTGGACAGACAGAGGCTGAGGCTCTGGAAGACCTACAGCGCGCTGTCTCCCTGGCGCCTGAACATATCTCCTGGTACCAATTAACCATTGAACCCAATACAGCGTTCTACAGCGCTCCCCCCTCGACACCGGGTTCACAGCTGATCGCCAGTATGCAGAGCCACGGGCGCGAGTTCCTTGCCTCGGAGGGGTACTTTCGCTACGAGGTGTCCGCCTACAGTGGCAGGGGACTGGAGTCGCGCCACAACCTCAACTATTGGGGCTTTGGCGATTACCTGGGTATTGGTGCCGGAGCCCACGGCAAGGTCAGCTTGCCTGCAGAGGGGAAGATATTGCGCAGTCGCCGTACGCGAACTCCAAGAGACTACCTATCGATTGCACCCCAGGGAGGGGAGTTGTTGCAGCGCGCACTGGCTGAGCCCCATATTGATTCAATAGAGTTCAGCGATTTGCCTCTCGAGTTCTTGATGAACGCCCTGCGCCTGGTCGAGGGTGTACCGGTAGATACTTTCGAGCGCTATACCGGCCTATCATTGGAGGCCCTGCAGCGACATTGGCCGGGGCTGATGGCTATGGATCTGGTACAGCCGCTGGAGCGCCGTATTGCTGCCAGTGCCTTTGGCTTTGACTATCTTGATGAGATTCTTCAGCGGTTTTTGGAACAGGCCTGATATCTGAGCAGGGCTTGAAAACGGAATTAATGCCCCAAACTCTGGGCTGATCGGCGCAGTACAGCTGTATTACCACAGCCGGCATCGTGAGATGATGCGCCTGCGGTGTCCCCGCATCGAGTAACTAAAGAACAGGAAAGCATTATGAGCGAGCACGCAATCATCAACGTAACCGACGCTGAGTTTGAAGCCGAGGTTCTCAAGGCTGAAGGTCCGGTGCTGGTGGACTTCTGGGCGCAATGGTGCGGTCCGTGCAAAATGATCGCTCCGGTCCTGGAAGACCTCTCTGGTCACTATGGCGAAAAATTGAAAATCGTCAAAGTTGACGTGGATGCCAACAAAGAAACCCCGGCAAAGTACAATGTACGCGGTATTCCTACCCTGCTGCTGTTTAAAGGTGGCAATGTGGAAGGCACTAAGGTTGGCGCCCTGTCTCGCGCCCAGTTGACCGAGTTTATCGATAGCCAGCTTTAATCCCGGTTAATTCATCCTGCAAAGAAGGCAAATTTCTTTGCAGGATGGGAAACACCCGTTATACTGGCTGTAATTCTGTAATAGTTCAGTCAGCTGTGAATCCAGTGACGATCAGCTGAAGAAAACGCCCTCCCATAGGTTCCTGACTATTCCCGGCGTATTTATTCCTCGAATTGAGCTTAATTGAGACGGCTTTCCCTATAACGTTTAGTGTTGGAAAGCTAAAGCCAATGAGTATTACGCTTTTGAAAGGCATGGAGTCCTGGAGTACCGGGCAAATAAACGAGCAAATCTCTGATTTTCAAACCCCTCCTCAAATTATTTCCGGCGTGTCCGCGCCAATGACAACAGAAACCTTAATAAGCAATTGGTATGAATCTCTCCGAATTAAAAACCAAACCCATTGAAGAGTTGATTGAAATAGCCAAAGGCATGGGCCTGGAAAACCTGGCCCGGTCGCGTAAACAGGATATTATTTTTAATATTCTCAAACGCCACGCCAAAAGCGGTGAAGATATTTACGGTGATGGCGTATTGGAAATCCTTCAGGATGGTTTTGGATTTTTGCGTTCCGCTGATTCCTCCTATCTCGCGGGTCCGGATGATATCTATGTTTCCCCCAGCCAAATTCGTCGATTTAATTTGCGCACGGGTGACTCAATTTCCGGAAAAATTCGCCCACCAAAAGAGGGTGAGAGATATTTCGCTCTATTAAAGGTTAACGAAATTAATTTCGATAAACCGGAAAATGCCCGCAATAAGATTCTTTTTGAAAACCTCACCCCGCTTTTCCCCAACGATCGCTTAACCCTGGAATGTGGAAATGGCTCTTCCGAAGACCTGATTGGCCGCATTATTGATCTGGTTGCGCCGATAGGTAAGGGCCAGAGGGGTTTGATCGTGGCGCCGCCAAAAGCCGGTAAAACGATTATGTTGCAGAATATGGCTCAGGCTATCACGCGCAACAATCCGGAGTGCCACCTTATTGTCCTGCTGATCGATGAGCGCCCGGAAGAAGTTACCGAAATGCAGCGCTCGGTGCGCGGAGAAGTGGTTGCCTCTACATTTGATGAGCCTCCGGCACGTCACGTGCAGGTTGCCGAGATGGTTATCGAAAAGGCCAAGCGCTTGGTAGAGCACAAGAAAGACGTGGTCATCCTGTTGGACTCTATTACCCGTCTGGCGCGTGCCTATAACACCACGGTACCCAGTTCCGGTAAGGTATTGACTGGTGGTGTGGATGCCCACGCCCTCGAGAGACCTAAGCGTTTCTTCGGCGCCGCACGGAATATTGAAGAAGGCGGAAGTCTGTCTATTATTGCTACTGCACTGATTGATACTGGCTCGAAGATGGACGAGGTGATTTTCGAGGAGTTTAAAGGCACGGGTAATATGGAGTTGCAGTTGGATCGTAAGATCGCGGAAAAACGTGTTTATCCGGCAATTAATGTTCGACGCTCGGGAACACGTCGAGAAGAGCTGCTGATGCCTGAGGGCGAGCTGCAGCGGGTATGGATCCTGCGCAAGTTACTACATGATATGGAAGATGTAGCCTCAACTGAATTCCTGGTGGACAAGCTGAAAGACTTCAAGACAAATGACGAATTCTTCCTGTCCATGAAACGGAAATAATTTTTTTATATAAAAGGCGCCCATATCGGCGCCTTTTATATTCTGGTTTGCACAAAGTGATTATTTGCGCGAATTAATGTTGAAAAGGCGAGCTATAAGGCATATAAAGTTCCACATCGTGGCGCTGGGTATGAAATTTATAGTTTGGCGCCCGACCGAATTGGCCCAGGGATAACCCCGCAAAGGGCCAATCTCAAATGGATAATCTGGTGGAGCTGGTTATTCATTTGTGACTGCACGACAGCCCACACATCTAGTGAGAACCTTTTGTGAATATCTATATTGGAAATCTGGCCTACGCGGTAACCTCTGACGACCTGCACGAAGCTTTCGGCGCATTCGGAGAAATCTCTCGGGCTACTGTTATTACTGACCGTGAGACTGGCCGCTCTAAGGGCTTCGGTTTCGTAGAAATGCCTAACGACGACGAAGCGCGCAAAGCGATCGAAGAGATGAACGACCAGCCTCTGTCTGGCCGTAACATCCGCGTGAACGAAGCTAAGCCTCGCGAAGATCGTCCGCGTCGCCCTCGCTTCTAAGCTACGGCTAGCTTAAGTTTTTTGCGACCCGCAGCATTTTGTTTGCGGGTCGTTTCTTCCTTTTCTCAATTGGCACCCTATCCTGGGGGCTGTTCCCCATTTTGTAATTTCTGTTTTACACTGCGCGCTGGATTTTTCTTCTTGACCGGCAGCCCATGAAATACAAAGACCTGCGTGATTTTATCCAATTGTTGGAAAAGCGTCGCCAGCTCAAACGGATTAAATTCCCTGTAGACCCCAATCTGGAAATGACAGAAATCTCTGATCGCGTTCTGCGCTCGGGAGGTCCTGCATTACTTTTTGAAAATCCTATCGGTTTTGATACGCCGGTGCTCGCCAATCTGTTTGGCACCACTGAGCGAGTAGCGCTTGGGATGGGGCGTGAGAGCATTGATGACCTACGTGAGGTGGGTGAATTACTCGCCTTCCTCAAGGAACCTCAACCGCCTGAGAATTTGCGCGATGCCTGGGAAAAACTGCCGGTTTTCAAGCAAGTGCTCAATATGGGGCCGAAGGTGGTCAAGGGTGCAGCCTGTCAGCAGGTGGTAGTAGATAAAGCTCAATTAGACCTCACCAAATTGCCAATTCAGACCTGCTGGCCGGGAGATGCGGCTCCATTGGTAACCTGGCCATTGGTGATCACTCGTGGGCCAGAGAAGAAGCGCCAAAACCTGGGTATTTATCGCATGCAGTTAATCGGTAAAAACCGACTGATAATGCGTTGGCTCAGCCACCGGGGAGGTGCGTTGGATTACCGTGATTGGTGCCGGAAGCACCCCGGGGAACCCTATCCTGTAGCTGTAGCACTTGGTGCAGATCCGGCCACAATACTGGGAGCAGTGACCCCGGTACCTGATAGCCTGTCGGAATACGCCTTTGCCGGGCTATTGCGTGGAGATAAAACCGAAGTAACTGGTGCATTGCTCAGTGATCTGCAGGTTCCCGCCAGTGCTGAGTATGTGTTGGAAGGTTTTATCTACCCCGATGACATGGCCGATGAAGGCCCCTATGGGGATCATACGGGCTATTACAATGAGGTGGACCGTTTCCCGGTGTTTACGGTGGAGAAAATCACCCACCGGAAAAACCCCATATATCACAGTACTTACACTGGCCGTCCGCCGGATGAACCCGCGATCCTGGGCGAGGCGCTCAATGAAGTATTTGTGCCTATTTTGCAGAAACAATTTCCTGAAATTGTCGATTTTTACCTGCCACCTGAAGGCTGCTCCTATCGGCTAGCTGTAGTAACTATGAAAAAGCAGTATCCCGGACATGCCAAAAGGGTAATGATGGGAGTCTGGTCTTTCCTGCGCCAGTTTATGTATACCAAGTTTGTTATCGTTACCGATGATGATGTGAATGCAAGAGATTGGAAAGATGTAATTTGGGCTATGACAACCCGTATGGACCCCGCGCGTGATACGGTGATGGTGGAAAACACCCCGATTGATTATCTGGATTTTGCCTCACCAGTTTCTGGCTTGGGTTCGAAGATTGGTTTTGATGCTACTAATAAATGGCAGGGAGAAACCAATAGAGAGTGGGGTAATCCTATCGAGAAAGATCCACAGGTGGTCCAGAGAGTCGATGAAATCTGGTCCAAATTAGGTTTTGAATAATTACTGGTCCTACTTTATTTTAGTTGTCCTTCCATAGGGCGTCCCAAGAGGCGCTCTAGTTGCTAATTTCTTAGCATTTAACCATTTTCCATATTCCCGCATCTATAGATAAAGCTGATAACGTCAAATCTCGGTAGCAGCTTTATGGCCGTCTTTGATTAATTGTGGGGAATATTTAAATGAGAGTACTTTATGCTGTCAGCTTAATGATTGTTGGCGTTTTCGGATTTTGGGCTATATTGCCAAGCCAGCAGGAGAGAAGCGCCGAGATTACCAATATTGAAGAATTTCTGCCCGCAATTATGACAGAGGCGGCTATTCCTGGTATGGCCGTCTCAAGAGTAAAAGACGGTAAGCTTGTTTTTCAGCAAGTCTACGGAATGGCGGATGTGGAATCTGGTGAGGCAGTTACCCAGAATACTCCCTTTAATATCGCATCAATTAGCAAACCTATTATGGGCGTAACGCTATTGCAATTGGTCGATAATGGAAATTTGGAACTCGATCGGGATATCAATACCTATTTACCATTTAAGGTGGATAATCCACATACAAGAGGTGAAAAAATTACTTTAAGAAATCTGGCAAGTCACACTGCAGGTATTGCGGATTACTATGACTATGCCACTTATTCTGAAAACCGCGACCCAGAAATTAGTCTTGAGCAACATCTCCGTGCTCTCCTTACTAAGGAAGGTAGTCTGTACAATAATGGAGACTATTATCTGAAATCTATGCCAGGGAAAAGACGGCAATACAGCAACTTATCTGCAGGTTTGGCGGGGCTTCTAGTGGAGTCTGCAATAGGCCAAACCCTCGCTGACTATAGCAAGGATACCCTTTTTCACCGTTTGGAAATGGAAAGTGCAAGCTGGAAACTTAATGGAATGGATCTGAATTCTATAGCTGTGCCTTATAAAGTAGAGCAATGTGTACCATTTGTCGGCCTGTGTACTGATGATGAATCGAGCAAAATAAATTATTTTGTGGGAAGGTTAATTAAGCCACCTTTCGAATATAAAAAATTTCATCCATATCCTCACAATGGTAATCCACAGTATCCGGATGGTGGTGTTCGCGTAAGTATTGCAGACCTTAGTGATTTCCTACTGGCAGTCCTTCATAACCGGGATAAATCAGGGGCGAAACTCTTGTCTGATGCCATGTATGAAGAAATGTTTCGTTTGCAGTTGCCCAAATCGGTTTCTGATTCGCAACGCTTTTTTTGGAGAGATCGCGATGGGTTTGTGGGGCATATGGGGTCAGATCTGGGGGTTTTTACTGCTATGTATTTTGACCCAGACCGTAAGGATGGCTTTATTATACTAATGAACCGTGGTATGGATAGTAAGTCAGCCGAGGCGATGAGGCATATTGCCAGACGCTTAGTGCAAATATAATAATCATAAATAAGATAAAGTGATTAAGGTTGTATCTGAAATTTCTGAAAATCCATTAATAGGTTTTTTCGGTGATTGAGGAAGTTCCAATGGGTATCATTGGGTTGAGCTCTCTCACTATAGGAAAAGGAGTACCAATTATGATTAGAGCCAAAGAGGATATAATTAAAATTCTTTCAGTCGCCCTGTGTTGTTTTCCACTTATGGTGAATTCAGGAGAGACTAACCTGAAGAGTAAGGAAGCTTTCGAACGAATAAAATCACTTAGTGGAGACTGGAAAAAGGAAGGCGATACTGGGGGGGATTTTTATATTAAATTTTCCCAGACTGCCGGAGCCTCTGTTTTGGTAGAGAATTGGCTGTATAAGGGTAAATCTCATTCGCTCACTATCTATCATATGGATAATGGCAATTTATTGGCAACCCACTATTGCCCTCAAGGAAATCAGCCCCGTTTGCAGCTTCGTTCAAGTGGTGAAAGAAGACAGCTGTTATTTTCTTTCAAAGATGCTACCAATCTTTTGGATTTAGAAGCCAATCACCAACATAGTTTGGGCTTTGAGTGGTTAGAGAGTGAAGGGATTATCCGTACAGAGAGCTATATGGAAAATGGAACTCTAAAGCCTTCGAGTATGCGCCTAGTACGTAAGTAAACTGTCAAATCAATCAATTCTGTATATCACTCTTTCTTGCAATAAAGCTGGTAATGATTCTTCTGCCAGCTTTTTTTGTGCGTCTAATTCAACCAAATGTGACTTAGGTAGTATGATGTAATCTCTTCTATACTTCGATGCTATATTGCATGTTAATTATGCAGTCGACCAATATATTTAACATTTGATGACATTCTTGTCTGGCTTTTAGTGGTCGATAAACAAATTACATCATGATGGTCCTGGGGATTAGGGCAAATAATTACAATATGAGGGAGGGGTGATAAATGGAATTGATTCTTTTTGTAATCATTATGGTGGCAGTCTTAGTCCTGCCATTAAAAATGGCTGCTGCCATGATGGGGGCGAGAAATACAGGAGTTTTCCACTGTCTTTTTGCTTTATTGTTGGCATTAATTGTACAGAGAATAGTGGGCGGCATGTTGCCCGGTGTGAGTGACAGCGCCGGGGTTCTCTTGACTATTCCACTGGCGGCTATTGCCTATATGTTGGTATTGGGTACTGGATTTTTGAAAGCAATAATTATTGCGATTCTGCAGGGAATAATTACTTTCCTAGCGATGCTTCTTTTTGCTGGTATGTTCGCAAATATCTAATAGCTTCGGGCAATTTTTTTCTTATTCAGCTTGGTCAAATAGCTTTTTTACGGATGCCTTCTGTTCCTGATCCAAGTTAGATCTCCCTTTAAGTGGCGCTGTTTTATAAATTTTTCTTTTTTTCTGGTGTAAAGGTAAACAGAAGCTTCGCTGCTTTACGGTATAGATTTAGTGAAAATCCCCAAGCTAGAGAATTTTATTGCTGTCTGGAAAGCTTTTATTTTTCCATTGAGGCTATTTCAGTCATGTGGGGCTGATTTAGGTTGAAAGGAATTTTTCAATCGGAATCCTGCTGAAACTCCTCATTAAGGAACTGGCTCAGGGGTTCGAAATAATCATTGAAGGCCTCGAACTGCGGTATGTGCCCGACCCCATCAAGTTCGGTTAACTTCGCATCTGGAATAATGGCAGCCGCTTTTTTACCCAATAGGTCATAACGCCCCAGAGTCTTTTTAATGGGTTCGGCAGCGCGGGCGCGGCCAATCGCGGTGCGATCCCGGGTACCGATAATCAGTAAGGTAGGCACAGTGAGATCTGCGAATTCATAGATAACCGGCTGTGTGAAAACCATTTCTGAAGTGAGGGCATCAATCTTGGCTATATGCTTAGAATCAGGGCCCAGTGACCAGCCGGCCTGAATATCGAGCAGGGAATCGTAGGACTTTCTCCATTTCCCATCAAAATAGGCCCTGGACATATAGCTCTTAATCCCTTCGGGTGTTTGTGCCTGCTCCCTAAGGATGGCTTGTTCCAGGGGTTCGTATGGTACGACGCGCTTCCAGTCCTCCAAGCCGATTGGGTTTACCAAGGCGAGCTTTCTCACCATCCCCGGGTACATTAAAGAAAAGCGTGTAGCCAGCATGCCTCCCATGGAGTGACCAACGACAGAAACCTGATCCACTTTGAGTTTGTCGAGCAGAAATTTGGTATCTGTAGCCATACCGTGCAGGTTGTATTGCATCAATGGCTTACTGGACTTTCCGAAGCCAATTTGGTCTGGAGCAATAACACGGTAGCCCTGTTCTGTGAGCGCGGCGATACTATCTTTCCAGTAGGCGCCGGAAAAATTTTTACCGTGCAGAAGCAGTACTGTTCCCTTAGAGGGTACAAGCTTGTTCGCAGAAATATCCATATAGGCCATGGCCACAGGCTGGCTTAATTTGGATAGCTCTAGAGTCTTAACCGGATAGGGGTACTCGTAGTCACTCAGCAGCTTATCTTGTGGCTGGATTGGGTTGTCAGCAGCCAGCGTCACCTGTGATAAGAGAATGGAAAATAAAATAGCGAAGGATGAGAGATATTGCTGTGACGGTGTCATGGAGCAAGCCTCAAAAAGGATGCGGAGGCTTACTACTATGGGGCAAATAGTATAACAGGAAAAGGGCCCAGATTATCTGGACCCTTGGAGAAACGGTTAGGCGTGTACCCCGAGCAGGGGTTTGTCCTGACTGGGCATGGATACAGGAGGTAAGTTTGGAACAGCTTGCATCAGCCCTTCCTCAAACAAGCGCGAGGCTTTGTCCTTCTCGCCGAGTGCTTTAAATAGCCGTGCCAGTTCTGCAGAGGTTGCGGGGTCCTGACGTAACAACAGGCTCTTCTCAAAATACTGTTGTGCCTTTCCCCACAGCTCGTTGCGTAAGCTCAGGCGCCCGAGACAGGTGAGCAGGTCGGCACTCTCACCATATTCCTTGAGCCAGCCCTCTGCAGCAGAGAGCTGAGCCGCTGCGTCGGCACCGGCAAGGCGGCCGTATAGATCGGCCAGCTTGGGAGCCCACTCTCGGTTTAGTAGCCAACGCAGGTGTTTTTCCGCGGCACTGTCATCACCGCTTTGGTGCAGCAGACGGGCAAAGAGACTGCGAAGCTCTACGTTGCGTTGCCAGCGGCCATTCAGGCCGTGCCAGATGTCATGTAGTTTCTCTCTGTCATTTCGGTTTGCGGCTTCGATGAGTTGATGTTCGTAGACTTCCCGCTCTAGTTTTTGTCGGTCTTCTTCGGACATATTGGCGTGTTTTTCTAATTCAGGGAGAAGTTCTCTCAGGTTGCTCCAGTCCCCCAAAGCGTAATAGGCCTGCTTGAGCATCTGTAGCAGAGCCGGGTGCTTAGGTTCTAATTGCTTGGCTCGCTTGAGGCTGGCGATACACTGTTCGTAGTGTTTATCCTGTAGCTGCATACGGGCCTGGCTCAAAGCCACTGCCAAGCCAGTGTCATCGCCACAGGCTTCGGCTTTTGCCAGCAACTCATTGGCTTCTTCGCGAAATCCAAGCTCATGAGCGCTGCGCGCGGCAGCCAGGTAATTAATCAGTGGCGCCTCGGAGCGCGGCGCACTTTTTAAAAGTTGTCGTCGGGCACGTGACCAGTTGCCCTCCATAAACTCCACCAGGCCACTAGTGAGACGTCTGCGGGCGACCCGCTGGCGACCAAAGCGCAGGCGATCGACGCTGCCGCGCACAGCGCGAAAGAGACTGCGGCTTATCCAGGTGAGAAGAAACAGGGCGAGCAAAAGGGCAACTAGCGCGACTATGGCGAACCAGAGATTCATCTCATAGCCTTTGTTGAGTTCGCCACCGAAGCCGATTACCAAATACCCGGGGTAATTCTGATTTATCTGCGGCAGTAAGGCGCCGAGAAGTAATAGGGCGACAGCAGCAAAAAGGACCTTTCTCACTGGCTGACCTCCTCGGTGGTGCCGGTGCCATACCCTGACGTTTTGTGCAGCCGCTCAATGTAATTGTAGAGAGCCACCTGTGAGGCATTCAGGTCTGGCATTTGCGCCTGAATGGGCTGTTTGCTGAGTTCTGCCAGTTGTTGCGCGAGTGTGTTGCGCTGGGAATTGGCTGTGCCATAAGTCAGAAGCAGCTCGCGGGCGCTATCAAGAGCGTCCTTGTAAATGGTGCTATCGCCGCGCAATAGAGCCAGTTGTGCCTGCTCCATATTTAGACGCAGGGTTTGGCGAAAGCGTGCCTCGCTTTGAGGGGAGAGCATTACCGGGTTGATATCGCCATCGATGGGGCGAACAGAGTCGCGTAGGAAGTTGGTAAAATTTTTCCAGCTGCTCTCCCATGCAGATTGGTTATCCTGCGTGGGCTCTGCTTTTGCCACCTCCCTTGGAGTTTGGGTCATATCGAATTGCGGCTGTATAGAGGCGCGGATCAACTGCTCTTCCAGGGCGCGCAAGCGTAAATAGAGGCCTTCTCGATCGATATTTTCCACGAGTTTCAAAGCGGTGATATCCCGTGCCAACTGTTGGCGCACTCCGTAGAGATCGGGAAGATTTACTTGGCGCAAAATGGTGTCGACCTTTTCAACAAGGCCCAGAGCGGCGCGGCTATTATCTTCAAGCATCAGCCGTTGATTGGCCATTCGCAACAGGTAGTCGGCCTCGGCCAGCTGCCAGTCCTCCCGGCTCACATTACCGAGCTCACTGAGCCGGTTGCCCTGGGCGGTGAGGCTGCGCTGAAGAGCCGCTAGCTGTTGCTGTAGCTGCAAAATAGTGCGCGTTTGCGATTGTATTTGATTGCGCAACTCAGTATCTGTCTGTTGAAGTTGATCAAGCTGCTGGTTCTGTGGGGAGACGCTCGGCGCTTCTGCCTGCTGGGGTTCTATGGAAGGAGGTTCGGCAGTAGATTGTGCAGCGGGTGCAGTAGAAGTTATCCCTTCGCGGGCTTGGCTGGAAGTATCAGGCCCGGTAGAAATATTTGGCGATGTGACTTCACCTTTTGATTCGGCTTTCTGTGTGGACACAGTTTGTTTGGCAGGGAAAAAGTCCAGCTGTGCGATGCGGTTGCGCAGTTGGGGCCAGCTGTACCAGGCAAAAGCGATCAAAGCGATAAGCAGCAGAATAAAGACCAGCCACCACCAATGCCCACCGCCCTTTTTAGGCATCACATTTTTAGCGGCCTTATCAGTTTTGCCTTCTGCTGCTTTGGCAAAATTGCTCTTGCTCCCCCCCTTGTCCAGTGCATCGGAAGTGAGTTCGTTAGCCGGGGTGGAAGGATTGTCCTTGGGTTTTTCGTTGGTCATGGGCTTGGGGCGCAGCTGGTAATTGTCGTCGAATTATAGCGAGTGGCACCGACCATAATAGCGCCGGTGGCGTCGTTTTGAGATTTTTAACCCAATAGGGCAGCAAATTCGAGAGCAATTCAGTTTAGCGCCCTGAGCAGTGCCTCTAGCATAGCGCTGTCTCCGGCATTCTGAGCACTGCTGGTATAGATAAAACCCAGAGCACGGGCTTGCTCCGCGACGCGCGCGCTGGGACAGATAAGGGCAGCCTGGAGGAGGTGTGCGCAATTTGCACGCTCAATGCAGCTGTGTAGGTTCGCGAGAGTCTCGCCACTGTGGACCGTGATGGCATCCGGGGTGAAAGAATACCCCGCCAAATCCGCTGGGGCACCTGCAGGTAGGGACCTACGGTAGAGTTCACAGTAATCCACACGCCCACCCCGTGCGCGCAAGGTGTCGCCAATAAGAGTGCGTCCGCCAGTGCCGCGGAAGATCAGTACCCGAAGTCCTGAAACCTCTTGTAGGGTGGGTAGGGCGAGCAAGTCCTCGGAAGTCATGTGTTCGCCGCTGTGCTCGCAGGTTATACCACGCATCAGTAATGCTTTAGCCGTGGCCGCGCCAATAGCGAGGTAGCGTGGCCCCTGGGGTAATTGTGGCCAGTAATCCTCCAGCCAGTCGACGGCGTAGCGCACCGCATTCTGGGAGACGAAAATAGCAAAATCCACTTGGTCGAAATCGAGAATCCGTTTTTTAATGGCCTGCTGAGCCGCCTCATCAATGAGGGGCTCAATAGCCAACATAGGGATAGTGTCAACTTCCGCGCCCGTAGCGCGCAATAGCGTACCCCAGGTGTCGGCTTGATGGGCGGGGCGCGTGGTCAGTACGCGTTTGCCTTGCAGGCGCTTGGCCATATGGATCTGTCCTGGGCTTAAATCGCGTCGAGAATTTTGTCGGCACCCTGCTCCAGCAACTGTTCAGCGAGTTGAACGCCCAGAGCTTCGCCATCAATGGCTGCACCACGGATTTCGGCGCGGATCATGCTGGTGCCATCGGGACTGCCGACCAGGCCGCGTAGCCACAGAGCGTCGCCTTCCAGCTCGGCATAACAGCCGATGGGAACCTGACAGCCGCCGTTCAGGCGCTTAACCAGTGCGCGTTCTGCACTGAGTCGCGCGGCGGTTTCATGGCAGTGCAGTGGTTGCAGTAGGGCTTCCAGCTCGCTGTCTTTGCGGGCTTCGATACCGACAGCGCCCTGGCCGCCGGCGGGTAGCAATACAGTGGCGGGGAGAAAGCTGCGGATGCGTTCGCGCATCTCCAGGCGCAGCAGCCCGGCGGCAGCGAGAATAATGGCGTCGTACTCTCCCGCATCCAGTTTGGCTAGGCGAGTGTTTACGTTACCGCGTAGGAACTTGACCTCCAGATCGGGGCGCTGCGCCAGAAGTTGGCACTGGCGGCGCAGGCTCGAAGTGCCCACAATCGCGCCTTGTGGCAGTTCCTCCAAATTGGCAAAGCGGTTGCTGACGAAGGCATCACGCGGGTCCTCGCGCTCGCAAATAACTGGCAGGTAGAGGCCTTCGGGAAATTCCATCGGCACATCCTTCATAGAATGTACGGCGATCTCCGCGCGTCCCTCCAGCATGGCCACTTCCAGCTCTTTGACAAAGAGCCCTTTGCCGCCCACCTTGGTTAGGGGGATATCCAGCACCTGATCGCCACGACTGGTCATTGGCAGCAACTCTACCTCCAGCTGAGGGTGCTCCTGCAGCAGGCGATCCTTAACATAATTGGCTTGCCATAGGGCCAGGGCGCTCTCGCGCGTAGCGATGCGGATACGGGAAATGGGCATTGGGCTCGATCACTCATTTGTGTGGGCGGGTAATTCTATCAGAGCGCCGGCAGCTATGGCTCAGCTTGCACAGATTCTGGGAGCGGATATCAGGCGCGTGTGCGCAGCCAGTCCTCGAGAATGATACGCGCGGCAATGGAATCCACTGGATTATCGGCATAGCTACCGCGGTGGCCGCGCTCGGCAGCCTCTTCTTTGGCTGCGCGGGTACTGAGGCGCTCATCAATCATTTCTACCGGTAGCCCGGTGCGCCCGTGCAGGCGCTGGCCAAATTTACGCGCACGAGCACCAAATTCACTCTCACTGCCATCCATATTCAGTGGTAAACCCACAAGCAAATAATGTGGCTTCCACTCGTCGATTAGTCGCTGGACCTTGTCCCAGTCGGGTTTGCCATCCTTTGCCGGTAGTGGTGGCAGCTCTTTGGCACTTCCGGTCAGGCTCTGGCCAAAGGCGAGGCCAATGGAACGGGTGCCAAAATCGAAGGCGAGGGCGGTAATGGGTTTACTCATCAGAGGGAACATCCGGTATTAGAGGGATCAATCTTGGGCCGAATGATAACCGGGAAGGGCTAGGCGTGTCCGGCCTGTGAGCCGAGCCCTGAGAGGTCGATACCGTGTCGAGCGGCAGCACTTTGCCAACGTTTTTGCACTGGGGTGGCAAACAGGATTTCGGGTTCTGCCGGTAGAGTCAGCCAGGCGTTTTCTGCCAGTTCCTGCTCCAATTGTCCTGGCCCCCAGCCGGCGTAGCCCAGAGCTAGCAGCACATCGTCGGGGCCATGACCTGAGGCCAGTGACTCGAGAATATCCCTGGAAGCGGTAAGACTGATTTCCATATTGATTTCGCTCGTCGAGTCGAAATGTACACCGGCACCGTGCAGGACAAAGCCCTGCTCGGGAGAAATAGGCCCGCCCAGCAGGACAGTTTCATCGCCACGTTGGCTGGAGTCCTTCAGCGACAGCTGCTCGAAAACCTCTCGCCAGTGCACTTTGCTGGGGGCGTTGATCACTATGCCCATAGCCCCCTCTTGGCTGTGCTCAACAATTAGAGCGATGCTGTGCTTGAAGCGCGGGTCCTCCATGCCGGGCATGGCCAGTAGGAATTGGCCGCGCAAGCTGCCATGGGTTAGGTCGCTGTCAATGTTCGAATTGGGCATAGTTGGATTCTAGGTCGCTTGCGTGCAAGGCAAGTTTAGCCGCGCTCGGGCAGCTCACCTGCGGTAGTGGAGAAGCCAGTTAAATCGAAGCGCCAGGTGCGGATAATTTCGAGGCGGTCAGCCTCCTTGCGAATCTCCGCTGGGAAAGGCGCAAAGGGGGCTGCCAGGCGTACAATCTGTTGGGCGGCATCGTCGAGGATTCGCTCTCCCGAAGAGTCCAGAATCATGACTTCCTCCACCGCGCCTGTGGGCAGCAAGCGCACCATCATGCGCAGGCTGCCAGTGATTTTCTGCTGCAGGGCTTCCGCGGGGAAGTTGTCGCTACCTATTGCTTCCACCTTCTGGCGCCATTCGTGCAGATAAGCGGCATCTGCAGAGGCCTTGGTTGCCACTGAGGTCAGGCGTCGCACTCGCGGGCGTTGGGCAATAGTTTGGCGAATTTTATCCAGGCGTGCTTGCAGGCTGGCAATCTTTGGATTTGTCCTGGCTAGATCATTTGGGGCATCGCCGCGTTTCTCTTCGGAAAACTTGTCTTCGGCGGGTAGTTCCGGGGCCTGCAGAGGGCTATCGCCGATGGTGGTGATCAACTGGCGGCGCTGGTCAGCAGGCCGTGCGGCTTGCTGCTGTGGTAGAGGATTTACATCGTGAATTTGCGTATCGGCAAATTCGGCGCGACGATTGCTGGACAGCTCCTTTGGGGTATCTGCCGTGCCGCTGGCCTGCTGGTTGTGTTGGGCCAGGTAGTCGGCATCTTCCGGTGCTTGTGGCGAGTTATATTGCGACAGAGTAACTTCCAGGGTTGGTGCGGCTTGCCGCCCTTCAGGCTCGGCAAAAGCCACACCAAAAATCAAAAGCGCGTGAATGGCGCCAGCGAGAAACAGCGAGAACGCAAAACGCTCGCGCTGAACTGCATAATTTGGCGTCGTGTTGGCGGTGGAATTCATTATCTATTATCAGTTACTGCTTATATCTTGCCGAGCGTTACGCTCGGCATTCCCATCCGGCCCGTTCACTGGTGGGAGTCATTCAAGTTGAAGGCGCAGTTTAGCGCTTTTGTGCCAGACGGTGTGTGATGGCGCTCATTAGTCGCGCACCGATATAAGTGTCGTAGGCCGTATCAATCTCACGCACACAGGTTGGGCTGGTGACATTAATTTCCGTGAGGTAATCACCGATAACATCCAGACCGACGAATAACAGCCCTTTTTCCTTCAGGGTGGGGGCGACTTGTTCGACGATCCATCGATCTCGGTCAGTCAGTGGCCGCGCTTCACCACGGCCACCGGCGGCTAAATTGCCGCGAGTTTCACCCGCCTCGGGAATTCTGGCTAGGCAGTAGGGTACGGCTACACCATCGACAACCAGAATGCGCTTATCGCCATCTTTAATTTCGGGAATATAACGCTGCGCCATGATTTGTTGGCGGCCGTGTTGGGTGAGCATCTCCAGAATGGCGCCTAAATTAGCGCCGTCCGGTTTGCAGTGAAAAATACCTGCGCCACCCATGCCATCGAGGGGTTTGAAAATGACATCCCGATGGGTTTTATGAAACTCCCTCAGGCGCTGCATATCCTTGCTGACCAATACAGGCGGGCAGCACTGGGGAAAAGTCGTTGCAAAAATTTTTTCATTACAGTCCCGCAGAGACTGCGGTTTGTTAACGACTAATGCACCTTCGCGTTCAGCCGCTTCAAGGATGTAAGTGGAGTAAATGTACTCATTATCGAAGGGGGGGTCGATACGCATTAAAATGGTATCGAGTTCTCCAAGGGGCATCTCCCTGGCTTCTTCCAGGCTAAACCAACGCTCGGCATCGTCAAATACCCTCAGTGGTCTGCCCTTACCAATGGCGCGGCCATTGTCCAGATACAGGTCGCTTTGCTCAAAATAAAACAGCTGGAAACCGCTGTCTTGTGCGGCCTGTAACAGTGCGAGTGTCGTATCTTTCTTAAAATTGATCTGGGCGATGGGGTCCATCACCACACCGAGGGAGTAATTCATCTTAGCTTCCGTAGTTGAAGGGATTTTTGATCCCGCGCCGCGGTGGTTGTGGCTGATTGAAATGTTGCCACTGCCAACTTGTAGGGTGGATAAGGTAAGAGCAGCTTCGTCTAGGTGCAACTTAATTAGATAAGTTGTCTGGATTGGCAATAAAAAGTGGTGATTATTTGCACCATAAGGTCTGCGGTGCTTCAGCGCGGCTAGATTCACCTGGGGTTCTGTGATAAAAGTTCCACCCAGTGTGCGATCTTGGCAAAGAGAGACACCCAGGCCCCGCAAGCGGCTCAAAAAAGGGTGCAGATAAAAAATTTTCGCGTGCCCGAAAATAAGTAAACAGGGGATTCAATAAAGACTATGGAGCTTAACTGGGAAAGTCTGACTGTAATGGTGATTGACGACAGTAAGACAATTCGCCGCACTGCCGAGACTCTGCTACAAAAAGCAGGTTGCACGGTCGTCACTGCTACAGATGGTTTTGATGCGTTGGCGAAAATCGCGGACTCCCGTCCCGATGTTATTTTTGTCGATATCATGATGCCGCGCCTGGATGGCTATCAGACTTGTGCGCTGATTAAAAACAACAGTGAATTCCGCTCCACTCCAGTAGTGATGTTGTCGAGCAAAGATGGTTTGTTCGACAAAGCGAAAGGCCGCGTTGTTGGTTGTGATCAATATCTGACAAAGCCATTTAGTAAAAGCGAGCTGCTGGGAGCAATTTCCGCTCACGCAAAGCCGCACCACGCAGCCTAAGTAATCACTAACAAAAAGGGTCTGATTTTTTGGGCCAACCCCTTCGCTCTTTGGGGGGGGATGAATTAACAGACATACCGTTCACCACATCTGCCTGTGGTGGAAGGTTCTGTAGTCTGGCAGTGCATTGGCAGTAAGTGCAGACTTGGCACATGCCATCAAAATAAATACAACAAATCGCCAAGCACTGTCATTTATTGAGCAGTTGCCAATTCGAAGAAGTCATGGGGGAAATGATGGCAAGAGTATTAATAGTTGATGACTCTCCTACCGAAACACACAAGCTGACCACAATACTTGAAAAGCATGGCCATTCGGTAATTACCGCGCCCAATGGTGAAAATGGTGTGGATGTTGCACGCAGTCAGCGACCAGATCTGATTTTGATGGATATTGTGATGCCTGGGTTAAATGGATTCCAGGCCACACGCCAGCTGAGTAAGGATGGCAATACCGCGGGGATACCGATCATTATGGTGACTACCAAAGATCAGGATACCGACCGGGTTTGGGGTATGCGCCAGGGCGCAAAAGCTTATCTCACCAAGCCCGTTGATGAGGGCAAATTGTTGAGTGCAATTGGGGAGGTGTTGGCCTGACGGCCAGCTGCTCAGCGTGCAGTCACAAACCCCCTATCTAGCACTTGTTGATATCGCTCGGCGAGCTAAAGCGCAGGCCACCGGCCTGCCCGGCCGCCGAGAAATCAAACCCTATTGGACCGGAATCGGTTTCTCTTTACTCGGCCACAACTTCGTCGCCTCAATGGATGATGTTGTGGAATTGCTCGAAGTGCCGCAGCACACTTTTATTCCCGGCGTTCAGCCCTGGGTAAAAGGTGTTTCTAATGTTCGCGGCCGCCTGTTACCCCTGATTGATCTCGCAGCCTTTTACGGCGGCCACCTCTCGGGCCAGCGCCAACAGCGCAGGGTTCTGGTGTTGGAGCGGGAAAAAACCTACGTGGGGTTGATTGTCGACAGGTTGCACGGAATGCAGCATTTGGCATTTGAATATGCCCGTGAAGCACCAACAGATTTAATTGAGCCATTTGCGCCGATGGTGCATGGCCAGTTTATTTTACAAAAGGACCGGTGGCTGGTGTTCGACATGCGGGCTCTGCTCAAAGACCCTCATTTCATGGATGCTGCCACTCGTTAAGGTCCGATTGAATTTTCGGCATCTCGCAGCTTTTGAGATGTTGGGGGGACCCTAAAGCGGTGCAGGGATATTCGCACTGGCTGAGGGCCATTGTCATTAAAGCGTTAAATATTCAGTGGTATTAAACCGGCCTAATGCTTGGGCCCGCTAGGAGTAAACTATGAAAACAGGCTCCCAGAGCTCCTTTTCCGCGTTTCGCAGTAACCCTGCTGCGCTGGGTTTGGGTCTGCTGGTACTCGCCGTACTGGCGGGGCTGATTGTCAGTATCTATTTGGTGCAGACCCGCAGTGATCGCGATAAAGAGTACCTACAGCAAGTTGCTGAACTTCGAGCACTTTCCTATCAGCTGGTCTCCTATGCACCGGCGGCCACTTCCGGAGACGACGAAGCGTTTGCCGAGCTGGAAAAAGTTTCCGGGCAGATGGCTAACGCCTGGAATCAGCTGCAGGGAATGGATAAAGGCAGCCGCAGGGCGCTGGACGCTGAGCTAGCGACTTACGGTACCGTTTGGCGTAAGTTGCGCGAGCAGGTGGAAACGATTACCGGTAACAAAGAAACGATTATCTTCCTGAACGATGTTGCCACCACTTTGAGTGACTCCCTGCCGGAATTGCAGGCTGAGCACAACAATATTGTGGAAATTCTGCTAGCTAATAATGCCCCCGCTAATCAGGTTGAACAGGCTCAGTTACAGGTATGGCGGGCTGAGCGAATCGGTCGAAACATCGACAAGATGCTGCAGGGTGATGACGATGCCGAAGGCGCAGCCGACCAGTTTAATACCGATGCTAGCTTGTTCGGTAAAGTGGTAGATGGCATGAAGAGCGGTGATGTAGTGATGGGAATTTCCCGCATTACCGATGAGGAAGCGCGCCGCTCGCTCGATGAAATTACCGAACTGTTTGAATTTGTAAGCTCGTCTGTTCGCGAGATCTTCGAAGCAACCCCGGCACTGTTTGCATCACGTCAGGCAACCAACGGCATTATTGCATCCTCGCCACAGCTGCTTGAGGCTCTCAGTACTCTGAACGACCGTATTGTGAATCTGGCCGATGAACGTCAGCCAAACAATATGACTATTACCATTTTGGCTGCAGCCTTCGTGCTGTTAATTTTTGCCATGATGGGAATGGCCTTCTCCGGTACCCGCCGCAGCCTGATGGAAGAAGCCGAGACCAATGAGCGCAACCAGCAGGCGATTATGCAGCTGCTGGATGAGCTTGCTGACCTCGCCGATGGTGACTTGACCACCTCCGCAACGGTAACCGAGGCCTTTACTGGTGCGATTGCAGACTCTATCAACTTCACCATCGACCAGTTGCGTGTGCTGGTATCTCGAATTAACGGCACCGCACAGGAAGTATCTGGGCTTTCTCAGGAAACCCAGCAGACAGCCCTGCACCTTGCCGAGGCTTCCGAGCATCAGGCTCAGGAGATTGCCGGGGCCTCTGCCGCGGTGAACGAAATGGCGGTCACCATTGACCAGGTATCTGCTAACGCCTCCGAATCTGCTCAGGTTGCCGAGCGCTCGGTACAGATCGCAAGCAATGGTTCCAAAGTGGTACAGAACACCATCAAGGGCATGGATAATATCCGGGAGCAGATTCAGGACACCTCCAAGCGGATCAAGCGCCTGGGTGAATCTTCCCAGGAGATCGGCGATATCGTAAGTCTGATTAATGACATTGCCGACCAGACCAACATCCTCGCACTGAATGCTGCCATTCAGGCGAGCATGGCGGGTGACGCCGGTCGAGGCTTTGCCGTGGTTGCGGACGAGGTTCAGCGACTGGCGGAACGCTCTGCCGCGGCAACCAAACAGATTGAAGGCCTGGTAAAAGCGATTCAGTCTGACACCAACGAGGCGGTAATCTCCATGGAGCAGACCACCACAGAGGTGGTACGTGGTGCACGTTTGGCACAGGACGCCGGTGTTGCGCTGGAAGAGATCGAGAATGTATCCAGCAACTTGGCCTCTTTGATTCAAAACATCTCCAACGCCGCCCGCCAGCAGGCTTCCTCTGCTGGCCACATCTCCAACACCATGAACGTGATTCAGGAGATTACTTCGCAGACTTCTGCCGGTACACAGGCTACTGCTCAGTCTATTGGTAATCTGGCGCAGACCGCCAGTGCCCTGCGTGAATCTGTTGCCGGCTTCAAACTGCCGCAAGAGGAGAGCGTGGAAACCAATAGTGAAATGTACGACGTGGAGTTGCCGGAGATGGATGCGGAAACTTTCACGCTCGACAGTGAGGAAAGCAACTCCTTGGAGTCCCGTGAAGACCGGGCTCTGGCCTAACCCACAAAATAAAGCCCGGCGCCTTCGTTGGCTGCCGGGCGGAGAGGGCGCACGGAGCAATTTCCGCAAGATTGCGAACCCTGGATCGCTTCGGGTAGAGCGCCTGCATAGAGAATGAATTATTGGGGACTTGGCGTGAGTCACGACAATCCGAACTTCATGGCCCTGGACTGGCTGATAGGCGAAATTAACGAGACTCTGGCACAGGCACGCCAGTTCCTCGAGACTTTCGCAACGGATCCGCAAGCCGGTGAGACCCTGCTGCAGAACAGCTTGTCCCTGGTGCACCAGGTACACGGTAGCCTGCATATGGCGCAACTCAATGGTGCGGCGATGCTGGCTGAGGAAATGGAGCAATTGCTTCAGTCACTGGCCGGTGGCACCGTTGAAAATACCGATGAGACGCGCGAATTTACGATGCGCGCCCTGCTGGAATTACCTCTCTATTTAGAGAAGGTTTCTTTTCAGCGCCGTGATAATGCGGTGCTGTTGCTGCCCCTCCTCAATGATTTGCGCGCGGTGCGCCGCGAGCGCCTGATTACCGAGGGCGCACTCTTTTCCCCGGACCTCACTTCATCGAATCGCATCAACGGAAAGCGCCAGCCTTTGACTGCAGACAATGTGCGCCTGCAGGAGCTGGTGGGCAAGTTGCGCAAGATGTATCACGTTGCCGCAGCGGGGCTAATCCGCGATGTAAACAGTGGTGAGAGCCTCTCTTACCTGGTGAAAATTGTCGAGAAGTTGCAGCTGCTCTACAGCGGTAGCCGGCGGCAGTCTCTGTGGGAAGTATTACTGGGTATCCTGGAAGCCCTGGCGGAGCACCGTATCAATGTGCAACCAGCATTGCGCCATCTGCTGCGCCGAGTCGATGTAGAGTTCCGCCTGCTGCAGGGTCGCGGTGCCAGAGTACTGGATGCCGAGCTGGATGCAGACTTCCTGAGTAACCTACTCTTCTACGTTTATCTGGCCGGTCCAAATGGTAGCCGTTGCCAGGAACTGTACCAACGCTTTGCCCTGGATAGGGCAGTGCCGGGCACGCCTCGTCCGGATACAGAAGATGTCTTGGCCATGGGGCCTGAAGCATTGGGTACCGCAATAACTGCACTGCGTGAAGAGTTGCAGCTGGTGCGTGAGGCGCTGGAACCCAGTGGCGCAGCCTCCGAACTTCCTCCCCTCAGTGAGACTGCTGCTATCGCCAAGCGGATTGCAGATACCCTCGGCGTTTTGGGTCTCGAAGCGCCAAGAGGTCGTGCCCGCGGCATTTATGAGTATCTACGCGATGCCTCGCGCGGCACTGATGTCGAAGAGTACCTGATGCGCGCCGCAGGTGAGCTGGTGCAGCTTGACTCAGCCCTATCGGCTGCTGTCGACCGCAATAAGCGCGGTGATAATGAACAGCCGATTATGGGTGATGCTACAGATTCGGTGCTGCGCGAAGCGCGCCTGGGCCTGGAGGCGGTTAAAGAGGCGGTCATGGAGTATGTGGCCAGCCACTGGGATATCAGCTATCTAAGCCGCGTACCCCAGCGCCTGCAAGAGGTATGTGGTGGCCTTGAAATGGTGGGCTACCAGCGTGCGAGCAAAATTATTGCCGCTTGTAATCGCTTTATCAGCGATGCACTGATCGACCGGGCAGAGCAGCCGGAATGGCGAATGCTCGACACCCTGGCCGACGCGATCACGAGTGTCGAATACTATCTGGAACGCCGAGTTGAAGGCCTGGATGATACTGAGATGTTGCTGGCTCTGGCGGAAGACAGTGTCGCGAACCTCGGCATTACCTTTACTGATGCTGAGGTATCTGCGGAGGAGACTGAGTCCGTCCACGAAAGCGCGGTGATTGAAGAGGATAATGCTGGACTTAAGCTATTTTCACCGGAGTTTTTCGATAGCGCAGACACCGACAAAGATAATCGTGAAGAGCAACTTCTCAATGTTGTCTCTGCACCGGCTGAGCTTGAGATCGAATCCGTCCCTTATGTTGAACAGCCAGTGGAGAAAGCACTGGATCTGCAGCAAGTGGAAGTCCCTGCTGCGGAAGAAGCTAATGAGCATGAAGACAACTGGTTCTCAACAGTTGAAAGTACTGTCGAGCCTGAGACTCTTTCCGAGGCCCCGGCGGTAGCTGCAGAAGAAGAAATTTCTGTAGCAATGGCAGCAGACAGCGAAGATGAGTCGTCACCTAACGAAGTGGAGCCGCTTGCAGAAACTGGGTCAACCTCAGAGCCTGTTGAGAGCGAATCGCAAGAGTTAGTCGATGATAGCGAGAGCTTGATCGATGATGAGATCATCGAAATTTTCCTCGAAGAAGCCAGCGAAGTACTCGCGCATATCGGCAATTATTTTCCGGAATGGGCCGCTAATTTTGCCAACTCAGACGCCCTGGTGGAGTTCCGCCGTGGCTTCCATACCCTGAAAGGCTCTGGCCGTATGGTCGAGGCGCTGGATATCGGTGAGTTGGCCTGGTCCGTGGAAAATATGCTTAATCGGGTAATCGATGACAGCATAAAGCCTGAGCGCGCCCATGTGCTGTTAATTGAGCGGGTATATCAGAAGCTGCCATCGATGATCGAGGCATTCCGCCTCCGCAAGAGCGATCCGGACAAATCCCTTACCCTGCAGTTACAAGCCTGGGCGGAGCAGCTCAGCCAGGGGCATATCCCCTCGGAACTGCTGGTCGAAGATGCCAATACCGCAGCTACTGCAATCGTTGAGGAAGAAGAATGCAGCGACGAGCGGGCACAGTTGTGGGAGATCTTTGCCCAAGAAGCCGATACTCATCTGGGTGTCGTTGATGACTACCTTGCAGACATGCGTGCTGCGGCTCCGGTTTACGGTGTACCCAGCGACCCCCTGCACCGAGCCCTGCATACCCTGAAGGGCTCTGCGCATATGGCAGAGGTCAAGGTGGTGGCCGAAATGATGGCGCCTCTGGAGCGCTTCGCCAAAGAGCTGCGTATTTACCAGGTGCCCATCGATGCGGATATCTTCGAGCTGATTGGCGATGGCGCAAATTACGTACGTCAGGTTTTGGCACAGATCCGCGCTGCAGAGCCCATTGAGGTTGAGAGGGCCGAGCAATTCCTTGCCCGTGTTGCCGAGTTGCAGGAACGTTCCGTAGGTCACCTGATCCGCGAGCGCGAAGCGAATGAGCCCAGAGCAGTAGATCCTCAACTTCTTGAAGTGTTGATGGCAGACGGTATGCGTGTCCTGCTGGATGCGGATCAGATGCTCAATCAGTGGCGTGCAAACCCTGCCGATAAATCTCAGGTGAGTGAAGTTGCCGAAGAGCTCAATACCCTGCAGGAGGCCGCCAGCCGCGCTCAGCTACCGACCCTGGCAGAGCTGGCACAGTTACTGCTGGAGGTTTATCGCAAAGTATTGGCCGATCAGCTAGAGGAAGAACCCGCCTTGTGGGCTTCCCTTGAACAGGGGCACAACGAGTTACTCGATTTAGTGGATGCTGTCGCCGCTGCCCAGGACTTACCTGAGGTTAGTGAGGCGGTAGAGGAAGCTCTGCGCTATCTGGCCGAAGGCGAAGTGAGCGAAGATGTATCAGAGGATGACTACGACCTGAGCGAACTGGGTATCGAGGCACAAACTCTCGACCCTGAAGCTGGAGTGGCTGCAGAGGTTTCTGATCTAGAAACTGAAAATATTGAAGAGCACTCAGTTTCCGTCGACGAGGTGCAAGCCTCCGTACTGGAGCCGATTTTTGCCCCCACCGCTGAGTCCGTTTCTGCGACTTTGCCTGAGGTAGAGTTAGAGTCCGCGCAATCAACGGAAGTTGAAACTGTCGATGCTCCAATGGTGGAGATGGTAGACAAGAGCGCTGTGGAATCCGTGGACGTCTCACCCGAGCCAGTCTTGGATGACCTCTATGACGCACTGTTCGAGGTGGCCGAGACTACAGACATCTGCGCTGACAAGACAGCTGAACCTGAACAGAATGCAGTAGAGCCTGCTATTGAGGCTGTGGAGCCTGTTCGCCAAGCGCCTACTGTGGAAGTGGTATCAGAGTCACAAGCTGGGCTGAGTATTGCCGAACAACAGCGCCTGTTGGCGGATATTGATCCCGATGTGGTCGATGTCTTTATGGAGGAGGCTGGCGATCTTACCGACGAGCTGGAAGAGCTGATTCAGGCTTGGGAAGACACACCAGAGAGTGGTGAGCAGGCTGAGGCGCTCAAACGGGTTCTGCATACCTTCAAGGGCGGTGCCCGCATGGCCGGCCTTATGGGGCTTGGTGAAGTTGCTCACCGCTTTGAAACAGCGATTGAGGGCATGCGCGATATTGTGAAACCCTCCGCACAATTCTTTAGCGAGGCGCATTTCACACATGACCGTATTGCCGAGGGAGTAGAAACCGTTCGCGCCTGGATGGCAGGTGAGCAGTTGGAGGCCTTTGTTCAACTGATCACTACCGATTGGGCTGACATTCAAAACCCGCTTGGCAATGTGTCTGATCCTGTCACTCAAGCTATCACGGAGGAAGTACCTCCAAGTGTTGATGCTGAGCTTGTGACTGTTGCTGATGAGTCCATCATTGTCGATAAACAGGAGCCACTGTCCACAGAAAGCGAGGAACGTCCTGAACCTGAGCAGGGACTAGAGCCCTCTGGGTCATTGCCGCAGCCAGTACAATCTTCTGATGCCGGCAATGTTCTGCCATTTATCCGCAAGCCCGAGGGTGTGGAAAATGAGGTGGCGGCTCCCACCAGGAACCAACCACAGGAAATGGTTCGGGTTGCCGCTGAGCTTTTGGAAGAGCTGGTGAACCTCGCTGGTGAAACCGCAATCTCCCGAGGCCGTCTCGAAGAGCAGATGAGCGAGTTTGGTCTGGCCCTCGATGAGATGGATTCAACCCTGTTGCGTCTCAATGAGCAGCTGCGTCGTCTGGATCGTGAGACCGAGGCACAAATCTTGTTCCGCCAGGAGCAGCTGGCTGAGCAGGATGGTGATTTTGACCCGCTAGAGATGGACCGCTACTCATCTATTCAGCAGCTGTCCCGCTCCCTGCTTGAGTCCACTTCTGACTTGATGGAGCTGCGCTCCACCCTGGATAACAAAGCCCGCGATACCGAGACACTGTTGCTGCAGCAATCCCGTGTTAATACCGAGTTGCAAGAGGGGTTGATGCGCAGTCGCATGGTACCTTTCTCACGCTTGGTGCCCAGGCTGCGTCGTATTGTGCGCCAGGTGAGTGCGGAGCTCGGAAAACAGGTGGAGCTGGTGTTCTCCAACGTCGAGGGGGAACTGGACAGGTCCATGCTGGAACGTATGGTGGCACCTCTGGAGCATATGCTGCGCAACGCGGTAGACCACGGCATTGAAATGCCTGATGCACGCCGCGCGGCAGGCAAGGCCGAACGCGGTCGCATCGATGTGGCTCTGGCTCGAGAAGGCAGTGAGGTGGTGCTGACCATTCGCGACGATGGAGCAGGGGTGAACCTGATCCGCGTGCGGGAGAAGGCTGTGGAAAATGGCCTGATGCGCCCGGATGCGGAGCTCTCCAATAGCGAGATATTGCAGTTTATTCTTCAGGCAGGTTTTACCACTGCGGAAAAAGTTACCCAAATTTCCGGCCGTGGGGTCGGTATGGACGTGGTTTCCGCCGAACTCAAACAGATCGGTGGCAGCGTGCATATCAATTCCGAGGCGGGTGCCGGCACGGAATTTGTAGTGCGCCTGCCGTTTACCGTATCGGTCAACCGCGCACTGATGGTGAAGATTGGCGAAGACCTGTTTGCTCTGCCGCTCAACACTATTGAAGGTATCGTACGCCTGAGCCCCTTTGAGCTGGAGCATTACTACCGCTCTAGCGATGCCCGCTTTGAATATGCAGGCGAGCTGTATGAGGTGAACTACTTTGGCACCCTGCTGAAGTCTGGTGCCCAACCGAAGCTCAGTGTTGATGATATGCAGTTACCGGTATTGTTAGTGCGCTCCGAGGGTCACGCTATGGCCCTGCAAGTGGATGCTATCCGCGGCAGCCGCGAGATTGTTGTGAAGAGTCTTGGTCCACAGTTTTCTGGGGTACAAGGAGTTTCTGGGGCAACGGTAACTGGTGATGGCAGTGTGGTGGTGATTCTCGATGCCCATGCCCTGCTGCGGCGTCAGGCAACCCAGTTAGCACGCCCGGATATCCCACAGCTGCAGTTACAGGTAGAAGAGCAGCCCGAGCGGGAAGAACGCCAGCAGACTGTAATGGTGGTAGACGATTCCGTAACGGTACGCAAGGTAACCACACGCTTCCTGGAGCGCGAGGGGTATCTGGTCAGTACCGCCAAAGATGGTCAGGATGCCGTGATTCAGCTGCAGGATAAGGTTCCAGATCTGATACTTCTGGATATCGAGATGCCCCGTATGGATGGCTTCGAAGTGGCGCGGCATATTCGCTCCAGTAGTCGCTTGCGAGATATCCCCATCGTGATGATTACTTCCCGTACCGGTAGTAAGCACCGTGATCACGCTATGTCTCTCGGAGTCAATCACTACCTGGGTAAGCCCTACCAGGAAGACGTATTGCTGGAGGCTATTCGAGAATATGCCGGCACTTCGGCCGTTGGCAGTTGAGCGAATACCAAGAAATGAAATATTGCATGCAAGAGGTAGGCAATGAGTGAAGTTGAAGCGCTGCCGCTAGATGTTCCCCAGGAGGTGAGCAGCCTGCTGTTGCCGCTACAACAGGGCCAGATGTTGGTTCCTGTAGAAAGCCTTTCCGAGGTGATCGCTATGCAGGTACCTATGGCGGCATACGATGTGCCTGAGTGGTATCTGGGGGACCTCATTTGGCGTGAGCAACGCCTGCCGCTGTTGTCTTTTGATGTGATGCGTGGCGAAGCACTGGGCGGAACCTCAGATAATGCTCGTATCGCGGTGCTGAGTAGCGGAAACCCCGATGGAGACCTGCCCTATTTTGCTCTTATATTGCAGGGGACACCGCGTTTAGTAAGGGTGACCCAGGAAGAACTAGTGCTACGGGAGCAAACCCTGAGCCCAGGGGAGCTAATGCACGTGGCACTTTTAGGTGAAGAGGCCGTCATTCCCGATCTGCAGAGCGTAGAGCGTTCCTGCCTTAGGTATAGAGAGTCAGAATAGTGGCGTAATAGCGCGGATGTCTCTTGTATGACAGGTGATAAGAGAGAAAACAATAATCAATAAAAGAAAAGGGGCCATGGGCCCCTTTTCTTTTATTGGTATGCCCACTCATTAAGTGGGCTTATGGCAGGGATGCCGTATCTTAGAAAAGCTCTTCGGGTGGTGGCTCACTCGAGCGGTCCCGGCCTGGCATCTCATCGTCGGAGTATCTGGTGCGATAGGGGTTGTAGGCCTCGCGCCCGGGTACCCTATTGGTGCGGAAGATCTCAAACATGCCGCCATAGGAGGTACGTAGGCCGTTCTTGGGGTTGATACGCACGGTCGTTATGCTGTCTGGCTGGGGCAGGTGACGCTCGGGCAAGCCCTCCAGGGCAGTACTCATAAAATCTATCCAGATAGGCAGTGCCGCAGAGCCACCGTACTCATTTTTACCGAGTTCGCCGTAAGAGTCGAAACCCACCCAAGCACTGGTGGCTAGGTAGGGGCTATAGCCTGAGAACCATGCGTCGCGCGGGCCGTTGGTTGTTCCCGTCTTGCCAGCAATATCACCGCGCTTCATAGCGAGGGCGCGTCGGCCGGTGCCTTTTTTGATCACATCCTTGAGAATGGAATCCATGATGTAAGCCGTCTCCGGGGTCATGGCGCGCGGTGCCAGGGGGCGTGCTTGGGGCTTGGATGAATCTAGTGGGCCTACCGGGAGTACTTTCAGCTCGGGAGGCTCTTTGCCTTGGTCCGGGCCCTCTTCACCGGGCTGAATTGCCGCTAGGTCGAGTGGCTCCTGATTATTGAATCCTTGGGACTCACTGCCAGGCTCAGGGCAGTCATTGCACACAGTGAGTGGTAGGGCCTGGTAGAGAGTTTCGCCATTTACATCTAAAACTCGGTCAACAAGATAGGGTTCCACTCGATAGCCACCATTGGCGAAAGCTGCATAGCCACGCACCATTTCTAGGGGCGTCAGGGCCGAGCTGCCCAGTGCGATGGTTAGGTTGCGCGCCAATTTACTGCGGTCAAAGCCGAAGCCCTCGACAAAACCGAGGGCGTAATCGAGCCCCAGTGCCTGCAGCAGGCGAATGGAGACCATGTTACGTGACTTATACAGAGCCATACGCAGGCGGGTGGGGCCAAGGAAAGTGCCGCCATCATTCTCCGGGCGCCACACATCTTGCAGGTTGGTTTCCTCGAAGATTATTGGGGCGTCGTTAATCACACTGGCGGCGGTATAGCCGCGCTCGATAGCCGAAGCGTAGATAAATGGCTTGAAACTGGAGCCCGGTTGCCGCGCCGCCTGGGTGACGCGATTGAAGTGGCTCTGGCGGAAGTCATAGCCACCGACTAAGGCGCGTATGGCGCCGTCTTGAGGATCGATAGAGACTAGGGCTCCCTGGGCCGATGGCACTTGGGTTAGCTCCCATTCCTCAGTAATTTGTGGCTCCAGGGGGCTGGAAGAGACTTCTTCGGCCTCTGCAAATGGATCGGGGTTGGGTGTGTCTTCAAAGGCGCTAGCAAGTTGGGCTGCCCCACCTGCGCTGGTAGGTTCGCCCTGGGAGCCGATAACCTCAGTGTGCTTAATCTCAATGCGGCGCAGGCGCACCACATCACCAGGTGCAAACATCTTCTCGGCAGACTGTAAGCGTGGTCCTCGTGAGCTTTCAGTAATATAGGGGCGAATGGAGTCGAGCCCATTCTCCCAGGGAACCTCGACCACACGGCGGTCGCGCAGCTGTACTTGCAACAGCTTTGGCTCCACCGCAGTGACTACCCCAGGCTCAAGCCCACCCAGCACAGGGATTTCATTGAGCAGATCAATCAGTTGGTCACTGTCATGCAGCAGTTCCGGTGGCAGTCGCTGTTCCGGGCCACGATAACCGTGGCGTGAATCATAGGTTTCGAGGCCGTGTTGCAGTGCCCTGCGCGCCTGGTCCTGCAGGCGGCTGTTGACGGTGGTGATGACCTGATAGCCATCGGTGTAGGCACTGTCGCCAAAAAGCTCAACAGCTTCTTTGCGCGCCATTTCGGCGATATAGGGGGCATCCAGATCCAGATCGCGGCTGTGGTAGCTGGCGGTCACCGGTGCGGTAATGGAGTGCTTGTACTCATCCTGATCGATATATCCCAGGTCGAGCATGCGCTTCAAGATCCAGTTGCGGCGCACCAGGGCCCGAGTGGGGTTGGCGATGGGGTTGAAGGTGGAGGGGGCCTTGGGCAACCCCGCCATCATTGCCCATTGTGCCATGCTCAGGTCCTTGATGTCGCGACCGTAGTAAACATGTGCGGCAGCCTGAAAGCCATAGGCGCGGTTACCCAGGAATATTTTGTTGATATAGAGTTCCAGAATCTCATCTTTGCTGAGTTCGCGCTCAATTTGCAGTGATAAGAGGATCTCATTGAACTTGCGGATAAAACGCTGCTCACGGCTTAGGAAGAAATTGCGCGCCACCTGCATGGTTAAGGTACTACCACCAGACTGGATTGAGCCGGTCTGCACGAGCTGCGAGGCTGCCCGCATCAAACCCTTAATCGAAACCCCACTGTGTGAGTAGAAGCTCGCATCCTCTGCTGCCAGTATTGCCTTGATAAATGGTTCTGGCGTTTGTTCGATGGTGATAGGGTTGCGGCGTTTCTCACCAAACTCGCCTATCAGTTTCATGTCTTGTGAATAGACGCGCAGTGGGGTCTGTAGGCGAATATCCCGCAGGCTTTCGACTGAGGGCAGCCCGGGTTTCAGGTAGAGGTAAATGCTGGCGAAAACCATGGCTGCGCCGGCTGCGCCGGCGAGACAGAGCCAGAGCAGCGCTAGTAGACGATTTCGGGCTTTTACTGTCATGAAACTGCTTCTGTGTACTTCATTTGAGTGATTCGGTGAATAATTATACGAATATTGTGCGCTATTACCTATGCAAATGCCGGTTGAAGCGGTAATTTAAAGTGCTATAACATCAAACTTTCATAACCCACGGAAAAGATAAGAAAAATGGGGATTTTCCCTTTTCTGGATAAAGGCCCGAAGGCCATGTTGGGACTCGATATTAGCTCGACCGCAGTAAAGTTGCTGGAGCTAAGTCGCAATGGTGACAAATATCGGGTCGAAAGCTACGCCGTGGAACCCCTGCCGCCGAATGCGGTAGTGGATAAGAACATCAATGATGTTGGCGCCACGGCGGAAGCTATCCGCAAGGTAGTGCGCCGTTCCAAAACCCGACTGCGCCGTGCGGCTGTCGCCGTATCCGGCTCCGCAGTGATCACTAAGACCCTGGAAATGCCCGCTGATCTCTCCGATGAGGATCTGGAAGCGCGTATTGCCTTGGAAGCGGATCAGTACATTCCCTATCCCCTCGAAGAAGTTAGTCTCGATTTTGAGGTACAGGGGCCATCTGAAAGAGGGGATGACCAGGTGGAAGTGTTACTGGCAGCATGCCGCAGCGAAAATATCGAACAGCGGGTTTCCGCCCTCGGTGAGGCTGAGTTGGAGGCGGGTGTCGTGGATGTGGAAGCTTACGCTATTGAGCGCACTTACACTCTGCTGGAAGATCAGTTTCCTCCCCAAGAGCAGTTGGTTGTTGCGGTAGTGGATATCGGTGCGACTATGAGTGCACTGTCTGTACTGGTTGATGGCAAGACAGTTTATACACGGGAGCAGCTATTCGGTGGTCGGCAGCTCACCGATGAGATTCAGCGGCGCTACGGCCTCTCCGCCGAAGAGGCCTCTCTGGCGAAGCACCAGGGTGGCAGCGGATTGCCCGATGACTATTATGCCGAGGTTCTGGAGCCGTTTCGGGATGCGGTGATTCAGCAAGTCACCCGCGCGCTGCAGTTCTTTTACTCTTCGACTTCCTACAGCGATGTGGATTACATATTGCTCAGTGGTGGGGTTGCCGCGATGGAAGGTTTGTCTGATTTGGTCGGTGAAAAACTGGGCAAACCCACAGTGATTGCCAATCCTTTTTACAAAATGGCTACCTCTTCTCGGGTAAACCAACAGATATTAGCCAAAGAGGCTCCAGGGCTGATGATCGCGGCAGGGCTCGCCATGCGGGAGAAGGAGTACTGAGATGGCCAAGATTAATCTACTCCCCTGGCGCCAGGAATATCGCGCACAAAAGCAGAAAGAGTTTCAGCAAGTATTAGTGCTGGTGATTATTGCTGCTGCGGCGTCGGTTTTTCTTTGGATGAAAACGGTTGATCGGCAAGTCGCTTCCCAGAATGAGCGCAATCAGATACTGCAGGTCAAGATTAATGCTCTAAATAAACAGGTAAGTGAGATCAAGGACCTGAAAAAGCGCCGCCAGGAACTGATTGATCGAATGCGGGTGATTCAGGAGCTCCAGGGGAACCGTCCTCTAGCTGTTCGTTATTTTGATGAGCTGGTACAGGCAACTCCTGAGGGGCTTTGGCTCCTTGAACTTACCCGCAAAGGTTCTCAATTGGAGTTGTCAGGAGTAGCAGAATCCAATAACCGTGTATCATCTTTTATGCGCAATTTGGACCAATCCGACTGGTATGAATCTCCAAACTTAACGGATGTTACTGCTAGCCCTGAATATGGGGAACAAGCGAGTGCTTTTCAGTTAACAGTAAATTTGAGTGGTCGTAAGAGTGACGATGCTAACGATAGTGATTTAACTACCACTGGCGTTGAGTAAAGGAATTATATAATGGCATTCGCAGAAACTCTTAAGCAACTCCAAGATTTAGATATTAATGACATCGACTTTTCAAGAGTTGGAGTCTGGCCGATAGCTGGTCGTATTACTCTCTTAATCATTGTTTCAGCAGTTTTAGTTTTTATTGGGTATTACCTCTGGATAGGTGATCTTTATAACAGCCTGGAACGTGCGCAGAATAAAGAGAAAGAGCTGTTTTTGCAGTTTGAAAACAAGCAATTTGAGGCTGCAAATCTGGATGCGTATCGTGAGCAACTAAGGGAGATGGAGGGCACCTTTGGCGCACTGCTAAAGCAACTACCAAAAGATACAGAAGTTCCAGGATTGTTAGAGGATATTGATGAGTATGGGAGAGGTAGCGGCCTAACGATCGAAAAAGTTGCTCTGGAAAGTGAGTTGGTTGGAGAGTTTTATGTTGAGCTGCCAATTCGTATAGAGGTTCAAGGGGGGTACCATGAATTTGGTTCTTTCGTGAGTGGTATTGCTGGAATGCCTAGGATTGTGACTCTTCATGATTTTACTATCTCAACCAACCGAGATAGTGGTGGGCTGCTTGATATGGTTATCAATGCAAAAACCTACCGCTATAAAGATCAGGAGGATGAGGAGTGACAAAAAAAACAGCCATCGTAGCTACACTTTTAGCGGTTTCTGCTTGCAGTATGAATGTAGATCAAAATGATTTACATCAAAGAATGGCTGAGGTTGAGCGGAGGCCTAAAGGTCAAATTGAGCCTATCCCGACGTTTACGCCATATAGCCCATATATTTATAGTGCCGCTGCTCAGAGGAGTCCATTTACTCGCCCTGTTTTGGAGTCTGATCAGCGATTAGTTGGTAGAAGACTTGAAATAGCACCTGATTTAAGTAGGCGTAGAGAGTTGCTTGAAAGTATTAACTTTGATGCTTTGGCAATGGTGGGCACGATTTCCCGTGATGGCCAGTTATGGGCCCTGATTGATGATGGTAATGGTGGAATTCACAGAGTAACTGTGGGGAACTACTTGGGGAAAAATCACGGGCGAGTTGTGAGCGCTACACCCACGCAACTCGATGTGTTGGAAATTATACCGGATGGTACCGGGGGCTGGATTGAGAGGCCACGTGCACTCGCGCTGGAAGAGAAGGACAACGGATAATGATTAATAAGCAGTTTGCTAAGTGTTTGGCACCGTTTCAGATTTTACTGCTCGCTGTATTGATGGTTCCTGCGGCGTTACAAGCGCAGGTGAATCAACTGAACGATATACAGTTTTCAGAGCTTCCCGGTGGCCGGGTTCAGCTGCGTTTAACTTTCACGGAGGAGCCTCCAGAGCCCACTGGATATACAATAGAGCAACCGGCTCGGATTGTGATGGATTTTGCCGGTGTTGAAAGTGTGCTACCACAAAAGAAATATTCACTGGGAATAGGTGCCGCTCGCAGCGCTGTGGTAGTTTCCAGTGAGGGGAGAACTCGCCTAATTGTTAATCTGGATCAACTGCCGGTATACACCAGTGAACGTCATGGTAGCCAGCTCGTGATGGAGATTGGTGAATCTGTAGTTGCGACGGCTTCATCTCCACAATCCCCCACCCATGACAGTGGCCTTAATCTTGGTGGAAACAAGCAGTTCAATGCCTTGGGTGCTATTGCTGTTAACGGGGTTGACTTCCGGCGCGGTGAAGAGGGCGAAGGTAAAGTCATTGTTAGCCTTTCTGATCCGGCAGTAAATATTGATGTGGAACGCACCAAAGGCAAAATCTATTTGACTTTTCTGGGCGCAGAATTGCCCGAATCTCTTCGCCAGAAGCTTGACGTAACTGACTTTGCAACCCCTGTGAATGCCATTACGGTAGACTCTGATGGCCGCAATACCGTAATAGCTGTGGATCCGACAGATGCAGATTATGATTATCTCGCTTATCAAGCCGATAATCAGTACGTGTTGAGCGTAAAACCTCTGTCCGCAGCGGAAGTTCGCGAGAAGGAGAAAGAGTTTCAATTCACAGGGAAAAAGCTTTCGTTAAACTTCCAGGATATTGAAGTTCGTTCCGTGCTCCAAATTATTGCTGACTTTACTGATCTCAATCTGGTGGCAAGTGACACCGTGCAGGGGCGAATCACATTACGGCTTGATGGTGTGCCTTGGGATCAGGCCTTGAATTTGATTCTTAAGGCCAAGGGCTTGGATAAGCGCCAGGAAGGTAGCGTCATTATGGTAGCTCCAGCTGCTGAGATTGCAGAAAGAGAGCGCCAGGAGTTGGAGAGCCGTAGGCAATTGCAGGAGCTGGCTCCACTAAGAACTGAATATATTAGTGTGCGCTATGCTGATGCCGGAGAGCTGTTTACATTATTTTCTGGTCAGCAGACGGATGATCAAGGAAAGGGCAATTTTGCTGGGGGTAAACAAGACGCTAATCAAGCAAGTATTTTGTCAGCCCGTGGTAGTGCAATTGTAGATGAGCGAACCAATACAATTATCCTTACAGATACAGAAGAAAAAATCGCACAGTTCCGCGAACTGATAGAAGTTATAGATGTTCCTATTCGTCAGGTGATGATTGAGGCCAGGATCGTCACTGCAAATAGTGAGTTCGAGCGCGAGCTCGGTGTTCAGTGGAACTATACAGGCACTCATGATATTGACGATGACTCTGTAGTCATTGGTTCTGGAGGGCAAAATAGCACTAGTGTCGGTGGATCTGGATCTGGACCCAGTGTCTCTTCACCGGCCAGCACCCATGATCCTTTGCTGGTGGACTTAGGTGTTGGAACACCTGCTGGGCAACTAGCTTATGCGATATTAAAGGACAATTTTTATTTGGGTTTGGAGCTGTCTGCGATGGAAGATGTGGGCATGCTTGAGATTGTATCCCAGCCCAAAGTAGTAACTGGTGATAAACAAGAGGCGAATATCCAATCGGGAGTGGAAATACCTTACTTGGAGGCTACCTCTTCTGGTGCAGCTTCTGTGACATTTCGAGAAGCTGTTCTTGAGTTAAATGTAACACCTCAGATAACTCCAGATAACAATATAATAATGACGCTTAATATCGAGCAGAATAGTGTTGGGGATTTGTTTAGCGTTAGTGCTAATACGGCTGTTCCTACAATTAATGTGAACACCCTAGCGACAAAAGTACTAGTCAGTAATGGCGAAACAATTGTTTTAGGCGGTGTGTTTGAGAGCAATGTTCTTGAGGGGGAGACTAAGGTACCCTTACTTGGAGACATTCCGTACATAGGTAACTTGTTTAAGAAAACTGTACGCACAGATGATAAACGTGAGATATTGATGTTTATCACCCCGCGTATTATCGAAAGTGAGACTTTTTTATCTAAGTGATTAACCGCTCCATCTTTTTAGTCGGCCCCATGGGGGCCGGCAAATCCACGATTGGCAGGTTGTTAGCGGCACAATTGCAGCTGCCTTTTGCTGATACCGATAAAGTGCTGGAAGAACGCACAGGGGCAGATATCCCCTGGATATTTGATGTAGAAGGCGAAGCCGGCTTTCGTCGACGCGAAAGTGAAGTGCTCGAAGAACTTTGTCTGGGTCCCCACCAAGTTATCGGCACCGGTGGTGGCATCGTTCTACTGGAGGAAAACCGGAGGTTGCTGCAAAAGTTTGGTCATGTGATTTATTTACAGGCCGGGGTAGAGCAGTTGCTGGAACGCACTTCCAAGAACAGTAACCGCCCTCTTTTACGAGTGCCCAATCCACGCGCGCGTATTGAAGAAATTTTACAAGAACGCGCCCCTCTTTATCGCGAAGTTGCGGATGTTATCTGCGACACTGATGACCTGACCCCCAAGCAAGCATCAGCCCTGGTTGCTGAGCGCCTTATGGAAAGCCTCTCCCAATAACCCCTTTTTCACTCTGTGCTAAAGTGCGTCTCATTAACTCAATGCGCTACATATTGGCGCTAGTGGGAAGGAGAGCATTGTGCACTGTTTTAATGTGGAACTGGGGGAGCGCAGTTACCCCATTGTCATTGGGTCCAAGTTATTAGCCGACTCACAATATTTACTGCCCTATTTACGTGGGCGCCAGATCTGTGTGGTTACAAATGAGACAGTGGCTCCCCTGTATTTGTCCCGCTTACTGGATGGGCTCTCTGACTTTGATAAGGTTGATGTTGTCGAACTACCCGACGGGGAAGCCTTCAAGACTTTGGATACCGTCAATCGAATTTTTGACGCTCTATTGGAACAGCGTCACAACCGCACGACTACGCTAATTGCCCTAGGGGGTGGTGTTGTGGGAGATATGTGTGGATTTGCCGCTGCCTGTTATCAGCGCGGCGTCGATTTTATTCAGGTGCCCACTACACTCCTTGCCCTGGTCGACTCCTCTGTGGGAGGTAAGACTGGCGTCAATCACCCGCTAGGTAAAAACATGATTGGGGCTTTTTACCAGCCCCGGCTAGTACTTGCCGATATGGATACATTGACGACTCTGCCAGATCGTGAATTCTCAGCAGGTATTGCTGAAGTAATCAAGTATGGCCTGATCTGTGATGCACCATTTTTCCACTGGATAGAGACCAACATTGATGCACTCTTATCGCGAGATCCCAAGGCTTTGGCTTATGCCGTGGATCGTTGTTGTCGTGATAAGGCAGAGGTTGTGGCTAGTGATGAGCGTGAGGCAGGCCGCCGCGCCATATTAAACTTTGGTCATACCTTTGGACATGCAATTGAGACTGTGCAGGGCTACGGGCGTTGGTTGCATGGTGAGGCGGTGGCCGCAGGAATGGTGATGGCTCTGGAGCTCTCGCATTTACTGGGAGACGTGGACAGTGAATTGGTTCAGCGTGTTCGTCAGCTGCTGCAAATAGCCCAGTTGCCGCAGCAGTCTCCCGCGGATATGAGTGTCGATGATTTTCTACAGGCTATGCAGTTAGACAAGAAAGTGCTGGATGGCAAGTTGCGTTTGGTATTGCTGAGATCTTTGGGGGACGCAAAAGTTGTCGATGATACGCCTCAGGAAAAAGTTATAGATGCGCTAAGGAACTGTGGTGCCAGGTGACAGGGGATTCGCGAACTGCGCTTATTAGAGAGTACGATCACTTAAAATCAAGTCGACAGGAAATAAATCTGCCTTATTTTTGTTTGGCAGTTAAAAAAACTGTGAATTATTGAAAATGTAGTGGTAAGCAAGTAATATTGCGCGCCCCCCGGAAATAATGGCGGGGCAAAATAACCGCCAATAAGAACAATAAAGAAAGCCCCATTAGAGGGCTTTTTTTATCTCGGGATCTTTTACTTAGGGACCGCAGGAGAGCGTAGCGCGAGCGTTAAGCCATTTTTGCCCATATCAGGCCGCTATCGGCAGTGCCTGTGGTCCCCCAATCGATAGTGACGAGGAATTCTATGGGTAGCAGTCTGTATCAGTTGGATGAGTTTAAGGACAACTGTGGTTTTGGTCTGATCGCTCATTTACAGGGTGTGGCGAGCCATAAGTTAGTACAGACGGCCATTGAGTCCCTCACCTGTATGACCCACCGCGGCGGTATTGCCGCCGATGGTAAAACTGGCGATGGCTGCGGTTTGCTGCTGCAGAAGCCCGATAAATTCCTGCGCGAGGAAGCGCTAAAGTTGTTCGGTCTGGAACTCACTGAGGCCTATGCCGTAGGTTCGGTGATGTTGCCTCTGGATGACAGTGAGGCGCAGAGCGCTCGTCAAATCTTTGAGTCTGAGCTGCAGGCGCAAGGAATGCGGATTGTTGGTTGGCGCACCGTGCCCACCAACCCCGAGTGTCTTGGCCCCATCGCCAGGGACTGCCAACCTCGCTTCGAACAACTGCTGATCAATGATGCCGAAGAGCCACTGGGTGAAGCCCGTTTTAATGCTCGGCTGTATGTGGCCCGGCGTAAGGCCGAGTTGCAGCTGAGTGGTGATGTTTATATCGCCAGCCTATCGACTAGTGTGCTCTCCTACAAAGGACTGATGATCCCGGCGGATCTGCCGAAATTCTTCCCTGAGTTGGCGGATCCGCGCCTGGAAACCGCTATCTGTGTTTTCCACCAGCGCTTCTCTACCAATACCATGCCGCGCTGGCCTCTGGCCCAGCCTTTCCGCCTGCTGGCGCACAATGGTGAAATTAATACCATTACCGGCAACCGCAATTGGTCGGTGGCACGCACCAACAAATTTGTTACCGAGCTGATTCCCGAGCTGAATGCGCTGGTACCGCTGGTGAACCGCGAGGGCTCCGACTCCTCCAGTTTGGATAATATGTTGGAGATGTTGTTGGCGGGTGGTATGGAGCTACACCGTGCGGTGCGCATGCTGGTGCCGCCTGCCTGGCAAAATGTTGAGGGCATGGATGCAGACCTGCGCGCTTTCTATGAATACATCTCCATGCATATGGAGCCCTGGGATGGCCCCGCCGGCTTGGTGATGACCGATGGCCGTCACGCGGTATGTACTCTCGACCGCAACGGCCTGCGCCCGTCCCGCTGGGTGATTACCAAAGACGATATTATTACCGTGGCTTCGGAAGTCGGTGTTTATAACTATGCACCGGAAGATGTAGTAGCTAAAGGGCGTCTCGGGCCCGGGCAGATGCTTTCTGTGGATACCCAGGAAGGCAAGCTGTACCACACTGCCGATATCGACAATATGCTCAAGCGCGCCCAGCCTTATAAACGCTGGCTGAAAGAGAAGGCGCGCCGTATTCGCTCCACCTTGGTGACCGCACCGGTTGACAATAATTTTTCCCACCAACAGTTTAAGGTCTACCAGAAACTGTTCAGTTCCTCGCTGGAGGAGCGCGATAAGGTAGTGCGTCCGATGGCGGAAGCCGGCCAGGAAGCGGTGGGTTCCATGGGCGACGATACGCCGATGGCGGTGCTGTCCCGCTACAACCGCTCGCTCTACGATTACTTCCGCCAGCAGTTTGCCCAAGTGACCAATCCGCCTATAGACCCGCTGCGGGAAACGGTGGTGATGTCCCTGGAAACCTGCTTGGGCCGTGAAAAATCCGTGTTTGAGGAGACGCCAGAGCACGCCGACCGCGTGATTCTGTCCTCGCCGGTGCTCTCCCATATGAAATACACCGCGTTACTGTCGCTGGATCGCCCCGGTTTCGACGCGGAAATTTTCGACCTGAACTACGATCCGGCAAATCTGGATCTTCATAGTGCAATTGAACGTCTGTGTACCAAGGTAGAGGCTTCTGTTCGTGCCGGCACCGTGATTGTGGTGCTGTCCGACCGCGATATTCGCCAGGGCCATCTGCCCATAGATGCGCTGCTCGCCACCGGTGCCGTGCACCATCATTTGGTGCATGCGGGCCTGCGCTGTGATTCCAATGTGGTGGTGGATACCGCCAGTGCACGGGATGCGCACCAGCTCGCCTGCTTGGTGGGTGTGGGAGCGACGGCAGTACATCCCTATTTCTCCTACAGCATTATTAATCACCTGATCGACAGGGGAGAGTTGCTGCTGGATGCGGCAGAAGCGCAGAAGAATTACCGCAACGGCATCATCAAGGGCCTGTTAAAAATCCTGTCAAAAATGGGTATCTCCACGGTAGCCTCTTACCGCGGTGCGCTGTTGTTTGAGTTGGTCGGTCTTTCCAAAGAGGTGGTGGACCTGTGTTTCCCCGGTGCACCCACTCGTATCGAAGGCGCCGGCTTTGCCGAGTTGCAGGCAGATATGGCCGCGCGTGCGGATATCGCCTGGAAAGCGCGTAAGCCGGTGTCCCCCGGGGGCCTGCACAAATATGTGCATGGCACCGAATACCATACTTTTAACCCGGATGTGGTGACGGCCCTGCGCCGAGCGGCCAGTACTGGGGATTACTCCGCTTGGCGTGATTACTCGGAACTGGTCAACCAGCGCCCGGTGGCAACCTTGCGGGATATGCTGGCCTTCAAGGAAAACCTTGAGCCTGTGCCATTGGAGGAAGTGGAGCCGGTCGAGCAGATTGTGCGTCGCTTTGACTCCGCTGCTATGTCCCTGGGAGCTCTGTCTCCCGAGGCGCACGAATCTCTGGCTCAGGCCATGAACCGCCTGGGTGGACGCTCCAACAGCGGAGAGGGCGGTGAAGATCCGGCCCGTTTTGGCACCGACAAAGTCTCCAAAATCAAACAGATCGCCTCCGGCCGTTTCGGCGTGACGCCGCACTATCTGGTCAATGCCGAAGTGCTGCAGATCAAGGTGGCTCAGGGCGCTAAGCCCGGTGAGGGTGGTCAGTTGCCCGGCGGTAAGGTGAATGACCTGATTGCTCGGCTGCGCTACTCGGTGCCCGGTGTCACCCTGATTTCACCGCCACCGCACCACGATATTTACTCCATTGAGGATCTGGCCCAGCTGATCTACGACCTCAAACAGGTTAACCCGGATGCACTGGTATCCGTAAAGCTGGTGTCCCGTCCAGGAGTTGGCACTATCGCCGCTGGCGTGGCTAAGGCTTATGCGGATTTAATTACCATTTCCGGCTATGACGGCGGTACTGCAGCGAGCCCGATCACCTCTATTCGCTATGCTGGTTCACCTTGGGAATTGGGCCTGGCGGAAACACACCAGACCCTGCGAGCCAACGACTTGCGCGGCAAAGTTCGTGTGCAGACGGATGGGGGCCTTAAAACTGGCTTGGATGTAGTCAAGGCGGCGATTCTCGGTGCGGAGAGCTTCGGCTTTGGTACTGCGCCAATGGTGGCGATTGGCTGTAAATACCTGCGTATCTGTCACCTGAATAACTGTGCCACGGGTATCGCGACCCAGCGCAAGAACTTGCGCGATGCGCACTATATCGGCACCGCAGAAATGGCGATGAACTTCTTCCGCTTTGTTGCCGAGGAAACCCGCGAATGGATGGCGAGCATTGGTGTGCGCACCATGGAAGAGCTGGTCGGCCGTGTAGACCTACTTCGCATCATTGAGGGAGAAACCGACAAGCAGAAGAAACTGGATCTGTCGCCGCTGTTGCATACCGATGCACTACTCGATAGCAAACCGCAAACCTGCCAGCAGGCCACAAATGAGCCCTGGGATAAGGGCGAGTTGGCCGAGCGCATGGTGGAAGAAATTCTACCCGCCATTGAGAACCTGACTGGTGGTGAATTCAGCTTCGAGGTGACCAACTGCGATCGCTCTCTGGGGGCGCGTCTTTCTGGCGAGATCGCCAAGCGCCACGGCAACCAGGGCATGGTGGAGGCGCCAATAAAACTCAACCTCAATGGAGTTGCCGGGCAGTCTTTCGGCGTATGGAACGCCGGGGGGCTGGAGATGTATCTCGAAGGGGATGCCAACGATTATGTCGGTAAGGGCATGGCCGGCGGTAAGCTGGTTATTCGACCGCCTGAGGGTAGTGAGTTTGCTTCCCAAGACACCAGCATCGTCGGTAATACCTGCCTGTACGGTGCTACTGGCGGTAAGTTATTTGCCGCTGGCCGTGCCGGCGAGCGCTTTGCTGTGCGCAATTCCGGTGCCTTCGCCGTAGTGGAAGGGGCCGGCGATCATTGCTGTGAATACATGACCGGTGGAATGGTCGCGGTGCTAGGGCGCACCGGCTACAACTTTGGTGCCGGTATGACCGGTGGTTTTGCCTATGTGCTGGATCTGGAGCGCGATTTCTTCGACCGCTGCAACCACGAGCTGATTGAGCTGCGCCGTATCAGTAGTGAAATTCTCGAGCCGCACCAGAGTCATCTGCGCGAAGTGATCGAAGCCTATGTCGCGGAGACCGGCAGCGCCTGGGGTGAAGAGCTACTGGATAACTTCGACGATTACCTGAGCCGGTTCTGGCTGGTAAAACCTAAGGCGGCGAGCCTTGCGGATCTTCTTTCTGACGTGCGCAAGCGCGGCGAATAAGGCTGGGGTGGAGAGACAGTATGAAAGACAGACTGAACAATGATTTCCAGTTTATCGACGTGGCCCGTATAGATCCGCCGAAGAAAGATATCATCGCGCGCACCAGTGAATTTGTGGAGATTTACCAGCCATCCAGTGAAAACCAGGTGGCGAGCCAAGCACACCGCTGCCTAGACTGCGGCAACCCCTACTGTGAGTGGAAGTGCCCGGTGCACAACTATATTCCCAACTGGCTGAAATTGATCAGCGAGGGGAATGTGATCGAGGCGGCGGAACTCTGCCACGAGACCAACACCCTGCCGGAAGTTTGCGGGCGCGTTTGTCCCCAGGACCGCCTGTGCGAGGGCGCCTGTACCCTCAACGACGGTTTCGGCGCTGTGACCATCGGCAATGCTGAAAAGTACATCACTGATACTGCCTTTGCCCTGGGTTGGCGTCCGGATCTCAGCCATGTGGAAAAGACAGGTAAAAAAGTCGCGATTGTGGGCGCGGGCCCAGCCGGACTGGGCTGCGCCGATATCCTGATACGCAACGGCGTACAGCCGGTGGTCTTCGACAAGCATCCGGAGATCGGCGGCCTGATCACTTTCGGTATTCCGGAATTCAAGTTGGAAAAATCGGTGATGGAAAAGCGCCGCGAGGTGTTTGTTGAGATGGGGGTGGAGTTCTGTCTCAATACCGAGGTGGGCAAGGACATCAGTTTCGAGCAGTTGCTCAATGACTATGATGCCGTATTCCTGGGGATGGGTACCTACAACTACATGAAGGGCGGCTTCCCTGGTGAGGACCTGCCCGGCGTGCACGATGCTTTGCCGTTCTTAGTGGCCAACGTCAATCGCAATATGGGTTGGGAGAAGGACCCTGCGGAATTTGTCTCGGTGGAAGGCAAGCGTGTAGTGGTGCTGGGTGGCGGTGATACCGCCATGGACTGTAACCGCAGCTCTATTCGACTGGGGGCCAAGAGCGTGACCTGTGCCTATCGTCGCGATGAGGAAAATATGCCGGGCTCCCGCCGCGAAGTGGTCAATGCCAGAGAAGAAGGGGTGCAGTTCCTGTTTAACCGCCAGCCGGTAGAAATTGTTGGCGACGGCAAGGTCTCTGGAGTGAAAGTAGTCACTACCGAGTTGGGTGAGCCCGATGAAAATGGACGTCGCCGTCCGCAGGTGGTGCCCGGTTCCGAAGAAGTCATCCCGGCAGATATCGTGCTGGTCGCCTTCGGTTTCCGCCCAAGCCCGGCGGAATGGTTTGCCGAGCACAGCATTGAAGTAGCGGACTGGGGTGGTGTCGTTGCCCCGGAAGAACAGAAATACAAGTTTCAGACCTCCAACGAGAAGGTCTTTGCCGGTGGCGATATGGTACGCGGTTCCGACCTGGTGGTAACAGCTATTTGGGAAGGGCGCCAGGCCGGTGAGGGTATTCTCGATTATCTGGATATCTGATTTTCCCGGTTGCGGATGGGAGGCTTTAAGCCTCCCATTTTTATATCTTTGTAGAGCGGCACCAGCCCTCAACCTGCCTGGATGATATTGTTGCCAAGCTGTATCTAGTGGCCCCGCCCCCTGTACAATGGCCGTTTTTTTAGCCCGCTCGGTGTACCTATGTCTGATACCAAACCGTCCGAATTGAAAAACGACCGCTTTCTCCGCGCCTTGTTGCGCCAGCCCGTGGATCGAACACCAGTGTGGATGATGCGCCAGGCGGGTCGCTACCTACCCGAGTACCGCGCCAGCCGCGCCGAGGCTGGGAGCTTTATGGATCTATGCCGTAATACCGAATTGGCGTGCGAGGTCACTCTGCAGCCGTTGGAACGCTACCCACTCGATGCGGCGATTTTATTCTCCGATATCCTCACCATCCCAGATGCTATGGGCCTTGGGCTCTATTTTGCCGAGGGCGAGGGCCCCAAATTCCATAAGCCGCTGCGCACTGCCGCTGATATTGAGGCATTGGAAGTGGTGAACAGCGAACGGGATCTGGACTATGTGATGAACGCTGTGTCCACCATTCGCCGCGAGCTAAATGGTCGTGTGCCGTTGATCGGTTTTTCCGGCAGCCCCTGGACCCTGGCCACTTACATGATTGAGGGCGGCTCCAGCAAGGACTTTGCCCGCAGCAAAGAAATGCTCTACAACCGCCCCGAGCTGATGCACCAGCTGCTGACTGTACTCGCCGATTCGGTGACCGACTACCTGAATGCACAGATTCGCGCCGGTGCCCAGGCGGTACAAATTTTCGATACCTGGGGCGGCGCCTTAAGTCACAGCGCCTACCGCGAGTTCTCCCTGCAATATATGCAGCGTATTCTCAACGGTCTGATCAAAGAGGCCGATGGCCGCCGGGTGCCCGCTATCCTGTTCACCAAAGGGGGTGGTCAGTGGTTGGAAGCGATGGCGGATACCGGTGCTGATGCTCTGGGGCTCGATTGGACCACCGATATCGGCAGTGCCCGCGCCCGTGTTGGGAATCGCGTTGCCCTGCAGGGTAATCTGGATCCTTCCGTGCTCTACGCCAGTCCAGAGCGCATCCGCCAAGAAGTGGAAGCTGTGCTGCAGTCCTACGGCCAGGGTAGTGGCCATGTTTTCAACCTTGGCCACGGTATTACTCCGAAAGTAGATCCGGCCCATGCCGGCGCCATGATCGAGGCAGTGGTAGAGCTTTCCGCAAAATATCACGTCTAACTGTGGCAACTAGTGTCTGAGTCTGTGAATGCAGTCTCACTTTGTATAGGTGCTCGCCAATATCTGTCCGTGATATAAATGTGCGCTTGCCCGAGGGGGCCCGGATTTAGAAACGGGGCCCTTGCTGAGGGCGGTCTCCAAGCATTTACTACAGTGGTCGGTACCTCCCCAAGTGGCACTCGAACAGGCAAAAATTTCCGTCGGTGATCTCCAGCGCGGCATGTTTGTGTCCAGGCTAGACAAACCCTGGACACAGACTCCATTTGCCCTGCAGGGCTTTTATATCCGCGATTTGGAGGAGATTCGCCAACTACAGAAGTACTGCCGTTTTGTTTATGTCGATGTGCACAAAACCGTAGGCAGTGCCGGTGTTACCTTGCGCCGTTTGATCGGCGCTAGTGGTGCAAGTGCTAAAGGGCATGGCCGAGCCGCTGTGCGCGTCACCATTCCCTGCCGCCCCGTTGCGGTCTCTCACAAGACTTACCCCCCCCCTCAGCCCGCCCAGCGCGAGGCAGGCAATGCGCGCAAGTTGCACGGCCAGATATTGCGCGGCATGGGTGAAGTTATGGGGCTGGTAGCGAGCAATCGACCACTGCCGGTGCCACAGATGAACCGGGTGGTAGAGGATCTGGTTGAGAGTGTGCTGCGCAGCCCGGATGCTTTCGCCTGGTTGGCGCGAGTGCGAGACAGGGATGAACATACTTACAGTCACTCGGTACGCGCCAGTATTTGGGCGGTGCTGTTTGGCCGACATATCGGCTTGGCGCGACATGAGTTGGTGCAGCTGGGGGTGGCCACCCTGTTAAAGGATGTGGGCAAGTTATCGATTCCCGCAGAAGTGCTGCAGATGCCTAAGCGCGACCCGCGCAGCGAGCTGGAGTATCGTAAATTTGTGCAGCACAGCGTGCAGATGCTATCGGCAGACGCCCAGGTCGACCCCCAGGTGATTGATATTGTGCGCGGTCATCGCGAGCGCCACGACGGCGGTGGTTATCCCGGTGGCTTGCGCGGTGACAAGATTCCCGTATTGGCGCGCATGTGCGGCATCGTTACTTTTTATGATGAAGCGACGAACCCCCGCGGCGCCAGCCAGCCCATAGCGCCTTCAAAGGCCGTGGCCGAACTCTATGACCTGCGTGGCATCGCCTACCAAGAACAGCTGGTCGTCGAATTTATTCAGGCGATAGGACTCTACCCCACCGGTACCCAGGTAGAGCTCTCCAGTGGCGAAGTGGGTGTAGTGGTGGAGCAGACCTATGACCGGCGTTTGCGCCCCAAGGTGATGATTGTGCTGGATGCGCACAAGCGCCAGCTGAGTAAACCGCGCCTGTTTGACCTGGCGGCTGCCGAGGATCGCGCAGAAAAGCTGATTGAGCGTGGCAAGATGCGCCCGGAGGAAAAGATCAGCATAGTGCGGGATATAGAGCCAGGGGCTTATCCGGAGGTGAATACCTCGGCGGTGCGGGACGATTACCTTTTCAATAGTGGTGGGCAGCTGTCCCGCTTTTTCTCGCGCCTGGCGAGATAGTTTATTCCCGGGGGAAGCCTTGAGAGCGGCGTAACTTACCGCTCTCCCGAAGAATCAGCCGGCGTCAGCTATCATGCTGCCGAAATACTCACCCATACGCACAGGGGTTTCCGCCTCAAGGCTGTCCAGCCAGCGCACTTGATCCGTCCCAAACAACATGATGACTGTGGAGCCCAATTTAAAGCGCCCCATCTCCTCGCCTTTTCGCAGGTGAATCGGTGCATTCTCAAGATAGTTGGTGGTGCGCACATCGCGGGTATGGGGCGCCACCTGGCCCGCCCAAACAGTCTCGATTCCGGCAACGATCATGGCACCAACCAAAATCATGGCCATGGGTCCGGCTTCAGTATCGAATACACACACCAGGCGCTCGTTGCGGGCGAACAGGCGCGGTACGTTTTCGGCGGTTACGGTGTTGACCGAGAACAGCTGGCCCGGCACATAAGTCATACTGCGCAGGGTGCCGTCGATAGGCATATGTACCCGGTGGTAATCCTTGGGTGACAGGTACACGGTGGCGAAGTGGCCATCGTCAAATTGGGCCGCCAATTCCGGATCACCACCCACCAATTCCAGCAAGCTGTAGTCGTGCCCCTTGGCCTGGAACACACGGCCATTGTGGATAGCACCGAGCTGACTGATGGCGCCATCTGCGGGACAGGCCAGGCTACCCTCGCTACTGACAATCGGCCGTGCGCCCTCTTTGAGTTCACGGGTAAAAAAGTCGTTAAAGGTACGATAGGCGGTGCAATCGGTCTCTTTGGCCTCCTGCATATCGACACCGTACTTTTCGACAAACCAGCGGGTGAAAGGGTCTTTGATCGACTTGATCTCGGTGTTCGCCAGCCAGCCCGCAGCGCGGGAAAGAGCGTGTTGCGGAGTCAGGTATTGCAGGGTGGTAAAGAGTTTTGGATTCATACGGGTACAACGTTTTCCGGTAATACTTACTGTTCGACGGGCGTATTGGGCAGGTTGCCCCACTCACTCCAGGAGCCTGGGTAGGCGCGAATATCAAAACCCAGGGACTTACCCACCAACCAGGTAAAACCAGAGCGGTGATGACTTTGGCAGTGGGTGACGATTTTATGTTTTTCATTGATGCCGAGCTTGGCGAGTAGCTCGCGCGCATCGGTGCGGATACGCAGGTCGCGCTGAGGGTCCATCAGCTGGGTCCACTCGCAGTTGATTGCGCCGGGAATATGACCGCCCTTGGTAGCCAAGACCCTTTCTCCACTGTACTCCTGGGGGGAACGGGCATCCCAAACGAGGAAGCCGGGGTTGCCAAGATGCTCCTGGATTTCCCGGGCACTCATGGCAGCATCGGTATCGATCGAGACTTCGATATCGCTTGGGGCAGCCTGTGGTTCTTCAGTGGTCAGTGGTAACCCGGCACCGCGCCAAGCGTGCATACCACCGTTTAAGTAGCTGTAATTGCGGTGGCCAATACTCTCCAGGGTCCACAGAAGGCGTCCGGCCCAGCCGCCGCCTTCATCATCACAGGCCACTACATGGGTTTCCGGGCGCAGGCCAATAGCGCGAAAAACTCGGGTCAGCTGCTCGGCGCTGGGGAGTTTACCCGGCGCAGGGGCAGTACCCGCCATCAGTGCCTGAAATGGTAGGTGCAGGGCGCCGGGGATGTGTCCGTTCAAGTAATTTTGCAGGGAGCTGAGGTCGACAATCAATAGCTCTTCATGCTCCAGCTCGGCGGCGAGCTCTTCCGCCTCAATAATCAGGTTCAAAATTTATTCTCCGATTCCAGGCTGTTGCGCAGGTGTAAAAAGCTGTTCATACGGCGCTCACTGATGTCGCCGTTGGCCAGTGCTTCGTGAATGGCACAGCCGGGTTCGCCCTGATGGTTGCAGTCGCGAAAGCGGCAGTGGCCGATAAAGGGGCGGAATTCCACAAACCCTTCCAGTAGCGCGGCCTCCTCCATATGCCAGAGGCCAAACTCGCGGATGCCGGGAGAGTCTATCAGATCGCCTCCGCTGGGCAGGTGAAACAGTTCCGCTGCGGTGGTGGTGTGGGTGCCCTTCAGGGTTGCCTCGGACAGGGCGCCGGTACGGGCGCCGGCACTCGGTAGCAGGGCGTTGACCAGTGAAGATTTACCCACGCCGGACTGCCCGACAAAGACGCTGCTGCCCTTGGCCAGGGTCTCGAGTAGTTGTGGCAGGCCCTCGCCGGTTTTAGTGGAAAGGCGCAGTACTGGGTAGCCGAGGTCGGGGTAGGGGGCCAGTAGGGTATCCAGTGCCTGGCGGTTGCCATCGTCGATCAGGTCGATCTTGTTCAGCAGCAGGATTGGCGCTATACCGGTGGTCTCTGCGGCGACCAGGTAGCGGTCGATGGCATTAGCGAAGGGCTCCGGGTAGGGGGCTATAACAATCACAATGCGGTCGATATTGGCTGCTACGGTTTTCAGGTCGCCGTAGCGATCAGGGCGCTGCAGCTCTGAGTTGCGCGGCAACCGCGCACCCACAACCCCATAGCCGCCATCGCTATCACTAGTGGCGGGACGCCAAGCGACGCGATCGCCGGTTACCAGGGTATCGATATTGGCACGCATGTGGCAGCGTTGGCGCAGGGAAGCATCGCTCTCACTTTCCACCAAAATTTGGGTGCCATAGTTGGCGATGACAAGACCGGTCTGTTCCTGGCCCAGTTGACCGTCGTCCAGAGCTTGTTCTGCGGACTCTTCGCGCTTGCGCGCGCGGGCCTCACGCTCCTGCTGGATCTTGGCGACGCGCCACTGTTGGCGGCGGTTTAATTTGCGTTTACTCATGCACTGGCACCTGGAGATTAGCGGCGGATTATAGCCATTGCCGGGTAGTTGCGGTAACTTGCGCGGAAAGTTTGAGGAGACCCGCTGTGGATCAGAACAACCTGATCTGGATAGATCTGGAGATGACCGGCCTCGATCCGGAAAAAGAGCGCATTATCGAAATCGCCACCATTGTGACCGATTCGCGGCTGAATGTGCTCGCCGAAGGCCCGGCGATGGTGATTCACCAGAGCAAAGCCCTGCTGGATGCCATGGATGACTGGAATACCGAGCAACACGGCGGTTCTGGTTTGGTGGCAAAAGTAAAGGAATCGAATATATCCGAGCGGGAAGCGGAGCGAGAGACCCTGGAGTTCTTACGCCACTGGGTGCCGGAGGGTGCCTCGCCCATGTGCGGTAACTCTATCGGCCAGGACCGTCGCTTCTTGGTCAAATATATGCCGCAGCTGGAATCCTACTTCCACTACCGCAATCTGGATGTGAGTTCGGTGAAAGAGCTGGCCAGGCGCTGGCGTCCGGATGTGTTGGATGGGGTGAAAAAACACAGTAGTCACTTGGCTCTAGACGACATTCGCGATTCCATCGAAGAGTTGCGCCACTACCGCGAGACCTTCTTTCGCCTCAGTTAAGCTTCCGACTTAGCGGAGCTCTCGGCAGATTAGAGCCTCTTTTCTGCTGCCCCGACTCTTTTCTGTGCCTCGATAAGGGGCTCAGGTTACGCGTTTGATCTTGCGTTTGCGTTTGCGTCCACTGCGTAGCCGCGCCAGGGCCCAATCGATATGCTCCAGCACCAGAGGCGTGGCCGTTTGCCGCGATTGTTCCAGGCTTTCGAATACCTCCTCGCTGGCCGCGCCATTGCCGAGCGCCACCGCCAGGTTGCGCTGCCAGCGCTCATAGCCGATACGGCGGATTGGCGAGCCCTCGGTCTTGCGCAAAAACTCCTCCTCGCTCCAGTTGAACAGCGCTAATAGCTCGCCGTTGTCGAGGCCGTGGCGCGGGTGGAAGTCCTGCTCTACGGTGGGTTTGGCGAACTTGTTCCAGGGGCAGATTGTCTGGCAATCGTCGCAGCCGAAAACCCTATTGCCGATGGGCTCGCGGAATTCCTCCGGAATCGGCCCCTTGTTTTCGATGGTTAGGTAAGAGATACAGCGCCCGGCATCTAAGGTGCGCGGGCCGATAAAGGCATCGGTTGGGCAGACTTTAAGGCAGGCCACGCAATCGCCGCACTCGTCGGCAAAATCTCCGGCATCGACAGGCAAGGGCAGATTGGTATAGATCTCGCCGAGGAAGAAAAAAGAGCCAGCTTTGGAATTGATCAGCAGGCAGTTCTTGCCGACCCAGCCGAGGCCGGCCTTGCGCGCCAGAGCGCGTTCCATTACCGGTGCGCTGTCGGTAAAGGCGCGACCCTTGGAATCGATACCCTGTTCGGCACAGAAGGCATCGATCTTCTTGGCCAGGCTGGCCAGGCGCTTGCGAATCAGCTTGTGGTAGTCGCGACCATTGGCGTAACGGGAGACATAGGCCTTACTGGAATCCTTGAGCACTTTGATCGGCTGGGTATCCGGTGGCAGGTAGTCCAGGCGCACACTGATGGCGCGCACGGTTCCCACTTCCAGTAGTGCCGGGCGCCAGCGCTTTTCCCCGTGGGCGCCCATCCACTCCATATCCGCGTGGTAGCCCTTATTGATCCAAGCGCGCAGGCGCTCACCGTCCTCCTCCAGCTGGCAGTCGGTGATACCAACCTGCTGGAAGCCCAGCTCCCGTCCCCAGAGTTTGATCAGGTCGGCTAATTCGGCGAGCAGTGATTCGGTCATAGATAAAGCGGCTCGATATCCCATGCAAGCACAATGACTGGCCGGGGCGGTATACTTTGCTGTCAGTGCAAGTGGCAGCGATACAATCGCCCATTTTGCCACAGATGACATCTTCACCACATTGCGGGAGCCGCATGGATACGCCACAACCTTTGTACAGTGCCGAATCGGTACGGGAACTCGACCGACAAACAATCGCCGCGCTGGAAATTCCTTCGATACAGCTGATGAAGCGCGCGGCCCGCGCTGCTTTCATCCATTTACGCGCCCGCTGGGCAGATATCGGCCGCATCCAGGTATTTTGTGGCGGTGGCAACAACGGCGGTGATGGCTATGTGATTGCGGCTCTGGCCGCGCAGAAGAAGATACCGGTGACGGTGTTTGCCTGTACTGACCCCGAACTCTTGAAGGGCGATGCCCGCGAGGCCTATGCCTACGCCGTTCGCGAAGGCGTTCAGGTGCTGACCTCGCTGACCGAGCTGGACAGTGCCGACGGCAACACCCTGATCGTAGATGCACTGCTGGGGACAGGGATTAGCGGTGAATTACGTCAGGATGTTGCTCATGCCATTGAGCGAATTCGCAAGAGTCCCGGTCCGGTTTTTTCCGTAGATATTCCCTCTGGCCTGAGTGCCGATAGCGGCGGCGCTGATCTGGCCGTTCAGGCCGATATGACCGTGACGTTTATCGGTCGCAAGCTGGGCCTCTACTGTGGGCGTGGTCCGGCGCTTTGTGGCGAGGTGATCTTTGCCGATCTGGGTGCCCCCGCACCGGTTTATCAAGCAGTAGAGCCCCTGGCGCAACGGTTTGAGGGCTCCAGCCTGAAACGCCTGCCCGAGCGTGCTGCGGACAGCTACAAGAATATGTTTGGCCATATTTTGATAGTCGGTGGCGACAGCGGTTTCGGTGGCGCAGCGTTGATGGCGGCGCAGTCCTCTGCGCGCAGTGGCGCCGGTCTGATCTCCCTGGCAACTCGCCCGGAACACTTAACTGCCGCTTTGACCCGTTGCCCAGAGGTCATGGCTCATCCGGTTATTTCTGGCCAGGAACTGGAACCACTTTTAGAGGGGCCCGATGTCATCGCAGTGGGCCCGGGTCTTGGCCGCTCTCCCTGGAGCGAACAGTTACTGGCCCGCGCCGGCCGCGCTCAGGTGCCGCTGGTGGTGGATGCGGATGCATTGAATATCCTCGCCGTTGGGCGGGTACTCGCTGGTGTAAAACGCGATGATTGGGTGCTGACGCCCCATGTCGGCGAGGCGGCGCGCCTGCTCGGCTGCAATACCGCCGAGGTACTGGCAGATCCCCGCGCGGCGGCGATGGCAGTTCAGCAGAAATTCAGTGGTGTGGTGATACTAAAAGGCGCCGGCACTCTGATTGCCCACGAAGGCGGTGTCGATCTGATCAACAGCGGTAATCCGGGTATGGCCTCGGGAGGCATGGGTGACCTACTCACCGGAATAGTGGCGGCCTTGATCGGTCAGCACCTGCCTTTGGTAGATGCGGCGCACCTGGCAGTTTGGCTGCATGGCGAAGCGGGTAACCGCGCCGCGGAGGATGGTCAGCGCGGTTTGTTGGCTACAGATTTATTGCCCTGGATTCGACGGTTGGTGGACTGATAGTGAGTGAACTGAAATTGCATTTAGCGGACGAAGAGGCAACGGTGGCCGGCGGCGAAGCGCTGGGCCGCGCCTGCCTGGCCAGTGGTCTACAGCGGGGGCTCACTCTGTACCTGAATGGCCAACTGGGTGCTGGCAAGACCACCTTTTGTCGCGGTGTGCTTAGAGCCTTTGGGCATCAGGGCGCGGTGAAGAGCCCCACTTACACCCTGGTTGAGCCCTACGAACTCGGCCCCCAGCGGGTATATCACTTCGACCTCTATCGCCTGGGAGATGCCGAGGAGTTGGAGTTTATGGGGGTGCGGGACTATTTCGCCACGCATAGCCTGAGCCTGGTGGAATGGCCGGAACGCGGCGCTGGCGTTTTGCCCGAACCAGACTTGGAATTGACGCTGCAAGTACCGGACAGCGGCCGCCAGCTGCTGTTGAATACCCATTCCAAACAGGGAGAAGCGGTACTCGATACTCTGGCAAAGATGCTAAATAAATAGCAATTGGCCTGGATTCAGGGATGTGTAAAAACAATAAGTGAAAGGGTTGGGAAGTAATGAGTAGGATGTGGCGCTCGCTGGTGGCCCTGGTAACTGGGCTGGTAATTGCACTGCCGCTGATGGCGGCTGAAGTGGAGGGCGTGCGCCTGTGGCGGGCGCCGGACCACACGCGCCTGGTCTTCGACTTGAGCGGCCCGGCGGAGCACAAGTTGTTCACCTTGAGTGGGCCTCACCGTGTTGTGGTGGATATTGCCGATACCCAATTGAAGGCGCAGTTAGATACTCTGGACCTGAAGGGTACTCCCATCGCCCAAGTACGCCACGCCCGCCACAACAAGAAAGACCTGCGCGTTGTCCTCGATCTGAAGCAGCAGATCAATCCGCGCAGTTTTTCCCTGCGCCGTCATGAATTACTGCCGGATCGCCTGGTGCTTGATCTTTACGACAAAGTGGAAAATCAAGAGAAGACCCTGCAGCAGGTGAGTACTGAACGCGACATCGTTATTGCCGTGAATGCTGGTCACGGCGGTGAGGACCCGGGTGCACTGGGTCCCAGAGGTCTGCGCGAGAAGGATGTGGTGCTGGCTATTGCGCGAAAACTACACAAAGAACTCGATCGTGAGCGGGGTTTCAGCGCGAAATTGGTCAGAACCGGCGATTACTTTATTCCCCTGCGTCAGAGGGTGAAGAAGGGGCGCAAAATGCGCGCTGATCTGTACATTTCGATTCACGCCGATGCCTTTACCCGCAAGGAGGCCCGCGGTGCCGGTGTCTATGCCGTTTCCTCGCGCGGCGCTACCAGTGAGACAGCACGTTTCTTGGCCCAGCGGGAAAATGAATCCGACCTGATAGGCGGTGCCGGTGACTTAAGCCTGGATGACAAGGATGACACCCTGGCCGGGGTATTACTGGATTTGTCGATGACCGCCACCATGAATGCCAGCCTGGATATTGGCGCCAGTGTACTGAATTCACTGGCCAGCTTTACACACTTGCACAAAAAGAAAGTCGAGCAGGCGAATTTTTCGGAGTTGCGCAACCCGGATGTACCCTCAATTTTGGTGGAAACGGGCTTTATCACTAACCCCTACGAGTCACGACGATTGAGTGATCCCAAGTTTCAGCAGCGTATGGCAGAAAAGCTCAGTGAGGGTATAGTGGCTTACTTTCGCGCTAACCCTCCGGCGGGTACCTGGCTGGCAGCCAACAAGCCTGCCAAGTCGCGTCGCCATGTGATTAGCCGCGGCGAGACACTGTCCGGAATTGCCGCGCGTTACCGGATTTCCGTGGCCTCCCTGAAGAAAGCCAACGGTATTAAGAGCTCAGTGATCCGCGTGGGGCAGACTCTGAGTATCCCCTCGGGTTAGCCCCAAAGTTATCGACTTATCGGCCCTTCAAATTAGCGTTAACAAGTCAGAGTTATGCACGAACGTATCCAGCAATTATCTCCGCGTCTCGCCAACCAGATCGCTGCCGGTGAGGTGGTCGAACGCCCCGCCTCTGTAATTAAGGAGCTGCTGGAAAACAGTTTGGATGCCGGCGCCACGCGACTGGAAGTGGATATCGATAATGGCGGTATCAAGCGCATGAAAGTGCGGGATAACGGCAAGGGTATCGAGAAAGAGGATTTACCCATGGCGTTGGCGCGTCATGCCACATCGAAAATCCATGTACTGGAAGATCTGGAAGCGGTGGCCACCCTGGGTTTCCGTGGTGAGGCCCTGGCCAGTATTTCCTCTGTCGCGCGATTGAATCTGATCAGTAGCCGCGATGAGAGCGGCAAGGGCTGGCAAGTGAGTGCCGAGGGCCGTGATATGCAGGCGCAGCTGGCCCCAGCGGCCCACCCCCGCGGCACCACCGTGGATGTGCGTGATCTATTTTTCAATACGCCGGCGAGGCGTAAGTTTCTGCGCACCGAGAAGACTGAATTTAACCGTATCGATGACACCATCAAGCGCCTCGCGCTGTCCCGCTTCGATGTGTCTATCACTCTGCGCCACAACGGCAAGGGCGTGCACAACCTGCGCGCCGGCAGCGGCCGTGTGGAGATGGAGCGCCGCGTGGCGCAGGTATGCGGTCCGGCGTTTATGCAGAACGCCCTGCATATTGATGTGGAGCGCAGTGGTTTGCGCCTATGGGGTTGGGTGGCCGAGCCGGCTTTCTCCCGCTCCCAGGCCGATCTGCAATTCTTCTACGTCAATGGGCGTGCTATCCGCGATAAGGTGGTGAGTCATGCGGTGCGCCGTGCCTTTGCGGATGTGCTTTATCACGGCCGCCATCCGGCGTTTGTGCTCTATCTGGAGCTGGACCCGGCATCGGTAGATGTAAATGTACACCCGACCAAGCACGAGGTGCGTTTCCGCGATGGTCGCTTGGTACACGACTTTTTGTTTGGCAGTTTGCATCGGGCTCTGGCGGATGTGCGCCCTGGGCAGAAAGATGAGCAAGCTGAAGAGACTGATGGGCAAGAAAATGGTGCTGCTGAAAGAGTCAGTGGTATTCAGGCAGGAGAGTTTTCCGGCCAACAAAAAATGCCGCTCTCCAATCGCCCCTCACCGGCGAGCTTACAGCAGCAAATGAATGCCTACGGTGCCTTGCATCAACCCTATCGGGAGCCGGCGGCTGTTGCAGAGCCTGCGGTACCCTCTCCAGATGCGCCTCCGGCTGGCGCTCCTGTTGCACCAATGGCTGCGCAGGCACCCACGATTAATGAGAGTGCTCATGGAGAAGATGTTCCGCCGTTGGGTTTTGCCATCGCTCAGCTGCATGGCATATATATCCTCGCGCAGAACGAGCAGGGCATGATCGTGGTGGACATGCACGCCGCCCACGAGCGTATTGTCTATGAACAGATGAAAGTGGCCCATGCTGCGGGCGGTATTCAGGCACAGCCATTGCTGGTACCAGTGAGCCTGGCGGTCAGCCAGCGCGAGGCGGATTGCTTCGAGGAGCGCAGCGAAGTGTTTACGGCTCTCGGTTTCGTGCTACAGCGCGCAGGCCCGGAAACTTTACTGGTACGGCAGGTGCCGACCATGTTGCACGGTGCTCAGGTGGAGCAACTGGTGCGCGATGTGTTGTCAGATTTACTTGGGCAGGGTGACAGCGAGCGTATAGGCGAGCAAATCAACGAAGTGCTAGCCACCATGGCCTGTCACGGTTCTGTACGCGCCAACCGCCGCTTGACGATTCCGGAAATGAACGCGCTGTTGCGGGATATGGAGCGCACTGAGCGCAGCGGCCAGTGTAATCACGGCCGTCCGACCTGGACCCAGGTTAAACTGGCGGATATGGATAAGTGGTTTATGCGCGGTCAATAATCGCGTTTTGGAAGTAGGTGGTGATTTGAGCGAGCGCACTCTGGACGATAAACCCCGCGCAATTTTTTTGATGGGTCCCACGGCATCGGGCAAGACGGATTTGGCCATGGCTTTGGCCGATCGCCTGCCGGTGGAATTAATTAGTGTGGATTCGGCTCTCGTTTATCGGGGTCTCGACGTGGGCTCGGCCAAGCCCAGCGCGGAGGAGCTGGCCCGCTATCCCCATCGCTTGATCGATATCTGTGATCCCAGCGAGTCTTTTTCTGCCGGCCGATTTCGCAAAGATGCTCTCGAAGCTATGGACGAAATCAGCGCAGCCGGTAAGATCCCTTTACTGGTTGGCGGAACTATGTTGTATTTCCGTGCTCTCCTGGAAGGAATGGCAAAGTTGCCAGAGGCCGACCTGAAGCTGCGCGCCGAGATTGAAGCGCGTGCCGAACGCGAGGGCTGGCCCGCGCTACACGCGGAGCTGGCACAGGTCGATCCACAGTTGGCGGCAGAATTGCACCCCAATCACTCAGTGCGCATAGAGCGGGGACTGGAGGTTTATCGGATTACCGGTGTCCCTCTTTCCCAGTTGCGTCGAGAACAATCTGGTGGTGGGGTACAGGAACGCTACCACTTGACTCAGTTGGCGATTATCCCCCGGGACAGGTCGCTGCTACATCGGCGTATCGAACTGCGCTTTAAGCGGATGCTCGAAGCTGGGTTTGTGCAGGAAGTGCGCGGTTTATTTGATCGTGGCGATCTGCATGAGGATCTACCGGCGATTCGTGCGGTGGGCTATCGTCAAGTTTGGCAGTATCTGGAAGGGCACTGCGATTATGATGAGATGGTTGCTGCGGGAATTGCCGCCACCCGCCAGTTGGCCAAGCGACAGCTGACGTGGTTGCGGCGCTGGCCCGAGTTGGAAATTTTGTACACTCAGGACAGCGAGGGTAGGGTGCGTGAGAATGATGAAATATTGGCCGAAGCCTTGAAATTTCTCGCTTGAGCATCCATAACGTGGTTGGGCTATAAAACGACAAGCTCAGTCAGTCAGTTTTCACAGGGTCGGCCTTTTCCGGCTCGCAACTACACTACTTATTACGCGTATTCGACCTCAGTCGTTTTTTGATCCGCGCACTTCGCGGATACGATTGCGGCCTGCATACCGCATTCAGCTTTTTGACAAGGAGAAAAAAGATGTCAAAAGGGCACAGCTTACAAGACCCTTACCTCAACGTATTGCGCAAAGAGCGTATCCCGGTTTCTATCTATCTGGTAAACGGCATCAAGCTCCAAGGGCAAATTGAATCTTTCGACCAGTTTGTGGTGTTGCTGAAAAATACCGTCAGCCAAATGGTTTACAAGCACGCTATTTCCACTGTTGTACCGTCCCGCGCAGTGCGCGTTCCCCTGTTGAACCCAGCCGCACAGCATGGCGGCGAGGGCAATGGTGAAGGCGGTGAGCGCGAATCTTTCAGCTGATTGAGTTGCGCTTAACGAGACTCGCGCCCCGTTACCGGGGCGCAAGCAGCCGAGTGAATCCGGAGTTGGACTTGCGGCTGCCATTTCAATCTAGGGAGCCAGATAGGCGCCCATTTCCTCATATAGAGATTTCCCATTGTTTTTCGATCGACCGGAATCTGGTGAACTGGCAGTACTGGTACACCTTGAACTCTCCGCTATAGACAGCCCCGATGATCCTCGCGAATTTGAGGAGCTGGCCCTCTCTGCCGGAGCCGATCCGGTCAGTTTTATTTTTGGACAACGTGCCACTCCAGACCCTAAAACCTTTGTTGGTCGAGGTAAGCTGGAAGAGATTCGCCAGGAAGTGAAAGAGCAGGGTGCCGAGCTGGTGATCTTTGATCACACCCTCTCACCCAGCCAAGAGCGCAATATTGAGCGTGAACTCAAGTGCCGGGTGCTGGATCGCACCGGCCTGATTCTGGATATCTTCGCCCAGCGTGCGCGCACCCATGAAGGTAAGTTGCAGGTGGAGTTGGCGCAATTGCGCCATATGACCACCCGCCTGGTGCGAGGATGGACCCACCTGGAACGGCAGAAAGGCGGTATCGGTTTACGCGGACCGGGCGAGACCCAGCTGGAAACGGATCGGCGTTTATTGCGTGCGCGTATCGATTCCATTGAGAAGCGCCTGGAAAAAGTTCGCCGCCAGCGAGAGCAGGGCCGGCGTGCGCGCTCCCGTGCCGAAGTGGCTACGGTTTCCCTGGTGGGTTACACGAACGCCGGCAAGTCGACTCTGTTTAACAGGCTCACTGATGCCGACGTGTATGTGCGCGATCAACTGTTTGCAACCTTAGACCCTACTATGCGAAGGGTTGAATTACCCAATGTCGGCGCCATGATCCTTGCTGATACGGTAGGTTTTGTTTCGCACCTGCCACACAAACTGGTGGAGGCGTTCCGCGCGACCCTGGAAGAGGCTGCGCAGGCAACGCTGCTTCTACATGTGGTGGATGCCGCCGCAGAAGATCGTCTGCACCTGATGGAAGAGGTTCAGACCGTACTGGAAGAAATTGGTGCTGCGGATATCCCGCAGCTGCTGGTGTACAACAAAATCGACCTGCTCGCCGACAGTGAGCCCCGCATTGACCGCGATGAAGAGGGGGTACCGCGTGCGGTTTGGCTCTCAGCGGTGACCGGTGCTGGTTGTGACCTGCTGGTGGAGGCGATTGCAGAGCGCCTGGGAGAGCAGATGGTACAGGGGCTGCTGGTGGTAAAACCACAGCAATCCCGCCTGCGCGCACAGCTCTACCAGATCAACGCGGTGCAGAGCGAACACTATCGGGATAATGGCGATTGCGAATTGCAGTTATTGCTTCCGCGCAGTGATTTCCAGCGTTTACTGGCCCCATTTACAGATGGTGGTGAAGAGCCGGAGTGGCTGCCAAAAGAGGCACTTCCCGATGATAATGAGGCGCAAGAACACTAGCGCCAGCACATTTTCGTGTGGCTGATGCGGCCCCAATTGCGACAAACTTGCCTTCAGCAGAGGTCTGGCGGCAATATTTTGCCGGCGGGGAATGCTAGAATCCGCCGGAGTCAAAGCTTAAATGATCAGAGTTGGAGTAATTTAGATGGCCTGGAATGAACCGGGTGGTAACAACGGCAAAGACCCTTGGGGTGGCGGCGGTGGTAACCGCAATAACGATGGCCCACCGGATCTCGACGAACTGTTCCGCAAAGTCCAGCAGAAACTCGGTGGGTTGTTTGGTGGCAGTCCCAGTACTGGAACGGGCAACTTTCCCTGGATGCTGGTGATTGTTGTTGCCGTATTGATTTATGCAGGGCTTGGTATTTATCAGGTCAATGCCAACGAACAGGCGGTGGTATTGCGCCTTGGTAAATACCACTCGACCGAATCGGCCGGCCTGCACTGGAATCCACCGCTGATCGACAGTGTAACCAAGGTCAATATGACTGAGGTGCGTACCGAGCGCACCACCGGACAGATGCTGACCGAAGATGCCAATATCGTTGAAGTGGTATTGACCGTGCAATGGCAGGTAAGTGATGCGGAGTCTTTTGTACTGCGTGTACGCGAACCTGTGAAGAGTCTACAGGAGGCCACTGACAGTGCCCTGCGCCACGTAGTGGGCTCTCTCACTCTGAACGGTGTGATTTCGCAAAACCGGACCCAGGTATCCACCGACACCCAACAGCGCCTGCAGGAGTACCTGGATTTGTACCAAACGGGTATCCGTATCGATGTGGTGAACTTGACTGACGCCAAGGCGCCCCGCGAAGTGCAGGATGCCTTTGACGATGTAACCAAGGCCCGCGAGGATGAGGTGCGTCTGCAAAATGAAGCCCAGGCTTACGCCAACCAGGTGATCCCTGTTGCCCGCGGTCAGGCCCAGCGCATTATCGAAGAGGCGGAAGCCTACAAGGCCCGTGTAGTCGAGAGTGCCCGCGGTGAGGCGGTACGCTTCGAGAAGCTGCTCACAGAGTATGAGCGTGCGCCGGAAGTGACTCGCGAGCGTCTGTACCTGGATGCGGTGCAGGATGTAATGTCCAGTACTTCGAAAGTCATGGTGGATGTCGAGGGTGGCAACAACATGATGTACCTGCCGCTGGATAAGCTGGCACAGGAGAGCTCATCCCAGGCGGCCCAACGTAAAGACACCTCCCCGATCGTAATCGAAGAGGTCTACCAGCGTATCGTCGAGCGCCTGCGTCAGGATGCCGCCAGCAGCCGCCGCAGCCAGACTGTTCGCTAGGAGGTGATGGAATGAACAACAAATCTTTGGGAATTATTGTTGCACTGCTGCTCGTCGTCCTGTTGGTTTCCTCCAGCGCCTTCGTGGTGAAGGAAACGGAAAAGGCCGTGTTGCTGCGCTTTGGTGAGCTGGTGCGCACCTATACCGAGCCGGGGCTCTACTTCAAGATTCCGTTTGCGGAGAAGCTGCGTAAGTTTGATGCTCGTATCCAAACTGTGGATTCAAGCCCGGTGCGTATGCTCAATAGCGAAAACAAGTTCATGATGGTGGACTCGTACGCTAAATACCGTATCTCCGATGTGAGTAAGTTCTACATCGCTACCCGTGGCGATGAGCGCAATGCGGTGCGTCTACTGTCTGAGCGGATCAACGATCAGCTGCGTAACCAGTTCGGTGTGCGTGACCTGCATGAGGTAGTCAGTGGTGAGCGCGATGAGCTGATGGCGGAGATCACCAAAAACCTGAATAAGGTTGCTCAGGGCGACTTGGGTGTGGAGGTGATCGATGTGCGCGTCAAGCGCATCGACCTGCCACCAGAAGTCTCCGAGTCCGTGTTCCAGCGTATGCGTGCAGGCCGTGAGCTGGAGGCAAGGGATCACCGAGCCAAAGGGCAGGAGGCCAGTGAGCGGATCAAAGCCAATGCCGATCGCCAAAAGGTGGTGATTGAGTCCGAGGCCTACCGCCAGGCCGAAGAACTGCGTGGTGCTGGGGATGCGGAGGCTGCATCGATTTATGCCGCAGCCTATACCAAGAACCCCGAGTTCTACCGCTTCACGCGCAGCCTACAGGCTTATAGGGAATCTTTCCGCAGCAAATCCGATATGTTGCTGGTGGATCCGGATAGTGAGTTTTTCCGCTATCTGAAGGACCCTAAAGGGCAATAAACCAACTTGCGGGGCAAATGGCAGCGGATTATCCCTAACCCCCAGCTGTTTGCCCGAGGTCGTGGCTGTCCTTGCGACAGCCCTACCTTCCTGCCGGCAGTTGGTGCTAAAATCACGCAAACCGGGCCTCGCCCGGTTTTTTTGTGGAAGCCGACGCGCCTCATTAACTCTGAAAAGTCCGTTTCACCATGACTCAAGCCGATCGTTGGATGCTGCCGGATGGCATCGCGGAGATTTTGCCCGCGGGAGCTGTTCAAGTTGAAACCCTGCGCCGCCGACTGTTGGACCTCTACCATTGCTGGGGGTACGAGTTGGTGATACCGCCAATGTTGGAATTCACCGAGTCCCTGCTGGTTGGTATGGGGCGTGATCTCGACCTGAGCACCTTCAAGGTCACAGACCAGATTTCCGGCCGCACACTCGGTATTCGCGCCGATATTACCCCGCAGACCGCGCGTATCGATGCGCATAGTTTTCCTCGTGCGGGGGCTAACCGCCTGTGCTACGCGGGTCAGGTCCTGCACACCCGGCCACGTACCGCGATGGGCTCGCGTGCGCCGATCCAGATAGGTGCGGAATTGTTTGGCGTGGACAGCCTCAGTGGAGATATCGAAGTGATCTCCCTGATGCTGGAGAGCCTGCAGGTTGCCGGGGTAGAAGATATTTATTTGGACCTCGGCCATGTAGCGATTTACCGAAGTCTCGCCGAGGCAGCCGGGCTCGGTGACAGTGAGCGTGAAGAACTTTCCGCGCTGCTGCAGAACAAGGCCAGTGCCGATGTTTACAGCTGGGTGTCTGAGAATATTAGTGATTCACAGGTATCGGGCTGGCTGCAAGCTCTCCCCAGTCTTGCCGGCGGGCTTGACTGCCTGGAACGAGCCGCCACTCAGTTGGCGGGAGCGCCGCAGGCTCTGTTGGATGCTTTGTCTGATCTGCAGCAGGTCGCCGAGGCTCTGGGGCAGCGCTACCCGGCGGTGACCCTGTTCTTCGATTTGAGTGAAGTGCGTGGATACGACTATGAAACCGGCTTGGTATTCGCCGCTTACACACCGGGCCACGGGCAGGCACTCGCCAATGGTGGCCGCTACAACGGTATCGGTGCAGTATTTGGCCGGGACCGCCCGGCAACGGGCTTTAGTAGTGATTTAGTGGCTCTCAACACGCTGGGTACCAGCGCGATACCCGCTGAGGGCGCCATACTCGCGCCGGAGGTAAGTGGTCCCCAGGGCGCCGGGCTGTGGCGCGCAATTGATGAGCTGCGCGAGCGGGGAGAGGTGGTCATTGCCACTCTTTCCGATAGCGCAGAGAGCGATCTTCATTCGCGTTGTGATCGCGAGCTGGTATTCGAGGGCAACTCCTGGGTGGTAAAGCCCCGGGATTGAACAAAGGCGGGCGCAGCGGATGTGCCAATAATGTGCCTATATTGGTGCGGTGAACCCCGCAAGATTCATTGATGTAGGGGCCTCTCGGCCTCCTGCAGAACGAAACCTGAGTTAGAGATTGATACAGATGGGCAAGAATGTAGTAGTGCTGGGTACCCAGTGGGGCGATGAAGGCAAGGGTAAAATTGTCGATTTGCTGACAGAACAGGTCTCCCTGGTGGTGCGCTTTCAGGGCGGACACAACGCCGGCCATACCCTGGTGATCGACGGTGAGAAAACTGTACTGCACCTGATCCCCTCCGGTATCCTGCGCCCCAGCGTGACCTGCCTGATCGGCAACGGTGTGGTGCTGTCACCGGAAGCATTACTCAAGGAAATGTCTGAGTTGGAAGAGCGCGGTGTTCCAGTGCGCAAGCGCTTGCGCCTGTCTCCGGCCTGTCCTCTGATTCTGCCGGTGCATGTGGCACTGGATCAGGCCCGTGAAAAGGCGCGCGGTGCCAAAGCAATCGGTACCACCGGTCGCGGTATCGGTCCCGCCTATGAAGACAAAGTTGCCCGCCGCGGTCTGCGCCTCGGTGACCTGTGTAACTGGGAGAACTTCTGCAATCAGCTCAAGGAGCTGATTGACTACCACAATTTTGCCCTGACCGAATACTACAAAGTCGATCCGGTGAGCTACGAGGATACTCTCGAGCAGGCTAAGATCTGGCGTGAGCAACTGGTGCCGATGATCATCGATGTGGCCGACCAGCTGCATAAGGCCCGAGAACAGGGTGAGCACATCCTATTTGAGGGGGCCCAGGGTTCCCTGCTGGATATTGACCACGGTACCTATCCGTTTGTGACCTCCTCCAATACCACTGCTGGCGGCACCGCCACTGGTTCTGGTTTTGGCCCCCTCTACCTGGATTACGTACTGGGTATCACCAAGGCCTACACCACCCGCGTTGGTAGTGGCCCTTTCCCCACCGAACTCGACTGTGAAGTAGGGCGTCACCTGGGTGAGAAGGGACATGAATTTGGTGCTACTACCGGGCGCCAGCGTCGCACCGGCTGGTTCGATGCCGTTGCCGTACGTCATGCTATTCGTATTAACAGTATCTCCGGCTTGTGTCTGACCAAGCTGGATGTACTCGATGGTCTCGAGGAAGTGAAGATCTGTGTCGGTTACCGCAACAGTGCCGGAGAAGAAGTACCGGTACCTTTCGACGCTGCCGGTTGGGAAGGGGTAGAGCCTGTATACGAAAGCATGCCTGGCTGGACAGAGAATACCTTCGGTGTACGTCGTGAGGCGGACCTGCCGGCCAATGCCAAGGCTTATATCTCCCGTATCGAAGAGCTGGTGGGTGCGCCGGTAGATATTGTTTCTACAGGTCCCGACCGCAACGAGACGATCGTTCGCGCCTCTTCCGCTCTATGTGAAATGGGAATCCATAACGCGAGCGTATAAGCCTCTAAAGCCTGCTTGTGAATCTACGGTCAAACCCTGGCCTTGCTATTTTTAGTGAGGCCTTTGATCATTAGACCTGATTCAAGTTATCGGTCGAGTGGTTTTGAAGCCACTCGCTACCAGAATTCAATCGGGCCAATTTATGACCTCTTCCGTTTCCGTTACCAGCCGCTATAGCTTTGCTGAAGAGATTGCCAATAGCGTAACCCACGGTATCGGAGCCGTTCTGGCTATTGCTGGTTTGGGTGTTCTCACTGGTTTCGCCGCACTGCGTGGGGATGCCTGGCATATCGTCAGCTCCAGTGTCTATGCCTCTACCCTGATTCTTTGTTTCCTCGCTTCGACTCTTTATCACGCCGTCAGCCATATAGGCGCCAAGGCGATATTACGAACTCTGGATCACTCCTCAATTTTTCTGCTGATTGCCGGCACCTATACGCCCTTTACCCTAGTGACTCTACGCGGGCCCTGGGGTTGGTGGTTGTTTGGCATTATCTGGGGCTTGGCACTGCTGGGCTTGATTATCCAGTTCACTCCCTTGAAAAAGATCCGTGCACTGTCGATCACCCTCAGCGCCCTGATGGGCTGGGTGGTTATCGCTGCAATCAAGCCCCTGGCGAATAGTCTTGAGACCGGTGGTCTATGGCTGTTGGTGCTGGGGGGGCTCTGTTATACCGGCGGTATTGCCTTTTATTTGTGGCGCAGCCTGCGTTTTCACCACGCTATTTGGCACCTATTTGTGCTGGCTGGCGGTATTTTGCATTTCTTCGCCGTACTCTTTTACGTCATTCCCTGATTTTGTGGCCCTGGTCACAGGGCCTCGCCATCACCAGAACTTCCTTTCGACTCCACTGTCCCCATTAATGACGGATCAAGCGGATGACACCATTGGAGAAATCCGCCTTCCGGAAGAGAGAGGCTCGTTCTAACCTTGTGCGAGCGAAATGTCGTGTCAAAGGTACTCCCATGCCCAAATTGCAACGGTTCCCCGCACTGCTCTATGTTCTTACCCTCTGTTTGGCGTTATTCACTCTACAGGCTCAGGCTGCCGATAAGCCGGACCCGGCTTTTGAAAAGTGGGTAAAGGAGTTCCGCCAAACGGCCGTTAAGAATGGGATTTCCCCTCAGGTTTACGACCAGGCCTTTAAAGGCATTACCTCTCCTGACCAGTGGGTACTGGATAGAGCCAGTTACCAGCCGGAATTCAAGGCGCCGGTGTGGCAGTACTTCGACAACCGTGTGCAAAAGCGCGCTATCGAGCGGGGCAAGCGGGAAAAAGAGAAGATGCAGCCCTGGCTCGATAAAATCGAGAAGCGCTTCGGTGTGGACCCCAATATCCTACTGGCAATCTGGTCGGTGGAATCGAGCTTCGGAGGCATTCTTGGCAATGAGACGGTAATGCGCAGTGTAATCCGCTCCCTCGCGACCCTGGCCTATGCAGATCCCCAGCGCAAGAAGTTTGGTCGGCAGCAGTTGTTGGCGGCACTGAAAATCCTGCAGGCCGGTGATGTTGAAGGTCAACACCTGCTTGGATCTTGGGCAGGAGCTATGGGGCATACGCAGTTTATCCCCACCAGTTACCAGGCTTATGCTGTAGACATCGACGGCGACGGCAAGCGTGATATCTGGAATTCGGTGCCGGATGCACTGGCTACCGCAGCCAATTTGCTTTCCAGTAATGGCTGGCAGAAAGGTAAGCCCTGGGGCTATGAAGTCACCATTCCCGCCAAGAAAATGCCGGGCGGTAAATTGACAGTTGCGGAGTGGGAAAAGCTCGGAGTCAAGCGCGCCAATGGTGAGCCCTTTCCAAGTAAGAAAGCTGTGGCGGAGCTGAAGCTGCCTGATGGGCGCAATGGTCCGGCATTTCTAGTATTTAAGAATTTCTTTGTACTCAAGCGTTACAACAACTCCGATCGTTATGCTATAGCCATCGGTTTACTTTCGGATCGTATTGGCGGCGGCGCGCCGCTGGTGAAAGACTGGAACCGCCCATTTACTCCCCTCGACGGCAGTCAAGTTGAACAGTTGCAAAAACTGCTGAAGCAGAAGGGTTTCTACAGTGGTGAAATTGATGGTAAAGCTGGTCCGGGAACCCGAAAAGCGATAAAGGCTTTCGAGAAGAGCGCCGGTGTGGAGGAGAAGGGCTTTCCCAGTAAAGAGGTATTGGAGTTGCTTCAGAAACAGTAGGGCGCCTCTAAAAGTTCTCATCCGGTAGTAGGCTGTCCTGCAATAACTCGAGGTTTTCAACTACCTCCTGGGGTTCGTGGAAATAGGCGATGTGATACATCGCCTCGCCCTCCTGCACCAGTGGGATGTTCTGCTTGCCGATTATGATTCCCTCGCCATTACTGCGTACCTGGTCTAGTTCATTGCCATAGGGGTCGGCAACAGTGGCGAGCAGGTCACCTTCGTACACTTGATCACCAAGCGCTTTAAGGTGGGTGGCTATGCCGCTGTCGCCAGCTCTTAGCCAGCCACTGCTACGAGCGATAAAGGGTTCTATTAAGCTGCGTCTGCGCCTTACCGGGAGCATACCCAGATGCCTGAGAACGTTAGTCACTCCTTTCAGCCCAGCGCGAATGCACAACTCATCAAAGCGCAGGGCTTCTCCTGCCTCATAAAGGAGGATTCTCACTCCCCGATCTGCGGCCGCCTGGCGTAGGGAGCCATCGCGAATCGATGCATTCAGCAATACCGGTACACCGAAAGCCTTGGCCATGGCACGGGTCACATCGTCGTCGAGATTGGCGCGTACCTGGGGAAGGTTACTGCGGTGGGCGGCCCCGGTATGTAGATCGATGCCGTAATCGCATTTGGCCACTATCTCACGTAGAAACACATGGGCCATTCGCGCAGCCAGGGAGCCTTTGGCTGAACCGGGAAAGCTGCGATTGAGGTCGCGGCGATCGGGTAGGTAGCGGGTGTGCTGGAGCACACCGTAGACATTGACCATAGGTACGGCAATCAGGTTACCGCGAAGGGATTTTAGACTGCGGCTCTGAATCAAACGGCTGATGATTTCGATGCCGTTCAGCTCATCGCCGTGCACGGCCGCACAGACAAAAATCGTGGGCCCCTCCCGTTTACCGCGCTGTACATAAACGGGTATGGCCATTTCTGTATTGGTGTAGAGGCTGACTACAGGCAGGTCTATATGGCGGGATTCCCCCTTGGCCACTGCGATACCGCCAATTTCAAAGTTCGGGGATTCTTGCATGGTTACGTTCACAATTGAGAGCTCTAAGTTTAGGGAATAGAGCAGGCGAGGGTGGGCCCCGATGAGGGGCGCCAGTAGGATTTTAGAGCCTGATTAGCGGCATATTGGACGTAGTGTGAGAGAAAATCCTTGAGCCGTTCAGCCACATTTGCAGGGCGGGATTCCAATATCCGGAAGTGGTGTACCACAGGCCAGTCTCAATATCGGCGATCAAGCCGATACCGCGCCAGGGGCCAGGAGTTTGTCCAAAAGCTCGGCCATTTCTGTCCTCGGCATCTTTTCCCTGAGACCATTGCACCGTGCCCTGTGCGTCGAAAATAGCCAGCGGTTTTCCCTGTGAGTCAGTGTGATAGTACTCACAGCGGCCGGAGCTCCAGTGGCAGAGTACGGATCCGTTTAAGGGGTGTGTTATCCAATGGCCGATGCCGCGGGATTTACCATCGATCTGGTGTGCTTCAGCCCAGATGCCCAGGCCACTCCAACTGCTGGTGACCCGGCGCTGGCGTGACGATTTCCGATGGGTGCAGGTTTTACTCAGGCGGCGCCCGAACGGGTCATAGCGGAAATGAGTTTTAAAATCGCCGCATTCTGCGGTGCTCATCAGCCCCCAACCGTCGTACTGGTATTGATAATCTCTGCGCCCGGGAATTTGCCGCTCGGCGACCACGTTGCCGCGCTTATCCCTGTCAATTTGTGCCTGGGGAAACCCGGTCTGGCGTATTGGAGTAGTGAGCTGTAGCGGGGGGCACTTATCAAATTGCCAAGCGAGGGCGAGTCCACTTTCCAGGCTAAAAGGGCTTCCAAACCGATGTTTGACTGTACTGCGCACCTCTCCCTGGATATGAATAGTGTTTTGCTCTTTGAACTCACTGCGCAGCACCGGCTCGCCATTGCCATCCACACCGTAAAGCGCACCACAGGGTGTGAGCGTGTAGGCCAAGTCGAGGTTGTCGGAGCTGGCGCTTCTCAACCAGCCGCGTGAATCGTACTGATACCTCAGGCTGAAATCGCGCACGTCACTGCTGTCGTGGTTCTCGGCGATAACCCGGTTGCGTCGGTCGTATTTAAAACGGACAGATGAATGTAAATTGTTAGCTTGAATCAGGCGTTTTTCAGTATCGTAATGGAACTCATTAATTTGGCCATTATTATTGCGTATGCTGGCGAGGGTGCCTCTGTCGTAATAGTGGAAGTACCAACGGCAGTCGTTATCACAGTATTCACTTAGGCTGCCATCAACGCTGTAGTTCCAAGTGAGTTGGCGCTCGTCCGGGGTGCGGTGGCTGATCAGTTGGCCGAGTCCATCATATTGCCAGCAGTAATCTCCGGTGGGGGTTTGCAGTTGGGTCAACTGGCCCTGGGTATTGTGGTGTAAAGCCCATTGATTGCCATCGGCGAAATGTATCTGGCAAATACGGCCGCAGCTATCGTAGTCCCACTGCAAGCTTTGGCTGTTACTGGCATGGATGGCGTGGGGTTGGCCACGCTCGCAGTAATCGATTCCATATTGGTAGCTGCCTATGTGGGACTCGCGTAATTCGCCGGTGGGGCCATAGCGCCACTCACGCCAAGTTTCCCCATTGACGACCAGCGTGGTCATGCGCTGCCAGTGATCGTATTCGAAACCCCACTGCTTTTCCCCTCGGCGCACCGTTTGTAACTGCCCCTGGCCATCCCAGGTAAACTCAATGCAGCCGCCCTCGGGATCTGTAATTTGCGAGAGCAAACCGCGATCGCTATAGAGCAATTTCCACTCTTGCTGTTCCGGGTCGATAATTGCCTGTGGCCGTCCCTTGTCGCTGTAAGAGAACAGCCATGATTGTTGTTCACTTAACTGTACTGCCTGTGGGTAGCCGTCTTCACTGTATAAATAACGCTTGCTGTTGCTCCCTTCGGTGATGCGCCGCAAGCGGCCAAATTCATCGTAGCGGAAGAAGGTACGCTGTCCATCGGCATTAATCTGCTGGCAGAGATTCCCGTAACAGTCGTAGAGCCAGCTTTTTTGCCGCTGCCCTTGACGCTCTTTGGTGAGCTGGCCGAACTGGTTGAAGTGCAGCTGTTGTGGAGTTCGCTCAGTATTTTCTACCTGGCAATTCCCACGGTTGTGTTGCCAGGTTAATAATGTTTCCGATTCCTCTTGTATCAGCCTGTGGCAGTGCCCTTGCAGGTCGTATTCAAATTGACGCTTGCCACTCACACCGCTGTGCGCTTGCACAAGCAATAAATCGTGATAGTGATAGCTCTCCAGATCGTGATTACTGTGGACTTCGGTTAGTAGACCGCCCTGGAATTCATAGCTGCACAGATTGCGCTGATCATCGGGAGCGTGGTTATTCAGCAGTTTGGTAAGGCGCCCGCCGCGGCTTTCGAAGTCGAGTACCCGCCCCCAGGAGCTGACAATTTTTCTGGGTAACCCTTCGCTGTAATCAATGGTTAGGGAATTGCCGAACTGATCTCGAATCTCGGTAAGCGGGAGTGCACTGTTGACTCCATCTGCGCGAAAAATTTTATCGGGCTCATTAAAGGTGGAGAGTCGATAGCTGTGCAGACTCTGCCGGAATAGCAGCAGTCGTTCGAAGCGGTTATAACAGCCGTGCCCAATCGCGGGTAACTGGAACTGAATCTTGCGGCCTTCGGCATTAAACAGTTCTACTTGGTTATCCTGCACCAGTAACTGTTCGCTCAGCGAATGACGCCAGCCAGCTCCAATTCCACTGTCTTCATCGATACTAGAGCGGTAGTATCGTTTCCAAGAAAATGGCAGTGGCCCCGGTATTGTGAGGTCCACACATTCGAAATTCAGTTCGCCGGTTGCAATGATTACCTGTTCGTGTACCCGACGGCACCGGCTAAGAGCGGGGACATGAGTCCCCAGTGGGTTGGTACCGGGAGTATTAATAAATTGAACTGGGCCCTCATTGACTCCGGGTAACAGCTCGACTTCAGGTGCAGCTGAAATTGTATAGGTGTTGACCTCGACAGTAGGTGGTTCTGGCCACAGAGGTCGGTGGTGGCCGTCAGTAATTTGGGCCTCGGGAAGTTCTTCAATAGCCTCCACCCAGCGATAGGCTGCCGCAGGATTTCCCTGGGGGAAGGTGGCTGTGGAGGGGCTTAAGACTTTGAGCAGGTTGGGGACCAGCTGGGTGAGACGTTCCGGTGTCATTCTTCAGCTTCCGGCAAACAGTTTTATCGTTGCGCTTTTCTGATAGTTACATCTGGTGATTTTGGTCTTTGGGTTGCGCTCTGCTCTTGTGCGAGTATCTGCGCTGCGGGTTGGGAGGAGTATTCAAGAATACCCGCACTGATATTGTCGCGCCCTCCCATTCTGTTGGCATCATCAATAAAGCGATAAACACATTCCAGAGCGGGGCGGTGAGTGGCAAGCACTCGCTCAATCGCATGATCGTCCAGATATTCAGTTAAGCCATCGGTGCAGAGTAATAGCAAAGCGTTCTCTGTTAATTTCCAGCTATTAATTTCTGCTTCTACAGAATTGGAAACGCCCAAAGCGCGGGTTATGTGATTTCGCACACTGGATTGCTGTGCCTGCTCCTCGCTTATTTGACCACTGTCTATCATTTCCTGAACAACACTGTGATCGCGTGTAAGGCGCTGTAAGCCGAAGTTATTCCATAGATAAGCGCGAGAATCACCAATATGCGCGACGATCAGAAAATCGTGCCACATAACAGCGACAACAATTGTTGTTCCCATTTTTGCAAAATGCGGGTTGGTATTTTTTGTGTTTAGGAGGGCGTTGTTGGCACTGTTGATAGCGTCGATCAAAGTCGCGCGTAAAATCAATTGTTGTTGCTCGGGTGTGCAGGAGAGAAAGGTATGTTTTAAAAGATCTTCTAAATGGAATTGAACGGTTTCTGCCGCTATTTTGCTAGCTGTGGCACCGCCTGTGTATCCCCCCATACCATCCGCTATCACGATATAGGCGAAAGGTTGGTCGGCGCTGGCATACCAGCGAATACTATCCTCGTTTTCCTCGCGAACTTGACCAATGTCAGTGCGTCCGTTGACCGCCAGACTTATCTGATCCATGTCTGGTGCAACTCCCCTTTATTTAAATAGCAACAAAATGCAGCGTAACATGATTACAACCACTAACCAGAGTTCATGTTAACTTGGCAGTAGACTAAGTTTGAAATTTTTTTCCCTGATTTGCGATAATAAAACCTTTATTCATCACTAGAAAGGCATTGCGCCTTATAAAAAAGGATTTGCTGGCAAAATGCCTCGTTTGCCCAGGCTCAATCTAATAGATATCCCTCAGCATATTGTGCAAGTTGGTCACAATAATTTGCCGTGCTTCTTTGATGAGGAGGATTATCAATATTATTTGATTAGTTTGCGCAATGCTGCTGATCAGTACCATGTGGATGTGCATGCATACGTCCTACTGCCCAATATGATTCAGATTATTGCCACCCCGAGGGTTCCAGATGGCATACCTTCAATGATGCAATCTCTAGGGCGTCGTTACGTACAGTTTGTCAATCACCGTTACAAGCGTTCCGGCACCATTTGGCGAGGGCGTTATAAATCCAGCTTGATTGACTCCGATGCCTACTTGCTGACCTGCTACCGCTATGTGGAACTGCGCCCTCTTTATTTGGGACTTGCTGACTCACTGGGAAATTATCAGTGGTCAAGTTTCAATCATCATGTAAACACTAAGCATGATAATTTGATTAAAGATCATCGTTTATATACCGACTTGGGTGAAAATGCCGGGCAACGTGCACAGGCTTATCGCCAGCTTTTTCGCTATAGCTTTGATAGCCGGCTACTGGATTACATCGCTGAAACCATTAAGTTGGGGCATGTTCTGGGTGGAGATGCTTTTAAAGATAAGATTGAACAAATCGCCAATCAGAGGGTTCGTCCGCTGAAAAGGGGACGACCAAGAAAGTCGAATAAAATCGAAAAACAAGTAGTGGAAACCAAATAGATAAAAACGCATGATGAGTACAAGAGGTTTCGTTGTGCTGCGTATTTTTTTTACCTGTGGATAATTAACTGTGAGCAAAGCCACTATAGCTGCCGGATTTCAAATCCACGGCGATAAAAATAAAAAGGAAGAAACCATGGACCATGGCAGTGATATTCTAAAAGTCGCAATCTTGGGCGATTTTAGTGGTCGCTCCAGCCGTCGTCAGTGCGAGCCTGAGACTATTGCTCAGCGCAGGGTATATGTGCTGAACCGGGATACTTTTGAAGGAGTATTCAGTGATCTTAGGGTGAGCCTGCAGTTGCCGGTGATGGATGAGCCGCTGCAATTACCTTGTTTCGATGATTTACACCCGGATTACCTCTACAGCCGTCTACCGCTTTTCAAACATTTTATAGCGCTCGGTCAACGCCTGCGTGATCCTGGCCAATTCCAGCAAGCCGCAGAGGAGATTCGTCAGTGGAAACCGGAGCTGACTGAAACGGGCCAAGAGGCTGCGGATTATTCATCTGAGCAGTCAATCCTCGATGAGATTCTCGCGGCGGGTCGCGAGCGCCTGGCTAGGGAAAATGGCAGTGCTTTCCAGGTGGATCAACTGATTAGGGACATTGTTGCCCCCTATGTACAAAAAAGCGTGGATCCCATGCAAGGGGAGTATTTAAACGCCTTGGCCGAGGCGACCTCTGACACTATGCGCAAGGTGATGCATCATAGTGATTTCCGCCAGTTGGAGGCGAGCTGGCTCAGTCTGCATTTCTTAATGAGGCGACTAGACGAACACCCAAATTTGCAGCTGCACCTGATTGATGTCAGCAAGGAAGAGCTGCTTGCCGATTTTGCCAGTGCTGAGAGCGATCTGGAAAAGTCTCAGGTTTTTAAATTACTGGTTGAGCGTGAAACAGTCGCCGGTGATCGTCCCTACAACCTCGTGTTGGGTGACTTCTTTATTACGGACGAGGAGAGGGATCTGCATCTGTTGATCGATCTCTCCACTATTGCGGAAGCGGCTGGAAGTACTCTGCTTCTCGGAGGGGACACCAAACTGGCCGGCTGTCCCAGCTTGGCAGGATCAGTTGATCCAGATGATTGGTATTATCCCTTGAGTGAGCGCTTTGCCGAAAGCTGGCAGGCGGTACGGGATTACTCCGCCAGTGAGTATGTTGCACTGGCCTCCCCACGCTTTATGTTACGGCTGCCATTTGGCCGTGAGACCTCCACCACTGAGCATTTTGATTTTGAAGAACTAACCCCCGATCAGGGCCATCAATACTACCAGTGGGGTAATAGTGCCTATCTGCTCGCCTTGGCTATCTGCCAGGGTTTTTCCACAACCGGCAGATTCCAGGCTCCCACCTCTGCAACCTATGAAAGCCTGCCTTTGCATCTGCGTAAACTGCCCCAGGGACAGTGGATCACCCCCTGTGCTGAAGCGTTGCTTACCGATCGTGCAGCAGCAGAGTTTAGTCAGGCGGGGCTGAGTACTATGCGCTCGGTACAGGGCCGCGATCAGATTGTCCTCCCCAGTTTAAGATCTCTCGCCGGTGGAGAATTAAAAGGGCCCTGGAGTTAAAAAGTATTTCCCGGTCACGGCATTCTCTGTAGGCCGGGTTTGAATTTCTTGTGTGGAAGGCCATTGTGCCCGAATCATTTTCGCTCTCCTTGGTAGTTTGTGTCCCAGCGGATGAGCGAAGTACAACAACTGTGTGAGTCAGGAAGACATGGATCTAATTCTCTCAGTATTGGCCGACCCCGCAGGGGCCAATATGCTCAAGCACACCAAGCTGTTCACTAAAGATGGGGGTAGTCTGGGGCGCTCTGCTGATAATTACTGGGTGCTACCCGATCCCGAACGTGTTGTCTCATCTCAGCACGCGCAAATTTCTTTCAGTGATGGGCAATTTTTCCTGACAGATACCAGCACTAACGGTACCTATCATAACGATGGCGATAACCCGCTGGGTAAAGGCAATAAACTCCCTCTGAGCGAGGGGGATATCATCAATGTGGGTGAATATCGCCTCAAGGTGACGTTGCGACAGCCTCAGGCCGAAAGTGACCTGCCAAAGGGATTGGGCAGTGCCGATTTTCTCGATACTTCCGATCGCACCACCTTCAATGCCAGTGCTATGGCCAAGATGCAGAGCCAAGCGGAGGCAAAGCAGCTGGATAACTGGTTGGAACCCGGTGGCAGCAACGATATTTCCCAGTCTGGCGAATGGGGTTACGTCCCACAGAGTAGTCAGAGTGCTCCCGCGCAGGATGATTTACTGGCTGCAGATCCGGGTCCACTGGACCCTATGTCGGCTTTTGAGCAGCCACAGTCTTTCGGATCGTCAGATGTGCAGGGACTCGGTTCATTTGGTAGCGAACCCCAAGGGCAGGCGGCGCCAGGGCAATGGTCCGATGATGAGTGGTGGAAAGATGGCAGTGCCCAGGACCATGTGCCGGCAGATCAACACTCTATGCAAATTGCTCCACAAACTCCGGCCCAATCATTTGAGGCTCCTCCCTCCACACAGCCTCAAGCACCTCAGCCGCAATCTTTCCAGGCGCCAGCTCCGCAACCCCAGGTAGCTCCTCAGCCTCCGCTTGCGCCCCCATCACAGCCAGTTGCCCAACAGCAGCCCCAGTTCGCCCCAGCGCCAGTGTCACCACCTCCGGTACAAATGCAGCCACAAGCCCCGCAGGCTCCACAGGATAATCCTTTTGCGGATTCTTTTGCGGCAATACAGGGACAACAGGTAGCGGGCGCACCGGGCTTTGATACTGCACAGGCGCCTCCTGCAAGCCCTATGGGTTTTGCCTCTCAGGGGCAGAGCTTTTCCCAATTGCAACAACCGGCTCCTGTTCAGCAGAGCCCGGCGCCTGAAGTACCGGTAGCACCGGTGCAGCCAGCCCCGGTTCCTCCGGTATCCAGTGTGCTGGCGGCAACGCTGGGCCTGAATATGAATCCTGGGCAACAACAAATAGCCGATCAACAGGCCGCGGAGATCGTCCGCGAAACGGTTTCCCGCCTGATCGACCTCCTACGTGCGCGCAGCAGTATCAAGAATGAGCTGCGTGTACAGCGCACTATGATCCAGACAGAGGCGAATAACCCACTGAAATTCAGTGCCACGGAGAGAGATGCGCTGGAGGCGATGTTCGCCGGTAATGGTGCTTTTTTACAGCCGAAGGAGGCGGTGCAGGATAGTTTCGATGATCTCTCCGATCACCAGGTCGCGGTGCTGGCGGGGATGCGCGCTGGTTACAGTGCGATGTTGCAGTATTTCAGCCCGGACAATATTGAACGTCGCCTGGGGAATACCTCTGGTGTATTCGGCAATAAGAATGCAAAGAAATGGGAGGGCTTCAGCGCGATGTATCGGGAATTAGTGGGCGATCCGGATGCTTGTTACCGCAAGCTTTTCGGTGATGAGTTTGCTGTGACTTATGAAAACCAGTTGTCTGAGCTGAAGAATGCCAGACAGCTGAAAAATTAATAGATCGGAAGAGGGAATTGGTCGTGTCCATAACAAAGTTACTGAAATTCACCCTACTCGGAATACTGGTAGTCAGTCTGGCAGCGTGCCAAACAACTAGGCGCACCCTGAATCTGGATACCAGTGTCGAGCTCTCGGTCAACATCCGCAATGACGTCAATCCGGATGATGATGGTCGTGCATCGCCGGTGGTAGTGCGCGTGTTTATGCTGGCAGACGACCGCCAGTTTGCCCGAGAGGATTTCCTTAATCTTTATGAAAATGCGGAATCCCGTCTCGGCAAGGATCTCCTTGATACCGTTATCCTGAAGGAGTTCGCACCTGGTGAGCAGCGTGTGGAAGAGCTGCCTTTGACTCCAGAAGTGAAGTACATCGGTTTATTGGCAGAATTTGTGCAGTATCAAAAAGCCGATGCACTCATGGTGCTGCCGATAACCGACCACAAAAAGAATAGTTATCAGATTGCCTTGGCCGACACGCGTATCGGCACACCCGATAATATCGCCAAGCGACGCCGAGGCATTGTTTCACCGCTATCTCGCAACGATACCAGTGGGAAGAAGGGCGACACGGTGACAATCTCCAGTGAAGACTATGACTTGATGAAGAAGCGTCTTCAGGAAGCGGAAAAATCTAAATAGAGCGTCGCTCAGCACAGGTTTAATTAAGCCCACTTCAAGTGGAATTGGGTTTTACAAGGAAGACATATGTCGGTTAACAACAAGGTGATCTGGAGTGAGGGCATGTTTTTACGCCCTCAACATTTCCAGCAGCAGGACCGCTATCTCGAACAGTTAGTTGAGGCTCGCACAGCTTCGCTGGGGCCCTATACCTGGGGTGTGCTGGAGCTGGCGATCGATAGTGAACCGCTCTCTATGGGAAAGATATCGCTATCCCGTGTACGTGCGATATTTCCCGATGGTACGCCAATTCTTGCACCGGAAAATGAAATCCTACCGGATGTCCTGGATGTGCCGGTTAACACCCGCGATGAGATCGTCTATCTATGTGTACCGATGAAGCGTCCCGGCAGCCAGGAATCCATCCGTGACCAGGAAGATTTTCCCCAGGCGCGCTACCAGACAGCAAACTTCGATGCGCGCAATAGTGCCGCAGCCTCCGGGGAGTCTGCCCGTATCCAGGTGGGCAAACTGCGAGTGTGTCTCAAGCTTGAGAGCGATGATCTCAGTGGGTACGCGTCTATTGGTATCGCCAGAATACGCGAGCGCCAGCCGGAGAAACCGGTCGAGTTGGATTCTGACTATATTCCACCGCTATTGAATGCAGAGACTTCAGCGGTAATCAAAGCCTATATCGAAGAGGTTAAAGGCCTGTTGGATCACCGCGGCTCCGCGCTGGGACACCGCTTGAGTGATAGTGGCCGCAGCGGCTCAGCAGAGATTGCCGATTACCTGTTGCTGCAGGTTATTAATCGTTTTGAACCCCTGCTAAAACAAATTACAGCTCAGCCACGCCTGCACCCGCACAGTTTGTTTGTGGAGTTGCTGCAATTGGCTGGTGAGCTGTCGACATTTACTTCATCGACCAAGCGCCCACCGGAAATCCCCAGTTACTCGCACGAAAACCTACAACTCAGCTTTGCTGGGTTGTTTTCAGCCCTGCGCCAGTCGCTCTCTACAGTTCTGGAGCAGACTGCTATTGCCATGGAATTGGTGCAGAGAAAGTTTGGTATTTATGTGGCCCCGGTCTCCGATCCCTCGCTACTGAAAACGGCCAGCTTCGTGATGGCTGCTAAAGCCGATATGCCCGGCGACCTGTTGCGCAGTCGTTTCCCCACGCAGGCCAAAGTGGCGCCAGTGGAAGCTATCCGTGAGTTGATTTCCGCTCAGCTGCCGGGATTGTCATTGCGCCCCTTGCCAGTGGCGCCGAGACAAATTCCCTATCACGCGGGTTTTACCTATTTCGAAATGGAGCGCAGCGGTGAGCTGTGGCAGGCCATGCAGAGATCTGGGGGCTTTGCGGTGCATCTTGGCGCGGAATTTCCGGGGCTGACCATGGAGCTCTGGGCCATAAGGAATAACTGATATGAGCAACGACAGCTTCAGCCCTCCACCGTCGCCCAATGCAGGTGACAGGACCGTAATGATTCCCACTCCAGGTGCCGCAGCTCCGGTGCAGCCCGGTTCATCTGCACAGCCGCAGTTCTTTGCCAATCCCGGCAGTTCAGCGGATATGCAGATTCGCAATAGTTTGAATCCCCTGGTCTCCGCAGCCTCCAAGCTGCTGGGGGTGATTATCAAGCTGCGCACAACCATGAATCACTCCAATGTGCCGGATCTGCACAAGCGGCTGACCAAGGAAATTCAGGCATTTGAGCGGGAATCCAAACAGCTGGGCCTGGCCCCTGAGGCAGTGCTTACCGCGCGCTATCTGCTGTGTACCGTTGTGGATGAAGTGGTGTTGACTACGCCCTGGGGTACGGCGAGTGGTTGGAGTCAGCACTCGTTGCTCAGCCTGTTCCACAAGGAGACGTTTGGTGGTGAGAAATGTTTTTCCATTCTGCAGCGTATGCTGGAAACCCCTGCGTCTCATCTGGAGTTGTTAGAGCTCTTTTATCTTTGCCTCAGTCTCGGTTTTCAAGGCAAGTATCGCTTGGTGCAGCGGGGCCACGAGCAGATTGAGCAGATTCGCGATGAGCTTTATCGGACCATAGAGCAGCACAAATCGGCAATGGACCGCGATCTCTCTCCCCACTGGCAGGGCTGTGTCGAGCGCAAGTCGGGCCTGATTCACTACATGCCTTTGTGGGTGATTATGAGCGTCGCACTGGGGTTGTTGGTTGCCACCTACAGCGGCTATCGCTGGTGGCTTTACGAAACGACCACCCCTGTGGCTGACCGAGTAGTGGAATTAACAGGCAGTGACAGCGAGCCCCCGCAAGGGGAAGGGTGACACTCGGACCGAATTGATCCGGTGCCGACTGAGCCCGGGAGATGGAGCTATTCATGAAACGCTTGCGCGACTTTTTTACCAATAAATGGGTGCTTGGCATTATCGGCCTCGCAGCCCTGTCTGTTCTGATTTGGTTTGGGGCGGATTACATCAAGTTTGGCAGTGATAACGCCACACTGTCCCATACAGTTCGCATTACCATCATTGTTTTTATTTTCGCAATTTGGTTGGTGTGGAACCTGAGCCAGTGGCTGGTTGAACGGCGCCAAAACCAGGCTCTGATTAAGGGCATTGAAGAGTCTCAGGAAGATACCCAGGATCCGGATGAAGAGCATTCCCTCGAAGAGCTTGAGGCTTTATCGGGGCGTTTCCGCGAGGCCATGGATGTATTGCGCAACGCTCGCTTTAAGTCAGAGAAGGGCAAGGTGTCCCTTTACCAGCTGCCCTGGTACGTCATTATTGGTCCACCCGGCTGCGGCAAAACTACTGCGTTGGTAAATTCAGGGTTGGAATTTCCCCTGGCGCAAAGCCACGGTAAAGAAGCCCTGGGAGGAGTTGGCGGCACGAGAAATTGCGATTGGTGGTTTACCAACGATGCAGTTTTGATCGATACCGCCGGCCGTTATACCACTCAGGACAGCCACCGGGTTTACGACAACAGTGCCTGGCGCGCATTCCTCGGGCTATTGAAACGCTATCGTCGTCGCAGGCCGATTAATGGTGCCCTGGTTGCCATCAGTTTGCAGGACCTGATGGTGCAGACCGATGAACAGCGCCAACATCAGGCCAAGACGATTCGTTCGCGAGTGAATGAACTCCAGCAGGAGCTGGGAATACGTTTCCCTATTTACCTCACCTTTACCAAGTGTGACTTGGTAGCGGGCTTTAGTGAATTTTTTGACAACCTTTCACAGGCGGAGCGCGAGCAGGTCTGGGGTATGAGCTTCCCCCGTGAAGCCAATGCCACTGTCGGCGCGCCGTTGGATAACTTCAGGGCCGAGTTTAACCAGCTGATTGAGCGCTTAAATCAGAGAGTGTTGTGGCGTGTGCACCAGGAGCGCAATGTTGAGAAGCGCGCGCTGCTGCAGGGATTTCCCGCCCGCATGGAGAGTTTGTCAGATATTTTAGCGGACTTTATCAAGCAGACTTTCGAGCCAAACCGCTATGAAACTGTGCCTATGGTTCGCGGTATATATTTTACCAGTGGTACCCAGGAGGGCAGCCCGGTAGACCGTATGATGGCTTCGGTAACAGCGGATTTTGGCCTGGAGCGCAGTGTTGGGCCCAAATTCCAGAGGGTTGGAAAAAGTTTCTTCCTGAATCGCCTGCTCAAGGATGTGGTATTCCCCGAAGCTGAATTGGTGGGAGTCAATCGCAAGGTAGAGAGCGCTAACCTGTGGTTGCGCAGAGGGGTATATGTCACTTTAGCTGCGGCATTTGTGGGTTCGATCTTTCTCTGGAGTGGCAGTCTCGCATCCAACAAATTGTCCATGGGGGAAGTCAATGACCACCTGGCGGCCTATGAGCAAGCTGAGGAAAAGCTAAATGGTAAGAGGCCTACGCCGGCGAATGTTTTGCAGATGCTTGAACCCTTGCGGCAGGCGACTTCGGTGTATGACCGCGAGGAACACCCCTGGATCTCCAATCTGGGATTGTATGACACCCGTATAGATCAGACGCTGGATAACCTCTACCGGCAAAAGCTTGAAGAGATCTTTTTACCGGCGCTATTGCGGGATATTGAAAGTAACCTCAGCCGCTTGGGGAGTGATGATCCTGCACTGGTCAGTACCCTCAAAACCTATCTGATGTTCTTCAACCCGGACAAATTGGACATCACGACCGTTGAGGGCTACTACAGCGCCCGCTGGGAACGCCAATTACCCGGCGAAGCTCAGGAGCAAGATAATTTACGCTACCACCTCGATCAATTGTTGGCGCGTCCAATACCTGAAAGTGTTCAACAAAATGAGCGTGTAGTGGCTCGCGCCCGCCAACAGCTGCGACGCATCCCTGTGCCGCAAAGGCTGTTTGCGCAATTGCAAAATAGCGATCTTGGGCAGACCTCTGTCGACTTGTATCAGGAAATCGGCGGTGATACCCAACGGGTGTTTGGTGTGAGAGCTGGCGATTCACGCTTTAGTATCCCCTTCCTATATACCAAGGCGGGTTATAAGGACGTGGACTTTGGTGCAGATTCCCAGTTGATGACCACTATGGCGGATGAGCGCTGGATCTACGGTGGGGAACTCAGTGGTGAGGACTTTACCGAAGCCGACCGGACGAAACTTGGCGAGGATGTAAAGCGTATTTATCTGGGGGAGTATCTTCAGCACTGGCAATCCTTCCTTGGCGGTTTCAGCATTCGCAGATTCAACAGCACTTCCCAGGCGCTTGAGGTTCTCTCAACCCTGTCAGACCCCATTTATTCCCCATTGCTGGCAATCACGGAAATTACTTCGGATAACACACGCCTGACATTGCGACCGGAGCTGTCGGTGGATGCCAAGGGGGTGCCTTTACCGGTATCCAGTACAACTCGTCGACTCGGTGGTGCGGCACTTGATAGCGCGGCAGGGGCGTTGAAGGACCGCTACAAGCCTAATATTGTCGATGTGCGCTTTGAGGAAATACAGCGCATCACACAAAGCGAGAAAGGCAGACCCGCACGGGTTCAGGAGTATCTCCAGACTATCAATAAGATTCAGGAATATCTGACTGAAATTGACAGTGCTCCAGACTCCAATGAAGCGGCGTTCGCCAGTGCCAAAGCCCGTTTTGCTGGGGGCGGCGATGCGATTAAGCAGCTAAGAGTCAAAGCGGCCAATGCGCCGGCGCCTTTTGATAAATGGCTGACCGAAATTGCTGACAGCACTTGGGCTCTGGTCATGTCGAAAGCCAAGGGGCATCTAAACCGGGTATGGCGTGAGCAAGTTTATCAAAGCTACGCCAGCAGCCTGGCAAATCGCTATCCGCTGCGCAGTGACCGGGACCAGGAAGTACCAGTTATTGAATTTAATCAATACTTCAAGCCTGGGGGCATTGAGCAAAAGTTTGTTACTGAATACTTAAAGCCTTTCGTCGATACAAGAAATTGGAAAGTGAAGTATGTGGAAGGGCAGGGTATGAGCCTTTCAACTGAAACGCTGTCCCAGCTGCGTAGAGCGGAGAAGATTCGTAAGACCTTCTTCAAATCGGGAGAAAGCGCAGCTTATTCTTTCCGTATAGAGCCAACCAAGCTGGATTCCAGTGTGCGCCTGTTTGAACTTGAGCTGGGAGATCAACGTGTTCCCTATTCACATGGCCCCAAGACCAGTAAAAAACTCACCTGGCGCGGTGGCGAGAGTAATCGGGTGCGGATTATCTTTGAAGATCTCAATGAAACCGTACACCGTAAACATTTCGAAGGAGATTGGGCTTGGTATCGACTTCTTGCAAGCTCAGATCTTGAGACAGGGCGAAGCAATGCGGAGCGTTTGGTGACCTTCTCTGAAGAAGGGCGGAAAGCACAATTCAAACTAGTGGCTTCGAATATAAATAATCCTTTCGATCGCAGTTTACTGCGTGGTTATCGGTGCCCGGAAACTCTGTAGTAGGGAGTGAGTGACTTGCAAAGCAGCATAGGTATCTTTGGCAAGCTTCCTGGGCATGGGGATTTTATCCAGCGTCAGCTTCCAGCGAGTTTCGTCAGGGTGTGGGATGAATGGCTGCAGCGTGCAGTGCATGGCTCCCGAGAAATAATGGGTGAAAGCTGGCTGGACTATTATTTGACCAGTCCGGTCTGGCGCTTTGCCCACAGTAAAGGAATCATTGATGAGAACCCCTGGGTAGGGGTTCTAGTGCCTAGTGTGGATAGTGTGGGGCGTTATTTTCCTTTGACTATCGCCGCACCGTTGCCCTCCTCTATCGACATAATTAACTTTATGTCAGATGCAGATAGGTGGTATCGGGAACTTACAGAATTGGCTGTCAGCGCACTGCAAAATATGCTCCATGCAGATCAGTTGTTCGAGGCCTTTAGTGAGGTGCCGGTAGAACTGGGGCAGCTGGCTACAGCTGCAGCACAGAGTGAGTTCTTTGTCGCGAGTAATGATGCCTCGGGTAACGAAAAGCGCTACGCGGGGTTGCTCGGACAGGTATGTCGTAAGCAGTTCGCCAGTTACAGTCTGTGGTCTTGCGAAGGATCACAGCATCTAGCCCCAACCAGCGTGCTTTGCCCCTCTTTACCCAGCCCTGAATTTTACTGCTCTATGTTGGGTGCCAGTCAGCAAAGACAGTGAATAAATAGGTAAAGGATATCTAGTGTGAAGCAAATAATAGTGGCTTTAAATAGTAATAAGCATCGGCGGCATAGTGTGTTAACCGGTGATATTTCACACAGTGAAACTCGACATATCTGTCAAGTGTACCTACCCGAGTTCACGGCTCTAGCTGGAGAATGTCCGATCATATTTTTAAAGTCTCAAGAAGAGAATGTCCTGGAAAGTTGTGCTTTATTAGGTATAAAACCGGGGCAGAATCTTTTTATTCAGCAGGATAAATGGTTGGGTGGTTATATCCCGGCAACATTGAGAGCTTATCCATTTTACTTGCATTACAAAGATCAACTGGAAACAAATCCAATAATTTGTGTGGATTCATCCTCTCTCTCACTTGGTAGCTTAGATGGAAATAGAAGTAGGCTATTCGATGATGAGGGGCAAGCGACAAATGCATTATTGCAGGCCAGAAACTTACTGAGTGGAATTCATCAGCAGAAATCAAATAATAAAGAATTTATTCGTTGCCTCACTGAGATGGAACTCTTTCAGGAGCAGGTAGTGGTAGTCGATTTACCTGGTAATACCAAACATCGATTAACCGGTGTATTTTGTGTTACTTCAGAGCGTATGAATGCATTGGATGATAATGACTTCTTACGCTTAAAAGAGCGTGGCTATTTAGCTCCAATATACGCTCATATGCTGTCTTTGCATCAGTCAACAAATTTAAGCCGGCTATTCAAAAAGTATCAAGCGAGGCTACTTCACTAGAGGGTTAAGGCTAAACAATAAAAACCCTATTGTTTTTAAATCATTTGAGCTTGGTGAAGCAATGGCAACTTACTCCAGATGCATTAAAGCTCATGGCATAAGTGAAATTAATTGAATAGCCTATTTAGGAAAAAGGTACCAGTGTACAGGGCTCTTTGGTTGTCCAAATATCCGCCAACCTATCTATAACTGCAGGAAGCAAGGGTTAAGGTATGTCATATATCGTGGTATTTACTGGGGAGATTAGAGCACTTTTTGAGCGGCGAAAGGCAATATCAGCCCTGGGTAGCGAGTTTGGATTTAGTTTTACACAAATTAAAGCGCTTATGGCTAGCAGCCGCTCACAGCTTAGAAAGACTGCAGATCGTGCAGAAGCCTGTCGTTTTGTTCAGAAATTATGGATGGCCGGTTGGCACTCCAAATTATTTTTGGACTCTGACTTGTTGCACTCTACTAAAGAATCCGTTGAGCGTGGTGCTTCTCATTTACCTGTGGTTATGGGAAAACTCCACTGTGAAGGTTCGCAGCTGCAACTGTGCGCACCGCGTAATTGGGTGGTTTGTAATAATTTGAATCCAAACGCTGAAATTCAGGCTGGTGATACCGAATTAAACCGGTACCTGATTGTATTGGAGCAAAAGCGAACTGAACTTCCCGAAGAGCTAAGCCTCACGGACTATGCCGAGGCTCAGATGCAGCAGTGTTTGAGCAAAGTATCTAATGGCAACCTTCTAAGTGGCCCACAAGTGCTAGAGCGCGATTGGCAAATGGGTTTGTTGTACGAGATGGGTGCTAATGTCGGCAAAGATTCGGTTCAATATATGGTTGTTTTTTTTCGCGGCAAAGAGAGTTTCTATACCATTTTTCTATGGACCTCTTTGCAAAGCTTTGCACAAGCAAAAACAGAATTTATTCAGATAGTGGCAAGTTTTCAATGCTCTCCGGAAAGTGAGACTACCGCAGAAAGTAAGGCCTCAGCTGTAATTGCTGTGTAATCGGCTTGTCAGCGGCTGTAAAATCTAAAAAAATAACAAAAATTATTTGTTTAATATTGTGCGCTGTGCACTTTTTTTAAGGTATTGCGATTACATTGTGTCATTTGCCTTGATTAGATCTTTACAACGTGTACTCTTCTCGGAAATCTTCTTGAAGGAATTGATTGGGTAGAAGGGACTTTTTTCATGGCATTCCCAAATACAATAAATATCGAAGAACTCACGGCTCCTATTTCTTCAGAGAGCCCTGTCGGTGAGGATATTCGGGAGGATCGATCACCGACCTCTGATTACTACTCCATCAAAGATGCGCGAAATAGTGCTAGGGCCGCAGAGCGCTCGGCCATGTTTGATGACACAGATTCTGATCTGCTGGCCCCTTGGCGTGATGTGGCAAAGGCCGCAGAAAAGATTCTGACAAAGAAAAGTAAAGATCTGGAAGTGGCCAGCTGGTATACAGAGGCCCTAATTCGTCTCCATGGCTTTAGTGGCCTCAGAGATGGCTTTCTATTAATTGAGCAGCTGGTTACCAATTTTTGGGATGGCCTATACCCAGTTCCTGATGAGGATGGTATTGAAACTACGGTTGCACCACTGACGGGCCTTAATGGTGATGGCGGTGACGGTACGCTAATGATGCCGATCCGTAGTGCACCAGTAACCCCGGAGGGGGATTACGGAGATTTCTCTTTTTTCCAGCATCAGCAAGCCCGGGATGCAGATCGTATCGCAGATGAAGATGCTAAAGCGGCCCGCATTGAGACTCTGGGATATAGCCTGGAAGATGTAGATCAATGTGTGAACAGCGCGACTAATGAATGGGCTAAGAATCTGATAGAAACTATAGAAGCTACTATTAGCAGCTATAAAAATATCAATGATGCTTTGCGCTCTAGTTGCGGTCACGATGCACCGCCATCAACTAATATTTCCTCTCTACTGGATGAAGTATTGCGTACAGCGAGATTCATTTATAAGAGTCAGCTTGATGCGCTAGCACAGAATGAGGCACCGGAAGTAACTGAAGACACACAGAGTAACTCCCCCATTGAGGAAGCTGTTCCCAATGTGGCATCAACAATAGTTGCGAATGCTATTGCAGCACCCACCGGACCGGTTAGCTCCCGAGAGGATGCTCTTAAATTACTAGAACAGGCCGCGAAATATTTCCGTACCTACGAGCCACATACTCCTTTGGCTCCAGGGTTGGAGCGATTAATAGGCTGGGGTCGTATGACAGTCTCTGAATTGATGACTGAGTTACTACCAGATGAGCAGTCCCGAGCCCTATATTCCCAGTTGACAGGTGTTCGTCTCGATGGAACGGATACCCAACGTTATGTAGCTCCGCCGGTAACGAGTAATACCCCATCACCAATTCCAGCTGCATCTGAGCCAGCATCAACAGCCACTGAAGCTGCATCTGCAGCTGAGGATAGCTGGGGTGGGCAAGCACAAGAAGAAGCCAGCTCGGGTTGGTAATTAATTAAGAACAGCAGTCCCTAAATCTAGGAAGGAGACCTGAGATGTCTGAGAGTATCCACAATAAACTTAAGCGTGTGCGCAAACCACGTGTACATATAACTTATGATGTTGAAACCAATGGTGCGGAAGTTAAAAAGGAACTTCCCTTTGTTGCTGGTGTAATGGGCGACTACTCAGGGGATAACACCGAAAATCGCAAAGCATTGAAAGATCGTAAGTTTGTTCAAATTGATCGCGATAATTTTAACGATGTAATGACCAAGGTTAATCCAAAACTGAATCTTCAGGTGGAAAATACCTTATCTGGTGATGGCAGCAAAATTGGTATTGATCTAGATTTCAATCATATGGATGACTTTTCTCCAGAGAAAATCGTCGATCAGGTTGAGCCGCTGAAACAACTCTTGGAAGCACGCAGTAAATTACGTGACCTTCTCAGTAAGGCAGACCGCTCTGAAGAACTAGAAAAAGTTTTAGAAGACATCCTGAAAAGTACGGAAAATGTCGGTGCTATTTCCGAGCAGTTGGGGTTGAACAAGGATAAAGGAGAGGACTCAGAATGAGCACAGAAGTAGAAAATGTTGCGGAAGGTGAAGCTGAGGAACAATCGGTCAACCTACTGGAGCAGGCTATTGCCGCGACCAAACAAACAGAACCGCAGGAAGCCCAGGATCTGATCGCAAACCTGACAGAGCAGGTTTTAAAAGGAACCGTAACCTGGGACCGTAACCTTACCCAGACAATCAAAAAAGCAGTCAGTGCAATTGACCAGGCTATGTCTAAGCAAATGGCCGCTATTCTGCACGATGAAAAATTCCAGAAGCTTGAAGGTTCCTGGCGCGGACTGAATCACCTGGTGATGAATTCTGAAACAGGTGCAACCATGAAGATTCGCATGCTCAATTTGAGCAAACGCGAATTGTTCCGAGACCTGGATAAAGCAGTTGAATTTGATCAGAGCCAGACCTTCAAAAAGATTTATGAAGAAGAATTTGGTATTGCAGGTGGTGAGCCATACGGATGCATGATAGGTGATTTCGAATTCACCAGTCACCCTGAAGATATCGAGCTTCTGAGTAAAATGTCCAATGTTGCGGCAGCGGGTTTCTGTCCGTTTATTGCTGCAGCCGGTTCCGGTATGTTTGGATTTGATAACTTTACCGAACTGTCGAAACCCCGTGACCTCGGTGGAATCTTTGAGTCAGCTGAATATATTAAGTGGCGTAGTTTCCGAGATAGTGAAGATTCTCGTTTCGTTACTCTGGTTATGCCACGGACTCTGGCCAGAACTCCCTATGGCGCAAATACCAAGCCAATCGAAGCTTTTGACTTTGAAGAGTTTGAAGTTGATGAATCTGGAGTTTCACGCCCTGCGGACCACGACCAGTACTGCTGGATGAATGCCTCTTATGTAATGGGCACCACCATGACCAAGGCCTTTGCTGAGAATTCCTGGTGTACAGCCATTCGTGGTGCCGAGGGTGGTGGTAAAGTGGAAGGTCTGCCCTCACATATATTCAAGAGTGATGACGGCGATATGGACCAGAAATGTCCAACAGAGATCGGTATTACTGATCGCCGTGAAGCCGAATTGAGCGCTCAAGGATTCTTGCCGTTATGTCACTACAAGAATACCGATTACTCTGTATTTTTTGGTGCTCAAAGTGCGCAAAAACCAAAAGCCTATGACGACCCGGATGCTACCGCGAATGCGGCGATTTCTGCACGTCTTCCCTATCTGATGGCTACTTCAAGAATTGCCCATTACCTGAAAGTAATGGCGCGGGACAAAGTTGGCTCCTTTATGGAGGCTAGTGATTGTGAACGCTGGTTGAATAAGTGGATTACCCAATACACCAACTCAAATCCGGACGCAAGCCCAGAGATGAAGGCAAAGTATCCGCTTTCAGAAGCTCGAGTTGAAGTGAAGGAAATTCCAGGTCAACCTGGGTGCTACAGTGCTGTTGCCTACCTGAAGCCCTGGTTACAAATGGAGGAGTTGACCACCTCCATGCGTATGGTTGCCAATATCCCATCTGCTGGATAAAAACATGTGCCCGCCTCGGAATAAGGGGCGGGCTATTTTTTGAAAAGCCTTCATCAAAGCTTTAAATTACTTGAAACTGTAAGAAATGCTAATGGGAGTTTTCCGGTGCCCTGCGCAACAAAAAAAGAATTTACAGAAGATTATTTAGATATTTTGCCGGAAAATTTAGCGAGTGGAGATCAGGGTGAATTAAAGCGTTTTTTACGCGAACCAGACGAACTATTCTCTTTTGAATACTGGTTAACAGAAATATGTCCTTGTCCAAAAAAGGAGAATTTTTCTGTTCGCCAATATTTGAGTCGTATTATTGTTGAGCTTGATGAGCTTATATGCGATCAAGTTAATCGGATTCTTCATAACCCTCGTTTTCAGCGTCTAGAGGCAAGTTGGCGTGGTCTATCAATGCTGGTATTTGATACACCACATTCAGACAATATTAAGATAAAACTGCTAGATGCCAGCTGGAAAGACTTGAGCAAAGATATGGAGAGGGCCCCAGATTTCGATCAGTCTGGACTTTTTCATTTAGTTTATAACGAAGAGTTTGGTACTCCAGGTGGAGAGCCCTTTGGTTTGTTAATGGGAGATTATTATATCTCGCATCGGCCGATGGCAGATCACCCTTACGATGATATTTTTACCCTGCAAGGCATAGCCCATACAGCCGCCGCCGCTTTCGCGCCATTTATCTGTGCTGCAACACCTCAACTTTTTGGCGTCGATCATTTTGATGATTTGGCCAAGCCAATTCGCTTCTCTGAGGTTTTTCGCCAAAAAGAATATATACGCTGGAATAGCCTGAGAGATTTAGAGGATAGTCGCTTTATAGCCATTACTTTACCTCAAGTGCTTATGCGCGAGCCCTATAGCCTAGAGTTTTCAGAATATCGTGGGTTGAGATTTGAGGAACAGGTTAGCGGATCTCACAACCGGCGATATCTTTGGGGGAATTCCTGCTTTGCTATGGGGGCAGTACTGTTACGCGAATTCAGTGAAGTTGGTTGGTTTTCCCATATTCGCGGTGTTGCACGGGATCATCTTGGCGGTGGATTGGTGACTCAGCTGCCCACCCTGGCCTATAAGCCGGACAGCCGCCCCGGTATGGTTAAGATGACCACTTCGATTCTGGTTACAGATTTTGTAGAAAGGGACCTATCAGAACTGGGTTTTGCATGCTTGAGCCACTGTTATGACACGCCATATAGTGCTTTTAATAGTGTGCCCTCTCTTCAGAAAGCTAAACAATATACATCGAAAGCGGCTACGGCGAATGCGCGTATTAGTTCTATGCTGCAACAAATTCTTTGCGCCTCACGCTTTGCTCACTATATCAAGGTGATGATTAGGGATAAGGTGGGTGCCTATATGAATGCTGCTGATTGTGAGCGCCAGCTTCAGCATTGGTTGGACCAGTATACTACTGGGCGAGATGATTTATCTTGGGAAATGTTGGCACGTTACCCCCTGCGTGAAGCTCGAGTTCGTGTGGCGGATGAGCCTGGCAAAGTAGGTAGTTATCAAAGCGTAATTCATCTTAAAAGCCACTATACGGTCGATCATTTGGTCTCCGAGCTCAAGCTCACTACGGCTCTGGCAACGATAGGTGTTGGGGCTTCATAGAATTATGGCAAGAGAAAAAAGACTGTTAGCTCCAGTGCTAGATCGACTACTTGAATCATCTAGTAAAGTAAATGTTCACCAATCCCATCAGATTTTACGCCAGCTACGTGAGGGGGTTAGGCGCGACCTCGAATATTTATTTAATACACGTTATCGCTGTATTTCACCACCATCTGAACTGCGGCACTTGGACGAGTCAAATATAAATTATGGTCTGCCAGATCTGTCTACTGTCAATTTATCTTCATTAGACAGTCGAAAACAATTCTGCCGGGATATTGAGAAGACAATTTTACATTTTGAACCAAGAATTCGCTCTGTAAAAGTTACCACTCAAGATAAGGTAGATGTGGAAGATCCCAGCATACGTTTTCGTGTAGAAGCAGTATTGCATGTTAATCCTGCATCTGAGGTTATCGTATTTGACTCTGCCTTAAACCCGGTAACACAAATGGTAGACGTGTCTGAGATTATGTAATGAGTGAAAAATTAATAGATCTCTATGAGCGTGAGCTCGCATTTATTCAGCAAACATCCGCTGAGTTTGCACGTATGCACCCTGCAGCTGCATCACGACTGCAGTTAGATGCAGATACCGTAGATGATCCGCTTGTGGGGCGTTTGTTGTCTGGTTTTGCATATATGAATGCCAGGGTTCAACAAAAACTTAGTGATGATTTCCCTGAGCTTACAGATGCAATGCTGGAAACATTGTATCCACATTATTTACGACCCATTCCATCATGTGCGATCGTTCAATTTGAACCGGATTCAGACCTTGATGCAATTACGCAGGTTGATGCAAAAACGTTATTGGAAAGTGACAGCTTTCAAGGACAAACTTGCAGGTTTACAACTTGTTATCCGGTGGAAATTAATCCGTTTCAACCGGTCAGCGCAAGCTTAATGCCACGCCCGTTTATTGCTCCTGGTTGTAATGAGATTCAGGGAGCAAACGCCGTTCTTAAGCTCTCCCTTAAAGCTTTGAGTCCTGATCTGAGCTTTGCGGAGATGAATCCCGAAAAAATAAGATTCTTCTTGCGTGGTCAAGCGACACATGTGTATAGCCTCTATGATCTGCTTTTAACCAAATGTGTAAAGCTGGTTGTGGCAAATGGAGAGAGTGATCCAAAACCGACTTTTCTATCCCCAGAGGATATTTGCCAGGTCGGGATGAATGCAGAAGAAGGTTTATTACCCTATCCAGATACAGCATTCATCGGTTACAGGTTGCTTACTGAATATTTTGCTTTCCCCGAAAAATTTCTCTTCTTGGATATTGAAAATTTACAGGGGGCTTTGAATGATAGTTATGCAGATACATTGAACCTGTATTTTTATCTTTCAGAGACGCATGAGGAACTGGAAAAACAATTGGTTCCAAGTATGTTTGCACTCGGCTGTACGCCTGTTATTAATTTATTCAAGCAGAGTGCAGATCCTATACCGCTCACCCATACTCAGTATGAATATCATGTTATAGCAGATGCTCGTCGTAGCGATGGACTGGAAATATATTCTATTGATGAGGTGGCTGCCACAGACGGTGATGGCGAAACCACTAAATATAGGCCTTTCTACGGGATTAAGCATAGCCAACACCACGCGGAACAGTCAGCATTTTGGTTCAGTCGGCGTCGTGAAGTTATAGAAGGGGAGCATCGCAATGAGCAGGCTTCCGAAGTTGATTTGAATCTCGTTGATTTAGATTTCAATCCGCACAGGATTAATGATCAAACACTCGATATTAAATTAACTTGCTGTAATCGGAATCTGCCTAAGAAGTTACCCAGTGGCAATTCTCAACCTTATCTTGAAGTAGTTGATGGTGACGTCCCAGCGAAACGAATTAGCTGTGTTGTGGCACCAACAGCGACATTGAGGCCTCCGAGAAGAGAGCGAGGCTACTGGAAGCTGATATCACATCTGAACTTGAATCATCTCTCCTTATCTGGAAGTCAGGGATGTGATGCCCTCAAAGAAATTTTCAGACTGTATGATTTTAGGGATTCAGCCAGTACTCGTAATTTGATTGAATCTTTATTAAAGCTGAATACAAAACCCATTACTGCTCCTATCCAGATTGATCAAAGCGTCGTTCTTTGTCGGGGAACTGAGGTAGAAATTGAACTCGACTCGATGATGCTTACTGGCACTAGCCCTTTATTATTTGCCAGCATCATTGAACGTTTTCTTGGCTTATATTGTTCTATTAATTCATTTACTAAATTGATTGCTACCATGAGTGGCAGAGATGGAGAACTTAAAAGATGGCCACCTCGCGCCGGCGAAAAAGCTTTACTGTAATAGAGCGGCTGCGTCGAGAGCCCTATCATTTCGAATTCTATCAGGCGGTGCGTATCCTGGAGCGTGCTGTGTCTTTGGCGGATGGCGGATTTTGTGATGAACCTATTGCCAGTGCGGCTCCACCAGCGAAGGAAATGGTTCGCTTCAGCGCCCAGACCGGTTTATCTTTTATTGGCTCAGACGTTTTACGTCTGGAAAAAAAGACCAGTAATAATGTAGAAATACAAAATAAAGAAGTTAGTCAATGGCATATGGAGGTTGGCTTTACTGGTCTTATAGGGAGTCAGGGTGTAATGCCCTACTACCTGACGGAAATAGTTCAAAAAGAGCTCAGAGAAAATAATACCGCTCTGCGGGATTTTCTCGATATGTTTAATCACCGTCATACTTCGCTACTTTATAAAGCATGGCATAAATACCAATTGCCTGTGAACTATGAACGCCAGCGTTTACGCAATGAAAGGGTTCCAGATATTTTTACACAGGCGATTGCCTCTTTGGCGGGCCTGGGTACTAGCGAGATGCGCTATCGATTGCCAATTCCCGATGAAGCTCTTTTGGGCATGGCAGGCCATTTGGGGCAGGGACGTTGCTCTGCAGCTGCGCTGACCAGCATGATTAAGCATTTCTTTGGTTTGGATGTCGCTATAGAGCAATTTCAGGGGCAGTGGGATGAATTACCGAAAGACATTCTCTGTCGCCTGCCTTGTGATGAAGCTCCCAGTGGAGTAAATAACTGTCTAGGGGTAAACACAATTCTGGGTACGCACTGTTTCCAAGCTCAAAATAAATTTCGAATAGTCATCGAACCAATGGCTTATGAACAATTTATGACTATTGCCCCGGGAACTCAGAAACTGGAATCCCTTAAAGCCTTTATCAAACTAAGTGCTGGGATTGAGTTGGACTTCGAGCTATCAGTATCTTTACCTGCGCAACAAGTTTCGCCTGTTCAGTTAAACAAAAAATCTGATCATGAACCTCTTTTAGGGTGGAATACACATATGGCCAGTGAACAGGAATCAGCAGAACTCATACAGATTACCTTAAGTGCTGAAAATATGTCGCCTGATGAAGCCTTGCCAGCAGCATAATTGTTCATTAACAATAATTTTTAAAAGGATCTTTTTACTGTGATAAATATCGATTTGAAGCGGCTTGTTGATACCATGACACCGCATATGCGTGATTCTCTTGAAGGCGCAGCCGGCCTTTGTTTATCTCAAAATCAATACAATGTTGAACTTGAGCACTGGCTGCTTAAATTATTAGATCAATCAGATACAGACCTTTATCACCTACTGGAAAAACATGACTGTAATCCGGCAAATTTTGCTAAACAGCTTGCCTCCTCTATAGCTGGATTCCGCTCGGGAAGTAGCCGACCTCCTGCACTATCTCCGACAATTGTCGAAGCGGCAAAGAATGCCTGGATGCTGGCGTCTATCGACTATGGGCACCGTGCAATCAGTTCTGGACACTTCCTCGCAGCTCTGCTGTTGGAAGAGACTTCACGTCGACAAATTCAAGAATCTTGTCCAGAGCTTAAAAATATAGCGCCTGAGTCTATTCGTGAAACTGCCCGGGCGATGTTTGGGCAAAGTGGTGAGTCGAGTCATATTGGTGCTGCCTGCGCAACTGATGATGGCGCTGCTGCCGTAGCGGCCGCCGCTAGTAAAGCGCCAGCTCTCGATAAGTATACCGTCAACCTGACTGAAAGAGCGAAGAAGGGGGAGATTGACCCAGTTCTAGGCAGAGATGAAGAGATTCGGCAGTGTATTGATATCCTCACTCGTCGTCGACAAAACAACCCGATTCTCACTGGTGAGGCAGGTGTTGGTAAAACAGCCGTAGTTGAAGGCTTTGCTTTACGAATTGCCAGTGGAGATGTACCTGAGCCTCTACGTGGTGTAGCAGTTCGGACGCTGGACCTGGGCTTACTTCAGGCCGGTGCTAGCGTAAAGGGCGAGTTTGAGAATCGTCTTAAATCTGTGATTCAAGAGGTCAAATCCTCCCCAACGCCTATTATTTTGTTTATTGATGAAGCTCACACCATGATTGGTGCAGGAGGCAAGGAGGGGCAGGGAGATGCGGCCAACTTACTTAAACCCGCTTTAGCACGAGGTGAGCTGAGAACATTGGCAGCCACGACCTGGGCTGAATATAAGAAATACTTTGAGCGGGACCCTGCTCTGACTCGGCGTTTTCAGGTTGTAAAAGTTGAAGAGCCCAGTGAAGCAAATGCCATTGATATGATGCGTGGAATTGCCACTACTCTTGAAGCACACCATAAAGTACGCATCCTTGACGAGGCAGTTATTGCTTCGGTTAAGTTATCCCACCGCTATATTCCTGGGCGTCAACTACCTGATAAATCTGTAAGCTTGCTGGACACCGCCTGTGCCCGCGTGGCCCTGAGCCAATCAGCTACTCCTGGCGCTATTGAAGATGCTCAAATTAATATTGAGCGGACTAACACAACGCTTGCTAAGTTGGAACGTGAAAATGCAGCGATGGGTGAGCACGAAGAACAGCTGACAGAACTGAAAGAATTCAAGCTGACTGAAGAGCAGAGATTATCCTCATTAAAACAACAGCTTGTTCAAGAAAATGAGCTGATTGAACAGATACAAAAAATTCGAGATCAAATTGACTCCGAATTTATGAAAGGAAAGAGTGAAAATCTGGAGCCCGATTCAGCGCTTTTAGCTGACTATCAGCAACAATTGAAAAGCCTGTCTGCAGAGCTTGAGGTAATACAAGGTGATACACCTTTGATGCAGCCATCTGTTGATGAGCAGGCTATCGCTGCGGTGGTTGCCAACTGGACAGGTATTCCTGTTGGGAAAATGGTCAGTGATGAAATCGTAGCTGTGAAAACTCTGGCTGGGCGCCTGAACAAGCGTGTGATTGGTCAACCCCATGCGATTGAGGCTGTTGCTCAGGCAATTCGTACTTCACGGGCAGGATTGACTGATCCACGCAAGCCAGTTGGTGTATTTATGTTTTGCGGCACTAGTGGCGTAGGTAAAACTGAGACTGCATTGGCTTTAGCCGATGAGTTGTTTGGTGGTGAGCAAAACATCACTACGATAAACATGGCCGAATTTAAAGAGGAACACAAAGTATCTATGCTGCTAGGGTCTCCTCCCGGATATGTAGGGTATGGGGAAGGAGGAGTTCTAACCGAAGCTGCTAGGCGTAAACCTTACTCCGTAATCCTACTGGATGAGATGGAGAAGGCCCATCCCGGCGTACAGGATATTTTCTACAACCTGTTCGATAAAGGTACCATCAAAGATGGTGAAGGTCGTGATATCGACTTTAAAAATACCGTTATCATTATGACCTCTAACGCTGGTGAGGATGCTATTAGGGCTATATTCAGCCAGGTAGAGAAAAAGCCAGAACCAGATGTACTGCTAGATAATATACGTCCCCAATTACTACAGAAGTTCAAACCAGCGTTTCTTGGCCGTGCTAATGTTGTTGCCTACTATCCACTGGATGACGAGAATCTGGTTGAAATTTGTAAAATCAATATGCGTAAGATTGAGAAGCGTGTTCGTGAACACTATGGCGCTTCTTTCTCATATGATGAGGATGTACTTATCAATATTGTGGCGCGTTGCCATGAAGCAGATACTGGAGCCCGCAATATTGAGGTAATTCTAAATAAAACTTTATTACCAGAATTGGCCAGTGAATGTTTGGATAAAATGGCGAAAGGTGAAGAGGTTAAGGCAATTAAAGTGTCTGCGACTGAAGAGGGTGATTTCGCCTATAAAGTAGAATAATCTGGAAATTAGCCCAGTAGTGCTAAACTCCTGGGCTATTCATGATGTATCCAATACCTTAATTAAAAAACGCTAAGTGAATTAATTTAATTTATATTGGTTTTTATCTATTTTGGCGTTGTGTTTGGATATAATTCCTGAAAAATATACAAGTGAAGCTTCATAAGCTATATGGGTTATTCAAATAATTTTCTTGCTGGGGAATTTAGTGCATTTTTCTATGTTTGAAGGGGTGCCTAAGGTTTTTTACTTTGTGCGATAGATTAATTCACCTGTCCAATGCTGCCATATTTTCTTCGTCTAGCTATACCATGTTCAACACGAATAGTATTTTCTGAAATTGTCAGTGGGTCATTAGGGAGAACATTGTTGTCATCGCTTAGGCCCCCTACATTAGCTAGCTCTTCAAGTAAAATTCTTTCAGTTGTTACCCAAATCCAGCCTTGGGTTCTCGTAGTAATAACATTATTTGGGTTGTTGACGGTTCTATTGAGATCTGGAATTCTAATGCTTGCCCCGCCAGTATTTACGCGAGCCCTAAAGAATCGTGATGGTTGAGTTACTTGAACATTATGTAGCATGTTTTGACGCTCATCTACTAAGCAAGTAATTTCAGTTGCGCCACTTAAATAAACTCCACGATTTATTCGATCAGCGTGGCCGAGCTCATGTGCCAACGTGATAAAAATAGGGCAAGCACCGCCATCAGTCACAGTGCCATTTTGATTGAGGTTTGTGGTAGTCTGAACTGTGTTATTCCAGTGGACACATGCACTGGCTCCTGCGCTCATTACTTTTCCCATGAAACCTTGATCGTGTTTAACCAGTGGGACGTAATACTTAAAGTTACTCCATACCCTATCTTTTAACCACTTATCTGGAACTGCCGCTAATCCCGCACTTTCAGTTATTCTTGTATCATGTGGGCTGGCAATAATCCGAGAAACAAGGGTTGCACTTTGAGGTAGCTGTAAGAGTGCATTGGTCATACCAACACCCCGTGTAATTCGGGTAACCGTACGAGCACCGAAGTGATATTTTTCTGCAGAATATGCTAGGGCATTGGCTTGCCCAAGAAGAACAGTTAAAGCGTTTCTAACTTGATTAATAAATGCAACATTGGTTGAATCAATACAAAGTCCCATAAAATCCTCCTTTTATGGTTGTTGATTGTCATAAAGCTATGGCTCTTATTTACTTCAATAGGAAAGTTTGTTGGCAGCCAGTAGATTTTCATTTTTGGGCATGAAGGTATGTATTTGTAGTTGACTAAGCAGTTCTTCTCGAAGTAAAAGATAATAAAATGCGAAAAACTAATCGAGATATTTTTGGAGCAAGTTAGACATAAAAGACCTTATTCTTAGTTGAGTTGTATTATATTTTTGGCTTTTATGGTCTTTTCTAATTTTTTTAATTTATACTGCTAATTGGTGCGTCATGACAAACAGAGTTTGTCTTATAAGGGTTATTAAGTAAATTTATTGTCCCTTAAATTCTTTTTTTGCTCTTATTTAAGTTAAGCAAAGGCCACTGTGAGTGGTTAACCACCAATTAATACTGTTGGACACCCAATAACAATCTTCCCTCCATGTCCAGTTGTATCCCCCATACGGGCAGCTGGTTTTTTTTGTAGCATTACGGTAGTGCTACCCATAGCAACAGTATCTGGTGGTCCCACACAAGTACAAGTGCTGCCAACAGTTGCGGATGGCATGCCGCCGATGATTACTGTTGGAGCACCTGGGCTGAGAATAGGGCCGCCTACATGAGGTACCGTACCAGTAACCATGGGGCATACATGCATATCGGTGATACGTGAAGCTGGCTTGCCCATAATTTAATCCTTCACTCTTCCATTGCCGCCGCGGGCCAGATCCAGACCCTGTTTCATATAGCGGTCAAAGCGTTTGGCGGGGTCTACTGGGTCAGATAAGACTGCTGCTAATGTAATACTGCCAGCCACTGCGTGCGCATAGAGGTGTTCTGGCGGTTCAACCACAGGCTCGCCTTCGGCTGCGAGGCTGCCGTGACACCAGCTGGCAGCGGTTGCTGCCCAGCTTGCGGGCGTCTTGTGTTTGGTTTTATCACCCAGTGTTTTACAATTTAATCGCGACTCCTCATTGGGTTTTTTAGCCCAGGTTTCTGCTGCGATCAATGCACTAACGTTGTCTTCGTCAGTCTCAGGACTTTGTATATCGCGTGCCGCAAGGCAGGCCCACCATACCGCTTCTCGTTTTGGCAGTCCGTGGGCTAGTAGTTTTATTGCATCCGGATAGAGGCCAGCTTCTATCAGTTGATTAATGCTAACTTCAGGTGCGGTATCTGGCACCAGATGCTCTTCCGCCTCCTCGCTAACCTCAAAATTCTTAAGGAGCTCAGCTGCAGTTAACGCTTGTACTTTGATCAGGTCGGTCATCTGCTGTTTAATCCCATCAATTGATCATGGTAACGCCACCTTTTAAGGTAAGCATACCACCGCCCTTAACTTCAGCCGTCGCGTCTCCTTTGCAGGAGAGCATTGTTCCTTTGATGGTAATACCTGCCGGCGTTAGCTTGATACTGCTGCCACCAACCTTTAACTCAATTGAAGCCTTGGAGGATATCTTGATTGCCCCCATAGCATCGGTTGTTTGGGTGCCTTTACTCACCTTAAGGGTATGGTTGCCTGAACCGATAGTGACAACCTGGTTGCCCTTATTGACATTGAGTTTTTGGTCCCCTTTGGCAATGGTGATAACTTCGCTACCATCCGTGACGGTAACACTACGATCCTGTTTGATTTCTAGTGTTTGCTGGTTTTCAATTTTGCCGGTTTGATCGTTATGGATCACAAAGTTATGATCCTTGCCAGCTTCCATATAAATTTCTTCATTGCCACCCTTGTCATCAAACCTAAGCTCATTGAAAGTGCTACCTTCATACTCGGTTTTCCAGCCACTTTGGGTCGCTGTGTAGTTGGGCCCAGGGTTGTCACCGTTATAAACCGCCCCGGTAATCAATGGCCGATCCGGATCGCCATTGATATAGGTAACAACGACTTCTTGGTTAACTCTTGGAACAAAATTCGCGCCCCAGTTCTTACCGGCAAAGGACTGCATTACCCTTACCCAACAGCTGTTCTGTTGAGAATTCCATGGGAATTTAACTTTGAGCTGTGTATAGGGATCCTGTGAGCTGTCTGAAGCTGTGGCCTTGACCTCTAAAACTCGTGCTACCTGTGGTGAATGGATTTTTTTCGCACATACATTGGGCTGTGGGCGTGGCATTACCGTAGAAGGTATACAGCTAAAGGTGTTGTGGAAGTGGGTATCAATACCATTTCCATCTGCTGCAGAAGTATGCACTGAGGTAATAAGATATTTGCCCTTTTCAGAAGATAATGAGTGATCGAAATTGAAACGACCGCCTGCAGTAAAGGAGGGGCAATCACTGCGACCGTGGCTTACATCAAAAAGTGCTTCTTGCGCTTCCATTGCTCGTTCGGCAAGTGCTTTGTGATAGCTGTCTGTAAATTTGTGCTTGTGCTCACCATCAACCTGGAAATGGTTTAAGCCATAGAGGCCGCGCATATAATTTGCAACATCATTAAGCTGGCTAGTCGTTTTTACCTGCTGCTTGTTGTCTTTAGTTGCTGTGTACTCGCTATAATCTTTAAGCTCAAACCCACCACCGTGATAGTTGAAGTTTCTTCTCCAGCTACTTATGGTATTTTTGGTTGGATGGCTGCCTCCGCCGTCATACTCAATGTCAGCGCTTTCACAATCATAAAAGTCTTGAGAATCGTCGCAAAGAACGAGTTCGTGCTGTCCTGTGGAATGCTTGAAATAGTAGGATATGCCTTCTTCAGCCATCAGACGATTGATAAAATCAAAGTCGCTCTCGTCAAACTGAACACAATATTCACGGGTAATATACTCAGCATTTAACTTTAACGTGAGTTTTATTACTCGGCTATATTCTCCCAGAACCTCTTCTAGAATCTGCTTGGCAGATTTGTTTTCAAAGACTCGATTGCTGCCAGCCAAACTGGTAAACCACAGACCCGGTTGCAAAATGGCGCTATAACTACGTACACCCTCAGCATTAACATCATGTAGAGAGAACTGGGTAACGTAACCATTGATATGGCGAGGTGTTTCAGAGTGGTGAATGGAAACTGTTACCGGTTTGCCAACAATATCCTTTTGTTCAATAGCATGGTCATCAGAAAGCAATTGCACTTCATAGCGGAAAAGCTTAGATATATGCTCTTCGCCTTGCAGGGTCGTAGCAATTAGCGCATCTGTGCCAACCGGGCTATCGACCGTAATCATTCTTTTATCTTGATTGAGTGTAGCCATGGGCAGCCCCAACTATCCCTACGGTGCCTGAAAGAAATGAGAAACTAGCAGATTTGCAGATCTTTAGCTGAATACTCAATGAGCATTCAGCTAAAGACCTGTAGACAGCCCGCAGAGATTCTGCAGGCCATCTTATCCCAAAAGGGTATAGACCTATTACAGCGGAGTAGCGGTAGTGAGGTCGTATCCAACACGCATGTTTTTGGGGTTCTTGTTGGATTTGTCAGCGTGATTGAGGTCAGCCTCAATCTTGGCAAAGCTAAGGGAGATGGATTCCTGAGGTGCGCCGCCAGCAGAAGCACCGATGCTGTAAGAGGAGATCAGTACGTTTTCTAGCTTATACACAGCGTACTTTTCTACAGAGTTAGCGCCAGTTTGTACAACGTGGATCTCAACAGGTACGCCTTCGTCACCAGTTACGGAAGCCTTAAACAGGCCACCAGATGCAGCGTCAATACGCTTGGTGAAGGTAACTTCGCTCAGGCTCGGACGAGAAGCTTCACGGTTGGAGGTAGCGCCGGCTTCCATAGTGATACCGCGACCAACACCAAAGTTGAAGCTGTCAACTTCGATCCAGTCTTCGTAGCCCTTGGCAGTAACGTTACCCTTAGTGGCGAGGCTGTTGAAGTTCATGTAAATAGCCATGGGAAATCCCTCTTTGTTGGCTTGAGATATTGGTGGTTAGTTCCTTGCTACCGAATTAGTGCGGTAACTCAGATGGTGTCGCAATGACAACTGAGGTGATTTAAACAGAGTGAAATACAAAAAAAAACCGAAATTTCAGCTTATAAAATCGACTCTGGCACTAATTATCCAGGGGAGTATATTGATTGCTGGAGGTATGCCGTCTGCGCTTATTCGACTCTGACACTAATTAATTTTCTATTGAACAGAAAAGCATGATGTCAAAAAAAATGAGTATTTGAGGAAAAAATATTAAGAATTGTTAACGGAATCACGTTAATAAAATATTTTAAGTTAGGGATTTTCTTCTGTCAGGTGAGCTTGTAAGAAGGTGTAATTATTTGTCTTCAGTATCAGTTTCTCTTCTGAGTCTGTAATTGTCGAGTAGTTTTTTCAAAACGGTATATAGTCAAATATATTTGCTTACCTGTTCATTGTTGCCTAAAAGGCTGTTCGATATACTTTGCCCCTTATTTAGCTTGACAACCTGCCCGTAGCAATATTTTGTTACGGTCTTTGGATGTGTCGAAAAGCTTTCCCATGGAGGCGGAATTGAACGATAAGACACGTGTTGTTCGGCCGAACGGCAATCTGCCCGGACCGGATCAATCTAAAAAGGGACTGACAGATGATGGCGACGTAACCGTCGTTGTTAATCAGGACTCCACTGGGAAAAATGATCACCCTCCGGTGCGGGGTGCGCAGGCAATACTGCCCTCTGCTGCATCTGGGTTTAATCCAGATGCAACAGTTTTTAGCCCTGCACCTCGAAAGAATACCGGCCAAAAGAAAGAGCTGGGCCAACTTTCTGGTGGAATTTCTGCAAACCCTATTGATACTTCTGACTCTTTTGAGCCATTGCCATCTGGCGCTGTAACCAAAACAGTGATCAAGGGGCGATTTGAGCTAGATAAGCTCCTTGGGGTTGGCGGTATGGGAGCTGTTTATAAGGCACTTGATCGCCGTAAGCTGGAAGCGAATGACAGCGAGCCTTATGTAGCAATCAAGCTGTTAAATGATGATTTCCAGAAACATCCTGATGCCTTTATTTCCTTACAGCGCGAAGCGCGTAAGTCACAAACGCTGGCCCACCCCAACATCGTAACGGTTTACGATTTTGACCGCGATGGTGATCGGGTCTTTATGACCATGGAGTTTCTCGAGGGTGCACCGCTTGACAAACTCCTGCGAGAGCATGCGGATGTTGGGCTGGAACCCGAAAAGGCGCGCTCTGTTTTTTCTGATATTTCCCAGGCCCTCATTTACGCCCATTCCCATAAGATCGTCCATTCCGACTTTAAGCCTGGCAATATCTTTGTTACCAGTAAGAAAGGTGCGAAGGTTTTTGACTTCGGTATTGCTCGAGCCGTATCTGAAGGGGGGATCGCCAATAAAACTGGCGAGACTACGGTTTTTGATGCCGGCAGTCTGGGAGCTTTGACGCCCGCCTATGCCAGTTACGAGATGCTGAAAGGGGGGGAGCCCGCTCCATCTGATGATGTCTATGCCCTGGGTTGTGTGGCCTACGAGCTATTTTGTGGCCGGCATCCTTATGACAAGGTTCCCGCCGACAAGGCCTTAGAAAAGAAGCTACGCCCGAAACGTATCAGGGGATTAAATCGACGGGAGTGGCGTGCTCTTGAGGCCGCTCTGCAGCTAAAACGAGAAGATCGTACTGACACAGTAGAAAAATTTGTTCAGGCATTTTTTGTCAGCAATACCTGGAAGTGGGTATTAGGTGGGGCTTTCACCATGGTGCTTGTAGGTGCTGGGGTGGGCTATAGCCACTTGGAACAGCAGAATACAGCTGAGCAAGAAAGAGTAAAGATTGAGCTTGAAAAGAAGCTCCAGGAAGAGCTACTACAGCGGCGAATCAGTGATAAAAAAGAAGCGATTAATCGTTTGGTGTCACTGAGTATCCTTACTCCAGCCTGGGAAAAGGACCTTCGCTTGGAGCTTCATGAGTATTCTGAGCTTAACCCCAGCGATGAAGAATTTCTCGATAATAAACGCCGTGAAATTTCGGAGCTGTTTCTCGCCGCGGCTACCGGTCAGTTAAACCTGGGTAATCTGGATCAAGCGGATTCCATGCTGGAAAGCGCTGCCAGCTGGTATGGCGTATCCAGCCAGGCTGTTGCGATCAAATCCCAGCTGGCTACGGATAGAGAGAACCTGCGAGCTCGCTTGGAGGCTGAGCGCCTAGAGGCAGAGCGTGAGGCTGAGCGCATTCGTCTTGCGGAAGAACGCGCTGAACGCCGACGCTTGGCCTCTATTAAAAACAGGCAAATCGACACTGTTCTGGCCAATATGGAATCCACACTTACCTGTGGCTTTGATATGAATGTCGCCGCTGTGGGAGCGCAGTTATCTCAGCTGGCAGGGCTAGATAGTGTTAAAGCCAGACAGATTCGTCCGGTTGTTGGTGAAGAGCTTAATAACTGTGCCACCAAATTGGGTGCTGAAGACCCACTAAGGACAGAGGCTCTAGTCGATGAGTTCAGGGCGCTCCTGCCTGGTTATCAGCCCCTCAAAGAATTCAAGCTGGATTTTTGTGGACACCTAATCCCAGGTAGCGGTGGCAGGGGAGATCGCTACAGCTGTCGCGATCGTCTTGCAGATGGTACCAAGGGGCCAGCAATGGTAGTGGTTCGAGGTGTGAGTGGTCGGCCCTTGGCAGTTGGAAAGTATGAAGTAAGTAACCGAGACCTCGAGCACTATTGTAGTGCAACCAAGCAATGTGCAGCCATCGATATCGCCGCGGGCGATCTGCCAGCCAATAACTTAACTCTTCAAGATGCAGAAGCGTATATCAGCTGGTTATCCGATGAGACGGGGTACCGTTATCGCCTCCCATCAGAGCAAGAGTGGTTTGCGGCTGCCAGTGCTAATGGCGAGGAAGAGGTTGCAGATCGCAACTGCCATTTAAAGTATGGCGGTATTGAGAAAGGGGTCGAGTTGGTACCAGCCCAGGACGGATCGACAAATAGATTTGGCCTAGTGAATGCTGTGGGCAATGTTCAAGAGTGGGCGAAAGGTACTGACGGGGAGTTACTTGCGCTTGGCGGTAATCGACAAGACCCCATGAGCCGTTGTCTCGCTACATCCAAAAGGTTGCATGCAGGACTCGCAGATGAATTAACAGGCTTTCGCATCGTTAGAGATGTGAATTAATAAAAAAATACGCCTCTTCTAGCCATGTGAAGGCTGGATTCGGCCAAATAAATATGAGTAATTTGGGGGAGTTATGCTTGGGCTTGGAAAAAGTAAGCTGGCGCTATTTGTGGGCGCAGGCTTCCTGCTATCAAATTTGCCTGTTTATGCTCAAGACGAGGGTTCCAGTTTTCGCAGTCGTGTAAAGCAGGCTTTTGACCAGGATACGCCAACAGTTAATGAGGCGGACGTAACCAAGGACTTCCTGCAGCGCACCTATGAAGCGGAAGATCCAAATTTGAATACTGAGATTCCAGATATCTCTCAACGTAATCAAGGCCCAAGAATTACTGTAAAAGAGTTTAAGTTTCATAGGTTAGAAGAATACCCAGATTTTGGTATTGAACGTGAAATTGTCGAAGAGATGGCAGAAAAACTTCGCGTCAAATTTATGAAAGAGGATAAAATCCTCGCTAGCGGTTATACGGTTGATAACCTAGAGGAGTTAGCAGTTTTATTGGGTAATATGCAAGCCCAATTTAATCCAGGTGGTTTGGGGCCTGCTGAACTCAAAAAACTCGTCAGTGTCATTGAGAAGCAGAATAAAGAGCGTGGTTTGAGTTACGCTGATCTGGAAGAAATTGCTGCGGAACTGACTAATTTTTATCGTCGCCAAGGACTTTTTCTCGCTCAGGTACAAATTCCTGCCCAAGATGTTGAGGATGGCGTTGTAACTCTGACGGTTCAAGAGGGATTGTTGGGGCAGGTCGCTGCTGAGGATAATAAAGAATATGCTCTAGAACAGCTGGCTAAGCCCTTTGAGAAACAAAAAGGTAAGCTAGTTAATCACGATAATATAGAAGAGGGTCTTTACCTTCTAAATGATCTGCCAGGCTTAAATGTTACCGGCTATTTTAGTGCAGGTGAAAATCCTGGTGAAACTAAGCTCAACTTGAAAGTACGCGATGCGTCTAGCTGGAAAACTTCATTTAGGGTGGATAACCACGGATCAGCTTATACTGGTGACCAGAGATTTTATACAACCGTAGACTGGTTAAACCCTTTGGGTATTGGAGATGCACTTACCATTGGCTATTTGAAATCGACTAATGTTTCCGATTTTGATTCGGACTTCGGTTCTGATCTTGGCCAGTTAAGATACAGCCTTCCACTATTTGGACCGCGCACTAGGCTTGAGTTAACAGCAGATTACAATGACTTTGTATTGCGTGATGTTGAGGATCCAGATAACCCTGTAAATGTGCTCGATATTCATGGTGACAATACCAGTTACGCGCTTACAGTGGATCATAAATTTCGTCGTTCTAGGGGTTTCAACTTGACGGGCTCTTTTGGACTTACTGATAAAAAGTCCAATCTACGTGCAATTACCAAATTTGATGAGCCTGGAGATCATGTATACGGCGGTGAACTAGGTTTTTACATGGACCACCTCTCCAGTGGTGCTATTTCCATGCTTAATATATTGAGTACCAATATTCAATATGGGGAGCATCAAAGGGAACTTGAAGGTAAATTGCAAGCAGCGCGCGGTGACCATTTTACCAAAGTGTCTTTAAATAGTAGCTCACTACTATTTTTGCCGATGCCGTTCACTAATGATCAGTCTCGCCTAATAATTAAAAGCCGTATACAGCAAAGCGATAATCCCCTGCCTGCGTTTGAGCAGATGTCCTTGGGGGGGGCTAATGGAGTTAGAGCCTTTGATGTACGAGACTTTTCTGCTGATAGGGCCGGACTTTTATCTGCCGAATGGTATCCCAGTTTCCCCGAAGTGGTGAACCCTATCTTATTTGGTCAGCGCCTAAACGATATGATGCAAATTGCGTTATTTGCCGATGTGGGTTACGGCATTGTGAATAACTATAAATCAGGGAAAGAGGATGACTGGGCCAGGCTTGCCGGAGGTGGTCTGCTGTTTAAGTTTACCTGGAATGAAATCTTCTCCAGCAAAGTATCAGTCGGTTGGCCTATTGAAAAAGCCTCTTCCATCGAAGGTACTGGTGAAGATATAGATCAGCCTATGGTCTATGCCGATTTTTCCATTTTTTATAACTAATAATTCAGAATATCATCGATAGCTGAAGCTGACCTGACCGCTCTATGCAAGGTACCGGTATGAAAGCCAAAAAAAATACTCTTGAACTGAAAAAACTGACTTCTGCAATCAAGGTATCCCGCTTAGCGTATGCTGGCATGTTTGCAGGCTTACTAAGCCCTCTGACGCATGCAGGCCCGGAAGGCGGTGTGGTAACCGGTGGTAGTGGCACAATCGATGTGAATGGTACGACCACCACAATCGATCAAAATACCGATCTGCTCTCGATAGATTGGGATTCTTTTAATCTAAGTGCTGAAGAGTTGGTTAAGTTTCTTCAGCCAAATACCTCCTCAGTCGTACTCAACCGAATTTTGGATCAAAGTGCTAGTACGATTCATGGCTCCATTGAAGCCAATGGCCACGTTATTCTAGTAAACCCGCGCGGGGTACTCTTTACCGAAAGTGCCACTATTAATGTTGGTGCCATTACCGCCTCTGGGCTCGATATGAGCCCAGAGGATTTTATGAATGGCAACTTTACCTTTAAGGGGGAGGACGGCTCCGCGGGCTTTGTTGTCAACAAAGGTGTTATCAATGCAGCCAGTGCTGTATTGGTAGGTAAACAGGTCACCAACGCCTCGTCAGGTCTGATTAGTGCAGAGCTGGTCAGTTTGGCCGCTGCAGATGAAGCGATCCTTACCTTCGATGCCGACGGCATGATCGGTGTGCAAGTCACTAAAGAGGTGATGGAAAACGACCTCGGTGTTGATAGCGCTGTTTTAAATAAAGGTAATATCGATGGTGCCCAGGTTCTCCTGGAAGCGAGTGTATCTGGTGACTTATTTACTGCTGCAGTAAATAACGAAGGCACGATTAAAGCCCAGGGAATCGACACCAGCGGAGGCAAAATCCGTTTATTTGGTTCGGGTTCCAGTGTCATCAATAGTGGCGCGTTACAAGCCGCTGGTTCCACGGGCGGTCAGGTGGTGCTCGAGGGTGATACTGCAGAACACAGTGGTGCGATTGATGTTCGTGGTAGCGCTGGCCGGGGCGGTCAGGCCATGGTTCTCGGCGATGAAGTGCTGGTCAGCGGCACCATAGATGCCCGTGGCACGGCGGCAGGTGGTGAAGCATTAATCGGTGGAGATTATCAAGGAAAAAATTCCCGGATTCGTAATGCCAAAAAAACAACAGTCACTGAAGATGCTCATATTGACGCGAGTGGTTTAGGCGAAAGCGATGGTGGTGAGGTTATTGTTTGGGCCGACCACACTACGAATTTTGCCGGAACTATTTTAGCCGAGTCAGGTAAGCAAGGTGGTGATGGTGGTTTTGTCGAAACTTCAGGTAAGGTTTATCTTAACCTTGGTGAAGATGGCATGTATGTTTCTACATTAAGCCATGGCAAAGGAATTACAGGAGAATGGCTATTAGATCCAGGTTGGTTCGATATCCTAGATGATAGTTCAGAGGATGTTCCTGATTGCATAAGTAACTGCATGAGTGTGGGTACATTACAGGACGCTTTAACTAATAATAGTGTAACTGTAAAAACAACTTCCGATAATACTGCAAATGCTGCTTGGAATAGTGGTAATGAAAGTTATTCTGGTGATTTTACTTATGGAATACGTATTCGAAATAACTTGAGTTGGAGCAGTAATACTACATTAACTCTAGATTCCCATGCTGGAGTAATGATACACCAAGATGCAACTGTAAATGCTGGTGGAGCTGGTAGCCTCTCTATCCTTGCCAAAACAGATGTAATTAATAACGGAACTATTCAAGGCCTAGTAAACTTTTCTGTGGCAACAGATGGTAGTTTCATTAATGCCGCTTCGGCCGTATTGAATGATAGTTATTTTGGTTCCATAACTGCTGAGAATATTCAGATTATAGCTCAAGGGGATATCGAAAATAATCTGGATGGAGATAAGGCAGCAGAAATAGTTGCTAATAAGATTAATTTATCTGCTGGTGGCTCTTTTAATAATTACGGTAAGATAAATTTTTCAGGTGTCTCAGATGGTCAGGGTGCTTTTGAAGGAGATAGTTTCGAATTAAAAGTTGGTCAAAAAGGTGAGGGCTCAACTAATTATCTTGGTAAGATTTATTTTGATGGTGCATCGCAAGCTACTTTCAACGTTTTAGGTGGCAGTGGTTCTGATATATTTGTTCTTAGTGATTGGCAAGATGAAGTATTCATCACTGGGAATAATGCATTTGATCTGGTATCAACCTCAACAAACCCTGATGAGACCAATGTAAATCATCTAAAATTGTCCTTTTCTAGCATTGAAAATCTTAATACCGGTGCGGGTACAGACAGTATTATTGACGGTACTGGGCAAACCGGCAGTCAGTGGATTTTGGGATCCGGGAATAAAGAAATCACAGGCTACAATATTGCCTTCAGTGATGTAGAAACTATCCAGGCAGATGTTGGCGAGCTGGTTGGCAGAAATGACCAAGATGAAATTTTTACGCTTTCTGCTTACACAGATAATGGACAGCAAAAGACCCAGATTGATACTAAAGGCATGGCCTTTACCGGTATTGATATTTTAAGCGCTGGGGACTCAAGCTCTTTTACAGACACGATTAACAGTAGTGTTAACAATAGAAACTGGGCGCTCACAGCGAGTGATAACCAGGTAGAGCATGCCGATGTCATCATCAATGATGCTGATATATTCAGTGGCGGCAATGGAATACTGCAGGGTGCGTCCAATAGCAATGATAGCTACCAAATTGTAAAAAATGCTGATAGCACAACGGCGATCCAAGTTGATGGGATGCACTTTAATGGGCTTACCCGAGTGGAAGCCGGAGCACATGCTGGTGTTAACACAACAGATATTTTGATCGGTACCGACGAGGCCGATACGTTTGGTTTCCTTAGTGGCGAACTACATACTTACGGTATCAGCTTCACCGGTATTGAAGAAGTTAATGCCGGAGGCACAAGTAATGATGGCATTTCTGATCAACTGAATACAGAAACTGATGTAAATCTCACTGGAAATCAAGAAGAGCTGCGCAATGCCAATATCCTGTTCAAAGATATTGAACAGGTCGCTTTTATTAACAACTCAAACGGCAAGATTGTCGGATCGGCTATAGATGACAGCTTTATCATTGCCAGTACCGCTGACAAAATCACAGCCAATAGTATTGACTTTACTGGCTTCAATAAAACGATTGATACCGGCGAGGGTAGTGATACTGTTAGCACGCTTGTAGCCAACAGTACATGGAGTCTCTCGAATACAGATAAAGAAGCCACAAGCAGCGGAATTACCTTTACCAATATAGAAAAAGTCACCGCTTCAGATAATCAGGGCACACTGGAAAGTAAGAACGATGATAATGAATTTGCCCTGACTAGTGATGGACGTATTGATGCTGATGCTATTCGCTTTACTGGATTTACCACAATTGAGGGTAACGGTACTGCGTCACTAGATGCCAGTGCTATTAGTGGCAATCTTCTTTTGCTAGATGACAACAACGTAAAAGCAGATTTTACCGATGGCAACATTATCGATATTACGATATCCGGTATTAATGAAGCGGTAGCGAGTAATCTGCTGGGTGCGGATATCGCTTATACGGTAAAAGATACCAACAAAGTTTTCGCTAAAGCGATCACCTTCTCCAGTGTTGATCGTATTGTTGATACTGGCTCTAGTGGAGCTGTTACCTCTGAGACCAGCGACCAGTGGGAACTCGTTTCTGCGGATAATGAAGTTAAGCACTCAGGCATTACTTTTGCAGGAATGCGCAGTCTGACGGGTGGTAATAACACCCTCGTTGGTGCCGCTGATAACGGAGATAGCTATCAGCTTTCCCTGACAGGCGATATCACCGTTGACTCCATGATCTTTAAAGGTATTCGCAATGTGAATGCGAATACGGATGATACTAATTATACGGACACGGTAGATGCAACCGGTGCAGTTACTCTTCAAGGTAATAATGCCTTTGGTGTAACCATCGATCCTAATGGTAGCAGCTATGACATCAACTTCAGTGGCATTGATGCGGTTACTAATACAGGAATTTTAACCGGCACCACGGGTGCAGACACCTTCACCGTTGAGGGTGATAATAAGCTGCGCAGCAAAGGCATCCAGTTCTTGGATGTGAGCTCTGTATTAGCCGGCAACGATACTAATATTGCCGACACCGTGAATGCAAAGGCTGGAGAAACGGTTGCGCTCACTGGAATCGCAAAAGAACTGATTACCAGCAATATCTTATTTAAACAGATTGAGATTGCGGGTGCGGGTGGCGAAAATCTTGTCGGCTCAGATTCGGACGATACGATCGAAATTACTGGAGACAAGGCCTTCAAAGCCAATGAGATAGCCTTTACCGGTATTGCAAGCCTCAATACCGGTGCGGGTACAGACAGTATTATTGACGGTACTGGGCAAACCGGCAGCCAGTGGATTTTGGGGTCCGGAAATAAAGAGGTCACAGGCTACAATATTGCCTTCAGTGATGTAGAAACTATCCAGGCAGATATTGGTGAGCTGGTTGGTAGAAATGACCAAGATGAAATCTTTACGCTTTCTGCTTACACAGACAATGGACAGCAAAAGACCCAGATTGATACTAAAGGCATGGCCTTTACCGGTATTGATATTTTAAGCGCTGGGGACTCAAGCTCTTTTACAGACACGATTAACAGTAGTGTTAACAATAGAAACTGGGCGCTCACAGCGAGTGATAACCAGGTAGAGCATGCCGATGTCATCATCAATGATGCTGATATATTCAGTGGCGGCAATGGAATACTGCAGGGTGCGTCCAATAGCAATGATAGCTACCAAATTGTAAAAAATGCTGATAGCACAACGGCGATCCAAGTTGATGGGATGCACTTTAATGGGCTTACCCGAGTGGAAGCCGGAGCACATGCTGGTGTTAACACAACAGATATTTTGATCGGTACCGACGAGGCCGATACGTTTGGTTTCCTTAGTGGCGAACTACATACTTACGGTATCAGCTTCACCGGTATTGAAGAAGTTAATGCCGGAGGCACAAGTAATGATGGCATTTCTGATCAACTGAATACAGAAACTGATGTAAATCTCACCGGAAATCAAGAAGAGCTGCGCAATGCCAATATCCTGTTCAAAGATATTGAACAGGTCGCTTTTATTAACAACTCAAACGGCAAGATTGTCGGATCGGCTATAGATGACAGCTTTATCATTGCCAGTACCGCTGACAAAATCACAGCCAATAGTATTGACTTTACTGGCTTCAATAAAACGATTGATACCGGCGAGGGTAGTGATACTGTTAGCACGCTTGTAGCCAACAGTACATGGAGTCTCTCGAATACAGATAAAGAAGCCACAAGCAGCGGAATTACCTTTACCAATATAGAAAAAGTCACCGCTTCAGATAATCAGGGCACACTGGAAAGTAAGAACGATGATAATGAATTTGCCCTGACTAGTGATGGACGTATTGATGCTGATGCTATTCGCTTTACTGGATTTACCACAATTGAGGGTAACGGTACTGCGTCACTAGATGCCAGTGCTATTAGTGGCAATCTTCTTTTGCTAGATGACAACAACGTAAAAGCAGATTTTACCGATGGCAACATTATCGATATTACGATATCCGGTATTAATGAAGCGGTAGCGAGTAATCTGCTGGGTGCGGATATCGCTTATACGGTAAAAGATACCAACAAAGTTTTCGCTAAAGCGATCACCTTCTCCAGTGTTGATCGTATTGTTGATACTGGCTCTAGTGGAGCTGTTACCTCTGAGACCAGCGACCAGTGGGAACTCGTTTCTGCGGATAATGAAGTTAAGCACTCAGGCATTACTTTTGCAGGAATGCGTAGTCTGACGGGTGGTAATAACACCCTCGTTGGTGCCGCTGATAACGGAGATAGCTATCAGCTTTCCCTGACAGGCGATATCACCGTTGACTCCATGATCTTTAAAGGTATTCGCAATGTGAATGCGAATACGGATGATACTAATTATACGGACACGGTAGATGCAACCGGTGCAGTTACTCTTCAAGGTAATAATGCCTTTGGTGTAACCATCGATCCTAATGGTAGCAGCTATGACATCAACTTCAGTGGCATTGATGCGGTTACTAATACAGGGATTTTAACCGGCACCACGGGTGCAGACACCTTCACCGTTGAGGGTGATAATAAGCTGCGCAGCAAAGGCATCCAGTTCTCGGATGTGAGCTCTGTATTAGCCGGCAACGATACTAATATTGCCGACACCGTGAATGCAAAGGCTGGAGAAACGGTTGCGCTCACTGGAATCGCAAAAGAACTGATTACCAGCAATATCTTATTTAAACAGATTGAGATTGCGGGTGCGGGTGGCGAAAATCTTGTCGGCTCAGATTCGGACGATACGATCGAAATTACTGGAGACAAGGCCTTCAAAGCCAATGAGATAGCCTTTACCGGTATTGCAAGCCTCAATACCGGTGCGGGTACAGACAGTATTATTGACGGTACTGGGCAAACCGGCAGCCAGTGGATTTTGGGGGCCGGGAATAAAGAAATCACAGGCTACAATATTGCCTTCAGTGATGTAGAAACTATCCAGGCAGATATTGGTGAGCTGGTTGGTAGAAATGACCAAGATGAAATCTTTACGCTTTCTGCTTACACAGATAATGGACAGCAAAAGACCCAGATTGATACTAAAGGCATGGCCTTTACCGGTATTGATATTTTAAGCGCTGGGGACTCAAGCTCTTTTACAGACACGATTAACAGTAGTGTTAACAATAGAAACTGGGCGCTCACAGCGAGTGATAACCAGGTAGAGCATGCCGATGTCATCATCAATGATGCTGATATATTCAGTGGCGGCAATGGAATACTGCAGGGTGCGTCCAATAGCAATGATAGCTACCAAATTGTAAAAAATGCTGATAGCACAACGGCGATCCAAGTTGATGGGATGCACTTTAATGGGCTTACCCGAGTGGAAGCCGGAGCACATGCTGGTGTTAACACAACAGATATTTTGATCGGTACCGACGAGGCCGATACGTTTGGTTTCCTTAGTGGCGAACTACATACTTACGGTATCAGCTTCACCGGTATTGAAGAAGTTAATGCCGGAGGCACAAGTAATGATGGCATTTCTGATCAACTGAATACAGAAACTGATGTAAATCTCACTGGAAATCAAGAAGAGCTGCGCAATGCCAATATCCTGTTCAAAGATATTGAACAGGTCGCTTTTATTAACAACTCAAACGGCAAGATTGTCGGATCGGCTATAGATGACAGCTTTATCATAGCCAGTACCGGTGACAAGCTCACGGCTAATAATATCGACTTTACTGGCTTCAATAAAACGATTGATACCGGCGAGGGCACTGACACCGTTAGTACGCTTGTAGCCAACAGTACATGGAGTCTCTCGAATACAGATAAAGAAGCCACAAGCAGCGGAATTACCTTTACCAATATAGAAAAAGTCACCGCTTCAGATAATCAGGGCACACTGGAAAGTAAGAACGATGATAATGAATTTGCCCTGACTAGTGATGGACGTATTGATGCTGATGCTATTCGCTTTACTGGATTTACCACAATTGAGGGTAACGGTACTGCGTCACTAGATGCTAGTGCTATTAGTGGCAATCTTCTTTTGCTAGATGACAACAACGTAAAAGCAGATTTTACCGATGGCAACATTATCGATATTACGATATCCGGTATTAATGAAGCGGTAGCGAGTAATCTGCTGGGTGCGGATATCGCTTATACAGTAAAAGATACCAACAAAGTTTTCGCTAAAGCGATCACCTTCTCCGGTGTTGATCGTATTGTTGATACTGGCTCTAGTGGAGCTGTTACCTCTGAGACCAGCGACCAGTGGGAACTCGTTTCTGCGGATAATGAAGTTAAGCACTCAGGCATTACTTTTGCAGGAATGCGTAGTCTGACGGGTGGTAATAACACCCTCGTTGGTGCCGCTGATAACGGAGATAGCTATCAGCTTTCCCTGACAGGCGATATCACCGTTGACTCCATGATCTTTAAAGGTATTCGCAATGTGAATGCGAATACGGATGATACTAATTATACGGACACGGTAGATGCAACCGGTGCAGTTACTCTTCAAGGTAATAATGCCTTTGGTGTAACCATCGATCCTAATGGTAGCAGCTATGACATCAACTTCAGTGGCATTGATGCGGTTACTAATACAGGGATTTTAACCGGCACCACGGGTGCAGACACCTTCACCGTTGAGGGTGATAATAAGCTGCGCAGCAAAGGCATCCAGTTCTCGGATGTGAGCTCTGTATTAGCCGGCAACGATACTAATATTGCCGACACCGTGAATGCAAAGGCTGGAGAAACGGTTGCGCTCACTGGAATCGCAAAAGAACTGATTACCAGCAATATCTTATTTAAACAGATTGAGATTGCGGGTGCGGGTGGCGAAAATCTTGTCGGCTCAGATTCGGACGATACGATCGAAATTACTGGAGACAAGGCCTTCAAAGCCAATGAGATAGCCTTTACCGGTATTGCAAGCCTCAATACCGGTGCGGGTACAGACAGTATTATTGACGGTACTGGGCAAACCGGCAGCCAGTGGATTTTGGGGGCCGGGAATAAAGAAATCACAGGCTACAATATTGCCTTCAGTGATGTAGAAACTATCCAGGCAGATATTGGTGAGCTGGTTGGTAGAAATGACCAAGATGAAATCTTTACGCTTTCTGCTTACACAGATAATGGACAGCAAAAGACCCAGATTGATACTAAAGGCATGGCCTTTACCGGTATTGATATTTTAAGCGCTGGGGACTCAAGCTCTTTTACAGACACGATTAACAGTAGTGTTAACAATAGAAACTGGGCGCTCACAGCGAGTGATAACCAGGTAGAGCATGCCGATGTCATCATCAATGATGCTGATATATTCAGTGGCGGCAATGGAATACTGCAGGGTGCGTCCAATAGCAATGATAGCTACCAAATTGTAAAAAATGCTGATAGCACAACGGCGATCCAAGTTGATGGGATGCACTTTAATGGGCTTACCCGAGTGGAAGCCGGAGCACATGCTGGTGTTAACACAACAGATATTTTGATCGGTACCGACGAGGCCGATACGTTTGGTTTCCTTAGTGGCGAACTACATACTTACGGTATCAGCTTCACCGGTATTGAAGAAGTTAATGCCGGAGGCACAAGTAATGATGGCATTTCTGATCAACTGAATACAGAAACTGATGTAAATCTCACTGGAAATCAAGAAGAGCTGCGCAATGCCAATATCCTGTTCAAAGATATTGAACAGGTCGCTTTTATTAACAACTCAAACGGCAAGATTGTCGGATCGGCTATAGATGACAGCTTTATCATAGCCAGTACCGGTGACAAGCTCACGGCTAATAATATCGACTTTACTGGCTTCAATAAAACGATTGATACCGGCGAGGGCACTGACACCGTTAGTACGCTTGTAGCCAACAGTACATGGAGTCTCTCGAATACAGATAAAGAAGCCACAAGCAGCGGAATTACCTTTACCAATATAGAAAAAGTCACCGCTTCAGATAATCAGGGCACACTGGAAAGTAAGAACGATGATAATGAATTTGCCCTGACTAGTGATGGACGTATTGATGCTGATGCTATTCGCTTTACTGGATTTACCACAATTGAGGGTAACGGTACTGCGTCACTAGATGCCAGTGCTATTAGTGGCAATCTTCTTTTGCTAGATGACAACAACGTAAAAGCAGATTTTACCGATGGCAACATTATCGATATTACGATATCCGGTATTAATGAAGCGGTAGCGAGTAATCTGCTGGGTGCGGATATCGCTTATACGGTAAAAGATACCAACAAAGTTTTCGCTAAAGCGATCACCTTCTCCAGTGTTGATCGTATTGTTGATACTGGCTCTAGTGGAGCTGTTACCTCTGAGACCAGCGACCAGTGGGAACTCGTTTCTGCGGATAATGAAGTTAAGCACTCAGGCATTACTTTTGCAGGAATGCGCAGTCTGACGGGTGGTAATAACACCCTCGTTGGTGCCGCTGATAACGGAGATAGCTATCAGCTTTCCCTGACAGGCGATATCACCGTTGACTCCATGATCTTTAAAGGTATTCGCAATGTGAATGCGAATACGGATGATACTAATTATACGGACACGGTAGATGCAACCGGTGCAGTTACTCTTCAAGGTAATAATGCCTTTGGTGTAACCATCGATCCTAATGGTAGCAGCTATGACATCAACTTCAGTGGCATTGATGCGGTTACTAATACAGGAATTTTAACCGGCACCACGGGTGCAGACACCTTCACCGTTGAGGGTGATAATAAGCTGCGCAGCAAAGGCATCCAGTTCTTGGATGTGAGCTCTGTATTAGCCGGCAACGATACTAATATTGCCGACACCGTGAATGCAAAGGCTGGAGAAACGGTTGCGCTCACTGGAATCGCAAAAGAACTGATTACCAGCAATATCTTATTTAAACAGATTGAGATTGCGGGTGCGGGTGGCGAAAATCTTGTCGGCTCAGATTCGGACGATACGATCGAAATTACTGGAGACAAGGCCTTCAAAGCCAATGAGATAGCCTTTACCGGTATTGCAAGCCTCAATACCGGTGCGGGTACAGACAGTATTATTGACGGTACTGGGCAAACCGGCAGCCAGTGGATTTTGGGGTCCGGAAATAAAGAGGTCACAGGCTACAATATTGCCTTCAGTGATGTAGAAACTATCCAGGCAGATATTGGTGAGCTGGTTGGTAGAAATGACCAAGATGAAATCTTTACGCTTTCTGCTTACACAGACAATGGACAGCAAAAGACCCAGATTGATACTAAAGGCATGGCCTTTACCGGTATTGATATTTTAAGCGCTGGGGACTCAAGCTCTTTTACAGACACGATTAACAGTAGTGTTAACAATAGAAACTGGGCGCTCACAGCGAGTGATAACCAGGTAGAGCATGCCGATGTCATCATCAATGATGCTGATATATTCAGTGGCGGCAATGGAATACTGCAGGGTGCGTCCAATAGCAATGATAGCTACCAAATTGTAAAAAATGCTGATAGCACAACGGCGATCCAAGTTGATGGGATGCACTTTAATGGGCTTACCCGAGTGGAAGCCGGAGCACATGCTGGTGTTAACACAACAGATATTTTGATCGGTACCGACGAGGCCGATACGTTTGGTTTCCTTAGTGGCGAACTACATACTTACGGTATCAGCTTCACCGGTATTGAAGAAGTTAATGCCGGAGGCACAAGTAATGATGGCATTTCTGATCAACTGAATACAGAAACTGATGTAAATCTCACCGGAAATCAAGAAGAGCTGCGCAATGCCAATATCCTGTTCAAAGATATTGAACAGGTCGCTTTTATTAACAACTCAAACGGCAAGATTGTCGGATCGGCTATAGATGACAGCTTTATCATTGCCAGTACCGCTGACAAAATCACAGCCAATAGTATTGACTTTACTGGCTTCAATAAAACGATTGATACCGGCGAGGGTAGTGATACTGTTAGCACGCTTGTAGCCAACAGTACATGGAGTCTCTCGAATACAGATAAAGAAGCCACAAGCAGCGGAATTACCTTTACCAATATAGAAAAAGTCACCGCTTCAGATAATCAGGGCACACTGGAAAGTAAGAACGATGATAATGAATTTGCCCTGACTAGTGATGGACGTATTGATGCTGATGCTATTCGCTTTACTGGATTTACCACAATTGAGGGTAACGGTACTGCGTCACTAGATGCCAGTGCTATTAGTGGCAATCTTCTTTTGCTAGATGACAACAACGTAAAAGCAGATTTTACCGATGGCAACATTATCGATATTACGATATCCGGTATTAATGAAGCGGTAGCGAGTAATCTGCTGGGTGCGGATATCGCTTATACGGTAAAAGATACCAACAAAGTTTTCGCTAAAGCGATCACCTTCTCCAGTGTTGATCGTATTGTTGATACTGGCTCTAGTGGAGCTGTTACCTCTGAGACCAGCGACCAGTGGGAACTCGTTTCTGCGGATAATGAAGTTAAGCACTCAGGCATTACTTTTGCAGGAATGCGTAGTCTGACGGGTGGTAATAACACCCTCGTTGGTGCCGCTGATAACGGAGATAGCTATCAGCTTTCCCTGACAGGCGATATCACCGTTGACTCCATGATCTTTAAAGGTATTCGCAATGTGAATGCGAATACGGATGATACTAATTATACGGACACGGTAGATGCAACCGGTGCAGTTACTCTTCAAGGTAATAATGCCTTTGGTGTAACCATCGATCCTAATGGTAGCAGCTATGACATCAACTTCAGTGGCATTGATGCGGTTACTAATACAGGGATTTTAACCGGCACCACGGGTGCAGACACCTTCACCGTTGAGGGTGATAATAAGCTGCGCAGCAAAGGCATCCAGTTCTCGGATGTGAGCTCTGTATTAGCCGGCAACGATACTAATATTGCCGACACCGTGAATGCAAAGGCTGGAGAAACGGTTGCACTCACCGGAATCGCAAAAGAACTGATTACCAGCAATATCTTATTTAAACAGATTGAGATTGCGGGTGCGGGTGGCGAAAATCTTGTCGGCTCAGATTCGGACGATACGATCGAAATTACTGGAGACAAGGCCTTCAAAGCCAATGAGATAGCCTTTACCGGTATTGCAAGCCTCAATACCGGTGCGGGTACAGACAGTATTATTGACGGTACTGGGCAAACCGGCAGCCAGTGGATTTTGGGATCCGGAAATAAAGAGGTCACAGGCTACAACATTGCCTTCAGTAATGTAGAAACTATCCAGGCAGATATTGGTGAGCTGGTTGGTAGAAATGACCAAGATGAAATCTTTACGCTTTCTGCTTACACAGATAATGGACAGCAAAAGACCCAGATTGATACTAAAGGCATGGCCTTTACCGGTATTGATATTTTAAGCGCTGGGGACTCAAGCTCTTTTACAGACACGATTAACAGTAGTGTTAACAATAGAAACTGGGCGCTCACAACAAGTGATAACCAGGTAGAGCATGCCGATGTCATCATCAATGATGCTGATATATTCAGTGGCGGCAATGGAATACTGCAGGGTGCGTCCAATAGCAATGATAGCTACCAAATTGTAAAAAATGCTGATAGCACAACGGCGATCCAAGTTGATGGAATGCACTTCAATGGGCTTACCCGAGTGGAAGCCGGAGCACATGCTGGTGTTAATACATCGGATATTTTACTAGGCACCAATGATAAAGAAATATTTACTTTTAATGACAGTGCTGAGCTACAGGTTAATGGCTTAACGTTTACTGGTCTTGAGTCTGTCAATGCTTTGGGCGGCGATGATTATGTAGATGCCGAAAATTACTCTAATGGTCTGGAGCTAACAGGTATTGCTGGAGAGTTACGTCTTTACTCTCAGGGGTTACTTTTCCAGGATATTGAAGACGCTTACACGACAACTCTCTATGGCACCGATAATGTTGATGCTTTCAGCATAATTGAAAACGGAAATGACAATCTTGTTGTTGCCTCAGCGATCGATTTTACTGGGGTGACAATTGTCGATGCATTGGGAGGCCAGGACACCTTATCCGTCGATGAGGCAAATCTAGAAAATGGAAAAATCAACGGGATCCAATTCGTTAATCTCAGTGACATTATCTCCAGTAGCATTGTTATTGGGGCGTCCCAAGAAGGAGATTTTTATGTATTAGGGGATGGGTTGGTTTCATCTGATACTGATTCGCAAAATCCTGGATATGAATTTAATTTCACTGGTGTAACAAGTGTTAAAACAAATGGCTATGCAAGAACTGTAACTGGTTTACTTGGCCACAACTGGATAATTAATAACGCTAACACTGCGACGAATAATGGCATTACATTTTTTGATGTCTCTTACTTAATTGCAAAGAATGCAGGTTTAGAAGGGTACTCAAATTTAGGCTGGGCTTTGACTGCTAATGATAATGAAGTAAGTCATGCAGGAATTATTATAAAAAATGCGAATTTAATTAGTGGAGGCGGTAGCACGCTGACGGGCAAAGAAGGCTTTGCTGACACCTACACCTTCCTAGACGGCGGCAGCCAAGGGCAGTTAGTGAAGGTGGACGATATGCAGTTCGCCGGTCTCAGCACAGTCGCCGCCGGTGATGGAGGTGACACCGTGATTGGCCAGGCGGGCCAAGGTTGGGCCCTGACCGACAATGCGAATGAAGTAGAGCACGGCGCGATCACCATCCAGAACGCCGAGTTTATCAGCGGCGGCATCAGCACCCTGATGGGGGGAGACTTCGCTGACATCTACACCTTCCTCGACGGCGGCAGCCAGGGTCAGTTGGTGAAGGTGGACAATATGCAGTTCGCCGGCCTCAGCACGGTCGCCGCCGCCGGTGGTGATGACACCGTGATCGGTCAGGCGGGCCAAGGTTGGGCCCTGACCGACAATGAGAATGAAGTAGAGCACGGCGCGATCACCATCCAGAACGCCGAGTTTATCAGCGGCGGCATCAGCACCCTGATGGGGGGAGACTTCGCTGACACCTACACCTTCCTCGACGGCGGCAGCCAGGGTCAGTTGGTGAAGGTGGACAATATGCAGTTTGCCGGCCTCAGCACGGTCGCCGCCGCCGGTGGTGATGACACCGTGATCGGCCAGGCGGGCCAAGGTTGGGCCCTGACCGACAATGAGAATGAAGTAGAGCACGGCGCGATCACCATCCAGAACGCCGAGTTTATCAGCGGCGGCATCAGCACCCTGATGGGGGGAGACTTCGCTGACACCTACACCTTCCTCGACGGCGGCAGCCTGGGTCAGTTGGTGAAGGTGGACAATATGCAGTTCGCCGGTCTCAGCACAGTCGCCGCCGGTGATGGAGGTGACACCGTGATTGGCCAGGCGGGCCAAGGTTGGGCCCTGACCGACAATGAGAATGAAGTAGAGCACGGCGCGATCACCATCCAGAACGCCGAGTTTATCAGCGGCGGCATCAGCACCCTAATGGGGGGAGACTTCGCTGACACCTACACCTTCCTCGACGGCGGCAGCCAGGGTCAGTTGGTGAAGGTGGACAATATGCAGTTCGCCGGCCTCAGCACGGTCGTCGCCGCCGGTGGTGATGACACCGTGATTGGCCAGGCGGGCCAAGGTTGGGCCCTGACCGACAATGAGAATGAAGTAGAGCACGGCGCGATCACCATCCAGAACGCCGAGTTTATCAGCGGCGGCATCAGCACCCTAATGGGGGGAGGCTTCGCTGACACCTACACCTTCCTCGACGGCGGCAGCCAGGGTCAGTTGGTGAAGGTGGACAATATGCAGTTCGCCGGCCTCAGCACGGTCGCCGCCGCCGGTGGTGATGACACCGTGATCGGTCAGGCGGGCCAAGGTTGGGCCCTGACCGACAATGAGAATGAAGTAGAGCACGGCGCGATCACCATCCAGAACGCCGAGTTTATCAGCGGCGGCATCAGCACCCTGATGGGGGGAGGCTTCGCTGACACCTACACCTTCCTCGACGGCGGCAGCCAGGGTCAGTTGGTGAAGGTGGACAATATGCAGTTCGCCGGCCTCAGCACGGTCGCCGCCGCCGGTGGTGATGACACCGTGATCGGTCAGGCGGGCCAAGGTTGGGCCCTGACCGACAATGAGAATGAAGTAGAGCACGGCGCGATCACCATCCAGAACGCCGAGTTTATCAGCGGCGGCATCAGCACCCTGATGGGGGGAGACTTCGCTGACACCTACACCTTCCTCGACGGCGGCAGCCAGGGTCAGTTGGTGAAGGTGGACAATATGCAGTTCGCCGGCCTCAGCACGGTCGCCGCCGCCGGTGGTGATGACACCGTGATTGGCCAGGCGGGCCAAGGTTGGGCCCTGACCGACAATGAGAATGAAGTAGAGCACGGCGCGATCACCATCCAGAACGCCGAGTTTATCAGCGGCGGCATCAGCACCCTGATGGGGGGAGACTTCGCTGACACCTACACCTTCCTCGACGGCGGCAGCCAGGGTCAGTTGGTGAAGGTGGACAATATGCAGTTTGCCGGCCTCAGCACGGTCGCCGCCGCCGGTGGTGATGACACCGTGATCGGCCAGGCGGGCCAAGGTTGGGCCCTGACCGACAATGAGAATGAAGTAGAGCACGGCGCGATCACCATCCAGAACGCCGAGTTTATCAGCGGCGGCATCAGCACCCTGATGGGGGGAGACTTCGCTGACACCTACACCTTCCTCGACGGCGGCAGCCTGGGTCAGTTGGTGAAGGTGGACAATATGCAGTTCGCCGGTCTCAGCACAGTCGCCGCCGGTGATGGAGGTGACACCGTGATTGGCCAGGCGGGCCAAGGTTGGGCCCTGACCGACAATGAGAATGAAGTAGAGCACGGCGCGATCACCATCCAGAACGCCGAGTTTATCAGCGGCGGCATCAGCACCCTAATGGGGGGAGACTTCGCTGACACCTACACCTTCCTCGACGGCGGCAGCCAGGGTCAGTTGGTGAAGGTGGACAATATGCAGTTCGCCGGCCTCAGCACGGTCGCCGCCGCCGGTGGTGATGACACCGTGATCGGCCAGGCGGGCCAAGGTTGGGCCCTGACCGACAATGAGAATGAAGTAGAGCACGGCGCGATCACCATCCAGAACGCCGAGTTTATCAGCGGCGGCATCAGCACCCTGATGGGGGGAGACTTCGCTGACACCTACACCTTCCTCGACGGCGGCAGCCTGGGTCAGTTGGTGAAGGTGGACAATATGCAGTTCGCCGGTCTCAGCACAGTCGCCGCCGGTGATGGAGGTGACACCGTGATTGGCCAGGCGGGCCAAGGTTGGGCCCTGACCGGCAATGCGAATGAAGTAGAGCACGGCGCGATCACCATCCAGAACGCCGAGTTTATCAGCGGCGGCATCAGCACCCTAATGGGGGGAGACTTCGCTGACACCTACACCTTCCTCGACGGCGGCAGCCAGGGTCAGTTGGTGAAGGTGGACAATATGCAGTTCGCCGGCCTCAGCACGGTCGTCGCCGCCGGTGGTGATGACACCGTGATTGGCCAGGCGGGCCAAGGTTGGGCCCTGACCGACAATGAGAATGAAGTAGAGCACGGCGCGATCACCATCCAGAACGCCGAGTTTATCAGCGGCGGCATCAGCACCCTAATGGGGGGAGGCTTCGCTGACACCTACACCTTCCTCGACGGCGGCAGCCAGGGTCAGTTGGTGAAGGTGGACAATATGCAGTTCGCCGGCCTCAGCACGGTCGCCGCCGCCGGTGGTGATGACACCGTGATCGGTCAGGCGGGCCAAGGTTGGGCCCTGACCGACAATGAGAATGAAGTAGAGCACGGCGCGATCACCATCCAGAACGCCGAGTTTATCAGCGGCGGCATCAGCACCCTGATGGGGGGAGACTTCGCTGACACCTACACCTTCCTCGACGGCGGCAGCCAGGGTCAGTTGGTGAAGGTGGACAATATGCAGTTCGCCGGCCTCAGCACGGTCGCCGCCGCCGGTGGTGATGACACCGTGATTGGCCAGGCGGGCCAAGGTTGGGCCCTGACCGACAATGAGAATGAAGTAGAGCACGGCACGATCACCATCCAGAACGCCGAGTTTATCAGCGGCGGCATCAGCACCCTGATGGGGGGAGACTTCGCTGACATCTACACCTTCCTCGACGGCGGCAGCCAGGGTCAGTTGGTGAAGGTGGACAATATGCAGTTCGCCGGCCTCAGCACGGTCGCCGCCGCCGGTGGTGATGACACCGTGATTGGCCAGGCGGGCCAAGGTTGGGCCCTGACCGACAATGAGAATGAAGTAGAGCACGGCGCGATCACCATCCAGAACGCCGAGTTTATCAGCGGCGGCATCAGCACCCTAATGGGGGGAGGCTTCGCTGACACCTACACCTTCCTCGACGGCGGCAGCCAGGGTCAGTTGGTGAAGGTGGACAATATGCAGTTCGCCGGCCTCAGCACGGTCGCCGCCGCCGGTGGTGATGACACCGTGATCGGTCAGGCGGGCCAAGGTTGGGCCCTGACCGACAATGAGAATGAAGTAGAGCACGGCGCGATCACCATCCAGAACGCCGAGTTTATCAGCGGCGGCATCAGCACCCTGATGGGGGGAGACTTCGCTGACACCTACACCTTCCTCGACGGCGGCAGCCAGGGTCAGTTGGTGAAGGTGGACAATATGCAGTTCGCCGGCCTCAGCACGGTCGCCGCCGCCGGTGGTGATGACACCGTGATTGGCCAGGCGGGCCAAGGTTGGGCCCTGACCGACAATGAGAATGAAGTAGAGCACGGCACGATCACCATCCAGAACGCCGAGTTTATCAGCGGCGGCATCAGCACCCTGATGGGGGGAGACTTCGCTGACACCTACACCTTCCTCGACGGCGGCAGCCAGGGTCAGTTGGTGAAGGTGGACAATATGCAGTTTGCCGGCCTCAGCACGGTCGCCGCCGCCGGTGGTGATGACACCGTGATCGGCCAGGCGGGCCAAGGTTGGGCCCTGACCGACAATGAGAATGAAGTAGAGCACGGCGCGATCACCATCCAGAACGCCGAGTTTATCAGCGGCGGCATCAGCACCCTGATGGGGGGAGACTTCGCTGACACCTACACCTTCCTCGACGGCGGCAGCCAGGGTCAGTTGGTGAAGGTGGACAATATGCAGTTTGCCGGCCTCAGCACGGTCGCCGCCGCCGGTGGTGATGACACCGTGATCGGCCAGGCGGGCCAAGGTTGGGCCCTGACCGACAATGAGAATGAAGTAGAGCACGGCGCGATCACCATCCAGAACGCCGAGTTTATCAGCGGCGGCATCAGCACCCTGATGGGGGGAGACTTCGCTGACACCTACACCTTCCTCGACGGCGGCAGCCTGGGTCAGTTGGTGAAGGTGGACAATATGCAGTTCGCCGGTCTCAGCACGGTCGCCGCCGCCGGTGGTGATGACACCGTGATCGGCCAGGCGGGCCAAGGTTGGGCCCTGACCGACAATGAGAATGAAGTAGAGCACGGCGCGATCACCATCCAGAACGCCGAGTTTATCAGCGGCGGCATCAGCACCCTGATGGGGGGAGACTTCGCTGACACCTACACCTTCCTCGACGGCGGCAGCCAGGGTCAGTTGGTGAAGGTGGACAATATGCAGTTTGCCGGCCTCAGCACGGTCGCCGCCGCCGGTGGTGATGACACCGTGATCGGCCAGGCGGGCCAAGGTTGGGCCCTGACCGACAATGAGAATGAAGTAGAGCACGGCGCGATCACCATCCAGAACGCCGAGTTTATCAGCGGCGGCATCAGCACCCTGATGGGGGGAGACTTCGCTGACACCTACACCTTCCTCGACGGCGGCAGCCTGGGTCAGTTGGTGAAGGTGGACAATATGCAGTTCGCCGGTCTCAGCACGGTCGCCGCCGGTGATGGAGGTGACACCGTGATTGGCCAGGCGGGCCAAGGTTGGGCCCTGACCGACAATGAGAATGAAGTAGAGCACGGCGCGATCACCATCCAGAACGCCGAGTTTATCAGCGGCGGCATCAGCACGCTGGTGGGTGGAGAACATACGGACACTTTCTCCTTAAGTAAATCCGGAGCGGATGCCATAGTGCGAGTCGACAACATGACATTTATGGAACTTGATTCTGTGGATGCAGGCGAAGGCTCAGACACTATTGTGGCTACAAGTGATATAGCTGGAGAAACCTGGGTATTGGGATTAGGCCGCGGTGCTCTTGCTGTTGCAGGTGTGAGCTTTGAGGGCATTGAGCAGGTTGATGCAGACAACGTGTCGCTGGACGCATCAACAAATAATCAGGCAGACACTTTCGAACTTGCCAAAACTGGGAAATCGCTCAAAGCGCGGGGTATTGAGTTCTCGTCTGTTGCCAGCGTTTCTGCGGGAAGTGGTAACGATGATAGCGATACGATTCAGAGCGATGCGGGAAGTTGGCAGTTAGCTGGTACTGCAAATGCCCTTGAGGTGAATGGTGTTCAATTTAGCGGTATTGATCATGTAGAAACTAATAATGCACAGTTATACGGTACTGACGCTGATGATGTCTTAGCCCTAACTGAGTCTGGAATCGCCACGGCCGGAATAGCATTTACAGGCATTACTAAAGTCAGCAGTGAGGGAGGTACTGACCATCTTATAGGTACCTCTGGCAAGGATACCTTTGTCCTGGCTTCCAATGGTGATATTACTGCTGCGGGCATTCTCTTTACCGGGCTTGAAAGTGTGGATACTGGTGAGGGTGAGGACACTGTTAATGCAGCCAGTAGTGGCGCTAGCTGGACATCTTCCAGTAATGGCAGCTCCCTAGAAAACGGAGCGGCTCAAGCCAGGGTGAATGGCCTGACTGTTCTGTTTGATAATCTTGAGATGGTCCAGGGCGTGGGTACATATATTGGCCAGGACATCGGCAGTAACTATGTCTTCGATAGCCTCAACAGCATGACAGTTGCCGGGGTCACTTTTGCGGATCTGGAGAGCCTGAGTGCGGGTAGTGGAAACGATACTATCCAGGGGGCCAATATCGATGCGGTTTGGGATATTAACGATGCGCAGAGTACCGTAAGCGGCAATAACAAAAAGCTTGTGTTTAGCGGTATTGAAGCGATAAATGCGGGTAGTGGCCAGGATACTTTTAATTTAAATGGCGGTGAGCTTGCTTCAATAGATACCGGTGCAGGTAATGACACGGTCATACTCTCTGCAACCACCATCGATAGTATTTCCCTGGGAGAGGGGGATGACTACGTGGAAGTGAATGAGAATAGCTCTGACACAGTAGCACTCTCTGGTGGCAGCGGAAGTGATTCCTTCCAGTACAACCTTGCTGGTGATACCTGGCAGGTGAAATCCTCTGGCAACAAAGTAGGCAACTTTAGCTTCTCTGATTTTGAGTTCCTTGATAACACTTCCAGTAATCTCACTTTGGAAACAGACTTTGCTTTTGATTTTGAAAATGGCGGTGTTAATTCCGGCAGCTTTAACAAAAGCGGCGTAGGTTTGCGATTTGCTGGCAGTGGTATGCGTCTCGGTTACGATGGATCAGGGGATATTAATGTACTTAGCAGTGCCACGGGTACTATTGGCGGTAGCCTCAAAGCTAAGCGTGCAGATTTGGTGGTCAGCGGAGATGTCAACATTGAGTCCGATGTCGATGTCCTTGCTATCTCTACTTCCGGGCCGGATGTCGATATTACGGTGCTGGCGAAAGACAACCTACTGATTGATGAAATCAATGCCGGTCGCGGTAACGTTCAGTTGGCGAGTGAGGGCTTTGGTATGCTCACCGCTGAAACCTACGGCGATACGCATATCACAGCGGGCAATATCACTCTGGGTACCGATACTCAGCTCTGGAGTATTATCGGTAGCGAGTTGGTGCCGCTGCGTATGGATGCGCTTACCAATGTGGCAATTGTTTCTGTCTCCTATTACGAGCCTGAATTTATTGGGCAGGTGCCTAACTTCACTAGTAAGGGTGACGAGCTGCAGTCTATCGCTGGTGCTCAGGCATCCCAGGGATTGCGCTCCGCAATCCAAAATGGTGTTGAGGACTTCACCCAGGTTGACCCGGCGATTTTCAGTGCGGTGAAACCTTACAGTAGTGGAGTGGATGCGGTGAATTCCCCGGAAATGCGTTTGAGATCCGGTGAGTTGTTACCTGCAGCAGGACTTTCCGGAACCGATGAGGAAGATCCGGAATTCGACGCCAGGCTGGAAGAGAGCCAGGATGTTACTGTCGACTACCGTGAGCAGGAGACCTTGGCCTCCATTAATTCAGGGGGCCGATGACCCCTAGAAGACTTTAAAATACCGAACCGGCCCCAGTGGCCGGTTTTTTTATGGGCGTTTGTATTGGAAATATCTGGGGACTTTTCGTGGGTAAGATTTACATAAGCCGCAACGAAAAAAGGCCGACTCTTTCGAGTCAGCCTTTTTGGAATTGGTGCCCAGGAGAGGACTTGAACCTCCACGACCGTTAGGTCACTAGCACCTGAAGCTAGCGCGTCTACCAATTCCGCCACCTGGGCAAATCAACGTGTGCTCCGTTGAGGACGCGAACTATAGAGATCTGCAGGGGGAGTGTCAACGGTTTCTTAGCGCTTATTTCAACATTTTACCCAAAGGTCTGGAAATGTGCTGAAATCGCTTATAATGCGTTCAACAGCGGCGAAACATTGAACAAAAACTCTCTACCTCCGCCGCCTGCCTTTGACCGGATAACCTCCGGAAGCCGCCTCAATGGGCGGTTATCTCAACAACGGATGCTGTTTTGACACACAAAAATACTTCAGGCCCCCTCAACGCTGACCCTCATGCCCAGCGAGAGGCGGAAAAATATGAAAAGCCTATCCCCAGCCGAGAATATTTGCTGCAACTTTTGGAGCAGCAGGCGGAACCGGTGCCCTGGGAATTTGTTGCCGACCTTCTTGAATTAGAAGATGAGGACCGGCGTGAAGGGGTGCGCCGGCGTCTAATCGCCATGTCCCGAGATGGCCAGATTGCCAGCAATCGCTCTGGTGATTTTGGCGTACTGGACAAAATGAGCCTGGTTCGTGGCCGCGTGATTGGCCACCGCGACGGTTTTGGTTTCGTTGTGCCCACGGATGGTGACGGCGATTTATTTTTGTCCCATCGACAAATGCGCAAAGTCTTTGACGGCGATGAGGTGCTGGTGCGGGAGACTCCCGGCGGCTTTCGCGGCAAGCGTGAAGGTGCCGTGGTTCGGGTAATCAAGCACAATACCGAACAGCTGGCTGGGCGCCTTTACCGGGAAAATGGTATCTGTTTTGTGCGGCCCGATAACCCCCGCGTGAACCTCGATGTGATGGTAGCGGCAGAAGATGCCGCCGGTGCCGAACACGGCCAATATGTCGTGGTAAAAATTGTCACACAACCTGGGCGTGACCGCGTACCTCAGGGGGAAGTGCTGGAAGTGCTCGGCGACCATTTGGCACCGGGCATGGAGATCGATGTCGCGATCCGCAACTATGGCATCCCCCATATCTGGCCCGCGGCCTTACAGGCGGAAGTGGATGCCATTGCCGATGAAGTGCTGGAAGAGGATAAAAAAGCGCGGGTTGACTTGCGCCAATTACCCCTGGTCACTATTGATGGTGAGGATGCCCGCGATTTTGATGATGCAGTTTACTGTGAGCTTTTGCCTGACAACAGTTGGAAGCTACTGGTAGCCATTGCCGATGTGTCTCACTACGTGCGCCCCGGCTCGGTGCTCGATGAGGAGGCCCATAGCCGCGGCAACTCGGTTTATTTTCCCGACTTTGTCGTGCCTATGCTGCCGGAGAAATTGTCTAATGGGCTCTGTTCATTAAATCCGGAGGTAGATCGCTTGTGTATGGTGTGCGAGATGCACATTGATCGCAGCGGTGAAATTACCGATTACCGTTTCTTTGAAGGTTTGATGCGCAGTCATGCGCGTCTGACCTATACCCAGGTAGGGCAGGTATTAGAAGAACGGGACAATCGCGATAGTGGTCTGCGTAAGCAGCTCGCCGCACTGGTTCCACATCTGGATAATTTGCACGATTTGTACCTGGCGTTGCGCAGTGCCCGCGATCGGCGTGGGGCGATAGATTTTGAAACCACCGAAACCCGTATTCTGTTTGACAGCGAACGCAAAATTGAGCGCATAGTGCCGGTTACCCGCAATGATGCGCACAAACTGATCGAAGAGTGCATGTTGGCGGCCAATGTTTGTGCGGCGGATTTAATGGAGCTGTCGGAATTACCGGCTCTCTATCGCGTGCACGATGCCCCGAAAGAAGAAAAACTCAGCAACTTGCGCGAGTACCTCGGTGAGCTGGGATTGCGACTGCCCGGTGGCTCCGAGCCACAGCCCGCGGATTTTCAGGCGTTACTGGAGCAGGTCGAGGGCCGTGCGGATGCCCATATAATTCAAGTGATGTTACTGCGTTCCATGAATCAGGCGGTCTATCAGCCGGAAAATCGCGGCCACTTTGGTTTGGATTATCGCGCCTATGCCCATTTCACCTCGCCCATTCGCCGCTATCCCGATTTGCTGTTGCATCGTGCCCTGCGCTGGCTAATTCGCAATGGCAGTGCCAATGAAGCCGCAGTGGTGCAGAAGGTGTACAGCGTGCCGGGCGCCAGACCTATCGATCGACAGCAGATACTGCCCTACGATATGCCGGCGATGTTACAGCTCGGCGAGCAGTGCTCCATGACTGAACGCCGTGCAGACGATGCTACCCGCGATGTGGTTAGCTGGCTCAAGTGCGAATATTTGCAGGATCATGTGGGTGAAGTTTATTCCGGCGTAATTAGTGCGGTAACGGGGTTCGGCTTATTTGTCGAGCTCAATGATCTTTTTGTTGAGGGGTTGATCCACGTGACCGCGCTGCCAAAAGATTATTACCGCTTTGAGCAGGCGCACCAGCGTTTAATCGGCGAACGCAGTGGCAAACGCTACCATCTAGGTGACTCAGTTAGCGTTCAGGTGGCGCGGGTCGATCTTGAAGAGCGCAAAGTAGACTTTATTCTCGAGGAATTGGTGCCGCGTCAAAAGGCCTCCCGTGCTAAGAAAGAAACGACTAAGGTCAGTGCCCGCGCGATGGAAATGGCTGTAGAGCATCAATTGGAGCGGGAGCGGCGCAGCAAGCAGAAAAAAGACAGCAGCCGTAAATTACATGCCAGCCCCTGGGGAAAGCGCGCAGAAACCTCAGCGGAAGTAGCGCCTATTCGCAAACGTAAGGTCGGCTCCAAAGAGGCGGTCCCTGTGGGAGAGCTGACGGAGGATAAGCCCAGTACGAGCAAGAAAAAATCAAGCGAGGATACCGACAAGCAAAAAACTGAGGCGCCGGCAAAGCGTCGCGGAAGCAAGCGCACTCCCACGCGCAAAGGCGGCAAACGCCCAGCGGTAGCTGCGCGCAAGGCTGCACAGAAAGCAGAAAAGGCCAAAACGCGTAGCGGCAAAGTTAAAAAGAAGAAGAAAGCTTCTTCTACCAGTAAAAAGAAAAAGTGATCGAGGCATAAGTTGAGCCAAGAATTGGTATATGGCCTGCACGCGGTGCAGGCTTTGTTAAAGGGTTCCCCACAAAATGTGCAGGAGTTGATGCTATTGCGTGGGCGCAAAGACCAGCGCTTACAAAAAATTATTCAGCAGGCGGAAAAAAATGATATCGCACTGCGTTTTGTCGACCGTCGCACTTTGGATGATAAGGTGGAAGAGGGCGCTAATCACCAGGGGGTAATCGCTCTTTGTGCGAGTAAAACCCAGGTTCTGGATGAGAAATTTCTGTTTGGCATGCTCGAAAAGCTGGACCAGAAAGGTGAGGCGCCATTTCTCTTGGTCCTGGATGGCGTGACCGATCCCCATAATTTGGGTGCCTGCTTGCGCTCAGCGGAGGCTGCCGGTGTACACGCGGTGATTGCGCCCAAGGATAAATCCGCAGGTTTGACCCCGACAGCCCGCAAGGTGGCCTGTGGTGCGGCTGAGGTTTTACCCTTTGTTACGGTGACCAACCTCGCGCGTACCCTACAGCAGTTACAGCAGGCTGGAGTGTGGATTTTTGGTGCGGCAGGAGAGGCTACTCAGGATGTCTACCAGTCTCAGTTGACGGGTCCTATGGCTTTAGTGATGGGTGCCGAAGGCAGTGGCCTGCGCCGATTAACCCGGGAGCACTGTGATCATTTAATTAAAATTCCGATGGCCGGTGAAGTCAGCAGCCTGAATGTGTCTGTTGCCACCGGTGTTTGTCTATTTGAAGCGGTGCGTCAGCGCAGCGCCTGATTTATTCCTTTTTTTTTGATCTGTAAGTCCTGGTGATTACTGATGCCGGGACTTGCAGTATCTCGGCGTAGCGCTTCACACGCAAACCTCTTTTTCCCCTCTATTTCCACTATTCACTGCTAGATTTTTTCCACTGTCACACAGCAATTTTACTGTGCAGCTTTCTATTTCATGCCGCGGGTGAAAAATTTGCGGGTAACTTTCCTTTGATATCCGGGAGTAGCGGTTTGTACGCCTGGCCCCAAAAATTACTGCGACGACGATCGCGTAATGCTCGTTTTGCTGAGTTGATACATCCACATATTCGCCAACTTTATCGTATGGCCTTTCGCTGGACAGGGAATCGCGAGGAGGCTGAGGACCTGGTACAGGATGTTTTGGCAAGCCTGCTGACGCGATCTGTAGCACTGGAAAAAATTCAGCGCTTAGGTCCCTGGTTAATCAAGGTGCTCTATAACCGCTATGTGGATCTCTACCGCCGACGCCGAAGCTCCCCCATTGATGAAGAGGTTGATTGGGAGACGGTGGCAAGCGGCACGCCAGAGAAGGGGCTTTCTTCTCAGGTGGAAATGCAGCGCATTTTACTGCAGGCGCTATCGAAACTAGAGGTCGATTGGCGCGATACGGTATTGCTGCACGATGTAGAGGGGTACTCCCTACTAGAGGTGGCAGATATTTTGGGCATAAGTGTGGGCACGGTGAAATCACGCCTACATCGCGCCCATAAAAAATTAAAAAAATTGCTCGGTGAGGGAACTATTAGCGAGGGTCATCCGTGTTAGTAATCAGAGGAAAAGCCAATGCTGAAATATGACGCTGAAGATTTTTCCAGTGAGATGTTGTTACGTCACCAGCTCCGCGCCCTGCCGGTTGAGAACCCTGGCGATGACTTGGAAGAGCGTATCTTAAAGTCTGTCTTCGCTGGGCAGGAAAGCAGTCAATCGTCTTCTTTATCAAAATTATTTTTTGACGAATATCGGCGAGTGGGACAGTTGGCTGTAGCTGCGGGTTTCTTCGTGGTCGTGACATTGGGAGTGATACTGACATTCTTAAAAGATACCCCGATGGATGTTGGGGCTGGTTATACGCAGCAAGATGTCGAAGGTACTATCAGGCGGCCAGTGCACCTTTTACTGCACAGCAGTCGCCGGATGCCGGGGGCACTAATCAGGGTCGTCTTACCGGAAAATATGCAACTTGATGGTTATGCGAGCAGTCAGGTGTTGCAATGGCAAACGGATATTGCTGCAGGAAGTAATCGCTTGTCGTTGCCGGTGAAAATCCTCGGTGAAAATAGCACGGGGGAGATATTGATCGAAGTGGAATACGGTGGGGTGAGCAAGCGACTGCGTCAACGATTAACGCACTTGTGAAGCCGGCCGCAATGTAGGGTTCGATAGCAATTTTTGTCACAACCTAGAGGTAACCAAGCGATGTGGAAACAGGGATTATTGGCGGCGGGTGTCGCTGCAGCAGTTATGTATAGCGGCCCTTTATTGGCGCAGGAGGCACCAGAAGACCTGGATGTCACTCTCACTGTGGTTGAGGAGGGGCAGGATGCGCAAGATGTGGTGAACAACATAGAGCTTCCGCCGGATATGCAGGAGGTGGCTGAGGAAACCATCGCGGCGGTAATGGAAGCAGTAGCGGCTACTGGGCAGGGCGCTGAACATAGTGAGGAAATTGAAGCAAGGATGCGTGAGGCCCTCACACGCCATCAGGAGTTGATTGCCAATGCGCGTCTCTCAGCAGAAGCGGCCAGGGAGGAAGCTCTGCGCACCGCTGAAGTAGCCAGGGAAAGTATCGAAGAGGCCGTTAAGAGTGCGATGAACGGTGCAGATATACAAGGCGTTATCGAGCAAGTGATGCAGGATATTCTTTCTAGTCTACCTGCGGATATTCGCGACCAGATTTCTATGGAGCTTGATGGAATGTTTGAGCAGGCTCAGGACAATTTACCCGATGGGCCAGATGCCTAATTAATTGGCATTGCAAAATTTATGACAGGGAATGTTTAGAGGTAATCCACAGTGCGAAATGGGCGAATCGGAATAGTGCTAATTACGCTGTTGGTGTTGATATCACCAGTATCAATAGCTGCAGAGTTCTTCAGTGAGGCTACGGAGGCTTTCAAGCAGGGAAAATACCGTAGGGCGCTTAAGTACTTTGAAATTGAGCGTGAGTCTGGCAATAACTCTGCAAAGCTCAGGTATAACATTGGCGTTACCTTGATGAAACTAGAGCGTTATTCGGAGGCCGCGATATATTTTCTCGGCCTCCTGAATAATGCCCGCTGGAAGGATTTGGCCCGTTATAACTTGGCCATTGCCGCAGAGCGAAGTGATCGAGAATTGGTCGCACTTAAACATTACCGTATTGTGCGAGCAGGGGCGGCTACAGAAAAGCTGCGGGACATGGCTGCGCGCCGTCTGCGCTTATTGGCAGAGGATCATCGCGGCGAGCGTGAGAAACCCTGGCTGGCCACTGTCAGCCTGACGGTGGGCAATGATGACAACGCCTATGCGTTGCAAAATGAACTACTGGAAGAAGCCTCGATTGGGGATGACAATTACGCCGAGTTGTTTGCCTGGGGTCAATACCGCCTCAAGGGAACTGCTGGGAGTGGCTGGCGGGTGCAAGGTTACGGATTTGGGCGCAAATACAAGGAATATGACAATCTCGATCTAGCCAGCGCCAGGGCGGGATTATTCCATGATCGCCGCCTGTTTGGTTGGACTGCAGAGATGGGATTTGCCGTCGAAATGGTGACCTTGGGGGGGGAGCCTGTCACACAGCAAGCACGGCTGTTGGGTAAAGTTTCAGGGAATTGGGGTCGCTCCAGAATTGTCTTTTCCTATAGCCCAGGTTACTACTTTGGTGGCGAGGATTATGCTTATTTGGATGGCTGGCGTCAGTACTTTGACTTGAGTTGGCAGCGTTCATTATTTTCGACCGAGGCGAAGTTGTTTTATCGATTCGATTACAACGATCGTGAAGGGCAGGAGAAAGCAGAGGGGGATTACTATAGCTACTCACCCGCTCGTCATACTCTTGGAGGCACCCTGGTTTGGATACCTTCACCAAGGTGGAATATATCCACAGGGGTGGAGTATCGCAGTAGCCTCTATAACGAGAGCAATCGTATTACCGATAGCCAAGGTGATGTGGATCTCTATTTTAGAGAATCTGATCGAATGAGATCCTGGTTAGGAGCAAAGCTTCGTATTACCCCTAATCTCCATGTTAATGGGAAGTACCAATATATTGAAAATGAGGAGAATCGGGAATTCTATACTTACGACAAAAGTGAATATAGTTTAGGGGTCGGTTATAGTTTTTGATAGCTGAACTATTAAATCGCTTGGGGGCAAGGATGGCTCCCCCAAGCGCATCTGTAAATTTATAATGGGTATTGAGAAGTTTAAGTTATTCCTTTTCGAGATTATTGATCTTTTTTATTGGATATTGGAGCCCAGGTTATTTAGATAGTTATAGTCCAGACTGTGTTCAAAGATTTGTTTTGGATGTTTTCCTTGGAATAACTTATTGGCCATGTTGCTATAAAGCGCATAACTCGATTGAAATAAAGCAGGTCCCCAGCTTAGCCTACGAATACCCGCTCGCCAGAAATGGGCGGGCTCTTCCATACCGGCTAGCAGCATTAAATTGAGTGGCATACTGATTTCTTGTGTTAGCTTTTGTGCGTCCGCCAGGGAGGTTAAACCAGGAATAAATCCTCCGTTGGCACCGGCCTCCCGGTAATCGGACAACCTTTGCATCACCTGTTTCAGTGAATCCTGGCTGTTCTCCGTACTGTTCAGGTAAATATCGGTCCGTGCATTAATAAAAAAGGGTCGCGCCTTTAACGTGGAGCGAATAGCCAGGATTTTTTCACGCAGCAGTTGTGGGCTTTCCCTGCCATCTTCGATATTGATGCCAGCTACGCCAAGATCACACAAGGTTGCAACTAACTCCGCTACTTGCCCGGGATCAGAGCTGTAGCCATCCTCAATATCAATGGATATCGGGACGCGGGAAACCCTCAAAATGCGCTTAACGGCGCTCAGGTGTTCCGATATTGGCATGCTGCTGCCATCGGCATAACCCAGTGACCAAGCCACAGCGGCGCTACTGGTAGCTAAGGCGGGAGCGCCGGCTGCTTGGCAGAGCTGTGCGCTAGCGGCATCCCAGATATTCGGAAGGACTAAGAGTTGGCTGCCTTCATGCAAAGCGTTGAATTGTTCGAAGTAATTAATGGCCATTAAATTTCCCCATGCGACGATTTATTGATCGAGTAATTGGGGTAGAAAATTACTTCGAGCCTTTTCTAACTTCTGGCCAAAAACGGAAGTGAACAGAGTAGGCGTTACTGTGTATGGGGGTATTACTGTGCTGGAAAATAAGCAGGAGTAGAAAAACTGGGGGTTGAATACCTGAAGAGTTCAGCTGCCTCGGCGCCACACTTTGGATGGCGCCAAGACCTGTATTTCCTCAGTAAGAGCCTGCTTGGTGTTGAGTCAACCAGCTGTCCACTTCGGCGATAATCGGGCGTGGATTTTTGATCCAGCTTAGGTGGGGGTTGCCTTTCGGATAGGTAGCGGCCATCTCACGGGTCTCGCCATCTACGATAGCAGCCAGTTTGCGCGCAGCCTTTACTGGTGCAAAGGGATCTCCGGCCAGGGCGATATGAAGAGTGGGTTGGTTGTTGGGCTTGTGTTTTCCAAAGCGTTTTTCTGGAGCGAAGCGCCCACTGAAAATAGAACGGGCCCAGTCTTTCATCAGTTTGCGCGCTTCACGCCAGCCAAAACCCATGCGTGCGCCAGGGAAATAGCCAAGCAGACTCGACGTGACACTCACTATTGAGGCAAAAAGTAAAATGGCGTACCTGTGCAGTCCGCTCCAGCTGCGGTGGTCTACATGGCCGGAGGCGATGGTGACAACCCTGGCATTGCCGGTCAGGCCGGCACGGGCCGCGAGAGTGCTAGTTTGGCCGCCGATACTGTGGCCGAGAATCAGGGCCGGGCCTGCGGGGAAGGACTCTTCCAGCAGTGCCAGTAGTTGCGGGATAAAGGCAAATACCAGGTCATCGTAGCCGTAGTCGGCATTGCGGTTAGGTCTCGGCAGGCTTTCGCCGGTTCCCGGCAGTTCGGTGATGGCGGTGCTGTAGCCGAGTCGCTGTAATTCCTTCAACAAAAGATGGTAGCGATTGGCGGGAACGCCCATGGCGGGAATCACCAGGACTAGTGGGCCTTCGCCGTTGTGAACGGTGGTGACGGGCACCTGGAAGGCGCCAAAACTAAGGTTGTGCGTTTCTTGGGGCATGGTACTTCTCCCTACAGAGGGAGGCACTATATGCCAGCTCGCCGCCACAAACCCATGACCAGAACGCGCAGTTCAGTGGCTGAATCTACACAAAGACAGGGTTTCGCTGGGCTAAGGCCCAGGGTGGAACGGGTGGTCTCTGAGGGAGCAGTTGGAATAATTAGTTCACTTGTCCCCGCGCTGGAGAAGACACAGCCCACAAATAATTGATCAACTTGCAAGCAATCCCGCAACTGCCTAGAATACGCCGCCCGCAATGGGCTCGGTCTATCCGCGCCCGTTGTACTCCTTGCCTTACCGGACTGTCCGGAAGGCTGATTAACCCGTAAGGAGCTAAAATGCGTCATTACGAAATTGTATTCCTGGTTCACCCGGACCAGAGCGAGCAGGTACCCGGCATGGTGGAGCGTTATACCGCTGCCATCAAGGACACTGGCGGTGAAGTACACCGTCTGGAAGACTGGGGCCGTCGCCGTCTGGCTTACCCGATCAACAAGATCCACAAAGCCCACTACATTCTGATGAATGTTGAGTGCACCGAAGAAGCTCTGGAAGAGCTGACCACCAACTTCCGTTACAACGATGCGGTTATCCGTAATCTGGTAATCCGTGAAGACGAGGCGATCACCGACGAGAGCCCGATCATGAAAGCGGAAAAAGAAAGCCGTGAGCGCAAAGCTGCCCGTGCAGAGCGCACCGAGCGTCGCGAGCGCGCTGAAGAAGAGCAGTCCTCTTCTGACGCCGCAGAAGCTTCTTCCGATAACGCTGAAAGCGAAGAGTAAGGGGATTATCAGATGGCACGTTTTTTCCGTCGTCGCAAGTTCTGCCGTTTCACCGCCGAAGGTGTTAAGCGTATCGACTACAAAGATCTCGATACCCTGAAAGCCTACATCTCTGAGACTGGCAAGATTGTTCCAAGCCGTATCACCGGTACCAAAGCCAAGTATCAGCGTCAGCTGGCCTCTGCGGTCAAGCGCGCGCGTTACCTGGCCCTGCTGCCGTACACGGACAGCCACGAAGCCTAAGCCGCAGTTTGCTTAGACTCATTAATAGAGAAGCTATCTAACTATGCGCGCCGTAGCTGAGTTTATTATGCGCGGGCGCGTGCGGGCGGTGATCCTCACCATGGTGGGGATACCGCTGATAAGCCCGGCAATCCTCGCTCTAGTGAGTTTGCGCCGCGGCAGCAGTGAAGGCCTGATGGTTTTGGCCTGGGCACTGTTGCCGATCGTTGTTATGGGCATGAGCGGTCATGTACTACCACTGGTGACCGGTATTTCCGCCGGCCACTTTGCCGCAGTGTTCTGCGGCGCCGTGGCACTGCGCAGTAGCCGTTCATGGGTCGCCGCATTGTTCACTGTAACAGCGGCCTCGGCGGTGGGTATTTTGCTCACCTCTGCCTTCAGCGGCGGTTTGCTCCAGGGCTTTATGCAAGCGCTCGAAAGAGCGGCAGAGCAGCCCAATACGGTTCCGATGGAAGAACTGAAGCAGGTGTTCTCAGGCGAATTGCAGATCACTGGATATCTGAGCCTGATATCGGCGATGAGCGCCACACTGGCTTTGGTTCTGGGGCGCTACTGGCAGGCGCTACTGTATAACCCCGGCGGTTTCCGCCAGGAGTTTCATCAGTTGCGTATGCCGGTATGGCTGGCGGCACTGAGTATGCTGCTGTGGGTGGTGAGCCTGGTGACCCCGGGTTACGCCTTCTGGGGTGCAGTAATCGCCTTCCCCATGGTGGTTGCAGGTATCGCCCTTATTCACTGGCTGGTCGCCAGTCGCGGTTGGGGGATTGGTCCCCTGGTGGCGATGTACGTGATGCTGGTGATTGGTGGCTTGCCCCTGGCTGGATTCCTGTGTGGTTTGGCTCTGGTAGATAGCTGGATAGATATTCGCGGGCGCTCCGCAAAGTAGGCGCGCTCTGCACAATACAGAAATTGAGGAAACCGAGATGGAAGTTATTCTGCTCGATAAAGTAGGCAAACTGGGCAACGTGGGTGATCGCGTTGAAGTTAAAGCCGGTTTCGGCCGCAACTTCCTGCTGCCGACTGGTAAGGCAATTCCGGCTACCGCAGCCAATGTTGCTGAGTTCGAAGCCAAGCGCGCTGAACTGGAAGCCGCTGCAGCTGCCAAAATGGCAGAAGCTGAGAGCCGCGCTACCAAGCTGGCCGACCTGGTTGTAACCATTGCTGCCAACGCTGGTGACGAAGGCAAGTTGTTCGGTTCTATCGGCACTCGCGATATCGCAGACGCAATTACTGCTGGCGGTGTTGAAGTAGCCAAGGCTGAAGTGAAGCTGCCGGAAGGCGCTCTGCGCGAAGTGGGCGAGTACGAAGTAGACGTACAGCTGCACTCCGACGTGACTGCTGTAGTTAAAGTCGTTATCGAAGCCGAGTAAGGTTTTGCCGACAAGCAGTTGGTGCCACAGGCGCCAGCCGCGCTACAATCGGGCGCTGCACCCTACCGGGTCAGCGCCTGTTTTGTTTCTGGTATCCAGTAAAGTCCCATGATCGACGAATACGCTACCCCCGAAGAAGAAATCCACAGTGAAGAGAGTTCACCGCTGCCACACTCGGTAGAGGCGGAGCAATCGGTGCTGGGGGGCCTGATGTTGGATCCGGGCCGCATCGATGCGGTTGCCGAGCAGCTGAGTGAAGAGGACTTCTTTACCGCCAGCCACCGCAAGATCTTCGCGGTAATGGGCGAGCTGAGCAATGGTGAGCAGCCGCTGGATATCGTTACTCTCGCCGAAGGCCTCGCCAGTCGCGACCTCCTCGGCGAGGTGGGCGGTCCGGCCTATCTGGCGGAACTGGCCGAGAACACTCCCTCCGCGGCGAATATTGTCGCCTATGCCAAGATAGTGCGCGAGCGCTCCATGTTGCGCCAGCTGATTGCCGCCGCCGGTGAAATCAGCCGTACCAGTTTCAATCCCGGTGGCCTGGCCTCCGCCGATCTGCTGCAGATGGCTGAGCGCCGTGTGGCGGAAATTGCCGAGGGACGCGCCAAAGAGGGCGGTTTCGTCGGTGTGGATAGCCTGCTGAAGAAAACCGTCGAGCGTATCGATGAGCTGTTTAAAACTGAAGGCGATATCACCGGCCTCAGTACCGGCCTGACCGAATTGGATCAGCGCACCTCCGGCTGGCAGCCGGGCGAGCTGGTAATCCTTGCAGCACGTCCTTCCATGGGCAAGACCGCGCTGGCACTGAATTTTATCGAGAGTGCCATGCTCAGCCAAGAGCGCCCGACCCTGGTCTTCAGTATGGAAATGCCGTCTGACAGCCTGGTAATGCGGATGTTGTCTTCAATCGGTCGTATCGACCAGGGCCGTATCCGCAACGGCAAGCTGCAGGAAGAGGATTGGCCCAAACTTTCCAGCGCCGTACAAAAAATGAAGGGCAAAGCCCTGTATATCGACGATACGCCTGCGCTCAGCCCCAGTGAGGTGCGCGCGCGCACCAAGCGCACCGTGCGCGATCACACCAATAAGTTGATGCGCGAAAATCCTCGTATGAGTCGCGAGGATGCCGAGGCCAAAAGCCTGCCGGCGATGATTATGGTGGACTACCTGCAGCTGATGCAGGTGAAGGGCTCTACCGAGGGCCGCACCCAGGAAATTTCCGAAATCTCGCGCTCTCTCAAGGCATTGGCGAAAGAGTACGACTGCCCGGTAGTCGCCCTGTCGCAGCTCAACCGCGGTGTGGAGCAGCGCCCCAATAAGCGGCCGATGAACTCGGACCTGCGGGAATCCGGGGCGATCGAGCAGGATGCCGATGTGATTTTGTTTATCTATCGCGATGAGTACTACAACGAGGACAGCCCAGACAAGGGGCTGGCAGAGCTGATTATTGGCAAACAGCGTAACGGTGAGATAGGCACCTGTCGCGCGGCATTTATCGGCAAATATACGCGCTTCGATAACCTGGCACCGGAATATTATCAGGGCGAGTAGATCGCTAGGTGCCAGTCTCTGAAACCTGACTGGTAACTGCTGCTCAGCAAATACAAGGAGGGTGACACCATGCTGTCAGAGCAACAGGTCCGCGCACTGGTGCTGGAGCGTCAGTTTATCCACAGTCCCTGGAAGGAGGGGCTCCCCGCCTTAATAGCCCATCTCGGCGCGCTGCAACTGGATGCCATCCAGCGCATTACCCGTGCGCACCACCACCAGCTGTACAACCGTCTGCCCGGTTACCGTGAGCCAGACTTAGCCGAAGCAGAACAGCGCCGCGAAATTTTTGAATACTGGTCCCACGCCGCCGCCTATATGTCGATGGAACACTACCCCTATGCTCGGGTGCGTATGGATCGTATCCGCGCTGGGCAGCGCCACTGGTATGAGAAGAATGCCAAACTGTGCCGCTATGTGCTGGATCGGGTAGGCGCTGAGGGACCATTGCGGGCCAGTGATTTCGTACGCACCAAAAGCGGTTGGTGGGAGTGGTCCGATGAAAAGAAAGCGCTGGAGCAGCTATTTCACGAGGGTGAGCTGATGGTCAGCCACCGAGTGGGTTTTCAAAAGGTCTTTGATCTCCCCGAGCGGGTATTGCCGGCAAATACGTCGATCAGCGCCGCTACCGAACTGGAATACGGCAGTCACCTGGTACGCACTTTTCTCGGTTGCCAGGGCATTGGCCGCCCTGAGGAAGTCGCCTATCTACGTCGTGAAGACAAGCCCCTGATTCAACGGGCCATCGAAAATATGCTTGCCACTGGTGAGCTGACTTCTCATGGCAAAGAGTTGATGCTGACAGAGCAGCTGGAGCAGAGTCCGGCGCGGCCAGCGCGCAAGATGCGGCTGTTATCGCCTTTCGATCCACTGATACTACAGCGCAAGCGCCTGAGCCGGCTATTTGAACTTGAATACCAGTTGGAGTGCTATGTCCCTGCAGCCAAGCGCCGCTATGGCTACTTCTGTCTGCCGATTTTATACGGCGATCGTTTTGTGGGGTTGGTGGACTTGAAGGCCGATCGGGATGCGGGAGCACTGCGTATCGAGACTCTGCACTGGTTGGAAAAGCCCGGTGTCTCGCTGGAGGCGAGCTTTCACCGGGCCTTGGGTCAGTTCGCCCGCTTTCACGGGCTGGAAAGTGCGGCGGCGCTTACAGCTTGACCACCACATAGACTTCCTGGCCATCGCGTTGGGTCGGCATGAAGTAGTTGCCGCCATAGCGGTAGTACTGGATACCATTGATCACTTCAGCCGCGTAGCCTTTGGGCAGCGTCTCTAAGACCTGACCGGGCTGGAAACCTTCTGGGCCAGGATCTGGTGTTGCGGGGACTGTCGCCGGTGCCGTGGTTGGAGCTTGTGCAGGCGCCGGAGTTGCAGCGACTGGTGCTGGAACCGTAACCACTGGTGCCGGAGCTGGAACGACCGCTACCGGTGCTGGGGGCGCTACTACCACATAAGTGCGGGTAGCCGGTACCCACTGGTAATAGGCATCGGCATACTGGTAGTAAGTGACACCGCCCACTTGTACCGGCACGGCTCGGCTTGGCAGTGTTACCACTGAAGCGCCCAGCGGCGCATTCACGACGACGTAACCCCTTGGGCCATGACGGTAGAAGTGTCCGCCGTGGTAGTAATAGGGACGCCCGCCAACGGCAACCCGTACATGATTGGTGGGTAGTATCGGGGCGACAAAGCCAATGGAAATGCGGCTGCCGCCATGGTAGTGACCGTGGCGATGATGATGGCGGTGCTCCCCCCAGCGATCGTAGCCACGGGCGTCTGCAGATGGACTAAAGGCAAAAGCCGCCAGTGCAATGAAGGCACTGGCGCCAAGAACGATATTCAGCTTATTCACGGTCTCTCCAGCGAAGTGATTACTCACATCGACATACTAACCCTTAATCTGACAGCAATGACAGGTTAATTGGTTAAGAATTGTCAAAGTGCTGGAAAGCGAGGCTGCCTCAGCGGTTGCGCTGAATAATCCCCATCAGTTTGTACATCAGCTGGGCAGCGGCGAAATCATAGGCGTGGAAGCCGTCAATCGGCGCGAATTCCAGTACGTCAAAACCGATAATCTGGCGTTGACGCGCCACGGATTCGAACAGGTTGAGGGTCTGGTACCAGCCCAGACCGCCGGGTACTGGAGTGCCGGTAGAGGGAAACACCGAAGGGTCCATGCCATCCACATCCAGAGTAAAGAAGACTTTCTTGGGGAAGTTTTCCGGCAGCTGGAATTCCTGCACGTTGTTGGGCACTAGCTGATGGGCGTCCAGATAGCCGACGTTGTAATCCTTGCGCGCTTGCATCTCTTCTTCGCAGTAGGCGCGAATCCCCAGCTGGAACAGGGGCACACCGGCCTCTACCACCAGGCGCATCACACTGGCGTGACTGTGCTTGTGGCCTTCATAGCGGTCGCGCAGGTCGGCATGGGCGTCGATCTGAACCACACCGAAGTCGGTTTCACCGGCATCCAGCAGGCCTTTGATAATGCCCCAGGTCACCGAGTGTTCGCCGCCGATGCCCACGGGCATCTTACTCAGTGCCAGCACCTCTTTGGTGGCTGCGGCGATATTGTCCATTACCTGCTCTGCAGCGTCGGAGACCGAGACAGGCGGGCGGGTGTAGATACCTAGCTCGCAGGGTGAGGAGAAGTTGTCGAAAGTTTCCAGCTGCCAGGAGGCCTCGAGGATGGAGGCCGGGCCCTTGCCAGTGCCGCCACCGTAGGAAACAGTCTCCTCATAGGGGATGGGGATGATATGAAAGAAGGCGTCCTCGGGCTTGGGTTGCTCAATTTCGGAGCCCAGGAAGATCGGGTAATCGTTTTCTGGCTGCATCTACGTATCCTCTGGCGGCGGGGATTGTACTGCCCGCCGCATCACTATCTTGTTGGGGCTATCAGGAGAGGCGCTCTTTGAAGTCGTCGTAACCGAAGCTCTTGATGATTTTCAGGTCGTCGGTCTCTGAGTTCCACAGGGCGATGGAGGGCAGGGGGATGCCATTGAAGGTGTTGGTTTTCACCATGGTGTAGTAGGCCATCTCCTCGAATACCAAGCGCTCCCCTACCTTGAGGGGGTTGTGGAAGCTGTATTCGCCAATGCTGTCCCCGGCCAGACAGCTCTGCCCGCCCAGGCGGTAGGTGTGGGGCAGCTCGCCGGGGCGAGCGGCACCGGTGATTCCCGGGCGGTAGGGCATTTCCAGAACATCCGGCATATGGCAGGTGGCGGAGGCGTCGAGTATGGCCTGGTTCTGACCATTCCAGGCGGTATCCACCACTTCTGTCACCAGGATACCAGCGAACAGGGAAATGGCCTCACCGGGCTCCAGGTAAACCTGCACATCATATTTTTCAGAAAAATTGCGCACGGCGGCAATCAGCTCGTCGACCTGGTAATCGCGGCGGGTGATATGGTGGCCACCGCCAAAATTGATCCACTCCATCTGCGGGATTAGGTCGCCAAATTTCTCTTCCACGGCAGCGATGGTGCGCTCCAGCGGTTTAAAGTCCTGTTCGCACAAGGTGTGGAAGTGCAGGCCGCTAATGCCCTCCAGCGACTCATCGTCAAACAGTGAACGCACGATACCGAGCCGTGAGCAGGGCGCACAGGGGTCGTAGAGGTCGGTGTGGCCTTCGGAGTGCTCTGGGTTAATACGCAGGCCAAAGCGCAGTTCCGGGCGCTGCTTCTGCATATCCAGGCACAGTTCCCGGTAGCGTTTCCACTGGGAAAAGGAGTTGAAGATCACGTGGTGGGCGAACTGCAGAATTTCGCGTAGTTCATCTTCTTTATAGCCGGCACTGAAAACATGGACTTCCTTGCCCTGGTCGCGCCCGCCGTACTCTTCAAAGCCGAGTTTCGCCTCAAACAGGCCACTGGCACAGGTGCCCGACAGGTATTCAGCAACAATTGGACCGGTGCTGAACATGGAGAACGCTTTCAATGCGGCCAATACTTTGGCGCCACTGCGTTTCTGCACATCGGCCAGTAGTGCCAGGTTGTCGCGCAAGGCGATTTCATCGACCACGAAACAGGGAGAGGGTACACGGTAGGGGTCAAAGTGTCCGAAGTAGTCTAGGCGGGGAGTGAGATCCATAGGGAGCTTCTTTATCCTGCTGCGCGGGATGGGCGCCTGGGCCCATCCCGAAGGGTATGGAAAAGTGCGGAATTACTGGAAGGGCTTATCCAGCCAGGTTTCCTGCCAGGGCAGGCCGTACTTGTTCAGGTCGTCCATAAAGGGGTCCGGGTCCATCTGCTCCATGTTCCACACGCCGGGCTTCATCCACTTACCTTCCAGCATCATCTTGGCGCCGATCATTGCCGGTACTCCAGTGGTGTAGGAGATGGCCTGGGACTGTACCTCTTTGTAGCAATCCTGGTGATCGCAGGTGTTGTAGACGTAGTAGATCTTCTCTTCGCCGTCTTTGCTGCCGCGGATAATGTTGCCGATGCAGGTCTTGCCTTTGGTCAGCGGGCCCAGGCTGGCGGGGTCTGGCAGCATCGCCTTGAGGAACTGAATGGGCACAATTTCCTGGCCTTGGAATTGCACCGGTTCGATGCCGGTCATACCGACGTTTTGCAGTACTTCGAGATGCTTCAGGTAGCTTTCACCAAAAGTCATCCAGAAGCGCGCGCGCTCGATTTCCGGGAAGTGCTTGGACAGGGATTCCAGCTCTTCGTGGTACAGCAGGTAGATGTCTTTGTCGCCGATGCCTTCGGGGAAATTGAAGACACGCTTCTCTTCCATCGGCTTGGTGGTTATCCACTGGCCATTTTCCCAATAGCGGCCGTTGGCGGTAATCTCGCGGATATTGATTTCCGGGTTGAAGTTGGTGGCGAAAGGCAGGCCGTGGTCGCCGGCGTTGCAGTCGAGAATATCCAAGGTGTGGATACGATCGAAGTGATGCTTCTTGGCGTAGGCGGTAAATACGCTGGTCACACCGGGGTCAAAACCGCTGCCCAGCAGGGCCATCAGACCGGCTTTCTCGAACTTCTCCTGGTAGGCCCACTGCCACTTGTACTCGAACTTGGCCTCTTCCGGCGGCTCGTAATTGGCGGTGTCCAGGTAGTGCACGCCGGTTTCCAGGCAGGCATCCATGATGTGCAGGTCCTGGTAGGGCAGGGCCACATTGATGATCATGTCCGGCTTCACTTTTTCGATCAGCTTGACCAGTTCGGGTACGTTATCCGCATCGACTTCGGCGGTATCAATTTTCCGTGGCAACATCTCCGCGATCTTGTCGCACTTGCTCTTGGTGCGACTGGCGAGGGTGATGTTTTCAAATACTTCAGGAACTTGTGCGCACTTGTGCGCAACTACCTGGCCGACGCCGCCGGCGCCGATGATCAGTACGTTGGCCATAAAGATCTCCTTAGTCTGCGACGTTGGCCGCCGCTATCTTCTTAAAGGCTTACCGCCTTATTTTTTAAACTTACTTTTCGAAGTAGGTGTAACCGCTCATGCTGGCGGTATAGGTATGCAGAATCTGCTTGCGCTGGGCTGCGGTGATCAACCCCTGTTTCACAGCGCGCTCCGCCAGGCGGCGGAAACGCTCGAACAGTTCTTTGGGTTGATATTCTACGTAACTCAGCACGTCGGAAATACTGTCGCCGTGAATCTCATGGCTGAAGTCGATACTGCCGTCCTCCTGGATACGCACACTCACCACGTTGGTATCGCCAAACAGGTTGTGCAAATCGCCCAGAGTTTCCTGGTAGGCCCCCACCAGGAAGGTGCCGAGGATATAGTCCTCGCCGTCTTTCAGTTCGTGCAGGGGCAGGGTTTTCTGCTCCTTCTCGCGACCGATAAAGCGGTCGATCTTACCGTCGCAGTCGCAAGTGATGTCGGCGATGATACCCGAGCGGGTCGGCGCCTCATCCAGGCGATGGATCGGCAGTAGCGGGAATACCTGGTCGATGGCCCACATATCCGGGATCGACTGGAAGACGCTCACATTGGCGTAGTAGATATCCGACAGCACCTCTGGCAGGGCCTGCAGGTCAGCGGGTATTACTTCGGCTTCGTCGAGGAGTGCGCGAATCTCCTGGGCACCCTGCAGGAACAGGTTCTCCGCATTGGCGCGCTCGCGCAGGCTCACCTGGCCGTGCAGGTACAGGGAGCGCACTTCGTCGCGATAATAAAGGGCGTCGTTGTAGCTCTCCTGCAGGTTTTTGGGGGTGATACTACTCACCGCATCCTGCAGATTGAGCAACATCTGGTGGTCGCCATCGCTGATCTTGGTGTGCTCCAGTTCCACCGGTTCGAAGCGGGTGGTGTCGAGCACATCGAACAAAAGCACGGAGGAGTAGGCCACGGTAGCGCGGCCGGACTCGGTGATAATCACCGGGTGGGCAACCCCTTCACTGTCGAGAGTCCCCATAATGGCTTCCACGACATCCACGCAATACTCGTCGAGGGAATAGTTCTTGGAGTGGGTGTAGTTGGTCTTGGTGCCGTCGTAGTCCACCGCCAAGCCACCGCCCAAGTCCAGATAGCCCATGGGAGCGCCTTCTTCCACCAGATCGGCGTAATAGCGGCAAGCTTCCAACACTCCGGTGCGAATATCGCGAATATTCGGTACCTGCGAGCCCAGGTGGTAGTGCAGCAGCTTGAGGCAGTCGAGCATATTGTGGCTGCGCAGCTGGTCGACCATGGCAATCAGGTCGTTACTGCCCAGGCCGAAAATGCTGCGGTCGCCACTGGTGGCGTTCCAGTAGCCGCCCACCTTGGAGGCGAGTTTCACCCGTGCGCCGATATTGGGGCGCACCTGCTCGCGCTCTGCGCAGCGGATGATGGTTTCCACTTCCGAGGGCGTTTCTACCACGAAGAAAATCTGTACACCCAGACGCTGCGCCTGCAGGCCGAGGTTGATAAATTCCTCGTCCTTGTAGCCGTTACAGATGATCAGAGATTCGGTGTTGTCCAAAATGGACAGTGCAGCGATCAGCTCCGCCTTGCTGCCAGCCTCCAGGCCGTGGTTAAAACGGCGGCCGGCGCTGGCGATCTCCTCGATCACCTGGCATTGCTGGTTGACTTTGATCGGGAAGACCCCACGAAAAACATTGCCGTAGCCGCAATCTTCGATGGCGCGGGCAAAGGATTCATTAATGCGGGCGATCTGTGCATCGAGCAGGTTTTCAATGCGCAGTAGTAAGGGCATGCCCAGGCCGCGCTCGGTGGCGCCGCGGGCGATCTCCATCAGAGAGACACTTTGGGATTCCCCGTTGGGACCCTCGACCAGGACCGAAACTTCACCGTCTTCATTTAAATCAAAATAGCCGGCGCCCCAGTTGCGGATGCCGTAAAGTTCGGCAGAATCGTCGCAGGTCCAGTTTTTTACTTGTTGCTGTTTCATGGCGCCTTTCCGTTGATCTGTGGCGGGCGCGAATCTTGGGCCCAGCAGTGCTGGAAAGCAATAACTATAGATAAAAAAACGTTGATTTTTTTCCCTGTAAAAAACTAAATATTTATTCGGTTTTTTTCTGGCTTCAGCGCGCTTTACGATGAGGAATTGTTGTGGAAATTTAGCCGCGAAATAAAAAAGCGGTCCGAAGACCGCTGAAGCTTGGGGGGATGGAATAGGGCGGTTAAAACAGTCCGGGATTGGGCACAACGCGGTAGCCGCGTCGTCGGTCATCCCAGCGGTAATAGGTGTCGTAGGCTACGTAGTAGTTGTAACCACCGACAACCACTGTCAGGGCCGAGGCCGGTAAGCTATGCACGATGGCGCCGTGGGGCGGGCGGGTTACCACATAGCCGTGAGAAGCCGGGCGGTAGAAAATACCTTCGCTATAGTAGAAGCCGGTGGCGCCGATGCTGATACTGACAAAATTTTGCGGTAGGTGGCGCCAGCTGTAGCCGTAGCCGTAATGTGCTGGGCGCCAGCGAGGACGATGCCCATGGTGGCCACGGCGATAATGGGGTCTGTGCACCGCGCGGTGCTCGTGCCGGTGGCCTGTGCGGTGGCCGCGGCTATAGCCATCGGAGTAACCATCTTTGTATGCGTGGCGGACTTCTCGGCGATGTCTGCGCTCCTCTCTACGCTCTCTGCGTGCTTCCTTGCGCTGTCTGCGCTCTTCTCTACGATGTTCTCTCTCGTGCTTGCGATTATGATGTCTGTCGCGTTCCATGTGACGCTGCTCGCGATGGGCTCTTCCCTGTCCGTGGTGATCCTGGTCCATTGCCCGCTGGTGTCCCCTATGTACTTCGGATATGGCAGGGGTTGCCAGGAGCAATAGGCCCGCGGCGGCGATGGCAGTAGTGAGGTGTCTCATGGCAGCGCTCCCGAGCACGGATGGCTCTTTGATGTCGTTTAAAGTCGTTTGTGGATCTTGGCGGGCAGTTTGCCCTGGCGGGTATGAACACTTCCTGAACTCTGCTCGATAATCTGAGGCGGGGGAGGTGTGGTGGGATAATTTGTAAGTGACTTGGAATCCGGCTGATATGACCTAGACAGTAGTCTGTGAGCTATCAGAGATGTCGTGGGAAAAACCTGGGGATAGCGGCACTTTTGCTAAGTTGAGACGCCTCGTCTCAGCGAGTATGATGCCGCGCTGATACATAGTGAGCGGTAGAGAGATGCAAGTCTTCCACCACGTAGCCAGCCTGCGCGAGGCGCTGGCCCAAGCCCGAGCAGACGGCAAGACCGTGGGCTTCGTGCCCACCATGGGCAATCTGCATGACGCCCATATCGAGCTGGTCAAGTTGGCCCAGCAGCACTGCGACCTAGTAGTGGTATCGATCTTCGTCAACCGCCTGCAGTTTGGCCTGAATGAGGATTGGGACAAATATCCGCGCACTATGGAGCGGGATATGGCCCGGTTGCGCGAAGCCGAGTGCGATTTCCTGTTCCACCCGGATGAGAACGAGATTTATCCCAACGGTATGGACCAGCAGACCCGCGTGGTTTGCCCGGCCATGACCGATGTGCTTTGTGGCGCGAGTCGCCCCGGTCACTTTGAAGGGGTGACGACGGTAGTCTCCAAGCTGTTTAATATTGTGCAGCCGGACAAGGCCGTATTTGGCATCAAGGACTTCCAGCAATTGGCGGTGATTCGTCGTATGGCCGAGGACCTGTGTATTCCGGTGGAAATCATTGCTGCGCCGGTACACCGCGAGAGCGACGGTCTGGCTCTGAGCTCGCGCAATGGCTATATCACTGCCGATGAGCGCCCCAAAGTGGCGGTGCTCAACCAGTCGCTGAATTGGGTTAAAGATGAAATCGTGGGTGGGCGCCGGGACTTTGCCGACCTGGAAAAAGAGGCGCGCCAGCGTATCGAAGACACTGGCTTCCGCGTCGACTATTTCTCCATCTGTTACAGCAAGGACTTACAGCCGGCAGCTGATGACGATAAACAAATTACGATTCTGGGGGCGATGTATACCAGTGCCGCGCGCCTGATCGACAACGTATCCCTGGAACTCTGAGGGGCATCCAACCATGCAAATTGAAATGTTGAAGTGCAAACTGCATATGGCCGCGGTGACCCAGGCCGAACTCTGGTATGACGGCTCCTGCGCAATTGATGAAGATCTGGTAGAGCTGGCCGGTCTGCGCGAATTCGAAAAAATCGATATTTACAACGTGAGCAACGGTGAGCGCTTTCACACCTATGTGATTCTGGCCGAGCGCGGCTCCGGTATTATCTCCATGAATGGTGCCGCTGCCCGCCGTGTACAAGTTGGCGATCGTATTATTATCGCTTCCTATGCCCAGATGACAGAGGCAGAGGCCGATAGCCACAAGCCCAAGCTGGTCTATCTGGATGAAAGCAACAAGGTAGAGCGCAGCACTAATACCATTCCGGTTCAGCTCGTTGAAGCCTGATTCTCTCCGTTACAGGGCTTTGTGCCCTGTAGCATCCCTGCCATTTAGTGATCAGACATCAATAACACTTCCTGATTGAACCTCTTTTCCAGGTAGGACTCATCCAGGGTGTAATGCCAGAGATTTTTCTTTTGCCCTTTAGCAAGGGCGATTTCGCCGATTCTGCCAGGATTGTATTTAATCGGTTGGTCGAGTTGGTATTTGGCGATGGGATCTTGATAGGCCTCCTGCAAAGAAATTATTTCCCAGCCTTCCCGCTGCAGGCGACGAGCTAAATCGCCAATAAACAACGCCGTAATGTCCATTTCGTGTAACAGTAGGACGTGCTTGGGTGAACGCCCAAGATATTTGCTCGCCATATCTTCGTAGTAATTAATACTCGCCATAAGAACGTCGACATAAAACTTTGAGAGTCTCTCCATATCAACCGGTTTCCCGACTTTCACTGCCGCTTGAAAAAGCTCTTCGATATACCAGTCGTAATTATTTAAGGTGATATAGGCATTTTGGTAATTATTTTTCTGTAATAGATTTCGCATGCCATCCCGTTTTTCGATAGTTTCTCCCTCGCGCAGGTAGGGAAAGCGGAAATAGGGTTTAAAATTGTCAAATTGTTGCAGTATATGATGGGCTTGTAAAAAATCCGACTGATAGACGGATAGCTCTGTCTCAAGAAAGTTGGGATGGCTATGGGTGTGATTGCCAATAGTATGCCCAGCCTTGTTGTATGTGCCTATTCTCTCTAGCCCTTCCTGATTCAGTGACTGCGTGGTGGCAAAGAAGGCTACTTGTCCAATTTTGTGCTTTTCCAGGTTCTCAATTAGTGTTTTTGCTCGAGTTGGTCCGTCAAAGTAGCCATCGGCTTTGCGGGGGGCATCGTCAAGCGTAATCGCCAATTGTTTGGCATTAGCTACAGGGATTGTTAACAGGCTGATAGTCAAAATCAGTATAGAGCGCAGCATGATTTATTTCTCTAATGGATTTGTTTGGGGGCGTTCGCTTAACCTGGATTTATTTGTCTTACTTTTCCGACTTTCTGTCTTAATTTACTTGCTGGGCAACCTTTATGCTCGTGTAATCTAAGTGACCTTTAAGCATTATTTTCTATTGTGTCCATTTTGACCGAAGGTGTATATGACCAAAATACTAGTGAGTTCTTGTCTCCTGGGGTGTGCCGTGCGTTATAACGGTAGTGATGTTGAGGTCCATAACAGCGATTTTGATTGGCTTATAGAAACCCAGGATGTCGTTCCTCTGTGTCCGGAAGTTGCAGCCGGATTGCCTATACCCAGGGCTCCGGCAGAGATTTTCGGCGGTAGTGGTGCTGAGGTTTTAGCGGGCACGGCCAGAGTTATAGGAATTGATCATAAGGATCTGACAGATCAATTTATATGGGGAGCCGACGTAGCCCTGCGCTTGTGTCGAAATCAGGATATCAAGTTTGCGGTGCTTACAGAAAACAGCCCATCCTGTGGTTCGAATTTTATTTACGATGGCAGTTTTTCAGGAGTGAAGAAAAAAGGAATTGGAATAGTGGCTGCCCGTCTAAGTGAATCGGGGGTGTTGGTTTTTAGTCAGCATACTGTTGGAAGCCTCAGAGACTTAGTTGAGACCTCACGTTCGATATAGTTTTAATTAATAAGTGCTTTCTTGCTTAGGAGGAAAGGATTAGAAATGCGCTATAAAGTCATTAATTTTAGAGAAAAGCTAGCAAAGTTCTCGGACCATTGGTCTCCTAAGGTCATCGCGGAGATGAATGATTACCAGTTCAAGCTGGTAAAGATACAAGGAGAGTTTACCTGGCATGATCATCCCGATACGGATGAGGTTTTTATCGTTGTCTCAGGACAAATGGAAATTGAGTTTCGCGATAATACTATCTGTTTGGGTCCTGGGGAGATGGCTGTGGTGCCCAAAGGCGTGGAGCACAAGCCAAGGGCTGAACAGGAGTGCGAGATTTTACTGGTTGAGCCCAGAGGCGTTGTGAATACTGGTGATGCCGGAGGTGAACTGACCGCGGATAATAATATCTGGATTTAATATCCGGTAAATTGCCCAGGGCTTAATCGATAATTTTCTGTTGTTAGTCAACCTTCTGGCCCCTTGTTGTTTTAGCCGTCCCCAGTGGGTGAGGAATGGACGAATTATCTTGTACCGTGTGAATGTTTCCTACTTTTCAGCTCTGCCAGCGGTGGGGGGATTGTTTCACCCAGGCAATGCTATAAAGTGAGCCGAATAAGACCCAATAAATTCAGATTTCTCTATGCCAAAGTGCCAGGCTAATAATAAGGGAGAAGATGATGTCAGATGTGCATACCCGCCCCATACCTGCAAAGTTTGCTGCCAATGCTCTGATTGGCGCTGAAGACTACGAAAAAATGTATCGACAATCGGTGCAAGATCCAGAGGCATTCTGGGCTCAGCAGGCCAAGGATTTTCTGCAGTGGGAAAAATCTTTTACCCAGGTGCTGGAGGAGGATATGCACCGAGGGCATACGGCTTGGTTTGCCGATGGTCAACTCAATGTCACGGTGAATTGCATCGACAGACACTTAGCTAGCCGCAGTGAGCAAACCGCCATTTTGTGGGAGGGAGACGACCCGGCGGATAGTGTGGCGATTACCTATCGCACTCTGTATGACAATGTGTGCCGCCTGGCGAACTTGTTGAAATCTCGTGGAGTGAAGAAAGGGGATCGGGTTTGCATTTATATGCCCATGATTCCCGAGGCGGCCTATGCCATGCTCGCCTGTGCCCGTATTGGTGCGGTGCATTCGGTGGTGTTTGGCGGTTTCTCGCCGGTTTCGCTAAGGGATCGCATACTCGACTCTGATTGTCGCTTGGTGATTACCGCCGATGAAGCGATTCGAGGGGGTAAGCATATTCCCCTCAAGGCTAATGTAGATCAGGCCCTGTCTGAGTGCCCCAGCGTACATACGGCCATTGTGGTAAAGCATATCGGCGCCCCAGTGGACTGGGATAGTAAACGGGATATCTGGTATGCGGATGCCATCGCAGAAATGGATGGCGACTGTGCACCAGAAGTCGTCAGCGCTGAAGATCCGCTGTTCATCCTCTATACCTCCGGTTCCACCGGCAAACCAAAAGGGGTGCTACATACCACCGCTGGTTATTTGCTGATGGCCAGCATGACTTTCAAATATGTATTTGATTACCGGGAGGGTGAGGTTTTCTGGTGCACCGCGGATGTCGGTTGGATTACCGGACACAGCTATATCGTTTACGGTCCCCTGGCTGCAGGAGCCACCACGTTAATGTTTGAAGGCGTGCCCACCTATCCGGATGCCTCACGTTTTTGGCAGGTTGTAGATAAACATCAGGTCAACAGCTTTTACACTGCGCCTACAGCGATCCGTGCACTAATGGGAGCGGGGGATGCATTTGTCACCAGTACAGAACGCAGCTCCCTGCGACTATTGGGGACAGTGGGTGAGCCAATTAATCCAGAGGCCTGGGAGTGGTATTACAAGGTGGTCGGTGATGAGCGCTGTCCTATTGTGGATACCTGGTGGCAGACGGAAACCGGCGCTCATATGATCACACCGCTACCCGGTGCTATGGCGCTTAAACCGGGTTCCGCCACAAAGCCTTTCTTTGGTGTGCAGCCGGTGTTGTTGGATGGGGACGGCAAAGAAATCGAAGGTGCGGGAGAAGGCGCTCTGGCGATTAAAAAAAGCTGGCCCTCAATGATTCGCGGAGTATATGGCGATCGTCAACGTATGATCGATACCTACTTTTCCACTTATCCCGGTTATTACTTTACTGGCGATGGTGCGCGCAGGGATGTGGATGGTTACTACTGGATCACTGGGCGTATCGACGATGTGTTGAATGTTTCCGGCCACCGCCTAGGCACCGCTGAGATCGAGAGTGCCCTGGTGTTGCACCCGGACACCGCAGAGGCCGCGGTGGTAGGTTATCCGCATGATATTAAGGGGCAGGGTATCTATGCGTTTGTTACTCTGAAATCAGGGCGGGAACCCAGTGAAGCCTTGCGGCAGGCGTTAATTGAGCTCTGCTCCACGGAGATAGGGCCTATTGCCAAGCCGGATGTTATTCAATGGGCGCCGGGCCTGCCTAAAACCCGCTCGGGAAAAATTATGCGGCGTATTCTGCGTAAGATAGCCTGTAATGAGTTGGATAACCTTGGAGATACCTCCACCCTGGCGGACCCTGCAGTAGTTGACGATCTACTGGCACATCGCGAAAATCGCTGACCTGAATTTAGCGCAAGTACTATTCCCTGGCGGCGCGGCTGTTGGGGACTGTAGAAAAGCCGGGCATCGCCCGGCTTTTTTGCTCTTATCAGTGCCATCGCGCGGTGGTTCAAGGCCAGTAAATTGACTCAAGGAGAAAGAGTTTGGAGCAGGTAAAGTACCTTTGTGAGCACTATCGCTTTGCAGCTGACCAGCGCCTCAAGGTTTTTAATTTTTTTGTTTTACTGACCATGTTTGTGGAGGGTGGGATTTTTACTGCGGTGGAGAAAAATTTTCACCCGCTTATATTGGCCCTGCTCGGTGGTTTTGTGATGATCCTGGTAACGGTATTTTGGTTGATGGATGTACGCAGCCGCGAGCTACTTAGGTTAGCGGTACCCGCCCTGCAAAATCTCGAGCAACAGTATCCCGAAGAGGCCAGAATTTTTTCCAATGACGCTATCCGCCGTGGGGAAATTGCGCGTTACACCTTTGCCTATCGAGTACTTTTGGTCGGCCAGCTTATCTTTGGATTTGGTGTGGCAGCATATGGGTTGTATCACTGGTATATCACTCCTTAACCCGACCCCTCAAATTTTGGCATGGCAACTTGGCGACAGAATTTGCTGGGTTGTCATCAGCCTCGACACTGTAATGGTTCTTTTCACGCAGTAAAGCCCGTCACGATTCCATTCCAAGCAAGGTCTAACTCCCTTCCCTGGACTATCTTGCAGATTGGCGGTGAAGCCAGCCTAAGAAAGGGAAAGTAAATCCATGTTGGATCACATCAGAATACCGGTCGAAGATTTTACTCGCTCCCGTGAATTTTATCGCCAGGCCCTGGCGTGTTTGGGGTATGAACTGGTGATGGAGTTTGATAATTCAGCTGGTTTTGGTTGGGCGGATAAGCCGGAATTTTGGATTCGCGGCGAGGAAGTCAGCAGCTCTCAGCTTCATATTGCCTTTCGGGCCGAGGAACGTGAGGTGGTGCGTGATTTCTATCGAGCCGCATTGGCAGCGGGTGGTACCGATAATGGTGTACCGGATATCTATGAAGAGTATCACCCGGATTACTACGCAGCCTATGTATTAGACCCGGATGGCAACAATCTTGAGGTGGTTTGTCATTTGCCCGGCGATTTGCAGGAATAATTCAGGTAGTTGCTTATCTAATAAATTAGAGACTCTGTTATGGATGATGCAGTCCGCGCCAAGTACCTACCTATTGCACTGGTAGTTGTAGGTCTGATCTTTATATTTGCTATTTATCCGATGATGATGTGGGTTTGGCCATCTGGGTGGGGGTGGACCCCACGGCAGCCGGAATATGAGCAGATGATTATGGGAATCTATGCAACTTTGGGTGTTTTTCTAATTCGCGCGGCAAAAGATCCCGCAGCCAATGCCAGCCTAATTTGGTTTACCGTTTGGTCCAGCCTGGTGCATGCTACGATTATGCTGTTTCAGGCACTGTACGATCGCACTGAGCGAGCGAATTTGTTGGGAGATATTCCTGCGCTTTTTTTTGTGGCAATTGTGCTTTGGTATCTGATGCCAAAGCGTCACTTTAAAAAAAGTGATAAAACTTGAGGGGGAATTTTATAGTCAGTGCAGCTTATTAATCCCAACTATAAGAACGATAATAAGGTCTAATTTCCCACTAAATATACTCGCTTATAAGCTCTGTCCCTGTAATAGAAACAATTTTAGGGACGGACTTGCCGATGAAATATCTTCCTTTATTTGCATTAACTATCGGCCTGATAGGCGGTGCCAATGCTGAGACATTAACTCGCGATAATGGCGCACCGATAGGTGACAATCAGAACTCACAAACTGCGGGAGAAAATGGTGGGAATTTGCTGCAGGATGTGCACCTGATCCAGAAATTACAGCGCTTTGCCCGCGAGCGTATTCCAGAGCGGGTTGTACATGCGCGCGGCACAGGAGTACACGGTGAATTTGTCGCTACAAAGGATATTGGTGACCTGACCCGAGCGGTGGTATTTGAGCCCGGTAGCAAGACACCAGTTTTCGTGCGCTTCTCAACCGTAATTCATTCCAAAGGCTCGCCGGAAACTCTGCGCGATCCCCGTGGCTTCGCCACCAAGTTTTATACCGATGAGGGCAACTGGGATCTCGTAGGCAATAATCTGCCGGTATTTTTTATTCGCGATGCGATTAAATTTCCGGATATGGTGCATTCCCTGAAACCCTCTCCGGTAACTAATCAGCAGGATCCGAATCGCTTTTTCGATTTCTTTAGCCATGTACCAGAAGCCACCCATATGCTCAGCTGGGTTTATTCTGACTACGGCACCCCGGCAAACTTGCGTCAAATGGATGGTTGGGGTGTGCACGCCTATAAACTTATCAATGATAAGGGCGAAGTACATTATGTGAAATTCCACTGGAAAACCCGCCAGGGTATTAAAAACCTAAGTGCGGAGGAAGCGGCGGAAATCCAGTCGAAAGATTTCAGTCATGCGACGCGAGATATGTACGCGGCCATTGAGAAAGGCGAATACCCCCAGTGGGATTTGTATATCAAGGTACTGAAACCTTCTCAGCTTGATGGCTTTAATTACAACCCACTCGACGCGACTAAAATGTGGCTGGATGTGGAGGAAACCAAAGTCGGCACCATGACGCTCAACCGTGTGCCCACTAATTTTTTCCAGGAAACTGAGCAAGCCGCATTTGCGCCAGCCAATATTGTGCCCGGCATTGAACCGTCTGAAGACCGTCTGCTGCAGGGCCGTGTTTTCTCCTACTCCGATACTCAAATGTATCGCTTGGGAGCGAATCATCAGCAGCTGCCGATCAATCGTCCCCGCGCAGTAGTGAATAACTGGAACCAAGATGGAGCCGCAAATTACGGGCAGCAGACTTCCGATGTGAACTATCAGCCGAGCCGTATTGATGCCCGCAGCGAAGATTCCAAAGGCCTGTACAGCAATAAGCTGCTCACTGGCAGTACCCAGCAAAAGGCGATTGAGAAGAAACTGCCATTTGCCCAGGCCGGTGTTTTCTATCGCAGCTTGAGTTTGAAAGAGCGTCAGAACCTGATCGAAAACCTAGCTGGTGATCTGGGTAAGGTGCGCGATGACAACACCAAACACATTATGCTGAGCTATTTCTACCACGCCGATAAAGACTATGGCCAGCGCCTGACCAAAGCGGTTGGTGGCAACCTGAGCCGAGTGAAAAAACTGGCCCAGTAATATTGACCCATTGGTGGGCGGCAGTTGCCGCCCACCAAAATGTTTAGGTGAACTCATGAGATCAATTCTATTTGCAATCGTCTTTCTCGCCCAGGGGCTAACTCTAATGGCTCAGGCAGTGGAGCCGGAAAAAAATGACTCTGACTTTACCGAACTCTCCCAGTATTTTTTTGCCGCTGCCAGGATTGGTGATACCGAGGTGCTGCGTGAATTCTCGCAAGCCGGATTTCCCCTAAATACCCGCAATTCAAAAGGCTATACGGCACTGATGATTGCCACCTATAACGGCCGCAGGGAAGCTGTGGATTATTTGTTGCAAAGGGGTGCGGACGCCTGTGCACAGGATCGTCGCGGCAATACCGCGTTGATGGCGGCAATTTTTCGTGGTGAGTTTGCCTTGGCAAGAACCTTGTTAAAGCAGGACTGTGATTCGCAACAGGTCAATAGGGCCGGCCATTCGGCAGAGGATTTTGCCGAGGTCTTTGGTCGTGACCAAATGGTTCAGCTATTGCAGCAACAGCGGTCAAGTGGCGGTTAGTCACTGCAATTCAGAGAGTGGTTCTGGTTAGTGCTATTGCACGCCACTTCCCCTTCTGCAGCCTCTTTGGGTGTCGCTAAAGCTGCGGGGCTATTCTGTGTTTGTCCCCGCCCCCGCGAGCGCGTTAGCATAGCCAACCGATATTCAGTTGGTACCCGCTATGACCCAGAGCCACCATCCCTATGAAGCCCTTACGCCGGACGTGGTGATTGACTGTGTCGAGAGCACCGGGCTGATTTCCGATGCGCGCATTTTTCCCTTAAACAGTTATGAAAACCGGGTCTACCAAGTGGGCATTGAGGGCGCGGAGCCATTGATCGCCAAATTTTACCGCCCCGGCCGCTGGAGTGATGAGCAGATTCAGGAAGAGCATCGTTTCACTCTGGAATTGGCCGAAGCGGAGATTCCGGTGGTGGCGCCGATGCAGTTTGATGGGCATACCCTGCTGGAGTCGGCAGGCTTTCGCTTTGCCTTGTTTCCCCGCCGCGGGGGGCGCCAGCTGGAGCTGGATAATTTCGATCATCTGGAGCAGGTGGGCACTATGCTCGGGCGTATCCACGCAGTGGGTGGCGCTAAGCCCTTTATTCATCGCCCGACTCTGACTCTAAAGCACTTTGCCGTTGATAGCCGCGAATTTATCCTGGGCGGTGATTTTTTACCGCGGGAAAACCGTGAGGCCTACGCCTCGGTAACCGGGCATATTATTGAACAGGTCGCCCCGTTGTTTGAGCGCGATTGGGACTTACTGCGTCTGCACGGTGACTGTCACAGTGGTAACTTCCTGTGGCGCGATGAGACGCCCTGGTTTGTGGATCTGGATGACTGCCTGATGGGCCCGGCCATCCAGGATATCTGGATGCTGATCTCTGGCAATCGCGCCGAGCAAACCGCCTACCTTGATGCGGTACTCGAAGGTTATGAAACCTTCTATAGTTTTGATCCCCAGCAGTTGCAGCTGGTGGAACCATTGCGCTGTTTGCGCCAGATGCACCACGCTGCCTGGCTGGCGCGCCGCTGGCAGGATCCGGCTTTTCCCCAGGCATTTCCCTGGTTTAACACGCCTCGTTATTGGGCGGAACATATACTGGCACTGCGCGAGCAGCAATCGGCACTACTGGAGCCACCTCTGACACTGGGAGCGGTTTGATATGGAAGAGTCCACTGTGAATGCCTCATGCACCGAGACAAATTCGGATTTACTATGGGAGCGAATTCGCATCGAAGTGGCACAGCAGGTCGAACGCGAACCGATCCTGGCCAGTTTTCTGCACGCCACTATTCTCAATCACAGCTCCCTGGAGGCGGCCCTCAGTTTTCACCTGGCCAACAAGTTGGACAATGCCGTGGCGCCGGCATTGCTGATCCGCGAGGTGATCGATGAAGCCCTGGCGGCCGACCCGGAAATAGGTCGTGCGGCGCGCGCGGATCTGAATGCCACTTATCTACGGGATTCCGCCTGCAATTCCATGCACGAGCCCTTCCTCTACTTCAAAGGGTTTCACGCCCTGCAGGTGCACCGGGTGGCGCATTGGTTGTGGCGGCAGCAGCGCCGTTCGTTGGCCATGTTTTTACAGCACCGGGTCTCGGTGGTGTTCAGTGTGGATATTCACCCCGCGGCAAAAGTGGGGGAGGGTATCCTGCTGGACCACGCTACCGGTATTGTGATTGGTGAGACTGCGGTAGTGGAGGACAATGTTTCCATCATGCAGTCGGTAACCCTGGGGGGGACCGGTAAGGAGAGTGGCGACCGCCACCCCAAGATTCGCTGTGGGGTTTTGATTGGCGCCGGCAGCAAGGTACTGGGCAATATTGAAGTGGGCGAATGCGCCCAGGTGGCCTCTGGCAGTGTGGTCTTAAAGCCGGTACCGGCAAAAACCCTGGTGGCCGGTGTGCCGGCCAAAGTGGTGGGGCCGGCGACTTGTGCCCAGCCGGCAATGTCTATGGATCAGTGTGCGCTTTCGCAAGTGGAAAAGTAGTGATCGCAACCCCGCCTTGTGCGGGGTTTTTCGTTCTTTAGGGAGTTGGATAAACGGAACTATCCTTGTACCCATGAAATACAGTCTCAGCGCCAAAAACCTTGTCTGCCGCAATCTAGAGGCTCACGCCAGTTATTGCGCGGCTTTGCTCAATCCCAATCACACCAAAGAGATCACCGGTATTGTGCGCAGTGATACTGGTCTTTTATCGGGCCGCCTCAACCAGGCGGTTTCCAATACAGTGATGCAGCCACGCATACTGCAGCGCTTCGCGCTGGACTATTTTGCCGAGCGCCACAGCGCATTTACCTTGTGGCACAGCGCCTCCAAGCCGCTCGATGACGAGGCTCTGGCGCAGCTGGGATTACAGCGCAAGCAATCGCAGGTGGCGATGGCCGCAGAGATTGAACGCCTGGCAGTGCAGGGGGCCGCACAGAAAGTGGATGGGTTGGTGTTGTCCCCGGTAAAAAAAGAGGCTCTGCCCGAATATGCAGAAGTACAGGCGGCGGAGTGCGGCAGTGCCCTGGAAGCCGCGGAGCTAAAAAAATTTTACACGGCACTGGCGGAGATTCCCGAACAGCGCCGAGCGCGGCTCAGGTTCTTTTTGGCACGGTTGCAGGATACTCCGGTGGCGGCGGGCTGCCTGTTTGCCTCCGCTGATGCTCTGGGACTCTACGATCTGGTGACTCTGCAAGACTACCGAGGGCAGGGGATTGGTCGGGCTCTGTTTCACTATCTGCTGGAGCAGGCTCAGAGCAGTCATCACCGCAGTCTAGTGGCGCTGGTACCTGCGGAACGTCAGCAGTTGCCATTGGATTGCGGCTTTTTTGCTGTGGGCGAGGTGGCGCGCTATGTTTACACGCCTTGAGGGGGCTGATCAGTTTGTTGTTCTATAGAGTCTAACGAGGGTCAAGCGCGTTCAATAGGAAAGGCGATCACTTCTTCGATGGTTTTGTAACCACCGGCCAACATCAATAAACGATCCACACCAAGTGCCACACCGGCACACTCCGGCATCCCCGCCCGCAATGCCTCCACTAATCGCTCCTCATAGGGATAGAGATTGAGGCCGTGCTTTTGGCGATAGGCATGGTCCACTTGGAAACGGCGCAGCTGTTCCGCACTATCGGTCAATTCCCAATAACCGTTGGCTAGCTCCAGTCCGCCCACATAGGCTTCGAAGCGCCTTGCCACTGGGGTGCCACCTTCGTCGGGAAGCACCTTGGCAAGCGCCGCTTGGTCTGCGGGGAAGTCGTACAGCAGCGTAATACCCTCACCCATGGTGGGCTCCAGGCGATGGCTCATCAGCAAGTCCAGACATTCGCTGCGATCAGCGGGGCTGAAGGCCAGGTCCATCTCCTGCTCGACACAGCGGTGTAAGTCACTATCGCTGGCGTTATGGGGGTCCAGCTGTAATTCGCGCTGGAACAACTCCCGATAGCTGAGTAACTGCACTTGTTGGATTTCTAGTACTTCGCTTAGTAGATCGGCCACTTCGTCCATCAGGCGTCGATCATCCCAGCCGCAGCGATACCATTCCAACATGGTGAATTCCGGGTTGTGGCGGCTGCCTGCTTCACCTTGGCGAAACGCCTTGCCCAGGTAGTAGCAGTCGCCGAAACCGGCGGCCAGCAAGCGCTTCAGCCCAAACTCTGGGCTGGTGGCTAGGTAGGCGTTGTCACCACCGCATTGGGTGGGAATGGAATCGATATGTGGGTCGCTGGTAGCGCGGCGTGAAAGCACTGGCACTTCGGTTTCCAGCACCTTGCGGACAGTAAAAAATTGGCGAATTTCAGCCAGTAACGCGGCGCGATGGCGCAGGGCTTCAATGGTGGCGCTAGGACGCCAGAGGTTAGAGGTCATGGGATTGGCTCAGGCGGCGGACGGCCGGTGGCCGCCCGCGAGAGGTGGGAAATTAATCTTCTTTGGCGCGGCCCAGGTATTCACCGGTGCGGGTATCTACTTTGATGGTCTCGCCGATTTCCAGGAACAACGGCACTTTAACCACAGCGCCGGTAGCCAGGGTAGCCGGCTTGGTGCCGCCCTGGGCGGTATCGCCGCGCAGGCCGGGATCGGTGTCAGTGATTTCCAGAATGACGTGGTTGGGCGGAGTGACTGCCAGCGGAGAACCGTTGTACAGGGTTACAGTGCAGATATCCTGCTCTTTCAGCCATTTGGATGCGTCGCCCACTGCGTCGGTGCTGGCCTGGTGCTGTTCGAAGGTTTCGGGCTCCATAAAGTGGAAGAACTCTCCATCGTTGTAGAGGTATTCCATCTCGCGGTCCATAACATCTGCGCCTTCCAAGCTTTCGCCGGAGCGGAAGGTGCGCTCCCAAACTCGGCCGGTTTTCAGGTTGCGCAGTTTAACGCGGTTGAATGCCTGGCCCTTGCCAGGTTTGACGAACTCGTTTTCTACAATCGAGCAGGGATCGCCGTCGAGCATTACCTTGAGGCCGCCCTTGAATTCGTTGGTAGAGTAATTAGCCATAGCAATTAGAGCCCTTATAAGTCATGTATCTCTATGATTTTTAACGAGTTTTCCCCTCACAAAAGCCCGGCCGCGGCCCGCTCCAGCCCTGGGAATCCCGTGCGCTCCCGCCAAAAATGGTAGCTGCAGGCGACTCGTTAGGCCGCGGCGCAGAGACTTTACCTGCGGCCCTGAAATGTTGGGGCGAGATTATACAGGAGGGCGGCGGCTTGAACGACTCCGTGCGGCGATTTGAAGAGTTGTTATGGCCGCTTGTACAGATCTTGGCTGGAGCTGCTTGCGAGCCCGCAGGTGTTGGGCCCGCGGACTGAAAAAAGTAGCGGTGGCTGTGTATTAGCCAAGCGGATTATCGCTGCTTTTGTCGATATCTCGCAGCAGGCGTCTGGCATAGTAAGCGAAGGTAGCCTGACTGCGTTTTTCCTGCAGGATCCAGTCGTGGGCTTCGCGGCCGAGTTCCGGTTTTATATCCTGAATGGTGCCAGAGGACTCCGCCAGCATTTGCAACTGGGCGGCGCGCTCGCACTGGAGGGCCATGGAGCAGGCTTCCTCGACGGAGCGACAGGCAATGATCAGGCCGTGATGGGCGAGCAGAATAGCGCGCTTGTCACCGATCGCTTCAGCAATCAACTCGCCCTCGCTGTTGCCCACCGGCACGCCTGGCCACTCCTTGAGGAAGGCGATGTCGTCGTACAGCATGCAGGCGTCCATGTGGGAAATTTTCAGTGGGCGCTCCAGCATGGACAGTGCAGAGATATGAATTGGATGGCTGTGCACTATGCACTTAACATCCGGACGTGCACGGTAAATCCAAGTATGGAAGCGGTTGGCAGGGTTGGCCATGCCGTCGCCGGAAAGGACTTCGAGATCTTCGTTCACTTCCAGCAAATTGGACGCGGTAATTTCATCAAAGCCCAGGCCCAGGCGCTGGGTGTAATAATTTCCTGGTGTTTCTGCTCGGGCAGTGATCTGTCCGGCCAGACCGGAGTCGTGTCCGTGGGCAAAAAGAATACGGCAGGTGAGCGCAAGTTTTTCACGCAGAGTCCAATCGGGCACGCCTAGATGCTGCTTCATGGATTCGCTGGCGCGCTCAATCAGCTCGCTTTTATTCATTGATAGTGTTTCAGCCATTTTTAACTCCAATATTTACGGCACAGAATGTTCACCGGTCGCCGTGCGCGGTGGAACTCTGGGAAAGTGCCGTTCAATCTTTTTAATTTTTTATAGCAAGCACAGTGGTTTCACTGTGGTAAATACATCCCTGTATTGTGCCCAGCCACAATAAATGGCCGGGCAAACACGGTTTAGGCGGGGATCGCTTGGGGCTGACTCTGGTTCGAGGTGCGGTAGGCAGTTTCGATAGAATCGAAGAACTGTTGGCGGGCCTGCACCAGACGGCGTCCCGCATCGAGCATGACATCAAGCTGGGAGGCATCTTTACTGCCGATATCGACCATAATATCGCGGATGGTTTCAGCATGGCCGTCGTCGCATTCGATATGCAGCAGAAAGAAAGTTAACTGTTCGTCTGCCACGCCGCGGGCGCGGAAGCCGGCTACGATATCGCTATAAAGGTCCGGTACCAGTGCCTCTGCGCCCAGGCATAGTGCGCCCAGTCCCGAGCTGGCACGCAGGTCGCGGCAGTGTTGGAACATAGTGTCGATCAGGTGCTGGGTGCCCGGCAGAATTTCTGCATTTTCCAAGCTCAGACCAAAATGCTCGAGAGTCTCGCGGTAAATCTCAGCGTGGGGCTTGGGGCTGTCGGGTTCCAAACCCAGTTCTTCCATCAGGTTTTCAGCCAGCTCATGTACTTCTTGATTACTGGGGAGGTTGGCCATCATCGCACACAGGTAACGCACGAAGTAGCTGCTGTAAATTCCCTGTTGGACCAGGAAAATTTTCAGCTCTTCCATGGTTATAGAGCCATCGCGGCAGCGCTTGAGGAATGGGTGAGCACGAGTTTGCTCAATCAGTAAATCTTTATTTGCCTCAAGTAACTCAAGCTGCATTTCCATCGAATTATTCCTTTATGTAATTCCATTTTTATTGGACGAGGAAGATGTCCGGTTTATTTTTTTATTGAAATTCGAGTGCACTGAATTCAAGAAAGACAAGGTTGTTATCGCTTTGTCTTTGGTTAAATTAACACCGTATTAACCCTGTTGTGAATGGGGGAATTGTGAAGATTTTCCTAAGGAAATTTGTATGAGTAGTAATATTTTTATGCTGGTAGTTATTTTTTTGTTAGTAACAACTTTTATTGATTCGGAGTGATTTTTTACCTTGGTGGTAGTGAAGTCGTTACTTCGCTTGCAGCGCAGGCTGTGCGCCTATGTTGAAAGGGCGATATTGAGATTTTCTAATCTAAAGATCAGTGTGGCGTTTATTTTTTTGTCGATTTTTTTTCGTTGTTTATGTGACAAAGTTGAATAATTGTGAGAAAAAAAATATTTGGCACAGGCTTGGTTTACACTCCTTGTTACTGAAATTCAGAGTGTGGGCCTGACTGAACCCGATATTAATTGGCTTTAAAGCCATTGTGACTGTGTGGTTTTATTGGTTTTGGCTCGGTAACTTTGATCGGCAGTTTTCCGCCTTTTGGGTACCGCTATCAGGCTTGGTAGGCCGAATACCTGGAGCGTCTGTGCTGGGGGCAGCTTCTGGTACAATGGCTTCTTTTAGTGTTGCTCCCTTCCGTGCGTATTCCTATGGCGAAATCCCCAGCCGTCGACAGCGAAATGATCGACATCTCCGAAGCCCGCCGCTGGCAGGATGAACTTTCAGACTTGATCACTGATCCTGAAGAGTTGATCCGGTTGCTGCAGCTCGACCCGGCGCAGATGCCTTGGGCGCAACGGGCCAATGACAAGTTTGCTTTGCGGGTACCGCGCCCGTTTCTCCGCCGTATACGCCCTGCCGACCCAAATGATCCGCTGTTGTTGCAGGTTTTGCCCGGCGCTGCAGAGTTGGAAGTAGTAGCGGGTTATAGTGCAGACCCGCTAAAAGAAGCTGAGGCGAATCCACTGCCGGGGGTGGTACATAAATATCACGGTCGCCTGCTGTTTATTGCGGCGGGACAGTGCGCGGTAAATTGTCGTTACTGCTTTCGCCGGGAATTTCCCTATGGCGATAATCATTTGAATCGCAAACAGTGGTCTGCAGCGCTTGATTATGTGCGCACACACACAGAGTTGCGCGAGGTGATTTTGAGCGGTGGTGATCCACTGGTATTGAATGATCGCCAACTCGGTTGGCTCGCCGGTGAGCTGGCACAGATCCCCCATCTAAATAAATTGCGCGTGCACAGTCGTGTACCCATTGTGGCGCCTAGCCGCATTACTGATGAGATGCTGTCCTGGTTCAGCCAGTCGCGCCTGAAGCCAGTGCTGGTTTTGCACTGCAATCACGCTAACGAAATTGATGCTGAGGTGCGTGGGGCCCTGCTCAGGTTACGCGAAGCGGGAGTGACTCTGCTAAATCAAGCGGTGTTGCTGCGCGGCGTCAATGATAGCTGCGAAGCCCTGGAAGCCCTCAGCGAAACCCTGTTTGATGCGAGTGTGTTGCCCTATTACCTGCATCAGTTGGACAGGGTCAACGGTGCGGCCCACTTCGAAGTGAGTGATAGTGTGGCAGTGGAAATCGTTGAGCAATTGCGCCGGCGCTTGCCAGGTTATTTGGTGCCGAAGCTGGTGCGAGAAGTGCCGGGTGTCGCTTCCAAGTCGCCAATAGAGGCTTGCGTCAAACCTTCTAACGTCGATTAATAAAAATCCTGAGGCGCAGAGGATAGAAAAATGGCGTCAAATTGATCTGTGCTAAATACACGGCAGAGCCTATCTATATAGTGGCTGCCGATTAATTGCGCCGCACAGCCCGCGGGCCAGAAAAGCAGCTGCCGGCCTGCTCAGTGATTACTTATTCGCAAAAAGATACTCTCGGGCGTGTTTTTGGCAGGAAGAATAGTGTGACTTGAATCACGCGTACCACCCAGATGTGCTCTTGTATGCCACCACAGGGGCCCCCTAAACTACCGCATGGGGTTGCGGTGCGCTGCCCTGAATAAATAGAGCAAATAATGAATAGCAACGACACTATCCGACTCCTTCTGATTCACGATATGCCTTCAGAGGCACAGCGCCTGGTGAGCATGTTGCACAATGCAGGCAGGCCCAATCGTGCCCAGCATGTCGCTAATGAAGCGGTTTTTACCCGCTTGCTGCAAGATAAAACCTGGGACCTAGTGATCGCCTCAGAAGGTAGTACTCAGGTTCCTCCTGCAGTAACTCTACGCACTATCAGTAAACTGCAAAAAGATATTCCGGTGATTCTGCTGAGTGAGCGCAGTGGCTCTCAGCCGGTGGTTGAAGGGCTGAAACTGGGCGCCAGGGACGTGGTGACGGTGGATGAAGATCAACACCTATTGTTGGTGATCCAGCGCGAGATGTCGGCTCTCGAAAACCGCCGCCAGGCGCGGCTACACGACCGTCGCTATCACGCCACACTCAAGCGGGCTAAAGAATTACTCGACAGCTCCAAAGATGCCATAGCCTATGTCTCCGACGGCCTACTGGTATATGCCAACGATTCCTTTGCCGAGCGTTTCGGCTATGAAACTGGTGAGGATATCGAATACCAACCGCTGATCGATATGTTGGCGGAAAATGAGCAGGAGGGCGCACGGGAATTTCTCAAGCGCTGCGCTATCGACAACAATGAAGTTGAGGCCAAGGAGTGGCAGTTTACTGCCAGAACTGTGAGCGGCGATCCACTGCCCACCCGTGCAGAGGTACTCAGTACGACTTACGAGGATGAGCGCTGTTTGCAAGTGCGCATTGCCAGTCGTCGCGGCGATACTGAACAGCTGGAAGCTCAGCTCAGCGATATTAAAAATCGCGACCCTCTCACTGGCCTATATAACCGCCAGCATTTTTTGCAGCTACTGGACTCCACCATCAAGGCTTCGGCGGATTCACATCGCACCGGTGGCTTAATGTTTATTCAGGTGGATCGCTTTGCTGAGGAGGTGCAAAAAGTTGTGGGTGTGGCTGGTGCCGACGCACTGCAGAAAGCCATGGCCGAATTATTACAGGGCTGCCAGCGCAGCGGTGACACCCTGGCACGTTACAGTGATGACAGTTTCTGCCTGCTGAGCTCCGATACCACGCCGGATAGTATCGAGCTGCGCGCTAAAGACATACTCAAGCGAATTGCTGACACCATTTTCGATGCCGCCGGCAAGACCCAGCAGGTGACCGCCTCGATTGGGATTTCATTACTGAGCGAGGCTTCCAGTGGCTCCCAGCAAGTGCTGGAGCAGGCACAAACGGCCCATAAACAGGCCCTCGGCGAAGACGCTCAGGGCGGTGCTTTTGCCCTTTATGAGCCGGATACCGAAAACAGTGCCGATGCCGGTACCTATCACCGTGCCCGAGTGGTGCAGGCGCTGGAAGCGGGCAACCTCAAGCTACTGTACCAGCCGATCCTGAGTCTGCAGGGCACCGGCGAGCAGATGTACGAGGTATTAGTGCGTATGCTTGATGAAAAAGAGGAACTGGCGCCGCTGGCTTTTCTGCAGGAGCTGGGTGATGCGGGGCTGTCGGCAAAGATGGATCGCTGGGTGATCCTTACCGCGATTAAGGCCGCGGCCGCCGCCAGGGCCGAGGGCAAGGAGGTTTCGCTGTTGCTGCACCTCACTACCGCCTCACTACTCGACAACAGCCTGCCGGCCTGGTTAGGGGTGGCCTTCAAGGCCGCCAAGTTGATACCCGCTTCGGTGGTATTTCAGTTGCGCCAGGAGGATATCACCAGCAATTTACACGCTGCGCGGGACTTCACTACCCAAGTACAGCAGATCGGCTGCCGTGTTTCAGTCTGTCACTTCGGTACCGGCCTGAACCCGTTTAAGGCACTGGAGCATGTGAAGGTGGATATCGCCAAGATCGACCCGTCATTTGTGCGCGAAGTGCAGGACGAGGGCGAGAGTAGCGACACCCTTGCAGGGTTGGTACAGCGCCTGGGTGAGGCGAATACCAAGGTGATCGTGCCCCATATCGAGCAGGCCAGCATGTTGCCCACTCTTTGGCAAACCGGCACTGACTATATCCAGGGTTACTATGTGCAGGCTCCGGCAGATGAGATGAATTTCGACTTTAGCCTGGATTGATCCGGCTCTTAATTGGCGAGAGAAAACCGCGCGACTCGATGGGCCGCGCGGTTTTTTTATGCCGCTTAAACCTGATAGCGGCTGCGCAGGGCGGCAATGGCGTTACGCGCCAGAGTGGCATAGCCTGGAGCCGGTGCAGGCACTTCAGCGGGAGCATTACTCTCACTCCAGGCTCTTTGTATGTGGTTGGCGCCGGCCTTTTGCTTATAGATTCGCGCGAGGTTGGTGTTGTAACTCTTACTGGTGACAGTATCCACATGGTACCAGTGGGCTTTGGTGCGAGAGTGGGATACATCCATCAACAGATAGCCGCGCTGGGTTACGTCAACCCACTTCAGATGAGGAATCAGTCCATCCATGGCGATGGCGGCTACATCAGTTAAATGGGACTTGTCCAGGAAGCTAGAGGTCACTCCCGGGGTGACAAACTCGCCGCCCAGGGCACCGCGGCCGGTTAGGCGGCCGTACTCGAGAATATTGAATGGGTTGCTGGCCAGGTCCCAGGCCCAGGAGCTGTGGATATCTCCGGTGAGCACGACAAAATTGTCGATATTGTGGTTGCTGATGTGATCGAAGAGGCGCTCGCGGGAGGCGGTGTAACCATCCCATTGGTCCATATTGATCGACAGATCTTTGGCCAGAGTCAGTTGCGCCATCATCACTTGCTGCCCCAGTACCCGCCAGCGCACACCGTCCGCTTGGGATTGCGTCAGGCCGCTGTGCAACCATTGCTCCTGTTGTGCGCCGAGGATGCTGCGATCGGGATTATCGGCGGTCTTCTGGTCGAACCAATTGGCCTGCTCGTCACGCGCGGCAATTCGCGTATCCAGCATCATCAAATCCATCAGGTTGCCAAAGCGGAAGCTGCGGTAAATGGCCTTGTCACCAAATAAATCGAGGATGCCGTTATCGCGGATTGGCATCCATTCAAAGTAGGCCTGGTTTGCCACAGAGCGGCGCACCGCCCATTCGCCTTCGCCGTCTTGGGGGTTGTGGTTCTCCGCACCACCGGCCCAGGCATTGTTGGTGGTTTCGTGGTCGTCCCATACGCAAATAAACGGGTGCTGGCGGTGGACTTCCTGTAGATCGGGGTCTGAGCGATATTGTGCGTAGCGCTGGCGATAGTCCTGAATATCCACCATTTCCTTGGCGGGAATTGGCTCGCGTCCGAGACCACTACCGGTGCCAAAACCACCGGGACCATATTCATAGATGTAGTCTCCCAGGTGCAGTACCACATCCAGATCTGCGCGCAGGGCGATCTCGCGATACACATTGAAGTAGCCCATCGGGTAATTGGAGCAGCTGGTAACGGCGAAGCGCAGGCGCTCCACATGACCGGTGGGCAGGGTGCGGGTGCGGCCGATCGGTGAATCGATACCGTTGGAGTAGAAACGGTAGTAGTAACTAGTGCCTGCCTGTAGTCCTGATGCGTCCACCTTGATGGTGTAATCCACTTCTGGGCCGGTGAGACCACTGCCGCTGTTAACCACCATGGCCATTTCCGGGTCCAGTGCGATCTGCCAGCTATAGGGCACCATGGACTGGAAGGCGGGATCATCGGAGGGGGTGATCCTGGTCCAGAGAATAACGCGATCCGCTAGGGGATCTCCGCTGGCTACGCCGTGCTGGAATGGCTGCAGGCCAGCACCATAGGCTTTCAGCAGTGGCAGCGATGCTAGGCCGGCGCCGGAAAATTGTAGAAACCGCCTCCGGGATAGTGACATGGGGCTCTCCTTATGTGCTTGTTTTAGAGGGCCCGCAGTCTGAATAGGGAAAGTGAAGGCTTTGTTAATTGATGGGGGGATTTTTGTGTTGTAGGTGCGGATTAGTCGGCAAATTCGTCCGCCAACCGATAAGTTGAGACATATGTCTATTTTTATTGCTCCTGAGAGCACGATCGCCGCTGGCGAGACTCTGTACACCTTCATTGTGACCGGTATCCAGCAATGGTCTTTCCCGCTGTCGTTCCGCAAGCGCTTACTCTCGGGTATCCTGTGGCGCAAATTGAAAAGCTGAACCCAGGGAGTAGACCCATGTTGCCCCGTTTACTATGCACCAGCCTGATCGTCGGCGGCCTCGCCGTAGCCTCAGGTTGTTCCAAGAATGAACCGACCAAGGTCGAAGCTGACAGCGCCGATACGTCGGTAAAAGCGGCTGCGGTGATCGAGAAGAAAAGCGTTGCAGAAAAGGCGCCGCAATCCGGTGTGGATTATCACTCCTTCGCCAATAGCAATGACTACCAGGTGCAGCACCTGGATCTGGACCTGACTGTCGACTTTTCCCGCAAGGTACTCGAGGGCGAAGCCAAGCTGGACTTCAAACGCCTCAACGATAAGAACCTGCCGATGGTGCTCGATACTCGCGAGCTGGAAGTGGTTTCTGTATCGGCCAATGGCACGCCGCTGAAGTTCTCCATGGGTGAGAAAGACAGCCACCTGGGCACTCCGCTGAATATCGAGCTGCCGGAAGATGCCGACAGCATTACTATCCGCTACCGCACAGCGCCGGGCGCCTCTGGCGTTCAGTGGCTGGAACCGCAGCAGACCGCGGGCAAGAAGCATCCGTTCCTGTTTACCCAGGCCCAGGCGATTCACGCGCGCAGCTTTATCCCGCTGCAGGATTCCCCGAAAGTTCGTCTCACCTACAACGCTACCGTTCGCACCCCGAAAGAACTGCGCGCGGTAATGAGTGCGAACAACGATCCGCAGGCAGCCAAAGATGGTGTTTACGAATTTGAAATGCCCCAGCGCATACCCTCTTACCTGATTGCCCTGGCAGTAGGCGATCTGCAGTTCAAGCCCATGGGTGAGCGCACCGGTGTCTACGCCGAGCCTTCCATGCTGGAATCTGCAGCGGCGGAGTTTGCCGATACCGAATCCATGCTGGAAGTGACCGAAAAGGCGTATGGCCCCTACCACTGGGACCGCTACGACCTGCTGATTCTGCCCCCCAGCTTCCCCTTCGGCGGTATGGAAAACCCGCGCCTGAGCTTTATCACTCCGACGGTGATCGCCGGCGATAAGAGCCTGGTAGCCCTGATTGCCCACGAATTGGCCCACTCCTGGTCCGGCAACCTGGTGACCAATGCCAGCTGGCGCGACCTGTGGCTGAATGAAGGCTTCACCACCTACCTGACCAACCGCATCATGCAGTTCGTCTACGGCGATGAGCGCTATCAGATGGAAATGGCTCTGGGTTATGACGACCTGCAGGCGGACCTGGCCGATAAAGAGCCCCGCGATGAGATTATGGCGATCGACCTGCGCGGCCGTGATCCCGATGAAGTCTTCTCCAATATCCCTTACGAGAAAGGTTCCCTGTTCCTGTATGAGCTGGAGCAGAAAGTGGGCCGCGAAGCTTTCGACCGCTTCCTGATGGAGTACTTCAACCACTTCTCCTTCCAGAGCATTACCACCGAGGATTTCGTTAAGTACCTCGACAAGACCTTGTTGGTTGAGCACGCCGATAAGTTGGATCGCGAGCGCATTCACCAGTGGATTTTCGAGCCGGGTATTCCTGAAGGTGCGCCGCACCCGCAGTCCGATGCCTTCAGCAAGTTGGACCCAGTGCGTCAACAGTGGTTGGACGGCAAATTGGCAGCGAAGGATATCGACACCAAGGGCTGGACCTTCCACCAGTGGAAGTATTTCCTCGACGGTATGCCGGAAAAGTTGACTGAAACGCAATTGAAGGAACTGGACAGCGCCTTTGGCCTGACCCAATCCCGCAATAACGAAGTGGCCTTTAGCTGGCTGATGATTGCCGTGCGCAACGACTACGAGCCGGCATTCAATCGCCTGGAAAACTTCCTTACCAGCATCGGCCGCAACAAGTTCCTGCGCCCGCTATACCGCAATATGGTTGAAACCGGCAAACAGGATGTGGCAGCGCGTATTTTTGAACGCGCCAAGGTGGGGTATCACCCGCTGACGGTAAAAGTGAACAGCCTGGTAATCTACGGTAAAAAAGAAGGCTAGCTCGGCCTTCAACACTTGTGCGATTTTGGTGCTGTGCACCAGAATCGCCACTCTCCATACTGGTTGTTGCCAGCGCAACACTGGCCACCTACGAGCTTTCCCTAGCTTTATCTGCCCGTTTTTCCTCTTGCCAAGATTAACTCAATGAATCTGCTAAAGCTGATTTCGGATTGGGTTTGGCTGGCGCGCAGTGCTAAAAAAGGCCTGTGTAATCGGTTGTGTAGCAAAGCTGAACAAACTGGTACAAAAGAAAGAATTTTACGTCAATTTTCTGGCATAAAAATCATTAAACTGCTGTTCAAAACGGAACCCATTGCGTACCCTGCTGCTCGAATAAAAATCCATTTAGGCAAAGGGAGGTACCTATGTACAGGCGGATTTTAATATTGGCTTTTCTCAGCCTTTTGGCAGCAGGCTGCGAGTATGAACCCAGTGCCTGCTCGGATAACACTAAGCCGCGCTCATTCCCCTTCCCACACGCGGTGATATAAACCTTTTTTGGGACACCTTTAAGAAGGCTGTCCCAATTCGGCAATTTGCTGGTCGTTGAGACCGAACAGGTAAAGCGCCGCATCTAGTCCAAATAGAGTGATAGCTTGCGGCGCCTCCCTGCGGACTTTGGGTTTCGGGTGTATGGCGATACCCAGGGCACCCAGGTTCAACATGGGTATATCGTTTGCCCCATCCCCAACGGCAACCACTTTTTCCAGCGGCACTCCCATCTCCTTTGCTGTTTCTCCCAGCAATAACCGCTTGCGCATTCCGTCCACGATAGGCTCTATCACTTCACCGGTGAGCGCGCCCTCGGCAAACTCGAGTTCATTGGCGTATATCAGGTCAACAGCCAGGCGTTCCCTTTGTAGGAAATTGGCGAAGTAGGTAAAACCGCCGGACAAAATGACAGTTTTGCAGCCGAGTTTGCGTAGGCAGTGCAACAGGTTTTGGGCTCCATCTTTTAGTGGCAGTTGCGTGGCGATTTCTGCCAGGCGCTGTTCGGAAAAACCTTTTAGCAACGCCATACGTTTTTTGAAACTATCGCGAAAATCCAATTCGCCGCGCATTGCGGCCGCAGTGATGGCCGCCACCTGGTCGCCGATTCCGGTAATCTTGGCTAGCTCGTCGATCACCTCTGCATCGATCAGAGTGGAATCCATATCGAAGCCAGCCAGTGCCGGTACCCTCTGACTGATGCCCTCCTGCAAGACCAGATCGGCTCCGATTGCTTCGGCCAGTTGTAGGCAGGTAAAACGTGCCGGGGAAAACTCCAGTTCAGCGCTGAACTGAAAGCGGATGACCGTGCACTCGTGCCGGTGGGCTAGGGTGTCGATGACATCAATATGCCAGTGTTGCTCAGCACAAAAATCCAGCAGGCGCTGCAGTTGTGACAGGGTGGCTGCTGGGCTTAGGAAGGTCAGGCACCAGGGCGATTGCACATCTGATGGTATCGCACTGGGTAAATTCAATTGGCAACTGGCGCCGTCCGAAAAGGGGGCTGTATTGTCGTATTCCAACCCCAGCAGTGCATGGCCGCCGCTATAGGTGAGGTAGCGCACAGAACAGTCGAAGTGTGACTGGGTAATTTGTGCCAGGGGCAGATGAAATTCTTGTGCTTTAGTCTCGACGCCCATAGCGAAGGTCCCCAATTTATTCAATAAGCGACGCATTATAGCTCTAGCGGGAATCTTCGTTAAAATCAGCGCCGCAGGTTGGGCCCGCTTATTTATTACAAATTAAAAAATCCCGTATGGAACTATTTTGTTGCGGGATCGACCAACGGCACAGGAAATTACACTGCGTATTATTTGCGCTTTGTGAGGATAAAATTGCGCCAGGGCCGTTGGCCGTGGAGAGTTCCAAAAACGCAAGGTAATAAAAACAAGGCAAGGTATTAAAGCCGTATTTATGTCTGTATCGATGATTTCCCTTCTGCGCAGGTTGCCAGAGCAGTTTGCGCGTTTATCTAAACGTACCCGCCAGCGTCTGCTGGCTGCGATGATCTGGCTGATACTGGCGCTGTTCTGCAGTGTGGCTCTCGGTCATTACTATGCGCAGCGCCATGCTGATGCGGTGGAGAGAGACCGGGTCTCTGCGCAGGTTGCGGCCAGTTTTCTCGCCGGGCAGAGCCTGGAGCGTATTGTTGCCGATGATCGTATCAGTATGCAGCTGTTGGCCAGGCAGCTGCTGGAATTGCCCGCTATCAGCGGTGTTGCCGTTGAGGATGTGGAATCCAATAGTTTGGCGGAAGTTGGTGATCTGAAGAGTGGCGAGACCATCAGTGTGCCAGTAGTGCTGCATGACAGTATCGCCGGCAATGTTACCGTAGCCCTGATTCCTGGTGCGGACGTCAGCTTTCCCTGGGCCAGTTTATTGCTGACGCTGGTATTTGCCCTGCCATTTAGTGCAGTGGCGGCACTGATGACAGGGGGTTTTTCCGCGCAGCGCAGTTTGCCAGCGGAAGAGCCTCTTTCCTCTGCGGATCTTCCCGAGCAAAAGCAAGACTCTATAGGCCTGTACCTGCGGCCATTGAACTGGGCTCAGTTGACCAACCAATTGAGTCGCAGTGCGCTCGAAGGAATTCAGCGGGAATTGGATGGGCGTATGCAGTTGCTGCGTCGGATCTACGGTGCCCATCCTTTGAGTTGTGCAGGGCCGCAAGTTGGTTTGGGGTTTTCCGGCGCCGATTCGGCGTTTCGTGCGGTCTGCTGTGGCCTGTTGCTGCGGGAGATGCAGAGTGTCAGCCGCGCTACCGGTTTGAAGTTAGCCCTGGCGGTGGCGCCTTGTGAGCCAAGCACGCCAGATTTTTCTGCTGAACAGCTACTAAACCAATCGCGTGGTTTGTTTTTACATCCTGAGTTGCTGGAGGATAGCTCTCTGGCTGGGCGTATTGAGCACCACGGTGCTGGCTGGGCTCTGGAAATCACAGGCCTTACACCCTCCTATCAAAAGTTGCTCGACAATCAGTTGCAACAGCTGTTGGGCGTCTGATCTCTCCCTTCCGATTACTGCGATGGGTTAATGACTGAATAGCCCCTCGCAGTTATTTTTGGCGTTTGCTTTACGTTTACGTCAACGTAAACTCTTGTTAGGCTCTGTTGCGTCTCGAGGAAGTACTTATGAAAGCCAAAGCCAGCATCGTAGAGCCCCAGAGTTACAGTATTTCGGAGCTGGCGCGGGAGTTTGAGATAACCACCCGCGCCATCCGTTTCTATGAAGACAAGGGCCTGCTCAAACCGGAGCGGCATGGTCAGACCCGTGTCTACAGCCCCGAAGAACGGGTGCGCTTAAAGCTGATTTTACGCGGCAAGCGCCTGGGTTTTTCCCTCGATGAGAGCCGCGAGATTATCGATATGTACGACCCCGCTCATGGCAATGTAGAGCAGTTACAGCGCCTGCTGGAGCGTATAGCGCAGAAGCGGGCACAGTTGCAGCAGCAGCTGCGGGATATTGAGAGCCTGATGGGGGAACTCGGTGAAGCCGAAGCCCGTGCACAAGCGGCTTTGGTAAAGAGCCGCAACGAGGAAAGCCCCTAGTTCACCGGTTAAAAATTTCGACAGGCGCCTGCGAAAGCCTGTGACCCGCAGAGGTTTAGCGTGTCACCCGATGTATCGAGTGGTTGCAGGTGCCGCCAGTTTAAAAGACTTTTCTAATAATTATTGGAGCCATTATGAATACCTCCTATCCAACCCTGAATTTCGGCCTCGGTGAAGACATCGATATGCTCCGCGACATGGTCTACAAGTTCTGCCAGGCGGAGCTGGCCCCGCGCGCGGCGCAGATCGATGAAGACAACCTGTTCCCCGCCGATATGTGGAAAAAATTCGGTGAGCTGGGTCTGCTGGGTATGACCGTGGAAGAGGAGTTCGGCGGTTCCAATATGGGTTACCTGGCACACGCTGTGGCCATGGAAGAAATTTCCCGCGCCTCCGCTTCTGTGGGCTTGTCCTACGGTGCCCACTCGAATCTGTGTGTAAACCAGATTCGCAAAAATGGTACCCGCGAGCAGAAGCTCAAGTACCTGCCCAAGCTGTGTTCCGGTGAGCATGTAGGCGCCTTGGCCATGAGTGAACCGAATTCCGGTTCCGACGTAGTGAGCTTGCAACTGCGCGCGGAAAAGCGCGGTGATCACTTTGTTTTGAACGGCAATAAAATGTGGATCACCAACGGCCCCGATGCCGATACCTATGTGATTTACGCGCGCACTGAGCCGGGCATCAGTTCCGGTGGTATCACTGCATTTATCGTTGAGCGCGGTTTTGCCGGTTTCTCACAGGCGCAGAAACTCGACAAGCTGGGTATGCGCGGTTCCAACACCTGTGAGCTGGTGTTCGAAGACTGTGAAGTGCCGGAAGAAAATATTCTCGGTGAGTTGAACGGCGGCGTACGCGTTTTGATGAGCGGCCTCGACTATGAGCGCACCATTCTCTCCGGTGGCCCTGTCGGTATTATGCAGGCCTGCCTGGATGTGGTGGTTCCCTATATCCACGAGCGCAAGCAGTTCGGCAAGGCTATTGGTGAATTCCAGCTGATGCAGGGCAAGATCGCCGATATGTATGCCGACCTGAATGCCTGCCGTGCTTACCTCTACGCCGTGGCCCGTGCCTGTGATCGCGGTGAGGACTCGCGCAAGGACGCCGCTGCAGTAATCCTGTTTACTGCAGAGCGCGCAACCCAGATGGCCCTGCAGGCTATCCAGACTCTGGGCGGCAATGGCTACATCAACGAGTACGCCACCGGTCGCCTGCTGCGCGATGCCAAGCTCTACGAAATCGGCGCGGGCACTTCTGAAGTGCGTCGTATGCTGATTGGTCGCGAGCTGTTTAACGAGACCCGCTAAGGCTGGGCATTTCTTCTCGCTGCCGGCGCCTGTCGGCGGCAGCTGTCTCCACGGACATTGCGGCGATAAGCCGCGCTCCGTGGAGGTCTTTTCTCCGGGAAAGTGAATCGGACTTTATGAATCAGTTGCAGAGCAAAATAAATACGCGCGATGCCGCCTTTGGCGAAAACCGCGAGCAGATGCAGGCGCTGGTGGCAGACCTGCGTGAGAAAGTGGAAGCCATCGCCCAGGGCGGCGGCGAACGCGCAAGGGAAAAACACCTGGCGCGAGGAAAATTATTGCCACGGGACCGTATTGATGCGCTGCTCGATCCGGGTAGCCCTTTTATGGAATTTTCCCAGCTGGCCGCTTACGAGGTTTATGGTGAAGATGTCCCGGCCGCGGGCATTATTACTGGCATCGGCACCGTCTCTGGCCAGCCTTGTGTCATCGTCGCCAACGATGCCACGGTAAAAGGCGGTACCTATTACCCGCTCACGGTAAAGAAACATCTGCGCGCGCAGACCATTGCCGAGCAGAACAATCTGCCGTGTATTTACCTGGTGGATTCCGGTGGTGCCAATCTTCCGCGCCAGGACGATGTTTTCCCAGACCGTGAGCACTTCGGTCGCATCTTCTTTAACCAGGCCAACCTGTCTGCACAGAATATTCCGCAGATCGCGGTGGTTATGGGGAGCTGCACCGCCGGTGGAGCCTATGTGCCGGCCATGGCAGACGAATCCATTATGGTGAAAGAGCAGGCCACCATCTTCCTGGCGGGCCCGCCCCTGGTGAAAGCGGCCACCGGTGAAGAGGTTTCCGCGGAGGAACTCGGTGGTGCCGAGGTGCACTGTCGCACTTCCGGGGTTTCCGATCACTACGCCAATAACGACGTACATGCGTTGCAGTTGGCGCGTCGCTCTGTAGCGCGCCTGAATCGTATCAAAAATCCCGGCCTGGATATCCAAAAGCCGGTGGAGCCGATTTATCCACCGGAAGATATTTACGGTGTGGTGCCTAAAGATTCGCGCCAGCCGTTTGACGTGCGCGAGATTATCGCGCGAGTTGTGGACGGCTCCGAGTTCGATGAATTTAAAGCGTTGTACGGCACCACTCTGGTAACCGGTTTTGCCCGTATCCAGGGCTATCCGGTGGGAATTGTTGCCAACAATGGCATCCTGTTTGCGGAAAGTGCGCAAAAAGGCGCGCACTTTATTGAGCTGTGCGCGCAGCGCAAGATCCCGCTGGTTTTCCTGCAAAATATCACTGGTTTCATGGTGGGCAAACAGTACGAGGCGGGCGGCATCGCCAAACACGGTGCCAAGATGGTAACTGCTGTAGCTACTGCAAAGGTACCCAAAATCACTATTCTTATCGGCGGCTCTTTCGGCGCCGGTAACTACGGTATGTGTGGCCGCGCCTACGATCCCAACTTCCTGTTTATGTGGCCCAATGCGCGCATCTCGGTTATGGGGGGAGAACAAGCCGCTGGCGTATTGGCCCAGGTGAAGCGCGACCAGATGGCGGCGCGAGGTGAATCCTGGAGCGAAGAGGAAGAGCAGCAGTTTAAGCAGCCGATTGTGGATAACTACGAACATCAGGGGCACCCCTACTACGCTTCTGCACGTTTGTGGGATGACGGCGTTATCGACCCGGCGGATACCCGCCGCGTGCTAGGCCTGTGCCTGGCGGCGGCCAGCCACAAAGAGCCGGAAGAGACCAAGTTCGGCGTGTTCCGTATGTAAGGAACTGTGGTTGCGGTGCCGCGGGCTACCCCGGTGCCGCTAGAGAGAAACGCCCCAATCGAGGAATTACAATGAGCGATAAATTGCTGTGCGAAGTGGATAGCGAGGGCGTGGCCACGGTCACCCTGAATCGGCCGGAAATCCACAACGCTTTTGACGATGAACTGATTCACGAGCTGGCCACCACCTTTGACACTCTGGCGCAAAATCCTGCTGTTCGTGTGTTGGTACTGGCTTCCAATGGCAAGAGCTTTTCTGCCGGAGCTGACCTCAACTGGATGAAGCGCATGGCGACTTATTCAGAAGAGGAAAACCGCCGCGACGCGGCCGCGCTTGCTGCCATGCTGTACAAGCTCGACACTTTCCCTGCGCCCACCATTGCGCGAGTACAGGGCGCCGCTTTTGGCGGGGCCGTGGGTCTGGTGAGCTGCTGTGATATGGCCGTGGCCTCTGAGCGCGCCAGCTTCTGTTTGTCGGAAGTCAAAATCGGGTTACTGCCCGCTACCATCAGCCCCTATGTCATCAATGCGATCGGCACTCGCTGCGCGCGCCGTTACTTTGTCACTGCGGAGCGCTTCTCCGCCGAGCGCGCAGAACAGATGGGCTTGATATCTGAAGTCTGCGCCGAGGGCGAGCTGGACCTGCATGTGCAGAAATTAGTGAATGCCATTGCCGATAATGGCCCCAAGGCGGTCGCCATGGCCAAGCAACTGGCCATGTCCATGTCCAACCGGGTTATCAACGATGAATTGCAGGGCCAGACCAGCGCGTTGATCGCTGCCGTGCGTGTATCGCCGGAAGGGCAGGAAGGGCTAAGTGCGTTTTTAGAGAAGCGCGCACCCAAATGGATGAATGGCGGCGAAGGATAATTTTATGATTCGCAAACTGTTAATAGCTAATCGCGGCGAAATTGCCTGCCGTATTATCAAAACCGCCCGCCGCCTGGGGGTGGCCACCGTTGCTGTCTATTCCGATGCGGATGCTGACGCCCTGCATGTGCAGATGGCGGACGAAGCGGTACACCTGGGCCCGGCCCCGGCCAGGGATTCGTATCTGGATATCGACAAGGTATTGGGTGCTGCCAAGCAGACTGGTGCCGATGCCATCCATCCGGGTTACGGCTTCCTGTCGGAAAATGCCGAGTTTTGCCGCGCCTGCGATAGCGCCGGCATTATTTTTGTCGGCCCGCCCACCGGCGCGATTGAGGCGATGGGCTCCAAGTCCGCCGCCAAACGTATTATGGAAGAGGCCAATGTGCCCTTGGTGCCCGGTTACCACGGCACCAACCAAAATGAAGAGCTGCTGGAAGGTCACGCCAATCGCATCGGTTACCCGGTATTGCTGAAAGCTGCTGCCGGCGGTGGTGGTAAGGGCATGCGCCGTGTCGACAGTGCCGATGAATTCCACGAAGCGTTAGCTGCTGCCAAGCGAGAGGCCATGAATGCCTTTGGCGACGACATCATGCTGCTGGAGCGCTATGTGGTGAGTCCTCGCCATGTAGAAATCCAGGTGTTCTGCGATCAGCAGGGCAACGGTGTCTACCTGTTTGAACGGGATTGCTCGGTGCAGCGCCGCCACCAAAAAGTAGTGGAAGAGGCCCCCGCACCGGGCATGACTCCTGAGTTGCGCGCGCGCATGGGTGAAGCGGCCCTGCGCGCGGCCCACGCGATTGGTTACGTGGGTGCCGGCACGGTGGAATTCCTGCTGGATGCTAGCGGTGCCTTCTACTTTATGGAAATGAATACCCGCCTACAGGTAGAGCACCCGGTGACGGAAATGATCACCGACCAGGACCTGGTGGCCTGGCAGTTGTCAGTTGCCGCTGGCGATACCCTGCCCATGAGCCAGGATGAGCTGCAGATCAACGGCCACGCCATGGAAGTGCGCATCTACGCCGAAGACCCGGACAATGATTTCCTGCCGGCAACAGGCGTGTTGGTGCGCCACCAGCCCCCGGCGGAAGGCGAGGGTGTGCGGGTGGATACCGGTGTGCAGACCGGCGATGAAATCAGCGTGCATTACGACCCGATGATCGCCAAATTGATCTGCCACGGCCGCACCCGCAAAGAAGCCCTGGCCAAATTGGATCGCGCACTGCGTGATTACCAGATAGCCGGTGTGCGCCACAATATCGAATTCCTGCGCCGAGTGATCAATCACCAGGCATTTGCCAGCGGTTGTATTTCGACGCACTTTATCGAGGACTACGAGGCGGAAGTACTGCATCAGGAGCAGACACTGACGCCGCTGAAATGTGCTGCTATTGCCGGTTATTTGCAGCAGCGTGAAGAGCGCGATCTGCGCAATAGCGCACCTCAGCGGGATCCTTTCTCTCCTTGGCACAATGGTGATAACTGGCGCAATGCTCTAGCTGGCAGTCGCACCCAGACGGTGGACTACCGTGGTCAGCACGCTCAAATTCGCTTTGTTGCGGAGGGCGATAGCCTGCGCTGGACTTGCGATGCCTTGCCTGAGGAACAAAACAGCGGTGAGATTCGCCTGCTGCCGGGACGTGACTTGATGTTGGTGGATGGCCGCCGCAGGAGTTTCTCCGCCGTGGATACCCGCGATGGCGGTGCTGTATTTATCGATGGCACCCAGGTGGAATTTAAGTTGCTGCCACCGGATATCGGCGAGAGCAATGACCAGGCCCACGGCCTTGATGCCCCCATGAATGGCACCATAATTTCGCTGCTGGTTGAGCCCGGTTCGACGGTGGAAAAAGACCAGCCGCTACTGGTCATGGAAGCCATGAAAATGGAACACACCCTGCGGGCTCCAGCCGCCGGCACCGTGCAGCAGTTCTTCTGTGCCGAAGGTGAATTAGTGGATGGCGGTAGTCTGCTGGTGGATTTTGCCGGGGAGGAGCAATAATGACATTGCCCAAGCAAGTCAAAATCGTCGAAGTGGGGCCCCGCGATGGGCTGCAAAATGAAAAGCAGCCTATCTCTGTGGAGACCCGTATCGCGCTGGTGGACAAGCTCAGTGCCAGTGGACTGTCGGTTATTGAAGCCGGCAGTTTTGTCAGCCCCAAGTGGGTACCGCAGATGGCCGCAAGTGAGGAAGTGCTGGCGGGTATCCAGCGCAATGAGGGTGTTATCTACAGCGCGCTCACGCCAAACTTAAAAGGCTATGAGCGCGCCGTGGAAGCCAAAGCGGATGAGGTCGCCGTTTTCGGTGCGGCCTCAGAAGCCTTCACCCAGAAAAACATTAATTGCAGTATTGCTGAGAGCCTGGAGCGCTTCCGTCCACTGGTGGAAAAAGCCAAGCAAGACGGTATACCCGTGCGCGGATACGTATCCTGCGTACTTGGTTGTCCCTATGAAGGCGATATTGATCCGGCTAAAGTGGCAGAAGTTAGTGCCGCTCTACTGGAAATGGGTTGCTACGAAATTTCCCTGGGCGACACCATCGGTGTCGGCACCCCGGAAGCCGCCAAGCGTATGCTGGAGCAGGTGATGGCCCGTGTACCTGTGGAAAAACTTGCGGTACATTTCCATGATACCTACGGCCAGGCACTGGCCAATATCTACGCAGCCTTACAAATGGGGGTCGCAGTAGTGGATTCCGCCGTAGCCGGCCTGGGTGGCTGCCCCTATGCCCGCGGCGCTTCCGGTAATGTTGCCAGTGAGGATGTGCTTTATATGCTCAATGGCATGGGTATTGAAACCGGCGTGGATTTACAGTTGCTGGCAGAGGCAGGGAACTTTATTTCTGAACAGCTGGGGCGGGAGACTAACTCCCGTGTGGCTAAGGCTTTGGCGCCCTGCTGAGTGAGTAGTGGGTTCTCTCCAGAGAGTGTTTTTCTGGAGAGGACCTTTTAGAGAATTTTAGAATCATTTTTGTCGATGCTAAAATAAACAGGGTTGCCTGTTCTAAAACTTTCTGCCTCACCCCTTCTCTATTGCCTTTTACTGATACAAGATACTTACGCCTTTCTCAGTTAATTCCATAAATATAAACCTTTAAGGGGCTGCTCAGCTTTCCGCTTAGAGAAATAATATCCCCTCTTGTTTGTTGATTTTTATTGCCAGAAATTAACGATATGCAGAGTGGTAGATTTCAAAATAAAGAGTGATAGATTGAGAGACATGTATAGAGCTCTAAAATCTAACATTTCATTAGATTCCTATTTCCAGTATTCAATAATCCTAGAAATCTGATCGCCCTCAAATTCAAATACTGTTAAGTGGTTAGAGGTAACGCCTTGATAGGTTTGTTGCCGCTCAAGTGAGACTGCTTTGTAACCAGCGATGATTGATATAATTTTATATCTAGCGCCAGTCATTTGATATTCTCCATCCTTTAAATATTTTACAGAGTTGTTGTATAGGTGCTCTCTGGTATAGGTGCCGCCATAAACTTCATGGATATAGATAAAGTCGTCGGTGTAGTGAGAAAATAGTTTGTCGATATCTTCGATTGTCGATCCCTTCATCAGCATTTTGTTTTGTAGCTCATTGATAAGGACAGCTTTTTTCTTCAAGTTTTCCTTTGTTAATTCCGGTATTTCAGTGGCAATTGCCCCTGATGCCAGTGTAAAAAATAATAATATTATTAGTGTTTTCATCGTAATTACTTATTTTGTAAAGCTCAATTCCGAGTTTTTTTTGATTTTCTTGGGTGATTGTAAACATTGATGATGTTGTTTGCTTCTATTCTTATTCTTGCTGTCTTATTTGTTGTTCGGTTTATCGATTAGTTTCTAGGTGTTTACTTTTCATATTAGATTAGAGCTTAAAAGTTAATGGATTACTGGTTGTTTATTGGTTTTGGCGCCAATACCTTAAACGGCCTCATCATATCGTAGTCCTCATGGGAGAGCAGATGGCAGTGCCATACATAGAGTCCCTCGCGGTCGAAGCGGGCTATTACCCGTGTTACTTGGCCGGGAAGGGCGATGACCGTATCTTTGGGGCCGCTTTCTTCTGCTTGTGGTGGAAGGGGTTTCCCCTGTAGAGATTCTATTTCCAATCGTGCCCCCTGGAATGTCTTATTGGTATGCATGAATTTCTGCGGCTTGGGGATAAGTTTGCCTTTAAAAGGCTGGCGATCCAGTATCTGGAATTCCACCAGATGAATATGGATTGGATGAGCCGATACTGTAGGGTTGTATATCTCCCAGATCTCAACAGCGTTGTGCTGGATTATTTCTGTAGTGGGGTCTTCAAAAAATAGGGAGCCCTCCTTTACTGGACCTAACATGAGTAGATTGCGGCCGTAGGGATCGTCCAACCGGTAGGTGGCAAGTTGTCGTGTGCGACTGGCATGGTTAAGCCTATTAAGAGGGGTGCGCAAGGGAGTATTTAGGGTGAGTTTTAAATCTCCAATGGTACTTTTGATCTTTGATTTCTGTTTATTAGAAGTGGCGTCTGTAGATTTCTGAGCAATATGGAATTGCAGGATCTGGCCTGTAGTATTTGGATTGGTAGCAGGTGTGATGCCGCCGCGTCCATCGCTTAATACGCGTTTACCCCCCGGGTTGTAGACAAGTGGAATCGAATTCTTTGGGTCATTGGCCTCTACAAAGCCTTTAAAAGGGACATCCGGTCCAAAGTTCCGCAATGTCAGTTCACGCTCTTCATAACCACTGAAATCTACTAAAACATCTGCTCGCTCTGCGGGTGCCAATATCAACTCGTTCAATTTTACAGGGTAATCGAGAAATCCGCCGTCACCGCCGACTTGTACAAAGGGTATATTTTCGTCGATCCTGAGTATCAGTGTGCGGGTATCGGATGCGTTGAGTAATCGCAATCGATAGACGTGTGGAGTGACACTGACTTTGGGCCAGGTCATACCGTTTACCAGAATAAAATTGCCAAAAAATTCGTCGAGATGGGACGGATTGGGCCAATTGGCCTTAACCATCTCATGGGAAACCGGTGATGGAGGCTGGTCCCTCCTGCCAGGAAAATACAGCTGCCCATCGGAGCTAAACAAGCTGTCTGTAATAGCGGCTACAAAAGTGCGCTCTTCTGCGGGGAGCAGCTTTTCCTGTATCAGACGGTCTTCATTGTCATCGCCTACCAGGTAAAAACCGAATAGACCTGCGTAAACATTAAGGCGCGTCATGCCCAGTGTGTGGTCGTGATACCAGATAGTGGCGGCATCCTGGGAGTTGTCGTATTCGTAAATCCTTTTCTCAAATAATGGTCCCGTCTCACGATAATTGCGGGTGTACCAAGCGAGGGGGTTGCCGTCACTTTTCCATTCTGTATGCCCGCCGTGAAGGTGGATAACCATAGGTACAGCTTTTGGATCTTTTACGTCGGCGAGGTGAATGGATCGATCCACAGGAAATAGATGCGGACCCGGTAGCTCATTCGCCCAGTGTACAAATACCGGTTGGCCTTCTCGGGCGCGAATAGTCGGGCCAGGAGAGTGGATGCGACCTGCATATTCAAAACCCCAGGCCTTAGTCATTATGCGTTTGCCATCCTTATCCCGTAGCCCCATCCAAACTTCAGTGGGGCGGGCGGGTAGTTTAATCGGGGCTGAGCCCTGAGGGCGGATTTCTACGGGTATTGGCAGTTCATTGACGAACTTATCCACAGTTGCTGGATCCAGCAGCCGCAGGGGAGTTGCTTTAGCCACATCTTCAGCAGCAGTCAGGGCAAGGGGAATTAACAGCAGCAGGGAAAAGATTACCCGAAACATTGGCTGTTCTTAGCTGTGAGTATTTAACAGTCAAGTATAGGTAAGCAGGTGGTTTCGGTGGCGTTAACTTGGGGGCAGGGAAGAGTGTACAGGGCCCTTCCCTGATGCGACCCTTCATTAGATAAAGCGATTGATCGCCGTTTTGGCATTGTCCTGATAGGTAGGATTGTCCAGGTCCGGGAAAAGCTTCCGCTGTTCACCAAGAGGTCCAGTCAATCCGCGTTCACTGCCGTAAAAAACACCTGTGCGGAAGGATGTTGTATCCAGCAGGGCATCGATATAGCGCTTGGCGCCTATTTCTACTTTGTGGACTTTGCCAAGTAGCAGCATAATCCGCATCATGCCCTTCATCATATATTGCTTGAATAACGACAGTGTATTGAAGCCCTCTGTGCCTACAGTAGCCCCTGGACTCATGGTTACGAAGCGGATATGGGGGAATTCTCGCGCCATGGAAGACATCCATAGGGCGCCCATATACTTTATCGGACCATAGGGTACCGTAGCGTCTTTGGTACTGGCATAGAGCTTTCCTTCACAGATCTGCATAAATTCTTCCACAGAGGCGCTTTTCAGCTCTGGTCGCTTCATACCCATCTCTTTTACACCGCGAGCGGCCTCGGAACCGGCGTAGATAGCAGCCTGCGTTAATTTATTGGCTTTCAGCAACTCGTTAGTCAGTAGTGCATGCCCGAGCAGGTTGACGGCGAAAATTTGTGTGACTCCCTCAGGGGTCTTGTTGTAAAACTCTTTCCCCCCGGTACCGCCAGCATTCATAACCAGAGCATCAATCGGGGAGTCCAGGTTGTTAACAGCCTCTTTCACAGATTGTTGATCCGCGACATCGATCAGCAATACTTCGAAGATATTCCTGCCTGTTTCCGACACCAGCTCGGTCTGGGTTTCTTTGGCTTTGTGCAGATTGCGGCAGCCGAGATAGATCTTGTTAATCTGCTGGTACTCCGCCAGTTGCTTGGCGCACTCCCTGCCTAAGCCTGCATTCGCTCCGGTAATCAATACACTCTTAATCATCTTTCTGTCTCTGTGGATATTGGGAACTGGTGCCCGGATATGGATATACCCGGCTGTTGGAGGGAAAGATAAGCGGTTAAGCGCCTCGTCTTTTGACATTTCTTGCGGTCTTAGTGGGATACCAAGACCGCAAGAAATATCAAAAATAGGGCCTTACTGGCCAATATGATTAGGTCATCACTCCAAATACGGCAAACTAAGGCGACACTATGAATCAGGCGAGTTCTATAGAAAGAAAAATTTTCCAATTGTTAGTGGTAGCGTTGGCGGTGATCTGTTTTGTACCCGGTGGTATCAGTGCATTTGGAGGGCTGAATGGCAGTGCTGCCCTGAGTGGTGGTGCTATGATTTTTGGCCCGGATAGCCCCTTAAGAGGATTTTGGGATAATCAATATCGATTTGCCTTTGGTGTTTTCTTTGCCCAGGGGTTGGTTCTGCTGTATTTCCTGAGCAATATCGAAAAACATAAAGCATTGTTGTACTTCGTGGCTTTATCCCTCTTCATTGGCGGTCTGGGCCGCTTAAGCAATATTCTGGAATTTGGATTGGTGGATGATCAGGTCTTACCGCCTACGATTATTGAGCTTGCGATAGTTCCACTTCTGGTTTTTTGGCATAGGCGAGTGGCGTCTCAACGTTAGTCATTAGAAGCTCTTAGTTAAGCAACTAAAAATCATTTATGCTTAAGAGGTTATTACTTTGTTACCAGTATTTTTACATATAGAGTCTTCACCAAACCTACAGGAATCGCAGGCTCTTCAGCAGTATATAGGTTTGGCACCGCAATTAATGCAACAGTATGGGGGGGTGCCTATTGCCTCTTATGATGTGGAAGAGGCCCTGGACGGAGGTCGGTCACCAAAGGCATTTGTTGTGGTATCTTTTCCGGATCGGGAGGCGATCTATGCATTCTTTAATGATCCAGCCTACCAGGCGATTATTCCTTTGAGGGATAAGGCATTTGCCCATTTACGCTTTTTTATCACTAGTGAACGAATTTGATTTAAAGGCAGGCTAATGTGGGAAGGTGTTGCTCAAAAATCTCACCGTCCCAATGTAAACAGGTAGGAAGGGAGCCTCATATGCAGCGATTTTTTAAAAGTATCAACTTCGTAGAGCAGCATCTATACGACAAAATTTCTGTTCACGAAATTGCTGCTGCCTCTCATTACTCCACCTACCACTTCAGCCGTATTTTTAAGGCATTAGTGGGGGACTCACCGAAAGAGTATTTGCGTAAGCGCCGATTGACCGTCGCCGCAAAGAGGTTGTTGAGTGAAGATATTGGTATTCTTGAGCTTGCCATGGAGTGCCAATTTGATTCCCAAGAAGCCTTTACTCGCGCGTTTAAAGCTTTATTTAATGTAACCCCGGCGCAGTATCGAAAGCAGCAGGACCCTTTCCGGTTGCTATATAAAGATCAATTTAGCCCTCATATGCTGCACTTCTTGCAAAATGAGCTATCCATGGAGCCACAAATTATTTCGCGGCCTGCGATGCAATTGGTGGGGGTAGCGCAGGAATACGACCATGAAAATCTCAGCTTACCAAAGCTCTGGTCTGCATTTCGGCCCTACAGGGATAAAATCCCCAATCGTATCAGCGATGAATCTTTTGGTATCTATGAGTGTTATGAGGAAGCGGGTGATGAAATTCAGTTTAAGTATGTCTGCTGTGCGCCGGTTGCCGACCTGACCCAGGTACCCGAGGGTATGGTGGCGCGGGAACTACCGGAGCAGCTATATGCAAAATTTGTTCACCGCGGATCTATTACCACCCTGGAACAGACATTGAAGTATATTTGGGGAAGCTGGTTGCCAAAGTCCAATTACGACTATATCGAGAGGCCAGACTTTGAGCTGTACCCACCCAGATATCAGGTTACTAGCCCGACAGCGGAAATGTTTCTCCATATCCCGGTCAAAGAAAGGCTGTAATCGCTTGGCAATAGCGTAGTTTTTCGCTACTCAAACTTTTTGGTTGCCTGACCTGCGTTGTATCGGTAATGCCCGGTAATTTTAAAGGAAAACAGCATATCTTCCAGCACGGGTCCAGCCCCGATATTGTGTGCGATCAAGTACCGGTTGGTTTTTTGTGAGCGTTTCGCAGTCACAATTCCGATATGCGGTAAATTACCAGGCAGCATCCAGGTAACGATGTCCCCTGGCAGATAATCCACTGCCTTGTCACTTATTGAGAGCGACTGCCCTTTGCGAGAAAAAAAAGCCTGTAGATTGGGTACTCGCCGGTGATCAATATTTTTATCTGGCCTGGAAAGTCCCCATATGCGTTTAGACGGGTAGGCTTGAAAATGACCCGATATATCCTCGTGAACTTCTTTTTGCAAATCGATCCCCAGTTTCCTATATGATCGAATCACTACGTCGGTACAAACACCGGTATCAGCCGGCACATCTCCATTTGGGTAGGGGATAGACACATAAGCAGGATCGTAGCGTACCTTATGATAGGTTCGCTCCAGAGCAGCTTCGGCCAAAGTCATATTTTGTGCATAGCTACTGGATGAAATAATACCAATAAAGAATATCAACCTTTTCACCTTATTATCCTTCTATTTTTTTCTTGCTCTGTGGATTCACTTTGCTAAAAAGAATATAGATAAAAATCTCTTCCATACTATCTATTGTGCATTGGTCAGAGGATGTGCATTCAATGATGTATAGATTGAGTTCTTTATTGGTCTAAATCGACCAGTTCGTTTAGTTGCTCCCAGATATACCAATAAGTTGGTACTTTACTTCCATCGGGAGCATGCCAAATACTTTCCTGTACTTGTCTCCCGCCCAGTTTTTGGTAGAAGGATTGCGCTTTAATATTATCCTGATTGACTAAAAGACACATGCCTCTATGTGGAGCCTGTTGATAAGCCCTGCGCGCGCCCTCTATAAAGAGCGCTTTGCCAACTCCCATTGAGTGGTAGCCTTTGCGTACATGTAAGTTGTCCAGGTGTGTACCCCAGTCAGGGTGATTATCCATGTATAGACAGATAAAGCCGGCGATATTGCCCTCTACTTCAGCTAAAAACACCTGCTGATTGGATTTAGGGTGCTCAAAGCGATCTTTCCAGAGTCGCATCCTTTCCATTGGAACCCTATCTTCAAGGTACTGTTTGCTAAGCACGCTACGATAATTTTCCTGCCAGCTGACACTATGTATGTTAGCGATGGTGGGTACATCATGCTTTGAGGCTTTACGTATTTTCATAGTGTTTATCTACTTCCTGATAAGTAAGGATAGTAATGGCGATTAATTGATGATATTTTTCAGTTAGTTTGGAACGGTTTTCTCATGGGTTTTTAAGTAATAAATTCCACGTTTGTATCAAATTCTTTCTGCAGATGTGCACGAAAAGAGGTGAATTTGCTGGAGGGAAAGATAAACTCTGGAATTTCTCCCGGAGATATCTGATTGTAAGGGAGAGAAAAGTAGCCGCGATCCTTAACCGAGTCGATAGCAACTTTCCTTATCTCTGATCTCTTGATTGAGTGATCACCAATGAAGATAAACTCTCCATCAAACCTTACATGGGAAACTGGATCTTCTATTATTGGTTGCTGATACTTTTTGCGGTTGTAATTTATGGCAATGAGAGCCGTTATAAAAGGAAACAATCTCCAAATGAGATGATCCTCGGGTAAGTGAATTGCCATTAAAAAGATTAAAAGAAAGATGCTAGAGATTTGTAACGCCCGTAATAAAAATTGTTTGTTGCTCATTCCCTGTACTCTATGTTTTTCTTTATCTTCTCATTTCTTGGCTATGCTGCCAAAAGAGCTTATCTCAAGCTAACGCTGTATTTATCCCAGTACCATTTAAAGAACGGTAATTCAATTAGTAAAAAGCTGATTAGAGAAAAGCCAAACCAGTTAGCAGTAAATAGCAGCATATTAAAATTGTATCCGGACTCCCAAAAGAGAGCGCCGGCGATCAGTAGTGCGATACCAGTTGCCAGGAGGTCATTAATTATGATCTTGTTAAGGTCAGCGCCTGCATGCCTTGGGTAGATATAGAGATAGGCGGCGCAGATGATTATAGCGTTAACGGTTAGTAACGTTACCTCGGGTTTCAAAATTAGATCTCTCTGATTGGTACAACTTTGAATACCATTATACGGCAGGACTGCGCCAAAGTACTCTAGATATTGGGGTTATAGAGGGTTAGTTAGCTACTGGAATCTGTGGGAGTTATTGCACTTATAAAAGGGGAGAATATTTTTAGCTTTTAATTTTTTATAGCGAACACTCGTGCTGTATTATCATTAACCCTAAGATTCAGGGGGTATTTTTATCAAGCCTGGCAATCCGTTTTGTCTGGTTGTTTAGCGTGGCCCCTTCTAAAGGGAATCGCCCATTGGGACTATGGAATAGGCAAAGAGGTTCAGCCCTGTTACTGCTGTCGCACTAATAACTTCATAATCTGCTACCATCAGCGCAAATCCTGTTGTTAGATCGACTCTTATGAAACTCTTGCGTTGGCTTCTGTTAATCCTACTGGCTTTACTGGTAATTTCAGCCCTGGCGGCGCCAGGATTCATTGGTCCCAAGGTGGAGGAGGTCTGGAAGCAGCAGCTGAGCAGGATGCAGGGGGGAAGCACTACCGGCTATCAACGCGGTTGGTTTGGAGCTGAAACCAATACTGAGGTGGCGCTACAGAATGGCACCACTGAGCTGCACACTGAAATTCATCATGGTCCATTGCTGTTAACTTCTGGTGGGCCCCGTTTGGGGGTTATCTATAGCGAGACCCGCCTAGATCTAGAGCAATTAAACCCGCAGCTACGCGCTCAACTTGAGGGAATCTATGGCCGCTTGCAGAGCAGCCCCCTGGTTTTGGAAACCCTGGTTTTAGCGGATAACCGGGTACTCAATACCCTGCGCCTGGAACCCTTTAAAAGTTCAGGTGATTTTGGCCAGCTGGCATTTACAGGTGGTGAGATTGCAGTGTCGACAGATTACAGCGGCGCGGTGTTGGATGGGGTAATCGATCTGGGTAGCCTGACCCAGATGCGCGATGGCGTGGAAGTATTATTTACCGAACCGCTTAAAGGAGAGTTTCAGTTAGAGCCCCGCCGTGGCGGTAAGGCACAGCTATATCTGTCACTGTTGCGCGCCGAGCGTGATTCGGGGCCGGCGGAACTGCGGGATATTAGCCTGGAACTGGATATAGAAATGCTCGCTGCGCAGACCCTCAAAGTGGTGAGTGATCTGCAGCTACCCAGTGTGCAGTCTGCCACTCCTATTACTTCTGTGCGCCAACAGATGACCCTGCCTAAGATCAAGGCTGCCGATCTGGGCCACTATTTACGTGTACTACTGCCGGTGGCGGAGCGCAATTGGGCGAGTGATATGCGTCCACCCCTGCGCCTACAACAACAGCTGGTAGTGGAATCTCGCAATGGTCCGGTTCTGGTGGATGCGGATATTGACTGGAAAGGAATGAAGCGCCCTCCGCGCCATCGCAACGGCAGCGCTTTAAATCAATGGCTGAATCCTTTGGTGGGCAGCATGACCCTGAGTGCGGCGGAATCGGCGTTGCTGCAGTCGCCGCTGGTAGGCCAGGCAATGATGTTGCGACAATACGGTTTGCTGATTGAGCAAAACGATGAATTGCAGATGCACCTGGAGGTGAATCGCGGGCGCCTGGAAGTGAATGGCCAGCAGTTGCCACCAGATTTGTTCCTAATGGCACTGACCGGACAATTTTAAAATCTAATTGGCTTAACGGTTAGATTGGAGAAAGGAGTGATGTGATCGTTCCTTTCTCTTTCCGGTAAATCCATTTTTTAACAAGACGGTATCTTGGGTACTCATTGCGTCCTAATTTATATCGACCGGACAATGCAAAAATCCTCTTGCTGTTAGATTAAAGGAGTACTGAGCCAGCTAATATCATAGTGAGGTGGCAGTACATCGTCCGGCAGGTTTTTTCTTTCCTGTGGGGGCAACCTTAGAAACTCTCCTTGTATTCCTAAAGCTTCACACCCCACCTCCCAGTTAGCGCACCAGATGCCAGTAGCCACTGCGGCATAGTATCTAGAAGATGTTGTCGCATAAAAATCAAGGCGCACTTGAGAGCCTTTCTTGTGGGCAATACAGCGTGTGGTTTGACCGTTATAGGAAGACGGTGCCCACCGGCAACTTTCAAAACATCGATTAAACGCCTCCCAGGGCGATTTATCTATTTTTAATGCTTCTTTCATGGCGTTATCTACGAAAAACAGGTCGGACAGCGGCAGACGCTTATGAAACTGATTGTTAAAAAAACGGATAAACAATGGTGCGTACCAGCTTTCGTAACCCACAGCGCAGAGACAAATAATAGAATCCTTTTTCTTATCAAAGCGCTCGCGGAGGTGGGTTTTGACACTGCGGTGATCTGCTCCGGGACCAATCCAGCAAGTCCCTAAACCCATTCGCGTAGCGTCTAAAACAATCTTTTGCAGGGTTCTGCCGATATCAAGAATGGCCGTTCGATTGTATTCCGCTGGGGCTATTGCAACGAGGAAATATCTGGCATTGACCACCGGCCAAACAGTGATGGGTGCTTTGACCCACTCCAGACGTATCGGTGCATTGCCGAGACGTGGTTGCTGTAGGTGAATTGCAATACGAGCTTTTAGTGCTTGCTCATGGATGGGGATTAAGGGACGGGTTTGATAGGCGCGGCACGATCTACGGTCACGTATCAGCGCGAAAATATCTTCTCGGCTGCGGGCTTTGGGTAGCGGTTCCGGCAAACGGATACAAAAACGGCAAGTCACAATATCAAAAAGAATAATGGCCGTTAGTATCAAGGGTAGCCAGATCAACACATTGGCCAGTCCAGTTAAACCTACTAGATATATGAGTCCCACCAACAGGAAGAGGCCCAGAGTGATTGGGACAGGCATTAGGTACTGCAGCCAACCAGTAAATTGAAGTTGCAACTTTATACCCAAAAGACGAATAAACAGGCGGCGAAGCCAAAGGGGATGCACTTTGTCGACCATGGCCCGCTCGTTGGGTCCAAAGCTGGCGTAAATGACTTTTGACTTGCGGGTTCTAGCCGTGGTTTCAGGGTCGCTCATTGGCATCTCCTGTAATGCAAATGACCACTTGCATTATGCGCCAGTTTATATCGAAAAGGAGATTCTATGCAGTGCACCATCGATGAAGCCAAGCTGTTTAAAGTAGTTATCAGCGAATGGATGGCTCATGGTTATGGGTGCTGTACAACTAGGGACATGGCCAGTATCGCAGGTGTTAATAAGGCGATACTGTTCCGGCGGCTTTGGCGGTAAAACTGGTTTATTCACACGGACGATAGATCATCAGCTGGCTGATACCCCGTTGGAGTTATTCTGTATTTCGGGAGATCTGAATAACGATCTACGGGTTCTAGCAGAAGAGTATATGGACACTTATCGATTGTATGGGGGCGTGGTGTATCGTGCAGTGCAGGAGTTGCCCTGGTATCTGGTAGTGCCTCGATTTAATTTGATTGGCTATATATCAGGCTTTTTATAGGGACAAGGGCATAGGCGAGCAGAGTAGGGGACTCTGCCCGCCAACGGTTATCCGGTATTGCGCATGCCCGCGGCGATACCGGCGATCGTTACCATTAGGGCACTCTCCAACACGGCGTCATTCTCCCGCTCGCGCAGACGCGCCATTAATTCGGCCTGAAGCAAATGCAGTGGATCGGTATATGGATCGCGCACGCGGATGGACCAACGCATCACTGGGTTATTGTCCAACAGACTTTCGCGACCGGTGAGTTGCTGCAAAGCACTCACTGTGTGAGCCAGGCGTTCGCGCAGGCTTTCCCCCAGCTCTATCAGCTCCTTGTTGTCTGTGAGGCGTTCCTCATACCAGGAGGCGACACGGGTATCGGATTTCGCCAAAACCATCTCCAGCATATCCACCACGCCCTGGAAGAAGGGCCACTCACGACTCATTTCTCCCAGGGTGTCGGCTTCGTCTGCCTGTTTTAGGGCTTGTTCGAGTGCGGTGCCGGTGCCGAGCCAGGCGGGTAGCATCAGGCGCATCTGGGTCCAGGCGAACACCCAGGGAATGGCGCGTAGTGTTTCTACGCCGCCACCGGGCTTGCGCTTCGCCGGTCGACTACCGAGAGCCAGACGGCGGAGTTCCGTCTCCGGGGTGACGGTGCGGAGGTAGGCCACCAGAGCCGGGTCGTCACGCACCACTTCGCGGTAACTTTGCACCGAGACTTCCGTGAGGCGTTCCATCTGATTGCGCCACTCGGGACGAGGCTGGGCCGGTGGCATCAGGGTAGCCTCCAGTGTGGCGGCCACATACTGCTCCAGATTGTAGGCGGCAACGGAGGGGCGGCCGTATTTGAAGCGGATCATCTCTCCCTGCTCGGTAACGCGGATACGCCCAGCCACCGAGCCCGGTGGTTGCGACAATAGTGCCATGCGCGTTGGAGAGCCGCCGCGGGAAATAGAGCCGCCACGGCCGTGGAACAGGGTTAGGGGAATGCCGTGATTGCGGAAGATTTGGGTGAGCGCCTCCTGAGTACTGAACTGTGCCCAGGCCGCGCCGAGGAAGCCGGCATCCTTGGCCGAGTCTGAGTAGCCGATCATTACTTCCTGGCCCTCCAGCACGCGCTGTTTGTACTGGGGAATATTGAGCAGGGTACTCATGGTGTCGGCAGCATTATTAAGGTCGTCCAAGGTTTCAAACAATGGCACCACGCGCATAGGTTGGGTTACCCCGGCAATTTTCTGCAGCAACATGACCGCCAACACATCGGAGGGCTTTTTCGCCATGGAAATCACATAGGCACCAAACCCCTCGTGGCCCTGCTCAGCAACCACCTTGCAGGTTTCTAATACCTCGCGCACATCCCCATCGCAGAAATCCGTATGGTAGAAATCCTCATCGATTAATGGCCGGCGGTTATCCAGCTCCGCCAGGAGGAAGTCCAGTTTGCTCTGCTCATCCCAGGTGGCGTAATTCCCCAGCCCCAGATAGCGTGTGATAGCGTCGATGGCATCCATATGGCGGGTGGATTCCTGACGAATATCCAGGCGCAACAGGGTGATACCGAAGCAATTGAGCCGGCGCAGGGTGTCTTTGAGCTGGCCATCGGCGATGGCCGAGAGCCCCACCGCGCGCAGAGAGCGGTCGATCAGGTTCAGCTCAGTGAGCAGTTGTTGACCGCTGTGAAATACTGCACCCGCTGGTTCCTGCTGCTCGTTAATGCGGGCCTCCAGTTGCGCGCGAGTATTGCGCAAGCGGTAGCGCACGCGGCGGAGTATGAGCCGGTAGGGCTCATGGCTTGGGCCTGTTTGTGCCAGTAATTCCTCGCTGGCCTTGTGCATAGATAGATCGGCCAGGAGGTTTTCCACATCGCGCAAGAGAAGGTCGGCGGCCATCCAGCGTGCCAGCAGTAATACCTTGCGGGTTACCGCTGCGGTAACATTGGGGTTGCCGTCGCGGTCGCCACCCATCCAGGAGGCGAAGCGTATGGGTACCCAGTTATCCGGCAGTGGCGGTAATCCCGCTAGGGCTAGTTCCTCCTCGATGGCGCGCATAGTCTGGGGTACTGCCTGCCATAGGGACTGTTCAATGGTGGCGAAGCCCCACTTGGCTTCGTCTACCGGCGTGGGCCTCTCACGGCGAATTTCATCGGTGCTCCAGGCAGAGAGTATTTGCTCGTGCAGATGACGCCGTAGCTCGCGGCTTTCTTCCTGGGTAAGGTCTGGTCGGTCCAATGCGGCGAGGAGATCGGCGACGTGGTCGTACTTGCGGATCAGGGTGCGACGGGTGACCTCGGTGGGATGGGCGGTGAGGACCAGCTCTACGGAGAGATCCCTGAGTGCGGTGTGTATATCGTCGGTTGAGCGATTGATGTTCTTTAGCTCTGCCAATACCTGGCGCAGGCCGCGGTCTGTATCTGGGTCGCCAGAAAAACGCTGATGCTGCCGGTGCAGGCGTTCGCGATGGCGTTGCTCGGCGATATTGGCGAGATTCAAAAACTGGCTAAAGGCGCGCGCCACTTCCAACAATGTATCGTCGTCGAGAGGGTCCAGCAGCTGGTGTAAGCGATCCACCTGCATCTCTCCGCTACTGCGGCTTTCCACTGCGGCCTGGCGGATGGTTTCCACAGTATTAAATAGCGAATCACCGGCTTGCTCGCGCAATACCGAACCGAGCTCCTCGCCGAGTAGGCGGACGTCCTCCCGCAACGGGGTGTTTTGATCCTGACTCACAAGCCTTTTTCTCCCTAACGATATCCGGTGAAAGTACCGGGCTTTATCTTCGCATAATTTTTTCGCAAGGAGGCTGTGCTGCCAAAATAAAAGATTTTTTCAGTAATAAATTTACTTAAATAATGATAAATAAAGGAAAGGTCTTACGATAAAGGTTGGTTTTTAGAAAATTTATAATCCAGCAGGTATAAATATCATGCCAGGTATTTTATCGACTATTAGAGAGAGCTCTCGACCAGATTTTTTTAGGCGGGAGGTCATCAGGAGGGGAATTAAATTGGAAAAAGCGAAGAGTAACTTGGTAAGGAAGGCGTGAAATTTATAGGGGATTTTTAAATATCCCCTATTTGCGTAGGGCAGAAGCGCCCGCGCGAGATTTTCACGCGGGCTGGGTTTTTAGTAATAGTCATAGGCGGGGCGGCGATCGACTAGGCGCAGCCAGCCGCGAATAACCCGGTAGATAACCCAAATCCAGTTTACGGCGAGAATCACATAGCCGAGACCGAAAACCCAAAAGGTCAAAGAACCAACCACAGTCCACAGCAACCAGAACCAGAAAGTGCGGATCTGCCAGCGGAAATGGGACTCCGCCAGGGTGCCGCGTACATCGCTGCGCTTGAAATAGTTAATCAGTACGCCAACAAAAAATGGAACCGCGGTAAATAGGCTGATGGCCTGGATCAGGTAGACCATGATGGCCAGATCTCGACCACTCTGTTCGCGGGCCTCTTGGGAGCGTGTGGGGTACTGCTCTGACATAACTTTATTCTCTTGTGGACTCTGAAAAATATAGTGTGGTCCCCAATGCGCAATTCAACTTGACTGCGTTGGAATGGTATTTTTACACGACAGTCGGTGAAGAGCCCAGGGTGTCGTAACGTCCCATGTTATTTTAGTGCCCACTCGGTGTGCACATTGCGCTCGCGCCATGCCTTCAGCTGTCGCACCGATTCCCGCATCAGTTGCAGTAATTCTGTACGCTGCTGACGGCAGTGTTCGCGTTCGCTGTCGATGGAGAGGTTGGCGGCGAGACTGCGCAGACGACTGGCTACGCTATCGAGCCCCACCTCTGCCGCTGCCCGGGCGACATCCTGCGCCTGTTTTTCTGCATCCAACCAGTGGCGGCCGGTGAGGGCGCTGGTGAGCGCAGTGATTCGTTTGGGTAGGGTGGCGCTGCGGTCACTGAGTAGCTCGGCGAAGGTCAGGTGATCGAGAGTATCCTGCTGGCGTAAAAGAGCACTGGTGTTGAGCAGCTGGGTGGGGCGGTTTTTTTGTTGTGGTGACGTCCCCTGCGTGCGCCGTGAAGCCCATTGCATCAGTTGCATTAGCTGGCGATCGGCAATTGGGTGGGTAAGTACGCCGGTAAAACCTCGGGCCTGATAGCGCTCTTTATCGCCGGTTTTGGCAGATTGCAGCAGGGCGAAAATGGGTAAATCGTTGCCCCGTTCGCGGCGAATTTCTCGTACTGCCTCCACGCCATCCATCAGCGGTAGATGGGTGTCGGTCAGGATTAGGTCAAAGTTTTTTTGAAGGGCGGCGCTGCTGCCGTCGATACCGTTACACTCCCTTTGCACATGGTGGCCCATGGCTTCCAGCGGCGCTTGCAGGGATTCGTGTTTATTATTTTCCACCAACAGGATGGCGAGGCCGCTGCCAGTATTGCCGAGCACTTCCTTGGGAAGTTTCAGCTCTACAGTTTCCACCTTGCCGATCTGACGTAAATCGTCCAGAGATTTGAGAGCGGCGTTTAACTGTCGCTTGCCGATTTCAACCAGCGCTTTGATATTGTTGTCCTCACTGCGTCCAATCAGGTTGAGGGTGCCCATCAATGTATCCAGGGGGTGATGCAACTGGTGGCGTACTATTGTGAGCAGATCGGATTTTTCCTGGCGCAGTAATTCGAGGCTTTCACAAGTTTCTTCGAGTTGCTTCTCTAGGGCGAGAAATTCACTGTTGCGGCTATGCACCTGCTGAAACAAATTACTGTTTTCAGCGCTGATATTATCGACACGCTCTGCACTCTCTTTACGCAATTTGCGCAGACTCAGTTGTCTATTGAGTGTAAAAGCACAAATTAGCACAGTTAAAATCAGCGCCGCGATCAACCAGTAAATAGGAATTTGTTGCTGCAGAGCATTTAATTCAATGGCTTGTGCGGTGGTGGAGATAAATACTGAGCCGCACAGTAGTGCTCCGGCTAGCAGAGCGTGAAAAAAAACACGACGAGAGGGCAATCCCCCAGAAGAAATGGCTTTTATCATCCTTATAACCACTTGTGTTAGGGCGGACTAAATCCTGCAGTCCGCAGTGTGATTTTCGCGGTAGGTTTTGATCGATACTCCCGAAAAGATCAGAGCGTTTGATACTGCAATATGGCACGGCGTACAAGAGATATTTTTATAGGACTGGCAGGCTAACGGGTGGATAATCCGGTCAGAGGCATGAACGCTATCGCCATTAGCCAAGAGTTATTGCGCCAAAAACAGAGGATGGTTTTTTTGGGGGGGCTTGATGCTGAAGAATTGCACGCTATTACATAGGCTTATATAGCGGGAGGTTTTGCACTGGGTTGGCGTATTTTACCGAGATCGGTGGCACAGTGTTCCTCGATAAAATACGCAAAAAATTAAAAATATCAGGGTTGATTCAAGCGGCCTGAGGTAGGCGTTCCTGCAATAACTGCAACATGCGCTCAGAAGGCAGAAACAGGCGAATTCCATCACAATGGGCGAGCAATTCCTGATAAAAATAATCGAAATGTGTGCAGCCCAGAATCAGTATCTGTACGCCGCTTTTCACCAGAGCCGCGACCAGATCATCCAAAGCGTGCTGACGCACGATCATCTCGGCGGCGAGGCCATCCTCAATATCTTCGACGATCTGCAGATTGCCGATACCGATCACCTTGGCGGTTGTGTTGCGCTCGAGAATTTCACGCTCAATATTGGCGCAACTTTGGCAGTTGGCGGCGAGCAGGCCAAAGTTGCGGTAGCGCTGGGTGAGTTCGGCGTATACCTCAAGGGGAGAAACCACCTCAATTGGCGAGGTGGCTTTGACCGCTTCCATATCCACCGCACCGGAAAGGGAATTGCAGTAGATCATGGCGGCTTCGGCGCCGGCCTGATGCAGCTGTTCAATCGCTTCGATCAGCTGCTGGGTGAGAGCGCCGCGTTCTAGCGCTTGCAGTTGCGTCTGTGCCTGGGGCGATGTTGACAGAGACATACCGACGCCACGCAGCTGACGCGCGGCGAGGAAATCCAGGCCAAAGCGGGTGTCTGTAGGGGTGCCGGCGACCACGCCAATGGTCATAGAACTTTTTTCAATGGCGTTATCGGTCAACACAGTCATGCTCCTCTCTCGTAATGCTCAATCGAGTATTGGTGCCCCTTAGATGGCGCGTCTGCCCAGCAGGGGAACCAGCGTATTAATCCACACTCGGCGCACCCAGTCGAGATAAATTCCATAAGGCCGCCCCAAGGCGCCTGCGATCAGCATAAAAGTGATACTGGCTGTGGCAATTTCGTCCCAGCTGGCACCGCCTAGGCGCATATTGGCCATATATAGGGGAAACTGGAAGCTGAGGAAGACAAAGGTGTCTACCAGGTAAGCATTTACAAAACCGCCGCCACCAAAGCGGTTCACAATCCAGCTGCGGTACATGCTGAAGGGGCGAGCGATCAGTGTATTGAACACCAGAGCCATCAGACGCACTTTCAGGTGCTCACTCCAGCTCATACCTGCCAACACCAGCTCGATGGGGATCGCCACGGCCCAGGAAAAACTGTTCATGGCGAAGATATCGAGCAGGAAATCCCAGCGTCGCGAGTTGGGTGCGGCTGGTTCGGCGTCGGGGCCGGATGGTGTTAATGCGGGCGCGGACATGGAGCAGACAACCTCTTGAACCTCGAGCCGCCATATCAAGATGGCGGCAGGCCGGCGATTATATCTCCAAATTGCGTAAATGCTAGCCTTGCATCTCGACTGGTGAGGTCTGCCGAGATAAACGTCCTACTAATTATTAGAAAATTAATCTAATTATCTTATTGGCCTAACGCGCCTCCTGGTCACGATGGCGCCGCAGAGGTTAATATGCAACTCTTTGCATAAGACGAATCGGAGCCGCCATGTCCCTGCGCTATGCCGTACTCACCCTGCTGGATATAGAGCCCGGCAGTGGCTACGACCTAAAGCGCCGCTTCGAGCGCAGTGTTTCCCATTTCTGGAGCGCCAGCCACCAGCAGATGTATCGGGAGCTGCACAAGTTGCACGACGAAGGATTGCTGGATTGCGAGGAGCAACCGCAGGAGGGCAAACCGGACAAAAAGGTCTACAGCCTCACCGACAAGGGGCGTGCGGAGCTGCGCGATTGGGTCATTCAGCCAGCGGCACCACAGAAGATTCGCGAACCCTTTTTAGTGCGTATGTTTGCCGGCCACCATTTAAGCCAAAAGGAGTTGCGTTCGGCTCTCAATGATCAGCTGCACAGGCACCGAGGGCTGTTGGAGAATTATCGGGAACAAAATGAGCGGGTGCTTAAGAGTGACCCCGCCCTGCAGGAGCGCTATTGGCTGGCCCACCAGACACTGCTGTTAGGCATAGAGGCGGAGAAGACCTGGATCAACTGGGCGGAAAATATGCTGCAGCAACTTGAACAAAAATGTGAAGAGAGCAGTTAAAAAAACCGGGCGATGCCCGGTTTTTTGTGTCTATGGTGCGGAAATGAGTCGAGTGCTAGCTTATAAAGCGACTTTCTCCACTACCAAGCTGCCGATAGAGTAGCCTGCGCCAAAGGAACAGATAATTCCGCGCTCACCTACTTGCAGGTCATCGCTGTGCAGATTGAAGGCGATGACAGAACCGGCGCTAGCGGTATTCGCGTAGCGGTCCAGCACCACCGGGGCGCGTTCTGCGCTGGCTTCATCACCCATCAGTTTCTTGGCGATCAGATTATTCATGTTGATGTTGGCCTGGTGTAGCCAGTAGCGGCTCACTTCACGGGGATCGGTGCCGCTCTCCCCTAGGTGCTCCTCAATATGGGCGGCGGCCATGGGGCAGACTTCCTTGAATACCTTGCGGCCGTTCTGGCGGAACAACTTGCCGGGGCCGAAAGGGTCCACATCGGCTGCGCGTGCGGCATAGCCGAAGTTGGAGCGGATATTGTTGGAGTAGACGGTCTTGGCCTTGGTGCCGAGGATTTCCCAGGCAGTGTCTACGCTGCAAGTCTCGCGGCGTTCGATCACACTGGCGACCGCCACATCTCCGAAGATGAAATGACTGTCGCGATCGGTAAAGTCCACTTGCGGTGAGGCCAATTCAGAGTTGATCACCAGTACGGTGCGTGCGGCGCCGGAACAGATGGCATCTACCGCGCGCTGCAGAGAAAACGTTGCCGAAGAGCAGGCGACTTCCATATCGAAAGCGAATCCATCGATGCCGAGGGCGCCCTGAATTTCGATGGCAATGGCGGGATAGGCGCGTTGCATATAGGAGGCGCCAACAATCACCATATCGACATCGGAGGCCTGTTTATTGGCTTTCTCAAGCGCCAGTTTGGCGGCTTTTAGCCCCATCTCCGCCTGAACACACAGGTCGTCGTCGTTGCGCTCGGGAATAAAGGGGCGCATGCGCGCGGGATCGAGAATTCCTTCACGGGTCACCACATAGCGGCTCTTGATACCGGAGGCCTTTTCGATAAATTCCGCAGAGGACTGTGGTTTGGGCTGCAGTTCGCCGGATTCAATTGCTTGAGCGTGCTCCAGGTTGTACTGCTTGGCGTAGCTATTGTAGGCGTCTACCAGCTCTTCGTTGCTGATCGCTTCCGGTGGGGTCCACAGGCCGGTGCCGCTGATGACAATGCCCCGTGGCAACTTGTGTTCACTCATCGCTGAATCCCTGGCTCGCAGCAAAACACCTGCGAGCAATTAGTCACTGATTAAAACCTTAGCCTTTAGCGGTGCCGGCTTGTTTGGGATTTATCTGCCAGAACGGCAAGGCAAGTTATTGTGACGTCTCTGTGACTGTCGGTCTATCTGCGGTCGCGCCGAAGAGTCATGGCGTTCTGGCCAAAACGAACGCACTGACCTTGTGTGCACCAGCTTTCAGGAGTATCTGTGCCGCTGCCTCCAGGGTGGCTCCGGTAGTCAGGACATCGTCCACCAGCCCGATATGCATTCCTTCAACGGATTCACGCAGGGCAAAACTTTGCAGTAGGTTGCGTAGGCGTTGTTGCCGGCGCAGCTGCGACTGGGTGCGGGTGGCGCCAGTTTTGCGCAACAGTCGCGTTTGCACCGGCAAATGCCATTGCTTTCCCAACTCGCTCGCGATCAGTTGCGCTTGGTTGTATCCGCGTTGCCAGTAGCGCTGCCAGTGGAGAGGAATGGGGGCGAGTAGGTCGGGGGGCTCGTTGTGTGGGGCTATTGAGGTGGCGGCAAGTTGCGCCAGGCTATGGCCGGCGGCCAGGTCGCGTTGGTACTTGAAGCGCTGGATTAGCTGGTTCACCGGAAAGGCATACTGCCAGGCGGCCTGAACCCTCTGGCAGTGCGGCGGCTGGCGCAAACAACTGGGGCACAGGCGTGCGCTGGAGGTCAGCGGCAGCGCACAGCTTTCACAAGCCTGGCCCAGATAGGGCAGGTCCCGGATACAGCTGGCACAGATACCAAAGTCACCGGCTCTATCACCGCACAGCAAGCACTGCGTCAGGTAGCGGGAGAGTCGAGCTGAAATCAGGCTGTAAACCATAAGAGAGCTTCTGAGTTGACAGCAGGTGGGGCCTGGCTAAACTGGCCAGTCTGTTTGGTCGAGTTTGCCACTGCTGTCTTCTGCAGTCACCCCGCCCGAATACATAAAAACAGCACCCCAACTCCAGTAACAGAGAGAGTAAGCTTGTGACTGCAGCCCAGACTATGCCCGCCGCCGATATCCGCCACGACTGGACCCGTCAGCAGGTTCTGGATCTCTTCGCTATGCCATTTAGCGATCTGATGTTTACCGCGCAGCAGGTTCACCGGACACACTTCGATCCCAATCGGGTCCAGGTCAGCACCCTCTGTTCCATTAAGACCGGCGCCTGCCCGGAAGATTGCGCCTACTGCCCGCAGAGCGCCCGTTACGATACTGGGCTGGAGCGGGAAAAATTGATGAAAGTGGAGAAGGTGTTGGAAGAAGCTCGCGCGGCCAAGGCTGGCGGCGCCACTCGCTTCTGTATGGGAGCTGCCTGGCGCTCACCCAAGAAAAAAGATATGCCTTACGTTACCCAGATGGTGCGCGAAGTGAAGGCACTGGGTATGGAAACCTGTATGACCTTGGGGATGTTGAATGATGACCAGGCGCAGGAATTAGCTGATGCCGGGCTCGATTACTACAACCACAATCTGGATACCTCACCGGAGTATTACGGCGAGATTATTACCACCCGCACCTACCAGGATAGGTTGCAGACACTGGGGCGCGTGCGTGCCGCCGGTATGAAAGTCTGCGCCGGCGGTATTGTCGGCATGGGCGAGGGCGACAAAGATCGCGCCGGCCTGCTGATGCAACTGGCCAACCTGCCTGAACACCCCGAGTCGGTGCCCATTAATATGTTGGTAAAAGTAGCTGGTACGCCGCTGGAGCAGGAGAAGGACCTAGACCCCTTCGAATTTATCCGCTGCATCGCCGTAGCGCGCATTATGATGCCCAAGTCTCATGTGCGCCTGTCCGCCGGGCGCGAACAGATGAGTGATGAGATGCAGTCTATGGCTTTCCTCGCGGGTGCCAACTCCATCTTCTATGGCGAGAAGCTGCTGACCACCGCCAATCCCGAGGCCAACAAGGATATGCAATTGTTCTCCCGCCTGGGTATCCAGCCGGAGGAGTATCAACAATACGCCGATGAGAGCGCAGTGGAAGCGGAGTTGAATGCACAGATTACCGAGCAGCAAAACGACGCTTTCTTTTACGATGCGGCCAAATGACCCTGGATAAAACCCTGCGCCAGCGTCTCGATGAGCGGCATCGGGACAATCTTTATCGCCAGATTAAAACTCTGGAAACGGCGCCCAGCCCCATCGCTGTAGTGGATGGGCGAAAGCTGCTGACCTTTAGTAGTAACGATTACCTGGGACTCGCAAGCCACTCAGAAGTTATCCGTGCCCAGCAGGCCGGTGCTGAGCTGGGCGCCGGTGCCACCGCTTCCCATTTGGTTAACGGCCACCTTCAAGTCCATCAACAATTGCAACAGAGCCTTGCCGAAGTCACCGGACGCGAGGCCGCACTGGTTTTTTCCAGTGGTTATATGGCCAATGTGGGGACACTCTGTGCGTTGCTGGGCCGCGCGGACAATGTTATTTCCGACAAGCTCAACCACGCCTCCCTGATAGACGGCGCACGCTTGTGTGGCGCCAACAGTTTGCGTTTTGCCCACAACGATCCAGTAGCCCTGCGCCGTCAGCTGCAAAGGGCGGCCGCACGCGGTGGCAATACTCTGGTGGCGGTAGATGGGGTCTACAGTATGGACGGCGACAGGGCTCAATTGGCGGAGATTGCTGCCCTGTGTTGGGAATTTGATGCCTGGCTGATGGTGGATGAAGCCCACGGCTTTGGAGTGATGGGGAGTGAACAGCTGCCCCTTGCCGGCAGCTGCGCGGCCGCCGGTCTCGGCCAGGATGAAGTGCCGGTATTGATGGGTACGCTGGGAAAGGCCGCCGGCAATGCAGGTGCCTTTGTGGCCGGCTCGCGTATGTTGATCGATTTTTTGGTGCAGTTTGCACGGCCTTATATCTATACCACCGGTATGCCGCCGGCAGTGGCGGCAGGTTGTATTGCCGCAATTGAACTGATGCGCAATGCGCCCGAGTTGAACCAGCGCCTGCAGGCGAATATCACTTACTTCCGCCGGCGTGCGGCGCGAGCGGATTTACCTCTGACGGATTCATCCAGTGCGATTCAACCACTCCTGTTGGGCTGTGAAGAAACTGTGATGACTGTGTCCAAACAGTTGGAGCAACGTGGTTTTCTAGTGGGCGCTATTCGCCCACCTACCGTGCCCAGAGGTACCGCTCGCCTGAGGATCACCCTGAGTGCCTCCCATAACCACAGCCAAATTGATGCTTTGGTAGATGCCCTCGTAGCTGTGCTTCAGGAAAAAATAGCGGTGCCTTTGTGATTGAGATAGAGAACCTGGTATTCCTGCACGGTTGGGGGGGAGATAAAGGGCCCTGGCGGCCCCTACTCGAAGCGGTGCGTGAACAACTGGCACAACCTTTGATTTGTATCGAATTACCGGGGTGTGGGGAGCGTAGTGGCGAGCCCTGGCCACAATTAGAGACACTTTTACAACGGCTGTATAACGAACTGCCTAATAACTGTGTTTTGGTTGGGCACTCTCTCGGAGGCATGTTGGCCCTGCAGTTGGCGGCCAGACCGGGACAGAAAAAAATCCTCGGTGTTGTCACCATCTCTGCCAATGCCTGTTTTGTGGAGCGGGACAACTGGCCGGGTATGCAGCGGCGTGTTTTTGAGAGATTTCGCAGGGCCTTTGTGCAGGACCCCTACGCAATCTGGGAGCGCTTTTGTGCCCTGCAGTCCCATGGTGACAGTGCCATGCGCGACCTGCTCAAACAGCTGAAAGAGCGCCGGCCCAATATCAATGCCGAAGCCTGGAAGCGGGCCCTGGACTGCCTGGCGGGTTTGGATAATCGCCATTTACTGCAGACACTCAAAGTCCCCTCTCTGCACCTGTTTGGCAAGCGGGATGCCCTGGTGCCCCAAGCTGCCGTAGAGGAGATCCAGGGCTGTGGTGCAGCGGTAGAGGTGATTGAGGGGTGTGGTCATAAACCGCATTTATCTCAGCCGCGTCAAGTGGCAGAGCGATTGCGGCATTTTGTCGAGAGCCTGTCTCCCTCTGATAGCGGTACTTCCGAGCCCTTCGATAAATCTGCGGTGGCGCGTTCTTTTGGTCGCGCCGCCGCCAGTTATGACGACTGCGCCCATATACAGAGGGCGGTGTGCCGGCAGTTGATGAAAATGGCGGATCGCCACTGGACGCCACGCACGATTGTCGACCTTGGTAGCGGCACTGGCTTTGGTAGTGAGTTGCTGCGCCAACATTTTCCCGAGGCGAGAATTATCGCCTTGGATCTGGCGGAAGATATGTTGCGCTATGCTCGCACAGAACGCCCCCAGGCTGATGATTATATTGTTGCAGATGCGGAACAGTTGCCCCTAGCAGATGACAGCGTAGATCTGGTGTTTTCCAGTATGGCGCTACAGTGGTGCTATCGCTTGCCACAGCTGTTTACCGAGTTGCGTCGGGTACTCTCTCCAGAGGGATTCTGCCTGGTGGCGACACTGGGGCCGGGCACGCTGGCAGAGTTGCGTAATAGCTGGGCCCAGGTGGATGGCGATATACACGTCAATCGTTTCCTTCCCCTGGTAAAGTGGCGTGAAGCGGCGGTGCAATCGCAACTGAATGGTGAGGTGCTCGATGAGCAGCGCCTGTTGTATTTCGATAGCCTGCGCCAGCTGATGAAGGAATTAAAAGGTGTGGGAGCACACAATATTAATCGTGCCGCTAAGCGGGGGATGACTGGGCGTGCCAGGTTACAGCAACTGGCCGAAGCCTATGAAGGCCTCAGGCAGCCCAGAGGGCTGCCGGTAAGCTACGAGGTCATCTATATGAAACTGGCCTGTGGACCCGATCAGGGGTAGATATCGATGGGGATCGGGGTTTTCACTAGCGCCCAGATCTCGTCCATTTCCCGATTGGAGGCCACCGCAATACAGCCATCGGTCCAGTTATTGCGGCGCAGGTGCCTCTCCATATAGGACCACTCGGGCTTGATGCCGTGGATCATGATATCGCCGCCAGGGCTGACCCCCATTTTGGCTGCCCGCGCACGGTCCTGTTTATTTGGATAGGACACATGAATAGAGCGGTAGAAACGGCTGTTGGGGTTTTTCCAGTCGAGGGTGTAGCGCCCTTCGGGGGTGCGTTCATCCCCCTCGCGGACCTTGTGTCCTCTGGGATTATCGCCGAAGGAGACGGTATAGCTTTTCACTACCCGGCCGTCGCGAATCAGCTGCATCAGCTTCTTCGACTTGTACACAACAACATGATCGACAGGAGTTACTTTTGCTGAGGCGAACAGAGGCATCGCCAACAACAGGGCAAGAGTCAGGTATCGCATGGTCTCTAAGCTGCTTGGATGTTTTCAGTTATTTCGAGATTTCCCGCGTCCCTGCAGAGCAGTTTCCCCTTTTGAGGGAATTATTTTGTGAGCGCGGCCCCGTGCCTTTGTTATCAGTGCTTGGCTTGATTTGTTCAAAATCTGCGCTACACGACTAAATTATCATCAAGTGGCTGGCGTGAAAAGTCACCACAAGAAAAAATTTGAACTTTTTGAATAGGGGAGGCCTTGGTCTTGGGCAGAAGTTATTTTGTAGCCGGTACCGATACCGAAGTGGGCAAGACCTTTGTCAGTGCGGCCCTACTCACAGCGGCCGCGAATGTGGGATTGCAAACCGCAGCAGTAAAACCGGTGGCCTCCGGTTGTGAGCAAACTGAATATGGACTGCGCAATGAGGATGCCTTGCTGTTACAGGAGGCCATGACTTTGCATCTGCCTTACCAGCAGGTGAACCCTTTTGCATTGGAACCGGCAATCGCCCCCCATATAGCCGCCATAGAGGCGGGTAAGCAGCTCAACGTATCGCGCATGGCTGGAGTCTGCCGCGGTGTGATGTGTGCCGGTGCTGATCTGGTGTTAATCGAGGGAGCCGGTGGTTGGCGCACACCCCTGGGTCCCAGAGCCTTTCTTTCGCAACTGCCGCGGGAGTTGAATACCCCGGTGATTCTGGTGGTGGGTATGCAGCTCGGCTGTATCAACCACGCACTGCTGACCGCCGAGGCGATTCGCCACGATGGGCTGCCTCTGGCGGGTTGGGTGGCCAACTTCGTCCGTCCGGGCATGGCGCGGGCCGAGGAAAACCTGGCCACCCTTGAGGCCCTGCTGCCGGCCCCGTTGCTCGGTGTGCTACCCCACAGCGAGACGCGGGATTACCGCGAAGCGGCGCAACACCTGGATATCCGCCCGCTGATACCCAGCTAAAGCACCTCATCAAAGCATTCTCAGTCGGGCCCGAGAGGGCCCAAATCGGTTGACTTTGTACGCCTTCGGCCCTAGATTCAAACAAGCGTTTGAAACACCTGAATGAGGACCGGGAGCATGGCCGACTACAAGGCGCCACTGCGGGAGATGAACTTCCTGCTGCACGAAGTATTTGCTGCGGAAAAACTCTGGGCGGAACTGCCCGGGTTGGCCGGAGCTGTGGATCGCGAGACCGCAGATGCGATTCTCGAAGAGATGGCCAAGTTGGCTTCCAACACCCTGGATCCGATCAACCGCAGCGGTGACGAAGAGGGCTGTGATTGGAACGATGGTGTTGTGACCACCCCTGCGGGCTTCAAAGAAGCCTACGCCACATTCTGTGAGGGTGGCTGGGGCGCGCTGTTGGGCAACCCAGAGTACGGCGGCATGGGTATGCCGAAGATGCTGGGCGCTCAGGTCGAGGAAATGATCAACGCCTCCAATATCTCCTTCGCTCTCTACCCGGTACTGACCAACGGTGCCTGTCTGGCGATCGATGCTCATGCCAGTGAAGCGCTGAAACAGAAATTCCTGCCCAAGATGTACGAGGGCACCTGGGCCGGGGCCATGGACCTGACCGAGCCCCACGCCGGCACCGACCTGGGTATTATCCGCACCAAGGCCGAGCCCCGCGAAGACGGCAGTTACAGCATTAGCGGCAGCAAGATCTTTATCACCGGCGGTGACCAGGACTTGTCCGAAAATATTATTCACCTGGTACTGGCCAAGTTGCCGGACGCACCCAAGGGCCCTAAAGGCATTTCCCTGTTCCTGGTGCCGAAGTACAAGGTGAACGAAGACGGCAGCATCGGCGAGAGCAATAACGTTAATTGTGGTTCCATTGAACACAAGATGGGCATTAAAGCCTCAGCTACTTGTGCGATGAATTTCGACGGTGCTCAGGGTTGGCTGGTGGGTGAGGAGAACAAGGGCCTCGCCGCTATGTTTACCATGATGAACTATGAGCGTCTGGGTGTGGGTATCCAGGGCCTCGGCGCCTCTGATCGCTCCTACCAAAACGCCCTGGAATACGCTCGCGATCGTATCCAGAGCCGCTCTCCTGCCGGTGCCCAGCAGCCGGAAAAAGCTGCCGACCCGATTATCGTGCACCCCGATGTACGCCGTATGCTGCTCACCCAGAAAGCGCTGGTAGGCGGTGGCCGCGCCCTGTCCACTTACGTGGCTCAATGGCTGGACATTTCCAAGTTCGGCGAGGGCGAAGAGAAAAAGAACGCCGAGGCTATGGTGGCCTTGCTGACCCCTGTGGCCAAGGCCTTCACCACCGATATGGGCCTCGATTGCACCGTAATCGGCCAGCAGGTTTTCGGCGGTCATGGTTATATTCGTGAATGGGGCCAGGAGCAGCTGGTGCGCGATGTGCGTATTACCCAGATTTACGAGGGCACCAACGGTATTCAGGCATTGGATTTGGTGGGTCGCAAGACCGTCGCCAGCGGTGGCGCCCTGTTCGAGCTATTTGCTGCGGATGTACAGCGTTTTATCGATAGCCAGGTTGATCGCGAGGTGATGGCTGAGTTTGTACAGCCGCTGGCAACTGAGTTGCAGCGCCTGCGCGAAGCCACAGAGAAAATGATCGCCGCAACCAAGGAAGACCCCCACGCGCCGGGTGCAGCTTCGGTGGAATACCTGCATCTGTTTGGCTATGTGGCTTACGCCTTTATGTGGGCCAAGGTGGTTGCAGTTGCGTTGGACAAGCAGGAGGCGGATAGCTTCTACAAGGGCCAAGTGAAAACTGCACGCTTCTATTTTGCGCGCTTACTGCCGCGCACCCAGGCACTCGCCAGCAGCGTCAATGCCGGTAGCGCCACCCTGATGGATCTGGAAGAGGAACTGTTCTAACAGCCCTCTCGGTAGATTCTAAAAAAGCCTCGCCTTGCGGGGCTTTTTTTATGGAGTCGCTTTTCGCTTTCTCCTACACTCGGGAGAAAACAATAAAGAGCGAAACAGCCAATGACCAATATCTCCCAGAAGAGACTCTCCGAGGAAGACCAGGCCCGGGTCGATCAGTATCTGCAAAGCGCGGTCAACCAAGTGGAGCGCAAGCCCTTCCGCCCCTGGTTGTTGTTCGTCATGCTCCTGGTGGTGCTGACCCTGCTGTCGTTGATCAGCGTGTTGATCGCGCAGACCAAAGGCGTGGTGTGAGGGGCTTGCTATGGAGCCCGATAAAAACTTTCAGCCACTGGATTTTACTTGCCTTGACGATGACGAGATGCGCCGTCGCGCAGGGGACTTTTTCCGTTTGATGCGCCGGCGCCGCTCGGTGAGGGATTTCTCAGTTAAACCTGTACCCCGCGAGGTTATCGAAGACGCCGTGCGTGCCGCCGGTAGCGCTCCCAGCGGGGCCAATATGCAGCCGTGGCATTTTGTCGTCGTTGAAAATGCCGAGGTTAAACGCCGTATTCGCCTGGCGGCGGAAGAGGAGGAGCGCGAGTTTTACCAGCGCCGTGCTTCAGAGGAATGGCTCAACGCATTGGAACCCCTGGGCACAGATGCGCACAAGCCTTTTCTTGAAACGGCGCCCTACCTGATTGCAATTTTTCTGAAGAAGTTTTCCAGTGCGGAAAATGGTGAGCGATTAAAAAACTATTACACCGCGGAATCGGTAGGTATCGCCACAGGCATATTGATTGCTGCCCTGCATAATGCCGGTGTGGCGACCCTGACCCACACCCCCAGTCCAATGAAATTTCTCAATGAAATTCTTGGCCGCCCTATACAGGAAAAACCCTATATGATTCTGGTGGCTGGGTTGCCCGCTGAAGGTGCTCAGGTGCCAGCTATCGGCAGAAAACCCTTGGATGAAATTGCTGATTTTATTTGAGTTACCGCTTTCCGCGCGGCAAAAATAGATACACTGGTGGAATTTGAGCTTAGGGTTCCATGCCAAGAATATTGATCGTCGAGGACGAAGGCGCAATAGCCGATACCCTGATTTACGCGCTGCAGGCCGAGGGTTTTACCACTCACTGGCTGGCGCTTGCCGGCGAGGCATTAGCACTGCTGAAGAGTGAGTCTTTCGACTTGGTGATTCTGGATGTGGGACTGCCGGATATCAGTGGCTTCGAAGCCTGTAAACAATTGCGACGTTTTTCCGAAGTGCCGGTGATTTTTCTCACTGCGCGCAACGGGGAAATAGACCGGGTTGTAGGGCTTGAAATTGGCGCAGACGATTATGTAGTGAAACCTTTCAGCCCGCGCGAGGTGGCAGCGCGGGTCAAGGCCATCCTCAAAAGGGTGGCGCCACGCTCAGAGAGAGTAGAGCTATCTGAGGCTAAAGGCCCTTTCCGTATTGATTCGGCGAGTTACCAAATCCTCTTCCACGAACAGTTATTGCCTCTGACCCGCCACGAGTACCGCCTATTGGAAACCCTGCTTGCCCAGCCCGGAAGGGTGTTTTCCCGTGCACAATTGCTCGATGCTTTGGGGGTGGCTTTGGAGGTGGGGTATGAGCGCAATGTCGACAGTCACATCAAAGGGTTGCGGGCAAAAATTCGTGAGATAGCGCCAGACTCCAAGCCAATCCAAACCCATCGCGGCCTCGGATATAGTTGTTGCCCGGAGCAATAATATGCCGCTCGGGATACGCATTTTTGCCGTCTATTTCCTGTTTGTAGGGTTGGCCGGCTGGTTTGTATTGGGCACGGTGATGGATGAGATTCGCCCCGGCGTGCGCCAGTCCACTGAGGAAACCCTGGTGGATACCGCTAATCTATTGGCGGAAATCCTGCGCGACCCGGTGATCGCCGGTAACTTGGCTCAAAGTCATTTACCCGAAGTACTTAAAGCCTATGGTCGCCGCCGCCCGGAGGCGAGTATCTGGGGATATACCAAGATCCAAGTCAATCACCGTATCTATGTCACCGATGCCAGCGGTACTGTTTTACTCGATTCCAGTGGCCTCGCGGTGGGGCGGGACTACTCCCGTTGGAACGATGTTTATCTGACCTTGCGTGGCGATTACGGTGCCCGATCCACCCGCGAAGACCCCAATAATCCAGATTCTTCCGTCATGTATGTGGCGGCGCCAATCCGCGATGGCGAACAGATTATCGGCGTGGTTTCGGTGGCCAAGCCCAATCAAACCTTGCAGCCCTATATCGAGCGTTCGCAGCGTCGCCTGATATGGCAGGGTGCGGGGCTGGTTGTGCTCGGTTTGTTGGTAGGCGCCCTTCTGTCCTGGTGGCTCAGTCGTGCTCTGGGGAAACTCACCGATTATGCCCAGGCTGCCAGTGCGGGCCACAGGGTAAAACCGCCGCAGTTACCTAGTGGAGAGTTGGGGCAGTTGGCGGTGGCGGTAGAGCAGATGCGCGGTGAACTAGAGGGCAGGGACTATGTGGAGCGCTATGTACACACCCTGACTCATGAACTGAAGAGCCCATTGGCGGCCATTCGCGGTGCCGCCGAACTGCTCGATAGTGATATGCCGACCGAACAGCACCAGCGTTTTGTGGGCAACATCCAGCGGGAGGCCGAGCGATTGCAGCAGTTAAGCGAACGGCTGCTGCATCTGGCCCAGGTGGAGCAGCGTCAGGAGCTGGAGGAGCGAGTGGCGATACCGCTGGCGCCGCTCGTTGAGGAGCTAATCGAGGCTCAGCGAGTTCGTATCAGTGCCGCCCAACTGCATGTGGAGCAAGAGCTGGCACCGGCACTGCAGCTGTACGGTGAGCGCTTTCTGCTGCGGCAGGCCCTGGCCAACCTACTGGACAACGCGCTGGATTTTACCCCGGATGGCGGCCTGATTCGCGTCAAAGCCGAATGCTGTGGAGAATGGGTCAAGTTGTGCTTGTTCAATCGGGGCGAGGCAATCCCGGAATATGCCCTAGGGCGCCTTACTGAGCGCTTCTATTCGCTGCCGCGTCCTGGGGGCGGTCGTAAGAGCACTGGACTGGGACTCAATTTTGTTGAGGAGGTGGCGGAGTTACACGGCGGTACTCTGTCGATCCGCAATGTGCCTGGTGGTATTGAGGTCAGTCTAAATTTGCCCGCAGCCTGATGGGTAAGGGGCCCCCACACAATCTCCCCAGGCTCTCCATATTGCCTCCATCGGCAATCCATACTCGCAGCTCAGACTGAGGTTATCGAAATTGGATACCGAGGTCTGAACCATGAACCGAGCCCTGGCTTTTAAATTGGGCGCTATTGCTGTTTTGATTTTGTTGCTTCTTATTCCACTGACCATGATCGATGGCCTGATCAGTGAGCGAAAGCGTTACCAGAGTGATGTGTTAAAGGATATTGCCCGCAGTTCCAGCTTTAACCAACAAATTACCGGCCCTATTTTAGTGGTGCCCTACGTCAAGAAATACTGGAAGTGGATAACCAATGAAAAAACCGGTGAGAGGCACAAGGAGCAGCGGGAGGAGCGTGGCCACCTGTATTTTCTGCCCGAGCGCTTTGTCTTCGATGCCGACCTGACAACCGAGCGGCGTGCTCGGGGTATCTATGAGGCGCTTCTGTACCACAGCGATAGCAAGGTTAGTGGTTTGTTCCGAGTGCCGGAGAAACTGGGCTTGGGAGCGAATTTGGATCAGTACCGCTTTAGCACGCCTTACTTATCGGTAGGTATCAACGATATTCGCGGTATCCGCAACGATCTGAAATTGCGCTTGAACAACCAGACATTGGAATTTGCCCCGGGCAGTCGCGCACCGATTCTCGGTGATGGTGTGCACGCTATGCTGCCAATGTTGGACTCGAAAGGCGGCCAAACCCTGGCGTTTTCCTTCGATCTCAAACTACAGGGTACCGAGCACTTCAGCCTGGTACCGGTGGGTCGTGACAGTCGTGTAATGATGAGGGCCGATTGGCCGCATCCGAGCTTCTTTGGCAACTTCCTGCCCAGTAGTAGAGATTTAAACGATCAAGGCTTTACTGCGGAATGGCAGACCAGCTTTTTCGCCACCAACTTGGAGGAGATACTGCAGCGCTGTATGGGCAGTGATCATTGTAATAACTTGATTAACAGCCGCTTTGGTGTGAGCTTCCTCGATCCGGTGGATCAGTACCTAAAAACAGATCGCGCGATCAAATATGCATTGCTGTTTATCACCCTGACCTTTGCCACCTTCTTCCTATTTGAAATACTCAAGCGCCTGGCAGTGCACCCGGTGCAGTATGCCCTGGTGGGCTTGGCATTGGCGTTGTTTTACCTGCTGCTGTTGTCTCTGTCGGAGCATATCGCTTTCGTCAAAGCCTACATAATTTCCGCCGCAGCCTGCGTGGGCCTAATTGGTTTTTATGCCAGCGCGGTGTTGCGCAGTTGGCAGCGCGGTCTGGGTTTCGCCGGGTTGTTGGCCGCCCTATATGCACTCTTGTATGGTCTGCTCAGCGCTGAGGACTACGCCCTGTTGATGGGCTCGCTGTTAGTGTTCGGGGTGCTTGGCTGCACTATGGTACTGACTCGTCAACTGGACTGGTACAACGTCGGGCACAGCCCTACCCAGAGGGGCGGCGAGCCCGGTGGAGATGAACAACCGTAAGCTGGGATAAATCACTTCGGGGTGGCATGTAACCGCCCCGTTCTAGTTTTCGCTTCCGGTTTTATTGCCCGCCCAATTTCACGATGTAATCCCACTCTTCCTGGCGCACCGGCTGTATCGACAAGCGCCCCTGCCTGACCAGTACCATTTCCGCCAGCTGTGGATCCTTCTTGATTTCTGCCAGGGGTACTGGGCGTTTGAATTCGCTGCGCCATGCCAGGTCCACACAGAACCAGCGCGGACTATCGGCGCTGGCCTTGGGGTCGAAGTACTTGCTCTCTGGGTCGAATTGCGCCGGGTCCGCATAGGCGGCGCGCACTACCTCGGCGGTGCCCACCACCGCCGGCAGCTTGCAGGCGCTGTGATAGAACAGCACCCCATCGCCCACGGCGACCTGATCGCGCAAGAAGTTGCGCGCCTGGTAATTTCGAATACCATCCCAGCGACCGCTGCCATTGGCTTCGGCGGCGAGGTCTTGCAGGCTGTACTCATCGGGTTCGGATTTGAATAACCAGTGTGTCATGCGGCAGTTTGTCCCTGTGCTGCGCCGGTTGGTGTTTCGCCGGCGATCGGCGCCATTTAGTATGAAGCCATACAAAAGTGTCAAATCGGCGTTATTTTTTTACGCCTCTAGCGGGAGATTATGGGAAACAAAGCATTTCAGTGGCTTTCAGAGCGCCTGTCGAGCCACAGGTCCCAGTACTGGGCCCTGCAAATCAGTGGTTGGGCCGGCTACACACTGCTGACTTTTGTCGGTAGCTTTTTCTGGGTGAAGGACCACTGGATCCATTCAGGTTATATCGCTGTAGCTACTGTCGCGGGGATATTTCTCAGTGAAGCCATGCGCTTCGGCTTTCAGCGCCTCTGGAACAAGCCTCCGGCGACTCGATTCTTTGGTTCACAGCTGCTTGTGATTGGTGCAGCCGCTGTGTGGGCGGCAATCAAGTTTGGCGGTTCCCTGTGGTTGTACGGTAAGGACAGCGATGAGCATCCGGCCGTACTGGCCATGTACTGGTTTTCCTATTCCTTCCTGATTCTCACCACCTGGGCGGCACTGTATTACGGCATCAAGTATTATCGGTCTTCACAGACTCAGCGGGCCAAGGCTCTGCGCGCGGAATCCATGGCGCATCAGGCCCAGTTAAAGATGCTCCGCTACCAGCTGAATCCCCACTTCCTCTTCAATACGCTAAACGCTATTTCCACTCTGATCCTGGATAACGATGGGCGCACCGCCAACAATATGGTCACACGCTTGTCTCAGTTCCTGCGCCACTCCCTTGATAACGACCCCATGCAGAAGGTCACTCTGGCCAAAGAGGTAGAGGCGCTGATGCTGTATCTGGATATCGAGAAAGTACGCTTTGCCGATCGCCTTGGGGTACGGCTGGATCTGCAGGGCGACTCGCCCAAGGCACTGGTGCCCAGCCTACTACTGCAACCCCTGGTGGAAAATGCGATTAAATACGGTATCTCTCAACTAGAGAGCGGTGGCGAGATCAATATCAAGGCGCGAGTGTTCGCAGGGGAGTTACTACTCGAAGTGAGCGACAATGGTCCGGGTATGCCAGAAGAGGAGTTGCGCCTCATAGGCAAAGGATACGGTGTTGGTATTCGCAATACCTGTGAGCGCCTGCGCGCTCTGTATGGCGATGATCAGAGAGTGCGTTTCCACAACCGTCCACAGGGTGGGCTGTCGGTGAATATCCGCATTCCCTATGAACAGGAATAACGAGATGAGTGCAGTTGAAAACCTGACCGCAGTAATTGTCGATGATGAACCCCTGGCACGTCGCGGCCTGCGCCTACGCCTGGAGCATATGTCCGGTGTCGATGTAGTTGCTGAGTGCGGCAACGGCCGCGAGGCTCTGGAAATTATTCTGCAGCTAAACCCGGATGTGGCGTTTGTGGATATTCAGATGCCTGGTGTCAATGGCCTGCAGCTGGTGCAGCAAATACCCCTGGAAAAATTGCCCCAGGTGGTGTTCGTAACTGCTTATGATCAATATGCGGTGGAGGCCTTCGAGGTCAACGCGGTAGATTATGTATTGAAGCCCATCGAAGAGGAGCGACTGCAACTGGCTCTGACTCGCGCACGGGAAAAAATGGCCACGGCGGATATAGCCATACAGCGCGAGCAGCTGCTGGAGGCGGTGGCGGATTTGACCAAGGAATCTCCGGAGGCACTGGAGCAGAAACTGGTCAGCGGCCAGTTTGCTGGCAGCGCCTACCCGGATAAAATCGCTGTGAAAGACTCTGGCAAGATCACCCTCGTACCGGCACGGGAAATCGACTGGATTGACGCTGCCGGGGACTATATGTGTGTACACGCCCAGGGCGAAACCCATGTGATGCGCATTACCATGAAGGAATTGGAGCAACAGCTGGATCCAAAATTATTCCAGCGTATTCACCGCTCCACTATCGTAAATTTAAGCCGTGTGCGGGAAATTCGCGCGCATATTAATGGTGAATATCACTTGGTGTTGGACAGTGGCGAGTGCCTGAAAATGAGCCGTAGCTATAAGAGTAAAGTGCAGCATTTTCTTTGAGGTATTTTTGCGCCTAGCAGAAATAAAAATTCACTAAGTAACCTGATCGATTATTCCCGACACTTTGTCGCAACGGCCTTGTTTGCAACTCCTATTGCATTAATCTTCCTTTCCCTAGCCCGCTGTTCTTCAGCCGCGGGCATATCGCACGGCACAGGAAGTGCGGTTATTGATCCAGGGCCTAATTGGAAGAAACGCGGCAGTTTTTTCTTGAAATTTTGCTTTTTCGATGGGAATGAACTGGGCGTAAACCGGCAGGGTAACAGTAGGTTTAATACTCTACTCCAGAGTTTTGCCGGAGATGATGACCTAGATAAGGACTCGTCTATGGAATTGCTAGTTTAATCGTAAATATAAAATAAGGGCCTATGGAATGGCGCTGACAAAAGCCGCTCTGAAAAATCCTGCCGCCGCTGGTGTGGCTGTAGTGCTTGCTGTTTTACTGGGGTCCTTTCTCGCCAGTCGTCTGCCGGTACAACTTTTCCCCGATATTGAAAATCCTCGTATAGCTATCCAGGCCGGTTGGCGTGCTGCCGCACCGAAGGAAGTAGAGGCGGAAATTGTTGAGCCGATTGAATCGGTTCTACAGGGGCTCACCGGCCTGGAAACCATGGAGGTAAATGCCGGCCGTGGCGGCGCATGGGTGAATCTCGAATTTAGTATGGGCACCGATATGGACAAGGTGCTGATCGATGTGATCAGCCGTATGAGCAGCCTGCCGCCTCTACCTCGGGATGCGGAACCGCCACGGGTAATGCTCGGTGGTTGGGGTGGTGATGCCACCGCACTTACCTACTTTTTTCTACAGAAGCTGCCTGGCAACCCTAATCACCTCGATGACTATGCCGGTCTGATTGAGGATGTATTGCGTCCTGAGCTGGAATCCGTGCCTGGTGTTTCCAGTGTGGAGGCCCAGTCCGGTCGTGCCGCACAGGAGGAGTTACAGGTTGTTTTCGATCCCTGGAAGGCCGCCGATTTAGGCATTCAGTTGCCAGCGATCAGCCGTCAGTTGGCCTCGGCAAGAGATGTTTCTGGTGGTTTTACCGATGTCGGGCGTCGCCGCTACACACTGCGTTTTGTCGGTGAGTACAAGCCGGCGGATTTATCCGAGCTGGTGCTGGAGTGGCGCGATGGCCAGCCGGTGCGCCTCGGCGATATTGCCGAGGTGCGTGTGGGACCGTCGGAATCCCGCGGGGTAACCACCCAGAACGGTAACCCAGCGGTGTCTATGCGTATCAACCGTACCAACGATGCCAATATGCTCGCTACTCTGGAGCTGGTAAAGCAAAAGGTGGAGGAGCTGAATGAGACCAAGCTGAAAAACGAACAGCTGGTGCTGGTGCAGTCCTTCGATGCCTCGGTGTTTGTGTATCGCGCCCTAAACCTTCTAGGTGGCAATTTGATATTGGGCATACTGCTGGCGGTAGGGGTGCTCTGGTGGTTTATGCGGCGTATGCGTGCGACATTAATCGTTGCCGCAGCTATTCCCATCTCCCTACTGTCCACTTTCGTCGTTTTATCAGCTGCCGGGCGCAGTGTGAATGTGATTTCCTTAGCGGGGCTGGCCTTCGCCACAGGTATGGTGTTGGATGCCGCAATTGTGGTACTCGAAAATATTGTGCGCCTGCGGGAAAAAGGCAGTAATCCGGAGGAGGCCTCGGAACAGGGGGCAGGGCAGGTTTGGGGTGCACTGCTGGCGAGTACCGCCACTACCGTAGCGATCTTCCTGCCGGTATTTTTCCTCAACAGCGTTGAGGGCCAGGTATTTGGTGACCTAGCCCTGACCATCGCTGTGGCAGTGGTATTTTCTCTCTTAGCCGCTGTTGCCATAGTGCCACTGGCGGCCAAGCTATGGTTGCCACCAATTTCCAGTGAGGACCGACTGGCGAATTTATGGGAGAAGATAACTAAGCGGGTCATGGCGCTTACTGGCACTCGCGCGCGCCGCTGGCAGGTGATTGGTGGCTTCTTACTCGTGCCTATTGCTGCGACCTACTTTCTTTTACCCAACCTTGATTACTTACCTCCGGTAAAAAGGGATGCGGTGGATGTATGGATGAATTTCCCCTCTTCTACTAATACCAAAACTATCGAAAAGGATATCGTCAACGAGCTGGATCGGCGTATGGCGCCTTACATGAGTGGTGAGCACGAGCCGGCTCTCAAAAACTACTACATCATTACCTGGCCCAATGGCGGCACTATGGGCGTGCGTGTTAAGGATATGGACCAGGCCAAGGAGATGGAGAGGTTGTTGCGCGAGGAAATTCTGGTGGATATTCCAGACTTTCAGGGTTTCGCTGCGCGTGGAAACTTATTTGGGCAATTCGGTGGTGACCGCCGTATCGCCTTACACCTGCAATCCCGTGATGCTGATGGCTTGATGCGCGCCGCTGCCCGTGGTGTAGAAGTCATGAAAGAAGTAATGCCGGGCACGCCGGTACAGACCAATCCAGGCCTGTCTCTGTCGGAGCCGGAGCTGACGGTGCGGCCTAACGACCGCGCCATGCTGGAGCAGGGCTGGAACCGCCAGGATATGGGTAGCTTGATTCGCACCCTCGGCAATGGCCTCTATGTGGGTGAATACTTCGACGGGGAAAAACGCCTGGATGTGATTTTCAAAGCACAGCCTTGGAGCACACCGGAACAGTTACAGAATACGCCGTTGGTCACTCCCCGTGGAGAGGTGGTATCGCTGAGCCAGTTGGCGAGTGTGGAGCGCACCGTGGGCCCGGGCAACCTGCGTAGAGTGGATGGTCGTCGCACTATTACCCTGAATATTGTGCCACCGGATGACATCTCTCTAGAGGAAGTACGTGCCCAGCTTGAGGAAGAGGTGCTGCCGAAAATTCGCGAGGCTTTGCCCGAGGATGGCAGTATCCTGGTAGGGGGGAACGCTAGTGATTTGGATAAAGCTCTGGTATCTCTTTCACAGAACTTCCTGTTGGCGCTGTTGATTCTGTTCCTGCTGATGAGTGCTTTGTTTCGCTCACTGCGCGATGCTGGGCTGGTGCTGTTAACCGTACCGCTGGCTACTGTCGGCGGGGTCTTGGCACTGCAGTTGCTGAATCTGATCAGCTTCCAGCCCCTCGATCTTCTCACCATGATTGGTTTCGTTATTCTTCTGGGGTTGGTAGTGAATAACGCCATCTTGTTAGTACACCAGACCCGCTCAGCGGAAGGCGCGGGCGCCAGTCGGGTAGAGGCGGTGGAGCAGGCGTTGCGCCTGCGCCTGCGGCCGATCTTTATGAGTACCTTGACCAGCGTATTCGGCATGTTGCCCCTGTTGGTAGCTCCGGGCGAAGGAAGTGTGATCTACCGCGGTCTGGCCTCCGTGATTGTCGGTGGAATGGCGGTCAGTACTCTGTTTACCTTGATTTTATTACCGGCGCTGTTACAGACCGGTCGCCTGCCTGTGCCGCAATTTACCCGCTTGCGTCAAAGGCTGGCCCTGAGGAGTTCCCAATGAAAAAGTTACTTGCCGGAGTTGTCCTGTCCCTCACCTCTGTGGGACAGGTTTTGGCCCAGAGTGGCGCCGTAGCGGTCACTGTGGATCGGGCTGAGACCCGCCAGATGGCAGCTAGCCAGTGGTCCGCCGGGGAGGTGGTGAGCCGTCGCGATATACGTATTTCCTCTGAACTGGATGGCGTGTTGGAGTTTGTTGCTGAGCCCGGTAGCTTGGTAAAAAAAGGTGAGCGCCTGGCGCAGTTGGATGGAACCCATTGGCGCCTGCAGTTGCGCAATAGTGAAAGTCGTATTGCCCAGCTGAAGGCGCGTCTCACCTACCTGGACGCGCAGCTGCATCGACTGAGTAAATTGGCGGAAACCAACAGCACCTCCCGTGCAGCGTTGGAAGAACAGCAGGCCGAGCGCGAGGCGATGGCCCAGGATCTGTTAGCCGCACAGATTGAGCGGGACAGGCGCGCCTATGAACTTGGTAAGACCAACATTGACGCCCCCTTCGATACCCTGGTGGTGAGTCGCGAGTTGCAGGCGGGGGAATATGTCCGCACCGGCTCCGAGCTGTTGCGCGCGCTGGATATGTCCCAGCTGGAGGTGGAAGCAGATATTCCGTTGGCTGCTCTGCCCCTGATTGGTGCCGGCGACAGTATTTCGGTGCGCAGCGATGCCTTGTCCCTCTCTGAGAGTGAGCGCGCTAAAGCAAGGATTATCAGCGGTCATGTGCGCCAGTATGTACCTGTGGCCAGCGAAAACTCTCGCAGAGTTAAGCTGATGGTGCAGCTGCCCGGCAAGGCTTCACAGCAGTGGGACTGGGTAGTGGGCATGCCGGTACAGGTGGCAGTCCCCCTGTCTGAGGCCCGCGACACCATGGCAGTTCCGCGTGACGCCTTGGTGTTGCGCAATGGCGAAACCTTTGTTTACCGTGTGGATAAAGAGGATAAAGCGGAGCGTTTGTCGGTTCGTGTTGGCAGCGGTGATGGAGAGTGGATAGCCGTTTACGGTGAACTCGCTGATGGCGACCGGGTTATCGTGCGTGGTGCCGAGCGCCTGCAGCCAGGGCAGGAGGTGAAGATATTATCAGAGGTGGTGCGCGATAAAGATGACAGCAGTGTTCTGGCGGTGGCTGACTGAATTATTGATACCAGTCTCTTTTAATTAAATTGGGGAACAGAGTTCCATGACAATACACTTCTGCGACATTTACTTGCTCGTCGAGGTGTCTTATGCGTTTCCTGCTTGCGCTGCTGTTACTGACGATTGCCTCAGCACCTCTCGCGGAGACGCAGGTGGTGCCCCTTCTGGACGGGGCGCGCCTTATCGAAGCCAACAATGAAATTTATTTCTATGCAGATGGATATTTCTACCGGCAGGGACCGGATGGTTACACCCGTGTGGAGCCACCACTCGGGGCTAGAGTGCCGGAAGTACCAACAGGCACATCCTTTTACCTCGGTGGTAAGGATTACCGGCGAGCGGGGAATGGCACTTTCTTCGAGTTTGACCCTAAAGACAACCAATTTGTGGTGGTTACCCCTCCGGCCAATTGGCGCAATTACAATCGCAATCCCCTAGCACCCGAAGTAAGAATTTACCCGCGTGCCTATCCGCCCAATTACGAATCTACCCGAGCCTATCCTCCTAAATACGAATCCTCCCGCAATGTCAGCCAGCTACGTCATTCGAGAAATGTCCGCCGCCCTGACCGAAATCTCGGCCGTAGGGAAGTGTTTTGCAAGGCCAGAGCAGCCAACCTGGTGAGAAGTGTGCATAGACCCGGAAGGGTATCTGTGGTTAGTACTCGCGCCTATCGCAGACAATACCTCAATTGTATGCGCAGCTATGGGCGCAGACGCTACTGAGCCCCTTTAAGTTGAAGAGCCGAGAGCCTGGCCGCTCTCGGCTACACTCAAGAAATAAGCCCCTAGGGGCAAGGTCTTCCCCTTGCTGATACTGCTTCACGGACAGATGTGTATTTTATGCTGGGTGTTGGTGGTTACTTCTTTACTGATAAGCCTAAGACTCGCACCGGGCAACGACTTTCCCACTTTTTTCCGATCGCCTTCTGCCTGATTTTTTTCGCCCTTTGCTCTCTGGCCGCTAGTGCCCAGTTACCCGGTTCCAAGCCCAAGGAATTCAAGGCGGTGGTGCCTGAGTTTGCCGATCCTTCTGCAGATTGGTGGACCGGCTGGACCAATGCATCGCCGGAGCAGCGACGAGAGTGGCTACAGGCCATTAAAAAGGGTTGGCAAGAGTGGCAGCAAGAATTACCTGAAGAGGATGAGGCGCTGCAAAAAGGGGCGAAAAAAATTACCCAGAGCCTGGAGGGGGTGGAGGTCACCTGGAAGAAGCGTCAGGAATATTTAAAAGTTGAGTTGATGCCGGAGGTGAAGTTTCCGGAAAGCCCTAGTGTACTCGACTGGGCCCGCGCCGATGCGGCCATTAGCCGCGGTCAACGCCGCCTGAGTGGTGTGCAGCTAGAGGCGCGGCAGCTGCGCGCTAGCCGATCGCAATCCTTGGCGCAGTTGCGCAAGCAGGTAATTGTGCTGCGTGATGCCAAAGGTGAGGAAGAAGACCAGGCGGCACAAGCGCTGTTATTAGCGCAGATCAATCACCTGAATATTATTGAGCAGCTGGATACGGTGAATGAGTTTCTCGGCACCTGGCAGGAAAAAATCGAACTGTCGGAAACCAAGCTGCGCGGTATGCTCGACGACCTGCAGTTCAGTGAGAAGGATGCCGAAAAGCTGGAGAAATCCATCACCGACAGCGATAAGAAAATTGAGCGTATCGCCGCTACCCGCACCAGTATCCAGAGCACTACCGAGCCCTCCACTGACCCCGACGTCAATATGAAAAAGGACCTCACCCTGATGCAACTGGAGGTGGACCTTTTAGAGGAACACCTGGGTAAGCGCAAGAGTGAGTTACTGCAATCCATCAACCGCGTATTGAATCCAGAAACTGGCGAGGAGACATTGGTTGTCAGTCGCGAGCTACTGGAGAATGCCAATGCGGTGATCGATAGCACTTCGCGGGAGCTGGCGATCCGACAGCGGCAGGTGGTGGCTTGGCGCGATGAGGAGGAAAGTGCCGATCTGAGTCGTTGGTGGGCTTACTTTGAACGGATCGGCAGTGGTCTGGCGCGGGCCAACGACTTGGAGCAGGATATCCAGCGTTATGAGAAGGCCCAACTTGAAGTTTACCGCGAGCGCCAGGGCTGGTGGGCCACGGTTCGCGAACGTTTGGCGCTGACCGGCCGCCAGGTATACAAACGCTGGCGCACTCTGGCGGATTACCAGCTGTTTACTATCGCGCAAAACCCAATCACGTTGCGCCTGATTGCCAGGATGGCATTTGTGTTGGTCTGCGCCTGGTTGCTGTCGGTACTGACTCGCGCCTTCCTGCGCCGGCTAGTACGCAGGGAACACGCCAGCGAATCCTCCATGTATAACCTGAGCCGCGTATTGCACTACACCTATATCGGCGTCGCCCTGATTGTGGTGTTGAGTATGCTCGGCCTGGATACCTCCAAGCTGGCACTGGTGGCTGGAGCCCTATCTGTAGGTATTGGTTTTGGCTTGCAGGCTATTTTTTCCAATTTCATTTCCGGGCTTATTTTACTGTTCGAAAGGCCCTTGAAGGTTGGGGACTTGGTAGAGCTGGAGTCCGGTGTTTTTGGCCGAATCCGCGATATCAATGTGCGTTCAACCCGTATCACCACCCGCGACAATGTGGATATCCTGGTACCGAATACCGAGTTTGTCGCTGGGCGGGTGATTAACCATACCCTCGATGACCCGGTGCGTCGTATTCATGTGTCCTTTGGTGTTTCCTATGCCTCCGATCCAGACTTGGTGCGGGAAGCTGCACTGGAGGCCGCCTCGCGGGTCAATATCACTCATACCGACTGGAAGCGTAAAACTGAAGTCTGGCTGATGGAATTTGGCGATAGCGCGCTGAATTTTAAGCTGGTGGTATGGGTGAACAGTAACATGGTCACATCTCTGGGTGACTCCTATGCGCTTTACAATTTAGAACTGTTGCGGGAATTTCGTGAAAAGGGTATCGAGGTGCCTTTCCCACAGCGGGATCTGCACCTGCGCAGTTGGGATGCACCGGCAATGATTACTCGCGCAGGAAGAAAGTAACAGCCCAGGGAGAGCATCGGGCTTGAGTTGCGGTGGACAGGCGTAGTATTTTCCAAGCGACCGACGGTGATGTCGGCCCCATCCCTGTTATTTTTATTGCAGCGTTTTGCTATTGGGCGTTCGTGCAATATCTACAAGGAACTGCCCGTGCTGATAATCCCGATCCAGAATAAACCAGACTGGCGTCGACCTCCTCTGATGTGCTTTGTGCTAATCCTCGCCAACTTACTGGTATTTATGTTCTACCAGGGCGGTGACGATGCCCGCTGGCAGCAGGCTGAGGAATATTACTTCGACAGTGACTTACCGGATCTGGAGGAGCAGCGCTTCCTGATTTATGTCAATGAGGAGCATCCCGAGTGGCGCCTGCAGATGGATGTAGAGGGCGAGGAATTTGTCTATCGGGAACTACTGTGGAATACGGAATTTCACCAGTGGCTACTGCCCAGGCTGGAACAGGAGGGGCAAACCCAGTGGTTACAGCAGCGCCAGCATTTTGCCGGGCTGCGCGACAAGATTAGCAGCATGGCCCTGGGTCTGACGCCGGCGGAACCCAGTGCGGCTGGACTTTTAGGTCATATGTTTTTACACGGCAGCTGGGATCACCTGATTGGCAATATGGTGTTTTTGCTGCTGTTTGGCTTATCGGTTGAGCTGGCACTGGGGGGGCTTTGGTTTATCGCCCTTTATCTTCTCGGTGGCTTGGCTGCGGCTAGCCTGCATATGTTGGTTGAATCGGGTAGTTATGTACCTATGGTCGGTGCTTCTGGCGCTGTATCGGCGATTATGGGGATGTTCGTTGCTATATACGGAGTGCGGCGCTTGCGCTTTTTTTACACCGTCGGATTTATGTTTGGCGAGTTCAGTGCGCCGGCTCTGATGGTGTTGCCCCTGTGGCTGGGTAAGGAAGTGTTTGGCTACTTATATGGTGATGCCGGGATCGCCTATTGGGCCCATACCGGCGGCTTGCTGGCTGGATTTGTTCTGGCCTTACTGCTGATTTACTGGCGACCACCGTTAATGGCGATGCCGCAGGAAGAAGAGGAACTACCATCCCCGCAAAAGAGCGCGCTGGCGCGCATCGATCGATTCCAGGAAGAGGGTAAGTTGCTCGAAGCCGCAGAGGCTGCGGCCTCCGCAGTACGTCAGTATCCCGACCACCTACCGCTGATACAGCGCTTTATCGAGTTGACCGCGATTAATCCCGATAGTGAGGCGTATCACCGAGCCAATTTGGCGCTATTTGCCCAGGCGGTCAACCCAACAGTTGATGCTCGTATTATTTCCTCCGGTTATTACAGTTACCTGCAAACTACGCAGAAGCCTCGAGCCCTAACAGCCAAAACTTGCCTGCTGATGGCGCGTCGCGCTGCTGAAGCCAAAAACTGGCCCTGGCTCGATGAACTCTTGAACAAGCTTATTGCGCAAAGAGTACAGCACCCGTTGATACCCAAATTAGGTATGACTCTGGTGAATTATTACCGACGTCTGGGCGAGGAGGGGCGCGCGCGGGAAATGAAGGCGTTAACCCAGGGGATGGAAATATCTGGACAGCCCTAGAGGATAAAAACCTGTTTATTAAAATACATTGGCAGTTAGACAGATCCCAGTAAGCATCCATAAGATCAAATTGGCAGGGGAGCCTTATGAATAAATATATTCTTAAAAAAGAACAAATCTTGGATATGGAGGGGGAGCACAAGGTGCACTTCCTCAACCCGAATGCAGTGCGCCGCAATAAATCCTTGGGAGACATGACCGGGATAAGTGGCTTTGGCTTTCACATTATTGAAATAGAGCCTGGGTACGAATCCACAGAGTATCACTGCCACAAATTTGAAGATGAATGTGTCTATATCCTGCAGGGGCAGGCTTCAGTATTCATCGGTGAAGAAAACTATATAGTGGGTGAAGGGGACTTTATCGGATATCCGGCTAATGGCCTTCCCCATGTGATGAAAAATACTGGAAACGATATTCTGCGTTGTATCGTAGTGGGCCAGCGCCTGGATCATGATGTGGCAGACTACCCCAATAAGAATAAGAGGATTTACCGTAATAAGGGATTGCCGTGGGAGCTAGTGGATCATAAAGATATCGAGCACCCTCGTTAACTCCACAGACAGAGATTCTGTATGGCCACAAAAGTACGTGTTTTCTACAATTCTGCCTGTCCGGTATGCGATGCGGGTATCCGTGCTCAGAAGAAGAAAAACACCACTTGCGGTGTAGAGTGGGAAGATGTTCACCTTGATAATGCCAAAGCACAGCAGCTCGATGTGGACCTGGAATTTGTGCGAGAGCGCTTGCACGTGATTGATACACAGGGGCACCTGCGAGTGGGTTACGAAGCATTTATAGCGATTTGGGAGAACTCTCCCAGTGAACAGTGGAAAGCAAGGTTGTCAAAAACACCGGGTCTGCGATGGTGTCTTAACAAAATCTATAATGGCTTTGCCCGCTGCCTCTATCTATGGAATAGGGCTTTAAAGCACTGGTGAGATTGCTTCTGATTTTCTACCGGGTGGAATAAACGGATAGAGAAAGCACGCAACCCTCTCCTGGAAGCGTGCTATCGGTACAGGCTACTGACTCGTTGACTCTGTGAATTTATTGGCGTGTGTTCTCTGAACTATTTAGTACTTTCCACAGAGTATCGATTTGATTGCGTAGAGTGCTGTTGGGGAATTTCTGTCTAAGGAATTGCAGTAATTTCCTGGCCAGGTCTTCGCGGTTCAGCCCATCCATATATACCTGTGCCAGCAGCAGGTAAGCCGCATCCAGCTGTGGATAACTTTCTTTGTGTAGATTGTTCAATAATTGCGCCGCCAGCTGGTATTTGTGCTGTTGGTAGAGCACCTTGGCTAGGGTGTGGCGAAGCTCGGGTTTTACAATAGGGGGGGCCGGCTCGGTGGCCAGGTAAAGTTCCGCCGCTTTGTGTGGCCGGTTGAGTTGTATGAACTTATCCAGTAAATGGGGGCCGAGTTCCCGCAGGGCTTTTTGGTCTTGGGTTGCCAGCAGCAAGCGGTAGTAACGTTCGTTGAGGGCTTCATCATTGGGGTAGCGGCGCAAGCCATCTACCAGCGCCTGACGTGCGGCTGGTAGATTCGATTCGCGCATTAAAATCTGTGCATCGGCCAAAGCGCGTGCGCGGTTGAATTCGTCCTCTTCCAGAAAGGTACTTTCATCATCCAGTTCGGCCTGAATACCCAGTTTTTGCTGTCGTGACAGGCAGATGTAACCCATCATGGCGCTAGTTACGATATAGAAATAGGTAGTCGTGGCTGCAATCACCGGGCCCAGGGACCAGGGGGGTAGCTTTTCAATGGCAATGGCCATCAGCAGATTGGGTGCAGCGGAAACCGCAGTGGTGGTAATCCACAACAGCCAGTAGGGCCAGCCGATAATCAAAGTGAATTGTAGTAACTTAAGTGGATTGATCGCCGCACGCAGGCTATGTTCAAGGGCCAGTACAATCATCGCTGCCGGCGCAAATAGGAAGAGGACAAAAGCATAAAGCTGCACGGCACCCATACCGAAAGAGAAGAGTTTGTAACCAACAAAACCGGCAATCAAGGTCATAGCGATGACTTTCAAGAACAGCGGTGCACTATTACCGTCCAGGGCATCGCCGATTCCGGGAGCTTCCAACTGGCCACTGGCAAGCCGCTCGATAACCAGCAAGTTGTAGCGGCTCACCAGGGCAACGATGCCCACCAGGGCCACGATTGCTAAAAGACCCAGGCCTGAGATTAGCAAACTGGCTGCAGCTGCCAGTGCTATGATCGCCAGGGGACCTGGTTTTAAGGCGTAGAGAAAATAAAAAATTCCCATCTGCCAAAAGGGCTTAGCACTGTTGCTGGCACCGATATACTCAACTGGATCGCGACACAACGGACACTCGGGTCCAAGGCCCTGATAGTTGGCACTGGAGCCTGGGATACATTCGCTACAGTATTTGCGCTGACAGGGTTGGCACTGCCAGGATGCATCGGCACTGGAATGGTAGCGGCAGGATTCAGCCATGAATTTTCCCTAAAAACTTTTCTTCCTAAAGGTTTATTGTGTTTCTTTCTAACAGTTTATCCGCCGTCATCGTGGCGGCGCAATCGTCGAGTATTTTTGATGTACTGTTAGAATGCAGCGTGAATCCTAATAAAATTGGCACACAAGTTTCAAAAAAGGTGTTGTATGACAAAAGCTATGCGCGTTCATTTGGTGGAAGGCACTGCAGGAGAACCCTGGGGCGAGGCGGCGTTACTCAGTTTTAATGGCAGCGAAGCGCATATCCATATTGGTGCGGCCAAAGGTGCTGCACTGGTGGCGGCGCAACGCGCGGCTCGACGCCTCGATGGCATGGGAATCAATGAGGTGATACTCAGCGGTGAGGGTTGGGATATCGAAAGTCGCTGGGCTTTTTGGGGCGGTTATTTTAATCCACGTATCAATAATAAAATCCACTGGGGCAGCGAGGATGCTGGCGAGCTAAAAGAACTGGCAGCACGTGAAAATGCTGCGTGTTGGGTCCGCGAGATTACCAATGGCACGCCGGATGATGTTTCTCCCAGGGTGCTGGCGGAGAGCGCGGCGGAAATGCTACAGAAGCTTGCCCCGAGCGCAGTTAACTATCGCATAGTGGCCGGGGATGACTTGCTGCGCGATGGCTTTGTTGGTATCCACAATGTGGGCCGTGGTAGCGTGCGCGAGCCGGTCATGTTACAGCTCGACTACAACCCTACAGGCAATGCGGATGCTGAGGTGGATATCTGTCTGGTGGGCAAAGGGATCACCTTCGATTCCGGTGGCTACAGCATTAAGCCCTCAAGCAACATGGCCACCATGAAATCTGATATGGGCGGTGCCGCTATGGTGACTGGAGGCCTCGCGCTGGCCATTGCGCGTGGTCTGGAAAAAAGAGTGAAGCTGTATCTTTGCTGTGCGGAGAACCTGGTTTCCGGCCACGCATTTAAGTTGGGCGATATTATTGAATACAAGAATGGTGTCACCGTTGAAGTGCTGAATACCGATGCGGAAGGGCGTCTGGTATTAGCGGATGGCCTACTCGCGGCAGGGGAAGATAAGCCTCGCTTTGTTTTGGATGCCGCTACCCTGACGGGTGCTGCCAAAATGGCTGTAGGCCGCGACTTTAATTCAGTCTTCAGTTTTGAAGATGAAATGGCGCAGAAGGTACTGAATGCCGCAGCACAGGAGAATGAGAAGGCCTGGCGCTTGCCACTGGAGCCCTTCCATCTAGAGCAGACCCCCTCTAACTTTGCCGATATTTCTAATATAGGCGCTGACGGTAGCCCTGGGGCTTCAACTGCGGCGGCCTTCCTTGCTCGTTTTGTATCGGAGGAGGGCCGCAACTGGGTACATATAGACCTCTCTGGCTCTTACCAGCCAAGTGCCAATGACCTTTGGGCCGCTGGTGCCAAGGGACATGGCTTGAGAACTATTGCTCGTTTCCTATTGGATAATTAACACCCAGCAATTACTGCCAAAAGCCTTGCAAAACGCGCCTAAAATTGGCGCGTTTCTATTTTTTCCCGACCTGCGCCTGTAAATTTTCAAGAAATTATATTCCTTTTGAAAGCTTGAATCAGTGAACTTTCACTAGTTGAGGTTTTTTTAATTTAGCTCGTTAATTGGGACTTGGGCTCATAAATACGTTTTGTGTAATTCGGAAATTTATTTTAAATGTCGAGGGGTAATAGGTAATGAGTACTACGGCATCCGCAAATCATTCTGCTCAAAAATCAAATCGTTGTGCTAACTGCGAAACTGAACTTTTGGGACCTCACTGTTACAAATGTGGTCAGCCGGTCAAGGGGATGGTGCGTCATTTCTCCTCCATAATTGGAGACTTTTTTGACACTCTACTGGCATTTGACTCGCGTACATGGAAAACAGTGCCGTCCTTATTCTTTCGACCTGGATTTTTAACTACTGAATATTTTTCAGGTCGTAGAGTCCGCTATGTAAGTCCTGTAAGGTTGTTCATTTTTCTTTGTATCACCAGTTTTTTTGTTACTCAGATTAATAGTGACTGGGCTATTAACTTTGGTGGCAATAAATCTGTAGTTGTGGATACGGAGTCTGCCGAAAGAGGTCTTGATCAGGCTGTTGAGAATTTAAAAGACCTCCAAAAAAAACATGCTGAAGACAATTTGGTGGTCATCAATTTAGAGGAGGTAGAATCTGAGCTTGTTGAAGAACGCATTGAAATTAAGACAGATTTAGACGAACTGAATACGGATCTAGATAAAGTTAATGTCAATCTAAACGGAGTTACAGGGGCATCAAAGCAATCCGAATATTTCACTAAGGATGCTATTGCTTCGGGACTAAATGAAACCATTACCGAAATAGATGAAGAGTTTTTTCAAGTTGACTGGCTTCCTGATTCTTTGGAAGGTTGGGTTAATAAAAAAGTAGACAGTGCCCATAAAAATGTAGAACGAGTCACTGAAGATCCAAATCGACTTAAGAAAGCATTTCTGGGAGCCTTGCCTTCTACTTTAATAATCATGTTGCCAATTTTCGCCATGATGTTGTGGGTAGCTTATATCTTCAAACGTCGACTTTATATGGAGCATTTGATTGTTGCACTGCACAGTCATGCTTTTATTTGTTTAAGTATTTTAACTGCCAATCTGTTTTACAGTGCAAGCGAAAAATTTTCTGATTACAATGTAATCTCTTCACTTTTTGATAATCTGTTTTTTCTGCTAATTATTTGGGTCCCCATTTATCTATTTTGGATGCAAAAGCGTATATATCAGCAGGGATGGCTTATTACCTTATGTAAATACTCTTTTCTGGGAGGGGCTTATTTGATTTTGCTGGCCTTGGGTGCAGCTTTGACTGTCCTCTGGAGCTTGGCAGAGCTTTAGTGCTAGTTTTTAGCTATTCTTGAAATAAAAGAAATTGATCAGTGGTTAGTATTTTTAGGACGTTCTTCACATAATAAGATGCAAAGAAATAGAACGTTTTTATGGTTGATACTTAGAAGTAGAAAAAAGGATAGAGGTAATGAGTTGTTCAGAAACAGTGGAACATATAAAAGGAAGTGTTGCTGAATGTGCAAACTGTAAGACCGAACTTTTGGGGCCACACTGTTATTCTTGTGGTCAGCCTGTAAAAGGAATGGTGCGCCAATTTTCCAACATAATCGGGGATTTTTTTGACACATTACTAGCGCTTGATTCGCGTATAGTACGCACTCTGGCGCCTTTGCTGTTTCGTCCTGGTTTTCTAACAGTCGAGTATTTTGCTGGACGGCGGGTACGTTATGTCAGCCCAGTACGTTTGTTTATTTTCTTATGTATAACAACCTTTTTTACAATTCAGCTTAGCACTGATTGGAAGGATTATTCATCTGAGAATGATGAGACTGTGGTTGAGGAAGTATCTGATATAAAGCAGCCCCTTGATGAAGGGAGAAATACTATATCAGACACACCAAATCAGGATGTCGAGACTGAGTTTTTGCCGAATGAGGCTCCAAAAAAAGTTGGTGAAATAATCGATGAATTTCAGAGGGCTGAGCCCAAATTGGTAGTTGATATTTTTGATAGTGAAGAGGATGAACATTGCAATGTAAAGATTGGTGGAGCTTGCTGGGATAACAAAGCTGAACGCCCAAGATTTTCAGGTGTACCACAATCCCTGGTGGATAGCGTGGCTGAATTCTTGCTAAAGATCGAAAAAAATAGTGATCTAGTTGAAGCTGATCCCAATCGGTTCAAGAAGATTTTTCTTGGTTCTTTACCTTCCACACTATTTATTATGCTGCCTATTTTTGCATTCATGTTATGGGTGCTTTATCTGTTCAAGCGAAGGTTATATATGGAACACTTAATTGTTGCATTACATAGCCATGCATTTATTAGTTTGGCACTATTGTTGACGACTCTTCTACTTAATTTTCAGAGTTGGTTTGGCGGTTATCCATGGGTTGAGCAGATCACGTGGAGTTTAATATCTATCCTTGTCTTTTGGATACCTGTATATCTTTTAATCATGCAAAAGCGTTTATATAGGCAAGGTTGGATTATGACTTTGATTAAGTATTCTTTCTTAGCTGTTGTGTATCCGCTAATGCTTTCAATTGGAGCTACATTGGCAGTTTTATACAGCGTCGCGGAATTTTAGTATTTTCTGTTTATTTTCGGATGTTCTCACTCAGTAGTAATTAGGGTGCTAGGGTATTAAAAATACACGTTTAATACCCTTGATTATAAGAGGATAAGTTAATGTGGATGGATGAGGATATATGCTTTGTATCTTGGTTATATTTACATTTTCTCTAGCGCTGAAGTGTCTTAATTATAAAACTGAATTTAAAATTAAAAAAATCATGATAAATAAGAGAGCTGCAACTGTTTAAGATTAAATCCCGCCAATATTTTCCAGCTATATATAGATATTCCATAAGGTCGCTTTACAATCTCTCCAGCCAATAGAATGTAGTTTTTATTTGATATGTGGTTGAAGGGTAAAATAGTTAGTAAAAAAATACTTTATGGAGGGTAACATGTTGAGACTGATAATCAGTTTTTTAGCTAGTTTACTGACGTTGATTTTTGCGATAATCAGTTATGCAGATCCGATTCAGGATATAAGTATGCAGAACTATAATGCTGGTTGGTACCCTAACTTCTATCAAGGTCAGGGTCCATTGACCTGTCGTAGAACTTGTGCAATTTGGGTCGGTGCTACACCAGAATCTGAATTGACAAAGGAAATGACAGAGGAGTTTGAACGAACCAATGTTTGTAAAATCACTCGCAATCCAGAGATTATTGAAAAGCCATATGATGATCCACTGGCCCATTGGTTATATGGTAATCAATTTGACGACAAAGCTAATTGTTATGCGGGTACACCCTTTGGAGTAATTGAAGATGATCACTACATGTGCTTATGTGTATGTGATAAACCAGACCTGATCGTGAGCAAAATTCATGATCCAATCTGGGACTCTGGTTCAGGGCAATCCCTGATTGCTGTAGATATCACCAATGTCGGGCAAATGGCAGCTGCCGCAAGTTTTGCTCGCCTGATCGATCCCGATACTTTGGCCAATGATGTTCAAGCAATCCCAGTCTTAGCCGTTAGTGCGACGATAACCCTCATCTTTACCTTGAATTATTGGGTATTTGATCCTGATGCGGTGCTGGAAGTGACCGCAGACTATAAAAACATCGTGGAGGAATGCGATGAAACTAACAATACGCAGGTTTATAAAAAGCAAGGTTAAAGTACATCTTATTAGTGTTCGACAATAAATTAACGAGCTAGGTGAACATTAATTACCTCACAGTTCTCCTTACCCACTGTAGCCGTTGGCATACCACCACCCTTGATATTGGTATCGGGCTTTTTAGGAATAATGATGTACATACGATGATAGTTACGTAATACGTAGTCTTTCTTGTTTGCGCTTAACCAAGGGTATTCGTTTGCAATGGCGGCTACCCCTCTTGCCAGGGCAATACCATCGGTACAATTATTTGGTGTGGTGGTGGCCATAACCATGGCTATTAGGGCAGATGAAAAGAGCATAAATCTTGTTCTTTGGCCGAAGTCGGGGTAATTGAGGCACTAAGCTGTCACTCGGGAAGTATAACTAAGTCGGATACAGAGCTGTAGTGATCTATACCAGAGTTTTGTCAATCTATACTCTCTCACAGCAGAGTGACAGGTCTATACCGGTCACTCTGCTAAACCTATTTTCCCTCATGAATTCTCAACTATCCCCATACTGATTTATTTGCTTTGCAATATCTCCATTTGATTATCCGCTTCGACGGTTCTCAGTTGAAACTATAAAAGGAGAAATTTGAAGGAATGAGTACTTCTGAATAGCGAATATCTGTGGCTTGCGACACGAGTACATAAGATGGAATGGAAAATGAAGCTGTTACCCACAGCGTATTTTGCGTTGCAATCGGCATGTCTGTTTTTGTCGTAATTGCGTCTTTTGTGACATTTCTAGAGGAGTAGAATAGGTACAAGGAGGAATTACTATGAGCAGAAAGATTGGTTTTTTCATTGCCGATGGTTTTCAGGCCTTGGACTTATTTGGCCCCTTGGATGCATTTATGGAGACTAACAGTTTTATCAGTGAGGCCTATTCTTGCTATTTATTAGGTTTGTCTTCAGGGGTTGTTGAAACAGTATATGGACAATCCCTTTCTGTAGACTGCGATATCTTTGAATTACCACAAGTCGATTACTTGGTCATTTGTGGCGGTGTTGGAATGCGGCAAATGGAACTGAGCTCGAAGCAACTCAATGCTTTGAGGCTGATAGCTGAAAATGCCCGTAGGGTAATGAGTATCTGTACCGGTGCTTTTATTCTGGCAAAGATTTTTCCTGAACAGAGTCATAGAGTTACTACACATTGGCGACATTGCCGAGAATTGGCACAACAGGCAGTTAATTATCAAGTAGAAGAAGACCCGCTGTTTATTGAAAGTGAAGGAATCTGGTCTTCCGCCGGTGTTTTATCCGGCGTCGACCTAGCCTTAGAGATCATCCGAAGAGACCACGGCAATACTATTGCTGCGAGTGTTGCCAAAGAACTGGTGGTCTATCTACAGCGCCGTGGTGGTCAGGCACAGTACTCAGACTTATTACAGGTACAATCTGGCGATAGCATGCGTCTCAACCCATTGCTGGAGTGGTTAGCTCAAGATTATCAAAAACCTATCAGTGTCTCCGATATGGCCGAGAGAATATCTATCAGTGAGCGTCAGTTAACACGCTTGTTCAAGCGTCATTTACACAGCACGCCTAGCCAGTATTTAAATCAAATTCGTCTCAACCGGGCGCGGGACCTGATTACTTGCGAGTCCTTGAGCTTGGAGCAAGTAGCTCTACGAGTGGGCTTTTCCAGTTACGATAGTTTTCGCCGGGCCTTTCACCTTCAGTTTGGGGTCTCTCCCTCATATTTCAGCCGGAATCAAGCATAAAACAAAGATTATTTTTAATTATCTACTTGTTATTTTTTTATATAAAGCCAACACACTTGAAACTGATAAGGTTAGTGTGTGGAAGGAAGATATACAGCAATTGCAGAAATTAATTGAGACACATCATATAGATCCGCTTGTTAATGTTGATAAATATGAATTCTATGAGCAAATCCATAATCTACTTAAATCTCTGCCAGATATGAATGAAACAGAAGTAGAGGTGGGAATAATGCGTTTAATACGTAGTATTGGCAAAGTTTCTTTATGGCACTGGCATTATTGATGGACAAGATGAGGTGACTTACCAGTTTTTAAAAGATGGTAGATCTATCTCAATGAAAGTGCACTCTGTGCCTATGGAAAAATTTGGTGGGCTGAACACACAGTATCCGGTTTTGGTTCCTGATATTAATTATTTTAATATCGACTTGTCTGGTATCCGCCTGGCTTTACTAAGAAAGTACGACGCAGTTTACGTGGACTTTGATAGTTATCCAGATTTACCTGATCTTCAAGAACAGTTTGAGAATATTGTTGATATCGTACGTGATAGTAGAGTTCAGAATCTTGTTATCGATTATCGAGATAATCATGGCGGAAATTTTTACGTAGGATTGGCTCTCTCTTCCTGTATTAAAAATTTGGATCAATTCGATTGGCGCAATGGTATATATGTAATGATTGATGAAGGTACTCAATCAGCAGCGATGAGTAATGCGGCCCAGTATCAGCAAATTCTCAATACCAACTTGGTGGGTACTCCGACAGGCGCCGATCCTAATATAGCCTCTGAAACTAACCGTTTTAAGCTTAAAAACTCGAAGAGAGATAAGCATTGCCAAGCGCTATTATCGCTTTATTCAATTTCCTACCGATGCGCTCTACCCTGATTTTCCGATGACGACAAGCTGGCGTGACTATAAGCAGGGTAGGGACGGAGCACTATTACAGTTACCAAATCATATTCAAGAAAAGGATCGTGAAAGTTAGGTAAAGTCATAGTAAATATTGACTTTCATTGTACTGAAAAAATAATACACTGCACTCGAAATTTTATTAGGTATCAATACTCATTGAGCGTATCCATGAGTTTATACATAATAAATGCCGGTAGCAGTGTATTACTCATTTTCTAGGGAATAGCTCTTTAAAATAAACGGTTACCACTCCACACAAATCTTACCAAAGTGCGAACCGCTGGTTTGATACTCAAAAGCTTCCTCAAGATTGGCAAACGGAAATGTCTTATCGATAACTGGATGCACTGTGTTGCTTTCCAATGCCGCAACATAATTCTGCTGTTCACGGCGATTTCCCACAACCAGCCCTTGTAGGCGTGCTTGTTTTCCCATCAGTAATGCTGTTGGGACTTCTCCCTCTCTGCCAGTTAGCACCCCAATGAGAGAAATGTGCCCCCCCACCCTAACTGACTGAATGGATTGTTCCAAAGTGGCGGGCCCACCCACCTCGATAATATGATCGGCCCCTTTGCCATGGGTTAACTCCAGTACTTTTTCTGACCACTGTGTATGGGTTTTGTAATTAATCCCGTGAGTTGCCCCCAGCTTCTTGGCGCGTTCTAGTTTCTCATCGGAGGATGAGGTCACAATTACTTGGGCGCCCAACATATTGGCAATTTGAATTACGGCAATAGATACGCCGCCAGTACCAAGGGTTAAAATTATATCTCCTGGTTTAACCTTGCCATCGCTGACCAAGGCCCTCCAGGCCGTGAGGCCCGCTGTGGTAATAGTGGCAGATTCAGTATGACTCCAGCCCTTGGGTGCCAGGGTAAATGCAGTGGCATCACGTACTACATGCTGGGCTGCCATTCCATCAATGCCATCTCCGGGTGTATTGGCGAAGCCCCAAACACTGTGGCATGCCGGCCCTGCCTGCCATTGGGGGAAAAAGCAGGAAACCACGGAATCACCGATCTTAAATTCGGTGACACCCTCACCAACGGCCTCAACTGTTCCTGCACCATCAGACATTAAAATACGGCCATCTTCGGTAGATATACTGCCGTCGGCAACCAGCAAATCATGGAAGTTGAGCGAGGATGCGCCAATGGCAACACGGATCTGCCCAGGCCCTGGCTTGCCGGGGTCATTAATTTCGCTCAGAGAGATATTTTCAAGACCGCCAGGTGCTTTTAGCGTCAGTGCTTTCATGATCCTCACCTTTTGTTGAATAGCGTGCTCTTTTATTTGTATCAGTCAATCAATACTGGTCTTTGATCATGGGGTTACAACTGGCATTTCTCAAGTGTATAAAAAATTATTGCTCCAACTTTTAAGTCAGCCAAAAATCATCTATTGGTAACTTCTATGTCGCCGATTTCATCGGTTGGTTAAATTTTAATTAAAATGATTAAGCTAAAAAATAGCTAATTCAATTTTCCTTGAGCGACTTTTCATTCAGTGATAACTTCTATTGAAGATTGATTTTGCTTAAATTTAATTTATCCGTTTTGGTTGTGGGTTAATAGTGACGGATAAAATGAAGAGCTTTTTGAAGTGGTATGTTTCCTCTATGAATAATGGACAGTGTATCAAACACCTATTTCCTCTTTAATTGTGTTCACTTTTAAATTGTGCAAAAAGATTTTTATATAAATGAATAACTTCTATCGCTGTAGAATAGAATCAGATAGTTCGAATGCTAGTCGTCTTCCAAGAGAAAATAGCCGCTTTGTGGTGCCATTTTAATTCGATAAGGGTTCTCCAGGGTTCTCCTTTATTTTCCCGATTTTTAATCCTGGGCATACTCGGATATCTTAATGTTGTGAAGTTTAGGTATTCTTTCCTTGCCCTGTTTGCTTAGGCAATAGAGTACCTCTGACTTAAATGTACTTTTATCTACAGATTCATGCCCCTGCCGCCCATTAATAAAATTATCTCTAATGATCTTTATATCTTCATTAGAAAAGTCTAACTTTATATCCATCAAAGCTTTTTCAAATTTCATCAAATGTATCACGTGAAGTTTATCAGACATAGACACTGAAATAACGCCTTTAGGCAGAAAGCCAAAGTACTGAATTGCTGCATCAATATTTTCGTAATGCTCATATTTAACTTTATTTTTGAAGTGATAAAGGAGGGATTTTCTTGATCCTCTATGCTTGGTTAAATACAGTTGTGGACAGTCGGCATAACAAAAATAGCGCCCTTTAGAAAGCATGGATAACCATATAGCAGCATATCCCCCCATAGATGACCCAGCAAAACAAACTCTACGTTTTGCTACAGGTACATCAGATAGCATTTCTTCTACAAAGCTAAAAACTTCAGGCAAAAAACTTCCATTTTTGCTGTTTAGAAACCAGCCGCCATGAAGGTTGGGGTTGTTTTCATTCAAAGACGGATCTGCAATTGCTATAATACAATGTTTTGGAAATAAGTTGGCCCATCGAAATCGGGTAAATTGAGGTAAGTGTTTTCTACCTGCACTAGGCAAAAGAACTATAAGTCCATTTTCAATTTTATCAGGACGAATTATTCTTGCATATTTATCCATAAAAATTCTAATTACAATTGTTATTTATAAATGATTCTATTTATATAAGCTTGCATGCGAATTAGCAAGAATCGTAGTTGAGAGAGATAATATAAGTTGTTGTTAGGAGGGGGCAATAAATAGTTTTAACCGAATTGAACTAGATGGCGCCTAGATTGATGTTAAGCATACAACTTGTATTCTGGATTTTGAGGTCTGTGGTAAGACACCTTTATATATGCCATTGAGAGTAGTAGGAAATATATTCTTTTAATATCAAATTTCAACCAAGGTTGGTTAGGTTTTGAGTTAGAGAAAATTTCACCTTTATGGCCACTTCATGGTGATTCCATATATTGTTGTATACTTTAATGTCCATGTAGGTTTTGGCGCAAAAATATCCTTGGAGCAAGGTTGTTGAGTAATCCTGAGAGAAGCTCTGAACCAGATTATTTTACTCATTGTGGTCTTGGTAATGTTGATGACGGTCAATCACTTTTCTCTGCAGAGTTGCCAATATATTCTTTAAGCTCACGACTCTTCTGTATGGCGTTGAAGGGGTCATAGGGCTATATACTTCAAGTTTTTATTCATTATTCTCTATGAGAAAATCTTATATCTAACTTAAGGTTTAAGTACTTGCAATATATTTATTTGGGTGCTTAAAAGGTCTAGAAATTAAAAATTATTTGAATGGAAAGAAACTGGCGTTATTTTCTGCTGCTATAAGTATTTAGTGGTATACGTCTCTGGGAAACTGGTATAGCTCATGACAAAGACTTTTAATGGGAATAAGTTGTTGATAGCTCTGATTGTATCTTTATCTGTAGAAAATTTTGCGTATTCTGAGAGTTACGATACGGGCGATGAGCGTGATTGGTTGTTGAATGCAGAAAATGATAAAGATCGCTTAATTTTACTGCAAAACTATCTTGGTGGTTTTTCTGTTTCCATGTGGGAAGTAGGGGATCGTTACAAAACCATATATTCGGCGCTTCAGAATGAGAACTTTGACCTAGCTATATATCATTGGAAAAAAATTAAAGCTGTCATTGAGAATGGTTACCTAAAACGTCCTGCCCGGAGGGCAAATTCGGATGCAATTTTTATAAACTCAACATATGAAGCTGTGCTTAGTGCATTTGAGACCAGGGATATAAAAAAAGCTTGGCAAGGGTTTTCCAATGCCCGTTCTGCATGTATGACATGTCATGTCGCTGAAAAAATACCTTGGATGAATGATCAAAATTTATTTAAAGATACTGCTGTTTCAAATAACTGAACACTATTTTTTATTGATTTACTAATAGGATTGAGCACCCTATTTGAAATTACAACACTTCGACTAGTTGTTAGGAGTAGTCTTGATATAGATCTATTCATAATAGTTCAGGTTTCTAATCGCTCTCTACCAGCTGTGAGTATCATCCGCTGTAAAAGTTTTTATGACCTTCTATGTTTCTTGGAGATTTTGGTGGTGATGGCGGATTAATAGTTTGATGTTTGAATTTAGTGGCTCTAGAAAAGGTGTGATATATCGTTAGCTACTTCAAAGTTGGGAGTGCGTGCTTTTCCTAGGCGCCTAGAAAGCCAGTGAGTCACATGAGAAGGGATTAATTGGGGATTAAAATGGTGGGCCCTCCGGGACTTGAACCCAGGACCTGCCGATTATGAGTCGGATGCTCTAACCAACTGAGCTAAGGGCCCACACTTTGCTTGCGGGTATCGTTGCAAGCGGTTGGGCAAAGTACAAGATTTTTCCTTTCAAATCAATGCCTTTGTGGCAGAAATTTCTTCTTGTCGTGTTTGCACAACAACGTCAATCTCAGTAGCTATTATTTGAGCGGTCTTTAAATTTTAACTTCCCAGCCTAGAAAGTAAGGGATGGATATCCCATTTTGAGCTTGTTGGTACGCCTGTTCAGTTTGCTGGTGTTAGTTAGTACCATTGTTCAGGTTATAGAAGGGGAGGCGTAGCCTCCTTTTTTTATAACTAACGATTTTCAAGTAGTGCGGTTAAATCGGCAACTTGGGAATCACAATACAACCCCAGACGATAAACCACATTAACAGGGCCACTGCTACTGCGGCAGAGCCGGTGTCTTTGGCGATCTTGGCCAGTGGGTGCTTCTCAGCTCCTATGCGGTCCACAGTGGCTTCAATAGCGCTATTGATAAGCTCCAAAGGCAATACCACCAGGCTAACAGCTATCAATACGGCGCGTTCAGCCGGGGTGTCTCCTACCCATAGGGCAAAAGGGACAAAGAAGATAGCGAGGATAACTTCAATACGAAAGGCTTCCTCATTACGCCAGGCGGCGCTGAGACCTTCGCTTGAATATTTGGCGGCGGCAATCAGGCGGGCAATGCCTTTTTTGCCTGGCTTGTTGGCGACTTCTTCAGACTCTTCCGGTTTATTGGCGACTTCTTTTTGCATGCTGCTCTCCTGCCATCCGTAGACCCTTGCGGGCGGTCATGATTGTGTCACATAAAAAAGCCCGGTCGAACCGGGCTTTTTCGTGGGGGCTTACTCGTCGAGGAAGCTCCGCAGGTGCTCTGATCGGGATGGGTGCCTCAGCTTACGCAGGGCCTTAGCCTCGATCTGGCGAATACGTTCACGGGTTACATCGAACTGCTTACCCACCTCTTCCAGGGTGTGGTCGGTGTTCATGTCGATACCGAAGCGCATACGCAGTACCTTGGCTTCACGCGCGGTTAGGCCGGAGAGCACGGAGCGGGTGGCGTCGTGCAGGCCGGTCTGGGTGGCGGTGTCCACCGGGGAGGACTGGTTCTGGTCCTCAATAAAGTCACCCAGGTGCGAGTCTTCATCGTCACCGATAGGAGTTTCCATGGAAATGGGCTCCTTGGCGATTTTGAGAACCTTGCGCACCTTGTCTTCCGGCATATCCATGCGCTCGCCCAGCTCCTCCGGCGTGGGTTCGCGCCCCATTTCCTGTAGCATTTGGCGGCTGATACGGTTGAGCTTGTTGATAGTCTCAATCATATGCACCGGGATACGAATGGTACGTGCCTGGTCTGCGATAGAGCGGGTAATAGCCTGGCGAATCCACCAGGTGGCGTAGGTGGAGAACTTATAGCCACGGCGGTATTCGAACTTATCCACCGCCTTCATTAGGCCGATATTGCCCTCCTGAATCAGGTCCAGGAACTGCAGGCCGCGATTGGTGTACTTCTTGGCGATAGAGATAACCAGGCGTAGGTTAGCTTCAACCATTTCCTTTTTAGCGCGGCGGGAGCGGGCCTCGCCAATGGACATACGGCGGTTGATCTCTTTGATCTGGCCTACGTCTAGACCGGAGCGCTCTTGGCACTGGGCCAGCTTGCGTTGCGCGCGAACGATATCGTCTACGACATGACGCAGGGCGTCAGAGTAGTCGCGCTTCTTTTTGATGATCGCGGGGATCCACTCTTCATTGGTTTCGTTGCCGGGAAATTCCTTGATAAAGGTCTTGCGCGGCATACGTGCACGCTTGATGCACAAATTCATAGTGATGCGCTCTTGCCTGCGCACACTATCGAGAATATCGCGAACTTCGCCGTAGAGAGGATCGAACTGGCGTGGTGCCAGTTTGAAGTAGCGGAATACCTCGGCGACGGCTTCCAAAGCAGTACCGGCTTCCTTGGAGTCGCGACCGTGGGCGGCGATGGCCTCATCGGCGGCTTTCTGCGCAGCGATCAGCGCATTCATGCGCTCGGCCAGCTCCTCTGGGTCGAGACCGCCGGCGTTTTCCTCTTCTTCCTCGCTGGAGGAATCGTCGGCGTCGTCCGAGTCATCGTCCTCTTCGCCTTCGCTTTCAGAGGACTCGCTGCTGTTGTCGCTTACTACAGCGGCTTGGCCAGCCTGGGCTCCGGGGGGCACATCTTCTGCTGGGTCGAGCCAGCCGGCGATGACATCGGGGATACGGCGCTCTTCTTTCTCGATTAGCGCGTATTCATCGATGATTTGCTGTACTGCGCCAGGCCAGTAGGCGAGGGCGGCCATCAGCTCGCGTAGGCCCTCTTCGATACGCTTGGCAATGGCGATTTCGCCCTCGCGCGTGAGCAGCTCTACAGTGCCCATTTCGCGCATATACATGCGTACCGGATCGGTGGTGCGGCCTACATCAGACTCAACTGCGGCCAGTGCGGCGGCGGCTTCGGCTGCGGCGATTTCGTCGGCGGAGCTGTCACCCTCGGCCATCAACAACTCTTCGGCATCTGGTGCGCTTTCGAACACCTTGATACCCATGTCGTTGATCATGCCAATAATGTCTTCCACCTGATCGGGATCGGAAATATCTTCCGGGAGGTGGTCATTTACCTCGGCATAGGTGAGATAGCCCTGCTCTTTACCGCGGGCGATCAACTCCTTGATACGGGAGGTTTGTTGCTGGGTTTTGTCGGTCATGCACAACCCTGAATTCTGGGGATGAAAATACGGGACAAAGACGCGGGATTATAGCGTATATGCACTAGCAATAACCACTCTAGCTGTCAAGCAACGGCTCTGGTGTGAATTTTAGGGTGCTGAGGTTCCCGTTCCCGCCCGGCGGGGTGAGTGAATATAGTGTTGAGGCCGCAGTTTTCAAGGGGTTATTGCAGATTAATTGTCTTTTCTGCGCCAGTTGGCCAATAAAGCCAGTTGTTCTTCCTGACTGAGCTGGGCACCGGCTTTTAACTGGGCCAAGAGATCGCGATTGCGCTGCTTGGCATCGGATTTTTCTAGGTGACGTAGACAGTCGTTAAATTCAGCCTGGGGATCGTATTCCAGGTTGCTATCGCCTTGGGCTAGGTGACGAACCCCGGAAACTAGGGGAGATATCGCCAGCTTAGCCAGAATATCGCTGGATTCGGCGCCGTGATGGGCGCGCCAGTGGCCGATCAATTGGCGAAAGTTAAGTTGTGGGCGGCTCTTGAAAAGCTCCACCAGCTGGGCAAATAACAGCAGGTCTGGGTTGTCGGCGCCGAGGAACTGTTGCAAGTCCTCAATCTGCGCGGCCAGCTCGGGGTGGTGGAGGATCAGCGCTACTAGCATACGTTCAGGAGGTAGGCGATACTGGCCGGTGCGGCGTGGGCTGTCCCCAAGTGTGGGGGAATATTCAGATTCGTCTTCGCGGGGCCAGGGTTCCGGCGGGGTGCGGTGTTGGAGTTCCTCATCCTGCTCGGTAGAGAGGGGTGCGCCGGTGACAGTTGGCTGTGCCTGTGCTTGCTGTAACTGGGTGTTGCGAGCTTTCTCTGCGTGAATCACCTCCTGCAGAGTGTCTTTGTCGAGTCCGGTACGCGAGGCCAGCTGCTGGAACATCAGTTGGCGATATACGCCTCCTGGCAGCAAATCCAGCAGTGGGGCGGCCAGCTTGGACAGGCGCGCGCGGCCGTCCATGGTCTGGAGGTTGATGTCTTCGCTGAGCAGGTCGAAGAGAAAGTCCTCCAGGGGGCGAGCCTGCTCTTCTATCAGTTGCTGGAAACGTTCTCCACCCAGTTGTCGCACCAGAGTGTCCGGGTCTTCTCCTTCCGGCAGCAACAAAAAGCGTAGGCTGCGGCCGTCCTGCATATGGGGCAGGGCAGATTCCAGTGCGCGGCGGGCGGCGGCGCGGCCGGCGCGGTCACCATCAAAACAGAATAGCAATTCACTAGTATGGCGAAAGGCCAGCTGAATGTGCTCTTCGCCGCAGGCGGTGCCAAGGGTGGCGACGGCGTAGCGGATATCGAACTGCGCCAGGGCCACTACATCCATATAGCCCTCCACCACGATCAAGCGCTCTAAGTTGCGATTGGCCTGGCGCGCCTCCCATAGGCCGTAGAGTTCACGGCTCTTGTGGAAAATCGGGGTTTCCGGGGAGTTGAGGTACTTGGGCTTTTCGTCCCCCAATACCCGGCCGCCAAAGGCGATGGTGCGGCCGCGCTGGTCGCGAATGGGGAAGATGATGCGGTTACGGAAGCGGTCGTAGTGGTGACGCCCGCCTGGTTTGCTGTTGCCGTCACTGTCCTGGCGGCGAATGGCGAGTCCAGCCAGTTCAAGCTGGTCGGCCTTTTCGGGAGTGTCGGCCAGGGCATTGAGCAGGTTGTCCCAGCCCGGTGGTGCCAAGCCGATGTCGAAATCTCGGGCGATTTCCCCGGATAATCCGCGATTGCGTAAGTAGGCCACTGCGTTACCTGCCGCAGGGTGGTTGCGTAGTTGTTCTCGGTAGAATTCTGCAGCTTTTTCCGTCAGTTGATAGAGGGATTGGCTTTCCCTCTGGCGCTTTTCCTGCCCGGGAGCCAATGCCTCTCTGGGTACTTCCAAGCCGCGGGTGGCCGCCAGTTTTTCCACGGCTTCGGGAAATGGCAGGCGATCGTATTCCATCAGGAAGCCGATGGCATTGCCGTTGGCGCCGCAGCCGAAGCAGTAGTAGAACTGCTTGTCTGGGCTCACGGTAAAAGAGGGGGTTTTTTCGTCGTGGAAGGGGCAGCAGGCTGAGTAGTTTTTTCCGGTCTTACGCAGTTTTACCCTACTGTCCACCAGCTCGACGATATCTGCGCGGGCGAGCAGGTCGTCGATAAAGTGCTGGGGAATCTTGCTGGGCATACTGTTCTGTAATCCGGCTGGGCGTTAGGCCAGTCGGGCCTTAACCAATTTGCTGACTGCGCCCATATCTGCACGGCCTTGAACCTGAGGCTTCACCTGGGCAATCACTTTACCCATGTCGGCCATGCCGCTGGCCCCGGTGCTCTGCACGGCGGAAGCGACAATTTCGCTAATCTCCGCTTCGGTCAACTGTTTGGGCAGGAACTCTTGGATGACTTCGATCTCCGCCTGTTCCACTGCAGCCAGCTCGGCGCGGCCGGCCTTTTCATACTGGGTGATGGAGTCGCGGCGCTGTTTGGTCATCTTGTCCAGCAGAGCGAGGATACGCGCGTCATCCAGATCGATGCGCTCATCCACTTCAACTCGTTTGATCTCAGCATTGATTAAACGCAGGGTGGCAAGACGCTCTTTGTCGCGTGCTTTCATTGCGTCTTTGGTCGCTTGAGTCAGGGTGTCCTTGAGAGTGCTCATAGTGAGTGTTCCGGGATTGGCATTGATTGTGGTTTATTGGGTTGAGCGCTAAGGATAGCGCGTCCGACGAGCATGGAAAATGCGGTTGGCAGAACGAAAAACGGCGCGCGAGTAGGGCTCGCACGCCGTTCTTTATAGCTCCGCTACGGGCTAAGCCCGTCCGGCCGCCTCGCTGCGACAGGCTTATTCAGCCTGCGGCTCTTAGTAGAGACGCTGGAACTTGCGGTTTTCGCGCTGAAGCTTTTTAGCGTGACGCTTAACAGCGGCAGCAGCTTTGCGCTTACGAACAGCGGTGGGCTTCTCGTAGAACTCGCGACGACGTACTTCAGACAGTACGCCTGCTTTTTCACAGGAGCGCTTGAAGCGGCGCAGAGCGATATCGAAAGGTTCGTTGTCTTTGATTCGTACAGAGGGCATTAGGATACCTGTTAAAATTCGTTTCTCTCGGCCATTCCGGCAATGCTCTCGCAGTTGCATCCGGTGGCCGGTTCACAGCGAGGGCGCAAATTCTAAACACTCCTATACGGGATCGCAACCCCATTTTCCAGTATGATAACCGCCCCTCGAAGTAGTCACGAGAATGAAATCAAGTGCGCGTCCTCGGTATAGAAACTTCCTGCGATGAAACTGGCGTCGCTATCTACGATTCTGAGTCCGGTCTGCTCGGCCATGCTCTATTTAGTCAGGTTGACCTGCACGCCGGTTACGGCGGTGTAGTCCCTGAACTGGCAAGCCGCGACCATGTGCGAAAGCTGTTGCCGTTGGTACGGCAGGTAATGGCGAAGACCAATACCAAGCCTTCCGATTTGGGGGGTGTAGCTTATACCGCCGGTCCAGGCTTGGTTGGCGCCCTGATGGTGGGCGCCTGTGCCGGCCGCGCCCTGGCGTATGGCTGGGGGGTGCCGGCTGTGGCTGTACATCATATGGAGGGTCATTTATTAGCTCCGATGCTGGAGGACAATCCACCGGCTTTTCCTTTTGTGGCCTTGCTGGTCTCTGGTGGTCATACCCAATTGGTCGAAGTGCGCGGTCTTGGCGACTACGAACTGATGGGGGAATCCCTGGACGATGCCGCTGGTGAAGCTTTTGACAAGGCCGCCAAGATGCTTGATCTGGACTACCCCGGTGGTCCGCGTTTGGCAGCCTTGGCTGAGAAAGGTGATCCCAAGCGCTTTACCTTTCCTCGCCCTATGACTGATCGACCGGGGCTGGATTTTAGCTTTTCGGGCTTAAAAACCTTCACCCTGACCACTGTGCGTCAGCACGCCCTCGAAGATGGCCTGCCGGATGAACAGACCTGTGCGGATATTGCGGCAGCCTTCCAAGAGGCGGTTGTGGATACTCTAGTGATTAAATGTCGTCGTGCAATTAAAGCCTCTGGTTATAAAACTCTGGTCATTGCCGGTGGGGTTTCCGCGAATAAATTGTTGCGTGAACGTTTAGAAACGTGCCTGCGCAAGGATAGTGCCAGCGTCTACTACCCCCGTCATGAGTTTTGCACCGATAACGGCGCTATGATCGCCTATGCCGGTAGTTTGCGTTTGCAAGCCGGAGAACAGACGAGCCTTGCAGTTGATGTGCGTCCACGTTGGCCAATGACAGAATTGCCCAAGACCGAACTTTAAGAAATCCCAGGGGCATCCTGGCAGTAAAAAGAAAAGAGCCGATAAATGGATATTGTTTATATACGGGATTTAAAGGTGAATACCATTATCGGTATTTACGAGTGGGAGCGGGAAGTACGCCAGACTGTCAGCCTTGATATAGAAATGGCTTTCGATATCAGCGAGGCGGCGCGTACAGACAATATCGAGCACACACTTAACTATAAGGCGGTAGCCAAGCGCTTGATCGCTTTTATTGAAAGCAGCGAGTTCCTGCTGGTGGAAACTATGGCGGAACAGGCTGCGGCAATTGTCAGGGAAGAGTTTTCCGTAAGCTGGCTGCGACTGCGTTTGTCCAAGCCGGGTGCGGTCCGAGGGTCCAGGGATGTGGGTGTCATTATTGAGCGTGGCGAAAGGCCAGCAAAAGGTGCAGCAGCGATGTCTGCGGGAGTGTAAACGTGGCTCAGGTGTATCTCAGCCTCGGCAGTAATATCAATCGCGCGCAATATATCCGCGCAGCGCTGGATGCCCTTGCAGGACAGTTTGGCGACTTGAAGGTGTCCCAGGTTTTCGAGAGCGAAGCGGTAGGATTCCCTGGGGATAATTTTTACAATCTGGTGGTGGGACTACAAACTGACCTGCCGGTAGGACAGCTGGCCCTGTGTCTGCGTGGTATCGAAGATGCCAACGGCCGCCTGCGCTCTGGACCTAAATTCAGTGCGCGCACCCTGGATATTGATATTCTTACCTATGATCAACTTACAGGGACTATCGACGGGGTAAAATTGCCTAGAGGTGAGATTGTAAAAAATGCCTTTGTTTTACAGCCTCTGGCAGAGATTGCTCCGGAAGTATTGCATCCGGTCGAATTGAAAACTTACCGTCAGCTGTGGAATGAGTACGACCAGGCTTCACAAAAATTGTGGCCGGTAGAATTTATTTGGCCGTGATTCCAATAATTTTTTAAAAAATGTAGATAAAAAAGCAGCCCTTTGAGGCTGCTTTTTTGTTAGGAATAATTAACTTAGGCTCATTAGCGCCTCTTTGGTGAACGGAGTGATTTCCTCCGCGCGATCTTCACGCACCTTGGCGAACCAATGTGGGTCTTGTAATAGCGCGCGGCCAACGGCAATCAGGTCGAACTCCTGGTTGTCCATACGGCGGGTCAGTTCGGCTAAATCGGTAGGATTGGCAGTGCCGCCCATGCCCTGGTTATTGCCGCCGATAAAATCATCGTCGAGGCCGACACTGCCGACAGAAATTACCGGTTTTCCCGTCAATTCCTTGGTCCAGCCTGCCAGGTTGAGATCAGAACCCTCAAATTCTGGCACCCAGAAGCGTCTTGTAGAGGCGTGGAAAATATCAACGCCAGCTTCAGCTAGCGGTGTTAGGAAGCGTTTCAGTTCTTCAGGGTTTTGCGCCAACTTGGCTTCGTAATCCTGCTGCTTCCACTGGGAGTAGCGCAGCACTATGGCGAAATCTTCGCCTACGGCTTCACGTACCGCTTTGATAATTTCTACTGCAAAGCGGGTGCGATTTTCGATGGAGCCACCGTACTCGTCATCGCGTTGGTTGGTACCTTCCCAGAAAAACTGGTCGATCAGATAGCCGTGGGCGCCGTGGATCTCTACGCCGTCAAATCCAATTTCCTTGGCTGCTTTCGCCGCGTCCGCAAAAGCTTTTATAACTTCCTGGATGTCCTCTTTGCTCATCGCCTGGCCATTGGGCTTGCCGGGTTTGAACAGGCCTGAGGGGGAGTAGCCGGGCACTGATTTATCCGGGCCTATGCCCTCTTTGCGCACGGAGCCTACGTGCCATAACTGCGGGATAATCTGGCCACCGGCAGCGTGTACTTCGTCTACCACTTTTTTCCAGCCAGCGAGAGCGGCCTCACCGTAGATTGCCGGAACATTCTCGTAGCCGTTTGCGGCTTTATGATTAACGAAGGTGCCTTCGGTAATAATCAGTCCCACTTCACCTTCAGCTCGGCGGCGATAATAGCCGGCCACTTGGTCATTGGCTGAATAGCCTGGTGACATAGTGCGGGTCATGGGGGCCATTGCGACCCGGTTGCGTAGCTTTAGGGATTTATGCTCGAAAGGACGCAGTAGGTTGTCCAGGGAACCACTCATATTTCTCTCCTGAATTGCTCGATTCAACACTGGGACTCACTGGTCCCACAAGGTCACAATTAAAACGGTTGCGTTATAAGGCCTTATTTTAAGGTTGAGTTCAATATCTGGTTTCGTATTGCAACTCTTTTGCCGGTATAATGAGGGTATGTCACGTAAACGCTTTGATGATCTTGATTGCTCCCTGGCTTGCGCCCTGAATGAGGTGGGGGACTGGTGGTCCCTGCTGATAATTAAGCAGGCGATGCTGGGTACCCGCCGTTTTGTGGATTTCCAAAGAAATTTGGGAATTGCCAAAAATATCCATGTGGATCGGTTATCACGTCTGGTGAATAACGAGGTGCTAGTTCGCTTTGATGCGGGTGAACACGGCACTCGCTACGAGTACCGCTTAACGGAAAAAGGTCGGGACCTGTTTACGGTGGTAATCGCCCTGCGCCAGTGGAATCTGCGCTGGAATGGCAATAAAGATGGGATGCACCTGGTCGATAAAAACAGTGGTGAGCCTATCTCCGAAGTGGCTGTACAGAATGCCCAGGGACAAAAACTCAGTATTCGCGATGTATTATTTGTGGATGAAAATGGCCAGCCCCTAGAGCAGGCTGGCTAGCTGGCTTCTTGAGAGGCTCTATCAATCCTGGCTATTGGACAGCAGTCTGATTATGTCCAGAGCCCTGCCCGGCTCCCAGCGCATAACAGAGACAACGCCGTGCATGGCCAGTAGACGCTGGTCTATTTTCCCTTTCTCCTGAAGCTTTTGTAATTTCTCTGTGGCCTCGGTAAAGCCATGCTGCTCATAAGTGAGTAGTAATTTGACGGTCTGCTCCGCCGGAGTGATTTGGCGTGGAACAGGGGTATAGCCCATCGCGTTTACCATACTCTCAGCCGCTAGCCAGGTGGACCAGGGGTTTTGCCCGGTAATAAGCTGGCCATCCACACTGACTTGTTCCAGGTAAGTGGGCCCAGCCTGAAAAAACGCGCCTTGCTCACGTAATCGATCCTCAAGCAGGAATGGAAATCGTTGCTCGGCGTCAGGAATAAGAAAAAGCTCCTCTTCGTTAGTAAAAGCACTGATCTGCCGATCGGCGATTAAGGGCTCGCCATTATCCAGGGTGACATTGGTAAGGGCTGCTGGCCCGTGGCATACCGCTCCGATAATTTTGCCGCTGTTATAGATTTCCCGCACCAGGGACTGGATATGGGGATTGTCGGGGAAATCGAACATGGTGCCTTTACCGCCGACAAAAAATACGGCCTGGTAATCCTCTGCTGATACTTGATCGATAGGAATACTGTTGTTGACCTTTTGTTGTGCCTCCGGGTCATTGAGAAAGGCATAGTCGAAAGGCCCCAGATCATCTTTATCGATCACCGCAGGCGGTTTGCCGCCTTTGGGACTGGCAATATCGACAATAAATCCGTTGGCTGAAAAGATGTAATAGGGGCGTGCCAGTTCAGTTAATTCATAACCAGTCGCCTTGCCACTATCTCCCATCGTTTCAGTACTGGTGACAACAGCTAAGATTTTTCCTCGGCTTTCCCTGGGTAATTGTTGTAAATACGGCAGGTCACTTACTGTCGTAGTGGAAAAGTCCTGCTCTTGGGGTGGAATTAGGCCCTTAATCCAAATAATAAAACCAAAAAATACGGACAAAGTCAGAGCCAGGGAAATAACAATTTTCTTCAACATATTAATCTCCAAAATTGCAGTAGCAGACGGAAAATCTTCTAGTGAGTTCGTAGGAGAATAAGGGATGGAAGGTGAAATTCAGGTGAGATTGCAATTGCTATTTAGGAAGAAAGAAAAAGCTGCGCTCGAGATCGTATAAGGTATGGATGCTGATTCACTGTGCATCTCGAGCGCATACGGTAAAAATTTGAATCTTAGAACGCTACTGTGTAAAAAACAGAGCGCACTGATAAATATTGTTTCGACATTGGATTGAGATGGTCCAATTTAAGGCTTCACAGATTCTCTTGGCCAGGAAAAGGCCTTGACCAATGCCGTCACTGCCTTCCCTTTTTTGGCCGGGTAAGAGGGAGGTTTCTAGATCTAATTGGTTGTCTGTGGCGTTCTCAAAAAAGAGTGTGTCCCCCTTATAGGTAATAACCAATTCAGGGCTGGTAGCGTGCTGTAATGCATTGCTGATCAAGTTGTCGAAGAGCAGACTTACTAGGTGTCGATTGGCCAGGACTCTGACTTTGTGCCCTAACTTTAAATCAACATTAAAGTGCTTTTGTACAATTAACTGGTGTTGAGCTAAAAGGCGTTCCTCTATTAAAGCGCGCAATGGGATATCTTCCGACTGTAGAGACTCAGAGCGGGCGAGGGCTAATAGTGTCTTAACGGTTTTTTCCATACCGATAACAGTTTCTAATAGCTCATTTTTCTCAGCTAAAGTCATTTCCCGATTTTGACTGAGAGCCAGTGTGCTTTTCAGAATGGTTAGCCCGGTGCGCAACTCATGGCTTGTATCCCTGGTAAACTCAGTTTCCCTGCGCAATGTTAGCTTGAGCTGGTTAAGTGTATCTTGCAACGTACTTGCGAGATAACCGATTTCATCTTGTTCATTGTTATAGGGCAGGGAAATTTGAGAATCGCAGTTTCTCTGCTGCTGAACTGCTTTAGCGAGGGTTACTACAGGCGCGATGGTTTTACGGGAAATACGAAAAGCACAATAGAGGGCTAAGAGTAGGGTCAAGATACAGGCGCTGGCAAAGAGCCAGAGAAGTTTTGAAGATTGTTGCGTAACAGTGAGCAATTCACTGACTTCAGCTACGAGAATGGCGGAATGTTTGTCCGGAAAATGTACTCTGCGTAAATGGAAGTGATGTTCAGTATCACTAAACCACTCAGCCTTTTCTGCATAGCTTGGTAAGGCAGTGCGCAGTTCGGCCGGTATTATTTTGCTTTCAGTGTATAGCGTTAAATAGGGTAGGCGTGGCTCTGGGGTCGCATTAGTCAGTCTTGCCTGCTGTTCGAGATAGCGGACTTCTCCGGCCAATAAGTTATCGAGTAAATGGTCTTCAACTACATAGGCCACCATCATACAAATGGCAAAAAACACCAAGCATAGCAGCAGGGTAAAACTGCCAAAAATAGCGAAGACCTTCCTCTGTAAATTACTGGTTTCGCGCATTGGGAGTTTCCAACTGATAACCGAGATTGGTGATGGTTTTCAACATAGGGGCCTGGAAAGGCTTATCCAGTGTTTGGCGAAGACTATAAATGTGGGATTTTAAGGCGTCTGTTTCTGGGGGTTCATCACCCCAAATATGGTGGATTATTGCTGAGCGGCTTACTGGTGCTGGCGACGCCTGGGCGAGCATAGTGAGAATGCGAAAACCGATAGTTGTCAGGGGCAGAGGTTGTTTATTCCGGTAGGCGGTTTGCTGGCGCTGGTTTATCTGTAAATCACCGACCTTAATTTCTTCACTGGTATGCAGCTGGTGTCTACGTGCCAGGGCGCGGCATCTCAGTATCAGTTCTCTTGGTTCGAAGGGCTTACATAAGTAGTCATCGGCACCGATACCAAATCCGCGTTCTTTATCTGCGAGAGCATCGCGGGCAGTTAACATCAGAATTGGCATGTTAACTGGCGCTTGTGCCTTGATCTTTTCACAGACCTCCAAACCGTCTATATCCGGCAGGCCCAGGTCGAGAATGATCAGGTCGAAGATTTGTTCCAGGGCCAGCTGTAAGCCCTGGTGACCCCGGTGGGCATAATCTATCTGCCAGCCCTCAGCATGTAGGAATTCGGCAAGCTGGCGGGCGATAGTGGGGTTATCTTCAATCAGCAATATCTTCAGTGAGCGCACCGGCAAATCTCTTGTGGCAGAAGAAGTTGAAAAACATTCTGACAGAGTGCCGGTGAAATTGAAGTGAAGCCCCGTTGTTGAACTGTTTTAGATATTGAGGTTGCGGCCGCCGTCAACGGCAATAATCTGACCGTTGATATAGGGGGCATCACAGACAAGGAAGCGCACGGTCTTGGCGATATCGCTGGGGTCACCGGTTCGGGCCAAAGGAATGCGCTGGGTGATTTTTGCTTTCTTGGCTTCGTTAGTTGCCTCTTGCTCTGGCCAAAGAATGGCACCGGGGGCGACTGCATTGACCCGGACCTGGGGAGACAGCTCCAGAGCGAGGCTTTTTGTCAGCATTACCAGCCCAGCCTTGGCGGCGCAGTAAATAGTGTGCTCGGGCATCGGGCGCTCGGCGTGAATATCCGCCATATTAACAACGCAACCCTGTTGTTGGCTGAGTGTTTCTTTCAGGGCCTGAGTGAGAAAGAAAGGGGCTTTGAGGTTACTGCCTACCAGCCGATCCCAGTCCTCCTCGGTCGCCTTTCCCACAGGTGTGGGGTGAAATGCTGAGGCATTGTTGATCAGAATATCAATACCGCTCCAGGCCTCTTGTGCGCGCTGGGCCAGATTGGAACAGGCTTCGGCGCTATTCAATTCACTGTGCAACGCTATGGCAGAGTTGGGGCGAAGTTGGTTCAGCTCGTTTGCCAGGGCCTTGGCAGCATCAGCCGAGTTGCGATAGTGAATAACAACTCTGTGATCTCTATGCAGCTCCACAGCAATAGCACGGCCCAAGCGTGCAGCGGCACCGGTAATCAGCACATTACGCAATGTAGTTATCCTTTACTTTGGCGATTGCCTTGATGCGCTCCCGGTCCAGTGCTTGCCCGAGTTTCGCACCCTGGAAGCCCTGTTTAATCAACTCCTCGGCAGTTACTGCCGCTGCCCCATCTCGAGCGGCGCGCAAAAAGTTCACCTGTGGATAATCTCGATTCTCCAGCCCCTCACGACCTCGGGCATCTGCCTCACAGGCGCGAAGAAAGTTTTCAAATCGCTCGGGACGTCGCAAGGCATCCAGACTGCGGATCATTTTCATAATGGTCTGTGGGCGCAATTCGAAGGCTCTGTGGCAGTGCAGGTGATATTCGCAGACCCCGACAGCTAGTGCAGCCAGGTCTTTTGGGGTACGCCAGCGCTCACAGACGGCCTTTACCAGGGGCACGCCTGCGGCCTCGTGTCCGTGGTGGCTGGGGAGAATCTCCTCGGGAGTCAGTCCTTTGCCCAGGTCGTGTAGCAGTACTGCAAAACGCAAGGGGAGCTCTGCCGGTGCGGCGCGCAGGGCTAGCAGTACGTGTTCTCCAGTGTCCACTTCGGGGTGGTGTTTGGGCGGCTGGGGAACACCAAACAAATTCTCTAACTCTGGTAAAAGTACTGATAGGGCGCCGCAGTCTCGCAGTACCCGAATAAAAATATCGGGGTCTGGCTCGGTAAGTGCCCGGCTTACCTCTTTCCAGACCCTCTCGGCCACCAGATATTCCACTTCACCCGCTTCTACCATCTGGCGCATGAGTATCATGGTTTCAGGGGCAACGCTAAAGCCAAGGTGATGGTAGCGGGCGGCAAAGCGGGCCACTCGCAGAACTCTTAGCGGGTCTTCTGCAAAAGCAGGGGAAACATGGCGCAATAGCCGAGCTCCAAGATCTTCCTGCCCTCCGTAGGGGTCAATTAGATTGCCGTCGCTGTCTTCTGCAATGGCATTAATAGTGAGATCTCGCCGCAGGAGATCCTCTTCCAGGGTGATATTGGCATCGGCGTTAACGGTAAAACCGCCATAGCCGTGTCCGCTCTTTCTTTCGGTGCGAGCGAGCGCGTATTCTTCACCGGTCTCAGGGTGTAGGAATACTGGAAAATCTTTGCCGACTGGGCTGTATCCGAGGTCCTGCATTCTATCTGCATCTGCCCCAACCACTACCCAGTCACGCTCGGTGACTGGACGATTCAACAGTCTGTCGCGCACTGCGCCGCCAACAAGGTAGATCTTCAAAAATTGTTCTCCAGAGCTGGAGATATCATTAATTCGGTAGGTGATTGTACTGCCATAAGTCCATTTATTCCGGCAATGTCCGCAGGGGTGCTGCTGGATAAGAATGCAGGGAAGGAGAGTCAGAGGTTTTGGCAAGATAAAAAAAAGGCCCCGAAAAAACAAGGGGGCCCAGGGTCTTAGGGTATTCGCTTAGCAAACATCTAATTGCCAATAGCGGGATCACTGACTTACCGGCCATACCCGCTGGAGAGGATCTGGCGACACACTGGTACCGCTAAATCTGTAGTCATTCTATGTGACCTGTCATACCTGTCAACTATATCTTTTAGTATTTTTTGAGGGGGTTGTATCTCTGTTCGTTAACTAAATACATGGACCGAATTTCGGGCTGGTTTTGCAGCATTGAACAGCATAATTTATAGGGGCGATCCTGTTGGGCAGGATAATTTCGCGCCTGGCTTCGGGGGATGGAGTTGGGGCTTTTGAAATTGACTTGTTCGTCAAGGATTGCAGTTGTTGGGGAGAATAAATATGAGCGAACTACATGTGCTAACCACCGGGGAAGCGGCTCGGTATTGTGGAGTCAACTTCCGAACGGTGATTCGCTGGATTGAGCGGGGGCAGCTCAAGGCTTACAAGCTTCCTGGGCGTGGCGACCATCGGATTTGTGTAGAGGACTTCGTGGGTTTCCTGCGGGATAACTCTATGCCAGTGCCGAATGACCTGGCGGTACCCAGTCGCAAAGTTCTGTTGCTGACAACAGATCCGGAACTGACTTCTTCAGGCCTCCAGGCCTTGAAAAATATCGGCTGTGAAATTGAAGTGGCTGGTGACAGTTTCTCTGCGGGTGTTTTATTAGCTAATGCCAAGCCGGCGCTGTTGGTTGTCGATGCCGCATTGGTTGGTGACGGGGGCTTTCAGGTGCTGGATTACTTGAGGTCGCGCAGCGAGTATAGCAGCCTACGTATCCTGGTTGTGGCTGCTGAGGAAGATCTGGATAAAGCCCGCTGGCTGGATGCGGGGGCCGATGCCCTTCTGGCACATCGTGAAGAACGCGGTGAACTGGCTGCTAAAGCCAGGTTGCTGCTAGAGGCTGATCACTAAGCCAAGTTTTCTGCCTGGATTTATTCCTGGCCATTCGCCCCGTTTGCACGGGAGTTTTAACAAAAAGCTCCCGTGCAAAGATTCAGATTGGTTTCGGAATCAGCATTGACTCCTCTTCTCCTTCCTGTCGATCACGGCCCTGTTCAGGGCAGTGGAAGCTAGCCGTAATTTCATCGCCGTTGAGGCTGTTTAGATGTATATCAAAACCCCAGAGTCTGTGTAGATGCCTTAAAACTTCCGGAGTATCTTTGCCAAGTGGACGGCGGCGATGCTGGGTGTGATTTAAGGTAAGTGAACGATCTCCTCGTGTATCTACAGAGTAAACCTGTATATTGGGTTCTCGATTACCCAAGTTGTACTGGCCGGCGAGATTCTCCCGAAGTTGTCGATAACCACTTTCGTCATGGATTGCACTGACAACAATTTCATTTTCCTGATCGTTGTCGCTGACACAAAAGAGTTTCATATCACGCATCACTTTTGGTGAGAGAAACTGTAGGATAAAACTCTCATCCTTGAAGTCACGCATGGCAAACTGAAGTGTTTCTCGCCAATTGCTCCCAGCGATATCTGGGAACCAGCGGCGATCTTCATCAGTCGGTTCTTCACAGATACGCCTGAGATCACTGAATATACTGAAGCCCAAGGTGTATGGATTGATGCCAGTGTAATAAGGACTGTCAAAACTGGGCTGATAGATCACGTTCGTATGACTTTGTAGGAACTCCATCATAAAGCCTTCAGTCACTCTTCCTCGCCGGTAGAGTTCTGTTAGCAGTGTGTAGTGCCAAAAAGTGGCCCACCCCTCGTTCATGACTTGAGTTTGGCGCTGTGGATAAAAATACTGTGCGAGCTTGCGCACGATACGTACTAATTCTCTTTGCCAACCTTCAAGTAAGGGGGCATTTTTTTCGATAAAGTAAAGGAGGTTCTCCTGGGGTTCCTCCGGAAAACGTTTCTCATTGGTTTCCTCGGTGCCTTCTCCAAGTTTTGGGATCGTTCGCCATAGATCGTTGAGTTGACGTTGCCGATATTCTTCACGCTCCTGTTGCTGGCGCTCTTCTTCAATAGCGGAGATAGGGTAAGGGCGTTTATAGCGATCTACGCCGTAGTTCATTAAGGCATGGCAGGAGTCGAGAATGGCCTCGACTTCATCAAGCCCGTGGCGTTCTTCACAGCGGGAAATATAATTTTTGGCAAAGATTAGGTAGTCGATAATACTACTGGCATCCGTCCAGGAGCGGAAAAGATAATTGCCCTTGAAAAAAGAATTGTGTCCATAGGATGCATGAGCGATCACCAGGGCCTGCATTGTCATGGTGTTTTCTTCCATGAGGTAAGCGATGCAGGGGTTGGAGTTGATAACAATTTCGTAGGCGAGCCCCATTAAACCGCGCTGATAATTATTCTCAACACTTATAAATTGCTTGCCAAACGACCAATGGTTGTAGCCCACTGGCATACCCACCGAAGAGTAGGCATCCATCATTTGTTCTGAACTGATAACCTCAATTTGATTGGGGTAGGTATCCAGGCCAAATTCGTCTGCCAACGCGCCAATGGCGAGGTCATATTCCTGGATCAGCTCAAATGTCCACTCTGAGGTGGTAGAGATAGGGTTTGCTGATTCTGGTTTTTGCGAATCGCTGCCGCTGGCAAATGTATCTAGCATCGAGCGGTCACCTTCTGGCTGAACAGTTGACGGAATACAGGGTAAATATCCTGCACATCCACAATTTGCTCCATGGCGAAGTGATTTGGGAATAGGGTACGTACACTTTCGTATTCTTCCCACAAGGCTTGGTGGTCTCTGGGAGTTATTTCCACGTAGGAGTAGTACTGTACATGGGGCATGATGTCGTCAATTAGGATACGATGGCAGGTGCTGGAGTCATCATTCCAGTTGTCGCCATCTGAAGCTTGGGCGCCGTAAATATTCCATTCACTCTCCGGGTATCGATCGCGCATAATCCGTCTCATTAACTTCAAAGCGCTGGATACGATGGTTCCTCCTGTCTCACGAGAGTAGAAGAATTCCTCTTCATCCACTTCCTTGGCGCTAGTGTGGTGGCGGATAAAAACGACTTCTGTGTATTCATAACTGCGTTGCAGGAATAGATAAAGCAAGAGGAAAAAGCGCTTAGCCATGTCTTTAGTGGCTTGATTCATAGAGCCGGATACGTCCATAAGGCAGAACATAACCGCACGCGAACGAGGTTTTGGTTGTTTGATTAATAGATTGTATTTCAGATCAAAATCATCCAAAAATGGCACCCGCCCAACACGGCGACGCAACTCAGCGATTTCGCCTTTCAGAGCCTCTATCTTGCGCTGATCGCGCAAAGCAGTATCTTTTTGTTCCTCTAACTCTAGGGATGTCTCCAGTTCACGGATATTTCGCCTTTTACTACTAGTGAGTGCGATACGACGAGCATGAGCTGCTCTTAAGGAGCGAATGACATTTAGCCGACCAGGGGTGCCTTCGTTACTGATTCCAGCGCGGACAACTTGAAAGGACTCATTACCAGCGAGCCGCTGTTTAACCATGTTGGGTAGCTGTAGCCCTTCAAACATAAAGTCGAGAAATTCTTCCTGTGAAATTTGAAAGACAAAGTCATCCACTCCCTCGCCACTATCACTGGCTCCTCCGCCACTGCCATCACCACCTTTAGGTTGCTGGCGTGGAATACGATCCCCTGTGGTAAATTCTTTGTTGCCAGGTAAAACACGCTCGACATGCCCCCCTGAGCCATGTGAAAAAAGGGGTTCACTGATATCTCGGGTAGGAATGCTGATACGTTCACCCTTGTCCATGTCCATTATGGATCGGCTGTTCATAGCGTCACCCACGGCTTTCTTTATATGGGCTTTATAGCGCCTTAAAAAGCGTTGCCGATTTACAGTACTTTTCTTTTTTCCATTTAGGCGGCGGTCGATGATATAGCTCATAGTTCTGCCTTTAGTCTGAATAAAACCATCTGGCAAGGCCACCATGCAATCTATTCAGAAATGCTTTTGTCGTCTATTTGGTCCCCTGTAGGGGGCCAAATAGACGAAGTTTTTCAGATCTAGGAAAATAGGAATAGATACTTGAAAGTTTCTATCCGTCATTGCAATTAATCCAGCTACTGAGATTTACGTACTCGGAGATACCATTCTGATAACAGGCGAACCTGTTTTTCTGTATAGCCGCGTTCTACCATGCGGGCAACAAAGTCTGCATGCTTGCGCTTGTCATCCGCAGAAGCTTTGGTGTTAAAGGAAATAACTGGCAGGAGATCCTCGGTGTTTGAGAACATCTTTTTCTCAATAACAGCGCGCAATTTCTCATAGGATCGCCAATCTGGATTTTTCCCCTGATTGTTGGCGCGAGCACGTAAAACAAAGTTGACAATTTCATTGCGAAAGTCTTTTGGATTAGAGATACCTGCAGGTTTTTCTGTTTTCTCTAATTCTTCATTTAGTGCGCCACGGTCTAGGATTTCCCCAGTCTCTGGATCTCGATATTCCTGATCCTGAATCCAGAAGTCTGCATAGGTGACATACCTATCAAATAAATTTTGCCCATACTCGGCATAAGATTCGAGATATGCGGTTTGGATTTCCTTGCCAATAAATTCTACATATCTTGGGGCGAGATATTCCTTGATGAATCCAAGATAGTTTTCTTGTATTTCTGGAGGGAATTGTTCTTGTTCTATTTGTTGTTCCAGGACATAGAGTAAATGCACAGGATTGGCTGCTACTTCTGTAGCATCAAAATTAAAAACTTTGGAGAGTATTTTGAAGGCAAAGCGAGTGGACAGCCCATTCATTCCTTCATCGACGCCGGCATTATCTCGATACTCTTGTATAGTTTTGGCTTTGGGATCTGTGTCTTTCAGATTTTCTCCATCATAAATGCGCATTTTTGAGTAGAGGCTTGAATTTTCCGGGTTTTTAATGCGTGAGAGCACCGAAAATTGAGCCAGCATACGTAAGGTGTCAGGTGCGCATGGAGCTTTTGAAAGGGAGCTATTTTCCAGTAGCTTCTGATAGATTCGAATCTCTTCCTGAACCCGAACACAATAGGGGACTTTGACAATATAAATTCTGTCAAGGAAGGCCTCGTTGTTTCGATTATTTCGGAAGGACTGCCATTCAGACTCATTAGAATGTGCCAGAATGGTCCCATTAAATGGTATAGACCCGAGTCCTTCGGTGCTATTGTAGTTGCCCTCTTGGGTTGCGGTAAGTAGGGGGTGAAGCACCTTGATCGGGGCCTTGAACATCTCAACAAATTCCATCAGCCCTTGGTTGGCACGACAGAGACTGCCTGAAAAGCTGTAGGCATCTGGATCATTCTGAGGAAAATCCTCTAGCTTTCTGATATCAATTTTGCCAACCAGGGAGGAGATGTCCTGATTGTTTTCGTCGCCAGGTTCAGTTTTGGAGATGGCAACCTGATCAAGAATCGATGGGCGGATCTTAACTACCCGAAACTTACTGATATCACCTTTGAATTCATGAAGGCGCTTAACAGCCCAAGGGGACATGATAGTATTTACATAGCGTCTGGCAATACCATAGTCTTCTTCAAGGATTCGCCCATCTTCATTGGGGGAGAACAAACTCAAAGGAGATTCAAAAACCGGAGACCCTTTGATTGCGTAGATCGGCACTTGCTCCATAAGTGCTTTAAGACGTTCTGCCAGTGAGGATTTACCGCCCCCAACAGGCCCTAATAAATAGAGTATTTGTTTTTTCTCTTCCAGCCCTTGAGCGGCATGTCGGAAGAAGGAGACGATTTGCTCAATTGCCTCTTCCATACCATAGAACTCGCCGAAAGCCTTATAGCGCTTGATAACCTTATTACAGAAAATACGTGATAAGCGAGGATCGCGAGAGGTATCTATCAGCTCTGCCTCTCCAATGGCCATCAGCATTCTCTCAGCGGGTGACGCATAGGCACTGCGGTCTGTCTTACAGAGTTCCAGGTATTCTTGAATACTGAGCTCTTCATCCTGGATTGACTCGTATCGTTCCAGGTAGTGATTAAAAATTGTCATGGAATTTACCTCCCTGTAGCCTGGTGGGCAGAGTCCAGCGTCCTGCTTATCATTTTGAATCAGAGCACTGACTAGTTGTTTCTGTGGCTTCCGCAAAGTGTTTGATTGGCGGTTATCCAGTCATTACTTTGTTTTAGTGTTGCCCGGCATAAAGCGCTATTCATTATCGCCGTTGCTAACCTTGTCCTTCCCCGGATTCGATGAAACGGTTCCGGCTTTTCCAGCATAGCTTTTTGGTTCACTACGGCACTGGATTGTCATTCAGAGAGGTTGAATTTAATGGCAGTTTTGGTCTTTACTTACGACCCGGAAGAAGTAAGTGGGTTAATAAGGAACTGAAATGGCGATTTTAGTGACTGGCGGCGCCGGTTATATTGGTAGTCACACCTGTGTTGAGATGCTTTTGGCTGGATTACAGCCAGTAGTGGTGGATAACCTCTCCAATAGCAGTCGTGAGGCCTTAAACAGGGTAAATCTGATCACAGGTGAGGATATACCTTTTTTTGATCTGGATATTGCTGATAAGCCTAGGCTTCGCCAAGTATTTACTGATCACAAGATAAAGGCAGTAATTCATTTTGCAGGCCTTAAAGCAGTGGGTGAATCCGTGGCTCAACCTTTGCGCTATTACCAAAATAATGTGGCTGGTACCTTGGCACTTATGGAGGTGATGGAGGAGTTTGATACTAAACAAATTATCTTCAGTTCCTCAGCCACGGTCTATGGAGATCCAGAAACGGTACCTATACATGAAAGCTTCCCCACTGGCGCTACAAACCCATATGGTGCTAGCAAGCTGATGGTAGAGAATATAATGAGGGATATTTGCTCAGCGCCAGGTAACGACTGGAAGGTAAGTCTTTTAAGGTACTTTAATCCAATTGGTGCACATAAGAGTGGTTTAATTGGTGAAGATCCTCGCGGTATACCTAATAATTTACTGCCTTATGTTGCCCAGGTTGCTGTTGGTCGGCGCCCATTCCTACAGGTTTTTGGGGATGACTACGCTACGGTAGATGGTACTGGTGTCAGAGATTATATCCATGTGGTGGACTTGGCTCGAGGTCATCTTGCAGCTTTAAATATGTTGTGTAAACCCTCAACCCCAGTAGGTTGCTATACCCATAATCTTGGTACAGGCAAGGGAAATTCAGTATTAGAGGTAGTAAGGGCTTTTGAGGCGGCTAGTGGGAAGTCTATACCCTATAAAATTGTACCCCGTCGAGCGGGAGATATTGCTGAATGCTATGCAGATCCAACCCTGGCGGAGAGTGAGCTTGGCTGGAAGGCTGAGCTTGGCCTGGAACGGATGGTAGAGGATACCTGGCGTTGGCAGTCTCAAAACCCAAATGGTTACGAAGCTTAAGTAACTATCTTCTCTGATTGTAATGCTATGTAGTGGGAGGGAGTCTACTACTTAGTGCCAATTCTTTAAGAACTCTGGAACTATTAACTCCGCAAGGAGTCACTACTTTTTGTTATTTAGGATAGCTTATTCTTTATGGAGTGAAGAAGTTTTGAATCAATTGGTTGTTGATGCTCTATATGTTCATCGAGGAATAAACAGTGTTATTGAAAATCTGTCCTTCTCTGCCTCTTCCAGAATAATAAAAATATTGGGAAAGAATGGCTCCGGAAAGACAAGTTTTTTGCTCGGGATATCAGGTCTAATTTCTATATCCTCAGGTACTATTAATTTACTTGGGGAAATAAAAAGGTCAAGCCGAAGAGAAAGGTGTGGAGTGTATTCTGATGCGATCACCCTTCCAAGTTATTTATCTGTTGAGGAAGTCCTATCTGTTTGCCATATACAAAAATCTGACCGTTTAAAAGAATTTAAAGAAGAGTTTTTGTGCGATATTCATTCTTGTGCAAAAGTTTCCGACTTATCGGAAGGGCAGCGAAGAAAAGTAGCTATAGTTTGTGCCTTATTTAAAGAAAATGGAGTTCTTTTATTAGATGAGCCCTTCAATGCTTTGGATGAGAACTCTAGCAGAGCTTTGATCGAGCATTTATCAGATTATTCTGGAATGCTTATTTACGCGAGTCATAATTCCGTTTCTTTTTCAGAAAAAGAAACGGAGGTAATGTTGTGAGCCTGTCTTTGAATAACTTGTTGTTTGCAGGGGTTGCCTTTAGGTTGAGAATTTGGGTTGAGGCAAATCAATGGATTTTAATTGGGCTGGCCTCAATAATAACCCCTGTATTGATGATGATTCATCTTCCTGTAAGCTTGCTCTTGACAGGAGAGGGTGGAGATATAAGGACTTCTCTCTCTATTCTTCTAGTGGCGCATATTGCTTTTGCAGTTTGTGGAATTCTGTTGTCTCCTGAATCTGCGGAGTTAAAGTGGTATCTGAGCTGCTTCCACCCTCTAGACTTGATTAAATCTCTATGTATAGTTCAGCTTAAATACAATCCACTTTTTTGGGCGTTATGGTTGCTTCCGCTCTTAGTGTTGGTGTACTTGGGAGAGCCGTTTAGTATCTTAGGGTACCTGACTTGGTTTTTCTTATTCTGTACCATCCAATTGCTTTCTTTTTTGTGTTTAATGGGGCTCAAATATAGACAAATTCTGTTTTCACAATCAAGGACAGTTTTATTAAAAAAATCGCGTATAGTCATCAGATTACTAATCGCGTTTGCAATTACTATTTGCTGTTATGTGTTTGCGGCTAATGAGGTTTTGATTGCCTTGCGTATTTTATTGGTAGTTGGCTCTTCAATAATTTTTACCTACGCAATAAATTCCATTTTGGAGGATGAGGCTGAAGTTAATTTTTGGATGATGATGAAATCTTGTGGAAAGGGTGAAATTGTTATTCAGGAGTACTACAAAGGTATCCTAATACCCATGCCTGGGATTATGGTGGTTCTCTTTATAAATGGGCTGGAGTCAGCGGCCCATTTTTTGATTTATATGCTTGCTATAACGGGGTTCTCTTTACTTTCACTTTATAAGTGGGGGCGAGTTATTTTAGCTCCTTTATTAACTGTCACCGGGGTGATATTGTTGAGCGTATAAACCCTCAAGTCAGGTATACAGCTCTAAGGACAAAACTAAATTTCTAGTAGCCTCCATTGACCCCTGAGATTTTTTATAGTTTTGTGGAGGCTCAGAGGCTGCAGTCTGTACAAAAAAACTCTTCGTCTCCCAGGCGCATAGCTGTTAGATATCCCCCCCATACACAGCCGGTATCCAAAGCATAGATATTTTCGGTATCGGCTCTTCCTTCAAGGGCGGCCCAGTGGCCAAAAATTATTTTGTCATTTTTAGTCTTTCTATTAGAAAAACTAAACCAGGGCTTGTAATCACCATGGGATGCCTGGGGCCCACGTTTGGTAACAAGGTCGAGGGTGCCATCCTCCTTGCAGAGGCGCATACGCGTGAAATAGTTGGTAATTGAACGAAGCCGCTCAATTCCGATTAGGTGATCATCCCAGCAGTGGGGTTCATTACCATACATGCCGTAAAAAAAGGCCTTTGCCATGGCTTCATTCGAGAGAGCATGCTCTACCTCACGAGATAGCTTTTGGGCTTTGGTAATACTCCAGATAGGGGGGATACCGGCGTGGACCATAGTGTATCCCTTTTTATGTACCATTAAGGGAAGGGTCTGTAGCCAGCTTAACAGACGATCTGAATCTTTTGCCCTTAGAATCTTTGCGAGATCTTGCTCTTTCTCTGCAAGATGCTTGGCCCCATGTGCCAAGGCCAAGAGATGCAGATCGTGATTGCCAAGAACCGCGGTAACTTGATAACGGTGTTCATAGAGAAAGCGTAAAGTCCCCAGACTGTCTTCGCCACGGTGCACTAAATCTCCGGCGATCCATAGTTTGTCACTGTCAAAACTAAAATGGATTTTCTTTAATAGGCGCTTTAAAGATTCGAAACAACCCTGAATGTCGCCAATAGCATAGGTAGCCAAACTCTTATCTCCCGAGGCTTAGCTTGCTCAGTGTTGTCCAAGTTTTGTGCAGTAATTTGATAGCTGTACAAACTCTTGCACACTCAGAGTTTCTGGGCGACGGCTGGCATCCACTGGCAGTTGATCTGGATCGAGGTCTGGGAACAGGGGCTTTAGTGCATTGCGCAGTGTTTTACGGCGTTGCTGAAAAGCGACATTGACGATTCTTTCCAATAGTTTTTCATCTTCGGCAATGTAGGGAATTTTGCTATGGGGTATTAGGCGGACAATAGCAGACTCCACTTTAGGGGCTGGCCTGAAGGACTGGGGTGGTACTGGAAATAGCCCTTGAACACGGCAGTAATACTGTACCATTACTGTGAGACGGCCATAGGACTTGGTACCAGGGCTGGCTCCGAGGCGATCGACTACCTCCTTTTGCAGCATAAAGTGCATGTCCTGCACTTTGCTTTTGAAACTGAGCAAATGAAATAAAAGAGGCGTGGAAATATTGTAGGGGAGATTGCCAACAATACGCAGAGGGTTCTCACCGGCAAATTCTCCAAAATCGAATTTCAATGCGTCTCGCTCAATAATCTTGAAATCAGGGTAGTCCCTGAATTTAAATTCCAACAGAGGAATCAGGTCCCGGTCCAGTTCCACGGCTGTGAGTGAGGGACAACGTTGTATTAGTAATTCGGTAATAGCCCCTTGTCCAGGGCCTATTTCGACCAATTTATCGGTTTCTTTAGGGGCTATTGAACGAACTATACGCTCGATGATATTCCCATCGACCAAAAAGTTCTGGCCAAAACGCTTGCGTGCCTTATGTTGGAAAAAATTGTCCATTAATTAATCTGCAATTCAAATAGTGGTATTAGGCAAACAGGATGTTATATAACCTGCTGTTTCCGTAGTTGTGCCAGTTCTATTGCCTGAGTGAGGGCAGCTTCGAGACTGCCACAACTGGCTTTGCCAGTGCCCGCCAAGTCCAGGGCGGTGCCATGATCGACCGAGGTGCGAATATAAGGTAAACCCAGGGTGATATTAACCGCCTTGCCGAAGCCATGAAATTTTAACACTGGCAGGCCCTGATCGTGATACATGGCAAGTACTGCATCGAAATGCTCTAACTGGGGTGGGGTAAATAGTGTATCTGCCGGTAGTGGCCCGGTCAGATGAAGGCCACGTTGACGCAGCCTTGCCAGTGCTGGCTGAATCACTTCGATTTCTTCCCGGCCCAAGTGGCCCCCCTCTCCAGCATGAGGGTTCAATCCACAAACCCCAATGTGAGGCGAATGGATACAGAACTGATCGCGCAGACCGCCGTGTAGAATCTCGGTGATGAGCTCCAGACGTTTGCCAGTTATTGCTGTGCTCACATCTTTAAGTGGAAGATGTGTAGTGACAAGGGCTACTCGAAGCTCCTGCGCAGCCAGCATCATGACTACTTGTGCTACGCCTGCTCGCTCCGCAAAAAACTCGGTATGGCCACTGAAGGGAAATCCAGCTTCATTGATTACCCCCTTATGTACAGGGCCCGTCACTAGCGCATCAAATTGACCATTTTGACATCCATCTGCGGCTATCTCCAATGTCCTCAATACATAGAAGGCGTTGGCGGTGTTTAGCTTTCCAGGTAGGGATGGCTGCTTTAAAGGACTTTCTAAAATATAGAGGCTACCTGGTGCTGTTTCCGACAGTGGGGTATCTTCAGAGAAAGATATAAGCTGAAGGGGAAGGTCTAGCTTTTTAGCAGCCCGCTCCAGCAGGCTTGGGTCCGCAATGGTAATCAGTTGTGCAGGGCTGCCATGCTGAGACAATTTTACACATATCTCTGGGCCAATACCGGCGGGTTCTCCGGGGGTCAGCGCGATTCTGGGTATCATAGAGGGGCCACACTTTATACGAATAAAAAACCGGGCGCTTTGGCCCGGTCTTCGAGGTCTTAAAAAGCGCTTTTATTGCGCTTCCTGTTCAGGGCCTTCTTGCTTTTCATCTTTTAATTTAATTTCTACATAAGCTTGGTCGCGGATTTCCCTGCGCCAATTTTGCAGTTCTTCTTCATAGCGGCGGTTGCGTAAGAGGTTGGCAGCCTGGTTGCGAATATATTGATCGGTCATATCTTGTTTGCGCCGCCCCTCGACCATCAGGATATGCCAGCCGAATTGGCTGCGAAATGGCAGGCTGATTTCGCCGATGCCGGTGGTGTTCATGGCCTGGGTAAATTCAGGCACAAATTGTCCTGGCATAGACCAGCCGAGATCACCGCCGGACAGCATGGAGCCAATATCTTCGGAATTCTCGCGAGCGAGCTCGGTAAAGTTATCGCTAGCCATCGCCTCTTCTCGCATGGCTACCAGCTTGTTGTAGGCTTCATCATCTGTGAGGATGGCTGAGGGTTTGAGCAGGATATGGCGAACTTTAGTCTGCTCCACTAATTGCTCGCTGGCACCTTTTTGTGCATGAATCTTGAGCAGGTGGAAGCCGGCATCACTGCGGAAGGGCTCAGTGATATCACCTACCTTGAGGCCGCTTAGCGCATCAGCAAATAGGGTGGGGAGTTCCACTGTTTTGCGCCAACCCAGGTCGCCACCGGCGAGGGCATTCTGCCCAGCAGAGTTGGCGATCGCCAGGCGACGAAAGTCAGTGCCGCCGCGCACCTGCTGAACCAGCTCCTCGGCTTTCTCGCGAGCCTGGGTAACTTCGCTGGCTGGAGCACTGGAGCTGATGGGGATCAAGATATGTCCCAGCTCATACTGAGGGGACTTCCAGAACTCGCCCTCTTTAGAGCGAAGGAAATTGTCGATGTCTTGGTCGGTGATCTGGATTCGGCGGTTGACGCTGCCTTGTTCTACCCGGCGGATCATCAGTTCCTGACGGATCTGCTGGCGAAAGCTTTTCATGGTCATACCATCGGAACGCAGGCGCTGACGAAATTCTTCCGGACTGACACTCGCATTTTGTTGAACGCGAGCGATGGCTTGATCGAGCTCGGATTCAGATATTGTAACGCCCGCCCGGGAGGCCATCTGTAGCTGTAATCGTTCGATAATCAGTTGTTCCAGTACCTGACGACGCAAAACATCCACAGGTGGTGCCTGGACCTGTTGGGCTTGAATTTGGCTGGCTATGGTATTCATGCGCTGGGCAAGTTCACTGGCCATAACCACATCTTCATCAACAACGGCGACTACCCTGTCCAGGGTTTGTACTTGCGCTGTGACCGTGCCGGCGATCAGGACGCAAGCAGCCAGAACGGATGACAAGCCTAATTTCGGCATCAATTTCTGCATTATTTTCATCACGGTTTCAGCTTTTCTCTCTGATCAAAATTGGCAATTCCTTGGCTTAGCATTTGAGTGACCGTTGCGCCAAATCCTGCTAGACCCTTCAGTTGTATTTCGAGGTAGATACCTTCATCGTATTGGAGGTCTTCAGCTCTAACAACACCGGCTAGGTCATTGTCCAGGGTTCGGCGCCATAAAAGGCGCGCACGATAGCAGCAGTCGTCATATTCGATACCTGCCAGGTATTCCAGTTCCCGGTTCAATGACAAATCGTAAGCTGCGCCAGCCATTATAGAAGTGTGCGTGTTGATAGGCAGTACAGTGGAGCTGTTCAGCTGGCGCGTAGGGCCGACCTGCTCAACACCGTCCTTATTGATAAATGTGACATTGTCACGCTTATAGTAGTAACTGAGGTTAAAAATACGCGCTTCATCATCAAAGTAGCGCAAGCTGAAGTTGCCGCGGTTGACATTGTGCTCTGTGTCATCGTAGACCAGCTCACTGCCAATACGTAGGGATTGAATTGGGCGGCTTTCCAGTCTGGCGGCAAGCTCAGAGCGCGGGGTTTCTTCGATAAGCTCGCGCAGACCAATCTGGGTATCGCTGGAGTAGAAAACCTGGCCGACACTTGCAGACAGCAAGTCACGGCCACTAATAGGCTCAATAAAGCGGGTGGTTAGCCCCAGAGCAACCCTACTTGCATCGTCAATACGATCATTGCCGGTAAAACGGCTGTGGCGAAATAGCTGATCGTAGCTGAAGGTGAACAGCGAAGTGTCATAGAGTAAGTTATTACTTTGGGGGTCGATGGGGCCTATATCGTTTATGTCATCCCCAGTAATATCGAAGAAACCTTCCTGGTTGGCGTTACTACTGAGTAGTCCGTATAGGCGTGGCTCCAGAGTCTGGATATACTCGCGATTAAAGGCAAAGCCATCACGTTCGAAGTAGAGGCCGGTGTCCAGGGTAAGCTGGGCGGCGGAGGCGCTTGGCGTGTCGTTGGCACCTTCTGGCAAGAAGGTGTCGCTGACCTGATAACCCAGATAGCGACCTGCCAAACCCGGCTTAAAGTAGCCCCACAGCCATTCTTTATCCCAAAAAAGCTCATAGTCCAGGCGCAGGCGGTCTGCGGTGATAAAGTCTCTTGTTAGCTCAGTGACACTGTCGGGGTCATCAATATCTCTAATAAACCTGATCGTCTGAGTGTCCTGGTGCCGCCATACAGTGGCTTCATTTTGCAAGGCTAGTTGCCAGTCACCCCAGCGGTAATTGCCATCCACATCTAGCCGAGGCAGCTGGGCGAAAGTATCGAAACGATCATTTTCCAACACTTGGTAATCCTGGGCACGAAGGCTGATTGCCCAGTTTTCAAAAGTGAGTCTACCCTGGGCTTTTTGGCTAACCTGGGTTTCCGCGTTGATATCAAGGTTGGCGGTACTTAAATCGCGAAAATAGTCGGGATCGCTCACCTTGGTGTAGTCGATGTCGGTACGCCAGATACTGCCGCTATAACCACCCTGTTGTTCTAGGTTCACTAACCAGCGATCGTCCCCTTTGTAGGGCAGGACCAGGTCTTCAGGGAAGCCCCGGTCAATCAATTCCTGGGCGAGATCACTATTGCCGCCCTTATCATTAGGGAGATCGGCTAGGCGTATTTCGGTGTTGAACACGGGGCTTAGGTGGCGGAATTCTACTTCCAGACCAGTGCCGCGATACTGGATATAGCGTGGAGTGATGGTCGCATCCATCTCCGGGGCGATATTCCAGTAATACGGAACAGATAGGTCCCAGCCATTCTTATCGCTGTTGCTTAGAGAAGGAAAAAGGAAGCCCGACATGCGCGCATCGCCCACCGGGAAGCGAAAATACGGGAAATAGAGTACGGGAACATCCAGTATCTCCAGGCGTACATCCCTAGCGGTTCCCTGGCTCTCCACTTGATCGATATTGATTTCTCCGCCACTCAGGCGCCAGAAAGCCCGGCCCGGCTCACAGCGGGTATAGGTGCCATCGGTAAGGGTCAATTCACCACTGGTCTGACGTGCGACTTGGGCGGCGTCACCATGAATAAATTCGTCGTGTACAACGTATGTTGCGTCCTCAATGGAGGCCGCTTCGGTATCGGTGTGAACCTCTGCCGAGTCCCCTCGAACGAGTAAATTGGGTTCGCGCAGTTCGATAGCGCCACTTAGGAAAGCGGTGTTGGTCTGGCGGTTGAGGGTCACTTCATCGGCAAATAATTGGCGATAGCCTTGGGTGATATGGACGTTGCCAATTAGTTCAGCAGATCCGTCATCGAGGATGCGAGACTGCTCGGCTGTGGCACGTAGTGGCGCGTCTTCAGGGGGCAAGTTGGCATCGGGGTAATCCCTAGGCGGTTCGATAAAGGCTCCGGAGCAAATCGCCGGTACTCTGGCGCTTTCCTCAGGGGTCAATTCAGAACGTGGTAACCAGTCTAAGTACAGGTAGGGGTTGTATTCGGGATCTACGGCGGTTTGGTCCGCATGAGTCCATATAGGGTGCGCGGCCATCAAACCGAGGGCTAGGGAGTGGGCTCGTGGATTCTGAGCTATTGCTAGAGCGAGGCGACGCCACCGGGAGACTTCAAGCATCAATCGATAGGTTCCGGCTATTCTTTGGTGTTTCTTGTATCGGCAGATGCGTGCGACAGCTATCCAGCCGGGGCGCGCAAAAAATTATCGCCCGATTCTACTTGAATGTAGAAGTGGTTAATAGCCGCACAGATGGTACGGATGTAAGAGACGAGAGTGTTATAGTCGCTTCAAGCTCCCTGGGGCAGGGTTTCAATACGAGCTGCTTAATGGGAAACTGCCGCGATAGAAAGAATCATTGATGGGCCGAATGATAAATGAAGGGTGTACTGTGAGTGATGACCTGCGACAAGAGGCTTTGGCTCTTTGGGTGGGTAAGGCTCTGGATATTGAATTTCCAGCAGACTTGGCCAACCTTGCCGGGGATGCGGGCTTTCGGCGCTATTTTCGCACTTCTACCGAGCCCAGGTTAATCGCTGTAGATTCTCCACCTGAGTGTACTAACCCGGCCCGATTTGTAGCAGTTGCCGATTATCTGCGGCGCAATGGTGTGCACACACCCATGGTAATAGCAGCTGATACAGCCAATGGGTACCTGCTATTGGAAGACTTGGGTGATACCCAATTATTCGATGTGCTGAGTAATGACAGTGTCGAGGGACTCTATGCGGAGGTAATGAGTGAGCTGCTGAGTCTCCAGCAGATACCCCGTACAGAGGATTTGTTTCCAGATTACAACCGGGAACTATTGCTGACAGAGATGCGTATTATGCCCGAGTGGCTGGTAGGCAAGTTACTCGGCTACTCTCTGAGTGAAGTGGAAAACCGCCTGCTGCAAGAGACCTTTCAGCGGTTGCTGGAGAGTGCTGCAGGCCAACCGCAAGCTCTAGTGCACAGAGACTACCACAGCCGTAATTTAATGATCCGTGGAGGTGAGCGCCCTGGAATCGTGGACTTCCAGGATGCCGTGTGGGGACCGATTACCTACGATTTGGTCTCTCTGTTGCGAGACTGCTATATCCGCTGGCCACGCCAGCGGGTCGAGCGCTGGGCTTTAGCCTATGCCGCTACTGCAGAAGCTGCTGGGGTGCTGGAACCTGTCGAGCCTAAAGAGTTCTTAACTTGGTTCGACTGGATGGGGCTCCAGCGTCATATTAAAGTGCTGGGCCTTTTTCCACGTCTATCATTGCGCGATGGCAAGCAGAACTACCTGGGGGATTTGCCCCTGGTGATACGCTATGTACTGGAAACTGCTGGGCGCTATGAGGAGCTTCAGCCGTTTGCGCAGTGGTTTGAGCAACAGCTACTTCCGCTTATAGAGCAGCAGCCTTGGTACAGTGATTATCGCTATGCCGGTGAATAGCACTAATAAGCTGTATAAAAACTGATAGATGAATTGAATGACTCAGCTCACTGAGATAGCCCCAACTACCGCTATGGTCTTGGCTGCGGGCTTTGGGCGTAGAATGCGCCCCCTTACTGACCAAACCCCCAAGCCTTTGTTGTCTGTGGCGGGCAAGCCGCTCATTGAGCATGTGCTTGAGCGACTACAGGCTGTGGGAGTTCAACGGATAGTGATCAACCTGGGCCATTTGGGCCATAAGATTCGTGATTACCTGGGGAGTGGTGATCGCTGGGGACTCGATATCCAGTATTCTGTGGAGCAAGAAGACCGACCCCTTGAGACCGCAGGGGGTATTCTCAACGCGATGCCGCTGCTGGGAGAGGGCCCATTCTTTGTGGTTAATGGGGATGTCTGGTGTGACTTTGACCTTTCGCAGTGGGTGAATCGCCCCCTACCTGAGGGCTGCCCCGGCCGACTTTTGATGGTGCCAAATCCTCCACATAACCCCGAGGGAGACTTCGGAATTGATAATGGCCTACTGTCTGGAACTGCCAAGCCCCGCTATACCTTTGCCGGTATCAGTTGGCTGCGCCCCGAGGTGTTAACCCGCTATCCCAAAGTGCGTGAATGCTTCGGCCTTGGCGAGGTCTTTACTTTCAATGAGGACAAACTACAGGCGGACTTATACCCTGGGGACTGGTGTGATGTGGGCACCCCCGAGCGCCTGGAAAACCTGCATTGCCGCCTGAGCGCGGAAAATTGAGTTACTGAAGGAAATAATGATGTCAGATTACAAGATTGCCCCCTCGATTCTTTCCGCCGACTTTGCCCGCCTTGGTGAAGAGGTGGACAATGTGTTAGCCGCTGGTGCTGACTGGGTGCACTTCGATGTGATGGACAACCACTATGTGCCCAACCTAACCATCGGCCCAATGGTGTGCCAGGCGTTGCGCAAGCATGGTGTCGAGGCACCCATTGATGTGCACCTGATGGTGGAGCCGGTAGACGATATGATTCGCATGTTTGCCGATGCGGGCGCAAGTTATATTACTTTCCACCCCGAGGCTTCGCGACACCCGGACCGCTCCCTACAGTTGATCCGCAGTCTTGGCTGTAAGGCCGGTTTGGTCTTTAACCCAGCCACAGGACTGGATGCGGCCAAGTATGTGATGGACAAGCTGGATATGATTTTGTTGATGTCAGTCAACCCTGGCTTTGGCGGGCAAAAATTTATTCCGGGCACTCTGGAAAAACTGCGCGAGGCGCGCCAGCTGATCGACGCTTCTGGTTACGATATTCGCCTTGAGATCGATGGCGGGGTCAACCGTGACAATATTGCGGAGATTGCCGCAGCCGGCGCGGATACTTTTGTTGCAGGCTCTGCAATCTTCAATGCCCCCGACTACGCTGAAGTGATCGGTGCTATGCGCGAAAGCCTGTCCTGAGAAAAACTTGGCGGGCAGCCCCTTGCCCGCCGCATACGGGATTTGTAAACTTGTGCGCCTGCACAGAGGGAATTTCCGTGAATCACACTATCCCCACATCCAGCAGTTGGCGATGGCGCCACTGATCCGCTGAGGCCAACTGGTCAACAATACCGTTCGGCCACCTCTCCCGTGGGCGCCGCCTATACTTTGGCGCCAACAAGAAAAATACCCAATAGATCGGAGTCTCTATGACCCCTAGTGAATACGCCCAACTTGTGTCTTCGGGCTATAACCGTATACCGCTAGTGCGCCGTGTGCTGGCGGATATTGAAACCCCCCTGTCCACTTATCTGAAGCTTGCCGAAGGTCGCTACAGCTACCTGCTGGAGTCGGTACAGGGCGGGGAGAAATGGGGTCGCTACTCCATTATTGGATTGCCCGCCAGAACCCTGCTTCGGGTGCGTGGCAATGAGGTTACGGTGGAGTGTGACGGGGCGGTGATAGAAAGCTATACCGAGCGCGATCCGCTGACATTTGTCGAGCAGTTCCAGCAGCGCTACCGAGTACCGGAACTTGCCAATTTGCCGCGTTTTAACGGTGGCTTGGTTGGGTATTTTGGCTATGACTGTGTGCGCTATATTGAACCGCGTTTAGCGCACAGTATGCCGCAGGATAGCCTGGGTAATCCGGATATCCTGCTGATGGTCAGTGATGAGCTGGTGGTGTTCGACAACCTCGCCGGTGCGGTTATCTTTATTGTGCATGCGGACCCTTCCCAGGCCGATGCCTATGAGCGGGCCCAGCAGCGTCTGGATCAACTGGTGGAAAGGTTGGCCCGGCCTTTACCGGATACAGTGCCTCTGGACCTGGATGGCAAGGGAATCGAAGAGGGTGCTTTTCACTCCCACTTTGGTGAGAAAAATTTCAAGAAGGCCGTTGATAGGGTAAAGGAATATGTCCTCGCCGGTGATGTTATGCAGGTGGTGCCATCTCAGCGCTTGTCGGCTCCTTTCGATGCCCCGCCACTGAATTTTTATCGCGCCCTGCGTAGCCTGAACCCCTCGCCCTATATGTATTTCCTCGACCTAGGGGATCACCAGGTTGTGGGCTCCAGTCCAGAGATTCTGGTACGCCTGGAAGAGGGGGAGATGACTGTGCGTCCGCTGGCAGGCACCCGCCGTCGCGGTACTTCCGAGGAGGAGGATAAAGCCCTGGAGCAGGAGCTATTGGCGGACCCCAAAGAGTGTGCTGAGCACCTGATGTTGATCGATCTGGGGCGCAATGATGTGGGCCGTGTAGCGGCGACTGGCAGCGTGCGGGTTACTGAGCAGATGGTGGTGGAACGCTACTCCCATGTGATGCATATCACCTCCAATGTCACCGGTCAGTTGCGGGAGGGACTCACCGGTATGGATGCCCTGCGCGCGGCGCTGCCGGCCGGTACTTTATCCGGGGCGCCGAAGATCCGCGCTATGGAAATTATCGATGAACTCGAACCAGAGAAGCGTGGTATCTATGGTGGTGCGGTGGGTTACTTGGCTTGGAATGGCAATATGGATACAGCCATCGCAATTCGCACCGCAGTTATTAAGGACGGACAGTTATTTATCCAGGCCGGTGCCGGCCTGGTGGCCGATTCAGACCCCCAATCCGAGTGGGATGAGACCATGAATAAGGCTAGGGCGTTGTTCCGTGCAGCGGGCATGGCTCTGGCGAGTAGTTGTAAAGAAGTAGAAGTAAAGATCGAACAAAATGAGCGAAGCTAGTATTTCTCAAAAAGTATCTCTTGCCGCCCGTTGTCAACAGATAGTCGAAGCTCCCCTGTTTAATCAGGTGATCATTGGCATGATCCTGGTTAATGCACTGGCGGTGGGGCTGGAGACTTCAATATGGGTGATGGAGCGTTTTGGTACTGCATTGGGGGTTGTTAACCAATTGGTACTGACGGCTTTTATTTTAGAGGCAGCGATAAAAATAACTTCGCACGGATCACGCCCCTGGCGTTATTTTGCCAGCGGCTGGAACTGCTTCGATTTCACCATCATCGCCTTAAGCTTGATTCCCGCCACAGGGCCCCTGGCAACACTCGCGCGCCTGGTACGGATCCTGCGGGTGTTGCGACTGGTTTCTGCCTTCCCTGAATTGCGTACTCTGGTGGATACACTGTTGCGCAGCTTGCCAAGCATGATGCACATCGCAATCTTGATGGGAATTATCTTTTATATCTATGGTGTGGCGGGCTACTTTCTCTTTCATGAGATAGACCCAACCCATTGGCGCGACCTGCCGATAGCTCTGTTGAGTCTGTTCCGTATTGTGACGTTCGAGGATTGGACCGACATTATGTATACCGCCATGGATGCAATGCCCTGGGCCTGGCTCTACTTTGTCAGTTTCGTGGTTATGGGCGCCTTTGTCATGATTAACCTGTTTATTGGCGTGGTGCTCAATAATCTGGAGGAAGCCAAGTTGCGTCGAATGGATGAAATGTGTCTGCCACCCAGTCAAACCGAAATTCTGCGCGAATTGCGCTCAACCCAGGCGGCGCTCGCACGACTGCAAAAGCGCATGGAAGCAACTACCGATACTGCACAGGCTATGGGGGCCAAGTAATGATTTTGATGATCGATAACTACGATTCCTTTACCTGGAATGTGGTGCAGTACCTTGAGGAGCTGGGCGCTGAGGTTGTGGTCAAGCGCAATGACGAAATTACCCTTGAGGACATAGAGCAGTTGGCCCCGGCGAAAATTGTGATTTCACCAGGGCCCTGCACACCCAATGAGGCAGGCATTTCCCTGGAGACGATCCGCCATTTCGCCGGGCGTATCCCCATTTTGGGTATTTGCCTTGGTCACCAGAGTATCGGCCAGGTTTTTGGTGGTCGCGTCGTACGTGCCGGCCAGGTTATGCACGGTAAAACATCGCCTATAGTGCACAACAACCTGGGAGTGTTTCACGGCCTATCCAATCCTTTCGAGGCCACCCGTTATCACTCCCTGGTGGTGGAAAAGGGCAGCTTGCCTGAATGCCTGGAAATTACCGCCTGGACGGAGACGCCTGACGGCGAGATTGATGAAATTATGGGGCTGCGCCACCGGGAATTACCGATAGAGGGCGTGCAGTTTCATCCAGAGTCCATTCTCACCATGCATGGCCACGATATGTTGAAGAATTTTCTCGAGTCCTGATGCGAAGGGCAAAACGCGGGGCAGTTAATTACGCTTCGCACCAATCATTACTGAGCGGGACAAGGGGGGCACAATGAATATACAAAATGCTATCGCCAAGCTGGTGGATGGAGAGCATTTGAGCCGTGAGGAGATGCGTGAGACTGTAGGCCAAATCATGCGCGGTGAAGCCCTGGAAGCGCAGATAGGGGCCTTGCTGATCGCGTTGCGCATTCGCGGTGAAACTGTCGACGAGATCGTCGGTGCGGTGGAAACCATGCGCGCACTGGCCACTAAGGTTGAACTCGACCTTGAGAATACCGTAGACATCGTCGGCACCGGCGGAGATGGCGCAAATCTATTTAATGTATCCAGTGCCAGTAGTTTTGTTGCAGCTGCAGCTGGGGCCAGGGTGGCCAAACACGGCAACCGCTCGGTGTCTTCCAGTAGTGGCTCCGCCGATTTGCTCGAACGCGCCGGGGTTTATCTGGATTTAAGCGCGGAGCAAATGGCCCGCTGTGTGGAAACGCTCGGTATCGGCTTTATGTTTGCGCCTAGTTTCCATAGCGCCGTTCGTCATGTAGGCCCAGCGCGTAAAGCACTGGGGCTGCGCACTATTTTTAATCTGCTCGGCCCCATGACCAACCCCGCCGGAGTTAAGCGCAAGGTTATTGGTGTTTATGAGAAACGCTACTGTCGTTTGTTGGCTGAAGTCCTGCAACGACTTGGTTCTGAGCACGTGCTGGTCCTGCACAGCGATGACGGCCTCGACGAAGCCAGTATCGCCGCGGATACTTTTGCGGTGGAATTGAAAGATGGTGTTATTAGTGAGTTTACTCTCTGCCCCGAAGCCTTTGGTCTGCCCCGCCAGAGCCTGGATGGCTTGATCGTTGCGAGTGCCGCAGAGTCTCTATCCTTGATTCGCGACGCATTGGGTAAACGTGAAACTGCAGCAGGGAAAAAAGCTGCAGATATTATCGCCCTGAATGCCGGCCTGGCCATTTATGTCAGCGGCACTGCGAGCACGGCAGAGCAGGGTGTTGCCATGGCGCAGGACGCCATCGATAGCGGTTTGGCCGCAGAAAAAATCAATGACCTGGCTGCCTTTACCAGCGCCTTTCGCCCCGAGGAAGTGAAATCGTGAGCACACCGACCATTTTAAAAACTATTATCGAGCGCAAGTGGCAGGAAGTGGCGGAGCGCAAATCTCAATGCAGCCTGGAAGAAATACGTCTGAGCGCGCAGGACCAACCACCGGCACGGGGATTTGTCACGGCATTGGAATACAAAATCGCCGAGGGGGAGGCCGCAGTGATTGCGGAAATCAAAAAGGCTTCCCCCAGCAAGGGGGTGATTCGCGAGGACTTTCTTCCCGCAGAAATTGCGACCAGTTATGAGAGAGGTGGCGCGGCATGCTTGTCGGTACTCACCGATAAGGATTTTTTCCAGGGCGATGACAGTTATTTGCAGCAGGCGCGCAACGCGGTTCGTCTACCGGTTTTGCGTAAGGACTTTACCGTGGACCCTTACCAGGTGTATGAGGCGCGCGCTATTGGAGCTGACTGCATCCTGCTAATTGCCGCCTGCCTGGAAGATCAGCAAATGCAGGAACTCAATGGTTTGGCCCTGGAACTGGGATTGGATGTGCTGGTGGAAGTGCACAATCGCGCAGAGCTGGAGAGGGCGTTGGCTCTCCCCAACCGTCTAATTGGAATTAACAATCGTAATCTGCACACCTTTGAGGTACAGCTGGAGAACACTTTTAAACTGCTCAATCTGATTCCCAAGGACCGCATTGTTGTAACAGAAAGCGGTATCCACACCACGGATGATGTCGCGGCCATGCGCGGACACAGCGTTGATGCATTTTTGGTTGGCGAGGCTTTTATGCGCGAGGAAGAACCGGGACGAAAATTGATGGAGATGTTTAACTGAGTGCTAGTGGGGTTTTAGAAAGTTAGCTAGATAAAATCACAGACACAAAAAAGGGCGATTGATTACATCGCCCTTTTTTGTGTCTGTGGTATTTGACTCTGGGACAGGTATTTAACGGGTGCCGTAAACCACCATGGTTTTACCTTTGACCGATACCAAGCCCTGCTCTTCCAGGGTTTTCAGCACGCGCCCAACCATCTCACGGGAACATCCAACAATACGGCCAATTTCCTGGCGAGTGATCTTGATTTGCATGCCTTCTGGATGGGTCATCGCATCGGGCTCATTACACAGGTCCAAAAGGGTTCGCGCCACGCGACCGGTAACATCAAGAAAGGCTAGATCGCCAACTTTTCGAGTGGTATTGCGCAGGCGCCCGGCCATTTGTGTGGCTAGAGCGAACAGGAATTCTGGGTGCTGACGAGTCAGTTCCTGGAATTTGGTGTAGGAGATTTCCGCAACCTCACACTCGGTTTTGGTGCGCACCCAGGCGCTGCGGGTGTCCTGATCAAATAGCCCCATTTCACCGAAAAAGTCCCCGTCGTTTAGATAGGCTACGATCATTTCGCGGCCCTCGTCATCTTCGATTAAGACGGTGACTGAACCGCGCATAATGAAATAGAGGGACTCACAGCGGTCGCCGGCATAGATAATCGTGCTCTTGGCCGGATAGCGTCGCCGGTGGCAGTGGGCCAGAAAGTCTTCAATATTGCCGATAGTCATGGGGTCTTCGATAGCAACCGTCACGGATTTATTCCTCATTTTTTGTCTCGTGCTCTATCCCGGCTTTAGCAGCTGAGCACTATTGAATTATCGCGCGAAAAAACAGTCCCCAACAGAGGTTGGTCGCGGCAAAGTTCCGCAGTGTGACCTGTGACACTCTGGCGCGGGTGCGATTGGACTGCAAGCGGGCTATTGCGTTCACTGACGAAGGGGGAAACTTCAGTAGCGAACATTTCGCGCGGAGGTGTTACGGACACTATACCGGAAATACTCTGCCTGTCAGGATAATCTTGTACTCTGTGCTAAGCTTCGCGGCTTGAATTTCAGCGGGAGAATGGCAATGCAGGGCAAGGTAACCTGGGTTAATGATTTGACCTTCGTCGGCGAAGCCGGCAGTGGTAATTCGGTCGTGATGGAAGGGGGGCGCACTAATAATGGTGTGCGTCCAATGGAGATGATCCTTCTCGGAGTTGGCGGCTGTGCAGCCTATGATGTGGTTTCCATTTTACAGAAGGCGCGCCAGGATATTATTTCCTGTCATTGCGAATTGAATGGCGTTCGCCCGGATACCACCCCATCACCTTTTGAGCGAATTGAAATGGAATTTGTTGTGCGAGGCCGGGGAATAAAAGAATCCCATGTAGCCCGCGCTGTGGAGCTATCTGCAGAGAAATATTGCTCTGCTTCAATTATGTTGCGCAATGCGGGAGTGGAGATCGTGCATCGCTATCGAGTAGAAGAAGTCTAAGCAATACTCAGATAAAGAAAAGGCCTGCTCAAAAGCGGTTGCTTTTAGCGGGCCAGTCAATTTTTACGAACCGGTTATTAATATTTTAAATTTTGTAACTGGCTGAGGTCATCACCTTGGCTACCAGAGACATAGCGCCTTTCACCGGTGCTGGGAAACGTTTGCCTCCGGCGGCTAGCGCGGCATGAGCGTGTTCGCTCTCATCGACCAGCATTTGCTCCACTACGGCGCGACTGCGTTTGTCCTGGGCTGGAAGCTTCTGCAGGTGACTCTCCAGGTGTTCGCAGACCCTTTCTTCTGTCGCTGCGACAAATCCCAGGCTGATGCGATCGCTGATTTTGCCGGCGGCGGCGCCCAGTCCAAATGACAATCCATACCAGAGTGGATTGAGCAGGCTTGGGCGGCTGTCCAGTTCTTTGAGGCGCTGCTCACACCAAGCCAGGTGGTCGATCTCCTCATCCGCAGCGCGCTCCATTTCACCGCGTACCTCGGGCAGTTTTGCTGTGAGTGCCTGGCCTTGGTAGAGGGCCTGAGCACAGACTTCGCCGCTGTGGTTGACCCGCATCAGACCGGCGGCGTGCTTGCGCTCGGTATCGCTGAGCTCGGCCTCCGCTTCGCCTTTGGCCGGAGATGGGCGCCCGTGACAGGGCTCGCCGGGACTCAGAGTGCGCAGGGCGCGGTCAGCCTGAATCAGCAGGTGATCGAGGCCACTTAAATTGCGTTCACTCATGTTTATGACTTCCTCTGTATGGCGGTAGTCAGCCCTACCGCCATGCTGGGTAAAACTACTTATCGCTACTAGTCTGTTCTCTTTCGACCGCGCGATAGCCGATATCTTTCCGGTAAAAGACACCTTCCCAATAAATGGCGCGGGCAGCTTCATAGGCATTGGTCTGAGCTTCGGCGACAGTGTCGCCCAATGCGGTGGCGCAGAGTACGCGGCCGCCATTGGTGACCACACGTTCGCCGTCCAGGGCAGTACCAGCGTGGAAGACTTTGGCATTATCGCCGTCAGCTTTCTCAAGCCCACTAATAGCATCGCCCTTGCGGTAACTGCCGGGATAGCCGTGTGCGGCCAGTACCACCCCAAGTGATGGGCGCGCGTCCCATTCAGCCGTCACGCTATCGAGCTTTTTGTCCAGTGCGGCCAGGCAAAGATCTACCAGGTCGGATTTCAGACGCATCATAATAGGCTGGGTTTCGGGGTCGCCGAAGCGGCAGTTGTACTCGATCACTCTGGGAGCACCCTGCGGATCGATCATCAGGCCAGCGTAGAGAAACCCGGTATATGGCGTACCCTCAGCGGCGAGGCCTGTTACTGTGGGTTCAATCACTTCTTGCATAATGCGCTGATAAACACTGTCGGTCACTACCGGTGCTGGGGAGTAGGCACCCATGCCGCCGGTATTGGGGCCAGTATCGCCGTCACCGACGCGTTTGTGGTCCTGGCTGGTGGCCATGGGCAGGATATTCTCCCCATCTACCATAACGATAAAGCTCGCCTCCTCACCCTGCAGGAATTCCTCGATCACTACTCGGCAGCCAGCGTCGCCAAAGGCATTACCGGAGAGCATATCGCGCACAGCCAGCTCGGCCTGCTGCTCGGTCTCGGCGACGATGACGCCTTTACCAGCGGCGAGGCCATCGGCTTTGACTACGATGGGTGCTCCGCGCTCACGAATATATTCGATGGCTGGTTCAACTTCGGTGAAATTGCGATAAGCGGCGGTGGGGATCTTGTGGCGCTCAAGGAAATCCTTGGTGAAAGCCTTGGAGCCTTCCAGCTGCGCAGCGCCTTTGCTGGGGCCAAAGATGGCGAGGCCACGCCCGTTAAAGAAATCTACAATGCCATCAACTAGTGGCGCCTCGGGGCCGACGATAGTGAGTTCCACGCCGTTTTCCTCGGCGAAGTCCGCCAAAGCAGGGAAGTTGTCGACACCGATGGCCAGATTCTGCACTTTGCCTTCGCGGGCGGTGCCAGCATTGCCTGGTGCTACAAACACAGTACCCACTTTGGGGTTTTGCGCGGCTTTCCACGCTAGGGCGTGCTCGCGGCCACCTGAGCCGATGATTAATACATTCATTCTTAAATCCCCCTAAGTCGACCACTTGGGTCCATTGGACAGGTATCAGGTGCGCTAGTTTAGCGCGGAATCGTTGCAGGTGGTGTTACACGCCTACAATAGGCGCCTTTTTGATAGTGGGCGCTGGGAACTACTCGATAACAGTGACGCATCCTCTGCGTCACTGTCACGAACCTCCTTGAAGCGAGAGAGGGCTTCGTGGAGAGTGCCGGTTTAGTGGCGGAAGTGGCGCATGCCAGTAAAGACCATGGCCATATTGTGCTCGTCCGCTGCGGCGATCACTTCCTCATCGCGCATGGAGCCACCAGGCTGGATAACCGCCTGGATACCGACAGCGGCGGCGTTATCAATACCATCGCGGAAGGGGAAGAAAGCGTCGGAGGCCATCACGGACCCTGCAACGGCGAGGCCGGCATGCTCGGCCTTGATCGCGGCGATACGCGCGGAGTTTACGCGGCTCATCTGGCCTGCGCCTACACCGACAGTGCGACCGTCTTTGCCGTATACGATGGCATTGGATTTTACAAACTTGGCCACTTTCCAGGTAAACAACAGATCGCGGATTTCTTCTTCAGTGGGCTGGCGCTTGGAGACTACTTTCAGGTCGGCAGCGGTGATCAGGCTGTCGTCACGGTCCTGAACCAGCAGGCCGCCATTAACGCGCTTGTAGTCCAGTGCCGGGGTGCGCTCGCTGCTCCACTGGCCGCATACCAGCAGGCGTAGGTTCTTCTTCTCGGCAACGGCCTGTTTGGCCTCTTCGGAGACTGACGGTGCGATGATGACTTCAACAAACTGTCTCTCGACGATAGCACGGGCAGTGGTGCCATCGAGTTCGCGGTTGAAGGCGATGATACCGCCAAAGGCGGATTCGCTGTCGGTAGCGAAAGCCAGGTCGTAGGCCTTGTGAATATCTTCAGCGATTGCCACACCACAGGGGTTGGCGTGTTTAACGATCACGCAAGCGGGTTGCTCGAAGGACTTAACACACTCCAACGCGGCATCGGTATCGGCGATATTGTTGTAGGACAGCTCTTTACCCTGCAGCTGGGTGGCAGTGGAAATGCTGGCCTCAGCCGGGTTGGCTTCGGTGTAGAAAGCGGATTTCTGGTGCGGGTTCTCACCGTAGCGCAGATCCAGTTTCTTGATAAATTGGCTGTTGTAGGTGCGAGGGAACAGCTGCTTTTCCTCGCCTTTAATGGCACCCAGGTAGTTGGCGATAGCGCCGTCATAGCTCGCCGTGTGCTCGAAGGCTTTTACCGCCAGGTCAAAGCGGCTGGCGTGGCTCAGGGCACCGTCGTTAGCTTTCATTTCCTCGATGATGCTGCCGTAATCGCTGGCATTGACCACGATAGTGACATCTTTGTGGTTCTTGGCCGCTGCGCGAACCATGGTGGGGCCGCCGATATCGATATTCTCGATAGCGTCCTCAAGGGAACAGTCAGGCTTGGCTACGGTTTGAGCGAAAGGGTAGAGGTTGACCACAACCATATCAATGGGGGTGATACCGTGCTCGCCCATGATGGCGTCATCGGTGCCTCGGCGCCCCAAAATACCGCCGTGTACCTTCGGATGCAGCGTCTTGACGCGACCGTCCATCATTTCGGGGAAGCCGGTATAGTCGGAAACTTCTACGACTGGAATCCCGGCTTCTTTGAGCTGGCGGTGGGTGCCGCCGGTGGAGAGGATTTCTACGCCCATTGCGGAGAGCTGTTGGGCGAACTCTACGATGCCACTCTTGTCCGAGACACTAATTAAAGCGCGGCGGATGGAAACCTTGTCTGTCATTGCACTAGATCCAACTGGTTTTTGGAAAAGATATTTAAAGGGTTTATGCGAGTTGTCCTCTGCGGCAACATATAAAATTGCTGCCGGGAAAATAGCGAAGGGGGATGAGTTACCTCATCCCCCTTCAGAATTTCTCTCGGTGGAAAGCTTACAGCAGGCCGTAGCGCTTCAGCTTTTTGCGCAGAGTGCCACGGTTGAGACCCAGTAATTGCGCGGCGCGGGTCTGGTTGTGGCGAGTATATTTCATCACCACTTCGAGCATGGGCGCTTCGATCTCCGACAGCACCATGTCATAGACATCGGTAACCATCTGGCCATCCAGGTGGCGGAAATAGTTCTCCATCGCGTGCTCAACGGCATCGCGCAGGGACTGTTGTTGCGGCTGTGCCAGCTGCGTCTGCCCCCTGGAGGATACTTCTTCGCTGCCAGTATCCGGAATCAATACTTCATTATTCATGCCGCTTGTGCCCCTCTCGTTATTCGGCGTTCAAACCACTCGTGAACGCTGGCATGTTGTACTTCTGCGCTCTCTATTTGGAAAAAGGTCTTGCGGAAGGACTCGCTGTCCGCGAGTGTCTTCAAGTACCAGCCCACGTGTTTGCGGGCGATACGGACCCCCATCACCTCACCGTAGAATCGGTGCAGTTCACCCAAGTGGGTGAGCAGTATTTTTTTTACTTCGTCCAATGTTGGTTCGGGCAGCCGCTCGCCGGTGGCGAGGTAGTGGGCTATCTCCCGAAAAATCCAAGGTCGTCCCTGTGCGGCACGGCCAATCATGACCGCCGCAGCACCAGTGTAATTGAGCACCTCGCGGGCTCTCTCGGCACTGGTTATGTCGCCGTTGGCAAAAACTGGGATTCTTACCCTGGATACAATATCGGCAATGGTATCGAATTCAGCCTGTCCGTGGTAGCCGCAGGCACGAGTACGACCGTGAACCGCCAAAGCAGCGATACCAGCATCCTCGGCCATTTGAGCAACGGTGACGCCATTACGGGAATCCGTACACCAGCCGGTGCGGATCTTAAGCGTCACCGGGACGGAGACAGACTGGACCACGGCCTGCAATATATCCGCAACCAGCTTTTCATCCCGCAGCAGGGCGGAGCCCGCCGCTTTCTTACACACTTTTTTTGCCGGGCAGCCCATATTTATATCAATGATTTGCGCGCCGCGACGCACGTTCTCCCGAGCGGCCTGAGCCATCATCTCGGGATCACCACCGGCAATTTGTACCGATATGGGAGCTGCCTCACCACCGTGGTCCAGACGCAGTCGTGACTTGCGGCTATTCCACAGACGCGTGTCTGAGGTCACCATCTCCGATACCACCAAGCCGGCGCCGAGTTGGCGACACAGTTGACGGAAGGGGCGATCAGTAACTCCGGCCATTGGCGCCAAGATTACCGGGTTGTCGATAATGTAGGGGCCTATAGCAATAGACACGATAGCTCCGTTTGGGCTTTGGAAGGGCGTTCTGGGCCCAGGCAAAAAGGCCGCCTATGATAACGACTGCCCCGGCGTTGGCAAAGCGAAAAAGCGGGCAAATTGATCGATCCCTGTGCGTTTAGCTTGCAGAGTGGTCAATTTTAGTGGCTTTGCACGCCAGGGTGGCCAATGTCTTGACGCTCAAACCTTCCTCAAGGAGCGATTTTCATCTCGTAGTTCACCGCCTCGGCCCCTGGATCGACCACCTCAATGGCAATGTGAATAGGGCTGCCCTGGGGCATTAGCTTGCGCCCAGCCAACTCCCCTTGTAAATACTCTTGGGGACTAAAGCGGCGACTCGCTACCGCTTTATTTTTCAGGTCGCTGAAATTTAACAGCAAATTGGGAAACGCCTGGGGGTAGGGCGCTGTATTAAGCAGCACAGCGTCCACAATCAGAGCGCCCTCCAACTGGGGATGGCTGCGCACCATTAGGTTGGAGGCCTGGATCGCTCTGGCATCGCGTAATGGGGGGAGAGCACAGCCGAATAGTGGGCAGGCTACAGCGTAAATTTTGCGCCATGGTTGCTGCTTGCTGAGACGGTCGAACTGAAAGTAGCCCACTTGAACCAACAGTAAAATTACCAAAGCTGGCAGGAGAAGTCGCCACAGCCAGGGGCTCACCGCTTTCTTCGATGGTGTCGCACCCCAGCTCATTTCCAGCGGGGCAGGTTGAATGGCGGAGATCAGCTGTTCGCGAGCGGGCTCGGCCTGCGGCTCAGGAGTGTCCTCAGCTTCTGTGGCAAAGTAAGGCTCCCTGCGTTGACCACTTGCCTCAGGCTGGGATATAGGGAATATCTCTTCGGAGCTAGGGGGCGTCTCGGATGTTGATTTTAGATCGCTGGGCTTTGTGGCAGTTGTTTGCGCCTCCAGGGGCTGTTCCCAGGGATCCAGGTCATTGAGGCTATCGTTTTTATGGGTGGTGTCCCGATTGTCATAATCGGTGTCAACCCTATTGCCTGTAGTACTGTTATCGAAGTCGGGTACATCGTCCCAATCCGGTTTGAGTACCGACTCTAGGTCTTCCTCCTGGGCTTCCTCGTGGTTGTTTTCTGCTTGTAGCTCCTGCCACTCGTTATCGCCAAATGCGTCACCAATGAGGCTCTCGGAATTCGCGGGTGGTGCTTCGGGCTGGGTGTCTTCTGCGGGTTCCCCGGCTTCAAAATCGATGGGAGGCTGCTTTGCATTGGCGCTGTTGGGGGCTGCCTTATCCGCATCCGCCGGATCGTCGTCTTCCAGCTCGATATCGTCATGAATCAGGAAGTCATCGTCTTCCAGAAGAGTTTCCAGATCACTGCGTGTGTCGGGGCCATTGTCATTAAAGACAATGTTCTCATCTGCACGGAAAACTTGCAGGCAGGAACCACAGCGCACAGCGCCACGGGCAGCGCGCAGCTGCTGGTCATTAACGTGAAATGAGGTGCTGCAATGGGGGCAGCGGGTTACCAGTTGAGACATTCGACTATGGCGCAGTTTATTTTGCGCTCAAGTTTATCAGTCTGCCCGGTCCCCGCGTAGTACTGGCTAGCGTATTTAGCGAATACGGGTACCACTCAGGCGTACCCAACCCTCGTGCTCCGCATCCTCATCGAAATCGATCTGGTCTGAGTAGGCAGTTTTTACTTGTTCGGCCTGGGAGGCGAGGATACCGGACAGGCAGATACGCCCGCCGATTTTGGTCAGCGCAATCAGCTGCTTGGAGAGCTCTACCAATGGGCCGGCAAGGATATTGGCTAGCATCAGATCGGCGGCTTCCTGAGGCATCTGTTCTGGCAAATAGACTGGGAAGCGCTGCGGGTCTATGCCGTTGCGCACCGCGTTGTCGCGACTGGCAATCAGAGCCTGTGGATCGATATCGGTCCCCATGGCGCATTTGGCTCCGAGTAGCAAGGCGCCGATGCCAAGGATGCCGGAACCACAGCCAAAGTCGATGGCGCTCTTATCCTGCAAGGGCTCTTGTGCCAGCCAACGCAAGCACAGGTAGGTCGTGGGGTGGGTGCCGGTGCCGAAGGCGAGTCCAGGGTCCAGTAGCAGGTTGACCGCCTCCGGTTGAGGCGGCTCGCACCAGCTGGGGCAGATCCACAAGTTGTCGCCGCACTGAATGGGTTTATAGTGAGACATCCACTCGCGTTCCCAGTCTTTATCCTCAAGTTGGTCCCAGCGGGCATTGGGTAGGAGTTCGCAAAGGAAGGAAGCTGCTTTGGCCTCAGTGACAGCAGTGTCGACCTCGGCATCGAATAGACCGGTAACCCGTGTTTGATCCCACAGGGGTACTTCGCCGAGTCCGGGTTCGAGAATGGGTTGGTCTGCGTTGTCTTGCAGGGTAACGGATACGGCACCGGCAAAAAGCAGTGCATTTTCAATTTTGTCCGCTTGGGCACGATCGGTGTCGACGCGGAGTTGTAGCCAGGGCATAGGGATTCCGTGGTGAGTAACTGCTATTGGGTGGAGTGGCCACCCTACTTTTGCGATGTCCGCCGCCATCCCTGGCGTTCGGCATCATCGTATTGTGGCCGCAATTCTCTCCAACTTTGCCCTGGCTGGCGAGGGTTAGAGTCCCAACTTCTTCTCCAGGTAGTGAATATTGACCCCACCCTTGGCAAAGGCCTCATCGCGTACCAGATCCTCCTGCAGGGGGATATTGGTCTTGATGCCATCAATAACCAGCTCAGATAGGGCTACGCGCATGCGCGCCAGTGCGGTTTCGCGGTCCTCGGCGTAGGTGATCAACTTGGCGATCATCGAGTCGTAGTTGGGGGGAACCGTATAACCCGAGTAGAGGTGCGAATCGACCCGCACACCCAGGCCGCCGGGCATATGAAAGTTGTTGACCTTGCCGGGACTGGGGAAGAAAGTCTGGGGATCTTCCGCATTGATACGGCACTCAAAGGCGTGCCCGCGAACGACAATATCCTCCTGCTTGAGAGAGAGCTTCTCTCCAGCACAGACACGAATCTGTTCCTTGATCAGGTCTACGCCAGTCACCATTTCAGTAACAGGGTGCTCAACCTGAATACGTGTGTTCATCTCGATAAAGTAGAAGCGTTCATTCTCGTAGAGGAACTCGAAAGTGCCTGCGCCGCGGTAGCCGATATCGATACAAGCTTGCACGCAGGATTCGTGTACCTGTTCACGCACGGCATCGGGGATTCCGGGAGCTGGAGCTTCTTCTAGTACTTTTTGGTGACGACGCTGCAGGGAGCAGTCGCGATCCCCTAGGTGAATGGCATTACCCTGTCCGTCGGACATTACCTGGACTTCGACGTGGCGTGGGTTCTGCAGAAATTTCTCGAGGTACACGGTGCCATCACCGAAGGCAGCTTGAGCCTCAGACTTGGTAACAGCGATAGCGTTGATCAGGTCTTCGGCGCGCTCCACGACACGCATACCGCGACCACCGCCACCGGCGGCAGCCTTGATAATGACTGGATAGCCGACTTTTTCGCCTATTTCTAGACAGCGCTCGCTATTTTCGGGTAGGGGACCATCGGAGCCGGGTACGGTGGGAACGCCGGCCTTTTTCATGGCGGCGATGGCGGATACCTTGTCACCCATCAGGCGAATGACATCCGGGTCTGGGCCGATAAAAGTGAAGCCGCTTTTTTGTACTTGCTCGGCGAAGTCCGCGTTTTCTGCGAGGAAGCCGTAGCCTGGGTGCACGGCTACTGCATCGGTGATCTCCATAGCAGAAATCAGGGCAGGAATATTCAGGTAGCTCTGCGGCGAGGGGTTGGGACCAATACAGACAGATTCATCGGCCAGGCGTACATGCTTGAGATTGCGGTCCACCAAAGAGTGAACCGCAACTGTGGCGATGCCCATTTCTTTGCAGGCGCGCAAAATCCGCAGGGCGATTTCACCGCGGTTGGCGATCAGGATTTTGTCGAACATAGTGACTTACCCCACTCAGACGATGGTCACGAGCGGCTGATCGAACTCTACCGGCTGGCCATCTTCGAGCAGAACGGAATCGATGGTACCGGCCTTGTCGGCTTCGATCTGGTTCATCATTTTCATGGCTTCAACGATGCACACGACGTCGCCGACTTTAACCTGCTGGCCAACTTTGACGAAAGGCTCGGCGCCGGGGCTGGGAGCTGCGTAAAAAGTGCCCACCATCGGGGATTTCACCGCATGGCCGCTGATCGTTGGTTTGGATTCTTTTTCTACCGCCGCCGGAGCTGGTGCAGCTTGGGCAGGTGCAACAGGAGCCGGTGCCGGTGCCATTGGAGCCGTGTAAATTGGAGCAACCGGTTGATTTGCACCGCTGACCCCGCGGCTGATACGCACCGATTCCTCGCCCTCTTTAATTTCCAGCTCGCCGATATCCGATTCTTCGAGCAGCTCAATTAGTTTTTTAATTTTGCGGATATCCATAGTTCTTTCACTCGCAGGTTTGATTCATTGATTTTGAGACGCCATACCCAGTTGGTGTATGGCCGCCTGAAGTGCCAGGGTGTAGCTGTGTGGCCCGAAGCCGCACACCACACCACGGGCTAAATCGGATAGATAGGAATGGTGCCTAAATGCCTCGCGGGCATGAGGATTGGAAAGGTGTAACTCGATAAACGGTATGGCAACGCCCGCTAAAGCATCTCGTAAAGCCACGCTGGTGTGGGTGTAGGCGGCGGGATTGATTACGATGAAATCCACGCTGGTATTGGCGGCTAAGTGGATGCGTTCCACCAAGGCAGACTCGCTATTGCTCTGGAGGGTTTCCAGCTGGTGGCCTGCAGCATCACATTGGCGCTCGGCGGCCTGATTGATTTCCTCAAGGGTGGCGGCGCCGTAGATATGCGGCTCGCGACTGCCGAGCAGGTTGAGGTTGGGGCCGTGCAGGAGAAGAATTTTAGCCATAGTGTGCCCTGGGGAAAGTTGCCGAAAAACCCAAAAAAATGGTCTAAAGTTGGCTATCTTGCGGGCAAACTCGAATTTTTGGCCTATTTGCCCGAGTGCTTTAGGCGAGTGTGCCGCAAAAGTGACTCCCTGTCCATGCCTGCTGGGCAGTTTATCGAAGTTAGCGGCAGTTCGGCGATATTTGCCTAAAAATTAGCGCAAAATATCCGCAATGTGGCCTTTTTACCCTTGGGATTGGCTACAAAGGCGGCAGTTTCCTTTAAGGGGCAGAGGATCTACTGAGTTCGCTCCCGGCAGCGGCTTCCAGCTCCATCAATAGCTCCTCGCGGGAGAGGATTTGCGGCAGGATTTTGGCCTCGCCGCCATTGGCGGGGTAAAGCAAGTAAAGCGGCACGCTGGTGCGGCCGTATTTTGCCAGGAGCTCGCTGATATGTGGGTCCTGATTGGTCCAGTCCCCTTTAAGGGCTACTACCCCTAGCCTCTCAATGGCGTCGCTCACAGCATCACTCGACAACACCACTTTCTCATTGGCCAAGCAAGTAATACACCAGGCCGCGGTCATATTGGTTAGCACTGGGCGCCCCTCCCTCCGCGCTGTCTCGAGCCGTTCGGCGGAGTAGGGCTGCCAGTAGTCACTGGTCTGTTGAAGTGCTTGGGGGGCAGTACTGAGGCGTGGCAGTAGCATTAGCGCAAAGCTCAGGGCCACAACCGCCACCGAACCCCGCAGCCAGTGCCACTGAGGGCTGGGCCAAAGCCATAGCGCAAAGGCGATTGCCACAGCGCCGCTGAGAACCAGAGCGATACCATCGCCACCAGTCTGACGTCCCAATACCCACAGCAGCCACACTGCGGTCAAGTACATGGGGAAGGCCAGTAGTTGCTTTAAGCGATCCATCCAGGGGCCGGGGCGTGGCAGCTTGTCCACTAGAGCGGGAATATAGGTGAGCAGCAGGAAGGGGGCGGCCATACCGGCGCCAAGGGCGGCAAAAACACTGAGCGCCACGGCGGGAGATTGTGTGACCGCAAAGCCCAGCGCCGAGCCCATCAGGGGCGCGGTGCACGGGCTGGCCACGAGTGTGGCCAGGGCGCCGGAGGTAAAGGAGCCGCGCAACCCCTGACTGTTACTTAAATTGTTACCAACGCCCATCAGGCTGCTGCCGATTTCTGTGACACCGGACAAGCTGAGCCCCATGATAAAGAACAGGTAGGCCAATGCGGCTACCAACCAGGGAGACTGTAGCTGGAACCCCCAACCTATTGCCTCACCGCCGGCGCGCAATGCCAGCATGGTGGCGGCTATGGCGACAAAGCTGAGTACAACACCGGCGGAGTAGGCCCAGCCGTGATGGTGACGTTGATTGGCATTCTGTGCTGTCTGGCTAACTGCAAGCAGTTTGATTGAAAGCACTGGAAAAACACAGGGCATTAGATTGAGTAGCAGGCCGCCGGCAAAGGCGAAAAGTAGTGCCAGGGGGTGCGTGATGGCGCTAGCGTTACTTCCCTGAGGCGAGGAGCTGCCACCTGTACTTTGGGGAGAAGAATTTTGCGGGCCTCCCTCAATAGACTGGATGCTTCCCGAGCCAATATCCACGCGATAGTGGCGTACCTCTGGCGGGTAGCAGAGCCCCGCATCGGCACAGCCCTGATAGTGCAGTTCTAATTGTAAGTTATTGGCGCTGTCGTTGAGGGGAATGGGGAATTCCAGCTGGCCGCGATAGACCTCGGTTTCCTTCTCAAAATACTCATCCCAGATAACTTCACCGCTGGGGAGATTCAGTGGAACTGCGGTCTTTTGTCCGTTTTCTACAAGGTAAAGGGCAAGTTTGTCGCGATAGAGATAGTACTCTGGAGCTATTTCAAACAGCGCACTGAGCTGGTTGCCACTCAGCAGTAGGTCCTGCCGGTAGGCTTCGTCTACTGGCAGGAAGGTATTTTGCTGCTGGCCGATAGAAGACGCAAAAGGATTACTTTCCGCCTGCGCAAAAGCGTTGGTTGTGGATAGGCATAGCAATATTGCCAGCAGTGCGAGGAAATTATTTCTGAAACTTTTGGTCATCACAGCCATAGATGAAAAAATTCATTATAGTCGGGCGCATGGTTCTGACTGCTGCGCCGGACGGGGGTTCAGTCGCGTCAGCAGTATAGCGATGCTAGTGGTACAAAAAAACAACAGCGGAGAATTGCTTTGCCGTCACTTGAACGCCTTCACAGCTTTGCTATCTGCCTCTTGATGGCGGCGTTACTTGGTGCCTGTGCTTCGCAACAACCTCCTCTCCCGGCGCCCAGCCCACCTCCGCAGAAAGCCAAACCATCCGTTAATGAGGTGCGGCGTACCAATGTGGCTTACTTCTTAAAGCGTGCTGAACAGGCGTTACGCAAAGGCCATCTTACCAAGCCTGCCGGCGCCAGTGCCTATGACTACTACCTAAACGTGCAGAAGTTGGACCCTGGAAATCGTAAGGCTCAGACCGGAATTCAAACAATTGTGGTCACCTACGTTGAGCGTGCCCGGGAAGCGCTGCGCAGGCGTGCTTTTACCGAAGTGGGCGCCCTACTACAGCGCGCGGAAATGCTGGCTCCGGGGAATCCTTTGGTGGCTGAGGTGCGTACACAGCTAGTCCATGAGCGCGGCCGCGCACAGCTGGATCTACCACAGGGAGAGGCTATTGGCCTGCCTGCGGCTGGGCTGCGGGCGAGATCGGAAAATTTGGTCACACAGCTGCGCCAAGTGGCCCAGCGTATTCGCAGAGAGCAACTACGCGTCATAATTGTCACCGACAATGACGCGGAAGGTCGCTGGGTTTACCAGCAGCTGCGTGAAGCGGTGCCCGGTTATCGGGTGCGGGGGGATATAAAGATTGGCAGCCCCGCGCGTTTACTTCTTATTAAACCCAGTGGAGGGGTCCAGTGAAAAAGCCAAATGTATTTGTGTGGATTCTGCTTTCCAGCAGCCTTTTGTACACCTTGGGGGCTTTGGCCCTCACCCAGTCTCTTATGATTGAGGGTTATGCCAGAGAGACTCCGCCGGGAGCACCTATGAGCGCGGCGTACCTCTCCCTGCACAACACCGGCAAACAACCGCTGCAGTTGACGGCGGTGGAGTTGCCCGGAGGGGGGGGCGGGGCTGTCAATTTGCATACCACTGAGCGTGAGCGGGGCGTCAACCGTATGCGTCCACTGGAGAAACTGTCGATTGCCGCTGGAGAGAAACTACAGATGATGCCAGGTGGTATCCACTTGATGATTCACGGGGTGCGCCTTCAGGCTGGAGATACACTGCCCCTACGCCTGCTTTTTGCCGACGGAAGTAGTTTGGAGGTCGTGGTTCCGATCATGGGGCGAGATAGACTTGAAAAAGAGCACCACCATCATCATGGCGGTGCTGGGTAAAGAAATCCTGTTGAAGTAAAGGTAAGAAAAATGAAGAAGTTATTGTTATGGGTGGGGTCTCTGGTCGTGGCTGGGTGTGCTCACAGCCCACTGCAAATCCAATTGTATCCACAGGTTCAGGTGGCTCCCGAATCCATTGGTTCGGGCTATAGCCTCAATGTTCGCGGTGTTAATGAACTATCCGGTGGGGGGCTCGGTTCTCTCGGCGGAGTCTATGCAGACACATCTCAGGTGAGTATTGCCAACGATGCAGGTAGTGCTATCGCCGCAGGGTTGAGCCAGGGTTTTGCCAATTGGTCATTCCGTATCACCGACTCAGCACCTGAGGTGCAGGTGACGGCGAAGTTGGTGAAGCTGACGTATAACAGCCCCAGTCAGGTCTACACCACCCAGGTTGATACCTCTGCTGAGATTCACTTGGAGGTTAAGGTGGGCCATGCCACCTATTTTGGAACTTACAGTTCCTCTGGCAAAGACCGCAATCTGATTAAGCCCAGCCGCGAAGAGGTGGAAAGCCGGGTGAATGGCCTGCTGAGTGCGACTATGCAGCGGGTATTCGAAGATGAGAAACTGAAAAAATTCTTGCGCGCAAATCTTTGAATGTGCAATTTAGGGATCTAATGAAGTGAGCCGGCTGGAGGCTGGATAATTGAATACAATCGGCGATTTTGGGCGATGATAAGGCTATTTTTAGCCATTTCTTGCGGTGAGATGCCTACAAGGGCTGCGCCAGCCACCCTTTTCCAGGGATATTTCGGTTTTCACTGGGAGTGTGGCCGTGGCCTTATTTGACACTCAATCCGCCGAATACCTCGGTTTATTGGGGGAGCTGGAGGCTCAACTCAAACCCTGTGAGCAGATCAGCCTACAGGCCGCTGAGGCGGCGCTGGGGGAGATTGCCGATGGAGTGATCGTCACCGATCCCCGCGGTATTGTGCAATATGCCAATCCGTTGGTCAGTGAGATGAGTGGTGACCTGGTTGGACTCCTGCCTGGTCAGTCTGTGAACGAGGGCCTGCGGCTTCGCGATAGTCAGGGCACCCTGTTGCCTGCGCTGATACCAGACTCCCCTTCTCACGAAGTACCCAGCGTGCGGGAGGTTCGCGCCTTTATTTGGAGACTCGGGGAAAACCGTCCACCGCTGGAAGTCTCTGTGCAGGTGATGGCTTTGTGGGATGCCGGCACATTAAAAAATTATGTGTTGGTCTTGCGGGATACCTCTGCTGCCCGACGAGTGTCTACTCGCCTGAGCTGGCAGACCAGCCACGATGCGTTAACCCGCTTACCCAATCGACAGTATTTCGAGAGCGAATTGCAAAAGCTCCTGTCACAGTGCGTCGATAAGCGTCAGCATCATGTACTCCTTTACTTGGATGTCTATCAATTCAAAGTAATCAACGACACGCTGGGTTTTGTCGCCGGTGACCAGTTGTTGGTGCAACTGGTTGCACTGCTACAGAAGGGTTTATCTGGGGCCGATTTGTTCGCACGTGTGGGCAGTGATGAGTTCGCCATTTTGCTGCGGGATTGCACCCTTGAAGAGGGCGGGCGTGTGGTTGCGCGTCTGCGCGAATCTGTTCAGGAATTCAGCTTCCACTGGCAGGGTAATGATAGCCGTGTAGCGATATCAATTGGGGTGGTGGGTGTGGACCGATTCACTCCCAGTGCCAGCCAGCTGCTGGCAACCGCCAATGATGCCTGCTGTTCAGCCAGGGATCAGGGGCGCAACCGGATAAAGTTGTTTGGAGATTCGCGCAAGGCGTTGGAAAAGCGTCGTGAGTCCACCTGGGTTGCAGAAATTCACGCTGCCCTGCGAGAGGATCGCTTGATCCTCTATCGGCAGCCGGTGGTCTCCCTGAAAGGGGAGCGCCAGATTCATCACTATGAAATTCTGGTACGCATGCGCGGGCGGGATGGAGGGGTGATCTCGCCGGGCTTGTTCCTACCCGCGGCGGAGCGCTATGGCCTAATTGAGGAGGTAGATCGTTGGGTTATTCAGCGCGTGTTCCGTTATATGGCCCAGGAGCAACTGATCGGTATTGCTACGGCCAGCTATGCCATCAATATTTCCGGAATCAGCCTGGGCGATGATACGTTTGCAGACTTTGTACTCGCATCAATGAGTGAGGAGGGGGTAACGCCTTCAAGGGTACAGTTTGAGATTACTGAGACCAGTGCCATCAACAACCTTGAAAGGGCTCTGATTTTTATCCACAAGCTGCGCGCTGCGGGCTGTAGTTTTGCCCTGGACGACTTTGGCCGTGGAGTTTCTTCGCTGGCTTACCTGCGTCAGTTACCGGTGGACTTCCTCAAAATCGACGGGAGCTTTGTGCGCAATATGCTTGAGGATGAGATCGACAGCGCGATGGTCAGTACCATTGATCATCTGGCAAAGCGTATGGGGATCAGCACTATCGCCGAGTATGTCGAGAGCCCCGAACTGATGGATAAACTCTGTCGTATGGGGGTGGATTACGCCCAGGGCTTCGGTATTGCTGCCGCTTCGGGATTGCCCGATATTGGTGAGCCCTAAGGTTTAAAGCTGAGCGGCCGGTAAAGGCCGCCCTCAATCTCTACCGCTGACTTCAGATAACCGCTGCCAATAGCTCTGGGTGTTGTTCTGCTTGTAGTCGTGGACCGTATTGGCTGACTACCTGGGCGGCGGCGCGGCAGGCAAGTTCGCCGGCCTCAGCAAAGCCCATCTCCCGGTTGAGTGCATATAGAAATGCGCCTGCGAACATATCGCCGGCACCGTTGGTGTCTATTGCGCGCACCTGCGGACTGGCAACTCGGTATTGCTTGGTGCCATCCCACAGTAGTGCACCATCGGCGCCCAGAGTGATGGCAAAGCTGCGGCAGTAATCGCTCATTGCTTCTGCCGCGGCATCCAGTGAGTCGGTGCCGGTGAAGCCCAGTGCCTCATCGCGATTGCAGAACAGCATATCTACGCCGCCGCCAATCATTTCTCGCAAGCCCTCACCAAAGAATTGCACCATGGCCGGGTCTGAAAGGCTCAGCGCGGTTTTCACACCAGCTTGCTGGGCCTGTTCACGCAGAGTGATAGCGGCGCGGCGCCCAGTTTCGGAGGAGACCAGATAACCTTCGATATAGGCCCACTTGGAGGCTTTCAGGGCTTCGCTATCCAGTTCGGCTACCGAGAGTTGCTCGCTGATACCCAGGTAGGTATTCATACTGCGCTCGGCATCGGGGGTAATCATTACCAGGCACTTACCGGTAGTGCCGCCATCTGCTTGCTGCAAAGTGGTTGGATAGTCAACGCCAGCGGCGCTGAGGTTGCTGCGATAGAAATCTCCGTTATCGTCGGCGGCAACTTTGCAGGAATAGAAAGTGTTCAGGCCAAAATAGCTGGCGGCGATAACTGTATTAGCACCAGAACCACCACAGGCGCGTTTGGCGGTGATCATGTGGTCCCGAAGGTCGTCTACCAGCTGTTTCTGCCGGGCATCGTCGACTAGGGTCATAATCCCCTTTTCAACACCGAGCTCCGCAAGATCCTTGTCGGATACCTCAATTTCCGTGTCCAAGAGGGCGGCGCCGATGCCGTAGAGATCATATTGCTGCATATCCATCCTTTTCGGGCGATTTGTATAGATTTCCGCCGCATTATGGCTGTGATTATGGCAAGTGCAAGGTGGTTGGTTTGACTTAAAGCGGTCAACGTTTATAAAGGCGTCATATGCCTCAATATGAACTTATTGGAGGCAATTGCGGTCAATCCTCGAGCAGGTACTTTGTGTGCTTGTGGTATGACTTCCGGGATACTCAGCCCGGATTCTGGCGGTTCACGGATGTTCCCCAAGGCGCCGGTTTAGGCGTCTACGGCAAGATACCAGCGGAGCTGCCACCTGCTGGTGTCCTGCCTGTGATAGTGATGAGGCTCCAGAAGATCCCCACTGTCTAGAGATGTACCGAGATGGCAGCTGGAAAACTCTTATATGGCCTCGACGAAACGCCGGCGCAGTAAAGCGTCAAAACCGAAAAGACGCTACCGCTGGTTAAAGTTCTTATTCCTGCTGGCCCTGGTGGGGGCAATGGCCCTTGCCGGCTATATGGCATACCTCGACGTACAGCTGCGGGAGCGTCTCGATAGCCGCCAGTACCAGTTGCCGGCGCGGGTTTTTGCGCGCCCTCTGGTACTGCGCGAAGGCATGGCAATGCACCCGGATGAGCTGGAAAGCGAGTTTGCCGCCCTCAACTACCGCAAACAAAAGACTCTTACGGAACCTGGCGCCTGGACACACGAGGGGATGAATTACCGGGTCTGGCGCCGGGACTTTATTCATGCCGATGGCCGTGAGCCGGCGGCTATGGTTACTTTCCGCCTGCGTAACGATGAAATTGACAACCTGCGCAATGAAGATGGGCAGCGTATCGCCGAGTTCCGCCTGGATGCCGCTAATATCGGTTCATTGCTGGGGGGCGGAGACGATCGCAATCCGGTGCGTTTCAAGGATATCCCGCCGTTGGTGGCGAATACCCTGATAGCGGTGGAAGACCAAGACTTCCTCAACCACTTCGGCATCTCTCCGCGAGGTATTGCCCGCGCTATGGTGGCGAATATCAAGGCAGGGCGCCTGGTGCAGGGCGGCTCAACCATTACTCAGCAGCTGGTTAAGAATATCTTTTTCGACCATAAGCCGAGCCTGCAGCGCAAGATCAATGAAGCCTTGATGGCGGTATTGATGGAGATACACTACGACAAGGGTTATATCCTGCAGGAGTACATCAATGAGGTGTGGTTGGGCCAGCAGGGAGCCAGAGGTATTTATGGCTTTGGCCTGGCCTCGGAGTTCTATTTCCAACAGCCGCTGGATACTCTGGAGCCCCATCAGGTCGCCCTGCTAGTGGGGCTGGCCAAGGGTGCCTCTTACTACAACCCTTGGCGCCATCCCCAGCGCGCATTGAAGCGTCGCAACACCGTTCTGGAACTGATGCGCGAGCAGGGCCTGATTACCCAGGCAGAGTTTGAGAACTACTCCGCCAAACCACTGGGTGTGGTGAAAGGCGGTGTAACCGCACAGAATCCCTACCCGGCCTTTACTGAGCGCCTGCTCTCAGAGCTGCGTCCTTATTACTCCTACGAGGAGCTGCGCACCACCGGTTTGCGGGTTTATACAACCCTTGCGCCTTCGGTACAGAAACTCGCGGAAGAGTCCATCAGTCAAGGCGTACAGAAGTTGGAGAAAGATCGCAAAATTAAGGCGAATACTCTTCAGGCTGCTACGGTATTGCTAGATAACAACACGGGTAATGTGTTGGCCATGGTGGGAGACCGCGATCCGGATTATCCCGGCTTCAATCGAGCCCTGGAGGCGCGCCGCCAGGTGGGTTCTCTGATCAAACCGGCGGTCTTCTTAACTGCCTTGGAGCGTCCCGAAGAGTACAACCTGGCTACCTTGATCGACGATGCGCCAGTGCGAATTGAGGAAGCCGATGGCGATGTATGGATGCCGCAGAACTTCGATAAGCTCGCCCACGGTCAGGTGCCTCTCTATGTCGCCTTGGCCAAGTCTTACAATCTGGCTACTGCCCATCTGGGGCTCGATCTGGGACTGCAGAATGTGCGTCAGACAATTCGACGCCTGGGTGTAGATACTAGTCTGCCGCATGTGCCTGCAATGTTGTTAGGCGCAGTGGAGATGACGCCATTTGAGGTAGCTGGCATGTATCAGACCATCGCCAATAATGGCGAGACGGTGCAACCGCGCACCTTGATGGCTGTATCCGATGCACAGGGAGGGCGGGTACAGCACTTCCGCCCGCGCACTAATCGTGGTGTCGATCCGGTGCCCGCCTACTTGTTGCGCTGGGGGCTGGAGCAGGCGATGCGCGAAGGCACTGGGCGCAGGTCGGCCAAGCGTCTGCCCAGTAGTGTGCCCTTTGCCGGTAAGACGGGTACTACCAACAATAACCGCGACAGCTGGTTTGCAGGGTTTTCCCCTGAGGTTACCGCCGTGGTGTGGCTTGGGCGCGATGACAACGTACGCACCCGTCTAACCGGTTCTACCGGAGCTCTGCCGATCTGGACTGAAATCATGCGCAAGTTGCCCCATCAGCATGGTCCTGTCGAGGCACCGCGGGGTGTTGAGTTCAAAGAGGTGAATGCGCGCGGGCAGTTTATGGACCCGGATTACTGTCGGGGCGGCTATGAGATTCCCTTCTCCTACGAAACCCACTTGCAACCTGCGCCTGAATGTCGCGGGCGCGACCGCTGGCGCTGGTTCCGCAACCTGTTTGGCAATGAGCGGTCCGAGGCGGCTCCAAGGGAACAGATGACACCGGGTTGGGGCAATGATACAGAGCGGCGCCAATATGAAAGTGAGCGCCGCCATCAAATGCGAGAGCAGTTGCGCCGTGATGATGCGGAGACATTGGGTGGGGATTCCAGTCTGGAGCCTTTGGAGCTCCCTCGCGGACAGTCCACAGAGGTGGACTACCGAGGTGTCCCCGTTGAGGAGGCCCAGCCGGTGGGCCCCGCGCTGGAAGACCAATGGCCCTGAACCGGTGGCGCGGCGCAGGCCGCGCAAAATTTACAAGGGTTCAGCCCTGCAGTAGCTGTGCGGCCTCCTCGGCAAAATAGGTGAGGATTCCGTCCGCGCCCGCGCGCTTAAACGCCAATAGGGATTCGAGAATTACCGCCTCGCGCTGCAGCCAGCCATTTTCAAACGCGGCGCAATGCATGGCGTACTCGCCGCTTACCTGGTAGGCAAAAGTGGGTACTCGCAGCTCTTCTTTCACCCGGCGCACGATATCCAAATAGGGCATACCGGGCTTCACCATCACCATATCCGCACCCTCTTGCAGGTCTAGGGCGCACTCGTGTAAGGCTTCATCGGAATTGGCGGGGTCCATCTGGTAACTGGCTTTGCTGCCCCCCTTGAGGTTACTGGCGGAGCCGACAGCATCGCGGAAGGGGCCGTAGTAGGCGGAGGCGTATTTGGCAGCATAGGACATGATCAGGGTATTGCTGTGCCCGGCGCCTTCAAGTGCTGTACGAATAGCGCCGATACGGCCGTCCATCATGTCTGACGGCGCCACCATATCTGCGCCGGCTGCGGCATGGGAGAGGGCCTGCTGTACCAGTACTTCAACCGTCTCATCATTGACGATATAGCCGCTGTGATCCATCAAGCCATCCTGACCGTGGCTGGTGAACGGGTCCAGGGCCACATCGGTAATAACCCCTAACTCCGGCACGGCATTCTTCAATTCCCGCACGGCACGTTGGGCCAGGCCATTGGCATCGTGGGCAGCGCTGGCGCAGTCGGATTTCACCGAGGGGTCAACTACAGGAAACAGCGCGACGGCGGGAATACCGAGCTGTTGCAGGGACTTGGCCTTATTGGCCAACAGGTCCACACTGAGGCGCTCGACGCCGGGCATCGAAGCCACCCTCTGAGTTTCGCTGCGCCCCTCGATGACAAACAGGGGCAGGATCAGGTCGTCGCAGCTGAGCTGATTCTCCCTCACCAGTCGACGGGAAAAATCCTGCGCGCGCAGGCGGCGCAAGCGGGTGTTGGGGTAGGCTCCGCGGCCGAGATTTTGACTCATAGGGAATTACTCCGGCTATCGATAAGGCCGCAGCAATCCCGCGACCGCAATTGGCGGCCATCATATCAAATTGCCGCCACCGGTGATTTCCCTCAACTTGCTTTAGGGGCTGTTTGGCGTGGTGTGAAGAAAGGACACCAATTGCTTGCCGGCGGTTTCGATATGCGTGGCTAGCAGGGCTGCGGCTTCCTGTTCCTTCTTTTGTTGTAGGGCCTCGAGAATTGCGTAATGCTCTTTCTGGCTGGTGTTTTGGTAGTCCAGGCTGCGGGATTGGTAACCAATATAGCGCTCACATTGCCTGTGCAGCTGCTCCACAGTAGCGAAAAGGGTGGGGCGCTCTGCGGCGAGGTAGATAGTGGCGTGAAATTGCCAGTTAAGACTGCCGATCTGCTCGGCTGAGAGGTTGGGGTTCCCCTCCATGGTATCGAGAATGTCTCGTGCCCGACCGAGAATTTCCCCGGTGAGTTTTTTTTGCGCAAGGGTCTGTATTAGAGGTTCCAGGCGCATACGCATCAGGTACAGATCTTCTACTTCCAACGGATCGAACTCAGGTACAGCGACACCCCGCTTGCCATGGGGCGATAGCCAGCCTTCATTTTTTAACCGCTGCAAGGCGTCCCTTATGGGGATACGACTGACCTCGTAGAACTCGGCCAATTCAGCCTGCTTCAATGCCTGGCCTGCGGGAAAACGTCCCCGCTGTAAATCGGCTTTGATTTTCTCGTAAAGGTTCATTGGCCCTTTATTTATTATCCTGCTTGAAAAACCAATAACAGCCCAGTCCGCCGACCAGGCCCCAAAAAGCAGCGCCTATGCCCAAGAAGCTGATGCCTGAAGCGCTGACAAGAAAGGTGATTAGCGCCGCCTCACGGTTTTCTGTATCTGCGGTAGCACTCGCTAGGCAGTTGCCTAGTGTCCCAAGCAGCGCCAGGCCAGCCAGGCCGGCTATGAGTGCCTTGGGGAAATTACTGAATAATGCCACTACGGTGGCGCCGGATAATCCTACCAGAAGATAGAAGAAGCCCGCGGCAATCCCAGCCGTATAGCGTTTGTCTGGGTTGGGGTGTGCTTGGGGTCCGGTACAAATTGCCCCGGTAATCGACGCCAGGGTCAGGGTGAAGCCGCCGAAAGGAGTGAGAAGCAGGTTGGTTAATCCTGTTCCGCTGATCAGTGGAGAAACTGGCACTCGTTGGTAACCACTGGCGGCCAGGGTTGCAGCCCCTGGGAGATATTGAGAAGTCATTGTGACGATAAACAACGGGATGCCGACGCTGATTAGGGTTGAGAGTTTGAATTCCGGTGTAACCCAAATGGGCTTCGCAGCCTGCCAGTGAATCTGGTCAGGTACGAACAATTGCAGTTTCCAGCAGACAGCCACCCCACAAGCGAGTACCAAAATAATGGCGTAACGGGGTATCCAGCGCCGCCCGATGAAATAGGCCAACAACATGGCACCCACTAGTACAGGCTGGGATTGTAATGAGGTGAAAGTAGCGAGGCCGAACTGGAGCAATATGCCCGCCAGCATGGCGCCGGCAATTGGGCCGGGTACTAGCCTGGCTACTCGTTCGAAGGCTCCGGAGAGTCCTACTACAAGGGTCAGCATAGCGCTGAAAAAAAATGCACCGATGGCCTCGGCAATTGGGATACCGCTGAGACTGGTTGCTAGTAATGCTGCGCCGGGAGTCGACCATGCGGTAACAATCGGTGCGCGATAATACCAGGAGAAGAAGATACCGGAGAGCCCCATCCCCAACCCCAAAGCGCCGATCCAGGAAGCAATCATCGCTTCGTCTGCGCCGGCTGTGCGGGCTGCTTCAAACACAATGGCTGCGGAGCTGGTTACGGCGACCAGCACGGCGATAAAGCCAGCGCTGATCGTGGACAGGCTGGTATCGGAAAGCAAGCTTCTCAAAATGTATACCTTTTTAATTTTGTATACATTTTTGATCACTAATAACAAAAGAACAACGTTTCTTCGACAAAGCGTTGATCTACAGTGCTTGGGGGCCGTTGTGATACTGGGAGAGGGTACAGGCACCCACCCTGCGATGGATGCCTGAGAGAGAAGGGCTAGTCGAGCCGGGCGATGACGCGTTCTGCGGCAGCGATAGTCTCTTCGATATCCTCGTCGCTATGGGCGGCGGACATAAACCCGGCCTCATAGGAAGCGGGTGCCAGGTATACGCCTTCCTCAAGCATTCCGTGGAAGAATTGATTAAAGCGCTCGTTATTACAGGCCATTACCTGCTGGTAATTGGTGACTTGGGGTTCTTCGGTAAAGAAGAATCCGAACATACTGCCGGCTTTATTGGCGGTGATAGGAATACCGGCCTTTTTACCTGCGGCCAAGATACCTTCTACCAGACGATCTGTTCTGGCTACTAAAGGCTCATAGAAGCCAGCTTCCTCCACTAAACGTAAAGTTTCGAGGCCCGCAACCATGGCCACGGGATTGCCGGATAAAGTGCCGGCCTGATAAACCGGTCCCAGGGGGGCGATTTGCTCCATAATTTCGCGTTTTCCACCGAAGGCGCCTACCGGCATACCTCCGCCGATAACCTTACCTAGGGTGGTCAGGTCCGCCTCGATACCGAAGTGGCCCTGGGCTCCGGTAAGGCTTACACGGAAACCCGTCATTACTTCGTCGAGAATCAGCAGGGCGCCGTGCTGGTCGCAGACTTCGCGCAATGTCTCGAGGAAACCGGGGACTGGAGGAATACAGTTCATATTGCCGGCAACGGGTTCCACGATAATACAGGCAATTTGGTCGCCAATTTCATCGAAGCAGGCGCGCACGCCGTCAGCATCGTTATAGCTCAGGGTAATTGTGTGGTCGGCCAGGGCGGAAGGAACACCGGGAGAGGAGGGCACGCCCATGGTTAGGGCTCCAGAGCCGGCTTTGACCAGTAGTGAGTCGGAATGACCGTGGTAGCAGCCCTCAAATTTCACAATTTTATCGCGCCCGGTGAAGCCGCGAGCGAGGCGGATAGCGCTCATGGTGGCTTCGGTACCGGAGTTGACGAAGCGCACCAGGTCCATATTGGGCCACAAGCGGCAGAGCTCTTCGGCAAGCTCGGTTTCCAGCTCGGTGGGGGCACCGAAGCTGAGGCCTGACTGGGCCTGCTCCACAACCGCTTCAATCACTTCCGGGTGTGCATGACCCAGCACCATCGGGCCCCAGGACTGTACATAGTCGATATAACGCTTATCGTCCGCATCGAAGAGGTAGGCGCCTTCGGCGCGACGGATAAACAGAGGGGTGCCGCCCACAGCGCGGAAAGCGCGCACCGGTGAGTTAACGCCGCCGGGGATAAATTGCTGGGCTTCAGCAAAGAGCTGCTCGGATTTACTCATAGAATTCATTCAGAAATTGCGAAAAAGGCCAAGAGTCAGCGGCCATTATCAGGGTGTGAAGCTCTAAGGACAATGCGTGAAGAGTCAGGGCGCAGTAGGGGAGGCTGGCTGGTAAGTCGCACCGACCTTAGTGTCGGTGCGGATCCTATTGTGCAATGAGGAGGGAAGTGCCCTAGCGTTCACACCAGAATAAGCGGTTGGGAATCGGCCGTCCCATCCCCAGACGACGGCTGTCGCGGATGGCGCTCCAGGCGTATTGCTGGCTGCGGCTCACTGTCTCGGTGATGGTCAGGCCGTGGGCGATATGACAGGCGATGGCGGTGGCGAGGGTGCCGCAGACCCCATAGGCTGCAGGTGGCAACCGCTCCCAGTGGAATTCACGGATCAGGCCGCGTTCATCGTAGAGGCGATTCTGCAGTTGTTGCTCATGCGGTACTCCGGTGAGGAGCAGGTAGCGACAACCGCTTTCCAACAATTCCTGGGCCATAGCATCATGGGTGTCGGCCTCTACTGCCATGGCGCGCGCCTCACGGCGGTTGGGGCAGACCATGGTGGCATATGGCAATAACAGAGAGGTCATGGCCTCCCAGAGAGGCGGGGCCAGTACACTCTCTTTATCGGCCAGGGTGGCATCTGGGTCGATAATGACTGGAACGTCCGGGTAGTCGCGCAGCACGCTGTGCAATGCCCGCACATTTTCCACCGAACCGAGATAGCCAACCTTGATAGCCGCTATCGGCATATCTTCAAGGACCGTGCGGGCCTGCTCAATTAAAAGGCTGTCATCCACTGGCGCTACGCCGAGCAGTTCCCCGGTATTGCAAACGCTGATGGCGGAGACGACGGAGGCTGCATGGCAGCCCAAACTGACGGCCGTTTCTGTATCTGCGCCTATTCCTGCGCTGCCACTGGGGTCGTGGTGGGTGACGGTCAAAATAATGGGCTGCGGTGTATCCATAAAAGATCTACATGACTGCCAATTGCTGTGCGCCTAATTTTAGTTCCTGTAAGCCCCACATAAAGAATGATTTTGCGCCAAATTAAAATGGCTTCACGACGGCTAAAATTACAATGGCGAATAGAGCCACTGTTGGAACCTCATTAAAGATACGGAAGTAACGCCCGCTGCGGGTATTGGTGCCCTGGGCGAACTTACGAACGTAGGCGCCACACATATGATGATAGGCCAGGAGCAATACAACGAAGGTGAGTTTCGCGTGCATCCAGCCGGCTGAGGTGTAGTAGCTGGGATTCAAGCTGTACAGCCAAATACCCAGGCCGACGGTGGCGAGCATGGCCGGAATGGCGATCCCCCGATACAGTCGCCGTTCCATGATGCAGAAACGATCGCGGCTAAGGGCGTCGGTAGCATCTACGTGGTAGACGAAAAGACGCGGTAAATAAAACAGCGCGGCAAACCAACATACCATGGCAATAATGTGAAAAGCCTTGATCCACAACATGGAATATCCCCTCAAAAATAAAAACGGAAACGATTATTTCCGGTAAAAGTTATCGATCTGTAGCGGCAGAATAATGCCCGCGATGCGATTGTCCAGAGAACCGCTCTGATGGCGGCTGATGTAGAGAGCGTCGGCACCGGTTTTTTTCAGTTCCTGCTGGGCCTCCAACATAGTGGCCCGCCAATTTAATTCCGCCATTTGTTTGCGCTCACCGGGAATTTTTAACAAATCAATAGTTGCTGCTTTTTCCCCGATCTTTTGTTCGTGCTCAACAAGAGACTCTTCACTTCCCTCCTCTCCACTGCCCTGGAGGAATGTAGCCAAGTCAGCGGCGCGTAAGAGTTCAGGCGGTTTTTCATTAGATAGGTCGATCAATATCCATTGGGGGTGTTGTGCGATGTAACTCTGTGCCTGCTCTACAGTAATTTCCTGTTGAGCAACAATAAAACGCCGATCCATTTGACTTGCAACACCCACACCACTGAGCATCTGCTGACGCCAGGTTGGGGTACCGGCCTTGTCTAATGCACGCAGTGTCTCCAGGTAAATTCCCTGGGTGCCGAAAAATTGTCGACTGATCAAGGTGGCCACCACGATCATCATCATGCCGGGGAACAGCACATTGGGGTTGTAGGTCAATTCGAGAATAGCGAGTAGGGCGGCGAGGGGTGCGTTGAGCATGGCAGCCATCATTGCTGCCATACCCACCATGGCGTAAAAGCCAGGGCTCGCGGTGTGCTCACCCAGCCACATATTGGCAAGGCCGCCGGCGATGCCACCGAGACAGGCACCGAGGATCAGGCTGGGTCCAATGACGCCTCCGGGAATACCCAACCCGGACCCCAGAGCGGTGGCAACCAGCTTGGCCGCAACAATAACCACCAAAGTGTTTACGCCCAACTCTCCCAGCATGGCCATTTGCAATGTGTCGTAGCCCCCACCGAGAATTTCTGGGACCCAGATTCCGATGGTGCCTGTCACCAGGCCGACCACTAAAAAACGCAATAGTGGGGATCGATTATTCTGCTTGGTGAGTTTGCGGTGGGCCAGTATGAAAAGTGCAGCCAGAAAGCCGATAGCCAGTGCACACAAAAATAAAATTGGCAATTCGGCCAGGGAGTTGAGATGGATTGCCGGCACATTAAAGTCTGGTTCGCGTCCAAAAGTGAGCTGGGTGATTGCGCTCCCAGTTACCGCCGCCAACATAACCGGTAAAAAACCGGCCACGGAATATTCCAGCATTACCACTTCCATAGCGAATACCACACCGGCCAGGGGGGTGTTGAAAGAAGCGGCAATCGCGGCGGCAACACCACAACCGAGCAGGTTGCGCGCAGAATTATTGGGTAGTCGCAGTGTACGGGCTAACCAGCTACCGCTGGCGGCACCCAGATGTACAGCTGGGCCTTCTCGCCCGACCGAATGCCCGCTAATTAGGGCGATGGCACCGGCGAAAAATTGCAGTATTGCGTTGGATATCGGCATATTGCCCTGGTGGTTATAGAGACGGTCGAGCACATGCACTACACCGACGTCGTAGCGCTTGGGACTGAGCGCCAGGTAAATAACCCCGATGAGTAGAGAGCCGATTATCGGTAGGGCAAACCGCCACTGTGGGGGCAACGACTCATAATTTTGGGGGACTGAAAGAAAAAAAGCTGTCGGCCACTCCATAGCAAAACGGAATAACACTGTGACTCCACCGGCGAGTGCTCCGGTAATCAAAGCCATGCCAAGCAGTGGTGCCAGGGCTTCCCGGGCAGAGAGTTGCAGGCGGATCTGTTCCAGGCCGTTTGTCTTTGGTAAGTAACGGCTCAGGGTGCTTTTAAGTGAAATCCTGGGGCGCTGTGACACCGCACATCCTTCAAGGTCCGGGGCTTGTGTTAGAGTGCTTGGCTGATTTTATGATTATCGTCTCAATTGACGAATTTATCGGGAGAGTTTTGCAAGGTGATTAAGGTAGCAATTGTCGGAGGCACCGGCTACACGGGAGTGGAACTGCTGCGGATTTTGGCGACACATCCTCAGGTAAAGGTAACCGCAATCACCTCACGATCCCTGAAGGGCACACCTGTCGCAGAATTATTTCCCAGTCTGCGTGGTCATTATGACCTGGCTTTTTGTGAACCGAATGTTGAGCAGCTGGCTAGCTGTGATCTTGTATTTTTTGCGACTCCCCATGGAGTTGCACAAGCGCAGGTGCCGGCGCTGATTGAACGCGGCGTGCGGGTGGTCGACCTCTCCGCTGATTTTCGTCTCAAGGACATTCCCTCCTGGGAAGCCTGGTACGGTCAGCAGCACGCAGCTCCGGCCTTGGCCAAGGAGGCGGTTTACGGGTTACCCGAAGTCAACCGCGCCGATATTGCAGCTGCGCAACTGGTGGCTTGTCCCGGTTGCTATCCCACTGCGATTCAGTTGGGCTGGATCCCTCTAGTGGAAGCGGGGGTAGTGGAACCATCAGAACTGATTGCCAGTGCGGCCAGTGGTGCTAGTGGTGCCGGGCGTCAGGCCAAGACCGATCTAATTCTGGCGGAAAATAGCGATAACTTCCGTGCCTACTCCGCTGCGGGCCATCGCCATTTACCAGAGATTGAGCAGGGGCTGCGGAATATACAACCACTCGGTGCCAACCCAGTAAAGGTGACATTTGTGCCGCACCTACTTCCTATGGTCAGGGGCATCCATGCCACACTTTTTGCTAAAACCAGCTCCTCAGCGAGCCTGTCTCCAAGTGAATTGCAGATGCTATTTGAGCAGCGTTACAAAGATGAGCCCTTTGTGGATGTACTGCCGGCTGGAAGTCACCCTCAAACCCGTAGTGTGCGCGGAACAAATATGTGCAGGATTTCCGTGATGCAGCCTCAGGATCGGGATACCCTGGTGGTAATGTCGGTGATCGACAATCTTGCCAAGGGCGCCTCGGCTCAGGCGGTCCAAAATATGAACATTATGTTTGGCTTAACTGAGACGTTGGGCTTGGAGAGCCCTGCGCTGCTGCCTTAAAATCAAAAAAATACGACAACCGGCAACTCCGGTTTGGCCCCAGCGAATTTTATGGAGCTCAAAGTGAAAGGCAGCAAGCAGTACCGTATGAAAGTGGTGCCTCATCGCCCCTTCTCCGGCGTGATTGCCGTAGGTGGAGTCACCTTGTTGGTTTTGGTCACCGCTGCTGGCTCTTATTTTGCGGGCCAATACCATCTACGTAAAAACCTCGATGAAAAGACTCTGGAGTACACCCGGGTGCTGGAGAAACTCGAGGCGCTTAATAGCGAGAATGAGGCGTTGCGCCTGCGTGCAGCTACCGCCGAGCAGTCTTTGGTAATCGGTGAGCAGGCCAGTGAAGCGGTGCGAACTGAGTTGGTACAGAAAGAGAGCCAGATTGCCGAGCTGAAGCAGGAAATCTCTTTTTATCGAGGGGTCATGGCGCCAGCAGAAGGAGGGGAAGGGGTTTCAATTGGACGTTTTATTCTCTCCCAGACTGCTGATGCGCGCAGCTATCAGTACAAGCTGCAAGTGCAGCAGTCGGCAGCACGCCGCAATGTAATCAAGGGGGCTGCCACTTTTACAGTTGTGGGTCGTCAAGATGGTGAGCCAATGCGCTACGCCCTCAAAGACTTATCAGAGCAGGTGGATACAGAGTCTATACCGCTGCGTTTTAAATATTTTCAGAACATTGAGGGTGAGTTGAGCCTACCGGAAGGATTTATTCCAGAGGGTGTGGAGCTGTCGCTCAAATCCAGTGGGCGCACGGGTTTCAATATTGAACAGCGCTACGGCTGGTTGGTACAGAAAAGCTAGCATTGATGCCAAAGGCATGAGGTTTTAGGGATTATGTTAAGAAAAAAAGAGAAGCACGTAACTATGGCCAGCACCGGTAGTAACCATACCACTCTGATCGCGCGCCAGACGGAAGTCACTGGCGATATACACTTTCGCGGTAACCTGGTAATCGAGGGCAAAGTAAAGGGCAATGTTTCCGCTCATAGCGACAGCGATGCCCGCTTACAGATTGTCGAGGGTGGCGTTATAGAGGGAGAAATCCGTGTGCCCCAGGTGGTCATCAATGGTAATGTGAGTGGAGATGTATTCGCTGCCCGTCATTTGGAATTGGCGTCCAAAGCGATGGTTGAGGGCAATGTACACTACAAGTTGATTGAGATGATGAAAGGTGCCCAGGTCAATGGCGCCTTGGTTTCCAATGCTGACCTCAGTTCTGCGGGTGAGCCCCCTATGATTGGGTATTCCGAAGACGAGACGGTGATAGAAGCCTCATAAACTAAACCTTAAATTACTGCCCCGGTTCTCACTGATGCTGGGGTCTGTTGTGCCAAATACTTGACTGATTTGCTGGGTTTAAGCAAGATGACGCCCCCGAGGCTGTGCTCAGTATGGTTTTTATACGAGCTGCGAACGTCCCGATGAGTTGAGAGAGACTTATGTCAGAAGCTGTATCCTTTTCTCCTGCACCACTAGTGGTCACCGAAAAAGCGGTGGCTAAGGTCAAGAGCCTGTTGGAAGAGGAGGGCAACCCGGAATTAAAGCTCAGGGTCTTTGTAACCGGTGGCGGCTGCTCTGGATTCCAGTACGGCTTTACCTTCGATGAACTGGTTGCCGAAGACGATGCCATTATCGAAAAGGATGGTATCCAGGTGCTGGTTGATGCGATGAGTTACCCCTATTTAGTGGGTGCCAATGTGGACTACGAGGAGGGACTGGCTGGTTCCCGCTTTGTGGTGCAAAACCCCAATGCCTCTTCGACCTGTGGCTGCGGCTCATCTTTCTCAATCTGAGCCGCTCGTCAGCTAGCCGCTTAAGGGGGATAGATAGCCCCTAGCACGGCTTCTTTTTTTGCTCCGGTCACACCGGGGCAATTACCGGGCAGACCGAGTAATGTCTGCCGTGCCAGCCAGGCAAAGCCCACTGCCTCAAGCCAATCGGCATCAATACCATAGGTGCCGGTATCGGCAATCGACCAAGTGGGCAATCGCCTCTGCAACCTGGATAACAAATCTTTATTCCTGGCCCCGCCACCGCATATTAGCAACTCTCCACCATCAGCGAATGAATGCACGGCTTCAGCAATACTTGCAGCGGTAACTTCCGATAGAGTTGCCTGTACGTCTGCGGGAGCTAGCTCTAGCCCAGCCAGGGCCTGTTCTAGCCAGTTGGCATTGAAAGTTTCACGCCCAGTGCTCTTGGGAGGCTCTGCGGAAAAGTAGGGCGCTGACATTAAACGATTGAGCAACTCGGGACTTACGCGTCCGCTGGCTGCCCAGCCGCCGTCCCGATCGAAAGGCTGTTTTTTGTGTAGACCTACCCAGTAATCCAGCAGGGCATTGCCGGGGCCAGTATCGTAACCACAAATGCTGCCATCGGCTTTCAGCTCGGTGATATTGGCCATGCCGCCAATATTAACAACGGCACGGTTGCCTTCGGTTTTGAATGCGGCGCGGTGGAAGGCGGGCATCAATGGTGCCCCTTGGCCTCCCAGGGCCATATCGCGTCGACGAAAATCTGCGATAGTGCTGATACCCGTCAGTGCCGCAATGGTGTTGGGGTCGCCCAACTGTAGAGTAAAGGGGGAGCTAACGGTGCCGGGTGGCCGGTGCCTGACAGTTTGTCCGTGGCTGCCGACTGCGGTGACATCCCTCGGTTCTATACCGGCACGAGCTAATAGGGTATTCGTAGCCTCGGCAAATACTTGGCCGAGCTGTCGATCCAGCTGCCCCGCACGGTCTAATTCTGAGGGACCTGGAGAGCATAGAGCGAGGATGGCACTGCGCAATGAAGGGTGGATAGGGTGGCTTAGAGCTGCCAGGATGCGCGGCTTGATTTTCTCTTCGCCGCCAAAGTCGACCAGCACCGCGTCGATAGCATCGACGCTGGTACCGGACATCAGGCCGATAAAAAGATCGGACATAAAAATAGTGCTTGTTTAGTTGTCGTCTTCGAGTTTTGCCAGGGCGGGGCCCTGGTAATTTTCCAGCTTAGCCAGCAGTGGCTGGGTTTGGTTTTTAAAGCGCGTCAGTTCCGCTGAAGGCACAGACTTGGCCTTGGGCAGTTTACGCACGATCGTGGCCGGGTTGCGGTGTCTGCCATCCACCAGGAATTCATAGTGCAAGTGGGGGCCGGTAGCATAGCCAGTAGAGCCGACAGTACCAATAACCTGGCGCTGTTTTACTCGCTGGCCTCTCTTCACTTTGCGCTTTGTTAGGTGCAAATAGCGGGTAACGTAGCGTTCGCCATGCTGAATAAATACATAGTTGCCATTGGGCTTACTGTAGCCGGATGCAATGACTCGGCCGTCGCCCGTTGAGTAAACTGGAGTGCCGCGCGGAGCAGCATAATCGGTACCGTTGTGAGGACGACGCGACTTGAACACTGGGTGTAGACGGCGAGGATTAAAGTGTGAACTGATACGCACTATATCCAATGGCGTGCGAATAAACGCCTTACGCATGCTTTTACCTTCAGGTGTGAAGTAATTGGCATCGCCACTACTATCGACATAGCGAACTGCGCTGTAAGTATTTCCCTGATTGGTAAAGCTGACGGCGAGAATAGGACCATTGCCGATTTTCTCTCCGTCGAGGAATTTTTCTTCAAACATCACACTGAAACTGTCGCCTTTGCGAATATCCAGTGCGAAATCGATATCCGAGCTGAAGACATCGGCCATTTCCATGATCAGGCTATCGCTCAAACCGGCATCACTACCGGCAACAAATAATGAGCTATCAATTTGTCCCTGGCGGTAAGCTGGATGGCTGTCGGGTTCACGCTGGACTAAATCGTGTTGGAACCTGCTTTCCGCATCGCGGGTGAATCTGACCTGACGGAGTTGGTCTTTTTGCAGCGCTAAACCCTGCAATTTTCCATCCGCATTGACTGTAAAGGTCAATTCTTCGCCAGGATTAAGTCGCGCTAATTTTTTCGCTTCCTTGCCACTACCCAGTAGCTGATACATCTCCCCGGCGCTCACTTTGGCGCGCTTAAACAGGTCGGATAGAGTGTCACCATTACGTACGGTCAAGCTTAATGACTGTACTTTAGCCACAGCTGCTGTGGCTAATGCAATACCTTGCTCGGGAGCAACTTTCTCAACATGCACGGGTTGCTGATCGGTCACGGTCTCTTCAGTTGAAGATAAATTGACGGAAAGCGGCATACGCTTGGCTTCCACTTCCGGCGTTGGAATAAAAACTGCCAACACCAGCACACAGGCCGCGGCACTAGCCGTGAGCGCATGTACGCGGGGAAAATGTTTGGGCAAGGCGCCTATACGGACACGGGATGTCGGTTTGCGATGATTCTGCATGGTATTAACGGGCGGCGCCGGCTGTGGTTGTTATCTGCGCTTGGAGTAATAAGTGTTTAAAAAACAGGCATTGAAGAGACTTTATAGCAAAAAAGCCGCCTGGGTTCACTGGGTAATTGACCCATATCTCCATGAATTAGTTCCTCAGCACTTATTTCATCATTTCAGTGGGGCTATAAGGCCCGCTTGTATTTGCCAAAAAGTTCGGTAATGTTGCAGCGCATTTTGCCGCCGCCCGGTGGCGCTATTTTCAAGCCTAAATATGAGGGGAAAGCATGGCTGGGGTCGACATGACACTGCTTGAAGACTTGGACCGTCGCGGATTAATCAATCAGGCGACTGGTGACGGCGAACTTACGCAGCATTTGTCTGAGAGCCGAACCCTTTATTGTGGCTTTGATCCCACCGCAGACTCCCTTCATATAGGCAGTCTAGTACCGTTGTTGACTTTGAAGAGGTTTCAGGCGGCAGGTCACCAACCGATTGCTTTGGTGGGCGGTGCTACCGGATTAATCGGGGATCCGTCTTTTAAAGCCCAAGAGCGCAGTCTAAATACCCCGGATGTGGTTGCCGGCTGGGTTGAGAAGTTGAAGAACCAAGTTTCTCAGTTTATCGATTTTGACTGTGGTGAAAACAGCGCACTGGTAGCGAATAATCTGGACTGGACACGTGAGTTGAACGTGCTCGACTTTCTACGTGACGTGGGAAAACATTTCTCAGTCAATAATATGGTGAATAAAGAGTCGGTTAAGCAGCGCATTCAGAGAGAGGGTGAAGGTATCTCCTTTACTGAATTTTCCTATATGTTGCTGCAGTCCATGGATTTTTCCGAACTGTACAAACGCAATAGTTGCACTTTGCAGATCGGCGGTTCCGACCAGTGGGGTAATATTACCGGCGGTGTTGATCTGACCCGTCGCCAGCACCGCGGTAAAGTTTATGGTTTGACCTTGCCATTAGTGACCAAGGCGGATGGTACCAAGTTTGGTAAAACGGAAAGCGGTACTATCTGGCTTGACCCCAAACGTACTAGCCCCTATGCCTTTTACCAATTCTGGCTGAATACCGCCGATGCGGATGTCTATAAATTCCTGCGTTACTTCACCTTTTTGAGTGTCGATGAAATTGAAGCCATTGAACAGGCTGATGGTGAGCGAGCAGGTAAGCCCGAGGCTCAGAGTATTTTGGCTCGAGAAGTAACCCGTCTGGTACATGGTGAAGAGGGGTTGGCTGCGGCTGAGCGTATTTCTCGGGCGCTCTTCTCAGGGGATATTGCAGATTTATCCGCCAGTGATTTGGAACAGCTTCGCCTCGATGGCCTACCCTCATCTGCACTTCCAAAAGATTTTGGTGAGCAGAGTCTGATCAACATACTTGTGGATGCAGGTATGGCGCCTTCTGGTAAGCCGGTGAAAGATGCCTTGGGTCGTAATGCCGTATTGATTAATGGCCAGGCGGTAGGCATGAGCGCGAATGCGGAGCCCGCATCAGTATTTGAACGTGATAAAGCGATGAGTGATAGCTACTTTATCGTTCGCTTGGG
>NZ_CP174293.1:790000-902500 GCF_052466865.1 Microbulbifer mixtoriginis (SeqCode)
GGACGTAGGAGCCTGCGAAAAGTCTAGGGGAGCTGGCACACAAGCTTTGATCCTAGAATGTCCGAATGGGGAAACCCACCTGTTTTACAGGTATCCATAACTGAATACATAGGTTATGGAGGCGAACCCGGGGAACTGAAACATCTAAGTACCCGGAGGAAAAGAAATCAACCGAGATTCCCTGAGTAGCGGCGAGCGAAAGGGGATTAGCCCTTAAGCTCTTTATGTTTTAGTGGAAGGTTCTGGAAAGTACCGCGATACAGGGTGATAGCCCCGTACACGAAAAGGCATTTAGAGTGAAATCGAGTAGGTCGGGACACGTGTTATCTTGACTGAATATGGGGGGACCATCCTCCAAGGCTAAATACTCCCAGCTGACCGATAGTGAACCAGTACCGTGAGGGAAAGGCGAAAAGAACCCCGGAGAGGGGAGTGAAATAGAACCTGAAACCGTATACGTACAAGCAGTAGGAGCCCTTCGGGGTGACTGCGTACCTTTTGTATAATGGGTCAGCGACTTATTGTCTGTAGCAAGGTTAACCGCTTAGGGGAGCCGTAGAGAAATCGAGTCTTAATAGGGCGTTTAGTTGCAGGCAATAGACCCGAAACCCGGCGATCTATCCATGGGCAGGTTGAAGGTTGAGTAACATCAACTGGAGGACCGAACCCACTAATGTTGAAAAATTAGGGGATGACCTGTGGATCGGAGTGAAAGGCTAATCAAGCCGGGAGATAGCTGGTTCTCCTCGAAAGCTATTTAGGTAGCGCCTCGCGTCTCACCCTCGGGGGTAGAGCACTGTTTGGGCTAGGGGGTCATCCCGACTTACCAACCCCATGCAAACTCCGAATACCGAGGAGTGCAATCGCGGGAGACACACGGCGGGTGCTAACGTCCGTCGTGGAAAGGGAAACAACCCAGACCGCCAGCTAAGGTCCCAAATACCAGTTAAGTGGGAAACGATGTGGGAAGGCCCAGACAGCTAGGAGGTTGGCTTAGAAGCAGCCATCCTTTAAAGAAAGCGTAATAGCTCACTAGTCGAGTCGGCCTGCGCGGAAGATATACCGGGGCTAAAACTGGTAACCGAAGCTGCGGATGCTCTTAGGAGCATGGTAGAGGAGCGTTGTGTAAGCCGTTGAAGGTGGATCGGGAGGTCTGCTGGAGGTATCACAAGTGCGAATGCTGACATGAGTAACGACAAGGGAGGTGAAAAACCTCCCCGCCGGAAGACCAAGGGTTCCTGTCCAACGCTAATCGGGACAGGGTTAGTCGACCCCTAAGGCGAGGGCGAAAGCCGTAGTCGATGGGAAACAGGTTAATATTCCTGTACTCGCTATTGCTGCGACGGAGTGACGGAGAAGGCTAGGCCAGCATGGCGATTGGTTGTCCATGTTTAAGGTTGTAGGCTGGGGACTTAGGCAAATCCGGGTCCCTAAGGCTGAGAACTGATGACGAAGCCCACTTGTGGGTGAAGTGGTTGATGCCCTGCTTCCAGGAAAAACTTCTAAGCTTCAGGCAATAGTGAATCGTACTCTAAACCGACACAGGTGGTCAGGTAGAGAATACCAAGGCGCTTGAGAGAACTCTGGTGAAGGAACTAGGCAAAATGGTACCGTAACTTCGGGAGAAGGTACGCCGGTTTTGGTGATGGGACTTGCTCCCTAAGCTGAGGCCGGTCGAAGTGACCAGGTGGCTGCGACTGTTTATTAAAAACATAGCACTCTGCAAACTCGTAAGAGGACGTATAGGGTGTGACGCCTGCCCGGTGCCGGAAGGTTAATTGATGGGGTTAGCTTCGGCGAAGCTCTTGATCGAAGCCCCGGTAAACGGCGGCCGTAACTATAACGGTCCTAAGGTAGCGAAATTCCTTGTCGGGTAAGTTCCGACCTGCACGAATGGCGTAACGATGGCCACGCTGTCTCCACCAGAGACTCAGTGAAATTGAAATCGCTGTTAAGATGCAGTGTACCCGCGGCTAGACGGAAAGACCCCGTGAACCTTTACTACAGCTTTGCACTGAACTTTGAGCCTACTTGTGTAGGATAGGTGGGAGGCTTTGAAGCAGTAACGCTAGTTACTGTGGAGCCGTCCTTGAAATACCACCCTGGTATGTTTGAGGTTCTAACTCTGGTCCGTTATCCGGATCGAGGACAGTGTATGGTGGGTAGTTTGACTGGGGCGGTCTCCTCCCAAAGAGTAACGGAGGAGTACGAAGGTGCACTCAGCATGGTCGGAAATCATGCAATGAGCATAATGGTATAAGTGCGCTTGACTGCGAGACAGACATGTCGAGCAGGTACGAAAGTAGGTCATAGTGATCCGGTGGTTCTGTATGGAAGGGCCATCGCTCAACGGATAAAAGGTACTCCGGGGATAACAGGCTGATACCGCCCAAGAGTTCACATCGACGGCGGTGTTTGGCACCTCGATGTCGGCTCATCACATCCTGGGGCTGAAGCCGGTCCCAAGGGTATGGCTGTTCGCCATTTAAAGTGGTACGCGAGCTGGGTTTAGAACGTCGTGAGACAGTTCGGTCCCTATCTGCCGTGGGCGTTGGAAATTTGAGAAGAGTTGCTCCTAGTACGAGAGGACCGGAGTGAACGAACCTCTGGTGTTCGGGTTGTCACGCCAGTGGCATTGCCCGGTAGCTATGTTCGGACGGGATAACCGCTGAAAGCATCTAAGCGGGAAGCCTCCTTCAAGATTAGATTTCCCTGACTCCTTGAGAGTCCTAAAGGGCCGTGGAAGACTACCACGTTGATAGGCTGGGTGTGGAAGCGTTGTGAGGCGTTGAGCTAACCAGTACTAATTGCCCGTGCGGCTTGACCATACAACAGAGATGGTTACTAACGACTAGCTAAGCTAGCGGATTGTGGAATGAAAGACACACAATGATCGCTTGCGGTGTATTACTACAGATTGTTTTACCGACTTATTTGGGGTTATCGCCGGTCACCAACATGACCGAGGCAAACAGCGATAATACGGCAGGCCAAGCAAAATTGCTTATAAGACCAACGCCAACCCAAGCCAGTTTGCCTGACGACAATAGAGTTGTGGAACCACCTGATCCCTTGCCGAACTCAGAAGTGAAACGCAACATCGCCGATGGTAGTGTGGGGCTTCCCCATGTGAGAGTAGGTCATCGTCAGGCTTCTAATCCGAAAAGGGCCACCCAACAGGGTGGCCCTTTTTTTATGTACAAAAAAAATGAATGCATAAAAAAATAAAAACAGAGAATAAAAAAATAAATTCAAAATGCAGAAAAAATAAAAAGCCCAATCGAATTTTTACTCGCAACACTCCCGCCGAAAAATCCAACTCGGTAAAGCCAATGAAAAAAGCGCAGGCTCTAAAAAGCTCCGAGGAGCCTTCCCTCCTATAAATAAAGCACTTTCTTAAATTTTTTCTGTAAGGAAAAAGTGGAAATACAAAAAAATAATGCGCCTTATTTAATTTACACCCCAGGCACCACCTAAAAAATACCTGAAATTAAAAAGTGCTCTTTAACCTAGAAAAATCATTGCGTTGAAAAAAACGGCGCAGAAATACCAATAAAAATACCGGTGATTTTTTGCACGTTTTAATGAACCTGTGCAACCACGGGGCCTGGCGCGGATATACCGCAGTTATGCACAAGTCTATCCAGACTTTCTGTTAATAACGCCAAGCGCTGGAAAGTGGATAAATGGCTGGTGTTTTTTTACCCGTTGAAAAGGCCCCCGCGGAAACAGGGGCCTGAGCGTGGATATCCCTGAGTTATACACAGCTCTATCCATGGATTCTGTTAGTAACAGCCTGTTAATGGAATGGTCATCAGCAGGAAACAGAAATATGCCTTGGTGTTGTGGGTAACTTGGAAGAATGTTCGGGTGTGTGTAAAAGGGGAGTAATAAAAAGCCCCTAGAGAGGGGCTTCAGAAAGTACTTACAACTTGAATTAATTTACCTGCTCATAGGCATTGTCCGGAACTAGATCATACTGCATTTCTTTCAAGCGTAATTCATCGAGAGGAACAAGAGCTGAGGGAAGAGTAAAGTGCCGAATAACTGTACCTGCCTGGCAGTCTATTATCTCAATATCCTCCTGTGTCTCCTGCAGACTATGTAACAAGCCCTTCAGGTGGGTTGCACAGGCATTGGAGAGGGATTGGTAATCATGTGTGCCATTGAGCCTGACAAAACGAGCTTCGGCGCCAGCTTCTTCTATACGGAGCCAGGCAATACCGGCTTCCTTTCCAGGTTCTCCAAAGACTATAGGGCCGAGAGAGTCTTCGTCGACAGGAGCAAAATCTGTGTCGGTTGGGGATAGTAAGGTACCTACCCAAACCCAGCCGGGGAGGCTTATACGGCTAAGCTGCCACTCACACAACCAGACAGTTTGATCGTCATCAATACGGAATTCTCGATAGTCTCTTTGGCTAAGGTAATTGTCAAAGGAGACTTTGGCGGTGGGGTTGTCTCTGCGAAAGCTGTGTAGTTGTTGGGTCATCTCATAATTGACTTCCCAGTGTTTTTTTAATCGCCATTGCATGGGGTATTGTCCCCACTCAACGATATATTCTTCACGCTCAGAAATGGTTTCAACCACTCGCCAAAAAGCGCCATCAATCAGTATGCAAGTTTCACCAATTTTACATCCTGGCGCGATGATACTGCACTCGGGAGATGCTTCAGAAGCACTGACGATATGCTCAGCACGCCCCTCAATAACTTCATACCAGGGAAAACCGTGGCGCAGAGGGGGAGGAAAAGCCAGTGCTGGTCGGCCACCAAGTAAGCGACGGAAAAGTACAGACTTCTCAATTTCAAGGTCAGAAAGTGTATAGCCCTCCTGCTGGGTGATCTGGCCCCAGGCAAAAGCGGCTCGAATTAAGTGTTTTTCACGGTCTGAAAAGCTCATGGGTGCAGTCATGGGCAAGCTAAAACTGAAACCTTACCACTCAGAGCAGATGGGTGCTAATGCAATTCTTCGAGATTGAGTGGCTGGGGACAGAGATGTTGGAAGTTGGATACACTGCGATGCTTGGCACCATAGGTTAAGGAGAATAATAACGTGTTAGGGGTAAAGAGTCTTCGAACTGCTGTCGCCATATTAAGCGTCTTGTTATTAGCGCCGGTAATAACTGCAAAGGAATTGTCTAATACGCAGGAATGCTATTTGGATGGTTGGCGGCACCCATTAAGATGCGAGCGAATTTCAGTGGGGCACGGAGATAGCAAGGTAAATTTAGCAGTATTTGTTTCACCGGCTCTAGATGAGACGCAGCGAGAGCCTTTATATCTTCTCGCTGGTGGTCCAGGTCAGGCCGCAAGTGGTCTGATTCCGCTATTGCACACATTCCGAAAAATTAATCAGAAGCGGGCAATAGTCATGGTTGATCGGAGGGGAACCGGGCACTCTCGGTCATTTGGTTGTGGTATAGATCGGCATACACCAATGGATTTATCACTGATTTCCAAAGAATTGGAGCAGTGTTATCTACAGCAGGCTAATTTTGCTAATTCATTGAGTAGTCGACAAGCGGTTGAGGACCTGGAAAAGGTACGAAAGTATTTTAATCACAAGCAAATATCTCTTTGGGGGGGATCTTGGGGGACCCGAACAGCGCTTCTCTATCAACAGTGGTATCCGAACAGTTTGAAATCATTGGTGCTCGATGCGGTTGCACCTATCGACACAAAAGTCTTTTTGAGTGCGGCAGCTGCGGAGGACGCTATTCAAATACTGATGCGTGATTGCAACTTAGAGTTGAGCTGTTCTAAGTTTGGAAGCTGGAGGGAAGTATTGGATAAATTATTAAGTCAATGGGATGAGTCTAAATCCATAGATTTCCCTGATCCTGTGACAGGAAAGCCAATGAAGCACCCAGTGTCTCGTTGGGTGCTACAAAATACCATACGTGCCGCCCTTTACTCTCCAGAAGCTGCTGCACAATTACCCTTTGCTATTCAGCAGGCTGGCTTGGGGAATTATTATCCGCTTGCGGGTATTACTGGTTTATTTCCCGAGTCAGCGTTAGGTATGTCCCTTGGCTTAACGCTTTCTATTGCTTGTGCGGAAGAATTATCCCGTATCAGTGAGGAGGAGGTTTTAGCTGATACTAATGGGTCTTTTGCGGGAAATGCTTTTCTTGAGATATTTGAACGTGGTTGTGAAGTTTGGCCTGTAGCCGATCGCTACTATGCAAAACCACAACATCGAGAGCACCCGGTGTTACTAATTTCTGGGGAAGCCGATCCAATAACACCTCCAAGGTATGCCGAAAAACAACTTGGCTACTTGACCAATAAACAGCATTTAATCATTACTAGCGGTGGTCATATTAATTCCATGAGAGGTTGTGTACCGCGATTAATCGAAGAGTTCCTGGACTCTTCAGGGAAAGAATTGGCAACGACTTGTGTTGATAAAATCCTCAGACCACCGTTTGTGAGTGGAATTTATGGGCCAGAGATAATGCAGCGCGTAGCGCCTACCACTACAAGTGGAAAGCTTGGGGAGAATGCACTGTGATTAAGGTTGAGGGGGTAAATAAGCAATTTTCTGGGGATTCTATACTGCGCAATCTTAGCTTTTCTGTGCCAGATGGTGAGATAACGGCCTTGCTTGGTGCTAACGGTGCTGGAAAGACCACGTGCCTGAGAATAATTGCCGGTCTTTTGAATGCAGATAGCGGCAAAGTTTTTGTTGGTGATATAGACCCTTGTAAAAATCCAAAAGATGCTCGTAGGCAGCTTGGTATTGTAGGTGATAGGGAGGGGCTTTATGAGCGGCTCACTGTTGCAGAATATTTATCGTTTTTTGCCTGTGCTCAAGGGCTGACTGGGTCAGAATTAGAATTTGCACTGCAATCGGTTAAGGAAGAATTAGAGCTATCGAACCTGTGGAATCGCCGAACCAAGGGGTTTTCTCAGGGAGAGCGGATGAAAGTTTCTCTCGCTAGAGCATTGGTGCATCGTCCGAGTCACTTGGTGCTCGATGAGCCAACCCGGGGGTTGGATATACTTGCTGCTCGCCTGTTACGTAAGACGCTTTTGCGCTTGAGGGCAGAGGGAACTGCTGTTTTATTTTCCAGCCATATTATGGCTGAAGTGCTCGAGCTATCCGACAGGGTTCTAGTTATGGCGGGAGGTTCGATAGTGGGGAACGGGACCCCGGATGAACTTATGCAACAGACTGGCTCCGCAAGCCTTGAGGATAGCTTTGTGGAGCTTGCCTATGGGAATTTGTTAGAAAAAGACAAATGCGGTGAGCCGGTAGGATGAGTTTTAAAAATCTATTTTCTTTGCAGATGCGAGCATTACTTCTTAAAGAGTTACGCGAAGTTTGGCGTGATCGACGCGCCCTAATGATCACGCTAGGTTTCACCTTATTGTTCCCTGTGCTGATCATCAGTAGTGGCGCTTTATCTTTGAAAGTAATGTCTGATACCTCCTTTGATGTAGCTATTATTGGGGCTGAGTATGCGCCGCTGTTGGAGGAGCAGTTACAGACAGGGGACTTGCGAATTGAGCGCTTACAAGATGGGGATCCTCAAGCGCTTTTAGCAGATACATATGATGTGGTTTTGCGAATAGAGAAAAACTTTACTGAAGATTATCGAAGCCTGTTGTCTCCCAAGATTTATCTGTATGTAAATAGTGCCGATCAGTCTGCGGGGCGTGCTGGGCAGCTGGTGCAGCAGCAGTTGGCGCTATTTCAGCAGGTGATTGTACGGCAGCGTTTAGCGGTCAGAGGTTTAGCAACTCAGGTTTTAGCACCGTGGCAGCTTGAGGTGCGGGATGTCAGTACGCCGTCCAGTCGAGGCTTGGCAATTTGGGGACTGATGGTTCCCTTGTTACTGATAATGGCACTGCTAGTGTGTAGTGCGGCCCCTTCTATTGATACTTCTGCTGGGGAGCGTGAGCGCATGACCATCGAGGTATTATTACAGCAGCCTATAAGCAGCTGGCAACTTGTGGTGGCGAAAGCTGTAGCCGTTACCAGTATTGGTTGGTTTGGTGCACTTCTTTCTCTGGCAGTTTTAACTGTATCACTGAGCTTGCTTCCCTTGGCTGAGATTGGTGTCCGCTTTTCAGCTGGCATCAATGAACTGATGGGGATAAGTCTTATTTTACTGCCCTTAGCACTTCTGGTTGCGGTATTGCAGATTCTGCTATCTCTGCGTTCCCGTTCTTTTAAAGATGCCCAGATTCAGCTGAGTATTTTACAGGCTCTACCTGTCACACTGTTAATTGTATTGAAATTGTCCAATATTGAACTGGACTCGCCCTTGTGGCAGTTGACTCCACTTATCGGGCAGCAGCAGTGGTTGAGTGCATTAATGGCTGGTGAGTCCGTTTCTGTCTCCCTGGCGATAGCTGGTTCCCTGGTCACCCTTTCTTTGGTCGGGCTGTGTATATTAGTAGGTGCCCGTGCTTTAAGGCGTGAAAGCTTACTTGGGGCAACCTAGCTGGTGAACTGAGAGTTGTAATGGCATGAACGATTTTCGCGAGGGTCTGCTGAGTATCAATTTGCAGTCCATTGCTGACAACTACCTGGATCTGACTAAGCGACTGGCAGCGGGTACTCGTTGTGGCGCAGTAGTCAAAGCGGATGCCTATGGCCTTGGTATGAATCAGGTAGTGCCGGCTCTGTATAGACAGGGTTGCCGAGACTTTTTTGTGGCAACGCAAACGGAAGGGGAGCGCCTGCGTAAAGAGCTGGGTGATAGCGTTCGCATTGTTATCTTGACTGGGGTGCGCACCGGGGCAGAGCTGGAATGTGCACGCGCAGGATTAATGCCGACACTTTTCACACTAGAGCAGTTGCGCAACTGGGTGGATATTTCCGTTAGCGAGGGGATTAAGGCGCCTTGTGCGGTAAAGATAGATTCGGGTATGACTCGCCTGGGTATGTCTCCCGAAGAGTTTGACCTACTGCTAAGAGATAGTCAGTTGTTGCGCTCGGCGGATATTCGTATTTTGCTGAGCCACCTTGCCTGTGCGGATGAACCTCAGCATCCACAAAACAATATTCAGTTGCGTAGCTTTAAAGCGGCTGGGGAAAGATTGAGGGCCCTGTGCCCTGAGGTTCAGCTGAGTCTCGCCAATTCATCGGGTATTTTCCTAGGTGAAGAGTATCACTTTGATATTGCGCGGCCGGGCTCTGCGCTTTATGGCGTCAATCCAATACCCGGGACCACAAACCCTATGCGCTCAGCTGTGGCACTCAGTCTGCCTATCGTGCAAAAGCGATTTGTCAGTCGTGAACAATGGGTAGGCTATGGAGCTACCCAACAAATAGCAGCGGGCAGCTGGTTGGCGGTAGCCCGTGGTGGATATGCCGATGGGATAATCCGGGCTCAGGGAGGGCGCGGTTGTGGCTGGGCCTATGGCCGCCAACTGCCGATAATTGGCCGGATTTCCATGGATTCCACAACATTTGATATTTCTGCTCTCTCTCAAGAGGAGCGGGAATCTCTCCAATCGATTGAGATACTGAATAAAGACCTGACCGTAGATGAGGTGGCTGAATACGCTGGCACCATAGGTTATGAAGTGCTGACCAGCTTAGGGCACCGCTATTTCCGTCGCTATATAAAAAGTTAATTACCTTGTTAGACACTATTAAGAAAAGTCCACTGGAACCATTGCGCCCAGTTTTGGAATTATTGGCTGATGGCGAGACGCACTCTGGCGAGGCGCTCGGATTGGCTCTAGGAGTAAGCCGGGCTGCGGTTTGGAAGCAGTTACAGAAGCTAGAGCAGTACGGATTGGCTTTGGAGTCCATTAAGGGGCAAGGCTACCGCTTGCCTGGTGGTTTGGAGCTCCTGTCCTCAGAAAAAATTTACAGCACATTGGGTGAGCAAGCCGGGATGCTATTGCGAGAGTTGATGCTATTTGATGAGGTCGACTCCACCAATACCCAGTTGCTATCACTCATGGAGGAGGGAAGAGGGCACGGGGTTGCACTGCTCTCCGAGCGGCAGAGTGCCGGCCGCGGTCGTCGTGGTCGGCAATGGGTTAGCCCCTATGGGACGGGCATCAGCCTATCCATTGGGTGGGAGTTCAATGGGGGGGTGCAATGCCTCGAAGGATTGAGCCTCGCCGTTGGGGTGGCTATTGCCCGGGCATTGGAGCGCTTTTCGGTGCCAGATGTTCGTCTCAAATGGCCAAATGATGTTTGGTGTCGCGGTCGAAAGTTATCTGGTGTTTTACTGGAGCTTAAAGGCGATCTTACGGATCGCTGTGCTGTGGTGATTGGTATTGGCTTAAATAGTGGCCTGCGAAGTGAGATTGCCACGGCAATAGATCAGCCATGGGCAGACTTGCAACAAGTGAAGCCCGGAATATCTCGCAATCAATTGGTGGCAGCGATTCTGACTGAGCTGCTACCGCTTTTATACAGCTATACCGAACAAGGTTTTGTTGCTTACCGTGAAGCCTGGATGAAGCTGGATCAGTTTGCTGGGCAAAAGGTTACTCTGCAGACAGGTAGTCAAACCTGGCGCGGAGTTGCAGTTGGCGTTAGTGAAAAGGGTGCTTTGAAGTTAAATATGGACGGGCAAGTGCAACACTTCCATGGTGGTGAGATTTCTTTACGGGGGCAGGTTTGATTCTCGAACTGGATATCGGTAATACCCGGGGTAAGTGGCGCCTGTTAGATGAATTACAGGTGAGCGCCAGGGGTAGCTTTATGACTGCCGATCTGCGCGATGGGCATTTGCCCGATGGGTGGGATCTGTTGGATCCGCGGAGAGTACGCGTGGTCAATGTGGCCGGACCGCAAGTTGCGGAGACGCTGATCGGGCATATTCAGGAGTTGTTTTCACTTGAGGTGGAGTTTTCTCAGGTACTGCTGGAGTGCGCTGGGGTAGCCTGTGGTTATGATAATCACCGCCTGCTCGGCACTGATCGCTGGCTGGCTATGCTGGCTGCCTATGATCGAGAGCGGCGGGCGGCCCTAATTGTCGACTGCGGCAGCGCGGTCACTCTGGATTTGGTCGACAATAGCGGGCGTCACTTGGGAGGCTACATTGTCCCTGGTGTTGGCCTTATGCAACGTTCTTTGTATCTGGATACTCATGCGGCTAAAAGTGCGCAGGATATTGCTCTAACGGAGTCCCTCGGTGCAGGCCGCAGTACCGATGAAGCCATAAACCGAGGCCTCCTGCTTATGGTACTTGGTGCCATCGATCGTGCACTGGAAGAGTTGCGTGGATACTGTGCTGAAGAACCGCTGTTGTGGTTGACAGGCGGCGATGCCCCAGTGCTGTCAGCTCTTTATCAGCGGGAGCACCATTTGGTTCCTGAGCTGGTAATGGATGGCTTGGCGTTAAGTAATCCTTAAAATAAATAACACCCTATGCGCTGGATAGCTCTTTTCTTAATACTGTTGAATTTCGGCGTCTTTGCTTGGTTTGTTGGTACTTCAACCTCTGATAAAGAGAGAATAAGGGTTGCCGATAAAAGGGCGGAGGTACAGGTCCAGAGTATTGCCCTGGTCAATGAAATATCTCCGCAGGAGCTGTCTCCTCTGCCGGTGGCTCCCATGTCGCCAGCAAAGGCAAGCTCTACTGAGCAGCTCTGCACTTTGCTTGGCCCATTTGCGGAGGAGTCGCTTGGAGAGGCGATAGTACAGCGCTTAAAGTCCCTGCAGGTTTCTGCCGTATTGCGAGATGTGGAGATGCAAGGGCAGATGCGTTACTGGGTTTTTCTGCCACCATTGAATTCCAGGCGAGAAGCCTACAACCGTTTACGAGAATTGCAGGCACAGGGAATAGATAGTTATGTGATCCCCAAGGGTGCGTTGGCTGATGGTATTTCCTTTGGCATTTTCAGCGAGCGTTCGCGTGCTGAATCTCTGACAAGTGAGTTGATTGAGAAAGGCATACGGGCTCAATTCCGCGAGGAGCCTCAGACCCACGCCGAACGCTGGATCGTATTGGCGCCAGGCGCCTCAGATAGTTTAGCCCCGGATTTTTGGTTGCAGTTGCAGCAAGAGCATCCCGAGCTGGATCGTCGCCGTAATCTTTGTGCAGAAGTGTCCGGTTGATGGGGTTGGGCTAGAGGTCTAGGTCCCCAGCCGCGAAACAAGGTTCGCCGTATTTTTCTATATGTGGCAACAGGCGACATAAAAATTCTGATTTTTCTGCAAAAAGGGTGTTGCGTGTCGGGATAACTTCCCATAGAATCCCGCCTCCATTGACGAGGGTGACTATTCAACTTCGGCAATGGACGGGATAGGGCTGGCGTAGCTCAGTTGGTAGAGCAGCTGACTTGTAATCAGCCGGTCGGGGGTTCGACTCCTCTCGCCAGCTCCATTTTTATCCCGGCGCTGCTCGACATTAGATTTTTCAGCTAAGTCTGTGAAATTTAAAGAAAAAAATGTTGACAGCGCGGCGGAAGGTGTAGAAAATGCACCCCGCATTGAGGCAGGGGTTCCCGAGTGGCCAAAGGGATCAGACTGTAAATCTGACGCGAAAGCTTCGGTGGTTCGAATCCACCCCCCTGCACCATTTTTTACACCGTAAGGTGTTGCCGGCAAGACAGGTAGTTTTGTCTGGAGGCTCCCGCAAGCGGGCATAGTTCAATGGTAGAACCTCAGCCTTCCAAGCTGATGATGCGGGTTCGATTCCCGCTGCCCGCTCCAACTATGGGTTCGGCTGGAATGCTCTCCAAAATGGCAAGCCTTGTGGTCGCCTAGGAAGGCGTTGATTTGCTCATGTAGCTCAGGGGTAGAGCACACCCTTGGTAAGGGTGAGGTCGGCGGTTCAAATCCGCCCATGAGCTCCATTTTTCAATAGCCGCAAGGGTGAAAGCTCTTGCGGTTGTTTGTGTCCGGGGTCGGGCTTTTCCGGGTCGGATGCGCATGTTCTGTACGTGGGTGGTGCCGTTAGCGGCTCATCTATATTAGGAGGCTGCAATGGCAAAAGAAAAGTTTGAACGTTCCAAGCCCCACGTGAACGTGGGCACCATCGGTCACGTTGACCACGGTAAAACCACCCTGACCGCTGCTCTGACCCGCGTATGTGCGGAAGTATGGGGCGGTGACGCTGTTGCTTTCGACGGTATCGACAATGCTCCGGAAGAGCGTGAGCGCGGTATCACCATCGCTACTTCTCACGTTGAGTACGAGTCCCCGACTCGCCACTACGCGCACGTAGACTGCCCGGGACACGCCGACTACGTTAAGAACATGATCACCGGTGCTGCTCAGATGGACGGCGCTATCCTGGTATGTTCCGCTGCTGACGGCCCCATGCCGCAGACTCGTGAGCACATCCTGCTGTCCCGTCAGGTAGGTGTACCTTACATCGTTGTATTCCTGAACAAGGCGGACATGGTAGACGACGAAGAGCTGCTCGAGCTGGTAGAGATGGAAGTTCGCGAACTTCTGGACCAGTACGAGTTCCCGGGTGACGACACTCCGATCATCGTTGGTTCCGCTCTGATGGCCCTGAACGGTGAAGACGACAACGAAATGGGTACTACCGCTGTTAAGAAGCTGGTAGAAACTCTGGACGAGTACATTCCTGAGCCGGAGCGTGCAGTAGATCAGCCGTTCCTGATGCCGATCGAAGACGTATTCTCCATCTCTGGCCGTGGTACCGTAGTAACTGGTCGTGTAGAGCGTGGTGTAATCAACACTGGCGACGAAGTTGAGATCGTTGGTATTAAAGAAACCACCACCACTACCTGTACTGGTGTTGAAATGTTCCGCAAGCTGCTCGACGAAGGTCGTGCTGGTGAGAATATCGGTGCGCTGCTGCGTGGCACTAAGCGTGACGAAGTAGAGCGTGGTCAGGTACTGGCTAAGCCGGGCTCCATCACTCCGCACACCAAGTTCGAAGCGGAAGTGTACATCCTGTCCAAGGACGAAGGTGGTCGTCACACCCCGTTCTTTAAAGGCTACCGTCCTCAGTTCTACTTCCGTACTACCGACGTAACTGGTGCGGTTGAGCTGCCGGAAGGCACTGAAATGGTAATGCCGGGCGACAACATTCAAATGGTTGTTACCCTGATCGCTCCGATCGCCATGGAAGACGGCCTGCGCTTCGCTATCCGCGAAGGTGGTCGTACCGTAGGTGCGGGCGTTGTTGCTAAGATCATTGAGTAATCTTTGATCTTCGTGTCGCCAGGGTTCCCTGGTGGCGCAGTAGATGAGAGGGTGGTCTGTAGCCCTCTTTATCTTCGGGTGCTAAGGCATCCAAGCTGTACAGGCCAGTAGTTCAATTGGTAGAGCACCGGTCTCCAAAACCGGGTGTTGGGGGTTCGAGTCCCTCCTGGCCTGCCATTTTAAACACTCCACTTGAAATAAGTTTAGGGGTGTCGCAAGACCCTACTTGTCAGTGGGGCTTTTGTGTTTTTGAGCACTAAGGGCTTATCTGTAGTGCGCTAAGGGCTTCATATATGAATGCTAAAGCAGAAGCGAAAACCTTTCGTCTTGACGGCCTGAAATGGCTGCTAATAGTACTGCTGGTTGGTGGTGCTGTAGCGGGCAATTCTTATTATGCCGAATTCCCCCTGATTTACCGCGTGCTGGCAGTGACTGCAATCTGCCTGGCTGCCCTGGTTGTCGCGGTGAATACTGCGAAGGGTAATGCACTCTGGCAACTGTTGCGCGAAGCGCAAACGGAAGTCAGGCGCGTGGTTTGGCCGACTCGTCAAGAGGCCACCCAGACGACTGTGATTGTGGTGGTTTTTGTGTTGATTATGGCGCTAATTCTCTGGGCGCTGGACTCCGCTTTAGGTTGGGCGGCATCCAAACTCATCGGCTAAAGGTTGATACATGTCAAAGCATTGGTATGTGGTCCAGGCTTACTCGGGCTATGAGAAGCGTGTAGCTAGCTCTCTCAAGGAGCGAATTGAGCTGCACGAAATGGATCACCTGTTTGGTGAAGTGCTGGTTCCCACCGAAGAAGTGGTGGAGATGCGAGCAGGGCAAAAGCGCAAGAGTGAGCGCAAGTTCTTCCCCGGTTATGTCCTGGTGGAAATGGAACTGAATGACGATACTTGGCACTTGGTAAAAGAAACTCCTCGAGTGCTCGGTTTTATCGGAGGCAAGGCGGATAGGCCGGCCCCGATCACTGACCGCGAAGCGCAGGCTATCCTGAATCGAATCGACGATTCCGCCGATAAGCCCAAGCCCAAGACCCTATTTGAGCCAGGTGAAATGGTTCGGGTTATCGATGGTCCGTTTAATGATTTCAACGGTGTGGTCGAAGAGGTCAACTACGAGAAGAGCCGCCTGCGCGTGGCCGTATTGATCTTCGGGCGCTCCACCCCCGTTGAACTGGAGTTTAGTCAGGTAGAAAAGACCTGATTCCAGTGTAAATTTTTTGCCCTCTTTCGCCGCAAGGTGGAAGGGGGTTTTCGCGTCCCCGGAAAATATATTTTGTTTTTTGGGGCGGGGAGCCAGCTCTCTGCCGAGAGGTAAGTTGTGGCTGGCGTTACCACCCATCTAGAGGAGAGCTGTAATGGCTAAGAAAGTAGAAGCTTATATCAAGCTGCAAGTTAAGGCCGGTCAGGCCAACCCAAGTCCGCCCGTTGGTCCTGCACTGGGTCAGCACGGCGTGAACATCATGGAATTCTGTAAGGCGTTCAACGCCCAGACTCAAAGCCTTGAGCCGGGTCTGCCGGTGCCGGTTGTGATCTCTGTATACAGCGATCGCTCCTTCACCTTCATCATGAAATCTCCGCCCGCCGCAGTACTGCTGCGCAAGGCCGCCAAGATCAAGAGTGGTTCCGGTCGCCCGAATACCGACAAGGTCGGTAAGGTTACCCGCGCTCAGATCGAAGAGATCGTAGAAATGAAAAAGGCTGACCTGACTGCATCCGATATGGACGCGGCCGTGCGCACCATCGCCGGTTCCGCACGCAGTGCCGGTATCGAAGTGGAGGGTCTCTAAGTGGCTAAATTGAGCAAGCGTCAGCGCGTAATCGCTGAGAAAGTTGAAGCTGGTAAAGCATACGGCATCGAAGAAGCCGTAGCTCTGCTGAAAGAGCTGTCCAACGTTAAGTTTGCAGAGACTGTAGACGCTTCTGTAAACCTGGGTATCGATCCGCGTAAATCCGACCAGGCTGTTCGCGGTGCGACCACTCTGCCGCACGGTACTGGTAAAGAAGTTCGCGTAGCTGTTTTCACCCAGGGTGCAAACGCTGATGCCGCTAAAGAAGCGGGCGCTGACCTGATCGGTATGGACGAGCTGGCTGCCGACGTTAAAGCGGGCAAGATGGACTTCGACGTAGTAATCGCTTCTCCCGATGCGATGCGCGTTGTAGGTCAGCTGGGTCAAATCCTCGGCCCGCGCGGCCTGATGCCGAACCCGAAGACTGGCACTGTAACTCCAGACGTTGCTACCGCAGTTAAAAATGCCAAAGCTGGTCAGGTGCGTTTCCGCGCTGACAAAGGCGGCATCATCCACGGTGGTATCGGCAAAGTTGCTTTCGATGCGAACTTGCTGAAAGAGAACCTGGAAGCTCTGGTAGCAGACCTGAAGAAGGCCAAGCCGGCTTCTGCAAAAGGTGTGTACCTGAAGAAGATCACCCTGAGCACCACTATGGGCCCAGGTCTGGTTATCGACCAGTCTTCCCTGAACATCTAATTGAAGCTGTGCGCTGACACTGTTGGCGCATAGTAAATCGAACTTTGGGGTCCACTTGATGCTTAGGCAGAAATGTGGGCCGTCAAAGACCGTAGGTGCCAGATGCGTTGAGGTTTAACGTGTCTGGCTTAATCCAAATCTCGGCCAGGTTGGCCGTTGAGAGGTTTGAGCCTACGCAGACGGTGTCGCCCAAACCAGTATTTTTACTGGATTTGAGCTTTATGCACCGGAACGGATCGGGCTTTGAGCCCGGTTTTTTTCAAATCCAGGAGTGACACTATGGCTATTGGACTCGAAGACAAGAAAGCGATTGTCGCAGATGTCCAGCAAGCTGCTGAGGGTGCTCTGTCTGCGGTAGTTGCGGATTCCCGCGGCGTTACCGTAAATGACATGACTGCCCTGCGCAAAGAGGCTCGCGAGAACGGCGTTTGGTTGAAAGTCGTCCGCAATACTCTGGCGCGTCGCGCTCTGGCAGGAACCGATTACGAATGTCTGACTGACAAATTCGTAGGTCCTAGCATCATTGCATTCTCTAACGAACACCCAGGTGCCGGCGCGCGCATCCTGAGCCAGTTCGCCAAGGGCAATGACAAGCTGGAACTGAAAGGTGCTGCCTTCGAAGGCGCGATCACCGACGTCGCATTGTTGGCAAGCCTGCCGACTTACGACGAGGCGATCGCCAAGCTGATGAGCGTGTTGAAAGAAGCATCTGCTGGCAAGCTGGTCCGCACTATTGCGGCCGTTCGCGACCAAAAAGAGCAGGAAGCTGCGTAATTGTATTCGCTTTAGCGAATCGCGGTTTCAAAACGAAATACGAGCAGCTACTGCTCAAACCAATTCAGGTAATGACTCATGTCTCTGACTAAAGAAGATATCATCAACGCTGTTGCCGAAATGTCTGTTAAAGACGTTGTTGAGCTGATCGAAGCAATGGAAGAGAAGTTCGGTGTAACTGCTGCAGCAGCAGTTGTAGCCGGCCCGGCTGGTGGCGAAGCTGCCGCTGAAGAGAAAGACTCTTTCGACGTAGTTCTGACTTCTGCAGGCGACAAGAAAGTGAACGTGATCAAGGTTGTTCGCGGCATCACCGGCCTGGGCTTGAAAGAAGCCAAGGCACTGGTTGACGGCGCTCCAAGCCCGCTGAAAGAAGGCGCAACCAAAGACGAAGCTGAAGCCGCTAAGAAAGAGCTGGAAGAAGCTGGCGCAACTGTAGAACTGAAGTAATTCGGTTGTTGCGATTCCCGCTATTGGTCGCCTAAAACGACACATAGCGGTAAGGCTGGTGGACTTTTGTCCGCCGGCCTTTTTGCCGTTTGCGGTACTGAGGTTTTAGCGGTGCCGGCGGTATAAAACCGTGGCAAACCTCATTTAAACATAGCGCAGTTGCGCTGCCCGAAAGCAAGCGGAGAGGTTTCTGAACAGCACAGGCAATCTGTGTTGTTCAGAGGCTTCTCGCCCGGAGGGGCTCCCGAATGGAGTCCCACGAAGTCTTGTCACTGATCAAGCTGGGGAATTTGAATGGCTTACTCATATACTGAGAAAAAACGTATCCGCAAGGATTTTGGCAAACTGCCTAAGGTCATGGATGTGCCCTTCCTGCTTGCGATACAGCTGGATTCATATCGCAATTTTACACAGGCCGACAAGCGCCCCGACGATCGCTTAGATGTCGGCCTGCAGGCGGCGTTTAAATCCGTATTTCCGATTGTTAGCTATTCAGGCAATGCCGCTCTGGAGTACGTGAGCTACACACTGGGTAAGCCCGCTTTCGATGTTAAGGAATGTACTCTGCGCGGCGTGACCTACGCCTGTCCGCTGCGTGTACGTGTGCGCCTGATTATTTACGATAAAGAGTCTGCGAATAAGTCCATTAAGGACATCAAAGAGCAGGAAGTTTACATGGGCGAAATCCCGCTCATGACCGACAACGGTACCTTTGTAATTAATGGTACTGAGCGTGTTATCGTATCCCAGCTACACCGTTCCCCGGGTGTATTTTTCGATCACGACAAAGGCAAGACCCATTCCTCCGGTAAGCTGCTGTACGCCGCGCGTGTAATTCCTTATCGTGGCTCCTGGCTGGACTTCGAATTCGATCCAAAGGACTTGGTATTCGTTCGTATCGACCGCCGCCGCAAACTGCCTGCGACAATTCTGTTGCGTGCACTGGGATATAGCTCCCAGGAAATGCTGGAGATGTTCTTCGAGACCAGCAAGTTTGAGCTGCAGGAAGACCGCGTTAGCCTGGAACTGATTCCCTCCCGCTTGCGCGGTGACGTGGCCTCTTTTGATATTAAAGATGGCCAGGGCAAGGTGATTGTGGAAGAGGGGCGTCGTATCACCCCGCGTCATATTCGCCAGCTGGAGAAAGCCGGCGTAGAAAAGCTGGACGCGCCACTGGAATACCTGTTTGGCCGTATTCTGGCTCACGATATTGTCGATGAGTCTACTGGTGAAATTGCAGTTGAGTGTAATGCTGAGATTACCGCTGAAGTAATCGCCCAGTTACGCACACTCAATATTAAGACTTTCGAAACGCTGTACACCAATGATCTAGACCGTGGGCCGTTTATCTCCGATACCCTGCGTGCAGAGCCTTCCCGCACTCAGCTGGAAGCGCTGGTAGAGATCTACCGCATGATGCGCCCAGGCGAGCCGCCCACCAAGGAATCTGCGGAATCCCTGTTTGAAAACCTGTTCTTCACCGACGAGCGCTACGATCTGTCCGCCGTTGGTCGCATGAAGTTCAATCGTCGCCTGGGCCGTGAAGACGAGACCGGCGAAGGTACCCTGAGCAAAGAAGATATCGTCGATGTACTGAAGACCTTGATCGATATCCGTAACGGCCAGGGCATGGTGGACGATATCGATCACCTGGGGAACCGCCGCGTGCGCTCCGTTGGTGAGATGGCCGAGAACCAGTTCCGCGTTGGTCTGGTACGTGTGGAGCGCGCGGTCAAAGAGCGCCTGTCCATGGCGGAGTCCGAAGGCCTGATGCCGCAGGACCTGATCAATGCCAAGCCGGTAGCTGCTGCAGTGAAGGAATTCTTCGGTTCCTCGCAGCTGTCCCAGTTTATGGACCAGAACAACCCGCTGTCGGAAGTAACTCACAAGCGTCGTGTTTCCGCACTGGGCCCAGGTGGTTTGACCCGTGAGCGCGCTGGCTTTGAGGTGCGCGACGTGCACCCGACGCACTACGGCCGCGTATGTCCGATTGAGACACCGGAAGGACCGAACATCGGTCTGATCAACTCCCTGGCCACTTACGCTCGCGCTAACCACTACGGTTTCCTCGAGAGTGCTTATCGCAAAGTGGTTGATGGCAAGGTAACCGACGAAATCGCTTACCTGTCAGCGATCAATGAAGCAAATTACATTATTGCCCAGGCGTCTGCGGAAGTAGATGACAACGGCAACTTCATTGATGACCTGATCAGCGTGCGTCACCATGGCGAATTTACCCTGAAGGCACCGGGTGAAATCCAGTATATGGATGTTTCTGCCAAGCAGGTGGTTTCTGTCGCTGCGGCGATGATCCCGTTCCTTGAGCACGATGACGCCAACCGTGCATTGATGGGCTCGAACATGCAGCGTCAGGCGGTACCGACCCTGCGTGCTGAAAAGCCGCTAGTAGGCACCGGTATGGAGCGCACAGTAGCGCGCGACTCCGGGGTATGTGTGGTAGCCAAGCGTGGCGGTGTGATTGAGCGTGTTGATTCCAGCCGTGTGGTAGTCCGCGTGGCGGACGCTGAGGTGGAAGCCGGTGATGCAGGTGTAGATATTTATAACCTGACCAAATACATCCGCTCCAACCAGAATACCTGTATCAATCAGCGCCCGATTGTTAACACTGGTGATCGCGTAACCCGCGGCGATATCCTCGCCGATGGTCCTTCTGTAGATCTGGGTGAGCTGGCTCTTGGCCAGAATATGCGCATCGCCTTTATGCCCTGGAATGGTTACAACTTTGAGGACTCCATCCTCATTAGTGAGCGCGTTGTACAGGAAGACCGCTTCACCACTATTCACATCCAGGAACTGACCTGTATTGCCCGAGATACCAAACTGGGTAGTGAGGAGATCACTGCGGATATCCCCAATGTGGGTGAGTCTGCGCTGAATAAGTTGGACGAGTCCGGCATTGTATATATCGGTGCGGAAGTAGGTGCCGGCGATATCCTGGTCGGTAAGGTGACTCCTAAAGGCGAAGCACAGCTGACCCCAGAAGAGAAGCTGCTGCGTGCAATCTTCGGTGAAAAAGCTTCCGACGTTAAAGACACTTCCCTGCGCGCGCCCAGTGGCACCCGCGGTACCGTGATCGATGTTCAGGTGTTCACCCGTGACGGCCTGCAGAAAGATCAGCGTTCCATCGATATCGAGAAGGCGCAGCTGGACGAGGTTCGCAAGGACCTGAACGAAGAGTACCGCATTGTTGAAGGCGCTACCTTTGAGCGTCTGCAGCAAGCACTGCTGGGCCAGAAGGCTGCCGGTGGTAAAGGTATCAGCAAGGGCCAGGAGCTCACCACTGAAGTACTCGCCGCTCTGCCGCGTGAAGACTGGTTCAAGCTGCGCATGGAAGACGAGGGTCTCAACGAGCAGCTGGAGAAGGCAGAAGTACAGCTGAAAGAGCGTCGCAAGCTGCTCGACGAAGCCTTCGAAGACAAGAAGAAAAAACTGGAGTCCGGCGATGACCTGGCTCCGGGCGTATTGAAAATCGTCAAGGTCTACCTGGCGATCAAACGCCGTATCCAGCCGGGCGACAAGATGGCCGGTCGCCACGGTAACAAGGGTGTGATCTCCGTGATCAAGCCCGTTGAGGATATGCCTTACGACCAAAACGGTGAGCCGGTAGATATCGTTCTGAACCCACTGGGTGTTCCCTCGCGGATGAACGTTGGTCAGGTTCTGGAAATGCACCTGGGTATGGCTGCTAAAGGTCTTGGCGTAAAAATCGACAAGATGATCAAGGAACAGCAGGAAGTCGCCAAGGTGCGCGGATTCCTGGAAGAGGTCTACAACTCCACAGGCGGTCGCAAGGAAGAACTGGATCAGTTCTCCGATCAGGAAGTCATGACCATGGCGCAGAACCTGCGTCGCGGTGTACCCATGGCGACCCCGGTATTCGACGGTGCCGATGAGAGCGAGATCAAGCAATTGCTGCGCCTCGCCGATATCCCGGATTCCGGCCAGATCACTCTGCACGACGGTCGTACCGGTGATGCTTTCGAGCGTCCGGTTACCGTGGGCTACATGTACATGCTGAAGCTGAACCACCTGGTGGACGACAAGATGCACGCGCGTTCTACCGGTTCCTACAGCTTGGTTACCCAGCAGCCGCTGGGTGGTAAAGCCCAGTTCGGTGGTCAGCGCTTCGGGGAGATGGAAGTGTGGGCGCTGGAAGCTTACGGCGCTGCATACACCCTGCAGGAAATGCTCACGGTCAAATCAGACGACGTGGAAGGGCGGACCAAGATGTACAAAAACATCGTGGATTCCGACCACCGTATGGAGCCTGGCATGCCGGAGTCCTTCAACGTACTGGTTAAGGAAATCCGCTCTCTCGGTATGAACTTCGAGCTCGAGCACGAGTAAGACCGATTGGTGCAAAAGCCTGTTCGCAGGTGAATTGAGACAAGCGCCGGCACCCTGGAAGCAGTGGGGTTGCCGGCCCGCCCGGCCCGGCGTAACGGCCGGGTTGACTACCCCCTAGTGGAGGAAAGGCCTTGAAAGATTTATTAAATCTGGTGAAGTCCCAGGAGCACCTGGAAGAGTTTGATGCGATTCGTATCGGTCTGGCCTCGCCGGACATGATCCGCTCCTGGTCCTACGGCGAAGTGAAGAAGCCGGAGACCATCAACTACCGTACCTTCAAGCCTGAGCGTGAAGGCTTGTTCTGCGCCAAGATCTTCGGCCCGGTAAAAGACTACGAGTGCTTGTGCGGTAAGTACAAGCGCATGAAGCACCGCGGTATTATCTGTGAGAAGTGCGGCGTTGAGGTCACCAAAGCCAAGGTGCGCCGTGAGCGTATGGGCCACATTGAACTGGCCAGCCCGGTTGCGCACATCTGGTTCCTGAAATCCCTGCCGTCCCGTATCGGCCTGTTGCTGGACATGACCCTGCGCGATATCGAGCGCGTGCTGTACTTCGAGTCCTACGTGGTAACCGAGCCCGGCATGACCACCCTGGAGCGCGGCCAGCTACTGAACGATGAGCAGTACTTTGAGGCGATGGAAGAGTTCGCCGATGAGTTTGAAGCGAAAATGGGTGCCGAGGCTATCCAGGAATTGATGGCAGATATTGAACTGCCGGTTGAGATCCAGCGCCTGCGGGAAGAGATCCCAGCGACCAATTCCGAAACCAAGATCAAGAAACTGTCCAAGCGCCTGAAGCTGCTGGAAGCCTTCTACAAATCCGGTAACAACCCGGAGTGGATGGTAATGAAAGCTCTGCCGGTTCTGCCACCGGATCTGCGTCCGCTGGTACCGCTGGATGGTGGCCGCTTCGCGACCTCCGATCTGAACGATCTTTACCGTCGTGTGATCAACCGTAACAACCGTCTGAAGCGTCTGCTCGAGTTGAATGCGCCGGATATTATCGTGCGTAACGAAAAGCGCATGCTGCAGGAATCTGTGGATGCACTGTTGGATAACGGCCGTCGCGGCCGCGCTATCACCGGCTCCAACAAGCGCCCGCTGAAGTCCCTGGCTGACATGATTAAAGGTAAGCAGGGCCGCTTCCGTCAGAACCTGCTGGGTAAGCGTGTGGACTACTCCGGTCGTTCCGTGATCGTGGTTGGCCCGACCCTGCGCCTGCACCAGTGTGGTCTGCCCAAGAAAATGGCTCTGGAGCTGTTCAAACCGTTTATTTTCGGCAAGCTCGAAACTCGCGGGCTGGCCACTACCATCAAAGCCGCCAAGAAAATGGTGGAGCGCGAAGAGGCCATCGTTTGGGATATCCTCGACGAGGTGATCCGCGAGCACCCGGTACTACTTAACCGTGCACCGACCCTGCACCGTCTGGGTATTCAGGCGTTCGAGCCGGTACTGATTGAAGGTAAAGCGATCCAGCTACATCCGCTGGTTTGTGCTGCCTATAACGCCGACTTCGACGGCGACCAGATGGCGGTACACGTACCTTTGACCATCGAAGCGCAGCTGGAATCCCGCGCGCTGATGATGTCCACCAACAACATCCTGTCGCCCGCCAATGGTGAGCCGATCATCGTACCGTCCCAGGACGTGGTACTGGGCCTGTACTGGATGACCCGAGAGCGCGTCAACGATAAAGGCGAGGGTATGTCCTTCTCCGATATCAAAGAGGTGAGCCGTGCCTTTTATGCCAGGCAGGTTGGCTTACAGGCGAAGGTTAAAGTGCGTATCCGCGAAAATATCGTGGGTGAAGATGGTGAGAAACACGAAACCATCTCTGTACAGGACACCACTGTAGGCCGCGCGCTGCTGTGGAATATCGTTCCGGAAGGCCTGCCCTTCGAGCTGGTTAACCAGCCGATGAAGAAGAAGTCTATTTCCCGTGTACTGAACGAGTGCTACCGCAAGGTGGGCCTGAAGGCGACCGTTATCTTCGCCGACCAGCTGATGTACACCGGTTTTGATTTCTCTACCAAGTCCGGTTCCTCCATTGGTGTGAACGACTTCGAAATCCCGGCCGAGAAAGCTCAGTTGATCGAATCCGCGGAAGCGGAAGTGAAGGAAATTGAAAGCCAGTTTGCCTCCGGTCTGGTAACGCAGGGTGAAAAATACAACAAGGTCATCGATGTTTGGTCCCGTACCAACGATAAGGTGACCCAGGCGATGATGGCGGGCATTAAGAAAGAGAGGGTGATTGACCGAGAGGGCAAAGAGACCCAGCAGGATTCTTTCAACTCTGTTTTCATGTATGCAGACTCCGGTGCACGGGGCTCCGAAGCACAGATTCGTCAGCTCGCTGGTATGCGTGGTCTGATGGCCCGTCCAGACGGCTCCATTATCGAGAACGCCATTACCGCAAACTTCCGTGAAGGTCTGACCGTACAGCAGTACTTCATCTCGACCCACGGTGCTCGTAAAGGTCTGGCGGATACCGCACTGAAAACCGCGAACTCCGGTTATCTGACCCGTCGCCTGGTGGACGTTGCTCAGGACGTGGTAATTACCGAACTGGATTGTGGCACTGACGACGGCCTGACCATGGCGCCGGTGATCGAGGGCGGTGACGTTATCGAATCTCTCGGTGACCGTATCCTCGGTCGTGTTGTGGCTCGCGATGTATTGAAGCCCGGCAGCGATGAAATCGCCGTTTCCGCCGGCACCATGATCGACGAGAAGTGGGTAGAGCGCATCGAAGCCATGGGTATCGATGAGGTTCTGGTTCGCTCCCCGATCACCTGTACTACTGCACACGGTATCTGTGCCCAGTGTTACGGCCGTGACCTGGCCCGAGGCCACCGCGCCAACCCGGGTGAATCTGTGGGCGTTGTTGCCGCACAGTCCATCGGTGAGCCGGGTACCCAGCTGACCATGCGTACCTTCCACATCGGTGGTGCTGCGAGCCGCGCCTCTGCTGCAGACAGCATCCAGGTGAAGCTGGGCGGTACCGTCCGTCTGCACAATGTGAAGACCGTTAAGACTGAAGCTGGCAACTTGGTAGCGGTTTCCCGCTCCGGTGAATTGGCGATTGCCGATAGCGCTGGGCGCGAGCGCGAGCGCTACAAGCTGCCTTACGGTGCTGTAATCAGTGTCTATGAGGGTGCTGAGGTTGATGGTGGCCAGATTGTGGCCAAGTGGGATCCGCACACCCACCCGATCATCACCGAAGTTGCTGGTTGGGTGAAACTGTCCGGTATGGAAGAGGGGCTCTCCATCCGCAAGCAGACCGATGAAATTACCGGTCTGTCCTCGATCGAAATTATCGATCCAGCCGAGCGTCCGGCGGCAGGTAAAGACCTGCGTCCGGCGGTAACTCTGTTGGATGAGAATGGCGAAGAACTGACTCTGGCCAACAGTAATGCGCCTGCGCACTACGCATTGCCGGCGCGTGCGATTCTCAGCCTGAAGAATGGTGACAAGGTGAACGTGGGTGACGTAATCGCACGTATCCCGCAGGAATCTGGCGGTACCAAGGACATCACCGGTGGTCTGCCCCGCGTTGCCGACCTGTTCGAAGCGCGTAAGCCGAAAGAGCCGTCCATCCTGGCGGAAATCTCCGGTACCGTTTCCTTCGGTAAAGAGACCAAAGGCAAGGTGCGTCTGCAGATCACCCCGCGCGACGGCAAGCCACTGGCCAACGGTAAGGACCACTACGAGGTTCTGATTCCGAAACACCGCCAGCTGACTGTGTTCGAAGGTGAAACTGTAGAGAAGGGCGAGGTTATCTCCGATGGCCCGTCCAACCCGCACGATATTCTGCGTCTGAAAGGTGTGGAAGAACTTGCGCGCTACATCACTAACGAGATCCAGGAAGTTTACCGTCTCCAGGGTGTAGGTATTAACGATAAGCACATCGAGACTATCGTGCGCCAGATGCTGCGCAAGGTGGAAATCCTCGAGATGGGCGATTCCAGCTTAATTAAGGGCGACCAGGTGGAATACCAGCGCGTGATCGAAGAGAACGAGCAGTTGCGCGCCGAAGGCAAACAGCCCGCTCAGTTCGAGCGCCTGTTGCTGGGTATTACCAAAGCGTCTCTGGCCACTGAGTCCTTCCTGTCTGCGGCTTCGTTCCAGGAGACTACCCGCGTTCTGACCGAGGCGGCGGTAACCGGTAAAGAAGATAGCCTGCGCGGTTTGAAAGAGAACGTGGTTGTGGGCCGCTTGATTCCGGCCGGTACCGGTCTGGCCTACCACGCAGAACGCAAGCGCAAGCGCAACCTGCAGCTGGAAGAAACCTTCGGCGAAGGTCCTTCTGCAGCAGAGGTAGAAGCGGCACTGACCGAGGCCCTCAAGTCCTCTGGCGAATAAGGCGTATCCCACTCTATCTGTTGGTGGAGTGGGGTAGGTCGGGGCACTTCGGTGCTCGATCTGATATTGGCGACTGTCTGTGATGTAAGCACTTACTTCTGTCGCCGATTGACTAGGCGGGTTGTCGCTTATAGAATGCGGCCCCCGCTGATGTGGGGTGTTTCGTTCGACCTCTGGGTCGGCGCTACACACAGACGACAGGCCCTCACTTTTAGAGGTGGTGGCATTTTATTTTTGGAGTGATTTTTAATGGCAACGATCAACCAGTTGGTTCGTAAGCCGAGAAAACGCAAAGTCGAAAAAAGCGACGTTCCCGCTCTGCAGGCTAGCCCGCAGCGTCGTGGAGTTTGCACTCGCGTGTACACCACTACACCGAAAAAGCCGAACTCCGCACTGCGCAAGGTTTGCCGTGTGCGTCTGACCAACGGTTACGAAGTAACTTCGTACATCGGTGGTGAAGGCCACAACCTGCAGGAGCACAGCGTGGTACTGATTCGCGGCGGTCGTGTAAAAGACCTGCCGGGTGTGCGCTACCACACTGTACGCGGTGCACTTGACTGTGCTGGCGTAAACGATCGCAAGCAGGGCCGTTCTAAATACGGCGCCAAGCGTCCTAAAGGTTAATCGCCTTTAACGATTTGCGTTTCGGTTTCCAACCGGAGTAAGGCTGAGCTCGCCGGATTGTAAGGTTTTACGGCGGCGTCTCAGAATAACCCTGAAGAGAGGCAATTCCCATGCCGAGAAGACGAGTAGTCGCTAAGCGCGAAGTACTGCCCGACCCCAAGTTCGGGAACGTCACCCTAGCCAAGTTCATGAACCACGTCATGATCAGCGGCAAGAAATCAGTAGCAGAGCGCATTGTATACGGTGCCCTTGATACTATTTCTGAAAAATTGAACAAAGACCCGATCGAAGTGTTTGAAGAGTCTTTGGAAAACATCGCGCCTATGGTGGAAGTTAAATCCCGCCGTGTTGGTGGTGCGACCTATCAGGTGCCTGTAGAAGTGCGCCCCTCGCGCCGTACGGCTCTGGCAATGCGTTGGCTGGTAGAGTTCTCCCGCAAACGCGGCGAGAAGTCTATGGCTCAGCGCCTGGCCAATGAAATGATCGATGCAGCTCAGAACAAGGGCGGCGCGGTCAAGAAGCGTGAAGATGTACACCGCATGGCGGAAGCCAACAAGGCGTTCTCTCACTACCGCTTCTAAGTCTGATGATTACCAACATCGGAAATTAATACCGAAAGGCAGCACGGAAATTTCCAGGCTGCCTTTTGCCGTTATATCGAGGATACAACTGTGGCACGTAAAACGCCTATCGCACGCTACCGTAACATCGGTATCTGTGCCCACGTAGACGCCGGTAAAACCACCACTACTGAGCGCGTACTTTTCTACACTGGTCTGTCCCACAAAATTGGTGAGGTGCACGAAGGCGCCGCAACCATGGACTGGATGGAACAGGAACAGGAGCGTGGTATTACCATCACCTCCGCTGCAACCACCTGTTTCTGGGCTGGCATGCAGCAGCAGTTCGATCAGCACCGCGTAAACATCATCGACACCCCAGGACACGTTGACTTTACCATTGAAGTAGAGCGCTCCTTGCGCGTACTCGACGGCGCGGTTGTTGTACTGTGTGGTTCCTCTGGTGTTCAGCCGCAAACTGAAACCGTTTGGCGCCAGGCCAACAAATACCACGTGCCGCGTATGGTATTCGTGAACAAAATGGACCGCGCCGGTGCGAACTTCCGCAACGTTGTGGACCAGCTGAAAGATCGTTTGAACGCGAACGCCGTACCGCTGCAAATGACCATCGGTGCTGAGGACGAGTTTAAGGGTGTTGTTGACCTGGTGAAAATGAAGGCCATTCTGTGGAATGAAGCCGATCAGGGCATGACCTTCGACTACGCTGATATCCCCGCTGAGCTGCAGGACGAGTGCGACGAAATGCGCGAGTACCTGGTAGAAGCGGCCGCTGAAGCCAGCGAAGAGCTGATGGAAAAGTACCTGGAAGAGGGTGAGCTGACCGAAGAAGAGATCAAGGCAGCTATCCGTCAGCGTACCCTGGCCAATGAAATCGTACCGGTTCTGGGCGGCTCTGCGTTCAAGAACAAGGGCGTGCAGGCCATGCTGGACGCGGTTATCGAATACCTGCCGGCGCCGACTGAAGTAAAGGCGATAGAAGGTACTCTGGAAGACGGCGAAACCGTTGAGACTCGCGAAGCCGACGATGACGCTCCGTTCGCCGCTCTGGCGTTCAAAATTGCTACCGACCCCTTCGTTGGTACTCTGACTTTCTTCCGCGTTTACTCCGGTAAGCTGGAGAGCGGTACTGCGGTATACAACTCCGTAAAAATGAAGAAAGAGCGCGTTGGTCGTATGGTGCAGATGCACTCCAACGATCGTAAAGAGATTAAAGAAGTACTGGCGGGTGACATCGCAGCTGCGATTGGTCTGAAAGACGTGACCACTGGTGACACCTTGTGTGCCGAGAGCAACAAAATTGTTCTGGAGCGCATGGAATTCCCAGAGCCGGTAATCTCCGTAGCGGTTGAGCCCAAGTCCAAGCCGGACCAGGAAAAAATGGGTATTGCCCTCGGCAAGCTGGCCCAGGAAGACCCGTCTTTCCGCGTGAAGACCGACGAAGAAACTGGCCAGACCATTATCTCTGGTATGGGTGAGCTGCACCTGGACATCATCGTCGACCGTATGCGTCGCGAGTTCAATGTAGAAGCGAACATCGGTAAGCCTCAGGTGGCCTACCGCGAAGCGATCCGTAACACCTCTGAGATCGAAGGTAAGTTCGTTCGTCAGTCCGGTGGTCGCGGTCAGTTCGGTCACGTTTGGGTGAAATTCGAGCCCGCTGAGGATGAGTCCGCAGAAGGCCTGGAATTCGTTAACGAAATCGTGGGCGGTGCAGTACCTAAGGAATATATCCCTGCGGTATCAAAAGGTATCGAAGAGCAGATGCAAAACGGTGTTCTGGCTGGCTACCCGCTGCTAGGCCTGAAAGCGACTCTGTATGACGGTTCCTACCACGATGTGGACTCCAGTGAAATGGCGTTTAAAATCGCCGGTTCTATGGCGACCAAGAAGCTCTCCTCTGTGGGCGGCGCGGTATTGCTTGAGCCGATGATGAAGGTGGAAGTAGTAACTCCAGAAGAGAACATGGGTGACGTAGTTGGCGACCTCAACCGTCGTCGCGGCCTTATCCAGGGTATGGAAGACAACCCCGCTGGTAAGGTGGTAAACGCAGAAGTGCCTCTGGCAGAGATGTTCGGTTACGCAACCGACCTGCGTTCTGCTACTCAGGGCCGTGCTACCTACACCATGGAATTCCTGAAGTACGCCGAAGCGCCGAAAAACGTTGCCGATGAGATCATCGCCAAGAACAAAGCCTAATTAACTTCTGCTTAAAGGGGGCTGGGCCAACAGCTGGGGCCCCTTTGGCAAACTTTTAGCTAGAGGACATCTAAAGATGGCAAAAGAAAAATTTGAACGTTCCAAGCCCCACGTGAACGTGGGCACCATCGGTCACGTTGACCACGGTAAAACCACCCTGACCGCTGCTCTGACCCGCGTATGTGCGGAAGTATGGGGCGGTGACGCTGTTGCTTTCGACGGTATCGACAATGCTCCGGAAGAGCGTGAGCGCGGTATCACCATCGCTACTTCTCACGTTGAGTACGAGTCCCCGACTCGCCACTACGCGCACGTAGACTGCCCGGGACACGCCGACTACGTTAAGAACATGATCACCGGTGCCGCTCAGATGGATGGCGCTATCCTGGTATGTTCCGCTGCTGACGGCCCCATGCCGCAGACTCGTGAGCACATCCTGCTTTCCCGTCAGGTAGGTGTACCTTACATCGTTGTATTCCTGAACAAAGCGGACATGGTAGACGACGAAGAGCTGCTCGAGCTGGTAGAAATGGAAGTTCGCGAACTTCTGGACCAGTACGAGTTCCCAGGTGACGACACTCCGATCATCGTTGGTTCCGCTCTGATGGCCCTGAACGGCGAAGACGACAACGAAATGGGTACTACCGCTGTTAAGAAGCTGGTAGAAACTCTGGACGAGTACATCCCTGAGCCGGAGCGTGCAGTAGATCAGCCGTTCCTGATGCCGATCGAAGACGTATTCTCTATCTCTGGCCGTGGTACCGTAGTAACTGGTCGTGTAGAGCGTGGTGTAATCAACACTGGCGACGAAGTTGAGATCGTTGGTATTAAAGAAACCACCACCACCACCTGTACTGGTGTTGAAATGTTCCGCAAGCTGCTCGACGAAGGTCGTGCTGGTGAGAACATCGGTGCGCTGCTGCGTGGCACCAAGCGTGACGAAGTAGAGCGTGGTCAGGTACTGGCTAAGCCGGGCTCCATCACTCCGCACACCAAGTTCGAAGCGGAAGTGTACATCCTGTCCAAGGACGAAGGTGGTCGTCACACCCCGTTCTTTAAAGGCTACCGTCCTCAGTTCTACTTCCGTACTACTGACGTAACTGGTGCGGTTGAGCTGCCGGAAGGCACTGAAATGGTAATGCCGGGCGACAACATTCAAATGGTTGTTACCCTGATCGCTCCGATCGCCATGGAAGACGGCCTGCGCTTCGCTATCCGCGAAGGTGGTCGTACCGTAGGTGCGGGCGTTGTTGCCAAGATCATTGAGTAATAGTTACTTTTGATCTAAATAAAAAACCGCAGCGGACGCGCTGCGGTTTTTTTTTGCCTGATATTTTTTTGTTTTTTCTCGCCAATACAGCCTGTTAAGTGTTTATTTTAATTGGCTACTTGGGAGGGTTTTATGGATAAGTGTTTGCAAAGAAAAACCGTAAAAAAAGTTGTCAGAGAGGTTCAAGTTTAGCCTCGTAATTTATGATGAGCGTTGCTGTAGTTGTGCAATTTGATAAAGGTTTATAAGGGCTTTATTTGAGAGATATTTATTCGCGATAGCGTATTGGAGAGAGTTAAATTGGGGGTTGTTTTATTTTGTGTATGGCTCTTTGAGCGTTAGCATTTGCTGTGTTCTCATTGTGGCTCTGCAGGGCTTTAAGTAGCGTAGGTGTCCTGCTTTGCAAACTAAAACCTCTTCAGGGTATGTATTTGTTTTGTGTTTTGTAGAAATATTTAGGGTGGTTAAAACAAATATCCCTGTGCCCATCGATTTGCTGGTATAGCCTAGTCGCTGGGTAGGGTACTTATCTAATGGATAGGTTAGTGGAAGGCGGTGTTTGCTGGTCAGAATCCTGTGGCTCTGGCTTGAGCAGCACCACAGGATTACATTTCTTTGTGGCGCCTTATTCAGGCTGATATTTCAAATCCTTCTGCTTCTAGGGTTGCTTATGGCCAGTCCTTACTAAGATCAGCGCTTCGACACCCGGCAAACAGTTTATTGAATTGTGGTCCATTCATTTCTACCAGTTCTTCGTGGTCACCCGCCTCAAAAAAGATCGTCTCACAGCGGTTGAGCCCGCTGTCTATCAGGGTAGTAATGCCATAAGCCTGGCCGACAGGGGGTAGGGCGCCCAGCTCGCAGTCTGGGAAGACTGACCCCAGCTCATTTTCTGCAACCATCTCCAGGTCGTTGCGGCCGGTTTCAGTGTGCACTGCGCGTAGATCCAGGCTGCTGCTGGCGGGTATTACCGCCATCACGAACCCCTCCTTATCGCGCAACAGGATTGCCTTGGCTACTTGGTCTTCGCGCACATGAGCAGCGTGGGCGCTCTCTCGACTGGTGCGTGTGTGGGGATGCTGTATTAGGTGGTAGTCAACTGACTGGTCATTCAAGTATTGACTTAATCTCGCAGCAATAGTCATGTCTTTACCCTCAATTTACTTAAGGTACTCCATTGTAGTTTGAGCCGATTGAAATTTGATCATGCTGTACAGTTGACAGCCTCTTGCACGCCCCGTAGAATTCGCGCTCCTTTTCGCCCGCCCTCGGGGTTGCGAGAAAGGACGTTCTTTAGTTCATAAGTTGGAGTTTGATTCCATGCAGGGTCAACGTATCCGAATTCGCCTGAAGGCCTTCGATCACAAGCTGATCGACGCGTCTACTCAGGAGATCGTAGAGACGGCTAAGCGCACTGGCGCACAAGTTCGCGGTCCTATCCCGCTGCCGACTCGCAAAGAGAAGTACACCGTACTGATTTCCCCGCACGTTAATAAAGACGCTCGCGACCAGTATGAGATCCGTACTCACAAGCGTTTGCTGGACATCGTTGAGCCTACCGAGAAAACCGTCGACGCGCTGATGAAGCTCGATCTGGCGGCCGGTGTTGAGGTCCAAATTAGTCTCGGCTAAACACTTTTAACTAACTACCGAACCCCAGGCGAAAAAGGTCTGGGTAGTGTAACGCTCTGAAATTGGGCGGCCGCAGTGGGTTAAAGCCCCGTGCACTGAGAGGTTAATAAGATGACTATAGGTATTGTCGGCCGCAAGAGCGGCATGACTCGCGTCTTCACTGAAGATGGCGTATCCATTCCGGTAACCGTTGTTGAGGTTGCTCCGAATCGCGTCACCCAGGTGAAAACTGTGGAAACCGATGGCTATGCCGCTGTTCAAGTAGCAGTGGGTAACCGTAAGGCTTCCCGTGTCTCCAAGCCCGAAGCGGGCCACTTCGCCAAAGCCAATGTAGAGGCTGGCACTAATCTTTTCGAACTGCGTACTGACGCTTCCGAAGAGACTTTCGAAATCGGTTCTGAAATCACTGTAAGCAGCTTTGAAGCTGGCCAGAAGATCGACGTAACCGGCACTTCCAAGGGTAAAGGCTTCCAGGGTGGCGTTAAGCGCTGGAACTTCCGTACTCAGGACGCAACCCACGGTAACTCTCTGTCTCACCGCGCTCCCGGTTCTATCGGTCAGTGCCAGACTCCTGGCCGCGTATGGAAAGGCAAGAAAATGGCCGGACACATGGGTGCTGAGCGTGTAACCGTGCAGAACCTGGAAGTAGTTCGTGTCGATGCCGAACGCAACCTGCTGCTGGTTAAAGGCGCTGTTCCCGGTGCTCCCGGTGGCAACGTTATCGTTCGTCCGGCAGTAAAAGCCTAAGTCTGAGGGGAATTAGATATGGAACTGAATATCGCTACTCCCGAAGGCGCTAAAGGCACAGTAGCTGTCTCTGAAGTGACTTTCGGACGTGAGTTCAACCAAGATCTGGTACACCAGGCAGTTGTCGCCTACATGGCTGGCGCTCGTCAGGGTACCAAGGCGCAGAAGAATCGTTCTGATGTTTCCGGTGGTGGTAAAAAGCCCTGGCGCCAAAAAGGTACTGGCCGCGCACGTGCCGGTACTATCCGCAGCCCGCTGTGGCGCTCCGGTGGTGTAACTTTCGCCGCTGACCCGCGTGATCACAGCGTTAAGCTGAACAAGAAGATGTACCGCGCTGCACTGCGCTGCATCCTGTCTGAGCTGGCTCGTCAGGAGCGCTTGATAGTGGTTGAGTCCTTCGATGTGGACGCGCCCAAGACCAAGCAACTGGTTAGCAAACTGGCTCAGTTTGACCTGTCCGATGCGCTGATCGTGACTGAAGAGGTTAGCGAAAACCTGTACCTGGCCGCTCGCAACTTGCACAAAATCGATGTTCGTGATGTGCAGGCGATCGATCCAGTAAGCCTGATTCGCTTTGATAAGGTCGTGGTTACCGTTTCTGCGCTCAAGAAAATTGAAGAGGTGCTGGGATGAACCAAGAGCGACTCTACAAAGTACTGCTGGGCCCGGTAATTTCCGAAAAAGCTGCTGTGCTGGCCGATAGCGCCAACCAAGTAGTTTTCAAGGTTTCCACCGATGCCGAAAAAGCTGAGATCAAGGCCGCGGTTGAAAAGCTGTTTAACGTTTCTGTTGAGCAGGTTCGCACCGTGAACGTTAAAGGTAAAACCAAGCGTACCCGCTACGGCATGGGCCGTCGCAGCGATTGGAAAAAAGCCTACGTTCGCCTGGCCGAAGGCAGCGACATCAACTTTGAAGCTGCTGAGTAAAGGGGACTGTTACAATGGCAATTGTAAAAACAAAACCGACCTCCGCCGGCCGTCGACACCTGGTTAAGGTTGTTAACCCCGACCTGCACAAGGGTGCTCCTTACGCTCCTCTTTTAGAGAGCAAGAGCAAAAGCGGTGGCCGTAACAACAACGGTCGTATCACCACTCGTCATATCGGCGGTGGTCACAAGCAGCACTACCGCGTAATCGACTTCAAGCGCAACAAAGACGGTATCCCCGCCAAAGTTGAGCGTCTGGAGTACGATCCCAACCGCAGCGCGCATATCGCTCTGGTTTGTTACGCGGATGGTGAGCGTCGTTACATTATCGCACCGAAAGGCCTTAAGGCTGGCGCCACCATTCAGTCCGGCGATGCCGCACCGATTGCTGTGGGCAACACCCTGCCTCTGCGCAACGTTCCGGTGGGTTCTGTAATTCACGGTATCGAGCTGAAGCCTGGTAAAGGCGCTCAGTTGGCCCGCTCTGCGGGTGCTTCTGTACAGCTGGTAGCCCGTGAAGGCCAGTACGCGACTATTCGTCTGCGTTCCGGCGAAATGCGCAAGGTTCTCGCTGAGTGCCGCGCAACCCTGGGTGAAGTGAGCAACTCCGAGCACAGCCTGCGCAAGCTGGGTAAAGCTGGTGCTGCACGCTGGCGTGGTGTTCGTCCTACCGTTCGCGGTGTGGCGATGAACCCGGTAGATCACCCGCACGGTGGTGGTGAAGGTCGTACCTCTGGTGGCCGTCACCCTGTTACTCCGTGGGGCGTTCCGACCAAGGGTAAGAAAACGCGCAAGAACAAGCGCACCGATAAGATGATTGTACGTCGTCGCGGCAAGTAAGCCGCGCGATGTCTGAGCAGCTAGAGAGGAATCGACAGTGCCACGCTCATTAAAAAAAGGTCCCTTTATTGATCTGCATTTGATCAAGAAGGTGGAGGCGGCGATTGAAGCAAACGATCGTCGACCGATTAAAACCTGGTCCCGCCGTTCCATGATTATGCCGGAAATGGTTGGACTGACGATTGCCGTTCACAACGGTCGTCAACACGTGCCCGTTTTGGTTAACGAAGAAATGGTTGGCCATAAACTGGGCGAGTTCGCTGCTACCCGCACTTACCGCGGTCACGCTGCGGACAAGAAAGCGAAGAAGCGCTAAGCCGAGGTTAAAAAGATGGAAGTAGCAGCAAAATTACGCGGCGCACGTCTATCGGCGCAAAAGGCGCGACTGGTAGCTGATCAGGTTCGCGGCAAAGGCGTTGAAGAAGCCCTGGATATTCTTGCATTTAGCAATAAAAAGGGTGCGGCGATCGTCAAGAAAGTACTGGAATCGGCCATTGCCAACGCTGAGCACAACGAAGGTGCTGACGTTGACGAGCTGAAGGTTTCCACAATTTTTGTGGACGAAGGTATGACCATGAAGCGCATTAAACCGCGTGCGAAAGGTCGTGCAGATCGCATTCTTAAGCGTACTTGTCACATCACTGTGAAAGTGGCCGAGAAATAAGAGAGCAGGCGAGAAAACCATGGGACAAAAAGTACATCCTACCGGCATTCGTCTGGGTATCGTTAAAAAGCATACCTCTGTTTGGTATGCCGGCAGCGACGAGTACGCAGACAAGCTGTACACGGATCTGAAAGTTCGCGAATTTATTCGCAAAAAACTGGCCCACGCTTCTGTGAGCCGTATCGAGATCGAACGTCCGGCGAACACCGCTCGTGTGACTATTCACACTGCGCGTCCGGGTATCGTGATCGGTAAAAAAGGTGAAGACGTAGAACGTCTGCGCAACGCTGTTAGTGCGCAGATGGGCGTACCTGTGCACATCGACATCGAAGAAGTGCGCAAGCCTGATATGGACGCCGCTCTGGTTGGCCAGAACGTTGCCCAGCAGCTGGAACGCCGCGTTATGTTCCGTCGCGCGATGAAGCGCGCCGTACAGAACGCTATGCGTCAGGGCGCTGAAGGTATCAAAATTCAGGTAAGTGGTCGTCTCGGTGGTGCGGAAATCGCACGTACCGAATGGTACCGCGAAGGTCGTGTGCCTCTGCACACCCTGCGTGCCAACATCGACTACGCCACTGCTGAAGCGATGACTACCTACGGCATCATCGGTATCAAGGTGTGGATCTTTAAAGGCGAAGTCATCGGTGACGAAATGCCCGATGAGAAGCCGGCTAAGACCCGCAAGAAAGCTGCTAAATAAGGGGTACGCAGATGCTGCAACCAAAGCGTACAAAATTCCGCAAGGTACAGAAGGGTCGCAACCGCGGTCTTTCTCAGCGCGGCTCTAAAGTGAGCTTTGGCGAGTTTGGCCTCAAGGCCATCGGTCGCGGTCGCATTACTGCGCGCCAGATCGAAGCGGCTCGTCGCGCAATGACTCGTCACGTTAAACGTGGCGGCAAAATCTGGATTCGCGTGTTTCCGGACAAGCCAATTACCAATAAGCCCCTCGAAGTCCGTATGGGTAAAGGTAAAGGTGGCGTTGAATACTGGGTAGCTCAGATCCAGCCGGGCAAAGTCCTCTATGAGATGGAGGGTGTGTCCGAGGAGCTGGCTCGTGAGGCTTTCGCACTTGCTGCGGCCAAGCTGCCTGTAAAAACAACTTTCGTTAAGCGTTCGGTGATGTAATGAAGACTGCAGATCTACGCGAAAAGTCAGTTGAAGAGCTGAACCAGGAACTGCTGAACCAGCTCGAAGCTCAATTCAAGCTTCGTATGCAAAAGTCCACCGGTCAGCTGGCTCAGACTCATCTGCTGAAGCAGACTCGTCGCGACATTGCTCGCATAAAGACTGTGTTGACCGAGAAGGCAGGTAACTAATCATGGCTGAAGCAAAACTGAAGCGTACTCTGACCGGTAAGGTCGTGAGTGACAAGATGGATAAAACCATCACCGTTTTGATCGAGCGCCGTGTTAAGCACCCGATCTACGGCAAAATTGTAAACAAGTCCACAAAGCTTAAGGCACATGACGAGAACAATGATTGCAGCATCGGCGATGTTGTAACCATCGAGGAATCTCGTCCGCTGTCCAAGAGCAAATCTTGGGCTTTGCAGAAAATTGTAGAGCGTGCGGCGAAGGTATAACCCCTAGCGCATTGACTGCCGAATTGAAAGGTTTCGGAGAGAGACAATGATTCAAGCGGAATCCTACTTAGAAGTAGCTGACAACAGTGGGGCTCGCCGCGTCATGTGCATCAAGGTGCTGGGCGGCTCCCATCGTCGTTATGCCGGCGTGGGCGACATTATTAAGGTAACCGTTAAGGAAGCCATTCCCCGCGGTAAAGTGAAGAAAGGTCAGGTAATGAACGCCGTTGTGGTTCGCACCAAAAAAGGTGTGCGTCGCGCGGACGGTTCCCTGATTAAATTTGACGATAACGCAGCGGTGCTGCTGAACCAGCAACTGGCGCCGGTTGGCACCCGTATTTTTGGTCCGGTAACTCGCGAATTGCGCGGTGAGAAGTTCATGAAGATCATCTCCCTCGCTCCCGAAGTTATCTAGGCCTCGAGCGGAGAAGAGTTATGCGCAAGATCAAGCGTGACGACGAAGTGATCGTTATCGCCGGTCGTGACAAGGGCAAACGTGGTTCAGTACGTAAAGTACTGAACGACGGCCGCCTGATTGTCTCCGGCATACAGATGATCAAAAAGCACCAAAAGCCAAACCCACAGATGGGTATTGCGGGTGGCATCGTTGAGAAAGAAGCTGCTATCCAAGCTTCCAACGTAGCCATCTTCAACCCTAACACCCAGAAGGCTGACCGGGTGGGCTTTAAAGTACTGGAAGACGGCACTAAGATTCGCGTCTTCAAATCCAGCGGCGAAGCCATCTAAGGCTCTTGACGCAAAAGCAGGTTGGTAGATCATGGCAAAGCTTAAAGAGCTCTACACTAAGGACCTCGTGGCCAAGCTAAAAGAAGAGCTTGGTCTCGAGAATGTGATGGCAGTGCCGCGCATCACCAAGATCACCATCAACATGGGTGTTGGTGAAGCGATTGGTGATAAGAAGGTGCTGGAGCACGCTGTCAACGATATGACAGCAATTACTGGTCAAAAGCCCATCGTTACTAAAGCGCGCAAGTCTATTGCGGGCTTTAAGATTCGCGACGGTTGGCCGATCGGCTGCAAGGTAACTCTGCGCGGTGAGCGCATGTATGAGTTCCTGGAGCGTTTGGTTGATATCGCGATTCCGCGTATCCGCGACTTCCGTGGCATTAGCCCGAAGCAGTTCGACGGCCGCGGTAACTTCTCTATGGGCGTGACTGAGCAAATCATCTTCCCGGAAATTGACTACGACAAAGTAGATAAGCTCCGCGGTCTGGATATTTGTATTACCACTACAGCTGCAAACGACGATCAAGGTCGTGCGCTGCTGAAAGCGTTCAACTTCCCTTTTAAGGGTTAAGAGGATTCCATGGCGAAGAAATCCATGATTGCGCGCGAAAACAAGCGCGCTCGAACCGCAGCTAAGTACGCCGAAAAGCGTCAAGAGCTGAAGGCGATCATCGCCAGTTCCACTGCTTCCGAAGAGGAGCAGTGGGAGGCTCAACTCAAGCTGCAGAAAATGCCGCGCGATGCAAGCCCGGTACGTCAGCAACGCCGCTGTCGTATTACTGGTCGCCCCCACGCTGTATACCGCAAGTTCGGCCTGTGCCGTAACAAGCTTCGCGAAGCTGCGATGCGTGGTGATGTTCCTGGCCTCGTGAAGTCCAGCTGGTAATTACCAGCTGGTTTAAGGCAGATTTGAGGAGTCTCATAAGATGAGTATGCAAGATCCGTTGGCAGATATGCTGACTCGCATCCGCAATGCCCTGGCACGCGGAAAGGCGGAAGTCACCCTGCCATCATCCAAACTGAAAGTAGCAGTGGCCAAAGTCCTGAAAGACGAAGGTTACGTTACTGATTTAAATGTAAGCGAAGGCGCAAAGCCGGAACTGACCATTGCTCTGAAATACTTCCAGGGCAAGCCGGTTATTGCCGAGCTGAATCGCGTTTCCCGTCCGGGCCTGCGCGCTTACACTGGTAAAAAAGCTCTGCCTACCGTACGCGGTGGCCTGGGTATCGCGATCGTTTCCACCTCTAATGGTGTGATGACTGATCGCGCTGCACGCCAGGCTGGTGTTGGTGGCGAAGTGCTTTGCACCGTATTCTAAGCGGGGGTTGCAATGTCTCGAGTAGCAAATAGTCCGGTAGTTCTCCCCGCAGGTGTTACCGTAGACCTGAAAGGTCAGAACATCGCTGTTAAAGGCGGTATCGGTAACCTGGATATGGTTATTCACGGTGATGTAGAAGTAAGCCAGGCTGAAAGCCAGCTGACTTTTGCCGCGCGCAATAACTCCAAACAGGCCAAAGCGCTGGCGGGTACTACCCGTGCTCTGGTCAATAACATGGTGATAGGCGTAAGCAAGGGCTTCGAGAAGAAGCTGCAGTTGCTGGGTGTTGGTTATCGTGCGAAAGCCGCCGGTAAAGCGGTTAACCTGACCCTGGGCTTCTCCCATCCGATCGATTATCAGTTGCCGGAAGGTGTGACTGCGGAAACGCCATCCCAGACTGAAATCGTACTTAAGAGCAGCAATAAACAGCTGCTGGGCCAAGTGGCCGCTGAGATCCGTGCGTTCCGTCCGCCGGAGCCCTACAAAGGTAAGGGTGTCCGTTATGCCGATGAACGCGTGTATCGCAAAGAGGCCAAGAAGAAGTAAATAGGGCATAGATATGAACGTTAAGAAAGCATCTCGCTTGCGTCGTGCACGTCGTGCCCGCGCCAAGATCCGTGAGCTGGGCGCCGTTCGCCTCACCGTGAACCGCACACCGCGTCACATTTACGCACAGATCCTGTCTGCCGAAGGCAATGCGGTATTGGCTTCTGCCTCTACCCTGGACAAGGACCTGCGCGAAGGTAAAACCGGTAACGTCGACGCCGCTTCTGCGGTTGGCAAACTGATCGCTGAGCGCGCGAAAGCCGCGGGCGTTGAAGAAGTTGCCTTCGATCGCAGTGGCTTCAAGTTCCATGGCCGTGTAAAGGCTCTGGCTGACGCTGCCCGCGAAGCCGGTCTGAAATTCTAAGGGTTGAGTTATGGCTAGAGAGAAAGACAAAAGCAACGACGAAGGCCTGCAGGAGAAGCTGGTCCAGGTCAACCGCGTTGCCAAGACTGTTAAAGGTGGTCGTATCTTCGCCTTTACCGCACTGACCGTAGTTGGCGACGGCAATGGTCGTGTCGGTTTCGGACGTGGCAAGGCGCGTGAAGTGCCTGTTGCGATCCAGAAAGCGATGGAAGCTGCACGCCGCAATATGATCCAGGTAGAGCTGAATGGTGACACCATCCAGTACGCTACCAATGGTCGCCACGGCGGTTCCAAGGTTTACATGCAGCCCGCCTCCCAGGGTACCGGTGTAATTGCCGGCGGTGCCATGCGCTCCGTACTGGAAATGGCTGGTGTACACAACGTACTGGCTAAGTGCTACGGCTCTACCAATCCGGTGAACGTAGTACGTGCAACTTTCAAAGCTCTGGATCAAATGCAGAGCCCGGAAGATGTAGCTGCCAAGCGCGGTAAATCAGTCGAAGAGATTCTGGGCTAATCACAGCCCAGATTTAAGGTTATTGGTGGGTTAAGACCATGGCTAAGAAGACCATTAAAGTCACCCAGACCAAAAGCATCAACGGACGCCTGAAAAGTCATCAGGCGTGCGTTGCGGGTCTGGGCCTGCGCCGCATCGGCCACACAGTGGAAGTGGAAGATACTCCTTCCGTGCGCGGCATGATCAACAAAGTAAACTACCTGGTTAAGGTTGAGGGGGAATAACATGCGTTTGAATGACCTGTCTCCCGCACAAGGCCACAAGCACAGCGCCAAGCGCGTTGGCCGTGGTATTGGTAGTGGTTTAGGTAAGACCGGTGGCCGCGGCCACAAAGGTCAAAAAGCGCGCTCCGGCGGCAGCGTTCGTCCGGGCTTCGAAGGCGGTCAGATGCCTTTGCAGAAGCGTCTGCCTAAGTACGGTTTCACCGCTCGTGTTTCTCGCTTCACCGCAGAAGTACGTCTGGCAGAGCTGGCCAAGGTAGAAAGTGACGTAATCGATTTGGCAGCGCTGAAGAATGCCGATATCATCGGCAGCCATATTAAACGCGCCAAAGTGTTTCTCTCAGGTGAGCTGACTAAAGCTGTAACCGTAAAGGGGCTGGGAGTGACCAAAGGCGCAAAGGCGGCTATCGAAGCTGCTGGCGGTAAAATAGAAGACTAATCGAGGCGCCAATGGCACGACCAGGATCCGGTGGAAATCCCCTGGGCAACAGCAAGGGATTGGGCGAGCTCTGGGCTCGCCTTCGTTTTCTGTTTCTAGCGATACTTGTTTATCGCTTGGGAACACATATTCCGGTGCCCGGCATTGATCCGGAAAAGCTGTCAAATCTGTTTAATCAGAATCAGGGAACCATCCTTGGTCTGTTTAACATGTTTTCAGGCGGCGCCCTGGAAAGGATGAGTATTCTGGCTCTGGGCATCATGCCCTACATCTCCGCATCCATCATTATGCAGTTGATGAGTGCGGTGACTCCCTCTCTGGAAGCATTGAAGAAAGAAGGGGAGGCCGGAAGGCGTAAGATCAACCAGTACACCCGTTATCTGACGGTGGTGTTGGCCCTGATTCAGGGTATCGGCATGACCTTTGGGTTGGCAGGGCAAAATCTGGCTTACTCATCTGAGCCTGCGTTTGGTTTTTACTTTGTGGCGGTAACGTCGCTGGTGACCGGTGCCGTATTCATGATGTGGCTCGGTGAGCAGATCACTGAGCGCGGTGTGGGCAACGGCATTTCCATGCTGATTTTTGCCGGTATCGTTGCTGGGTTACCCGGCGCTATCGGACAGGCGTTCGAGCAGGCCCGACAGGGTGAGTTGCATATTCTTATGCTGCTTATCATCGGTGTTATCGCTTTAGCTGTGGTGTTCTTTGTTGTAGTAATGGAGCGCGGTCAGCGCCGAATTACGATCAACCACGCTAGGCGACAAGCCGGTCGCTACTCCGCAGCACCAGCTGCGCAGGCGAGCCACCTGCCTCTGAAGGTGAATATGGCCGGTGTTATTCCGGTGATCTTCGCCAGCAGTATCCTGCTGTTCCCAGCGACGCTGGCACAGTGGTTTGGACAGGGTGGTGAAGGTGTCGGTGCCCAGATTCTGCAGTGGATGGCATTGCAGCTGGGGCCAGGGCAGCCGCTGAACATTATTCTGTTCGCACTGCTGATTGGTTTCTTCTGTTTCTTCTATACGGCGTTGATGTTCAACCCGAATGAAGTTGCAGATAACCTGAAAAAGTCTGGTGCCTATGTACCTGGTATTCGTCCAGGTGAGCAGACAGCCCGCTATATCGATAGTGTGTTGACCCGACTCACTCTGGTAGGTGCTGTGTATATCGCACTGGTATCCCTGCTGCCGCAGTTCCTGGTGGTTGGGTTTAACGTTCCCTTCTATCTGGGGGGTACCTCACTGCTGATCGTTGTAGTAGTAGTGATGGACTTTATGGCACAGGTACAATCGCATCTGTTGTCACACCAGTACGAGGGCTTGATGAAAAAAGCGAACCTGCAAGGCTACGGTCGTCGCTAGTGCGTCACCTGCTCGCAGTTTGATTGAATTGAGGTAAGGTCATGAAAGTACGCGCTTCTGTAAAAAAGATCTGCCGTAACTGCAAAATCGTGCGTCGCAAGGGCGTTCTGCGGGTAATCTGCAGCGCTGAGCCACGTCACAAGCAGCGTCAAGGCTAAGGGGCCAGCCCCTTACAGAGAGCGTCCGTTGGGCGCCTCTGTAAAAGCTGGAAAAATTCGCTATTTGTTACAGCCCCGTAATGAATGGCAACACCATAAAGAATTTCTTTGTGGTGGGAGGTCAGCCTAAAGGTTGGACCTCCGCTAGGGGGCGTTGACTGTCGTCCACATCCGCTGCGGGAGGCCGTGGTGGGCGTGGGCTATTGCAATTTGGTGTCTGAAAAGCTATTCTTGCGCGCCTTTTTGGTGGCGCCGTCGGTTTTTTAGTCGCTGTCAGCGCCGAAATCAAAGTAGAGTCACATACTTAATATAAAGCAGTGGCTCCCAATACGTGGAGTACGCCTCTATGGCACGTATTGCTGGTGTCAATGTACCAGACCACAAGCACGCCGTGATCTCCCTGACCCACATTTATGGGGTAGGTCTTACTACGGCTAAGTCTATTTTGGCAGCGGTTGGTATCGCTGAATCCACCAAAATCCGCGACCTGTCTGAAGAGCAGATCGAAACCATCCGCGGTGAAGTTGCAAAGCTTACCGTAGAAGGCGACCTGCGCCGTGAAGTATCCATGAACATCAAGCGTTTGATGGACCTGGGTTGCTATCGCGGTCTGCGTCACCGTCGCAGCTTGCCGCTGCGTGGTCAGCGCACCAAGACCAATGCTCGTACCCGTAAGGGTCCGCGCAAGCCGATTCGCAAGTAAGCCTTAATTGAGGCGCGAAATCGCGGTTCAAGATGCCCCGCCTGGCTAATCGCCGAGGGGTTTTGATACAGGATTTAGGATACTGGTATGGCTAAGCCAAAAACTACTGTTCGCAAAAAGGTCAAAAAGACCGTTGTCGACGGTATTGCCCACATCCACGCATCGTTCAACAACACGATCGTGACGATCACTGATCGCCAGGGTAATACCCTCAGCTGGGCCACCGCAGGTGGATCTGGCTTCCGTGGCTCACGTAAGAGCACCCCGTTTGCAGCCCAGGTTGCCGCTGAGCGCGCAGGTACTGCAGCTCAGGAATACGGCCTGAAAAACCTCGACGTAGAAGTGAAGGGCCCTGGCCCCGGTCGCGAATCCGCTGTTCGCGCACTGAACAACTGCGGCTACAAAATCACCAACATCACCGACGTGACGCCTATCCCGCATAACGGATGTCGTCCGCCCAAGAAACGTCGCGTGTAAGAGGGGGCTGATAGAATGGCACGTTATATTGGACCAAAATGTAAACTGTCCCGTCGTGAAGGGACTGACCTGCAGCTGAAGAGTGGTGTACGTCCGCACGACTCCAAGTGTCGCGCAGAATCTAAGCCCGGTCAGCATGGCGCTGGTCGCGGCCGTCTGTCCGACTACGGCATCCAGCTGCGTGAAAAGCAAAAAGTTCGTCGTATCTACGGCGTACTGGAAAAGCAGTTCCGTAACTACTATAAGGAAGCAGCACGTCTGAAGGGCGCTACAGGTGAAAACCTGCTGCAACTTCTCGAGCAGCGTCTGGACAACGTGGTTTACCGCATGGGCTTCGGCTCAACTCGCTCTGAAGCGCGTCAGCTGGTTTCCCACAAAGCAATTCTTGTAAACGGCACTACCGTTAATATCCCTTCTTTCCAAGTTAAAGAAGGCGACGTTATCGCTGTACGTGAGAAAGCCAAGAAGCAGCTGCGTATCCAGAATTCCGTTTCCCTCGCTGCCCAGCGTGGCGATGTCGAGTGGGTAGACGTAAACGCGAGCAAACTGGAAGGCACTTTTAAGCGCACTCCGGATCGTGTCGATCTGCCGGCAGAGATCAACGAAAACCTTATTGTGGAACTGTACTCCAAGTAACAATTAGTCCACTTTAAGGAATGCAACTGTAAACAGGTATGGCTATGCAGACTGCTGTCAACGAGTTTTTGACACCGCGTCGTATTGACGTCACCGAGTACAATCCGAATCACGCCAAAGTGGTTCTGGAGCCCCTGGAGCGTGGTTTCGGCCACACTCTTGGCAATGCGCTGCGTCGCATCCTGCTGTCCTCCATGCCGGGCTGCGCCGTCACCGAAGTAGAAATCGACGGTGTCGAGCACGAGTACAGCGCGATTGAAGGTGTGCAAGAAGATGTTATTGAAATCTTGCTCAACCTGAAAGAAATCGCGGTTGTTATGCACGGCAAAGATCAGGCGGTATTAAGCCTGAGCAAGAAGGGCCCGGGTGCAGTGACCGCTGGAGATATCCAGGTAGATCACGATATCGAGATTGTGAATCCTGAACACGTGATTGCCAATATCACAGGTGATGTAGAACTCAACCTGCGACTCACTGTTGCGCGTGGGCGTGGTTATCAGCCCGCCGACGCTCGCCGTGATGAGGAAGAGGAAAGCCGCGCGATTGGCCGTCTGCAGCTGGACGCATCTTACAGCCCGGTTCGCCGTGTATCTTACAGCGTGGAAAGCGCGCGTGTAGAGCAGCGTACCGATCTGGATAAGCTGGTTTTGGACCTGGAGACCAATGGTACTCTGGACCCAGAAGAAGCTATTCGTCGTGCAGCCACTATTCTGCAGCAACAGCTGGCAGTATTTGTGGACCTGGAAGGCGAGAAAGATGCGCAACCGAAGGCGGAAGAGCCCGAAGTTGATCCAGTATTGCTGCGCCCGGTTGACGACCTGGAACTCACCGTACGTTCGGCTAACTGTCTGAAAGCGGAAAACATCTACTACATCGGTGACCTGATTCAGCGCACTGAAGTAGAGCTGCTGAAGACTCCGAACCTTGGCAAGAAGTCTCTGACTGAAATCAAGGATGTACTGGCTTCCCGTGGTTTGTCACTGGGTATGCGTCTGGAAAACTGGCCACCGGCCAGCCTTAAAGGCGATAGCAAATTAAGCCCCCTGTAAGCATTTGGTAGTCGCGGCGATGTCGCGACTAGTAGAAAGAACCCGAGCGGTGCCACAGCTTAGCGCGACACCGCTCCAGAACGACCTGCTGAGACAGCAACTGTGGTCGTAAGGAATTGAGTCATGCGTCATCGCTATAGTGGCCGTAAATTCAGCCGTACCAGCGCTCACCGCAAGGCCATGTTCAAGAACATGACCGCTTCTCTGGTAGAGCACGAACTGATCAAAACTACACTGCCAAAAGCCAAGGAGCTGCGTCGCGTCGCCGAGCCGCTGATTACCCTGGCTAAGAAAGACAGTGTTGCCAACCGTCGTCTGGCTTTCGCTCGTATCCGTGATAAGGATGCTGTGCGCAAGTTGTTCGATGAGCTGGGTCCTCGTTACGAAGCCCGTCCAGGTGGATATATCCGTATCCTGAAGTGTGGTTTCCGCGCTGGTGACAAAGCACCGATGGCTTACGTTGAACTGGTGGATCGTCCACAAGTTGAAGACGAAGCTGCTGAAGCATAAGTTGCACTAGCAATTTTGCTACGGAAGGCCGGTCATAGACCGGCCTTTTTTGTATATACGGGAGAATTTTGTATGTCTTTTGAGCAGTTGTTAAATAATTTGAACCCGCAAATTGTTGCCAGCCTGCGGCGAGCAATTGAGTTGGGTAAATGGCCCAATGGTGTTGTGATTACTGCAGAGCAACGTAGTCTCTGTGCAGAGGCGGTTGCCAGCTGGGAGGCCCAAAATCTGCCTAAAGAGCAGCAGCTAGGCTATGTCGCACCAAAGACCTCCAAAGACCCCTGTTCTGCTAAAAAAGGTGATGAACAACCTTTGAGCTGGGTATAAGTCGCTTTAGCTGATTCTCTTACTTTCCAGCTGTTTAATAGATATTGGCGCATATCTCTTCAGCTGGGACGCCCTTCCCATTCATCCCCCCGCTTTTCTCTGCTTATATAGTTACCGACATAACGAAATATAAATTTAAATTTGCTCGGTAATTGGATATGAAAAAACTGATATTGCTTGCCGGTGCAGTAAGCCTAGCTGTTGTCGGCATTGATCATTACGATATTAATGTCAAAGAAAGTGTGGCGAGAGTGCAACAGTTTGTGCAGCCATTAAAGGAAAATAATGGGTTGGCACAGGATATCTCTGAAAAAATACCTTGGTCAGAGCTGGATACAACGGAGATGGTGGAACTACTGGACCATCCTAGGGTGAAGGCCTATCTCGATCGTGAGAAGTTAAAGCAGGAGTTAAAAGATTACTTTGCCGACCTTGGGAACTTATCCAGTGCTGAGGCCTGGGACGCAATTGAGCAGGTGGAGAGTGAGAAACGAGTAACGGGTTATGAAGCACTGTCGATGAAACTAGCCTGGTTAGAAAAAAATAGCCTTAACGAAGCCGATTTCAAGCAGCGCGCCGAAGAACTTTTTAATATTTATCGAGAAAAGGCTCAGTCAGTGATCAGCCGCTATGACCCACATACTCAAGTGCCAGGCTTCTCTACCTATAAAGATCTAGAGCGCTCTATTGTTGAAGAGGTTCAGCAAATGACATCTTTTCCCAATGGAATGAATAAGCAAGAATATTTGCGACAACGCTTACAGGAAGCTCGGGAAACAGTGTACGGTAGCTAATCAAATAACAGTGCTGCTGTTAGTCAGCAGCACTGTCTTCCGCTTAGCTCTCTTACATAAATAAGCCAATCAAGTCATAGAACCAATTACTGTTGTTATCAAAGTCAGATACTTTATCTGTCTCATAGGCGCGAATCATTCCACCACCGTTGTGGTTCACGATGTTGTTTAGGAAGTCCTCTAACTCCAATCCATGCTCAGCAATTTCACCGTACTTGAGGTCAATAATAGTGGTGCAGTGGCTCTCATTTAGGTTGCGAAACATTGGGAAGTAGTAGCCCCAATTACTGGTTTGATCCAAGAGTGGTATTAGATTTTCATGGGTGTCCTTTTGCCAGCGCTGGCGTAGTTTATCTAAACGAGAGTTGGCATCTGGGTCGTTGTAAATATCTTCGTAGAAGCGCTCATAGGAGTATGAAGAAAAGTTACCATCCGCCAGGAAGTGCGTGATACCCAGGCGATCTGTAGGGAATTTATCTGACAGTGCGCGGTATATCGAAGCCAACTGATTGCTGTCAAATCCTGGAGTAAAAGATTTTATCGCATTAATAGGGTTCTCTTCATTGGGATCCCCATCAGTTGTATAAGTAGTCCAGGAATGAAGCACTTCGTTGTGTAACGGTAAGGATGGGTATTGAGTGTTGTTTTCACTGTCCAGAGGCGCTTTGTAAAGCGGGCCGGAATCATCTATCAGATAGCCGTATTCGACATCCATATCCTCACGAAGCTTCGTGTAATTTAACAGAGCCCCTACGCTGCCTGCACTGCAACCAGCGGCAAGCATTTGCTTGGGTTTCTGCAAATTATTCTTTACCCATGAGGTTACTGCCTGCACATTGCGCAGGCCATTATGATGCCAAATTAGATCCGAATTCTGTCCAGTCTTATCCTTATATATCTCTGTCTTATCACCAACATAAATATCACCAGTGCAGTATGGAACGTAAACCATGTTCCACTCGCCAGTTTTATACTGGTTGTAAGGATGGTGAGTATAAATAAGGGGTGAAACACCTGCGGTAGTGAGATTATCGAAATTTGTGAAATCTAGGAGGTGTACATTACTGAGATAGTCATCAGGGATGCCATTAGGGTTGCGTGCCCCGCGAATACCAGCCTGGCCGGAGCAGCTTTCGTAGTCCCAACAGGCACCGCCACCTTCAAAATAAAAAATGGTATTGCTGGTATCGGGCACCCGATAAACAAAAAATTTATAGGGGGAGCCATTGCCACACATGGCGCCGGTACTGGCAGGAACATCTACTTTTTGCCAAGTATTAAAATCTTTAGGCTCGAAGTCATCGTTAAAGCTTGGGTCGTGCATGGTCAGAGGATACATCCCCTGAGCTTGCTGGGTAGAGACCGGTGCATCAGCGTTGGGAGGGTCAAAGAGGTGTTTGAGGGTTTTCCAAAAATTGTAATCACCTGGTTCTGCTTGTGCATATGAGGTGATAAGGAGTGAGCTGGCAATAAATGCCATAGTTAAACCACGGAGAATTTTTATCATTATTAATCCCCTTCCGGTAATTGGTGTTTTCTCTCTGGACCAGGCCGCATCGCGAACACAAGTTGTAGAAAATAACGTCACTTCAACGCTTGCAGTTAGCTAAGTAGGACACTCGTCCAAATCGCGCTTTAGGTAAAACCCAAGAAGACTAGTTAATAATGGACTTTTGGTCTAGCTAAAGACTAATTAAAACTACTAAGTCATGCTGGACCAATTGGTCTGACAGATTTCGTGAAAAATATTTTATTAAGTTTGGAGTGTCGATGGTTTTTGGAGTGCGCGTTGGTTGGTTTGGATAAATATTGCTTAGTCACAATGTGTGACCAGGCTGCTACATAAGGGGGCGACTTTCGTAGTTTAATTGTTTTTCTTACATAAAGTGAAAAACGTTAACCTAAGCCTTGCTTTAGAGGATGAAAGACTCATTATTTTCTGGTGCTAGATTATTTTTAAGGTTCTCAAGATACTTCATTTTTTTTAATAGTATCTCTCTTGCCTGTGCTTGATTGACTAGTTGAAAATTAATTTTATCCTGAGCCTTGAGTTGTCCTAATCTATGCAGGTCGGCTCGAATGATATGGGCAATACGAGGATATCCGCCGATAGTTTGCCCCTCAATAAAAGAAATAATGGGTTCGCCATTGTTAGGTATCTGAATACTGCCTGGGTAAAGTCCGGAGGAAATCATTTCATCCGAACTGTCCGTAATAGCTTTAGAGTCTACAATGATTGATGGGGATAGGCGAATCCCCATACGATTGCTCTGGGCGGATACTTGAAAGGTTTTTCTAAAAAAATTATTTAATGTTAACTCTGTAAATCGCTTTTTTTCTGGTCCGTAGATGACTCTCAAAAGTGGTCGAGATTGATAGCAGGGTTGTAGGCTTCGATCTATGTGAGCGGATTTTGCGATGCGAATATTTTTCAAATGAAAGCGTTCTTCGTAACTGATAGCCTTTCCTTTGTTGCCTCCAAAGTGACTGATTAAGTGTGTTGATACGCTGTTGAAAGCCTGGGGGGTAGAAATTTTGGCGGATAAGCCAATATATGCTCTGGTGCCACTTAGTAGTCGACCAAATTCTAAAATATCTCCCCGCTTAACTTTGATGACCTTGTAATTTTCTACAGTTATTTTATTTAACAGAACATTGAATTGTGCTCCTGTGATAGCTATTGAGATATCACATTCGAACCTAATAACTGGACCAGTTAACGTTAATTCCAATACAGGGTTGTTAAGGCAGTTACCCAATAGCAGATTGGCAAGTTGCATGGACAGGATGTCGGCTGCGCCTCCTTGGGGAATTCCACAGTGCATTAGACCTGGGCGTCCAAAGTCTTGAATGCTTGTTTGTAGTCCTGGACGAATAAAATAGATACTCATAGTTAGATCAGTTTCACATTATAGACTGATGAATATCGTCAAATTCTGCTTGATTGATCGAATAGAACTTAATGATATCTAATGGATCTGCAATAAATGGATGGCTGCTGTAGGGTTGGAATAATTGAATGGGAGTCTGGCCGATAATTTGCCACCCTCCTGGTGTGGCCTGTGGGTAAACTCCTGTTTGGCTGCCGCCGATGCCAACAGCTCCTGCAGGAATGCGCACCCGTGGATTTTTTTTGCGAGGACATTCCAGTCTAGGGTTGAGACCGCCGAGATACAAAAATCCGGGAGTAAAGCCCAACATATGTACGAGATAAGAGGGTGCTGTATGCAGCTTAATAATTTCTTTGCTGGATAAGCCAGTGTGTTTGCTCAATATTGAAATATCTGGAGCAAAAATTGATTCATAGCACACAGGAATGCGAATAGTACGGGGTTTTCGTGAGATGTTTTTGTGGGCTTTAAGGAAGTCTTGAATTGATTGTTGAACTTTCTGTGAGAGCATCTCGCTATCAGATATAGCAGGGTTAAAAATTAGTGTCAGACATTGATAGGCAGGAATTAATTCAATAAAGTTATTAGGGTTTTTGTTAAGGAGATATTCTTTAAGCCCAATAATATGACGGCTAAGGTTTTCACTTGGCTCTGAGTTGAAGCGGATATCTAACGCACTATCTCCATTTGGGTAAACACTAAAATGGAGCTTAGTTGAGTGGTTTCTTTGTTTGGAGGATGTCACGATTGTATGTTCAGGCCATGATGTTGTAGGTGCTTGACTAGTGCTTTTGCGATTTTTAGAGCGGCAGGATTGTCACCATGTAAACAAATCGTATCCACAGAGAATTTCAGCGGTGTGCCATAATAGCTTGTGAAGTCTGTACCCTTTGCCAATGCGACAGCTCGTTCTAGGCAGTTTTCAATATTATTTAGCACTGAGCCAGGTAGATTACGTGGGGCCAATTTGTCTTTGTTTAAGTAGTGCCTATCTATAAAACCCTCCCGATAAAAGGTGCACTGCTTCTCTATTGCCACAGACTCCATCGCACCGTTGGCTAAACCGATAATTTTCAGAGAGGGATACTCTTTGGCGAAGAGTGAGATAATTTCTTTAGCGAGTAACCTATCTGCTTCGGCATCGTTATATAAAGCGCCATGTAGTTTAACGTGATCCAGCAGTACACCTGCTTCAGTAGTCAGGAATTGCAGCTGCTTGATCTGTTGAAACAATGAGTCAAGTAATAGATTTATTGGGAGTTTGACAGACTTTCTTCCAAAATTTTCCCGATCTGGATAGCCGGGGTGTGCTCCAATTTTTAAATGATGTTTTTGTGCGTTGAAAATGGAAAGGCGCATAATGTCCCGGTTTCCTGCGTGAGCGCCACAGGCGATATTGCAGCGGGAAATAAAGGGCATGATTTGTGTGTCTCTAATGCAGCTTTTTAGATCGCTACCTTCCCCTAGGTCACAGTTGATGTCTATGCGCATAATATCAGTCCCTTCGACTTGCACTTATCTTTAGGCCTAAACTATTTCATTTTCAACTTGTAGGGCAAGACTTTACCTCTGAAGAAATTTGTACACCTTTTGATTCATAGCAGTCGCCCAGAGGTGAGCAAAAACATGCTTTCACTTCAATGTCATTTCTTAATGCATTTAACTTTGTCCAAAGTGGTTCATTGGCGGATGTTCTTTGAAGTGTCAAGAATTTTAGGGAGAAATGTGAAGCGATAATGGCTTGTTCCAATATTACTGTGTTTAAGCCACTCCTTGCCGCGAGAGTGCTTTCTCCTTTATTTTCTAGCTCGTGAATCGTCTGATATAAATTTTTTTCTTCTTTGTGGCAGCAAGAGGTTAGAAACGCTTCAAAGTCTGAGTAAGTCTTATCATGATAAGTGAACTCTAGAGACTTCAGAATTGCGGGTCCCGAGCCGGCGTTATGTAATGAGAAGATTATAGTTGGTTTTTGTGTCGCTCCATCAAAGTTTCCTTGATCAAATTTAACCACAGGCATAGTCATAACTCGGACTTGTTTGTTTGCGGCCTTGGCTTGCAGATAAGTGGCATAAAAAGAGGCTATAGAAATTAAAATTGCGCATAATGCAATTATTAAGTTGAGCCTTTCTTTATTGAGAAAATTCATTTATTTAGGTCTTTAAAAGGTAAGGGGAGTCTTCGAGTAATTCACAGAGGCACTTCTCTTGCTTCAGGGGGGAGCCCCCTGAAGCAAGACGAAAATACTCAGAGTCTTTTAAGAGCAGCATAGAGATTTGCCAGAAAAGTACCGAGGGGCCAAGCGCTCTGGCCATCAATTTATCCAAGCATGGGTTTAAGGAAGCGGCCGGTATGGGAAACTTTCATTTCTGCCACATCCTCTGGAGTCCCTGCTGCAATAATCTGTCCTCCACCGGAGCCGCCTTCCGGGCCCAGGTCCACAATCCAGTCAGCAGTTTTGATCACATCTAGATTGTGTTCGATAACCACGATGGTATTGCCGTGATCGCGCAGGCGATGTAAGACATCCAGTAATAATTGGATGTCGGCAAAATGCAGGCCAGTGGTGGGTTCGTCAAGGATATACAAGGTTTGGCCGGTGTCGCGCTTGGACAGTTCACGGGAGAGTTTTACTCGCTGCGCTTCGCCACCGGAAAGTGTGGTGGCCGCCTGGCCAAGTTTGATATAGGAGAGACCGACATCCATCAGAGTTTGTAATTTCTTGGCAATTGCGGGCACGGGGTCAAAAAACTCTCTCGCATCTTCCACTGTCATTTCCAATACCTCGTGAATATTTTTGCCTTTGTAATGTACTTCCAGGGTCTCGCGGTTGTACCGTTTACCATGGCAGGTGTCGCAGGGCACATAGATATCCGGTAGAAAATGCATTTCCACTTTGATCACACCGTCGCCCTGACAAGCCTCACAGCGACCACCTTTTACATTAAAGCTGAAACGGCCTGGCTTGTAGCCACGTGAGCGTGCTTCCTGGGTACCGGCAAATAGCTCTCGAATCGGGGTAAAAATACCTGTGTAGGTGGCCGGATTAGACCTCGGGGTGCGGCCGATAGGGCTCTGATCGATATCCACACATTTATCGAAATGCTCTAACCCATGAACGGACTCATAAGGGGAGGCCTTCAAGGTGGTGGCTTTATTGAGTGCTGTGGCAGCAAGAGGGTAGAGGGTGGTATTGATTAGGGTAGATTTACCAGAGCCCGAGACACCAGTGACACAGGTAAAGAGGCCTACGGGGATTTCCAGGTCTACGTTTTGCAAATTGTTGCCGCTGGCACCTTCGAGGCGCAGCATATAGTCCTCGTTGGGGATATAGCGCTCTTCCGGTACAGCAATTTTCTTTTTTCCGGACAGGTACTGTCCGGTGAGAGATTTTTTACACTTGGTGATTTTATCCGCGGTACCAGCCGCGACGACTTCGCCACCGTGAACACCGGCACCGGGGCCTATATCGACAATAAAGTCGGCACTGCGGATAGCGTCCTCATCGTGCTCAACGACAATGACTGTGTTACCGATATCGCGTAGATGGGTAAGAGTGTTAAGTAGGCGTTCGTTGTCCCGTTGGTGTAAGCCAATAGAAGGCTCGTCGAGGATATACATTACGCCCACCAGGCCGGCCCCGATCTGGCTGGCCAGGCGAATCCGCTGTGCCTCACCGCCAGATAGAGTTTCTGCGCTGCGATTCAGAGTTAGGTAGTTGAGCCCCACATCTACCAGGAAGCGAAAGCGATCGCGCAGCTCTTTAAGAATTTTATCGGCAATTTCTTTTTGGGCACCTCTGAAGGTCAGCTCGTGATCAAAATAGTTGAAAGCATCGCCGACGGGCAGCTCGGTAATCTGTGCCAGGGTACGATTATCCACAAAGACATGACGGGCCTCGCGGCGCAGTCGGGTGCCATGGCACTCAGGGCATTTTTGTGTGCTCAGGTATTTGGCCAGTTCTTCGCGTACAGATTGGGATTCCGTGTCCCGATAACGGCGTTGGAAGTTGGGAATAATGCCCTCGAAAGTGTGCTGCCGCACGGTAACATCACCGCGATCATTCACATAGCTGAAGTCGATTTCCTCATCGCCGCTGCCCTGTAAAATGATCTTGCGGTGCCCCTTGCGTAGTTTCTTCCAGGGTTTGTCCAGATCGAAGCCGTAGTGCTCGGCGAGGGAGTCGAGCATGTGATAGTAGTAGATGTTGCGTCTGTCCCAACCGCGAATAGCACCCTCGGAGATGCTGCTCTCTGGGTCGAGAATCACCTTATCCTCGTCAAAGAACTGCTTAACCCCCAGGCCGTCGCAACTGGGGCAGGCGCCGGCCGGGTTGTTGAAGGAAAACAGGCGCGGTTCCAGTTCGTCCAGTGAATAGTCACAGACGGGGCAGGCGTGGCGTGCGGAAAAAAGTCGGTCTTCCTGGTCACCATCCATAAAACTGATGGAAGCGATGCCATCGGTGAGATTCAAAGCAGTTTCGAAGGACTCCGCCAGGCGTAACTGCAGGTCATCGCGCACCTTAAAGCGGTCTACCACAACCTCTACGGTGTGCTTGCGTCGCTTGTCCAGCTTGGGCGTGTCGTCCAGATCACAGATAACGCCATCGATACGTGCTCGAACGAAGCCGTCACGGCGCAGCTGTTCAAATACATGCTGGTGCTCGCCCTTGCGGTCGCGTACTACGGGTGCCAGTAGCATCAGCTTAGTGCTCTCCGGCAGGGTCAGTACCTGATCCACCATCTGGCTCACGGTCTGGGCCTGTAGCGGTTCGTCGTGTTCCGGGCAGCGCGGTTCGCCGACACGGGCGAACAACAGTCTGAGGTAGTCGTAAATCTCAGTAATGGTGCCCACGGTGGAGCGCGGGTTGTGGGAGGTGGACTTCTGCTCAATGGAGATGGCCGGCGACAGTCCCTCAACAGTATCCACATCCGGCTTTTCCATCATCGATAGGAATTGCCGTGCATAGGTGGACAGGGATTCCACATAGCGGCGCTGGCCTTCAGCGTAAAGGGTGTCAAAGGCCAGGGAGGATTTACCGGAACCAGACAGTCCGGTTATCACGATCAGCTTGTCGCGGGGGATGTCCAGATCGATATTTTTCAGGTTGTGGGTGCGAGCACCCCTCACATAAATCGTGTCCACGCTCTACCTATATTGCTGCTAATACTGGGCCGGGCCACGGACTTGCTCCGCACGGGGCGATCACAACTGCGGTGCCGGGAAAACAGCCGAGTATAAACTCGCGACCCAATGTGCCAAAATCGTCTACCGCAAAAAACCAACCGATGAACAGAAAGCGCTGATGATCCCTGTAATTCTTTGTGGCGGCACTGGCTCGCGCCTGTGGCCACTGTCCCGGGAAACCTACCCAAAGCAATTTTTGCCGCTAACAGGTGAAGAAACCATGTTGCAGGCCACCGCGAGGCGGTTGGAAGGCGTGGCACAGCTACAGGCTCCGATTTTAGTGTGCAATGAGGAGCATCGCTTTGCTGCAGCGGAGCAGTTGCGCGAGATTGGTCACGGTGCCCAATCTATTTTGCTGGAGCCCTGTGCGCGCAATACGGCACCCGCTATCGCTCTGGCGGCCATAGCAGCGCTTGAATCTGGTGAAGACCCCCTGCTACTGATACTGCCGGCGGACCACGCGGTGGCCGATGTGGCGGCCTTTCAGGAGGCACTCAAGCCTGCCCGGGCCTTAGCTGAGCAGGGACATTTGGTGACTTTTGGTATTGTTCCGACTCGGGCAGAGACCGGTTACGGCTATATCCGCCGCGGAGAGGCGCTCTCTGCCGGTGTATGGTCGGTAACAGAGTTTGTCGAGAAGCCAGATGCCGATACCGCCGAGTCCTACCTGGCGGATGGCGGTTATTCCTGGAACAGCGGTATGTTTCTGTTCCGCGCCTCCCGCTATCTGGAGGAGCTGGGCCAGCATCGAGAAGATATCCTCAATGCCTGTCGCACTGCTTACGAGCAGGCGGCTCGAGATCTGGACTTTACCAGGGTGGATAGAGAGGCCTTCGCCGCTTGCGCCGATGAATCTGTGGATTATGCGGTTATGGAGCCTACCGAGTCTGCGGCTGTAGTACCTATGGATGCTGGCTGGAGCGATGTGGGCTCCTGGCTGGGATTGTGGGAGCTGGCCGAGCGGGATGGCGACGACAATCTGCTGCAAGGAGATGTGTTGCAGGAAGACAGCAGCGGTTGCCTGGTGCGTGCGGAGAGTCGCCTGGTCAGTTTGCTCGGTGTAGAGGACCTGGTGGTGGTGGATACCGACGATGCTCTGCTAATTGCTGACAAGCAGCGGGTTCAGGAGGTGAAGAAACTGGTGGGAAGCCTCAAGCGCTCCGGCCGCAGCGAGGCCCAGCGACACCGCAAGGTGTATAGACCTTGGGGTTACTACGACTCTATCGATGCGGGCCCGCGTTTTCAGGTAAAACGCATCGTGGTTAAGCCTGGACAACAGCTTTCACTGCAGATGCACCACCACCGCGCGGAGCACTGGATTGTGGTGCGTGGCACCGCAAGGGTGACCCGCGGTGATGAAGAGCTGCTGGTTACCGAGAATCAATCCACCTATATCCCCCTGGGGGTGACGCACCGGTTGGAAAATCCCGGCACCATCCCTCTGGAGCTGATCGAGGTGCAGTCCGGCAGCTACCTGGGCGAGGACGATATAGTCCGTTTCGATGACGACTATGGTCGAGGCTAGATCTCCGCGAAAGTTGTACTGCTCCCACTACAGCCTGGCGCTCACTCGCTGTACAATGCGCGCCCACTTTGACGCTGTTCCGGGAGCTGCATGAATTCTATTGAGCGCCGAGCCCTGGGTGGGCTGGCTTCCCTTTATGTGTTTCGCATGCTCGGCCTGTTTATGGTGCTGCCGGTGCTCACGGTGTACGGTGAAGGCTATCGTGATAGCGCTCCGATGCTGCTGGGGTTGGCCATGGGTGCCTACGGTTTGAGTCAGGCCTTATTGCAGATTCCGCTGGGACTTCTGTCTGATCGCTGGGGCCGAAAACCCGTAATTTATACCGGCCTGGCGCTATTCGCCCTAGGCAGTATCGTCGCTGCTCAGACAGATTCCGTATATGGGCTGATTGTCGGCCGGGTGTTGCAGGGGTGTGGAGCGATCGCTGCCGCAGTGATGGCGCTGGTGGCTGATTTGACCCGGGATGAAAAGCGCGGCATTGCCATGGCCGTGATCGGGGCCTCGATCGGTGTGGCCTTTATGTTGGCGGTAATACTGGGCCCGGCACTCGCGGGTGCTGGCGGACTGCCGGCCATTTTCTGGCTGACAGCAGCACTGGCCGTACTCGGCATGTTGCTGGTATGGCGGGTGGTACCAACCCCTCAAGTAGCAAAGCGCCCTGCGGTATTTAAGGGTGGTTTCCGCAAAGTATTGGGTAGTGGCCTGACCTGGCGCCTGGTCAGCGGGGCCTTCTTTTCTCACTTACTATTGACGGCGCTGTTTGTGGCATTGCCACTGGTGCTAGTCGATCGCCTGGATTGGCCGGCGGATGAGCACTGGAAACTTTATGGTCCGCTAATGCTGGGCACCTTTATCATTATGCTGCCCTTAATGCGTGTGGCCGAGCGCTCTGGCAAAGTGCCGCTTGCGCTGAACCTGGCGGCGCTTGCTCTGGTGGCTGGCAGCGCGGCGTTACTGCCGATGAATGGAACAATAGCAGTTGTACTGCTGCTGAGTATTTTCTTTGTGGGCTTCAATCTGTTGGAAGCCTTACTGCCGGCCCAGTTGACTCGCAAAGCCCCGGAGGATGCCCGTGGGGCAGCTTCGGGCCTGTATGCGACGCTACAGTTTTTTGGCACCTTTGTCGGCGGCAGTCTGGGCGGATATCTGTATGGACTCGGTGGCGCCAGTGCTGTAGCGGGGCTCGGTTTTGCTGTAGTGGTAACTTGGATGCTGCTTTGGTGGGCTCTGCGCGAGCGGCTCTCCGATATCCGTGAGGGTAGCGCTTACTAACAGTGGGTGTCTGTTGTATGCTGCTGTATAAAAATACACTGTCTGCAGCTGTAAGTGGCTGCATGCTTACATACTCAGAGTACGAGTGAAACCGTACCTGAAATTTAATATTGAATGATTAGTGCTCCGGGTGGGACCCGGGTCGAAGAGAGGAGAGGGCCATGGCCAGGGGTATCAACAAAGTAATCTTAATTGGCAATCTGGGTAATGACCCAGAAACCAAATATATGCCGAGCGGTGGTGCGGTTACCAACATCAGCTTAGCCACCAGCGAGAGCTGGAAGGATAAGCAGACTGGCCAGCAGCAGGAGCGCACTGAATGGCACCGCGTAGTATTTTTCAACCGCTTGGCAGAGATTGCCGGTGAGTATTTACGTAAAGGTGCAAAGGTCTATGTAGAAGGTTCGCTGCGCACGCGTAAATGGCAGGATAAGAATACTGGTCAGGATCGCTACACTACGGAGATTGTTGCCAGCGAAATGCAAATGCTGGATGGTCGCGGAGAGCAGGGCGGTTTCGGTCAGGGTATGGGCGGTGCCGCAATGGGTGCGGCAGGTGCAGCTATGGGGAGCCAGATGGGCGGTCAGCAAGGCGGTTACGAACAGCAGGGCGGTTTCCAGCAAGGTGGCTATCAGCAGGGTAATCAGGGGCGCCCGGCTCCCAGTAACCAACAGCAACCTGCGCAGCAGCAAAGCCAGGGCCCTGCCGGTGGTTTTGATAATAGCTTTGACGACGATATCCCCTTCTAAAACAGGCCTGTCCTGTGTCTGATCTACATACCGGATATAAGCCGGATCGGGTTGCGCTGATTCGCGCCGGAAACGATATCGATAGCGCGCTGCAGAAACGCCTGCAGCGTGCTGGTTTCCGTACACAGCTGCTCGCACCCGCAGAACTCGATAAGTTGCGCCCCGCCTCTATTGTCATTAATGCGTCGGCATGCGCGGATGACCAGGGTATGCCGGAAGCCCTAGAGGTTGCTGAGTCATTGGTACAGTGCTCCTGTCAGCATGTTATTCACCTCTCTTCCTATGCGGTCTTTGCCGGTGGTGAACCGAGGAAATATGACGAGGATGAGGTGGCGGCACCTCAATCTCATAGTGGGCGGCAATGGCTGGCTTGTGAGGAAGCCTTATCAGGATGTGAGAATCTGACAGTTCTGCGTTTTGGCTGGATGGTGGATAGCAACCCGGATGCTCTGCTGGGGCGGGTGTTACGGGGTTTTGTGACGGGTGAGCCGGTCACACTGGATGGCTGTAATAGCGGTAATCCGGTCACGGCCCTGGATCTGGCTCGTGTTGCAGTTGCAGTGGCGCAGCAACTAGCCAGTGGCGCTGAGGCTAGGGGGATCTATCACTACGGCAGCTCGGATGACTGTACTGCGGTGGAGTTTGCTCTTGAGGTTGTGGAGCGAGCCCAGTCACTCTACGACGAGGGCAGGTTCGCACAATTCAGCGCACTGGAAACCGGGCCGGACCAGAACCGGGGGGTGGTGTTGGCCTGTGGTAAGTTGCGCGATGTCTTTGGCATACAGCAGCATAGCTGGCGCCAAGGCCTCACTAGGCAGGTGGAGCTGTGGCTGGAGCGTCTGGATACGGAGACGCAGGAATAGCTTTAGAGCGATTGTAAAAAGGGCGCCAATGTGGCGCCCTTTTTATTTGGATCAAGATAACGGCTTTAAACTTTATCGAAAATCAGGCACGCGTTGGTACCACCGAAACCAAAGCTGTTGGACATGGCACGCTTAATCTCGCACTCGCGCAATTCAGTGACTAGATCCATCCCTTCCGCTTCTGGGTCCCGGTGTTCCACATTGGCGGAAGCGGCAATAAAGTTATTTTGCATCATTAGCAGACTGTAGATGGCCTCCTGCACGCCGGCAGCGCCGAGGGAGTGTCCGGTTAGAGACTTGGTGGAGGCAAATGCGGGCACTTTGCCGGCAAAGACTTCGCTCATGGCTTTTAGCTCAGCGATATCGCCGACCGGGGTTGAGGTGCCGTGGGTGTTGATGTAGTCCACACCGCCTTGAAGCCCTTTGCCATCCATACCTGCCAGGGCTTGTTGCATGCAGCGCACTGCGCCTTCTCCACTCGGGGCCACCATATCGTACCCATCAGAAGTTGCGCCGTAGCCAGTGAGTTCGGCGTAAATGGTTGCGCCGCGGGCGAGTGCATGGTCCATTTCTTCCAGAATCAGACAGCCACCACCACCGGCGATAACAAAACCATCCCGATCGGCATCGTAGGGGCGTGAGGCCTTAGTGGGGTCGTCGTTAAACTTGCTCGATAGAGCGCCCATGGCGTCGAACAGGTGCGTGAGACTCCAGGCCAGTTCCTCACCGCCACCGGCGAAGACAATATCCTGTTTGCCCATCTGAATCAGCTCGGCACCGTTGCCGATGCAGTGGGCACTTGTGGCACAGGCGGAGGAGATACTGTAGTTCACACCTTTGATTTTATAGGGTGTGGATAAGCAGGCTGAAACGGTGCTGTTCATCACCTGGGGAACTCGGTAGGCGCCGACACGGCGAACCCCCTTTTCCTTGAGCGTGTGTGCGGCATCAATAATATTTTGGGTGGAGGTGCCGCCGGAACCCATCACAATGCCGGTTCGAGGGTTGGAGATGTCTTTCTCCTCCAAGCCGGACATTTCGATTGCCTCTCGCATGGCGATGTAAGCATAGGCTGCTGCATCTCCCATAAAGCGCAGTTGCTTGCGGTCTATATGCTCTTTGAAATCAATATCCACAGGGCCTGCAACCTGGCTGCGCAGGCCTAGCTCTTTGTACTCCTCCTGGAAGCGGATACCGCTGCGGCCTGCTCTTAGTGAATCGGTAACTTCTTTTGTATTGGTACCGATACAGGATGTGATGCCCATCCCGGTAATGACTACCCGACGCATAGTGATCTCCAACAGTACTTGGTAGTAAAGGCCTTTAAAGTTTTGCCCGCCTGAGCTTAATAAAGTTAAAAGTTATCAGTACGAGTAAATAAACCAACGCGAAGGTCTTTTGCAGTGTAGATTTCACGCCCATCCACCGACACAGTGCCATCGCCAATACCCATAACCAGCTTTCGTTCAACAAGCCGACTCATTTGAATGTGGTAGGTTACCTTCTTGCTGGTAGGTAAAATTTGACCGGTAAACTTTACCTCCCCACAGCCGAGGGCACGGCCATGTCCGGGATTACCCTTCCAGGCCAAAAAATAGCCTAGGAGCTGCCACATAGCATCGAGCCCCAAGCACCCGGGCATTACCGGGTCACCGGGAAAGTGGCAATCAAAAAACCAGAGGTCGGGGTGTATATCCAGCTCGGCGATGACTTCACCCTTATCATATGCTCCCCCCTCTTTTGATATATGGGTGATACGGTCAAGCATCAGCATGTTGGGGGCGGGCAATTGTGCATTGCCTGGACCAAACATCTCTCCGCTGGAGCAGGTCAGTAGCTCCTCTCTGTTGTAGCTACTTTTTTGAACAAAATTACTCATCTTCTCCCCGGCTTTGGGTGGTTACGCAACTCATGTTGAGCGTTTTTGTAAGAGCGGGCATTCTAAGCGCTGTGTGTCGCTTGTCCAGTCAGTCAAAATTATTTTTGTGACTGTCGTAGTAATTACCTTCACAACATCTTATATGATCATTTGTGTAGAGCGCTGACACATTGGAGGAATTTGGCGTCATCCTTTGTAAGTGAACTCTCTTTTTAGCTATGTTAGGTTCCCGCCCGGCGCGGAGGAGCGCTCGTTTTAAGTTCATGGGGGAGCATAATGCTCAAGAAATGTTTATTCCCGGTTGCCGGTTACGGCACCCGTTTCCTGCCAGCCACTAAGGCGATGCCGAAGGAAATGTTGCCACTGGTGAACAAGCCGTTGGTGCAGTATGGGGTAGAAGAGGCTATCGAAGCCGGCCTTACAGAGATAGGTTTCGTTACTGGACGTGGTAAGCGCGCTATTGAGGACCACTTTGATACCAATTACGAGCTGGAGCACCAAATTGCCGGAACTGGCAAAGAGCGCTATTTGGACTCTGTTCGGAAGGTGATTGACAGTGCCAGCTTTTCTTATACCCGCCAAGGCGAAATGCGTGGTTTAGGCGATGCGATATTACAGGGACGCCGCTTGGTGGGGGATGAGCCATTTGGGGTAGTGTTGGCGGATGACCTGTGTCTGAATAATGACCTTGGCGTACTTTCGCAGATGGTGCAGCTTTACAAGCAGTTTCGCTGCAGCATAGTGGCCGTCGAAGAAGTGCCTATGGAGCAGATTCATAAATTCGGTGTGATTGCCGGCAATGAAATCAAGCCGGGCCTATACCAGGTAACGGATATGGTGGAAAAGCCGGCCGCTGAAGATGCGCCAAGCAACAAGGCAATCATAGGTCGCTATATTCTCACCCCAGATATTTTTGATCTCATCCGTGACACCCCGCCGGGCAAAAATGGAGAAGTGCAAATTACCGATGCGCTGCTGACCCAGGCGCGCCAGGGTTGTGTTCTTGCTTACGCTTTTAAAGGGCGGCGCTTTGACTGTGGCTCTGTGGAAGGGTTTATTGAGGCCACTAACCACGTCTTTGAAAATGTGTATCTGCCGGAACAGGCTGCCGAGGAGAAAAAATAAGTGTCAGAGTTGACCTGCTTTAAAGCCTATGACTTGCGTGGCCGGGTGCCTGATGAGCTGAATACCGAAGTGGCTTATCGGGTGGGGCGGGCATTTGCCCAATTTCTGGGGGCGAAACGTGTTGTCGTTGGTCATGATATTCGACTCACCAGTGGTGAGCTGACGGATGCCCTGGTGAATGGTTTGCGCGATGCTGGTACCGATGTCTTCCACATTGGTGAATGCGGCACCGAAGAAGTGTATTTCGCTACTTTCCATGGTGATTTTGATGGCGGTATTTGTGTTACCGCGAGCCATAACCCCATGGATTACAATGGCATGAAGTTTGTTCGCGCGGGTAGTAGGCCGATTAGTGGGGATACCGGGTTATTGGAAATCAAGCGCCTGGCAGAGGAAAACCACTTCGCTCCTGTTGCAGAGCGCGGTGGACTGCAGAGCTTTGAGCACAGGCCGGCTTTTGTTGAGCACTTACTGGGTTATGTTGATAGTAAAGCGCTGAAGCCTTTGAAGCTGGTAGTGAATGCGGGCAATGGTGGTGCAGGTGCAGTTGTCGATGCGTTAGCCCCTCACTTGCCTTTTGAGTTTGTGCGGGTTCACCATCAGCCAGATGGGAATTTTCCCAACGGTATCCCCAACCCAATCCTACCGGAAAACCGTGCCTCTACTGCAGAGGCGGTGCGTGAGAGTGGCGCCGACTTTGGTATTGCCTGGGATGGAGATTTTGACCGCTGTTTCTTCTTCGATGAAAACGGTGATTTTATCGAGGGCTACTATGTGGTCGGCCTGCTTGCCGAGGCCTTCCTGGTCAAGCACAAAGGCGCCAAAGTGGTCCACGATCCGCGCCTGCTGTGGAATACGGAAGATATTGTGCGTGCTGCTGGGGGTGAGCCGGTTCAGAGTAAAACTGGCCATGCCTTTATTAAGGAGCGCATGCGCAAAGAAGATGCTATTTATGGTGGTGAGATGAGTGCACACCATTATTTCCGTGACTTCGCCTACTGCGATAGTGGCATGATCCCCTGGTTGTTGGTGGCGGAGCTCGTCAGCCGAAGTGGTAAAACTCTGTCCCAGTTGGTCGGGGAGCGCATGGCGGCTTTCCCTTGCTCGGGTGAGATCAACTCCAAGGTGCAGGATGCGGCAGCCGTTATTAAAGCTGCAGAGGAAAAGTATGGTGCAGATGCACTCAGTGTCGAGCACGTGGATGGTCTGAGCGTGGCTTATGCCGAGTGGCGCTTTAATTTACGCATGTCCAATACTGAACCCGTGATTCGCCTCAATGTTGAGTCCCGCGGGGATAAGGCTTTGATGCGTGAGAAGACCGAAGAGCTACTAAAGCTAATTCGTTCATGATTTCCTGATCAGCTCTGAATAGGCTTCATGAGCTGCCGCCTTGAAATTAAAAAAGCCCCATTTTATGGGGCTTTTTTGATGGGTGCTGGTTTACGGCATCTGGCCTTCTCGTATCCAGGGCTAGGACGATACTCCGAGCTTGCTAGACATTTCTCTCCACGGCAAAGCTGGCTAGTTGTTGTAGTGCGGTTTTTTGATCACTCTCGGGTAGGAAATCCAGCTGAGTTTTGGCATCCTCCACGGCAGCGCGGGCCCGCTCCATGGTGTAATCCAGTGCTCCGCAGGCCTCAATAGCCTCGACAATTTCTACCAGCTTTGCTGCACTGCGCTGTTCAATTGCCGCCTTTACCAGAGCCGCCTGGTTTTGGCTGCCATTGGCCATGGTGTAGATCAGGGGAAGTGTGGGCTTGCCCTCCGCAAGATCGTCGCCGACATTTTTGCCTAGTTCTTCCGGGTTGCCTCGATAGTCCAGGGCGTCATCCACCAGCTGGAATGCGAGGCCTAAATGGCGTCCATACAGTTTCAGGGCATTTTGTTCCTTGGCAGAACAGTCGGCCAAAACGGCGGCGGTCTCACAGGCCGCTTCGAACAATGCTCCGGTTTTCTTGTAAATTACACTGAAGTAGTTTTCTTCGCCGACCTCTGGGTCGCCGGCGTTTACCAGCTGCTGTACTTCACCTTCGGCAATGGTATTGGTGGTGTCAGAGAGGATTGCCATGATGCGCATGTCCTGTAGGGCAATCATCATCTGGAAGGCACGGGAGTATAGAAAGTCTCCCACCAGGACGCTGGGTGCATTGCCCCATTTGGCATTGGCGGTAAGGCGGCCGCGGCGCATATCGGAGGTGTCCACCACATCATCGTGTAGCAGGGTGGCGGTGTGGATAAATTCGATAATGGTGGCCAAATCAATATGGCCCTCATCTTGGTAGTTACAGGCCCTGGCACATAGCAGTACCAGCAGGGGTCGCAGGCGTTTGCCGCCGGCCTCAACCAAGTAGTGGCCTATATTTTCCACCAGGGGGACATCCGAGTGCAGTTGGTCGAGAATACGCTGGTTGACCGCGGCAAAGTCTTCGGCGGCGACCCGGTGAAAAGGCAGCATTTGAGAGTTCCTTAATACGACTAGACAGGCGCCCCCGAAGGCTCGGGCGGCAGAGGGCCGCTATTGTATCAACCCGGCGAATTGATTAGAATCTGCGCCCCGTCGATTGCGGGCTCCGCGGCTTTACTGTTGTTGGTGCCGCCGGCGAAATAGATGTTAAACAACACGGCGCAAGCTCCCGAAATGCGGAGCAGTGACTCGATAGTCCTCCCGCTGCTTCGTGTCGTCCATACCGGAGCATAGAAATATGTACGCTGTTATTGAGAGCGGTGGCAAGCAACACCGTGTAGAAGAAGGCGAAGTACTTCGCCTGGAAAAGCTGGAAGTAGCTACTGGCGAAACCATCGATTTCGACAAAGTGCTGATGGTCGTTGATGGCGACAAAATCAACATCGGCGCTCCCGTTGTAGACGGCGCTAAAGTATCTGCTGAAGTGGTAAGCCACGGCCGCGGCGAGAAAGTGAAGATCATCAAATTCCGCCGTCGTAAGCACTCCATGAAGCGCCAGGGCCACCGTCAGTGGTACACCGAAGTTAAAATCACTGGCATCAAGGCATAAGAGAGGAGTAACGACTCATGGCACATAAGAAAGCTGGCGGTAGTACGCGAAATGGTCGCGATTCCGAGAGTAAACGCCTGGGCGTGAAGCGCTTTGGCGGCCAAGCTGTAGCGGCAGGCAACATCATCGTTCGTCAACGTGGCACCAAGTTCCACGCTGGTGTTAACGTTGGTATGGGCAAAGACCACACCCTGTTCGCCACTGCGGACGGCGTTGTGAAGTTTGAAGTTAAAGGCCCCAACAACCGCAAGTTCGTTTCTATCGAAACTGCTTAAGCGGTCGCAAGCCCTAGCTTCATAAAAAGCCCCGCTATTGCGGGGCTTTTTTGTTGGGGCAGCCCTAATAGAGGGGTGGTGGGAAGTTGGGGCGGCAGATGCCTGCGAGTGGCGGCTTGTCGGCTGGTATGATGAATATGATGGTAGGTGTGTGTATGTGCGCACCGGATGAGACAACCGCTGTGGCGGTGGAGTGATTATGAAGTTTGTCGATGAGGCGCCCATATTTGTGCAGGCGGGTAAAGGCGGCAATGGCTGCCTGAGTTTCCGCAGGGAAAAGTTTGTAGAGAAGGGTGGTCCGGACGGCGGTGACGGCGGTGATGGCGGTTCCGTCTACCTGGAGGCCGATGATTCCCTCAACACTCTGGTAGATTACCGCTACCAGCCCCGTTACGCCGCTGAGAGCGGCCAGCCTGGCCGTGGGCGTAACTGTACTGGGGCCAAAGGGGAAGACCTTGTTCTTAAAGTGCCTGTGGGTACCACAGTAATCGATGTGGATACCGGTGAAGCTGTTGGTGATATGACCCGGGCCGGTGAGCGCCTGCTGGTCGCCCAGGGGGGCTTTCACGGTTTGGGTAATACGCGCTTTAAATCGAGTACTAACCGAGCCCCTCGCCAGACCACCAATGGTAGCGAGGGTGAGCTTCGCAGCCTGAAGTTGGAGTTGAAGGTGCTTGCGGATGTGGGAATGTTGGGGTTGCCCAACGCCGGCAAATCCACGTTTATTCGGGCGGTATCGGCGGCCAAGCCTAAGGTGGCTAACTATCCCTTCACGACCTTGGTGCCAAACCTAGGCGTGGTACAGGTACAGCGGCATCGCAGTTTTGTGATTGCCGATATTCCGGGTTTGATTGAGGGGGCGGCTCAAGGAGCAGGCCTGGGTATTCGTTTCCTCAAGCATTTAACTCGCTGCCGGGTGCTCCTGCATCTGGTAGACCTGGCGCCATTTGATGGTTCGGACCCAGTGGAGAACGCCCGCGCTATCGAGCGTGAACTGGCTAGTTTTAGCGATACTCTGGCGGGTCGCGAGCGCTGGTTGGTACTGAATAAGACCGACCTGGTGCCTGCTGCTGAACTGGAAGAGCGCTGTCAGTCAGTTGTGGATGCGCTGGGCTGGAAAGGGCCGGTGTTCCGGGTGGCGGCTATTCGCGGTGAGGGTACGGATGTGCTTAGCGGCCGCTTGATGGATTACCTGGAGGAGCGCCAAGAGCTGGAGGATCTCGATCCGGAATTGGCTGAGGCTGAACTGGAGGCGCAGCGTCAGATGCAGCGCGAAGCCCGCGAGCGTATCGAGGAGCTTCGGGATAGCCATCGCGCCAAACGCAGGGCTGCCAAGGGGCATGTCGATGATGACGAAGATTGGGATGATGACGATCACGATGTCGATATTGAGTATCGCTCCTGAATCGTATGTTTCCGGTGACTAATCTGTGCTGCCGCGCAGAATTTCTGTCAGCTCCGGCTCTTTACCGGCAATGTGATGATAATTCGATAGGCCCCTAGGGGCCGGTGTCCAGGGAGGAAGTATGGGCTCCGTATCAGTGTCCCGTAGAGGGCTTTCTAAGGGGCAGCGCTGGGTGGTAAAAATTGGCAGTGCCCTGCTTACTGATAATGGTCGTGGCGTCAATAATTCGGCGATCTGCGCCTGGGTGGCGCAGATCGCCGAATTGCGCCAGCAGGGTGTTGAAGTGGTGTTGGTTTCTTCTGGGGCAGTAGCCGCGGGTATGGATCGTCTCGGCTGGAACCTCAGACCGGAGTCGATCCATCAGTTGCAGGCCGCAGCTGCGATAGGGCAGAGCCATCTGGTGCAGGTCTATGAGCAGGCTTTCGGTCGCTTCGATATACGCAGCGCGCAGATTTTGCTGGATCATGATGATCTCTCCAATCGCACTCGTTACCTCAATGCGCGCAGTACATTGCGAACACTGCTCTCCTTGGGAGCTGTGCCGATCGTCAATGAAAACGATACCGTTGTAACCGATGAAATACGTTTCGGCGATAACGACACCTTGGCGGCGTTGGTGGCTAACCTTGTCGAGGCGGATGCCCTGTTGATTTTGACCGATGCCGATGGGCTCTTTACCGAAGATCCTCGCGATAACCCCGATGCGGAGCTCGTTGGTGAGGCCTCGGCGCTGGATCCGAGGCTGCTGGGGATGGCGGGGGACTCCCGCAGTGGTCTGGGACGAGGAGGTATGACCACCAAAGTACGCGCAGCACAACTGGCGGCTCGTTCCGGTGCCTGCACTGTGATTGCCGGGGGTGCCAGAGAGGGAGTGGTAACGCGGGTATGGAAGGGCGAGGATTTGGGAACTCTCCTGCTTCCGGAGGCGGACCCCTTGGCGGCGAGGAAGCGCTGGCTTGCCGGGCAGCTACAGGTGCGCGGTAGTCTCACTCTCGATAGTGGTGCTGAGAGGGCCTTGCGAGATGGTGGTAAGAGTTTGCTATCGGTGGGGGTGACTGCGGTGCAGGGGCGTTTTCACCGGGGAGACCTGGTTTCCTGTCTTGATGGTGCGGGTCATGAGATCGCCCGTGGTCTTGTAAATTACGATAGCAGTGAGAGTGCCAGGATTCTCGGGCAGTCATCGGAGCGCTTTGTTGAGTTGCTCGGCTATCGTGATGACGATGAGTTGATACACAGAGATAACCTTATCTTGCTCTAGCAGAAGCGCTGGCTTTCAGGCATAAAAAAACCCCGCATTGCGGGGTTTTTTGTGTCTGCTACCTAAAGAATTAGGCGGCGAGAGCTTTAACCTGAGCGTTCAGGCGGCTCTTGTGACGAGCGGCTTTATTCTTGTGAATAATGCCTTTGTCTGCCATGCGGTCGATAACGGGAACCGCTTCTGCGTATGCAGTTTTTGCTTTTTCAGCGTCGCCTGCATCGATGGCCGCAACTACCTTCTTAATGTAGGTGCGCACCATGGAGCGCAGACTGGCGTTATGCATGCGGCGCTTGTCGTTCTGGCGCGCGCGTTTCTTCGCTTGAGGTGAGTTGGCCACCGGTTGCTCCTGTCTGGAATCTATAAATCTGTAACTAACAGGCCCTGGGGCCCGATCGGGACGCGACATTATCCCCACAGCTGGTTGTTTGTCAACCATCTGGGCAGATAGCTTGCGCTTTGTCTGCCAGTGCTGGTGCGTGATTAGCGGGTCGGCAGTTTTAGGCTGAACTCCACACCGCTATTATCTGTGCGATTTCGAGCCTCCAAGCGGGCTCGGTGAAAGTCAGCAATCAATTTAGCGATATGCAATCCAAGGCCCAAATGCCCAGCGTTGTCACCTTCCTTACGCACAGATACCAGGGAATCGAACAGCTTGTGTGCATAGCCATTGGGTAGCAATGGACCGTCGTTACTCACACTAATTAGGTATCCGTCCTTTTCGCTGTGGACTGCAAGCTGAATCTCACTGTGCTTTGGGGCGAAACTACAGGCATTGTCTACCAGCTTATCTAAAAGCTGTGCCAATAGCTCCGGCGCGCCCTCACAGCGAAGCTCTCCATTAGGCTTTTTCAGAGAAAATTGGTGGCGGGGGTGGGCGTCGCCATAGCACTGCACCATAACTTCCAGCAGGTCCGCCAAGTCAAAGCGCTCGCGCTCTGCCTGATGAATGCTGGCTTCCAGGTTGCTAGCCGCAGAGAGGCTGTTGAGGATGCCGGATAGGCGGGCACTGCCATCCAGTGCGCGTTCGGCATAGCGGCGGCTGTCTTCATCCAGTTTGCCGGTGGAGAGGTTATCGAGTGAAGAGCGCACCACCGCGAGAGGCGTGCGCAACTCGTGGGACAATTTACTGGCGAGGGTTCGCAGGTATTGGTGATACTGATCTAGCTCGCCTAGCAGACTGGCAAAGGCACGGTTAAGTGCGCCCAGTTCGTCTCTGGCAGAGGAGAGGGGAAAGTTGCCACGCAATTTGCCACTGCTGTCGACCGCATTGCGCGCAGCGTGGTGCAGCTTGCGAATGCGCCAAGATAGCCAGCTGGCGTAGCCGAGCAAAAACAGCAGTGCGGTTGCTGCTGCCGCACAGCTAATCAACCATAACCTGTGTGCGGCGCTATCGGTCATCGACTGCATAGCCTCAGCGGACTGCAACACAAGCACTCGTCCCAGCAGAGGCCTTTCTACGACTTCGTCAGCCCGGGTTATCACGGGCACACTGACTGCTCCTATACGCGACTGTAGTGGCCCGCCAAACCATTGCTCGGCTGTATCACGTCCAATGCCACTGCTTAGCGGCAGTTCATTTGGGGGTAGCTTTGGTAGCTCTTCCCTGGCAAGCAGTTTGCGATAAATCCAACTGCGCAGCCAGGGCCGCGGTGTGCTCTGCTCCTCAATGGCCACCTGTGGTTGGCCGTTACTGGCGAGCAAGAATCCTTCGCTGTCTACGACTGCCAAGCGCAGGTCTGGGCGGGCAAAGTGGTCCAATTCCCCCTGCAGCTTGGGCAGTGGAGCAACTAAGTGCCCCGGCAGGCCATCGGCGGGAAGGGTGCTGGTACTGTGAACTGGTGGGGAACCGTTGCTACTGGTGCGGTCGAGTATTTGAATGGACAGGCTGCCACGTGTGAGTGTGTAGGGAAGGCTGAGCTCTAGTTGATACCCCTTCGGTGAAGCGGTCCAGCGCCCGCGTAGGCGCAATTCGCGTTGGTAGCTGCCTTCGCGTGGATTGTGCCAAAAGGCCTCGACAGGCCCCCGGCTCGCCACCGGCAACAGATAATGGCGCCCATTGGTAAACAGCTGAACGGTATCCCCTCCGGCGAGCAGGTTTGTGCGAGGGTCCCGGTAGGCTGGGGTCTCATCACTTACTGTTAGAAGTAGGTAGATCTGATCAGCATACTGGCCGAGTGTGATCTGGGCCTGGGGCATGTGCTGCTCATTGAGCAGTTCTCGGGGAGTAAGCTCCCAGGGACGCCAATCGTCCCCGTAACCATCTACAACTGGAGGGTGGGAGAGGGGGTTTAAGTAGAGCTGGCTTCCAGGCGGTCTAGCATGGCGTGCGGGATCGGGAGCGATTAACTCTGGTGCGCTGGCCAGGCGCGCGGCAATTGCAGCAGCTGTGGCCTCGAGGGCCTGTAGTTGGCCCTGCGCCAGTGCCGCATCCACCTGACGGAGATACTGACACCCAGCCCAGGGCAGGGCCAGCGCCACAAGGCTCACCAATAGGAGTTGTCGGCGAAGTTTCATCTACGGGTCCCCGAAAAGCTGTAGACCGGCTGCTATGTTGCCAAGGCAATCAGAGCTGCCAGCGATAGCCCATGCCATAGGCTGTACCTATAGCGTTGAATTCATTATCCAGGGCCTGAAATTTTTTGCGGATTCTCTTTACGTGGGAGGTGATGGTGTTGTCATCCAGAACTACCCGAGCGGCCTCCATCAGCTGACTGCGGGACTTCACATGCCCGGGGCGCTTGGCTAGAGCGTGGACAATCCAGAATTCAGTGACAGTGAGATCAACTACCCTTCCGTCCCAGTGGCAATGCAACCGGGAAATATCCAATTCCAGCTTGCCCTGGGTAAGGCTCTCCCCTTCATCGCTCTGGTCGCGCAGTACGCTGACTCGGCGTAGCAGCGCGTTGATACGCGCCTGCATATGGGGCAGGGAGATATCCTTAGTGAGATAGTCGTCGGCGCCGAGGCGTAGTCCCGAAATAATATCCAGTTCGGAATCTCTGGCGGTGAGAAACAGGATTGGCAGACTGGGGGCCATAGCGCGCAGCTCCCTGCACAGTTCAAAACCGCCTTCCACTTCACTGCCGAGCCCGACGTCGATTACTGCCAGATCCGGCAGTCGCTGCCGAAAGGCTTCCATGGCTTCAATCCTTGCGCTGTAGAGATCGACTCGATAACCGCTGCGGCGCAATGCATCGCGGTAATTTTCGGCGATGGCGCGCTCGTCTTCGACAATAGCGATAGTTGCACTCATGGCTGATTCCGGCTGCTTCCTTTGTGGCGGAGAATCATGCACGAAATAGCAGCTTATTGGCAAAAAGGCGGGCGCAAATGGCCCGCAAGCACAACAGGGTTTTTTTCACGGAGGAGAGTTTGTGGCCATACTTTTAATCAGTCCACAGGCGCAATAGCGATTTGAAGTCACCTTGCGCAGCCGCGAGGATTTGTAGTCCATCGCGACTGTTTAGCAGTTGTTAGAAGTGTCCGGCCATGGATTCCGGTAGGGAAAATCGGATATCTACGCGGCGCTCCATGGCGTAGGCGTCGACATCGCCCTTGGGGGCCTCTGAGTAGGTGGAGCCCATAGCGCGACGGCTGATACGGGAGGCGTCAATACCCAGAGAGATCAGTGCCTGTTCAACACTTAGGGCACGTTGGTCAGAGAGCACGTTGTTGTAACCATCGCTGCCCCGTGGGTCTGCGTGTCCCTCGAGTTGAATCTGCAGGTGGGGGTGGCGTTTCAGGAAGTCTGCCATGGCATTCAGCTGTTGAAGCTGGGCGGTCTGGAGTTCGTCTTCCCCGGTGGTGAATAGCATCTGGAACTGTAATGAATCCAGTGCCACTTGGCTGGCATCATTCGCGGACAGTCGAGCCGCATCCAGTTGCTGTGCCAGGTTGCTGAGCTCTGCACGGCTCTCTGTCAGTTGTGTTGCCAGCATATCAGCCTCTTCTGCTTGCTTGACCTGTTCGCCGAGCCAGGCTCCACCGATTGCGCCGGCGATAAACCCGACAGGGCCCCCTACAGCGGCACCGGCAACGGCTGCCGTGGTAAAGACCGTGGCCTGCTTGGCCGGGGTCAGTTTCGATTCGTTGAGTTCATTCGCCTGGGTACCAGAGGCGATCAGGGAAGTCAGGGCTGCAACCATTAATGTTTTTTTCATTGCTTACTCTCCTTGGAGGCTTTCTTTTACTCGGTGGGGCTGTGTGTGGCCCGTTTGAGTGCTATTAAAAAGCTCCAAGGAGGCACTGGCGTGGCGCAGTGGTGGCAAATCGCTGCGCAATTGTGGCGAAAGATGGCAACCGGTGTGTCCTGTTATTTCAGGCGGTGGTAGCGCCGGTCGCGGGGCGAATCTACGCGGACACGCACACGCTGGGGGCGGGGGCCACGCATTATCGCAATGTAAAGCACAATCGCCAGTGCCAGGGCAATAATCAAAGCGTTAATGGTCATCCTGTCTTCTCCCCGCGCCACCGATTCCGTGGGACGCGTCACTAATTCACAGCTAGTATAGGCTCGTGGGCTCCAGGTCGTAGGAGCATAAAGATATCCATCCCTCAATGACTTTTGTGGAATTGCGGTAGACTTGCCGGCCAGCAGATATCGCCCAAATCCAGGAGTCACAGCGTTGCCCCAGTCGCCGCCCACCCAAGACCAGCCCGTCGAAAAAACCGGTACATCCAGACTCCTGCGCGGCAGCTCGGTGGTGGGGGCCGCAACGATGTTGTCCCGGGTTGCTGGCCTGGCCAGGGATATGGCCCTGGCGCGCTTTGCCGGGGCTGGGGATGCCGCCGATGCTTTTTTCGTGGCGTTTAAAATCCCTAACTTTTTCCGCCGCTTGTTTGCTGAGGGCGCCTTTGCTCAAGCATTTGTGCCGGTGTTGGCGGAGTACCGCCAAAAGGGGGGCATTGCTGCAGCACGAGAGCTCAATGATCGCGTCGCGGGAGCACTCGGCGGTGTTTTGTTGTTGGTTACTTTATTTGGCGTATTGTGCGCGCCTCTGGTGACGGGGATCTTTGCATTTGGCTGGTGGTGGGATGGCAGCGAAAGGGAAAAGTTTGAGCTCGCCACCGGCATGCTGCAAATTACCTTCCCCTACCTGATGTTGATCTCCCTGGCGGGTTTCACCGGCGCTATTCTGAACAGCTTTGATCGCTTTGCGATCCCGGCACTGACGCCAATTATGTTGAATCTGGTGTTGATTGGTGCGGCAACTATAGGTACGGCTTGGTTCGATCCGGAGATACTGGCCTTGGCTTGGGGTGTGCTTTTGGCCGGAGTGGTGCAATTGCTGTTTCAGCTGCCTTTTCTGGCGCGCGAGGGGTTATTGCCAAGGCCCAAGTGGGATTGGAGCCACCCGGGGGTGCGCAAAATTCTGCGCCTGATGGCTCCGGCAATTTTTGGAGTATCGGTCACTCAAATCAGTTTGGTATTGGATACGCTGCTGGCTTCATTCCTGCCCAGTGGCAGTGTCTCCTGGTTGTATTTTTCCGATCGCCTGACCGAATTACCGCTGGGGGTGTTTGGTGTGGCTGTGGCAACGGTGATATTGCCGAGCTTGTCTCGTTTGCACAGCGATGGAGACCCGCGCCGCTTTCGCCATACCCTCGACTGGGCGCTGCGCAGCGTTACCCTTATCTCCCTGCCTGCGGCGGTAGCCCTTGTGGTATTAGCTGAGCCGCTATTGACCACGCTATTCCAATACGGCCAGATGCAGCCCAGAGATATGCAGATGGCGGCCTGGTCCCTGCGAGCTTACGCCTTGGGGTTGTTGGCTTTTATGTTGATCAAAGTGCTAGCGCCGGGCTATTTTGCCCGTCAGGATACTTATACACCGGTGCGTTTCGGCTTGATCGCAATTTCGGCCAAGATGGTGTTGAGCCTTCTGTTTGTTATCCCGCTGAATCATTATTTTAAACTCGGTCATATGGGACTGGCGCTGGCTACCGCCTGCCAGGCGGCAATCAACGCCTGGTTACTGTACAAGGGTTTGCGCCGGGATGACGTTTACATGCCTGAGGCTGGTTGGGGGCGATTCCTATTGCGGTTGATAGCGGCGAATTTGGCGATGGTCGCTGTGCTGATGGGGCTCCTTCACGTCTGGGAAAGTTGGAGTGCCTGGGGCTGGTTTGAACGGGCCTGGCGTATGAGTGTAATAGTAGCCGCAGGGGGCTTGGCCTACCTGTTTACCCTGTTTGTGTCAGGCCTGCGCCCACGTCACTTCCGCGCCACCAGTTAACTTTGAATAGACGCCAATATGGCATGAATTGTATCGGCCAGTCGCTACTGGCCGCCCTGTGGGAATCCGCTATACTGTGCGGCTCGATTTTATGAGGATGGGAAGATCGTTTTGGCCCAGGAACGCGAACTAATTCGCGGGTTGCACAACCTGCGCCCCCGCCACCGTGGATGCGTGGCGACGATCGGCTCGTTCGACGGCGTACATCTTGGTCATCAGGCGATCATTGCCCAGTTGCAACAGCGTGCGCTTGAGCAGGGTCTTCCTTCGGTAGCCATTATATTTGAACCCCAGCCCCACGAGTTCTTCTCTGGCGAGCAGGCTCCCGCGAGGCTGATGCGTTTTAAGGAAAAAGTGCTGGCGCTGTTCGATGTGGGCGTGGAGCGAGTCTTGTGCCTGCAGTTTAACGATACCCTGCGCGGCCTCAGTGCTGAGGCATTTATCCAGAGAATACTGTTTGATGGCCTGGGCATTCGCCATCTGGTGGTGGGCGATGATTTTCGTTTTGGCTGCGACCGCAGCGGAGACTATAGCCTCCTGCAAACGATGGGCGCCCAGCATGGCTTTACCGTGGAAGATACCGCGACTATGGAAATACGTGGCTCCAGGGTCAGCAGTACCCGTATTCGCGAAGCCCTGCAGAATGGTGATTTTGAGCTGGCTGAAACCCTCTTGGGGCGGCCCTACAAGATTACCGGCAGGGTGGCGCCAGGGCGTTCACTCGGTCGTCAGCTGGGTGCGCCCACGGCCAATGTGCGCCTGCAGCGCTACCGCTCCCCGCTAGTTGGCGTTTATATGGTACGCACTACTGCCACAGATGGTTCTGAGCTTGCTGCGGGGCGCCAAGACATAGATGGCGTGGCCAATGTGGGATTTCGCCCCACTGTAGAGGGCGAGGGCGCGCGCCCCCTGCTGGAGGTGAACCTGTTTGATTTCAATGGCAATCTCTATGGGCGAGAGCTCGCCGTGGAGTTCTGCCACAAGTTGCGCAACGAGGAGAAGTTTGCCTCGTTGGATATTCTCAAGGCTCGTATCGCCGAAGATATTGAAAATGCCCGGCAGTGGTTTAAACAAAATCCTAGACCGCACCAATAAACTGAGACGACCTAATTTATTTTTCTACTAGAGCTGAAGTAGACACCCAATGACTGATTATAAAGCGACCCTGAATCTGCCTGAGACCGATTTTCCCATGCGCGGCAATTTGCCGCAGCGTGAGCCGGCAATTCTGAAAAAATGGCAGGACAACAAGCTCTACGAAAAAATTCGCGAGGCGCGTGCCGGGCGCGAGCAATTTATCCTGCACGACGGCCCTCCCTATGCGAATGGCGATATTCATATTGGTCACTCAGTTAACAAGATTCTCAAAGACATCATTATCAAGTCGAAAACCCTGAGTGGTTTCGATGCTCCCTACGTACCTGGCTGGGACTGCCACGGCCTGCCGATTGAGCACCGCGTAGAGAAGAAAATTGGCAAAGCTGGCAGCAAGGTGGACCATAAGACTTTCCGTCAGAAGTGCCGTGAATATGCCGCCAAGCAGGTGGATGGGCAGAAGAAAGATTTTGTACGCCTGGGAGTGTTTGGCGAATGGGACAACCCCTACCGCACCATGGATTTCCAGTTTGAGGGCGATATTATTCGCGCCCTCGGCCGTGTGGTGAAAAATGGCCATCTTGCACGCGGTTTCAAACCGGTCTACTGGAGTGTGGTGGGTGGTTCCGCGCTGGCGGAAGCGGAAGTGGAGTATCAAGATAAAGTCTCCTATTCCATTGACGTTTGCTACCCGGTGAGTGAAGAGGCGGATTTGGCCATAGCCGATGCCTCTGGTGGCCACGCTGGAGAAGGCCCACTGTCGGTGGTGATCTGGACTACAACACCCTGGACCTTGCCTTCGAGCCAGGCGGTCTCCGTAAACGGTGAACTGGAATATGTGGTGGTGCAGGCAGGCAAGCGCCGCCTGTTGATCGCAGAAGCCTTAAAGGATGCGGTACTGGCCCGTGCAGGCTTCGAAGGGGAAATTGTGGGTCGCATTCGCGGCGCGGCCCTGGAGCACTTGAAAGTGCATCACCCCTTCTACGACAAGTTGCTGCCCATTGTCCTGGGCGATCATGTCACCACTGATGCTGGAACCGGCTGTGTACATACAGCCCCAGACCACGGTCCGGACGATTTCCAGGTAGGCAAACGTTACGGTATCGAGACCCTCAATTACATTGATAATAATGGTGTTTATCGCGACAGCGTGCCGCTATTTGCTGGCGAGCATGTCTACAAAGTGGACGACAAGATTGTTGCATTACTTGAGGAACGCGGTGTGCTGCTGCATAAGGGCAAGCTGGAGCACAGCTACCCGCATTGCTGGCGAACAAAGACACCGCTGATCTACCGTGCGACTCCTCAGTGGTTTATCAGCATGCGCCAAAATGACCTGCTGGATCAGGCGCAAAAAGCCGCCGATGACGTATTGTGGATCCCCGGCTGGGGTAAGGCACGAATCGACTCCATGCTCAATGGCAGCCCGGACTGGTGTATTTCCCGCCAGCGCACCTGGGGGGTGCCTATCGCTTTGTTCGTGAACAAAGAGACCCACGAGCTGCATCCGGAATCTCCTGCGTTGATGGATAAAGTGGCGGCCCTGGTTGACGAAAAGGGTATGGATGTCTGGTTTGATCTGGATGCTCGGGATCTTCTGGGTGATGAGGCGGAACATTACGAGAAAGTTACCGACACCCTTGATGTCTGGTTCGACTCAGGTGTGACCCATTACGCGGTGTTGGAGCGCCGCGAAGGGCTGCGCTTCCCCGCCGATCTATATCTGGAAGGGTCCGACCAGCATCGCGGCTGGTTCCAATCTTCCCTGAAGACTTCTATCGCCATTAATGGTTGCGCGCCTTATAGACAGGTACTAACCCACGGTTTCACCGTGGATGCGCAGGGGCGCAAAATGTCGAAGTCTATTGGCAATACCGTTGCTCCCCTGGATGTAATTAATAAGTTGGGTGCAGATGTACTGCGCCTGTGGGTATCGGCCACCGACTTCAGTGGTGAAATGGCCGTTTCCGACGAAATCCTTAAACGCACCGCCGATTCTTATCGCCGCCTGCGCAATACCGCGCGTTTCTTCCTATCTAACCTAGCCGGTTTCGATCCGCAAAAAGACCTGTTGCCGGAGGAAGAGTTGCTGGCACTAGATCGCTGGGCGCTGGATAAAGCTGCACACCTGCAGGATGAGATCCTGGCAGCCTACGATAATTACCAGTTCCACCAGATTTACCAGAAGCTGCATAACTTCTGCGTGGTTGAAATGGGTGGTTTCTACCTGGATATCATCAAGGACCGCCAGTACACCACCAAGGAAGATAGTGTCGCGCGTCGCTCTGCACAGAGCGCGCTCTACCATATTGTGCAGGCATTTGTGCGCTGGATTGCCCCAATCCTCAGCTTCACTGCGGAAGAGTTGTGGCAGTTTATTCCTGGTAATAATGCCGATAGCGTGTTTATCGAAGAGTGGTATCCGCTGCCCAAACTGTCAGCCGAAGCTGATAAAGGTGCGGACTATTGGGCTGTAATGGCCGAAGTGAAAACGGCGGTAAACAAGGTATTGGAGGAGCAGCGCGCTGCTGGAGCAATTGGTGGGTCTCTGCAGGCGGCAGTTACTCTGTATGCCAATGATGATCTGCGCGAGAAATTGCTCGAGTTGGAGAATGAACTGCGTTTTGTATTGATTTGCTCTTCCACTTCAGTGCAGCCTCTCAGCGATGCGGCGGGTGCTGAAAGCACCGAGCTTGAAGGTCTTAAAATTGGTGTGAGCAAAGTGGATCACCCCAAATGTGAGCGTTGCTGGCACTATCGTGCAGATGTGGGTGAAAACAGTGATTACCCAGATATTTGCGGCCGCTGTGTAGAGAATGTGGCTGGTGACGGCGAGGTAAGGCGCTATGCCTAAGACTAATCTGCTATTCGGCCACCCCTGGCGCTGGTATTGGCTGGCACTGGCTGTGGTGGTTCTGGATGTTGCCACTAAAGTCTGGGCTGTGGGCGAATTTATGTACGGCCCATCGGTGCAAATTATTCCGGGCTTTCTGCAGTTCACCTATGCGGAAAACTACGGTGCAGCTTTCAGCTTCCTGTCTGATGCGGGTGGTTGGCAGCGCTGGTTTTTTGGTGTGATCGCAATGGTGTTTAGCATTGTTGTGATTATCTGGTTGTGGCGTTTGCCAGCGCTAAAGCGCTGGGAGCCCTGTGCCCTGGCCCTGATTTTGGGTGGTGCTCTCGGTAATCTGTGGGATCGCATTCTGCTGGGATATGTGCGGGACTTTATTTCCGTGTACTACGGCAGTTGGCATTTCCCAGTGTTTAATGTGGCGGATATGGGTATCAGTATCGGCGCGGCCATGCTGGTTATAGAGTTGCTTTTCTTTGCAGAAAAAGACGGCGACAAGACAAAAAATAACGCGGAAGTTTAACGAACCATGAGTAATAGCGTTATCGGCGAGCACAGCCGCGTAACTCTGCATTTCAGCCTTAAGCTGGATGACGGTACCGAAGTGGATTCCACTTTCAAAGGTGATCCCGCCTCTTTTAGTGTGGGGGATGGCAGCCTGCTGCCAGGCTTTGAAAAAGCCCTCTTCGGTCTCAAAGCTGGCGATGAGGCGGAAATCGAAATCCCCCCTGAGCTGGGCTTCGGTCAGCGTAATCCGGCCAATATGCAAAAGGTGCGCCGCGACAGCTTCGCTCCGGATATTGAGCTGGAACCTGGCTTGGTAGTTTCCTTTGATAATGGAAGTGGTGAATTACCCGGTGTAGTTCGCGAGATTGAGGAAGATGAAGTAACCGTTGACTTCAACCACCCCCTGGCAGGGCAGACACTGAGCTTCCACGTAAAAATTATCGCAGTGGATTCGATTCAATAAGGGCAATTTTTCACCCGTTGAATAGATTATCGAAAGAGTGCTGAAGTAAAAATGCAAATCCGACTGGCTAATCCCCGTGGCTTCTGTGCCGGCGTCGACCGCGCGATTGATATTGTTAACCGTGCCTTAGATGTCTTTGGTGCGCCCATCTATGTACGTCACGAGGTGGTACATAATAAGTTTGTGGTGGAAAGCCTGCGCGAACGCGGTGCCGTGTTTGTGGACGAGCTGTCGGAAGTGCCCGATGATGTTATCGTTATTTTCAGTGCCCACGGTGTATCCAAAGCTGTGCAAAGGGAAGCAGAAGATCGCAACCTGCGTGTATTCGATGCCACCTGTCCACTGGTTACCAAGGTGCATATCGAAGTCAGCAAATTCAGCAGTGATGGCGCCGAGTGCATACTAATCGGCCACGCCGGACACCCGGAAGTAGAGGGCACTATGGGTCAGTATGATGGCACTGCTGGTGGTGCTATCTACTTGGTCGAAGACGAGGAGGATGTGGCCAAGCTAAAGGTGAATGACGAGAATAATCTCGCATATGTTACCCAGACCACCTTATCCATGGACGATACTGCCCGGGTAATCGATGCCTTGCGACAGCGCTTTCCCAACATCCGCGGTCCGCGCAAGGATGATATCTGCTACGCCACCCAAAACCGCCAGGATGCTGTCCGCCAACTTTCTCTGGAGAGCGACCTGGTGTTGGTTGTGGGCAGCCCTAATAGCTCCAACTCCAACCGCCTGCGCGAACTGGCCGAGCGCTGTGGTGCCGATGCCAAATTAATCGACGGCGCTGTTGATATTGATGCCGATTGGCTCACAGGCAAAAAATCCATTGGCATCACCGCCGGTGCCTCGGCTCCAGAGGTACTGGTGCAAGAGGTGATTGGCAAATTGCAACGGCTTGGTGCCACAGTGCCAGAAGAGATGGATGGGCGTGAGGAGAATATTCGCTTCTCTTTGCCCAAGGAGCTGCGCTAGCGCCTTTCTAAATGTTGATAATTGTAACTTCCTTTTTAGGGGCAGTTGCCGATATCTGCCTTTTCAATCCGCATTCGCCCACTTCTTGATAGGATTAGAGCCTGTGCGGCCTGAACTTCCTGAGCGCAGACATGTAGTGTTCCAGCTTGGAACGCCCCCAATGGCGAGCCTGTTTTCCGGCTTTCACCTGAGCTTATAAAAGAAATATAGTCCTTTACTGGCGAGTTAGGTGCTATTTGCACTTCCTTCAGGGCTTCTTTTTTGAGAATTAAGTGTTCATCGTTACTGCGTAAACCGTCATTATCAGGATCCAGAAAAATCTCCCAGCCTAATTCCCAACTTCCGAAGTTTCTCATGGTTACTCTTTGATTGTGGGTAATAGCATTTGTACGAGTCAATTGAACAGCATTAAACAGTTCTTCGGTTACTGCTTTTAGGCGTGTCTCTTGAATCATTGAAATAAAGCTTGGTGTTGCGATCATCACCAGTACCGTCAATACAGTGAGAACTATCAGTAATTCAAGCAATGTGAACCCTTGTTTATTCTTCATACATATCTCTACTCCTTGAAGTAGTTCTCCTTATGAAGACCATTAAGCCCCCAGAAAAAGCCGCTTGTCGGTCGCTAATAGAGATAAGAAAGTGAGGATGCTAAATTGTTAACTATACCGTTGGGTGACTTTTAACTGCTAGATGCTTGGCGGATGAGTGAACGTAAGTTATGAGTAAATTGAGGAAATAATGCATCGTAAGCGATTTATAAGTACTCATGGGGAAAAGCAGACTCAAAGCGGCTTTACTTTAATTGAGTTGTTGGTAGCTATGACAGTATTAGCAATTGTAATCTCGGTCGCTATCCCAAGCTTTACAGATATGATTAATAATTACAGGTCATTTGCATTAGCCGATGATTTTATTAATGCGCTTCATTATTCTCGTAGTGAGGCGGTAAAACGCGGTACTAATGTATCAATTTGTGCAAGTAGTAATGGCTCTAGTTGTGCAGGAGAAAATAAATGGTCTGATGGCTGGATAGTTTTTGTTGATGGAGCCTTGACAGAAAAGGCTGTTGACCCTGTTGTTGATAGTGTTTTGCGCAGTTGGGATTTTAAGGGTGAGGAAGCTGTTATTGGTGTTACACAAAATGCGGCAACAAAGTTTGTGCGGTTTACGGGTATGGGTACACTAGGTCGGTTTGTCCAGACGAATATCAGTGTAAAAACAACTGGCTGTACAGGAGATAGCGCAAAAAATATTGTGCTCGCTAGCTCCGGTGTTATTTCAATATCTAAAACAAGCTGTGAATAATATGAAAAAATTTAATGCACAGTATGGTGTTGGTTTAATTGAAGTGATGGTAACCGTATTGATCTTATCAACATCTTTACTTGGTTTGGCCGCACTACAGAGCAGGGCACTTCAGTACAATCATAGTGCCTACATGCGATCTCAAGCAAATATTCTTGCTTACGATTTATTAGATCGAATGAGAGCGAGCCGTGGCAGATTGGCTGATTATAATTTAGGTATTAATGATGCTCCTCCAATGGCTAGTGGTAATCAGGCACAATCTGACCTGATCGAATGGCGACAAGCACTTAATGAGCTATTACCAGAAGGCTCTGGTGGTATTTCATGTGATACAAATAATGTTTGTACTGTGGTCATCCAATGGGCTGAACATGATGCCACCGGATCAGATGGTAATGCGGATAAAAGTAACTTCCAGTATATGACGAGAATTTAGAGGGATGTATATGCGTGAACAATCGGGGATCTCCCTGGTAGAACTTATGGTATCAATTACCGTAGGTCTAGTGCTTCTAGCTGGTGTCACCCAACTATTTCTATCGAGTAACCTAACCTTTAGTACGCAAAATGCAATGTCGCGAGTTCAGGAAACTGGGCGTTTGGCGATAGAGTTTTTAAGTGAAGATATTCGAATGGCTGGCTATGTTGGATGTGCAAACCCTTCGCGTCATTCAGGTAGCGGAGATATGAAAAATTTCCTTAATAACAGCGACTTGATTAGTTATCGATATGATGTTGCAGTAGAAGGTGAGGATTCTTCCAAGGATGTCGCTGGGTTTCCAAATGGCGCACTGGCAGGCACTGATGCGATTTTAATTCGCAGTGCCTTTGGTAGTGGCGTTGGAGTAGCGGATATGAGTAATCCGACCCAGATATTTGTAGAGAATACTGGGGTGGAAAGTGGAGAGTGTGATGAAGGTAAAGATAAATATAGTGGATTTTGTGAAGGTGATATCGTTGTAGTATCAAGTTGTAGCTATGTGAGAGTTTTTCAGGCAACCGGTTTTGTTGGTGCCAGCTCCAGTGAAACTATTGGAATACAACATTCGGATATTGCCTCTTTTGAGCCAGGTAACAAAGTAGCAGTTTGGGGCGCTGAGACTACTGACGGACATAATTCTTTTGGAAAAGATGCTCAAGTAATTAATTTGGAATCAACTTTTTACTATATTGCCAATGGAACTTCCGGGCGCCCTAGCTTATTTAGGGCAGTAAATGGAGAGCAACAAGAGTTGCTCGAAGGTGTTGAAGATATGCAGATCACTTATGGTTTGGATATCAATGATGATGATGTTATTGATGCCTATCAAACGGCAGAAAAAATCGGTTCTATTCTTGACTGGAAGAAAGTTTCAACTGTTCGCTTAGATTTACTAGTGGCTAGTATTGAAGACAGTGTTTTACAAGAAGCCCAGCCATACACTTTTGACGGTAAAGTTATTAATAACCCAGGGGATCGTCGTCTTCGGCAGGTGTTTACCAGTGTTGTAACAATAAGAAGCCGTGTGCCCTAATTATAATAAGGTCTCCTATGTATAAAGAAATCAGTACTTTCAAGCAGGAGCGAGGAGCCACTTTGTTAGTTGGCTTGGTCATGTTATTGCTAATGACATTTATTGGCCTTGCGGCTATCCGTGGGAGTGGTATGCAGGAGCTTATGGCAGGCAATATGCGGGATCGTCAATTGGCGTTTCAGGCCGCAGAGTCTGCTCTTCGAGTCGCTGAAGAAAATCTAATAACCGAGCTTAATAAACCTATTAGTACAATTTTTGATGGCGATACTGTTGGATATGGTGAGGAGTTAGATGGTTCGAAAAATAGTGGATTCTGGCTGGATTTTAGCTGGTCTGGTGTGTCGGTAAAGGCTGACCTTGATCTAGAAAATATAGCTAGCCAGCCAATTTATATTGTGGAAAAGGTGACGACTGAAGCAAGTAATACAGGTGAAACTGGTGGTGCTATTGATCTTGAGTCTGTGGATAAAGGTGTCCCTCCCAATTATTACCGAATAACCAGTAGAGGTGTCGGCGGTACTGAAAATACGGTTGTGATTTTGCAATCTACTATGAAAGATTGAGTGGTGATGAGAAAAGTAGCTATGTCATTTATATCTAGAAAAATTAAAAATTTCTCTGCAGTAATTGCCGCATCACTAACGCTTGGAATTGCCCATAGTGCTGCGTCCCTAACGCTATCCCAACAGCCTTTATTTTTAAAGCAGGGTACTGATCCGAATATTATGTTTGTTCTTGATGACTCAGGTTCAATGCAGTTCGAGATTACTCCCTCTGAAGTGGCTAATTACTTTAATAAGCTGGATCGGGTCGTCTATGTTTTTCCAAATACGGAAACAAATAGTTCCTCTGTAAAATTTGTACCCTGTCCATATGCAGATGGGGATACATCAAGTTGTGATTACTGGGCTAATGGTGATCAGGCGATACCAAGGTTTGAAGATGATAATAAGTGGGCGGCTTATTTCCGTTCTGCTCATAATAATAAGACATATTATAATCCAGAAATACGCTACGAACCATGGTCGAAGGAGGATGGTTCTCTTTGGCCGGCGGCAAATCCAGAGGCGGCTTACCATAACCCAGCAAATACTTCAAAAGGTTGGAGAAATCTAACAGTTGATAATTATCAGCGTGCAAAATGCTGGCTATGGGATTCTGCGAATAAGAACTCCCATAAAAGTGATGCTTGTGGCAATGGCTATTTGTATTTTTATCCGGCTACTTACTTCCAATATAGCGGTAATGGTAGTCTTTTTGATTCGTCAAGCTATAGCCGTAAAGAGATTCGATCCGGTCTGACTTTCCCTCGTAGCGAAGATCGAACGGATTGTAAACTATCGACTACTTCTTGTAGTTATGAGGAGGAGATCCAGAATTTTGCTAATTGGTATTCATATTACCGTTCCCGGGTATTACTTTCCCGTGCTGGAATTGGTAAGGCATTTTCTTCTCAAACAGAAGGTCTCAGAGTGGGTTTTGGAACCCTAAATAAAGGAACCAGCAATGTAGATCAGGTTAGTACGGGTACCATTATTAGTGGTGTACGCGCTTTTTCTGGAGATGATCGTGAAGATTTTTTTGAAAATCTTTACGGTGTAGATATTCCTCAGGCAGGTACTCCACTCTTAAGTGCCTTAAAGCGAGTTGGTGACTATTACAGTCGAACGGATAGGAATGGTCCTTGGGCAGGGGAACCTGGAACTAATGACTCCAGTGCTCAAGTTGCGTGTAGGGCGAGCTATACCATTTTGATGACAGATGGTTATGGTAATGATTACAGCAGTATATCTAGCTTTGGTAATGTAGATGGTAATGATGGAAATCCATTTCAGGATTCTCGTTCGAATACTCTTGCAGATATAGCCAGGTACTACTGGGAAAATGATTTACATGGCAGTCTCGATAATAAAGTCGATAGTGGGGACGCTGATCCGGCAGACTGGCAACATATGGTAACCTTTGGTGTAGGTTTAGGAGTGACAGGTAGTGTTGACTCTGATACCGCTTTTAATGCTATTGAATCTGGTGCGGCAATTTCCTGGCCAAACCCTAATAATAGTGATGCGGCGAAGCTAGATGATTTACTCCACGCTGGGGTTAACAGTAGGGGGGGGTTTTACAATGCAGCAAATGCGACTGTATTTGCATCTCAGCTTTCCGATCTACTTACCAGAATAAATGAGAGAGAGGCTTCCTCTTCATCTGTTGCAGCCAATTCAACGAGGCTGAGCACAGACAGTGCAATCTTTCAAGCTATTTTCAACTCGGGTGATTGGAGTGGCGAAATAAAATCTATTAGGCTGGAGAGTGATGGAACACTTTCTGATACGACTCTTTGGAGTACCTCAACAGCGGGAAAAATTCCAACGAATAATCGAGATATCATAACTTTTGATGGTTCTGATACGGTTAATTTTTCTTGGTCAAATTTAACCAGTAGCCAGAAGACGGCCTTAATTGGTACTGACGATGAAGATTTGGCAAAGCAAAGATTGAACTGGGTGCGTGGTGAAGACGTCGATGGTCTACGTGACAGGGCTGTTTTACTAGGGGATGTTGTAAATGCAAGCCCTGTATTGGCGAGTAATAAAGATCAAAAATTTAAAACACTTCCAGACAATCTTGGGGGGAATAGCTATCAGGACTACCTTGAAGGTCGAAAAAATAACCGCAGTGAAATTCTCTATGTAAGTTCGAATGATGGCATGCTGCATGCCTTTGACTCATCTGATGGATCAGAAAAGTTTGCATATGTCCCCAGTGCTATATATTCAAAATTAAAGAATGTTGCAGCGCTGGATTATGGTACTGAGGATAACCCGCATCAATATCTTGTTGATGGTCCTTTGTTTGTCAGTGATGCCTACTTTGCCAAGAATAAAAGCGGTAGCCCAAAGTGGATGAATGTTCTCGTTGGAACTTATGGCGCAGGGGCTAAAGGATTATTTGCCTTAGATATTACTGATCCTGAGAATCCTGACATACTATTTGAAATTGATGGTTCTAATCCTGATATTGGCAATATTCTTGGGCGACCAATAATTGCCCCTACAGAGGATGGTTGGAAAGTTATATTTGGTAATGGTTATAATTCAGCCAATGATAAAGCTAAGTTGCTGGTGATTGATTTAGCTGACCCAGCTGATATCCAGGTAATTGCCACAAATACTAATACGGATAATGGATTGGCCGGTCCCTCATTACTGATTGACTCAAATAGAGTGGTGCATGCTGCTTATGCTGGGGACTTGATGGGTAATATGTGGAAGTTCGACATTTCCGGCAGCAAATGGCAGTTAGCTTTTTCAGGTAATGCTCCCTTATTTACTGCGAGGGACCCAAATGGAAAGGTTCAACCAATTACTTCTACCCCGGTACTTGGTTCTAATGCGGAAGTAGACGGGGCGATTATGGTTTACTTTGGTACAGGGAAATATGTAAGCCAAACAGATCAAACCGCTGGAAGCATTATTCATAGCTTTTATGGAATAGTGGATAAAGGGGTGGTTTTGTCAGGCACCGACCGTTCTGATTTGATGCAAAAAAGTATAGTTGAAACTGGTAATTCTAGGAGCGTTACCAACGATGGGGACACTAGTTGGTGGCCGACAAAAAGTGGATGGTATTTGGATTTTAATTCTACTGGTTCTTCAATAAGTGGAGAGAGAGTAATTAGTAAACCCCTGCTGATTAATGACCGCTTGATTTTCCCAACTTTGATCCCTTCGGATGATCCTTGTGTTGCCGGTGCCTCAGGCTGGATTATGGAATTAGTAGCATTGGGTGATCCTAGATTTGCTGGAGAGTCGATCATTGGTGGATCTAAAAAAGTTGACGAGGCTATTATCGGTTTTTCCGATGTAATTATTGCGGGAAGAAAAATTATTGCTCCATACATAGATGTTGGTGGGAATGCTGGAACTACTGGCGGTTTTCGGATTGGGGGTATTGAAAGGATCTCTTGGAGACGGATACGTTAGGTGAAAGTAGCTTATGAAAATGAATGTTAAAAAACCAAATTCAGGTTTTACTCTAGTGGAATTGATGGTTGTTGTTCTGATTATTGGGATCATCAGTGCTGTAGCCATCCCCTCGTATATGGAAATGATAAGAGAGGGGAATCGAACTGATGCGCAAACCGTATTAAATGACGTTGCACATAGGTTACAGCGCTGCTTTACAACTTATAGCACTTACAATAATGATAATTGTGCCGTCGCAGCATCAATCACAGAGGGAAACAGTATTGAATCTGAGAAAGGTTACTACACAGTCACAGGTATTTTAGCGGCAGCAACTTTTGATCTTACTGCGCAACCTGTTGCAGGAAAGAGCCAAAGTAAAGACAGTGAATGCACTGCGCTAAAGTTGGATGAAGCAGGAGCTAGGACGGCAACTGGATCAAATACTTCAGAGTGCTGGTGAGACTCTTCTTTTTTTACTCTTTACTTTGTTAATGGCTAAAAAGAATGTCTAAGGGATATCACACGGATCAGTGTGATATCCCTTGACCACCTTAAGTCTCCAGCCCCAATTTCTTCAACCGGTAACGCAGTGAGCGAAAACTGATACCAAGTTTCTGAGCTGCGGCGGTACGGTTCCAGCGAGTCTTGGTGAGTGCGCTTTCAATCGCTTCTTTTTCAATATCCTGCAGGAATTCATCTAGGGAGTTGTACTGGCTGGGATCAAAGCGATTGTTTTCTTCCGATTGGTTTCTATTTAAGGCTTCACCTTTAGTGCTAGTAGAGGAAGCCTCTCGATCTTGCGATTGCTCATCCTTCTCCAGTAGCAGGTCATCAAGGCAAATTTCCTGATGATCGCATAGGGTGAAGGCGCGTTGGAGGATATTTTCGAGTTGGCGAACATTACCGGGAAAGGGGAAAGCCTGTAGGGCTTGCATGGCATCGGTAGATATGCCAGGGGGTATTGTCCCTGAATTTTGGGCAATACGCTGCATAATGGCATCGACCAATAAGGGTATATCTTCACTGCGCTCGCGTAGAGGGGGTGTGGATATTTCGATTACATTGATGCGGTAATAGAGGTCGCTGCGAAAGCGCCCTTCGCTGACCTCTTTGGCCAGGTCCTTGTGAGTAGCGCTGAGGATACGTACATCGATAGGAGTTTCCTGGCTTGCGCCTATAGCCCGAATACGTTTTTCCTGTATTGTACGCAAAAGCTTGACCTGCATATCCAGAGGTAGGTCGGCAACTTCGTCAAGAAATAGAGTACCGCCCTGAGCGCTCTGTAGTAGACCCGCTTTGTCTTTATGTGCGCCGGTAAAACTGCCTTTTTTATGCCCAAAAAACTCGCTCTCCATAAGGTCAGTGGGAATGGCTCCACAGTTAATGGGGACGAAAGGTTTGTCGGCACGGGCTCCCTGGGAATGAATGGACCGGGCAGCCAGTTCTTTACCTGAGCCCGATTCGCCACTGATATAAACCGGGGCATCACTGCGCGCAACTTTGGCTATCTGTTCGCGCAGCTTGCGCATATTGGGGGCTTCCCCTAAGAGCAGCTGCTTCGCGCTCTTGCTCTGTTGTGGATCTCGCTCCCTATTCACGCGTAGGGCCAGCTGAGCGAGGTTGCGAAGCCGTTCTAAATCGACCGGTTTACTGACAAAGTCAAATGCGCCGAGCTTTAGCGCCTTAATGGCAGTATCCATATTGCCGTGCGCGGTAATCACTGCGATGGGCAAGTCTCGAAGAACACCACTCTGGATATGCTCGACTAGTTGTAGACCATCGCCATCTGGCAGACGCAGGTCGGTCAGGCAAAAATCATAGTGGTTCTCTTTAAGCAGGCGTGTTGCCTCCGCTAAGCTGGCGGCGGTGTGACAGTTCACATCCATGCGCTGCAGAGTGAGTGTGATTAGTTTGCAGATATCCGGTTCGTCATCGACAACCAGGGCCAGAGGTAGCATCAATTCTCTGTCTTTTCTTGTTTTGTGGAGATTGTGGGCAAAGGTGCCGATTCTGATTATGTCAGAAATTCTTTACGAATATTCTCATACATTTTGGGAAATATTCCTGAGCAGAATCAAGTCACATTCTTTTAGTGAGCAAATTCAACTCTAAAGCAACTCATATCATCCTTGCTACGGCAGTGGTAGAGATTGGCCTGATTGGTTTCACAGAGTTCTCGGGCAATATAAAGACCCAGACCACTGCCGCGGCTGCCGGTGGTGAAAAAGGGCTCAAAAATCTTGTCTTGGTGTGCCTGTGGAACCCCAGGCCCTTGGTCTTTCACATCCAATTGAGTACAACCGCGCTCAGAATTGTAGTACACACTAATTGAGGCATGTCTCTTGCCGGAGGCTACTTGAGAGTGGTGCAGGGCATTGTCGGTTAAATTGGTGACCACCTGGGCCATTTGTGCCGAGTCAAACCTGGCTTTGAGGGGGTTCTCAGGTAGGTCGAGCTCAACTTGATCTGCCCCAATGGATCCGGCGTTATAGTCTTGGATCAACTGTTGTAGCCAGCTACTGATGTCATGTTCCTGGGGATTGCCTGCTCGACGCCGCGAGAGTTGCATAACATTTTCGACGATCTGATTAACCCTCTGGCTCTGCCTACAGATGATTTCGGTGAGATAGTGATCTTCCTCAGCCAATTGGGAGGACTCAGACAACAGTTGGGCAGCATGGCTGATAGCCGAGAGAGGGTTGCGAATCTCATGGGCGATGGAGGCGGTGAGATGTCCGAGAGAGGCAAGTTTCAATTTCTGTGCAGCTACGGTTAGCTTGCGATTATCTTCTACGAATACCAGTGAACTGTTGCCGCTTTCATGCTCGAGCTTCGCGAAGTTTAGGTGCAGTTCTCTACCATTGTCCCCTTGTAGCAGTGAAGTATCGGGTCCTTTAGTATCGCGCCACTGGCGAATTGACTGGAGTAGTGAGCCCCCTGCGAGGCTTTTAGCGTGTAACTGCTCTCCCAAGAGCCGTCGGGCTGCCTGATTAATCAGCTCGGGCTGGCCAGTAGGGCCCATTACCAGTACTCCGGTGCCCATACGCTCAATAATCTGCTGTGCCAGCCGCTGAAGGTGTGCAGCTTGGCGGCTTTGCTGGTCGGCGCGAATATTGGCGCTACGAATACGTACAGACAAATATTGTAATGCGCTCACCGTGGCGAATAGCAACAGGCCTAGGCTTCCTGCGGCGACAATATCCTGACTGGTGCCTTTACCTGAGATCAAATTATACAACTCTAGGCCGATGACCCCGAGACTTGCCAGCGCCGCGAAGAAGGCACTCATTCGGCGATCTAAAAGAATAGATCCGATTGAACAATTGATTAGTAGTAGATAGCCGAGACCGGAGTTCAAGCCACCACTGGATTCAATTAAAAGAAGGAAAACCAGAATATCACAGGCCAGAATGATACCAATTTGCCCTGTGCCTACTTGATAGGCCTGCTGGCGTAAAAAAATTAACCAGCCAAAGTTAAGTAGGGAATACACCACGCTTGTATATAAGAAAAGTAGCGGTGCAGTATCTCCAAGGGCGCCGGCTCCTATATCCGAATAGAAAATTCCAAGTAACACTAGGGCGATAGATAGCCGATAAATTGCGCAAATTCGCAATAGCTCATGGTGTTGAAAAGAGGGGGTTGTACTGGTGTCGTTGGTACTACTCAAGGTGGTTTCCCGGTATGTTGTTATGGTGACCGCTGCCGTTAGAGCCCACAGGGGTTACAATGGCGGCCTGTCTTGTCCGAGGTTTAACCATGTCTACTTTGCAGCTAGTGCTGGCACAAATCAATTCTCTCGTGGGAGATATTCCCGGTAACACCGCTCGAGTTATTGAGGTGGCTAATAGGGCACACCGTGAATTGGGTGCAGATTTGGTTCTGTTTCCCGAGTTGACTTTGTGCGGTTACTCTCCAGAGGATTTATTGCTGCGTCCCAGTATGCAAACCCGTATTGAGGCTGCACTGGAAGCATTGAAAGCGGTTCAGCTGCCCTGTGCGATTCTGGTCGGTTATCCCCGTCATCTAAACGGCAAGCTGTTTAATATGGCGGGCCTGATTGCCAACGGAGAGTTGGTGGCGGAGTATGCCAAGCAAAAATTGCCAAACTATCAAGTATTCGATGAGAAGCGTTATTTCACCAAAGGTGATCAACCTTGTGTCGTGGATATCAAGGGTATTTCGGTAGGCTTTAGCATTTGCGAGGATATCTGGCATCGGGAACCCATACAGCAGACCGTAGAGGCAGGGGCCAAATTGATTCTGAATATCAATGCCTCTCCCTTTCATCGCGGTAAATCTCTTCAGCGACAGGAGTTGATATCCACTCAGGCGCGTGTAGCGGAAACACCAATTGTGTACGTGAATTGGTGTGGTGGTCAGGATGAGCTGGTCTTCGATGGGGGTTCAATGGCTGTGGATGCCGATGGACAGATCTGCGCCAGGGCAGAAGAATTTGCCGAGCAGTTACTGCCCGTATCGGTTTCCCAGCAGAGTGGAAGAGTAACCCTATTACCCGGTGAGGTGGCGCCTCTTATGGGGGATCTGGCATCGGTTTATCAGGCGCTGGTACTGGGAGTACGCGATTATGTTAATAAAAATGGTTTTAACGGTGTGGTACTGGGACTCTCAGGTGGCATTGACTCGGCTTTGACCCTGGCGATTGCCGTGGATGCACTGGGCAAAGATCGGGTGGAAGCAGTGATGATGCCATTCCATTACACTTCAGATCTGAGTAAGACCGATGCCGCCGATCAGGCACAGCGCCTTGGCGTCAATTACCGGGAAATTGGAATTGAGCCCATTTTCGATGCCTTCATGGGGGCATTGGCGGAAGAGTTTGCAGGTAATGCGAGAGATACCACCGAGGAAAACCTGCAGGCGCGAGCTCGCGGAGTATTGCTTATGGCGATCTCCAATAAGAAGGGGGCCATGGTACTGACTACCGGTAATAAGAGTGAAATGGCAGTCGGTTATGCGACTCTTTACGGAGATATGGTTGGGGGCTTCAACGCGCTAAAAGATGTACCTAAGGTACTGGTGTTTGAGTTGGCGCGCTATCGAAATACGGTCTCGGAAGTCATTCCTGAAACTGTTATCACACGACCGCCAAGTGCTGAGTTGGCCCCAGATCAGGCGGATACCGACAGTCTGCCTCCCTACGAGGTGTTGGATGAGATTCTGAATCTCTACGTTGACAGAGACTATAGTGCCGAGCAAATTGTTAAGCAGGGATTTGAGCGCAGCATTGTGGAGCGTGTAGTGCGCCTGGTATCACGCAATGAGTACAAGCGTCGCCAGGCTGCCGTGGGTGTGCGGATTTCAGAGCGGGGTTTTGGCCGAGATCGACGCTACCCGATAACCAATGGTTGGAAGGCTGGCGAGTAAGCTGGACTAGAACATAAAACGGCGCCGAAAGGCGCCGTTTTATGTTTTGTAAGGGGTATTACATCAGCTCCGGAGGGAGAGGGGCTTCATCGCGGTTGTACTCGGGGTTATACAGCTCACGGCTATCGAAACCTTCGGGATCAGACTTTTCAAACAACCCGAGGGTAACTCGGTGTACCAGGCTGCGACCGCTGGCGCCTTTGAAGAAGTCATAGTTGAAGGTGCCATCTTCATTGAACGCTGGATGCTTGGGATAGTTGTTGCGCAGCACGCTCAGGGCGTTGGCTTCCAGCTCCGGCATCTCCATCATGTGGTAGCCCTGTACCATCACTGCGAGTGCATCGGGTACGGCCGGAGTCTGCTGGAAGTTTTCCACAACATAGCGGCCACGGTTGGCGGCGGCGAGGTAGGCGCCGCGCTTGAAGTAGTAGTTGGCCACATGGATCTCATAGCGAGCCAGCAGGTTACGCAAGTGAATCATGCGTTTCTGCGCATCTGCGGCGTAGCGGCTTTCCGGATAGCGGGCCATCAACTGAGAGAAGTAGGCGAAGGATTCGCGAGCAGCGCCTGGATCTCGGTTGGTGAGGTCGGTAGGCATAAAGCGCTCAAACAGGCCGGCGCCCTCGGTGAAGGAGGATAGTCCCTTCATGTAGTAGGCGTAATCGACGTTGCGGTGTTGCGGATGCAACCGGATAAAACGGTCCGCTGCGGCGATGGCGGCATCGTTTTCATAGTTGCGGTAATAGGCGTAGATCAGCTCCAGCTGGGCCTGTTCTGCATAGTTGCCGAAGGGGAAGTTGTCTTCCAGGGCGCGCAGGTTCTTGATCGCCAGATCCCACTGGCTAGTGCGAAGTTGCCGCTGGGCAGCCTCGTAGAAGGCTTGTTCAGTGCGGTTGCCAGTGGGCAGGCCCTCTTCTGAGTCATCGGTGTTGGCACAGGCAACCAATAATACCGACACCAAGGCCAGCGACAGCATTTTCCAGGCTTGCATAGCCCCTCGCTCTATCATTCTCACACTCTACCTTATTAAACTATCCGCCAAGATTAATCTGGCGCTCCAGACATTTAAACACAGTCCCGGAGCTGCCCAAAGTATTTGCAATTGTTTGATGAATGACCACCTAAAACTCGATATTGAAGTTCCGGCCAGTATGGCTGGTCGAAGATTAGACCAGGCAGCAGCCGAATTAATTCCCGATTACTCCCGCGCTCGCCTGCAATCCTGGATCAAAGGCGGCCAGCTCACCTTGAATGGTGCTGTTGCCAAGCCTAAGGATAAGCTATTTGGCGGTGAGCAGCTCAGTCTACGCGCGGAATTGGAGGCTCAGGGAAGCTGGAGTGCCCAGGCCCTGGACCTGAATATTGTCTATGAAGACGATAGTCTCATTGTGATCAATAAGCCTGCAGGCCTAGTGGTTCACCCGGCTGCGGGTAATCCTGATGGCACTTTGCTAAACGGCTTGCTGCACCACTGCCCAAATCAGGAGATGATTCCCCGTGCTGGCATTGTGCACCGCTTGGACAAGGATACCAGTGGCCTGATGGTTGTCGCCAAGACTTTACCGGCACAGGTACACCTTGTAGACCAATTGAAGCAGCGGACGGTCAGTCGGCAGTATGACGCTTTAGTACAAGGCTATATCACCGGCCCCGGTCGCGTTGACGCACCTATCGGTCGGCATCGCCAGAATCGACTGAAAATGGCGGTACTCGATTTTGGTGGTAAAGAAGCCATCACGCACTATCAAGTACAGCAGCGCTTCCGTGCCCACACCCTGTTGCGCTGCAAGCTGGAAACCGGGCGTACCCACCAGATTCGAGTACATATGGCCCATATACGTCATGCATTGGTCGGCGACCCGCTTTATGGTGGTAGGCCTAAATTGCCCGCCGAGGCTAACAGGGAGCTGGTTGAAGCACTACAGGGGTTTCCCCGTCAGGCCCTACACGCTGCAGAGTTGGCTCTGGTTCATCCGCGCACCGGGGAAAATATGCACTGGTGTGCTCCTATGCCAACGGATATGCTTCAGTTACTCGAGCTCCTCAATAGGGATCGGAGTGAGTGAAATCTGTGACTATATCTTCACTTGAGGTGGAGTGTGCAGTCATGGCCCGCTCCGCAACATCGATATAAAGCAGAAAAACTATGTCCCTCGATCATTACCTGACTCCCTCTTGGCCGGCGCCAGCCAGGGTGCGTGCCGTCACTACCTTGCGCAATGGCGGTGTTAGCTCCGGAGCTTTTAGCAGCTTCAACCTTGGCGCCCATGTGGGGGATGAGGAGCCTGCAGTAATGGCCAACCGGCAGCAGTTGTCGGAGGAGTTGAAGCTGCCGGCGGTGCCTCAGTGGCTGGAGCAGATTCATAGTGACAAGGTCATTGAGGCACAGAGCGATGGGCTTGTGCGTACCGCTGATGCCAGCTTTAATCTTGGCGGTGGCGCTGCTTGCGCGGTTCTCACAGCCGACTGTCTGCCGGTGCTTATCTGCGACAAGACGGGCACCAGGGTAGCTGCAGCACATGGGGGGTGGCGCGGTTTGGCCGAGGGCATTTTGCGTAACACGGTTACTGCGCTTGATTGCGACCCAAAAGAATTACTAGTCTGGCTGGGGCCTGCGATTGGCCCCGAAGCTTTTGAAACGGGCGTCGATGTTTTAGAAGCCTTTTTCGAGCATGCGCAAAGTGGCACGCATACCGAGGCGATTGCTCAGTGTTTTCGTCCCCACAGTAAGAAACCCTTGCACTTTCTTGCTGATATCTATGCCCTGGCGCGAGCTGAATTGGCTGAACTTGGCATAGAAAATATTTATGGGGGAGAATATTGTACAGTGAATGAAGCCGAACGTTTTTTTTCTTACCGCAGGGAAAGAACTACCGGACGAATGGCTTCATTAATCTGGTTGGCGGATGATGAAAGCTGAGAACACAGTAAAGGAAGGCGAGTGATTTTTGCTGTGCTTTCTATGTCTTACGTCGCTTTCGCTTCCTTTGCCTGAGTTGGGGTAAGGCTATGGCAGAGTGAACCACTTTTTCCTTTGACTTCCATTGGGGTCTTAAGCGCAAAAATCAAGCTTCAGGTATGGATTTAAAACTAGATTTAAGAAAAAATTATTTTGCGCATTAGTGATTTACGTTAGGAATTTCCACCAATTGATTTAAATCATTGAAAACCTTCCTCCCGCCCCTATTTTATTTCCCAACACTACACTGAAGCGTGGCACCGCTTGGCTGCTATCGACCCAGTACTACAAAAATCCCCGAGTAGGAGAGGTTGCATTCATGCGTATAGACAGAATGACAAACCCGCTGCAGGCAGCTTTTGCCGATGCACAATCTCTGGCCGTTGGCAGAGATCACAACCAAATTTATCCAGAGCACCTGTTGCTTGCGCTGCTCAACCAAAATAACGGCAGCGTGCCTGCATTTTTGTCGCAGGCCGGATTTAATCTAAATGGTCTGCGCAATGATCTGGCTAAAAGGCTGGATAACCTGCCAACTATCAGTTCCCCCACTGGGGATGTGGGTATGTCGCAGGAGCTGATGCGCCTGATGAACCTCACGGATAAAAAAGCGCAAAAAAATGGTGATAGTTTTATTTCCAGTGAGACAGTTTTACTCGCTGCGTTTGATTCTGCTGCAGGGGAAATTGCCAAAATACTCAATGCCAATGGCGACTTAAAACAATTAGAGGCAGCGATACAAAAAGTGCGTGGTGATGAAAAAATTGACGATCCCAATGCGGAAGAGGCACGTCAGGCATTGGATAAGTACACCTTGGATCTGACCGAGCGCGCAATAGCCGGCAAGCTGGACCCGGTGATTGGTCGCGACGATGAAATTCGTCGTACGATACAGGTATTGCAGCGCCGCACTAAAAACAACCCGGTACTGATCGGTGAACCCGGTGTGGGTAAAACCGCGATTGTCGAGGGGCTCGCGCAGAGAATTGTGAACGGCGAGGTTCCCGAGGGCCTCAAAGACAAGCGTCTGTTGTCTTTGGACTTGGGTGCCCTACTGGCCGGCGCCAAGTTTCGAGGAGAATTTGAAGAGCGCTTAAAAGCTGTTCTCAATGAGCTCTCCAAGCAGGAAGGACGGATCATTCTGTTTATTGATGAGCTGCACACCATGGTGGGGGCGGGCAAAGCCGAGGGCGCTATGGATGCCGGTAATATGCTTAAACCGGCTCTAGCGCGTGGTGAGTTGCATTGTGTTGGCGCCACAACCCTGGATGAATATCGCCAGTACATCGAGAAAGATGCGGCCCTTGAACGTCGCTTCCAAAAGGTACTGGTGGATGAGCCCACCGAGGAAGATACCATTGCCATATTGCGGGGATTAAAAGAACGCTACGAAGTGCACCACGGTGTGGATATCACCGACTCGGCCATCATTGCTGCCACCAAATTGTCCCAGCGTTATATTACCGATCGTCAGCTGCCGGACAAAGCCATCGACCTGATCGATGAAGCGGCTAGTCGTATCCGCATGGAAATAGATTCCAAGCCGGAATCGATGGATAAACTGGAGCGCCGTTTAATCCAACTTAAAATCGAACGCGAGGCAGTCAAAAAAGATAAAGATGACGAGGCCACACAGAAGCGCTTAGCCAAGTTGGAGGAGGAAATTCACCAGCTGGAAAAGGAATACTCCGATCTCGAGGAAGTTTGGAAAGCGGAGAAATCCCAGCTTGCGGGTAGCCACGACCTGAAAGAGAAACTGGAACAGGCCAAGTTGGATATGGAATCGGCGCGTCGCGCCGGTGATTTAACCCGAATGTCGGAGCTGCAGTACGGTGTTATCCCACAGCTGGAACAACAGTTGAAGACTGCTGCAACCCATGAGGCAAGTGAAGAGCCGCGCCTGTTGCGCAATCGGGTGACCGATGAAGAAGTGGCCGAAGTTGTTTCTCGCTGGACAGGTATCCCGGTTTCCAAAATGCTGGAGGGCGAGCGAGAAAAATTACTGCGTATGGAAGACGAGCTTCACAAACGTGTTATAGGCCAGGGTGAAGCGGTGGAAGCTGTCGCCAATGCGGTGCGGCGCTCCCGCGCGGGTCTCGCTGATCCTAATCGCCCCAACGGCTCTTTCCTATTTCTGGGCCCCACCGGGGTTGGTAAAACTGAGCTCTGTAAGGCGCTGGCACAATTTCTCTTCGACACCGAAGATGCCATGGTGCGCATCGATATGTCGGAATTTATGGAAAAGCACTCGGTGGCCCGCCTGATAGGCGCACCTCCGGGGTATGTGGGTTACGAGGAGGGCGGCTATCTGACTGAGGCGGTGCGTCGTAAACCCTACTCAGTAGTGTTGCTCGATGAAGTGGAAAAGGCACATCCGGATGTATTCAATATCCTGCTGCAGGTGCTGGATGATGGTCGCTTGACCGATGGCCAGGGTCGCACCGTGGACTTTCGCAATACTGTTGTAGTGATGACTTCCAACTTGGGGTCGGACCTGATCCAAAAGTTTGCCAGCGCCGAGAGTGGAGATGACTTGGATGCCGAAATTCGTTATCGACAGATGAAAAATGCGGTGATGGAAGTGGTGGGCAATCACTTCCGCCCAGAATTTATTAACCGTATTGATGAGGTAGTGGTATTCCACCCGCTGGATAAGGCAGAAGTGCGCTCCATTGCGGAAATTCAGTTGCGACAATTGTGCCGCCGTCTGAGCGAGCGTGATCTGAAGCTGGAGGTTTCCGTGGGCCTGTTGAATAAGCTTGCTGAGGTGGGCTTTGATCCGGTCTATGGCGCGCGGCCACTGAAAAGGGCGATACAAATCTGGCTGGAAAACCCACTGGCGCAAGATGTGCTCGCAGGTAAATTTACTCCCGGCACCACTATCCACGCGGATGTCGAGGGTGATCGGGCGGTATTTCGCTAGTCGGTATTATTCGTTTGTCTGTCGATGAAACAGGTGGTTATACATCTGTTTCATCGACTCTTAGAGTAGGATATTTCGTTTTCTTCCTCCTTCTTTAATCTCGCTCAAAAATTGGGTGCAGGTACCTATCTTTTCACCATTATCGTCACTTCCGTCCCTTCCGTGGCGTTCAAATATCATTTCAGGCTAATCCAATGAGAGTCTAACAATACGCACGGGATTTTCTTTATAAACTAAATCTGGTGGTCTGTTCAGTTGGTGGCTCCCAGAGTCAGACTTCCCGTCTTGTTGATCCGCGGCATTGTTGTGAATGATCGGGGGTAAATTATCAGTAAACGCATGGTGCTTATGCTGCTCGGGTGCCTGGTACTTTTTGGCGGTATTTTTGCGTATAAATTTATTGCCCAGCGTATGGTGAATCAATTTCTGGACAATATGCGTTTGCCGGCTCCTACAGTGACCTCGGCGAAGGCGCAGGTGCAAAATTGGCCAGAGGATTTAAGCGGGGTTGGTACAGTCCGTGCCGTCAATGGTGTTGAGGTTACGACAGAGGCCGAGGGTGTGGTTAGTGCTATCCACTTCAAGTCCGGCCAGTATGTACACAAAGGCGACCTTCTCGTGGAAATATTCGCCGAGCCGGAGAAAGCACAGCTGCAGGTTCTGGATGCTGAGCTGCGTTTGGCAAGGCGCAATTATGCACGAATTAAAACGCTTACCGCGCGTGGTGTGACCACCGAAGCAGAGCTCGATAGTGCACGTAGCACCTTGGATCAGGTAGTGGCCAATATCGAGGTACAGCGCGCCAGGGTGGATCAGCGTAGAGTGCTGGCGCCTTTTAATGGTGTTCTAGGAATACGCCGTATTGATCTTGGGCAGAATGTCAGCCCGGGGGACGCGGTAGTCACTCTTCAACAGCTCACGCCTATCTTTGTCGACTTTTCCCTGCCAGAGCAGAAATACTCTCTGGTTAAGGAGGGGATGCCAATCAGCCTGACTACCGATGCTTTTCCCGGTAAAACCTATCTGGGGAGAATTACCGCGGTAGACCCCAGAGTAGATAGGGCCAGCCGCAATTTCCTGATACAGGCTACGCTCGAAAACCCCAAGAAGCACCTGCGCCCAGGTATGTTTGCCCAGGTTTCTGTAAAAATTGAAGCCAGCCGTCGAGTACTTTCGGTCCCCCGAACGGCCTTGTTGTTTGCTCCCTATGGCGTATCGGTCTTTGTGTTGGAAACGGATGCCTCTGATAACAGTGTCACCGCAAACAAACGTTTTGTTAAAACCGGGGAGGAGCGCGGTGATCTGGTGGAAATTGTAGAAGGATTGCTACAGGGCGATGAGGTGGCCAGCAGCGGCTTGCTCAAATTGCGCAACGGTGAGGCTGCGGTAATCAACAATGAGAACAAGCCGCCAGAGGACCCATCTCCCACTCCTGAAAACAGTTAATTTCTACTGGGTGTTGCGGTGAATTTTACAGAAATATTTATTCGTAAACCGGTATTAGCTTCAGTAGTCAGTTTATTTATTTTTCTGCTGGGTTTGCGCTCAATAACTGAATTAAATATTCGCCAGTATCCGGAACTGGAGAATGCAGTTATTACAGTCACTACTGTCTATGTGGGAGCAGACTCCGATCTTGTACAGGGATTTATTACCACGCCGCTTGAACAGGAGATTGCAACGGCGGATGGCATAGATTACATGGTATCTACCAGCGTACAGGGGCTCTCGACCATCAATGCCTATGTGCGATTTGATTACGACCCCAACGAGGTGCTGACTCAAATTGTTGCCAAGGTAAATAAATTGCGTAGCGACTTGCCCGAAGAGTCTGAGGATTCCAGTGTGGAGATGCAGCAAGGGGAAACAACCGCTGCCATGTACCTTTCTTTTTCCTCGGAGATCCTTGCTAACAATCAAATTACCGATTACTTAGTTCGGGTTGTGCAGCCCAAGCTGGCTACTATAGCCGGGGTACAGCGTGCACGTTTGCTTGGGGACAGTACTTTTGCTATGCGCGCCTGGTTGAAGCCTAAAGAAATGGCTGCGTTGGAGGTGACACCTGAAGACGTAGCCAATGCCCTGCGCAATAACAATATCCTTTCTGCAGCGGGGGCTACCAAGGGCTCTAGAGTAGCAATAGAAATACGTGCAGACACGGATATTTCCCGCCAAGTGGATTTTCAAAATCTGGTGGTGCGGGCGAGCGGCGATCAATTGGTAAGACTTAGAGATGTAGCGGATATTGAGTTGGGAGCGGAGACTTACGATAGCTCTGTGACATTTAACGGGCAGTCTGCAACTTTTATTGCTATTGAAGTCGCCCCCAATGCAAACTCCTTGGATGTTATCAAACATGTACGGGAAAAGCTGGAGAGTGAAATTTTCCCGCAGTTACCGGAGGGGATGCAGGGAGAAATTCCCTATGACAGTACTGAGTATATTCAGGACTCTATTTCTGAGGTGGTGCGTACCATTGTCGAGGCAGTGATCATCGTTATCGTGGTCATCTACCTGTTTCTGGGGTCTTTGCGCAGTGTTTTGATTCCTGCCATCGCGCTTCCTCTTTCCCTAGTGGGTGCAATGTTTCTGATGCTGTTGATGGGCTTTTCCATCAACTTGCTAACTCTGTTAAGTATGGTGCTGGCTATTGGCATAGTCGTGGATGATGCGATTATCGTTTTGGAAAATGTGCACCGCCATATTGAAGAGGGGCTCACGCCTCGCGAAGCAGCCATTGTAGGGGCTCGAGAACTAGCATGGCCAGTAGTAGCCATGACTACCACTTTGATCGCCGTGTATATTCCTATTGGCTTTCTCGGTGGCCTTACCGGAACTCTGTTTATCGAGTTTGCGTTTTCTCTCGCCGGTGCCGTACTGCTATCGGGTGTGGTCGCGCTAACACTTTCACCAATGATGGCTTCTAGGATACTGAAGCCGCGTGACGGTGGGGGGACACGCTTGGAGGCCTGGTTGGAGCGGCGCTTTGCGAATTTACAGAAGGGTTTTGAAAAGCGCTTGCACAACGCATTAGAGGAACGCAGCGTTATTTTGCTTTTTGGTTTGATTGTTTTGGTGAGCTGTTATTTTCTTTTTATTACTTCACCGCAGGAGCTGGAGCCTACAGAAGATCGGGGTTTGGTCCTCACTATATCCACAGCAGATGCTTATGCCACACTGGATTATGTTGAGCAATATACAGGGGAGTTGGTGGATATTGCTGATCTCTATACTGAGGTGGAAAATATTTTCCTGCTCAATGGCGCCGGTACTTTTAGCAGTGGTGTCAATAATGCTACGGCGGGCTTTGTATTAGGGCCCTGGGAAAAGCGCAAACGTGACACTGCACAAATGCAGGAACTAATCAGTGAGGATGTGCGCAACATCGCTGGTCTTAAAGTGGCTGTGGTTGTGCCGCCGAGCTTGCCCACTGCAGGTGGTCAACTGCCGGTGGAATTTGTTATCGGGGCAACAGAGCCAGTGGAGAATCTCGCCGATGTTGCCAGTGAGATCATGGCAAAGGCCTTGCAAAGCAGGAAGTTCATTTTTCTGGACTCCGATCTGAAAATTGATAAGCCTAAGGTCGTTATTGAAATAGACCGAGAGAAGGCTGCGACGATGGGGGTGGATATGGTGAACCTCAGTCGTGACCTGGGGGCAATGCTTTCCGGTGCTTATGTTAATCGCTTTTCACTTGATAATCGTAGTTATAAGGTGATCCCCCAGGTCGAGCGAGTTGATCGCCTGACTCCTGCCCAGTTGAAGCAATATTATATCCGGGCGATTAACGGGGACCTGGTTCCTATTAATACCCTGATTAATCTGCGCCAAATCGTTGAACCACAGCAATTAAAACGCTTCCAGCAACTTAATGCGGTTACGATATCCGGAGTGCCGCGCCCGGGTGTCACCCTAGGTGAAGCGTTGGACGTTTTGGAAAATGCTGCGAGGCAAATACTGCCAGCCGAATATTCTGTGGACTATTCCGGTCAATCCCGCCAATTCAAAACGGAAGGTTCTGAATTAGTCATAACTTTTTTCTTCGCACTGATAGTAATTTATCTGGTGCTGGCGGCTCAGTTTGAGTCCTGGCGCGACCCTCTCATTATGTTAGTGACTGTCCCGATGAGTGTGTGCGGCGCTATGATCTTTGTAAGTCTTGGTCTAACCACACTTAATATCTACACCCAGGTGGGACTGGTGACTCTAATCGGCGTTATCTCCAAGCATGGAATTCTAATTGTGGAGTTTGCCAATAAATTACAAATGGGGGGAGTTGATAAGCGTACCGCTATAGAGGAGGCTACTTCTATTCGTCTGCGGCCGGTATTAATGACAACGGCATCACTGGTGCTGGCAATGGTGCCACTGCTGATTGCTTCAGGGCCCGGTGGTGGGGCCCGTTTTGCCATGGGGCTGGTCGTCGCCTCGGGTATGACGATTGGCACATTGTTTACGCTTTTTGTGGTGCCTGCCATGTATCTTTATTTGGGGCGGGATTACGAAAAGATAAGGGCACAAGTGCAGGGCAATTAATGGCCTCGTGCACGATAGTTTTAAGCGTCGAGGATACCCCTTGTGGTGTTACTACGGCGGAACTCACTGGGAGTAACCCCTTCGTGTTTTTTAAAGAAGCGGGTAAATACCGCGCGCTCGGCAAAGTGCAGCTTTATTGCGATACTCTCGACAGATTCACTGGAGGACAGTAGTAGACGTTTGGTCAGGGCCAGGGTGACACTGTCTTTTAGCTCCTGAAAAGTAACCCCCTGTTCTTTCAATCTCCTTTGCAGGGTGCGGCCGCTGGTGCGAAAGTGAGCGGCGGCCTGTTTAATGGTGACTTCCTCGCGGAGAATGTGTTTTTCCAGCCATGAGCGCAGGCTCGCGGCTAAGTTGTAACTCGATAGCGTATTGTGTAAAACAGTTTTTAAAACATTTCGGCTCTGGCTACGCAGTAACTTGTGGTAGCTGGGGATAGGAAAATCCAGTGTTTCAGAGCCAAGAATAATGGCGTTGGTATCACAGTCAAATTCTACTGGGCTTTGGAATATACGGGCATAAATAGAATCATCCTCGGGTTTTGGCCTGCGCAACTTAACACCGCATACCTCAGTAAACTGGGGGTTCAGCGTACGCAATAATTCCGCGATTCGGGCCATTAACATTTCGGCAAAGAAATGGTTTACCGGTTCGCTAAATAATTCTAAGCGCCATTGCAGAGTGAGGACTTCACATTCTTTTTCTTGTCTTGTTTCGAATCTTAGTAGCGGCGCCAGGGTTTGCGATAAAACAATTTCCGCAGGGCGCAGTATTTCCCGTGGCCGCCGCAGGGAGGGTTGCGCCTCGATAATGGTTTCTTCCAGCCACAAGATAATAGGAAAGCGACTGAAACTGAGTCCCGGTGAAGAAACTGGGGAAAGTGCTACCAGATTTTCAATCAGTGCATTGAACTCGCTGTAACTGAGTCGCTCATTTTCTCGAGGATTCCAGCTAAATGCGAAAGGCAGCCGCTCAATTAGAGTACCAATAGGAATACCCAGCCGCGCAGCAGCTGTAACGAAATAGGGTGCAAATATTTTAGGCACGCCGGCATGGCCGGACATATTTTTATTCTGGTCTCTCATGACTCTTTGCCGTCCGGGTGGCGTTAATTCGATCATAGCAAAGGCGTATCAATCTAAGAAAACAATAATGTGAATTATGACGAACCGGTCGCCTCATGTGGCGCACTTGATCATCCTGTGGCGCCATAAATCCTATTGCGGCACCCACCTCAGCAGATAAGTTGCAGGGGTCTGCAGTGTGTTGCGAAACGGATACCTCGAGACTCTGCAGTCAGTAAATATCCACTTATAAAATTATAAAGGTCAATAACCATGACACTGTCTAAACGACTGGGCGCAGGCCTGTCTGTTTTTTTTGCTGCGATGGTAGGCACTTCTGCAGCGGTAGCGGAGAACTGCTACATCCTGGTCCATGGACATGGAGTCGAGGGGCATACAACCAGTACAGCGAGCGATGGGAGTTTAGTGCAACCGGCACTGGACTATTGGAGCGAAACCTATTTCGATGAATATAAAAACAGCAGTTTTATCGACCAGCTGCTAGTCAGCGGCGGCAATTACGGAGTAGTGGGGTACAACTCTACCGATGAGGGTGAGCTGCCCTACTGGCACGATAAAACCTCCGGTGAAATTGCACGGCAAATTATTCAGATTCGCAGTGGAGCCGGAGACAGGTTCGAACACGAAAACCAGTGTTCTGCCGATGATACCTTCTGGATTATTTCCCACAGCCAGGGCGCTGCGCAGATGATGTATATCGCTGGCAACGCTGTTGAAGGATCACCTTACTACAACCGGGCTTACAATCAGTACGACACAGATACTGAAGTACAGGATGTTAAGAAGTGCTCGACAACTTGGTGGGGCAGCAAGAGCTGTAAAACCGTTTCTGAGGAAGTGCAGGTTGCCAGCCTGAGTGATGCCAACGCGGTTACTGTGGATTTTGATAGTGCGATTAGCGGAGTGGCTGCGATCTTCACCACTGGTGGAGCAATCACCGGTACCGAGGGCGTGGATCGTATCTGTAATGGCACTTGGTATGACGAGGTGATCAATGACCTCTTCTTTGGCAGGGAGTGTGCCGCGGTGCGCTATATGCAGACCAACGATATTTATACCGTGCGTAATTATGTGGGCACTAATCTGGGTGCGCCTGTCTACACCATTGGCGGCTACGCGGGCTTTCCCGGTGCAGAAAGCGTTTCCTCGGCACTGTTGAATGGTGAAGATGATGGTTATATTAATCTCGCTTCCCAGATGAACTGCTCTGGTTCCGGCAAACGAAGCCTCTGGTCAAACCTCAAGCAGTACGACACCTTCATGGGTATTGCCTACGGCAGTGCCACTTTCTCCTGTGACAACGACAATAAGGGTACGGCTCGCTCCTACAATCTGGCCAGCATTTATACCGATCACGATGCTCAGCGCAATGGCGGTATTTTGTCTCCGGATTACGATGGCATTCCCGATGGTTTGAATTGTGGGGTTGGTAAAAACAGCGCCGGCCGAATTGCCGCCTGTACTCAGTAATTTTTGCGGGAGCTAGCCCATGTCCGTCAGCAACAATCGCCTCAAGGGGCGCTTAGCCATCCTGGGATCCATTGTCCTTATCGCCGCAGCCGTGGCTTATTGGTTCACTGGTGAGGGTGGGGAAGTATCCACAGCGGTTGTTGCCAAGGCGGAAGCTGGGGGGCTCCATGCCCCACAGCCACAGAGGGGCGAGCTTCAAGAGGTAGCGCTGGTTGAAGAGAAACCGGTCGAGGATAAATCTGTTCAGGTTTGGCAGGAGATCCAGGCGCGGCCGGTCAAGACCGAATTGCACCAGTCACTGCTCTCTGATCTGGCAAAATTTCACCGCTATCCACCGGAAAATCGCGCGATCAAGAGCGCTTCGCAGGATCCGATTTCCCAGACCCATGCCCCAGACCAGCGCACTACCTACAGTGACAATGGAGACACCTTGACCCTGTGGACTGATCAGAAGTTCTATCTGTATGGTGATACCGTGCGTGTCTTCGCCTTTCAGACCGATAGCGATGGTGTCAAGGTACCAGCGGACCTGACCGCCCTAATGGTGTTGGATGACCAACATGTGCTGGGTTCACTGACCTTTGAAGATGGTAACGGGGACTTGGTTTACGAGGCGGAGATAGAGGCGGGAGCTTACCAAGGGCAGTCGCTGCCAACGGGTATTTATAAGATCATCGTGGATACGGATATCGATGGCCTGCGCGATGCAGCGGCATTTACACTGTCAGAGGATACGGGCAGCTATACCGGCAACTTGCGGGACTCGCTTACCAGTGAGGGTAATTTACTAGTGGAAGCCGAAGTGGAAATATTGCAACAGGGCCGTTTTTACTTCCGTGGTTCCCTCTACAACGATGAGCAGACGCCCATTGGCAGCACCCAATATGCGGTTGAGCTTTCTCCAGGGCGCCACTGGATCCCCTTCGAATTTTACGGTCTGATGATCCGCGATGCCGATCAGGATGGCCCCTATCTGGTTAAGCAGCTGAGTATTGCGCGGGTGACGGTGCCCAGGGCAGATAGGCTGTTTGAACCCGGCTATTACACCGAGCGTTACAGCCTGGAGCAGTTTAACGAAACGCCTTATAAAGAGCTTTAAAAGCTAGGGCTTAGCAGTTATCGCGAATACTCTGTTTTTCCTTGGTAATGCGTTCCTGGCGTTCATCTTCTCCCAGCATACGGTGATTACCCTCTTCGTCGATTTCACGTACCCGAGCGTGGGTAGTCAGGGCTTTTAGGTTTTTCTGGGAGGACTCACAGCGTTGTGCGCGTGCAGCTGCTTGGGCGCGGGCTACTTGCTCATCCACTTTTGAGGGGCCTTGAGCTTCTTGTTTTGTGGTATTTTTTCTCTCGGGAGTGGGCTTGGCAGCCACTTGTTTGGCTTTTTCTGCAGCTATCGCAGCCTGTTGTTCCGCTTCCCATTGTTTGTAGCGCTCCGACTTCGGCTTCTTTATAACTTCAACTTCAGTGCTACTGGGTGGCTGCTCCCCAAAGTGCACTACGCCGTTCTCATCCACCCACTTGTAGATGCCGTTGGCTTGAGCGGCCAGTGCCAGGCCGGAGAATAGCATTGCGAGTGCGATGCGCATCGGATTACCCCTCATCGTTGTATCTTTCCTTACCCGACATATTGTACCGGTAACGGTGGACTTTCCTGTAACTCTCTTAACACTTTCAGTCATGTCTATTGACAGTCAATGTTGGATTGGCAAAATCGACTGTTTCCTCGGCGAGTAGTCGTCTCCGCACACCCGCGGCCAGGACACTAGCACAGGTGGACCACCCCTCCACCGCAATTCCGCCGAGAGGCTCTCCCCACCCCTGGAGGCCTGCTAGCCTGCAATTCGGACACCGCCGTGTCGGTTTCAGGCTGGGTGTTTTACTGCGCGCGATGATCTCATCCTAAAAATCGGCATGTAAACACGCAACAGGCTGATATCTGTCATCATTTTCCTTTACAATTGCCGTTCAACATTCTTGTTGTTCGTTCGGTTAGCGGTTCTTTGGTGATGGCTATCCTACCAACTAGGTAAATTGAGGAGACTCAAGTGGAATTACTTTCCGGCGGCGATATGTTGGTTCGCGCGCTGCAGGATGAAGGGGTAGATCTGATTTTTGGCTACCCGGGCGGTTCGGCACTGCATATCTATGACGCCATCTTTAGGCAGAAGTCCATCAAACACATTTTGGTGCGGCATGAACAGGGTGCTACTCACGCTGCAGACGGCTATGCCCGCTCAACAGGCAAGGCGGGTGTTGTACTTGTGACCTCGGGTCCAGGGGCCACGAATGCGATTACCGGAATTGCGACCGCCTATATGGATTCGATTCCTATGGTGGTGATTTCGGGTCAGGTGCCCAGCGATAAGATCGGTGAAGATGCCTTTCAGGAAACCGATATGGTTGGGTGCTCGCGGCCAATCGTAAAGCACAGTTTCCTGGTGAAGAACGCCGAGGATATTCCTGAGATCGTTAAGAAAGCTTTCTATATAGCCACGACTGGTCGCCCTGGCCCTGTGGTGATTGATGTACCCAAGGATGTAACCAACCCCGCCGAGCGCTTTCCCTATCGCTACCCGGATAAGCTGCGCATGCGCTCTTATACCCCGGCGGGCAAGGGCCACAGCGGACAAATACGCAAGGCGGTGGCGTTGTTGCTATCGGCGCGGCGACCGGTAATTTACGCCGGCGGTGGTGTGGTTCAGGGGGATGGCTCCGAACTGCTCACCGAGTTGGCTCGCCATCTGAATTATCCCGTGACCAATACCTTGATGGGACTCGGCGCTTTTCCCGGCAGCGATAGACGTTTTCTCGGTATGCTCGGCATGCATGGCACCTTCGAGGCTAATACCGCTATGCATCATGCAGATGTCATTCTGGCGGTGGGAGCGCGTTTCGATGACCGCGTTACCAATACACCCAGCAAATTTTGTCCGGGAGCCAAGATTATTCATATTGATGTGGACCCGGCTTCTATTTCCAAAACCATCGTCGCCGACATTCCCATCGTTGGTACTGTGCAGTCAGTACTGGCTGATATGCTGGAATCCTTTAAATCCAGTGAGGAACAGCCGGACCAGTCAGCAATCGTTGACTGGTGGCGTCAGATAGACGACTGGCGTGAACGTCACGGCCTCTATACCGTTCCGCGATACAAAACTGACGGCGCCCTGATCATGCCGCAGGAAGTCATTCGTGCGGTTTACGATATCACCGAGGGCGATGCCTTCGTGACCTCTGATGTTGGACAACACCAGATGTTTGCCGCCCAGTATTACCATTTCGACAAGCCGCGCCGTTGGATTAACTCCGGCGGGCTCGGCACCATGGGTTTTGGTCTGCCTTCTGCCCTGGGGGTGAAGATTGCCCACCCAGATAAAGAAGTTGTCTGTGTGACCGGTGAGGGCAGTATCCAGATGTGTATTCAGGAATTGTCCACCGCTACTCAATACCATCTGCCGGTTAAGATTCTGTGTCTCAATAACCAGGCACTAGGCATGGTGAAGCAGTGGCAGGAAATGCAGTACGAAGGGCGCCTTTCCAACAGTGTCTACGAAGAGTCCCTGCCAGACTTCGTCAAGCTTGCAGAAGCCTATGGCCACCTGGGTGTGAAGATTGAGCGAAGAGAAGACTTGCATGAAAAACTGCAAGAGGCCTTTGCGCATAAAGACCGCACGGTGTTTATCGATGTTTATGTCGATCCCTCTGAGCATGTCTACCCGATGCAAGTCATGCCGAGTGGCTCCATGCGTGATATGTGGCTGAGCAAAACCGAACGGACATAGGGATTAAGGAAATGCGGAGAATTATTTCGGTTTTGATGGAGAACGAGCCGGGAGCGCTATCCCGAGTTGTGGGATTGTTTTCCCAGCGCGGCTACAACATTGAGAGCTTGACTGTGGCGCCTACAGAAGACGCTACTTTGTCACGTCTCACCATGGTGACCATAGGTGATGATCACAAGATCGAGCAGATAACAAAAAACCTCAACAAATTAATTGATGTGGTGAAGCTGGTTGACCTTACTGAAGGCTCTCACATTGAGCGGGAATTATTGCTGGTGAAGGTGCGCGCCAATGGAGCCCAGCGCGATGAGGTCAAACGAAGTGTAGATATTTTTCGTGGGCAGATAGTGGATGTTACCAGCAGTATGTACACGGTTCAGGTTGCCGGCACCGGTCAAAAACTCGATGCATTTTTACAGGCATTGGGAGAGCACACCATTATGGAAGTCGTGCGCTCCGGGGTTTCTGGAATTGCCCGCGGTGAAAAAGTATTAAGTGTTTAGATAGCAGGAAATAGGAATTTAGTCATGCAAGTTTATTACGATAAAGATTGTGAACTGTCTTTAATTCGCGGGAAAAATGTTGCGATTATCGGTTACGGTTCTCAGGGGCATGCCCACGCCAATAACCTCAAGGATTCCGGTGTAGAAAATATTGTTGTCGGTTTGCGCAAGGGTTCTGGCTCCTGGAGCAAAGCGGAGAGTGCCGGCCTGCGTGTTGCCGAGGTAGAGAGTGCGGTCAAAGATGCTGATGTGGTAATGATTCTGGCACCGGATGAGTACCAAGCCAATATTTACAAAGAGCAAGTGGCCCCTCATTTAAAATCTGGTGCGGCACTCGCCTTTGCTCACGGGTTCAATGTGCATTTCGAACTGATTGAGCCGCCGGCAGATATAGATGTCATTATGATTGCGCCAAAAGGTCCCGGGCATACTGTACGCTCCACTTATCTTGAAGGGGGCGGTGTGCCAACTCTGATTGCGGTTTATCAGAATGCTTCCGGCAATGCGAAAGAACTGGCACTTTCCTACGCCAGTGCAAATGGTGGCGGCCGTTCTGGAATTATTGAAACTAATTTCCGTGAGGAGACTGAGACAGATCTTTTTGGAGAGCAGGCTGTATTGTGCGGGGGGGTTTCCGCCCTGGTGACCGCTGGTTTCGAAACTCTGGTTGAGGCCGGTTACGCGCCTGAGATGGCCTATTTCGAGTGCCTACATGAGCTGAAGTTGATTGTCGACCTGATGTATCAGGGCGGTATTGCTGACATGCGCTATTCTATTTCCAATACTGCAGAGTACGGTGATTATGTCACTGGGCCGCGGATTGTTACCGATGAGACTAAAGCAGAAATGCAGCGCGTTTTGAAGGATATTCAGACCGGGAAATTCGCAAAGGACTTTATGTTGGAATCTCTCGCTGGACAGCCGCGCTTAAAGGCTGAGCGCCGCATTGGTGCAGAACATCAAATTGAGCAGGTGGGTGCCAAGCTTCGTGCCATGATGCCCTGGATCAAAGCGAATAAAATTATTGATCGGACAGAAGGCAACGGTTGAGAACTGTTTAACTAAAAAGACGGCGGGATACCCCGCCGTTTTTTTTTGCCCTGTGCCCACACAGGGCAATGGCGTACACTCGCTGGCTGCAAAATGCATTAACGGAGAGTCTATGAGCGTTCAAGGGGATGATAAGCAGCCCGAAGACCCAATTAGTGGTCTGAATGAGGAAATTCGTCTGCCCGTCGACGAGCACATTGAGGAAGAGGTTGCAGAGAATGGCAAAAAGGTGCGCGCGCGCGGTGTCTATCTCTTGCCCAACCTAATCACCACCGGAGCCCTTTTTAGCGGTTTCTACGCAATTATTGCCGGTATGAGCGGAAACTTTGAGGCTGCCGCGATCGCAATTTTTGTGGCTATGGTTTTGGATGGCCTGGATGGGCGGGTTGCACGTCTGACCGACACTCAAAGTGCCTTTGGCGTGCAATATGATTCCCTCTCTGACATGGTTTCTTTCGGCCTTGCTCCAGCTCTGGTAGCTTTTAGCTGGGGGCTGGATTCTTTGGGCAAATTTGGCTGGGCTATCGCGTTTTTATATGCAGCTTGTGCCGCCCTGCGCTTGGCCCGATTTAATACCCAGGTAGATACCGTCGATAAAGGGGTATTTATTGGTCTTGCCAGTCCAACAGCTGCGGCAATTGTTGCCAGCATGGTTTGGGCTGGACAC
>NZ_CP174293.1:907500-3772500 GCF_052466865.1 Microbulbifer mixtoriginis (SeqCode)
AATTCCTTGTCGGGTAAGTTCCGACCTGCACGAATGGCGTAACGATGGCCACGCTGTCTCCACCAGAGACTCAGTGAAATTGAAATCGCTGTTAAGATGCAGTGTACCCGCGGCTAGACGGAAAGACCCCGTGAACCTTTACTACAGCTTTGCACTGAACTTTGAGCCTACTTGTGTAGGATAGGTGGGAGGCTTTGAAGCAGTAACGCTAGTTACTGTGGAGCCGTCCTTGAAATACCACCCTGGTATGTTTGAGGTTCTAACTCTGGTCCGTTATCCGGATCGAGGACAGTGTATGGTGGGTAGTTTGACTGGGGCGGTCTCCTCCCAAAGAGTAACGGAGGAGTACGAAGGTGCACTCAGCATGGTCGGAAATCATGCAATGAGCATAATGGTATAAGTGCGCTTGACTGCGAGTCAGACATGACGAGCAGGTACGAAAGTAGGTCATAGTGATCCGGTGGTTCTGTATGGAAGGGCCATCGCTCAACGGATAAAAGGTACTCCGGGGATAACAGGCTGATACCGCCCAAGAGTTCACATCGACGGCGGTGTTTGGCACCTCGATGTCGGCTCATCACATCCTGGGGCTGAAGCCGGTCCCAAGGGTATGGCTGTTCGCCATTTAAAGTGGTACGCGAGCTGGGTTTAGAACGTCGTGAGACAGTTCGGTCCCTATCTGCCGTGGGCGTTGGAAATTTGAGAAGAGTTGCTCCTAGTACGAGAGGACCGGAGTGAACGAACCTCTGGTGTTCGGGTTGTCACGCCAGTGGCATTGCCCGGTAGCTATGTTCGGACGGGATAACCGCTGAAAGCATCTAAGCGGGAAGCCTCCTTCAAGATTAGATTTCCCTGACTCCTTGAGAGTCCTAAAGGGCCGTGGAAGACTACCACGTTGATAGGCTGGGTGTGGAAGCGTTGTGAGGCGTTGAGCTAACCAGTACTAATTGCCCGTGCGGCTTGACCATACAACAGAGATGGTTACTAACGACTAGCTAAGCTAGCGGATTGTGGAATGAAAGACACACAATGATCGCTTGCGGTGTATTACTACAGATTGTTTTACCGACTTATTTGGGGTTATCGCCGGTCAACAGACCGAGGCAAACAGCGATAACACGGCAGGCCAAGTAAAATTGCTTATAAGACCAACGCCAACCCAAGCCAGTTTGCCTGACGACAATAGAGTTGTGGAACCACCTGATCCCTTGCCGAACTCAGAAGTGAAACGCAACATCGCCGATGGTAGTGTGGGGCTTCCCCATGTGAGAGTAGGTCATCGTCAGGCTTCTAATCCGAAAAGGGCCACCCAATAGGGTGGCCCTTTTTTTATGTGCAAAAAAAATTGAATGCGTAAAAAAATAAAAACAGAGAATAAAAAATAAAATTCAAAATACAGAAAAAATAAAAAGCTCAATCGAATTTTTACTCGCAACACTCCCGCCGAAAAATCCAACTCGGTAAAAGCCAATGAAAAAAGCGCAGGCTCTAAAAAGTTCTGAAGAGCCTTCCCTCCTATAAATAAAGCACTTTCTTAAATTTTTTCTGTAAGGAGAAAATGAAAATACAAAAAAATAACGCGCTTTATTTAATCTGCACCCCAAGCACCACCAAAAAAACACCTGAAATTAAAAAGTGCTCTTTAACCTAGAAAAATCATTGCGTTGAAAAAAACGGCGCAGAAATACCAATAAAAATGCCGGTGATTTTTTGCACGTTTTAATAAACCTGTGCAACCACGGGGCCTGGCGCGGATATACCGCAGTTATGCACAAGTCTATCCAGACTTTCTGTTAATAACGCCAAGCGGTGGAAAGTGGATAAATGGCTGGTGTTTTTTTACCCGTTGATAAGGCCCCCGCGGAAACAGGGGCCTGAGCGTGGATATCCCTGAGTTATACACAGCTCTATCCATGGATTCTGTTAGTAACAGCCTGTTAATGGAATGGCCATCAGCAGGAAACAGAAATATGCCTTGGTGCTGTGGGTAACTTGGAGAATAGCACGAATAGGGTAGTTGGCAGGTGAGGTATAAAGAGCCTCCACTGAGGAGACTCTTGTCGTGGTTGTGAGGTGCTTAGTTTACTCTTTTATTTTTGAGGGAATTCGGCCGAGGTCATCTTCCATCTCGGTGGCAAGGAAGGACATCACTACCCAGGCTGCGACGTTCTGGCGCAGGTTCTCTGGCTTCACCTTATCGAGGGTATCGTTAGGGGTATGGTGATAGTCGAAGTAGTCGGTACCATCCTGGTAGAGACCGAAGGCAGGGACTCCTTCGGCGACAAACACACTACTATCTGGTCCGCCATAGGATTTGTTATGTCCGCGCTCGATGCCGAGAGGTGCTAGTAGTTGCATCATTTGGTCGGCAATATCGAATTTACTCTCAGGCAAACGAGTATCAAATCTCCAGATCTTACCTGCGCCAAAGTCAGACTCAGAGATGGCAATAATATTATCCAGCTCGTGACGATGTGCATCTAAATACTGCTTGGCGCCGACCAGGCCAATTTCTTCAGCGCCAAAGAGAACTACGCGCAGGGTACGGCGAGGACGCTTGGGGAGCTCGGCAATCAGGCGAGCGGTCTCCATTACTATGGCGACTCCGGCGCCATCATCCAGCGCTCCGGTGCCTTCATCCCAAGAATCCAAATGGGCGCCAATAATCATGACTTCTTCGGGTTTCTCGCGGCCAGTAATTTCTCCAATAACGTTAAATGATGGGCCATCACTGTGACGCTGATTATCTATATCGAGCTTAACTTCTACCGGTTTGCCACGTTTCAACATGGCTTCTAAAAGGTTGGCATCCGGGGCTGACAGTGCCAGTGCGGGAACTGGGTTTTCGACATCATTAATAGACATCATGCCGGTATGGGCAAAGCGGTCAGAGTCTGTGCCCACGGACCTTAGGAGCAGTGCGGCAGCACCTTTCTCAGCGGCTGCACGCATACCTTTACTGCGCCCTTGCACTGCAGGGCCGTAGCCTTCACCCGTACGAGCCTTTTCCATACGCTTGTTGATGAAGGCTATTTTCCCTTTTACCTGTTTAGGGGAGGCTTGCAGTAGGGCTTCAACATCGGGAAACTCGACGATTTCCGCAGTAAGGCCACCTTTGGGGGTTGCTACGCTATAGCCCAGGGAAGACACCACCAGTGGTTGGGGGTAGGGCGAAACCACCTGGGCGTGGGCATGTCCACGTGTCCAGCGGGGTACTTCAATTTGCTCTGTATAAACCCGATCGAACCCCAGGGATTTCATTTTTTCCTGGGCCCAAGCCACTGCACGCCGATCACCTTCCGTACCTGCGCGACGGGGGCCCACTTCTACCGTCAAGGATTCAACGATGCTATAGGCATCGGAAGAAGCCAGGGCGCGATCACGCAATACTTCTGCCACGGACAGATCTTCCTGGGGTAGTGGCTTCGCCTGGGCGATGCTGATCGCTGTAGTTGCAATAAAGGCCCCAGTGAGGGTCAGTAGTGGTTTAAACATATGTTTATCCTTGATTAAAGCTCGTTGACTCAAGATCTAGGTTGTTTGTTAGGTGTGTTGATAAGTAGCCTACTGCGAATATGCCGCAGTTGTTCCAGCCCCTTCTCGGTAAATAAATAGGGCGAGTGATCACTGGACTCGTGCTCTTCTATTTCGAGACACTTGAGTCGCATTGCTTCCAACTCAGGATCATGGCGCATTGGTATCGCCACTAGGGCACGCCATTCACTCTCGCTAGCCTGGCCGGTGATGGCATCCTCCAGGCCTTTAATAAAGCTGGCTCTGTCCATACGAAATCGCGGAGTGCGCAGATGCATTAATGTCCAGATCACAATGACAAAAGCACAGAAGGACAGCAGCAGAGTGAGGAACAGGGTCACTTTCTAGGGCTCCAGCAGTAATTTTATCGCGATGGACATAGTAACGAGAATAACTACAGGCTTAATCAGTTTGGCTCCATGGGAAATAACCAGGTTAGATCCTAATCTTGCACCGATAATCTGGGTGCCCGCCATAGTGATACCGACTATCAGTGAAAAGTATCCGCCCAGTATAAATATAACCAGTGAGGTGATATTGGTGGCCAATACCAACGGTTTGCTTGATGCCGTGGCTTTACGCATGTTGTAACCCAGTAGAGCGGCGAATGCCAGGGCATAGAAGGCCCCTATTCCAGGACCAAAAAAACCTCCATAAAAACCAATCCCACCACCAATCAGAATGTTAAATAGCCCAGGACTTATTCTGGATTTAGAGTCAATATCAGAAATTCGCGGCGAAAATGCGAAGTAGAGGGCGATGCCGATAATTAATATCGGCAGTAGGGTATCGAGTATGTCTCCCCCGACTTTGGTGACTGCCCAGGTACCCAGAGCGGAGCCAAAAACGGCCGCTATCAAGCCCGGCCACTGGGGTTTCAGTTGTAAGTGCCCTTTTCGAAAATAGTTGAAGCTGGATGAGAGAGTACCGAAAACGGCCTGGAATTTATTAGTGCCGAGGGCATCTAGGGGGGGGAGGCCAGCCCATAAGAGTGCGGGCAGGGTTAGCAGGCCTCCGCCGCCGGAGATGGCGTTGATAAAGCCAGCGGTGAAAGCCACCGCGGCGAGTATCAAATATGTGCTAAGGGTTAAATCGCTACTGAATTCTATCACGGGAGGAATCACTGCCCTCCAAGAGATCGGTTTGCATATTGTGGTGGAACCCTTGGTATTTACTGAAGCGACGTTGGATTTCCGTCATATCCTCTTCCAGGTTTCCAGTGGGATGGTAGAGGGAGTCCAGGCAGAAACGCTTGCGAGAAAAGTCCCAGGCAACCAGTAAAATTGGTACCTCGGCAGCATAAGCAATTCGCAGGAAGCCACTTTTCCACTTAGTGACTTTCTTGCGAGTTCCCTCGGGAGTTATACCGACCCACATTTTTTCGTTATTGCGGTATTGCCTAGCTACCTGTTTGGCGATGCCCCCTGCAGAACCACGATTGGTGGGCACACCACCGAGCCACATAAAGAGATTTTTAAAGGGGAAGAAAAAAGCTTCCTTCTTCATGAGCCAGGAAATTTTCACCCTATAAGCCATGATAAAAGGCATGGCCACGACAAAGTCCCAGTTGGAGGTGTGCGGGGCCAGGGCCACCATCACTTTTTTTTCCGGAGGGAAGGTACCTTCCAGGCGCCATCCCATCAGCCGGATCAGCAGCCTACCAATAGCAGCGGTCAGGCCGTTGCCTAGGCGGGGCATTTCTTCCGGTAATTCTTTCTGCTGACTCATTATTGATCTCTCTGTCTACTGCTCAAACATCCTGGAACTGACAAGCGATTTCAGGAAACGTCCACCCAAGTTAATGCTCGCGGGTGGCGTAGAAGCGAATATCTGGATAACGCTCCTCCGCCAACTGCAAATTCACACGGGTAGGCGCTAGGTAGGTCAGGTGTCCACTGCCATCTATGGCAAGGTTGGTACTTGCTTTGCGTTTAAAGTTTTCCAACTCTTTCACGCTCTCGCTTTCCACCCAGCGAGCAGTATTTACATTTACATTTTCATAAATGGCTTCCACCTTATATTCGTCCTTGAGGCGATAGGCGACCACTTCAAACTGCAGGACACCGACGGCGCCGACAATAATGTCGTTGTTATCCAGTGGGAAAAATACCTGGGTAGAGCCCTCTTCGGAGAGCTGCTGCAAGCCCTTTTGCAGTTGCTTTAGTTTTAAAGGATCTTTCAGGCGAATACGACGGAATAACTCCGGGGCGAAATTGGGAATGCCGGTAAACTTTAGAGACTCACCTTCAGTAAAGGCATCTCCGATCTGGATAGTGCCATGGTTGTGCAGGCCGATAATATCGCCGGCAATAGCCTCTTCCACGTGGGTTCGGTCGCCAGCCATAAATGTTACGGCGTCGGCAATTTTTATATCTTTGCCGATGCGTACATGTTTCATTTTCATGCCACGGCTATAAGTACCGGAACAGACGCGCATAAAGGCAATACGGTCGCGGTGTTTGGGGTCCATATTGGCCTGAATCTTAAACACAAAACCGGAGAACTTTTCTTCGTTTGGCTCTACCTGGCGCTCCTGGGTGGCGCGAGGCTGAGGGCCCGGGGCCCACTCGACAAATCCATCGAGCATTTCACGTACGCCAAAATTACCAAGCGCTGTGCCGAAAAATACCGGAGTCAGTTCGCCAGCTAAATAAGCTTCCAGATTGAATTCGTGGGTAGCGCCGCGTACCAGTTCGATTTCCTCGCGGATGTCCTCGGCATATTCGCCGAGTAGCTCATCGGCCTCAGCGGAGTCGAGCCCTTTGATCTGGATATCGTCGGGAATTGTGTGACCCTGGCCTTGAGTAAATACGTGAATTGTATCGGTGTAGAGGTTGTATACCCCTTTAAAATTTTTACCGGAGCTCAGTGGCCAATTGATGGGGGCGGCTTGGATATTCAAGACTTCTTCAATTTCATCCATCACTTCGATGGGGTCGCGAATATCCCGATCCAGTTTGTTGATAAAGGAGAGAATCGGCGTAGTGCGCAGTCGGCACACATTCATCAATTTGATGGTGCGGTCTTCGACACCCTTGGCGCCGTCAATCACCATCAGCGCAGAGTCGACTGCAGTGAGTACCCGGTAGGTGTCTTCGGAGAAGTCTTCGTGCCCGGGGGTGTCCAGCAGGTTAACCGTGCGCTCCTTGTAGGGAAACTGCATCACCGAGGAGGTGACGGAGATACCCCTTTCTTGTTCCATGGTCATCCAGTCGGAGCGCGCGTGAGGACCTTTTTTCCCCTTAACCGAACCTGCCAGCTGAATGGCATTTCCGAATAAAAGTAGCTTTTCGGTCACGGTTGTTTTACCGGCGTCCGGGTGGGAAATGATAGCGAAAGTTCTACGTCTTTGAAATTGTTGAGAAAAATCTTGATTCACTTAGATTTAACCTTATCTGTGTACGCCCCTGTGTACACATATTGAAATATACCCCAAGGCCGAATCTGAAAGGCCGCATTATAACAAATTGGCCTTTGGTTTTGCTCTCGGGGGCTGACTAGTGGGCGCTACTTGGTCAGTTTGATTGATGCGAATAAGGTACAGGATAAGCTCTTGGCCGCGTACATATGTTGTTGCTGGAGTTGAGTCTGTTCAACAATCCAGGCTTTGCACCAATGGTTAGTTTGTGTACCCCATGTTTTGTACTCACATGACATTATTGACATTTGGCGTCAGCGTGAGTTGAAATGGCTGTGGACTTGCTGAAAGTCTTTACACGTCATTTTCAAGGAGCAATGAAATGGAAGTTAAACGAAAATTTATTCTTACAGCGGGATTACTTGCATCTGTAGCGTTCTCTGTACCAACACTGGCAGCTACATTATCAACAAGCATAGAACTAAAAAATAATACTTCTTCTGATAATGTGCTCATTAATGGAACAAATTCAACCGGTATTATTTCTCCACTATTTCCAAGCCCAGCGGCAGCAAACAGTTCGACTTTTCATACCTCAATAACTAATGGTGTGGCGGATGCTGGGGTATTAACCTATCAATCATGTAGGTTCAATTGGTCAGTAATCCAGATGAATGGCTATTATCAATTCTCAATAGGGGCAACCCCCTCATCTAAGTGCAGTTCAGATGTATTGGTCCAAAATGTATTCACTGGTGAATACAAAATAAGATTCAATATCGACGCTTAATCAAGGGGTCAATCCTTAGCGAGGGTGATGATGTGAATACCATCGCTAAGGATGAGGTGAGGAACATCTAGGCAGCTGCTTGATGTGAAACTTGATCCTCCCATTGCTCTACATCATCAATCGCCCAAAGGTTATGGCTGCCAGAGGCTTTGATGCGTGGTTTTGGGAATGGGTTGGTTTCACGCTCTACCCATCTAAAGATTGTGCGGCTTGAGCAGCGATAGCGTTCGCTTAAGTCTTTGGTTGACCAATATCCTTTAATCATAAGATTTTCCTTTTTCGTTGTTTCCAAATATCCGGGTACTTAGCGTTGCACCAGGGCAAACCCCTGGCCGTTGCGTGTGAGTGCGCCTGCCTGTTGCAGGGCGTCGAAAACGGGTTTAACGGTTCTGTATCCGCCGGTGATGCTGTTGCTGATGTTGCGCAACACTGGGCGGTTGCCGAATTCACCGGCGCAGATACGTTGGGCCAGTAGCTGTTGTTCTTTGCTCAGGTGGCTGGTGTGTTCTGGCTGTTGTTCAGCTGTTTCGGGCTGTTGAAACGGTTGTGAAACGCGTTTACCAACCGTTGCAGCGGCGTTAAACGCGAGTAACGCGACCAGTCCTACTATGTCGGTGATGATCGCCAGCGCGAGGAAGCCGATATGCTGAAGCCGCGCGGGGTCTGCGTTTAGGGTGTTGGCGAGGCTGTTGAAGGCGCTGTGTGTGTTGGCGGTTTGGCCGATGGTGGATAACTTCTCGATCAGCTGGGTGCGCTCAGTCTCTAATGTGGATAACTGCGCTGCGGTATTAAGGGCGCGCTGGCGGTAGCCGTTGTTGGCGTCGGTGTTGATCAGGCCGTTTAGGGTGTTTATCTGCTGTTGCAGGCTGTTGAGTTGCTGTTGCAACGCTCGGTATTCCTGGCTGTTGCGGGCGCTACGTTGTTGCTGTTCCTCGCTGTGGGTGGCGAGGAATCCAACGGTGGCGACAATGCTGATCACTACCAGCAGGGGCCAGAGGCAGAGCAGGGCATAGCCGCTCTTTTGCCCTTGGCTGCACAACCACAGGCCCAGCGGGGCGAAGCTGAATTTGCACAGTTCCAGGGCCACCGCTGTGGCACCGGCAACCAGCTGCCCGCCCAAACCTGCGGGCATGGATACCCATAGCTGCACGGTGAAGGCCAAGCTGGTGCCGCAGAAGATTAGGGCGGCGATACCGGTGAGGGATTGCCAGAGTTTCACGCAGCGGCCTCCGCCTGCTGTTCTACTCTGCGAAACTCAATAACCCATACCCATGGGTTTTGGTCCCAGCTGCCGGCGCCGTTGATGGATTCCCACAGGTATTTAAATGCTTCGACGGGGTTGTCATACCAGCGCCACTGCGGCAGGTCCGGCCGAGAGTCGGGGTGTAATTCGACACCGCCCCACTCCCGGTAGAGGCTATGCCAGCGCAAACCTTCGGATTTCGCATCCTCTTCGCTGATGTCCTGAATACGCTCAACACGAACGGTAGTTATTTCTAAGGTGATACGGCTGGCCCAGCGGGGCATGTGGATTGATGGGCGTTTTCTCCAAACTCTATAGGGATGTGCCGCAGCAAATGAGCCATTCTGGAGCCCATCTGGATGATCATAATTGGGTTCATTGGGTGGGTTACCATCAGCAGCAAAATGAATTCTTTTACTTCCGCCCCAGTGACCCTCATCATCTTCAGGGTATGAAGAAACCCAATCACCTGCCTGCCACCAAGTTTCACGAACCCATAGGCGGTCACAGGGTTTTCCAAGTGGGCAAGGGATATCCGCACACCCACTTCGCCAAGCTTGATTAATTACCTGATGCAAGGAGAGTCTAGGGGGCAAGCCGCCAATTTGTTTTATGGCCTCTTCATTGCTTACGCCATTAAATGGCTGCGGATTTATCAGCCTGCGCGTTTGGGTTTTACGTCCATCCAGAATTGCCCGCACCATATCCCCATTAAGTAAAATAGGTCTTTCCTTCATTATGCTGCTCTCCCTTTCTCCTGCTTACGATTCGGCAGAATCTCCGCCTGCCATCCGTGGTCTTTGTAGTGGTTGGGGTTGGCTTGGTTTTGGATGTTGTCCAGCTCTGGGCGCACCAGTTCCGCCAAATCGTTTAGGCGGACTCCGCGGGCTTCGAACTCGGTGGAGTCGGTATAGCGTTCGCCCTCTGGAGATTTGCACTCGACAAAAACCGTTACCAGCCAGTGGTGTTGCCAATTGAGTATTTCGTGTTGGAGCTTGGCGCGGGCTATGTCGCCAACGGCGCCGCCTTGGCGTCGATGGCTGATATCGAGAATGGGGTCTCCATCGGTATCCAGGCCGGTGCTGCTGCGGGCGGTGAGGACCAAGCCGGGCAGCCAGCGGTTTACCAGGCGGGCGTGTTGGGCCTGCTTGCTCATGGGTTTGCGGGGTTTACGCTTGGCCACTGGAGCTTTCCTCTGCTAATTGCCGCGCTTGGATTTTTATTCTTTCAAGCGCAACTCCACCAGCTTTGCCTTCAATTTTTACAACCGGGGTGCCACATACATCCCAAGCAATTGATCGAGTATGTGTACGTGTTTCTTTGCCAAAATCATCAACATAAATTACGGAGGTGTCAGGTGGGTATTGGCTGTTGAATTCAGTGGTGTTCATTGCTAGATACTCTCACTATGCTTTTCTACCCACTTAGCCCGCACTGGGCGGGCTTGGGTCGGTATTTAATTTTCGCAGGCCTGGGGCTGGGCGGTTTCGAATAACCCTGCTGGGCAAGTCTTTTCTTTCCGTTCCTTTAGCTTTCTATCCACTACGCTAAAAATCTTTACGGTGTCTGTTTTCTTGTCGAATATCTGTACCCATCTAGTGAAAATATCGTTTTTGGCAATTTGTGTTGCCTCTTCAAAGGCTTCTTTTTCTGTGTGGTATGACTGCTTAAAATCTATTACGCCACCCATCTCAAGGTTGTAGGTGCCGTAAAATAGGGCGTATGGTTTCATTGGATCTTGGTCCTGTATTAGGGCCCAGTACCTGCGGCCCGTTTGGCTATTGTGGGCAGCCCTAAACTACGCGGCGAAATCGCCGATATAAGTTTTCATTTGGGACTGAACCAGCACTGAGCTGAGGGATAGTTGTAGTTCTCGGCCCATGGCTTCTTGTATGGCCTCTAGGCGTTTGATGCGGGCGGTAAGGCGCGGAGCGTCGCCGCCGGTAAGGATGGATAGACGCAGGTCAAAGCTGCGGGATTCCAAACCGTTGTAGGGGATGCATTCAAATTTAAATCCGGCCGGGAGAACCTCTTCGCTGCGGGCTTCGATATTTTCCAAGGCACTGCGGCTAGATTTAAAGTCATCAACCGAGTGATCCTCTTTGCGTGAGGATTCGATAGTGAGGCGGCGCACGGCGGCAATGGCTTTGCTGGTGTTGATAGGCTCCCCATCGGCGGTATAACAAAGGATGTTTTCGGCGTAATCCTCCATAAATTCCGCCATGGCTTTTTGTGAACATCTATCACCATTAAGGTCTATTAGCGCTCTATATTCAGCGGTTCTAATCAGGCGCAATTTTGCAGAGAAGTCGGCGTGGCCGGGTTCTTGGGTGGTTCCCAAGTTGAAAATGGTTTGTGCGGTCATGCTTTCGGGGTCAACAAAACACTTGGCACTCTCATTACCGAAGTCCATGCAATATTGCTCGAAATCTTCTAGAGATGTAGTTTCCATTTTCCCGCGATAACGTGTGCGGCCCTGCTGATATTTTTCCAGATTTAGAATCTGGAAATCTTTTGGAGCTGCCATTGCTGGAGTGGAAAGCTTGGCCTGCTCAATTACTTTCGCCAATTCAGCGGTGGTCTGTGATTCCTTGATTTCCTTTACTGCGCTTTGATCCATGGTCATTGGTAAATCCTTGTTTCTTTTTTAGGTTTGACTTGGGTTTGAAAGAAATGTGTTTTAAGGCTTAGCCGTTGCTTTTAAGTTTGGCGACGTTGCCGTTGCTCTCTTGGTCAAACAGTGGTGGCTGCTTTTCAGGGTAGAAGCTGAGGGCGCCTTTTGTACCAACGTACATTGGTGTAGAGGTGGCGTCGTCTTGGATAATGGAGCCGCGCATGGTCGGCTTTTTGAATTTCAAGGTGTGTTCAACCTGAACCTGATCACTGTTTTGTATTTTGGATAATTTTAGATTGATACTTACCTCACCCTTCTTCTCGTGATCGGTTACGGCGCCGGCCACATCGCTGAGGATGTGGGCTAGTTTTTCTATAAATACTCCGCCGTCCAAATCGGCAAATACCTGGGTTACGTTTGTGCTCATGGGATGCTCCAAGTTTTTTTAAATTGGGCTCCGTACCGGCAGCCCTAAGAGTTACAGCTGACTGATGCGCCTGGGCGCGGTTAAATTTTTAGCTGGCTTTAGGTGCCGTATTTTGTTCAACGATGTCACGTATCCAGGCCATGCCTTTACTGGTAACAAGTGCGGTGATGTGCTGCACTTTTACTGGTCCTACGAGATATTCGCCTTCTTTTTGCTTTAAGAGTTTTTGCTCAAGGGCCCACTTTGTGGGTGAATTGCGCATGGGTTCACGGCTATACAAAAAGCCATTGTCACGCAGAAGTTTCAGCAGGTTATTCCTGCCCATTCCCAGCATTCGGGCGGCCTGGGTGACGGTATAGGGTTTTGTCTGGTTCACGCTGCCTCCTGTTTGTTTGGTTTTATTTGTGGGGTTTGAGCTTGTTGAGCTGCGAGTATGCGCAGTTGATTTATTTGGATTTGTTGTAGCTGTACTGTGCGTGCAAGCTCTTCGTACAGTTCTAAAATCCGGCTAAATTCACTCATGGCTAAACCCCGTTGTTTTTTTGAACTTCCTTTCTCTGCCGATGGCGGGCTCCCAGTATCGACAGGGTTGGCAGCTCCAGCCGCGTAATTGCAATTGCCCGTTAAATACTGGTTCTGTGGATTTTCCACAGTGGCGGCAAGGCATTTGCGGGAGCGGCTGGGTTTGGGTCACGCTGCTTCCTTCCTCTGTATTTCCAGGTGGTTCCATTCGCGGTAGAGGGCGTGGAATTTTTTCTCGCCGTCTGCAATTACGCTTTGCGGTGCTCTGCCGTGGTAGCGCAGATTCATCACGTTGAGGGCGTGTTGGTAGTTGTCGCCATCCAGCAGGGAGAGGCTGGCAACGGGAACTGCGAAATCACTGCTATTCCAGGCTGAAAGCAAAACCTGTGCGGCTATTTCACTCGCGCCGGAGTATCCGTTGGCAACGCGGAGCAAAGTTTCAACGCTCTGGGTTGGGCTGAAAGTATTCATGCCGCATCACCTCCAAATGGGGGCCAGTTATTGTTTTGTGTTGGCCGTGCAAAAGTGGGTTTTGGTTGCACTAAGCGAATGTGCGCTTTGTGGTCGGTGTTGGCGATATCGATGCGGTGCTTGAGGCGATCAACATCGTTTTTGCTCATAGCCGTTGGATGTACAAACACGGTGGCGGTCATGCGATTCCCTCCCGGTTGTTGCGGATACGAATGGTTCGAACTGTGGGGCGGCGCTGGAAGCGGGTGCGCAATTGGTCTTGTGCATCGGCACCAATGCCGCTGAGTACGCAGGTGAGCAGGGCGAATTGAATCAGTCCGTGCTTTACCGCTTTGGCCACTGCGTCTGTGCTGTTGCGGGCGTGGAGTTTGTAAAAGCACTCCGCTAGCAGGTTGGTGACGTTCGTTACTGAGCACTGCATGGCCTGGGCGGTTTCGCGATTGGAAAGACCTCGGGCGCGATGGGTCAGTGCTTCGGCCTGGCGAGGTGCCAGTGGTCTGAGGTGTTTGGCGGTTTCCATTTGAGTGCCCTGTCCTTGGTTAGCAATTAAAGTAGCCGAAAGTTAATATGCTGGTCAATAGCCATAAGTTAATTTTTCACAGTTAATACCCTTGGTATGCTCGAAGAGCACTTATCACGGAGGATAAGAATGAAAAAGCTAAGTTGTGTGGTGGTAGGAGTTCTGCTGGTATTTGGCCTTAAGGGTTGTGCTGTAAAGAATGATGCGCCAGTGATAATTAGCGAATATTTCGCTATAGAGCATTTCTCTAGCAAGCAGGAAGTATTGAGTAAGGCAAGGCAGGCCTTGTTGAGAGATGGATTTAAGATTTTATCTAGTGATTTAGAGGCGGGTTATATCTCGACCTCCCTTAAAGATTGGAGGCTTTCGCCGGAGGAGGCCCATTGTGGTACGGCTAAAGGCATGGATTACTTGAATGACAATCACACCAAGACGGAAGTGGCTTTTAATGTGGTCGTTGATGATAAAGCTGTGATTGTTCGTTCAAACATCCAGGGAGAGTATATACTGGGAGAATTGGCTCAAAATCTTACTTTGAACTGTGTATCTCGCGGTGTTATAGAAGTTGAGATGGCTAAAAAAATACTGTTGTGATTCTTAGTATTAAAAAGCCCGTATTTGCGGGCTTTTTTTTATTCCGGGGTGTAAGAGCCAATAATAACGCCGCAAAAGGTTATGTCTTTGCCGGTCACATCCATCGGTGAGTAAGTTGGGTTGATCGGACGCAAGTAAATGTGGCCCATGTCTTCAGCATAAGTTTTGAAAGTTGCCTCTCCATTTATCTTGGCTATAACCCGGCATCCATTAGTAAGAGGTTTGTCGGGATCGACAAAAATGATTGTTCCCTCAGGGTAAGAACGCTGGCCTGGGTAAGGGCTAGTCATACTGTCGCCATTCACACGTAGTGCGTAGGCGCGGTCTGAGTGTGCAGCGGGGCAGGGCAGCCATGCTTCGGCTTCGCCGGGTTCTAGCAGATCTACCGCTTCACAAAAAGCGCCTGCTTGTACCCAGCTGATCAGGGGGATTCTCCCTTGAATTCTTGGTCCTTGTGTAACATTGCTTCCCTCCGTGTTACCTAGCAGTCCTGGACCTTTACCGGCCCCAGTGAGCAACCAATCCACTGACACCCCGAGAGTTTCTGCAATCCTTGTGGCGGTACTCATGCGCGGTAATTTTTCACCGTTCCGGTAGCTCCAAATAGTCACGGTGCTGACATCAAACAGGCGAGCTAGGGCCTCCTGCGTGTCTTCTACGCCGGCATGTGTAACGGCTTGTTTAAACCGCTTTGCAAAGTCAGGATGTTTCATATCGACATGTTAGCTACAAGTTAATTAATTAGCGGCTATTGATTTCAAGTAGCCGAAAGTTAATACTTTGGCTACTGACAGTAGGGAGAAGCCTAGATGACCCAGGACGTGATCAATTCAGCAATCGATGATGCGGTGAGGGTGGTTGGCTCTCAGGCCAAGCTAGCGCGGGCAATTGGGGTTACGCCGGTCTTTGTGTCTCAGATGCGTCGAGGGCTGAGAGCAGTGCCTCCAAAGTTATGCACAAAAATTGAGTTGGCTACTCAGCGGAAGGTATCTCGCGCCTGTTTGCGCCCTGATGTGTTTGGTTCGTTGGAGGGGCAAATAGATCAGCAAAGCATTCCAGAGGTTCGGGAGGCAAGTTAAGCCCGTGAGGGTTTGTCGGTGAAGCCAGAATAACGATCATTTTCAAATCCCCCATTTTATTGTCCTGCCATTCTGCGGTGAATGAAGGTTGGGATTAATTCATTGCGGTATATGGGGATTTGTACAGGGTTATCTCAAATAACCACAGAAAGGGCCGGTGAGGGACGCCAACCCGGCCCGCTTTGATGACGGCGGGAAAGACCGCTGACAGCCGGGAAAGACCGGCATTCAATATCTAATCATTGATTTTTGCCAATTCAGGTGGATTTGCTGGAGGGTTAGTTGTGTCTGAAGAAAGGGCTTTTGAGGGGGTTTGGATTTCGGCCAGTTTATGGCTGGATAAATCCTTAACGATGCAAGAAAAGGTGATGTTGGTAGAGATCAAGAGTTTATCCGCTGACCGGGCGAGGGGCTGTTACAAATCTAACAAGGCTTTTGCTGAATTCTTTGGGGTTTCTACATCGAGAGTTTCGCAAATTCTCACCTCGCTAGAGGAGAAGGGGTATATCTATCTTCGCCATAAGCGGGAGGGAAAACGGGTTGTTGAGCGCAACATTTTCCTGTCTGAAGCTTACTCTAAAAACCAGCCTGACCTATTTAGAAAACCTAAAGGGGGGTATTTAGAAAACCTAAACGACCCCTTTAGGAATCCTAAAGAGGGGTATTTAGGTTTCCTAAAAGAGAGGAATACATTACTGAGTAATACAGTAGAGAATAATACTATTGGAACAAATCCGGATTTTTCGGAAGTTGATCCGATTGAATCTGAATTTGACCAGCTGTGGAAATCCTACCCAAAACGTGCTGGCGGTAATCCAAGGGGTGAGGCCCTGAAGGCGTATCGCAAGCAACGCAAACAGCACCAGCCTGAAGAATTTCAATCAGGGCTGGATCGCTATCGCTCCTTCTGCGAGCAAACAGGAAAGATCGGAACTGAATACGTTATGCAGGCCAAGCGGTTCTTTGGCCGTGGAAAACACTGGCAGGAGGAATTCAGGCCTCCAGTGAGTCACCAACAGGGAGTGGGCAATGAAAACCGTAACTCAGGCGCTGGCAACCGGCTCCAGCAGCAACAGCAGCAGATCAACACGGCCTTCGCTAGAGCCTCGGCACGAGAGGCTGCTGTTGGCGCTGTGGAAACGCATGGCGCAGCTGTATGGCCACAAGTGGACTTCCCAGCGCGCGTTGTATGACTCGGACCAGGGTGAGCGCAATGGGGTTTACGGTGAGGATTTTATGTTGTGGGCGCGAAAGACACGTGGCTTGTCTGACAAGGATTGGGCGAGAGGGATGGAAAACATTGAGCACCGCAATATCGAAGCTGCGCGGCGTGGGGAGTCTAGCTGGCCGCCGAACTATGCGGAGTTTCTGGGGCTTTGTCAGCCGTCCCCAGGCAGTGCGGCGCACAACAGGTTTAAACCTCTGGCGCTGCCTGACGATGGCGCTCAGGAGCGGGCCCGACGCTGTGGGGAGAGCGAGCTGGCAAAAATGCGGGGGTTATTCCAGTGAGTTCAGAGGGCGGAGAGGAGGAGGTTTTGGAGGGGGAATATATCCCTTGCGAGGAGTCCACCAGCGGGCCAACTACCTGGGCCGAGATGCTGGAAGATTTTAACTGGTAATTACAAATCATCATGGAGCGTGAAGTATGACCGTTGTAACTCTGACAGAAGCCCAAGAGCGAATTATGACTACCGTTGCGAGTAGACCCTTAGCGGTATTTCGTACGGATAACCCGCGCCAAGTGGATCTGGTGTTTGCCCATACGGTGGTGACTCAAAATAAAATCCAAGAGGTGCATGAGGATTATCTGGGGACTTTTCACCGCGACAACCTGCATGTTGCGAGAAAGGTTTTTCAGGAGCACTTCGATAGTTTTCAGGTGGCTGCGTGATAGGGATTGGTTGGTGAGTTAGTTGGTCGAGAAGAGGGTATTCGTAATGTCAGAATTAGGTATTCGTGAACTGCTGTGGGAATGGGCTAGGGCATACCCTGAGAGGGCGGGGGATTCTGTGTCTTGGCCTCGTATGGCGGCATTTCACAAGGGAATGGTTTGTGAGGGGCAAGGGATATCCGCATTAATTGATTGGAATAGAGCGGACAGAATGGATGCGGTGGTACTGGCCTATTTGAATACAATTACTCGGCGCCGGGACAAGGAGAAGGCGGAATTGGAGGGGCTGGTTTTTTGGTTGAGATATTATTATCGATGGGAGATGCCTGATGTGTGTAAAAAGCTCGGTCAAAGCAAAAGCTGGGTAATAAACATGTGTCGAGTTATTGAAGGGACCGTTGAGGCGTTTTATTTGGCGCGTGATGCTGCATAACTGGTTTTTAATTCAGTAGGTAGCTGTTGACAGTGTACACGTGTACACCCTAATATCTGCAACGCTGCCGAGTTTTGTGATTCGGCGAACAGAATACCTTCCTAAACCGGCCCCTTGAGCCGGTTTTTTTGTGCCCGAAATCCGGGAGCTAATACCTCATGTTTGAATTAACGCGATTCGCCTATGGGCCTGATGCCACATTGGGGCGGCTGCGAGTGCGCGACTGTGTGTTTTATACGGTAGAGCGCCCGTGGTTGGGGAATCGTCCGTTCGAGAGCTGTATTCCTGAAGGGGTTTATTCCTGTAATCCCTATAACTCACTTAGGTTCCCCAATGTGTGGGAGCTGCAGGAAGTCCCTGGCCGAACAAAAATATTGATCCACACCGCTAATTATTCGGCGGATGTGCAGGGCTGTATTGGTATTGGTTATGGCCTGGCTCCCGGTGGCTGGTGGGTGATGCAATCCCGCAAGGCAATGCAGCAGTTGCGAGAGCTGTTGCCGCCTGAGTTTGATCTGACAATTACGCACTATGTGCCGGAGTATCCGTGATGGGTATTTGGTCTGGAGTTAAGGGTTTATTTGCCGGCCCAGAGTCTGCGGGCAAAGTGCTGGATGCCACTGTAAATACCGTGGATGCGGTGTGGTTTACCAATGAGGAAAAATCCCGTTGGTATCTCAAATACCTGGAGGCAACGCAGCCTCAGAACCGGGCACGACGATTAATTGCCTTTCTGGTGACATTGGTTTGGGCGCTGCTGGTTTTATTTATTGCGGCGGCCATGGCTTTGAAGGCGCCTTTTGTAGCAGACCTGAAGGGCCTGCTGGTGGATGTGGTTGTGCAGCCTTACAGCATCATCATCGGTTTCTATTTCGTGAAGTCGTGGGTGAGTGAGGTTAAGCGGTGAACACTGTAGCTCAAGAGGCAGCGAGGGAAGCCATGGTTCAGAAGATCGCCAGTGCAACCACTACGGTTGCTGCGGGTACAGCGGTAGTCGGTGGATATGCAGCGCAAGAGCTGTTGGCGGTGGGTGGTTTCTTGATTGCTTTGAGTGGGTTCATTGTGAATTGGTATTACAACCACAAACGCTTGAAGCTGCAGGAGCAGCAGGGCGGGGACGATGGACGTTAGTGTAAAGCTGGATACCTCAAAGTTTGATCGGGCATCTGCTGAATTAATAAAGCAGTTACCTTATGCCAGCTCGGTTGCCCTAAATAACGTGGCCTTTCGAATCCGGGGAGAAGAGCGCTCAGCTATGGGGCGTGTATTTACAAACCCGGCAAAGTTAACGCTGAACTCTGTACTGGTGAAGAAAGCCACAAAGCGTTCTGGCATTGCCAAAGTGTTTATCCGTGATGAGGTTTCCAACGGTACTGCACCGAGTAAATATCTGGCCCCGTCGGTCATGGATGTGAACCGAAACGACAAGCGCTTTGAGCGTGCCTTACGGTACATGGGTGTCCTGCCTGCTGGTATGTATGTGGTGCATGGCGAGGCGGCGAGATTAAACAAGCATGGGAATATCTCAGTCGGAACCTATAAAAAAATCCTGGCTGAATTACGGGGCAACTCTGGCACTGCTGGTGGTGCAGGTAGTACGCAGGGTAAGAAGGGCAAATATTTCGTTGGCAAAGTTAATGGTGTCTTAGGCGTTTGGAAGAGGGCAGGCGGCAAACGCCGGCCAACGGTTAAGCCCATCCTGATATTCCTCAAGGGGAAGCCAGACTACCGCAAGCGATTCCCTTTTATTCGAATAGCTGAAGGCATAGCCCGTAGGCATTTGCCATTAGAGCTGGATAAGGCCATGGACCATGCGATTGCGACCGCAAAAAGACGTTGAACGGGTCCTCCTGAGGGGGCCAACACACGGGTGATTCGGACCCCGCTTTTTTAACAGCTATCTGAAATTTCCTAGGGGGTTATACCTTGGCTGGTGATATCTCTCTTGATGATCAGGCCACTCAATTGGGCTTTGCTCGCTTGGTTGGCGCTACTCAACCGGCTATTGCCAAACACTACAAGGCAGAGGTTTTTACTGTAGGTGCCAGTTTCAGAGTTTGGCTTCATGAATATTGCGAGCGACTGCGAACTGAGGCCGCTGGCCGCCAGGCGAATGAAGCTCGAAATCGTCGTGATATGGCTCAGGCAGTTGAGTCAGAGGCAAATGCCCAATTAAAAATGCGTGAGCTTTACCGGCAAGACCAATTAATTCTGGATATTGAGTCCGTACGCAAGGCGATGGTGGAGTGGTCCACCATTGGCAAGAATGAATTTTTAGGAGCGGTGGAAAGCATCGTTATTGCTATCGAGAGCCAGCATGCCATTACCATCGATCGCGAACCCCTACAGCCAAACATTGACGCTGCCCTCAAAGCTATTGGCAGTTACGAAATTGAATCTGAAGAGGCTGGTGGAGGAGGTGCGCCAGGCCTGGATACCGCAGCCTAAAATCCCGCTGATTGAGTGGTTGCCAGACAATATCAAACTGCCGTCGGAGGATAGCGATAACGCCGGCTATTACCGCAACGATTATGTGCCCTATTTCTGGGGCGTAATGCACGCACTGGATAATCCAGTGTCGTGGATGGTGGTAATGCAGAAGGCCGCGCAGATCGGCTGGACGGTTCTGCTGGCCACCGATATCTGTAAGGTCGCCGTCACCGAACCGGCCCGCATCCTGATGCTGTTTCCCAAGGATGAAAAAGGTCGGCTGTTTATGGATGAAAAGCTGGTGCCGATTATCGAAGGCTCGCCAGCAGTGAATCGGGTGATCGATGTCACCACCAGCCGTAAAGGTGGCAGCCGCTCAACGCGCAAGAAATTCCCCGGCGGTGAGGTGCGCACCATTGGCTCCAACTCTATCTCCAATGTGAAATCCACCACAGCCCGCCGGGGCTATGTGGAGGAGCCAGACGATACCAACAAAGACGTTGGCGATCAGGGCGATTCCATTCGCCACCTGCGCGAACGCCTCAAGCGCATGCGCAATAAGAAATTAATTATTGGTGGCACGCCGGCGGTAGCGGATCTCTCCCAGGTGGAGCACTACACCAAGCTCGGTACCATGCGCGTGCTGCCGGTGACCTGCCACGACTGTGGCGACTCCCATGTATTGGATTGGGAAAACGTTCGCTGGCTGAAGAAAGAAGAGGGTATACCGCATCCGGTATTCGGTTTACATCAGCCTGATACGGCCATCTATGGCTGCCCGGAATGTGGCAGCGAATGGGATGACTACCGCCGCCAGGCCAATATTCTGCAGACCTGTAAAACGGCGCGAGAAAATGGAGATGACTTTGCCGGCTGGGTTAAAACCCAATGCGGTGAAGATTTTGGGCCCGATGAAATCGAACCGATAGAAACCTTTATGGAGCTTTCTGAGCTCTATGTGTGCATACCTGGCACAGGCCTTGCCGATGTGGTGCGGGATTTTCTCGAAGCGGAGCATGAAGCCAAAAGCGGCGATGAATCCGCGCGCATCGTATTCCAGAACAACAAACTGGGCAGGCCCTACCAGTATGCCGCCAGTCGCTTGTTGGACCACGAAAAACTACAAGAGGCCGCTGAGGATTACCCGGAATTATCCTGCCCCGCCGGTGGCCTGCTGGTAACCATCGGCATCGATGTACAGCACGACCGACTCGCAATCAGCATCCGCGCTTTCGGGCGCAATGAAGAAAGCTGGCAGATGTTCTGGGGCGAGATCGATGGCGATACCGCGGACAAGCGTGATAGCTGCTGGGACGCCCTGGACAAGTTGGTATTCCAGCCTTTTAAGCACGAACGCTTTGGTGAGATCCGCGCAGCCGCGGTAAGCATCGATTCCTCCGATGGGGGCACCAGCAACGCGGTCTATCACTGGGTGAGAACCCGCGATAAGAAACACCGCGGTATCTTGGTGATGGCCATTAAGGGTGACAGTAACGACTTCGGCACCAAGGAAATCTTTTCCCAACCCAGACAGGTGGATTACAACAATCCCAAGCGTCGTACCAAGGCCGACCGCTACGGAGTGCGGGTGTATATCGTGGGTACTCACAAGGCGAAAGACCTGATCGCCAAGCGCTTGCTTGGCACCAGTGCCTATATGCACAGCTGCAAACATGTGCGGCAGGACTACTGGGAACAGGTGACTGCCGAAGTGAAAGCCCCCAGTAAAAAAAATAAAGGTCGGGAAACCTGGCAGCAGCGCCCCGGCAGACCCAACGAGGGCACCGATACCGAGGTCTACGCCCTTCACGCAGCCCACGCCAAGGGTATGCATAAATACAACGAGAAAAAATGGTCCAGCATTGAATCACAGTTGGGCCAGCGCACCCTGTTTAGCGAACCGGAAACATCACCGGATCAACCTCAGCCAGCCCCGAAAAAACCACACCGGCCAGCACGGCCGGTGGGCTCCCTACTGGATAGTTAAATGTCGAAAACCGCACAAGCCATGGTCGACCTCTATATCGAGGCCGAGCTAGATGTGCTCGCCGGTAAAACCACGGTGATTAACGGCCGCCAATTTACTGCAGAGAACCTGCAGGAAATCCGCGCTGGTCGTCAGGAGTGGGAGCGCCGCGCACAGCAAGAAAAACTCCAGGCTGCCGGCAAACGCCGCGGACCCGCCTACGCGAACTTTTACTAATGAACAAACTGGATTCTGTTATCGGGTTCTTTGCGCCCGAGGCCGCCCTGCGCCGTGTGCAAGCCCGCCGCGCCCTGGAGATCGCCGCCGCCTATGAAGCTGCACGGCCAAGCCGGCTGAGGAAAAACCCCGGTGATAACCGCAGTGGGGATTTAGTCATTGAAGGCAGTGTGGAAACCCTGCGCGGCCAGGCCCGGCACCTAGAGCAAAACCACGATTTTGCCTTTGGCATTCTCACTACCCTGACCAACAACATCGTCGGCCCGCGCGGCATTGATGTGGAATTCCAACCCAAGACCTGGGATGGCGATATCCATGAAGGCCTCGCCAGCCAAATGAATGACGCCCACAGGGAATGGGCGCGGCGTCCGGAATGCACCCGGCAGTTCAGCTGGGGCAAATCCCAGCGGCTGTTGTGCAATACCTGGCTGCGCGACGGGGAAACCCTGCTTCGGCACCTGCAGGGCACGGTGCCCGGTTTAAAGCATCGCACCCCGGTGCCTTACAGCATCGAATGCCTGGAACCGGATTTTCTGCCGGTGGATTACAACGATCCCAGCAAACGCATAGTGCAGGGCATTGAGAAATCCGCCTGGGGCGAAGCCAAGGCATTTTGGCTCTACGACGAGCACCCCGGTGCCTCACTGAACTGGCGGATGAAGCGCAGACGTCACAGTGCTGAAAATATTGAACACCTTAAGTTTGTTCGTAGGCTGCACCAGTCTCGTGGGGTTTCCATCTTTGCAGCGGTAATGAATCGCCTAAATGACATTAAAGACTATGAAGAAAACGAGCGCGTTGCCGCCAAGATTGCCTCGGCCATGGTTGGCTTTATTCAGAAGGGTAGCCCTACTGAGTATGAGCATGATGATGCTTGGGATAGTGAAGGAAAGCGCATTCTCGATATCCGTGCCGGTGCCATCTACGACGATCTCCGCCCTGGGGAATCTGTCGGCACCATTCAAAGTAATCGCCCCAGTGGTCTGCTAACCCCATTTTTAGAAACCATGCACCGCATGGCGGCCGCCGGCACCATGGCCAGCTTTAGCAGTATCAGCAAAAACTACAACGGTACTTATAGTGCGCAGCGCCAGGAATTGGTAGAGCAATGGACAAACTACGAAACCCTCAGCCTGGAATTTTGCGAGGAGATTGTAGAGCCGGTCACCCGACGCTGGGTGCAAATGGGGTTACTGGCCGATGCCTTTAAAGTACCGGCTGAAGTCGACCCGGCCACCCTGATGCACGTCGATTTTATTACCCCGGTGATGCCCTGGATTAATCCAGCCCACGAAGCCAGCGCCGATGAAACCCTGCTGGAAAATGTTCTGGTTAGCCCGCAGCAGACCATCCGCCGCCGTGGCAAAAAGCCAGACGATGTGATCAAGCAAACTGCCGCCTGGCAGAGAAAGCTGGAAGAGAACGGTATTACCACCCCAAGTAAACGCGCTGCGGTCCCCGCAGAAAATACTGAGTCCGACTCAAAATAGGAGACCGCAATGCCTAAAAAATCTTGGTACAGCATCACTTCCGCCGCAAGCAAAGGTGAAGCCGATATTTTTCTGTACGACACCATCGGTTATTGGGGGGTAACGGCAAAAGACTTTGCCCGCGATCTCAAAGTGCTTGGGAATATCAGCAAGATCAACCTGCATATCAACTGCCCCGGTGGGGATGTGTTCGATGGCACTGCCATTTACAACCTGCTCAAAGATCACAAAGCCGAGGTGGAAACCTGGATTGAAGGCATCGCAGCCAGTATGGGCAGTGTGATCGCCTTAGCCGGGGACACGGTTCATATCGCTGAAAATGCCTTTTACATGGTGCACAACCCCAGCGCCGGTGTGCGAGGCGATGAGCGCGCCCTGGAAAAAACCAAAAGCCTGCTGGCAAAAGTCAAAACCACCATGATTGGTTTGTATGCCTCGCGCACCGGCATGTCGGATGAGGAAGTCAGCCAGGTGATGGATGACGAGACTTGGTATACCGGCGCCGAAGCCGTGGAAGCGGGTTTTGCCACTGACACGACAGCAGCAATGGAAATGGCCGCAAGCTTCTGTGCTGATCACTTAAACCAATTCAAAAATACCCCGCAAGCCATTAGTGCATTGGTTATGCAGGGGCCCGTTGAATTTAGATTCCCGTCTGCGGTTGCAGGCAATCCAAACCAAACCCATAGCCAGGAGGCGCAAGCCATGACTACAACCACCTCCACCACGCCAGCCGCAACCGCTGCGACCGAGGTTACCCCAGAAATGAAAGCGCAGATTGCCGCCGATGCCAGAGCGCAATTTGCAGCAGATGAGCAAAAGCGCAAAGACGATATCAAGGCCGTATTTAAAGGCTTCGAAGCGCACAGTGTTGTGATGCAGGAATGTCTCAATGATATGGACTGCACCGCTGAAAAGGCCAAAGACCAGCTGCTCACAGCGCTCGGCAGTCAAACCTCAACCCCAGTGCAAAGCTACAGCGTAGTGGTGCAGGAAGGTGAGGGTATCAAGCGCATTAAGGCGGATGCTGAGAATGCCATTGCCATGCGTGCCTTTGGCGAGAAGCGCACAGAGGGCAACAGTCTGGCCGGCTATACCATGCTGGAAATTGCCCGTATGTTCATGCACGCCCACGGACAGAATTTATCGGGCCTGGATAAAATGGGCGTAGTGGCTGCAGCCTTTACCCATAGCTCTGGTGACTTCGCAACTGTCCTCGGCAATATTGCTAATAAATCGATGCTGAAGGGTTACACTGAAGCTGCAGAGGTTTTTCCGCAGTTTACCGCCACCGGCAATCTGAGCGATTTTAAAATAGCTACCCGTACAGACCTCGGCACATTCCCCTCACTGCGCCAAGTGGCACCCGGGGCAGAATTTAAATACGTGAGTATTGGAGAGCGAGCCGAAACTGCCGCGTTGGCTACTTACGGGGAACTCTTCTCCATTACTCGCCAGGCGATTATCAATGACGACCTGGGGGCCTTCACCCGTATCCCGCAAAAGATGGGTCTTGCTGCTATTCGCACCGTGGGGGATCTGGTGTTCAGTATCCTGATCAACAATCCCAAAATGGCCGATGGCAAGGCCTTATTCCATACCGACCATGGCAATCTAGCTACTAAGGCAGGTATCAATACAGCCAGTATCGATGCCGCGCGGGTACTGATGGGTAAACAGAAGGACGGTACCGCTTTCCTAAATATCCGCCCCAAATTCCTGCTGTGTGATATTGCCGACGAGGGTGCCGCAAAGGTTGCGTTGGAGTCAGAGTTTGAAGTGGGTGCTGCTGAGAAATCCAACACTGTACCCAATAGTGTGCGCAATATTGCCAGCGTGATCTCCGATGGTCGCCTCAGCGGGCACAATGGTTGGTACCTCAATGCCGACCCGGTAGTGCACGACACCATCGAAGTGCTTTACCTGGATGGCCAGCAAGCCCCAGTACTGGAGCAGCAAAACGGCTGGAATATCGATGGGGTGGAATTCAAAGTCCGCCTGGATGCAGCTGCGAAAGCCTGGGATGCAAAAGGCATGGTGAAAACGCCCAAGACCTAATACCCAGCTCAAACCGAACCAAACCTTAAAGAATCCGAAAAGGGCCGCACATCGCGGCCTTTTTTATTGAAACAGTTTTAACCCAATCGAGAGAAAGACAATGGCTACTAATTTTGTGCAAGACGGCCGCATGCTGGATTACACCAATAGCACCAGTGCGGTAATCATCTCTGGCCAAGTGATAGCAGTAGGTGCAGTACTGGGTGTGGCGATGGATGATATCGCCATGGGCGAGTCCGGCGTAATTGCTATTGATGGTGTGTTTAGTGTGCCCAAGGTATCCGATGCCGTGATTGCCCAGGGCGAGTCGCTCACCTGGGATGTATCCGCAGCAGCCTTTGACGATAGCGCCGCAACAGCCGCAACCGGCGATATCACTGGCCCCACCGCCTTTGCCGCAGAAGCTGCCGGCGATGGTGTTACCAGCCTAGCGGTCAAGTTTACCGGCGTACCGGGCACAGTGAAGGCTTAGGTGATCCATGGATCTGGACCAAAGAGCTGCGGAGCGCGCGTTTCGTAAATGGGGCAAGCCCGCTACCTATACAGACGGTAGCGGTGCTGAACCTATTGATTGCCGGGTGATTAAAGATCAAGAGATCGACGAGTTCGAAGATGATGAGCGAGTGCGGGTACCGCGTATCGAGTTGAGTCTGTTGGTGAGCGAAGTAGGGGCTTACAACTCAGCAGCGGTGATTACCCTTAGTGGCGTGGAATATAGGGTGCGCAAGCGACTGTCGGATGATGGGGTTGTTTTACGTGTGCTGGTTGATGAGTAATTCATTACGGTGAATTGCTGGCTTGAGATGTTCGAGGATGCTTCAGTTGGGAGAAAATGTACAAAGATTTTTTCAGCAGTGATCAGAAGCAGCTATTCCTATTTTTAGTGAGTGTTAGTAACTCATTGATATTTAAGGGTTTCCAAAATGATATAAATCAACGACAATGCTAGGATATAAAAAGGTTATTTAAACTAATCATTATTTTTTGAAGTTCCAAGAAGGAGAATAAAAATGAAAAAGGTATTAAGTACAGTATTAGCCGCAGTGCTTCCTGTATCTGCTGCAATGGCAACTACTTATCAGCAAGTAGAAATTGAGAAGATTCAAGGGGAGGGGATTGATGACGTATACAACAGCGTACATATAAAAACAGATGTCAACAACTCTCCATGTCAAAGTACAAATTCGACTGACAGGTTTGCCATCGTGAATAATGTCCAACAAAGTATAGTAATTGCTGCTCTAATGGCGGGTAAAAAAATTACAATTGATACAACTGGAGTTTGCAATGATGCAAATATTGAGATAGTTAACTACATCATGTTATATGCTGATTCTTAATGCGCTAAAAATAAATATAATCAGGTACGAGTAAAGCATAATTTTTTTTACAAAAAGAAGCCTCTTCTCTCATGCTGTTTATTATGCTATCAGTTATTGATAATTAAGCTTACGATTGAGGGAACCATTATCTCCATGCTGTCCGTTTCCCTATTGTAGTTCTGAACCCAACTTAGATAAAAAAACCCGCACTAGCGGGTTTTTTTATGTCCAAAATTCCTGGAGCACTACCCCAATGACCCAGCGCATCACCATCCGCGATGCCGCACTAAACAATCTAAAAACCCTATCCGACTACAACTTTCCCTCAGCGGGAACCACTGAAGGCATTGAACGGGAAAAGCTGCCGGCCATCCTTGTCGGCTTTGCTACGGAACAAACAGAACAGGAACTCTCGGGCACTACCCGCCGGCTGGATCTTGTTGTGGCGGTGGTGGTGCATAGCCGGGGGGATATCTATGAACTGCTGGATCAAGCTACCGAGGATGTTGAGAGTGTCCTGCAGGATCGAACTTTGGGCGGTGCCTGTGAGATTTTCGCGCTATCACAAACTGATTTCGCCCTGGATCAGGATCACCCCTTGGGCGAAGTACGCCTGACTTACAGCGCCCAATATTCCACTGAATGACGCACCCCTGCGTCGGACTTTCATTTCCATTAAAGCAACGGGAGAACCCCTATGTCTCAATTGGCTCAGGGCACCAATATCTATTTTATCGACCCGGCAGATGACTCTGTGAAGAAAGTGACCGGGCTGAATTCTTTTAACCCCGGTGGCAACCCGGCGGATCAGATCGATGATACCTCCCTAGAGGACTTGGATAAAAAGTTCAAACGCGGCCTGCGTACACCGGGGCAGGCATCGGTGAGTCTCAAAATTGATCCGAGAAATGCAGTCCATAAACGCCTGCATCAGCTGTCCCAGGATGACACGGTGGACAATATGAAATGGGCGGTGGGCTGGAGTGATGGCACCGAGGAACCCACCGTTTCTGCAACTAAAGAGTTTGATTTACCGACCACCCGCACTTGGTTCACCTTTGAGGGCTATGTGGCCGACTTCCCCTTTGATTTCCAGCAGAACAGTTTGGTCACCGGTGAAATGTCGATCCAGCGCAGCGGCGGTTCCGCCTGGACCGTTAAGTCTTCAACCTAAGAGCGTAATCATGGAATTATCAATCGAGTCCCTGCAGCAGCAGGGGGCTTTTTCCGGGGCGCCTGTGAAGCGTTCCATTACCTGGAAGCAGGGCGAACAGGAGTTATCGGCAACCGTTTATGTGCGCCGCCTCTCTTATCACAGCGCCGTCAGTGATGTGGCGGCGATGCGTGGTGAGGGGGATATGATCGCCGGGCGGATCGCTGCCTGTATTGTCGATGCCGAGGGCAAGCCGGTATTTACCGCCCAGGATATTACCGGTGAGGCAGACCCGGAGCGCGGTCCGCTCAATGCAAACCTCACCCAAGCATTACTGCTGGAAATCGGAGCGGTCAATAACCTGGGAAAGACACCCAGCTCAGTGAACTAGACGAACTCTGGCATGAGCTGGTACTGAATGGCATCGGCGGCTGCACCATCGCCGAGGCTCAGCAGCGGCTCAGCTATGAAGAGGTCCAGCGCTGGGCGCTCTACCGTAAAAAACGCGGTTCCCTACATCCGGGCATGCGTACCGAAAGATCGTCGGCATTACTCGCCACCCTCTACGCCAATACCCATCGCGGTAAAGGCAGTCCCGTAAAAATCACCGACTTTATGCCCCACGAGGAAGAGCCAGAGCTGTCGCTGCAAGAGGCGATGAAGAGCTGGCACTAGGGGCCAGTGGATAGCTATGTCTAAAAAAAACCTGGGTACATTGAGCGTTGATCTGGTTGCTAAAACTGGTGGCTTTGAAAAGGGCTTGGGAAAAGCTGAGAAGAATACAGAGAAGTGGGAGCGCACCGTAAGGCGCAGCGTCTCTGCCGTAAGCAAGGCATTCGCTGCGGGTACGGTTGCCGCCGCCGGCGCCCTAGCAGTAATGACCGCGCGCGTGGTGGAGCAATCCGGCGAGATTGAAAACCTCTCTGCAGTGGCCAATACCAGCACCGAGGAATTCCAGCGTATGACCTACGCCGCGCAGCGCTACGGCGTTGAGCAGGACAAGGTCGCGGATATTCTCAAGGATACCTCAGATAAGGTCGGGGACTTCCTGCAAAACGGCGGCGGTCCGCTCAAAGATTTTTTCGACAATATTGCCCCACAGGTAGGAATAACGGCCGAGGAGTTTCGTCACCTCTCTGGCCGCGATGCGCTGGGACTCTATGTAAAGAGTCTGGAAAAGGCCAATCTCAGTCAGAATGAGATGACCTTCTATATGGAGGCCATCGCCAGTGATGCCACCTTGCTGCTGCCGCTGCTGCGCAACAATGCCAGCGAATTAAACCGGCTCGGCGATGAGGCCCAGGATGTGGGCGCGGTGCTGTCGGATCTGGATCTGCAGCAGCTCGGGGAAGTGCGGGAAAATCTGGATCAATTAAAAGGTGCGCTCGACGGCTTTGAAAAAGAGGTGGTCACCGGCGCACTGCCAGCCATCAAAGACTTGACCGAACTGATTCAGGATGAAAAGACGCAAGCCGCTTTTTCAGCGCTCACCACGGCACTGATTAATGTCGGCTCGGCTGCGGCATCCGCCGTGGTTGAACTGGTGGAGTTTACTCAAGAGGTAGGTAAATCCGTCGCTCGCATGGTCCATGGCGAGCCGGAAATCTTAAAGCTGGACCGTTCGCTGGAGCAGTTGAGCACTACCATCAATAGCGGCGTGATCGGTGATGGCAAGCTGCTCACTGGTATTCGGCTGGCCAGCGGGGAATATATTCATCAGGGCACTTCAGTCGATGACCTGCGCGAAAAGCTGGCAGCGTTGCAGAAGCAGCGGGATGCATTCTTTGGTACATCGACAAAGACCGATTTTGGCGATCTGCTCGGTGATGATTTCAGGGCAGTGATTGCCGACCTGGAAAAAGAATTCACAGCAGCGGCCAAGGTCATAGACGGTGAACTGTTACCGCCCGTAGACCACTGGCTGATTTTTAACGAGGTCATCGAAGAACTCGGTACCGAATTTAAAGCCGCTAAGGAAGAAGCCGAGGTCCTGCAGCGCAATCAGGAAGCCTATGCGGGTTTACTGCGGGATTTGCGCACCGATGAAGAAGTGCTCACCGATCAGATGCGCGAGCGCCTGGCCATCGTCGATGCCATGGCTGGCCTGACCGAAGAGCAGCGGGCCAGCACCCTCGGCCGTATCGCCGACGCCGCCACCGAAGACGGCCCAACCCTGGGCGGCCTCGGCAGTGGCGAGGATATCGAAACAGCGCGCACCGAACTGGAAGACTGGTATTCCACCCAGCTGCAAATGCTGGAGCAATTCCGCAGCGAGCGCGCCGACCTCAATGCCGCCTGGGATGAAGAGGAATTATCCCTGCGCCAGCAGTACGAAGAGCGCCTGACCGAAATCACCCAGGCCAATGAAGACCTGCGCCGTCAGCGGCAGATGGATGGCTACAGCTTATTGATGCAAGTGGCATCGGATTATTACTCGGGGATGGAAGGCGAAGAGGCAGCCTATATGCGTGCGGCTCTTTCTATCGGCGGGGCCCTGCTGGATGAGAAAAAACGCAATGCCCTGCAGAGCGTAATTGCTAATACCCAGGATGCCGCCATGGGGGCTTATAACGCGATGGCCTCTATTCCCTATGTGGGCCCGGTGCTGGGCGCCGCTGCAGCGGGTGCGGTCTATGTCACCGGCGGCCTGGCCGCGGCAAAGATTACTGGTATGGCCCACGACGGCATCGATGCTGTGCCGGAAGACGGCACCTGGCTGCTGCAAAAAGGCGAGCGGGTGACCACCTCGGAAACCAGCGCAAAACTGGACCGCACCCTGGCCATGATTCAGGCGGATATGCACAGCGGTGGTGGTGCAGGGGATTACAGCCGCCCGGTTTCCATGACACAGAATATTCGCGTCGATGGCACGGTGAAAAATTGCACTGCCACACAGCTCGCTCGCGAGAGTGAACGCAAACAACGGATTAACCGCAGGAGGCTTGGCTCTTAATGTTTAATGAAAGTCGCCTGCTGGAAAAAGTGGCCTACGGCTCCGAATACGGCCACCGCTACAAAACCGATATTAAAGCATTGCGCAGCGGGGTAGAGCGCCGCAATGCGGAGTGGGAGCGCCCGCTGGGCCGTTATTCGGTACTGTTTAAAAACCTGGATTATGCCGATCATCAAATCGTGGTCGCTGCCCATCATGCCTGTATGGGTGCCCTGATTGGTTTTCGTTTTAAAGACGCCAGCGATTTTGAAGCGGAACAAGAGGTGATTGGTTTTGGCTCTGATAATAGCGAGAGCTACCAGCTGCAAAAAAAATATGTGTTCGGGGCCTTTTCCTATCAGCGCAAAATTGTAAAACCGGTGATTGGACGAGTAATGATTTTTGTTGATGGCAACCCGGTGGCCGCCAGTATCGACTACACCACGGGCCAAGTGCAGCTCAGCGCCGATAACGGTGCGGAAATTACTTGGAGCGGCGAATTCGATGTACCGGTCCGCTTTGAGGACGATGAGATCGGTTTCAGTATCGACAATCGCCACCAGCGAATGCCTGTACTGAATGGCAATGTGGAGCTGCTGGAGATTCGTCTGTGAGAAATATTCCCCCAGCACTGCAGGCCCATCTGAATAGTGGCGTCACCACGTTGTGCCGCTTATTAAAAATCACCCTCACCGATGGCCGCCAGTTTGGTGCCACTACTCTGGACCGCGATATCGAGTTTGAAGGGCTCACCTATTACGCGCAGAACGGTTTTGATTCCAGCATTATTGCCAGTGATACCTCGTTCGATGTAGACAACGCCGAGGGCTATTCGCTGTATAGCACCGATGTGCCCAGCATTACCGTCGAGATGGCGGAACGCGGCGAACTGGACGGGGCGGAGTGGGCCATGATTCTGGTGAATTACCGCGATCTGTCTATGGGTGCGCTGTTATTGGATGGCGGTGATGTGGGCGAGGTGCGCTCCGCGCGCAATACGGTATTTATGCCGGAATTACTGAGCTACGCCATGCGCCTGCGTCAGTCTATCGGCCATGTGGATTCCATCACCTGCAGGGCGATTTTCGGCACCGATGCCAATTCGCAAACCGGCTGCGGCGTCAATGCGGAGCCCCTGTGGCAGTCGGCCACGGTTACCGCTGTTAATACGGATGAGCCCAAGGTCACCTATGTGGTGGACAATATTGCCAGCCTGTCCACCGCCGCCAAGCGCTGGCGGGTGAGATGGGTTAGTGGCAATAACGTCTCCTCGCGCCTGTATCAGGTGGAGGCGGTGGATACCGCTACCGGGCAAATCACCCAAATCGAACCTCTGCCGTTTGCGGTAGCCGTGGGGGATCAACTGGAGATCCGCCCGGACTGCGATAAGACCTTTTCTGTCTGCCGCGATGTGTACGGCAATCACCTGGATTTTAAAGGCGAAAATTTAATTCCCATCGGCCAGGCCAGCGATACCCCGGGTGCCGGTGTGCCCGGCAGTACTGGCGGTGGCTCTTCGTTTAATTCCAGCCAGCAGCAACACTAATGCAACAACAACGAATCGACACACTGGCCTTTGCGCGGGGTCTGGTGGCTAAGCGCGTGCGCTGGCGGCACCGGGGCCGTACCGCCTGGGCGGTGGATTGTGTGGGCATGATCGTACTCAGCCTGCGCGCCGCCGGCCTGGAAATCGAAGATGAAAAACACTACGGCCGCGAACCCTGGAAAGACGGCGTGCGCCGCAAAATGCGTGCGCGTTTTGGCGAGCCGGTTAACGAGGATTTATGGCAGCCCGGTGATATTGCCGTTTTTAAAAGTCCGCAACGCAGCGACCCCAGCCATGTGGGTTTTCTTGGCGATTATCCGCTTGGAAGCTCCGCTGATTTTTCCTTGATTCATGCCCACGCCGATCAGGACTGCAGAGAGCATGTATTGGATGCGCGCTGGCGCCGGCTACTGGTGGAGGTGTACTCGCCATGGGCGCTTTAATATTTGGCACCACTACGATTCAGGGCCGTAAGTTCGACAAGATCAAACTGCAGACCAGTAAAGCGGGGGTGCCGCGCCAGATTATTTTTGGCCGGGTGAAGCCGGTGATCGGCAATATTATCGCCACCACGCCGCCAAAAATTGTTAAGAAAAAACAAAAGCAAAAAAGCGGTAAAGGCGGCGGAAAGACCGAAGTCGTTAATGAAGAGGTTTATAGAACCTACGCCATTCGCATTTGCGAAGGCCCTATTACCGGTATCTGCAAAGTCTGGCGCAACAACGAATTAGTTTATGACCGCGACAGCGCTGACCCCACGCAGATCGATAATAACCAGGCGTTTTTACAGCTAGCCGAGTTTTTCCTCGGTGGCTTTAAACAGATGCCCTCGGCAGTACTGCAGGCCGCCTTTGGTATCAATAACGTACCCGCGCATCGCGGCACCTGTTACCTGGTGATCGATAACGAAAACCTCACCAGCACCGGCGGCGCCATTCCGCAGTATGCGTTTGAAGTGGAGCGGGCCGAGGGTTTTGTCCTCACCAGTAAACCCTATGCCATTGAGGCCACCGATGGCGTGACCACCAGCCCCAGCGTGCAGGGTGGACGCACTAAGCCCGATTACACCCGTGAACTCACCGAGGCCACCCAGGCCGGCTTTACCGGTATTAGCGGCAGTCTTCGCGAGGTGTATCAATCCCACGCCTACAGCGAAGCCACCGCCGCCGGTTTTGCCGGCCTCAGCGGCTACATACGGGAAAAGCACAACACTGAAATCCCCACTGAAAGAGTTAACGCCGCCCTGGCATCGGTCAGCGGCCGTATGCCGGACTGTATTAAACACACGGTCGAGACCGAGGCCGTCAACGCCCTGTTTGTCAAAATCGAAGGATCACTGGAATGAAATTAAAAAGCGGCCTAGCCGGAAGATTCAAAATCGAAGCCTATAAACGCGATGCCAGCGGTGCGGAGATTCCCGGTAGCCGCCGTGTGGCTGCGCCCTGGTTTAGCAACCTGATTCTGAATCAGGGCTTGGATAAATGGGCGGGAGGTCAGGATATAAAACGGGTCTGTCATGTGGGCGCCGGTTCCAGCACGCCGGCGGTCACCGATACCGGCCTAAACAGCCCGCTGGCCTACACCGAGGACCGCTCCTCGCTCACCAACGGCCTGGATAATAGTGGTGCACCCTTTGTCTGGGGGCGCTCAGTATTTGCCTTCGGGGAAGGCGAGGCTGCCGGCAACCTCGCCGAGATCGGTGTGGGCTGGGGCACGAATCACACCGATTTATTTTCCCGTACCCTGATTACCGATGCGCAGGGCAACCCCACCTCGCTAACTGTGTTGCCGGATGAATACTTAGACGTTACCTATGAGTTGCGCATTTATATTCCCACCGAGGATGCGGTGGGCACTGTGGCATTAGGAGGGATTGTCTACGATTGGCGCGCTCGGCCCAGTAATGCCGACTTCAATTCTACTAGCCATCCCACAGCCCCGGGTTGGGGGTTGGCCTCACCGCGTTATCTGTCATCAGCGAGCCCCCTGGCTTATGACGGTAATATTGGTGATATGTATAGCCGCCCCAGCGGTAATAGCGATTCAACCTCGAGCAACAATGTTGAGGTTGCGCCCTATGTGGACGGCAGTTTTGAAGCAGTTTGGACGGTGACCTACACCCCAGACAAAGCCAATTTTGCCACCGGCATTCGCTCGGTAGAGCCGCGTTTGGGTTTTGCTGGCTGGCAGATTGAGTTTTCCGCCCAGGGCAGCGGCGATGCTATCCCCAAAACTTCAGATAAAGCCCTGGTGCTGACCCTCACCCAAAGTTTCCACCGGGTGGCCGTCTGATGGCTCTGCCCGATAACGCGCTCAGCGCTCAGCCGATCTTTGCCCCGTTTCTTGGTGGCCGCGCGTTACCGGTGCGCGCCATTACCGACTATGAAACCGGCGGCGTCGCCATTCAGGACACCAGCCGCGGCCTGGACTACCAGCACTGGCGCGCACGGGTGTTGGAGGATGGCAGCGAGATAGTGTTGGATGCCGAACAGGTGGCCCCGTTTACGGTGATTACCGGAGCTAATATCACCGAGGTTTCCTTGGCCTTCGACCAGAATATGCGCCCGGTGATTGCCTATGTAGAGGGCGGCACCGCCAAGCTGTACTGGTACGACAGCAGCCAGGGAGCCCAGATAACTACCGACTGGCCCGGCCTGATCACGCCCCGCGTGACTCTGGATGATAAGCGGCCCACGCAGCTGCACATCAGTGATGTGATTTTTGCCTATTTAAAAAACGGCGATCTTTGCTACCGCCAGCAGCGCGACCGCTACCAGAGCGAATATGTATTACAGCAAAACGTACCCAGTCCCGGCCTGGTAAAAATAGGACTACACCGGCAATTTCGTCTGCAGTTTCTTCTCAAAAATCCCGACTAGAAAACCTTCGAATAAAACCCTATGCCTTATCCCCTCTATGCCGTGGTTGCGGAGATCTGCGAGCGCGCCGGCCTGCCGTTTGGCAAATTCGATACCACCCTGCTGGAGGGGTATGTCTCGGGTATGCAGATTAGCAACGAAGCCCCCGCGTTCGAGCATATTCAGGAGCTGGCCAAGGCGTTTTTCTTTGATCCGGTCAATCGCGGCGATTCCCTGGTATTTACCCCACGCGGCGCAGAGCCGGTGATGACCATCGACGAAAACGATTTGATCGGCGATAGCGACGACGAGAAAACCCGCCGCTCCCCCGAGGAGATTGTGCGGGTTTTAAACCTGAACTATTACGATGCTGAAGGCGGTATCGATACCTGCAAGCAGACCAGTGACCGCAGTATCGACACCCGGGGCGAGGGGGAAAAAAATATCGAAACCCCATTAGTTTTAGAAAGCGACCAAGCCGCACAGGCTGCCGTCATCATGCACAAGGTGATGATCGAAGAGCAGCGCGGCGATTTTGAAATCACCCTGCCGGATAGTTATCTAAAACTCACCCCTGGCGATGTGGTGCTGTTCCGTGGGGACCGCTGCCGTATCGACGAAGTCTCCCTGGATAACGGCGAGCAGAAGTACAAACTGATCCACGACCGCAAAAGCGCCTATCAGTCCCAGGCCTTCGGTGTAGCTCCTATGGCCCCACCGGCCCCGGTGCCCCTGGTGCCGGGCTCTACCTATATTCAATTTATCGACGCGCCTATTCTGGCCAGCGGTGATGATAGCCAGCTGGGCTACTACGTCGCCATTGCCGGCAGCAACAGCGCCTGGGGTGGTGCTACAGTGGCGTTGTCCCTCGATGGGGGGCAGAACTATATCGAATCGGACAACACCGATATCGAGGCAGTGATGGGCGAGCTAACCACCAGCCTCGCCAGCCACAAACCGGAAATTCCCGATACCCACAACCGCGTGCAGCTGCGCCTGTACGATAGCGGCGACGCGCTGGAAAACCGCACTCTTTCAGATCTGTTAAATCGCCTGAATAGGGCGCTGATCGGCAACGAAATTGTCAGCTTTGGCGAGGCCGAAGAAATCAGCCCCGGCTTGTGGGAGTTGGCTTATTTCCTGCGCGGGCGCCTCGGCACCACGCCGACTAATCACCCGGCGGGCACGCGCTTTGTATTACTCGAGCGCAACACGATCAACTTTATTGCCACCGAGCGCTACAACCTCGGCCAGACACTCACCTTCCGCGCCACCAGTATCGGCAGCGGCAAAGAGACCACCACCAGCGGTACTTTTAACGGCGAGAGCCATACCGAGCCCGCCCCGGCCAATCTTAGCGCGCACCGCGCAAATGGCCAGCTGGTAATCCAATGGCTCGGAGTAGGGCGCCTCGGTGGCCGCGCCGCCTACGATCAAAGCCAGTTTTTTACGGGCTACCGGGTAACGGTCAACGGCCAGAGCACAGACACCATAGCAACCACACTCACTATCGCAGACCCAGGCACCGCCACCATTAAAGTCAGCCAGCTAAACAGCATCACCGGCCCAGGCCCGACCGCACAAATCAGCGTATAAGCAGGAAGCAAACTCGATGAGCAACACACCGAACAACGGTATCCCCTACGCACAAGAGGGCACCCTAGACCCCGTCGTCAGCCTCAATCAGGCCCTAGATAAAGTGGACGCACTACTGCAGCTGGAAGTACAGGCCATACAGAATGACCCACCAGCAAGAGCCAGCGACCGCTACCTGGTTGCCACAGGCATCGGCGCCTGGGCCAGCAAAGAACGCTATGTGGAACGCCAGGCTACTGGTAATCCTCCCGCAAAAGTAGCCCTGAATAAAGCGGATGGTTTGCTGTATGTAAATGGCAGCAACGGCTGGCAGATTGCCAGCCGCCCCTAGACTTTGCTGCAGATTACTGGCGACACAAACAGCGATCTGGTTGGGGTTGTCATGCGGGTCTTGGGGGCAATGGATGGGGTGTTTTGGGAAAGTCAATTATTGTAAACATAGTTAATAGATGGCAATACTACCACGAAAGTGATTTGGAATTACTCATTGGTTTTTGGGATTGATGAGAATTATTTTTTGCTTAATATATCGGATTTCAATACACCGAGCGGTTTTAGATTTGTAGAAATTTGAATCTGCCAAGACTGGTTGCTTGAGGGTTGTTCTATTGCAAGCCAAGGTGGGTACGGCTAGGTGGTGAGTATTTCCTTACTTTATATCTCTTATGGAAAGCTGAGAACCCATCCAGAAAAATGACTGAAGTAGTAGCAATTCGAGAGAGCATTTATTTAGCTCAATCTAAAAATAAATTTTTTTTACCATTAGGGGGTTCCCAAACTCTTTCTTAGCATAGAGAATACAATACGAGGAGTATTCAGTTTTTTGGGAATGAAAAGAATAATATTTGTCGCATTGAATTTAGTGACCATAAGTATCGCTTTTGCACAAGAGTGGGTTATTAAATATGATGTTATGAAGCTATTTATGTCTGGACTTCCGGCAATTGACAAGAGTGGCCTTAGGATTCGGATGCAGTTTAATTCTTAGGCGTTTCCGAATTGTAGCGCTGGCTTCCCTCTACATTATGATCCTAAACATAAGCAATTTGCTTGTAGCTTTTTATAGCTGGAAAAGATGTGCGGTCTAATTTAAAGCAAGTATGTGCGATTTAAAAGGTTATAGAAGGTGATTTATAGTTCCCCAAATTAATTCAATATAGTAACTAGAAAAAGGTTTATTTATCATAAAAGGTTGTAATATGTTTTCCCGTTTTTTTAATGCGGTAATAGCCGTACTCTTATGCTTTAGTGCTCAAGTTTCAGCAAATACTGGAGATATCATACTGATTTCTAATGGTGATATTGATATCCCAATACAAATAGCCATTTCGAATGGTGATGGTGATGGTGATGGTGATGGTGATGGTGATGGTGATGGTGATGGTGAAGAGCTGTTGGAAATAGAGTGTAGTAGAGATGGAACAGTCGTTGTGCCAGAGGCTACAAGTTGTAATTACTATAGAAAGCTAAGTAATGAAAATGATTATAGTTATACAACTCATTATCTTGGGTATGTGAGTTGCCCTGATCTTTCAGGAGAGGTTTATGCGTTTTATTCATATTTTAATACATCCACATGGCTATGGGAGACCAAAATAGTTAAAGTCCTCGACTTGCCGCTTAAAAGTCAGTCGCACATTCAGAGTTGTTTGATTAAGGAATAAGAATAGCTTGCCTATTTTTATTGTTAGTGTGTGTTTTTTTATATCGGGGTGGTTTAGCAAGGCCAAATTTTTAAAAGTTTGGCCTGATTAATTTTTGGTTGGTGGCTATAAGGTTTAAATTTTTATTTTGGAGGGTGTTTATTTAAAAAACAGATACTTCCATTTTCGGTTGGTCTTTCCTGGAGTGCTTACGCAGGTAATGATCAAGTACCGACAGATAGAGAGATTTATGAAGTTAAGATCTATGAAAATTTTGCTGTAATATACTTCAGCTAAACTTCCCTAATATGCAGGATTGTTTAAACCCTGCTCAGAATAGAGTTATATTAGATTTCAAAGATGGAAAAGCGAAGGAGTTTTTTCAACGATACTTTCAGCAGCCACTGCAAAGAAGAAGGTGGAATTTGGTATAGGTGGTTGTACGTCTGAATCGTTGGGTCATCCAACAGTCTACCGAGTGGATGTTGGATACTAAAAGAGTTGCTAGAATATCTTTGGCTAGAGTAATCTCCTGATGCTCAAACTTAATACCCACTCTTCTATAGCTGGTCACTACTCTCGATAACCCAGTGGATATGGCGAACTCTAGTAGCCGCTTATAGCGTCGTGAGGTTAACAAAGAAAAGGGCATCTGTGCAGAGAGGCCTTGATTCTCCACCCCGGATACCTCAGCCAAAATTCTCTACTGCCTCACACTGCGGACAGCAGCTCCGCCGGCACTTCTGAGGGAGCGAAACCCTGAATTTGGCTAGTTGCCAATTAAGAATGAAGACTAATTCTAGTTTTCTGGCTAGGTTTGCAGTTGAGGGTATGGATTGCCCAAAAGTTCACTGTCTAAGTGAAAGAGCCAAAGGAGGTGAAGTGTGGAGTACCAACCGTACATTGAAGTTGATCCTTAAATAAGGGGAGGGAAAGTCTGCGTGAAAGTGACAAGGACAGCCGTAGCGGATATTTTGCAGATGCTCAGCGCTAGCATGACTGCTAGCGAAATCATTGAAGATTTCCCCAGCCTGGGCGAAACCAAAATACGCGCAGTAATCGGATATGCTGCCGATCAACTTCCGAAGGGTGATGGGGGCTAGACTAGCGTCGATTCCTCCAAAGCTGGTAACTGCACCGAGCCGGCACCGGCCAATTTCAGCGCGAACCGCATCGGTGGTCAGCTGGTAATTAACTGGCTCGGTGGCCGCGCCGCCTACGATCAAAGCCAGTTTTTTGCCGGCTACCGGGTAACGGTCAACGGCCAAAGCACAGACACCACAGCAACCACTTTCACCATCCCAGACCCAGGCACCGCCACGATTAAAGTCAGCCAGCTAAACAGTATCACCGGCCCAGGCCTGATGACACAAATCAGCATATAAGCAGGAACCAAACCCCATGAGCAACACACCCAATAACGGTATTCCCTACGCCCAGGAAGGCACCCTAGACCCCGCCGCCAGCCTGAATCAGGCCCTGGACACAACAGACGCACTGCTACAGCTGGAAGTGCAGGCCATACAGAACGATCCTCCAGCGAGCGCCAGCGATGGCGACCGCTACTTAGTGGCTACAGGCACCGATGCCTGGTCCGGCAAAGACGACCAGCTTGCCCGCTATGTGGCAACGCCAGGCTACTGGCAATTTTTCCCGGCAAAAGTCGCCCTAAATAAAGCGGATGGGCTGTTGTATGTAAATGGCAGCAGCGGCTGGCAGATCGCCAACCGCCCGGCGGCACTGCCGCAGATTACAGGTGACACAAGCAGTGATTTGGCCGGGGTGGTGGGGCAGATGTTAGGGGCTTTGGATGGAGTTTATTGGGATAATCAGGTGAGTTAGTGCCATGTCAGTTATCAGGGGGAAAAGCAGAAGAAAATAGAATTTGTTTTGTAAACTGTTGCTGGTGATGCTGGCTTGTAGAACAATATAGCAAACTTGATGCTGTAAAGAAGCCTCTATCTTATTTGTGTGTCAAGTCTTATTTGGAATGCCTGTAATGAGGATTATTTATTCGCAAGCCTCATCATAAGTTAAGGAAGAATGAATGTCAGATGTAAAAGAGGATACTGAAAAGACGAAGACACTTAATGGGGCTCCCGCCCGTGATAGGCCATTTTATGTTGAGGGTACTGTTGAACAGGAGCCTCAAAAATATCTAGGTACCAGGCCTTACGAGCTAGATAAATATGAATTTAGTGTCTTGAAAAAGAAATTTTTTGGGAAAGACGCTTTGCTATCTGGCGTAATTGGGGCAACTGCAGCTTCATTTCTTTTAGTCTTGTCGAAAACTGTTATATCACTCTCTAGAAAGAAAACACCAGAAGTAGAGAGCTATGAGCTGGTCTCTATTTTAATCGGACTGATCATTATCTACATATTGTATAAAAAGTGTTCTCCTGGTAAGGCAGAGGCTGAAAAAATTAATTTGGAGAGGCAAATTGATGAGTGGTTCGTTAAAAATCCTAAACGTGATATTCATGTCACAGTCCCAAAAGGTTGATCTTAATGAAGCCTGATTCACTCCCGACAAATTTTTCACCTTATAGCGAAATTGAAATTGCTCAAAATAGGTTGCTCGGCGGCAAGGCTCTATTTTCATTTAATGAATTCATGCCGCTATTAGTTGGTAAAGGAGCAACGCCAAAAGTTTGGATTTATATCCCAGAAGACAGTACGGGTATGCGCTGGCAGCCCTTAGTTAGAAGTAATCGCTCTCTCCATGAGCTGGTAGAAGTAACCGTTAAAGACAGATCTGTAACCGTAGTTACTCCAGATGGAGTCGTTCTGGAAGTCCAAGAGTCTAACGATTCAAAAGTGGACATTATTCAGCTGAATTTATCGCCTTTTGGGATCAATGTTAAGTTAGAGGGTGATGTCCTAAATGTAATGGGTAGTAGCTTGTCGGGCAATTTGGTTATCGGCTCGGATGTCCTCATCGGTATTGGCAATCGACCTTCTGAAAAATCGCAAAAAGATTAGGATCGCCTATGAGGCTTTTGGCTTATATGCGTTTACTTTCCTTGCTTGCTCTAATGGTCGCACTAAGCGCTTGCTACGAAGTCGAGCCCGAGGCCTACGACCGCCAGCAATGGCTTCCTCGCTGGTCTGATGCCGACGGCGACTGCCAGAACACTCGCCAGGAATTACTGATTCGCCTCTCTCTGGCTCCGGTGATCTTCAGCAATGAAAAAGCTTGCACTGTCGTTTCGGGCTTATGGATGGACCCCTATACCGGTCAGTTTTTCCAGCAGGCCTCGGATTTGGATGTTGAGCATATAGTCCCGCTTTCATGGGCCCACAAGCACGGCGGTGCCAATTGGACCCGTGAACAGCGCCGCGCCTTCGCCGAAGATCCGGCCAACCTGTGGCTAGTGGATGATGGCCACAACCAGAGCAAGGGAGATAAGGGCCCCGATGAGTGGCTGCCTCCTTACCAGCCCGCCCGCGTCATCTATAAGCGACAGTTTGAGATTGTAGCTATCAAGTATGGGCTGATGTGAACTGTTGAGGTTATTTGTCTGTTAGTTCGCAAAAAAAGTAACATTGCATATCTGCGCTGTTTTCCTGGCAGTCACATAGTGGGTTAATGATATTCAGGTAACTGATAAAGCCTGAATAGAGTAGTTCTAGTATCAATACGGAGTTTATTGAACAGTGACAATCTTCATAAGCTATTCTCACGCTGATAAAGATAAAGTTGATTCTTTGGCCACAGCCATGGTCAATAGAAATGCCCAGGTCTGGTTGGACAGGTGGGAACTAAATGTAGGGGACTCATTGATCGAGCGTATCCAGGATGCCCTTACTGAAGCCGATGCCTTGCTTGTAGTTCTATCGAAAGCCTCTGTGCAATCACAGTGGTGTAAAAAAGAGCTTAACTCTGGCCTATTTAGAGAGTTAGAAGAAAAAAGAGTAGTGGTGCTTCCCGTGCTTCTGGAAGATTGTGAAATACCTTTATTTCTACGTGAGAAAATGTATGCAGATTTGAGAAATGATTTTAACTCAGGGATACATGAAATCATGAATGCTGTGGGCAAAGTATCCAACCCTAATCAAAGTCGATTTGATGACGGGGATAATTACATTGATTGGGGTATTGATTGGGGGGAAACCAAGGGCTTATACAACATCAGATTTACAATGCTAGAGTCTTATCTAAGCCAGAGAATGACAGTACTTACTGAAATAGTTGTCATTTGTAATGAGGTGATGTCGGCAAGGCAAAAGCAATTCGAAAACGCTGGGTTGGATTGGGTAGGGAGGATGATGATAGCCGAGCAGCTCTTTAATTATGCCTCAAGAAAAGAGCTTAAAGTCATACTGGATAGTACACTTCCCAAAACAGTCAACGCCACAGACATAGATCCCAAGACCGGTGTTGAATACTCTGTTTTTACTACATGTCGAAAACTTGGCGAAGATAATGGTAAAGATCAATTGGTCAATATCAGTGATAGGCTCAAAGCTATTCGTAAATACCTCCGTGAAACTTCGAGGCCTCCAACATCTGAAGAAAAGGGGCGGATTTTGGAATTTTTGGGGTCTCCTATCTCTAGTGACTAGATACGGTTGTAGTGAGGTGAAACTTTTTTGTTTTGTTTAATTTACTTTTGTATTCTCACACACACTCGATAGATACTCTCAATAGTCCTCTACACATGCAGTTGCCAGTCTTTAGGCAGCTGCGAATAGAGTTTCGCTATTAGCGGGGGAAAGGGAATCTGCGCAAAGTGGTGCAGGTTCTCTGCTCCATATGCCTCTGCTAGGGTTATCCCCACCGCTTCACACCAAGCCGGCAGCAGCTCCGCCGCTATCTTCTGCTTGCCTGTTTCCATTTTCGAAACTTGAGATGGCGCCAGCCCCAGCTGCTTGGCCAACTGTGCGATCGTCATCCCCTTCAATTTCCGTGCGTTGCGCAGGCGTTTGCCCAGTGTCCCGGCCTCCAACATCTAGCCGTATTAGGTACTCCCGTAATAACAAGTTTTCGATTATCGAAAATTCACCGCACTTTGCATTGCTAAATTGGAAATAATCCAGAATATCCGTTTATAAACTGAGAAATAGTTAGTAGTGTCCCGGTGTTTGTCGCCAAAAGCCCGGATAATTCACTAGCGGGCCTTGGCGGAGGTAAGCCACCGGGGCCAGTGCCTGTGGTGGTTAGGATTTGTCGTTCCTACAAGGAGGTAGACCATGCCTTTGACCGCTCATGTTCAACAACTTCACCACGTCAATAACCTATGTGCCGGCCTGGAATGGGTGGCGAGCTGTCCCAATCAGAGCGCGCGCACTGCCTTGCTGCAGCTGATTGGTGAGGAGGTGGAGGAAACCCTGTAGGGCGTTATTTTCGCTGTTGAGGCAAAGGCCGCAGGCACAAGCCTACCGATAGAAGAGGCGGCCTAGCCTGATGTTGGGGCCGCTGCTGAGGGTAGTACCGGCCTCATAGTCATCCATTGCCCTTGCCGGTTGCTACCCTCTAGCAATAAACTGTATGTATATACAGTGTTTAGGGTTTCCAGAATGAAGCTTTCCCCACTCTACGGCCACGGCATTGCCTGTGGCTTTCCCTCTCCCGCCGATGACCACAAGGAGGCGGCTCTCAGCCTGGATGAGCATCTGATCAGCAAGCCGGCGGCGACCTTTATGGCGCGGGCGAATGGGGATTCCATGATGGGGCTTGGCATCTTTGACAAGGATCTATTGATTGTTGATCGCTCGTTAAAGCCTACCCATGGCGATGTGGTGGTGGCCCTGGATGGCCAGCTCACCTGCAAGGTGCTGGACCAGCAGCAGGGGCGGCTGCTCTCTGCCAATGATGACTACGCCCCGATCCCCATTTGGGAAGGGCAGGAATTGATTGTGGAGGGGGTGGTAAAGGCTTCGGTGCGTTACCATCGGCCGCGCTAAATGCTGGTATTGGTGGACTGCAATAGCTGCTACGCCAGCTGCGAGCAGATATTCCGACCGGACCTGCGCGGGCGCCCGGTGGTGGTGCTCTCCAATAACGACGGCTTTGTGGTGGCGCGCTCCAAGGAGGCAAAGCTATTGGGCATTGGCGACCTGGAGCCCTTCTTTAAGGTTCAGCACCTGCTGCGCGCGCATCGGGTGGCCATCTTCTCCAGCAACTACCCCCTTTATGGCGATATCTCCCACCGGGTAATGACCACCCTGCGCGAGTTCAGCCCCAATGTGGAGGTCTACAGCATCGATGAGATGTTTTTGGACCTGCATGGGCTGCAGGAGGATTGGCAGGGCTACGGCCGCAAAATTCGTAACACCCTCTGGCGCAATATCCGAATGCCTGTAGGAGTGGGCATTGCCCCCAGTAAAACCCTGGCCAAGCTCGCCAACCGCGCGGCCAAGAAAATCCCCAAGTGCGATGGCGTCTGTGCATTGGATACGCCAGAGAAATGGCAATGGATGCAGCGCCGCACCGCCGTCAATGATGTGTGGGGTATAGGTCGTCGCCTTACTAAGCGCCTGGCGGATTTCGGCATAGAAACTGCCTACGACCTGGCACAGGCCAACCCGAAAATCCTGCGCCGCCGTATCAATGTGAATATTGAGCGCACTATCGAGGAGCTAAACGGGATTCCCTGTCTGGGCCTGGAGGAAGAGCCCCCAGCGAAGAAACAGATCTATTGCACCCGCTCTTTTGGTGAAAAGCTCACCGAGCTAGCCCCCATACTGCAGGCCGTCACCCTCTACGCTAGCAGGGCCGCAGAGAAACTGCGCGCACAGAAATCGCTGGTAAAGTCGATTCACCTATTCCTGCACACCTCACCCCATGAGCCCAACTATTACAGCCGCAGCGCCGTAGTGCAGACTCCATACCCCACCGATGACACGCGGGTAATCGTGCGGCTGGTGAGAGAAGCCATTGCGGACTTGTACCGCCCCGGCTGCCGCTTTATGAAAGCAGGCGTCGGGCTCATCGAAATTATCCCCCGCGCGCTGGGGCAGGGTGATTTGTTCACCCCAGGGCAGTCGCTCAGGGCAGGGCAGACCATGCAGGCGATGGACAGGGTCAATAAAAAGTTCGGTCGCGGGACTTTGTTTCTTGGGGCAGAAGGTATCCAGAAAAAGTGGAAGATGCGGCAGGCTTTTACTTCGCCTGCCTATACTACCCGGTGGGGGGATTTGCCGAGGGTGGTGACTTGAGTCACTAGCTATTTTATGAAAGTAGGACAAAAGTAGGCCGGTATACTCAACTAGTTTCTTTGGGGGTATCTCGTCTTTCTATAGCCTTCAGGGCTGCTTCTGGGAGGGCTTTATAAAGTTCTGCTATTTTCTTAGGCTGAGATATTTGATTTTCAACAATGAAATTGATCATTTCAAATAGGCTGTGAGCAATATCAGGATTGTCATCAATTAAAATTTCCCCAGGGTGGACTGAATTGTTTCCTACCACACGGCAGTAATCTAGGGCTTGTTGGACCTCAATAGGGAGCCCTTTGTTTACCAGTGAGGCAATATCATTATTGATGTTGTGCCCTTTTTCTCCAAGCTCAACCATCAACTTTTGAACGGCCAACCTTAAAAGAGCCGCAGCAGCCTTTGGTGAGCGAGAAACTATATCTCTAGCTTCTTGGTAGTCTGATATGCATGATTCTGGTAAATCACTATGGTGCGGTGGAACTGGCGCTGCTGAAGGAATGATCATGCTCCCTTTATACCAATAACATGATTTATGGCAATGATTGCAGGATGAGTAGTCAAATCCTATGTTGTGATTGCGGGTCGCTCCATGCTTTATCAAAAATCCCCAGCTTTGACGTGCGTAAACTCCACAGAGAATACAGTGGAATTTTTCTTCTTTATACTCGGGTGGGTAGTATTTGCTCATTTACATTCCGGTGTAATTTTTTTTAAACGGAGAACTTTAATTTACTCTGATCAACGATCCCTGTTACTTGATTATAGTACCTGCTACATACTTTTAGGATATCCTGTCCTTCGAATTCAGGAACTTGACGGTATGCATTTGTGGATAAAAATGGAATGAAATGACGATTACTACTTTCCTTAGGTATATCACTCTTTGTATGGATTTTTATATCCAAATTCTCCCATTTTCCTGACAAGAATGCCTCTTTTAATGCCTCTTTTAATGGCTCAGGTAAGATGCTAATAGCATCAGGTGGAATTACAGCCAAGCCAAGTAAATCTGTTACCAGTGGGGAGTGTTTTTCAGATCTAACCCTAAGCTCATTAGTCGCCTTTAAAAACTCTTTTTCTTTTTCGTCTGGCTTTAAGGATTTGTACCAATCTTCCCAGCCGTTAATTTTCTTGCACTCAGCAGCAAGTACCCAAAGTACACTTCTGCAGGCTGAAATGAAGGCGCTAAGATAAAAATCGAATTCCGATGATGTGTAATTTTCTTCCATTTTTTTTAAGAAAAATTTCGCTTCATCAAGCTTGTGATTAGTTCTTTGCATTTACGCTCCTTGTTGCTTTTCAATTACCATAAATTGGGCATTACGACGACTGGCCACGATTCTCAGCGTGTAAAATTTGTTAGCTCGGTGAGCTTTACCCACCATTTTGTATAGGCTTCGGTTTGCTCTTTCAGATAGTCATAGTGGTCATAGACTTGCCACTGACCTGGCAACTTATGCCCCAACATAATTTCAGCAATATGCGGCTCTGTCAGTTCGGAAAAGTTTGTCCTTGCCGTCTTACGCAAGTCGTGCACCGACCAGTGTTTCATCTCGTAGTCTCTGTGCCGGCGTAGCCACTGCATCAGGTTGTAAGGCAGTGCCAGCGGTGCGCCCTGGCCCATAGGCTTATCGCTGCCGCTATTGTTGAACAGGTGTTTGCTTTCGCCACTCAGCAGAAAAGCCTCTTTCAGCAGGGGCTCAATCTCGGGGGTGATGGGGCGCAGCAGGGGCTTCTTGGTTGACTTGCCCATCTTGTGGTTGGCGGGTGGCACTGTCCAAATGCGCTTTTCAAAATCGAAGTGCTCTTTCTCACTTACACGCAGCTCGCCATTGCGGCAGCCATAGAACAGACACAGCTTGAGGAAAATCTTATTCTTTGGCGCCATGCGCGAGTGCTCCAGGGCCTGCCATATCATGCTGATTTCATCCTGGCTTAGAGAGCGGGTGCCGATGCCTTTCTTGATGCGCAGATCTTCCGTTGCGTTGATATTGGCAATTGGGTTGCTGGTGATCAGTCTGCGCCGTACGCCCCACTTCAGCATTTGCTTGGCATTGGTCAGGATGCGGTCGGCAATGCCGGGGGTGGCCTGTGCCCGTTTCTCTAGAAGGGCCAGCCACTCGTGCAAAGTGACCTCTTCGGCAGGTAGGTGGCCAACGGCTGGGAATACATACAACTGAAAAGAGCGCAGGATTTCATGGTGGCCCTTTTTGTTTTCCTTGCAGTAGGAGTGATACCACTGTAGGAAAAGCTCCTCTAAAGAATCCGCGTTAAGGATCGCCTGCTTTTCTAGCTGCTTAACCACCCTGGGGTCATAGCCCTGTTCCAGCTTGCCTTTCAGGCGCTGGCCTTCGCTTCGGGCGTTCTTCAGGGTCATTAAAGGGTAGGAGCCGAGATCCACACGGGCCGCCTTGCCGTCGTAGCGATAGCGGAGCTGAAAAGTGATTTTCCCCTGCGGCGTAACGCGCACACTGAGACCATCCCGGTCGGCCTTTTCAAAACGCTTCTCTATCTTCTTTCCTGAATTAGCCTTCAGCCAGGCATCCGACAACGCCATAACAACCTCCGTGTGTACATATTTTTTAAGGCTAACAAAAAGGCGATTTGTGTACACGCCTATGTACACATTTTTTGCGGCTGGGGTTGGTTTTGAGTGACTTAGGCTGTCGCGAGTCTAATGCTTGAAAAGTAGTGTTTTGTACGGGTTTTACTGGTTTTTTGTCGTAGGTTGTCAGGCTGTGACGGCGGGGGATTTATAGGGGTGGGAAATAATAGCGAAGGTGCGGCGGCCGGCGTAGCCCGCCAGGGAAGAACTCTGGCCCATATTTTAAGATTCGATCACTCGATATTCGGAATAAAAACAGGTCTGCATTATACACGCCGGCGCTGATACAAGGGTGGGGTATACTGCGAAATTGGCCTCTGAAATTGGGGCATAAAAACCATTTCGGCAGTGTCAATAGGCGGAGCTGCCAGCACTGCTGGCACTCCAGAACATCTTTTTGAATAAATTCGACTTTTCAGTCGAGTCAAGGTCATCACAAAGAACAGTGACTAAGCATGGGGCTGCAGAAGTGGCTCGGGTGCTGGAAAACCATGGGGGAAGTATGAGTCAGGAACGATTACAGCGAGTGCGGGAGGAGTTGCGGCGACAGGGCGTGGAGGCTTTCCTGGTTCCCCGCGCCGATGAGTATCAGAATGAATATGTGCCCGCAGCAGATGAGCGTTTGGCCTGGATTACTGGCTTTACAGGATCTGCGGGCATGGCGGTGATTGGCCTGGATAAAGCTGCTCTTTTTGTTGATGGTCGCTATACCCTGCAAGGCCAGCAGCAATTGGGAGACCTGCCCATAGCCCTGGAGGATCTAAATAGCCGGGTTATTGCCCGTTGGGTGGGTGATCAGCTGCGCTCGGGTCAGTCTCTGGGCTTTGATCCTCGCCTGCATACGGAGCCGGGGTTGGCGCTGTTGAAAGAGTATTTGGCTGAACGAGATATTGCCTTAAAGCCCTTGGAACAGAATCCCATTGATACGATTTGGCTCGACCGGCCAGCATCTCCCTGTGGCCAAGCCTGCCCCCACCCCTATGTGTTTACTGGTGAGCACTCCAGTGAAAAGCGCCAGCGCATCGCCACTCTTCTCGCCGAAAAGCGTGTAGATGCTCTGTGGCTGGCAAATCCCGAGAGCTGTGCCTGGCTGTTCAATATTCGTGGAGACGACATTCCCCATTTACCTGTAGCACTATCCAGTGGAGTGCTCTTCAGAGACGGCAGCGCAATTTTGTATCTGGCCGAACCGGCAGTTGGTGAGGGGCTTTTGGAGCACCTTAATCGGGAAGTGATGGTGGTGACCGAGAAGGGCCAGTTGTTTGAAGGTCTGCGCCGCCGCCACGTGAACAGGATTTGGGTAGACCCCACAATTAGTAACTGTTGGACTCTGCAGCAGCTACGCGCTCTGGATTTGCAATTGCTATTGGAGCGTGACCCTGTGACCCAGGCCAAGGCGTGTAAAAATTCCGTAGAGCTGGCGGGCTCCAGGGCAGCGCATGAGCGCGATGGTGCAGCGCTGTGTGAATTCCTAGCCGAACTGCCCACTGCAGTGGCAGAAGGTTTGGATGAACTGGCTGCGGTGAAGCTGCTTTACAGCAAGCGCCAGCAGCGCGAAGGCTTTCGGGGTAATAGCTTTGAAACTATTTCGGGCTATGGCCCCAATGGTGCCATAGTGCACTACCGGGTGAGCGAGGAGTCGAGCTTGCCGATGGCCCCTGAGGGCATTTTCCTGTGCGACTCGGGCGCTCAATATCCCGATGGCACTACGGATGTAACTCGTACAGTGGCCCTGGGAGAAATTCCTGCACTTGCACGAGAGCACTTTACCCGTGTGCTCAAAGGACATATTGCCATCGCTACCCTACGCTTTCCGCAGGGCACCTGTGGAGAGCAGATCGATGCGATTGCACGTAGATCTCTATGGGATGCCGGCTTGGATTACGCCCACGGAACAGGTCATGGTGTTGGTAGTTTTCTAAGTGTGCACGAAGGGCCACAGCGTATCGGCAAAGCGGTTACCAATACCCCGTTACAGCCCGGTATGATTCTCTCCAATGAACCGGGTTTTTATCTCACCGGTCAATACGGTATTCGTATTGAAAATCTGGTGTTTGTAAAAGAGAGTGTGGATTACCAAGGTTTTTTGCAGTTTGAGGAATTAACGCTGGCGCCGATCGATCGGAGTCTGATTGATACTACACTTCTCACCGCGCAAGAGCTGCAATGGTTGAACTGTTACCACCAGCGTGTGCGGAAGATCATTACGCCTCTGGTGAATGAAAAAACGGCTTCCTGGTTACAGAAAGCCACCGAGGCTTTGTAATTTGATCGCTGGGAGCTCAGCTCCCAGCATCTCTTCTGCGGCTCTATCAAAATACAGAGTACTATGCGTTTACACCGTAATAATTACTGCACCTCAAATTTGTATCCCGCACCGTAAACTGAATGGATTAATTCTTTATCCGGTAGCAAGGCCGCAATTTTCTTGCGCAATTTTTTTATGTGGCTATCGATAGTTCGATCGCTGATTACCCGGTAGTCGGAATAAATACGATCCATGATTTGTTCTCGGGAAAAAATACGGCCCGGCTCACTGTAGAGAAGCTCGAAGAGATGGAACTCCAGGGCCGTTAAGCCCACGTCTTGGCCCCCGATCAACAGTTGACCGGTGTTGCGCTGCAGCTGGATCTCCCCGAGTTTTTGTTGCTCGGAGCTGTGCGTACGACGCAGAACGGCTTTGGCCCGCGCCACGATTTCCCTGGGGCTATAGGGTTTACACACATAGTCGTCCGCTCCAATTTCCAAGCCGCGCAAGCGGTCAGCTTCTTCAATTCTGGCGGTCAGCATAATAATCGGTACGCTGCTGTAGCGGCGGATTGCCGTGCAGATCTCCAATCCGCCTTTCCCCGGTAACATCAGATCGAGCAAAATCAGGTCTGGGGGTTGGGCCTCGACATGGGGGATGACCTCATTGCCATTGGTGAGTATATCGGCCTGATAGCCAGCTGCTTCAAGGTAATCCAGCAGCAAGTTGGCCAGTTCTATTTCATCTTCGACAATTAAAATCCTTGCGCCCATTATTCCTACCATTTGATCCTCTCGCTGAGAGGGAGATAAATACTAATTTCCAGGCCGCCCAGGCGAGACGGGCCAGCGGAAATACTGCCCTCGTGGGCCTGGACAATATTCTGGCAAATCGACAGCCCCAGGCCCGCCCCCCCGGTTTCTCGGCTGCGCGAGACTTCGGTGCGATAGAGACGATCGAAAAGATGAGGCATATCTGCACTGGTGACTCCCGGAGAGGAATCAGCAAAGGTGATAATAGCCGTTTGCGCTTCCGCGCGGGCATGTATTTTAAGTTGGCCACCGCTATCGGTATAACGCAAGCTATTGGTGAGGAGGTTGCCAAACAATTGTTGTAGACGTGCCTCATCAGCGTAAATTAGTTTGTTTTCGGCCAACTCACACTGCAATTGCAAATCGATATTTTTCTCGGCAAAGGCACTGTGAAAATCCTCAACTACCTTGATCAGCAATGGGCCCAATGAGAGGTCGGATTTGCAATAGTTCAAGGCCCCGGCATCGGATAGCGAGAGCTCATAGAGGTCGTTTATCAAGCGGCTGAGCTGGCGAATTTTATCGTGCAAAATATTGAGATTTTCCGGTGTGGCGGTGCGTACACCATCCTGCAGGGCTTCAATTTGCCCTTTGAGTACTGCCAGTGGAGTGCGCAGCTCATGGGAGATATCGGCCATCCAGCGATTGCGTGCGTGCTCGTTGGCCTCTAGGGTTGCCGCCAAGCGGTTGAAGTCTGCACTCAGCTGGCCAAGTTCGTCGCGCCGCTCGATATCAATTCGGGTTTTATAATCTCCCGAAGTGAGGCGGTGGGTGGCTTCGGCCAGGCGTTGGATAGGGCGTACCAGCTGCCAGGCCAGGGGTAGGGCAATGGCTAGGGCAACGAGAAAAGTGGCGATGGAGATCAGCGCAAAAGTGCGGGATAACTCCTGGATAAAACCCTGTTCATAATTATTGGAGAGCTCGGGCGGTGGATTGATAGTGAGGTAGCCAACAGTTTTATCTGCTACTTTAATTGGCTGATAGAGCAATTCTTTTTCCGGTGCTGGTCGACCAATTACGAGTCGCTTTTCACTGTCAAAAAGGCTTAGGCGTGGCCCCAAGCGGTTACCCATAGGCGGGCGATGGCCTGGCCCGAACATGCCTCGCGGTGGCCTGCCATCAGGTGGTGGGGGTGGCGGTAAGCGGTCGAAGCGACGAAAGATTGTTTGTCTGTGCAGGTCAATCCACTCGGAGCCATTCGCTTCTAGAGATTTCCAGCTGCCCTTACGACGGTAAAAGCGTTCCAGTGCCTGGACCAGTCCTTCCACATCGCGCAACTCTTGTGCACGCATATAAGCCTGAAAACCGTGGCTGAAACTCCACTGGAAAAAAATAAACATACCACCGACAGTAATCGCCGTGGTGAGTAAAAAAGCCAGGCTGAGTTTGTTGCGAATATTTAACGACATCTTTCTAGCAGTCCTTCCTACGGACAGTGGGTATGCGGACTCTCCCGTTCCACCATTTTGGGCTTTGCCCGTTCGGATGATTCTCCAAGCGTACACTTACAGCAAAAGGGGAGGCAATCTCAGTGGCCAATTACTTACTGTTTATGACCAAGAATACAAAGCAGTTCAGGTACTTTGCGAAAAATTGCGCTGAATAAATACAGCGGGAAAACCTCCAGCGGCTTACTGGCTAATGTGCGCTAAATCTCGTGGCCTCTTACTTTCTTCTCTCCTTTCACCCTGAGATAAAGGCGATGTGGAAAAATGGTGCAGGACAAAGTTATCTCTGTCGCGCTGAATAAATAGAGTTGCCAAAACCCGCTTGCCCCCGCGACTCCAGGTACTGTGGTCGTGCGCATTGAGAGTCACTGTGATTTGGTTGAAGCCAGGCTTCAGCAGTTTTTTTGGCAGATGCACGTCGGCGGCGTAGAGGCGCTGTATTTTTTCCCCATTGATGTAGAGGTGTGCGTGCCCTTCGAGGAAACGCTGTGGCTTATTGCTGGCGTAGCGGGGGGATTCCAGTTCGAAGCGGTCGTAGCCGATATGTAAATTGAAACCGGACAGGCTATCTCTGCTGATGTCCAGTTCAATTCTCGGTACGGCTATATGCACGGGTATCTCTATGACCGGATGTTGATCGCCGTTGTGGCCGGCGTGGGGGTTGGCTTGGGCGGTCAGTGCGGGGCTGCCCGATACCATCAGACCGAAGAGGGAGCCAATAAGAAAATACCCGATTATTTTCATAGAAAGTTCGCCTTTAATGATGCTCGATATCAGCGCCCAATGGTTGAAGAACACCGGTTTACAATGGTTTGCTCATCCAGTTTTCCGTAAAAGCGTGGTCCAAAAGTGAAGGGGAATGCGGGCACCAATTGGGCGTCATCGCTAAGTGTGACAGTCAAGTGATAATGGTAGCCGCGTTCTTCATCTGTATGGCCGTTGTACTGGTCCAGGTATGCACCACCCTGGGCTAACAGTTCAGGATCCCAGTAATAGTCCTCGTAAAAAAAGCCGGCCGTAGTATCGAATTCGTTACCGGATAGGGAGGTATAACTGCCGTTGGTGGATGGGCCGGTATTGTTGGTATTTGCAACGCCCTTGCTAGTGTCGTATTCGTCAACCAATAGGCATGAGCGCTCGCCGGCGACGCCACAACCGGTTTCTGAGCTGGGATCGTCGTAGTCGCGTATTGCCCAGCTGCTTATTGCCAATTGTTCGTCGCCTTCCCAGGGCCCGTAAATCGGGTAGCCATCGGCGGTATAACCATAAATTGGTGAGTGGGCATCACCTACATCCCCCACCAGATTTGCCAGGCAGTCGCTGTAGAAATGATGATGGTAATCACCGTTGGCGGCATGACCACCACAGACATCCACATCATAGACTTCGGCCAGAGGGGCTAGGGTGTGCCAGGTGTTGTTGACAGACTGGCCGTCGCTCCACTGATAGATAGAGGTGCCATTTACCCAGTAGCCCTGCACGCCAAGGCTAGTTTCACAGTCTTCTGTTGCAGCTTCCGGGGATTTGGGGATGTAGCCCTGATGCGAGACATTCTCCGGGCAGACGGGGCCGGGGGGCCAAAAGCCATAGCCTGCTTCGGCACCACAGGAGGCGTTGCTGCGATAACCGATATTCTGACCAAAACTGATGAAGTCACCCACTTGCACATTGGGGCTGCCGTTTAGGAAATCACTGTTAACCTTGGGGCGGGTGAGCAGGGCACTGAGGATATTTTCGGTGATCAGAATTTCGTAGTCGGGAATTCCGCTCGCGGATACCCGGGTGTATTCCTTGCCGCTTACAGTAATGGATTCAACACTCTGCACATTGACCAGAACTTGCTCATTACTGTTGTTCTCGTAGATATAGGGCGCGCGCTCTCCGGTGGTATTGACGACCCAGACCCCGGTGTCTTCCGTACTGCTGTCGGCTCCTCCAGTGTCTTCGTCCCCACTGCTGTCATCACCGCTGTCGCTGCCGGTTGAGGAGTCACTGCCCTCGCTGCTGATTTCTGTATCAGAGGAAGAACCCCCTCCGCCACCGCATCCCTGTAAGGCACCGGTGATCAGTGTAAGGGCGATGGCGCAGGATAAAAGCGAGCGCTGGTCCGGGAGGAGCATTTCTATTCTTTTCATGGGTAACCCTGACATCAAAGGAGAAGCCACCTGAAAGTACTGAAGAAAAGAGGACAAAATATGGACAATATGCAGACTTGCGCAGCTGGTTTTCCCGATGAGAAATGCCTTTCACTATTGCGCTAAAACAGACCATTGCGTGAAAGCGTCTATGTCTGCAAAAACCTTTCTCCCCAATGGGTATGGGGAAGCCATTCATTCCCCCTCTGCCGATTTTTTAACGCGATGAAAAAAATATGATGCCGCTCTCTGGCAGAGATCGGCACTGTTAAATTTTGCAAAGTTTGCCTTGGGGAATAGTCTTCAAGCGTAGTGACAGTTGTGCGGGTGAGATTGCCACCACGCTGTGGGGGAATCCCGCAGCGCGGTTTAATTGCAGCAGCGCTTAAAAATAAATGCAAAACCTTAAGGTGTTTCGGCTTACCTTGGTGGGGGTCCCGGCGGAGTACCGCCCCCGACCTCATCGGAACAGACACTGACGATCGTCTGGCTATCCAGCTTACCGTAGAAGCGCGGCCCGAAGGTATAGGGAAAGGCCGGAATAAGCTGCCCGTCTTCGGCCTGGGTCACGGTGAGGTGATAGTGGTAACCGCGTTCACTATCGCTGTGACCGTTGTATTGATCCAGATGGGCACCGCCGAGCGCAGTAAGGACGCTGTCCCAATAATAATCCTCATAGAAAAAACCAGACCTGGTAATAAACGTATTGCCCGATAGAGAAGTGAAAACATCACTGGTGCTGGGACCTCTATTGTTTAGTACTTCAGTGCCTTTAGTGAAATCGTACTCATCGATCAACAAGCAGCTGCGCTCCCCGGCTATGCCGCAACCACTCGGTGCGCTGGGGTCGTCGTAATTGCGAATGGCCCAGCTGCTTATGGCCAGCTCTCCATCGGCTTCCCAGGGGCCGTAGATGGGATAGCCATCGGCGGTAAAGCCGTAAATCGGGGAGTGAGTACCGCCTGAGTCCCCAACCAGATCCGCCAGGCAGCCGCTGTAAAAATGGTGATGGTAATCCCCCCTAGCCGCATGGCCTCCGCAGATATCTACATCGTACTTTTCTGCCACCGGTGCCAAGGTGTGCCAAGTGCCATCCACTACCTGGCCATCGCTCCACTGATAGATGGAAGTGCCGTTGACCCAGTAGCCCTGTGCTCCAAGCCCGCTTTCACAGCTTTCATCGGACATTTCTGGTGCCAGTGGGAAGTAGCCTTGATGAGAGACGTTCTCAGGGCATACGGGACCGGGAGGCCAGTAGCCGTATCCCGCATTCGTAGCACAACTCTGCGTGTTACTGCGGTAGCCGATATCCTGGCCAAAGCTGACGACATCGCCAACCTGCACAATGGGGCTACCGCTGACGAAATCAGTGGCGGCCTTGGGGCGATTGATCAGCCAATCGTATAGGTTGTCAGTGATTTCGGTTTCGTAATCGGGGATGCCTGTCGCCGTTATCAGAGAGTAATCTTTGCCGTCCACCATGACTGACTCCACACTCTGGATGTTCACCAATACCTGTTCGTTGCTATCGCTTTCGTAGATATAGGGTGCGCGGACGCCAGTGGTGTTCAGAATCCAGGGCTCGTGGTTCCCGTTGTCACCGCCGCCGTTATCTCCGGGATCATCTTTTGGAGGGGTATCGGGGTCGTCCTGATCGCAGCCCATTAGGCTTGTTGAAACCAGGGTCGAGAGCAGAGCTGACAGGACTGTGTTGCGCCACAGTTGCCAGCGAAGCGGTGCACTTTCCTTTTCTTGCATAAATCACCGTCCTTGCTGCGGAGTAAGTAGGCGTGACCAGACTCTGGGTTCGGCTACGGCTGAAACTAACGTGCAAAGTGGGAAGTAATATGCAAGCTCACTAATGTGGCGGATAATTCATTATGAAGGCGGCAGAGTGAAATACAGCGCTGTAAAGTTGAACAAGAGGCAGCCTCATGGACGGGAGAGTTGCGCAATGAGGCTGTCGCTTGTGTTTTCCTGAACTGAAATTAACTGGCCGATAGGGGTTCTGTTGTGTCGACTTCCGCACTGCGCTTGCTGGTATCGTGGCGCAGCCACCACCAGGATAGGGCGCCGAGCAACAGGTTGGATGCGGCGGTAGCGGCAAACAATCCGGTCATGCCCCAGAAATAGTTGCCGACCCACGCTAGGGGGAGATAGATACCGAGTACCCGCAGGAACGAGATCATGGTTGCAGGCAATGGCCGACCCAGGCCGTTGAAGGCGGCATTGGCCGACATTACAAAACCGTAACCGGCATAGCTGAACGGCACCAGGCTCAGGTAGGCGACAGCCACGGCGATAACTTCTGGGGAGTCGCTGAACAAGCGCACTACTGGCTCGCCGATCAAATAAAGCAACACCGCCAACCCCGTCCCCAGTATCAGGCAGAAGCGCGCCAGTACACTGACGGTTTCCCGCAGCCGGTCGGTGTTGCCGGCCCCGGCGTTTTGTCCCATAAAGGGGCCGACGACTGCAGAAAGTGCATAAAAAATAATCAGGGCGACCGGCTCGATACGCAGGGCCACGCCGAGTCCGGCCACGGCCTCGTCGCCGTGTACGGCCACCAGTGCTACTACAACACCGCCGGCCATGGGGATAATGACATTGGTGAGTACCGCCGGCAGCCCCACGGCGAGGACTTTGCGCCAGGATTCGACTAGGGTACCGAAGTGCCATTGGGGCGCGGCCACAAGATTTTCCCGGCGGATCAAGTAATAGAAGGCGAAGAAGAAACTGATGGCGCGCACGATGACAGTGGCGATCGCTGCGCCCTGTAATTCCAGCCGGGGAAACCCTAGCAGGCCAAAAATTAGAATAGGATCGAGGATCACATTGAACAGGGCCACCCCCACCATGATTCGACCGGTCAGCGCGCTGTTGCCGATTGCGCGCAGAGCCGAAAGGGCAATGGTGGGGACTATCACGAAGATGGTGCCGATGTACCAGGGCACCATGTAGTCCTCAATCAGTGGCATCAGCTCTTCGCTGGCACCGAGCAGGGAAAACAGGGGGCGAATGCTCAACAGGCCGGCGACAGTAATCAGCAGAGAAATGAGGAGCGCCAATACCGAGGCGTCTGTTACTAATCTGCGCACATTCCCTACATCTCCAGCACCGTAGGCACGGGCTACGGCGGAGGAGGTGCCGGCGCCGAGACCAATGGAGAAACTGTTGATGACCATCACAACCGGGAAGGTGAAGCTCATAGCCGCTAGAGGGGCACTGCCCAGCTGTGAGACAAAATAGGTATCCACGATATTGAAGGACATTACCGCGAGGATACCCCACACCATGGGCAGAGCCAGTCTCTGCAGGTGGCCGGAAACCGAGCCTTCTAGGAGTGAGGGACTGCTTTTAGATAGCGACATTCGATAACTCTTTCCAACAAATCGGTTGTTTGGGCAGATTTTCTGATACTGCTCAGGCAATGAAGATATGGTTCGGCAGCATCCCCTGCGGAAAACTGCGTGGGATGGCACGGCGAGAAATTTGGGCCAAAAACGCCCGCTGACTGTTTTAAGCTACGGTTGCGGCTCTGCCAGGGCGAGGCTCATGAGTACAGCATTCTCGCGTTTGCCGTTTTCCGCGGGATAGTAATTCTTGCGCAAGCCATCCTCAGAAAAACCCAGTTTGCGATAGAGTGACTGCGCGGCGAGATTGGAGGCCCGCACCTCCAGCAATAGCCGCCGGATATCTTTGTGTCGCTCGTCGATAAGGCGGCGCAACAGCGTTTCCGCCAAGCCATGCCGGCGCCACTGGGGTACCACGGCCACATCGAGAATTTCCGCTTCGTCAAACAGCTGGCTGATTACACAGCAGGCGACAGTCACACTGCCGCTGTTGAGTAGCCAGCACTGGTGCCCGGCTTTTAGGCTCTGCAGATATTGTGTCTCACTCCAGGGGTGGCTGTGGGCACTGAGCGCCAGATTGGCCAGAGCGGCACAGTCAGTCTCCTCAGCGAGGCGTAAATCCAATTTGGTGTTGGACAACATCATTGAGCGCGGGTCTCTGCGGGATAGGCTTTGCGCAGCAGCTGCCAGAGTTCGCGCTTGCGTTGGGGCTGTTGTAGCAGTTGCGACAGACTGGGCATGGGAAGGATGCGTATACCATCCCAGTGGTTGATATCGCTTTCCAGAGGCTGAGGTGTACAGAATTCCTGTGCCTCTTGCCCCATCAACCAGATCGACCGCACTGGATAGCGCGAGCAGGAGGCCTCCAGCCAACTGGAAAAGGTATCGCGGGCCTCCGAGGCGTCTGCCGCCGGGCCGAAGCGGTTTTCTGCCATTGGCCAATGCAGACGCTCTTGCTGGCGCGGTAGCTCGTGCCAGTTAAGCGCTCGAACGATATTGCCGAAAAGAGCCTCCAGTGGCAGTGCGGCACCGGGCTCGTGGCTGTCTACTGCCAGCAGGGTTTCGCCGAGACGCCAGCAGTTGAGTACAAAGGGTTTCACTGGCTGGCTCGGCGCCGCCACCGGTATGGCAATAGTAGGTTTTGCCGGAGCCTGTGCTTTTGTCGCGCTAGTTAGTGCGTTGATCTCCGCCGCGACAGTATCACGCTCTTTGGTTGCCGGTGCGTCGACAATCTGTGCCGCAGACTGCGGCAGGGGGTTGCTAGCTAACGGCAGCGATTGGTCAGTAGCGGTATCCGGCTCCGCCGGTGGCAGCTTGGCCTGGCGGGGCTCGGGAGCGAGCGGTAATACAAAGCGAGGCACATAGCTGGCTATACCCAGTACCGATAGATATTCCGCTCGCTGCAGCTCGTTCACTTACACGCCCTGTTTCTTACTCTCACTGATGGCGAGCAAGTTTAACGCATCCATGTAGGCTTGTGCCGAGGCAATCAAAATATCGGTATCGGCGCCAACACCATTGACTAGACGGCCATCTCTCTCCAATCGCACGGTGACAGAGCCCTGGGAATCTGTTCCCTGGGTGACCGCGTTGACGGAATACAGCTTTAAATCTGCGCCACTATCCACGATATGCTCGATAGCTTTGAAAGTGGCATCTACCGGTCCGCCGCCTTGAGCCTCAGTCTGGTGGGGCACACCATCGATGGATAGTTCGATAAAGGCTTGTGGTGCACTGCCGATTTTAGTGCGTACGTCTAGGTCGAGCAGCTTGAAGCGCTCGGCGGGTTCCTCGCGCAGGGCCACCAGAGAGTGCAGATCCTCGTCGAAAATTTCGTGCTTCTTATCGGCCAGTTCCTTAAAGCGCTGGAATACCAGTTGGAACTCTTCGCCATCGCTAAAGGCGATGCCCAGCTCCTCATAGCGGGCACGTACCGCGGCCCTGCCGGAATGTTTACCGAGCACCAGGCGGTTTTGCCCCCAACCCACATCTTCGGCACGCATGATTTCGTAGGTTTCGCGGTGTTTGAGTACCCCGTCCTGATGGATGCCGGACTCATGGGCGAAGGCGTTGGCACCGACAATGGCCTTGTTGGGTTGTACCGGGAAGCCGGTTACCGACGAGACCATGCGTGAGGTGGGCACAATATGGCTGGTGTCGATGCCGGTGTGTACCGGGTAGAGATCCTGGCGGGTCTGTACCGCCATCACGATTTCTTCCAGAGAGGCGTTACCGGCGCGCTCACCCAAGCCGTTGATGGTGCACTCTACCTGGCGTACGCCGTTCATAACGGCCGACAGGGAGTTGGCCACTGCCAGACCCAGGTCGTTGTGACAGTGGGTAGAAAAGATGGCTTTGTCGGAGTTGGGGACACTCTCGATAACCCGGCGGAACATGGCACCGTACTCGCCCGGTTCACCATAACCGACAGTATCGGGGATATTGATAGTGCCGGCACCGGCGGCGATCACCGCCTCGATAATGCGATACATAAACTCCGGTTCAGAGCGACTGCCATCCTCCAGAGAGAATTCAACATCGTCGGTAAACTGGCGCGCGGTCTTTACGGCTTTCACCGCTTGCTGCAGCACATCCTCCGGATCCATCTGCAGCTTGTATTGCATATGAATTGGGGAGGTGGCGATAAATGTGTGAATACGCGAGGCGTTGGCTTTTTTCAGGGCCTCTCCGGCGCGCACTATATCGGCGTTGACGGCGCGAGCGAGGCTGCAGATACGAGACTCGCTCACGGCTTCGGCAACCGCCTGAACAGCTTCAAAATCTCCGGGGCTGGCAATGGCGAAGCCAGCTTCAATCACATCTACACGCATGCGTTCCAGCATACGGGCTATGCGCACCTTCTCCTCTTTGGTCATAGAGGCGCCGGGACTCTGCTCTCCATCGCGCAGAGTGGTATCAAAAATGACTAACTTATCTTTTTTGGTGCTCATTTCTGTTTTTTCTCCTTATTTGTTTCGAGGCTAAACAAGGGGCTTCGCCGCTGTCTACGCAACGTCCAAATAAAGTTGGGAATTCTGTTGAGGGTGGGGGGGAGAAAAATTATATGCCGCGCAAGGGCAGTCGTAGCGAGGAAGCTAGGGCGAAATGGCGAGGCTGAAAAGTACAGTTGTCAGTCTTCATGTGTGGCGATACCGGCAGCGGACTGGATTTCGCATATTATGGAGGTTATTTAAGCTTGAGGTCAATGCTCATCCTAAATATTCATTCAAATCGTTTTTTATAGGTAATTATGTCCTAATAATTATGCTATTTGTTGGCTTATTCTCTCTCTTGGGGTGTTTACCCCAAGGATGAAGGTTCCCGGGGGCGATGAGGAAAATAATGTTTCTACTTTGCAGTCCCTATGGGATTGCTACCTTCCAGCTTGTTTAGAAATTGCCAGAGGTCACCGTGAAGCTGTTTCACCTCAGTACGAGTAATGGCTGAGTTTTGGATGTTTTGCTGCACCCACTGCTTGGCCCGGGGCTTTAATGCCAGACCAGCACTGGTGGCAGCCACTAGAGTGACCCGTTCATCCCATGGAGCGCGTTTTCTCTCTACCAGTCCATGTTCCTGCATGCGCTTCAAGAGGGGGGTGAGAGTGCCGGAATCGAGCATCAAGCGCTGCCCGAGAGCGCCGAGGCTTCTCTCATTATCCTTTCCGTCTTTTTCGACTTCGCAGTTTTCATCTTCACGTGCCCACTCCCAGAGCACCATCAACACAAGGTACTGGGGGTAGGTGATGCCCAGGTCTTGCAGCATGGGCTGATAGGCTTTCGTCATAGCCCTGGAGGCAGCGTAGAGGGCAAAACAGAGCTGGCGGTTGAGAGCCAGCTCGGAATCTTCGTCGCAAATCACAGTTACAACATCCGTTCGATTTCTTCCTGCAGGGACTCAGGGGTGTCTTTTGGGGCGTAGCGTTTAATTTCCTTGCCATCCTTACTGATCAGAAATTTGGTGAAGTTCCACTTGATGCCTTCGGTGCCAAGGAGACCCGGTGCTCTTTTCTTCAGCTCCACAAATAGTGGGTGAGCCGTGGGGCCATTGACATCGAGTTTGGCGTAAACGGGAAAGCTGACGCCAAAATTCAGTTCACAGAACTCTTGGATTTCATCGTCACTGCCGGGTTCCTGTTTGCCGAACTGGTTACAGGGGAAGCCAAGCACGGTTAGGCCGCGGTCTTTATATTGATCGTAGAGGGCTTCGAGTCCTTTGTACTGCTTGGTGAATCCACACTTGCTGGCAGTGTTTACCACAAGGATCAGTTTGCCCTTGTAGTCCTCAAGGGAAGTGGTTTCGCCGCTGGCGGTCTTTACGGGGATTGAGTAAAGGTCTGTCATGGTGTGCTCCGCTTTTTAAGTTGTGCACAATTTAATTGTGGGCAATGTAAAAAGCAAGGCTTTTTCAACTCAATGAATATAGGTGAGTTTAAGCATGGGGTTTATTATGAGAATGATTATCAATAATATTGTGCGCTCCATAACGAATATTGTTTGTAGCAACTGAAAAGGACACTCCATGCGCCTTTCCCACTATCTGGCTCGCTTGTTTTTAGCGTTGCTGGCCATTTCGATTATCCCCGCCCAGGCCCAGCAGGGGGGGCTCTCAGAGCAGGAACTGCGCCAGTTGATGCAAATGGCGGAATATATTGGCGTTGATTACCCGGAGGCTGTGGCCGGAGGCAAGATCATCAATGCCGACGAATATGCTGAAATGGAGGAGTTCGCCGGGCTGCTGATCGACCGTGGGCAGCAGCTAAAAGATTCCACCGAGGCCAGTGTTATTCGCGCAGAGGCCCAGGCCTTACAGGCGGCGATCCAGCGCAAAGCGGATATTGATGAAGTGCAGGTGCACACAGCCAGTTTGCGCCAGGGGTTGCTAGCTATTGCTCCGGCATTATCACTGCCAAGTGGATTAGTCAGTACTGAAGAGACTCTCACGCTTTATCAGGCCCAGTGTATTGCGTGTCACGGTGTGGAGGGTCACGGCGATGGCCCCCTGGCGGCGAATCTGGAGCCTGCGCCGACCAATTTCCACGAGCGCGAGCGCGCTGTTAATCGTTCTCTGTTGGGGCTTTACGATGCGATCAGCAATGGTATTGATGGCACCGCCATGACTGCATTTGCTAACCTCACCGAGCAGCAGCGCTGGTCTCTCGCTTTTTACGTGGGTGGCTTGGCATTTGCCGGTGAAAGCGACTCGGCTGCGGAAATGAAACCTAGCTTGCAAGATATGGTGATGTATAGCCCACAGGTGCTGCGCAATGATCGTCCGGAAATCTCCTCGCAGACGGTGGCGGCACTACGCGCTGATCCGAGTGTGCTATTTACCGCAGAGGCCTCGGTAGGCGGCTCTCCCATTGATGTGGCGCGCACACAGTTACAGGCGTCGCTGCTGGCTTATCAACAGGGCGACTTCGCCAAAGCTCGCACACTGGCTATCAGCGCCTATCTCGATGGTTTTGAGATGGCGGAAAATTCCCTGAATGCTCTGGATGCAGACCTGCGCTTGGCCACTGAGCGTGAGTTGTTGGGATTGCGCGCGCAACTCCATGCCGATAGCGATCCCCAACAGGTTCGGGCGCAGATTGAGACAATCCTGCAGCAACTAGCTCAAGCGGAGTCGCTAATGCAGGAGGGCAACCTGTCTGGTGCTGCTCTATTTATTGCCAGTCTGGTGATTCTTCTGCGTGAAGGGTTGGAGGCGTTGTTGGTGGTGATTGCTCTGACTACCATCCTGGTAAAAACTGGCCGTCGCGATGCCCTCAAATTTGTGCATGTGGGCTGGGTCGGTGCCTTTGCCGCCGGCTTTGCCACCTGGTTTGCGGCGCAAACACTGATCACCATTAGTGGCGCCGGTCGTGAGGTGATGGAGGGCGTGGCCGCCTTGCTGGCCGCGGTAGTGCTCTTCTATGTGGGCTTCTGGATGCACAGCAAAACACAAGCGGACGAGTGGCAGAAATATATCCGTGAAAGCATCAACCGTAGCCTGAGTACCGGTGCACTTTGGGGTATTACAGGGCTGGCATTTATCGCAGTTTACCGTGAGATCTTCGAGACCATCCTGTTCTACCAATCTCTACTGGCGCAGACTTCTGTAGGTCATTATGGCACTTTGTGGACAGGGGTTGGCGCTGGTGTAGTTTTACTGGCGGTGATTGGTTTTGCCCTAGTGCGTTACTCGGTGAGCCTGCCGATCGGTAAATTCTTCAGCGTGACCACATATGTATTGCTGGCACTGTCATTCGTACTTGCTGGCAAGGCGGTTGCCGCGTTGCAGGAGGCGGCCTGGATTGGTATTTCACCGCTGCCGGTGCAGTTTAGCTTCGACTGGCTGGGTATTTACCCAACTTGGCAGGGGATTGGCTTGCAGGCCTTGGTGCTTATCGGAGCGCTTTGGCTGATGAGAAAGGGGAGTGTTTCTACTGAGGCTCCTGCCAAGGTTGCTTAATAAAACGCAGCTTGAAAGTATTGAAAATACCCGCTCCTAGAAGCGGGTATTTTTTTGCTAAAGAAGCTCCACTTAGAATCTGAATATGCCAATTACCCTATTTGGGTGTGGAGTTCGCAGCTGTTGCTGGACTTGAGCGCGATTAAACTCTGAATTTGGGGTTCGAATAAGGCACATTTTTTACTGGTGGTTAGTGGTTGCTGGTTAAATCGATGAATTAAGTAACACTTTGGCTGAGTTACTCAGCTAAGGCTGATTTGTTTATATCTTTCGCTGCAATAGGCTGCCCTACGCTGATATGTACTTTGGGGAGAAAGCGCATTTTTTTATGATTGGGGCTGCCTGAAACCTCATCGTGCAATCCCTTCAGAGTAAGGGGGAATATGGGGGTGGCCGTATGCGTTAAGACCTCCTTTAGTTGTCTTTCAATATCAGTAAATTCACTGTCACAGTGATCTTTAACGGGAAAGAAGCAGATTAATTCACCATTCCCTACAGCTCGACGTATTTCCGCTGAGAACTTATCTTTATCTCCTGTTGCGTCGTAAAAAATGGGCGCAAGACTGTAATTGTTAAAAATAAATCGCAGCAAAGGAAATTGGTTAAACCCCTGGGGCAGAATAAAGCGAATCGGCCTCAGTAGAGTATCCATAAGCAGTTGGGGCGCCAGCCGGGCTGCTGGGCTGCAGACTAGTAATGCAGCTCCTGTGGCGGGAATGTGCTTGAGTTCTCCGTAGGAGGTACGGGCGAATAGATGCGAGGAAAGCCACACAAGTAAGTGCACAATAAATTCTGGTTGTTTGAAAAACAATAAAGCCATTACTGTACAGTTCACCAGAGCCATCAGGATAAATAGCTGCGGAATTGTAATTTTCAGTACGTCGAGAAAAAAAATACTAAGCAGCGAGATCAGTACAATAAATAGGGCGTTTAAAACATTGTTTAGGGATAGGACTTGCGCACGCACAGCGTAGTCGGTCCTGTCCTGCATGATTGTATAAAGCGGTACAATGAAGATACCGCCAAATATGCCCAGTAAAGCGGTATATATGAGTACGGCATAAGCGCCATCACTTTGCAGGTATTCGCTGATAGATGCCCCGGACAAGGTGTCAAACTGTGCAGTGGTTATACCGAGGCCCAGCCCACCTAGAGTGATCCCCAAGGCGCCGATAGGTACTATGCCAAATGTGATGCGCCCTCTGGAGAGTGCTTCGCACATCAGGGAGCCCGCCGCCACACCAATGGATAGGCAGCACAGAATAATGGTGATAACTGGCTCGCTCGCGCCTAGTACATTCTTGGTGAGGCTGGGCACCTGTGCCAGATAGGCTGAACTGACCAGCCAGAACCAGGAACAGGCGAGAATAGCGTAAAAAACTGATGGATTCTTAACCGTTAGCCGCATTATACGCCAAGCTTGGGATACGGGGTTCCAGTCGATGCGCAAGTCTGGGGTCGGGGGAGGTGCTTGTGGGATCATTCGGCTGGCAAGATAGCCTAAGACGGCTATCACAACCATGATGGCTCCCAATTCCTCCAGTCCCGGTTGACCCGGTTTTGTGTAACCGGCGAGTAGGGTACCGGCAATAGTCCCGACTAACACCCCGGCAAAGGAAGCCATCTGTGCCAATCCATTGCCTCCCATCAACTCGCTGCGCTTGAGGTGTTGGGGTAGTAGGGCATACTGCACAGGGCTGAATATAGCGGTGTGTGTTGCCATTAAAAACAGCACAATAAAGTTCAGGATCTGGTTGTTATAAATAAGGCTATAGGCTCCCAGCAAGACAAAAAATATTTCCGCTAACTTCAATATCCTGATAATTCGGCTCTTGTCATATTTATCCGCTAGCTGGCCGGCCGTTACCGAAAAGAGAAAATACGGTAGTATATAAAAGCCCGTTGCGAGATTGATTAAGGCATTAGCCTCGGACTCCGCCAGACGAAATGCCAGCATCACCAGGAGTGCATTTTTGAAAATATTGTCGTTGAAGGCGGCACTGATCAGTGAGAGAAACAGTGGCAGGAAGCGGCGCTTGGTAAAAAGGGTGAATTGGTTTTGCTGGGCCATTGGCGCCTTTCTTTAGTTGGGTTGCTTCCCTTGAACAAATCCAGTGACTAAACCATTGTATCAGTGCAAAAGTGAGTAACTAATAGCATAGGGTAAAGCTGAATCAGTGGATGCTTGGAGAGTAGAAGAAACTGCTGCCAACTAGCAGATGGAATTTGGTTTTATAGTGTTGATTGTTATTGTAAAAGAGTAGTTGTGGTTTTTGAGGTCTTTATCCTTAAATGGTGAGGCTGTCTTTGTAGGTTTTCTTTTTAAATATCGTCGTCTTTGTAAATGTTTTTTAAGGTTAATAATGTTCTTCTGCTTAACTGGCTTTTTGTCTTCTTGATCTGCAATAGAGTTTGAATAATGGGAACTTTATGATTCTTAAATATGCCCCATAACTGTTTTCTTCTTTTCATGATTGAACTTGAATGATCTTGCTTGTCTATAAATAGACACAAAAGTTCCTCTTTTTTTGTTGCGCTTTCTATTTCGTTGAGAAGGTTGATATTCTTTTCTGTTTTTTCTGAGTTGTAAATTATAGGTTGTGTGCCCCCATTGCTAAGGGCAAAGCGTATTAATTTATGATTGAATAATGATTGCGGTAAGATAAAACGAACGGGGCGCGGTATTATCTCATATAGGATTAGAGGTGCCCGGTAATTTATGGACGTGCAGATGATGAGAGTGGTTCCTTGTTCCGGTATCAGTTTCAAGTTTTCTCCTTGCACTCGAGCCACGATATTTGTATAGGCCCAGGTGGTTAGGTGCACTAACAGCTCGGGTAATTTGAAACAGATAAAAATTAATGCAAGGAAATTTAAAATTGCAAGGAATATTATAAGTTGGGTGATAGATATCTTTGCCGCATCTAGCAATATAATATTGACTATTGAGATTATGACAACGAATAGGGCGTAGGACATGTTATTCAGTGCAAGAATTTGTCCGCGTATTTGCTTTTCTGCCCGGTCTTGAATGATGGTGTAGAGTGGCACGATAAAGATCCCCCCGGAGAAACCCACCAATACTGTGTAGAGCAAAATTGAAACTGCGTTGTCGCTCATCATAAATTCAGATATGGAAGCTCCAGATATAGTATGAAAACCTAGTGCGCTAAAACCCAGACCAAGCCCGCCCAGAGTTATCCCAAGCCCACCGATGGGTACTATGCCAAGTGTAATGCGGCCTCGAGATAAGGTATTGCACATAAGGGATCCAAGCGAAATACCAATTGTTAAGCAGCAAATCATCAGGGTAACCACGGGTTCGCTGGCGCCCAGTGTGTTTTTGGTGAAACTGGGAATTTGCGCAATAAAAGTTGTGCTGATTAGCCAAAACCAAGAACAGGCGATGATGGAATAAAAAACCGAAGGGTTCTTCATTGTTTGCTGTAAAATTTTCAGAGTTTGCTTTACTGGGTTCCAATTCACTTTTAAGCGGGGTGACAATGGTGGTGCTGGAGGTATTGCGCGGCTGCTTAAATAACCGAAAACTGCGATACCAGACATGACAAGGCTAAGATATAAAACCCCATGTTGTCCCGGCTTGATAAAATCTGCGAGTAGAGCGCCTACGATTGCACCGCTAAGGCTGCCAGCAAAAATTGCCATTTGTGCCAACCCATTAGCACCCATCAGTTCTTTTCGTTTCAGGTGTTGGGGCATAACTGCATAGCGGGCAGGGCCGTAGAAAGTCTCGTGGGTTGCTAATAGGAATAAAACTAAGAAGCTTAGCATCTTACTGTTGGCATACAGCGCAACAGCCCCCAGAAGTACAATGGGGATTTCTAGCAGCTTAATCAGCCTAATAAATTTGCTTTTATCGAACCTATCTGCCAATTGTCCCGCTGTGATAGAAAATAGGAAAAAAGGTAAAAGATAAAGTGCGGTTGCCAGATTGATCAGGGTATTGGCTTCGTTTTTTGCCAGCTGGAAAGCGAGAATAACTAAGAGAGCATTTCTGAAGATATTGTTGTTGAAATAGACAGTGATCAGAGTAAGGAATAGGGGGAGGAAGCGGCGTTTTCCCAATAGCTGAAACTGATTCTGTCGAGCCATTGCCACTTCCTTACATGAGACAGCCTATATCTGATTGTTTATCAGTCGGGGATTCATATTTGTTGAGTGATGCTGCGAATATTCCTTGTTAGACCCGTATTCGGTCATCGTGCTTTATAAGGTTCTGAAGATGGGGTTACATTGAAGGAAGTTTGGTTAAGCATAGGACAGCAGTAAGACTACAGTAGCCTTGGTCTGGTCAAATATCCTGGCGCGTAAGGGTTTTGATGACAGGGCTGGTGTTATCCCAGCCCCAAAATATGTGTTGATCTATTTTAATTCCCCGCGCAACTCCAGTACCTCATCGTGTAATGCCTCTACCTTGGCTTCAGGCGCTTTAATCGGAGCGCCTGCCACGACACTGACTTTGGACCAGAAGCGCTTTGGCAGGGTGGTGAAGGCGTGTCCACCTTTATGACTGAAGAAGCTGCCCCAAAGTCCGCGTAGGGCCATGGGGATTACTGGCACAGGGGTGCGCGCAAGGATTTTTTCAATGCCGGCTTTAAACGGTTGCATCTCTCCGTCTTTAGTGAGTTGTCCCTCTGGGAAAATACATAGCAGGTCACCATCTTGCAAACCCTGCTCAATGTCCTTGAATGCCTGATCATAGCCTGCAGGATCCCGTGACTTGGAGCAGATGGGAATGGCGCGCCCAGTGCGGAAGATAAAGTGCAGCACCGGGATTTCATAAATCGGCTTATACATGATAAAGCGTATTGGGCGGCGTACGGCGCCGGCTAACAGTAGGGCATCCACATAACTCACATGGTTACACACGATCAGGGCTGGTCCTTCTGCGGGAATCTGCTCTAACCCTTGATGCTTTACCCGATACATTGTGTGGGAGAGCATCCAGATAAGTAGACGCATCGCGAATTCGGGAACCTTGGTGAATACAAAGATAGCCACGGCGGCGTTCATCAGGGCGATGACCAGGAAAAACTGTGGAATCGTGGCTCCTAGGATATTCAGGAACAAAATACCCAGCAGCGCTGAAACAACCATAAACAGCGCGTTAAGAATATTGTTGACCGAGATAATCTGTGCGCGAATTTCTCGAGGCGATCGGTCTTGCATCATAGCGTAGAGAGGCACAATGTAGAGGCCACCAAAAATACCTAACAATGCGATGCAGATAAGAATAGTGAGGGCGCCATCGCTGTTGAAGAAAGCGCTTAAGGTGGGCTCTTGCAGTTCCTGAAAGCCCCCCCCGGCACTGGAAAGAGCGATTCCGGCAATGGTGAGGCCGGCGGCACCCAGTGGTACTAGGCCCAATTCGATATGGCCGTTGGATAAGCGCTCGCACAGCATGGAGCCCAGGGCAATACCGACGGTAAAGGCACACAACAATAGGGTGACAAGGGATTCATCTCCCCCCAGTACATTATTCGTAAAACTGGGTATCTGCGTCAGATAAGCCGCGCCCAATAGCCAAAACCAGGAGATGCCGATAATGGCATAGAAAATTGATGGGGTTTTGGCGGTAGTACGCAGGATTTTGTTGGTTTGGGTGATGGGGTTTGGGTTGATATGCAAATTTGGTGAGGGCGCTGGACTTTGAGGAATCCAGCGGCTTGCCAAGTAGCCGAATATCGCGGCCCCCATAATGATCAGGCTGAGGTAGAAGAGACCGTGTTCCCCTTGCCCGGTCAGTCCGGCGAGTAGGCCGCCCACAATGGTGCCGGCGAGGATACCAACAAAAGTACCCATCTCTATCAGGGCGTTACCACCGACCAGTTCAGAGCGTTTCAAGGATTGTGGCAGGATGGCGTACTTCACCGGGCCAAAGAAGGCGGACTGCACTCCGAGCAGGAACAACACGGCAAGGCAGAGCAGATTACTGCCGCTATAAAGCGCACCTATACCGAGGGAGCCAATAACGATCTCTCCCAGCTTGATCAGTCTAATTAAGCGGCTCTTATCAAATTTGTCTGCCAACTGACCTGCAGAAGCGGAAAATAGGAAAAACGGCAGTATAAACAGGCCGGCGGCGATATTAATTAGAGCATTGGCTTCGCTTTCCACCAAGCGAAAGGCGATCATCACGCTCAACGCATATTTATATACGTTATCGTTAAAGGCACCTAAAAACTGGGTGATAAAGAAGGGCAGAAAGCGGCGGCTGGCAAGCAGTTGGAACTGGGTGCGATGGGCCATTGGTGGTATCTCTTATGAAAGCACGCCATCCATCTTAAGCTATTGCGGCAAAGATTTGTCCATCCTGTAGTGTTGATGAAATGGATGGTACAAGAATGAGGAAATATTGGGAGAGAGGGAAACTTCGAGGAAAATATTGAGAGAAACCGGCCGCCGGGGCGGCCGGTAGAGCGGAAAGCCGGTAACAGATGGCAGGATTATTGCCAGCGATTACCAGATCTTCACGCGCTCCTCTTTCGGCAGGTACATACCGTCACCTTCTTTAATATCAAAAGCTTCGTAGAAAGCTTCGATATTGGGGAGGACCCCTTTCACTCGGTACTCCGCAGGAGAATGGGTATCCACCTTCATACGGCCGCTCAGAGCTTCATCGCGGATCTTGCTACGCCAAACCTGTGCCCAGCCCATAAATACGCGCTGATCACCGGTGAAACCGTCGATGACCGGTGCTTTTTTACCGTTCAGGGACATTTTGTAGGCTTTATAGGCGATGCCGAGGCCGGACAAGTCGCCGATGTTTTCACCCAGAGTCAGCTTGCCGTTGATGTGTTCATCTTCTAAGGGTTCGTAGGCGTCGTATTGGGAGACCAGCTTACTGGTTAGGCTCTCAAAGTTATTGCGGTCAGAGTCAGTCCACCAGTTATTTAGGTAGCCTTTGCCATCGAATTTACTGCCCTTGTCATCGAAGCCGTGACCGATTTCATGGCCGATCACACCACCGATACCGCCGTAGTTCACTGCATCGTCGGCATTCATATTAAAGAATGGCGGTTGCAGAATTGCTGCGGGGAACACGATCTCGTTCATTGCCGGGTTGTAGTAGGCATTCACGGTCTGTGGGCTCATGCCCCACTCACCGCGGTCGATGGGCTTGCCCAGTTTGTTGCGATCATAACTGGCCTCAAACATATTGGCTGCCAGCACATTGCCCACCAGGTTATCGGCATCTACCTTGAGTGCGGAGTAGTCACGCCACTTGTCCGGGTAGCCAATCTTGGTGGTGAAGTTTTCCAGCTTAAACAATGCCTGTTTGCGGGTGTCCTCACCCATCCACTCCAAGGACTCGATGGATTCACGGTAGGCGGCTTTCAGGTTGTCCACCAGCACAGTCATGCGCGCTTTAGCTTCCGGTGGGAAGTACTTTTCAACGTAGCGCTTGCCGACCAACTCACCCACTGCGCCATTCACAAACTGGGTGCCGCGCTTCCAACGGGGTTCCATCTGCTCTACGCCGTGGAGTTTGGTGTTGTAAAAATCGAAATGTGCCTGGGCAAGCTCACTGTGCATGTAAGGCGCCATGGCGGAAAGTACCTTGACCTTCAGGTAGCGTTTCCAGGTGGCCATATCGGTGTCGACAATGATCTGATTAGCGGCTTCCAGGTACTCGGGCTGGCCCACAATAAAGCTGTCAGCCTTGCCCAGTTTGGCTGCGCTTAGGTAGCTGTTCCAGTCAACTGCGGGCATCAGCTTTTTCAGCTCCGCAGTGGATTTCTTGTTGTAATACTTTTCGGGGTCGCGGTTGTCCAGACGTGTACGGTGATACTTGGCGAGGCTCTCTTCCAGCTTGAAGATTTTCTTGGAGAACGCTTCGGCATTATCCAGCTGGCCTAACTTTTGAATTTCTACCAGATACTCTTTATAGGCCTTGCGCAGCCCCTTGCTCTTCTCGGTATCTTCGAAATAGTAGTCGCGGTCGGGCATACCCAGGCCGGCCTGCCACAGGTAGAAAATATAGTTCTCGACCTCTTTCAGGTCTTGGTAGATGCCGCCACCGAAGGGTACGTCGTAGCCGGCGATATCAGCGTAGGCGAAATAGTTGGTCAGATCCTTGCGGGTCTTAATTGCGTCGATTTTGGCGAGTTCGGAGGAGACAGCGGTAATGCCTTTCTTTTCAATCAGCTTTTCATTCATAAAGCTGTTGTAGAGGTCACCGATCTGCTTGGCATCTTTGCTGCTGGCGCCTTTACTGGCCTCCATGATCAGTGTTTTAACTTGTTCTGTGCTTTTGTCTCTCAGGGTTGTGAAGCCGCCCCAGAGGGATTTATCTGCTGGAATTTCGGTGTTCTTTAGCCAGGTGCCGTTTACATAGGCGAAGAAGTCATCCTGTGGGCGAACACTAGTATCCATCGCGGTGAGGTCGATACCGGAAGTGAGCTGCTGCTGTTCAGCAGTGGCCTTATGGTGGCTGGAGCCACTGTGATCGTGGGCGTGAGCTGTTAGTGACAGCTGGGTGCCGGCGAGAATGCCTGCAATAGCGACAGGTAGTAATAGTTTTTTCATTTCGGCTCTTTTGGCTAAATTTTGTACAGTTGTATCAAACGTACATGGTAAAAGGGGATAGTAAGGTTGGGCAAGAGGGCTGCGTTTAGCGGCGGATGGATTGCGGCAGATGGTGGCTTGGCTAATTTGGTTAGGAGTTACAAATTTAGCGAAATTTCTTAGTAAAAAGCCCCACAGAGTGGGGCTTTTGCGAAAGAGTGGGTCAGTCGGGTAGATTGAAGGTAATCGGCAGTGAGAAGCTGAAAGTCTCCTCGCCCAGCTGGGAGGGTACTGCGGGGTATGGCGCCGCTCTCTCTACCGCAGCGCGAGCTTCACGGTTGAGAGTACCAAAGCGGGATTCTTGCACTGCCTGAATCTCCTCTACTTCACCGCGGGTGTTAATAACCACATTCAGGCGCACACTACCTTCCTGGCCCCGCTCCTGGGCGCGTTTCGGATAGCGAATATGACGGTAGGTGTGGCGCAGTAGATTGGAAGTGTAAATTTGGCGAGCCAAGATCATACCGGCGGTTAGGGGGGCCTCTTCTTCCTCCTCAAACTCCTCATCCATTTCTGCCAGCGCTATATCCTCAGGGCTGTTTGCGGCTAGTTGGATAGGCTCGCCGCTATTTTCGTTTTCCTGCTGCAGGGGGGCTTCCTCTGTCTGTGAAAGCCCATCGGTGACTCCAGTCTGAGCTACCTGCTCTGTGATTTGCTCGGCCACCTCCAACACTTCGGAGCTTGCCGGAGTCAGAGTCATGGTGGGCGGGGCGAGATCCACCTCAACCAGTGTGGGCTTGGATAGCTCCTCCTCTTTCTGTGGTGCCTGCGCCGCCGCCAGGGCTTCCTCTTGGCTAATCAACTTCAACTGCAGCTCGGCGATCCGCTCGCTGCTGGGCTCTAGGCTCTCAAAAGTGGAGCGCAGGGAGTCGGGAATATTTCCGGCAGAGAGCAGTCCGTCACGAAAATCTGTCGAGGGGGGGACAGGGCCGATCCAGGCGCGCAGCAGGGTATTGAAGAAATCCGGATTGGCTATCTCACCGAGGGTGATACCATTCAGGGAAACCGAAGTGATACCGCTGTCGGCGGCAAAATCGATGGCTAACTGGTCCCCACGGTGCAGGCGGCCTTTAAACAGGTTGGCAAAGGTCACCATATCCTCCGCCTGACTGCTCAGGGTGTCACCGCGGTTATTGATGGCGATACTTTCCATCCACTGGTTGCGGAAACGGCGCGCGGGCAGGCTTTTGGCGAGCACCCGTACTTCCAGGCGCCGCGGTGTCTCTGGGGTGAAAAGGCCGGCTGAATCACTGGAAAGACTCTCCGAGTAGACAGCGGCTATATAGAGTTCTTTGTTAAATTGTTGTTCGAGTGCAAGGCCATTTAGGAGCGGTGCAGCTGAGGTAGTTACAGCAAATGTTAACACCCAAAGTGAGAAGACAATTTTTATCGATTTCATTGTTCTATGGTGTCTGCATATCCGGACACACGGGTCCCGGTAATTAAGATTGAGGTGTCCCTCCCCGGTGCACACAAATCAGATGAAATAGTGCGCATTCAAAGTGTGAGTGAGCACACTGTACTCAACACTTCGCCTAACTCTACTGCAACTGGAATGGAGTTCAAGCCTGGAGAGGTTAGAATGCCCCCCTTCGCAGGATCGCGGGTGCCGAGTGGGAAACGATTGTCATAGCCAACGATGTGTGTGGCAGATCGATATCGTTTAGAATCCGGCATCGCCAAGTGGCATCGGCCACACTTTTAGAAAAAATGGAAAAGTTTTCACTAATTTTGCGGTATCTATGGAAACCAAGCCCCTTATTGACTATCCGCGGGAAGCTGTCGATAAGCTTCTTAACGTCATTCATCTGTTTCGAGATATTCGTGCGGCCAGTGAGTGGCAGTACGATGTATTGTTAAAGCGCTCCCGACTTTTGAGTTTGGAACCTGGCGAACAGCTGCTGCGCGCCGGCGACGTGGATCAGTGGGTTTTTTTCCTTTTGCGGGGAGAACTGCAGGTTCAAGTGGAGGGCAATGGGCTTAATGGCGAGCGTCCCCTGGCGGTTATTCGCCCAGGGGAATTATTTGGCGATCTCTCTATGTTGTTGGCAGAGCCTCGTAGCGCGAATATTTTTGCTGCGCACAATAGCCGCGAGACCCAGGTGCTCGGGCTCGATTGCTCCCTGTTTGGGGATCTTGAAGATTTCACTCTGCTGCAGTTGCCAACAAAATTGACGTTTTATCGCAATATGGTGCATTCGCTGCGCTGGAAGTTGGAAGTGTATCGCTCTAAGTACCCCAGCCATCAACTGGCCGACAGCCATCGCAAATTAAAGCTTTACACAGGGCCAAAGAATAGCCGCGAAGAGTTAGTTGCCCTGGCCGAACAGGCAAGGGCTCTGGCCAGAATACTTCTCGATTGGAATGCAGAATTTGGTTCCGGTGAACTGATTGATGATGAGTCAGACATGCTGGGCTTTTTGGAATCGATGCTGTCTTAATTCTCACTAAATGATGCGGTCGGAGTGCCCTGTGAAGACAGTCTGACCGATTTCCCCTCTTTGCCCCACGCGAAGCACCTGCCCCTTCTTATACTCAATTTACTCAGACATCGACTGATGTTACCGGCCCCGCAGCCTTGTCAGCTGGTCTATTTCTCTGAAAATTCAATTTAGGAATACGACTGGGCTGTGTAAAATTTGGCCTACTCAAAACACTGCGCCAGCGTTGCTGCCGGCCGCTTTATTTGTGCCTGACAGGTTTCTATTTATGAGTGCACTGGTATCTATCTGGTCTAACCGAAATTATCGAATCGCATTACTCGTTACCCTACTGGCCCTTGCCTGGCTATTCAGTGGAGTTTTGCTACCTGAAGAGGATAGTGAGAGTGCGAATTCCGCCGAAAAAGCGGGGATTGTTCCCGAGGCGGCGATGCGGGTTCAGGCCCGGCGGATTGAGGCTCAGTCCTACGCGACACGGGTGTTGGTCAATGGGCATACCGAAGCAAATCGCAGCGTGCGCCTGAGAGCGGAACTGGATGGTGTTATAGCCCGGCTGCCAGTGCCAGAGGGAAGCCAAGTACAACAGGGTGAGGTGATCTGTGAAATCGAAGCGGAGGACCGTCTGGAAAAACTGGCCCTGGCCGAAGCCGCGCTCAATAAAGCGCGTCTGGATTATGCTGGCGCTGAGCGGCTAAAAAAGAAAGGCTTGCAGTCCGATACGGCCATGGCTCAGCAGAATGTTGCTCTGGCGCAAGCGCAGGCGGATTTCACCTCGGCCAAGGTGATGGTGGATAACTTGAAAATCCGCGCGCCTTTTGCCGGCGTGGTCAATAAGCGCGTAGTAGAGCTGGGTGATTTTATTCGCCGGGGAGAAGAATGTGCGACCCTGCTGGATTTGGATCCAATTCTGGTAGTTGGTGAGGTCTCCGAGAATCAAGTGGGCAATTTAGTGCCCGCGGGCCCGGCCAGTGCAGAATTACAACGTGGTATTCCGGTTCAGGGTAAATTGCGTTACATCAGCCAGCAGGCTCAAGAGATCACCCGCGCTTACCGTGTCGAGGTGGCAGTGAATAATCCCGGCAACTTGCTGCGCGGTGGTTTAAGTGGTCGCTTGGCTCTGCCCACCGGTGAAATACTGGCACACCATATTAACTCCTCACTACTGACTCTGGATGACAGCGGCACACTGGGTGTGCGGGTGCTCAATGAAAACAATCGGGTCGATTTTATCAATGTCACTTTGGTGGGTGATGGAGACGGGGGTGTTTGGGTCAGTGGCCTGCCGGACCCGGTTACTCTGATCACCGTCGGTCAGGAATATGTGAGCCAGGGCGATATTGTCAAGGTGGAAATGTCTCCACCAGAACCTGCACCCAGTGTGCAATCCCAGCCTGTGGATATCACCCCTGAGCCGGTTTCAGTGCCCAGTGCACAGGATGATCAGGAAGGTAACTAGCGATGAAATTATTGGAGAATGCGATTGCGCGCAATCGCAGTGCCATTTGCCTGATGTTGCTGATTGTCTTAGTGGGGCTTGTGGCCCGCGGTGCTATGACAATTGAATCTAGCCCTGAAGTGAATCCGCCATTTGTCATGGTGCAGGTTACCCATGAGGGGATTTCTCCTGAGGATGGCGTGCGCCTTTTGGTGCGCCCCTTGGAGCAGGAAATCCGTGCGGTCGAGGGAGTTGTCGAGGTGATTGCGGTCGCCCGTGAGTCCCTGGCCTATATAGTGGTGGAATTTGACTCCGCAATTGATGTGGATGATGCGGTGGATGATATACGCAACGCGGTGGAGAGGGCCCGTGCAGAGCTGCCAAGGGATGCGGAAGAACCCACCGTTGAGGAGGCATCGGCGCAACCTTTTCCCACCATTGTGGTTACCCTCTCTGGGGAAAAAGTTAGTGAGCGGGTACTGCTCAGTAGTGCCCAGTTACTTAAGCGCAAAATAGAAAATATCAGCGATGTATTGAGCGCAGATCTACACGGTAATCGCGAAGAGGTAGTCGAGGCAACTATTGATCCGGTGCGCCTGGAGCACTATCAGGTGACCAGTGCAGAGCTGATTAACGCGGTGCTGGGTAATAACTTGCTGATTCCCGCAGGAGAATTGGATACAGATCGCGGGCGCTTTTCTGTCAAAGTTCCCGGCCTGATTGAGAGTGCACAGGATGTTTATGAGATCCCGTTAAAGAATTCGGCAGATGGCGTCGTTACCCTGGGTGATGTGACCGATATTCGCCGCACCTTCAAGGATGCTGTGAGTTTTACCAGCATCAACGGTCGCCCCGGTCTCGCTATTAATGTCGAGAAACGCAATGACGCCAGCTCCGTAAATGTGGCAGATCGGGTCAGATCGGTTGTGCAAGAGGAGCTGGGAGCTTTACCCCAAGGCGTAAAAGTGGAGTTTGTTTTTGACCAGTCCAACTTTGCGCGGGATATGGTCAGTGAAATGCAGGGCAATATTCTTACCGCAATGCTGCTGGTAATGATTATTGTGGTGGCTGCCCTGGGTTTCCGCTCAGGCATTCTGGTTGGATTGGGGGTGCCATTCTCGCTGCTGTTCGGTTCTATCGTCACCTGGTATCTGGGGTACTCCTTTAATTTTATGGTGATGTTCGGCATGTTACTGGCCCTCGGTATGCTGATCGATGGTTCCATCGTGATTACCGAATTTGCCGATCGAAAAATGGCAGAGGGTTTGAGTGCTCGTAACGCTTATATCGCATCGGTCAGTCGTATGTTTTGGCCGGTTGTCGCCTCAACGGCAACTACGCTCGCCGCTTTTCTTCCGATAATGCTGTGGCCGGGAGTGGTCGGCGAGTTTATGCGCTACCTGCCGGTGACTGTCTTTGCGGTATTAGCGGGATCACTGCTCTATGCACTGTTTTTTGCTCCGGTGCTGGGCGCTTTATTTGGCAAAAGTAATTTAACAGCTTCAACGCGTAGCTACTTAAAGCAGTTAGAGGAGGGGCAGCCCACGCTCCTACCGGGAATTACCGGTTACTATGCCCGCCTCTTGGCCTTTGTCTTGCGTCGCCCGGGGATGGCCTTTACCACCACAATTGTTCTCTTGGTCTGCATATTTATTGCTTTTGGCCGCTTTGGTGCCGGGGTTGAATTTTTCACCGAGACCGAAGAGCAGTACGGCAATGTTGAGATTAGAGCGCAGGGCAATCTCTCCATGGCGGAGAAGAAAGTGCTGGTCGCCCAAGTGGAAAAAGCGGTCCTGAGTATTCCAGAAGTACGTATAGCGCACACGACAATCGGTTCCGGTGGAATTTCCGGTAACTCCGATCGTGCCCCGGACCAGATTGCCAATATGTTGGTGGAGCTGCTGCCGGCTGAAGAGCGCGAGCGGCGCAGCCGGGAAGTTTTCGAAGATATTCGTGCACGCACAGCAAATTTTGCAGGGATCAAGGTTACGGCTAACGTAATGGAAGGCGGCCCGCCAGTTGGCAAAGATATTGTGTTAGAGCTACGCGGGCAGAACTATGAAAAATTATTGGCCGAGACTTGGCGACTACACCGTGCAATGGAAGATGATTTCGGTGGTTTACGAGATATTGTCAATACTGCACCACTGCCAGGGATTCAGTGGGAGGTGCGGGTGGATCGTGCCAAGGCCTCCTTGTATGGAGCTGATCTGACTGAAGTAGGACGAGCGGTTCAGCTGGTAACCAACGGTGTGCGAGTGGCTGAATACCGTCCCGATGATACTGATGAAGAGGTGGATATTCGTATTCGTTACCCGCAAAGTGCTCGCGGTATAGCCGCTCTTGATCAACTCAAGGTCAACACTCCGCGCGGTACAGTGCCTATCAGCAGCTTTGTACATACAGTGGCCATGCCGAAAGTAGACAAAATTGAAAGGATCGACGGCATTACCCGCATGCAAGTAAAAGCTGACGCTCAGGAGGGTGTGTTGCCAGACGATAAGGTCAAAGAAATCCGGGCTTGGCTTGAGCAGAATCCGGTAGATCCAAGCGTGGAGTTATTATTTCGCGGTGCGGATGAAGAGCAGAGTGAGTCCTTTCAGTTTCTAGGGGTGGCTTTTCTACTTTCACTGTTTTTGATGTTTATCCTGTTAGTAACCCAATTCAACAGTTTTTATCAGTCATTGCTGATCTTGTCTTCGGTGATTATGTCGACGATTGGTGTGATGTTGGGTTTATTGCTTAGCCAGAGCACCTTCAGTGTCATCATGACTGGAGTAGGGATTGTTGCCCTCGCGGGGATTGTGGTTAACAACAATATTGTTTTGATCGATACCTATAACTTTGTACGTAAAAGTGAGCCTGACCTTAGCCCCGCAGAGGCTGCCCTCAAAGCTTCCACGCAGAGGTTACGCCCGGTATTTCTCACTACTGCGACGACGATTTTAGGTTTGTTGCCGCTAGCCCTAGGTGTGAGTGTCGACATGGTAGGACGAAATGTTGTGGTCGACGGTGTAATCGCATCATTCTGGGTCAAACTGGCCAGTGCTATCGTCTATGGATTGTCCTTCTCCACACTCCTGACGTTACTGGTGACCCCGGTTCTTTTGGTTTTGCCTGGGCATTTGCGCAGCAAACTCTCTTGGAGAAAGTTAGCAGGTCCTCGATTGAGCTAGCATATTCAGTATTAAATTATTCTTGTGATCACTTTTTACGGGGGCCATGGCCCCCGTTTCTTTATGGTGAATAAGAGGCTTGATTAAAAATTGGAGCAGAATCTGGAGGGAAGATTGGGAAACAAGTTAGAGACTGGAATATGTCGCTGGCCGGAGGAAATTATCAAACTTAGCCGTGAATTAGCAGGGACAAGTCTACGGCAAGTGATTGGTAGTTTTATTCAGAAGCACCAACTGCCAGCAGATTTTTCTCATGAGATAGAGGCCTATTACTTGCCATTGGCTTTATGGCTCATGAAAAGACACAAGGAAGGGCAGACCCTGGTTGTGGGGATTAGTGGTGGGCAGGGCACTGGCAAGTCAACGTTATCGGACTTTATTTGCCTGATCCTGGCGAAACAGGGGTTCAACTGCTGTACTTTTTCTTTGGATGACATTTACCTGACTCATTCCCAGCGGCTGCAGCTCTCCCAAGAGGTTCACCCGCTCTTGCGCACCCGAGGAGTACCGGGCACTCACGATGTTCAATTGGGGTTAGATACTCTGGATGCTCTTTGCAGTGCTGGAGATCAGTCACAAGTTTATCTGCCGCGTTTTGATAAATCCAAAGATGACAGGGTGCCCAGTAACCTTTGGCCTGTGCATAGTGGCAAGGTGGATATTGTATTGCTTGAGGGATGGTGTCTCGGCGCTAAGGCATCGATAACACCAATTCAGCCTATTAATTCATTGGAGAGGTTAGAGGACACTTCCGGCAGCTGGAGACGTTTTATTAATCAGCAACTGGAAGGGATCTATCGCGAACTATTTCAGCGCGTGGATATCATGGTGATGCTGTGTGCTCCTGGAATGGAGTCAATTTTTGAGTGGCGCAAACTACAGGAACAAAAGTTACATAAACGTACAGGGGCGGGGATGGAGGAGTCTGAGCTGGACCGCTTTATTGAGCACTATGAACGGATAACACGAAATCTGTTAATTGATATGCCTAACTGGGCCGATTGCATTTTGTATTTGGGGAAGGATCACCACATACGCGCGGTCAGTATTGGTGTTCAAATCGGTGAGTACAAAGGATAGCCCCCGGGCTTGCCGGGGGCGGTTCAGCGGGCGCTGTTGTTCCCGCTGAACAAGCTAAGTGAGTTACTTATTACTTAGCCTTGGGCGGACGACCACGGCCGCGCTTTACAGGAGCAGCTTCAGTTGCAGCTGGGGCTGCGGCTTCGACTTTTTTGGGGCGCCCTGGCTTTTTCTTGGCTGCTTCGCTTTTAGCCGGGCGACCGGGCTTCTTTTTCGCAGTTTCTGCCTTTGGCGGGCGGCCGCGACCGCGTTTTACAGGAGCAGCTTCAGTTGCTGCGGCTTCTGTTTCTGCTTTCTTTGGACGGCCAGGCTTTTTCTTGGCAGCTTCGGTTTTGGCTGGACGACCGGGCTTTTTAGCTTCTTCGGTTTTCTTTGGGCGCCCCGGCTTTTTCTTGGGCTCTTCAGTAGTGGCTGCAGCCTTAGGAGGACGGCCTGGCTTCTTCTTAGCTGAGTCAGCTTTGGCTGGGCGACCGGGCTTTTTCTTTACCGCAGCAGCTTTTTTCTTCTCTGCAGTGGCAGCTTTCTTGGCAGCAGCTGCAGCTTTTTTGGCTTCTGCTGTAGCTTGCTTCTTCTCTTCGGTTGCCAGCTTCTTGGCGATAGCGGCTTCTTCTTTAGCGACGACTTTGGCTACTTTAGCCGCAAGCTTGTTTGCAGCTTTAATGCCGGCCAGCTCTTCTTTTGCTTCTGCAGCGGCAGTTTTGGCCTCTGCAGCGGCAGTTTTGGCTGCAGCAGCAGCATCACGCGCTTTTTTCAGCTGGTTTTGCTGGGCCGGGGTTTTCTTCTTAGCGCGGACAGCGGCAACTTTTTCTTGAGTCGCTTTAGCTTTTTCTGCGGTTTTCTTGGCACTGTTTGCCAACTTTTCTACTTTAGCGGTCAGGTCCTTCTCTTGTTTGAGACGGGCACTTTCCAGTTTTGCGGTAAGGGAGCGCAGCTCCGCTTCCAGCTGTGCAACATCGCTAGTGGCGACTGCGGATACTTTTTTTGTAGCCATTTAAATTTCCCTGCAAATGTATTGTTTTGTTAAATGGGGGCATTCCTATCAATTATTCTCAGCCATCTTCCCAGTGAAATGCACTGTCGAAGACGTCTGTTTTCGGCAGAAAACAATTGATAGTGAGTCCCCCCAAGTGAGCGGCGCTAATTGCAGCTTATTTGTATACCTAAATGCAAGTGTTTTATATGGAATTTTGCTATTTCATGTAAAAAAAATCGTTTTTTTTTATATATTTTCAATTTGAGGACCTAAAAAGAGAGTCGTAGTAGGTATTTGCGCAGTAAAGAAGGCTTTTGTTTTACTCTCGTTGCATAAACTGAAAGGTGTAATTGCAAGTGAATAGTTGAGTAATTTCCTATGGTTTATTGATGACTCTCGTTTTTGTATAAGAGATTAAACTGGAGAGCACTTACAGTTCCGATTTAGCGCAAACCCAGGTAGTGGGGTTAGTGTGTTGAGCAAGTAAAGAGTTAACAAAACTTAACGGACTGTTATCGACAAATGCTTAAGCTCGGAGCCTGCGACTATGAATCATTACAGTCTTTATCAGATGTAACCCTACCGCGCTGAGTTAATGTGGCTGAATACTGATTTCACTATAGTGAAAGTGACTCTAACCATGCCTTAAAAGCTCTGGCTTCTTAAGTGGAGTAAAAGTAGTGGCTGGCTCTGGAGAAATGCCCACTCTTTTCATGGGCCTCTAGTCTGGATGCACTGTCTAACAGAAGAACTTTGAAAGCCGTGGATATTACTATCCTGCACCTGCGAGAGGTTAGGGATGTCAAAGTTCAGCTGAGCCGTCGCGGATCAGTAAGGCACTTCTTATACGTGTACATGTAGGCTTTGATTAATTAGATAGCCTCTTTATTTATGGGGATATTACTCTGTTTAGGTGAGTTAAGAGAAAAGCTCGGTGGTTAAGCTGGATATTGGCCAAGAATTTTCCCATTGATGCCAACAGCCGATCTGAATTCTGGTTGAGTTTTGAGTGTTTGTGGCTATCTTGAAATAGTCGTAGGAACTAATCGCTTTGTTGCAGACTAACTCAACTGGTCTGTTAACTAAGTATCAAAAAGTTAGTGGGTATTTGCTGAGTGTTAAAACGCTCAAGAACATTCACTTGGGTAACTGGGATAATGAAGGCTTTAAAGTAAATTCTTTGTTATCTAGTGACAGGTTGAGTCTTTTGTAGAGTCATCACTTCCTGGAGCTAAAAGTATGCTTCCTAAGTAGGCATTGCTATGAATAGCCTTAGGGGGCTCAGTTTAATGCTGGGCAGAGAATTCTAGGTTAACAAGATATTCCCGTGCAGTGGTTTCTGGTAGTGATGGCGATTGCGGTGAATTAGCTGAAAGTTTTCAAGGTATCTTAATAGCGCTTGGAGATGGATTCTTCTTTATAAAGAGTTGATAACTTAAGCAGAGACTTTGGTGATAGAGGAAGGGATTGCGGCTCTATCACCGTGTCTTGGTATCTAAAGGTTACAGTGGCCCGTAGGGAAGGTAGCGGTTATTGGAGTGTTGACGAATCCAGAGAAGTTGTTCTTTTTGTAATGGTGCTTTGCGTTGGCGCAGCTCTTTGGCCAGGGGAATGACAGCAGACTCTGCCCCGGCATCCCAGCCGGTCAGTTCCATTTCTGCAAGGGTGAAGAAGCGTATGAGTTGCCATAACTGCTCGTTGTCCCAGTGTTGGCTCTCTTCTAACCATTGCTGAGCCGGCAAGCGAATCAGCTTTGAGGCCTTTAAGTCATCTTTATTTAGATTTGCGCTTAGGCTGTTATCAGAGGCGGCAACACTGATAAGCCTCTGTAATTGATCCCGGTCGAATTCCCACTGGTTTTCTTCTTGCCGGCCACTCACCTGTGGCTCCCAGGCTCCTACACTCATATTCTCTCCTTACTTAGGTACGAGGTTTTCACCATTATACCGAGGTGAACCTACTTCTGTGGGGAGCAATTCCTTAATACTTCGTGGGGTGGAGTAGAGGGAACAACTTCCGTGTGATTGGGATAATATAGAAGAGTTACTTTTTATTGAGGTCCTTATGGAATTTATCTCTAAGGCGTTACCCGCGAGTAAACGGATCGCCCTGGTCGCCCACGACAACCGCAAGGGGACCTTGATACAGTGGTGTCTTCGTCACCGTTATCTTCTGGAGAAGCACAGTCTTCTGGCTACGGGCACAACTGGCGGTAAGATAGAGGAAGCTACCGGTCTCAAAGTAGAGAAGCTATTGAGTGGTCCCCTAGGGGGGGATCAGCAGCTTGGAGCCCGAATCAGTGAAGGCAAGGTAGACTTGCTAGTCTTTTTCTGGGACCCCTTTGAGCCTATGCCTCACGATCCAGATGTCAAAGCACTGTTACGTATTGCTGCCGCTTGGAATATACCCGTGGCCTGCAATTCGAGTAGTGCAGACATGATTGTTCAGTCGACCCTAATGGAGCGTGAGTTTGACCGGGAGGTACCGGATTACCAGCGTTATCTGCAGCAGCGATAGTCGGATCTTTCGATCAAAAAATGATCTGATTATTCAGTTTGCTTTCTTAACGTATTGATTTTAAAGGGTTATTTCTATTGGTTATAGGTTGTACTTGCAATGCCTGGCGATTCGCGGCAATCTTGCCCACCAGATGAGACCGGTTAAACCGGCACCCTTGGTATTTGATAACAGCACGGTGTTTTATGAGTAGACGACGCGGAAAGGCCGTAGAAGAAGAGAAGGCGGATATCGACCTAACGCCCATGCTGGACGTAGTGTTCATCATGTTGATCTTCTTTATCGTAACGGCGTCCTTTGTAAAAGAGAAAGCGTTGGACGTAAATGTGCCTGATCCGAACCAGACCCAGGACAACCCGCCTGATTCAGATAAGCAAAACATCCTGCTGGTTGTGAACGCCAACGATGAGATCAGTCTTGCTGGTAGCCGTATTGATAGTCGCGCTGTTCGTGCCCGTATCGCGCAGCTGTATGCCGAGAACCCTCAAGCTATTGTGATTGTACGTGCGCATAACAAGTCGAGTGCGGATACTTATGTACAGATAGCGGATGCTGCTAAGGAAGTGAATCCGGCTATTCAAGTTTCCCTGGTGCCTTTCGAGAAGTAAACCAGAGAGAAGCGAACGAGCCTTCGCATTGCATAAAAAAAGCCAGCAATATGCTGGCTTTTTTTATGCCTGCTGCTAATTACTGAGACCCCGCAACGGGAGCCTTCAATAGCGCAGGAAAGGCGAACGGTAAAAATTGCTTTTTGCCCGCTCATGGCCGATCCGCCAGTGCCTGCTTTGCTTCCATCCTTCGCTCTACCATTATTGTTGTAAAGAACAGTCGATATCGAGCAGCCCTCACAGATCTCATTCAGCAGGGGATCATTGCGATAGATACCAATCAGAACCTTTATCTCGCAGAACTGAAATGACTGAAAGCCGCTGGCGGTTGAGAGCCGGTCCCTGAAGGATAAGAATTCTAGTAGTGTCAGCGTTTCAAGAATATTCACTTATTGAATCAGCGTACGGTAAATTTTATCCGCTCGCTTAAGGGGATGTAAGGCGTGGTCAACTGAAGAGCCATACCAGGAAGCTCTGTTCATGTAACATCTGCTTAAACCAGAGCTCGAAGCTCTGGTGTTTCACAATAAACAGAGGTTCATCTTGCTTAGAGCCATCTGATAGGGACTTCTGGCACCCTAGCAGCTCGTCTATTTTCAAGTATGAGCTATAAGTGAGAGTCATTTGGTAAATTCTGGTCGATTTTTGATCAGCGGCGAAATAATGCTCTCTTTAATCTGTAAGGATCAAAACATAACTTTTGCCAAAGTGATTAATATGATCCTCAATATCAGGCCCGGAGCTTTTTGAATGGAAAACCCCGCACAACAATTGCGTATTGATGGCACACGTCTCTGGCAAAGTCTTATGCAAATGGCTGAAATTGGTGCAACCCCTGCTGGGGGTTGTAACCGGCAGGCTCTGACTGATGAGGATCGTAAAGGGCGCGACCTGTTTGTACGCTGGTGCCGGGAAATCGGTTGTGAAATTCGCGTGGATCGCATGGGGAATATCTTTGCTCGCCGTTCCGGTACCGACAATGACCTCCCCGCAGTGATTACAGGATCGCATCTGGATACCCAGCCCACTGGCGGCAAGTTTGATGGAGTTTACGGTGTGCTGGCCGGCCTCGAAGTATTGCGCACCCTTGAGGAGGGTGGGGTTCGAACCAAGGCACCCCTGGAAGTGGTGGTGTGGACTAACGAAGAAGGGGCTCGGTTTTCACCAGCCATGGTCGGATCCGGTGTTTGGGCGGGGGAGTTTAGCCTCGATTATGGCCACAGCCGCATGGATAAATCTGGCATAACCATTGGCCAGGAGCTGGAGCGTATTGGGTATTTAGGTCCTGAACCGGTCCAGCCGGAACCTATCAAAGCGGCCTTTGAGGCGCATATTGAGCAGGGACCTATTCTGGAAAAACAGGATCAAGTGATTGGAGTCGTTACCGGGGTGCAGGGAATCCGCTGGTACGATGTGACCTTCTTTGGTACCCCCTGTCATGCAGGGCCCACCCCAATGGAGGATCGTCGCGACCCTGTCCAGGCCATGGCGTGGCTGTGCGAGAAACTATATGGGGAAGTGAAGGCTTACTCCGAGGATGCTCGGATTACCTGTGGCGACTTGCGTGCAGAACCGGGTAGCCGCAATACCGTACCGGAAAAAGTAGTGCTCGCATTGGATTTACGCCACCCAACACCGGAGGGGTTGGAGCATTTACACCGCACTCTCTACCGGGTAGCCGAGCAGGCGCAAGAGGCCAGCGGTGTTGTTATCGATGTACGCGAAGAGTGGTTCTCACCACCGGTGGCTTTTGATAAAGACTGTATTGAGGCGGTTGACAGTGCGGTACAAAACCTGGGTTATAGCAATCGTAAGATGGTTTCTGGAGCTGGGCACGACTCGGTCTATATCTCGCGGGTTGCACCCGTGTCTATGATTTTCGTTCCCTGTGCCGGGGGGCTTTCACACAATGAAGCGGAGTCGGCTGAGCCAGGCCACCTGGAAGCGGGCTGTAATGTTTTGTTGCACGCCATGTTAAATAGCGCCGAAGCGGGCTGATTATCCTTACTAGCCAAGATGCAATAAGAACGCCTGGTAAGCCTAAAAGGTTGGCTGGGTTCCTATCAATAGATTTAGGTTGATCATGAGTGAATTTACCTTGAAGTACCGCAAGGATAACGGTGGTACAGCTCCACTGACTAACTGGGGAATGGACTCGGAGTACGGCGTATTGCGCGATGTACTCATCGGGCCGGTGGATAACTTCAGCTGGCGCACGGGAAATGCCAGTGCACGCCGAGCTGAACGCTTAGGCATGCAGTTCGATCACAAAGTGGCTGAGATGCAGTATAAAGAAATGCTGGATGCCTATCGCCATGCGGGAGTGACTACCCATTTGATTCCGGCAGACAGCAGCTTGCCCTATCAGATCTACGGACGTGATTCTTCGGTAATGACGCCCTGGGGACCTATTGTTACGCAAATGTTTAGCCCTTGGCGCCGGGGGGAGTGGGCCCCTATCGTTAAGAAGTATGCGGAACTGGATATCCCCATTTATGATGTCATCACCGCCGGCTCTCTGGAAGGTGGTGACTTTATGGTGCTTGAGCCGGGAGTGATTCTGTGCGGTTATTCTGGTGAGCGCACCAGTCCTCAGGGCTTTGCGCAGATGAAGAGCTGGGTAGAGAAGGAGGGTTGGGAGGTAAAGGGCTACCAGTTTGACCCCTTCTTCCTGCATATCGATGTTATGGTGGCAATGCTGGCGGAAAAGCTTGCGGCCATCTGTGTTGATGCCGTCGAGCCGGAGCTGGTGCAGTGGTTTAAGAGTCGCAATATAGAGATTATCGATATTCCTTTCCCGCAAGTACTGGAACTGGGAGTTAATGTGGTGGCCCTGGGGAATGATCGAGTGATGCTACCCAAAGCCAATACTGGCCTTGCTGAGAAGTGTCGGGCCCATGGTCTTGAGGTAATTGATCCGGATATCTCCATGATTACTCCCGGAGGTGGTGGTGTTCATTGTATGTGCCAGCCTCTGCGTAGAGAATCCGCGCGAAAGCCCTAACAAGTGCCCTGAAAGAATAGCTCGGTGATCTATGAGCCACCGGGTTATTCCCGTCAACGAATGTGGTTGGTTATGAACTCGCCTCTGGGCTTATAGTCGTTAATATGAATCGCCTGTCAAAGGCGGCTCGCGGCTATACACCCGGTTATCAAGCCTTTTGTGCTAACTAATAAGATAAAAGTGGTTTCCCTTGGGAAAGGCATGGAAATTTCGCGCTAATCAACGGAAATCTGTTTATTTGCGGTTGCACACTTAGGCCAAGATCCTATTAGTATTCCGGAAGCACTATCAGAAGCTCTGCGTTTACTCACAGCTCTGTTTTTTGGCCGCTGCGGCTGTCTATCAGTCTTAAATGATTCGAACCCGGAGAACATTATGCAAAGCGCATGTGCGGAAATTCAGGCCCAGGTAAACGAGCGTATCCTGGAAATAACCATCAATCGCCCTGAGCGCAAAAATGCACTGACTATGGCTATGTATACTGCCATGGCAGAGTTGCTCAATAGTGCAGTCAATAATAGTGAAATCCGCGTAGTTATTCTCACTGGTGCCGAGGGCATTTTTACCAGTGGCAACGATTTGACAGATTTTCTCGGTGGCTCTGCAGAGGGTGAGGAGTCTCCGGTATTCCAGTTTATGAGCGCACTTTACAACTTTCCCAAGCCAGTGGTTGCAGCAGTGAATGGCCCTGCAGTGGGTATCGGTACCACTATGCTGTTGCACTGTGATCTGTCATTTGCCGGACACGATGCCCTGTTCCAAATGCCGTTTGTCAACCTGGGGTTATGCCCTGAGTATGGTTCCAGTTACTTATTGCCTCGTATTGCCGGCCACGCAAAAGCATCGGAATTATTGCTATTGGGCAAAAAGTTTAGTGCTCAGGAAGCTGTAGAGATCGGTATCTGTAATGCGGCGGTGGAGCCGGAGCAGGCGATTGTTCGGGCCCGAGAGGTGGCCGCTGAGCTAGCGGCGAAGGCACCGGCTGCCGTGCGGCTTTCCAAGCAGTTATTGCGTCGCGCAACCCAGGAAAAGGGTTTGGAGATTATTCAGGAGGAGGGTCGCCATTTCCAGGACCGCCTCACTTCTGAGGAGTTTAAAGAGGCGGCTACTGCCTTTATGGAGAAGCGCCCTGCAGATTTCTCAAAGTTCGATTAAAAAAGTGGCCCCTGATGCGGCCACTTTTTTGTTTGCTTAATATCTGCGTTTTCTATGGTGAGGGCGGGAAAGGTAATTGACAGCTTGATCGGGCTGGTCAGTAAAAATTCCATCGACGCGCAGTTGGTAGGCGGCAAAGTGGAGGAATTGGTTAAAGCTATCGAATTCCTCTGGAAGCTTCTCCGGGTCGGCGCGAAAAGTATAGGGGTGAACTTGGAGATCCCTACGATGGGCACGGCGGACGATATTATTGGCCCTTGGCTTGCCATCCTCAACTTCTATTAACATGGGGTACCAAGGGCCGATGCCATCGGCATAGCTGGTGATTTTGCGCATGCCGCCAGGCTCCAGCATCCAATCGTAATCATAATTTTGAATTATGCCATCAATCTCAATCAGTTTTTCCCCCCAGCTGGTTGCAGCAATAAGCTGAACGAGGGAAAGATCCATCCCCATGGCGGGCATTAGTTCAAACTTGATACGTTGTAACTCTTCTGCATCGAAGCACTGTAAAAAAACTTTTTGTTGTTTGTCGCTATAGCCGTATTCCTTAAGTTTTTGCAAAGCGATTGTGGCGATATCTTTTCCTTCCCAGTGGTGGAAGTATGGTTTTTTTATTTCTGGATAAATACCAATTTCATATCCAAGGGATTTATTTAAACCCTGGATGAGTTCTATTTCTTCTTCGAAAGTGGATAGTTGAAAACTGGATTTCCATAGGGGGAAGCGATGCGGGTATTTTGCCTGAGGCCCATCCTCGCCTATTGAGAAAGCTTCGCTAACACGGAGCTTTTTTAATTCTTCCAGCGTGAAATCGATAGTGTAGTAATGCCCATCTTCACGAGCTCGTCCAGGAAATATCTCTGCAACATTGGTGGTGCTATCGAGGTAGATATCATGCATCACGATCAGGTGATTATCTTTGCTAAGAACCAGATCCTGCTCAATATAATCTGGTCGCATAGCATAGGCCATGGCCTTTGCTTCGAGAGTGTGCTCTGGTAAGTAAGCAGAGGCACCACGATGAGCGATAACCAAGGGGGATTCGGCTCCAGCGGTACTGTTTTCAGCACAGGTGATATTTGCACTGGCAGAGCCAATGAGTAATAAGGTAGACAGAATTCTTTTGAACATTTGCAAGAGATCTCAAATAAGTGTGGGAAGCTTTCTAGCAAAAGAATATGACAGAGATATATCAATGCTAAAGTGGTTAAATATAGTGTGAACCATAGGGCATTTAGATTTGCTCAACGGTTTCAAGTGGCAAACCGGGCTTATTGCCCGGTTGAACTGGTTGCTAAGATGCTTGCCTTTCTGATGGCAATTTATACTGATACTTCTTGAGGCCAGAGGTGTTGTGCAAATTGCTGCCGCAAGTCTTTCTTGCTAATTTTTCCCGTAGCGGTATGGGGGATTTCTGAGGTGATAATACAGTCATCAGGAATCCACCATTTTGCGAAGCGCCCGTGAAAAGCGGCGAGAATCTGCTTGGCTTCGAGCTTTCCGTCGGTCTCTGGCACCACGATCAATAGTGGCCGTTCGGCCCATTTTTCATGAGCGACACCTATAACTGCTGCCTCAGCAACTCCATCAAGGGTTATAGCGAAATTTTCAAGCTCAATGGAAGATATCCATTCTCCCCCAGATTTAATCACATCCTTGGTTCGGTCGGTGATGGTCAGATAGCCTAAAGAGTCTATAGTGGCCACATCGCCGGTATCAAACCATCCGTCCACCGTGAGCGCAGACTCTTCGGCTTTATAGTAGCGTTCGCAAACCCAAGGGCCTCTTACCTGTAGTGTGCCAAAAGCAATACCATCGTGAGGAAGGGGGCTGCCGAGAGGGTCTACAATTCGCATTTCTACTCCAAACCCCGCACGGCCCTGCTTCAGGCGTAGGGCCTTGGCTTCATTCTTAGGTAAATATTCATCTATGCGGGCATTGTAGGTACCAAGTGGGCTCATCTCTGTCATACCCCAGGCATGATGGGTATAGACACCATGCTTTTCTTCAAACTCTTCCATGATACTCCAAGGGCAGGCAGAGCCGCCGACGACCACACGGTTCAAGCTAGAGACCTTTTCTCCACTTTCACGCAAGTATTTGAGAAGTGCTAGCCAAACGGTGGGCACGCCAGCGGCGATGGTGACTGACTCTTGTTGTATAAGTCTACTAAGTGTTTCACCACAACCCATTTTAGGGCCTGGTAAAACTAACTTAGCGCCAACAGCAGGTGCCGCGTAGGGAATGGACCAAGCATTAACATGAAACATGGGCACTACGGGAAGGATGGCTTCATCGCGGCGTATGGCGAAGACATCGGGCATTAGTACCCCGTAGGTGTGCAGTGTCATTGCTCGGTGAGAGTAGAGGACTCCCTTAGGGTTCCCTGTGGTGCCGGAGGTATAACAGAGAGCGGCGGCACTTTGCTCATTCAATTCCGGCCAGTGGAAATCGCCAGAATGATTATCGAGAAGCTCTTCATAGCAATAGTAATTATGTAGAGTGCTTTGGGGCATATGAGCCCTGTCGGTTAAAACGATGAAACCCTCTACGCTGTTGAGTCTATCAACCATTTTTTCAATAAGCGGAACAAACATTGGGTCGATAAACAGCCAGCGATCTTCGGCATGCTCGACAATATAATGAATTTGTTCCGGAAATAAGCGTGGATTGATGGTATGGCAAACAAATCCACTACAGGAAGTCGCATAGTAGAGTTCAAAATGACGATGGTCATTCCAGGCTAGAGTGCCGATACGATCTCCATTGCTGGCTCCAAGTCTGGCTAGGGCCTGGGCAAGTTGGGCAGAGCGTTTAAAGGCCTCTTTGTAGGTGTAGCGAAACTGAGAATTATCCGTAGTAATGGAGACAATTTCACTATTGGGTGAATTACTCAAGGCGTGCTGCATGATACCGGTTAGGGTAAGTTGTGACTGCATCATCATGCCGTTCATTTAAAGCTCCTATTATTATGGTTTTTAGCATTTGATCTATATAGGGTTGTGCGGATCGATATTTATGCCTTGCTATGAATGAAGAATAAAAAAGAATACATTGTACTGTGCATAAGCTGTGAATATGTTTCTATGCACTTAATTAAAGTATCCATACACCACTGATGTTACTGGCATAGAGTGTTCTTCAATCGTGAGTAAGGTAGACCAAGGGGTCTCTATGAAGAATGAAAAATTCTGCACGTATAGTGAATTCCGTAAGTTATTATTTAATTTTCCATACGGTATTTCTCAGGTATACAGAATATTGCTACAAATGCCAAGAATAATTGAAAGGTGGTAGCTTTTTTACTGGATTATTTTGATCCATTCACCGGGCTCTGGTTCGCCCCGAGGATAATAACCATTGAGAAGTCGCAGCTGTTCCTCAGCATATTCACCAATTTCCATGTGTCGTGCCAGGGAGGAAAAGGTAGTTTTTTCTGTGGCTTTTACGTAGCGCAGTCGTCTTATATCCTTCTCTACAATATCGGTTTCCCGCAAGGGTCTGAAACTGCGAATACTGGTTAAAAATAGTGTGTCATAATGTTCAAGATCATCTTTTTTCTGCGATGATGCATTGGCCACTTTACCTTCCAGCATAAATTGACGGCTGCCGTAGTAGATAATTGCAACCCGATCTAGATCAATATTATTCTTTTCAAGTGATGGGACTTTACCTGTGTGTCCCTCTAATCGGTATTGATTTAGTTTTTCATCTTGTTCCAGCTTGCGTAAATCGTACTGCTCACGCAAGGCCATATCTGCGGGTTGATTCCCCTCACGTTTAGCGACCTTAATCGTAATTGTTGCTGATTGGTCAGGAGCTGTGCCTACGATGGAGGAGCGTTGATTGGCTACTGTCCAACCATCAGGAAACAGCAGTGAGAAGCCTAAACGTTTATGATTAAAACGATTTTTATTGGATTGCCTGGCATTATCACCGTAAACAAGACCATCAGTTTTTTCACGGTAATAAGCTACTTTAACATCCTTGCTCTCTTCAGGTAGGGTACCTGCGGCCTTGACTACTTCCTGTAGACGAATATCGTTGCGTGGGTGAGTAGAAAAAACGCCATGATATGTCTGCGGTTTTTTACCCTCCACACGCGCCCGTCTGCGGGCGAAGATTTCCTGATCTTTTAGTATGCCAATTACATTGAGCATTGCGGTGGGATCATAACCGGCTTTGAACATATACTGCGCACCAAAGCGGTCTGCCTCCAACTCCATTTCCCTCCCATAACCTTTCACCGCAGCAGTACTCCAGAGATTTGCTGCATCACCAACAACCCGGCTACCTGTTACCAATACAGATAATACTGATGCGGCACTGGCACCAGTGGCAGCGGTTTTTTGACGAACGGCATGGCGTGCAGTGATATGGCCTATCTCATGGGCGAGCACAGCTGCCATTTCTGCTTCGGAGTGAAGGTAAGTCAGCAGGCCGCGATTGATATATACATAGCCTCCAGGTAGGGCAAAAGCGTTGATATCCTGGCTATCGATAATCGTGAAGTGATACTTGATGTCGGGCCTATCGCTGGCTGCCGCTACTTTTTGCCCTACGTGGTCAACATAGGCGGTGAGTACTGGATCCTGGTAGATAGGGGTGCTTTCGATCAGCTTTTCATGCATTTCTTTGCCGATAGAAATCTCTTTATCCTCAGACATCAAGACCAGATCGGGTCGGTTGGTGGCCGGGTTGAAAGCACATGCAGTACATACAAGGACCAATAAAAAGACGTACCACCGAAAGAAATTTTGCATTAACCCTGCCTCCCTGCTTATTTATTGTTTAAGAACTGCTGCCTGCTGCGGGTACCAAAAATTGCTGTAGTTGTACGGCCATCCCTTTACAAGCATTGTTTTGTACCCGTGCGATCAGTGGGATTGGTATTACGATGGCGGGCATATAAGATGTGCCTTTGGCATCTGCGCTCAGCTTTCCGGACAGCTCTCGATCGCGAAAATCCCATACTGATGCTTCATAGTCAGATTCCTTATCCCAGGTACCGAAACCGAAACAACCAGCTCCGCCAGTACTGATCGTGCAGCTTATTGAGCCGGCACTGGCAGTGGTTTCTGTGGAGCCGTCTATCCAGACGATGTATTTCACCCCATAAGACTCCATTCGCTCACGGACCTCCTTATTTTCCATAAGGCGATCGAGTGAACGCACATGCATGGGGGCGGTTCTTGGCTCAAACCAGGGATACATAAGATCGACAAACTCTTTTTCGGGAATAATATTAACCCCCATCTCAGGATTGTGTAATTCTCTGCCGACACAGTCGATAAGATTGGGTTCTGTTTCGTAATCACTGGAATGGCGGCGCCCTAATATCACCACGGAATCCCCAGCCGCAAGTTCACCATCGCTACGTCTGTATTCATCAATAACTACAGTGGTGCATCCGCTAAGGATGAGCAGGGATATAACAATTAATGGCTTGAACACGATGAAACCCTCTATTCAGCCTGTGGGGACTTTACTTTAAATTCCTGTAATGACGCAGATCTAATCCTGCCAGAGAGAAATGCCTGTAGCTCGGGAACCTTTTCGAAACCTGTATATAAGGTTGCACCTGCATCGCGAAGAGCAATATTGATTGCCTGGGTTAAGGCCTGCTCTTGGGACTGTAAAAAGGCGGTTGGTGTTTTACCGTAAGCAGTGATCACCCAGTTGGCAACTTGGTTTCCCTGGGAGTCATAGGCGTTCATATCATATTTGATCCACACCTCAAAAATATTGACTCTTGTTTCTCTGGGCATGGTGAACTGAAGTTCACGGACTTCCGGAACTATAACAAGCTCAACATTAGCGGGGACATCCTTAGGGTATTCAGAAAGTGAGATAGTATTGACAAACATAGAGCGGAGAACTGTTTCAAATAGATTTCCCTGTGCTCTACCAGTATTTATTTTCCATTCCTCTCGGTCCTCACTATCCTCCTGATAGGTATAATTTTTGAAATCCTCGCTCAGATAGATACCCACGGAGAGTGGAAATTGATGACCTACAGGGGCGGGATAGTTTCCTTCAACCTGAACCGTATGGGAGCAGGCCGTAACCATTAGAGAGAGAAAAACCACAATCGCTAGATGAAATGTGGGTGTCTCCTTTATCCTGTGCTTCATGCATGACTCCTGATAACAATCAGCTAGCGAAAATCATTAAGTCCAACAAAAGTGCCACCATTACGATAGGTTAGTTCTCTCATCAGCGCGGCAAAACGTAATCCGGTAGTTTGCAAATGCGGAGGCCTGGAAAACTGTATTGGGAACCCTACTGCGTGGATGCGAATATTGCGTTTACCCTCTCCATGTTGGGCATTGACTCGATCCACAGCCAACATGACATTGCGAATTGATTTCCCTGTAAATTCATCACCTAATACATAGATGCTAATTTTTTTACTGGGATCGTAGAAACTACGCACGGCTTTTTGTATGCCCTCTACAGGACTAGAGTTACTGAAAGGGTTCCATGTTTTTAATCGTTGGAGGATCGCCTGGCGACGTCCAGGGGTATCGGGGATCCACTTGTTGCGGTAATTGAAAAACATGTAATCCCCCATGTCATTCATTACCTGAATACCTTTGACGTTGGGATACAGGTCTAAAGTATTGACCATTTCCGCCATCATGCGGTCCCAACCATAGTTAAACATACTGCCGGAGGTGTCGATAATGAAAAGAATGTATTCACTGTCGACTGGTATACCACCTATGACATTATTTTTACGCTGGTAGTTTTCGCCGAGTAGGCGACGCATTTCTTCGGTCATCGTCTGAAGAGCGATCGTCAACTCACCCTTCAACTTGCCTTCCTGGCTTTGTCCTTCCGTTTTACTGGCGTAGACGGCCTGCAGAGCTTGAAGTTCTCCACGTAGATTGGCAATGCGCTTGCGCTCAATGTCAATCTGCTCGCGCTTGGCGTTGAGGTCCCGGTTGAGGACGGTGGTTTCACCACGAATTTCTGCGATTTGTTCTTGAAGCTCTATAACCTGAGCCTCCAGATCTATCTCCGCTTCTTCCAATACAATGGGCTCGGCTGTTTTGGCAATCATTAACAGCAATACAATAGCGCCAAATCCACAGCAAATGACATCGAGAAAGGAGATGCTGAATTCTTCTTGGCGTTTTTTCTTTGAAGAACCAATCATGGCCAATCCCTTGATGGGGCGAGAAAAGATCCTTGAGTTTGCATGGCCAGTTTCCAGTATTCACTGGCCGCGAAAGGGTCACCTTCCATTGGGGTGAGAATGATATTGATTGGTACATTCTTGGGAAGCACTTTAACCGCACGTTTGAATAAATTACGGCGTTCTCTACCTGAGACAGTGGCACTTCTGGGTGGCTTCATACCTTGTGTAGGCAGGCCATCGGTGATCAAAATAATGTTATCGGGTAAAGGTGTCATGGCGTGAATGGCATTGAATACCCTTTCTAAACTAGTGCCATTTTCTGGCACGATTTCATCCAATTGTTTGATTGCTTTATCCAACTGGTCACGATCATCCACATTGAGCCAGCGATCTTCCGTCCCGGTGATTGCGGCGCGAAAAGATGTATTGAAAGTATAGATCTGGTACTGACTATCTGGTGGCAACTGGGCGGTGAGCCAGGAAACGGTATTGATGGCCCGACGCCATTTTTCTGTCTGACGTTTAACCCTTGATGACATATTGCGGGCGCGAATAACTTTGATAAGTTCATCACCGAGCATTGAAGCAGAGGCATCAAGTAAAATTAGGATGCGATTACCACCAAGTCGAAGCCCTGTAAGGTACTGACGGTCACCATCTCCACTATATTTTCGGACATTGTTACCGAGCTTCTTATTTTCTTCCTCTAAGTCCTTTTTGGCCTGTTCTAATTTTTTGAGTTTGTCTTGTAATCTTTTTATGTCTTCCTTTTCATCAATACTGTCCACTTCGGCAATATTGCCTTTTACCTCTTCTATTTGTTCGAGTATACGACGTGCAAGTCCTTGTGCCTCTGCGAGTTCATCGCTGACGATATCCAAGGTGTTGCGTGCCAATACAAGGTGCTCCTCCCCAATTTCAACTTCTTCTTGTAGCAGGTTGACTTCAGCGCTCAAGTCCTCAGTTTCTACTTCGATTTCGTGATCGGAGCCATGCTTAATAATTAGAAAAATTAGTGCAACCGCACCAAATCCACAGGACATGATGTCTAGAAAAGATAAGCTGAAGGTAGAAAAGCGACGCTGTTTACGTCTCATAGCGTTCCACACTGATTGCAGTTATGACGTCATGGCGATCCGCAATTCCGATCTTATCTCCGGCGTTTAGGTTAACCGGTGCTGCAATTTCCTCACCGTTAAGCATCAGACGAATTCCCGCATCTACTCTTAATGCAAGACGCCCCGCATGGTTGGTAACCGTTGCTGCTGGGTGCTCAGGAGGGGTGGGAGTAACCTGAAATTTATCTTCGTGCCAGAAAACAAATAGTGGCTGTTGTGCGGCAAGGGCGCGATGGCCATATAAAAGATGTGTGGCTACGGCTTCTGAAGGTGCTTCTAAATGCAGGCTGATTTCACTTTCTGGGGCGGCTCTGACACTGCTCACTAATCGCAAAGCAGAGTCAGGACTGCGCAACTCTGTCCAGCGATTCTTAATAGATTGGGCAGTGCTGTCCCTGGATAGAAGGTGCATACGCTGGGCTATCTGCAGACCACCGGGAATTTCTGCCCAGCGATGGGATATAAAGCTCACACTGCCACTATCTGCAAGGTTTTCAATCATTGCCCGAACACGGGAAAGAATAGGAGCTGTAGCGTCCTGAAGTTGGCGCAAAGATATTTTTGCCGTACGATCATCTAACTCTGCAAGAACTTCCCCCTGACTCATTGCGCGGCTGACCCACTGGGGCATCAAATCATAGAGTTGCTGTTCGGATTCTGCAGAGTGCAGTGGATCAAAACGGCACTGCATAACGAAAGCATCCGTGAAAACTCTTGCCCAGGCCTCTTGAAAATGACATAGGCCTGCATCTGCAACACTCTCCGATGATTTTACGGTGGCTTGGTTATCCACCGAAATACGGGAAACGAGAGTTTGATGTAGTTGCAGTTCTACATGCATTTGCAATCCAGCGGGGGCCAAGTCACCAATAGCAGCACTGGCAGAGTCAACCAGGCCAACCACATTCATATTGCTTTCTTTAATAATCCCGAGTAACAGCGCTAATTGCTCGCGGGTAAAATTGCCTGGTACTGCTAGCACCAATTCTTCGGGAAGATCACAGTGTTCGGATATTTCTTGTAAGTGGCAGTAGGCAAGATCGGCATGGTGGCGGCAGCGTTGGTTGGTTGATTTTAAAGATTCTAAACTCAGCCTTCGCCAAAACTGGTTGTTGACTTGGGTGGGGTGGCTGCGGGCACGCATTTGCGCTGCGGTGCCTATGTGAATACGTCCCGGTTCAATTACCGCAATACCGGGGCTTTCCAGAACTTCCGTGGTATCGATAAAAACTCTTAAACCACAGTCATTGATTTCAAGGACACCTTGTCCCATGGAGTATTCCTCGCGGCGAATATCCGAGATGATAATTTTAAGTTCGGCTAGCTGATTTTGAGAAATCTCAGCAGGCGGTTATCGCAATAGTTCTGTGTATCCAAGACCAGTCTTTCTTGCATAAGCTGTAACTGGTGGGTAAAAAACATAATGACAATGCTGATCACCAGGGCAATAAAGGTTGAGTTGAAGGCGACCCCAAGGCTTACGGTAACCCCGGCAATATCACCCTCTACTGCTTTATGGGCTTGAGAAAGTGCCTCGCCGATGCCGCGCACGGTTCCGATAAACCCGATCGAGGGAATTGCCCAAGTGATATAGCGCACCATTGCTAATTCCGAGTCGAGCCGATCGCCCTCTGTTTCGCACACTTCTTTTACCGAATTGGAAACCGCAGCCACATTTTTGGTAGAACCGAATCTTTGTAGCGCGGTGAGCAGTGCTCTTGGCACGAGATAACTTCGCTCCTCTTCGGGTAGTGCTTGTATGGGGCGGGACAGGTCGCGGGTGTCTTCGGGTAATATAGGTGTGCCTTCGCTGATATTAAGAAGGGCTTTATCGAGCAGTTTGCGCTCGCGTATGCTGCGGTGTGCCTTTAGGCCCATGATTGCCATGGCCCACAGCATCAGTACAAAGCAAGCTTCCTGCTCGTAGTCTTTCATCACAATATAAATGGAACGTTGCTGAACGTAGGTTTCTCCTGCTGCCTCCCGTGCAAGCTGTTCTTCTATCAAGGCATCTGCGTTAGGGCGAATAATGGCAACATAAATGGCGTGAACCAGGATAATAGATCCCAGCAGAGCAAATATCTGGAACACAAAGTCTGAGGATTTGAATTTCATGGTGGTGCCCTTGGCGGCTTCTCTTTTAAATATCCACAGGATAGGAAACAGATAAGTCTTCAGAAATTTCTTCTGAAGACTTGTAATCATCTGAACGATTGCCCTTGCGTTTGTTTTTTTCTGTTTTTTCCTTGTTCGCCTGAGCAACGGTCATCTCATTGGTATCTTCTTTCTCCTGGGCAAATAAGTAAGAGGGTAAAAGAATGATGAGTATTAAAATGATCCTGAACATCTTCACTCCTTCTTTAATTAATCCAGCGCGCGACCCTAAATCCAATATCATTGCGGGGAGCTTCGCCATAATCACGGTAAGATAAACGCAGTTCGGTTAACCCTGAATGACGCCAGCTAGAGCCGCGAATTACATGGTAGTCGCCATCCTGTGGGCCAATCGGATTTTCTTCCAGGCGCGATGAGAGTCCGGTACCAATGGTATAGAGGTCGTGAATCCACTCAGAAACATTGCCACCCAAGTCGTATATACCAAGAGGATTTGGACTGTAACTGCCGACGGGAGCTGTGGCTGCATAGCGATCGCTATAGGTACGTAATACTGCCGGGACCAGCTTGGCAGCGTGGCTGTCGGCATAGTTACCAGAGTTGGCGCCGATAGGTAGTTCATTGCCCCAGGGGTATTTACGCATGGTGCCCTTATCATAGCGTGCCAACCAGGCCCATTCGGCTTCTGTGGGAAGACGATAGCCATCTGCCGCTGAATCAAACCCAACTATTTTGCCGCGCTCGGTTAGGTATACAGGGTTAAGACCTTCACGTTCACTGAGCCAGTTGCAAAATAAAGCCGCATCGGCCCAACTGACATTGACGACAGGTAGGTTGTCATTATCCAGGCTAACTCCATTCACATGCCTTGAGGTATGCATACGTTTAAAGCGTCTGAATTCTCCATTAGTGACTTCGGTGGCTCCAATATAAAAAGGACGATTGAGAGCGACTTGGCGCATCACCTCATTGGCACGGCGCCCTTGTTCACGTCGTGAGGATCCCATAGTGAATACAGCATTGGGACGCATTAACTTCATGGTTCCATTCGCGCCATGTTGATAGGATGCCGGAACCTGCTGCCAGCGAGCCTGCTCTTTGGTCAATAATACTGCGCGTACCGTCTGCTCCAGCTTGTCGCTTGGGATTACTCTGGTATCAAATGCTTGGTAGCCATTTTTCCTCACTTCAATTTTGTGACTTTTCGTTGGGAGGTTGAATGACTGTCCGCTTTTACCCGCATATTGCCCATCAATATAAACCTCTGCATCAGTGGGTACACTCGTTACAAATACCCTACCGTACACGGCGTTTAAGTTAACGCTGAGATCCCGTTCCATTCCGGCGGAAAGGTCTATGGTGTGTACTACAGAGGCGTAACCTTCTTTAAAAAAGCGTAATCGATGAGCTTCTCCTGATGACAATTCAAGTTCAAGAGGAGTGTGTCCGCGGAACTCCCCATCAACAGTTACACTGGCGCCTTCGGGAATTGAAACAACTCGTAATAGTCCATCGGCTGGGCCCAGATTTACCGTGGGAAGGGCTTGGTCCACACCGGCGGTAACGGCTATTGGGACATCGACAGTTTTATGTTCTGGTAGGGAGATGGAGACAACCCTATCCCCTTGCACCAGCTCTGTATTGAGAGGTGTTGTGCCAAGAGTTTTTCCATTGGAGGTGACAGTGGCACCTGGGGGATTACTACTAATACGTATATTGGCCCAGGCTGGACGAAGTTTTGCTTGCAAGCGATGAGTGTTGTCGAGCCCCTCGACTTTGATTACTTGGGTATAGGGGAGATAACGATCGGAGAGAATTGTTACCCGAAGGGAACCTGGGCGTATATTTTCCACCAGTCCGTTTGTATTGGGCACTTCACCGCCATTGATTATTACTTTGACTGGAACCGGGGGGTCTGTTTCAACTTGCAGATGGCCTGGCAGCTTATCCAGGGTCACTGCATGGCGGCTGTGCCCATCGCTGCCGACTTCAACCTCACCACTCTTGGATAAATAACCATCTGCACTGATGGTGTAACTGTAGTTGCCGGGAAGCACCAGATGTCCATCTCCCAGTGGCAGGGCAAAGCCATTAATATTGACTTTTGCATTGTTAGGCACGGTTTCAAATATGAGGGAGCGGGCGATGACTAAGTAGGTCAGCGCCAAGAGACTTAATAACAGGCAGGCCGCTACTACCAGTGCACGCTTGGACAGGAACAGGCGTGCACGGTTAGAGCTGACTTGAACCGGTGTGAAACCTATAGGTTCGATGAGAGGTGAGTCATCGACTACAGGCTCATTATCACGAACTGAGACCGCCTCTTTCACTGCCATTTACACTTCCCTATTGCTGTGTCGTTATGGAGTTATCGCAATAATCTGGCACCGATGAAATACGCGCTGAAGCGCAGCCGATACCAAGGCTGGGTTGGATGTTTTTTTGTGTGAAATAAAGCTTAGCTCGCTGCCACCGGAGGGTTGGCGATCAGCGAGCCGTTTGTCACAGAACACCTCTTTTCCTGTGAATGAATCTTCTGATTCATCTCAGGATTTGCCCCTTGCGAATATCTTCTTTATTGGATTTTCATCTCGCTCAGGGGTTCTTGTCTTCAGCTATTATTAGCGCCGTTTACTTTCTCTGCGCACTGAATGACCACTTCGGTGACAGGTTTTCCGGGTTTTACAATGAACTCACGCCGTACATCCCGATACCCATCGCGGGTACCAATGGCTGTGTAGCGACCGGGTTTTAAGGCGATTTCTCGTTGGTCAAAATTACCCAGTCGTCCAACATGGTAAATCGTGACACTGGTACTACGATCGGATTTGAAACGAACGGGTAGAGGTATCAGAGCTTGGGTAAGCGCATTTTCTAGGTCTTCTATTTGCTGAACTAAGCGTGGTGTTTGACCGTTTACTTTACGTGCATCGGCTAAGACAGTGCGGGCAAAGTGGTTGCGCTTACCCTCACTAAGGGTAAGGGGGTCTTTGAGTAATTCTTGTAACTGATCATCTAATTTGGCCCTGGCAGAAGAGCGTGCCTTCCCCGTAACTGCAGCAACCAGGCTACTATCCTTTTTCAACAAGGCCGTATAACTTTTAAGAGCATCACGCCAATCTTCTTTTTTTTCCTGTGAGCGTGCCAAGCTCAGTAGTTTATTAATTTTCTCCCGCTCCATACCATTTTTTGCCTGTTGTAGGCCGATGGTCGGTGCTTTAGCAGTAGGCTTTAATACTTGCGCTTGATTGAAGAATTGTTTAGCGGATGTGTAATTTTTATCGGCAATCGCTGCGTAGCCCGAAGACATAGCCTTTTGATAGTCTCTCTCAGTGATTTTTATTTCAACCCTTGCCAGTAATGCTTGAGCTTCAACAGTCTCAGGGTCAACCGAGAGTGATTGCTCAAGAGATGACTTAGCCTGGTCTAGGTCGGAATCGGAGTAGGCGTCTTTTGCCTGAATATATCTCCACCAGGCAGAGGGTAATTTATCGGTCCGCTCAAGTCCCTTGAGACCTCTTGGGTGATCTTTAGAGATAGTAAGTACTAGATTAAATGCATCTAGTGCAGAATCCTTATCCCCTATATCCAAAGCACGTTTACCCTCGCTAAGGTGTAACTCAATTCGCTCGGGAATACTGTCACGCAATGTCTCTAGTGCTTGTAAGGATTCCCGGTACTTTTCCAGGGCTTGCATGAATTGTCTTTTTCGATAAAGGCTATCAGCCTTTAGAGCTAGGTCTTCAGCGGAGTAGAAATCTTCGAATGCCCATAACTCAACCTGACGTTCTTGTAGCTCCTCTTTAAGGGCGAGAATATCTTGCAGAATTTTTTGCACATCCCTGCGTTGCTGCATGATTTCAGCATCGGAATAGGGGGATGCCTGTGCCGGATCTTCCTCTGGTGCATTTATTGTTTTGGCAACAGCGGTTTTATCGGTTTGTAATTTTGGAGTTTGCACAACTTGGGGAAGTCCCCAGAAAACCCCTACCAAGCCACTGAGCATTACTGCCCCCAGCAAAAAAGGCCAGTATGAATTTTCCCTTTCCGGCTTGTCAGTTTTAGGGCTGGTTTTCTTGGGGATGCGAGCTTCCTCACCGCCAAAGCTAAACTCTGCGGGCTCGATCGGAGTTGAATCTTCCTTGGTGTTATTGCGGTGCTGCATAGTGATTCCGCCGTTTTATTAAGTTACCCAGTGAAGATCTTGGGTGCTTGCTAAGGGTTAAAATCTGACCGGTTTACCTCGATAAGGTCTGCACTTCATATACTGGTTTCGGAAGACGCTGTTTCGGCTTCATAAATTTCTTTCAAGATTTCCCGCCACTGACGATATTGGTTCTCTACTGTGCCGCTCAGGGTGACGGTGCGATCTTCCAGTTCGACAATTTGTGGTTCGACTTCAGCCTCCATCGAGTCTCCCAATTCCTGCAGAGCTTCCAGATGCATCTTGGCATCTGCACGACGATCAAAGCCGCTCTTAATTAAATAACCGCCAGCACCAATACCTACCTGTCCCGCAGCCTGGGCACTGCCTCCTCCTGCACCGGCTGCGGCAATACCGCCGATAATGGCCGCGGCCCCCATGATGGTGTGGTTGCGGGCTTTACGCTTGAGTTCGCGCATTTGCCGAACTTCCTCATAGCTGCGTGCTCGCCACTCTTGGTAGGGTACTTCCATAGTTTTGGCAAAAGTGCCGTAGTATTCCTGGAGTGTGTCCACAAATAGATAATCGCGCTCACGGATTTTTCGTACTCGCTGCAACATAGGATCATTTTCTGCAGGTAGAGCGCTCAGGTAATAAATACCTTCTTGGCTTTGCTGCAGATAGCGCGTAAAGGCTTCGGGGGAAAAGCTCCTGGCGAAGCGCATCTCAGAGATAGTGCGGATTTCAGCAATCTGTTGATTGGATAGCCCTTGTCGATAATTCAACATGTCATTGGAAACCCGGTTATAGATTCCCTGAAAGGCATCTCCTTCAGTAGGGTGCTTACGATCATAGGCGTAGTGAGAAGCGTATTCCGAATATTCCTTGGTAAACCAGCGTTGACCACGGGAATCGGTAACGGTCACTTCCATGGTGAGAATTTCACCATCGGATTGGATTATCTTTCCAGAAACCGTTACATCAATATTGGTGCGGGCAGATGGGATAACTCTCACTGCCCCCCAACCCAGGCTGGACTGCAATGAGTCAGCCAGGGTGACTGCCATAAAGCGGGACTCAGCCTGGCGTAATTCGGGAAAGACCAGGGTGTCTTCGTCAACTTCAACAGTGTCTATACCGGGATCGAACTGGATAACGCCGACGTCCAGCAGGCGCTCTTCCGCAATATTTTTGTCCTCAATGGTGAGGGGAGTAAATGCAGTAGTTCGTACTTCGGTTGTGGTACATCCGCTAAGTAGTGCTAGCAGTAACCCAGCAGTTATCAATGCGAGCCGAGCTGTAAATAAACAGCGATAGTTTTTTCGAGTTAAAAGTGCCATCTATGCGTCCTCTGTAACTACTTCGTCGCATTTTTATATTTTCGATACTCTTCCCAGAGCTTTTCCCGTAATTCAGGATCGGTCTCCCGTGTGGCGGCTTCACGAATTTGTCTTGCCACTACATCATCATCGGTACCACTGGGAATATCTGCAGGCACCACAGGCTGTGAGCCGCTGTGGTTGTACTCCCCTTGGCGCCCCTTAGTGGGTAAACCGGGGCCTGTTACCTGGCCGCTGGAATTGTTTTGCTGTGGGCCCCCGCCGCTGGGTGCTCCGCTTCCGGGTGGAGGGGGGATTTCGGCTTCCGCAGATTCAATGAGATCTTCCAGTGATTCTCCAGGTGGCGCTTCATCCATTGCCTCTTCCTCGCCCTCTTTTGAAGCGGAACCAGGCCTGTTACGGACATAGTCCCGTTCACGCAGGATCATGCCGTCGTAGCTCACCATAGTGGATTCGAAGCGGCCCTCAAGCTCTGCGACTCTCTCCGCGGCTGTGCTGGGAACTTCATTGGGCGCACTGCCAGCGCGAGTAGAGCCACTACTGGGTTGACCGTTGGTGGACGCATTGCTATTTGAGGCTGAACTACTCGACGAGGAGCTGTTCGAGGAAGAACTACTTGATGAGGAGCTACTTGAAGCCGAAGCTGTTTGCTCCTCCTCGGAGAAGTCGATCTCATCCGGCGGGGTGCCGTCCTGGCTAGAAGAGGGATCTGGAGGCGTACGTCTTTCATCCGGAGATTGCTGTGAATCACTGTAGACAGGGGATGATGGAGAGCGATTGCGGGAATCTGCCTCCGGCATGCTATCACCTGCTGAGGGTTCACGGGAGGAACGTTGATTTTCACTGGAAGCTGTTCCGGACTTTTGTTGGGACTCTCGCTGTGCCGTTGGCATATTCGCGCTGGGTTGGCTCGAAGAACGACTACTGGGTTGCCCACCACTGCTACTGGACTGTGACTGGCTAGAGCTCTGTGAACTACTGCTAGAACTGCTGCTTGATGAGGCGCTGCTCTGAGACTGAGATTGCGAGCTGGAAGAGGGCATCGCCGGTGGTTGCGATTGGGTTTGCTGGCTTTTACATCCAGTAATCACTGTAGTCAGTACAACGACAGAGAACAGAGTGTGCCAGCTAATGCCCTGGCGGTGACTTTTTCGTACCGCTTTCCGAGTTGTCATCTCTTTTCTCCTAGAAGGGCTTGGCGTTATGCCGGGAGGCCGCGATCAATTCTGCGACTCCCCGGCTGCCCGGAAAATGGCTGGTGTGGAAATTTAAAAGTAGTTGTTATTTGATTATTTGCGCGCTCTCCACAACACATCACTCAGTGTCTTTTCAGTGAATCACTCAATCGAAAACAAAGCGCTGAACAATACCGCGTGTTGCTACCGCTTCACCATCTTCAAAGCGCGGCCGGAATTTGGCGCGTTTAAGTATGTTTCGGACTTTGGAGCGAATCTGTACTTTATCGGATGGGTAGGCTCTGAGGATTTTAATATTGCGTGCTTTGCCAAAGGCAGTGACATCGTAAGAAACAGTGATATGTGAGTTGGCCAGGGCTTTGCTTTCCGATTCCAAAATCGGCAGGGCAGGAAGTGCGATCGGGCGACCAAAAATATCCTCAATTTCATCGCTGGAGGCACCATTGTCCCACAGAGATTTATAAGCCTCTCCATAAGTGCGGCGCGCGGAATGCCATTTATTGAACATCATATACCAGTCGCCCAACTCGACTTTTGCTTTTGCAGATGCGGCCGGGGGCGATTGAGGGTTACGCTGGTAGACATCAACGATTCGGGTAATCGCTTTTTTGCCAGTATTGAAGCTCTTCATTCGATAGTGGTCTACCATACTGCGCTGACTTACATCGGGGCCGCCGCCAAAGCTGGTATTGACGACGAGCGGCGCCTGGGCCTCTCCTTTGTAATTGGCGAGATAGTAATTCGTTGCTTTCAGCCCGCGTAGTGCGTCCACAAGACGCAGATCGTTGGAGCCAAAATTTTTGCTGATGATATCGACTGCGAGGGTGTAGAGCTTGGTGGCGTTGATTAGGTGCTCGACCAGAGTTTCACCTTTCTTCTCAACATAAGACTGTAGGTGCCAGCGACTCAGGTTATTGATTACAGGCAACATCCGAGGATCTTTTTTACCGTAATTTTTTTCGTGCAACCAGTAGAGATACTGTTGGTTGTCGTTGGCTTCTTCCCATTGATTCAACGCAATCTGGCTTTCTATCAAGCGTTCAATCATCGGTATCTGACTGAGGGAATAGAGGCCCTCATTCACTCTATTAACTAACATTGCACGGCGGAATTCGGTGGCGGCTTCCTCATGGGCTCCAGCTTTCTGCAGTGCAGTGGCCAGGCCCAGCAGCTGCTCATCAATACCGATACCATAGGCACCATACTCAGCTTCAAGATCTTCAATGCGTTCACGGTAATATTCGACAGCCTCTGAGGGGCGCAGTTGTCTTCGGTTTTTTTTCAGCGGTTTGGAGGCGGCTTCAATAAAGGCCTGGGGAGGGCCTTTCGGATCTGGATTCGCAGTGGCGTCATCTGCGGCAATGGCGCCGTTACACAGCAGTGCTGTGGCTGTAAACATCAAGCCGATAGCAAGGCGATTGCAGGTATCTATCTGTGTCACGATTGAACCACTTCCATTCCGGTTTACTTTGCCCACAGCTGTGCAATAGGCCTTAGCCATCACGCAGGGGTGTGGATCTCGTCTCCGCCCGATCGCCGGAAAACCGACAGATACGGTGGAAGCTCTCTCCTGAAATGTGGTTCTGTTACAACTCTGAAGGCACGTCTTTTTTACTCATAGCCGCTCAGAGAAGCCGCATCCGGAGGCTTATTTTTGCGCTCCTGGCTGCGTATTAAACAGTATAGCCAGCACAGTCTGTCATCAGAGGGATTGTGACGGAGACTTCAACCAACCGGTGAATAGGTTACCGGGATGCCTGCGGGCACTCTTTCGGTTTAGCAGCTGGGGAGAAATAGCAGTGCCGAAGGTCGGCAAGTAAGTGCCAAAAATTTTTAGAGTAAATTTAAGTGACTACTCGATGGCTTTGCGCTGCAGGGGTAAGAACAGGAGTATTTGGATTTTCATCCTATATGAATAGGTTTGATTAGGTGAAAACGGCTAAAGCCATGGGGTCTGTGGTCACTACATTTGGATTGCTGGCCGGCAGGCGCCATAATCAGCCGATTCGAATGAGAGGAGAGTGTCGGTGAGCATCTATATCGATCCCGAAGTGGCCGCAAGCCTGCGTGGATATGAAGTACCCGAGAGGCTGGGCTTCGGGACGGCAATGGCCCCTATAATGTTTCGTGCAGTCTATCAGGACGGTTGTTGGAGTCAGGGTGAGTTGATTCCCTATGCACCCTTGTCGATAGATCCTGCAGCAAAAGTACTGCACTACGCTCAATCGTGTTTTGAAGGAATGAAGGCCTACCGGACCCAGGCTGGTGGTATTGCTCTATTCCGTCCCGAGAAAAATGCTGAGCGAATGGCCTTTTCTGCCAAACGCTTGTGTATGCCCCCGGTGCCAGAATCCCTGTTTCTCGATGCCGTGCGTACTGTTGCTTCCTATTGTGCCAACCTGGTACCCGGTAATAGCGGCGAGTCTCTCTACTTGCGGCCGTTTCTGATTGGCACCCAGGCGGACCTTACCGTATCTGCTAGCAGCTCTTATGAGTTCTATGTGATTGCCAGTCCCTCAGAGGCTTACCACTCCGGTAGCATGCGTCTTTGGGTGGAGAGGGAAGATGCACGCGCCGCAGTGGGTGGCACAGGGGATGCCAAGGTTGGCGGTAACTACGCGGCCTCTCTATTGAGCGTAGGACGGCTCAAGGAGCGCGGTTACGATCAGTCTCTATGGCTCAATCCGTCTGACCGAAACAGCGTAGATGAACTCTCTGGCATGAACTTCTTTGCGGTAATTGAAGGGACATTGCATACGCCAGCACTGACCGGCTCCATCCTGGAGGGTATTACCCGTTATTCACTATTGGAGCTGGCCGAAAGCCTGGGCTACCAGGTCGTAGAGGAGTCCATTCCGGTTGATCGATTACTCAGCCAGATAGCTTCTGGCAGCTGCACAGAGGCTTTTGCCTGCGGTACTGCTGCTATTATCAGCCCTATTAGCGTTATTGGTGATGCAGAGCATTGCTATGAGCTGCAGCAGGCTCCAGGTCCTGTGGCCGAAGCTTTACGTCAGGCGCTTCTGGATATTCAAGAGGGGCGGGCAGAGGATCGCTTTGGCTGGATGCAGACTGTTGAACCTGCGAGCTTCTGAGCTTAGCTAAATTATTAAAAGTAACCGGCTGTAGGTTGGTGGCTGGTTACTTTTTTTAATTAGCGAAATTAGCATGGCAGCATTTGATTTTTCTCTACTTCTGCCTCTTTCCCTTTAGTCTGGGGTTGTTTGGTATCACCTCACGCTTTAAAAATGTTTCCGCGAGAAACGTGCATGTAAGCATTCCCGCCAATCTCTTTTCTACGGTTGACTTGAACGACTGTTGCTCCTACAAGTAACTCGATACAAGAAGAAACGCACTGGAGCTTTTGGGGTGGCCTTTTGGTAGTACCTTCATATTGACCGGCAGTTCCAAGATCAATTTGACTAGATAGGTCGCACTCAGAGTTCCCTAGAACCTGAGGAAAACAGAATGTTGACCCATATGTTCGGCCTGATGCTCCAACCTCGCAAGCAGTGGGAGTTGATTAGCTGCCTCCCCGAGAAAAAACTTCGCCGACAAATCTCCTACGTTATTATTTTGGCACTATTCCCTGCAATCGCCTGGTATTTTGGCACTACTCAGGTGGGTTGGAGTATCGGCAATGGGAATCCGGTAAGAATAACCGGCCAGAGTGCGTTGGAATTGGTAGCGGTTTTCTATTGTACGATGGTGTTGGCGGTTGTCTCAATTGGGTACTTAATTCACTGGATGGCGAGAACCTATGGTGCAGAAACGCACCCGATGAAAGGTGTAGTCGTGGCAGGGTTTACAGCGACTCCAATATTTTTGGCAGGTATTGCGGGAATCTATCCGGTGTTGTGGTTGGATATTTTGTTGGCAACTGTGGCGGTAGCTTATGCGGTGTATCTACTTTACCTAGGGATTCCTATTGTTATGGGTGTCTCAGAGGAGCGAGGATTTCTTTTTGCCAGTGCAATTATTACTGTTTCCCTGGTTATCGCTGTAATAATTATGGTAGGCACGGTATTGTTCTGGAGCTATGTGTCCGCTCCTGTTTTCCACTGATTTTTTTTACAGATCACTACCTGTGAATTTTTGTGTTTATCTGCCAGTCGGTTTTACTTGAGCCGGCTGGCTTACCCCCTTCATTTATCAGCTTGTCTTGAATCTATTTTATCTCAACTCAATTGTAATATTCCTTTTTGCACCAAAACACTATGGGTGCTGTTACTCTTTGGAGGTCTCTTTTGAGGAAAGTAAATCCGAACCTCTCTGAATTTCTCAGAGTATGCAATGAGTTGTTATCAGAGCGTACAGCCAAAGGTCATGCCTTTAGTGTTATCGACTCTCGCGAGAGGTCGGAAAGGATAATACAGGAATATGTTACAGACATCCCGGACATTGACCAGGTGATAGATGATGAAATCTATACCAGTGGATACAATGTCCCTGTGAGGATATTTAACCCTAATTCGAGCTTGGCACTACCGGTTCTTTTATATCTGCATGGGGGTGGTCATATGCTGGACAGTGTTAAAGCCTATGACCCTATTTGTCGTAAAATGGCGATAGCTACACAGCATATTGTGGTGGCACCAGAATATCGGCTTGCTCCAGAAAATCCTTATCCAGCCAATATTGAAGATACTTGCGCTGTAGCTCGTGGAGTTTGGGCGAGCCTTTCCCGACACAAGATCGACTATCAAAAGTTACTCTCAGTAGCGGGAGACTCTGCAGGTGGTTCTTTATCGGCAACTTTGTCGCATATAGCACAATTTGACACTGGGATTTATATAGACAAACAGGTTCTTATTTATCCTTGTGTTGACTATACGGCAGGCTGTCAATCTTACCAAAAATATGGGAAAGGATATTTTCTAGAAGCTGAGAAATGTTACTGGTTCTTTGAAAAATATTTTCGGGATGGCCAGTGTAGAAAGTCGGCATCTCCACTTTATATGGATTTTACTCAAAGGCTGCCAAAAACTCTGGTGATTACAGCAGAGTTCTGTCCCTTGTGTGATGAGGGTAAATTTTACTTTGAGAGGGTGAGGTCGGTTGGTGCACACGCTGAGTATATACACTTTGAGGGTGTTATACATGGATTTTTAAATGTTGAAGATTTGCTCAAAGATATTTGTGCAGAAGCTTATGAAAAAATAGGTAGATTTCTGAACAGCTAAATTATTGTAAATTCTTCAGCCAGGCTTGTAATGGTACTTAAGAATATAGCCATTGCTGAGCTCCAATTGCTCAGAAGCTTCTTTTCCAATAGAGAGTTCAATTTCAGTGATCGCATTGATTATCTGTGTGGGCTCGACATCAATGCATTGAATACTCATTGAATAAATGGCACCTTCTTTACTGTCAACAGAATATTCAATAACTTGCAGAAAAAGACTATCTGTCCCATATAAGATTTTAATGCCGGGGCCCTTTAATAGGGGGATAGTATATTTTACAGCCCCCCAGGGGCCATCGCAGCGAATTGCCTGGTACTCTGAGGGCGCTGTTTGGGCAGATGTAGACTTAGATTCCTTACTTAGGGTTAATTCACTCAATATCTGTCGAGTATGAAACTGCCATCCCTCTGGGGTTGTAATCTCAATCTTTAAAGTCGGTTGAGCAAGCACCTGAAAACTTAGAAAGGCAAATGGCATTAGAATCAACTTGCGAAATTCCATCTTGATTGCGATTCCTTAGGGAATGTGGGGTACGGGCAAACGTGCTTTCAATAATTGGTTGCATGAAGCGCCAAGCTGGTAGCCCTGCATGTTTTCTAGTCTTTCAAATAATAATAGTGTCTTGAAGGGTATCTAGGGGTCAGATAGTATGCAGAAGCTTGCCTAGCAAGTTTTTTTGCGCGACTTAACTGGTACATTCGTACCTACCAAAGCCAGATGTAGTAGCTACAAACAATAATTCAAACAAAGGGTGAAGCATGAAGACCTTGTCCTACATCGGGGTGGCTCTCACGTTATTACTAGTCTCCGCCTGCGGAGAGAAGAAAGCCCCTCAATCAAATCCTGCAACTAATGATGTTGATTATCAGAAAAAACTGTTGAGGCAACTTATTGCTGCTAAGCCAGGTGATGTCATTATTGTTCCTGAAGGGGAATTTCAGATTGATCGTAGTCTTTCTCTAAATGTTGATGATGTCACTATTCGTGGTATGGGAATGGATAAATCTATCCTCTCATTTAAGAGTCAAATTCAAGGGGCTGAGGGACTGTTGGTCAATGCTAACGATTTCACGATAGAAAACTTGGCAATAGAGGATACGGTGGGCGATGCCTTAAAAATTAATGAAGGGCAAAACATTATTATTCGTAATGTTCGTGTTGAGTGGACTAATGGCCCATCTACAGAAAATGGTGCCTATGGGATTTATCCGGTGCAGACACGAAACACCTTGGTGGAAGGTTCAGTAGCTATTGGCGCCTCAGATGCTGGCATTTATGTCGGTCAGTCTCGCAATGTGATTGTGCGAAATAATCGCGCTGAGTTTAATGTGGCGGGCATCGAAATAGAAAATACTATCGGTGCTGATGTGTATGGTAATGTGGCAACCAATAATACTGGGGGCATTCTGGTTTTTAATATGCCAAATTTGCCTCAGCCTGGGCATAGTACGCGTATTTATGATAACGATATATTTAAAAACAATGTAAAAAACTTTGGGCATGAAGGAACCCCTGTGGCTGCAGTTCCTGCAGGATCGGGTATCGTGATTAATTCCAATGATCAGGTTGAGATATTTGATAATAAGATTGCGGATAATGATACTGCCAATATTATCGTGAGTAGCTACTTTACTGCGGGTTATTACAGCGATAAGTCGACTCAGGCAGACTTTGATCCATATCCAGAAGGTATTTATATCTATAACAATCACTTTGCAGGAGGTGGTTCATCACCAGACCACTTGGAACTTAAGGCGCTAAAGTTAGCGCGTTTTGGATTAGGTGGAAGCTTGCCCGATGTACTTTGGGATGGTGTTGTGGATAGCAAGAAAATGTTTGAGGGCGCCCTGCCAGACCACCTTCGGCTATGCATCGATAACACGGATGTAGGCATATTGAATATTGATTTCCAAAATAACTATCAGAATATTTCCACAGATATTTCTGCTCATCAGTGCCGTCTGAAAAAGCTACCAGAGGTCGTTTTGAAATTTGACCGGCCAGATAAAGAAAAAAACGCGGGAGATCATTTGGCTGTCTTGGAGGGGGGGAATGAATAAGTGGAAATATTTGGTGGGCTCTTTCCTTCTCCTTATTGCTACATTAATGGTCACCCTTAGTGGCTGCGAGAAAGCCCAAGCCCCAGTTCAACTATTTGCCGAAGATGCTATTCCTGAGAGGCTTAGTGACTGGAATTTGGTCAATATTATTGATAACGGTTTGACCCCCAACGCAGGTGTGCTGCCGTATGATTTAAATACTGGGCTATTTACCGATTACGCCCATAAACTGCGAACTGTGTGGATGCCCGCCGGCACCTCGGCAGAGTATGGTGAGGAGCAGTTTGAGTATCCGGTGGGCACGGTACTTACCAAGACTTTTTACTATCCAAGAGGAGAGGGTGATACAGTTCTGCGCACCGATAATTTTACTCGGGACTACCTTGAAGGGCGCAGTGGAGAAGCTTTGGATATGCGGGCTGTGCGCTTGATTGAGACCCGTCTGTTAGTAAAACGTCAGAGGGGCTGGCAGGCGATCCCCTATATTTGGAATGCGGCTCAAACTGAAGCCGTTTATGAAATCGCTGGTGATACCACACATTTTAAACTGGTGAACGACTCTGGGGATGTCTCAGAATTTACTTATGTGGTGCCCGATGCCAATCAATGCGCCGGTTGCCATGCTGACAACTTTACTGGAAAGAAGATTTCTCCACTCGGCCCGAGAGCAAGACACTTAAATCGAGATTTTACCTATCTTAGTGGAACAGAGAATCAGTTATCCCACTGGCAGAAAGTGGGATATTTGAAAGGGCTTCCCGCGCTGATATCACTACCAAGCCAGGCTAGTTATGCAGATACTTCAAAATCGCTAGAAGATAGAGCTCGCGCCTACCTCGATATCAACTGCGGTCACTGTCATAACCCGGCCGGTGCCGCTGACACATCGGGGCTGATGCTTCATCACAGTGAAACAGACTGGCGCAAGATGGGCCTGTGTAAACCACCAGTAGCGGCGGGTACTGGCAGTGGAGGACGGGTATTTGCCATAGTACCGGGAGAGCCGGATCACTCAATTTTGAATTTCCGTGTAGAGTCCAGCGATCCGGGCGCGATGATGCCGGAGTTAGGGCGAAGTTTGGTACATGAAGAGGGGGTGAGCTTACTACGCCAGTGGGTGGCGGCTATGTCGGGGAGTTGCTCATAGTGCAGTGAGTGATGTCAGGCTGGCCACTTAAGGAAGAAGGCGGCACAGTGTTTGGGCACCGTGCCGCTAACCTGTGAGATAGTCTTTATATTTCAGCCGTATGCTGCGGTCTCGGCAACTTGGGTAGCTGTTGCAGGAATTAAGCCGCGAACCATCATGGTAACTGTGCGCTCAAGCAATGGAGAATCCAGTGCAATGGAGCCACTCAAAATTTCATATTCCAACTTGAGAATAGTGCCGTGAGCGATTTGCGCAGCGGCTTCCGGATCAACAACGCCCAGCAAGTGGAAGAATTCCTGAATTAGGGACTCTCTCGCATGGCTTGACATGCGTACCGCCCGCGTCAGTTGCTCGTTGCGCAGCGCCTCATTGCGGAAGGCCAACTCAACCAAACGGCGGTCACGATCTTCAGCCTGGTTGCGCACATGTGTGAGGATGAAGCGGGTGAGCTGCTGCACCAACAGTTTGTGACTACTACTCGATGCGCGCTCTTGTGAAGAGAGGTTGCGAGCCGCATTGAAACTTTCTTCTTGAAGTTGGCGTGTGCTTTCCAATCCCTGCTCAACGAAGTAAGTGAATGAATCACTGATCAGATCGTTGAGGTCTTTAAAATAGTAGGTAGTGGCGGCCAGTGGTACATTCGCTTCGCGAGCTACGGCGCGGTGGCGGATACCGCGAATCCCCTCTTTTACGATTAGTCGCAGGGTGGCCTCTAGGATGGCCTTGCGGCGCAGGCGGCTGTCGGCTCGCTGTGCGCGGCGGCCGTGATAGACCAGATCAGACTTTCCATTGTCTACAGTCATAGCAGTATCCCTGTTCTTTTTGTGTTGGCTCCGATCGCTCTAGCAAGCTGTTCGGTCGTGCCATTCTAGCCAAACGAATTCAAAAAGAGAGAATAAAGCTATTACATTCGATTACACGAAGATTGCACAAGTCAGAGGCTTCACTTGTGGTTTTTCTACGTGAATCTCCTCAATATGGTGCACTTTTGTGTAGGGGGCTTTTATTGAATCAGAAAATAAAGATTTAGGCGTCAATCCTAGGTCTTTTTCTCACCGGAATATGACAATTACTCGGCAAGTGGGTCAGCGACAATCGAATAGCTTTCGCTACACTAAACGATTGTCGTAGGGAATAAGGGCTTGTTTGGGGCAATCTTAAGAGATTTTTCCAGTAACGCGCACCCGTTTGGAGCCAGGTACAATTCTGATTTGCTGACTGCGGCGCCGTTCAATACCTGTATCAATAGCATTTTTCGCTGCAATCAGTAGACCGGCTACCAGAAATGCACCGGGCGGTAACACCGCTACCAGCACACCGGGATAATTACTTCCCAGCAAGTTTAGGCTCCAGTCTTTGGCCATAGGCCCCAGCAGCAAATCCATATCTGAAAACAAAGTGCCTTGGCCGAGTATTTCCCGCACGGCGCCGATAGCAATCAGCACTGCGGTAAAACCAACCCCCATCATAAAACCATCGACCAGTGACGGCAGCACTGGATTTTTACTGGCGAAGGCATCGGCGCGGCCGAGGATGGCGCAGTTGGTAACAATCAATGGAATAAAAATTCCCAGCACCAGGTAGAGCTCATAAGTGAAAGCCTTCATCAAGAGTTCGACACAGGTGACGAAGGTGGCGATGATCATCACCGAGGCGGGTAAACGCACGGTGTCGGGCATCTGTTTCCGTACTAGGGAAACTGCCAAGTTGGAACAGGTGAGTACACCAGTGGTGGCGAGCCCCAGACCAATAGCGTTGACCACTGAGCCGGTAACTGCCAATAAGGGGCAGAGCCCCAAAAGCTGAACTAGGGCGGGGTTATTTTTCCAGAGCCCGTTGTGAGTAATTTCTGCGTAACCGGGGGTCGCCATTAATTCTGCTCCGTCTTGGGCTGAGCCTCATCAGTATTTTCCGCTTCAGGATTTTCCACCTCAACGGCTCGCTTGGACACCGGTGCACTGAATATTTGCTGATGGTTTTTGGCGACAAACTCCAGCACCTGATGTACTTCAGCAACCACTGCGCGGGGGGTGATCGTTGCACCGGTAAATTGGTCGAAGACCCCGCCATCTTTTTGAACTCTCCACTCGCTAGAGGGTGGGTTTTTCAGTGAGAGGCCATCGAACTGAAGAATCCAATCACTTTTTTTAAGTTCGACCTTATCACCAAGGCCCGGCGTTTCACTGTGGCTGGTGACCCGTACACCAGCTATGGTGCCATCGCGGTTGACGCCTACCAGCATTTTGATTGGGCCCGAGTAACCGTCTGGTGCCACCGCCGGTACAATGACCGCTGAAATCTTACCGTCTTTGCCACGCGCTAAGTTGATATCGCCACCCTGAGAGAGCCCTAGTTGATTCCAGTAGGTCTTGGGAATTGGATAGGTGTCCACAAGTAGGTCATTGCTGTGGCGATCCAGAGGAATAATTTCCAGCAGGGCTTTGGCAGAGGCTGCGCGTATCGCCCGTTCAATGGGCTCTCGGGTGGTGATCTGGGTCACTGCCAGAGTGCCTGCAGTGACCAGGGCAAACAGGGTCAGCACAACGGCATTGGTGGCCATAGACTGCTTGAGCATCAGTGCTCCTCCAAGTCAGTAGCGCGACGCGCCCGCTTGTGGCCATAAGTGCGTGGCAGGGTGTAATTATCAATGGTGGGTGCGGCAAAGTTCATCAGCAGTACCGCAAAGGCCACGGCATCCGGGTAGCTGCCCCAGGCGCGGATAATATAAGTGAAGAGTCCAACACCGGCGCCGAAGATCAGGCGCCCCTTATTACTGGTACAGCCACTGACCGGATCTGTGATGATGAAAAAGGCCCCGAACATGGTAGCGCCGGAGAACAGGTGCAGCAGTGGTGAGCCTTCGGAAAGAGAGCTGCCGCTGTCGTAGAAAAACAGAGAGATCAGGGTCAGGGTTGCGAGCATGGCTACTGGCGCGTGCCAAGTGATAATGCCGCGAAACAATAGAAAAAGTCCGCCCAACAGGAACCCGAAACTGATGGTTTCCCAGCCTGCCCCGGCAAAAGTCCCCTGGCTGAAAACCGGTTCCATCTCGTAGAGTTGTGACAGCAACACTGACTCGTTGAGGCGCACGATTTCCAAGGGAGTGGCACGGGTGAAACCATCCACGTTGTAACTGCCAAAGACCAGGGAGATGGCCTCGCCAATATCCGGTGCACCACCGATCACATCCGCCGCGCCAACCCAGCGGGTCATATCCACCGGGAAACTGATCAGCAATACCACATAACCCACCATGGCCGGATTGAAAGGGTTGTACCCCATGCCGCCATATAGCTGTTTAGCCAATACGATGGCCACGGCGCTGCCGACTACCGGCAACCACCAGGCACAGTATGGAGGCAGAGCAATGCCCAGTAAGAGTGCCGTGACCATGGCACTGTAGTCACGCAGGTAGAAAGCCACGGGCCTGTCCCGCAGTTTCATGATTGCGGCTTCGCACAGCAGAGCGGTAATTACAGAGAAGGCAATATTGATCAACACGCCGATGCCGAAATAAATCACCATAGCCAGAACACCAGGTGCGGTGGCGGCCGCTACCTGCAACATCACTTTGGCCGTGTTATCGCCGGAGCGGGCGTGGGGGGAGGTGGCTCGCATCAAGGACATTACTGGCGACCATCCTGTGCGGCTTTTTGCTCTCGCATCTTGTCTTCCAACTTTTTCTGCAGCTTTTCCAAGGCAGTCTCAAAGGCCGCCAGGTTGGCATCATTTTCATTTTTGGCTTTTTGCAACCTTGCCTCGGCTTTGCCAAGACGCTTCTGCAGGGCCTCGATATCTGCGGCGAGTCGCTCGGCATCGCTCATTTGAGAGCGAGCTTCTGCCGAGGTACGCGCCTTAGTGATAGCGCGCACGGCGGCACTGGTCTCTTCCTGACTGGGCTCTCTGGCGGGATCGCGATCGGCGCGACGCCTGGCCAGAGTGAGCTTGTGTTCGGCTTCCTGCAGTTTTAACCCGGCAGCCTTGAGTTGGGCTGCCAGCTGGTCGCGTTGGCCTTCTTCTGCGGCCTCCACCTTATTGCGCAGGCGTTCGACGCGGCTTTCGGCGCTGGAGAAGGTGCGCTGGGCACGGGCGAGCAGCTGCTGGGGATCCTCCTGGCGGGATTTAACCCGGGCCAGGGCAGCGGCGACGATATCTGCTTGTTGCTTACTCTCTTTGGCTTCCTCGGACTCGGGGCTCTGCTCGCGCTGTTGGCGCGCCAGTTCGGCTGCCTTGCGGCGTGCCTCACGTTTGGCTTCTTTTTCTTTCTCGGCCTTTTCCAGGCGGAGCTTGCGGAATTCAAAACGATCGCGGGCGCGGTCGGACTTTTCTTTCTCCTCCTCCGCCAGGCGTATTGCCCCTTTGGCCGCGCGGTAATACTGCACCAGCGGAATCGTACTGGGGCAGACATAGGAGCAGGCGCCGCATTCGATGCAGTCGAACAGGTTATAAGCTTGCAGCTTTTCGCGCTCATCGGCGCGTGCATACCAGTACAGCTGCTGTGGCAGCAGTGAAGCAGGGCAGGCCTCGGCGCAGTAACCGCAGCGAATACAAGCCTTGGCTACCGGTGCTGGTGGCAACTCCTGGTTGGTGGGCACCAATAGGCAGTTGGTGGTTTTGACTACAGGGGCGCGCTCATCGTCGATGGTGTAACCCATCATGGGGCCGCCGATAATCACCTTTTGCATCTGGCTGCGGTGGATACCGTGGTGTTTGAGAATATGGTGAATGGGGGTACCGATGGGCACTTCGATATTGCGCTGGCGCTCCAGGGCTTGCCCCACAACCGTGGTTACCCGGCTGATTAGAGGTTCACCATAGCGAACGGCGCGATAAATGGCCCTGGCGGTACCCACGTTCTGGCAGACGATGCCGACATTGGCCGGCAGGCCCTGATTGGGTACTTCGCGGCCGGTGAGAATCTGGATAAGTTGCTTTTCCCCACCAGAAGGGTACTTGGTGGGGAACACCACGATATCAAAGCGGGTATCTCTGGCGGCTTCGCGCATGGCGGCAATGGCCTGCGGCTTATTGTCCTCAATCCCGATCAATACGCGCTCAGGCTCATCAAGGATATAAGAGATGATGCCAATCCCGGCGATAATCTCTTCGGCGCGCTCGCGCATCAGCATATCGTCGGCGGTAATGTAAGGCTCGCACTCGGTCCCGTTAATGATCAGTGTGTCGATTTCCGCCCCGCCGTGGGGATCGAGTTTCACTGCGGTGGGGAAGCCCGCACCGCCCATGCCGGCGATGCCGCAGTCGCGAATTTTCTCCAGAAGCTCAACAGGCGAAAGCTGGGTGTAATCCTCACAGGGTTGCAGTTCACACCAGTGCTCCTCGCCGTCGGTACGGATCACAATACTGTCCTCGGCGAGCCCCGAAGGGTGGGGGACGGCGCAGGGCTCTATGGCCACGACTTTACCGGAACTGGGGGCGTGCACAGGGCTGCTGATCAGGCCATCCGCCTCGGCAATTTTTTGGCCCTTTAGTACGTCATCGCCGAGTTTGACCAGGGGCAATGCAGTGGCACCACTGTGTTGCAGCAGAGGCACAATCAAATCCTCGGACAGGGGAATGCTGCCAATGGGTTCGCCGGTACTCTGTTGTTTGTTTTCCGGTGGATGTACGCCGCCGTGGAAATCATTGGGGCGCAGTTCCCGCGCCTTTTCGCTGGCGATTAGCTGTGCCTCGCGGGCGGCGCGACGCTCCTCTACCGCTTCGCGCCGCTGGTTTTTTTCCTGTAGCGCTGTGCGGTTTTCATTTTCGGGGTTCAAACTGCACCTCCCCGTTGATCTGTTTGCTGCGGGCGACGGTCGGTGGCAATCAGCTGGATACCGTCTTCGGGCTTTTGTGGATGCCAATCTTGTAGCGGCATATCTACGGGCACCATATCAATACAATCCACGGGGCAGGGCTCTACGCAGAGATCGCATCCAGTGCATTCGTCGGCAATTACGGTGTGCATATATTTGGCTGCACCGGCGATGGCATCCACCGGGCAGGCCTGAATGCACTTGGTGCAGCCAATACATTCGGCTTCGCGAATAAAGGCCACTCTTTTTACATCTTCGACCCCGTGCTCTGCATCCAGGGGCATGGGTTCCATATCCAGCAGGTTGGCCAGCTCGTTGATGGTGGCTTGACCGCCTGGGGGGCATTTGTTGATGGCGTCTCCATGCACAATTGCTTCGGCATAGGGACGGCAACCGGGATAGCCACACTGCCCGCACTGAGTTTGCGGCAGCAGGGCATCGACCTGTTCTACCAGAGGGTCCCCCTCCACCTTAAAGCGAATGGCGGCAAATCCCAGCAGGGCGCCAAACACTAGAGCCATACCGCCGAGTACCAGCAGGGGGGAGGAAATTTCAGAAATCCAGTCCAGCATCACGTAACCCTATACCAGACCGCTAAAGCCCATAAATGCCAGGGACATCAGCCCTGCGGTGACCATGCCAATAGCGGCGCCGCGAAATGGCAGCGGTACATCCGCGGCAAACAATCGCTCGCGCATGGAGGAAAAAAGAATCAATACCAAGGAGAAACCTACCGCGGCGCCAAAGCCATACAGGGTGGACTGTATAAATGTGTGGGCCTTCATGGTGTTTTGCAGCGCTACGCCCAGTACGGCACAGTTCGTGGTAATTAGCGGCAGAAAAACGCCCAAAACCTTGTACATCAGTGGGCTGGTTTTTTCGATAAACATACGGGCGAATTGCACCACTACCGCGATCACCAGAATAAAGGAAATAGTGCGCAGGTATTCGATGCCAAAGGGCTCAAGCAAATAGGTATTCACCAGGTAAGAGCAGATTGAGGCCAGTGTGAGTACAAAAGTGGTGGCGCCAGCCATACCCACGGCGGTCTCCAGTTTGTTGGAGACACCCATAAAGGGACACAGCCCAAGAAACTGCACCAACACATAGTTGTTGACCAGGATGGTGCTGAGCAGGATGACTGCAAATTCGGTCATATCAGGTCCGGTTGAAGCCCAGGAACAAAATGATGCAAGCGCCTTGGCGGAGTCGAGGTGCCCCGGTGAGAGGCAGAGGGCCTGGGGCTCCGTCGAATGTCGCGCAGGGCCGGTATTATGGGTGAGTCGCGGGGGGCCTTCAACTCAGTGGGGGATCTTCTGGCAGCAGAGGACCCCCGTAAGGTGCCAAGCTAGGTTCTGGCTTTGAGAATAGTTGGTACCTCTGGGCTAGTGCGCGATGCTTGCGAGAGGCGATTTAAGGTTTCCATGGATTTATTGGCGCGACCCTTTACTCTCGGGGAGTATGCCCTTATCTCTATTGGATTAACCCGTAACACCAGTTGGAGCTCTGTAATGCCGGATCAACCCTATACTCCGCCCAAGGTTTGGAAGTGGGATGCGGAAAGTGGTGGGCAGTTTGCCAAAATTAACCGCCCCATAGCGGGAGCCACCCATGATAAAGAATTACCTCGGGGCAAGCACCCGATGCAACTGTACTCCCTGGGAACCCCCAATGGTGCCAAGGCTACGATTATGCTGGAGGAGCTTCTGGCACTGGGGGTTGAAGGGGCGGAATACGATGCCCACTTGATTCGCATCACTGAGGGCGAGCAATTCGGCAGTGGTTTTGTGGATATCAATCCGAATTCAAAGATCCCAGCCCTGGTTGACCACAGTACGACACCACCAATTCGGGTTTTTGAAAGCGGATCAATTCTTCTGTATCTGGGAGAGAAATTTGGCGCCTTTCTGCCGCATACACCGGAGCAGCGTACCGAGACTCTCAATTGGCTGTTTTGGCAGATGGGGGCGGCGCCCTATCTCGGTGGAGGCTTTGGGCATTTTTATGCCTATGCGCCCGAGAAACTGGAGTACCCCATCAATCGTTTCGCCATGGAGGTAAAGCGGCAGATGGATGTATTGGACCGGCAACTGGCTAAGCACCAGTTTATCGCTGGGCGTGAATACACCATTGCAGATATCGCCATCTGGCCCTGGTACGGAGCCCTGATCCGTAATGAGGCCTATGATGCCAGCGAATTCCTGCAGACCGAGAGTTACAAACACCTTGTGCGCTGGTCTGATGAAATTGCACAGCGACCGGCGGTACAGCGTGGGCGTATGGTGAACCGCACCTGGGGGGATCCCAGTAAGCAGCTCCATGAACGCCATGACGCCAGTGATTTTGATGAAAAAACCCAGGACAAAATGGCGCAAAAAGACAGCTGAGCAGTATTGAATGGCAGTTTTTTCTATTGCACGCCCATGGTGAGATGGTTGTCTCTCTGCTTATTTAGCTTTAGCGAAATAGCTTATAGGGCGCGCATAGAGAGTGCGAATTGAATGATTTGTGAGGTGTGTGGCAGCTGCCAGAGTTTTTCGGTAATAAAGCCGGCGGCAAAAGCGACGCCGAGAATGGCCACTATAGGAATTTTGCCCAGCTGCTGGTTGACTTGCCTTTGCTGTTGATCAAACAAACGCAACGCACTGCGGCGCTGTTTTTCAGCGTCCACACGGCATTGTGTAATTTCTCTATTTAATTGTCTCAGCGACATCTTGTAGGGCCTCTTTTACCTGCCGTTTGGTTTCTTCAAATCCCAGCAGAGGGCGCAGCTTTTGCTGATAAAGCAACACACCGAGGAAAAGGGCAATTTGTATCAGTACAAATACAAGGAAACCGATATAGATCGATTGGCTAAAATAGTAGGCAATCAAACCAATGCCACCGCAAAGGCTGACGAGTAGTGCGGTTCCCAGGGGTACCAGCATCAACTGCAGAATAATCAGTCTTTTCCCGGCTGTTAGGGTTCTCTCCAGCTCTAGCTGAAATAAGCGCTGAATATTACCCATCCATGCAGTTATAAGAGTGAGAGTGGCTTCAACACGAGCCATAGTCTCCTCTAAACTGCCGCCAGTGTCGCTACTATCACCGTTACCGCTGCCTTCAGCGGAACCGTCCCGCCCGCGCTGTTGCGCGGTCGGGTCGGAATTCTGGTCAGTTCCCTGGCGTTTTTCTCCATTGCCCATCGGCGGTTTCCTTACCGGTTAAAACGGCAAACGCTTTGGCTTTATTTAAAAAGCTTGGCGATTGCCCAGCCGACCACAAAAGCACAGCCGACTGCGAGGATCGGTCTTTCCCGCAGGGAAGACTCCGCTTTTTCCATAACCTCTGAAGCGCGTTGCCTCTGTTGCTGGACAGAAGATCTCGCTCTCTGTCTCAGGTTTTCAGCAGCATCAGAAGCGGCCTCTCCTGCGAGATTATAGGCCTGTTGCAGCTTATCCCTGCTGGAGTTATGTGGAGATCTTGCAGTTGCCATCGGGTTGCTCCTTTTCAGGGGATGATTGCCGCAGAATTCTATAGTCGCAGCAATCAATTCACAGAAGCATTGGCTCTTTATTTAGGGTAATAAAAAATAACTCCGAACTGTTTTGGTGAATTTAGTTATATCGCTATTGATCGGTGTCTCTACAGGGGGCTGATGGCATTTATGGTGTGAGTGTCTGTTTCCAGGCCTCAATATTGTTTACCACACCATCGAGTAAGCGCTGGCGGCTCTCACGGCTGATCCAAGCGTTGTGAGGCGTGATAATCAGGTTGGGAATATCAGTGGCCAGTAGGGGGTGACTTGCCGGTGGGGGCTCTTCACTCAAAACATCCATTGCGGCGCCGCCGAGCTTTCCACTGCGCAGTGCGTCGGCTACTGCCTCCTCATCCACCAAACCGCCCCGCGCGGTATTGATCAACAGTGCGCCGGATTTCATGTTGGCGATAAAATCGCGATCGATCAATTTCTCCGTCTGCTTCGTGAGGGGGCAGTGCAGACTGATTACATCGGATTCCTTTGTAAGTTGCGCCAGTGGTGCCCGGTCAGCGCGTTTTTCTCCACTGAAGGATTCCGCCACCAAAATCTGCATATCCAGGGCTTCCCCCAGTTTGGCGACCTTTTGCCCTAATTCACCATAACCGATTATTCCCAGGGTTTTACCGGCTAGTTCTACGACAGGATGATCGAGTAAACAGAAAATTTCCGACTGACTCCAGCGGCCGGTCATGACGTCCTGATGGTAGTGATGCCAGCGGGAAGCGAGGGCGAGAATTAGTGCCAGGGTGTGCTGTGGTACCGAAGCGCCGGCGTATCCCTGCACGTTGCGCACGGGAATACCCGAGTCCTGTGCGGCTTGCAGGTCAATATTATTCGTGCCTGTAGCGCACACACAGATCAGCTTGAGAGAGCGGGCCTGCTCCAGAAGCGTGCGGTCCAAAACCACTTTATTAGTAATAACTACGTCCGCATCGGCGATACGTTCGGCGGTTTGCTTGGCTGAGGTGGTCTCATAGAAATCCCAATGATCTAGACTGTTTTTTAGGGACTGTATATTCAACTCCCCAAGTTTCATGGTCATTGCGTCCAGAAATACTCCGCGCATGGAATCTCCTCAATTTCCTGTGTGAGATAGCGGCATGCTACGTCAGCAGAGGTCGAATGCAATGGCTTTTATAGGACGGCTGCAGATCTTGTAGGGTTGGCTACGGTTTGTTTACGGGCCTTTCTGTCACAAATGAAGAGGGCCTTTATGGGAATATCGATAACTGCAGCATCATTGGTTTTAATCTCGGCATTTCTTCACGCGGGCTGGAATTTACTGGGAAAATCCCGCACCCCCTCCCCAGCTTTTTTCTGTATCGCCACCCTTAGTGTGGGTTTACTACTTCTCCCCCTTGGTCTCTGGGTCCTGTCACAGGCTCATTCACTGCCGCGTGCTTTCTGGTTGTTGTTACTGGCCAGCGGTTTTTTTCAGATGATTTATATGGGAGGGCTGGCATTAGCCTATCAGCGCGCTGATATCAGCCTGGTTTACCCTATCGCACGGGCTCTGCCGGTACTCCTTGTGGCACTGGCAACGGTGTTGTTAGGGCAGGTTCTGCCCTGGCAAGCCTGGCTGGGCATGTTGTTGGTGACGATCGGCTGTTTGTTGGTGCCGCTGGTGTATTTTCGTCAATGGCACTGGAGTGTGTACTGGAGAGCGGACTGTGCCTGGGCTCTGGTAGCGGCACTGGGTACGGTGGGATATTCATTGGCGGATAAGGGCGCACTGCTTTATTTGGAAGAGGCACTTGGCGACGCGGTAACACCTGCGGTGGTGGCGTATAGCTACTTGGGCTTGCAGTTTTTTGTCAGTGGAGTCTGGTTACTATGTGGCTGTATGAGTCGAGTGGGGCGCGGACAATTATTAGAAAATCTGCGGGATTTGAAGGTTGGTATCTTGACCGGCCTGATGATGGGAGCGACTTATGGACTGGTGCTGCTGGCGATGACGATGACGGAAAATGTGAGCTACGTGGTCGCTTTACGCCAGCTCAGTATTCCGTTGGGAGTGGGATTTGCTATCTGGTTGTTGGGAGAACCGGCACACAGACCCCAGCTGTTAGGCGTGGGGCTGGTATGTGCCGGTTTAATTGCGGTATCGCTGCGCTAAGGTGGACAGTGCCCACCTCCAAAATAAATTACATTACGCGCATACCGGGCCTGGCGCCTGTGTGGGGTTCGAGAATCCACAGGTCTTTACCGCCTGGACCGGCGGCCAGCACCATGCCTTCACTCACACCAAAACGCATTTTGCGCGGCGCCAGGTTAGCGACCATAACGGTGTGCTTGCCCACCAGGTCTTCCGGCGCATAGGCACTCTTGATACCGGCGAATACCTGGCGGGTCTCTCCGCCCAGGTCCAATGTCAAACGCAGCAGCTTGCCGGCACCCTCGACGTGTTCCGCCTTGGCGATCAGGGCAATGCGCAAGTCTACTTTGGCGAAATCGTCGAACTGGATCTGCTCGGCGATAGGGTCTTCTGCCAGCGGGCCACAGGCCGCTTTGACTTCAGCCTGTAGCTGGGCCAGTGATTCCTGTGCGGCTTCCATCACCGCATCTACCTGGGTTTTTTCTACCCGTTGTAGCAGCGGTTTGAATTTTTTGATCTCGTGGTCCGCTAGCGGTGTGGTGGCCTGGGTCCAATCCAGTTCACTGTTGAGGAATTCCGCTGCCTTTTGCGCGGTATTGGGTAGTACCGGTGCCAGCCAGGTGATCAGGGCGCGGAACATATTTACGCCTTGAGAGCAAATCGCCAGTACTTCGGCTTCTGTGCCTTCCTGTTTGGCAAGGGACCAGGGTGCCTTGTCGGCGATCCAGGCATTGGCGGCATCGGCCAGGGCCATTATGTCGCGCATGGCGCGTGCGTATTCGCGCTGCTCGTAGTAATCGGCAATACGCGGTGCGGCCTCGACAAATTGATTCCACAGCTGTTCATCGGCCAGTTCGGTGGCGAGCTTGCCGCCGGCCTTACTCACAAACTTGGCGGTGCGCGAAGCGATATTGACCACTTTGCCCACCAGATCGGAATTTACCTTGGCAATAAAATCGTCGAGGTTGAGGTCCAGGTCATCCACGCCCGCTGTGAGTTTGGCGGCGAAGTAATAGCGCAGATATTCCGGGCTCAGATGGTCCAGGTAGTTGCGGGCATTAATAAAGGTGCCACGGGACTTGGACATTTTCTTGCCGTTAACGGTGAGGAAGCCGTGTACGCACACTTTATTGGGGGTGCGGAAATCGGCGGAGTCCAGCATGGCTGGCCAGAACAGGGCGTGGAAATTGACGATATCCTTGCCGATAAAGTGATATACCTCGGCATCGCTGTCTTTTTTCCAGTAATCGAGCCAGTCGCTACCATTTTTATCACAGTAATTTTTCAGGCTGGCCATATAGCCGATGGGGGCGTCCAGCCATACGTAAAAGTATTTGCCCGGCGCATCGGGGATTTCAAAACCGAAGTAAGGCGCATCGCGAGAGATGTCCCACTCCTGCAATCCCTCTTCGAGCCACTCGGCCAGCTTATTGGCCACTTCATCCTGCAGGGTTCCGGAGCGGGTCCAGTTGCGCAGGAACTCGGTAAAGGCGGGGAGAGTGAAGAAGAAGTGTTCTGACTCTTTTTCCACCGGCGTGGCGCCAGAGATGGCGGACACTGGATCAATCAACTCCGTGGGGCTGTATGTGGCACCACAGGCCTCGCAGTTGTCACCGTACTGATCGGGAGTGCTGCAACGGGGGCAGGTGCCCTTGATATAGCGATCCGCCAAGAAGAGTTGTTTCTCCGGATCGAAGGCCTGAGTAATGGTGCGCGAAGCGATGTGGCCATTTTCACTGAGGCGGCGATAGATCATAGCGGACAGCTCGCGGTTCTCCTCCGAGTGGGTGGAGTGGTAGTTGTCCACGCCGATTAGGAAGTCGGCGAAATCCCGCTCGTGCTCCGCCTGCATATTAGCGATATGTTGCTCCGGTGTCAGACCCAGCTGCTCAGCTTTGAGCATGATTGCGGTGCCGTGCGCATCATCGGCGCAAATGTACAGGCAGTTGTTACCGCGGGAGCGCTGAAAACGCGCCCAGATATCGGTCTGGATATATTCGAGTATGTGGCCCAGGTGCAGGGAGCCGTTGGCGTAAGGGAGTGCGCTGGTGACTAGGATTTTGCGCGTATCGGGCATCGGTTTTTCCATCGCTGTGGGGTTGCGGCCGGAGGCTCCGCTGGAGTGGCCGGAGATCGTCAAAAGACGGCGAAATATAGCAGATTTGTACTATGCCGGGGAGGTGTGGGCCATGCTCGTGTATAAAGCGGTCGGGATTGAGCCCGTCGCTGGCGCTGGGCCGCTTCATCCGACACAATGCGGTTCTGACAAGAAGCACCTAGAGGGAGATACCGTGAGCGATCACCACCACGATCATGAAGAGTTATCAAAGGAAGTGCAGGCCGAACTGGAGCGTCTGGCAGAGTGCCTTGGTCAGTTGCAGGACCCGGCCAGTGGCCTGCCGCTGGATCAACTGGATGCAGATATTGAGGTGGGCTACGAAGATGATACCGTGTACGTCGGTATTACCCTCGGCTACCCCTGCGCAAGCCAGGAAGTACATTGGCGCAAGCGGGTTACCGAGGCCTGTGAGCCCCTGATGAAGAGTGGTCCCCTAGGCGGCCACGGCTTGCAATTTGAATTATTCAGCGATATCCCTGCCACCTCATCGGCCAACGCCCCAGAGCCATTGCGTGGCGTAAAGAATATTGTCGCAGTTGCTTCTGGTAAGGGTGGCGTTGGCAAGTCCACCACAGCCGTGAACCTGGCCTTGGCGCTGGCGGCAGAGGGTGCGCGGGTCGGGTTACTTGATGCGGATATTTATGGCCCCAGCCTGCCCACCATGCTTGGTACCGAAGGGGTCCGCCCGCATGTGAAGGAACAGAAGTTCTTCGTGCCGGTGGATGCATTAGGTATCGAGACAATGTCTTTGGGGTACTTGATGACTGAGGATACCCCGGCAGTTTGGCGCGGCCCTATGGCCAGTGGTGCACTCAATCAAATTCTCACACAAACACTTTGGTGTGATGCTAAAGAAGAGCTGGATTATTTAATTGTGGATATGCCCCCGGGTACCGGAGATATCCAGCTGACTCTGGCGCAAAAAACCACTTTAGCGGGTGCGGTGATTGTGACTACACCACAGGATTTGGCGTTGAAGGATGCTATCAAAGGCGTGGAGATGTTTCGCAAGGTGTCGGTACCAGTGCTTGGCATTGTTGAGAATATGGCCCTTCATACCTGTTCCAAGTGTGGCCATAGTGAGCCGATCTTCGGCATAGGTGGTGGTGAGCGTATCGCTGAGGAATACGATACCCACCTGCTTGGCGAATTGCCTCTGGCACAGAAAATTCGCGCCGATATCGACAGTGGTCGCCCCAGTGTAACCGCAGACCCCGAGGGTGAAATTGCCGGTTTCTACCGGGAAATTGCCCGCAAAGCTGCAGCCCAGGTTTGGTTGAATGCCAGCAGCGACGAGGAACTGCCGGAAATCGAAATTAGTTGAACCCAACCGCGATATTGATCACAAAGCATTAACTTTTTATTTTTTGTGGTTTTTTAAAGGGGCAAAACTCCCTATATTGAACTCCTTCGGGCGCCTCTGTGAAATTTCGTTTTTGCAGGAGCGCTCAATCTTGATAAGCCAGAATTTAACGCAGGCTTTTCATGTCTCTGTAAAGATTCGTAATAATGACTTGTGTTGATGGGTCGCAGTTGAGCCATTGAAAAATGGGTCTTTAAATAATTTATTTATTGCGATTTTGTATTTACGGCGCCTTCGCTCGCGCTAGTGTGCCTGTTAGCCTTTATTGGTACGCTGCCGAGTTAATCGTCAGGGTTTTAGTATTTTTTTAACAGACCCAATTTATTCTGTAGATACTTATGGCAGTTTTGCCTATGACTGCTCGAATTCAGCCTCTGCGGTAAAAAGAGTAAGTATTCCTGCTGAATATCCTTTGGCAATCGTCAAGGTATTTATGTGATTTTACTTTTATTGGAGGGACAACTCGGATAATCAGAAAAGCCGCGATAATCCACGGAATATACCGGGAGATGCTTAGTCGGTTCGTGGATAACACTCGGTTGCGTGGTACAGACATACTGCGCCGAGGGCAATAATATCAGGAGTGCAAACCTGTGGTGGCCACCGTGTTATTGGTCTCAGGTAGGGCATACATCAGGCATTGCAGTAGCTGTAGTCGATAAAAATAACAAAGACAAAAGCGCGAGTGCTTTCATCCATGAATTTTAATATTAGCTATCGACCGATAGGGGGTATAGCGCGGGTTTTATTTTATGGGCCCGTGGGATTTGCAGAAAAAATGGAGGCGGCTGCCCGATTGGTAGAAAAGTACCGCCACCGTGTACCTTTGCGGGTATTACTGGATATGCGCTATGCGCGCACGAGGGTTACCCTGGAGGAGCAGCGGCAGTTCACCAGCTTTATAGCCGAGCACCCGGTGTTGCGCTGCGCTTATATTGCCGTTTTACATCCGCGCAACCGTTGTACTTCCCCCCTGTCGACCGACGGCACCTGCCTGTGCCGGCATAGTTCGCGGGAATTCGTTGCCGAAGCTGAGGCTGAGGCCTGGCTCACCCAGATCAAGGGCGTTCCCAGGCCGAGACTTCGCTGATTGCTACGCCTACTGGGCTTTGGCCTGCTCAGCTTCCGCCTGGCGGCGCCGCTCTTCTTTTTTCTGCAGGCGTTTAGCGGTAGTCATTTCACGGGCATCTTGGCCCATGTGTTTTTCCCCGCGTTTTTTCGCCAGTTGAATCTGCTTCTCGCGCTCGCGGAAGCGGTGGCGATCGGCGTCACTCACTTTGTCATAGCAATGCGGACAGCTAACTCCCTGCTCAAACTGTTCTGACTGCTGGTCCTCCTTGGTGATAGGCATACGGCAGGCATTGCACTGATCGTACTGGCCTCGCTCCAGATCGTGGTTGACGGTGACGCGCTCATCGAAAACAAAGCACTCCCCCTCCCACAGAGATTCCTCTTTGGGTACTTCTTCCAAGTACTTGAGGATGCCACCGTGCAGGTGATAAACCTCTTCAAAGCCCTGTTCTTTCAAATAGGCGGTGGACTTTTCACAGCGGATACCACCAGTGCAGAACATGGCGACTTTTTTGTGTTTGGCTGGATCCAGGTTCTCTTTGACGTACTGGGGAAACTCTCGGAAGGTTTCGGTATTGGGGTTGAGAGAATCTTTGAAAGTACCCACCTGGAATTCATAGTCGTTGCGGGTATCCACAACAACGACTTCTGGGTCGCTGATTAGGGCGTTCCAGTCTTTTGGTTTGACGTAGGTGCCAACCACTCGGCGGGGGTCAATGCCCTCTACGCCCATAGTGACAATCTCCCTCTTCAATTTGACCTTGCTGCGCAGAAACGGCATCTCGCCAGTGTAGGACTCCTTGTAATCCAGCTCGGCAAGGCGCTCGTCTGACTTCAAGTAGGCGAGGATGGTGTCGATGCCCTCGCGGGAACCAGCAACAGTGCCGTTAATGCCCTCTCGGGCCAAGAGTAGGGTGCCGCGCACTTGGTTTTCCAGCATAACGTCAAGCAGGGGAGTGCGCAGAGACTCAAAGTCCTCCAGAGTGACGAACTTGTAGAGTGCACAGACAACGAATTGATTCATGGTACTTCCTTAAATGCAGTCCGGAGCGTAAATCCGGGGCAGAAAAAATCGCCGCGCATTTTATCGCAAAAAAAACAGCTTGTCGTACATTTAGCAAGCGCTCCAGCTGTTGTCCCAGCACAACAATATTTGTTGACCGGGGAGCCGCAACTTGTCAAAGTTCTGGCCGAATTTTCAGGGTCATAGCGAGGTGAACCCCATGGGCGAAGAATTTGCACCGAAAGAGTCAGAATTGAGCCAGATCTACCGCGAGGGCGAGGTATCTGTGCAAATCGATATATTCGAGGATGGTGAGGGCGGATGGCTGCTCGAAATTGTCGATGAGAATAACAACTCCACCGTGTGGGAGGATGCTTTTGAGACAGAGCAGGATGCTCTTGAGGAAGCCTTGGACGCTTTGCGGGAAGAGGGCATCTCTACTTTTGTCGGCCCTGTTCAAGAAGCGGATGGCGGCTGGTAGATAGTTTTGCTGTGACCTCAAAGTGCACCTGCTGCTGGTGGATGTCTTCCCGGTAGTCCTGGGAGGCGGCTCTTTGGGCCCAATATGCCGATAACTGCTATGGTTATGGTGAAGGGAATCGCGACTGTGTGACAGCACACCCCAATCACAGCGCCGTCGCGAGGCAACTGTGGAGCTTTTGTCTCCGGCGGTGCTACCAAACCAGCGGTTGCCTTCCCCATGATAATGCGCGGTATTTTTATCATGGTCTGCTTGCAGATCCCGCCCCTTTCCCTCCATGCCGACCCCTTGGTGCCAATTGTCCAACAGCAGCTTTATGCAGACCTCAAGGAGGTTCGCCTAGTTGCGAAGCTGCATGGCTACGCAATAGTGGCTGGGCGCCACTGCATTGATTGCGATGAGAATCTAGCGATTTATATACGACGTATTGCCAGGCCGGGTGAAGTAGTTGGTAATAACCAGTCAGATGGTGATCGTTATACCTATCCGGGTAGGTATCTCGACTATATGACGAAAAAGCTGGTAGAAAAAACCCGTATGTTTTACGGCTATTGCTATGAGGGGCTGCCTTCACTGTTATGGTTGACCGAGTACCGGTCGGGGGATGCTTGGATCAAGTCTGAATACCTGCTTTTACTCACGGGTGAAAATCTGGAGCACCGTTACGTAGAGGGGCATCAGCCGAGTGTTTTCCATTTGGAGAGTGCGAACTGTAAGGAATTACCGGGGATTTTGATGGAAATGGAGCCCTAGAAATTGTGGCCTTTTTCAGTCATTTGAGGAGAGAGTGAGCCGGCATTGTTTCAGGGGCTTCTTTGCATAAGGGCCTCGAGAGAACAATTATAGTGCTCTCTAATCAAGTCCTTATTAATAATGGACCGGTATGTAATTAGCGGTCATCCACTTTTTACTCTGATTCCTACTTAATGACAGAAATAAAAAAACCCCGCTGGAGGGCGGGGCCAAAAGGGTCGTTGAAATCAGTTCTGCTTTACTTTACCGGTTCAAAAACAATTTTCAGTTTCTTCTTACCCCAGGCGCGAGCCTTGCGGATATCTTTTTCCATCCAAACATCAATACGGTTTGTGAAGCGTTTGTTCATGCGGTCACGCACAGTGTAAGTACCGGGCAGACCTTCAATCTGAACTTTAGCGCCGTTGGTCAGGCCGTGTTTTTCCAAATCACGGGAAACGGCAATGATTTTATCGCCTGGACGCAGGCGGTTGTTCCAGGCAGCTACCCAAGGGTCGCTATCTGTCTGGCCGGGCACCGAGTTATACGCGGTAGCGTCGACAATCATGGTTTTCTTAAGAGCGGCTGATGCATTGACACTCACACCAATAGCAAGCAGGGCGGCGATGAAAAAAGCAGTGTTACGCAGAGTCTGTTTCATGATGTCCCATTACCTCCAGGAATCAAATGGTCGCAAGCCAAAAGGTGCTTACGAAATTTCCAAGTGCTTTTGGAAATGGTTGATCAATATTTAATCAACGCTGGTTATATTACTGGGGATTTGGGTTGAGGCAACTTTTTCTTATTTGGCGACAAAAGGCCTTAAAGAATGGCTGGTTATTGTGAGTGCTTGAAATCAATAACCCTTTTTAGTCTTACTTTTAAGATTTTTGTTTGTGCTTAGACGCTACTACTGGTTACAGAATTCCTATTTTTTTCTGATTAAGAAATTTCATTTTTTAGGTGGGATTTGCAGTGACAGCGATGTCATTCTACGGTTTACAAACTATTTTCTTGGATCGGCTTTCTAATTCGTACGAGAAAAGTAAAAAATTTCCCTGAAACTATTTGTGACCATTCCGCCAAAACTGTCTGGTTTGAAGGGAAAACCTGATTTTAGGTGGAAAAACTGCTTCGTCACTGATTTTTTTGGCAAAGAAATGGGGTAAATAAGAGCTAAAGGGTGGCTACCCAACTCTGTTGTAGAGGCTCGACTATCTGTGGTGAGACTATAGGAAGTAGACTCTGCTGCAGAGATACAGAGATACAGAGATACAGGGATATAGGGATATAGGGATACAAGGATCTCTTCTTTCAACGTTCCAGGCGCATACGTTTGAATAAGCCTCTAATTAATCATTACTAATAATCTCTGCCATGAAATTAGAGAGCAGTAATTCTCTCTTTTGATTGTTTACCTAACGGCAGAAATAAAAAAACCCCGCTGGAGGGCGGGGCCAAAAGGGTCGTTGAAATCAGTTCTGCCTTACTTTACCGGTTCAAAAACAATCTTCAGTTTCTTCTTACCCCAGGCGCGAGCCTTGCGGATATCTTTTTCCATCCAAACATCAATACGGTTTGTGAAGCGTTTGTTCATACGGTCACGCACAGTGTAAGTACCGGGCAGACCTTCAATCTGTACTTTAGCGCCGTTGGTCAGGCCGTGCTTTTCCAAGTCACGGGAAACGGCAATGATTTTATCGCCTGGACGCAGGCGGTTGTTCCAGGCAGCTACCCAGGGGTCGCTATCTGTCTGGCCGGGCACCGAGTTATACGCGGTAGCGTCGACAACCATGGTTTTCTTAAGAGCGGCTGATGCATTGACACTTACACCAATAGCAAGCAGGGCGGCGATGAAAAAAGCAGTGTTACGCAGAGTCTGTTTCATGATGTCCCATTACCTCCAGGAATCAAATGGTCGCAAGCCAAAAGGTGCTTACGAAATTTCCAAGTGCTTTTGGAAATGGTTGATCAATATTTAATCAACGCTGGTTATATTACTGGGGATTTGGGTTGAGGCAACTTTTTCTTATTTGGCGACAAAAGACCTTAAAGAATGGCTGGTTATTGTGAGTGCTTGAAATCAATAACCCTTTTTATTTTTAAATTTAAGGGTTTTGTTCACGCTTATACGCTATTGATGGTTACATAATTCGTATTTTTTTCTGATTAAGAAATTTCATTTTTTAGGTGGGATTTACAGTGACAGCGATGTCATCCTACGGTTAACAAGCTATTTTTCCGGATCGGCTTTCTAATTCAGACGAGAAAAGTAAAAAATTTCCCTGAAACTATTTGTGACTGCCCCACCAAATTAGTCTGAATTGAAGAAAAAACGTGTTTTAACGCAGCAAAACGGCTTCGTCGATTCATTTTCTGGCAAACAATTTGGGGAAAAGTGAGGGCTAAAGGGTGGTTCCACGGTTCTGCTGTACCGGTTCTACCTGCTGGCGAAGCGCGGCCAAATAGTCACTATCCTCTTTTAGGTCGGGTAATTTGTGCTGTAAATCCAGTTCTACCGCTTTCTCCAGCCAACGAATGGCCTCTTCAATATTTCCTTGCCACTCACAAACCTGCCCAAGATTGAAATAAGTAATAGAAAGGTTGTGCCATTCCTCCTGATTGAGCAGACCTTCAAGGGCACTTTTATAGAGGAGATAAGCAGTGCTGAGGAGGTGTTCACGCTGCGTGGCCAACTCTTCGCTGGCAGCTTGGCGGTGGTAAGTGTGTGCCAGGGCAGAGCGCACTCTTGCGCTGGAGTGAGGTAGTTGTGCACCTGAATCCAGGTAGCGCAGAACTGATTGAAACTGGGCCCGCGCCAGCGGGTAGAGATCTGGCCTCGATTTGGCCCCCAAGGCATTTAGTACTATGCCGTAGCGGTAGCGCAGGGTGTGCTGCTGGGAGGGATAGGCGCCGAGAGCGGAAATGGCTTTTTCATAGAGTGGCAAGGCATCGCCAAAATTACCCTCGCGGGCGAGTGCCTCCGCTTCGTTGACCCAGTGGATCGCCCCTAGGGTTTCTCCCCCGTGAGATTGAGCTCTGTGAGTCTGGGTATTGTTGGGGAGAACGTCCGAAATAAGGGAGACTGCCGCTAATAGTGCGGTTAGGCAGAAAAGTGCATAAAAAAATATGTATAAATGAGGCAGTGGTTTATGCATAGGGATTTTCGCGCTTGGCCCGATGACGTATGGGGCCATAGTTACGGCCCTCATACGTCAGTAAATCCCTAGTTATCGAGTTGTGCCAGTAATCCCTGCAGAGGATGGCGCAGACTAACACCTGCAAAGCGGCTGGCTTGGCAGCGGCAGGAGTATCCGGTGGCGAGTTGGTTGTGCTCCCCACCATTGAGTTTGGGAGCCCAGGACTGCTGGAAGATCACCCGCGATGTTTCCTTATGCGCGGTCTCGTGGCCATAGGTCCCAGCCATACCACAGCAGCCGAGATTTTCACTCTGCAGCTCCAGGCCCAAGGCGGCGAATACTGTTTGCCAATCCTTGAGTGAGGCGGCGGCATTGGTTTGCTCGGTGCAGTGCGGCAGTAGTTGAAAGCTGCCAGGTTTTACCCGAGCGCGCTGTTGCTGCAGGTGATCTTCTTGTTGAACCAGCCATTCTTGTAACAAATGTACTTTCGGGGCGCGTTCCCCGAGGAGTTTCTTGTATTCAGAGCGATAGGTAAGGGTCATGGAGGGATCAATGCCCACCAGGGGGATACCGCTCTCCGCCAGGTTGTTAAGCATCTCACTATTGCCTTCGGCAATTCGTTGGAACTGGCGTAAAAAACCATGAACGTGGAGGGGTTTACCGTTGGCCCGATAGGGAGCGAGAATCGGCACAAAGTCCAATTGTTTGAGCAGGCGCAAAATATCCGCTACCACTTCGGCATCAAAATAGCTGGTGAAGGCATCCTGCACAATGATGACCGCGCGGCTGCGCTGGGAGGGCCCCAGAGTATCCAGGCAGGCTTTTGTAGCGGTGGGTACTCCCAGTTCTCTCATGCTGGTTTGCAGGGTTTTTTGTGAGAGCTGTGGGCTATCCACCATGCCGAAAACACGCTCCATCAAAAAAGATATAGGCTTCAGCTTTAGCGGCCAGTTGTACAATTGCGGTAGTCTGGCTAGATGCGGCATCAGGAATTCCAGTCCGCCCACGGCGTAATCCTTTAGCGGGCGAAGGTAGCGGCTGTAATAAAGCTCCAAAAACTTGCTGCGAAATTCCGGCACATCCACGCGAATAGGGCACTGCCCTACACAGGATTTACAGGCTAGGCAGCCCTGCATGGCTTCATTGACTTCGTGGTTGAAGTCGTACTCGCCGCGGGTTTTTGCCAGGGTATTTACGATGCGTTTGGGCAGGCCGACAAAAAAAGAGCGTTCGCGGTATTTACGCGCGCTGGCTACCGCGTCTACATCGTGTTTACTCAATAGACGCAACCATTCTCGCATCAGCGAGGCACGCCCTTTGGGGGAATGGATCCGGTTGCGCGTGGCCTTGTAGGAAGGGCACATGGCATCGTCTGGATTCCAATTAAAACAGGCACCGTTGCCGTTGCAGTGCACACCCTCGTCGTATCCCTCCCATACTTGCGCGGGAATTTGTCGATCGTGTTCACCGCGGGTGCTCACCACATCAATTTTCAGTAGGCTGGCGCTGTCATCGGGTGTGGCAATTTTGCCGGGATTTAATTGATTGCGTGGATCGAAAGCGGATTTAATTTTCTGCAGCTCTGGATACAGCTCGCCGAAAAATTCCGGGGCATATTCGGAACGAACACCTTTGCCGTGTTCTCCCCACAGCAGCCCTTTATATTTTTGTGTCAGTGCCACCACCCGGTCGGTGATGGGGCGAATTTGTGCGGCCTGTTGGGGATCTTTCATATCAATTGCCGGGCGTACATGTAATACGCCGGCATCCACATGGCCGAACATACCGTAGTCGAGGCCGGCCTCATCCAGCACTGCGCGGAATTCGGCAATAAAATCGGCCAGGTTTTCTGGTGGTACGGCAGTATCTTCTACAAAGGGAATCGGGCGCTTTTCCCCCTGGGCGTTGCCCAGCAAACCCACTGCGCGTTTGCGCATGGCCCAGATACGATTCACCTCGGCGTGGCCGCGGGCGATAGAATAGCCGAAGCTCTTGCCTGGCTGGCCAATGGCAGCCTCGATATGTGCAATAAATTGCTGCAGAGCTTTTTCCAGTTCCTCCTCGGTATCTGCAGCGTACTCCACCAGGTTGATACCCTTGACCGGGCGATCCTCTGCGGGGAAAAATTCACTGACGCTGTGCCAGACGATATCTTCCATGGCCAGCTGCAGAACTTTGCTGTCCACTGTTTCGATCGACATGGGGCCTGCGCCCATTAGGTCCTTGGCATCGCGCAGCGCTTCCTGGAAGTGGTCGTATTTTAAATTGACCAGAGCCACACTCTTGGGAATGGGCAGCAGATTGAGTTTGGCTTCTGCAATAAACCCGAGGGTGCCTTCGGAACCGCACAATACGCTGTTGAGATTAAAGCGATTGCCTTCACGAATATGGGCCAGGTCGTAGCCGGTGAGGCAGCGATTGAGCTTGGGGAATTTCTGCTCGATGAGTTCGGCTTTTTCCCTGGCAATCTTGTCACAGGTTTTATGCACCTCTGCGACGCGGCTATTTTCAGCGCATATTTCTTGCAGCTGAGTGTCCCCTATAGCGGTGGAGTGCCACAGCTCCCCGCCCATTAACACTGTGTGCAATTCCAACACGTGATCGCGGGTTTTGCCGTAAACACAGGATCCCTGGCCTGAGGCATCCGTATTGATCATGCCACCGATGGTAGCGCGGTTGCTGGTAGAAAGTTCTGGCGCAAAAAACAGGCCGTGGGGTTTAAGTGCGGCATTCAACTGGTCTTTTACCACGCCAGCCTGTACGCGAACCCAGCGCTCTTCCACATTGATCTCAAGGATCTGGTTCATATGGCGGGAGATATCCACCACCAGCCCATCGGTAAGCGATTGGCCGTTAGTACCGGTGCCACCGCCTCTGGGTGAGAGCACTACGGAGTGGAACTCCTCCCGTTCGGCCAGTTCCGCCAGTAGTTGCAGGTCGCGGTGATTGCGTGGGTATACCACTGCCTGAGGTAGAACTTGGTAAATAGAGTTATCGGTCGCTAAAACGGTGCGGCTGGCGTAACTGGGTGTGGTGTCACCGCGGAAACCCGCGTCTGCAAGCTCCTGCAAAAACTGCAAATAGAGCGCCTGAACCTCGTCGACTTCGCGCAATGCTGGAATCATGAGCTAATCCGTACTTTCGGGGAGGAGGAGGCCGCAAATTGCCGGGGTAGCTGGTGAGATAAAGAATCACAGCCCTGCCGCTCGGTAAAAATGCGGCCCTGCATTGTAGCTATGGTGTGTATGGGCGCAAGCGGCCATAGAGACTTGATTACTTTCCAAAAGTTGTACAAAGCTATCTATTGTACAACTAGTTGTGAGAGTCTATAAAAGAAGAACGTGAACCGATTCTGTGCAGCAAAACTATGCATATACAGCTCTTGTCTCAAAAAATTCCGGTGGGCATTAGCCGCTGTGCCGTGGGTGATCCGGTGCGTTACAACGGCAGCCACAAGCACAGTAAAGTCTGCACCCAACTGCTGGGCAATTGTTTTGAGTTGCAGGCTTACTGCCCGGAGGTTGCCATTGGCATGGGCGTGCCCAGACCGCCTATTCACCTTATTGTGAGTGACCGGTTGCGTGCGGTTGGCCGGGAAGATCAGAACTTAGATGTTACCGAGGCTCTAGAGGACTACGCGGATACGATTGTCCCTGAAGTGGAGAATCTGCGTGGTTTTATTCTGATGCAGAAATCTCCCAGCTGTGGAGTGCGAACCACTCCCCACTATAAAGAAGATGGTACCGGGGTGCTGGCGCACGACTCCGGCTTATTCGCGGCACGCTTGCGCCAGCATTTTCCCCATATGCCGATGGAAGAAGTGGGGCGGCTCAATGCCAGCGATTTGCGCGAGAATTTCCTCACCCGTGTTTTTGCTTACGACGCCTGGCATCGCTATGTGGCCACCGACCTGCGCCCAGCCAGGGTCATTGAATTTTACACCGCTTATAAATATCTACTGTTGGCGCACAGTCAGCCAATGACCCGTGCACTGGGTCAGTTTGTTTCTAACTCGCGCGCATTGCCGGTGGAGGAGTTTGCCTATGAGGTGAGAGGTAAAATAATGGAGATTCTCAGCCAGTTGGCCAGCCGAAAGGACCGCACCAACGCCTTGATGCACAGCCAGGGCCACCTGAAGAGCTACCTGAGCAAGGAAGAGAGAGCCGAGCTGGCGCTACTCATTGACGAATACCGTCAGGGTAATAAGCCTTTGTCGGCAGTGCTAACGATGTTGCGCCATTATTTGCCGCGCACTCCTCACCAGTTTATCCATAGTCAAGTGTTGCTCGCCGCTGAGCCGGCAGAGCTGGGTCTGTGTGAATTTCGCTGAGAATTGTGATGGTTGAGATTGCCCCCCTTACTGAAGCCAGCTTACCAATTCGTGAGGTAGCGCGTCGTACCGGCGTGCACCCTGTCACCCTTCGGGCCTGGGAGCGGCGCTACGGCCTGTTAACACCGGCCAGAACCAGCAAGGGGCACCGACTTTATAGTGAAGAAGAGGTCAGGCGTATCGAAGAGGTACTGGCCTGCCTGGCCCGAGGTGTAGCTATTGGACAGGTGCGGGAATTATTGGCACGTGGTCCATCCTCCCTGTCAGCCAAAGAGAGAGAGGCAAACACTGCAGGTGGTTGGCGTGAGATGATCGATGAAGCCTTAAACTTGTCACAAAACTTTGACGAGCCAAAGCTTCGCAAGCAACTGGACCACTGGATTTCCACCTTACCGGCATCACTATTACTCGATCATTGGCTCAAGCCGCTGCATACCGAGTTGGCTAGGCTGAGGCGATCGCAAGCCGCGCAAGGTTTCTTTTGGCAGCTGGTTAATGAACAATTGTTATTGGCCAACGGCATAGCTCGCAGAAATTTAAATAAAGATCGTTTGGCTTGCGAGAGTCGAGTCCTATTGCTGGATTTCCCCGGTGAAGATCAGCGGGCCTTTGTGCAATTATTTTGCGCCACACTTTTGGCTGCCGGTATTGGCGTAGTGGTTTTGAATTATCGGGCCGTTCTGCTGGGGCTTACTGAAAATGTGAGAAAGCTGGATGTGCATGCGCTGCTCTGGTACAGCCATCGGGCACTGCCAAAACCCTTACTTGAGGAGGAATTACCACGTTCATTTCAGGAGCTAAGCAAGCCTCTTAGGCTTGTGGGGGATTTCGTAGAGTTACAGTCTGCAAGCTTGGATAACCTAAAGAAAATACCGATGATATCAGTATTATCAGGTACTACAGACTTCGTGGTAACGCAACTGCGGGAGCAGCTGAAGCGATGAGCCGACAAATATCAATACAGCGGGGCCTAGTCTGGTTCCGCAGCGATTTGCGTATACAGGATAATTCGGCGCTGTATCATGCCAGTACTCGATGCGAACAATTGGCCGCAATTTTTATCGCCTGTCCAGAAACCTGGAAAAACCACGATGAAGGCGATGCACTGGTTTCTTTTCGTATGGCCTGCTTGCAGAAACTCCAAGGGCAGTTGCAAACTTGCAATATTCCCCTGTACTTCCTCGAAGTCCCTGAGTTTTCTCTGGTTCCGGACGCGCTGCAGCAAATTATTCAGCGTCTGAAAGTAGAGGCATTGTTTGCCAATGCTGAGTATCCTCTGAATGAGCTGCGTCGAGACAATGCCGTTCGAGAAAAATTGCTGGAACACAATGTTTCGGTTGAATACTACAGTGACCGCACCTTATTACCGCCAGGAGCAGTGAGAACGGCGAGTGGTGATCCCTACAAAGTGTTTACCCCTTTCAAGCGTGCCCTAATCCAGTTATGTGCAGGGAGCGAGGTTAAGCCCTTGCCCACTCCCAGGAAAATACCACCTTCTGCCAATAGCAAACATTGGCCGAAGTGGTTCGCAGTGGATGTAAAAGGAAATCGAAAACTAACGCAGAAAATACCTAACCAGTTATTGGGCTACTCACTCAATATTGATCGATCAGGTAGTGTTAAAGGTTGGGAGAGTGGTGAGCAAGCTGCGCAAAAGTGCTTGAAAGTTTTTGCCAAAATTATTGATCAATATCAGGCCGAACGAGATTTTCCAGCGAAAGATAGTACCTCTCGCCTTTCCCCTTATTTAAATAGTGGAGCTATTTCTATTCGCCAGTGCGTCAAGATGGCCCTCAGCCAGAATAAAGGCCTTTGGCAGGGTGGAGATGAAGGGATTGCCTGCTGGATCAGCGAACTTATCTGGCGGGAATTCTATACACATTTACTGACTGACTTTCCCCGCTTGAGTATGGGCAGGCCATTTAAAGAGGAAACAGAACAAATTCCTTGGCGCTATGATGAAGGATTATTTTCCCTTTGGGCAAGTGGCGAAACCGGAGTGCCTATTGTCGATGCTGCAATGCGCCAGCTAAATGAAACCGGCTGGATGCACAACCGCTTACGAATGATTGTCGCCTCGTTCTTGAGTAAAAATATGCTGATCGACTGGCGTTGGGGTGAACGCTATTTTATGCAGCACTTGATTGATGGTGACTTTGCCTCAAACAATGGCGGTTGGCAATGGACCGCCTCAACCGGTACGGATGCAGCACCTTATTTCCGGGTATTTAACCCTTATAGCCAGTCGCAGAAGTTCGATCCTAACGGAGAGTTTATTCGACATTATGTGCCGGAAATTTCCTCACTAAGTAATAAGGAGATTCATGAGCCCCCAATGATTGAAGGGTATCCCCAAGTAATTTGTGATGTGAGTGCCGGGCGCAAGCGAGCGATAGAGGTATTTGCCAACCTTAAATAACCATGTTCAGAGGCAGGTTGGTAGGCAGAGATAAGTTTTGTAGAGCAGGTACTCTAGATAAATAGAAGAGAACTATGTCGACTATTTGATAGTATTCAAAACGACTCATCCTCCCTGTATAAATTGATAGAAATAGAGCCCTCTAGGTCAGCGGTAACGTGAAAAACTATGGGCTTACAGCAGACCTGGCAGTCTTCTATATATTCTTGCGGAAGTACAGAAATATCAATGAGTGTACTAAAGTGTTCGCCGCAGTAGGGACATTGAATAGTTTCTTCTAGGATTGGGTTCATGCTGAAGTAAAGCCTATCTAATTCGAGATTTTTGAATTTTAGGTTAAAGCCTACGTAAAATGCCAGAATGATTTTATTTCTAGTTGAATGTCTGGAGTGATATTTTGAAATTCTATCTTTCTGTAATTCTTGCTAATAAGTTAGCTAGGAAATTAGTAGTGTTGGGGAGTTGAGGTATGTGATTGCTCAAGGGGAGTATATTTATTTTCTTGAGTATGGGTGTTGACAGTTTTAGGGGTTAATGCAAGGGTAAGATAGTAAATTTTTTTGCATAAACCCTATAGGTTTCTTATGGTTTTCCTGGAGGATGTTTTTGTTAAATGGGGAGTTTGGTCGAATTAGGCTTTGTCGGTCTTTTTGTTTCAGCATTTCTAGCGGCAACAATCTTGCCAGTAAGTTCGGAGATCGTATTAACCACTCTGCTGATCAATGGTTTTTCTCCAGTTGCATTGGTGACTGTTGCAACAATTGGTAATGTGGCCGGTTCATTGGTGAATTATGCTCTTGGCTATTGGGCTAGTTTGGGTATTATAAAAAAATGGTTAAGGATGTCAGAAAATGAATTTGTAAAGGCTGAGCAGCGTTTTAAAAAATATGGCCTGATTTCATTAGCTTTTGCTTGGGTTCCAGTTGTTGGAGATCCATTAACCGTTATGGCGGGGGTGTTAAGAATACGATTGTTATGGTTTTTGATTTTGGTGACGGCGGGTAAGCTTTTGCGCTATGTAGTTGTTAGTTATATGGTGTTGCAGGTTTCTTAAATTTAATGATTTTTAGTAACGTTGTTTTTTGATTTTTCAATTATTTTTTTTGTTTTTTTCGAAGAGTATGACCATAAAGTATCGATTGTGGTCAGATTGTCAAGAGCTTTCAAGTTATATGCCGGAATAATGTCTGGCTTTATATTTGAGGTGGATGATCTTGGTTTTAAGAGTTTGGGGGTAGTTTTTTTAATTTTTTGGGTTGGTTGATTTTTGTGCGGTATTTATCAGTACAGAAAAAGATATTGTTAATTTGTATAAGCTCACTCTTATCCCTGGCCTTTTTTGTATAGTTGGAAGTAGATGGTGGTCATGCTAACTGCTGCCAGTTTAGAGTTTTCATTATAGGGGTGTTCCTATAAGTACATAAATTAAAAAAACCTAGCCTTAAATTTTTATTTTATGTTCCATAAACGTGCCGGATAAATCTAGATTAATTAGCAGTATTGTAATATGGAGGTCGTCTAAAATACTCGCGAAGAAGGTTGTATTTTTGAGGTGAGTGATCTATTTGTTATTTTTGAATACCAACTCTCCGCTCGCTTTTTCTCTATTCCAGTCAACTGTCTGAAATTCTGTTACGGCTTCATTAAAGTAAAGATACATATTGTCAGTTTTTGCTTTGAGAATGACTTCATTCTTTTGAGTGATATCCCAGGTCACCCCTGACCAACTTTTAAGTTTGGAGATGGTGCCGTCGGGTTCAAAAGTGAAAATATAGTTTCGATTCCTCCATTTGTAATTCCATGTGGAGCTCGATACTTTGCTTTTGAAGCTCGCAATGTCAACCATATGATCAAATGAATCCTTATTCTTCGCAAAAGAGAGTGGGCTTAAAAGTAAAAGTGTAATTGCAATAGTTAAACGATTTTTCATGATGAGTCTTGTATGTAATGCTCGATCTAATGTTTTTATTGGTTTTAGCTCAATAAATTTTATAAGAGTGAACTAATCTTTCAGTTTAGAAATTGATGTATTTATCAGTTTCCCCACTTAACCAATTTCTCCAGTTGATTTCCAGACCTCTGATCCCGCCAATATAGTCTTTATCGACCAGATAATACGAGTGCGTACGATCACCACGCTCCAGCTTATGGACTAAACGAATTACAAAGCTTTTACCGACTGGTGTTGATAATAGAAAGTATAAAAATTGCCCGGCCTGTGCTTGTAAAGGCGCAGTCCCATTTCTTTGTGCTTGTCGCCATCTTGTGTTAGGGATCCTAAGGAATGTACTGATATCCATAAGCCTCTCATGGCGCTTGAGAGGATTTACCCATCTATAATTTTCCCAGTGACTAGTGATGCGCAGTTGCCCGTTCACTTTAGTGAGGGTTTCCATCTGCTCGGCCAAACCTTCATTTAGCCAGGATTGGGCGTAGGGAGTGACAGTATCGGTTATTGCATGACTAACCTCGTGTTTAATAGTGCGGAATGTTCTGGCTCTATCCTCTTGGATGTAAACAATAATTTGGTTATCTTGAGAGAAATATATCCCATAAGAGGCTGATGGTTCTTTTCCCATTCTCTTTCTTAGGTGTTCGTAGTAGGCTTTTTTATCCTTTAGAACCAAGACCTTAACGGGTACCGTTTTGTAAAAGTCAAAAAACAGAACGCGATCGTAAAACTCATAGACGAGGTTGACATCTGTAACAATCCTGTTTAATTCCTGATTGCTCAGGTTGGTGTCAATGGCTTCGACGGAAATATCAAATCGAGACCAATCAGACTTGTGCTTTCTAGGCTTAATAACTTCTTGTTTAATATTTTCTATTTTCTTGTCACTGAAGTGGACTTGGCCATTTTCATCGATCCACTTGTAGATATTGGCTGTTGCGTTTAGTGGAATTAGAGACAGAAGAGTAGCTAATACAGCTGGTAGGTGAGGAGTCACTGCTAGAAACTTTTAACTAATTGAAAGTTGGTACTATGATTCTTTGACTGACACCTGACTCAAGAGGCTACAATCGCCTCTTTTATCGCGGCCTCAGCTAAAAGGTGGTTAGAGTTTAACGTTGGTAACGCAGAATTACTATCATCGATAATCAATGGTATTTCGGTGCAACCCAGGACAACTGCATCACATCCATCCTGTTTGAGGTTGTTAATAGTGTCTTGGAAGTATTGCACTGTTTCCTGTCGAAATACCCCAGTGACTAACTCTCCCATAATCAGCTGCCCGATCCTTTCAACAGCCTTCTTAGGCGGCCGTAACCAACCTATGTTTGCCGCCTCTATTTTCGACGGATAAACATCGCTCTCAACTAACCATCGGGTACCGAGTAGGCCCAGCTTTCTATAGCCCTTGATGGTGGCTTCAGCAATAACACTGTCGGCAATATGTAGCCAGGGTAGGGGGGATCTCTCTATTACATAGTCAAAGGCTTGGTGAATAGTATTATCGGGGCAGATCAGAAAACAGGCCCCCTGGGATTCGAGCTTGTCAGCGGAAGAGAGCATTAGATCGCCAACACTTTGAAGATCATTGGAATCCAAATATTCTACATATCGAGCCAGAGAATGAGTGTGCATGGATATCTCGGGATGAGCATGTTCACCAAGATATTTGCCACTTTCTGTGCAAATTGTCTTATAGCATAGGGCTGCGCCCTCAGAGGAGCAACCAACAAGACCGATGTGTTTTGTCTGATTTAAATTCTTCTTTAAGTTCTTCATTCGAGGAAATCACTCAGGCTGAAGTTGATCTAGTTGCGTCTTTCTTTGTTAGTCAATACTTCTAATTGTTCACTAACTTCCTTGAGTTGTTGTGGATTGTTTGTTGTGTTTTGAATGATATGTAGAGACTCTTGGTAAGCAATATCAAAAGCCTCCTCTTTTGAAGCGATAATATCTGGTAAAACGCCGGTACCTTCCCAGTTGCTTTTGGTAATTGGATTTACAGCTCTTGCGATAGGAATTGATACCTTGAACTCCTTATCAAGGCTGAGAAATTGTATGGGATGGGCTCCACCTTTGGTGACTTCGCCAATAATTGTGGCTCGTTTAAGATGTTTTAGATAATAAGTAAATGCTTCCGCGGCCGAAAAGGTATTTTTACTGGTTAAAACGAAGACTGGAACTTTGGCTTTTCTTTTGCCATTGAGGGTTTCGAAAGTCCAGAATTCGGTGGTGCTATCTGTTGCTTTCCAGTAAATACTGTTTAGGTGGGTGGGCTTCTCAAAAAGATAACTGCTAATTAGGCGGCCCATATTGCCATCACCGCCGCCATTATTTCTAAGATCGAAGATGATGGCATCGGTATCTTCAATCAAGGTCATTACGGCTTCTAGACGTTTCTTTGAGACTTCGTTGACATGATCAAAGCCCCAGAAATCGATATAGCCAATGTTACCTTCGAGTATTTCAACTCGCGTAAAACCAGAATTTTTCCTGGCTAGTTTACTGAACCAATCCTCTCGCTTTGGTCGTTTCTTTGGGATGTTTGGATCGTACCAACGCACACCAAAATGCTTATCGTGCTTTTCCAGTGCCTTAGTAAGTAGATCGGCTGTTTGTTTTGGAGTTTTAGTTTTTTTTAGGGCCTCGGAGTGTGCAATTTTTTGCAAGCTTTCACGAATTGAGGGGATGTTCTCCTGAAGTATATAGCGGTTGGAAATCTCAAGCTCAAGGGCATCGATGAGAGACTTTTTTTGCTCTGCTGAGAAGGTGGCGGAGAAGCCGTGCGATGAGATAAGCAAGAATACAACCGCTAGATATTTCTTCATTACAGTAACCCTCTGTTTTCGTTATTCCCTCGAAATCAATATATGGGCCTGGATTGCAGAAAAAAGAGGCCGCCAAAGATAATTTCTGGCACATTTGCCTCAGTTAAGTCGGTAGGGAGGGGTTGACTGGGGGCTTGGCTGTAAGTGACAGATGTATGACTCTTATCTTTTCTTCTGCTGTTGAAATGCGCCCAAGACTGGGCGCCATCTTTGGAGTCTGGATTCGTTTATAGAGCCAGTTTGGAGAATCTGTTTCTGTGTGTGATCGGAGGAAGCAGATGTACTGGCATCTGCCTAATAGGCTATTCGGTCGCCTGCGATAAATATTTTATGACCGGCTGATGTCAAATAGTCTATCCCACCTTTATGCATAGACAATGCCTTCAGAATTTTCTGCGGTAATACCCATAGAAACTCCTGAGTAATGCGAAATATGCGGCTATATAGCGGTATAGATTACTTTGATGGTTGCTACCTTAGCAGGCATAAATGGCAGATAAATAGTGAAAAACGTGACAGATTTTACCCCCCAATTCAGCCTTCAAAGCGAGGCTCTGAACTGTGAGGATTCCAATGTCTGGGCGGTCAGTGACCGGGCCCATGATCTTGCCGATAAGGGGGAGGATGTCATTTTCCTCTGTGTGGGGGACCCCAACTTCGATACCCCCGAGCCAATTCTGGATTTTGCCCGCGCTCGCCTGGGTGTCGGGCGGACTCATTACTCTCCCGCCGCCGGTGAGCCGGTGTTGCGCAGAGCTATCGCGGATATCGAGAGTAAGGTTTCACCCCACCCTTGCAATCCCGATGATGTTGTGGTGTTTCCCGGCGGTACCAATGCTATCTACGCGGTACTTTCCTGCCTGTTGAACCCTGGTGAGGAGATTGTTATCCCAGAACCGATGTATATCGGTTATGTCCCCATTTGTGACAGTCTCAGGCTGTCTGTAAAGCGGGTAGCCTGCCCGGCGGAACAGAATTTTGCGTTCGATGTGGACTCGATCAAAGCGGCAGTCACTGAAGAGACCCGAGTGGTCATGATCAATACCCCGGTCAACCCCACCGGTGCAATGGCAACTCCTGAACAGTTGCGTGAACTGGCTGCCTTTTGCCGTGAGCGCAACATCTGGCTGGTGTCCGATGAAATGTACTCCATGATCACTTTTGCCCGCCGCCATACCTCATTGCGCACAGCAGCAGAGTCTCTGGACAATATTGTGGTGATTGATGGTCTGTCTAAGTCTCATGCCATGAGTGGTTGGCGTCTGGGCTGGGCGGTAGCGCGTGGCGCCCTGGTGGAGCGCCTTGCGGCATTCGCCGGAGCCACTATCTTCGGCTGTCCACAGTTTATCCAGGAAGCTGCGGCTTTTGCTCTGGAGTTCGATACCTATTTCGTGAAACAGATGCGTGACGCCTATGAACGTCGCCGCAACTTGATCGTTGAGAGAATCGGCAAAATTCCGGGGCTTAGCTGTTACAGCCCGGATGCGGGTATGTTTGTGATGGTCAATGTTTCCGAGTTGGCCAGCTCTGGTCAGGTATTCGCCGAGGCCCTGCTAGAAGCCGAGCGGGTATCAGTATTGCCGGGTACACCTTTTGGTGAAAGTGCGGTGAATCATGTGCGTTTGACGCTAGCGGCCGATGACAGTGAGTTGTCGCGCGCTCTGGACCGAATCGAGCGTTTTGTCACCTGCGCTAATCGCCAGGCTAGTTAACCCAAGTGGCGGTAGCCAGCTCTCAGCCTCTCTTGCCGGGGGCTGGCTTTTTCATCTCTGGAGGTTATAGAGTTTCAGCCTCCGGCGATTACCGCTATCCTTGCCCCCTTTCAGATTCAAAAGAAATCAGTTCCGTGAAAATTGACCGGCATAATTTGCGTATTTTGCAGGCTCTGCAAACTAACGCCCGTATTAGCAACCTGAATTTGAGTGAACAAATTGGCTTGTCGGAGAGCGCTTGCCTGGCCAGGGTGAAGCGCCTTACCAGTGAGCGTTATATCCGTGAGTTCCTTGCCGAGATCAATCTGGACAAGGTGCGCCACGCTGAGTTTTATGTGAATGTGGCCCTGAAGCGCCAGGATGCGCGCACCAGTGAAAACTTCCGGCGAATTATCAGTGATATCCCACAGATCGTTTCCTGCGTGAAGATGTCTGGTGAATTCGATTATATGCTGCGCTTTATTTGCCCTGATGCGGCAGACTTCAACCGGGTTTCCGAGCAGTTACTGGCCAATGAGGAGGCCGCTATCTCGCGTATGACTTCGCATTTGGTGATCGAGAAAACCAAGCCTTTTACCGGTTATCCATTGGAGCTTCTCTTCCAGGATTAGGAACAGGCCAGGCAGTGGGCAGGTTTAATGCCACTGCCTGCTCCTTATTTTATGGTGCGGCTTTCGTTTGCACTTTCTGACATGCTGGTCAAAAAGTGATCCTTATTCTTCGACGATACCTACAGCGAATAGAGACTGTTGCCAGCTGGTCAAGAATCCTTTCTCTTGCTTTCTTTGCTGTTTGTTCAATAGCTTGAAGCCCCCAGCTCAAAGAGTTGAGCATGATTAATAGTTATCCAGCCTAGAGATTGCGGAGAGCTGCTCAGTCTGTGCCATGCGTATGACAATTTTGTTGCGGTAAACCCTGCCTTCTTGTACAAGCGTGTTAAATGTGGTGTCTCTAGTCGGCCAGATTAATTTCGGGCTGTCCTAGGTGGCGGGTGCCCATGTTGTTTTGAGCCGTTTTCTTCGGGGATTCTAATCGGTTGAATTAGCTGCCAGGCGAGTAGTCTGGCTTGATCCTGTGACGAATTTAAAGAACTTACCTCCCTTTTATGTCCATTTTGTGAGGTTGGTGATCCAATTGAGAGAGTGGCGGCTGTAACCTCATATATACTTTAGACAGGCTTCTGTGTAGCGACAGCGGTTGGAAAGCTGCTATCCAGAGGCTGGTAATCACCGCTGGTGCAGGGGAGTGGCAGTTGAAATATTTAGGGCGAGTCTACCTGACTCTCAATTTATTGGCTTTTGCGTCTATCGGTCTTGGGGCCCTGTTTAATCCGGAGTCGTTTGCCGCGGCTATTGGATTTACATTTACCTCACCTACCGCTGTGCCCGAATTTCTTGCAACTTACGCCGGCTTTATGTTGGCAATCGCCGTTCTCTTACTGATTGCGTTGGCCATGCGCCCTCACCGCCGTGCCGCCTATGCTTCACTCTCAATCTCTTACATTGGATTCGCGGCTGGCCGTCTCTTTGGCATGTTTTCCAGCGGTAGCTTCGATGAACGCAATTTACTGTTCTTCGCCCTGGAAGTGATCATGGTAATGTGGGGACTCTACTGTTATCGGGAATCTCGTTGGCTTCCCCTGCAACACGGGCATTAATCCAAAACAGCTAAATACTGGGATCGCCCTTAGCTCTGTTCACCGGTGACTTTGGCCTGTGGGCAGTTCTTACTTTTCGCGTTAATACTGAGAGAAGTCTGGCCTGGTGTTTGCCGCATCCTGTCACTGATGGATATGAGTAATGTCTCAATTCCAAAGTTTGGTGGAAGCTCTGGTTATCCTGGTTGCGCTGTGTGCCTGCGCGATTTGGTTGCGAAGTCGCGGGGTGATTCTTAGAGAAGAGCAAGGAGTATTTGGGCGTCTGGCAACAGACTTTGCGCTGCCGGCAGTAATTTTACATAGCTTGATTAAAGTCCCTTTTTCTTCCCAGGCTCTTCTTCCCGCACTGGCCTTATTTGCTGTGAGTATTGCAATCATGGTGCCTGCGTGGGCAGTGGGTAAATTGATGGGGCTGGGGCGTAAGACCCTCGGCTCGATTGTGTTGGTTGCGGGTTTTGGCGGCTCTTCGACTTTAGGGTTATCGCTGATTCGTCGGATTTTTCACGATAACCCTCTGGTTATGAGAGACAGTGTTCTCATTGGTGAATATGGCGCACTTTTATCTGTATTCACTGTCGGTGTTGCTGTGGCCATTTATTTCGGCCGGGATGAGGGAGAGCAGGTCAATGTTTGGCAGGCCTGTAAGCCTTTCTTTGTATCACCAATTTTTATCACGATGGTTTTAGGCACAATTATTTCCCTATTTGGCCTGCCCCAGGGGAATGTTACTGTGCAGCTGCTGGAGGATATATTACGGATTTCCGGACAATCCTTGATAGTGCTGGTGGCATTTAGTATCGGTCTGGCCCTGCGCCCCATCGCTGTGCGCCAACTGGCGGGCCTGATACTGGTGGTCGTCCTGTTAAAGCTGGTGGCAGAGCCTATGGTGGCATGGGCTCTGGCAATGCCAATTGAGTTACCGCACATCGAGCGGGAGCTATTGGTTTTACAGGCGGCAATGCCCTCTGGGGCGATTGCCGCCGTACTGGCGAAACGCTATGGATGCGATGGCGGTGTTGCATCCGCAATGGTGGTTGCCACCTCTTTTATCAGTTTGATAACACTTCCGTTGACTCTCTACTTTGAAAGCCAGTGATTGCACTGTAGCCATTGATCAGGCGGTTATTTTCCCAGAGTTGTCATCTGCGGAGTGCTGTTCCAGCGTGGTAGTTTCCACCTGCTGTCCGCCGTGTAGTTTGCCGTCTACAGCCTGGCGGAAAACTTCTTTGTAGTCCTTAAATTCCGTGCCCATTAGGCGGTCCCACCAAGTGAAGTAAAAACCGTAATTGCCCTGAAAACGCTGGTGATGCAGGTCGTGATGAGTTGTGGTGGTCATATTATCCAGCACGCCATCGACCCAGCTGCGTGGGTGGAATTCGCGGCCTGTATGCAGCATGGCGTTGCGGAAAATCATTATGAAAAGGAAGCTAAGCCAGATACTTGGGTGCAATGGTATCGTTAGGGCGATCAGTGGAGAGAAAAGTCCGTTGATAAATATTTCACCGATAGAAAAGCTATAGGCAGTCCAGGGAGTTGGGGTTCGCGACATATGGTGCAACTTATGGAAGTGCTTAAACAGCTTTGGGTGGTGCATTGCCCGATGGGTCCAGTAGAAATAGGCGTCATGCAGGAGAATTACCACAGGCAGGCTCAAGATGCTCCACCAGAGCGGGTAGTCATTCCAGTTCCAATACAGCTTGGCGATCCCCATATCCTGTAGCAAATTTATGCTGATGCCAAACAGGGTGAAAATACAAACAGTCAGCATGGAGTAGCTGACTTCCCGGCGAATATCCCCCCAGCTAGCACGCCGTTTTTGGATGCGGCGCCGGTTCATCCAGGCGCGAAACAGCCAGCTCGCGCAGATACTCATCACAGTAGCCGCCAACACATAGCGAAATAGGGTCAATTTAAAGTGGGTGGTTCCGTAATCAGCCACATCTGCGAAGAAATCCATCTTTTTCACCATCCTTTTTCATCGGCGTTGCTAAAGGGGCAGCGTTGGATATTGAGGATCTTTTGGGATTCTAAGTGCTACCCACATGGGGAGCTTTTGCATCAGTGCTTGCAGTCTGGGGGGCTTTGCTGACTGAGGCTTACGGAAAATGAAAAAATGCTGACGAATTCCGAATTGCTGCCCTCTTAGGCGGGCAGCTTGTCGCGACGGTACTCGGTTGGGGTCTGGTTGTGACGACGCTTAAAAGCGGCATTAAACGGGCTGAGAGATCGGTAGCCGATATCCAGGGCGATGGTCAGCACTGGTAGATGCGCCTGTTCCGGATCGGCCAGGCGGGCGCTGGCCTCATCAATGCGAAATTGATTGAGATATTCGTTGAAGTTTCGATAGCCCAAGTGGCGGTTTATCAGTGTACGCAGCAGGTGCTCGCGGGTATCCAGTTGCTCCGCCAGTTCGCGAATGGTCAACCCGGTGTGTCGATAGCCTCCACTTTCCATATGCTTTTGCAATTTAGCCAATTGCATCTGCTGCTGCTCATCCAAGGTTGGTACAGGTGCTGGAGGTGGGGCTTCCTCTTCAGGGATATCTGTTGCAGGTTGTGGTAGAGAGTCGCCCAGGGCGCTGGGTGAGAGCGCAAGCAGCCATAAACAGGCTGCCAGGGACAGCAGGCTGGCGAGTAGGGCGTGAAGAGTTGGCACACTATTGGGGACGGGGCGGTAGGCAAACAATGATTCAGCACTGATAACGATCAGCATATAAGTGCCTACCGCAATCAACAGTATGGCGCGCAAGCGACGGCGCTCCTCCACCAAATCCGAGTGAAACTGCCCGAGTAGAGTGAGCATGCCCAGGCCAATCAGACCTAAGCGGGTAAATTGGGACAGATTAAAAAAAACCTCTTCGGCGCTATTGCCTAAAGGGATTGGTGAGTGACTAGCGGCGACACTAAAGGCAATGGAGAGGCCGATAGGCATCCAGCCCCAGCGGGGAAAGGGTTCTTCCTCGCGACAGAGCAAGTGGGTAAACAGCCAGAAGGCGGCGGGCACCAGAATCACCGGCAGGTGAATCAGCAGCCCCATGAGCCCGACAAGGGGAGGGAGTGTCGGTAACAGTAAATAACAGATAACACCGATCAAAACCAAAATCAGCCAGCGGCCCGCCGCGAGGCGTCGATGATTGACGGAAACCTTGGTTGCGGCCAGTAAGAGTAAGGCGCAGGCCCCGCCGGAAAAAAATAAATAGCCTGAAGTCACGACTTATCTCCAGCGGTTGGCCCAGGCATCCAGCACCTTACTGCTATAGGTGTGGCGGCCATAGCTGCCGTTGTAGTAGGCGAGGGCGTTGGCCAGATTGCCCTTCGCTTTTTTGATGTAGTGCTTGAGGATGGTGCAGCCGTAACGCAGGTTGGTATCCATATCAATCAGGTTGTCACCGGGACGGCCGATCTCTTTCTTCCAAAATGGCATTACTTGCATCATGCCTTGTGCGCCTACCCGGGATACTGCGTAGGGGTTAAAGGCACTCTCGATCTGGATTACCGCCAGAACAATTTCCGGGCGTAAACCCGCTCGGGTTGCCTCGCGATGCACAGCCTTAAGAACGTGCATGCGCCTTTTAGGGTCTTTGATGTAGCGTGCTAGGGGCTGGGATTTTGACATCAGCCACACCTCCGCATCGAAGCGATCGACAAAGCTGTCTGCCTGAGTAATGGCCTCGCGCAGGGCGAGCCGCAACTCGGGGTCCACTTGCTTGGTGTTAGTCTGGGATATGGCACTGCAGCAGATAAGGCAGAACCCCATCGCGGTAATAGCTTTTCTTATCATGCTGGGAATTTTACGAGATCCAGGGAGATTGGGTAGCGCCTTTTATGGACCTTTTGCGCAAATCTGGACAGGAAGAGGCATTTGAATTGAATAGGGCTGTGAAATACCAACGGACTTAAAGTGCTGCGTTGGCATTTCACGGAGGTATTTTGAGATAGATAAGGAATATCTATCTCATCATCAGATTAGCGCAGGCCGAATTTCTCCAGCAGTACTTCCTCCAGCTGGGATACCGCAAACTCCTGGCTTTCCGTATCGGCGCGGCCCTTGTATTCCACAATGCCTTTCTCCAGGCCGCGGTCGCCGATAACGATGCGGTGGGGGATACCGATTAATTCGACATCCGCGAGCATGCCACCCAAGCGAGCCTTGGGCTCATCCATTAGCAGTACATCCACGCCTTTGCTGCGCAGGGATTCATACAGGTGCTCACACTTTTCCCGTACCACATCGCTCTTGTGCATATTGATGGGCACAATTGCCAACTGGAACGGCGCTATGGCGTCTGGCCAGATAATGCCGGAGTCGTCGTGGTTTTGCTCAATAGCGGCGGCGACAATCCGGGATACTCCAATGCCGTAACAGCCCATGGACATGACCTGCTCCTTGCCGTTCTCATCGAGTACGGTGGCGTTCATGGCGCGGCTGTATTTGTCACCCAGCTGGAAAATATGGCCGACTTCGATTCCGCGTTTGATTTCCAGGGTGCCCTGGCCGTCGGGGCTGGCGTCACCGGCAACGACATTGCGCAGGTCTTCAACGCGGCCGAGTTCCACGTCGCGGCCCCAGTTCACGCCGGTGAAGTGGTAATCGTCGCGGTTGGCGCCACAGATAAAGTCCGCCAGGTGTGTCGCAGCTCGGTCCACAATGGTTTCGAGCTTCATGCCGACAGGTCCTAAAGAGCCAATGTTGCAGCCCAGTTCATCGGCAATACGTTGCTCCGGGGCGAACTGCAATGGGCTGGCGATGCCGGCCAACTTTTCTGCTTTCAGTTCGTTCAGTTCATGGTCGCCACGCAGCACCAGCGCAACCAGGGGCGCGGTTTCACCCTCTTCGCATTCACCCAGCACGATCAGGGTTTTTACCGAGTGGGTGGGGTCGCTGTTCAGGAATTCGCTGACATCGGCGATGGTTTTTTGCCCTGGCGTGTGTACTTCCTGCATTTCCTGGCTCGGTGCGGCGCGCTCGCCTGCAGGGGCCAAGGCTTCGGCCAGCTCAACATTGGCGGCGTAGCGGGATTCGGTGGAGAAAGCGATATCGTCTTCACCGCTCTGTGCCAGAACGTGGAACTCATGGGAGCTGGAACCGCCGATAGAGCCGGTATCCGCCAGCACCGGGCGGTAGTCCAGGCCAATACGATCAAAAATGCGGCAGTAGGCGCCGTGCATAATGTCGTAAGTCTCCTGCAGGGAATCCGCATCAATGTGGAAGGAGTAGGCATCCTTCATGGTGAATTCACGCGCGCGCATCACACCAAAACGCGGGCGAATTTCATCGCGGAATTTTGTCTGTACCTGGTAGAAATTGGCAGGCAGCTGCTTGTAGCTTTTGATCTCATTGCGGATCAGATCGGTAATAACTTCCTCGTGGGTTGGGCCCAGGCAGAAGTCATTGGAGTGGCGATCCTGGATGCGCAGTAATTCCGGGCCGTACTGCTGCCAGCGGCCGGACTCCTCCCACAGCTCCGCCGGCTGCACTACCGGCATCAATACTTCCAGGGAACCGGCACTGTTCATCTCTTCACGCACAATACGCTCTACTTTGCGCAGTACGCGCAGGCCGGTGGGCAGCCAGGTGTAGAGGCCGGAGGAGAGACGGCGGATCATACCGGCGCGCAGCATCAGCTGATGGCTGATTACTACCGCGTCGTTGGGCGTTTCTTTCTGGGTGGCGATAAGGTAACGGGATGCGCGCATAGGAATAAACTGGGTTCAATTATCGGTAAGCTGGTTATTTTACGCTATTCATCAGCTAATAAATATTGCCGGATAGACTCCCGTATGGGATCGGTTATTTTTTATGGAAGCTACACCCTGCTGATATTGATAAGGGCGTGGTTAAAAGGGTAATTGGTGTAGCTAAGAATGGGGCTATGGCCAATCTTTAGATGGTATATAGGGGCATAAAAAAACCCCGCAGTTGCGGGGTTTAGTGCCTGAGGCTGGGAGTCTTAGGACTCAGCCATTTCCTTCAGCTTCTTCAGCGGGCGAACTTTTACCTGGATGCTTGCAGGCTTGGCCTTGAAGACAGTCTCTTCACCAGTGAAGGGGTTGATACCTTTACGGGCTTTTTTGGCCGGCTTCTTCACAGTGGTGATTTTCATCAGGCCCGGCAGGGAGAATTCGCCAACAGCGCGCTTCTTGATGTGACCTTCAATAATATCGCTCAGCTCGTCCAGAACAGACTGTACCTGCTTGCGGGACAGTTCAGTATTTTCTGCGATCTGGTTCAGCACCTGGGTTTTGGTGAACTTCTCTTTGATCGCTTTTACTTTCTTAACTGGAGCGGCAGCGGCTTTCTTGGCTGGAGCCTTTTTGGCAGCAGTGGTTTTGCTGGCAGCTTTCTTGGCGATTGCCATAGCTTACTTCCTTCTTTGTTGTTCGGTGTATATCCGGTAAAAGTGTGTTCGGTCTCCCGCTGCGCTGCATCCACAAAACGGCGTCTCAGCGGGTGATGGTGGGAAGTATATATAGTTTTTGTTTGGCCGCACGGGGAAATACTAGAAAAATAGTGCTTTTTCCTTATTTTGTACCTATTTTGAGATCCCAAACCCCTTCTACAAAGGCCAAAAGGGGGTGCCTGCTTCTTCCCTCTGGGGGGCTCATGTATACTCTGTCCCCCTTTTTCCAGCATCGGGTACCGAGTAATGCCGATCTATGAATACCAGTGCAATGCCTGCGGCCACGAGATGGAGGCCTTGCAGCGCATGAGCGACAACCCCCTCAAAGACTGTCCAGCCTGTGACAAGGCCGAGTTGCACAAGAAGATTTCAGCAGCTGGATTTCGCCTCAAGGGCGGCGGCTGGTACGAGACAGATTTTAAGACCGGCAGTAAGAAAAATTTGGCCGGCGATGCTGCCAATGGCAGTAAAGCTAAAAGTGGCCAGCCGGCAAAAACGGCGAAGACGGCTTAAACCCGCTGTGCGGAGCCGCTTGTGCGGTGTACTCTCTATTTAACCTTTTTACCTATCGATAACGGGAATTTTCATCCATGCGCAGCGACTACTGTGGCGTCCTTCGTTCCGCGGACATAGACCGTGTAGTAACCCTCTGTGGCTGGGTCGACCGCCGCCGCGATCACGGCGGTGTAATCTTTATCGACCTGCGCGACCGCGAGGGAATTGTTCAGGTGGTATTCGACCCGGATGCGGCCGAGCATTTCGAAATGGCCGATCGCGTGCGCAGCGAATATGTTCTCAAGGTCACCGGCCGTGTGCGTGCCCGCGCGCCCGAAGCCCTTAATCCGAATATGGTGACCGGTGAAGTTGAGGTTTACGGCACTGAGCTGGAAATTCTCAACACGGCAGAGACAGTGCCTTTCCAGCTGGATGAGCACACCGCTGTGGGTGAGGACGTGCGCCTCAAGTACCGCTACCTGGACCTGCGTCGCAACGAAATGCAGAACAACCTGTATTTCCGCTCTAAGCTCACCACGGCCATTCGCAATTATCTGGATGAGCACGGTTTCCTCGATATCGAAACCCCGATCCTAACCCGCGCCACCCCCGAAGGCGCGCGCGATTACCTGGTGCCGAGCCGCACCCACGATGGCAAATTCTTTGCCCTGCCGCAGTCTCCGCAGCTGTTTAAACAGTTGTTGATGGTGTCCGGCTTCGATCGTTACTACCAGATTGCCAAGTGTTTCCGCGATGAAGACCTGCGCGCCGATCGCCAGCCGGAATTCACTCAGATCGATATCGAGACTTCTTTCCTCGACGAGGAAGAGATTATGTCGATCACTGAGGGCATGGTGCGCAAGCTGTTCAAGGAATTGAAAGGCATTGAGTTGGGTGAATTCCCACGTATGTCCCATTACCAGGCGATGTTGCGCTACGGCTCTGACAAGCCGGATCTGCGCATTCCACTGGAAATGGTAGAGATCAAAGACCTGATGACCGAAGTGGACTTCAAGGTGTTCTCTGGACCGGCCAATGATCCCAAAGGTCGCGTAGCGGCTATCAAGGTGAGCGGTGGCTGCGACAAGCTGACCCGCAAGCAGATCGATGACTACGGCAAGTTTGTGGGCATCTACGGTGCCAAGGGTCTGGCCTATGTGAAGGTGAACGACCGCTCCGACCTGGAGAATGGCCTGCAGTCGCCGATCGTGAAATTCCTGCCCATTGAGACTCGTGCTGCCATTCTGGATCGGCTTGAGGCTGAGAGCGGCGATATTATTTTCTTCGGCGCGGATACTGCCAAAGTAGTCTCCGAAGCGCTGGGTGCGCTGCGCTGCAAGTTGGGTGAAGACCTCAATCTGTACACCAGTGAGTGGGCGCCCCTGTGGGTAGTGGCCTTCCCGATGTTCGAGGAAAATGAAGACGGCAGCCTCACCGCGTTGCACCATCCGTTTACTGCACCTTCCTGTAGCCCCGAAGAATTAGAGCAGAACCCACTGGGGGCGCTGTCGCGCGCCTACGATATGGTGCTGAATGGTACCGAGCTGGGTGGCGGTTCTGTGCGTATCCACGACCAGGCCATGCAGCAGACGGTGTTCCGTATTCTCGGTATCGATGCGGAAGAGCAGCGCGAGAAATTTGGCTTCCTGCTGGATGCTCTCAAGTATGGTGCGCCGCCCCATGGAGGCCTGGCCTTTGGTTTGGACCGCTTGGTAATGTTGATGACAGGCAGCGATTCTATTCGCGATGTGATTGCCTTCCCCAAAACCCAGAGTGCCGCCTGTGTCATGACGGATGCTCCGGGCACGGTGGATGCCAAGCAGTTGCGCGAGCTGAATATTCGCCTGCGCCAGAAAGAAGAAAAAATCAGCTGATTTTCCCCCGACGGGCCGGGCGAAGCGGGCCTGTCAAATCGTGGTGATGGGCATTTCGCTTCGCTTATTGGCCCATCCCTCGCACAGATTGAAGAGAGACGGAACATGGCCGGACATAGTAAATGGGCCAATATCAAGCATCGTAAAGCGGCTCAGGATGCCAAGCGCGGCAAGATCTTTACCAAGATCATTCGTGAGCTGACCGTAGCGGCCAAGGCGGGCCCCAACCCCGACGATAACCCGACATTGCGCGCGACTATCGACAAGGCTCTGGGCGCGAACATGAAGCGCGACACCATCGATAAAGCCATTGCCCGCGGCGCCGGCAATGCGGAAGGTGATAACTATGAAGCTGTGGTTTATGAAGGTTACGGTGTCGGCGGTGTCGCAGTACTGGTGGAGTGTCTGACCGACAACCGCAACCGTACAGTGGCCGAGGTTCGCCACGCTTTCTCCAAGCGCGGCGGCAACCTGGGTACCGATGGCTCCGTAAGCTATCTGTTCACCCGCAAAGGTCAAATGTTTTACGACATTGGCGTGGATGAAGACGCGCTGATGGAAGCGGCCCTGGAAGCGGGTGCTGAGGATATCGAAACCAACGATGATGGCAGCGTTGAGGTGACCACTGAATTCCAGGATTACCTCACGGTGAAAGATGCGCTGGTAGCCGCAGGCTTCACGCCTGACAGCGCTGAAATCGCCATGATTCCGTCCACCACTATCCCGTTGGATAAAGAGGGGGCAGAGAAGGTGTTAGCCCTGATCGAGATGCTGGAAGATCTCGACGATGTGCAAAATGTTTACACCAACGCGGATATTCCCGCAGAGGTGATGGAAGAGTTGGGCTGAGTCCCAGTTCAGACCGGGGCGGACGGTGTTTGCTCCGGTTTACCCTCATATCGCTTCAGCAGATAGCCACTTTTTCTATGCTGTCTGCGATCTCCCTTGACGCCTCGCTCCCACCTTGGGACACTCCCGCCACTATATAAACATACAGATATTTGGGGAACACCTCTTGACCCGAATCCTGGGTATTGACCCCGGCTCGCGTAAAACCGGCTATGGAATTATCGATGTAGAACGGGGTAATGCCCGCTATGTGGCCAGTGGGGTAATTCGTATTCCTGAAGGCCCCCTACCTGAGCGCCTAAAGCTGATTTTCGATGCGGTTTCTCAGATTGCCCAGCAATACCAACCGGCGCAGATGGCAATTGAAAATGTATTTATGTCTAAGAGTGCGGGCTCAGCCCTGAAACTGGGTCAGGCGCGCGGTGCAGCCATAGTGGCCGGGGCCAATAGTGGTCTCGCCGTGGCTGAGTATGAGGCGCGCAAGGTCAAACAAGCGGTGGTGGGCAGTGGTGCAGCCGATAAGCTGCAGGTGCAGCACATGGTCAAAACCTTGCTGTCACTACCGGGGACTCCCCAGGAGGATGCCGCCGATGCACTCGCCGTGGCTCTCTGCCATATGCACACGGAGCAGACTCTGCTATTTACCGCCGGCGGAGCGCGCAGCCGCTTTCGCCGCGGTCGCCTCAGCGTTTAGAAAACTCTACAGAACTTGGCCCTCATTGTGGGCAGCGATAGATAAACCTGGAACAACACATGATTGGAAGACTGAGTGGCACTCTGGCCGCGGTACAGCCCCCTTTGTTACTGATTGATGTGCAAGGGGTGGGCTACGAAGTACTCGCGCCTATGACCACAATTTTTGAATTGCCCGCCCTGGGACAGCCGGTTCAAGTACACACGCACTTGGCGGTTTCCGAAACGGCCCAGCAACTCTACGGCTTTATCCGCGACGCCGATCGCAAACTGTTCAGGACCCTGATCAAGGTCAGTGGTGTGGGCCCCAAGATGGCCCTGGCGATTTTATCCGGTCTCGATGGTGCGGCTTTGGCACGCTGTGTGGCTGAGGATAATGTTGCGGCACTGGTAAAGGTACCAGGCGTTGGCAAGAAGACGGCCGAGCGTCTGATTGTAGAGCTGCGCGATAAGTTGACCCCGGATTTCGGTGATTCCAACGATATTCCATTGATGGCGGCAGCCACAGCACCCAAGGTAGATCATACCGGCGAGGCGGAGAGCGGCCTGGTGGCCCTGGGTTACAAGCCCACTGAGGCCAGCAAAATGGTGGCCCGCGCGAGCAAGGAGCAGCCGGAAGCCGACAGTGCCACCCTTATCCGCCTGGCCCTAAAGGGCATGGCACCCGCCTAAACCGGGAGGCTTGGAGTGTTATTGCGATGATTGAAGCCGATCGTTTAGTAGCCCCAGAACCTGCGGGGCCCTCTGGGCAGGAAGAGCAGTACGACCGCGCTGTGCGCCCCAAAGCGCTGGCCGACTATGTGGGTCAGCCAGTGGTGCGCGAGCAGATGGAGATCTTTATTCAGGCGGCCAAACTGCGCAAAGAGGCCCTGGATCACACTTTAGTGTTCGGTCCTCCAGGTCTGGGTAAAACCACTTTGGCCAATATTATTGCCGCAGAGATGGGTGTTGCGATCAAGACTACCTCGGGGCCAGTGCTGGAGAAGGCCGGTGATCTAGCCGCGCTAATGACGAATTTGGAACCTGGGGACGTACTGTTTATCGATGAGATTCACAGGCTCAGCCCCCATGTAGAAGAGGTTTTGTATCCGGCCATGGAGGATTACCAGCTGGATATTATGATCGGCGAGGGGCCGGCGGCGCGTTCAATCAAGTTGGATCTGCCACCCTTTACTCTGGTGGGCGCCACTACCAGAGCGGGCCTGCTCACCTCGCCCCTGCGCGATCGATTCGGCATAGTGCAGCGGCTGGAATTCTACAACGTGCAAGACCTCACCAGTATCGTGCGTCGCTCCGCTAGGTTGATGGGGGTTGAGATGGATGAAGGCGGAGCCTTACAAGTGGCGCGTCGCGCCCGCGGTACCCCGAGGATTGCCAATCGTCTGCTGCGCCGTGTGCGCGATTACGCAGATGTTAAGGGCGATGGTGCGGTGGATGCTGATATCGCCGATGCCGCTTTGAATATGCTCAATGTGGATGCAAAAGGCTTTGACTCTCTGGATCGACGTATGCTGTTGGCGATGATCGAGAAATTTGATGGTGGTCCAGTGGGGGTGGATAGTCTCGCCGCTGCTGTGAGCGAAGAGCGGGATACTCTGGAAGATGTATTGGAGCCCTACCTGATCCAGCAGGGCTATATTGCCCGGACACCCCGTGGGCGAGTAGTTACCGGGCTCGCCTATGAACATTTTGGCCTGCCTAAGCCGGATAAGGTCAGTTGATGATTCAGCACCAGTTACTTTTGGGGCGGGTGATTGTGGAAGTGAGGGAAATTCAATGAAGGAAGCGTTCGGTATTCCTGTAAGGGTTTATATCGAAGATACCGATGCGGCCGGCATCGTGTATTACGTGAATTATTTGAAGTATATGGAGCGCGCGCGCACAGAACTGTTGCGCTCCCTCGGGTATGATAAGCCGGCGATGCCGCAGGAAGGTGTACTGTTGGTGGTACATTCCGCCGAGGTCCAGTACCGTCGTTCCGCCAGGCTCGATGACGCGTTGCGCGCCACGGCGGCGATTGGCAAACTGGGGCGTGCCGCAGTGACTTTTGAGCAAAAAATTTGGCGCGGCGATGAGCTAATTTGCGAAGGCGTGGTCAAAGTGGCCTGTGTCGCTGACGACAGCCGCAGGCCCTGTGCCCTGCCGGAACCTATTTATTCAGCATTAAAGGCAGTTATTTAAGAAGATGAACGCCGGTGAACAACTTTCTCTTTGGGGGCTAATTCAGAACGCCAGCCTGTTGGTACAGCTCGTCATGTTGCTGCTGTTACTGGCTTCTGTGGTGTCCTGGGTCATGATTATCCAGCGCGGGCTCTACTTATCCCAGGCCAAACGCGCGCTCAATAATTTTGAACGTCGTTTCTGGTCCGGCGCAGATCTGAACAAACTGTTTCGAGAGGGCAACGAGCGCGCCGAAAAAGGAAAGACCGATGGGGTCGAATCCCTGTTTCGCGCTGGCTTTACTGAGTTTACCCGCCTGCGCCAGCAGGGCAGTAGTGGCCCGGAAGCGGTTATGGAAGGTACCGAGCGCGCCATGCGCGTGGCCATGTCCCGGGAACAGGAAAAGGTAGAGATGAACCTGCCGTTTCTGGCGACTGTAGGCTCCGTTAGCCCCTATATCGGCCTGTTCGGCACCGTTTGGGGGATTATGAACTCCTTCCGCGGTCTCGCCACGATGCACCAAGCCACCATTGCCACTGTAGCCCCGGGTATCAGTGAGGCACTGGTGGCAACGGCCATGGGTTTGTTCGCGGCGATTCCCGCGGTAATGGCCTACAACCGTTACTCGGCCAAGGCGGAGTGGCTGTTGTCCAGCTACGAAACTTTCGCCGAGGAGTTTTCCTCTATCCTGCACCGCAAAGTGCACTCCGGCTGAGTAGTGAGTAGGCGAACCCTATGAGTGTGTTTCGCAAGGGAACCAAGAAAAAGCTGGTCTCCGAGATCAATGTTGTGCCCTACATCGATGTGATGCTGGTGCTGTTGATTGTCTTTATGGTCACGGCACCATTGTTGATGCAAGGGGTCAAAGTGGACCTGCCAAATGCGCCCTCGGCGCCGATGGAGGACACCGATGAGGAGCCTTTGATTATTTCGGTGCGTGCCGATGGCACCTATTACCTAAATCTGGGTACCGATGAGCAGGAGGCCAAGTCTCTCACTGAGATCAAGGAGACGGTGGCCAAGGTGTTGCGGCAAAAGCCGAAAACCCCGGTGCTGGTGTGGGGCGATAGCGAGGCCCGCTACGGTTTGATCGTCAATGCCATGACCGAGCTGCAGCAGGCGGGTGCACCCAGTGTCGGCCTGGTGACAGAGCCACCGCAGGGGTAGGGTGCCGGTGAATAAAGGCTTTTATGTATTGGCGATAATAATTAGCCTCCTGTTACACGGGGCGCTAATCACTGCCATTACCTATGGTTGGGAAGCCAGCAGTATGCCCGAGCGCAAACCGATGCCGAAGTTTGTGCAGGCCAAGCTGGTAACCATTGAGGCGGCGACGCCAAAGAAGAAACTGCCCAAAAAAGTAGACAAAATTCAGCAGCGCGCCCAGCGCGAGGCTGAGCAAAAACGCAAGGCCGAAGTGGAGCGCAAGCGCCGCGCGGCCCTGGAGCAAAAGAAAAAGCAGGAAGCGGAGAAAAAGCGCAAGGCCAAAGTCGAAGCCGATCGCAAGGCTAAGCAGGAGAAGGCCCAGCGCGAGAAAGAGCGCAAAGAAAAAGAGCGTAAGGAAAAAGAACTCAAGGAGCAGCTGGCCAAAGAGCGAGAGAGCTCTTTCAATGAAGCGCTGGAAGATGAGCAGGAGCTGCTTGATGCCAATGATGGGCAGCAGGCGGTGATGTCTGTAGCCCAAGCGATTCAGCAGCAAATTGAAGCCGTGTGGAGTCGCCCACCGAGTGCCCGTAACGGCATGTTGACCAAGGTAAAAATAAATTTTGTCCCCACCGGCCGGGTGGTGGCAACTAATATCGTCGAGGGCAGTGGTAATGCGGCCCTGGATCGATCGGTACTCACCGCCATCCGCCGGGTGGAAGTCTTTCCTGAAGTGGCCAAGTTGGCCCAGGAGGAGCCGGTGATATTCGAGCGGGAAGTCCGCACCACAATTTTGAACTTTAAAGTCGAAGATCTGCGCCAATGATCAAGAGTTTACTGAAGACAGTCGTCATTATTGCAATCGCCTCGGTGAGCCTGGGGGCTCGCGCCCAGCTGGTGGTGGATATCACCAGTGGTATCGATGACCCCACCCCGATCGCGGTATCCCCATTCAGCTGGTCAGGCGGTGGTGTCCTCAAAGAGGATGTCTCTGGAATTATTTCCGCCGACCTGCGCCGCAGCGGCCTTTTTTCTCCGGTACCCAAGGAGGACATGCTGTCCTTCCCTAAAACTCCGGAAGATGTGGTGTTCCGCGATTGGCGTATCCTCGGCACCGAGTACATTGTTACCGGCCGTATCGAGCCCCAGGCCTCGGGCTACCTGCTGACTTTTGACCTGGTTAATGTTTTCGGCCAGCACAAGATGTTCACCAAACAGGTACGCGGCGGCCAAACCCAGTTGCGCGATATCGCCCACCGCGCCGCCGATGAAATCTTTGAGGCCATCACTGGTATTCGCGGCGCCTTCTCCACAGAGATGGTGTATGTGCAGGAAGAGAAGCGCGGCGGCAAGCCCAGCTATGTGCTGATGCGCTCGGATATCGACGGTGCCCGCGCCAAGCAGATCCGTCGTTTCAGTGCGCCGGTGATGTCGCCCATGTGGTCGCCCAACGGCCAGGAGTTGGCCTATGTTTCTTTCGAAACCGGTCGCCCGGCGATCTTCCGCGAAAACTTGCGCACCGGCGTGCGCAAGCAACTAACCAACTTCAAGGGCATCAACAGCTCACCAACCTGGTCTCCTGATGGAACCAAGTTGGCTATGGTGCTCTCCAAGGACGGCAACCCGGAGATCTATGTACTGGATTTGGCGAGTGGTAAGTTCACTCGCATGACCAGACACTTCTCCATCGATACCGAGCCGAACTGGATGCCGGATGGTAAATCGCTGGTTTTCACCTCAGATAGGGGAGGGAAGCCACAAATTTACCAATTGACTCTTGCCACTGGTCAAGTCGACCGCTTAACCTTCGATGGCGACTACAATGCGCGGCCGCGTGTTTCTCCTGATGGGAAAACGTTGGTCATGGTACATCGCAACCGGGGAACCTTTACCATCGCCACGATGGATATTAACTCGGGCAGGATGCGTGTCCTCACGGAGACCACCCTGGATGAGTCCCCCAGCATTGCACCCAATGGGGCCATGCTGATGTACGCAACCAAGCGCGGAGACAAGGGCATTCTGGCTGCGGTATCGCTGGATGCCGGGGTGAAGTACAACTTACCCTCACAGAGAGGCGATGTCCGTGAACCGGCATGGTCGCCATACTTTGATTGAGGCGGGGGCCCAGCGCTCTGAAGCGTAGGGTATTTATAAGACCAATTTTAAAAATCTTTCAGGATTTTCGATAACACTAAAAGCGGAGTAGCTTATGTTGAAATCAGTAAAAACGGGCCTGGGGTTGGCCTGTGTTCTGGCAGTAATGGCCGGTTGTAGCAATACCAGCAGCGACAACACCAGCGGTGAAGAGTACACTCAGCCTGAGGTTGATACTCAAGTTGAAACTAACGTTGTAGATGAAGCTGAAACCATGGCTCCGTTGGAAAATGTGGTTTACTTTGACTTCGACCAGTCCCTGCTGAAGCCGGAAACCCGTGAACTGCTGATCCGTCACGCCGACCGCATGCGCAGTAATGCTACTGCTGTTCGCCTCGAAGGCCACGCTGACGAACTGGGCACCCGCGAGTACAACTTGGCTCTGGGTGAGCGCCGCGCCAATGCTGTACGCGACTTTTTGGTACTGCAGGGCGTAGACGCAGCTAACCTGGAAGTAATCAGCTACGGTGAAGAGCGCCCGGCTCAAATGGGCTCTAACGAAGCTGCCCGTGCGATGAACCGTCGCGTTGTTATTAACTAATCGTCAAAATGGATGCCAATGGCTTTTACGATTAGAAAACTGGCGATCGCCGCTGCCATAATGGCTGCGGCATCGCCCGTATTCTCCCAAGCCCCGATTGTCGACCTGACTGCTAGCAGCCAGGAGCCGTCGCCCGTCTCAAGTGACGCTACTAACGAGGACATCTACCTCGCCCGCGCCACAACCCCCAGTCCCAAAGCTAAGACCAACCCCCAGGCTGAAGCCTACTACCAGATGCAGGTATTGCAGCAGGAAGTGCGCGAATTGCGCGGTACGGTTGAGGAGCTGCGCCACGAGATTAAGCGTCTCAAACAACAGCGCACCGAGGACTATATGGATCTGGACCGGCGTATAGCGCGCCTGAGTGGTACAGAGCCCTCAGCTCAGCCGCCGGTGGATACTAAAGGCAGTGGTGGCGCCTCTGTTGGAGGGGGTTCCTCAATGCCACCCAAGCCCCAGGGGCCGAAAGACGGCAAGAGTGAACGCGACCGCTATCAGGCCAGCTTTGGTCTGGCTCGCAATGGTGACTACGGTGGCGCAAGTGCCGAATTCAAGAGTCTGCTACAAGACTTCCCCAACGGTCAGTATGCCCCCAATGCCAATTATTGGCTGGGTGAGATAGCGCTGGTACAGGGAAATTTGGAAGAGGCCCGCGGATGGTTTGTGGCCCTGCTGGACGGCTACCCGAACTCTAATAAAGTCTGGGACGGTCGTTACAAGCTGGGAACGGTTTACCACCAGCTGGGAGATCAGCAGAAAGCGCGCAACCTGCTGGAGCAGGTGGCGGCGAGTGATGCCCGTGCATCAAACCTGGCTAAAAAATATCTGCAGGAGAACTTCTAGCCCGGTGCGGCAGTAATAACTGCTGCTGTTGCCTAACTTGCATCGCTGGTTTTTTGAGCAGAAAAAGCCTATGATCCCGCGCCCGGATGGCATGTGCCATTCGGGCGTTTTTGTGTCGGGTGTGTATGACCAATCTGTCTAAAGAATCACTCAGAATTAGTGAGATTTTCTACTCCCTTCAGGGGGAAGCGCGGGAAAGTGGCCTGCCTACGGTTTTTGTTCGACTGACCGGTTGTCCACTGCGCTGTACCTATTGTGACTCGGAATACGCTTTTTATGGCGGCGAGCGCATGACCCTGGAGCAAATATTGAAGCAGGTGCAAAGCCATCCCGCACACCATGTGTGTGTAACTGGCGGCGAACCTCTGGCCCAACCCAATTGCCTGCCCTTACTTGAAGCTCTTTGCGACGCTGGCTACTCGGTATCACTGGAGACCAGTGGCGCTATGCCGGTGGATCAGGTGGACCCGCGGGTATCCCGGGTTGTGGATCTGAAAACCCCAGCTTCCGGAGAGCAGCACCGCAACCGCATGGAAAATATGCAGGTGCTCACCCGCGATGACCAGATCAAATTTGTGATCTGTGACCGGGGCGATTATGAGTGGGCCAGGTTCACCCTGGATCAGTACAACTTGCCAGAGCGTGTAGGGGAGGTACTTTTCTCGCCCAGCTATGAGCAGTTGCCGGCGCGGCAGCTGGCGGAGTGGGTGCTGGCCGATGGGTTGCCGGTGCGCATGCAGATGCAGCTGCACAAATTGCTGTGGGGAGATATCCCGGGTGTCTGATTGGCCCGGTGATTGTGGATTGAAAAATTGAGGAAGAGATGACTGCAAAGAAAGCGGTAATTTTGCTGTCCGGTGGCCTCGACTCGGCCACAGTGCTCGCCATGGCGCGTGCAGAGGGTTATGAATGTTATGCCCTGGGTTTTGATTACGGTCAGCGGCACGAAGCTGAATTGTTAGCGGCAAAGCGCGTAGCCGCTGATCTCGGGGCGGCTGAGCACAAAGTGGTGAAGCTCGATCTGCGTTCAATCGGCGGCTCGGCCCTAACCGATGACAGTATTGAGGTTCCCGAAGAGGAAACCAGTGGCATCCCGGTTACCTATGTACCGGCTCGCAATACGGTATTCCTCTCTATTGCCCTTGGCTGGGCCGAGGTGCTTGGAGCTCAGGATATTTTTGTCGGCGTCAATGCGGTGGATTACTCTGGCTATCCGGATTGCCGGCCGGAGTATATCGAGGCCTATGAAAAGATGGCCAACCTCGCTACCCGCGCTGGGGTAGAGGGAAACAAGCTCTCTGTGAGAGCGCCGCTGATGCAGATGAGTAAGGCGGATATTGTACTCGAGGGAACCCGTCTTGGGGTTGATTACAGTTTGACGGTATCCTGTTACCAGGCGCGCCCAGATGGTGCGGCCTGTGGTCGCTGCGATAGTTGTCGGCTGCGTGCTGCGGGATTTACGGAAGCAGGCTTGGCGGACCCTACGGTGTATGCCAGTTGATTGTCAGTTGGTGTCATTTTTATGGGAAATGCCTAACCCCTTAAATTTGTTAGATTTTTTTTCGGGTTAGGTATTGTCTTTTCAGAATAGATCCGTAAGATACGCAGCTCCTCACATCGAGGCACGGAAAAGGGTCGTTAGCTCAGTTGGTAGAGCAGTTGGCTTTTAACCAATTGGTCGCTGGTTCGAATCCAGCACGACCCACCATTTCCGCCGGGGATATCCACAGTAACCCCACAGCTTTTACAGATCTGCGAGAGAAGTAAAGGCATCCTGAGTTGGGACATACCAAGTTCGCCCAACTTCCTAAGGGTCGTTAGCTCAGTTGGTAGAGCAGTTGGCTTTTAACCAATTGGTCGCTGGTTCGAATCCAGCACGACCCACCATTTCTTTACTGCATTCCTTTTTATTTTTTACTTCTCTGTGAATATTGGTTTGCTCGCGCCTGAAAATTCTCTACTTGGCTGAGCCTTTAAGACATTTGTTGGTCTCTACAGAGAGCAGTTTTTAGCGGCAAATACAGTCTGCTGCCATCTCCCCTAAATATAAGCAACTGGTAAGGCCGGGTGACTCAATGCCGAAAAAGGCTACTAGTTGTGGTTCTTGACTTTCGCCCCAGTGGAATACTTTGAAGTCCTGGGTTGGGCCGCCTTTTGCCGAGAGCTTTGGGCGAATGCCAGCGTAATCTGGCTTTAGGCTTTCTGCGGGGAGCTCGGGCCAATAAAGGCGAACACTTTTATAAAACCTTTCCCCTCTTTTTTTATCCACGGTGTAATCAATTTTTTCTACCCACTCAACGTCGGGTCCAAAGCGGGCATAGCCCTCCAAATCCAGTGTGAGATGAGTACCCAGTCCGCCGGGTTCTGGCAGGGGGTAGATCAGGTGGGAAAAAGGGGGGTTGTGGTCGAGAGAAAAATAATTCCCCTTTGCCAGGAATTGGTTTGGGACTAGTTGTCGAATACTTTTGTCGTTGATTTTGCAGAGCAATTGGTGGCTGTGTAGCCCTGCGGCTACGATCAAATTCTTGGTACCGAGTTGATAGCCATCTCTCATGGTGAGTTGGTAGTGGTCACTTTCCCGCGATAGTTTTTTTACCGCTGTGTCCAGTACCACCTGGCCACCTCTTGCTTCCAGGGCGCCCTGCAGTGCCAACAGCAGGGCATGGCTGTCGAAGATGCCTGTGGTAGGTGAATAAATTGCACTGTGACACTGCAGCTGGGGTTCCATTGCCTTGGCTTCTCTTGCGCTCAGCAGTTGTAAATGGCCGGCGCCATTCTTATCTCCTTGGGCTTTCAAGGCTTTGAGTTGGGGGAGTTGGGCTTCGCTGGTAGCCAGGATTAATTTGCCGATGGCTTTGTGTGGGACCGCATGCTCGCGGCAAAAACGATACAGCTTGGCTTTGCCCGCGACACAGGCTTTAGCCTTTAAGCTGCTGCTTGGGTAGTAAATGCCGGCGTGGATCACCTCGCTGCTACGGGCGCTAATCTCTGTGCCAATATTGGTGTGTTGTTCCAGAACCAGCACATCCTGCCCTCTAATGGCCAGGGCATAGGCACTGGCGAGACCAATGGCTCCAGCACCAATCACAATGTTTTCAACCTGCTCCATTTTAGGGGCTCCCCATTAACAGGAAGGCTTTTTTGCCTGGATGTGGGCGTGCAAAACTGCTTCTCTGTTCTCTTGGGCTCTGCAGCCCAGGCCTGGGGCGTAACTTATCTTGCGGTGCTGTCGAATTACCAGTTGTTGATACTTTAGGTGCGCTGATATGGCGTCGCAATGCGTTATACTGCGCGTTTTTCGCTGGTGGTAGTTAGCCATGACCCAAAAGTCCGTTGTTGCAGAAACGGTAGATTCCCTCTCCCTGGTGCAGGCGCACTTGGCGGAGCCGGTTGTGTCTCAGTACAGTGAGGAGGAGTTGCAAGCCTGGCGCGAGCGTATCAAGCGTCTGCTTAAAGAGCAGAATGCCGTGTTAGTGGCTCACTATTACACAGACCCATTAATCCAGGCTTTGGCCGAAGAGACTGGTGGCTGTGTATCCGACTCTCTGGAGATGGCCCGCTTTGGTGCCAAGCATAGCGCCGATACCCTGGTGGTGGCCGGTGTGAAGTTTATGGGCGAGACCGCCAAGATCCTGACGCCGAATAAGCGTGTGTTAATGCCCACCCTAGAGGCTACCTGCTCCCTGGATTTAGGCTGCCCCCCGGATGAGTTTTCCGAGTTCTGTGATCAGCATTCGGATCGCACGGTCGTTGTCTATGCCAATACCTCTGCGGCGGTGAAGGCGAGAGCGGACTGGGTGGTTACCTCCAGTATCGCCCTGGATGTAGTGGACCATTTGGATGCCAACGGTGAAAAAATTCTATGGGCCCCGGATAAGCATCTCGGTGGTTATGTGCAGCGTGAAACCGGTGCGGATGTTCTGCTTTGGGATGGCTCCTGTATTGTGCACGAGGAGTTCAAGGCGAAAGGTGTGGAGGACCTGAAGGCGCTCTACCCGGATGCCGTAGTGTTGGTGCACCCGGAATCCCCTGCCTCGGTGGTTGCACTGGCGGATGTGGTGGGTTCCACTTCGCAGATAATCAATGCAGCCAAGACCCGCCCAGAGAAGCGCTTTATCGTGGCGACCGACCAGGGCATCTTCTACAAGATGCAGCAGGAGTGCCCGGATAAAGAGTTGATGGTTGCCCCCACTGCCGGAGCTGGCGCGACTTGTCGCAGCTGTGCAAACTGTCCTTGGATGGCGATGAACTCCCTGGAGAATTTGTGTGGGGTGCTGGAGCGCGGTGATAACGAGATCTTTGTAGATGCGGAGCTGGGCCGTAAGGCGATGATCCCGCTGCAGAGAATGCTGGATTTCCGCAAGGGTTAAAGGCGCCTAGCGGGCTCCAGTGCCAAACAAAAAGAGCGGCTAGAGGCCGCTCTTTTTGTTTGTGTTGTTAATGAGTGAGGTCAAAGCTCCTTGGCTTTTTCCTGCATCTTGATGACGTCTTTAAGGCGCTGTTTCAGGATGGCATTGGTTTGATAGTCGTCTTTGGTCATGCGAATGCCGTGGCGCAGGTGCTGCAGGGCCTTATCGAAAACACCGATCAAAATATAGTATTCGGCTCGTGCCTCGTGCACCCCGACGATATCCCCGGCCAAGCCATGGGTCTCGGCCAATAGGTACCATACGGCGGGGTCTTTCTTGCGCACCCGGCTGTATTTGGCCAGCATGCGCTCTGCCGCCAGATAATTGCCCGCTTTAAAATGAGCGTTGGCGAGCCCCATCACCAGGGCGTGGTCGCCGGGGTTGCGGTCCAATGCCTGCTGCAAGCGCTGGGTGGCGCCTGAATAGTCTTGGCGTACCAGGTCAATATCGGCGCGCGCCAAGACAAAAGCGGCTTTGGAGGGCTCCTTATCGAGGAGCGGCTGCAGGGTGTCCAGGGCGGAATCCGGCCTTCCTGCGGCGATTTGTGCCAATGCCAGGCCGTAGCGGGCGGCATCTTCGTTGTCATGGATACCATTAAGTTCGGCTTGGAAGCGTTTAACGGCCTGCTGAGGGGTGGCTTCAGTGGCCAGGCGAATTCGCGCGCGCATCATATGGTAGTCGCGGCTATCGCTGGGTTCGACATCCTCCATGCGCTGGGAGCGCAGCTTGGCGTCGGCGATACGCTTCTCTGTCACCGGGTGGGTCAGCAGGAACTCTGGTGGACGGCGGTAATAGCGGGTGGCTTTGAGCATCTGCTCGAACATCTCGCCGGCGGCATCTGGATCGCGGCCGGATCTTGCCAAGGTTTCGATGCCGACCCGATCGGCCTCCTGTTCATTCTTGCGGCTAAAGCGCAGCTGGCTGTCGAGCGCTGCAGCCTGAGTTGCGGTTATGGCGGCGAGGCCCGCTTCGCCACCGGCGGTGGCGGCGAGTACCAGAGCGCCGAGCATGCCGGCCAGGGTGGGCAGGGTGTTGTTGCGCTGGGCTTCCAGGGAGCGGGCGTAGTGGCGCTGGCTGAGGTGGCCCAGTTCGTGGGCGACCACCGAAGCAAACTGATCTTCGTTTTTCGCAAATAGGAAGAGACCGGTGTGAATACCCATAATGCCACCGGGTACCGCAAATGCGTTCATGGTTTCATTATTTACCACGACCACATCAATATTCTTGTCCTCCAGGGGGCTGTATTCGGCCAGGCCCTTAACGGTTTTTTCGACGTACTGCTGCAGCAGTGCATCGGAGGAGGTCTTAACCTGGCTACGAAATATACGTAGCCACATTTGGCCCAGTTCTTTCTCGCGCTGGGGGGATACCAGGCCGCTGGTGCTGTCTCCAAGTTCCGGCAGGCGGATTCCCTCGGAGTCAGCGGTGGCTGCAATGGGAGTGCTGCCGAGCAACAGGCCTAAGCCGAGTGCCTTTAAGGTATTGCGCAATCGCAGTGAGAGAGGCGCTTTGTTTGATCGACGAGGCAGGCTTTTTTGGGGATCAGTCATTTTGATTACTGCTCGGTCTGTCCATGAAGGATCTATAGTCCAACTCTATACGCAACCCCGTTGAACTGTCGAGGGTTAGACAGGGTGGGGCGGTAAAGGTTCTGGCCGGCGCCAGCGGGAAGGTTAAAAAGGGTTAAGCATTGTCGGTAACTGGCGCAGATTACGCGTTATAATCCGCGGCTCTGTAAAGCTTGTGACCAGATAGCCAATGGCCGTGCCCCCTTCCAATACCGTTGATAAAAACCCTGTGCCGGACTGGCATGCGGCGGTAACGGTGGACGCCCGCCAGTTGCCCTGCCCCCAGCCTCTGCTGGCTATGCGCAGGGCCCTGCGCCAATACGAAGCGGGGACCTTACTGTGTGTGATGGCCACCGATGAGGGTTCCTGGCGCGATTTTCACAGCTTTGCCGCACTGAGTGGCAGGCCCCTGCTGCGCGCCGAGAGGCGTGATAATACCTTTCTATATTGGCTGTACGCTGGCAAATGAAGAATCAATCCCGAGAGTCTATGTTGTCGATTGTTAAAGGCTGGGTGAACCGCTACTTCAGTCAGGAAGAAGTGGTGTTGCTCGTGCTGCTGCTCACCGTAGCGCTGGTGGTACTGGCCACGCTCGGAGGTGTGCTGGCGCCTGTGCTTACGGCCCTGGTAATCGCCTTCCTGATGCAGGGCATGGTGCAAAAGTTGAAGTCCTGGCGGGTGCCCCATTGGCTCGCGGTAACACTTTCCTGCTTGGTGTTAGTGGGCACTATCGTGGGCCTGCTATTTGTGGTGCTACCGATTATTTGGCGCCAGCTGGTGCGCCTCGGTGCGGAGTTGCCGAATATGGTGCAGCGCGGCCAGGAGCTGTTGTTGCTACTGCCGGAGCGCTACCCGCGCCTGATTTCTGCGGCGCAGATCGACGAGGTTTTTAATACTCTCGGCAAAGAGCTGGGTGGCATGGGGCAGACCCTGCTGGCCTTTTCTCTCACCAACCTGCCCATTTTTGCCGGCCTGCTGATTTATGTGGTGGTGGTGCCGATCCTGGTATTTTTCTTCTTGAAGGACTCCGACCAGCTGATCCGCTGGTGTACCTCTTTCCTGCCAAAGCAGCGCCCCATGCTGCACCAGATCTGGCACGAGATGAACGACCAGGTGGCCAACTATGTGCGCGGCAAAGTGGTGGAGATCGGCATAGTGGCAGCGGTGAGCTACGCCGCCTTCCTGTTGCTGGGGGTCAATTACGCCCTGCTGCTGGCGGTGGCGGTGGGCCTGAGTGTATTGATTCCTTATATCGGCGCGGCGGTGGTGACCATCCCGGTGGCGGCCATTGGCCTGTTCCAGTGGGGTTGGAGCAATGAGTTTTTCTACCTGATTATGACCTACGGCATTATCCAGCTGCTCGATGGCAATGTATTGGTGCCACTGTTGTTCTCTGAGGCTGTCAATCTGCACCCGGTGGCAATTATCCTGGCGGTACTGTTTTTCGGTGGTATCTGGGGCTTTTGGGGCGTCTTCTTCGCTATTCCGCTGGCGACCCTGCTTAAGGCCATTATGAGTGCCTGGCCCACCAGCGAGCACCAGGCCGAGTGGGAGGCCAAGCGTATATCGGAGTAATGCCGGCGAGCCCGCAGGGAGCCTCTGAGCCATTGTTATTCCGCAACCTGGCCCGCCCTATAGAGCTTTAAGAGCGGGTCACACTCTGCGTTGCGACTTATTGAAACGTCTAGGCACTCCTGCGCAGCCGAGTCCTGCCTGTAACCGGCCTGAAAGCCAGAGGCATCACGAAATTGTTCGGGGGCTCCCGCCAACTTCTTTTCTTTGTATCGACGCGGGCCATTGCTAGAATGCCGCGCTTTCTTTTATTTGCTCCTTCGAATAGGTGAGAGCCCATGAGCCTGGCTGACAAAGTTCTAGCGGTCAATAATGACCTGCCGATCCGTACCGATAAGCCTGTCCACAGCGGCAAGGTCCGTTCTGTTTACTGGCTGAGCGAAGAAGATAGCCGCCGCCTGATTGAGGAAAAAGGCTACCCGGTTTCCCCGGACACCCCTCTCGCGGTAATGGTGATTTCCGACCGCATCTCCGCATTCGACTGCATCTGGACCGGCGAGGGCGGCATGCGCGGTGTGCCCGGCAAGGGCGCGGCATTGAACGCGATTTCCAACCACTGGTTCAAGCGGTTTAAAGAGCGGGGTCTGGCCGACAGCCATATTCTGGATATCCCGCATCCGCTGGTGTGGATCGTACAGAAGGCGCGCCCGGTGATGATCGAAGCCATAGCCCGCCAGTACATCACCGGCTCCATGTGGCGCTCTTACCTAAAGGGCGAGCGCGAGTTCTGCGGTATTGAAATTCCCGACGGCTTGCAGAAAGACCAGAAGCTGCCAGAGCTGCTGATTACCCCCTCCAGCAAAGGTATTCTCAAGGGCATCCCCGGCGTGCCGGAAGCAGATGACGTCAATGTCACCCGCAAGAATATCGAAGACAATTTCGCGGCCTTCGGCTTTCGCAGCGCGGGCGATATCGACCTGTACGAGCAGTTGCTGAAAGAAGGTTTCGATTTGATTTCTACCGAGCTGGAAAAGCTCGACCAGGTCTTTGTCGATACCAAGTTTGAATTCGGCTATGTCACCGATGCCAATGGTGCAGAAAAGCTGATCTATATGGACGAAGTGGGTACCCCGGACTCCTCCCGTATCTGGGACGGCGAGCAGTATCGCGCGGGCAAGGTTGTGGAAAAATCCAAAGAGGGTTTCCGCCAGGCCCTGCTCAATCACTTCCCCGATGCCGATATCCTGCTAAACAAAGACCGCATGGATGAGCGCCTGGCACTGGCTCGCGACAACGAGCTGCCGGAATCCATGCTGATGGATCTCTCTAATACTTATGTTGGTATTGCTGAGAAGATTATTGGTACGAAATTGGAGATATCCGATAACCCCAAAGCGGAATTACTTGAAGTATTGCGTAAGGATTATGGTCTGGTCGACTGATATCAGATTGATTGAGAAAAAACCGGCGTTTACGCCGGTTTTTTTGTGCCCAATACTGGCTGAGGATAGAGTGCAATTAGAAAAATGTCAGTATTACAGGCTAAGCAGAGTACTCACTAAAAATGATGAGGCCGGGGAAAACCTGAATTCTAATTTAAAGATCTTCTTGTCTCTAATGAGCTAGGTACCAAAAATCTTTTTCATCTGCTCCCTTGTCTTTGCACACCAGTCCACCCTTAAGCGTTTTCCCAGCTACTACCTCTCCTGATTCCTTAAATAGAATACCTTGTCGACTTTCCCCACATATAGTTTCCTCCCTAATTCCCCATCTTTCTCTCTTTTCTTGGGGGGCTGGTGAGCCGACTACCATTATTACAGATAAAATGTCGTTATCAGGGTAGGAAAAGGATTGAGGTTCTTGAGTTCCTTGGCGTAAAAAAAAGCAAGGTGGTGCAATATCAAGAGCCTTGGAGCTGAAAAGTTCTTTATCTTTAATGTGTAATATACATATACCTTTGTCAGTTTCTAAGATTAAAGAATGACCTTCAATTTCTGCTCGATCTGTAACTTTTTTATCGCTTGCATTGCAAGCTGCGGTCAGAAGCGTAATAAGGATGAAAGTTAAATTTCGCATTAATCGAGTTCCCAGAACCAAACCCTTTCGCCTAGGCCGAAATAATAAGGAGATCCACCCTTCATCTCATTATCGATCCAGATATCAATATGATCGGTAGACCCCCAGCCATTCATAATAAAAACAATCCCCTTTTTTCCAATAAAATTGGCTGAGGTGGCTTTCGTATAAGTTTTTTGGCTCCCAAATAACTTCGTATTGGCTTTCATCCAGTAAGCCATCTCTTCGGCGGAGAGGATGTGTTTGGGGTTGTGGTTTAATCCCTTATAGCATCTTCGATTTGGGTACATCTTATCGAATGAGCTGGTATCAACTCCTGACTTTTCTAGGGCTACCCCCATCCTTATTGCGCACTGATTTCCAAAGTGTTCTGTGCTGCATGGGTAGTCTGGGTAGGGGTGATTATCCCATATTTTCTGTGCTTTTAATCTGGTCATATTAATACTCCGTTATTAATTATCTGACACTGGCTTGTTGCTTTAGGTTGCTAGATTATATAAGTGAAAACAGGGGGGGTGAATAATTAATGGATAATAGATGATTACAGCTTATATCAAATGAATTATAGTGATTTCGTATTCAAATTATATTGAATATTTTGGGTGGCGAAGTAGATTATAGCTTTATTTTTTAATTCATTTGCTTTATGTATCATTTGCCTTCAGTGGAAATGTAAACCCTAACTGCTGCTGATATAGAATTTGGTGCTGGCAACCAGCCCTTGATGTTAGTTTTTCATGCTTGAGATGGTGGTATGTTGAATAAGTGTTCTCTTGGCGTTAAAGAACATCTACTAATCTACTAGAAGCTGTTTCATAACTTGAAATCGGTTATTCTTGTGGCTTCATGGAATGATAAGACCAGCAAGTGTGAGCAGAATTAAGTCAGAATCAACCGACACCCAATGGGAATTGATTGAGCCTTGCCTTCCCAAGCTAAAATGTGGAAAAAGTGGCCCTAAACCCATTGATAACCGTGCATGTTTTGAAGGTGTCTTATGGATTTTGTGTTCAGGGGTACGATGGAAGGGGCTGCCTCTATCCTACACATCGCTGAGTATTTGGTGGAGAGGGCTCCATTTTTGAGAAGAACAAGGCACTTGGTTGGAGGTTTGGCGAAAACTATCTCGGATAGCTCGATCAAAGATCCCTTCTTAACTGGGAAGAATTTTTCTCGGATGGCAGCTTTTCTCCAGTAAAAAAGGGGAGCAGAAGTCAGAAAAACTAAGCAGGGCAAGGGTACAAAGTGGGTGGTGGTGGTCGATGGCGGGGGTATTCCATTGGGAAGCACCGTTACTTTGGCCTTACTAGCAGAAGTAAATTTATAGCAGCCACCACTTAATATTACCTTTGAAAATACAAAAATTTGACGTCTAGTGTATGAAAAATATACGGATTCTGACCCGTCACGCTATACCTTTGTCCACCGTGAAATTGATCTGATTTGCTCTCGCCGTAAGAATAGAAGAAACTTCGCAACAAGATGGCAGAAAGCTTAGAAGATATGTGTGACGCTGGAAAGCTGAGAGAGCTTTTGTATGGCGCGGGAGCTATCATCGCTTGGTAGTCAGGTGAGGCCGCTATTTATCTTCTTGCAGAGCTTTTTTCTATATTTCCTGGATATTGATTACTTTAAAAAATTATGAAATGTCTTTTAGGCATCCTAATAGTTCGGCTATGTCACCGATGCCAATGGTAAAGAAAAGCTGATCTACATGGACGAAGTGGGTACCCCTGACTCCTCCCGTATCTGGAACGGCGAACAGTATCGCGCGGGCAAGGTTGTGGAAAAATCCAAAGAGGGTTTCCGCCAGGCCCTGCTCAATCACTTCCCCGATGCCGATATCCTGCTAAACAAAGACCGCATGGATGAGCGCCTGGCACTGGCTCGCGACAACGAGCTGCCGGAATCCATGCTGATGGATCTCTCTAATACTTATGTTGGTATTGCTGAGAAGATTATTGGTACGAAATTGGAGATATCCGATAACCCCAAAGCGGAATTACTTGAAGTATTGCGTAAGGATTATGGTCTGGTCGACTGATATCAGATTGATTGATAAAAAAACCGGCGCTTGCGCCGGTTTTTTTATGTCAGGAAATTTTATTCCTTATTGGTTCGATGGTCTTGGTGCAGATGTTCTCTTAAGAAAATTCATTAATATTAAATCTGTATTGACTGATCAGTGGAGATTTTGCCGTTGATCTTTTAGGTTTGTTATTTAAATCCCCCCCCCCCTCTCTCTCTCCGCCGATTTTTTAATTTTACCAATAATTTTGTTGTTGCTATTCAGATGGGTGAGAGATGGTTGTCGCTGTATAACTGTTTCTGAAACGATATGGAGAATGTTTTGTAATAAAGTGTGATTTTCCCTTTTTGTCGATATGTTAGAGTGCTCTTCGCGACTGCTGAGTTTAAAACTTTATTTGTGCACTCTCTACCCTTACGGGTAAGGGGTGTTTTTCCGTATTTTGCTTATTTGAGAAAGGGATTTGCTGTGAATTTTAATGGGCCTCTTATCGTAAATCTGGGTTCTGGCTATAAGCAGCCGCTAAGAGAGGGAGAGCTTGAGTTTTTTCCCGAGCTTAAAGGTTGGAGAATCCTTAATTTTGATAAAAATGAATTTCCTGTTGCTCCATATGCTTATCAGTTTGGTGGTTGTAATAATCTAGAGTGGAGTTATGTTCAGAATGCTGATGTTATGAACAAAATCCCTTTGGGTGATTGTACGGTGGATGTTGTTCTTTCTGTAAGTCCCTATGGTTATTCTGTGTTAAGCAAGGAAGTCTATAGGGTATTGAAGCCAAGGGGTTTAATTCTAATTTTAGGAAATGGAAGTAATAAATATCTTGATAAGAAGCTGAAACAGGATAGCTTTAGGCAGTTAGAGCAATCGTGTAATTTGTATTGGTACGATATGGGGGTGAGTTGTCGTGGAGATTTTTTTAAGCAGTATGAAAATGTAGTCGAACGTGGTTTGGTGGAGCGTTGTAAGAGCTACCTAATGAGGCGCGGTTCGTATGATACCTCTGGGATGCATGAGACGGAACTTAATGTTTGCAAGGTCTATAGAAAAATGCATGTGGATTTTTAACTGAAATGGTTTGGTTGAGTTTGACCCGTGAATTTATGCATAAGAATTAATGAGTTGGCTTTTTATTTTGTTCTTATCGGAATTTTTTGGTTGTAGAAGGTTGTATTTGATATGTGTCTTGACTGGATATGATCATGCTTTAGGTCTTGGGGGAATTTGGCCTAGAAGTTCCATTAGCTATAAAAGTTATTTAGAGAGGGAGAGTGGGGATATCTGAGGGGGAGGCAATTCCCATATGCCACAATTCGCCATAATTCCTCCCTTTTCCCGCCCGCTTCCCTGCTGCCTTTCGCCCACTTCCCTCTGTTTAATGACATCAACATCCAATTTAAAAGTGGAGGGAAGTGAGTGAACAGGGTGATGTTGTTTGGGCAGCGGTTCCATAAAGACGATCTGATGTTGCCGACAGAGGAATATTACCGCCGCCGCCAGAAGAGCGGTGGTACCGGTCGCTGGTTGTTATTTATAGTGGTGGTATTGGCGGTGGTCATTGCGGCAATCGGGGCCGAGGTCAGTGCCCAGGCGCTTGTCTCTGAAAATGATACGGCTACCGCTGAACCGGTTACCCTGGATGATGTGCAGGCGGGGGATTTACTGTTTAGCGGCGCAGAGCCGGGCCGCTATGTGCCCGCCGTGCACCTGCACAGTAGTGTCAAAATGGTGGTGCGTGGTCTGGTTGCGGAAGTGCAATTACAGCAGGCTTTTCAAAATACCAGCGATAGCTGGCAGGAGGCGGTTTACGCACTGCCATTGCCCGAGCAGGCAGCGGTGGCTGGCCTCGAGATTCAATTGGGCGAGCGCCGTATTGTCGGCAAGGTACGCGAACGCAAACAGGCGGCAAAGATTTATAAGGCCGCGCGCGCGGCGGGTAAGCGCGCGGCCCTCCTGGAGCAACAGCGCCCCAACCTGTTTACCAACAAAGTGGCCAATATTGCACCGGGAGAAACGGTGCAGGTGAATATTCGCTACCTGCAGCCGGTGGCCTATGACAGTGGCGTTTTTTCTTTGCGGCTGCCAACCACCCTGACTCCCCGTTATATCCCCGGTGAGCCCATTCCCTCACAAGCTTTCGGTGGTACCGAGCTGGAGCTGGCCACTCAGAGCAGTGGCTGGGCGCTGCCCACTGATCAGGTACCGGATGCCGCAACGATAACCCCGTTGATGCAGCCGGCGGCAGAGTTGGAAGCGGCGGGTAATCACAATATTGTCATTGAAGTAGAGCTGGAAGGCGGCTTGCCGCTGGTGAAAATCGGCAGTCCTTATCACGATATTGCCATCGATGAAAAAGCCGGAGAGCGCTACTCGATTCGTCTGCGCAAGGGCAGGGCAAAAATGGATCGGGACTTTCTTTTAAATTGGCAGCCGGAGCCCTCGGCCATGCCGCGTGCGGCGCTCTTTAGTGAGCGTGTCGCTGGGGTGCAGGCGGATGGCAGGGAAAGTGCAGATAAAAAATCCGGTACCTATTTGCAGCTAATGCTGCTGCCACCGGATGAGGGCACTCGCGCCCAGCGCTTGCCGCGGGAAGTGGTTTACGTGATCGATACCTCCGGTTCTATGAGCGGTAACTCTATCCGCCAGGCCAAGGAGAGTCTTACCCTGGCGCTCTCACGTCTAGATGGTAATGACCGTTTTAATGTAATCGAATTTAATAACAGCCCCCGTGCTTTTTTCCCACGCCCGCTGGCGGCGAATGCGGAGAATATTCAGCGTGCACGCCGGGAGGTGGAACGCTTAAATGCCGATGGCGGCACCGAGATGGCTGCTGCGCTACGTTTAGCGCTGGGCCAGCAGTTGCCCGATAACAACAACCTGGTACACCAGGTGGTATTTATTACCGATGGTGCGGTGGGCAATGAACAGGCGCTGTTCGAGTTAATCCACCAACACCTGGGCGATGCGCGTTTATTTACGGTGGGTATTGGCTCGGCGCCCAACAGCCATTTTATGCGTAAAGCTGCCCAGTTTGGCCGCGGTATCTCGGTCACTATCGGAGACCTTTCCGAGGTGCGCGGACGCATGCAGACCCTTTTCGGCAAGCTGGAAAACCCTATGGCCACCGACCTGCAGCTGAGCTGGCCCGAGGGCGTGGTGGCGGATGCCTATCCAAAACGAATCCCCGATCTCTATCGCGGCGAGCCGTTGCAGCTGGTGGCCAGGGTGGAAGGGGAGTCGTTGCATGGGGACATTCAGTTGCGTGGGCGTATGGCCGGTAAGCAGTTTGCGCGCAACCTGGCGCTGACACTGGAGCAGGCCCCCAGTAGCAAGGGCATCGGCAGTTTGTGGGCGCGCAACAAAATGGAATCCCTGCGCGACCGCCAGACCCAGCTGGGTGAGGAGAGCGATGCGGGCCAGGCTCTGCGTGCACAGATTTTACAGCTTGCCCTGGATCATCAACTCGCCAGCCCCTACACCAGCTTTGTCGCGGTTGAAGAAGAGCTGGTGCGCAAGCCCGAAGAAAAGCTCTCCCAAAGTGCGCTCACCAACATGGTGCCCAGAGGGCAGGTGTTGCAGCGCCAGGCTTACCCCAGTACGGCCACAGGCGTTTACGCGCAGCTGTTTGCTGCCTTGAGTCTGCTCAGCCTGGCAGCACTGTTGCGCCGCGGCCGCTCAATGCGCGCCAATTTGATGGGGGCAATCCGCCGCCTGCTGCGCAAGGTGGTGCCGGATTTGCGCCGCTGTAACAGTGGTCTGGAGGCGCAGCTGGGGAGTACGCCGTAGTGATGCGCCTGCTGCTTTTTTCAGTGTGCCTGCTGGTGGGGTTGTGGCAGTTGGGCTCCGCCTCCTGGCTGCTGGCCAAGGCGCAGCTGGCCCAGTTGCTGATTGCCAGTGCCTGGGAGGAGCAGTTGCAGGGTGGGGTTCCGCAAAAGCCCTGGCCCTGGGCGGATACCCGGCCGGTGGCCAAGCTCAAGCTGCAGGGTCAGCGTCCTTTTATAGTGCTGGCGGGAGGCAGTGGAGAATCCCTCGCCTTTGGTCCCGGCTTGCTTGATGGTTCCGGCAAGCCCGGTGACTTTCGCACCACGGTAATCGCTGCGCATCGGGATACGCACTTTGCCGGGCTGCAAACCCTGCGGCGCGGCAATGGCATTTACCTGCAGGGTGAAGACGGGCGCTGGCACACGTATCGGGTGACGGAGCTGCGCATCGTAAATAGTGAGCGCGAACGTCTGCCGGTTTTTGCCGAGCGCGGCCTGCTACTGGTGACCTGCTATCCCTTCGATGCTATGGCGGCGGGTGGTCCACTGCGCTACTTGGTCTACGCTGAATACCAATCTGGCGGGGAGCTGGTGCAGCTGTGACTGGCACCTTTATTTGAGACTCGATTTTGTAATTTGTTTTCTCAAACTTTCCATAAAATATTCCGGTAAAACAGCAAAATGGCAAATAATTGTTTTGCCGTTTTGTTTTGTTTGTTACTAGCCGTCCTATCTGGAAAAATTTTTGTAGTAATACTACAATCGCTTCCGCTAATAACCGGGAATGGGGCTTTGTCCGCCACGTTAGAGTGGGGCCCGGAACAGATAATTACAGTCAAACTAAGCACTCGCGGCACAGACTGGCGCCGCTTTTCCTCTCCGCCGCGATCGGGTGAAGATTCACACATTGCATTTCCGCCACCAACGGCGGTGAATTGGCGGAAGCCTGAAAAAAAGGAAGCATTTTTTCGCCTGCGCTGTAGTTTGCCCGCGTACCGATTTTTGAGAAATAGACCGACTCGACGTCGCCTAATTCGCCGAGGAGCATTTGATGCACGAAGATACCGATAACCTCGAAACGCAGGAATGGCTGGATGCGCTGCAGGCGGTTATCCGCTACAGCGGCAAAGAGCGCGCCGCCTTCCTTCTAAAGCAGCTGTCTGATCGCGCTACCGATGTCGGTGTGCAGCTACCCGCGGCTATCACTACCCCTTACCGCAATACCATTCCGCCCAATGCGGAAAAGCGCATGCCCGGCGACCTATTTATGGAGCGCCGTATTCGCTCCCTGATTCGCTGGAATGCCCTGGCGATGGTGGTGCGTGCCAACCAGAATAACGACCACCTCGGCGGCCATATCTCCAGTTTCTCCTCTGCCGCCACACTCTACGATGTGGGCTTTAACTACTTTTTCCGCGGCAATGAAGGTGAAGAGCGCGGCGACCTGATTTTCTTCCAGGGCCACAGTGCGCCGGGTATTTATGCCCGTTCTTACTTGGAAGGACGCTTCGATGAGGAGCAGCTGGATAACTTCCGCCGCGAAGTGAACGGCAACGGTCTCTCCTCTTATCCACACCCCTGGTTGATGCCGGATTACTGGCAGTTCCCCACAGTTTCCATGGGGCTGGGACCGATTCAGGCAATTTATCAAGCGCATATTATGCGCTATATGTCCGCCCGTGGTTTATCGCCGCGCGGTGACCGCAAGGTGTGGGCTTTCCTCGGCGACGGCGAATGTGATGAGCCGGAAACTCTGGGTGCCATTTCCCTGGCCGGCCGTGAGCAACTGGAAAACCTGGTGTTCGTGGTTAACTGTAACCTGCAGCGCCTGGATGGCCCGGTGCGCGGTAACGGTAAAATCGTGCAGGAGCTGGAAGGTGTATTCCGCGGTGCCGGCTGGAATGTCGTTAAAGTACTCTGGGGCCGCTTGTGGGATCCGCTGCTGGAGAAAGACGACAAGGGGCTTCTGCAGAAAGTCATGGACGAAGTGGTCGATGGCGAGATGCAGAACTTCAAGGCCAACGGCGGCGCCTATACCCGCGAACACTTCTTCGGCAAGTACCCGGAGCTGCTGGAGCTGGTCAAGGATATGTCCGACGATGAGATTATGAAGCTCAATCGCGGCGGCCACGACCCCTATAAAGTCTACGCAGCTTACGCGGCAGCCATGGCCCATAAAGGCCAGCCCACTGTGATCCTGGCGCAAACAGTTAAAGGCTACGGCCTGGGCTCCGCCGGTGAAGCGGCGATGGATACCCACTCCGTGAAGAAGCTGGATCTGGATTCCCTTAAGCGCTTCCGCGACCGTTTTGCCATCCCGCTCACCGATAAAGAGCTGGAAGAAGTCCCTTACTACCGTCCGTCTCCGGATAGCCCGGAAATGAAATATATGGCGGAGCGCCGCAAGACCCTGGGCGGCCCGGTTCCCCGTCGCCCGATTGAGTGCCCGAAACTGGAAGTGCCCGGTCTCGATGCCTTCAGCGCGCTGACCAAAGGCTCCGGCGAGCGCGAAATTTCCACCACTATGGCATTTGTGCGCGCTATCGCCGCACTGGTGAAAGACAAGAATATCGGCAAGAATATCGCGCCGATTGTGCCCGATGAAGCCCGTACCTTCGGTATGGAAGGCCTGTTCCGCCAGCTGGGTATCTACTCTTCTGAAGGGCAGCGTTATACCCCGGTGGATCACGGCCAGATCATGTATTACAAGGAAGATAAGAAAGGCCAGGTGCTGGAAGAGGGTATCAACGAAGCCGGTGCCATGTCTGCCTGGATGGCGTTGGCTACGGCCTATAGCAACCACGGCGTGCCGATGGTGCCTTTCTATATCTACTACTCCATGTTCGGCTTCCAGCGTGTGGGCGATCTGGCCTGGGCCGCTGGCGATATGCAGGCGCGCGGCTTCCTGATTGGCGCCACCGCCGGTCGTACCACTTTGAATGGTGAGGGCCTGCAACACCAGGATGGTCACAGCCATGTACTGTCCTCCACTATCCCCAACTGTCGCAGCTACGATCCGGCTTACGGTTACGAGTTGGCTGTGGTTATGCAGCGGGGCCTCAAGGAGATGTACGAGGAGCAGAAGAATGTCTTCTATTACATCACCATCGAGAATGAAAATTACCTGCAACCGGAAATGCCCCAGGGCGTGGAAGAGGGCATTATTCGCGGTATCTACAAACTCCAGTCCAACGTCAAGAAAGGCGCCAAGGGCAAGACTGCCAAGAAGCATGTGCAGTTGATTGGTGGCGGTACTATTTTGCGCGAAGTGCTGGCAGCAGCGGATATCCTCGCCGACCAATTTGGCGTGACCTCCGATGTTTGGAGCCTCACCTCCGCTGTGGAAGCGGCTCGCGAAGGCCAGGATGTGGCGCGTTGGAATATGCTGCACCCAGAAGCCGAGTTGCGCAAAGCCTGGATCACCGAGCAGTTTGAGGGCAATACCTCACCGGTGATCGCTTCCACTGACTACATCCGTTCCTATGTGGAGCCCCTGCGTGAATTTATCGATGGGGACTTGACCACCCTGGGTACTGATGGTTTCGGCCGCAGTGACAGCCGCGAGCAGTTGCGTCGCTTCTTCGAGGTGGATCGCAACTATGTGGTGATTGCCGCTCTGAATGGGCTGGCGAAGCAGGGTGTGATTGATGCGAAAGAAGTGTCCGAAGCGATCGTGAAGCTCAATATCGACGCCGAAAAAGTTAACCCGCGCATCAGCTAAGAGAAGGCAGAACTCCTATGGCAAAACAAGTCATTAAAGTGCCTGATCTCGGCGGTGCCGATCAGGTGGATGTGATTGAAATTACGGTTGCCGTCGGTGATACCGTCGCGCAAGAGGATTCTCTGATTGTGGTGGAGGGCGACAAGGCCTCCATGGATGTGCCGGCCCCGGTGGCCGGCAAAATCCTCAGCATCAGCGTAAAAGAGGGCGATAAGGTCTCTGAAGGCGATGTGATCGGTGAGATCGAAACCGATGTCGCGGAAACTCCAGCAGAGGAGCCCGCTGTAGCCCCCGCCAAGCAAGAAGCTGCGCCGGTGGCAGAGCCTGTAGCTGAAGCCCCTGCGGCAGTAGCGAGCGGCGAGCCGAAAGAGGAAACGATCCAGATCCCGGACCTGGGCGGTGCCGATGCGGTTGATGTGATCGAGATCAGTGTGCAACCCGGTGATACCGTCGAAGAGGGCGACTCTCTGATTGTGGTGGAAGGCGATAAAGCCTCCATGGATGTCCCTTCCCCCAGCGCCGGTACTGTAGTTTCTATCGCCGTTAAAGAGGGCGATAAGGTTTCCACGGGCGATACCCTCGGTGTATTGAAAGTGGTTGCCGCAGGTGGTGCCGCCGCGCCCGCAGCTCAAGCCGCAGTCCCGGCAGCTGCTGCGCCTGTCGAGAGCGCTCCACAGCAGGCCCCTTTATCTGTTGAGCCGCCGTCAGTGCCGCAGAAAGATTACCAGCTGGAGCGCAATCTCACTGCTGCAGCCCAGGTTTATGCCGGTCCCGCCGTACGCAAATTGGCCCGTGAGTTGGGTGTTACCTTGAACAAGGTGAAGCCCACTGGTCCGCGCAACCGGCTCTCCAAGGACGATCTGCATAATTACATCCGCGAACAGGTGAAGAAAGCCGAGAGCGGTGCGGTTGGTGTCGGAGGTGGAATCGGTATCGCCAAGATGCCGGATATCGACTTCAGCCAGTTTGGCCCGGTGAACGTGGAGCCGATGAGCAAGATCCACAAGATCACCGCAGCCAATATGTCGCGCAACTGGCTCAATGTGCCTCACGTCACCCAGTTTGACGATGCGGATATCACCGAGCTGGAAACCTTCCGCATGTCTATGAAGGCTGAGGCGGAGAAGCGCGGTGTGAAACTCACGCCTGTGCCTTTCCTGCTGAAAGCGGTAGCCGCGGCCCTGCGCGCAGAGCCCAGCTTCAATGTGTCCCTGCACAACGATGGCGAGCAGATTGTGCGCAAGGACTATGTACATGTGGGTATGGCGGTGGATACGCCAAAAGGCTTGATGGTGCCGGTTATCCGCGATGTGGATAAAAAAGGCTTGTACGAGCTGGCGGCCGAGGCCACTGAAATGGCCCTGAAAGCCCGCGATGGCAAGCTGAAGCCCAACGAGATGCAGGGTGCCTGTTTCACCATCTCAAGCCTGGGTGCTATTGGCGGTACCGGATTTACCCCGATCGTCAATTCGCCAGAAGTGGGCATCCTCGGTGTTTCCAAGTTGGCGGTGAAGCCGGTGTGGAACGGCGAGGACTTCGAGCCGCGGCAGATGCTGCCTTTGGCGCTTTCTTACGACCACCGCGCGGTCAATGGTGGCGATGCCGGACGCTTTATGACCTACCTGGTGAGTGTGCTTGCGGATGTGCGGCGCCTGCTGCTATAGCCTATTCATAAGCTACAGCACAACCCTCAAAAAGCGGCCTATGGCCGCTTTTTTTATGGGGGCCACTCAGCTGACATTGGGCTTTTAAGAAGTTGTGAGTTCTTTCTGCTTTTTTTAGTCAGAACGGACTCGTAGGTGCCTTACTGCGAAGAAACTTTTAACCAGTTACCCACAAAAGTATCTAAAATGGCGCATAAAACTTTATAAAAATGAATTGCACGCAGAAATGACCTGGCGCCAACTGGCTGGATAATCCTCGCCGGCTAGACTTTTTTGAAAGACAGCTATCAGCGCAACACTGAAAGTGGAGTGTCGGATCATGAGGCCTTCAAGGAAATTCGCTCTGCCGCTTGTAGCGGCTCTGGCGGTGCAGGGTTGCTTATTCTTACCCGCGGAGGAAGTGGAAGGGGAAGACCCTTTCTTTTTCGAGGCTCAGGCTAGCGGGCAGGAAGGTGGCTTTGTCGAAGCCGACTCGATTGTTTCATCGCCTGCTCAGGCCTTGCCTGTTAATAATGAGTGTGAAGGGCATTGCACTCACCAGGTGTACGACTCCACCGCCTGGTTCTTCCCGGTTCTGAGGGTGTACTAAGCACCGAGCTGCGAGTCTGGGAAGGTAGTGCGCAAGGTTGTGGCTGCACCGTCCGATCATTTACCGAAGTACGCGAATTAGGTTTCGCGTGGTGCCGATACGGAGGCAAGCCCATGAAAAAATTCCCTATAGCCATTTCCGCGTTGTGTACCAGCTTGCTGCTTCCAGCTTGCGGTACCCCGGATACGCGCAACCAGGTGGTCTACCCAACCAGTGCGCCGATACCCCGCCATGCGGAATATCGCGCATATCCCTCTCAAGCAATGCCCGCAGCTCCCTCAACACGCAGGTCCAGTCATTCCAGTTGCCCCGGTGACTCTGAGGAATTGGCGCCCGGATCAATTTGTCCTGAGAGTGCCCGTTGCTTTGATATTTCCGGTGGAAGGCGTTGTATTTCCTATGAAGAGTAAAGTTTTACTGTCATTGATTGTGGCGCAGCTGCTCGGTGGCTGTGCCGATGGTTTTTGGCAGGATTTAAATGGCACCGCAATTTATTATTCCTATAAGCACAGTCCCGTTCCGCCCGATGAACTGACTGCATTCCCACGCTTTTGCCTGGTTTGTGATCCCTATATGGGTGACCTGGACAATTGCATTGCTGCGGGAGTGCCTTGCTATCAATTGGATACTGGCGACTGGTGTGCCGGGCCCTATTCACCATTTGAATTGAGTTACAGCTTCTATTGATGGATATTGCTCGTGACTGCTCCGGGTGAAGCAGGGGTGAAAATATAGGAAGCGGCAAAAGTGTTGAGTTACTTCAGCAATGTTTTAATGCTTTCTTTTATCGAAGTGCCTATATAGTACTTTAAGCCGTTAAGTGTGCCCTTGATATTCACTTCCGGGTAGTAGTCATAGCCCAGCTTTTCCAGCAGGATATGCAGGTTTTTCTTGATACCAATGGCGAACCAGCTGCAGGGGAAGGAGATAATGCTGGGACTCTGCCCGTTGAACAGGTAAATTTTTCCTCCCTGAATATGGTCTACTTGATTGAGCAGGTTGTAACTGGGGTCGGCCATGTCAAAGTTATAAAATAACTTGGCCTCGTGATCTATATCCACCTGCTCACAAGTGTGATGCGCATAATAGCGCCGCAGTATTTTCTGGTCATCGCAGTAATTGGGATACATTCCGCGGGCTGCCTGGAATAGGTTTTGTAGTGCTTTGTTTTTTCCAATAAATATTCCCGTGGAAAAAACATGTTCGTTAGGAAAGAATTTTTTCTCAAAATACCCCTGAACACCATCGTGCCGGTAGTCATTGGAAAAAATAATATCCTTGCCAAAGGAGTGAAAGTTTTTTTCGAGCAGGCGTACTGACGGTAATATCAATGAGTCGAAACCGTCGAGATAGCAGATTATGTCTTCCTCAGGCAGTGTTTGAAAAAAAGGAAGCAAAATATCCATTTTGGATGAAAAGTCTTTCCAGGGGTGGTCGCGCCCAAGAATGGTAAGTGATACGCCATTGCGTCTGGCGGATTCCTGGAGTACGGGAAACATTCTTTCCGAGTGGGTGGCAATGGTGGAGATATGCAACATTTTTTAGGAGAAACCCCTGCGCCTACAACTTTCTAAGCCGGCAAAGGTTTCTTTGCCACCTGTGAGAAGTCTAGCCGACCCTTTTATCTGAAGTGGCAGGTCTGTACGACTCGGGAGGCTGCTCTTGTCTTGATACGTCTATACATTACTTGGCGAGTGGCAGTGCTTGCCGGATTCCTTTTAATTAGACGAGCGTGTAATGAGAGGCGCCAGAAGAAGCTGGATAATCAATGTCTGCATCGCGATTGATCAGCTCGGTAATGCTATTGCTGGTGGCAATCCCGATGCCACTATTTCTGGTCGTTGCGGTTATTTTTCACGGGTGCAGGAGACACGTTTACGCCGTTATTGGCGGATTTTGGAATGGGTGATCAATTTTACCTTTATCCCCATCGATGGGCCGGATCATTGCTACCGGTCTTATCTGTGGGATCGCGCAGAAAAGCATGAAGAGGGCAGTGACTTTATGCGTGTGCTGCTGGGGGTGATCGTGATTTTATTCTGCATGCCTCTCTGTCTGTTTACCTGGCTTTATGTATTAGTTTTCCCCAGTGCCCGCTGGAAAAAAGAAGAGCCATAGAGCAAAAAAAAGCCCCCGAGCAGAGCGCAGCGGGGGCTTGAAGTTGGGGGTTATTTCTAGCTATGCGCCGGTTGCTCCATTGAATCCTGAATCAGTGCTGGCTCATTAGTTTTTGTTGTGTTGGACAAGCTGCCACCGGCAAGTTTGCGCAGTGCAACATAAAACACTGGGGTCAGGAACAAGCCAAACAGGGTTACGCCAATCATGCCGGTAAATACGGTAATACCCATGGCGTTGCGCACTTCGGCACCGGCGCCACTGGCTAGCACCAGGGGCACCACGCCGGCAATAAAGGCTACGGAAGTCATAATGATTGGACGCAAACGCAGGCGACAGGCCTCCAAGGCTGCCTCTACGGTACCCTTGCCGTCCATTTCCAGCTCGCGGGCAAACTCCACAATTAGAATGGCGTTTTTACAGGCGAGCCCCATTAATACAACCAGCCCTACCTGAACAAATACATTGTTGTCGCCGCCAGTAGCCCAAACACCGAATAGTGCAGCCAACAGACACATGGGCACGATCAGGATAACCGCCAGCGGCATCACCCAGCTCTCATAGAGTGCGGCGAGTACCAGGAATACCAGCAGTACTGCCAGTGGAAATACCACCATAGCGGCGTTGCCCTGGTTAACCTGCTGGAAGCTGAGGTCGGTCCATTGGATCTGCATACCCGGAGGCAGGGCCTGGTCGGCTACCTGCTCAACCGCCGCCAGTGCTTCAGAGGAAGACAGCATGCTGGGATCGGATTGCCCCATCAAATCGGCTGCGGGATAGCCGTTGTAACGGATGACCGGGTCGGGTCCGTAGCTTTGGCGCAGGGTCACCATGGTGCTGATGGGTACCATTTCCCCATTCATATTGCGGGTGTAGAGATTGTCGAGATCTTGCACTTCATCGCGGAAAGGCGCATCTGCCTGGGCAACCACCTGGTAGGTGCGACCGAACAGGTTGAAGTCATTGATATACATGGAGCCGAAATACAGCTGCAAGGTGCCGAACAGGTCGTCCATACGCACGCCCTGGGCTTTGGCCTGCAGGCGGTCTACCTCAGCGTCCATCTGCGGCACATTGGCCTGGTAGGAGCTGAAGGGATAGCTGAGGCCGCTGGCCTGGCTCAAGGCCCCAGCCAGCATATTGGTGGCATTTTGCAGCTCACCGTAGCCGGCACCACGACGGTCCTGGACATAGAGGGAGTAACCGGAGCCTGCGCCCAGCCCGAAGATGGGTGGTGGCATGAAGGTCATGGCGAAGCCTTCCTTGATCTGGGAGAGCTTGCCGTTTAGCTCCGCGGCGATTTCGGTGGCACTGCGTTCGCGCACATCGAAGTCGTCGAATAGGATAAATACCGTGCCCACGTTGGGGGTATTGGTGCCTTGTAGGGCGTTAAAGCCGACAAAAGCCGCCGCGTTGGCAACGCCCTCTGTTTCCCGAGCCAATTCACTCACGCGGCGCGCAACTTCTTCAGTGCGATCCAGGGAGGCTCCTTCCGGCAGGCGGATACTGCCCACCAGGTAAGTCTTATCCTGAACCGGAATAAAGCCTCCGGGCACCTGTTGGAAAAGGGCGAAAGTACCGCCGAGCAATATCAGGTAGACCCCAAATACGATACCGCGGCGTTTGAGGCTGTGGCCCACCACCCGCTGGTAGCGTTCAGAGTTGCGCTGGAAGAAGCGGTTGAACGGGCGGAATAACCAGCCGAACAGGCGCTCGATAATGCGCGCGGGCATATCCGGCTTGGCACCGTGCGGCTTCAGCAGGGTAGCCGCCAGGGCCGGGGACAGGGTCAGGGAGTTGATCGCGGAGATAATGGTGGCGATGGCAATAGTGGTGGCGAACTGGCGGTAGAACTGGCCGGTGATGCCGTCCAGGAAGGCCATGGGCACAAACACTGCACAGAGCACCAAACTGATGGCGACAATCGGGCCGCTCACCTCGCGCATGGCCTGGTGGGCTGCAGCCAGGGGTGTCAGTCCTTCCTCGATATTGCGCTCGACGTTTTCCACCACCACGATGGCGTCATCCACCACGATACCGATGGCCAGTACCATGGCGAACAGGGTCAGGGTGTTGATCGAGAAGCCCAGCATCAGTAGCACCGCAAAGGTACCAACAATGGATACCGGCACAGCCAAGAGTGGAATCAGGGAGGCGCGCCAGGTCTGCAGGAACAGGATAACCACCAGCACTACCAGTAACACCGCCTCAAGCAGGGTCTTGATCACAGAGCTGATGGAAGTGCTGACAAATACGGTTGGGTCGTAGGCAACTTTCCACTCCAGGCCTTCAGGGAACTGTTCTCCCAGTTCCGCCATCTTCTCGCGCACTGCAGCGGAGACTTCCAGGGAATTGGAGCCTGGAGACTGGAAAATCGGAATGGCGACCGCCTGGCGGCCATTTAGTAAGGCGCGTAGAGAGTCTTGGGATGAGGCCAGTTCAACCCGCGCTACGTCACGCAATCGGGTGATTTCACCATCGCTGCCGGTCTTCAGTACCACATTGCCAAACTCTTCTTCGCTTTGCAGGCGGCCCTTGGCGTTGATAGAGATCAGGAAATCAGAGCCATTGGGCATCGGTGAGGCGCCGATCTGTCCGGCGGACACCTGCACATTTTGCTCACGCACTGAGCTGACGATATCCGCTGCAGTCACGCCCAGGGCCGCCGCTTTTTGCGGGTCTACCCACAGGCGCATGGCATAGTCTCCGGAGCCAAAGACCGCGGCGAGGCCCACACCGGGAATACGCGACAGCTCATCACGGATATGCAGTACGGCGTAGTTGCGAATATAGGTGGCATCGAGGCTGTCGTCTGGAGAGATCAGATGCACCGCCATCATCAGGTTGGGCGACTGCTTCTGCGTGGTTACCCCCTGGCGGCGCACGTCTTCCGGTAGACGGGGTAGCGCTTGGGATACCCGGTTTTGTACCTGAACCTGTGCCTGGTCTGGATCGGTGCCGAGTTTAAAAGTGACATTCAAAGTGAGGGTGCCGTCACTGCCGGCCACCGACTTCATGTAGATCATGTTTTCCACACCATTGATGGCTTCTTCCAGTGGTGTGGCAACAGTTTCGGATATCGTCTTGGGGTTGGCACCAGGGTAGCGGGCACTTACTTGCACGCTAGGCGGTACAACCTCAGGATATTCACTGACTGGTAATGACGGGATGCTAATCAATCCCACTACAAAAATAATGATCGACAGCACCGAGGCAAAGATGGGCCTGTCGACAAAGAAACGGGAAAAATTCATACGCTGCTACCTGGGAAGCGGCTTTCAGGCCGCTCGGATTCCATTGATAGGATTCGTTGGGCGTTCGGTGCCCAAAACTCGTTGTCCAAAAGTAGTGGAAACACCTAGGCTCAGTGTCCGGCGGCCTGAGCGCTACTGCCTTGACCCTGCTGGGCGATCATCTCGGGTGCGACCGGCATGCCGGGGAAGAAGATCTTCTGGAGGCCGTTGACTACAATTCGTTCGCCAGTTTGAAGGCCGCTACGGATCACCGTGCGCTCCCCCTGCCGCGGGCCCAATTCTACCGGGCGACGTTCCGTCAAGTTCTCCTGCGTGACCACATAGACATAGCGGCGATCCTGGTCGGTGAGTACTGCCTTGCTATCGATCAGTACTGCCTGGGCCATTTCTTCGATAGGCATTTCCACGCGGGCGAACTGCCCTGGCTTAAATGTGCCTTCGGGGTTGGAGACTACAGCTCGGAACTGGATAGTGCCGGTGTGGCTGTTGAGGCGGTTGTCGATAAAATCCAACTGACCTTTATGCGGGTAGCCGTGTTCGCCTGCTAAGCCGATATGAACTGGGGGCCTGGCATCGCTGTTAAGTAGATTGCGACTGGCGGCAAAAGTCTGCTCGTCACTTTCGAAATACACGTACATGGGATCTACAGACACGAGGGTGGTCAGCAGGGTTGTATCCGCGTTGGCCAGATTGCCGCGGGTTATCTGGGCGCGGCTAACACGGCCACTAATAGGGGCTGTCACCTCGGTGTATTGCAGGTTGAGGCGCGCGTTTTCCACAGCGGCTTCGGCGGCATTCAGGGCTGCGTGCTTGGCATCCCGCGCGGCGATGCGGCGGTCGTATTCTTCTCGCGAGATGGCTTTACTGTCGAGCAGCTGCTGGGCACGGCTGGCCTGCTTCGTATTGAATGCCAGTTCGCTGCGCACTCGTTGTAAATCCGCTTCGGCGGCACGCAGTTTGGCTTTGTAGGGGCGCTGATCGATGGTGAATAACACATCACCTCGCTCTACCAGGGCGCCCTCAGTGAAAGATACCTGGTCGATATACCCGCTGACACGGGGGCGTAGTTCAACGGTCTCCGGAGCGACAACGCGGCCGGTAAAACTGCGCCACAAAGTGGTTGCCTCGGTGCTAACCTGGGCAACCTCCACGGCCGGAGGGGGCGGTTGCTGCCCTGTGGGTTCTTCGCTGCCGCAGCCAGCCAGGACCAGTGCGGAGAGGCCGAACAGTGTGGCGGTAAGTTTCTTCACCATAACGCGTGTACTCCCTTTGCTTCGGAAGAGAGGGGCCGTTTGGCACTCCTCTCAGTTGGGAGGCAACTTTAATGGAGCGCAATAGGGGGGCGGTATCCGGTAACTATGGCTTGATTGCCTATTTCTATTTTTCTCGGTGAGGTGACAGTCTGAGAAAGACTTTTTAGTCAAGCAATTAGTACTGTATATATAACTAGGTTTACGAGTCATTAATGAATTTATCACGGCTTTATACGGTAGGAGATTACGGTAAGTTATCTATTGCTGCACAGTAATTGCCCAATCCTGCAAATTCCTGCGAGAGTTGCCTAAAACTCCGTATACTGTCAGCCACCTTGTTTGATGCCGCCCAGGGCACGCGGGCGCGAGGAAAAACTATGAGTAGTGAAGAGAGAGCGGTAGCAGAAGTTATTCCGGCGGAGTTGGAGTCGACCAGGCAAAAACTGATCCAAACCCTGATGCGTCAGGCACCAGAGCAAGGCTTGACGGAGACTGAGCTGGATGGCTTGGCCTTGATCCGCTGCAATGAGCCGCTCGCCTGTGCCTCGTCAGTCTATACGCCTTCACTGAACTTTATTATCCAGGGCAGCAAAACCCTGGAGTTGGGGGATAGGGAAATTTCCTATATGCCCCTCAGTTATGTCGCAACTTCTGTACATTTGCCGATTTTGGGGCGAGTAGAGCGGGCCTCCAAGGATGTCCCCTTTCTTGGGGTAAAGTTGATTATTGACCCCAAAGAGGTGGCAGACCTGGTCCTGGAGCTGGGAGATAAGGCTCCCGGCATTGAAGCGGGCTATGACTGCCCGGAGGTCAGCTGCGGCCTCTGTGTAACACAAATGGATCAGGGCATTCTCGATGCAGTGAGCCGCTTAGTGCACTTGGCAGGGAATCCTACAGACGCGCAAATACTGGCGCCCATGGCGAGGCGGGAGATTATCTATCGGGCTCTGATGGGTGAGATCGGTGCGCGCATGCGCAAGTTTGCCATGGCGGACAGCCAGGCTAACCGGGTATCGCGGGTGATAGAGGTGCTTAAAGACCGCTTCTCCGAGCCCCTGCGTATCAGCGATCTGGCCGAACAAGCCAATATGAGCGAGTCCTCTCTATATCACAGCTTCAAGCAGATAACCCGCATGTCGCCACTGCAGTTCCAAAAGAAACTGCGTCTGCACGAGGCACGCCGCCTGATGCTCTCAGAGGGGTTGGAAGCAGCTTCCGCCAGTTATCGGGTGGGCTACGAAAGCCCCTCCCATTTCAGCCGTGAATACAGCCGCATGTTCGGCCTGCCGCCTCGCGCCGATGTCAGCAAGCTGCGCGGTGAGCTGCGGGTGCCGGCTTAGTCTGAAGTGGCATTGCCCTGTTTGAGAACAAACAGGCTACACCAGCCCTCGGGGCTGATATCGCCCTCCACCACTATGCAGGCATTGGGTGGTGTAAATAGCTGGCAGTCCACACACTTCTTGCCATCTTTCGGTGTGTCCTGGTAATTGACCGATTCCTTGGTCGCCTTGATTTGGGCGCTGGCCCGATCAGTGGCGATTATGCTAACCGGAAGAATCGCCAGGGCACCGCCGGATAACTTAAGGAACCTTCTGCGGGAAATATTCTGATGTTTTTCCATTGGCAAAATTTCCAAAACGCTTTGCTTTAGTCTTCAGAATTTCAGAGTAGCTCGGTTTGGAATTTCTGCTGGAGGGTTTGCATTGCTGCAGAAAGGAAACGAAATAAGAAGAAATCTTATTCGCTTATAAAAAAGGCGGCCATCTGGCCGCCTTCCAGATTTATCTCAAAACAGAATTACTTCTGAGAGATAAGGATTTTACCTACCGACTTGTCTCTGCTCTGCGTGACCACGCGAACTTTCAAACCGTAAGGGGTAATCGCGCGGCCGGCATCGGGGATCTCATCGCTGCTGAAGCTACTGCGATCGTTGAATACCCGCTGGGGACGGTTGTGGATATCGGTCATGGTGATGCCGTAATCTTCCAGAAGGTCCAGTGTCAGCCGCTGGGCCCAGTCGACACCAAATGTGGCATCGTGGATCTGGTAGCGAGTAGATGCAACGGAGTCATCGCTCCACTTCAGAACCTGCTGATCTGCATCGACTACGCCGAGGAAGCCATTACCGGGGTGGACACCTACCCAGTTGTTTTCATAGCTGGTGTCCACATACCAAATCAGGAGACCCTCGTTGTAGGTCAGCATTTGACCGGCCACATTTATGTGTGCCAGACCTTGGTCTACACCGCGGTGGGTACGCCATTCCAACAGGTAGTAGTGGTCGTGGAGGTTGTAGCCGGGGTGGCGGCTGAAGCCGGTCAGGCTGAAGTTGCCGTCGCTCTCCGCATCATCGAAGAGGGTGGCTTGGCCGTCGACATTGATGGTGATGTCATCGGCAAACAGGCCGGGGTTGGCTACATAGGCATCGGTAATATAGGCGATGGACAGGTTGAACTGTTGGCCAGCGTAGGCACTTAGGTCAAATTCGGCATCGATCCAACCACTGGAGCTGCCGGTAATACCAAAGCCTGGGTTTTGCCCATTGGGGCTGGTCTCGGTGGTAATGTTACCGGGAATAGAGACGAAGCCCTCACCCAGGTCAACCATAACCGCACCGTAATCCCAATCCTGCTCAATGTCATACCAGGCCTTGAAGGTCAGGCTTGCGCTCTGAGCATCGGTCAGGTCGACAGGGATTACCATGGAGTTTTGCAGGTTGTTGTCACTGCCACTGAAATAGGCGTATTCACCGCTGGTTGGTACGGTCACAACCACTTCCTTTTTGGGAAGGTCGATACGGATCGCATCGTTATTGGTGCCCTTGTGTACCGCCTCGTCAAGCAGGAGAGGGATGCCGCGACGGGGAATATCTTGCAGGGCGATGGTCTCGCCGTGCAGCCAGTTGCCGCCGTGGTTGGTTTGCAAATACTCCTTTGCCCAAGCAGAGAAACCCGTGGGTTCTGAGCCAGGGATAACACCGGCCCAGCTGCCGCTGGACATGATTGACCAGGAGGAGACGGGTTCACCGCGGCCGGAACCATCGGTGTCGTACTCGTCGGGTAGACCCAAGTCGTGGCCGTACTCGTGACTGACAACACCTGCTGCTGCGTCGGCAGGCTGTACTGTGTAGTCGTAGGCCGCCATGGTGCCGCCCCAGTAATCCACTGATGCGGTAGTTCCCTCAATAGAGAAAACATCGCCGAGATTCCAGCGGTGCGCCCAGATCGCGTCTTCTCCCAGCTGGCCGCCACCCGCTTCTTCCCCCACTGAGGAGTGGAAGATCATAATGTGGTCCACCAAGCCGTCGGCTTCCCAATAGTTGCCATCCCCATCAAGGTCGTAGCGGTCTTCGATATCGAAGTCAGCGAGGTTAACGCTGGGATCAGCTGCGGCAGCCTGCAGTGCTTCACGCACCAGAGCACGGGCATCGCCGTTTTCATTGTTGCCATAGAAAGCTGCTGGCTGACTGGCAGTGTACCAACCTGCTACTGCACCTTCGACGGAGTAGCTATTGCCGGATTGCTGCCAGTAGAACTGCTGCATAGACAGTAGGTTTTCACCCTGGGGGCCAGTGAAGCCCTGTTGGGAGAACAGCAGGTCTGCATAGTGTTGTGCGGCATAGTCCTCGTAGTACATATCCGTTTCCCCTGGCTCAATGCTGTTGTGGGGGAAATCGGGGAAGTCCATCAGGATCGCGAGAACCTTCGCGGTACGCATCTCACCTTCATAGTTTTCGAGCTGAATAGGTGCCGGTGCACGGCCGATGCCATGAAAGCGCCCCTTGCCTTTACCGCGCCCTAATCTGGGATGCTTGCCGCCACGGGCATGCTTCATCATTTGTACCGTTTCACTGGACAAATCCTGGGCCAGGTTCTGGTTTTTACTGGCACGTTCTTTCAGAAACTGGTGTAGAGTGCGCTCGGCTTCGCCAATGGATGCATTTTTACTAATGCGGCCTGAGCGCTTGAGCATGTCGATCAGCTTGGCTTCGTTGGCGATTACCAGGTCGAACTGATTGCCACCTTGTTGCTGAGGTGAGGGTGCAGCGTAGCTGTTCGCAGCCATCAGGCTGAGAGCAAGCGCGCTGACGGGCAGCAGACTATTTACTTTTAGCATTGATCCCTTCTTTCATTTTTGTTTTAACAAAGAGCTCGGGAGATTTTTATAAATTTTAGGGCACTTTGCCGGTGCGTTACCCGAACCTTAAGGGCCGGCTGAACTTTTCAGTAGCCCCATGTTGTTCAACGAAGTAAGAGGGAAGAGCCACAGCACTTTTTTTGTGATGGACTTGGTATTTTTTTACTCGGTTATTTACGTTGCTTTGCACTGAGATAGTGGGTGCACACTCTGGAATTATTTTTTTATCTTAACCCTTCTTGGAAGGCTTAATTTCTATTTTAATTGTTTAATTTAAATTTTTGCTATTAAGCTTCTTGCTCCCAGGGTAGCCATAGTGAGATTTGCAAGCCGCCACCGTTTCGGTTCATTAACTGAATGTGCCCTCCGTGTGCATCGACAATTTCTCTACAGAGGGCGAGGCCCAGGCCCACTCCCTGTTCTTTGGTGGAGAAAAATGGCAGCAGCGCTTGTTGCAACACTTTTTCACTCATGCCACAACCACGGTCGGCAATAACCAGTTGTTGACCCAGACCATCAGTGTGAATCGACAGTTCGATATCATTACTGCTGGAACCCGCTTCACGGGAATTTTTGATTAAATTTAGTAGAGCTTGCTCTATTTGTACCGGATCAAAGTAGCCCGGTCGCTCTGGTAGTTCACCTTTTAAAATAAATTTCTGTAGGGGGGCTATACGTTCTACAAGTTCTTGCCAGCTGACTTGTTCACAGCTTGGTGGGGGTAATTTGGCAAAGCTGGCATAGCCTTGGGTGAACTCAGTCAGGTGTTTGCAGCGCTCGGCAATAATATCGAACACCTTTCCAAGCGCCGCGGCTTTATCCGGTTTGGCGATCAGCATTTTTCCTGAGTGGGCCAGGGAGGAGATGGGGGCGAGGGAATTATTTAATTCATGGCTAATCAGGCGAATCACTTTTCTCCATACCTCTACTTCCGCCTTGGTGAGCTCCTTTGTCATCTCGCGCATAACAATCAGGCGGTGCTTGTGGGCGTTGAGTACAAATGTGCTGTTGCCAATATGCATGGAGTGGCTGCCATATTTATCCGTGTAATTAAACAGGCCGTTATCCCAATTTTGTATGGCGCTGGCAATTTCTTTCGGGCTGTTGGGCAGCAACTTTTGCAACAGTAAACCCTGAATAGGTTTCCCGCCATTGAGTAACTTTTTAGCGCTACTGTTGGAATAAATAATATGATCACTCTGGTCCACCAGGATCAAAGCCTGGGTAGAGCTTTGTATTACTGTATCCAGAAGTAATTCCCGCTGATAAATATGGGCGCGTTCGCGCCTGAGGTGTTCGCCGATATCATTGTATAAATTCGTGATCTTGCTCAGTTCAGTATCCCGGGGAGAGACCAGTGAAATAGAAAAGTCACCATCGCGAAAGTTGAGCAATCCACCCTGTAGGGATTTCAGGGTGGAGGTCAGGGGCTTTAGTGCCAGACGTATCAGGCTGATAAGAGTACAAATTCCCAGGATAAGGCCCAGTGTCCAGGAGAGACGGGCGTCCAGGCCAATAAAGCTTAATAACCACGGCAGGCCGGCGGCGATGGCTAGAGCCAATATGGAGAAGGCGAGGATACGGCCTTCCATAGAGAAATATTTCGACATCAATAGGGAATACCGTGTTTGTCCAGTCGGCGATACAGTGCCTGACGGCTCATGCCCAGTTCCCTGGCAGCTTGGGCGATAATGCCATTACAGCTGGCCAGCGTTTGCTGTAGGAGTTCGCGGCTGGGCTCGAAATGTACTTCGGCCCTATCTATTGAGGCCTGTTTCGGCAGGGCAAGCAGTGCTTCATCTATCGTATCTCCACGGCAGAGAACCGAAGCGCGTTGCATCACGTTTTGCAGTTCACGCACATTGCCGGGCCACTGATAGCGGGTTAGGGCGGTCAACGCTTGGGGGGAGAGTTTTTTTGAACTGCCGTTATCCTGTAAAAAATTCATGGCCAACGGGGCTATATCCTCGGGGCGTTCACACAGGGGGGGCAGGCGCAACTCAATCACATTCAGGCGGTAGAACAGGTCCTGGCGAAAGCTGCCATTAGTGATGGCTTGGGGCAGATCGCTATTGGTGGCACTGATCACTCGTACCTTAACCTTGCGGGTTTGACTGCTACCTAGCCGCTGGAACTCGCCAGTTTGCAGTACGCGTAATAACTTCACCTGCCCACTGGCAGAAAGTTCGCCGATCTCATCGAGAAAGAGGGTGCCGCCATCGGCGGCTTCGAAACGTCCTTCACGGGCCTTATTACCAGCGCCGGTATAGGCGCCTGGCTCGGCACCAAATAGTTCTGCCTCCATCAGCTCTTCCGGTAGGGCGCCCACATTGATCTTTACAAAAGGTTGATCACGTAGCATGGAATTGGCCTGCACAATTTCGGCAATTTTTTCCTTGCCGGCTCCATTGGGCCCTGTAATTAGAACTGGTACATCAGATTTGGCCACCTGCGTGGCCATCTCCAGCAGTTGTTGCATTTTATCGCTGCGGTAGATGATCTCGCGCAAGTCGAATTTATCCTGTAATTCACTGCGGGCATCGATGGCCTTTTGCTGGGAAGCCCGTTGCCGTTTTTGCAATTCACCGAGTTCAAGAAGATTATTGATGGTGGAAATCAGCTTGTTATCGTCCCAGGGTTTGCCCAGGTAATCGGCAGCGCCGGCGCGGACCAGCTCCACAGCCATTTCCAATTGCGTCCAGGCGGTCAAAAGAATAATGGGTAGATCCGGGTTAATTTCGCGAATGGCAAAAAACAATTCGCGCCCCTCCTCTCCAGAGGTAGTATCTGCGGTGAAGTTCATATCTTGGATCACCAAGCTGATATCCCGGTTTTCCCGCAACAGCTGCAGACCTGCCTGGGGGGTAATGGCGCAGAGAGGCTGTAGGTCGTGCAGTGACAACAGTATTTCTAGGGCTGAGACGATACCGCTGTTATCGTCGATAATGAGTATTTTATCCATAGGGCCAAGAGCCAGCTTGTAAGCTGAGCATTATGCAATGAGTGGGTATTAAGGGGGAACTGCAGCTAGGGCAATATGTGCCCCAGCGGAAGGCGTTCACCAAAGTGTTAGGAGTTATTGGCTATTATTAGCAGGTTGGTGATCAAAGCTCAGCACCCTGGCGAGTTTCCATTGCCCATCTACCTTTTGCCAGAGATGGGTAAATTGACCACTTTCACGCAGTACTTCTTTGTTGTTGGCGTGAATACCATAAAAATTATGCGTTCCGGTTTGGATCGCGCCGTAGTTGTTGATTGGGAATATCTTTACGCTTTTAGCAATTAACTCGCGGCGTGCCTTGATATCGCTGCCGGATTTTTGTCGTTCACACATCCCACTAATACCATCGAGAAACTCTTGCGCTGAACTTGCGGTTTTTCCCCATTTATCGTGGTACATTTCCAAGTCTTCGGTTACAAGCTGGCTCAGTTTGTCGATGTCACAGCTGTTGAAAACTGCATCAAACAGTTGTGAATCCACAGTTGTGATTTCTTGTTCTAATTCCTTTGTGGCTTGAGGGCCGGCAACGACTGGGTGCTGCTCGGCAAGTGCTGTGGACATGAAAAGCGATATAGCTGTAAAACCTACAGCTCCAAAATAATTGCGCATAAAAAATCCTTCTATGTTTTCTTAAGAATAGTGGTCAGGCTATTAAGAAGGCTGACCACCAAGTCCAATCTTTATACACTTCGTGTTGCAGTCGCCGGGGAAATATTGGCAGCACGCAGTGCTGGTGCTAGAGCTGCAGCAAGACTGACAACCAGTACCAATAGAGCGCAGATAGTGAGTGGCAGCAGGGTTAATACCGGCTGGGAGTAATCGCGCACCATATATTGGTTGGCGATTAAGGCTGCGGCACTGCCCAGGGCAATACCAGTAGCGGCAATCAGGCTGTTTTCAATCAGAAAATAACGACTGATATTACTGCGGGTTGCACCTAGTGCACGCCTTACGCCAATTTGTTTGGCCCGTTGATTAATCCAGAAGATTGTCAGGCCGACAATTCCCAGTGCTACGATAAAGCTGAGCATTGCTGCAACAACGGAGAGGACTTTAACCATCAAATTATCGATAGCGTAACTGCGGTCTACATGCTCAGATAGCGTCTTGACGGTGATTACTCGCTGGGGGTCTCGCTCATACAATTTTTCCGCAAGTATTTTAAGAGTCTCGTCTCGCTTTCCACTTTCTGTGCGTACCAAATATTTAGTATTGCGTCTATTTTTAATTTCAGGAATAAAAATTACGTTACCGGCTTTTGACCAGTCAACCCAAGCGCCCAGGTGGCGCTCTACAACTCCAATAATTTCCATTGGTTCAGAGCTGGCTCCAGGGAAAACAGGCTTTCCTATTGGGTTTTGGTCTGGATAAAGGCTATTTGCCATTTGCTGAGTAATAATAACTACAGCGCTTTTATCAGACTCGTCGGAGTTATCCATGCTAACTTCATTTTCTGTGAAATTACGACCTGCGACCAGTTTGAGATCCATTGTGTTGATAAAGTGGGTATCAACAAAATAGTAATTGCTGCGCTCGCCACCGATTTCCTGATTAGGTTTATTGAAGTACTTAGAGGAAGAGCCAGACTGCGAGATCGGAATATGCTGGGTGTAGGAAGCATCTATAATTCCGGGAACTGTTCGTAGAAGATCCATATCGGCACGAACGGTTTCTTTGAAGTCATAGTCTTGGGGAATAGCCATCAAACCTACGGTAATGATGTTGTCTACATCTATTCCTGTGGGGCGACTTATCTTTTCAATCCTGTCATGAATAATAACTGCAGTATTACTAATAATTGCCAAGGTTAGTCCGAGCTGTAGAGCTATTAGTAGTGCGGAGATCTTGTTGCGCCAGAGTGCGGACAGCATGGGTTTTAGTTCAAGCATGGTTCGTCCTTACTGGGTTTTTAGATAAATGGAGGGATTGGTTTGGCTTATTCTTAAAGCAGGGTAGAAACCTGCCAATAAGCTGGCCATAAGTGCTAAACCGATAGCTGCGATCATCATGAGCCAGTCCATAGTCGGTAGCGTATCAATTTGTCCCATGGCAAGGTAACGGATGCCACTGAGACCTAAGATGGCAAGAAAAATGCCTGTTATACCGCCGATAATTCCGATGGTGGCACTTTCAATTAAGTGCTGAGTAAAAATGGCATTGCGACTGGCGCCCAGTGCGCGGCGCACGCCTGCTTCGGGAGCTTTACGCAAGAATTTGGCCAAGAGTAAGGCTACAGCATTAATAATACATACGAGTAGAAAGGCCAATGAGACCCAGCCCAGAACGCGGTTGTCATCACTGAGTACTTCGTTGAGCACTAGCCATTCCGAAGGTTTGCTTAAGGCAAATTTAAGAGGCCTTTGAAAACGTCCCTGTAGTTTTTCCTGTTGAATATAAGCGGTTAAGAATTGTTCGTACTGCTCTTTTTGTTCGTGGTTGCTAAGTTCTACCCAGTACTGAACCCAAATATACTCGCTCTGCAGAAATTCATCATAGCTTTCAGGGTTGGAGTGGTCCCAACCATTAGTGTTACCCCAGCTATGCATTTCCAGCTTGCGGTGAAGACCAAAAGGCACAAAAAGGGACTCGACCTCTGCGAAAGGACTGTTATTTATATCGTAGACTTTGGGTGAGGGCTTCCAGGTATCAATAACGCCAATGACAGTATAAGGCAGGCTATTTAATACGACTGTTTTGCCTACACTGTTTTTCCCCGAGAATAATTTTTCATTAGTGGCTTTGGAAAGCACCACAACTTGCGTGGGCGAATTGTCGGCAGTCTGAGCCCAGGTACCGCCATAGATAAAAGGAACATCGAATAGGGCGAAGAAATCACGGGTGGTTACACGGGTGTTTGCGGTAAAAGGCCGGGTTGCAGAATCTTCCAGTTCCACGGTGAAACCATAGCGATGCATAGCCACTTGGTGGGTGGGAATATCGGAACGCAGCAGGGCCTCGGCATCTTTAAAGGTCAACTGCCAGGGAATTTCGTTGGCGCTATCGTAGGCTTTATTAACATCCCAGCCATCGAGTTGTACTGCGAAAAGTACGTCATCCTTATGCTCAAGAGCATTTTTTGACATCGTGTAGTTCAAAGTAAGCACTGTCATGGAGGCACCAACACCCACTGCGATGGCCGCGACCATTAGTGCGCTTAATATCGGTGTACTGCGCAGGCTGCGCAGTGCCAGGGAAATATAGTATCCAATCATTACTGCAGGCTCCTTAAGCAGTAGCGGCTTCAGGTTGCTTGGTGACCGGGCGCAGATCACACACTTGCCCATCCACAATCTGAATATTGCGATGCGCGCGGCGGGCCAGCTCGGGGTCGTGGGTGACCATCACGATAGTGGTGCCCCATTCATTGATAAACTCCAGAAGCTCCATAACCTGGCGCGCCATCAGGGAGTCGAGATTTCCGGTGGGCTCATCCGCGAGCAGGAAGCGCGGTTCGCCGGCCAGGGCACGGGCGATGGCGATACGCTGCTGCTGACCACCGGACAGCTGTGCTGGAAGGTGCTTAGCTCGGGCAGATAGACCTACTTGTTCCAGAACTTTTTCGATGCGTTTACGGCGCTCTTTAGCATTAAAGCCGCGATAGCGCAGAGGCACATCGATATTGTCGAATAGGTTGAGATCTGGAATCAGGTTGAATCCCTGAAAAATAAAGCCGATTTTCTCGTTGCGCAGGCGGGAGCGCTGGCGGTCATTCAGGTTGCTGACGTCTTCACCGTCCAGTAAATATTGGCCACCGGTTGGGGTTTCCAGTAGCCCTGCGATATTGAGAAAGGTGGTTTTGCCTGAACCACTGGGTCCGGTGACAGAGACAAATTCCCCCTCCTTTACTTCCAGGCTGAAGTCGCGCAGGGCATGGGTTTCTATGGTGTCTGTACGGAAACTCTTGCGGACGTTATGCATTTTAAGCATGGCGATATTCCTTGTTTATCACTGAATTTCTTAAATCGTTAATGAATCGCGGAAGCTGAATGGGAGTAGCTTGCGCGTGTCGAATGTCTTGTTTGGCCTATTCTTTCAGGGCAACCAGTTGTGCCGTATCCAATCCTTCGGAGGCGGAAATAATGATTTGATCGCCCTCTTGCAGGCCGGAAACAATTTCCACTTGCTTCAATCCCAGCGCGCCGACTTGGATGGCAACGCGCTCTGCTTGTTGTTGATCGTTGAGACGGAATGCAAAGCGGCCGCCACTCTGATCCAGAAAGCCTCCACGTTTTACCAGCAACACATCATTGCGGTTCTCCAGCAGTACGCGAGCGGTGAGACGCAGGTTCTGGCGAAGGTTTTGGGGTTGTCCCTCGCTAAAGCGCACCCGGGCGATGACTTGGCTGTCGATGACTTCAGGGGATATCGCGGTGATTTCGCCGGGCAGTTCACGTCCTCCAAGGTTGATAGCCACGGCCATATTCAGACCCAGGTCGTCGGCGTAGTTTTCTGGCACGGCGGCTTCCAATTCGAAACTGGTGAGATCCACTACAGTGATCAGCGGTGAATTAGCGGGCACTGCACTGCGTTGGGTGACGGCGAGACTGCCGACAGTGCCATTCACTGGAGAGAGGATCTGCAGCTCGCGCACACGGCGCTCCAACTCCTCCACTTGCAGTTGTTGTTGTGATAGCTGCAACTCCAGAGTCTGGGTTTCAAAGGTGAGAGACTCTTTCTCCAGCTCTGCATTTTGTACGGCCTGTTGGTATTCCAGCTGGGCACGGGCCATTTCGTCCTTACTGCGTTCAAAATCGAGCAGGGAGATAATCTGTTTTTCCATCGAGAGTTCGGAGCGCTTTAACTCCCTCTTAGCTGCAGTGAGATCGACTTTGGCCAGGTCGGCTTTTTGCTCGTTCTCCATCTGTTGGCGTTTGGCCTGGATTTTCTGCCGTTGCAGCTGCACACCGAGCTGGTTCAGTTGCGCCTTTTCCTGGGCCAGTTGGTTGGACAGCTCTGGGCTGTCGACGCTGGCGAGGATCTGACCGGCCTTTACGCTATCTCCGGCTTTCACGGAAAACTTCACGATACCTTGAGCGGGGCTAAACAGGGTGGGGCTGTTGGCGGCGACGACTTTGCCTTGAACCACCAGGTCGCGCACTAGATCACCGCGCTCCACTTGGGCGATATTGATCCTTGATAGAGATAGGGTGTTATCCACGGAGCTGGTGCTATGCCAGGCGCTGATACCCCAGGTGAGGAAAGCGGTGGCCAGGCCGAGGCCGAGGGTACTCTTAATTACTTTTGGATTCTTCCACAGCGGCACGGCTTCGATTTTTGTATCTTGCCTGGAAGTGTCTCTGATCATCTCGCTTTCCATTACTCTCTAATTGGGGCTTTTGCTTTTCCAACTTGGATGCAAAAAATTTTCTATTCGGATGCAAATCAAAAAAACTGGTTTTGCCGGGTATTCAGCAAGGGGTGTGCCAACTTTGAAATAATTTCTAACTCCTTGAAAAATATGAATTTTTTGGCTTGTTGGTAGTGCAGGGCTTTTTCGAGGGTGTCCGCAAAAAGTGTCCGCTGTCCGCTTTGTCCGCTAGTGCTAAGAGGCCGGGGAAGATGGATAAAGCTAGGGCTGGGGAGACTGAAGGCGAAGGTCTATCCGCTGAATCTTTGGTCTGTAGTGGGGATTTATGCGGGGGGACTGTGCATGTGGTAGAGTGCGCGGCCTTTTTTTGATCAGTTCAAATTTATTGCGTTTATGTTCCTTCCATCGTTGCTCTCATCGACCAAAGCCGACTGGTTCGGCAATATACGTCGCGACGTTCTCGCAGGCCTGGTAGTGGCCCTGGCTCTTATTCCAGAGGCGATCGCCTTCTCTATTATTGCGGGGGTGGACCCCAGGGTTGGACTCTACGCCTCCTTCTGTATCGCCGTAGTGATCGCCTTTGTGGGCGGCCGGCCGGGCATGATTTCCGCGGCCACGGGGGCCATGGCACTGCTGATGGTGACGCTGGTGAAGGAGCACGGCTTGCAGTATCTGCTGGCGGCGACGCTGCTCACCGGGGTACTGCAGATTATTGCCGGTTACCTCAAGCTGGGCAGCCTGATGAGCTTTGTGTCCCGGGCGGTGGTGACCGGGTTTGTGAACGCCCTGGCCATTCTGATATTTATGGCGCAGATGCCCGAGTTGATCGGTGGCACCTGGGAGGTCTACGCCATGACCGCAGCGGGCCTGGGGATTATCTATCTTTTCCCCTATATTCCGGTGATTGGTAAAGCGGTGCCCTCACCGCTGGTGTGTATCCTACTGCTCACCGCAGTGGCCGTAACTATGGGGCTGGATATTCGTACCGTCGGCGATATGGGTGAACTGCCGGATACTCTGCCGATCTTCCTCTGGCCCGAAGTACCGCTGAATTTTGAAACCCTGCAGATTATCTTCCCTTATTCCGCTGGCCTGGCTGTGGTCGGTCTGCTGGAGTCTCTGATGACGGCAACCATTGTCGACGACCTGACCGATACCAACAGCGATAAAAACCGCGAGTGTAAGGGGCAGGGGATTGCCAATATCGCTGCCGGCTCCCTCGGTGGTATGGCCGGCTGCGCCATGATTGGCCAGTCGGTAATCAACGTGAAGTCTGGCGGTCGCGGTAGACTCTCGACCCTGGTAGCCGGTATTGGCCTATTGACCCTGGTGGTGTTCCTCAGTGACTGGGTGGCTGTGATCCCTATGGCGGCCCTGGTGGCGGTCATGATCATGGTCTCTATCGGCACCTTTGATTGGAGCTCCATTCGCAACCTGAAACACTATCCGCTTTCCACCAATTTGGTCATGCTGGCCACTGTGATTGTGGTAGTGTGGACCCATAACCTAGCTTATGGTGTGTTTGTTGGGGTGTTGCTGGCCGCGCTATTTTTTGCCAACAAAGTCAGCCACTTTATGTATGTAAGCAGTAAACTGGACGAGGCGCAGAGTCGTCGAACCTATAAAGTGATTGGGCAGGTTTTCTTTAATTCCGCCGATAAATTCACCGCATCATTCAACTTCAAAGAAGTCGTGGATACGGTAGTGATCGACCTCAGCCGCGCACATTTCTGGGATATCTCCGCGGTGAACGCTCTAGACAAAGTTGTGCTGAAATTCCGTCGCGAGGGCGCCCAGGTAGAGCTGGTGGGACTTAACCAAGCCAGTGAGACAATCGTCGACCGGTTCGGCGTACATGATAAACCCGAGGAAATTGAACGGGTTCTTGGAGGACATTGATGGCCGTAAGCAACAGCGACAATAACAATAACTCCTTTGGTAGTGGTGCTACACCGCCGTTGATACTCTCCTGTATCGACGGCTCTCATTACACCGGCGCAGTCTGTGATTATTCGGCCTGGCTGGCCGATAGCCTGGGTGCGCCGTTAAAGCTGTTGCATAACATCGAACGCAGTGAGGTCCCTGCGGTAACGGACTTCACCGGTAGCATAGGCCTCGGCAGCCAGGAAGAGTTACTGGAAGAGCTGACCGCGTTGGAGCAACAGCGCGCGCAGTTGCTGGTAAAACAGGGCAAACTGATGTTGCAGGCCGCGCGTACTCGCGTTGAGGCTGCTGGAGTGGAGCAGGTAATGAGCTGCCAGCGCCACGACAGCTTGCCCGAGTCCGTGGTGGAGCTTGAGGATTCGATTCGTGTGCTGGTGCTCGGTATTCGCGGTGAAGAGCACGCGGATTCTGACCAGGGCCTGGGTGCGCAATTGGAGACGGTGGTGCGTGCCCTGCACAAGCCGATTCTGGTGGTTAACCGGGAATTCCAGCCACCTAAGCGCATTATGCTTGCTTACGATGGTAGCGAAGCCGCGCGCAAGGCCCTGTCGCTGGTGGCAGAGAGCCCTCTGTTCCGGCAGATGTCCTGCCATCTGGTCAATGTGGGACCTGCGGATGTGGCGGAGAAGCTGCTGGCACAGGCCAGCGCTGAGCTGGATACTGTGGGGCTGGCGGTTACAGCCAGCCACCTGGAGGGCAGTCCGGTTGAAGCTTTGATTGCCTATCAGTCAGAACACCAGATTGACCTCACAGTGATGGGGGCTTTCAGCCACAATCGCCTGCGTGATCTGCTAATGGGGAGCATCACCGCCAAGATGCTGCTAAAAACCCGGCAACCCCTGCTGCTGTTGCGTTGATCATTGGAGCTCTGGGGTTGCGGCCTCAGAAAGCCAACGCTGCCTCCCTGGGGCTGGTGAACCAGCGCAGTGCTTCGGCATCTGCAGGCAGTGTTAATTCGCAGTAATGCGCCTCCGGCCGAGCTCGGCATAGCTCCTCCTCCGCGATAGCAAGGTAGTCGCTCAGGGTCCTTAGCGGTTGAGGCTCCTCTTCTTCGTTTATTGCCCCTGCGAAAAAATCCATCTCTGCCAAGCTGACAACTGGGCCGAGTTTTTCTTGCTGGAAGCGCCAGACTCCTTGAGCCGTGTCGAAGGCGTAATAGGGCAGCAGCCTCCAGCCGTGCTGTGCGACCAGGGCAACTGCCTCTAGCAAGTATTCAAAGGTGTCTTCGTCGATAAAATAATTGAAATTCAGGCGCACCCAGCCGGGTCGTAGTAGTTTTTGCCCCTTTAGAATCTGTTCTTCCAGAGCGCGGCTGTGCTCCATATCAATGCCGAGCAGTGCGTGCCCATAGGGGCCGGCACAGGAGCAGCCACCGCGGGCCTGGATACCAAACAGATCATTGAGCAGTGCCACAACAAAGCCGTAGTGCAAGTCCTTGCCCTGCCAGAGAATACGCAGTGAAGCGATGGAAAGGCGAGGTGCCTGCAGGTTACCGAGAATTTCGATATTTTCTTCACGGGACCAGCGCTGCAGCGCTCGGTTGATAAACTGCTCTTCACGTCTGGCAATTTCCTCTGTGCCCACCATCCCCTGCAGTTTGAAGACCATGCCGGCGCGAATAGACTCAACAATGGCGGGTGTGCCGCCCTCCTCACAGCGCTCCGGGTCCTCCAGGTAGCGGTGATCTTTCGGGGTGACATAGAGTACTGTGCCTCCGCCGGGAGTCGCCGGTACAGAGTTTTTTAACAGCCGCTGGTGTACCACCAGAATACCGGGGCTGCCCGGCCCGCCGACGAATTTGTGTGGTGAAATAAAGATCGCGTCTTTATTTGCCTTGACCCCATTGTCCCCAACTGCACACATATCGATCTCCACATAGGGCGCGGCAGCCGCATAGTCCCAGAAGGACAGAGCGCCGTAGCGGTGTAGCAGTTGGGTGACGGCCGCTACGTCGGTTTTAATGCCGGTTACATTGGAGGCAGCGGAAAAACTGCCAATCTTCACGGGTCGCTCGGCGTAAGTGTGCAACATGGATTCCAGACCGTTTAGATCCAGCCCGCCTTGGCGATTCAGGGGAATAGAAACCAGTTCGGCGATGCTTTCCCGCCAGGGCAATTCATTGGAATGGTGCTCGTAGGGTCCGATAAAAACCACCGGCCGTTGTTGGGGAGGGATTTGCTCCAGTAGCTGGTGTCGCTTGTCCAGGTCAGCCGGCAAACGCATGTTGAGGATATCGATCAGCTTGTTGATCGCAGCGGTGGCGCCAGAGCCACAAAAAATGACCTTGTGTTCGGGGTTTGCATTGACCGCACGGCGAATTTCTTCCCGCGCTTCCTCGCGCAGCGCACTAATCTGGGCACCGGTAAAGGAACTCTCGCTGTGGGTATTGGCGTAGTAGGGCAGTACCTGCTGACGGATGGCATCTTCGATAAACGTCAATGAACGACCGGAAGCGGTGTAATCGGCATAAACCAAAGGCCTCGGTCCAAAAGGAGTCGGAATTGGTGTGCGATCGCCGATAACAGATTCACGGATGTGCTTGATAAGAGTGGTCATGATTCTCTTCCCTGTTTTATAGGGGCACTCTAGGGCTTTGGGAGTGAAACAATGTGCCTATTTATGTTGTTTTTCAGCTCATTACCGAAGTTCTGTGCCGTAATTTTAAGCTTTTAGATTCATTGTGTTGAATTCTGATGGTTAAGTGAGACGATGGGCCATTTGATGGCCAGAGTGGGGACAGGTATGGCAGCGGTACTTAACCGGCAAGATAAACAAATTCTCGAGTTATTGCAGCGGGATGCGACACTCTCTGTGGGGGATATTGCCGAGCAGGTAGGACTATCAAAATCCGCCTGTTGGCGGCGTATTAACAAGCTGGAGGAGGAGGGCGTGATTGCCGAACGGGTGACACTGCTGAACCCGCAGAAACTCAATCTGCCACTGACCGTATATATTTCCATTCGAACCAATCAGCACAATGATCATTGGGCTGCTCAGTTCGGTGAGTTGGTGCAAGGCATCGCCGAGATATTGGAGGTGCACCGTATGAGTGGGGACCTTGATTACCTGATCAAGGCGGTGGTTACCGATATGCCCGGTTACGACCGCCTTTATAAGGCGCTGATCAAAGCTGACCTATTCGATGTCAGTTCCAGTTTTGTGATGGAGACCATGAAACAGACTACCCGCCTGCCACTGACTTACGCAGGGACAGGCTGAAGGATTAGTGGCTGTGCCGGTTGCGCCACCATTGCAGGAGCTTGGCTTCTCCTCTGGCCCGATCCCCTTCAGGAACCCGCATACTATTGCGTATTTCTTTCCAAGTATTGGAGTTCAGCCACAGGTTTAGGGCCAGTACAATCAACATAGCGACTATGGCGCCTAGGCCCGCCAGCAACATATCCTTCTGCGCATCCCAAATATCCCCCTGTGAACCGAGAAAGGCGATGCCCAATTCCGGGGAAACTGTGCGCGCCGCTTGCCACTCGATAATTTCATAAATGGAGGACAGGGCGAAGGTGACATCTACCGGGAAGAAGTAAGCCCAAAAACCGCGCAAGCCGGCGAGGCGGATCAATATCTCTCGTACCGGGTAGGCCAGTAATAAGCCAAAACTAAAATGCACCAACCGGTCGTACATATTGCGCTCGCTGCCGAGCCACTCTCCCATGGAGAAACCGAATGGTACCTCCGCGTAAGTGTAGTGGGAGCCGATGACATGCAGGCACATAAACAGGGTGATTAGCGTGTAGGAAACCCTGGATAGAGGAAATACCCGGGCGCTGAGCAAAATAACGGGAAGGGCTGCAAAGACCAGATAGTTTTCCAGCAACCAGTCATCCGGATGTAGGGGCTGCCAGGCGGACCAACCCCAAGTAAAGGCGAAAATGCTCAGTAGTACCAAGCGGTACCAGTGTTGGCGAAGGGTGGACATAAATGCGGAAACCTCATTACAGACAAGGTATATCCGCGCCAGCATACACGATTGCTTATCTCCGTGGGTTGTATCGGATTACTGCCTCCATCCCTGACTAGTGCAGAGCCGCACGGTAGGGCAGTGCCGCAGTGATTCGCGCTTCCTCATCCAGTAGATGGCAAAGGCGGTCTTCTACTGTATGGCTAGGAAAGTATTCCAGTGCCAACTCTAAAAAGAGTTCATGGTGGCGGGCTTCGCTCTCAGTGATTACCCGATAAAAAGTTTTCAGCGGCCCCTCTGGTAGTACTTCGGCCACCAGGCCAAAGCGCTCGCAACCGCGCGCCTCAATAATGGCTGCGGTGAGCAAGCGATCCATCAAGTATTCATCAGGGCCGCGGCGGATTAACTGTCGCAGGGCGTGGATGTAGGGATCTTTCTCGTCCGCTGCTTGGTAGATACCTCGCTCGTGCATGATTTTGATGACCTGACGAAAATGGTTCATTTCCTCTAATGCCAGGTTCACCATGGCTTCCACTAACAGAGGTTTATCCGGATAGTGGGAGAACATGGAGACGGCCATGCCAGAGGCCTTCTTTTCGGCGGCGGCGTGATCCTGTAGAAAACGATTGAAATCTTTGAGCACTACCTCTGCCCAGGCCCTCGGAGTTTTAAAGCGTAGTTGCAACATGGTGGATAACGGCAGTGACAAAATGGTCATTATACCGCCATCCACAGGAATAGCTTTCTGGGGATTAAAGAGCGCTTTAACCGGCCAATCGACGCTCGCGAAGCTCCCGCTCACGCCGCGTAGCGATACGCGCCTGCTCAAGGGTCATCCCGGCCTTGGCGTGGGGAGTGGGTTTGCCGTTGGCATCCAGTGCCACGAAAACAATCTGTTCCACCTGCACAATCAGTTGTTGGGTCTGCTTGTTGCGCACTTCGCAGTGCACGGTCAGGGAGGTCTGACCAATACCAACCACTTCAAAGCCGAATTCCACGACATCGCCGCAGCAGGCTGAACTAACAAAGTCAATTTCTGACATCAGCTTGGTGACCAGCATGGGCGTGCCCATTTGACAGCCGGCAAAAATGGCGGCTTCTTCATCAATCCAGGCGAGCAGCTGACCGCCAAACAGGCGCTGTGCGGGATTCAGATCGCAGGGTTTGACGCAGTGACGGGAGTAATATTTCACGCTGACCTTCCTAACTTACTTTGGGTTTAACGCTCGACGGGTAAGTAATTGCGCAGTGGCTATTCGGATTGGATGCTTCCAGTATTCAAACCGATAGCTTTCGCATATGGAGTGTTCTGCACACAGCGTGCCAAGCCTGAGAAAGTCTAGCTGAGCTTTTCAGGTGGAATGCGTGCCATAACAAGAGATTTAAGCCGTATATCCGGCGTGAAATTAATCCTGATGCGCAAAAATAGTGCAAAAAGTCACTTTAGGGGTGTTTGGCCACTTTGGCCGCTATTGGGGAGGTTCTGGACAGTGAGGCTGTTTGAAGGGAAAAGGGGCTATGGGACTCCTAGGCCACAACCATTAGAATGACCTATCAGTGTGACTCAGGCGTCGATGCGCAGGGTTTGCAGCACCGTTTTCCCCGATGCGTGTTCCGCGTATCTGTGATCACATAACCACGATTCCCCAAGTGCATAGGGAGAGACTGTTAGGATGATTATCCAGCCGAAAGTTCGCGGATTCATTTGTACCAATGCCCACCCGCAGGGCTGTGCTGCCAACGTGCGTGAGCAGATTGACTACATCAAGTCGCAGCCAGCGATCGAAAATGGTCCAAAGCGTGTCCTGGTCGTGGGTGCTTCCACCGGTTACGGATTGGCCTCGCGGATAACTGCCGCCTTTGGCAGTGGCGCCGATACCCTGGGGGTGTTTTTCGAGAAACCGCCCACGGAGAAGCGCACAGCCTCTGCTGGTTACTATAACTCCGCAGCTTTTGAGGCCGAGGCGCATAAGGCCGGCCTTTATGCTAAGAGTATCAACGGCGATGCCTTTTCCGACACGGTAAAAGCCCAGGCTGTTGAAATGATTAAAGAGGACTTGGGGCAAGTAGACCTTGTGGTCTACAGTCTCGCCTCACCTCGCCGTACAGATCCCAAGACCGGTGAACTCTACAGCTCCGTATTAAAGCCCATCGGTGAATCCTATACCGCCAAAAACCTGAATACCGACAAACTGGAAATTTCCGATATCACTGTCGACCCCGCCAGCGAGGAAGAGATTGCCAACACCGTGAAGGTGATGGGCGGTGAAGACTGGGAACTATGGATGCAGGCCCTGGGCGAAGCTGGGGTTCTGGCCGATAACTGCAAGACGGTGGCTTACACCTATATCGGTGAAAAGCTCACCTGGCCGATTTATGGCCACGCCACCATCGGCAAGGCCAAGGAAGACCTGGATCGTGCCGCCAAGGCGATTACCGAGAGCGGTAAGGCAAACGCTAATGTTGCGGTGCTCAAGGCTCTGGTTACCCAGTCCAGCTCCGCGATCCCGGTAATGCCGCTCTATATCTCCCTGGTCTACAAGGTGATGAAAGAAGAGGGCACTCACGAGGGCTGTATTGAGCAGTTGTATCGTCTTTACACCGAAGGGCTCTATAGCGATACGCCGCGCCTCGATGAAGAGAACCGCCTGCGCATGGATGATAAAGAGCTGCGCCCGGAGACCCAGGCTAAGATTGAAAACCTGTGGCCTCAGGTAACGGCGGAAAACTTGTTTGAGTTGACTGATTACAGCGGCTATCAGGCGGATTTTCTCAAGCTGTTTGGTTTTGGCACTGAGAGTGTTGACTATGAGGCGGATACCAGTCCATTGGTAGAGGCGGAGTTCCGTTGATTTTTGCGGGGCTCAAGTTGGAGCCCCTACCCACGGGGAGTCGTGTCGCTACTCCCCTTTATTTTGCCTCACCGTTAAGGTCTGCATGGCATTTTCTCTCATTCCCTAATTACTTCTTCACCTCCCTGTTTTCTACCTGCGGCAAGGGGGCATAATTCCCATTTTGTTTTTGCGGGGAGGACTTCATGGAATACCGCCAGCTCGGTACCAGCAATCTCAAAGTGAGCCAGATCTGCCTGGGCACCATGACATTTGGCGAGCAAAATAGCGCCGATGATGCCGCCGAACAGCTAAATTATGCCCTCGAGCAAGGGGTGAATTTTATTGATTGCGCCGAAATGTACCCGGTGCCACCTCGGCCAGAGACCCAGGGGCGGACGGAAGAGTTTATCGGCAGATGGCTCTCGGCCCGCGGTGGGCGCGACAAGGTGATTATCGCCACCAAGGTAGCCGGGCGTGGGGAGGCAAACTCCGGCGTTGGGCATCTGCGCTCGGGCCCGCGGCTGAACCGTGCGCAGATACTGGAGGCCTGTGACCAATCCCTCAAACGGCTGGCTACCGATTATATCGACCTATACCAGGTGCATTGGCCCGAGCGCCTGACCAATTTTTTCGGCCGTCTCGGCTATCAGCACGGAGGGGATGATGGCATCGCTATTGCCGAGACTCTCGATGCCTTGGAGGAGCTGGTCAAGGTGGGTAAGGTGCGACACATTGGCATTTCCAATGAGACCCCTTGGGGGATGCATGAGTATCTTAGGGAGTCGGTGATTTTAGGTAAGCCGCGCATCGCCTCGATCCAAAATCCCTACAACTTATTGAATCGCACTTTTGAGATTGGTTGTGCCGAGATATCCCTGCGCGAGCGATGTGGATTATTGGCTTACTCGCCACTGGCCTTTGGGGTCCTCTCCGGGAAGTATCTGGGAGGGGAAAAGCCCGTCGGCGCACGCTTGACACTATATGATCGCTTCCAGCGCTATACGGGGGGGCGCACTGGTGCAGCTACCGAGGCCTATGTGAAATTGGCGCGCCAATTTGATCTAAACCCCGCACAGATGGCCCTGGCCTTCGTCAATCAGCAGCCGTTTGTGACCTCTAATATTATCGGCGCCACAACCATGGAGCAGTTGCGCCAAAATATTGCCAGCCTTGATTTGAAGCTCGATGAGGAAGTGCTGGCCGCAATTGAGGCAATCCACAGCGAAAACCCTAACCCGGCACCTTAGTGCGCGGGTGGAGATATCTATAATTGGGAGAGAAAATTGCGTAACCGGTAAGGGAAAACTTTAGGGAGCTTTTATGGAGACCACCGGGCATCACACTCTCAATGATTTGTTCGCCCAGCTGGGGCTGGCTTCAGAGGATGCGGAAATACACGAGTTTCTGATCACTCATTACCTGCATCGGCATGAGAAATTGTCCGCAGCGTCTTTCTGGACCGAGGGGCAGCGACAATTTCTCGAGAGTGCCATAGAAGAAGATTCTGACTGGTGCGTCGCAGTCGATGAACTGGACTCACTGCTGCGTCATTAATCCGCCGTGTCACTGGCCAGTTGTCCACCCCTGCGCCGTATCCCATAGGTTATACTACGCCGAATTCAACCGATTAAGCCGGGGGAACTCCCCCGGCCGCGTAGCGATACCCGATGGAAAAACCTCGTTTTCGAGCGGCCCTGCTGCACCCCCGATACTGGCCGACCTGGTTGTTGTTCGGTCTTTGGTTCCTGGTGGCTCAACTGCCCTATCGCTGGCAGCTGGCAATGGGACGCAGTTTTGGCCGAGCAATGCTCAGAATGGCCAAGAGCCGCCGCACCATAGCCGAGCGCAACCTGGCCCTGTGTTTTCCCGAGCTCGGTGATACCGAGCGGGCAAATTTACTTATCCGCAATTTTGAATCCAGTGGTATCGCATTAATGGAAACCGGTATGGCCTGGTTTCGCTCAGCGCGCTGGTTGCGAAAGCGATGTACTTTCGAGGGCCTTGAGCAGTTACAGCAAATCCAGTCTCAGGGGCAGGGTGTGTTGTTGATGGCCATGCACTTCACCACTCTGGAGATGGGGGCGGCCCTGATGGGTATGAGTATTACCCTGGATGGCATGTACCGGCCCCATAAAAATCCGGTTTATGACTATATGCAACGCAAAGGACGCGAGCGCCATACAGGTGGTGGCAGCGTTTATCAGCGTAAGGATGTGCGTGGAGTATTGCGCGCCCTGCAACATGGTCGGGCGGTCTGGTATGCTCCGGATCAGGATTATGGGATTAAGCAGGGTGTTTTTGCGCCTTTGTTTGGTGTGCCTGCAGCGACCGTCACAGGGACTTCGCGATTTGCCCGTGTGGGGCGCGCTAGGGTTGTGCCTTACGTGCTTACCCGCCTGGATGACAATTCCGGTTATCGCCTCAAAGTGTACGATCCCATCGATGAAATTCCTTCCGGTGATGAACTACAGGACGCGATTCTGGTCAACCGCTTCATCGAAGCGCGTATCCGCGAGGCGCCAGAGCAGTATATGTGGGTTCACCGCCGCTTTAAGACCCGTCCAGAGGGCGCAACCAATGTCTATGAAGGTGTGCGCAAGAAGAAAAAGAAGCGCAGGAAGGTAGCGAGCTAGTGGCACTGGCATAGATTCTGCGCCCTAAGTAACATACCAGTTCGACTTTGGCGGTGCTATTCCAGGCCGAGCGCAATAAATAAGGAGAGAGGATGTTTACCGGCAGTATGGTGGCCCTGGTCACCCCAATGTTTGCAGACGGAAGCTTGGACTGGGACAGTTTGCGTAACCTAGTTGACTGGCATATTGAACAGGGCACACGTGCACTAGTGGCCGTGGGGACCACAGGAGAGTCCGCAACCCTCGACGTTAATGAGCATGTTGAGATTATCCGTCGGGTTGTGGATCAGGTCGCGGGGCGTATTCCGGTAATTGCCGGTACTGGCGCTAACTCTACCGCCGAGGCGATCGATCTAACTGAAGGTGCCGCCCGCTGTGGTGCCGATGCCTGTCTATTGGTGACGCCCTATTACAACAAGCCGAGCCAAGAAGGCCTATATCAACATCACCGCGCTATCGCCAAGGCTGTGCCGATTCCACAGATTCTATACAACGTGCCCGGCCGCACTGCCGTCGATATGTTGCCTGAGACAGTTCAGCGCCTGGCATCTATTGGTAATATCGTTGGGATTAAAGAGGCCACCGGTGATCTGGAGCGCGCTAAAGTTTTATTGGATACCTTGCCAGAGGGCTTTGCACTCTACTCCGGTGATGATAGTACTGCCATGGAACTGATGTTGATGGGCGGCCAAGGTAATATCAGTGTCACTGCCAATGTGGCCCCAGCGGCAGTGGCTCAGATGTGTGAGGCCGCGCTGGCTGGAGACGCCGTGACTGCACGGGCAATAGACCAGCGTATTCAAATATTGCACAAAGTTTTGTTTTTGGAGTCCAACCCGATACCGGTGAAGTGGGCTTTGCGGGAGATGGGGCGTATTGATGGTGGCATCCGCCTGCCGCTGACCAGTCTCTCGCCCGAGCATCATGCTACAGTGCGCGAGGCTCTTCGCAGTGCCGGCGTACTATAAACCTGCGAATCGTGAATTAACCAGGAAAGCTTTAATGAACAAATTGACCGTTGGAGTCGCGCTTTGTATTTCTAGTCTCAGCCTGGCGGGTTGTGGTGTGTTCGGCAACGATGGCTATTTTCGCGATCGCAGTAACGATTACCAGCAGGCGGACAGCCTGGCGCCGCTGCAGATTCCAGAGGGTATCAACGCCAAACACCAGGAAGAACTCTACGAGATTCCTCAGATCGCCGGAAATGGCTTAGAGGATGGGGACTTTGAAGTGCCGCGTCCACAGGCACTATCGGTCAATGCAGGGCTGGAGCGGGTAAAAATTCAGAAGCTGGGCAACAGCCGCTGGGTATTGATTTCCCAACCCCCCGAAGAGGTTTGGCCCCAGCTGCACTATTTTCTGCGCACTTCCGGGCTGACCGTGGAGATGTCTGATGCCAGTGCCGGTATTATGGAAACCGCCTGGATGACATTTAACGAGAGCCCCGATACCAAGGATAAATATCGTCTGCAGATAGAGACTGGTGTTCAGCCGGACACCACGGAGGTCCACGTGCGCCACCTATCTGTTGCGGTGGATGCTCCTGTGGGGGGAACGGTCAACTGGCCGCAACTCTCAAGCAGCCCGGAGCGCGAGGGTTGGATGATCGATGAGATGTCCACTGCCCTGGCCACAGATGCCTCCGGTGCTTCGGCCTCTCTGGTGGCCCAGGCCATAGGTGGTAGCTCTGTAAAGGTGCAGCTGCGTGAACCCGTAGGTCACGAACCCTATATTTCTATGGGGCTCGAGATGGAACGTGCTTGGGCTACCGTTGCCCACGCTGTGAATGCCGGCGCTTATCGCTTGCATCGCGAGGATTCCGATATCGGTCTTTTCTACGTTACCTACGATGAAGAGCGCGAGTTGGCGGAGAGTGAAGAGGATGATGGTGGTTGGTTCTCCTGGGGTAAGAAGTCCAAGCAGGACGATGAGCTGGCCGAAAATGCCGACCAGATAACCCTGCAGCAGATCCTTGCCGGTATCGATACCTCTGAGGGTAGTGAGCCTGCGCTGTTCAAGGAAATCAAAGGCTTGGGTGTCGGCTCAATTCCTGAGGGCGGCTTCCCCGGCTACTTAATTGTGATTCGGGGTGGTGACGATGAGATCGAAGTGCGTATCCGCGATACCCGTGGTCAGCCTCTCTCGCGCAACAAGGCCTCCCAGCTACTGCTCTCTATTCAGCAGAACCTGATTTAATAATGGGTTTGCGCTTCGCCTCACTGGGAAGCGGCAGTAAAGGAAACGGTACATTGGTCGCCAGTGGCGACCAATGTCTGTTAGTGGACTGCGGCTTTACCATCAAGGAAACCGAGCGACGTATGTCTCGGCTCGGTATGTCTCCGGCTGACCTCGCTGCGATACTGGTAACCCACGAGCACAGCGACCATCTCTCCGGTGTCGCCCCGCTTGCGCGCAAGTATGGCCTGCCGATTTACCTGACTCCCGGGACTCTTCGCGCCCGTGATATCGGCAAGTTACCACAGGTGCACTTGATCGAAGGGCATCAGCCTTTCCTGATTGGGGATATTCAGGTGACACCTGTCGCCGTGCCGCACGATGCCAGAGAAGCTGCACAGTATGTATTCCGCAGCCGAGGGAGTAGTTTGGGCTTATTGACCGACCTGGGCACAGTAACTCCCCATGTGGAATCCCATTTTGCCGATTGCGATGCACTGGTTCTGGAAGCCAACCACGATCCACAGATGCTGGCCCAGGGGCCCTATCCCCCCTCTCTGAAACGGCGTGTAGGTGGTGCCTATGGGCACCTGAGTAACCAGCAGGCTGCGGGATTTTTACAGCGTGTGGGTTATGAACAGCTGCAGCATCTGGTGGTCGCCCATATCAGCGAAAAAAACAATACTCTCGAACTTGCTCGTTCAGCTCTGGCAGAAATGGTGGAGAGTGTCGAGAACTGCATTTTCGCCTGTCAGCAGGAAGGGTTTGACTGGCTCACCGTTGAAGCCCGTGAGTAATCGGCACTCGGGTGCCACCTAAATTTCCTCTCAAAAAATAGTGATAACTCACAGGCCCAAGGGCGCTGCGGTCAGTGCTAGCGGTTGTTTAAAGGATAGTGACTGGATGGAAACCTTACTTATTTACTTGTTAGTGGGGGCTGCGGCAGGGACTATTGCCGGCCTCTTTGGGGTGGGCGGTGGTTTAATTATCGTGCCGGCCCTAGTGCTGGTTTTTACTGCCATGGGTATCTCCCCGGACATACTTACTCATATGGCGGTGGGGACATCTCTCGCAACCATCATCATTACTTCTATCAGCTCAGTGCGCGCACATAATAAAAAAGGTGCGGTGGACTGGCGCTTGTTTGGAATGATGACTCCGGGGATTCTTATTGGCTCCTGGCTTGGCGGAATGACAGCAGATTGGTTGTCTGGGGCCTGGTTACAGCTGTTAATTGGCGTCTTTGCTATCGTTATCGCCATTCGCATGTGGCTGAGTGGCTTGCGGCACAGTGGGGCGGAGGAGGGTGCCGGTATTTTACCGGCAGCCCCCATATTAGCTGGCGCAGGTGCAGTGATTGGTTGGGTTTCGGCAATCTTTGGCATTGGTGGTGGTTCGCTCACCGTGCCATTTCTGTCCCGTTGCAAGGTGCGGATGCAGAGAGCCGTTGCTACATCCGCAGCTTGCGGTTTGCCCATCGCCATTGCGGGAGCTCTCAGCTTTGCGGTGCAGGGTTGGGGGAACACTCTACTGCCAGGCTGGAGCAGTGGATTTATCTACTGGCCTGCCTTTTTGGGGATTGTTGCGACCAGTACGATCTTTGCTCGCTTCGGCGCTAATCTGGCCCACCGCCTACCGGCAAAGTGGTTGAAGCATGGATTTGCAGTGTTGCTTTGCGTTATTGGTGGACGTTTCATTTGGCTGAATAGTGGCTTACTGGCTCTGTGAAGTAAGGTTGCTCAGGTCATATTGATCTGAGCTTTTGGCAAAGCGCAGTTATGGGGTGGGTGCTTTGTACTCTCCCTGTTGCCCGTAACCCATCCTAGTCACACAGGGTGACTAAACTGAAGCAACATGGAAATGTTGCTTGTTTATTTATTACTCGGTGCTGTTGCAGGTACCGCGGCAGGCCTCTTGGGGATTGGTGGGGGGCTGATCATTGTTCCTGCTCTGGTGCTGATCTTTTCCGCGACGGGTATTTCTCCCGAAGTGCTGACCCATATGGCTGTGGGTACTTCTCTAGCAACCATTGTTATTACTTCAATAAGCTCGGTATGGGCTCACAATGCTAAGGGCGCGGTCGACTGGCATCTATTTTGGGTTATGACCCCTGGGATACTTGTGGGATCTTGGTTGGGCGGCGTGACTGCGGACCTATTGCCTGGAGCCTGGCTACAACTCCTGATCGGTGTCTTCGCCATAATTATGGCTGTGCGTATGGGCGTGAGTGGCTTGCGTACAGCTTCCCAGAAGGAGAGTGATGACCGCTTACCTGGCTCACTCCCGCTGATTTGTTCGGGGGGGGTAATTGGTTGGCTCGCGGCCATTTTTGGTATTGGCGGGGGGGCGCTGATTGTCCCCTATCTGTCGCACTTTGCTGTCAAAATGCAGCGGGCAGTGGGTACCTCAGCGGCTTTTGGTTTGCCTATTGCCATCTCTGGTTCGCTGAGCTTTGTTGTTCAGGGGTGGGGTAATAAGTTATTGCCGGACTGGAGCAGTGGTTACATCTATTGGCCGGCTTTTTTAGGGATTGTTCTTACCAGCGTGCTCTTTGCCAAGCTTGGGGCTAACCTGGCGCATAAGATATCTGCCAAGCGATTGAAACTTTGCTTTGCCTTATTGCTCTGCATTATCGGTATTCGATTTATTTGGCAGAACTTCAATTTATTAATTGGGCTGAGCTAAAGCTACTGACTGCGTATTGATTGCCTGGCTCGGCGCCAATTAGGTTCGCCAAGCTTTATTTATCCCAGAGAGGAGGGAGGCCAAAAATAAAAAGGCCGCTGTAAAACAGCGGCCTTTTGGTGCTATGGTGGTTCTTCTTAGCGGATACCACACATGCCTTTTTTCAGCAGCGGTGAGATAACAATCATCAATGCACCGACACCCAGGCCCCACCACATCAGATACTCATACAGGTTGGTATAAGTCGCCAGAGTGGAGGCGAGATCAGTTGCTCCATCCTGGGGAACAGCTGCCATCTTACCGATACGGGTTGCAACGGTTTCTGACAGGGCTGTTGCCAGGAACCAAGTGCCCATACTCACACTGACCACTTTGCCAATGGACAGCTTGGTCACGGCGGACAGACCAACAGGGGAGAGGCACAGCTCACCAGAGGTGTGCAACAGGTAGGCGAGCACCAGCCAGATCATTGCTACTTTACCGGCCTCTGTGGGGTATGCAGCACCTAGCACCAAGGCGCCGAAGCCCAAGCCAGCTTGGATAATGCCCAAACCGAATTTCACCGGTGTACTTGGTTCCCATCCGCGCTTGCCCAGCCAAACCCACAGGGTTGCGAAGGGAATGGCCAGCAGCATGATAAAGCCTGCGTTGAGTGAGCCAAACATGGAGGCGCGTACTTCACCGTCGCCGATGGAGCGGTCCAGTACACGGTCTGCATACAGGGTCATAGAACCTGCGGACTGTTCGAACAATGCCCAGAAGACGATAGTAGAAGTAATAAGGACCATCAGTACAACGGTGCGTGAGAACTCCTCACTATAGTGGCGGACAAAGCCGTAACCAATAAAGGCTACCAGAGCCAGCAACATGCCGCCCAACCACAGGTCGTCGCCATTGAAGGCCCAAATCAGGCCAAGGCCGGCAGAGAGAGCTGCCATACCAATGGCGACAACATCTTTACTCTTATTGTCTTTGTACAGCATGGAGAACAGGATTAGGCCGACGATTGCGACGATCAAGAGGCTGTTCTGAGCCAGGTGCACCATGGGCTCACTCTGTACCAGGTACCAAACCAAACCAAGAGACAGGATGGCGCCGAGGTAAACAGCCCACTCTTTATTGATCGGACCAAGCGCCTTTTCTTTCAGTACTTCCGGACGGCTCGGTTCTGCCAGGCCGTCAAGGTATTTTTGGCCCCAAACAAAGGTGATCAGGCCGAAGACCATACCGATACCGGCAAGACCAAATCCATAGCCCCAACCGTAAGTTTCTCCCAGCCAACCGCACAGCAGGGTAGCAATAAAGGAACCTACGTTGATGCCCATATAAAAGATGGTAAAGCCGGCATCGCGGCGGGAATCATTTTTCGGATAGAGTTGGCCGACAATGGTGGAAATATTGGGCTTCAAGAAGCCGACTCCCACGGTGATCAGTGCCAGGGCCATAAAGAAGACTTTGAGGGCCACCACATCCTGAATAATTACGTTTTCAGTCAGGGTGGTCCCTGCCGCAATCACGCTGCCATCATTCAAAGTAATGGCTTCTGAAAGAACTGTACCTGCCGCATAGGAGATAGCCTGATGGCCTTCCACAGCCATTAACAAGTGGCCTAGACACAGCAGCACACCGCCAAATAGTACGGCCTTGCGCATACCCAGGTAGCGGTCGGCCAGCAGACCACCGATCAGGGGCAGGGCGTATACCAGGCCGGCATAGGCGCCGAGTACGTCGTAACCCGCGCTATCGGTAAAAAGGTGATACTTGGTGAGGTAGAGTAGGAGTAAGTACTTCATCCCATAGAAGGAGAATCGCTCCCAAAGCTCTGTAGCAAAACAGATATAGAGCCCTTTCGGGTGGCCGAGCAATTCGCCCGAGCTCGGAGAGGCCGCCGTTGTGACGTCCGCGACATTAGAAGACATAGAAGTTCCTCTGTCTGTAATAGTTATTGGGGAACCTCCGCTAGCCACTCTCCCGGAATAAGGGGCGGGATTGATTGGGCTGCTTCCAGAGCTTCCAGTACAGCCGACAGAGTTTACCAGCTGTCTAAATTGCAGGCGAACCGTTGTGGAACAATTTAGAGAAATGGTAATCAGGTGCTTCCATCGCAGCGTGATAAGTGGTAAATCCTGCGTAACATGGAATTTTAAGGGGAAAATAACAATGAAAACCCTATTGCTGCTAAGTCTGCTCCTGTTCTTGAGTGCATGTGCGAGGCTACCGTCTGGTCATATTCAGCCAATTGACTTGGAAAATGCCTTGAGCGGTGAGGCTTTGCTGGGCAGAGCGGTCTCCATGGAGGAGTTGCCGCAAGAAGATCTTCTGGGGTTAGACTCAGATATACGCGCTTATTTGAAAGAGTTAGCTCCAAATGCCAGCCCGCAAAGTCGTTTGGCAGCCCTGATACGGGCCTTTGAGCTGCGCGACTTCACTGTGGAGTATGATGAAAGCGCTACCTTAACAGCCATGGAAACCTATCGGCTGGCACGGGGTAACTGCTTAGCCTTCACTCTGATGATGGTGGCGATGGCAAGGGAATTAGGGGCTGAGGCTTCCTTCAATCAGGTAGAAGTGCCTCCCGTCTGGAGCCACGATGAGGCTGAGACCTTCGTCGTTTACAGACATGTGAATATGGTATCGGAAGGCTCGCGCGGTCGCCGTGTAGTCGATTTCAACCTTGCCGCTTATGACCCCGCTTACGATCAGCACATCCTGGATGATACGACGGCTTTTGCTCTCTTCTACAGTAATCGCGGAGTTGAGTTGATGCGTGAAGGGGAGAGAGGGCAAGCCTTTTTATATCTGCGCAAGGCTCTGGAGCTGCGTCCACAAAGGAGTGATTTATGGGCCAACTTGGGAGCCATGTACAGCCACTTCGGTTTTCTAACCGAGGCGCAGCAAAGTTACCAGCAAGCCTTACATTTAAAAAGCAGCAACCTCGTTGCAATCAGCAATCTGGAGCGTCTCTACCGATACAACGGCCAGCAAGCACTTGCCGATGAATACGCCAAGCGTGCCCGCTACCACCGGGGACGTAATCCCTATTATCTCTTCTACCAGGCACGGGAGGCCTATGAGCAGGGGGACTTCAAGCGGGCCGAACGCCGCTTGCGCAGAGCTGTATCGCATTATGAGGGTGATCATCGCTTCCACTTTCTGCTCGGGTTGGCCAGATATCAGCTTGGGGAAATGGCGGCATCAAGGGAGAGCTTTGAAGAGGCCTTCTCGTTGGTGACTAGTCCCTCAACAGTCAACGCCTATCAGCGAAAATTGCATCTGATAATGCAGAGTGAGTGAGGGTTTTTGTTACTTGTAATTAAGTGTTAAGTACAAGGGCGTACTAAAATTCAATGCTAAATTGCTAAATAAAGAAAGGGGCCAGATTGGCCCCTTTCTTATTTATTGACTTGCGAGATTCGCTAATTAGAACTGGTAAGTAACACCAGCCCAGGCATAGCGGCCCTGATAGTCGTAAGTGGCGTTCCAGTTGCTACCAGAAGTAGTGGCTGGCTCACGGTCAGTTACGTTATCAATACCGGCAGTCAAACGCATAGCCTCGTTCACATCCCAGCCGGCCTTCAGGTTCAGGTAGGTGTGGGAAGGCATGTCCAGGTAAGGGCTGTGGCCGTCGCCAATATACTGAACGTCAGCACCGAAGTCCCAGTTATCGGCATACCAGGTTGCACTGGCCAAGCCGCGCCATTTGGTATAAGCGTCACCAGTAGTGCCTATGTAGTCCACTCTATCAGTAGTTTGGTCAGTTTGGGCATTGTACTCATCATACTCAAGCAGGTGAGTCGCTTGAGCACGAAGGGCCAGCTTGCCAGTGTCATAGTGGAAATTCTGGACTACATCGATATCAATACCGCTGGTTTTGATCTCACCAATATTCTGCAGTGAGCCTTCCAGATGCACAATTTGGCCGGTGCTATCGCGTCTTACTAACTCCTCGTTACACGCTGTGGCTATACCTGAGCGATAACAATCGTCAAGCAGCTGCTGGAGATCTGTGGAGGTAATTGCATCTTTGATCTCTACATTGAAGTAATCCAGAGTAATGGACAAGTCTTCAGTAAAGGCCGGTGTCCAGACAATACCTGCTGTAAAGCTGGTAGATTCTTCCGGCTGTAGGTCCTGATTACCGCCAATATTGGTAGCGATCTGGTTACCTGCCTGAAGGAAGCTGGAGCTGAGATCGCCACAGTAATCTCCTTGTCCCTTAGTGTTGCTTTCACTGGTGTCACAGGGGTCAATTAGAGTTTCGTAGCTTTGTGCAGTGCCACTATAGAGTTCATAGATGCCCGGCGCACGGAAGGCCGTGGACAAGCTGGAACGGAAGCGCAAGTTTTCAGTTGGTGCGTAAACTGCGCCTAACTTGTAAGTTGCTTGACCACCAAAGGTATCGTAGTCAGAGTAACGTATGGCTGCATCAACAGACAGCTCATCTGCAAACTTGGCACCTGACAAGATCGGCAGGTTGAATTCGGCAAATACCTCAGTTACAGCGAAATCGCCAGAAGTAGCATCTTGCTGATTACTGAATGTTGCTCCACTCTGGGTTTCAGCACTTGGATTGAACTCACCAGATTCTTTACGGTATTCAATGCCACTAGCAAAACCTAAAGCACCACCTTGAAATTGAATTGCTTCAATGTCACCAGTTAAGCTGGCACCAAAATTGAGCATTTCATATTCATTATCTTCACGGTCGGTGTAGCTGATGTAATCGATGACTTCATCACTCATTCCACCGAGAAGCTGAATATTTTCTTCAGCAATACCGCTCGTGCCATCAAGAATCTGCTGCATCAGCGTTTTATTGATGGAGTTACCAACAGTATTCTCCCCTTCGTTCTTGCCGTAGCTCACGAAAGTATCCCAGCCCCAGCCATTAGCTAGGTCACCGCGGAGGCCGCCAAGAATACGATAGGTTTCTGTCTGCTGTTCAGAGTCTCGGGTGCCACCTGCAACCGGACGCAAGCGAACATCGGTCAGTCCTGCTTGCCAAGAGTCACCATGAGATGCCTCCGGTTCACTAGGCTCCAGATCTTTCGGGCTGCCCTGAGACTTCCACTCAGCAAGCGCAGCGTTATAGGCAGCCAATTCAATTTGATAGGCGTCCTCAGCTTCCTGCCAAGCATCAGCAAGTTGGGCCTGAACTTCGGCAGGTAAGTTATCAGAAGTTATTTTTAGCCCATTGCTACTGTACATGGGCTGGGCTGCCAGCTGCTGATTGGTAGTCTTGCTGGTATAGGAACCCTCACCATAAAATTCAATTGCATCTGTAATGGAAAAGGTACCGCTACCGGTAAAACTGGTGCGTTCCATGGCTCCGGACAGCCACATGTACTGTCCGATATCATAGTAGGAGAAGGCCCCTAATGTCTTCCCATCACTATCTACACCAAATTTACCATAGTCGGTATAGATGTTGCCGGTTGGTGACATGGAGCTTTCTAATCCAGCCCAGTCACGGTCTTTAAATGTGATTTCATCGCGTTTGCTATGGGTGATGTTACCGATAAATTGCCCGCGATCGAATTCTTTACCGAAGGTAATAGACAGCTCACCATTCTCACCGCCGCCGGCTTCAGTGGCACCTGCACGGGCGTTAATGCGAACACCGTCGAAAGAATCTTTTAGAACAACGTTGATTACACCGGCAACCGCATCAGAGCCGTATACAGCGGAGGCCCCGTCGGTAAGAACTTCGATGCGGTCGATCATATCAACCGGGATATTGTTCATATCTACGGCAGAAGCGACACCAGAGCTAGAAGATACGAAGCGGCGACCATTAACCAGCACTAGGGTACGGGCAGAACCCAGGTTACGCAGGTCCACAAATGACAGACCAGCACCACCGTTGTTGTCGTTGGCATTGATACCTGTTGTTCCCATGGATGGTAGCTGGTTGAGCAACTCATCAATGGTGCCTACACCAGAACGCTGGATAGCTTCAGAGTCAACCAGGGTAATGGGGCCGGTAGTGGAGAGTGGGTCACGAGCAATGCGGGAACCAGTAACAACTACTTCCTCAACCTCTGGTCCGGGGATGGATTCCTGGGCGAAAACGCCAGAGCTGGCGATGGTGCCCAGTGCTGCAATGGCAACGCTCAGTTTGGTCTTGATCATAGTGGAACCTTTTTATACTTAAGGTGCTTTGTGGCTATATATTTTATACGGGATAACCTGTCAAAGCTGACTTTAAATGAAATGGCTTCAATATGGAACTATTATGACAATTTAGTAGACAACTAGCTGATACTAAGAGGTAAGGAGCAAGCTATGTTTAGAGAGATAAATTTATTTATTTAGTTTATTTGTCCTATGTAATCCTGATTTTCTTGATTTTTTTTGCTTATATCCTTGATTTTTTAAAGAGTTTATTTTTCTTTCATGCAAGGAGGGAATCATCGAACCGATGAGTGGTAGCTTCCGGAGGAAGTTCGTTAGAGTAGGGAGAGGCACTCTTATAATCGATATGCTAATTAATACTTTATTTTTGCATCTTTATATTACTAGCCTGGCCTCTTTTAGCTGATTGTGCCATCGCTCCAGTATCTAAAAGCTATATAGAACACTGGAGCTGGTTGTGGCTAATAAAAGGCTTGTCTTATTTATCGTGAAACCAGCCGCTAATAGCTATTCGCAATTGTGGTGCAAAAGGAGCGACACAGGTTACGGAGTGAACGTGCTTGACGTCAAATAAACATAAGCTGTTATATTGAGGCACCCAGGATTCAGTGGGAGTGCCATCGTTCTTATAAAATTGAAGCAACCCCCCCCAGTCTGGGTGCCAGTTTTCCGAAAGGTTATATACAAAAGCAACGCGTCTTTTTTCGGATTGAACATCGTCTTTATGTCTTGTAATAAAATCTCCTGGAGCAAAAGCTGTTAGCTGAGCGCTTAGGTAAGTCAGCGAAGGCATTCCGGTGATCTCCCTAATGTTGCTCATCATCTCTTCACTAGACAGCAGATTGTAAATGCTGGCCAAGTGGGGGGGGGAGTTTTGATTAAGTCCTTGCCTTCCATACCAAAAGCCAACACCGTTACTTGCCAGTTTATTGATGCTTTTAATAAGTGAGAGACGCTCATTAACCCCTAATTGTTGAAATTCCTTCTTTGAGATTTCTGAATATTGCTTTCCTGAAATGTGAGCCTGCTTAAACTTGGCATAACTCTGAATATTGTTTTTTATTAGGTGTGCTGAATCATCACTTAATAAATTACTAACTCTACACTTTAAGTCGTTATTGAATTCATTTTTCCAAAATGAGAGGTTGATCTCACTGTTTAACTTATAAGACATGTTTTAACTCTTGCTTAATTTGTTGCTAGAGGTGTTGACTTTTTTTGATTCACGTGCCAAGGCTTCCGTGAGGTCTGTAGCAACTTCAGAAAAGGGCCTCCATTTTTCTGCCTCAATAGAACTGATTGGCTTACGAACCTGTAATTCACTAAATGTAAAGTTGTTGGATTCTTTCTGTGAGGATAAGAAGCTATCTTTCCATTCGTAACCTAAAAAATTAAATAAATCTATTGATTCTCTCTTAGGGTTGCTCAGAAAATTATCAAAATTCATGTTGAAGATTTTATCTGGGAACACCTTGCTCCAATAATCAATTAGCCGAGTTGATTGATAGTAGTAGTGCGCGATGTCTTGTTCTCTGCAGGCGTAGGTGTGACCTTCAGGAAAGGGTTTTGATAGGATTGACATACATACATCAAAAGGGTTTCTACTTAGCTGTATTATGCGGGCTTTGGGAAAAAGTGAAAAAATTAAACCAACGTTCAGCAAGTTGCTGGGCATCTTATCAATAATTTGTTCTTCATGTGCCTCGTTGGCTTTGATATAGCTTTCAGCCATCGAGTTCCATTTGCTCGTGCTAATTTTATTAATATGTTTAAGGTGTTGCCCTTCAAGTTCTAGCTCTAGCTGAGAGATGATTCTTGGCAATTCTTCACTTTCACCGACGCTTCGAGCATTTCCTGAGCTCCCTATTATTTTGTTTATCAGGGTTGTTCCAGATCTGGGCATTCCTACAATGAATATTGGGCGGTGCTGGCTAGAGCTTGTGGTAGGTTTACTTGAAGGGAGGGGGAAAGACTTTATGATCTCTTCAATTTTCTCTTCGGTATTTTTGGGGTTGTATATGTTGTTTGTGCGTTTTAACGTTTCAAGCTTTATTTTGTTTGCGCATTTTATTTGTTTGTAAGCCTCTAAATAATTTCCTTTTTTTATGTGAATTTCTGAAAATGAAAAGTGGTACATTTCTGAGTCGATGGGAGTGGCGGCATGTGACTCAATAGTGTGCTGTAGTTTAGCGATTAATGCATCATCAATCTCATCTGGAGATATTAACTCAGCAATAATTTGCCAGGCACCAGCAATTTGGGGGGCTTTTAGTATTGCCTGCTTAGCGTTATTTAAAGATTTTTTATAGTTTCCATTTAGTCGATTTATTTTGGCGTTGATCAGGTCTGCATGCGGGGATCTTTCCCCCATTTTTATTGCTTTGCTAAGCTCCATTTGGCTTTCATCTACTTTTTTTCCCATTAATAACAGGTCTGCGAACTTCAAATGGTCAGAGGCGGATGGGTGTATTAGTTGTAGATACTTAGAGAATGCAGTTATAGCGGTTTTATAATCTCTAAATTCTGCAGCGATAAGTGATAGTTCCCGGGCTATAGATGGATTTTCGGGGATATGAAAAAATAATTTTTTATAGATTGGTAGCGCTTTTCCTATGTCCCCTTGTCTGAAATAGGAGTATCCCAGAAGATGGAAAGTTTGGCCGTCCATCGGTTCAATTTTTTTAATTGTGTTGATGGCTTGTGGATAGTCCTTAAGGGCAACATATTCTGATGCTATAAATTTAAGGGTGCTATGTTTTATACCATCTACTAGCTCTGCCTGCCTTAAATAAGATAGGGCTTCAGAATTTTTGTTCAAATGTCTGGCGGTAAAGGCAAGAGTCGATAAGACTTGAGCTTCCCCAAGTGGGGTTGAAGGGGTTAGCTCTAGGAGTTGAGAGTATGCAGTATTGTAATTCTTATTTCTCAAATGTGACTCTATTGCTGCAATAGAGGGCCCCCAGTCGGGTGGAGTATCTTTTGGTTGTTGGGAAGTGTTAACGGCGTCTTTGTGTATATTATTGTAATGCTTCATGTAATTGCTTTACCCCTGTATACTCCCCTTAGTAAAATAAGGTTCTTTTTTGTGTGAGCATTTCTAACTTTTGAGGCATTTCTATTTAGAGATACTTGCTGGAGATTTTAATGTATTATATATCACCTGATCTCAATATTGATAGGCTGCGGGAGGAGTACTTAAGAGAATCGGTAGTACGGGTGTCTAATATCCTCCAGTCGCAGTCAGCGAGCGATCTTTTTTCCTTTTTGACGGGGCAAAAGGAGTGGAATCTTTCATTTAATAAGCTGGGCTCCCATACAGATATTGGTTTTTCTGATTATTGTAGTTGGAATAGTAAGCAAAAAGATACACTGAACGATATTATATGGTCTCAGGCGGAGGAAGAATTTCAATACCTCTACAAAAGTATCCCCATATTTGATATTTGTAATCGTGAATATGGCCAAGATAAGCGTTTTTTAGGCATTTTTGAGTTGGTGAATAGCCAACCATTCTTGTCTTTAATGCGCTCAATTACTGGGGATCAAAGCATCTCTTTTGCTGATGTTCAGGCAACTTGCTTTGATCGAGGGCATTTTCTCAAAGAGCATGATGATGGTGTTCTTGGTAAAAACAGGGTTGCGGCATACGTTATAAACCTAACGCCAAATTGGAATGCAGATTGGGGGGGGATTCTGCACTTTAATCGTGGGGAGGTAAGCGCGGTTAAAGGGTTGGTGCCCACTTTTAATACTGTGAATTTATTTAAAGTTCCCCAAAAACACTCTGTTTCATATGTTACCCCATTTGCAAGAGGGAGCCGCTACTCTATTACTGGTTGGTTGAGGCGAGGGCAGATGAATCAGTAAGGTTGGAAGCCTTTTATTTGTGGCTTGGTATAACATCAAATGGTGTTGTAATTCTTAAGTGTTTTGCTTTACTCGGCAGTGGTATTGTTCCGTGCCAAGTATAGGATGGGAACAATACTAGCGCGCCTTTAGTGGGGGTTATTTGCTTTTCGATAAAATCCTTATTGCCAAGTTGGTGTGGGGATTTTCCGAAATAGATGTCACCTGCATCTTTTTGGTGGAGTTTGCTTGTGGGGGGAGGGACTTCCACATAAAAAGCTGAGCTTATCCAGCCCTGAGGATGTACATGGCTAACATGATGGCCTCCATTTTGTAGTGCTACGGACCATGATCCAGAAAATTTAAAGCTACTAGACTTTCTCCCTAGTAGAGGGTGTTCTATATCCTTGGGAAGACTGAAAATATAATCAGAAACCACCTCCCTAAGGCTTTCTTTTAAAGAGTGTATTATTGGTATGTTCTTGTGAAACAATCTCCCTGGAGTTTGGACTCCAGAACGTACTGACTGGAAAAGAGGGCGCTCTTTTAGGTTATGTATACTCAAAAGTTCTTCTTTAAGAGATAGAAGGAATTCATTAAGGTTAGAGAATCCTTTCGGAGTAGGTATTGTGTATTGGCGAACATAGCTGCTATTTTCGTTAAGCCAAAGATACCGTTCATCTTTGAGTATTTTCCAGCAAGTGCCCTGAATGGCCCATAGCAATTGATCATCGGGGCTGTTTCTCAGAGCTTGGTTGACTAGCTTGTCTGCTTTTTCAAACTCCTGAGCCTTGATTAGTGCCATTAAGTATTGCTTGGTCATGCTTGGGCTGGACTGCATTAATGCGACATTTTCGTAAATTTTTAATGCATTTTTTAATTCTCCTTTTTCTTCCTCAATCCTGGCTTGAAGAAAAATCAATTCAAAATTTTTATTGGAGTCAATCTGAGCCTCTAAAGTGCTTTGAGCATTTTCAATTAATCCTGCTGCGATAAGGCTTTCTATGTGAGAAATCGTGATTCCATTATTTTCTCTTATATCTCTTGGTGCTTTGAGATAGCTTTTGCAGAATAAACTCCTATCCCCAAGCTGCCAATAAACCTCATTCAAAGTTTTATGAGCATCTACGTGCAGAGGGTTTATGTTAACTAACTCTTCAAGAGTTTTAGTGGCCAGACTATAGCGGCCAAGGTTTAGCTCCGCTAAAGCTTTAGAGTAAAGTGCTTCATTCATTGTTGGAGCTAAAGTAAGTGCCTCCTCAAATAAAGCAAGCGCCTTTTCAGGTTTCTCCAGTTCTGAATAAGTTATAGCAAGCCCATAAATGGCCTTTAAATATCTGGGGTCTTTTTCTTTCGCTTTTTGGAAAAAATGTATCGCATCTAAGAGCTGGTCGTTTTTCCTGCATATGTTTCCGAGAAGAGTTAAAGCTGCAGGGAGGTTAGGAGTTAAGCCTACAGCTTTTAAGGCATGCTTGTAGGCAGCATCCAGATTGTCTGCTTCAAACTCTAGTATTGCTAGATTTCTCCATGCTTCTGCAAAATTAGGGCTGTAGTGAATGGCTTGTTGGTAGTGGTATCGAGCTGCTTCTATTTCAGCTTGCTTTTTCAAAAAGTTGGCAAAGTTATTGTGCACATGTGGTTGATCGCTTTTAACTCTAAGCGATTTTATAAAAAGCTCCTTGGCTTTATGTTTATTATCTAAGGATTCTTGGGTGGCTGCTGCTAAGTGAAGAATGTTAGGCTCACCCGGGAGCTGTTTCTGTAGCTTCAGAATCGTGGGCAGTGCGTTACTTGCTTTCCCGGATTCTATCATTTTTCCCAGCTGGGATAACAATTGGTAAAAACTAAGGCTCTTATTGTTCATTGACTTCTACCACTCAAAGAAACGGCGAGCCATGCTCGCCGTTTCTTTTATATCACATACAAAATTAAGCGATATTATTCAAAACGATAGCTAGCACTCATGAAGTAACGAGGCCCTAACAAATCGTATGTTGATGGGAAGGTATTTGCTTGCTCCTGAGATTCGCCCAGTCTTGTTGGCTCAGTATCAAGAACATTCTTAACGCCAAGATTCAGGTCAAAATTCTCAGTTACAGCGTAGCCAAGACTCAGATCGAGATAGTACTCTTCATCTATTGAAGGTACTACCAATTGAGTGCCATCACCTTTGGCTTCGTCATCAGTACCATCGATATAACGGACCAGGGCAGATACGGTCAGAGGACCAGTCTGCCAGCTAGCTCTGGTATTCCAGTTGAACTCTGGGCGAGGTGAACCGCAGGTTGGGCCAAAGTTGCCTGCACACTCATCTTTTCGATCCGGTAGACTAGCAACGGGGATCTCATCATACTGAAGCAGATAAGAGCTCATAAAGCCGATGCTCAGATAGGAAGCGCCGTCAATGCCAAAGTTAAGATCCGTGCCGTAATTGATATTAAGGTCGATACCTCTTGTTTCAATCATACCAATGTTGGCGTTGAGTGCGGTAACAAGACCAACATTGCCGTCTGCGCGGCGAGATATTACCTGACAGTAAGGGGAGTTGATATCTTTATAGACGTTATAGCAGATATCAAGAGTATTGTTTACGCCCCCACCGTAGACATCAATAGCATCTTCAATTTCGATGTCATAGTAATCGATGGCGATATCCAGGCCGTCCATAGGCTCGATTACAGCACCGAAAGTGAGGGTGCTTGAAGTCTCTTCTTTCAGCTCTGGATTGCCTCCAAAGGTGCCCTCAATCTGGGAGTTGGCTTGTTCGAAGCTGCCTGCTGGAACGCCTGCCATTGCCGCACAGAGGTCCAGATCAGTTTCAGGGGTGGCATTGCCTTCTGCGCAAGGGTCGGTAGCTGGAGGGAAGCCATTAGAGGAGCCAAGGAATAGTTCGCTGACGTTTGGCGCACGTACTGATTCTTGATAGCCCGCACGGAACTTAACCATTTCTATCGGTGCATAGTTCAAGGCCGTCGCGAAGGAAGTTACTCCGCCAATATTTGAGTAGTCGGAATAACGAGCCGCACCCCAGAGGCTCAGGCTTTCAACGCCTTTTCTTCCCGAAATCAACGGTACGTTCACCTCGGCAAATACTTCCATAGCGGTATAGCCGCCTACAGTCGCTTCACCGGCATTAAATCCGAGCACATCGCCAGAAGAAAGGAAGCTGTCTGGGCGGTAGGTAGATTCGTCATCGCGATGCTCGAGGCCAACAACGAGGCCTATGGGCTCGTCAGCAGTTGGGATGGTAGCCAACACGCCAGATACACTTGCAGAGATTACTTCTTGCGTAATGCTCGTAGTATTGGTCGCGCCCACATTGATAAAGTCAATGGCCTCCTGGGTAATGTTACCTGCACCCCAGATATTGAGGGGGACACAGCCATTTGAGGTGTCCTGACACTGAGTGCCATCATCGGTTACCAGGATTGCTTGACGAAAGCGGGAAGCTGCAACATCGTTATTGAGCTGATTGGTCTGCTCAAGGTTGCTGAAGCTGTAATAGGCATCAAATGACCAGTCGTCATTAAAGTCGCCACGTAAACCTGTCAAGATTCTGAAGGCATCGCGGGTATCAACGGATTGGCGGGAGCCATTTTCTACCATGCGACGACCAACAAATATGCTGGTGGGCGCATTTTCCTCAAGTCCGCGGGCAGCATTCAGGTCTTTGAGTTGTTGCTGGAAAGCGGAGTCAAAAAATGGGGTATTAGGGTTAACGGCAACAGTAGTAAAAGCAGGGGTTGGGGCTAGCTCCTGGGGCACTTCGTTATGTGTAAATGCCATCTCGCCATAGGCGGTCATCTTGTCAGTCAGGTCATAGTGAGTAAATGCACTGACCATAAAGCGTTCTTGTGGGAGCTGAAGGTAATTATCTGGCGCATAATTAAAGCGGTCTTCGGGGTCCCTGAAGTCACGTGAGGTGCCATCCGCCTCAAAAATTGTGCCGACTCCACCGGTACCTGTTCCAAACACCCGCGTACCTGGAACACCTGAGGAGCCACCGGGAACCAAGCTATCGTCAATGCCATCACCATCGGTGTCACCTTCTTCCCAGGTGTTTCGGCTAAAGCCCCGATCAGCTTGGAACACCGCATCGCGATCACTCCAGGAGGCGTATACGGTTGCGTTACCGCGACCCTCGGCAAAGTTACCACCGATAGTAAGGTCTATATTGCGTTTGGCGCCATCGCCATCTTCGGTAACATCATAGAGGCTGGTAATTTGTACGCCTTCAAAATCATCCACCATCTGGAAGTTGACGACACCGGCCAATGCATCAGAACCGTATACGGCAGATGCCCCACCGGTGATTACATCTACACTTCGAATTAGTGTGCTAGGGATGGTGTTGAGATCGACGATGCCAGTCTGGGTGGATGGAATGTAGCGACGGCCGTTAACGAGTACCACTGTACGTGTGGAGCCAAGACCGCGAAGGTCGACGCGGGCAGTACCATCACCTGGGTTGTTTGAGCTGGGCCCGAAGCTTGGCATGGTTTGAGGAAGTTCAGCAAGCTTTTGTTCAATATTTAGGTTGCCGGAAATCTTAAATTCTTCTGCGCCGATTGAGGTCAGTGGAGTTACAGACTCTAGATCTTGGCGTTTGAGACGCGAGCCAGTTACTACTACTTCTTCAACCATCTCCGCATCTTGTTGAGCGAAAGCGGGCATGGCCGGAACCATAATTGCGGCAGCAGTGAAGCCAATGGCTCCTTTCACGGCTGCGGACAGGAGGTTCTTTTTCATTGTCAATCCTCTCTTGATCGTTGGATTTATAATCTGTTGTCAAAAATGACGAGTTTTGAAAGCAGCTACCCCCAAGTGGCCGCTTTCCTCCCAACATATCTCTTAACGAGTGACATGAAGATCCCCTCAAAAAAAATCTCATTTTTTTGCTGATACTTCGTTTTGGGTGTTTTGGCAGGTTTGGGAGAGGGGGCTGCAGTATGAGAGGCTGCTCTTGGAGATGGTAAGTTATAGTCTTACAGAGAAAGCGCTATACCAGTACCTTCCAGTCAGGTCGTAAGTGCGGTGGTCAAAGTTATTTTCTGTCGCCGTTACAGCGAGAGGAGGTGGAGTGTTAAGCAGGTTGTTGACTCCTATTGAGAATCGAAATCTGCTAGAGGGGTTGAAGGAGAGTTGTGCATCATGGCTAAACCAGCTGCCTATATCGTTGGTGACGATTCTATCGTTCAGAGCGTAGGTTTCCTTAGTGCGACCGACGAAATGTACGGTGTAGCCAGCCTTCCATTGGTTGCTGCTCCAATAAATCCCCGCATTGGCTTTAAATTCTGGCAGTGAGCCTGCCCCGCCAGTTGTGATGTCTACAAAAGTGCCTGACAGTTCTTCTTCAGGCAGTCCTGCGGCTCCCTGGTTGAGGTAGTCCAGCATATGGCTTATGTTCATAGCCAGCTTGAACTGCCCATGCTCATCCTCGGGTAGATCGTAGCGAAGCGCAATATCGTAACCACGGATGGTTCTGCGACCTTTATTGATTCTTGTTGCGAGAATTTTGGTGATTTCACCTTGCTCGTCTCTCAATACTCTATCGCTGAATAGCCCAGCATAGGCATTTTGCTCAACCAGGAACTGAGGGTTACTGCCAATGACATCTTCCTGTTGAATGTTAAAAAATTCGACTGCAGAGCTTAACCCTTCTATATGCTCCGGTGTCCAGGCAAGGCTAGCTGTAAGGGTTTTTGAAGTTTCAGGCGTGAGGTTGGGGTTGCCTCCAAACTCGGTAAGATACTGAATTCGTGCGCTGTCTGATTGCCCTGGGCAGCCAGTTAAAGTGCTTGCGCTCTTACTGGTACAGGGGTCAAAGATAAACTCCTGACTTTGATAGCCCTTTTGATACATATCAGTAAGAGTGGGGGCCCTGAAACCGCTGGCATAGCTGACCCGTAGATTTAAGTCCTCCAAAACCTGCCAGCGTATGGCGAGCTTGGGGTTGTAGGTATTACCAAAGTCGCTATAGCTGGATAAGCGGACGGCCCCATCGAGCCAGAGTTTTTCTTCCTGAATTGGGATTGAGACCTCGGCGAAAGTTTCTTTAATGGTGCGTGAGCCTCGAGTCGCTCCTGGGGAGTGCCCACCAATATAGGAAAGGCCGTTTAGGTCATTCGAGTCGCTGGTCAGGGTTTCATGTCTAATCTCAAATCCTGCTGCCGCTAAAATTTCTCCGGCTCTGGTTTCCCCTAGGGATCCGTCTGAGATAAAGGTGAGAGATTCCATTCTCGTGCGGCTGTTGGTAGTGCTTGTTCCTCGAATAAACTCCAGCTGTTCCTGAGGGATGCTGCCGCTGGGGCCGAGGAGATTGATAGGGGTGCAGGCGTTACTCGAATTGCAGCTGGTAGGCCCCTTCAAGCCTTGAGAGAGCGCTAGGGGGTTAATAAGATTGCTGAGTTTTTCAGATTTTTTTGCCCTTTGCAGGGAGGTATTCAGTTCCCAATGCCACTGGTTGTAAACCCCTTTGATTCCTGTATTGAGTCTCCAGGTGGCTGTGCGGTTTTTTTGAATGCGTGGACCTAGTTCCGTAATGCGCTTCCTAACATCTGTAATTGTTTGGTTGAAGGGGTTGTAGATGTTATCTGCTGCTATTGTCAAATCACCGTTATCGAAGCGTGTGAAGACTGGGGAGGGCGCTTTAGTCGACTCTGCAGAGGTGTGTAGACCCATTGCCTCGGCAAATAAAAGGAGGTTGTCTGAAAGGTCAAAATTAGCAGATAGGTAAGCAGAGTTACTTTTGAGTGGAGTGACGGCAGAGGTGTGGTCGTTATAGTTGTAGCGATCTTCTAGGGACCAGTCCCGATAATTATTGGAGGTTTGACTGGTCAGAGTGGCACCGTTATCAAGCGCGATAAATCCTTCGGGGGTGGCTGATGAGCGTTTATCTGTGCCACCAAAATCTCGGCTGTCTGCAGACTCAGATAAGTTGCGGTCGCGGCTCATTATTGAGCCTTGGGTGTATTGTGCCAGGTTGAGCATGATGTGACCCCGCTCGCCGTGTCTCCCCCAGGTTAAATGGTGGGATTCGGTTTCGCGATCGCCAGCTCCTGATTGCCCATAGTAGCTATCTAGAGATAGGCCCTCGAAGTCCTTGCGGAGGATAATATTGATCACTCCAGCAATGGCATCCGATCCATAAACTGCAGAAGCCCCGTCTTTTAGGATCTCTACACGCTCAACTAAAGATAAAGGAATTGTGTTGAGGTCAGTGGCCTCTCCGTTATATCCATCCCCAATTATGCGGCGACCGTTGATCAGGACCAGTGTGTTACTGGCAGGAAGGTAGCGAAGAGAAACGGTGGCTGTTCCGTCATCCTGTTGGCTGACTGAGGTACTGGTGGAATTTCCCGAAATGGCTGGGAGAAACTTGAGTACATCGGCAACAGTTTGCGCTCCGGTAAGTTCAAGCTGCTCCCGGGTTAGTCTGTCGATAGGAGCATAGCCGTCTAGCTGATAATGGCGCAAATGGCTGCCGGTAAGGCTTTGGCCGGTAACTGTGATTTCTTCAGGTGCTTTGCTGGATTGCTGTTCCGATCGAGGCGGTGACTCCTTATTTGGAGTCACCGCGAAGGAGGTCGGGCCTATACGGTGATAGGAAAATGGAAGGCCTTCTAGTAGTTGTTCAATTGTTGCTTCAAATTGGTTTTGCCCTGTACTCAGTGTCTGCTTAGGTAGTTGATATAACGAAGCTGAGGAGGTTGGTACCAGAATAGAGACTTGGCACTGCCTTCCCAAAGAAATGAGGGCCTCTGGCAGAGAGCTCGCTGGAAGCTCGATTCTGGGCTTTGGGCACAGTGCATCGGCCGCACTATTTGCCGACAGCATGAGTGCTAAAAAAGCTGTAACCCAGTGCTTTACCGTCAAGAAATTGCCCATTTTTATTGCGCCCAGCAGTTTGAATTTAACTGAACGGGTGTATCTATTGTGTTTGTGGGCGGGGAGTTGGTTATTTGCTTAATAAACGACCGCCATTTGAGACGGTTATAACCTAGTTGTGCTTGGGAGACAAGATAGTCAGGTTGTTGTTGCTGCGGTCCTGCTGAAGGTCCAGGGCCGTGGTAATGGCTTCGAGTGTGTTATCTGGGTCGGATATGGCAAAAGTACCAGATACTAGGCGTCCCTCGATTTGTGGTGCAGCGACAACAGGGGTGGCTAAGTAGCGGTTTAGCTCTTGCAAGGCCTCTTTGAGGGGAGTTCTTTCAAATACCAGGATACCGCGAGTCCAATCTGTCGCCTCTTCCGGTGAGGTGCGCTGGACTTGGGTGAGGCCTTGGTCAGATACGCTGACCTTTTGGTTCTTGATTAGCGTAACGGAGTCGGGGGTTAGGCCTGGTGTTTTCTCTGTTTCACTGACAGAGACTTTACCTTCGGTGACCGATACTCGGGTATTCTTTGGGTTCAGCTCTACATTAAATTCGGTTCCCAGTACACGGATACTTGCACTGCCTGCGGCAACGGTGAAAGGGCGGGCAGTTTGGCGAGCGACGTCAAAAAAGGCCTCTCCACGAAGGAGTTGCGTTTGTCTTTCCTTGCGGCTAAAGCTGACGCGAAATTCACTATTAGAATTTAGCTTTACTTCGGACCCATCAGGCAGGCTGATGGTGCGAATCTCACCTAGCTGGGTGATATAAACTTGCTGGTCGTTCTTACTGTTTCCAAGCCATTGCAGGCCAACCCAGACAGCGAGGAATACACCACAGGTGGCGAGTCCGCCACCGATGAACCATTGCGGTAGTCCCCAATGAATAGGTTGTACTCTTTTCTTTTCTTGAGCTTTTCCATTTTGGGTGTGGGGGCTGGGTACACTCTCAGGGAACAGTTGATCGATTGGCATATGGGCGAGGGCACCCAGGTCGCCCCAGAGCTCGACCACCTCATCGAAAGCCTGGCGATGAGCTTCAGAAGCTGACAGCCAGGCTTCGAATTCATGCTTTTCCGCGCTACTCATGGCCTCTGAGCGTAAGCGAGCAACCCAAGCACAGGCCTGGTCCAGGCTCTCATCGCTTGTTTGACTTTGGGGGTTGCTGTTCATATTTGCTCTGGTAGTTAAGGGTTAAATAACGCTTTAAGAGTGGGACTCTGGTCTCAAAATTCAGTGCATCTTACTCAAAACTGCCCGACTTTTGCGATGCCGGTGAAGGTAAAGATCTTTCTACAGAATAATCGCAACTCAACTGCCTCATGTAGCAGCAAATAATTCTGAAAGTGCCTCACTTTTCAGGTTGTGTCAGGATTTAAGCTCCACTCATGCACACTGAGACGGCTGAGAAGGTGCCCCCCTCAACAAAAATTAGTGAGGAGACTGAATGGAAGCTTCGGGTTTACGGGGAGGAATCCACTTTGCGCCGGCAGGCCTTTAGTGCCTGTAGAATATATTTCTCCACACTGCTCACTGAGATGTTCATTTCATGGGCGATTTCACTATAAGAGAGTCCGCGAGTTCTATGTAGCAGAAAGGCTTGTCGGCACTTCAGTGGCAGTTTATCCATTGCCTCATAGATGGACTGTAACTGTTGGCGTGCAGCGAGAACCCGTTCTGGGGACTGATGATCGGTATGGTCGTTACCGTGAGTCTCCCCCTCTAATGAGACTTGCTGGTTGAGGTACTCCACATGCAGCTTGCCTCGACGTAGTTGGTCAACAGCCAGATTGTTTGCGATTTGGTAGAGGTAGGCGCGAGGGTTTTCCAACTCCTTTTCATCGCTGAGTTTTTGTAGGCGCAGGTAGGCATGCTGAGCAATATCCTCGGCATCGTCTGGGCTTTTGACAATACGTGCGACAAAGCGCACCAAGGCTTGGCCGTGCTCGGCAAATAGCCTCTCCAGAAGTGTCTTCCTGGCTTTATTCATTGCGTATTGCTTTCCCCGTCCCAGGCTCGCTTTATCGTTGTGAATTGTTTGTTCTTAGTGCGAGCTGGCGCAGTTATATCACAAGGTTGGCTTGGGCTACGAGTGGCGCGAAACGATCTCTTGGGGTGATAGCCTGCTATTCGCTTTGCCTCGTCGTCTATGCCGGTATAATGGCGCCCGCGCCAAAGGCGCTGAGATATAAGTTGGCAGAGGTGTGCCGAGCACCGGAGACTGGATGAGCTATCAAGTACTGGCACGTAAATGGCGCCCGCGTCTTTTTAAGGAGATGGTGGGGCAGGAGCACGTGCTTCAGGCACTTATCAATGCCTTGGATAACGGCCGGCTGCACCACGCCTACCTGTTTGCCGGTACTCGGGGAGTGGGAAAGACCACAATTGCCCGAATTCTGGCCAAATGCTTGAACTGTGAGGAGGGTGTCAGCTCAGAGCCCTGCGGACAGTGCAATGCCTGCAATGAGATAGCCGATGGCCGTTTTGTCGATCTGATTGAGGTGGATGCGGCATCCCGCACCAAAGTGGAGGATACCCGGGAGCTGCTGGAAAATGTCCAGTATGCTCCGACCAGGGGGCGCTACAAAGTCTATCTGATCGACGAAGTGCATATGCTCTCGAACAGTTCCTTCAATGCCCTGCTGAAGACTCTGGAGGAGCCGCCGCCCCATGTAAAATTCCTGCTTGCCACTACAGACCCACAGAAGCTGCCAGTAACTGTGTTGTCCCGCTGCTTGCAGTTCAAGCTTAAGAATATGAGCCCCGAGCGGATTGTCGAGCATCTGCGCTTTGTACTGGGGGAGGAACAGGTGCCTTTTGAAGAAGGCGCCCTTTGGCAGTTAGGCCGCGCGGCAGACGGTAGTATGCGCGATGGTATGAGTCTCACCGACCAGGCTATCGCTTTTGGCGGTGGCAAAATCAGCGAAGCCGAAGTGCGTGGCATGCTCGGTAGCATCGATACCGGCTTGGTGTGGAAACTGCTACATGCCTTGGCAGAAGAAGATGCGGCGACGTTGTTTGCTACTGTTGCTGAGCTGGCTCAACAGGCTCCAGACTTTGGCGCCACCCTGGCAGAGCTCTCCGATAATCTACATCGCCTGGCGGTCGCCCAGATTTTGCCCCAGTCGATAGATAACGCCCTGGGCGATGGTGAGCGGCTACGACAGCTTGCCAGTCGCATAGCCCCAGAGAATATACAGCTCTACTATCAAATGACCCTGCACGCTCGCCGTGACCTGCCCCTGGCCCCAGATCCCCGTAGCGGCTTTGAAATGGCGCTGTTGCGCATGCTGGCGTTCCGTCCGCAGGGCGTAGCGACAATTCCAAGGGCAGAACTGCCTGAAACAACTGCTAGTGCGCAAACTCAGACGGTTCTTAGAGAGCAGGCACCTATCGAGCAGGAGAATACCGCCGAAAAAAAGTCTGAAGTTGTGGTGCCTCAGCACTCTGAGAGTGCCGAAGCTGTGCCGACTCCAGGGCCTCATGTCGAAGCGATAGCGGCTGTGCAGAATGAAAGCCGGGTTCAGAACTCGGTGCCGGCTAGAGGGGATATGCCTCCTAAACTTGAAGAACCCGCGCCCCAGCAACCTCCATATCATGCAGAACAAGCCGGCGAGTTAGTACTGGATGCCCAGACTGCAATAGTTGAGCGGCCACTAGAGGTACCCAGCGCGCAGCCCTCTGGCTCGCGGGAGGGGGTTCTGGCTGAACTTCGCCAACGCGTAGCGGAAGTCGAGGCCTCCCCCCCTGCGGTAGAAAACCAGGCCCCCACGAGAACGGAAGCGGTTGCTCAGGTTGCTGAAGCACCGCCGGCACGCTTTGATGCCCTTACATCAGGTAGCTGGCCGGCACTCTATAAGCAGTTGGGCGTCAGCGGCATATTGCACTCGATCGCGCAGCATCTGGAGCTAGTGGGGCGCCAGGACAATATACTTTCCTTTACCCTGGACGAATCTTTTAGCAGTCTTTATGACGAGGTGCATCAGCGGCGCCTGGGGGACTTGCTGGGAGACTTTTTCCAGCAGTCGGTTATTGCACAGATTCAGGTGGGGCAGGTACAAGGCAGTACGCCGGCACGTTTGGCTGCGGCGACTCGCGATGCGCGCCTAGCAGCAGCGCGGGATGCCCTTACCTCAGACCCCCTGGTTCAGGAACTTCAGTCCGAGCTGGGCGCTGAGTTAGTGTCAGATACTGTTGAATCCCTGGCGAAGGCGGATTGATAGAGTTTTTGGTTACCCGGCGTCTAACCGGGCTCACACATAATAGAGATAGAGGTTACCTATGAAAGGTTTGGGCGATCTGATGCAACAGGCCCAGAAAATGCAGGCCGACATGCAGGAAAAAATGCAGAAGGTACAGCAGGAGTTAAATGAGCTACGCGTGTGCGGTGAATCCGGCGCGGGTATGGTTAAGGTCACCATGAATGGCCGGCACGATGTTATCTCTGTGGAAATCGACCCTTCCCTGCTGTCCGAAGACAAAGAGATGTTGGAAGATCTTTTGGCCGCGGCAGTGAACGATGCTGTGCGCCGAGCTGAGGAGAAGGCCCAGGAGTTACAAAAGCAGCAGGTGGGCAACCTCGCTTCTGGCATGAATCTGCCGGAAGGCTTCAAGTTTCCATTTTAAGGGGCAGAGCCCGGTTGTTTAGCCTTATATGTTTAGCCCCTTAATCGAAGAGTTGATTCGCGCGCTGCGCTGCCTGCCCAGTGTGGGCCCCAAGTCGGCCCAGCGCATGGCGATGTACTTGTTGGAAAAGGATCGCGACGCTGCAGAATTACTGGCGCGCAGCCTGGCGCAGGCTGTGGAGAAGGTCGGACGTTGTCAGCAGTGCCGTACATTGACCGAAGAAGCCGTATGCACTCTGTGCAACAACAGCCGACGCGAACAAACCTCTCTCTGCGTTGTTGAAACTCCCGCCGACGTGCTGGCGATTGAGCAGGCTGGTAACTACCATGGCCGCTATTTTGTGCTGCACGGTCACCTGTCTCCGATTGACGGTATCGGCCCCGCGGATCTTGGTATGGACCTACTGGAGCGCAGGTTGGCCAGTGAGCCATTACAGGAGTTGATTGTCGCCACCAATCCCACAGTAGAGGGGGAGGTGACAGCCCAGTACATCGCCGAGCGCGCCAAAGCGCAGGGAGTGACTGTCAGTCGTATCGCCCATGGCGTTCCCATCGGCGGTGAGCTGGAATATATCGACGGCGGTACCCTGGCGCACGCCTTCAATAGTCGCACCGCCTTCTTCCCCCCAGCAGAGTAATACCGATGGTTGAAATAGATACTACTCCACGCTGGGTGGACTCCTGCGAGCAGTTGGCGGCTTTGTGCGCACAGTGGCGACAGCAGCGCGCTGTGGCTCTGGATACCGAGTTTATGCGCAGTCGCACCTTTTATCCTCAGCCGGCCCTAGTACAGGTTGGGGATGGCAGGCACTGCTACCTCATCGATAATCTCGCCATTGAAGACCTGCAACCTTTGCGTGATCTGCTGCTGGATACGGCTGTTACAAAAATCATGCACAGCTGCAGCGAGGATTTGGAGACTCTGGAGCGTCTGCTGGGGGTGATCCCCGAGCCCATTTTTGATACTCAGCTCGCCGCGGCGATTAGTGGTATGGGGGCAGGCCTCGGTTACGCCGCTACCGTGCGCGAGCTATTGAGTATTGAACTGCCGAAGAGCGAGACCCGCTCGGATTGGTTGCAGCGCCCTCTCAGTGATGCCCAGAAAACCTACGCCGCACTCGATGTGGCTTGGCTGCCGGTTCTCTATGGTGCCTTGCTAAAGCGGTTGCAGGAGCAGCAGCGGGAAACTTGGCTAGTAGAAGACTGCGCAACTTTGGTGGCAACTGCGCGAAGCCCGCAACCCCCTGAGTCCTATTACCAGAAAGTGAAAGGTGCCTGGCGCCTGCGCGGCAAACATTTGGCCGTGTTACAGGACCTTTGTACTTGGCGGGAATGTGAGGCGCGAACCCGAAATATGCCGCGCAACCACCTGCTCAAGGAAAATCTCTGTATGACCATGGCCCAGCAGTTGCCGCGGCATAAAGGCGCCTTGAGCCAGGCTGGCCTCGAGGGCCGTGCCCTGCGAGAACACGGTGATAGGTTGTTGCAGTTGATTTCCCGCGCTCTGGAGCGCAGCGATTTACCGACGCGTTTACCGCAGCCGCTCAACCGACAACAGGGGGAGTTACTGAAGTTACTGCGTAAAGAGGTCGCGAGTATTGCAGAGCGTGAAAATCTGCCTACAGAAATCCTAATTCGCAAAAAAGAGTTGGAAGCCCTGGTCCTTGCTCGCGACCCCCAGTTGCAGGGGCGTCTCTGTGGTTGGCGCGCCGAATTGGTTGGTCGGCCCCTGCTTAAAGCTCTGCGACATTTACGCAAAGAGGAAATGAAGTGAAAGTCTTGTGTGATATTTATCGCAGTCCCAAAAAAGAAGAAATGTATTTGTACGTCGATAAGCGTGAGGGGACTGCGCGGGTACCTAAAAATTTATTGGAGTTGTTTGGCAGCCCCCAGCACGTCACTACCATGCTAATGACTCCAGAGCGCAAACTGGCGCGTGCAAATGCCGACAAAGTCCTGCAAGAGGTACGTGTGCAAGGTTACTATTTGCAGATGCCGCCGGTGGCCGATTCTGAAATGCGTGAGATCGCATTGAAAAACAGCAAACTGCAGCGCTGAGTTAGATTAATGGCACAATTGCCTTTTTGGCGACGTAAAACTCTAGCGCAAATGAGTGAACCTGAATGGGAAGCTCTGTGTGATGGTTGTGGGCGCTGCTGCCTGCACAGCCTGGAAGATGAGGAAACTGGTGAGCTTTACAACACCAATGTCGCCTGCCGTTTGTTGGATACAGACTCCTGTCGCTGTAGCCAGTATTCAAGGCGAAAAGAATTGGTGCCTGGATGTGTGCAGTTGCGGGTAGAGGATATAGACCAATACACCTGGCTTCCGAGCACCTGTGCCTACCGTCGCTTGGCCGAAGGGCACCCTTTGCCGGAGTGGCATCCGCTTGTGAGTGGAGACAGCCAGTCTGTACACAAAGCGGGTATGTCTGTGCGCGGCAGTGTCATCAGTGAGGAGCTGGTTCACCCGGATGATATGGAGGAGCATATCGTCACCTGGGTGGAAGCCGGTTGAACTAGTGAGGCATTGCCACTAGTTCCTGAACTGGGCGGGAAACATAGAGTAAATAAAAAATGTCTGAAGATTTTCAACTTGCCTGGTTGGTATATACCGGCTCGACACTGGTTTTACTAGCTGCCGGCTGGTGGTTTATGCGCAATTGGCGCTGGAGCTGGCTGCGCCGCACCTTGTTATTGGTCTTGGCTGGTGTACTACTGCTGCCGGTAAAAATACCGGTGGCCGAGTCAGTAGCCATGCCCGTACTACCCCTGTATCTCTACCAGGTATTATTTGAAGAAAATGGGGCTGCACCGGAAGTGACAGCAAATTTGGTATTTGCTGCAGGTGGTGCTTTAGCGGTGATGATTGTGTGGGGACTGGTTTCACTATTATCTAAGTTTCGCCGCAGTCGCCGCCGTCGTTTCGACGAAGACCCATACTTCAAGGAACAGTAACGGGATTTTTCATCCAGATCTTCCCTCATCACAGGGCTCATCGCAACTGGGCCCACTTACTTTTCTCCCCTTGCTTATCAAAGGCGTTCCTTCCTTTCTCTAGCCTCTCTGTGGATGGTGACAGCTGCTATATCTATTAGGCTGCTTACGCACTTGGCGTGAGGCCAGACGAGCCGGCTTACTGATAAAGACCAATAAACAAGCCCTTGTTGGGAAATCATGGATTGTATTTCCTGAATATCCCAGTGGAGTGGGTTACTTGTTGGTAAGCCAGACTCACGACAGATAAAGTTTATAAATTGCCCTTGGCGTAGATTTTCGCCCATAGTTATGGCGCAGGTTGCCAGATGGCTGAGGAACCCTGATGCTCGACCACCTGCTGATTCTCACTGCAGTAATGCTGGTATCGGGCATTCTCGGTGGGCTGGTGAACTATTATCAAATGCTGTTTACGGAGGAGGATCCCGCCGGCCTTGCTCGCTGCCTGATTATGGGATTGTGTGGTGCCTTAATGGTGCCAATCTTCCTGAAGTTTACCCAAAGCGATTTACTGATCGAAATCCAAGGCGACCCTTCGCGGCTTTTGATTTTTACCGGTTATTGTCTGCTTGCCGCTATAGCTTCCCGCATGTTCGTGTTTAATGCTGCGCGTCGCCAGCTGCGCGATGCCAGTATTGCCCGTGCTCGAGTGGAAAATATGGAGCAGGAACTGCGCACTATGCAATTGGAAATGATGCCTTTGCTGGAACATGAGATAGAAGGGGATCTGGAGCAGGGGCCGGTGCTGGATTTCAACCAAATTCGCAAGCTGGACGACAATGCCCTGCAGGTACTCAATCTGCTAAATGACGGCGAATGTGTATTCCGCTCCCTAAGTGGTATGGTGCAAGATAGTGGTATGGAGACCAATTCTATTGCCCGTGCCCTTAACAGCCTGCTTGTATTAGAAATGGTGGGCAAAATCCACAGTCACCTGGGGATTCGCTGGTATATCACCGGTAAGGGGCGCCAAGTAGTACACCGCCGCAGCACTCAGATGGCTTGAGCCATAGTCGATAACCCCCCTTCATTTAGTCTCTACTCGGGCTGGTCATCCAATTTGATCGTTCCCGCCTCGCCACCCGCCCCGCTGTTCAATTATCATTCGCTAATTCTGAAGATAGCGTGATGACAGGATTGGAGTAAGCATGAAATTTACCGGTACCGATAGCTATGTAGCTACCGAAGACCTGCAGATGGCGGTGAACGCAGCCGTCACCTTACAGCGCCCTTTGTTGATCAAAGGCGAACCGGGCACCGGCAAAACACTGCTCGCGGAACAGGTTGCCGAGAGCCTTGGAATGAAATTGATCCAATGGCATATCAAATCTACCACTAAGGCCCAGCAGGGACTTTACGAGTACGATGCGGTATCCCGCCTGCGCGACTCCCAGTTGGGGGTGGATAAGGTTCACAATATTGCCAATTACATCAAGCGCGGCAAGCTGTGGGAATCCTTTGCTGCGGAAGAGCGTGTGGTACTGCTGATCGATGAGATTGACAAAGCGGATATCGAATTCCCCAACGACTTGTTGGTGGAGCTGGATCGCATGGAATTCTTCGTTTACGAAACCGGAGAAACTATCAAGGCCAAGCACCGCCCCATTGTCATTATTACTTCGAATAATGAAAAAGAACTGCCGGATGCCTTCCTGCGCCGCTGCTTCTTTCATTACATCAGCTTTCCCGACCGCGATACCATGCGCAAAATTGTCGATGTCCATTACCCGGAAATTAAAGGGCAACTGGTCGCAGAAGCGATGGATATTTTCTTCCAGTTGCGCGAAGTACCGGGTTTAAAGAAGAAGCCTTCCACCTCAGAGCTGATTGATTGGTTGAAGTTGTTGATGGCCGATGATATTCCGGAAGAAGTACTCAAGAATCGCGATAACAGCAGTGCCATTCCTCCACTGTATGGCGCCTTGCTGAAAAATGAGCAAGATGTGCATATGCTCGAACGCCTGGCGTTTATGGCACGTCGTGACAACCGCTGAGCAAGCCTTGTTGCCTTTCATTAGGGGTAAACTTCTGCCCCTGATGATGTTCCGCTCGGTACCACTGAGCATTTTTTCCCATTGCTGACTGCGAATTACTATGCTGATTGGCTTTTTCCTGAATTTACGTCGCTATAAATTACCGGTATCCATCACCGAGTTGTTGGCCTTGCTGGAGGCTTTACAACAGCGCCTGGTTTTTGCAGATCTGGAGGAATTTTATTTCCTCGCTCGTGTCTGTCTGGTGAAGGATGAAAAACATTTCGATAAGTTCGACCGCGCTTTCGAGGCCTATTTCAAAGATTTGGAAACCCTCGACGATATCGTTGAGCAAATGATCCCGGAAGACTGGCTCAGAGCGGAATTTCTCAAGCAGTTAAGCGAAGAGGAAAAGGCCAAAGTCCAAAGCCTGGGTGGTTTGGAAAAGTTGCTGGAGGAGTTCAAAAAGCGTCTCGAAGAGCAGAAAAAGCGCCACAGTGGCGGCAATCGCTGGATAGGTACCGGTGGCACCAGCCCCTTTGGTAACAGTGGCTATCACCCGGGGGGTATTCGGGTGGGAGGGCAGGGACGTAATCGCTCGGCATCCAAGGTTTGGGAGAAGCGCCAATTTAAAAATCTGGATGACAGTATCAGCCTGGGAACCCGCAATATCCAAGTGGCTCTGCGCAAGTTGCGTAAATTTGCCCGCACTGGCGCAGCAGAAGAACTGGATTTGAATAACACCATTTCTTCCACTGCGCGCAATGCGGGTTTGTTGGATATTAAGATGGTGCCAGAGCGGCACAACGCAATAAAAGTGCTGATCTTTTTCGATGTGGGCGGTTCTATGGACCCTTATGTACGTGTGTGTGAAGAGTTATTCTCTGCCTGCCGCTCAGAATTTAAGCATTTGGAGTATTTTTATTTTCACAACTTTGTCTATGAACATGTGTGGAAAGACAACCAGCGGCGCTATAGCGAGAATACGTCTCTGTTGGAAGTACTGCGTACCTATGGCAAGGACTACAAGGTAATCTTTGTCGGTGATGCCTCTATGGCACCCTACGAAATTACCAGCCGTTTCGGCAGTGTTGAACATATGAATGAAGAGCCGGGTGCAGCCTGGATGGAACGTATCACCGATATTTACCACAATCTGATCTGGCTAAATCCGGTTGATGAGGAGTATTGGCAGTTTACGCCCAGTATCGGCATGACCCAGCGTCTAGTGGATGGCCATATGTATCCGATGACCCTTGAGGGATTGGATCGGGCGATTGCCTATTTAGTCAAAGGCCGCTAATAGCGGCGTCAATGAAGGTTCCTTGCAAGAAGCTCTAATCTAAGGAGTTTTAGGCAAGGAATTATCCACAGGCGGCACACTCCTGTGCCGAACTACCCGATAGATAATTTTAGAGTTAATCAAGTACTACTCTTTATTACCGCTGAAGTGTTTGGGTGGCGTTCCCTCGTGATCAGCAGTAATACTGATTTCTTCTCTGGTGGTTTCGCCCACTGTAACATGCGCCTCTTCTGCACCGTGCATCCAATCCACTAGTTTTTCACGAATCAAATATAGAATAAAACCGGCCACTATAGCAGTTAGTGCGACACCGCCGAAAGTGGCGAGTGGTCCAGAAACCCCCACTAATTTACCGATCTCTGCTGCCCCTTTGTTGGCGATACCAATAAAGGCAAACCAGAGTCCCATCATCAGGGATAAATAACGCAGGGGAGATAATTTAGTCACCACAGAAAGTCCGATAGGTGACAGGCAAAGTTCACCAATGGTGTGAAAAATGTAGGCGAAAATCAGCCACCAGATGCTTGCTTTAATGGTCTCGGAGTCGCCGATTTGTAGTGCCGCGCCGCACATAGAGAGAAAACCGATTCCGAGAAAAACTAACCCCAAGCTGAATTTAGCCGGTGAACTCGGCTCACGATCTCCCATACCTACCCAGATAGAGGCCATAATCGGTGCGAGGATAATAATAAACAAGGGATTGACCATTTGTAGCCAGCTGGCAGGAATTTCCCATCCAAAGATATTCAGGTCGGTGCGGTACTTGGCAAATAGATTCATTGACCCGGCAGCTTGCTCAAAACCAGCCCAAAAAACCACGATAAACACACCCAGAACCAGAATGACTTTAATGCGATCCCGCTCTTCCTGTGTGAGGGGGCGGTGTTTATTTTCCTCCTCGTCTTTTTTATTTTTCAGTTCCAGATGAGCGGAGGGTTCTACGCCTATTTCTCCCAAGTAGCGTTTGGCTTGAGTCATTTGCAGAATCAGGCCCAGCAACATACCAATGCCTGCAACAATAAAGGCGAGCTGGTAGTCCACCTTTTCCCCAATCCAGCCTACGACCAAATAACCGAGAATTGAGCCCAGGTTGATCCCCATATAGAAAATAGTAAATGCGGTATCGCGGCGGTGGTCCCCCTCTTCGTAGAGATCCCCGACCATAGTGGAGATGTTCGGTTTAAAGAAACCATTGCCGATAATCAGTAGGGCCAGCCCCAGCCACAGCATGTAAATCTCACTACCGTCTGGTAGCCAGGTATGAGGAAAACCCAGGGAGAATTGCCCCAGCATCATCAGGGTACCGCCAAACATGATACAGCGGCGCTGCCCCCAGCGGTTGTCAGCCATCCAGCCACCGATAATGGGGGTCAGGTACACCAACATGGCGTACCAGCCCAGATAGCTCAGGGCTTTGGACTGCAATTCAGTATCGGTGAGCTGTTCCCAGCCGAAGACTGCGGCAGTGGCAGTGGAAGTCAGGTAAAAGACAAAAATACCGCGCATGCCGTAGTAGCTGAGACGTTCCCACATCTCGGTGCCAAACAGCAGAAACAACCCTTTGGGGTGGCCAAACAGCTGTCCGGCGCTGGCGGGGGGCTTGGGCTTGATCTCTTGCATAGTACTGCTCGCAAGGTGTGACCCTAAGGCGCAGCACTGCCACCAAAAGCAGTGCGCCTGTGAAAAAAATTACTATCTGGACCAGTATAGTTGAGCGCCACCAAGGGATTTTCTGCCCCTTAGCAAAGTGCGGGTATAATCTCCCGTTTACCAATTCTGTATGAATTATGAGTCACACCGAAGCAGATAAAAGCCTGGGCGCTTTACGGGCCCGAATCTCCGGCTGTATGGGGCGGGACCGCTACCAGCTGTATCGAACGGTTAAAAATGTGCGCCGGCGCCAGAAAGAGGGCAAGCCGGTCGATCGTATGTTGGCCCAGCTGGAGCAGCAGCTGCAGGTTTCCCAGTCTCTGGCAGAAGAGCGCCGGGGCAAATTGCCCGAAGTGCAGTGGCCGGAGTCGTTACCTGTAGTGGCGCGGCGTGAGGAAATCGCCGAGCTGATCGAAAAGCATCAGGTTGTTGTTATCGCTGGTGAAACCGGCTCCGGTAAAACCACCCAGTTACCCAAAATCTGCCTGTCCCTGGGGCGGGGTATTTATGGCCAGATTGGGCATACACAGCCACGTAGAATCGCCGCGCGCACAGTGGCCAATCGAATTGCTGAAGAATTGCAGCAACCTTTGGGGGAATCAGTCGGTTACCAAGTGCGTTTTACCGACCACAGCACCGAGCACACTCATGTCAAATTGATGACTGATGGTATTCTGCTGGCTGAAATTCAGCGCGATCCACTGTTGAATAAATACGATACGTTGATTATCGACGAGGCCCATGAACGTAGCCTCAATATTGATTTTCTACTGGGCTATTTAAAAACCATTCTGCCCAAGCGCCCACATTTAAAACTGATTATTACCTCAGCTACGATTGATCTAGAAAAATTCTCTCAGCACTTTGATGACGCACCGATTATCGAAGTATCCGGTCGCACTTACCCGGTGGAAATTCACTATCGCCCGACGGCAAATAGCGATGCAGACCTCAATGAGCAGGTTGTCGCAGCAGTTGAAGAGTTACTGCATGAGGAAAAGGCCAGCAGCCGGCGCGGCGGGGACATCCTGGTATTTATGAGTGGTGAACGGGAAATCCGCGAGTGTGCCAAGGCTTTGCGGGATGCGCAGATAGCTCAGTTAGAGATACTGCCCTTATATGCGCGATTAAGTCTGGCAGAACAGGCTAAGGTCTTTCACGGTCATAAAGGTCGCCGTATCGTGCTGGCCACCAATGTGGCGGAGACCTCCATTACGGTGCCGGGAATTCGCTATGTGATTGACCCGGGTACTGCGCGTGTCAGCCGTTACAGCTATCGCAGTAAAATCCAGCGATTGCCCATAGAGCCGGTTTCACAGGCCAGTGCCAACCAGCGCGCTGGCCGCTGTGGTCGTGTCAGTGCCGGTGTCTGTGTGCGCTTGTATGAAGAGCGGGACTTTGCACAGCGCGCAGAATTTACCGATGCGGAAATTCTGCGCACTAATCTGGCAGCGGTAATCCTGCAAATGTTGCAGCTGCGTATCGGCGATATCCGTGAGTTTCCCTTTGTCGATCCGCCCGATCCGCGCCTGATCAATGACGGCTATAAATTGTTGCAGGAATTACAGGCCGTCGATGACCAGGGCAGAGTAACCAAACTGGGCCGCGCACTTTCACGTTTGCCGCTGGACCCACGATTGAGTCGAATGTTGCTGGCCGGTGCGGACAATGGCAGTACGCGCGAATTATTAATTATTGTCGCCGCCCTGGCCGTGCAGGACCCGCGCGAACGCCCGGCGGAAAAGCGCCAAGTGGCGGATGAAAAGCACCGACAGTGGCAGCATGAGCAATCGGATTTTCTATCCTTTGTGCAGCTATGGGATGCCTTCGAGACTCAGCGCCAGGAACTGAGCCAAAACCAGCTGCGCAAATGGTGCCAGAAAAACTTCTTATCCTGGCTGCGTATGCGTGAGTGGAGAGATATTCACCACCAATTGCGTGTGGCTTGCCGGGACCTCGAAGTCAAAGAAAACAAAGAACCTGCGGAGTACGAGGCAATACACCGGGCCATTGTCGTGGGTTTACTCGGTAATATTGGCGCTCGAGATGAGAATAAGGAATTTATCGGTTGTCGTAATCGTCGCTTCCATATTTTCCCCGGCTCCGGCCAGTTTAAAAAACCTCCGCGCTGGGTGGTTTCCGCTCAGTTATTAGAAACCAGCCGCTTGTTCGCCCACACTGTTGCGAAAATAGAACCGGACTGGGTGTTGGCTGCGTCTAAGCACCTGGTAAAACGCAATTATTTTGAGCCCCACTACGATGTCCGCTCTGGGCAAGTAATGGCTTTTGAAAAAGTCTCTCTGTACGGCTTGGTACTGGTAGAAAAACGCCGTATCCCCTATGGCAAGTTGGACCCGCAAATCGCCCGGGAAGTATTTATTCGCCAAGCATTAGTGGAACAGCGTTATCGCGGCAAGGGTCGTTTTTATAAGCACTACACTGACCTGTTGAAGTCCCTGGAAGAGTTGGAAGCCAAGTCCCGTCGCCGGGATATTTTGGTGGACGATGAAGTGGTTTATCGCTTTTTCGATGAACTAGTTCCCGCAGATATCGTCAACCTGGCCGGGTTTGAGCATTGGCGCAAGAAAGCTGAAACCAGTGATCCGCAGTTGCTGTTTATCCCCCGTGAGTTGTTGATGCAGCAGAGTGCTGATCACGTGGGTGAGGCGCAATTCCCTAACGAACTGCAGGCTGGGGGTATTGTTTACCCACTCCGTTATCACTTCGAGCCCGGCAGTGTGGATGATGGCGTCAGTATCCAGGTGCCCGTTGGGGCGTTACACCAGGTGCCTGCCGCTCGACTCTCCTGGTTGGTACCTGGAATTTTACGAGATAAATGTATCGCCCTAATAAAAGCCCTGCCGAAACAGTGGCGCAAATACTTTGTACCGGTACCGGCGGCTGTGGATAAGGCCCTGCCGCGACTGCGCGCAGACAATACTCCCCTATGGCAGTCGCTGGCCTTGGAGCTGCAACGTCAGACCGCTCAGAAGTTACCTGAAGATGCCTGGGAATCTGCGGAACATTCCTTGGAAGATTTCTACCGCTTTAATATCCAGGTGTTGGATGAGTCAGGAAAATTGCTGGATCAGGATCGCGATCTCTCGCTATTGCAGGCACGCTATCGCGACCGGGTACAGCAGGGACTGGCAAATGCGGGCGATAGCTTCGAGCGGGATGATATTATCAGCTGGGATTTTGGAGAACTGCCGGAAACTCATACCCTCGATCAGGGAGGGCTCAAGGTACGCGCCTATCCGGCGCTCGTAGAAGCTAAGGAAAGTGTTTCCCTGAAATTGCTGGATAATCCCGCTGAAGCGCGACGCCTGAGTCGTGCTGGGATCTGCCGCCTGGCTCTGTTGCACTTGCCCGAGAAGGTGAAATATTTACGTAAAGAGTTGTTGCGTGGCAAAGAGTTGGGGCTTTCCGCCGCAGATCTGGGGCGTCGCGAAGAAGTGGCAGACGATATTCTGATGGCTGCCGCGCGTGAAGTCTTCTGGGGAGATGAAAACTGGCCACGCAGTGAAGCTGAATTTCTATCTGCACTGGAGAAAGAGGGTGATTTGGTGGGAGTGGCCCAGGAAACTGGCGACCTTTTGGTCAAAGCCCTGGGGCAATTGGTCCCCCTGCGCAAGCAGATCAAACAGCAAAAGAACCTGGCAGTCGCTATGGCGGTGGGAGATATCCAGCAACAATTGGCAGGACTTTTCTACCGGGGTGTCTTGTTTGATACCCCTCTGCAATGGCTGCGCCAGTATGGCCGTTATCTCAAGGCGATTTCTGTGCGTCTGGAAAAGGCGGCCCTCGATCCAAACCGCGACCGCAAGTTGCAAGTGGAGTACCACAAGGCTGCCGAGTCTTTCGATAATCAGATTGAGAAGTTTTCGAGGAGAGAGCTGGCATCAGAGCCTGCGCTGGTAGAGTATCGCTGGATGCTTGAGGAATTCCGTGTGAGCCTGTTTGCACAGACGTTAAAGACCCTGATGCCGATCTCCGCCAAGCGCCTACACAAAGTTTGGATAGAAATTGATGGCATGGAGCTGCTCGGTTGAGTACTGCTTAGCCACAGTTCACAAAAAAATTTGTGGCCTTGTGTAATATTTCCCAAACTGGCCCGACAGATGAATGAGAGTCGGTAAGCATACGCGGCATCATTAAATATGTGATGGCTGTGAGCCGGTTTCACAATATGACGGTTTTTCAGTGCGCATCATTATACTGTTGCGGGACATAGAAAAAGTCATAGAGAGTTATATTACATTGGGTATTAGTTAGGAGATTCATTATGAACAAGAAGCATCTTTCCCCTGTAGCAGCTGCTGTTGGTGCTGCTTTTATTGCAACTGCTGCGATGAATGTATCTGCATCCACCGCTGAAGCTAACCCGTTTGCCGCTGCTGAGCTCACCTCCGGTTATAACTTGGCTCTGGCCGATCACGATGACAAGGAGAAAGAAGGCAAGTGCGGCCACGGCAAGAATAAAGAAGGTAAATGCGGCGAAGGCAAAAAGAAAGAAGGTAAATGCGGCGAAGGCAAAAAGAAAGAAGGTAAATGCGGCGAAGGTAAGTGTGGAGAAGGTAAAAAGAAAGAAGGTAAGTGCGGCGAGGGGAAATGCGGTAACTAATACCCCAACACGCGCGATTGGGGCGGCACTGTGTTAAGGGCCGCCCCAAGTACTTTTCACTATCACTAGAGGCAAATAGTGGTGCGTAATTATCCAGTGGAGGGTGCCGGTCTCGGGCTGCGTCGCTCTATGATGGGTGAAGAACTTTCATCGGGTGCGGTGGATTTCTTTGAGGTGGCGCCGGAGAATTGGATTGGCGTCGGCGGGCGCTATGGCCGCTGGTTTCACCAGCTCAGCGAACGATATCCATTTATCCTACATGGCCTGTCTCTATCTATTGGCTCGTCTGACCCGCTGGATATGGACCTGCTTGCTTCGATCAAGCAGTTTATTCGCGATCACAATATCCGTCTTTACAGCGAGCACTTGAGCTACTGCTCAGATAAGGGCCATCTCTACGATTTATTACCCATCCCCTTTACCGAAGAAGCGGTAATGTATGTCGCCGAGCGAATTCGCATTGTGCAGGATACCCTGGAGCAACGTATTGCCATGGAGAATGTCTCCTATTATGCGGCGCCGGGTCAGGAGATGAGTGAGCTGGCATTTTTACAGGCGGTCCTGCAAGAGGCGGACTGCGACCTTCTGCTCGACGTAAATAATATCTATGTGAATTCAATCAATCATCGCTATGACCCCCTGGAATTTTTGCGCGGGCTTCCCTCCGAGCGTATGCGCTATGTACATGTAGCCGGGCATTACGATGAGGCGGATGATCTGAAAGTGGATACACACGGTGCTGCAGTGATTGATCCCGTGTGGCAGTTGTTGAACAAAGCCTACGAGATACACGGTGTCATGCCGACCTTGCTGGAGCGCGATTTCAATATCCCGCCGCTGCCGCAATTGTTTCAGGAAGTGGAACAGATCAAGAGCATTCAGGCCTGTCACCGAGAAGAAGAGAGCTATGTCATCAGTCGCCGATAAGACAGCCAGGTTCCAGGGCTTACAGCGGGCTTTAGCCAATCACCTACGCGCCCCTGATCAAGTTGAGGCGCCAGAGGATATTGAGGACCGGCGAGTTGCCATATATCGGGAACTGATTTACAACAATATCGAATCTTTTATTGCCAGTGGTTTCCCTGTATTACGCAGCCTCTACAGTGATGAGCACTGGCACAAAATGGTGCGTGATTTTGTTCAGCACCACACTTCCAAGAGCCCCTACTTTCTGCAGATTAGTGAGGAGTTTCTCACTTACCTGCAACAGGAGAGGGAACAGCGGGAGGAAGACCCAGCGTTTCTATTGGAGCTGGCTCATTATGAGTGGGTGGAGCTGGCGCTGGATGTGAGTACTGAGGAGATTCCCACCGACCTGGATCGCCAGGGAGATTTATTGACCTCTATTCCGGTGGTGTCACCGCTGGTGTGGAGTCTCAGTTACCGTTTCCCGGTGCACCGTATCGGTCCTACCTATCAGCCCCAGGAGCCAGCTGATTCTCCCACCTTCTTGCTGGTCTATCGCGACCTTAGCGATGAAGTCAGCTTTATGGAAATCAATGCAGTAACCGCACGACTATTGCAGTTGGCCTCAGAGGGTGATGTCACAGGGGAGCAGCTCTTGGCACAAATTGCTGCCGAGCTACCGCAAGTCGATAGAGAAGCCCTTTTCGGCTTTGGTATTGAGTTACTCCAGAAATTACTGGATAACGGAGTGATCGCTGGTTTGCGGCCTCAGGCGACAGAGTAGATCGGCCGGGCCTAGGATTTCTGGCGCAAATTACCTTTCTGTGACAGCGTGTGCTTGCCTGAAACTGCGGCATCTTTGATGAATACCAGCTGCTATGCTGCCGAGGGTGGTTTACAGTTTGCGGGGGCGTTAGAATCCTTGACCTTGAAATTTGTTAGAAGAGGAGCAGGGTTTTGCTAGGACGCAGAGATTTATCGCCCTGGTTGATGGCCGCATTACTGGTCATCTCCCCCATGGGCGCTTTGGCGACACAGGACCCATTTGGTGACGCCGCCACTCCCTCAGCCCAGCCTGAGGCGGTAGAGCAGAATGACGTTAGTGGTGAGTCCAATGGTTCACTACTGGATGAGTATGGCTTTGACCCCGCGGAAGAATTTGAGAGTGAAGAAGGTGAAGACTTTTCTCTTCGCGATCCCTGGGAGGGATTTAACCGCGCCATATTCAGCTTCAATGACGGTGCGGATCGCTATGTGCTAAAACCAGCGGCTGTGAGTTATCGGCAGATTACCCCGATATTTGTACAGCAAGGTGTAAGCAACTTTTTCAGTAATCTGGCTGAAGTGACCAATACCTTCAATGGTGTGTTACAGGGCAAGTGGGGCCAGGCGGGTAATGACGCCGGTCGTCTGCTAATCAATACCACCATTGGTATTGCCGGTCTTTTTGATGTTGCCAAGCATATGGGCTTGGAGAAAGGTGACGGTGAGGACTTTGGCCAAACTCTAGCGGTTTGGGGGGTACCCTCTGGTCCCTACCTGGTGTTGCCACTGCTAGGGCCCTCCACCGTGCGGGATACGCCAGCTAGAGTGGTGGATTACTACACCAATCCTCTGACCTATGTGGAGCACGATCCCACTCGCTATACCCTTAAGGCTACCGATATTATCCAGAGTCGCGCTAGCCTGCTGAAGGCTGAATCCCTTCTGCAGGGTGATCGCTATATTCTGCTGCGCGACGCCTACCTGCAGCGTCGCGATTTCTTGATTGTGGATGGTGAAGTGGATGTGGATACCGCGACCGAAGCTGCCGAGGCAATCGATCAGGGGGAAGTCGAAGAGTCCAGTGACTACTGAGCAACAGCTAGTTAACCCCCTTTCCAAAAGAGCCTGCCATGGCCGGCCCCAGTAGCCTGTTACTGACCGATGATGAGCGCTCCCGCAATTTCTTGCGTGGAGCGCTTTCGCGTCAAGGGCTTTCAGTTGCTGTAGCTGATAGTGGCCAGCAAGGCATAGAACAATTTACTCCCGAACTATTTCAGCTGGTTATCGTCGATCTACTCTTGCCCGATATGGATGGGTTGGAGGTACTGCGCAAAATCAAGCTCCGCTCCCCGGCGACGGCGGTTGTAATGATTGCCGAGCAGGGTGAGCTTCACGAAGTATTACAGGCCATGCGTCTGGGGGCCTGCGATTATCTGATCAAACCCATTCAACAGGCTGCATTGATCGATAAAGTAATCTGCCGTATCACCGGCGCGGAAAACCTCGCCCAGCAGAATATTGAGTACCGCAACACCCTGGAGCAGCGCAATAGCGAGCTGCGCGAGCACGTAGAAGTATTGCGCCGTGATCAGGAGGCCGGTCGCTTGCTGCAGCAGCACCTGTTGCCACGCAGTCCCTATTTTTATCCCGGCGGCGTTGAGGCCGCCTACCGCCTGATTCCCTCTCTGTATCTCAGCGGCGATTTTGTCGATTACGGTTTGTTCGGCGAGCGCTTTGTGGCGTTTTATCTGGTGGATGTCTCCGGGCACGGGGTGTCCTCCGCACTGGTTACGGCACTGATCAAAAACAGCGTGATGCATCGCCTGCGTGAGCGCCCTTTGTTTTCCCAACTGGAGTCCCTGGACTCCGACTTGTTGGAAGTTTTGGAGTTGATTAACCGCGAGCTCTTATCCACAGGTATGGGTAAGCACGCCAGCATGTTTATCGGTGTGGTAGATACCGCCGCTAGCCAACTGCATTATGCTGTCGCCGGACAGATTCCCATGCCGGCGCTTGCCAGTGCCGCTGGCGCCGACTGGCTGCCGGGTAAGGGGCGCCCCTTGGGCATTTTTGAGCGGGGTGACTGGCAGGTAATGTGTGCCGAGCTGCCCAGCAGTTGGCGGTTGGTGGCCTGCTCCGATGGCGTACTGGAGTTACTCGAAGGCGATTTACTGCAAAAAGAAGAGCGGTTACTAGAGTTGATAAGCGCTACGGGCGGTGAGTTGGGAGTACTGTGTGAGAGCCTGAAAGTGGACACTTTTGGCGCATTACCCGATGACATTACAATTCTTACCCTTGCCCACGTTTAGAGGTGGCATTTCTGCGACTAAATAGTCGAATTTCATGCCCTAGCACTCTTGTCAGTCCCAGCAGTCAGGAGTAAGCTCCGCCCATCCTATGCACAAAAGTGCCGAGGCGGCAAAACCGCCGCAAGCATTTTTGCTCTACCAGTGAACTTTCGCCATCCGGTACACTTTAATCCACTGAGTGTGTTCGGGTGAGCCAGGGGTTGTTATGCAGTCCGGGCAAATTATGGTTGGGGCCCACCAGGGCGTTTACATCATTAAATTGATGGGCGATGTTCGCCTCAACCTATGTACTTCTTTCGATAGTTTTATCGATAATATGTTTGCAAGCAGTGACTTTGCCGGTGTGGCCTTTGACTTACACGGTGCCGAGGGTGTGGATAGCACAACCTTGGGGCTGATGGCCAAGATCGCGATTCGCGCCCAGGAGCGCGGCTGCCAGAAGCCCTTGGTATTCCTTGCCGATAGGGGTATTCAACACCTGCTAGATGCGATGGGGTTCGATTCCCTGATGGAAATCAGCGATGAGAAACGTGATTTCTCCGTGGAGACAACACCCCTGGTCTGTAAAACCCCGGATGAATGTGCTGCTCGGGAGAAGGTGCTAGAGGCACACCGGGTGCTGATGAGTATGAACGAGCAGAATGCGGAAACTTTTCGCGATCTAGTCCATACCCTCGAGCTAGAATGTGGCTCCCACAGCAAGTCCTCCGCGCACCTGCACTGAGATTTAACAAACACCCTCCTTCAAAGTTTTAACGCCCCGGCAAAACTTTTCAGCTACTCCGCATGTCTCTAGCTTCCGCCCGTGCGCGGGTAAAGAGTCCGTGGGGAAGGTAAATTAACTCGGAAACCCGGCGGATTAGATGTTCTTCAAAAGCCTCGATCACATCGTCGGAAAAAGCCACCTGCCACATCTGCCGAACCAGCAGGTACTTGTCTCGCTCGCTGAACTGGTCATTGACGGCCTGGGTAAACTCAAACAGGGAAGTGGCTCGCTCCCTTTGCTCTATGGCTTCATCAATAATCTCTGCCGCCGCATGGCTGCTCAGTGCGTAGTGTTGGCAAAGTAGTTCGATCAAAGTGTTACGTTCGCGCGGGTCTAGCTTTTGATCCACAGTAGCCACCTCAACCAGTAAGGCGGCACTGATCATTCGCACGTCTTTTTCATCGTGCATTTCGACATCGGCACTGTTGCCAATCTGTTCAAACAGCTTACGGATTTGTTGCAGCATCAGTTTCCCGGCGTCCCATCACTTGGCTCTGCAGCAGCATTTCGAGCCGCTCCTGGTCTTTGACAAAATTACGGATACCCTCGGCGAGCTTTTCTGTGGCCATGGCATCACTGTTGAGTTGGTAGCGGAATGCCGCTTCGCAGAGTCGCCCCTCAGGGCGTGGCAGCGGTTCGTTGACCGTGGGAAGCCCACCAACCAATAAACCCTCGCTCTCTTCCAGAGACTGGAGCAGCTGAGGGCTGATGGTTAGGCGATCGCATCCGGCCAGCGCTTCGATCTCCTCCGTGTTGCGGAAGCTGGCGCCCATCACAATGGTGGAGTAGTCGCGCGACTTATAATAATGATAGATATTGCGTACCGACAGTACACCGGGATCCTCTTCACCGCTAAAGGCTTTGCGGTCCCCATTGGCTAGATGCCAGTCGAGGATGCGGCCCACAAAGGGAGAGATCAGTGTTACTCCAGCTTCGGCGCAGGCAATCGCTTGGCTCAAACAGAACAACAGGGTGAGGTTGCAGTGAATGCCCTCCCGTTCCAGTATCTCTGCTGCTGCTATTCCCTCCCAGGTGGCGGCGACTTTAATTAGTACTCGCTCCCGGGCTACGCCTTCGCGCTCGTACAAGGCAACAAGGTGTCTGGCGTAATCAATAGTGGCGCGGGTATCGAAAGACAGGCGCGCGTCTACCTCGGTAGAGACTACCCCAGGGATCAATTGCAATATTTCACTGCCGATACTGACAGCCAGCTTGATTGCAGCCAGCCGCGCTGTTTCAGAGGAGTTGGCGCCACTGTGGTGGTGAGTTGCCCACTCCAGTGACTCTTGGATCAGGCCCTTGTATTGGGGCAGTTGGGCAGCCTTAAAGAGTAAAGAGGGATTGGTGGTGGCATCCTGGGGGCGATAGCGGCGTATGGCATCAATATCGCCAGTATCTGCTACCACCTGGCTGCGCTGTTTGAGTTGATCCAGTTTATTCATCGCGATTCCCTCGATAGTATTTGGCTTCCCTTCCTATGAAATACTGGCCTTCCAAGTTAAGCCGCTTGGGTGACCAGTGACAAAGCTTGCTCCACAACCTCAGGCCCTGCCCCTTTCTTGTGAGCATTTTCACTCAGATGACGACGGAAACGGCGTGCCCCGGGCAGGCCCTGAAAGAGCCCGAGCATATGCCGGGTAATATGGTTGAGGCGTTGACCACTTGCCAGTTCTCGCTCGATATAGGGCAACATCTGCTCGACCACTTGCGCGGCATCGGGTCCTTCATTTTCTCCAAACAACACACTGTCCACTTGTGAAAGAAGCGCTGGGGTCTGATAGGCGGCGCGACCGAGCATAACACCATCTACCCGCTGTAAATGTTGCTGGCATTCTTCCAGAGAATTAATGCCACCATTAATGACGACTTGGAGCTGTGGGTAATCCTTTTTCAGCTGGTAAACCATATCGTAGTTAAGCGGTGGGATTTCGCGGTTTTCCTTTGGGCTGAGGCCCTGCAGCCAGGCTTTGCGGGCATGGACGATAAATGTCTCTGTGCCGATGGCTGCCTGCGCCTCCACAAAACGGGTCAGGCCAGGGTAGTCTTCCATGTCGTCTATACCGATACGGTGCTTGACTGTGACCGGAATAGACACTGCGTCACGCATCGCAGATAAGCCGGCAGCTACGACATCTGGTTCCGCCATCAGACAGGCGCCAAAACGTCCAGACTGAACCCGGTCACTGGGGCAGCCGCAGTTGAGGTTGATTTCCGCATACCCCCACTCCTCGGCAATTCGTGCGCACTCCGCCAGCTCGCGAGGGTCGCTTCCGCCAATTTGTAGGGCGACAGGCAGTTCGCCAGCGTCAAATTGCAGGTGGCGCTGGCGATCTCCGTGCAAAATTGCCCCAGTGGTCACCATTTCGCTATAAAGGCGGGCGCGTTTACTCAGTAGGCGCCACATATAGCGGCAGTGACGGTCACTCCAATCGAGTAGTGGCGCGGTGCAAAAGCGGTGGGGACTGTAATCAGACATAAACTACGATGTAAAAGACTAATAAAAACAGAGTAGCCCTCCATTATATGGGATGTAAAACAAAGACCCCATAGTGTTAGGGTACATTGCATAAAAGAGAGGGGGCAGAAGTGGGCTAGAGGGTGGCTCAATATACTTGAATGCTTTATTAAAAACTGAGTGACAAAGTTAGCTCGCCCTCAGAGTGAAAAATCAAGGTAATTGGGAGTTGGTAGGAGTAATTCAATCAATATCTTAATTCTGTAAATTCGTATTTAATATTTTCTTCCAGTTGCTTATCGATTTGTACCTTTAGAAATTAATGGATTTTATCTTCTCGCGACAATATTAATAAACAGTCATATATAACACTTGACTTAAATCTCTAAAGAGTGGATTTTTTGTACTTTGGTGCGAGATGGGTTAATAATTGGTCATGTAAATTTCAACCATATCGTACTTGTGAGTACTACCTCTTGTTACTTATTGTGTAGTGCTTCAGGGAGTAATTGGTATTAGCAGAAAAATAATAATTAGACTAAGTTCAAGTGATTAAAAGTCTTGGTTGCAACAGTGGAAACCATACTATCTTAGATGGTCAATTTTTTATGCAAATTAAAAAGTGAAAGTTGGTATTGGTCCAGCTTTATTGGTTGTTAAGTATAAGAGTGAAAAATGTTCAGCATAGATATTACAACGTCACCGTCTAAAGATGAATCCAATATATTAAGTCAAGGTATTATCGACTTTAACCAAGCAAGTGTTCCTGGGCTTGAGCGAAATGAAGACGAGGTTAAATTTACAGTATTTGCTAGAAATTCCTCTAATGAGGTAATTGGTGGTATCCGTGCTTCTTGTTATTGGAATACTTTGCATATTGAGTTGCTTTGGCTTTCGGAAGAGTGCCGAGGCCAAGGTGTGGGTGCGGAACTTGTAAAAAACGCTGAACTTTTCGCAAGAGAGAAAGGGTGTGAGAAAGCATTGGTTGAGACAACAAGCTGGCAGGCAAAGCCATTTTATGAAAAAAATGGCTATGAGCACATGGCAACCTTGTCCGGTCGCCCCAAAGGGCAAGCATCGCATTATTTATCTAAAACACTATAAATGGATCTAGGTATTTACAGACTTCTAAATGCTGTTTAGATAATTTTAAAGATTGCGCTCCCTTTCTGAGGTGCTGGACGTATTAATGTGTGAGGAATAGTTTTCGCTTGGGGGGCCCTTACCTTGCAGGGTGGCTTGTAATTTTTTGGCCAGCTTGCGTGCGGTGGCGCGGTAGCTGGTAAGCTTGCCGCCGGCAACCGCGAGAATACGAGGCTTGCGCTCATTATCACAGCAAATCATGGATTCCCGCGAGCGGGCGAAAGGACTTTTTTCCGCTTCCGGTAGAACCCGTAATCCAGCATAGCTATCACATATATCCTCCACTTGTAGGCTGCGTGTCTGGGAAAAATACTGCTGTACCGTACGTAGCAAATAAGCCTCCTCTTCCATGGTGGGAACTACTTCTCGTGGATCGCCGAAGAAGGGGCGCTCTGTGGTGCCAACTAAGGTTTTGTCTTGCCAGGGCATTACGAAGACCGCTCGATGATCCTCGGCTTCCACATAGAAGATCTTATTGCCGAGCGACAGTGGCAACAATATGTGGGTGCCAGCGACAAGGTCTATAGGAGGTAGGGTTACAGAGGGAGAACAGCGCGCGTTGGTGGTCGCTACCCAGGGGCCGCTGCAATTAACCAAGGCGCGGGTGTGTAGAGTATTGAGTTTGCCGTCGGCCACGTAATCAACCCGCACCCCCTCCTCGGTAACTTCCGCCCCAACTAAACTGCCGGGGCAGATGATTTGCGCGCCATGCGCAATTGCTGAGGCGACTACATCACGGGTTAGGGCGGCATCGTCAGTTTGCGCATCGTAATAGCGAAATACTGCGAGTAGATCCTCCTGCTTGAGGCCAGGTAGGGTATCCCATTCGGATTTGGGTAAAGCGCGAAAGCGCGAGGCCTCACTGCCGATACCCGAGAGGAGCGCGTAAAGGCTAAGCCCCAGTCTGACCATCCATGGTGGACGCTTGCTGTCACGGTAAATAGGAATATAGAAGGGCACCATACGCACCAACTGCGGCTTATTTTCCAGCAGCCAGTGACGTTCACGCAGGCACTCATAGACAAGTCGGAATTGACCGCTCTCGAGGTAGCGCAGGCCCCCATGGATAAGCTTGGATGAGCGTGAGGAGGTGGCTGCGGCGATGCCAAGCTGTTCCAGAATCACGACTGAATGCCGTTCCTTGGCCAGGGCCTCTGCGGTGCCTGCGCCAAGAATTCCCGCGCCAACTACCAGTACATCAAAATCCGTAGACATCACTCGCTTCCCAGGAGCGCATCAATAGTGGCAGGTTACCGGTGAGGATATGGTGCGCACCTCGCTTTCGCCAGAGTACAGCTTCTTCAGCAGAGTTAATTTCATAGACAACCCACTGCCAGGGGCCAGGGGGTAATTCTTCGCAATCGACGAAGCTGTCGCGAATCAGCAGAAACTCCGGGGCGAGAGTGACGATATCGGCAGACAGGCAACGTGGAACGCTGTTGATTTGCAAGGCCACTCTATGCCAGCCCATGCTGCGGGCGGCCCGAAGACTGCGACAGTCTTTTGTGAGCAGCGCGAAGGACTCGCGTTCGTTACGCATTAACTCCATGAGCTTTTTTACCGCGGCTGTAAAACCTATGTTGGTGATATTGGCTGCGGAGATGCCTACAAACCAATCCAGGTGCCGGTGACAGCTGGCCCAGTCCACCAATTTTATAAAGGAGTCGATAGGCAAACGGTTGAGTTGGGAGTCCCTTAGATCGTGGAAAAAATGTTGGCGCTTATCACTTGGCATAGGCAGTGTATCGCTATGGTAGCACCAGGGAGTGCCATCCAAGCTAAAGCGGACATCGCACTGAATGGCGCAGGCGCCCAGATTATGGGCCGCCTCGAAGGCGGCGATGGTATTCTCCGGGTGGCGGGTTTTGTCGCCTCGGTGCGCGATTAGCATGTGAGTCAAATCCGGAAAGCAGGCGTTATTGTCGAGTGGATATAGGCGCTTAGGCGCTCTGTAACCCAAGGGTCAAATGACCCAGGCTGGAATTGGGTCTTACAGGAAAAATAGACCCTGGAGAGGTTGTTGCAAGTAGAGTTGGGCGGAAATTTCAATGCTCAAGTGCATTCCTCAAGACTAGGGAATAGCCAGCTAAACTTAAGGTGTGCCCTTTAGATGTCTGTGCAGCTGTGGCATAACTGCGCTGTTAAAGAGGTATATAGCCCCCGTGAGTAGTAAAAGACGTATTCTGCTTTTGGCAATTTCCACCACTGTGCTAGCGTTAGCGGAGCATGTACAGTCTGCAGGACAGACTGCCCAGGCAACTTCACAGATAGTGCTGAGTTTTACACCTCAGGTGCAGTGGCGTTATGAGCGAAGCAGGGAATCGGCAAGGTTTTGTCTACGCAACATACCGGCCAAACATTTTCGTTTAACAAGCGAAGCTCTGCTGTCTTCCTCTGAGCAGCGTGTATATTATTCAGGTGCTGATAAGTGCCTGGAAACAAAGTCCATTGAGAACTTTTCGGGAGTGATGATTTCAGCGGAGTAATCATTTCAAGAACAAATCATTTTTGAATGACTGGCTCTAAGTTAATTCTTTTGTATGGGGGTGAATTTCTGTAGGACTCCCTGAGTTGGAACAGAAATATGGCAAGAGTATTACAAACAGCCATATAAATTCGATGAATGCAGTTTTTAAAATAATGGTTAATTTAGGTGGATGATAGAGCGATGAAAAAAATACTGCTCTCTTTCTTGTTGCTATTGGGACAGCCCGCACTGGCAGCCATGTCCCTGGATAAAATAATTTTCTATCTTGATGATGCTCCCAATGCGCGTGATGACGTGGTTATCACAAATCCGGATAAAGAGACCCTGTATGTTCAGACAGAAATATTTCGGGTAGATAATCCCGGGCTAGAGAACGAAGAGCGCATTCGAGTGATTAACCCGGATGAATTCAGGTTGTTGGTGAGTCCGGCCAAGGCCATATTGGCGCCAGGAGAGAGGAAACGCTTTCGTCTAATGGCGTTGGATAGAGATTTAAAGGAAGAGAAGGTCTATCGTGTTACTTTCAAGCCGGTAGTTGGGGAGGTTAAATCGGAGCAAACCGCACTGAAAATTCTTGTGGCCTACCAGGCATTAGTATTTGTGCAGCCTGAGGATGGAAGTTACCAGCTGGAGTTACAGGCCGACGGGAGTCAACGCTACTTAAAGAATACCGGAAATATCAATGTTGAAGTGGTTGAGGCTCGCCATTGCCCAAGCGAGGGTGAGTGTCAAAAGCTCGATATTTCAGGTCGCCTTTATGCTGGAACAAGCCTGACGTTAGAGGGCCTTCCCACAGAAGGTGAGTTGGAGGTCTTACTCAGAGGGCGTGATAGTGAGCGAGTGCGCCTCCCTTTGGGCGGTTGAGAGTCAGTTAGCTTAGATTTTTACTGACTTAGTGGTATGGATTAAAAACGATAAGGGGATATCTAAAGCCTGGTTTGGTATCCCTCTTATAATATCGAAAGTGTATGTCTGATTCAGAGCAATGATTTTTTTCAGTTTTAAGAAGGAAGCTCATTGTTGTTTTATGTCTGGGGTTTAATCTAAGCCAATCATTCAAACTCTAAATGAACTGTCGGTAGGGGTCTGTTGGTATAGAAAAGCCGAAGTCCTCATTGCACATGGCTATTGGCTAGTAACTGTCACGGTGAGAACATCGGTGTATTTCGATTCATTTGCCCTTTCCCAGAAGGGCGAAGGTACCGTAATCGTGATTCTGGCATTATTGCTGAGGCATTCTTCTGGCGCTGAGCGGTTGAAAAGACCTGGAATGCGCCCGGATGCACCGGGTATTGAGGGAGTACTTCGGTGAATATTATCTGAGAAACTGGCTATATAGGGCATGTGTTCACTGATACCAGTAAGTACAAAGGCTCCCGCACTGATCCCCCCACTACTTGACAGGGATACGGAGTACTGACTAAAGCCGCTGCCACCAACACAAAAGTCTTCATGGCCAACAATATCTTGCCCGGGTGAGACCCCCATATTACTAAGAAATATATCGTCGAGTTGCTTGATATAAATTTTGGGTTGAATTTTTAATACTATCGAAAAATCTATTTTTTGAGTTTTTCCAGACTCTGTCTGCGCTATCAATAATTGGAAGTTTCCTTGATAGCTATTAGAGGAAAAATTTCTAGGTCTAACTAGCTTTACTCTCAAGTCTGCATTGGCATCGTTATTACTACCCGGAATGTCTTGATAAACTGTACCGGGGTTGAATGTAAAGGATCTGTGATGTGGCGCTGATAAGGCCAAAATTATATCAACAACTTCTCCATTTTCTGCATATAACCTATAGAATCCCTCACGCTCGGGTTGAATTTCCAGTGAAAAGGGAGTGGCTGAGCTGTGCTTCTGACTGCGAAAAGTAAAATGGATATCCTGATGCTTCCCTTTTCCATGTATTGTGTGCCATCCAGATAGATTGCAGACACGTAGATGGGAGTCACCTAGACAGTTTGCAAGGCTGCTATTTGACAGGTAGAGTAAAAAAATAACTATTAAAAAATTATTAATAAATTTTCTTGATTTTTTATTGGGTGTCATTTGTTTTAGCAGTCTGTGAGATTTGACAGTTGGCTGAACTTTCATCAATAACCCCGAGGTTTAACCAATCTTCACTGGACTCCACAACCTCAACTTTGGCATTACAATCAAGCCAGGTGACTTCGAGATGTGAAGGGGGCTCGTCAGAAAGAGGTATTTCCAATTGAAAAACACCAAAGCTATCTGTGAGTGTTGACTCTCCTTCAATGGAAATTAACACATTGTCTAACCCCTGACCCTTAGCCATAACTCGACCTATGGTCAGATAGACAGGTTGAATCTTGTAAGTAGCGGTGGTCACACTGCCAGGATAAAGCGTCACTTGATCGGTATTTTCACGGTAGCGAAAGAAACCGTCCCCTAGAGGACGAAGTGATATATCGTAGCTTTTAAATGGGTGAAGATTGATCACGGACCTACTATCGCCTTTCGCATAACCTTGGCGGCTACCGTCGATTAATACTTCAAAGTTTTCCCGTTGGCTGCCTTCAATATCTACAATGATGGCACTTTCCAATGAGCGTTCACCGCCCCAGGCTATATGGTCCTTTGTGGCAATGATATTGGTGTTAAAACTCCCAACATAATTTGTAGAGCGGCTATTGTTAACGTCACTATGACTAATGGTGGAGCTGATAAAACCATATTGTCCAGCAAGTCGACTATAGCTTCTTAAATAGTAATCTTCCGGCGTTGCTTCTATAGTGAACTCCTGGTTTACTTCTGCTGCCCAGCGGTCGGCATCACGCCAGCGAGTTTGGACTTCTAGATATTGGTTGTCACCGCTTCCTTGTTGGCGCTCACCACGTAGGTTAAATGAGTTTTGCCAGTTTTTATTGGTTTGAAGAAGTTCAATACTCAGTAGTGTATATTTTTCTCCGTCAGCGTCACTATAGGCCAGATTGGCTGTAGCTTGCCATTTTCTTCCTCGAAATATATTCCTTCGATATTCCAAGGTCCTAAGTTCTTGGGCTTCACTGAATTGACTGTCCAGAGAGAGTGAGTCAGTGTAATTTCCCGGACTTCGATTGCGCTTACTGCGCCTTAGTGTTAGGTTTCCACCAAAAAGTGGGGCTCTCAGGCTAATACTGCTTTGAGACAACCTATTGCTTAGCAGGGTATATCTATCGGGCTTTACATCATTTCTCTGCTCATCAATCTTGATCCGATAGGCGCTCAGCATTGCATAGGGCGTTTTTATCAGAGCCTGTAATTTATAGGCGTCTAGACCATTGGACTCCCTAGCCATAGAGGGAGAGAGTTCTAAATAAGAGCTTACCCAACGGCCACCAACCTCCATAAATTGCTGACCTTCTGTGGCTGCTAGTGTAGAGAAAACGCCAAAATTTTTTGAAAGGCGGCGGGCAATATATCCTTGCAGTAACTCTTGCTGATAATGATCCGGCATTCCGGAGGATATTTCAGGTTTTACTGGCATTCCTCCCTGCAGGCTCCAGCGCCACTCACCCGGTGCGGGCAGTTGTGAATCCTTGGTAAAAAATTCAGTAGTATTATTAATTAATCTGCCAGCTTCGTCGTAAATACGAATTTCTATGTTGTAAGCGCCATGTGGTAAGGTGGTGGTATCCAGTAAGTGATTTCCAGCTTCCATCAAATCGGAGTGAATCATACGACCATCTCGGTACAGTTCCACCCGGCCACGCACTGGCATGTTTATTTCTACCAGGGCGGAGTGTTGATAACCGATGTCTGTGCGGCTGTACTGAGAGTCACGGAGCTCAAATCCGTAGAGACGGTGTAATGATTGGAAAGTACTGAAATTTCCTTTTGGTTGCAGTAATCCCAGGCTATAGGCTTTTCCGCGGAAGTCCCTTTCCCAATGCAGGCTACTGACACGGGTACCAATTTCGTTGGCTGTGTACCAATCCCCGTAAATAGCGCTCTCACCAAATCCAATAATGCTGGTAGCAGATAAAGTAGTTTGTGTGTTGCTGTCTACTTCATCGCTTTGTGCTCCCGACCAGGAACCACTGATATTTTGCACAATGGAAAAACTATTGCTGGCTGGGGGCAAGTATCGGTCGGTCAGGGCCTCTTGTTGAGGAAGTAGCTCTGGTGAGAAAAAAACATCCAGTCGATACCTCTCTTCGTCATAGATTACTGCGAAGTATTCTGGATTTATAAATCCACAATCTGTTTGGGAGTTATCACGACAAATTCGCTCACTATTTTTTTCCAGTGAAGCCTGTAATGAAAGCAGCAGGCGCTCGGGGTTTAGGCTGACAGGGAGAAGCTTGATAGCCTCCTCAGGTTCTACAAAACGCACGAATTCAGGCTCGGCAATAATTAGCGCCGAGCCCAAACTGCGCCCGCCATAGTACAGGTCTGCCACAATCCTTTGGGGCTTGGTTAGATCTGCAAAACCTGCAGGTACATCTGTGCTTACGAGATGCATTGGTTCTGTTGATACTGCAGTTGTATGCCAGAGCCATAGCGGTAAGAGCATCCAGGGAAACTTCCCGACGTTGCTTTTATTTACCATTACCATAGGGAGGTTGTTCCCTGACCAAAATTATATTTTATTATTTCTATTGGTTATTCTGACGTAACTGTCACTGTCAAAACGTCGGTATATATAGTGCCGCTTAAAACATTGGGATTTTCCCAATTTGCATTTGGAATTAATACTTCAAAGGTGGAGTTATCTGGAGCTCCATTACAGTTGCCAGGATTTTGAAGAATTTGTCCGTTCAGGGCTACACCTTCATTTGTGGGAGAAAAGCTTCCTCCCGAAACATTTCTAAAGCTAACTTGGTAGGGGATATCCGTGGAGCCATTACTTAGTATGTATGCACCGTCTCCATTGAGGCTGTCAAATTGAATCTCGAAGTTTGTGAATCCAATACCTCGAATACAAAAATCCACCCAGCCCTCGGCATCAGTACTTGGGGTGGGGTCTTCAAAGGTGAGGTTTTCGAGGCCATTTATATCAATCGACTCATTAAACTTTAGCATTATTTCTGTATTGGCCTGATCAGTGGCTGCTAGGGCAAATTGTGCCCCAACGGTGGATATAGCAGCCATCGCCACAGGGATGACACAACCTCTTAACATGTGCTTCATTATTGGTGTCCTTTTGTTAAGTGTGAGCGGAGAAGGGTATAGTTGATCTTGCGGCTAAAAGAATAGGGAAAATTTCCCAGTGGGTCGGTAGAAATTAGTGATAATTTCTTATTTATGGATAAATAGTGCGCCTGAATTGTCGTAATATTTGTTTGCCTGGATTTGTGGGGTTTTTAGAGTACTTAAAATGCCGTTTTATATGAAACAAGAGTTTTTATGCGGCGCCCATGGAATTTGAGATGGGTGTTAGCAGAGCGATTCCCATAGAAACGCTAATGAGGGAGGTGTATAAGAGTTTTGAAGGATTAGCGCCAGCTAATGGAGTTTTTTTGGTTGGCGTAATTATTTTAATTAATACTAAAGTTGTTTTACAAAGCTGGCGGTCAATAAGAAGTTGTAAAAGTTATTATTGGCTACTAACCGTAATTGTCAGTACATCAGTATATACAGGTTCCCCGGCCTGTTCCCAATCTGAGGGAGCAACTGAGATATATACTCTGGCGTTATCAATAGTACAAGCTTCATCTGACTGTCTAGTAAATGACCCCGCGATATCACCCTGACTATTAGGGCTGTTGAACGTGTTGTTGTTTAAAGTATTACTAAAGCCAACGGAATAGGTAATATTTTCATTAACACCTTTAAGGGAAAAAGGCTGATTCCCAGTTCCACCTGTGCTTCCATTGCTGCTAGATAGATTTACGGTATAACGGTCAAACCCAATGCCGCCAATACAGAAATCTTCCTGTCCTTCAATCGCCTGGCCGAAGGAAATACCCGAGTTACTGAGATTAATATCCCCCAGGTTACGAATTGCAATACGGGGCTCTACCTGCAAAACAATATCAAATTCTACTGTTTCGCTATCAACCAGGAAAATAAGGAAGTACTGCTCCAGGGTTATTTGAAAACTACCACTGTAGCGATTGGAGGAGGGCGTTTTCGAATCGTCAATGTCCAAGGTTAAGGAGGCGTTGACATCATTGCTACTACCGTTAAAGGGGCCAACGAGATTGTTCAGTGTGAGTAGCTGTGCATCACTATTGCTGGGGTTTAATGTAAAGGAGATATCCAAAGTGTCGCCATTGTCGGCAGTTAGAGAGTAAGTACTACCACTTAAAGGAGTGAGCTCCACGTAGTAAGCTAGGGCGCGGCCACTGAATGCGCTGCGACTGCGCAAGGTGAAGGGAACTTCTTGGCTACTGGACTGGTAATTTAGGGTGTGTGTGTCGCCCAGATTACAGGTGCGCAAGCTGTCATTGCTGGAGCAGCTTTGTGCCTTGGCCGGATTATGACAATGTAAAAAAAGAACACCCAGCCAAAGGAGTTTTCCAATTAAGTGTTTAATGCTGCGCACTGGTTAACCCCGCAGTAGTTTCGATATGGCAGTTGGCCTTGGATTGTTCAATGCTGCCTAGATTCAACCAGCTATCCCCAGAAGACAGAATATTTATGGGAACCTGACAGTGATCCCAAGTTAATACTTGAGTGAGCAGGCTCTTCTTGTTGGTATTTATACCTAATTGGAAAACGCCGTACCGATCGGTGGTGGTACTGTGTTCACCGATAAATAATCGGGTGTTAGGTAACCCCTCACCCATATCGGTTAGACGCCCCAAAATAAGCAGCTGTTGCTCTATCTGATAAGTTGTGGAACTAACATTGCCGGGATATAGGGTGAAGGTTTTACTTTGTTCGCGGTAATCAAAGAAACCATTATCCAATGGGCGCAGGGACAGGTCATAACTCTGAAATGCCGGCAAGTTGATTACAGACCTATCACCGCCTTTGGCATAGCCGCGCCGGTTGCCATCAACTAATACTTCAAAATTCTGTTGGTCGCTGCCATCGATTTCAATAACTACAGCACTTTCCAGTGCGCGTTCACCACCCCAGGCGAAAGTATTTTCTGCAACAATTAGGTTGGTACTGAAGCCACCCAGATAATTGAAAGCCTTGCTATGGTTAACGTTATTAAAGCTGAGAGTGCTGTTTAAATATCCGAAGTGGCCGGCGAGATGGCTGCTGCTCTCAAGATAACGGCCATGCGTGCTTTTTTCTGCAGTGATTTGTTGCTCAAATTCCGCTGCCCATAGGTCCCTATCGTGCCAGCGACTCTCCAGGAGCAAGCGCTGTTCGCGATCGCTGTGATTACTGCGCTCACTGTGTAGATTGGCGCTGTGCTGCCAGTGTTTGGCGCGGCGTCGGAGTTCTATCTCCAGGCCGGTATACTGCTGCCCGTCGGCCTTATGGTGTGAGAAAGTGGCACTGCCCAGCCACTTAGCACTTTGTAAGAAATTGCGTTTGAAGGAGAGGCTGGTGAGCTTACTCGCATTATCTAATTTATCGACTTGCTCTCCGGGCAACAAGCGATACCCACTGTCTCGCTCACGCAAGCGCAGAGAGAGTTGCCCTCCCAGTAGATTGCTCTGTAGAGCCAGGCTGCGCTGCGAGTAACCTAGTGGTAGCAGTTGCAGACCCTTGGTTTGATCAAAATCGGCAGCGTCATCCAGCCTGGTATCAATAGCACTCAGTGTGGCGAATGGGGTTTTCAACAGCGCCTGAACCCTGTGACCACTGCGCCCATCCTTGTTAGTCACTATGCTCGGCGAAACTTCGAAGAAGCCACCTATCCAGCGGGCGCCAATCTCGTAAAGTTGTTGCTCACGGGTTGAGGCTGCCGAGGCAAAGAACCCCAGATTGCCACTTAAGCGTCGAGCTATAGATCCCTGAGCCAGCACATCCTCGTAGCGCTCGGGTAGCGTCTGATAGTTACTGTAATTGTGCGCGGGTTGCCCGGTATAAAAATTCCAGGACCATTCCCCTGGGGCCGGTAGCAGGGAGTCTTTGGTAAAGAACTCTGAGTGGCTGTGCAGCGAGCGCCCCATTTCATCAAAAGTACGTACCTCAATTTCGTAGGAACCATACGGCAGGGTGCTGGTATTTAGCAACCGGTTACCGGCCTCCAGCATTTCTGTGTGGATCAGCCGCTGATCCCGGTAAATTTCCACACGCCCGCGTACCGGCATATTAATTTCCAGTGGGCTGCCCTGCCGATATTTAATGTCTGTACGGCTGAGCTGGGAGCTGCGCATCTCTAACCCATACAGGCTGCTGTGGTTACCGAAATAGTGCCAGCCCCCTTGGGGTTGTAGTAAGCCAATCGAATAGGCTTTTCCACGATAATCCCTGGACCAGTGTAAGGCGCTAATCTGATTGTGCTGCGCAGTGGCAGCCGACCACTGGGCGTGTAGGGCGCTCTCGCCAAAGCTGATAATGGTGTTGCCATTCAAAGTGGCGTTATGACTGTTTTTACCGAGATTACTCTCCACACCACTCCAGGCGCCACTGAGGTTTTGAACAATGGAAAATTCACTGGTGGAGGCCGGGAGATAGGGGGCGCTGATGGCGGCTTCTTGTGGTAGTAACTTTGCGGAGAAAAATAAATCGAGCCGATAGCGGTTTTCATCGTAAATGACCGCCACCTGCTCAGGCACTAGATAGCCACACTTTCGCTGCCAGCTTGAACGACAGAGATACTGTGAATTTCTGGGCAAAGGCTCGGCCAGCGCCGCTATTACGGTCTCTCTATCTAATAATTTAGGTAGAAGAGGGAGCAATTGCTCTGGCTCGTCGAATTGGATATGGGTGGGGTTAACAGTAATTGGCGCTGCGCCTATTTGGCGGCCGCCATAGTAGAGGTCTGCCAATAACTGCTGTGGTTCGGTCAGTGAATCAAACCCTTCCGGTGCAGAGGTCTCCAGCAGAAAAGTGGCTGCTGTTGCTGCAAAGCAATCGGCGTGAATGGCCTGCGCCAGACAAAATGCCAGCGCATGCCATTGGTTAAGACGTCCTGCCATAAACTGCGATGGGTTTGGCTGGAAATCCTATCCAGCCACGCCACAAAATTATTCTGAGGCTACAGTGATCAGCAGCGTATCGGTGTAGCTGGTGCCATCCAGCACATCATTGGTCTGCCAAGCGCTATTGGCAACAGTGATTTGGAATCTGGCATTGTCGGAACCACTGCAAGAAGCGGCGTTACGATCTAGTCCAGTTAGTGGCTCACCCTCATTAACCACAGTAAAGGAACCGTTAGTGCTGTTGTCGAAGCCGACGCTGTAGGGAACGTCTAGGCCGTTGCCGGAGAGGCTGAAAGCCGTATCGTTATTGCCATCATTGCTTTCAAAGGTAATGCTAAAGGTGGGAAAGCCAAAACCGCCGATACAAAAGTCATCGCTGGCAACGGCATCGGTATCCAGGGCAGGGTTGGTAATTGTGATATCGCCGACATCGGCAATTACAATGCTTGGGTTAAAGGTAAGGGTGATATCACTACTGGCACTATTGGTGGCTGCCACGGTGGCGGCCGAAGCGCTGAAAAGCATGCCTGCTGCGAGAGCAGAGGCCAGTGAACGAACTACATTTTTGTGCATGGCGTATCTTCCTGAGCCGTTGGTTATCGTTCTGTGAAAAGCTGCTCGCGAAGATCCTGCACATGTCAGGGGTAATGCGTTAGTCAAGCTATTCCATCTTTATGGCGGGGATCATACTTTTTTTGTGATTCAAGTCACGTCATTTGCGGGTAATTTTCGATTTATGGCGCCTAAAAGATCTTATTAGCGACCAGCTTGTATCTGTGCCCGACGCGCGGCCAGCGCTATAATCCCGCGCCTTTAGAGTCCTTTATTTATCTTCAATCAGGTTTGTCATGACCGTAAGAACCCGAATCGCACCGTCTCCAACCGGTGATCCCCACGTTGGTACCGCCTATATTGCCCTGTTTAATCAGTGTTTTGCCCGCGCCCAGGGCGGCCAGTTTGTGTTGCGTATCGAAGATACTGACCAGCAGCGCAGCACCCCGGAATCCGAGCAGGCGATTCTCGATAGCCTGCGTTGGCTCGGATTGGACTGGCAGGAAGGTCCAGACGTAGGCGGTCCCCACGGCCCCTATCGGCAGAGTGAGCGCGGTGATATCTACAAAACTTACTGCGATGAACTGGTGCAGAAAGGCCATGCCTTCCACTGTTACCGCACCGCCGAAGAGCTGGAGCAGCTGCGCGAAGAACTGCGCGAAGCCGGCCGCACCTCACTGAAGCCCAGTGACCTGGCGCTGTCGGAAGAGGAAGTAGAGAAGCGTCGCGCCGCCGGAGCCCCCTATGTAGTGCGCATGAACGTACCGGAAAGCGGTACCTGTGTAGTGGAAGATCTGCTGCGCGGTACTATTGAGATCGACTGGGCCCAGGTCGATGCGCAGATTCTGCTCAAGTCCGATGGCATGCCCACTTACCACCTGGCCAACGTGGTGGATGATCACCTGATGGAGATCACCCATGTGCTGCGCGGTGAGGAATGGATTAACTCCGCACCCAAGCACCAGTTGCTATATGAATACTTCGGTTGGGAAATGCCGGTGCTCTGCCACCTGCCGCTGCTGCGCAACCCGGATAAAACCAAACTGTCCAAGCGCAAAAATCCGACTTCTATTCTTTATTACCAGCGTGCCGGATTTATGCCCGAAGCGCTGCTCAACTATCTGGGCCGTATGGGCTGGTCCATGCCGGATGAGCGCGAGAAGTTTTCTCTGGAGGAAATGCTCGAACATTTCGATATCCACCGCGTTTCCCTGGGCGGCCCGGTGTTCGATGTAGAGAAACTGTCCTGGCTGAACGGCCTGTGGATTCGCGAGTTGGAAAATGAGCAGCTTGCCGACCGCCTTATAGACTGGATGTTTAACCGCGAGAACCTGCTTAAGGTACTGCCCCATGCCAAAGAGCGTATGGAGACTTTCGGCGATTTCGCACCGCTGGTGAGCTTCCTTGCCTCCGGTAAGCTGCCGCTCACCGAGGAGAGCTTCAGTGGCAATAAGTTGGAGCTGGATGAGCAGAAGAAATTGCTGCAATTCGCCCTGTGGCGTCTGGAAGCCCTGCGTGCCTGGGACCGCGACAGTATTTTCCAGGCAGTGAAGACTCTATCCACATCCATGGAGATTAAGCTTAAGGACTTCAACGCGCCCCTGTTTGTCGCCATCAGTGGCACCACCGCCTCCTTCTCTGTGATGGATGCCATGGTACTACTGGGCCCAGACCTTAGCCGCGCCCGCCTGCGCCAGGCCATCGATGCTCTGGGCGGCGCCGGGAAAAAAGTCCTCAAACGTTGGGAGAAAGAGTACGCCTCACTCCCCTAAGTACCCCACAGCCCCCGCTAGGGGGCTGTGCCGGCTAAGTTGCTAACTAATTGATTAAAAAGTTATTTTTTCTGTTGACAGGCGTCTAAACCTTGCTAAAATGCGCCTCGCTTTCAACGGAAACGTTAAGCAAAAAGGATTTGGGGCTATAGCTCAGCTGGGAGAGCGCAACACTGGCAGTGTTGAGGTCAGCGGTTCGATCCCGCTTAGCTCCACCAAATTTCCCTTGCCTATCAAGGGGTTGTGAGAAGAGGGTAATGACCTCTTATCCGGTGAATAAAAACCGGACAAAACTCACAAGAAAGAAAAAAGGGCCTTTAGGCCCTTTTTTTTCGTCTGAAATTTTACCTTTTCACAAAAAATCCCTTTTAGTCACTCGCTTGCCTGGACAAATATTGATTTCTTCTCATGTGCAACATCAAGCTCTTTGCCTGGGTTAATTAGAATCAACAGTGTCTTCACTCACCCATTCACTGGTAGAGGTGCTATTCAGTTGATTTTTTAAGGGGGCTCAAGGTGTTCTATAGCAGCGAAAATACTTACGCATAACGAAGTTTCTATTGAATTAATTTTTTGCGCATTAAGGAAGATGGTATGAGTGGCAAAAAATTATTTTATTTAGAGCTTGCACGGTTGGGAGAGGTTTTGTCGTTAATACAAGTCCTTGCATATCATAAAGGCACGAATAGAAGCGAAGAGGGGGTGGGGGGACAGCTTCAAAGAAAACCAGAATCAGCAGGTTCATGGATAGAGTTGGCAGAGGCTCACCCTGAACTATTTCGTGTTCGTGTAAAGGTAGGAAGAAGAAAGCTTGTAGCTTTAGTTTCTGGATAAGTTCTTTCGAGAGAAAAGCTGGACAGTGGAGAAAGCGTGTCGCCGGTGCGAGGGCCCGAATTATAGAGCCATGGCTTACATCTACAGAAAGGTGCTCCCTAACTTATTGGTTGAATTATGGGTAAAGTGTGATTAAGAACGGGAAGTTGAGTCGGACGACTTGAGTCAGTGGCTCACTATCCCTGGTTGCTATTTAGACAGTGGTTTATAGCCTGCTGTAAATAAAGGCTTTTTTGTGGAGCTTGAAGCCTCCATCCCAGAAATAGTAGCCAAAAGGATAGTGAGCCCCTGACTCTTTAATAAGCGGTTAGAAAAAATTTTCATTCACAGAAAGAGGAAAGATAGATGTTTAATAGGTTGATAATTGTATTTCTTGGGGTTTTGTTTTTTTCAGGCTGTGCAACCCAAAGCAATCATATGACAAGAGTTACACCGGAATCCGTTGTAACAAAACCTGAAGACGGTAAGGCGTTGGTTCATTTCATGAGGCCTTCCAATTATGGCGGAGCAATTCAGTCGACGATTTATAATGACTCTAATTATCTAGGTACAGTATCAGCGCAAACAAGAGTTGCCTACCAAGCGGAACCGGGCAAGCATATGTTTATGGTAATTGGAGAAAATGCAGATTTTCTTGAAGCGAATCTTTTGGAAAATAAAACATACTATGTTTTGGTGTCGCCCAGAATGGGAGTATGGAAGGCTAGGTTTAGTTTAAATCCTGCAAGTGGAGACGTATCTCAACAACAGATTGATAGCTGGTACAATAGCACGGCTGAAGTTGTGCCTAACGAGACTGGTTTAAATTGGGCAAAAAACAAAGCAAGTGAAATTGAAAAATTGAAATCTAAGTATCTGCCTAAGTGGCAACAGAAAGCTGAAAGTGATAAGCAGAGATTAAAGCCAGAAAGCGGCATATGATGTTTCTAGCTAAGTGTTGAACGTGGATCCAGCTACGTTCTACCAGCATGTGGCTCGCTTTCGCTCACGTTACCACACGCTGGTTTCGCTACACTGGGCCAGTTAACACGGCGTTAGTAGTGATACCAAAAATAAATTAGCCTAAACTTAGATGTTATATATACTAAAAAAAATTCTACATTTGATCTCTCTAGCTTCTTTTGCGGGCCTTCTGCTCGCATGCAGCGGTGGCAGCGGCGGAGATAGTTCTGATCCAGTAGAGATGCCCGCTGAAATAGAAAGCTTTACCTCCTCCGAAATACTTTCAATTGATCCTCCTTCTTTTGAAGTTGTTGTACGATTTTCACAGAACGTATCGCGAGAAGACGCTCTCTATATAGGAGTAAAAGTTGTGGTGGCTACCGATGGAGCTGGTGATATTATGGGGCAGGACTTTGCCCTATTTTATAATATGGATTGTCCAAGCGGCTATGAAGATTGCGATCAGACAGATTACTTCTTTACCTGGAGCTATGGAGATATTATAGGCTGGTGCTGCACTCTTAGAGGGCGCGACCTTTCGTATGAACTCACGAATGTAGATGGGTACTTACAGTTAACTATGAGCTATCATGGAAAATTTACTAAGAGCACATTTGATAATCTCGTTAGCGGTAACGTCTTAACAAATGTAGAAGCAATTCTTTTCTCTGGGCCAAATAAAGAAACTGTTTTATCAAGGGACTACTACCCGCTGGTGAATGAGTTTACTGATCAACTTGGAGAGTTGAATGATAATATCCGTGATTATGATGGTTCCTCAGGTTTAATTGATATTCAAAGTATTACTATCACTAATTATTTGGCTCCCTAAATTCGTCAAAGGTACTAACAAATTAAGGAAGCGGGACGCCGTAACTAGCCCCCTTCTTGAGGCGTTAAGCATTCATAAAGAACTATGGAAATATTAAAGGTATTATTTCTTTTTATAGCTACTGCCATAGCGGAAATTGTGGGCTGTTATCTCCCATACCTTCGGTTGCGTCAAGGTTATTCTATTTGGATGCTCGTTCCTGCTGCATTAAGCTTGGCATTGTTCGTTTGGTTGCTTACCTTACATCCACAAGCTGCAGGCCGTACATATGCAGCATATGGTGGCGTCTATGTTTCAGTCGCGCTACTTTGGCTTTGGGCAGTAGAATCAACTCGACCAGTGGTCACGGACTTTGTCGGTGTTATATTCTGCCTAATTGGGATGGCAATCATCATGCTTGGGCCACATCATGCTTAAAAAGCGCACCTTGTTCGTCTCTATCGGGGCGGGACGGCTTACGGAACCTTCCCCCCTACATTGCGGCCGTTGCTGGCGGCGTTATGCCTCTTGAGAGGTAGTGATGTACAAGGAACCTTGGTCAGATATAAATGAATACGTTGAAAGTCATAGCAAGGCTTTACAGCGAGAGTTGTTTAAGGAACTCTCGAAAGATCATTGCTTGTATGGGATTGAGCTTCAAGCTCTCGCAAAGCGTGAAGACCAAGACGATATACTCTTAACTGACCAGAGTGCATTCTATATAGTTCATCTAACTTGGTCTGGTAAGGAGGAGGAAGCTCCTTATCCTAGAACAGAAAAGTTTAGTACGATGGAAGAGTTGCAGGTCAGACTAGATTCTGATTCGGAAGATTTTTAGAGGGCAAGAACAACCATACAAGGTAAGGCAGTGGACGCCGCATACGTGCCGCCCCTTCTCGCAATGTTGTGTGTAATCCGAGGCAACAATGAGTAAGAGGATTAGGGGAATCTGTGTTGCGATATATATTGTTCTGGGAACTGTTAGTATTCATTTTCTTGGCGAAATATATGCTTCCAAAATAATGGAGGAACTGGCTAGGAATCCGTCGCCAGATTTGTATGCTAATAATCACGGGTTTCAATACGTAGCGTTCTGGGTTACATGTGGCATAGCCTTGTCATTCGCCCTAGTGCTATCAGCAATGATACTCAATAAGGTTCTGATTAGGCGACATGCCAAAAACACATAAAAAACGCTGTTGTCGCCATGCTCCACATGGCCTGGACAGCCTACACTGCCTTCTGGTTGCCCCAAAGCTGGTTGTTAAACATCGCTCAAAGTTATGGCTAATTTCGAAATAAGAAAAGTTGAGAAAAATGATATTCAAGTCGTTGTGAGCTTGCTGCAACAGCTAGGATATGAGCCATCCATTCAGGCAATTGAATCGCTGATATCAAATCCCATTTGCGATAGCTATGAAACGGTTGTTGGAATTTTAGACAAATCTGTCGTAAGCGTTATGTCTGTCATCTACTTTGACTATTTTCCTTCAGCTGAAAGGTTTTGCCGAATTACAGCCATTGTCGTGGATTCAGATGTCAGGGGGTATGGTGTGGGTACAAGACTAATTGATTTCGCGCGAGATAATGCTGCCGCAAAAGGTTGTAGTACACTTGAAGTAACAACATCGCTCAAACGTGAGTCGACTCAACAGTTTTATGGAAGTATTGGTTTCACCAAAACTTCGTACAAGTATGTTCAAAAACTGAAAAGCAATGTTTAATAAGGCAAGCCAGAGGGACTTCCGCACTGCTTGCTCCAACCCCTGCTGGCGACGTTATGTGTTGCGAGTATTTCGCGATGAAGGAGTCGAACTGTATGGATGAAAGACCAGTTAAGGCACAAGATTTACTCAAGGATGATGAGGATTACAAAACTATTAAAGGGGTAAGAGTAAGAAAAGGAACTATTGCTGCTACTATAAAAAATATTGCCAAGCTAGAAAGCGCAAACTCAGAACAACGGGCTGCTATTCTCGATGCTATTAAAGAAAATGCCCCTGCATTAGTTGCCCTTGATGTTCATCGATACTTCGAGTGTAGAAACAAGGAAGTAGAGAGAATCTTAGTAAAAGCAGCAATGAGTCTAAATGATAGTAAGAGCATATAATAAGTACCGGCAGTACGGCCCTACAGGCCTGGTCCCCAAAATCGTTGGACGAGTTTCCGCTCCTACGATAAGCGCTTAGCGCTTAGTGCGATAAGTAGTAAAGAGTATTGTAAGTTGAATAGTTTAAGTACGTATACCTTACTGGTTTTTGCTCTGATTGTTGGAGCTTCTCTTGCATCACAAGCGGGGGTGAATTCACAGCTTCGTGTAGCTCTCCATACTCCCATCCAAGCGGTATTTATCTCTTTCTTGATAGGCACGCTCATACTAGGATCTATCTCACTTTTTCAAAGTGAAAGCTGGTTTACTAAAGAGTCAATTACTTCCATACCATGGTGGGCTTGGCTTGGTGGCGCTTTCGGAGCATTCAATATTGCAATGTCTGTATTTTTGGCTCCAAAGCTGGGAGCGCTAGTTTTGGCAATCTCTATTGTTTGTGGCCAAGTTATAGCGTCTCTAGTGCTAGATCATAACGGATGGCTTGGGTATCCCAAGATAGAATTGTCAATTTCAAGGGTGTGTGGCGCGCTACTTATAATAGCAGGTGTACTATTGGTGGCACGGCGGTAGGCATATAACAAGTTGCTGAAATTCGTTACGGCTATCGTTTAGCAAAGTGTTAACTATTGAGGTTAGGTTTTGTGAACTCTATTTTAAAGTCTAATTTTTATATTGGCATTATTAAAGATCTAGAGTCTCACTATGACTATTCAAAGAAGCACATGGGACTTAATGATGGGCAATCTCTGCACTATGCTGACGAGTATGTAATCAATCGTGGATCGGAGCATGAAGAGTTTGTCGTATCATATATAGCATTTATGAGATTGGCAGAAAATCATCAGCATACGCTCTCCTATGAGAGTGAAGATGAGCTTTGGATTGTGGATGAATTTAAGTGGCGTTATGAAAAAGTACGCGCGGTATTTGACGAGCTTGAGAAAAAATCACCTGATCTTCCTTTTGTTAAAGACTTAATTTTCTTTAGAGATATGTATAATCTTGGAGAAAGTTGAAGATGGGTAAGACTTATCAGAACGATGTGCAAGACCTATGTCTTCGGTCGTTTCAATATGTATCCAATTTATTCAATATTGCGTGTTAAAAAACTGCGATTTAGGCTTTTGTTCTGTGCGCCGGGCATTCAAGGAGAAAATAAGATGCACCGATTTCTGAAGGTTTTTTTAGCATATTTATATTTTATGTGCCAATAATTTATGCTGGTGAACAATCTGAGAATTTAATGTCGGAATTTGCGAAATGCGGAGGATTTACAAGCTATCCAGAAATTGAGGTTTGTTTTTCAGAGGTTTATAATGAAAGTGATAAATTTCTTAATAAAGAATATTCTCAGCTAATGCAATATTTAGATGGCTTAGAGAATAAAACCCATAAGAAAAGACTTGTAAGTACACAGAGAACTTGGGTCAAGTTTAGAGATTCCGATTGCAATTTTTATAGTGATGGGCAGGCAATTCGAATGAATATATGTTTGTCAGAAAGGACAATTCAGAGACTTAAAGAGTTAGAAAACTTCAATACTAATTACGCCATGGGCTGTAATGGTTGTCCATGGTGACATGCCATGCAAATGCTGTAGGCCGGCGATCAACATTGTACATTTTATGTGAGGTTGTTTCGCTCACATTATCAAGCATCAAGCATCAAGCATCAAGCATGCGGGGTTGGCTGTGCGTTAGTGGGGCGTTATCGTCGATCGCTTCTATAACGGTTAGCTGTTCTTAAAATAACCCGGCTAAACCCCTGTGGTAGCTTAGATTACAGCAGGGTAATCAACGGAGGAAAGGGGATCTGCGCAAAGTGGTGCAGGTTTTCGCCTCCGTATACCTCCGTCAAAGTATTCCCCGCCGCCTTTATATTAACATTTTAGATAATACTTATAATGGTGAAAATATATCTCGCTCTTGATAAACCTAAATAACACCATACAATTTGGTTACATTTTCTGACCTATATATAACACTTATATTTACTCCCTTACTTTTAGTCTATAAGTTTCGAATTGTGGATCTGTAGAGGACCAATAGAATGTTAAAACGTTTAACCGTGTCTATTCTCAGTCTCATAATGCTATTCGGCATATCCCTCATATTTTCCCAAGAAAATATAAAGCCGTTTGTTTTTACTGCCATCCCGGATCAGGATCCGGTACGCTTACAGAAACGTTTTGGCAAAGTTGCACAGTATTTATCTGATACGCTAGGGGTTGAGGTTAAGTACTTACCAGTAGAGTCTTATAGCGATACGGTCGAAGCTTTTAAAAATAATAAAGTTCAATTGGCTTGGTTCGGTGGTTTTACTGGGGTGCAGGCTCGTATTGCGGATCCTGGCGCCAAAGCCATTGCTCAAGGTGAAGAAGATCAAAATTTTACTTCCTACTTTATTGCCAATAAAAGCACCGGACTCAAACCGTCAGAAGACTTTCCCCATGGTATAGAGGGTATGACGTTTACTTTCGGTTCAGAACACTCTACTTCTGGACGACTAATGCCGGAATATTTTATCCGAAAGGCATTTGGTAAGTCTCCAGCCGATGTGTTTAGCCACGTTGGTTTTGGTGACCACCATTCCAATACCTTGGATCTTGTGCAGTCTGGGAAATATCAGGTTGGAGCCCTGAATCACAAAGTGTGGGAGAATGAAAAGAAAGCTGGCAAAGTGGATGAGAGTAAAGTACAAGTGATCTGGAAAACTCCGGGATATCCAGATTACAACTGGACAATTCGTGGAGATGTCGATGATACCTGGGGTGATGGATTCACAGACAAGGTACAACAGGCGATTTTGAATATGCGTGATCCAAAACTACTTGCCGCATTTCCTCGTAAAGAGTTTATCAAAGCCGATAACTCAATGTACCAACCAATCGTGGAGATTGCCCACGAAATTGGCTTGTTGAATAATGAGTAAGCGAATTGGGTTCAAATTTTCCCTTCTGAACGGTGTATTGTTTACCTAAGAGGCCTCATGAAGAGTCATGAAAAATCTTGGCTATTACAAGCTGAACCGATCAAAGAAGATATGCTACTTAGAGCCCAGTAATAATATTGAAACTTTGGGCAGAATAGAGCTTTAGTAAATTTATTATAATTCTAACTAGTCTAGGTGCTGGACTAGTATTTATCTTAGTGTTAAAAATTTCTCCTATTAAAACTCCCTTCCTATTACTTGCCTATCCAAATAGATACTAATCTCCTCATAATCAATACCGTGTCGCGCTTAATAAGACTGAGTAACCCGCGCATCAGTATGTGCCATCAATTGCTGCAATGACTGCACGTCGAATCACACTCGCTTAAACCGGTCTGAGGCCAGGCTGCGCACTTCATGGAAGCTGGGTGGCGTTTGGTTTTTGGGGAAGCCGATATAGAGCCCGGTAGCGTTGCGGGCTTCGGTAAGCATATCACTTAACCGGTCGGGTATTACTTGGCAAACATGCTCTTTAATTTTTCCCGTTCGCCGTTGCATAGGTATATGACTCAGTATGTAGTGGCAGCGGTAATTTCTTGGGCTGAATTCTCTGGCGCGACTAATAAGTTTGTCAAGTTGTTGGTGGGTTTTTAAATTAAAACTCAAATGGCTGGCGGCGAGGCTACCCCTTTGCGCTTCAGATTTATTAATCGTTTTTCGTAGATGATCACCTTGAAGGTGTTTCTCAAAGTTCAGCTCGCAAATATCAGCGCGGCGCATAGTGGTGAGCATACTGATACCCATAGCTATTTGCAGAGCCTCATAGCCCATCTCACCGGCCTTTTCATAGATGATCCAGTAAGACTCTAGGGTGAGTCGTTGACGTTTCTTGGTGGGCTTTCCTTTTCCAGCAGGCATGGTCGATCGTCGGCTGTGGTAAACGGGTTGCTTTCCAGTTTGCACAACCCTTCAGCCATTAAGAAATTAAAAAATTTATTAAATTCTGAGCGGCGAGCATGCTGCTGATGAAAGGTAAGGTATTCCCACCACTTGCGCAGATCCGCTAGCTTCGCTTTGTGCACTGGGATGGAGTCAAAGTCCTCGCCAAAGCATTTTAAGGCGTTACACAGACTTCGCTACCGACACTACCGCAGCAATGGAAATGGCCGCAAGCTTCAATGCTGATCACTTAAACCAGTTCAAAAATACCCCTCAAGCCATTAGTGCATTGGTTATGCAGGGGCCCTCTGAATTTAGATTCCCGTCTGCGGTTGCAGGTAATCCAAACCAAACCCATAGCCAGGAGGCGCAAGCCATGCCGAAAACTACGTCCACCACGCCAGCCGCAACCGCCGCGACAGAGGTTACCCCAGAAATGAAAGCGCAGATTGCCGCCGATGCCAGAGCGCAATTTGCAGCGGATGAGAAAAAACGCAAAGACACTATCAAAGCCGTTTTTAAGGGCTTCGAGGCGCACAGCGCCGTGATGCAATCCTGCTTGGATGATATGGACTGCACCGCTGAAAAAGCCATAGACCAGTTGCTCACTGCCCTGGGCAACCAGACCCCAACCCCAGTGCAAAGCTACAGCGTAGTGGTGCAGGAAGGTGAGGGGATTAAGCGCATCAAGGCAGACGCTGCGAATGCCATTGTCATGCGTGCCTTTGGTGAGAAATGCGCTGAAGGCAATAGTATGGCCGGCTATACCATGCTGGAAATTGCCCGTATGTTGATGCACGCCCACGGACAGAACCTGGCGGGCCTGGATAAAATGGGTGTGGTGGCCGCAGCGTTTATCCATAGCTCTGGTGACTTCGCGACGGTCCTCGGCAATATTGCTAATAAATCGATGCTGAAGGGGTACTCTGAAGCGGCAAAGGTGTTTCCGCAGTTTATCGCCACTGGAAACTTAAGCGATTTCAAGATAGCTTCTCGCACGGATCTTGGCACCTTCCCCTCACTGCGCCAAGTGGCACCCGGGGCAGAATTAAAATACGTGAGTATTGGAGAGCGCGCCGAAACTGCCGCGTTGGCCCCTTACGGGGAACTCTTCTCCATTACTCGCCAAGCGATTATCAATACCGACCATGGCAACCTAGCTACTAAGGCAGGTATCAATACAGCCAGCATCGATGCCGCGCGGGTACTGATGGGTAAACAGAAGGACGGTACCGCTTTCCTAAATATCCGCCCAAAATTCCTGCTGTGTGATATTGCCGACGAGGGTGCTACAAAGGTTACGTTGGAGTCAGAGTTTGAAGTTGGAGCTGCTGAGAAATCCAACACTGTACCCAACAGTGTGCGCAATATTGCCAGCGTGATCTCCGATGGTCGCCTCAGCGGGCATAATGGTTGGTACCTCAATGCCGACCCGGTAGCGCATGACACCATCGAAGTGCTTTACCTGGATGGCCAGCAAGCCCCAGTACTGGAGCAGCAAAACGGCTGGAATATCGACGGGGTGGAATTCAAAGTCCGCCTGGATACCACTGCGAAAGCCTGGGATGCAAAAGGCATGGTGAAAACGCCCAAGACCTAATACCCAGCTCAAACCGAGTCAAAACTTAAATAATCCGAACGAGGCCGCAATGTGCGGCTTTTTTTATTGCAACAGTTCTAACCCAATCGAGAGAAAGACAATGGTTACTAATTTTGTACAAGACGGGCGCATGCTGGATTACACCAACAGCACCAGCGCCGCTATTTCCTCCGGCCAAGTGCTAGCAGTAGGTGCGGTGCTGGGTGTGGCGATGGACGATATCGCCGTTGGTGAGTCCGGTGTAATTGCTATTGATGGTGTATTCACCGTGCCCAAGGTATCCGCCGCAGAGATCAGTCAGGGGGAGACCCTCACCTGGGATATCTCTGCAGCAGCCTTTGACGATAGTGCTGCAACAGCCGCAACCGGCGATATCACTGGCCCCCCGCCTTTGCCGCAGAGGCCGCTGGCGATGGCGTTACCAGCCTAGCGGGCAAATTTACCGGCGTGCGGGGAACCGTGAAGGCCTAGGTGAAGCATGGATCTGGACCAACGAGCCGCAGAGCGCGCGTTTCGTAAATGGGGCAAGCCCGCTACCTATACAGACGGTAGCGGGGCTGAGTCTGTAGATTGCCGTGTGATTAAAGATCAAGAGATCGACGAGTTCGAAGATGATGAGCGTGTGCGGGTACCGCGTATCGAGTTGAGTCTGCTGGTGAGCGAAGTAGGGGCTTACAGCTCTGAGGCGGTGATTACCCTTGGCGGTTTGGGGTATCTGGTGCGCAAGCGGCTGTCGGATGATGGGGTTGTTTGGCGGGCGTTGGTGGATGGGTAGCACAAAAAGTCGAGTTATAGGATTAAGGCCTTTGTTTGTGTTACGGGCGGTCGAAAAATGTACAGCTGAGCATTTTATAACAAAGATCAGCAGCAGCTGCTCCTATTTCTAGGTGAAACTCTGTAACCCATTGATACTTAAAGGGTTCCAAAAGTGATATAAAGCAGAGAAAATACAGAATTATAAAGACGCTGCTTTATATCTTTTTTTGTACATTTGCGCCAAGTGCAGATAGCTTATTGATTTACTGAGTTTTTTTATCTTCGAAGGAAATGGGACTTAGAAATATAGAGCAGAATGATATAAAGAAGCTTCTTTTGAATTAACTGTTAACAGTCTTAATGGAATTATGAGCATAGTAGAGGTTTTAGAAGAAAAACTACTTGGGAATTTTTATTCTCGAGTTAGTCTTGGAGATACATTCGACCTCTATTTTGGTCGTTTCTGGCTTATATCACATAATGTTGTTTGTCCTGATGAGGGTGCTCTTAACGAGATGATTTCTGCGTATCATCCAACTAATGAAGCTATAGACAAAGATGATATTGCTAAAGGCACAATAATTACAGCGTCTCTTCGTAAAAAGATAACTTCTGTTTTCATACATTCTGATTCAAGTTTAGAGTTGGGGCTGGAGAATGGAGTAAAATTAAAATTTACAACTGATACCGATGTTGTAGATTGGCAATGGGCAATAACTGAGAATGCACAAGATCCTTACCATGGGTTTATTGTTGGTGTTCTTAGCTCGGGGGAGGTTCAGCTTGGCAACTGTTAACAAATCAAAGCACGCGGACATGGTAAAGCTGTCACCTTTTTTGTTCCAAAAAAGCCGCCAACTTCACCATTCCGGTGTTTGAGACGTTAGGGCTCATTATGGATGATTATCACAGAGCGGTTTTTAGCGATAATAAAGATGAGGTGACGGAAGCCCTATTCGCAGCTATTTCTCAGCGTGATTTTTTTCTTGACAATGCTGAAATAGAGAAGCTTGCACTTAAGTTCAACGATGATAAGGTTTCGGGGTGGGTTTTCGCTTATAGGGTTTACAAGTACTCAGAAGATAGGAACACCCTCCTCAAGTCTAATATTAACAATGAAAATCCAAGAATTAGAGAACATGTCTGCGATATAATTGGGGACGAACATATTGAAAGTTTGAGAGGAGAGCTAATAACGCTATTTGATGACCCAGTGAATTATGTTTCAGAGGCTGCTAAATATAATTACAGTGAAATGTTTTAAGCAGCCTAACAAGCGGCGGCAATACGCAACCATCGGCTGCCGGACTCAGCACTATGTGCTTCGCCGTTGCGCCAGGCGTTATAACTCAATATGAAACGAGAAATTGCAATAGTCTTAGCGCCATTAGCGGGAGGTATTCTTGCGGTTTTAGCCGGGTATTTAATTAATGGGCTTCATCCAAAAGATACCAGCGACATCTCTTTTGCTGTAGTTGCGCTAGGGTTTCCAGTAGCACTATTGCTGTCGCTGTTGTCTGGGCTATTCATTCAGCCGCAGCTCATTAAACGTAATATTTTCACAGTGCCAGTTGTGGGTATCATTGGTGGCTTGCTGGCATTATTTGTCTTGGCAATAACAGGCTTACCATTCGTTTTTCAAATAGCTGGCACGCTTTGGGGTGCTGCATCGGGGGTGTTCTATCGTGTTTTCGTTGGGCAACCAAAGTTATAATAAGGCAAGGCAAAATCGCCCTGCGGGCTGGACGCGCTAACGCGCGCCTTTGCTTGCGGCGTTAACCATAAGGTCGTCTTAGAATGAAGAGCTTTATATTACTTTTAACGCTGTTTACATCTCAGTTAGCGTTCGGCTGCTACTGCGTAGATACTCCTCTTGGGAAGAGATATTTGGAGTCTGACTATGTTTATCTCGGTCAGGTTCAGTCATCAACGCTTGGTGACAATGGCGTAGTCACAAACGAATTAGTTATATTAGAGAAAATGAAGGGCGTAGCAGATACAAAAAAAGTCAAAAATACATTGTTTTCAGAAGATATATGTGCGTCTCACATGGTGGTAGGATACAAGTATGTAGTTTTTGGGAAAACTGGTTCGATTCCAGAAATTAGTTCTTGTTCAAACACTCGCTCGCTAGGGGATATCGGTAAACAGGGGCTGGCGCAGCTCCAAGAAATGGCTAACAAGCGCAAGTAGTAAGCTACGGGCCTCCGCGGGACGCCCAAAGCTATGCACATTTTGTGCAGTCGCTGTGACTCCCAGTTTCGCACAAAATGTGCATAGCATAGGTCGCCCCTGTTGCGGGCGTTAGGCATCAATATGGATTTTGCAGCCACTAAGAATTTAGTTTTTGGATTTCTTGTTTTTTCTCCGGTGGTTATAATGGCAATTTTGAGTATCCCGATTTTCTATTTCCTTGGCTTAATAAATAGAAAGTCGGTAAACTACAAAATTATTTTTCAAATATGCGGGAAGGCAATTCTAGGGCAGATTCTATTCATTCTTGCGGTTCTGGCTATTGGGTTAACTTTATACTTCACCGGCCAGATACGTGGCGTTCCGGTTATCCTTCTTCTACCTCTGTCCACAATTTTATCATTTATTATTTTTTTCTTAGGTTGTTTTAAGAGGTGCTCCGCAATCTATGCCTAACAAACGCAAGCAGAGCGACAGCCAACCCTACGCACTTTTTGTGCGGTCGCTCTGCTCCCATTTTTGCACAAAATGTGCATAGCATTGTCTGCCCCTGTTGCGGGCGTTAGCAATACGCGTTGACGGGCGCTCCTTTGTAATAGGTAGCATGAAAAGAATTGATAAAATAAAAAGTTATTGTTGTATCGGCCTCTTCTATGCAGTGGAAGAGGCGGAAGGTGGTGACGAAGTTATAGTTAAATACACACGTTCATTTCGGGGGGAGTCCGTTTGGTATGTTGAAGTTCCGGATGGGTCAATTGGTGGAAATCTAATTTCGTATTGCCCATGGTGTGGTACTAAGCTCCCTAAAACACCATATCTAGTGCAAGGTTCCGAAGCTTGAGTGCTATCAAATTGCTAACAAGGCCATCAACTTCGCGCCTATCGGCGCCGGACAGCCAACGAAACCTTCCCCCATTGAGTAGACGCCTACCTTTTGAATAGGGTAGGAAAAAATGCCGAAAATACTGAGTGAAGAGCGGGTTGTTGAATATTCAACAGAGTTTAAAGTTAGAGTGGTAGCTCTCACTAATCAACTGAAAGTAGATACGACCACTATCGCCAACATTATTGGTTTGCATCCAGTAATGGTGTATAGATGGCGACAGGAAAGTAGAAAAGGCAAGCTGGTCGAGAAGCCCAGTCGTAGAATAAGTATGGCAAAGACAACGAAAACTCAGTCTCAAACTGATGATAAAGAGATAAGACGACTAAAAAAGCAGGTTGAGAAATTGCAAAAGGAGAATGATTTCCTAAAAAAGTGGGAAATGTACCTGAAAGATCCAAAGCTGAAAGATTCTCGTTCATAGCTCTTAATCGATCAGACTTTGGTGTCAGGTACTTATGTAGATACTTGAATGTTTCACCCCAAGGGTTTTATAAGTGGCTCAACCGTGATGAGAGCACTCGAGACATAGAAAATAGGCGAATTCTTGGGTATATCGAAGCTATCTATGCGCAGCATGATGGTAATTATGGAAGCCCAAGAATTAGCGCAGAGCTGAAAGCTAATGGTGAACGAATAAATCACAAGCGCGTTGAACGCCTTATGAGAGAGGCTGGAATCGTGGGGAAAGCTGGAAGGATCTATCGTCGACGCCCTTTGCCTGGAAATCCTTGCATTAAGGTTGAAAATTTACAAAGAGAGCATGGTATGCCGATTAAACCAGACTCTCAATGGGCTGGTGATGTAACCTATCTGAAGATCAATGGGCAATGGCAATATTTAGCTGTGATTATTGATCTTTACTCCCGGAAAGTGTTGGGTTGGGAGCTGTCGGACACTCGAACTGTTGAGCTAACACTGTCAGCGCTAAATAAAGCTGTCCGTTGCAGAAATATAGAATCAGATCTAATATTTCACAGCGACAGAGGTTCTGAGTACGGTGCTTATGCATACCAAAACCGACTCAAGGAACTGGGTATTGAGCCGAGCATGAATCGTCCAGGATTTATGAATGATAATGTGTATGTAGAATCATTTTTTCAAACACTGAAAACTGAGAGTTTCAAAGGATTTAATTTTGAATCCGTTGAGGAGCTAAGAACCAACTTATCTTGGTATCTTGATAGGTACTATAACTTTAAAAGAAGACATGGTTCACTTGGGTTCAAAAGCCCTGATGAATATGAAAGAATGGCCGTATAAGATGAATATAAGGTGGCGTCTACTTTAAGGGGGGAGGCTTCTTTTCCGCAGCTTCGCTGCTACAAATCCGCCCCTAAGCCGGGCGTTATACATTGAATCGTACGAGATTGTGAAAAAAATATTGATAGGTTCGTTGTTCTCATCCGTGCTGATCAGCACAGGGTTTTTCCTTGGTTGGTGGGCAAATTCTCCAGGTCATGACTTCCTCTGTTCTAAACCATCCGTATATATTTTAAGCCAAGATGTTAGAGCTGAAGGTATTAGCATTGTTGCAGGCACAGAAATAGATCTTCGTTTATGTGAATATGCAAATAGATTCACGGTTAGCTTGTATACAGAGAAAGGTTCTAAAGAAGCGTTGTTTGAATTTAAGAATAGTGCTCCAAACATAGGTAATCATGGTGCTAGTCAGTACCCAATCGAAGAGAATTAGTGAAAGGTATAACAAGTTTAGGCATCCGAAGACTGTGGCGCAGGTGCTAGAAGCGGTAGAGAGATAATATATGATTAATAAAAAAGTTGGGTGGTTTATATCTTGGGGTGGCCTTGGCCTTCAGCTTGCGGGTCGTATTCCTGGTCGATTGAGAGATTTTGGATATATTGAACAAATCCCTTTTCCAGAAGATTTCAGGCAGGCCCTTGCTCTATTAGGCTCGCTCTTGCTCATTTTAGGGCTGTCATTCGTTGCAAGAAGCAAAGGGAGAACTTGGGTGTGGGGCTTAACAGGTTTCTTTTCTTTTGCTGGTATGATATTTGTTGCATTTATTAGTGAAAAGAAAGCAATCCCCGAAGCTGGCAAAGGTTCTCAGCCCTTGCTCTAACAAGCACAAGCAGGTTGATGCGGGCCTTTGGTCCTTCGCGGGACGGCCTACGCCCCACTCCGGCCGCCCCTGTTGTTGTCGTTAAGCATCGAAACTATGAAAATAATTAAGCGGTCGGGCAGAAGAAAACAAAGTTTCGGAAGATTCGTACTGTGTTCGCGTCAAAATTGAGGGAGGAGTACGGGAAAAGTGAGAACCTCAAAGCTGAAGGTTTGATTTCAGAGGGAGTAAGTATCAGTGGAGCCAGCTGTTAAGGTAGGAGCAGAGAACGAAAGAGTTATAAGATTTGAGCCTCATATGCTCAATACATGTTCCGAAGTTACTAGATGAGTACGTTTGTACACTCATAATTTTGATAGCAGGCTGAGATGCCTTTGCAAACTAGCGGGTGTTTAGCATCTCACTGCAAACTATGGCCAAGTTCAAGGTGCTCGGCCTACCCACCTCATTAAAACCGTACAATAGTTCCAAGTCATTTTTGAAAATGAGCTTCGCTTGTAAAACTTGCTCGTTAAACGACAGGAGATTTTTCATACTGATTACTTGCAAGTATATGAGATCAGTATGACTTTGAAGCAAGTAGCGAGCACTAACTATCCGCCTAGATAGTAGTCCGCACCCTTTCATATTTACTTCTAGTGCAAGTTAGATTTTTCTAGGGATGCTCAAAGTAACTCTTCGATGCTAGGCTATCCCACTAATTTTCGAGCGGAACTTAGCAAAAGTTACCTTGCAAGTTTGAGGGTAACTCCTCAAGAACTCGCCCGTGTCACATCTGTGAATGTGCATAAAATAAGTTCGATTCGCATAAAAATAATACTGTGCGTTGATTGAAGTTTTAGGGTGGAGTGAGTGCTCACAAAGAAGATTGGGAGTGGGCTACTTATTTGCCCATTGATGACAGGCACCAGACGCACATTGAGACAGGTGTTTAATCTGTGTAAGTTTTGCGGCTTGTAGGAAAGTAAGTTATCAGATGGGATTCACGTAATGGCGCGTAATTAATTTAGTGTGACGTAGATCAATCGTCGCGTTAACATGCCGCGCTGACCAATAAGGCTGCTGATGTACTCAGAAGGAGTCATCATCTAATTGTGTAAGCTACGCCGCTCACATACTTAAGATGAGTGAAGTTCTATCAGGTATCACTCGGCTATTTGAAGTAAATCCTACCAAATGGATTTGTAATCATTATCTCAGTTCCACGCTTGAGAGAGGGGGACTGGTTCACAGTTATTCAAGAAAGCTGCTATGGGCCCAACAACTTCGCGCACTGTCTGGCAGATCCAGCGGGATGTAATCTACGCACTGCTTGTGCGCGAGATGAAAACCCGCTTCGGGAAATGGAAGCTTGGCTATGCCTGGGTGTTGTTAGAGCCGGCTATGCATATCATGGTCCTGGCAGCTCTCTTTAGCTTCCTTGGGCGAGAATTCTATCCCGGAATTCCCACCATGTTGTTTATGCTCGCTGGCATCGCTCCGTTTCTATTTTTCTCCCACTGCTTTAGTAAGTCTATGGCAGCTGTGGACTCTAACCGCGGGCTGTTCAACTATCGCCAGCTGCGCCCCTTTGATGCGGTTGTAAGCCGGGTGATGCTGGAGTTTGTAATCTACTTGGTAAGTCTGGTGGCGCTGCTAGGGGTACTGGCTTGGGTTGGTATATCTGCGACATTTAACAATTTTCTCTTGTTGGTTATTGTGAACATTCTCTATTTGTGTTTTTGCTTCGGCATGAGTCTGGCGCTCTGCGTAACCGGTGCAATATATCCTGAGATGTCAAAATTTGGTTCATTGATCCAACGACCACTCTACTTTATGTCAGGGGTATTCTTCTCTCTCGAGCAGATACCTGAGCAATACCACCCCTATCTCGTCTGGAACCCCTTGCTTCATGTGATCGAGCTAACCCGTGAAGGATTGTTCAGCAGCTACCACGGCATGTTTGCCAACTTGCCATACCTGACTTTCAGTTCGTTGGTCATGCTCGGTTTTGGCTTGCTGGTCTACCGTAGTCAGTGGCAAGACTTGGTGCGCAGTAAATGATTGAGTTGCGCAATCTGACCAAGTCTTTTCGCACGCCGAATGGTCGCAAGGTGCTGTTCAAAGATGTGAATGCTGTTTTCCCAGAGGGCAAAAATATCGGCATCCTTGGGCGCAATGGTGCCGGCAAATCGACCCTGTTGCGGATTATGGGCGGCATTGACTACCCAGATTATGGGCGGGTCATAACCAACGAGCGGATCTCCTGGCCTATGGGGTTGGCAAGTGGTTTCCAGGGCAGTATGACAGGGCGAGAGAATGCCGAGTTTATTTGTGGAATCCATGGAATTTGGGGAAGGGGCCGGCAGAAGGTACTGGATAGGGTTCAGGACTTTGCTGAGATTGGCGACTACTTTAATGCGCCGGTCAAGACTTACTCTTCCGGTATGCGCTCCCGCTTGGCGTTTGGCCTGAGTATTTCTGTGGATTTCGATTGTTATTTAGTAGATGAGGTGATGTCAGTCGGTGATGCGCACTTCAGACATAAGTGCGAACAGGTGATCGCCGAGAAACGCAAATCAGCCAATTTTATTATTGTGGCCCATGCAATGCCGCAACTGAAAAAGAATTGCGAGGTTGGTATCTATCTCGGGCCGGAAGGGCTGCGGATATACGATACTGTAGACGAAGCCATAGAAGTTTATCAGCAGGGAATTCCCAAGCCCAAGGTGCAACCACAGAACAGGGCCGCACAGGCACTTAAGGCATAGACAATGGAAACAAATACGCAGCTTGTTACAGAGCAAAAGACTAAGTCCGATAGTGGCGCACTAAAAAGAACTGCTGAGGTTGTAAAAGGTATGTTTACAGGTTTTGCTGCAAATGAACCGCAGCAGCAACCTGGAGCAGGTCGTTCTGGGGTGGGGCGCTGGCGTGGATTACTGCTTTGTGTTGGCCTACCGCTACTTCTTGTATCCGCCTATTATCTGTTCTTTGTATCGGATCGCTATGTCAGTAGTACCCAGCTTATTGTAAAAGACAATGGCTCCAGCCAGGGGATGTCATCCTCTCTCGGTTTCCTGTTACCTGGGGTGGGAGCAGACAATCAGGATGCCTTCCTAGTGGTCAACTATATCCAGTCTCTGGATATGGCGGTATATCTGGATAAGACATTACAATTGAGTGATTACTACAAGAGCGATCGTTACGACATCTTCTCACGTCTCGGCTCGGAGGCCACCCAGGAAGATTACTTGAAGTACTACCGCGAACATATTGCGGTTGGTTACGATGAGTCGACGGGCATTATTACAATCGAAATGCAGGCTTTTGAGCCTGAATTTGCGCGTAGGTTAGTTGAGACCGTTACCCAGAAATCTGAAGATTTCGTAAATGCTCTTAGCAATCAGCTGGCCGACAAGCAAGTGGCTTTTGTTCGCAGTGAACTGGAGTTGGCACAGAATAAACTCCGCGCTTCTAAGCAGGAGATTCTCGATTTTCAAAACCGCAATAAGGTAGTCAGCCCAGAAGAGCTGACCAAAGGCATCAGTGGCATTATTCAAGGGTTGGAGGTCAAACTTTCTGAGCTGCGTGCCAAGCTGACTGCGGCCAAAACCTACCTTAATCCTGATTCCTCTCAGGTTGTCTCTATGCAAGCTGAAATTAATGCTCTGGAAGGGCAAATAGCTGCAGAAAAGGAGCGCCTTGTTGGTGTCTCAGACGCTCAGGGAGAACAGCGCCTCAACAGCTTGAGTGCATACTTTCAGAATTTGGAATTGAATCTTCAGTTTGCCACCGATGCTTACGCCGCATCTCTTAAAGCTTTGGAGACCGCGCGAATGGAGGCCTCCGGAAGGCTGAAGCACTTAATGGTTGTCAGCCAGCCGTCATTGGCTGAGAAAGCGGAATATCCACGCAAACTTTATAACCTCGCGAGTCTGGCAATTATCCTGCTATTAATTTATGGCATTGTGAAAATGCTGGTATCCAGTATTCGCGACCACAGGATCTAGAAAGTTTATTGCCTCTCGGTGAGGTACCGGGGATAAGCTAAAAAAGCTGGATTATTGAAAAGAAAATCTAGACTTTATACATAGAGACTCAAACTAAAAGATCGAAAAAATGATCGTAAAAAAACTAAAAATTCTTGGGGTGTTACTGGGCTTACTGACAGGCGTTGCCTTGCCAAATGCCCAGGCCCTGGAAACCCAACTATTGGATAAGAATGAATCTACAGAGATTCCCAAATCCAATGTGCCGGTCTTTGGTCAGTCCCTATTCCAAGGTGCTTTTAAAGATCAGCCCTTTAGTGGCTTTAACCCAGACTATCGTATTACCGTAGGTGATCAGATTAACCTACAGCTGTGGGGTGCCTATAGTTTTAGCGCAACCCTGGCCGTGGACCCCCAGGGTAATATTTTTGTACCTGAGGTTGGGCCTGTACATGTCGCCGGCGTGAAAAATGGCGAACTCAATGATTTTGTTCTGCGCCAGGTTAAAGGCGTATTTAAGAAAAATGTGCGCGCCTATGCCAATCTAGAAGCGAGTCAGCCAGTCAAAGTATTTGTAACTGGCTATGTGAAAAGTCCAGGCTTATATAATGGATACTCCTCTGACTCCATCCTCTACTATCTGGATAGTGCCGGTGGTATTGATCGCGATAGTGGCAGCTTTATAGATGTCAAAGTTGTACGTGGTGATCAACTGTTGCAAAGCGTCAATCTGTATAACTTCCTTACCGAGGGCAGCATGCCCGCATTGCAGCTGCGTAATGGTGATGCCATTGTTATTGGAGCACGTAACGGAGCCGTTTCTATCGAAGGCGCGGTGCAACAGGCCGCACAAATTGAATTTAACGGTCCTTATACCCAGTTAGGGGAGATGTTACTGGTTACCAAGCCAGATCCTCAGGCTAATTTTGCCCGTATTACCCAAGTGATCGATGATCAGCAGCAAGCCAGCTATTTACCTCTAGAGGAAGCTCTGAATACAGCGCTTTATCCTGGGGCCAGAGTTGAGTTGGTTAGAGATAATGACATCAAATCGATATCCGTTAGCGTAAGTGGTGAATTGGATGGCCCTGCCAGCTATGTGCTTCCCTACGGTGCAACACTGGAAGATCTCTTGTCGCAGCTCCAGTATCGCGGTAATGCCGATCAATCTGCAGTGCAGTTATATCGTAAGAGCGTGGCTAAGAAGCAACGTGCAGCACTAGAGCGCTCCCTTGATGCACTTCAGATGGAAGTTCTTACCCGCCAACCAAACACTGAGTTAGAAAAAGGCGCTCAGTCTGAAAATGCGGCGATGATTCAAAAATTTATTGCTGAGGCACGAAAAGCACAACCCCGCGGTCAAGTGGTACTGGCTAACAATCCCAATGCTGGAACCATGTTGCTTGAAGATGGTGACAGGCTGGTGGTGCCCCTGAAGAACTCAACGGTTTCAGTGGTGGGTGAAGTGATTTTTCCCACATCACTGGTATTTAATGCGCGTCACACACTGGAAAATTATATTGAAATGGCCGGCGGTTTCTCCAATAACGCCAATCAAGATGAACTGGTGATCCTACACCTGGATGGCACTATCAGCCGGGTTAAAAAAAGGAAGTTCGATAACCGTCTGAAAGATATCTTGCGCCCTGGCGATGAAATAATGGTGATGCCAGAGGTGCGCTCCAGTGAGCTACAGGTGACTAAAGATGTCACAGAAATTCTTTATCGTATAGCAGTGGGCACAGCTGCAGTACTGTCTTTCTAAGGTGAACCGGATAACTCCTCTTTTTTATAACTTTTAGATACAAAAGGAAGAGGAGGAGGCGAAAGTAGTGAGCAATATATAGCTCCAAGGAGAAAAAAATGATCACGAAGGGAAGTTCAACCAGAAAGGGGATTATTCTGGCTGGAGGTTCCGGTACCCGTCTGTATCCTCTTACCAGGGGAGTCAGTAAGCAGTTGATGGGGGTCTATGACAAGCCGATGATTTATTACCCGCTGACAACTCTGATGTTGGCGGGAATCCGAGACATATTGATCATTACCACTCCAGAAGAGCAATATCTTTATCAACGCTTACTGGAAGATGGTTCTCAATGGGGAATTAATATCAGCTACGCGATACAACCGAGCCCAGATGGTCTCGCGCAAGCTTTTATTATTGGTCGTGAGCATGTGGGTAACAACAAAAGTGCTCTGGTACTGGGAGATAACATTTTCTATACCCAGCACTTTAGTCAGATCTTGCAGCGTGCAGATGAGCGGGAAGAAGGCGCTACTGTCTTCGGATACCGTGTTGCCGATGCAAGAGCCTATGGCGTCGTAGAATTTGATAAGGCAGGCAAAGCCGTTAGCTTAGAAGAGAAACCGACCCGTCCAAAATCTAACTACGCAGTAACAGGCTTGTATTTTTATGATAATCAAGTTTGCGATTTGGCCAGGGAGGTTCAACCCAGCCCCCGTGGTGAATTAGAGATCACCGATATCAATAATATCTACCTTGATCGTGATGAACTGAATGTTGAGTTATTGGGCCGTGGCAGTGCTTGGCTGGATACCGGAACCCATGACAACCTGCTTGAGGCTGCGCATTTTGTTCAAACCATGGAGCGGCGTCAGGGGCTGAAAATTGCCTGCCCTGAGGAAGTGGCATATCGCAAAGGTTTTATTTGTGCCGAGCAATTGGAAAAGCAGGCTCAGCCACTCTTGAAGAGCGGTTATGGTGAATATTTAATGAGCTTGTTGCTAGAATCTGGAGAGACCTCTGCTCTAACTCAGCATCGATTGACCGCTGTTCTCTAGCACAACATCCTTTTTCCTTTGCCTTGTTAATAATCAAGAAATACACAGTATGAAAGTGATAGAAACTGCAATAACTGATGTGAAAATCCTGGAGCCAAAGGTTTTTGGTGATGAGCGTGGTTTCTTTTTCGAATCTTTTCGGCAAGATTTATTCAGTCAGGAATGTGCAGATAGAGTCTTTGTCCAGGATAACCATAGTAAGTCTACCTTGGGCATACTACGTGGTCTGCATTATCAAACCAAGCAAACACAAGGTAAGTTAGTGCGCGTTACCAAAGGTGAGGTCTTTGATGTTGCGGTCGATTTGCGTAAAAGCTCCTCAACTTTCGGCCAGTGGGTTGGTGTGACGCTTTCAGCAGAAAATAAACGTCAACTTTGGGTACCGGAAGGCTTCGCCCATGGCTTCTATGTTACTAGTGCTGAGGCAGAGTTCGTTTACAAATGTACCGATTACTACGCACCTGAGTATGAACATTCCATTTGTTGGGATGATCCTGATCTGGCGATTGAATGGCCCTTGAATAATGGCCAAGCACCCAAGCTCTCAGCGAAAGATACTGAGGGGAAACATCTAAAAGACGCGATTGTTTTCCAGTAACGCTCGTTGCAGACGAGACCTATACCTAAAGGTATAGCCATAAACTATCAGTGGGGCCCGGTATATAATTCTGAATGCCAGGCTTTATCGCCGCTAGTTTCCACTATTAGGGCCGGGTACCACTGGCCTAACCTAATTCAATGTGAATAAGTGAATGAGAATCCTAGTAACCGGTAAGAATGGCCAGCTGGCAAGGGAATTGCAAAAACGCAAACCAGCCGGTATTGATCTGATAGCGCTAGATCGCAACGATCTGGATATCACAGATAGTGACCAGGTTATGCAAGCTGTTAATAAGTACCAACCAGATACTCTCATCAATGCTGCTGCCTACACAGCGGTAGACAAGGCGGAATCAGAGAGAGAGCAAGCTTTCGCCACTAATGCGACAGGTCCAGAAAACTTGGCGAAAGCTTGTCGCGAAATGGAGGCTCGTTTAATACATATCTCCACAGATTTTGTATTTGATGGCCAAAGCTCCACCCCATACCAGCCCCAGGATTCGATGTGCCCACTGGGTATCTATGGAGAAAGTAAGGCTGCCGGTGAAGCTGCCGTGCAAAGTGTATTGCGACAAGCAATCATTTTACGGACTGCCTGGGTTTATAGTGCCCACGGAGCTAATTTTTCCAACACCATGCTTCGGCTTATGCGTGAACGTAAGCAATTGGGTGTAGTGGCGGATCAGATAGGTACACCTACGAGCACCCAAACACTGGCTGAGACAATCTTCACATTGATAGGCAAGCCCGATTTATGCGGAATCTACCATTGTACGGATGCTGGCACCGCTAGTTGGTATGATTTTGCTGTCGCAATCTATGAAGAAGCCAAGGAGCTTAAGCTACTAGCGGAAGCGGCAAATGTAGAAATTAGGCCAATCAATACCTCAGATTACCCTACTCCCGCAGCTAGGCCGGCTTATAGTGTTCTGGATAAGTCTAAATTGGTGAATGATCTGAATCTTGAACCACAGCATTGGCGCAGGGTTTTACGCAAAGTTTTACAGGAAAAGACTGCGTCATAAAAAATTCAGGTCATGCTGTCCTTTATGTTAGTAGACATCCATATGCATGAAGTGACACACGCGAGAAAGGCGCATGCACTGAATAGACACCAGAAACTGCTGAAGAACTAAAAATTTAATCTTGTAAAGATACGCTTTTAGTTTTCTAAACATCCAAAAAAGAATTGTTAAAAAATGAGTAATTTACTGGTAACCGGCGGTGCTGGTTTTATAGGCGCAAACTTTATCCACTATTGGATGAGCACTTACCCACAAGATAAGGTAGTCGTTCTAGATGCACTAACTTATGCTGGTAACAAGGCTAACTTGGAGCCGGTAGCGGAAAATGCTAATTTTTATTTTTATCAGGGAAATATTTGCGATACGCACTTGGTAGAAACGCTGCTCAAAGAGCACAGAATTGACACATTGGTGCACTTTGCAGCGGAAAGTCATGTCGATAGGTCTATCAGTGGCCCAGACGCATTTATTGAAACCAATATTATCGGTACTCATAGCCTGCTTAAGGCCGCCAAAAAAGTCTGGCTGGATGACGGGGTTAATAAAGACAATCACCGCTTTCACCATGTTTCCACTGATGAAGTATATGGAACTCTAGGCCCTGAGGATCCCGCCTTCAGCGAAACCACACCCTATGCACCCAATAGCCCCTATTCAGCTAGTAAGGCTGCATCAGATCACTTGGTGCGTGCATATCACCATACCTATGGACTGAAGGTTACCACAAGTAATTGCTCCAATAATTACGGCCCTTACCACTTTCCTGAAAAACTGATACCACTGGTAATCACTAATATCCTGCAGGATAAACCATTACCGATTTATGGTGATGGTCAGCAGATCCGCGACTGGCTATATGTAGAGGACCATGCACGAGGCATCGATTTAGCAATTAAAAAAGGCCACTTGGGAGAGTGTTACAACATTGGTGGCATTAATGAATGGAGAAATCTTGACATTGTTACGCTGATTTGTGAACTAATGAACTCAGAATTCGCTGAGAACCCGGAACTCGCTAATAAGTACCCCAAAGCGGCATCTGTAATAGCAGGGAAAGCACAGAGTCTGGTTAACTTTGTGAAGGATAGGGCCGGACATGATCGTCGTTATGCCATTGATCCAACAAAATCAAATGAAGAACTGGGATATAAACCAATAGAAAATTTTGAGAGCGGTATTGAGAAAACTATTAAGTGGTATTTAGATGAGGTTTCATGGTGGAATCATTTTTAAAAATACCACTAAAATAATTTCTGAGACTATTTAATATTGTTGGGTAAATTTAGGATGACCGTAAGTACAGTAATAAGATTTCATGATATAAAATCCCTGCATTTATTGGAAAGAGCAATACAATCTCTGCACTCACAATCGAATACATCTGTGCAACCGATAATTGTTCTGCAGAGATTCACAAAAAAAAATAAATCTTTGGTTGAAAAAATGATCGCAGAGAACTGGTTTTTCTCCGAACATTTAGAACCTAGGGTGATAAATTTCAACGACGGCTTGGATCATGATGCAAGATCAGAGCTAATGACTATAGGTATGCAAGCTCACATCGAATCTAGGAATCGTTACTTAGCATTTCTGGATTATGATGATTATATGTATAGCCATGCTTACAGTACTCTCATTGAATCATTAGTCGCATCTAATGCTTCGATTGCATTCGCAACAGTTGAGATGGCGAATGTAATTGCGCTTAAAGATTATGAATTTATCTATGAGATGTCGTTACCGTTTCAGGGGACAAATAAATTCGATCTTCTCAGAGAAAATTTTTGTCCAATTCATTCATATATCATTGATACATCAAGAATAGATAAATGTGAACTATATTTTCAAAATGATATGACCAGGCTCGAGGACTATGAATTTCTTTTACGAATAGCAGGCAATAAACCTTGCGATTTTAGTCAGTTAGGAGTGAAAATTGGATGTTATGTTATGAGAAATGATGGAAGTAACTCTACTCCAACTGATACAGATGGAGTAGATGGCGAGGAAAAGCAAAAAATATGGAAGTTTAATAGAGAAAAACTTCTATCTCAGAGGTCAAAGATTGAAGTAAAATTCTATGCATCAGATTTTTAATATTTTTTCAGGCGATAGTATGAATAAAATTATTAAGGAACTACTTAGTAGTCGTTTATTCGATCCTGAATATGTAGAAAAAATTAAACTCTCCGGTGTTGAAGAGTTAAGAAAGTACTCTTGTGAAGACTATTGTTTGAACAATGAACTATGGAGAATAACAACTTCGGGTCTTTTTTGCGGTAATTATTATTTAAATAAGTATCCGGATGTGGAAGGTTATGATGGTCCACCGGCCGTACACTATTTAAAATATGGCTTTCATGAAGGAAGAACACCATCACCACTAGTTGATATTAGATTTATTTGTGAGCAGTATCGTGAAAAAAAATCACTGAAAAAGAGTGAGCTTAATGAACATGATTTAGATTTGCAGGTGCTAAGTCAATATTCAAGTCTTCACGAAATTTTGCAGGAGCTGGATATTTCCCCAAATCCACTCTTTGATAATGATTTTTTTAGATCAAATTTTGAGTGCCAAGATGAGCTGCCAATAATAGTATATTTGCGTTTGATGGAGAGTCGGACTTCAAGCTTATTATGCCTGGAGACTACACCGATTTTTTCAATGAACGAATATTTGAAAACTTTCCCAGACTTAGTAGAAGCGAAAGTCGATCCTTTATGTCATCTGCTTGAGTGGGGGGTCTCTGAAGGACGACTTGAATCCGCAGGTTTGATTTCTGAGATATTTAAAAAAAGCGTATTAGAAGGATTGCCTGAAAGTGGAAAATTTTCTACCTATCAGTTCTTATCCTATTGCGCAAAAAATAAAACACTTGCCAGTCCAAAAAGTATTAGCAAATATTCAGATTATTCATTACCGTGCTTTCTGGACACCGATAAAAAAAGTTTAGGCAGTTGCTTTGTCGGTGTTGTCTTATATAAAAATAATGAAAAAGAAACCGTGCGGTTTAAAACTGCAATCGAAAAAGAAGTTGCGCGAAACTCAAATCTAGATGTCGTCGTAAAATATTATGTTAACGACCGAGAAAATATAGATATTTATGAAAAGGTATTGGGACGTCATAATTTAATTTTCTCGCCAGAGGGTAATGTTGGTTTTGGTAAAGGGCATAATGCGCTAATGCACAATTGCTTTCCAAGTTATGATATTTATATTGGGCTCAATCCCGATGGGTACGTGCTCCCCGGTTTTTTTCAGGCTTTAATTAATTTTAACTTTTACAACCAAGGGCGAGCTTTAATAGAGGCACCAACTGCGCCTGTCGATCATCCAAAATGGCATGATCCTATTACACTAGATACCTATTGGGTTTCAGGAGCCGCTTTTGCTATTTCTAGAGAAATTTGGAACGAGATTGGTGGGTTTGACTCTAATATTCATATGTATTGTGAAGATGTAGATCTCTCATGGAGGGTAAAAGCTGCGGGTTTTGACTTAAAAGTATGCCCTAAAGCACGATTCTTTCATGATGTCACTCCAAGATTCCTTTCGAAAAATGAGCAAGATGAAAAACGTCGAACGATTAAGATGCTTTCAGGTGCTTATTATTTAGCGATGAAATGGCGTGGAGACCTACAAGCTGCCAATTTAGCTCAACAGTTAAAGGAGTTGGGTGTAAGTGATGATGATAGGGTTTTCTCAACAGAAATTAAGCAAGTCCCAAATGATTGGTCAATAGTAAGTAATTTTGATAATTGGTTAAGATATTCACCTAGCCGATTTTGGTAGTTTATTTTTGTGAATGGATGAATGTTAATTAGTCTTTCGCTTGTTTCATGATATTTCTGTATCTAGTGAAATTAATTTAGCGATTAATGGCTTTTAGTGGGATTTAATTCTAATTACATATAAATTTGGTGCCCCGTACCTGTGAAGAAACTTATATTACATGTTGGTTTAGAAAAAACTGGAACTAGTTTTTTACAGCAAGTTTTCCATTTAAATAAAGAGCTGCTTTCCAGTAGAGGAATTTTATATCCAAAAACAGGCCTTGAGGGTAGTCATCATTATTGGCTGGCTAAGGGTTTAGGTTTCCATTTTCAAAATGAGGAGCTTGATCCCTTACGCTTAAATGGAGTTGTGGATCAGTTCTTTCATGAAGTTTCATCTTCAAATAGTGAAAAAATATTAGTTTCTAGTGAGCATTTCGATTTTAATTTGTCAAAAAAATTATGCTCAAATTTAAGAGAAGTCTTGAAGGATTTTGAGGTCTGCGTAATCTTATTTTTGAGGAACCAAATAGATTATGCTCAGTCTTTATATATGGAGCACTTAAAATGGGGTGGGGTGGAAAGTTTCAGGGAGTTTTTGGATTTTAGCAATAAATTCAATTTTTATGAAAAAGTAAGAATGTGGAAAGACTCAGGTTTTGATGTAAGGGTTTCAGACTATGATAGATCCAAGAAAGATATCCTATCTGAGTTTTTAACTTCAGCCAACTTAGATATTAATTCTGATGAGTTCATTACACCCAATGTAGGTGTTAATGTTTCCCCACCAATAGACTTTCTTGAGCTTGTCCGTCAGCTAAATGTCACAAAGAAAAAGAAAATTCGTCGTAAAAAATATTTGAGCTTACATAATAAATTACTTCAAAGTGAAGTAATGCAAGATTTATTCAAAAAACGAGCGTGGGGATACCCGAGTGGAGCGCGAAAAATTGTCGAGCACTGGAGAGATACAAATAACAACCTAGTCAATTTTCTTGGTGAAAATCCATCAAATTTTCTTGGTGGAGATTTGTTTGAAAAATATTCAAGACTAAGTGAATTTGCGCCTCCAAATATAAGCGAATATATATTGAAATGTGATTCTTTTGAATTGTTTACTGATGAATAATTTAAGCTGCTTTCAATGTTCTCTAAATTAAACTTTTTAAGTATTTTTCAATCTGCTGGAGATTGTAGTAAAGATTAATTTGGATTTCTTTAATAGAATTAATGGTGTTACTATTTACTTTGAAGCTTTGCTTACAAGAATATTGCTGAGATATTTTCTGTTCTACGAAGCTTCCGAGAAATCCTAATTCTTCTTAATCACATTTCCAAAGTTAGGGAATGGGCTAAAGCATACACGTAGAATAGTTATGGTGCTAATTTTTTGAAGGTACTTAGAGCTCAGTTTTTAGATCTATGCAGATAGTGTTGAAAATTAGTCAGTGAGTGCTATGAATTATTTTAAACAGATGACAGAGTATATTTTGATATTGTCTATTCTGTTAGACGTGCACTTTACATCTGACTTAACAGCATTCCCACTGGATCAATAACTTGATCTTTTACTAGATCATTGGGGCCTTAGATAAATATACGAGAATAATCGTCTAGATATTCAGTAATGCTAATATTAGCATACAGGAACGATCTTTAGTTTAATGGGTATTTTTCACAAGTGAATGTTATTGGAAGTTCAAAATCTAGATAGAGAAAAATTTAAATAAAGATTAAATTGCAAAGAAATTCACTCTTAAAATTTTGGTTATAGAAATTTAAATAGTCATTTCAAGCTAATAGATCAATTTTTAAAACTCTAAGATAGGTTTTACGACCCATAAGAATGCCTTAATTATAAAATAAAGTTGATTTTTTAAAATAGATCTAGTGGCAGAATCTACCAAGAAAACAGATTATAAAATTTTGTAGGATGGGAATATTTGAAGATTAAACCAATTAGGGCTGATAAAGGTAATGTCGCGATAGGTGTGTCGAATGCCGTATGGGTTTTTAATTTATATCATATTTTACATGTAACTATAAGAGAAAATGTTGGGATAATAGTGATGTAGTATCTAGCTAATAACTAAATCTGCAATAAGGCATAAATAACAGCAAATCAATTGAAGTTAGTTTTATCTTTGGTTAAGCAATATGATTAATCGAGAAAACCAAAATGAAATATCTTAATAAGATGAAAAAATTGACCCAACATCTATTGATTTAAATCCCATAAAAAAATTTCGTAAGAATAAAAATCAAAACATATGGGTTTTGTGATCGAATAAGTATCAGCTAGACTGCACCCAAATATTTCGATATTCTATCGACTAATGATCAATATCAAATTGCCAAATAACGAACTGAAATAATATTTACGTTTTCAACAAATATGACAAAAATATCATATTTAAAAAATTATTTGAAAAAATAAATTATTTTTTCATGAGGTACACTAATTGAAAATAATCATTGAGAATTGAGCGCTAATTTTAATCAACTTAAGATATAAGACGTTTGTATTCAGCGGGTCATATTCTGACAACAAATCGATATTTTATGTTCATTTTTTGCATTTAAGTATGAGCGCGATGTATAATAATATCGAGTTAAAAGTTCAACGAAATGTTAACATAAAATGTTTTTTCAGAAAAGTTTAAAGAATGATCATGAGTTATAATTCATTGATTAATAAGGGGGTTATGGTAACCACCCCCCCTGTAAAAATTGTTGATAAAACTATAGTTGTAATTGGAGTGGCACGCGGAGGGACGTCAATTGTAGCTGGGGCCTTAAATGCCCTGGGACTTCACATGGGAGATAGGTGCCATTCACCAGTCTTTGAAGATCTGCGGTTAAGTCTCGCTCTTGAAGGTCGAAGTGAAGAACGGTTAGTGGATGTGGTAAGAGAGTATAATGCTACCCATGATGTTTGGGGCTGGAAGAGACCATCAATTTTAAATCAAGCAAAAATAGTCGAATCAAAATTACGAAACCCCCATTTCATTTTTGTATTTCGTGACTTGTTTTCCGTAGCCAATCGAAATTCAATTTCCATGAAGCAAGATATTAAACATGGCTTACGGAATGCTTTAGATGATTATTCTCTAATGTTAAATTTTCTAGAACAAACAACATGCCCTACAATGATGGTCTCATCCGACAAATTAATACGCCATAAGGAAGATTTCGTAAGGGAATTATTAAATTTTACAGGCCTAAACCCCACTACAGATCAGTACAATAAGGCATTGCAGTTTATTTCTCCCGACCCTAAGGATTATTTAGACAAAACACGTATTACTAAGTCTCGTGGCGGGGTAAATATGGATTTGCTAAAGACTGGATTACTCCGAGGGTGGGCCCGTGGTTTGCACCACCTAAACCCCGTTATCGTGGAGGTGGAGGTAAATGGCGAAATTGTGACCTCAGCCGAAGCAAATATTTATCGGGAGCATCTTAGAAAACCCAATATACACCCTACAGGTAAGTGTGGTTACGAAGTGGACCTGAAGCCCTTAGGGATAGTTCCGACGGACATCATCAATGTTCGTGTTAGAGATGATGTCTATCCTCTAAATGGTCGGCCCATACAATTTCATGATCTTGATCGTTGGATGACTATTAAAGAATGGCATGATTGGATGAATGCAGAATCCGAATAATCACTAAATGTTTTTTGCTTCAATTTACCGGTGATATTTTTCTAGTGGTTGTTTAAGATTAGGTGAAACAAGGTATCTTATATATTTTTAATAATGAAACTAATTTTAGTTTGTGATAGGTTGTACACCATCAAGTGGTTAGCCTTAAAAAATTAAATATAGATTACGATGATAAATAATCTTAACTTCGTAAAATTTTTTTTTGGAAAAAGATCAATCAGACAATCGAAACGCAAAAGTGAAATTCTGCTGAATCAAAATAGTGAACAGGCATGACTTTGCTCTATTACCTGTTGCTATTGTAAAGGCGATTTAATATTAGTAAAATCTTAAAATAGGAAGCTCTTAAAGGCGGTAATCAGTGTGATCGCATAGATTCAGATTAAGGCGCTAGTAAATAGGTGGTATAGCTTATCTAGGCCCCTATTTGGGGAGAAAAGTGAGAGATTTAAGACCTCTGCGAAATTTTTAAGATAAAATTGGAAAATCATTTAAAGGTCTACTAATTAAAAAATAATTTTTGGGGGTATTTCATCTATCATTCTTAAGTGATAAGCATAAAGTAAAAAACTAAGAATGTATACCTCTGGTATCTTCCTATCTTTGCTAAAGAAAATCATGTCGTTGAGTGATTTAGAAGAGAATTACTTGTGATCACCTTAATATTTTATAGATTACCGAAAATTCATCTATTCGAAATTAGAAGGAAATATCTAGGAGACGTTGTGTACACGAGCTAAGATATTTTTTGAAGTTTTTTTCAATTGACCTCACTTAGTGTTTTTCAAACGGGATAAGATATTGACAAGAGAAGATATGATTGAGGCGATATATCGAAAGGTGATAATTAAGGTAAATTTTAATTTCAATTAAAAAGTAATATATAGACGAATAAAAGCACTGATGGCCAGGCACATGAAAGTATCAGTGTTAGACTATGTAATAAAATTTTATATTAAATATGAATAGTGCCTTATAGCGTAGAGTCAAATATTGGAATTAATTGTCTGTGTTTAAATTTATAAAGTCCATTTTTCACATTGATTTAGCCTGCAGACTCAGGCCTGGAGAAACAATTGAGAGAAATGATTGTGGTGAGAAAAATTTTGATTGGCGCTCAAAAGGAATGGACCCACAGTTCTTGATAAAAGGACGTGGAGTCAGATCTGGTTGGTATATGGTAGAAATAGAACTTCACCATGATCAGTCCTTTTTGGATGCAAAAATTTATTTTGACTTTGGGCAAGGTTTTAATGAGTTGGATAGCGTTTTCATTCCAATTAAGGCTGGCAAGATCACCAAGCGCCTTATATATCTATCGGCTAGAGCCAAAGCTCTTCGTTTTGATCCTATGGAGTCCATGGGACATTTCTCTGTGCGTCATTTTCGGTTAGTAATACTGCCACCGCAGTTTGCCTATGATCGTTTGGCCCAGCGTTTATCTAATATGCATTTTAAGTTTAGAAATTTGGGTAAGGCTAATGTGTTACAATATATTCGCAAAGAGGCTCGAGAGACAAATTATAACTGGAAAGAATTGGCTTTACAGTACTATTCCGGGACTTTTACCAAAAAGCGGCAGAGTTGTGATTATGCAGAATGGATCGATAAAGTTGAGTCTAAAAATCAAGCTCCATATACCGATTCTAAAGACATCACAGAGATTAAGGAAAAACCTCTAATTTCGATTATTCTCCCCACCTTTAATTCAAATATTGATCTATTGATAGATTGTATTGAGTCTGTAATTAGGCAAAGTTACGATAAATGGGAACTATGTATTGCCGATGATGCTTCTCAGAACTTGAAGGTAAGAAATTGCTTGGAAAAATATCAAGCACAAGATCATAGAATTCAAGTAGAATTCCGAAAAAATAATGGTCATATATCAGCGGCAAGCAATAGCTCCTTATCCTTGGTTAAAGGGGATTATACTGCACAGTTAGATCATGATGACGTTCTTGCTCCCCATGCTTTACTAAGGGTGGTAGAGGCCATTTCTGAAAATCCGAAGGCATTATTGTTTTATAGTGATGAAGACAAAATTGACGAGCAGGGTGAACGATTTGATCCCCATCTCAAACCAGATTGGAATCCAGATCTACTACTATCACAGAATTATATATGCCATCTGACTGTTATTAAAACGTCTTTGGTAAATCGAGTTGGAGGTTACCGAATGGGAGTTGAGGGTAGCCAGGACCATGATCTTTTATTACGTTGTATGCCATACTTGCACCACAATAATGTGGTTCATATCCATGAGATACTCTACCATTGGAGAGCCATTAGCGGATCAACAGCACAAGAAAGCAATGCAAAGGGGTATGCCGCTACTGCGGGTTTACAAGCCGTCTCTGATTACCTAAAACGAGAAAAGCTAAGTGCAACGGCCGAGCCTGGAACTGCACCAAATAGCTATCGGGTCCGCTGGTCTATTCCTGAGCCAGCTCCGTTAGTGAGTCTTCTGGTACCGACAAGAGACGGCATTGATATCCTTAGGCCTTGTGTTGAGGCTATTCTTTCCAAAACTAACTACTCCAATTTTGAACTAATTATTTTAGATAACCAAAGTCGCTGCAAGGAAACGTTAAAGTTCCTTGATGAAATCAGAAATACCGATTCACGTGTATCTGTCCACCGGTGGGATCACCCATTTAATTATTCAGCCATTAATAATTATGGTGTAAGTTTGGCTAAAGGGGAAATTATAGGATTGATCAATAATGATATAGAGCCTATCAACGTCCTTTGGTTGACTGAGATGGTGAGTCAGGCGCTGAGGCCTGAAATTGGTTGTGTAGGAGCCAAACTATATTACCCCAACGATACGATTCAACATGCCGGTGTAATTCTGGGGATTGGTGGCGTGGCTGGTCACTCACATAAATATTTCAGTCGCAATGAATATGGTTACTTTTCACGCTTGCATTTGGTACAAAACCTTTCAGCGGTAACAGCGGCTTGTCTTCTTCTGCGTAAAGAAGTATTTGAGCAAGTCGGTGGGTTAGATGAAAAAAATCTGGCGGTATCCTTTAATGATGTAGATTTATGTTTAAAGGTTCGAGAAGCAGGTTATAGGAATTTGTGGACTCCTTATGCAGAACTCTATCATCATGAGTCAGTATCCCGTGGAGCGGACAACACGCTCACTAAGCGACGTCGAGCCCAGAAAGAGGCGGAATATATGCGGGATCGCTGGGGAGATCAATTGGATACAGATCCAGCCTACAACCCAAACCTGACGCTTGTGCATGAAGATTTTTCGTTAGCCTAAATTTAGCAGTATCTGGATCTGATATTAGTTAAAATTTAACAACAATTATTTATAGGAAATAATTAAATTAGTTGGGCTCGAACTAACATGCTGCTTAACCTAATTATCAAAGGATAGAAACTTTAAAGATATATATAATTCAGTTTGCCAATCTTGCACAGAGTATACTCTCTGTGCTTTCTACTATTCTTCTCTAAGGCTTTTATTCTTATGCAAAAATTGAAAAGGGTTTTCAACTTGCCATGGTATCTTTTAGAGGTCATAGTTAATTATATTGTCATACGCTAAATCTTTAAATATTATGCATAATAAATATTAGTAAGTAAGATAATTCTACTTTCACAGGGGGTCCTAGGCAGTAGTGTTTCTAATTGACATTTGTTCACATCTATTACCACCTCCCGCTTTGATTCTTTAAGTGACTTAGGTTTTTCGCTCAAAGACCTTTTTGTATTTAATTCGTAGATGAAACCTGAAAGGCCTGTATTTCTAGTTACACTAGAAATTTTCTATATACTTTCAATGAGGTTCCTTGGATCCAACCCCCTGAAATCAAAGTCTTTTCAATAAAAAGCTAATAAAGGTAAGTGTGACGTAAAATATTTCAATCCTGATCCGGTTTGCGAAATATATTTGATACTTTCAAAGTATATTAGATTATTAATTGGTGTTTGAACTTCTACTCTTCGTCTTAGATTTGAAAGACATAGCTCGATCAACTTCAATTGATCACAAGTTTATTAAGGCTTTAATCGACCTACTATTGCCGATCTATCCTCTATTATTTCATATGAAAATTTTGAAAAACCTATTCCCAAAAAATGACAAGAAGTATATCTGGAGTTGAAAAGGTGATGTGTTATGTACGAGGATGAATTGGGTTCATATATTATTAGGCGTAGAAAACATTCTTGGGCCATATCGAAATAAACGATTTTTTAGAGGTAACCTCTAAGCAGCATATAGGACGGTTAAGTGCCATGAGCATGATTGTGGTGCCAATTGTATAGTAATTTTCATGAAGCGAACTTGAGAATGTAATTCAAGTACTAGGTTAGGCAAATCATTAAAAATGTTAATGTCGTACCAAGTAAAAAAGGAATGAAAAAGAAATATGGACTTTAAGATCAAATCATAAAGCCATGGGTTAAATTACACGACATGGTATGGGAAGAAATTGCGCCATTTTAAGAATAATGTGGCATTACCAATAAAATTAGCTATAACTAATGCTAGCTTTAGCATCGTTCTCAATAAAAAAGTGAATAATTAATAAAATATTACTATGAGACCCTCAGATTCACGCACTATTTGGCAAATACAAAGAGATGTCATCTATGCATTACTTGTGCGTGAGATGAAGACCCGTTTCGGTAAGTGGCGGTTAGGATATGCGTGGGTTTTGCTTGAGCCAGCATTACACATAATGATGCTGGCGATGATTTTCAATTTTCGTGGCAGAGAATTTTATCCTGGTATTCCAACCACGTTATTTATGTTGGGTGGAATAGCACCATTCTTATTTTTTAGTCATTGTTTTCAAAAAGGTTTGGCAGCAGTATCATCTAATCGTGGTTTGTTTAATTATCGCCAGTTACGCCCTTTTGATGCTGTTCTGAGTAGGGTGTTATTAGAATTCTTTATCTATATATTGTGCATGATAACGTTGTTGGCTATTTTAGCATGGTTCGATGTCAAAGTAGCTTTTGGAGATTTTTTATTACTTGTTAAAGTAAATATACTTTTCTTTTGTTTTGCATTTGGTCTTAGCCTGGCTATGTGTGTTGTAGGTGAGAGACTTCCCGAATTTTCAAAAGTTCTCTCACTAAGTGTGAGGCCTTTATATTTTATTTCTGGAGTGTTTTATTCATTAGAGCAAATACCGACTGAATATCATAAATATTTAATCTGGAATCCATTGGTACATGTTATTGAGTTAACTAGGGAAGGTCTATTCGCAAGTTATGAGGGGAAGTTCTCCGATTTTAAATATTTCATATTTACATCGATAGGGATGCTTGCTCTCGGACTTTTAGTTTACCGTGCTAATTGGCGAGATTTGATACGCAGTCAATGATTAAACTTGAAGCTCTAACTAAGTCTTTTCGTACTCCTAATGGACGTAAGATACTATTCGAAAATGTGAGTGCTATATTTCCCGAAGGTAAAAATATCGGTATTTTAGGCCGTAATGGCGCTGGAAAATCTACTCTCTTAAAAATTATGGGAGGTATTGATTATCCAGATACAGGAAGAGTTGAAACAGATCAAAGAATATCCTGGCCTATGGGACTGTCAGGAGGTTTCCAGGGAAGTATGACAGGAAGAGAAAATGTCGCATTTGTTTGCGGAATACATGGTATTTGGGGAGCAAGCAAACGTAAGGTAATGGATCGGGTAAGAGAATTTTCTGAAATTAATGACAATTTTGATTTACCAATTAAAGATTATTCCTCTGGAATGAGATCGAGGTTGGCATTTGGTCTAAGTGTTGCGGTTGATTTCGATGTTTATTTGGTAGATGAAGTAATGTCAGTTGGAGATGCACATTTTCGTAAAAAATGTGAAGCGATTATTGCAGAAAAACGCAGAACGTCTAATTTCATTATTGTGGCTCATACAATGCCTATCTTGGAAAAAAACTGTGATGCAGGTATCCATATAGAAAATGGTCAGGTAAGAGTCTGCCAGTCGATTCACGAAGCTATTACCTTGTACCAATCTTCGATGCCAAACTTAACAAATATAAAATCGAAGTGAATGTGTTAACTATGAATATTGATGCTATAAGCAATTCAATTATGTTAAAAAAGAATCAAATTGGGATTTCTTCTATATTGTCCATATCTAGTTGGATAAGAAATGTAATTCCCTTTACGGCAAGCTTCATAAATGTGAACCGTTTACTGCCATTTTTTAAACGGTATCTTTTTTTCCTAATTTTTGTAATTTTTCCACTATCGCTTGTTGGCATATATTACATATTTTTCGTTTCAGAACGTTATGTAAGTAATACACAACTAATTGTTAAAGATACTGCATCTTCCCAAGTTTCCTCTTCATCAATGAGTTTTTTAATTCCCGGAATGAAAGTTGATAATCAGGATACTTTTTTGGTGGTGAATTATATTCAGTCATTAGATATGGCCCAATATTTGAATAGAGAGTTAAAATTAGTGGAGTACTATCAGGGTGCTCATCTTGATATGTTTTCTCGTTTAGATAAAGATGCTACTCAAGAGGATTATCTTAAATATTATCGAGAGCATATAGTGGTTGCACATGATGAAACAACTGGAATTATCACTATAGAAATGCAAGCTTTTGACCCTTCTTTTGCACGTTTACTTGTTGAGACTGTGACTCAAAAAGCAGAGGATTTTGTAAATTCGGTAAGTAACCAGCTCGCAGAAAAACAGGTTGCATTTGTTAAGAGTGAAGTTGATATCGCACAGGAAAAGCTACGCGTTACAAAACAATCTATCCTAGACTTTCAAAACAATAATAATGTAGTTAGTCCTGAAGAGTTAACAAAAGGGATAAGTAGTATTATTCAAAGTTTAGAGGCTCGTTTGGCAGAGCAACGTGCAAAGCTTACGGCTGCCAAAAGTTATTTAAATGCAGATTCTTCTCAAATAGTCTCTATGCAGGCTGAAATAGGTGCTTTACAAAAACAAATTGAACAAGAAAAAATCAGGCTGGTAGGCATCGGTGATGAAGAAGGTGAACAGCGTCTCAATACTTTAGGATCACGCTTCCAGAATCTTGAACTAGATTTGCAATTTGCTACAGACGCTTATGCAGCGTCCCTTAAAGCATTGGAAACAGCACGAATGGAAGCATCAGGGCAGTTAAAACATCTTATGGTTGTTACACAACCTTCTTTAGCTGAGGAGGCCGAATATCCACATAGGCTCTATAATCTGATTAGCTTAACAATTGTCTTGTTATTGTTGTACGGCATTGGGGTGATGCTAGATGCAAGTATTCGAGATCATCGAGCATGAAATTCAATATTTTGAACTTACTCAACCAATGTGACATTAAAAACCTTATCCAGACATTTTACTTAGTCAAAATTTAATTATGAATACTGGAAACATAAGAAGACTAGTACTAAAAATTTGCCTGCTATCAATATTCTTCTGTAGTGAAGCTTTAACGTTGGAAACACAGATTTTAGAAAATGTCGATTCCTCTATTGATAGGATTCAGCCCACAGTACCGGTATTTGGACAATCATTATTTCAGGGTGCTTTTAAAGATCAACCATTTAATGGATTTAATCCGGATTATCGTATAACAATAGGTGATCAGATTAATTTACAGCTTTGGGGCGCTTACAGTTTCAGTGCCACTTTGCCTGTTGATCCTAAAGGAAATATTTTCATTCCTGAAGTTGGTCCAGTACATATTGCTGGTGTCAAGAATGGAGAGTTGAATGACGTTGTATTGAATCAAGTTAAAAGAGTTTTTAAAAATAATGTGCGCGCGTATGCAAATCTAGAGGCCAGTCAGCCGGTTAAGGTTTTTGTCACAGGATATGTAAATAATCCAGGTCTGTATAATGGATATAGTTCTGATTCTATACTTTACTACTTAGATAGTGCAGATGGTATTGATCCACAAAGTGGAAGTTTTGTTGATATTAAAGTTACTCGTCAAGGAAACTTAATACAGGTTGTAAACCTTTATAACTTTTTAGTAGATGGGATAATGCCTGCACTGCAACTGCGTAGTGGCGATGTAATTGTGGTAGGTGCACGCAAAGGATCAGTAACAGTTGAAGGGGCTGTTCAAAAGGCAGCTCAAATGGAGTTTACAGGCCCTTATACCCAACTGGGTGAAATGTTACTTGTAAGTAAACCTGACCCACAAGCAAATTTTGCCCGTATAACTCAAGTTAAAGATGGCATTCAAGAAGCAAGTTACTTACCCCTAGATGAGGCAATGACAACTCAACTATATCCTGGGGCGATGATTGAACTAGTCCGCGATAACGATGTACATAGCATTTCTGTTCAAGTTGTTGGTGAATTAGATGGCCCGGAAACATACATACTACCTTTCGGCTCAAAATTGAACGATTTATTAGCTCAATTACGTTATAGGGAAGATGCTGATCAAGAGTCGATACAGCTATACCGTAAAAGTGTAGCTGAAAAACAGCGTACGGCACTTGATCGTTCATTAGACGCGCTTCAGATGGAGGTATTAACGCGTCAACCAAATACAGACTTAGAAAAAAGCACACAGAAAGATAGTGCCATTATGATTCAAAGTTTTATTAAGCAGGCCCGTAAAGTAGAACCTAGGGGGCAGGTGGTGATTGCTAATAATCCTAACTCATCAGAAATGCTACTTGAAGATGGTGATAAATTAGTAGTGCCAGTAAAATCTTCGACAGTCTCTGTAGTCGGAGAAGTAATATTTCCTACATCTTTAGTTTATAACAAAAAACTTACTTTAGAGAATTATATTGAGTTAGCAGGAGGTTTTGCTAACAATGCCAATCAAGATGAACTAGTTATATTGCATCTCGATGGAACCATCAATCGTATTAATAAAAAAGACTTTGATTCTCGATTAGGAGATGAACTTCGTCCAGGCGATGAAATTATGGTAATGCCAGAATTTAATTCTAGTGAACTTCAGGTAACTAAAGATGTTACGGAAATTTTATATCGTATAGCCATAGGAGCTGCAGCAGTTCTTTCTTTTTAAAATAGGATTATTAATTGAAATGTGATCCCAAAATGCTAGAGGATTTACAATTTAAATGTACATTGATTTTCAAATATTTTAACTATGGATTGCCTTAGACTAATTTAGCTACTCACGTAAGCCCAGGGAGGAATTGAGGGTATGTCTGATACGGGTCGTAGAGGAATCATTCTTGCTGGTGGAACTGGTACACGGCTATATCCATTGACAAAAGCCGTATGTAAACAGCTGGTACCAGTTTACGATAAGCCAATGATTTATTACCCTCTAACTACTTTGATGTTGGCGGGGATTCGAGACATTCTCATTATCACCACACCACAAGATCAATGTCTATTTCAGACACTATTAAGAGATGGTTCTCAATGGGGAGTAAACCTCACTTATGCAAAACAGACCTCCCCAAATGGTTTAGCTGAAGCATTTATTATTGGACGAAACCATATTGGTAATTATTCAAGTGCCTTGATTTTAGGCGATAATATTTTTTATGCTCACCAATTTAGTGATTTGTTAAAAAGAGCTAATGCAAGGCTGCAGGGTGCAACAATTTTTGGCTATAGAGTTGCTGATCCTGGGGCATATGGTGTAGCAGAGTTTAATACTGATGGTAAAGTTATCAGTGTCGAAGAAAAACCACTGGAGCCAAAATCTAACTATGCGATTACAGGTTTATACTTTTATGATAACCAAGTCTGTGAACTAGTTAGGGAAATCAGGTCAAGTAGTCGAGGTGAATTAGAAATTACCGATCTGAATCGAATATATCTCGATCGGGGTGAACTTAATCTTGAGCTAATGGGACGTGGATCTACTTGGCTTGATACTGGCACCCATGATAACTTATTAGCTGCTGCGCATTTCGTACAAACAATAGAAAGACGTCAGGGTTTAAAAATTGCATGCCCTGAAGAAGTTGCTTTTCGTAAAGGATTTATTACTGAAGATGAGCTCGAGGTCCAAGCAAGGCTTTTGCTGAAAAGTGGCTATGGAGAATACTTGATGAGGCTGCTTGACGAATCTGTTAGAGATCATGTATTTGAGCGCTGATAACAATATAATATACTGAAAAATTACTAATATTTGATCGGTATCGTTTAAATCTTTCATTACAAGCTCAGACTCCAAAGAGACATGAAAGCAGAATATTTCTTTCTTGGTAATAAAATTTACTAGTGCGATTTTCTAACGATATTGATCTGACATTTTTAACTTGCATAAAATTTGACCGCTGCCGGAAATAAGTTTGGATTGGCGCAATTTTACCTTGGAATTTTTGATTCAAATTGGTTTACTGTCAAATTAAATTATCTGTATGAATTGAAAAGATTTCCTGAGATTAATAATTATATTTACAGGCAAAATAATTACGACTGACTTAGCCGCCAAAAATTGGCAGTTTTAAATTAGTGGTCCTTTTGATTAAGAAGTAGAAGAATCCAATTTTTCTTACTTGGTGTAAAGTAAAAGCTATATACCAATAATTGAATGTGCATACAAAATGGCATATATAAGATTAATATTGAAAAGAAGTGATTATGAATGCCAAAAGAATGAAAATCAATTGACTTATACTGATTAAAATGGCGGTTAGGAAAATAGTGAATTGACTCATAGCAGACACTGTTTTCTACTTTGCAAGTAGGATCAAAATTACTCTTTTAACTCGCGGCGTGAACTGTAATGGATGAGAAATATCAAGTTCAATTGATTAAGGAATCCTCTCTGTTTGATGCTGATTGGTATCTTTCTCAGCATTCTGATGTAGAAGCTGTAAAGCTCTCTCCCGAACAACATTACCTTCGCTATGGATGGAGGATGGGAAGAAGTCCTTCAGAATTATTTTGTGGTGATAGTTATCTAGAAAGATATCCTGATGTGAAGCAGAGTAAGGTAAATCCTCTTGTGCATTATTTGCTTTTTGGTAGACGTGAAGGACGTGTAATAAAGCCGGTCAAAAATAAAAATATAAATATCTCGAAGAAGATTTTTTTCGAAACTTTACTCTCTTATGATGTTGATGATGTAAAAGTGACCAATACTATAGTTAAACAACTAGATGAGACACAGCGTCTTCTAGAAAAGTATGTTCGCCGTTGCCATGAATTTGAATATCAAATTATGGATAAAAAAGGATAGTTTTTTTTGTAAAGGAATACATTATATGAATGTGCTCGTTGTATTTGGTACTCGTCCTGAAGCAATAAAAATGGCTCCTTTGGTTTTGAAACTACAGGGAGACCTTAGATTTTCTGTACAAGTCTGTGTAACGGCACAACATAGGGAAATGTTAGATCAGGTACTAACTCTTTTTAACTTGGTTCCTACTTATGATTTAAATCTAATGAAGCCTGGCCAGGACCTAACAGATATAAGCGTAGCTATATTGAGGGGAATGCGTGAGATTCTCGAAGAGGCGAAACCAGATATTGTTTTGGTACATGGTGATACAGCAACAACGTTTGCTGCAACTTTAGCTTGTTATTATAAACAAATCCCTATTGGTCATGTAGAGGCTGGATTACGTACCGGTAACTTATATTCACCTTGGCCTGAAGAAGCAAATAGGAAGCTAACAGGAGCGCTGGCTACCCTTCATTTTTCACCTACTGAGACTTCTAAAAAAAACTTGCTAGAAGAGGGAGTAAGTGAAGATAGGGTTTTTGTTACAGGGAACACTGTAATAGATGCTCTATTGGGAGTAGTACGTAAACTGGATAACGATGAGTTACTTTTCAAAAAATTAGATGAAAAATTTTCCTTCATTGATAAGAGTAAGAAATTAATTTTAGTGACAGGGCATAGAAGAGAAAGTTTCGGGGATGGTTTTAAACGAATTTGTCAAGCTCTAGCTGTTACCGCAAAAGCCCATCCAAATTGCCAAATTATATATCCTGTTCATTTAAATCCTAATGTCCAGGATCCAGTGAATAGTCTTTTAAAAAATATAAGCAATATTTATCTTATCGATCCTCTGGATTATCTTCCATTTGTATACTTGATGAACAAATCTAATGTAATTTTGACTGATTCAGGTGGTATACAAGAAGAAGCTCCTTCATTAGGAAAGCCTGTACTTGTGATGCGGGATACTACCGAGCGACCCGAAGCAGTTTCAGCTGGGACAGTAAAATTAGTAGGAACCGAAGTTGATAGGATTACCAAAGAATTAACTACTTTACTTACAGAAAATGAGGCTTATAAGAATATGAGCTATGCACATAATCCCTATGGTGATGGTGAAGCATGTGACAGGATATTAAATGCTTTAGTCAGTTTTCAAGACCTAAAAGGTATTAAAAATATATAAACATTATTAATCTTTTTTGGGATAAGTTTAAAGAGTAGATAGGGATATTTATGAAGCTTGAAACTATTTCTGTTATTGGATTAGGCTATATTGGATTACCGACAGCTGCTGTAATCGCTTCAAGACGAAAAAAGGTAATCGGTGTAGATGTAAACAAGGAAGCTGTTGAGACGATAAACAAGGGCAATATACATATAGTGGAGCCCGAATTAGATATAATTGTACATGCAGCAGTAACAGAAGGTTATCTACAAGCAACAACTAATCCACAACCTGCAGATGCTTTTATGATAGCAGTTCCTACCCCTTTCACAACAGGAGAGCAGGGAAAATACCCTAAGGCTAATTTGGATTTTATTCAGACTGCATGTAAATCTTTAGCACCAGTATTAAAGCCAGGCAATCTCGTTGTACTTGAATCTACATCACCTGTAGGAACTACAGAAAAAATGTCGGAGTGGCTTGCTGATACTCGTCCTGATTTGACTTTTCCGCAAACACATGGAGAGCTTTCTGATATACGTATTGCTTATTGCCCTGAACGGGTTCTCCCTGGACATGTCATTCGAGAGCTCGTTGAAAATGACCGTGTGATTGGAGGAATGACACGGAAATGCTCAGACTTTGCGAAATCTCTCTATCAAGTATTTGTTGAGGGTGAATGCTTAGTGACCACTACACGGACAGCAGAAATGACAAAACTTACCGAAAATAGTTTTCGGGATGTTAATATCGCCTTTGCAAATGAGCTGTCTATGATTTGTAACAAGCTAGGCATTAACGTCTGGGAACTCATTTCTCTTTCCAATCGTCATCCACGTGTTGACATCCTACAGCCAGGGGCGGGTGTAGGCGGTCATTGTATTGCAGTAGATCCATGGTTTATTGTTGATTCATGTCCAGGTGAAGCACAATTAATTAGTAAAGCTCGTGAAGTCAACGATCACAAACCTGAATGGATATTAGATCAGGTTAAGGAGTCTCTAAAGCAGATTTGTGATGAAACTCCTGGTTACACTAGTCGTGACATCACTATAGCCTGTTTGGGAATTTCCTTTAAGCCGAATATTGATGATCTAAGAGAAAGTCCTGCTTTAAATATTGCAACAGCAATTTCTGGACTTGGTTGTCAAGTACAAGTTGTTGAACCGAACATTGATTCGCTACCAAACACACTTGATGATATAAACGTTAATCTTGTTCCTTTGGAAAAGGCATTAGAAAAATCAGATATAGTTTGTGTATTGGTTAAACACAACGAATTTTCTAATAAGATACGATTAATTCAGTCTAAAAATATTGTCATTGATTCCGTAGGACTCCTTGGCTAACTTGAATATCTTGAGTGTTGTTTATATTAACTTATAATCGATAATATTTAATTAATAGGCAGAGCTTACTATGGATGTTTTGTTAAAACACGTAGAAGATCTTGTCGATCATTCCGTAAATGATGTGTATTCTCCGATTCGTGAACGTATAGCTTACATGGTATGTCACGGACAAAGTTATGCAAGTAATGGTTATTCGATAAGAACACAAGCAATAGCCAAAGCACTTAATGAATATGGATTCGATACCCTTTGTTTTGTTCGACCTGGTAGACCTTGGGAATTAGGTATAAAAAAAAATAGCGTACACCCCGAGGAAGTAGTTAATGGTGTTAGATATATCCATAGCCGCTGGTTAAATGATTCACCGCCTGATGGAGAGAGAGCCAATTTAGAAATATGTGCCGCACGCTTTATTGAGCATTTTAAAATATATCGCCCCGCAGTTGTATTAGCAGCATCAGATTACACGATTGGACTACCTGCATTTGTTGCTGCAAAAGCTCTGGGTTTACCTTTTTATAGTGAGGTCCGTGGTTTCTGGGAACTTTCTCGAGAAGCACGAGAGCCAGGTTACGAAAAAACAAAAGCCTATAAGTTGGAAGCGAACCGTAACACATTTGTTAGTAAGCAAGCATTAAAAGTATTTACCCTTAGCCAACAAATGAAGAATGAGCTGGTGAATCGAGGATTAAATATTAATAAGATTAGTATTATACCAAATGGTGTCGGTGAACTACCAAAGGCAAAATGTATTGAATCGATATTAAGGCAAAAGCTTGGTATTAATCCTGAAGACCGAGTAGTGGGATATATCGGTAGCTTCACACCCTATGAAGGATTAGATACTCTTATTGATGCATGTACAAAGCTAAGCGAGGGTATAAAAAACTTTAAGTTACTACTAGTGGGAGATGATCAACCGGTTAATAGGTTAATGCATCCAGAAAAGAAGCTTACGGATCAGCCTTGGTTAGTCCAATTAGGACGCGTCCCACATGAACAGATTGCTGATTACTATGCTCTGATTGATACAGTAGTAATTCCTCGTAAGAAACAATCAGTGTGCGAACTAGTTTCACCAATGAAGGCTGTTGAAGCACTCGCATATGGGAAAAAATTGATTGTCTCAGATGTTGTTCCACTAGTGGAGATTTCCAGTAAATATAAAAATGTCACTACTTTTAAAAGTGAAGATTCTGATGATCTTATGAACTGTATTTCAGCCTCGCTCAATATTGTTGCGAGGAGCGAAAATAAAATAATACAAATGAAGGATTGTGTAAATGAATTAATAGAAGTTCTGTATGGAAAATCAATAGACTATAATAAAATTACTAAAAAGACCTTGGAAAGTTCCGGGAATTTATTTGACAATGCTAAGGATAGTGTAAACAGCGGCGCCGAAACGAAGATTTCAGAAAGTTGGGCCGAAAACATATGGAAAAACAAATCTGAACATTCTGTAACAAATATACCTTGGCTTCTGAATAATATAGACACTGATATCCGAAATAAAAAACCATTAACAGAATTCAAGGATGTTACCATTGAAGATGAAGTTCTCATAGATGAGAAAAAACCAATAGAGCAAAAAAAATATAAAAATGACAAAATTGAGAGTGCAAATAAGGTAATTTCTAACAAAAATAAAAATGTTGAGCAGCAATCATCTTTAAATCAACAACTAAAAGAAGATTTCTTGGAGCGAAAAAATCTCACTATAAAAGGAAGTAATAAACTGAGTTATACGAAGTTTAAAGTCCCAACATCTGGAGCCACTCTAGAGCTTTCCTCTTTGATTGTTTATGAGTTAAACAATTCACATAGTGCTCGGAAAGCTGTTGTTCTATTTGATTTCTTGGACAAGCTCGGTAGGAAAAAAAATACAGTTTCTGGAATAGGGGTTGCTGCAACGTTCAAAAAGCATTTTAGATATCTAAATGAAAATAGCAAAACGCTAAATGGTGAGCTGAAAGAAATCTTCAAGTTAAAGCTACCCAAGGATGTCACAGATGTTGTAATTGAAGTTGCCGGACTCGGTCTAATGCCAGAAGAACAGGTTAAACTGGTTATTTCAGGCCGTTGTTTTGATGAGGAATCTGAAAGAATTCATAAACTTGAGTTACTCAAGTATAAGCCACTGCCAACTGCCTTAGTACATGATAATAGAAAGCGTCGATTAACTTCAGACTTAACAATTGCATGTATATTAGATGAATTTACATCTGAATGTCTTTCACATGAAGTAACTTTAGTAAAGTTGACTCAAGAACATTGGCATTTTGAATTAGATAAAATCAAACCAGACTTTCTATTAGTTGAAAGTTGTTGGAATGGAAATGATGGAAGCTGGGGAGCAATAAGTAAAGGTAGTGGTGGTGGAAGAAAGCTAGGAGGGCTCATAAAATACTGTAAAAGAGAAGCTATTCCGACAGTTTTCTGGAACAAGGAAGACCCTCCACACTACGAAAAATTTGGACCTATCGCAAAACTTTTTGATTTAGCAATAACTAGTGACGTTAACATGGTTCCCCGGTACAAAAAGGATTTTGGAATTGATGCTTATCCACTTTCTTTTGCAGCCCAACCAAAAATCCATAATCCATCATTAATCTTTCCTCGTTCTGACAAAGCGGTGTTCGCAGGGTCTTATTATGGCGACAAGCCAAAACGTTGCATAGACTTTAACTTTGTTATGAATCAGCTTGATCAAGCCGGATTAAAATATGATATTTTTGATCGTAACTATAAAAAGGGTATTGAAAAGTTTAATTTCCCAGAAAATTATCAAGCTAATATTGTTGGTAATCTTCCTGCAAAAGATATCTGGAAAGTACATCGAGGTTATAAATATCAGATCAATATGAATTCTGTACAGAATTCCTCAACCATGTTTGCAAGGAGAGTATATGAGTCACTAGCGTCTGGAACGCCTATTATCAGTAATGCTTCAAAAGGAATGAAGGAATTATTTGGTGATGTTGTAATCATGTCAGAAGATAAAAATTGTATTGCTGATAGAATAAGAGATTTAGAGAACTCTCCTTCTGACTATCAAACGCTTGCGCGTCGTGGTGTTAGGAAAGTAATGCGTGCACATACTTATGGCCATAGATTAAAGACACTTTGTCATCTATTAGGTATTGAGATAGATATAGCTTTACCTGGCGCAACCCTTGCAATAACTGCTAACACTGAAGAGGATATTCAAAGAGCTAAGCATATTTATAGTATACAAACAGCAGAAAAAAAACATCTATTCATTGAATTAAGAAATTTTAGTACAGCCTACAAGTTTTTAAATGAATCCAACAGTGATATCACTTTTGGTATGGAAATAGCTAAAGAATTTTATAAGAACAAGAAAGAATATTATGGTGACGAAAGAGTTTTAAAATGCAAAATTAATGATGATCTATATGATGAAGCATTAGAAGATTTTATTTATTGGGGAGATGAATAACCATGAATAAGAAAGTCTTATTAGTATCCTGGCATTTCCCACCATACAAGAGTTCATCTGCATTTAATTTGTTCAAGAGATTAAAAGATACTGGGTATGAATACGATGTGCTTCAGATCAAAAGAAAGCAACAACCTGATAACGTAGGTATGTTTAAGTATGCGGCGAGTAAGTTTAATCGTTATGAAATTGAGGTACCTATTGAAAACGCTCGTGATGGAGAAGCACGAACTCTGTATGTTGAAAAAGTACTCGATTACTACAATTGTTTAAAATGTCATAATCATTACTCAGTAATGGTTTCTCATTCGCATGAGATTGCTTCACATATGGCTGCGATGGCAATCAAGAAGTTAAATCCAAAATTACGCTGGGTCGCTTCTTTTGGCGACCCTATTGCTGCTAATCCTTATAATGAGTTTTATCAGTTCCCTCTACTTAAAGAAGATAGTCAAATAGAGGCGCTCGTCTTACAACAGGCAGACCGCATTGTTATCACTAATTCTTACCAAAAAAAATTAGTAAATAGATCATTAGAAAATCCGTTAGATGATGAAAAATTTTATGTATTGCCTCACTGTTATGATGAGCGTATGTACCAAGCTGACTTAATTCACTATAGAAAAAGTGAATCTAAAGTATTCAAATTTATGCATGTTGGGATGTTGTATAAATTCAAACGTACTTCTGAGCCATTTATACTTGGTGCACAACGTCTGCTGCTAAAGCATCCTGAACTTAGAGGTCGTTTTGCTTTAGAGTTCTATGGTGCAAATGATCGTTATATTGAAGCCGCAGAAGATTATGGACTGGAGGGGGTAGTTAGTTTCAATGGAACTATAAGCTACTTGGAAAGCTTAAGAAAAATGACTGAGGCAGACTGTTTGCTGTTACGAGATGCTGACTTCAGCGATCAAGGTCTCAAAGATACGCCATTTTATCCTGGAAAACTTGCCGATTATCTTGGTGCTAAAAAGCCAATAGTGGCAGTTACCATGAAAACGGGCTGTGTTCCAGATATGCTTAAAAAAATAGGCGGAGCCTCTTTAACTGAAGAGAATATCGAAGGGATTGCGGACGCTATGTATGACGCACTACATGGTCATTTAAGTATCAATAATATCGAGGCAGAGCGTTTTTCCTATCATAACTTGGTGAATCGTGCCCAACAGGCACTTACTTTTTTACAAGACAAGAAAAAGATACTTATTGCCGGTCATGACCTAAAGTTTGCAAAATTTATCATGAATGCTATTGAGCAGAGTTCTGACTTTGAACTTTTAATTGATAAATGGCAAGGGCATAACAAACATGATGAGGAGCAAAGCTTCAAACTCCTCAATGAGGCAGATACTATTTTTTGTGAATGGGGTTTAGGAAATACCGTTTGGTATTCCAAGCATAAAAAATCAGGTCAACGGTTAATTACTAGGTTGCACCTTCAGGAGATTACAACTCGAAGTCCAGAGAAATTTAACCATGATAGTATTGATAACTATATTATGGTTTCACCTTACTGGTATGAGAAATTTGTAAGTGAATTTTCTCTCAAAAGAGAAAAATGTAAGATGATCTATAATTTAGTAGATATTAAACTTCTTGATAAAGCTAAAAATCAAGAAGCTAAGTTTCATTTAGGCATGATTGGTGACGTACCTCAACGCAAGAGGCTGGATAGAGCTCTCGATATTTTTGAGAACCTTTATAACTTGGATCAGAGATATAAGCTCTTTGTGAAAGGAAAGCGTCCAGAGGAATATCCTTGGATGCACTCAAGATCACGCAGATCAGAAATGGACTACTATCGTAAACAATACAAAAGAATAGAAGATAATGGATGGAAAGATAATGTCATCTTTGAAGGGCATGGACCTATAGATTCTTGGCTTCAGAAAATTGGTTATATTCTATCTGTGAGTGATTTTGAGAGTTTTCATTTAGCTCCTGCAGAAGGATTAGCTTCGGGTGCGATTCCAATTATTTTTAATTGGGATGGTTCATCGACGATCTATCCAGAAAAATGTATAGTTGAAACCACTGAGAAAGCTTGTCAATCTATACTTCAAAATAGAAACCTGTCATCCCATGATGCTAAAAAGTACGCCACTGATAGATTTTGCTCTAAATTTAACTCTCAATTGATACTTAACTATTTATAGTTTTTATAAGAAAACCACAAAAATTATTCAAAATATCTTCTAAAAGATTAATTCGAGTTTTATCGAACCGTTTTTTTAAGATTGGAGTTATAATCCCTTTTTTTGAGGTTGAAATATTAAAAATCTATTGTAAGAGGGTTGATGAATATTTCAGAGAAAATTGTACATTTCATCAGACATAGTTTTCTTATTTCTTTCTGAACACTTCTCTGAGATATCAGAATAATATAAGAATTTTCAAGGGATATTGTGCCGTATGAAAAAATAGAAATCCGAAGACTGTAAAAATATATTCTTTGTTCACAAAGAGATCTAAAATTTATCATTTAAAGTGATGGGCGATACTACATAATAAAAATATTGTTAATAACTGATTAAAACTACAAAACAGAGACTATAAATGAGACAATTAACTCTTATTTTAATAAAGTAAAATTTCATAAAGGCATGCCTGAAGATAACCATTACTTTATCAATACTGCTCAGTGTTTTGAGCGCATAAAAAATATACATTGTTACTTATTTTGCAAGATCTTATCAAGTTCAACTTAGAAAAAAATATTCTGATAAATTCTATCATGAACATGATTTATATTTTTGGAGAAAGCTATGCAAGATAGCGATATTTTAAACGTTTTGATTTCTTCAACTGAAGAATATCGCAACGAGGATTTAGAGAAATTTTATTTAAATAATTTTGATCATATAAATAAGCTTATTGAGGAAGACGACCCAAAGTTACTCAATATCTCTGCTGACTTTCTTATGTCTATAAAGAGCTTCAAGAAGGCAAGTTACGTCTGGAGAAAAATATACAACAATACAGGTGGACGTATAAAGCAATATCGACTCGTCAAGATGATTAGATGCTTATACTATTCAGGCGATATTGCTGCTGCAAGATTTATTATTCGTGAAAAATTAAGCGATGAATTGATAACAGACAAAAATAAAGCAGTTTTATTTTCTGTTATGGCTGAAAGTGGTGATGATTACTATTTAACATTTCTTGGCAAAGGTATTCAAGCTGAAGATTTAGATGATCCATTTTTTAAAGAAAGATCAGCCTTGCTTTGTGTCGATCAAAGACCTGAAGTCTTTTTGGAAAAAAAATTTATTTTTGTAAGTGGCACTCCGAGATCTGGAACCACATCTCTTGGTGCTTTTTTAAACACTCATAATAAAATATGCATGGCTACAGAAAGATATGGACCAGGTAATGGTTATTCAAAGTCAATGCTGAGCAGAGATATAATTTTCCATGAAGAAGGTTATAAGGAAAAATATAACAATCTTTATAATAAATATAACTCATCAATATATATTGGTGATAAGAGACCCAATTTTTTAATGAGCTGGGGTTTAACAAAGAATAATTTTGAACCATCTGACATCAAAGTTATACACCTTTTTAGGAACCCGTATTTTGTTGCAGAAAGTTATTTTAAAAGAGCAAAAAAAAATGCAGTTGGTGAAGATGCATGGAGTTCAAAGAATATCACCCCTAGGGATCAATTTGTTGCTTGTTGGGATTACAATATAAACAACAAAACTATAAGAGAGCTCATGACTGATGGAAAATTTTCAGAAAGTTTCCTTTACGTCATTAGTGAAAACCTCTATTCGAAGGAATCTAACCTTCTTGATATTTTTGATTACTTGGGACTGGCTATTAATGATGAAGTTAGGATGGAAGCCAAACGTCAAGTTGAAAAGTCTAAGTTGCTAGGCGGTGATAGAGATATATCAAATGAAACTATTGATCTTGTAGATAAACATTTTGACTTCAATTTATTTCATCAAGTGAAAAGATACAGCATATAGGGATAAAATATGCGAAAGTGCATTTTACATATTGGAATGAGTAAATCTGGAACATCTTTTATTCAAAGGTCTTTAGAGTTAAATAAAAAGAATTTAACTTCCAATGGATTGGTTCCATTTTTTAGGCCTAGAGTTTTACCCGCTTGTTTTATTGAACCAAATTGTAAAGTGTCAATATTTAGAGAATTGGGGTTGAAAAACTATAATGAAATTAAGCAATTCCAAAGTAACAGACTTGAAATGATCACGAAAAAATTAAAAAAATCAAAAAACGTAATATTTTCCAGTGAATGGTTATGTGGTTTTGGTGAAGAACAAATATCTTCTCTTTATAAATTTATAGAACCTTATTTCGATGAAGTCAATATTGTTGTTTATTTTAGAAGACAGGATAGATATGCCACAAGTTTATATAATTTGAGTTTAATAACGGGTTCAACCAATTCTGAGATAATTCCATCGAAAGACGCTCTAAATTTTAGGTATAACTATAGTGAAATTTTGAACATTTGGCGTAAACAATTTGGAATCTCTGCTATCAAGCCAAGAATTTTTGAGAAAAATCTTTTTGTAAAGAAAGATTTTTTCTATGATTTTTTCCGTCTGTGTGGACTTAAAAATATTTCAAATTATAAAAAACCAGACGTTTCTAATGAGTCTTTAAATCCTGCTGCTCAAGAATTTCTTAGGATTTCCAACAAATTCCTATTAAGATTTAACGATAATAAGCCTAATAAAAATAGAAAAGAAATAATTAAGATTCTTAAATCAAATTTCTCTGGAAAAGGAAGGCTTCCTAGAAGAGATATAGCTATTGATTTCTATAATAACTTTAAGGAAGCCAACAGAAAAATGTTCAAAGAATATTCTTTTGGTGATGCTAAAGGTTTTAATAATAATTTTATGGAATATCCAGATTCTGAAACGCCCCAATTCACCGATGAAGAAATCTTCCATGTTTTTTCAAAAGTGAAGTATCATCTAAAAAAAATTGAGCGGGATGATCTGTCTCACATCTTGGATAGATCGCTTAAGAATGAGTTAGAGGACCGCACTCTTGACAAAATGGATTTTTAAAATCAACAAAAGTTACAGTGTAAGAAATAACTTATTTATAACTTTAAAAAACTTTTCAAAAAAATATAAAAATCACTAATTTATGAATCATAGAATATAAAACATAAATCTTTCATAACATATGACCATATAAAAAATTATTAAAATCAAAACCTATAAATTCAAAAAAGAAATTTTCTCATTAAATGTTCAAGGTATTATGAGGCCTTGTTATGAAAATCAATTTTTATAATGCTGAAAAAATCCTCAGATTGACACCAATCGGTAAAAAAACAATTTCTATTGCAGATGACATTCTTAACAATAAAGTTAGACTGTCTCCTGTTTTATCAAATATCCAAGTTAATGATCTCAATGAACTCTGGGAAATGCGTTTTGAATCCGCGCAAACTACCTATTCATTATACACTTATACTTTCCATCCTGTCTCATATTTACTTAATGCGTATGAGGTTTCGGAGAATGAAGTATACTTAGAGAGAGCAATAGCTTATGTAAATAGTTTTATTAAATGGGAAGCCCAAGAGAAAAAAAATATAACAAAGTCTATGAGAAGAGTTTTACTGGGTGATCATGCTTTTTCTAATAGAACACAATCTCTTTGTTATCTATTATCATGCCTAATTCATGCAAATAAAAAAATACCACAATACATTATAAGTACTCTACTATCTAATGGAGAATATCTATCAGATATTTGTAATTACAAACATTACAATCATGGCTTGATGATGGATATTGCTTTATTGGGTTTAGTAAGCACTTTTGAAGGGAACAATATTTCTTATCCAAACCATTTCAAGAAAAATCTCATTTCTCGACTAAGTCATTCATTAACCAGAGATTTAACTGAAGATGGAGTACATATTGAAAATAGTCCCGGATATCATTTTTGGATTTTAAGGTTTTTAAAGAAATTAAAAGAACCTCTATCCGTTTTAGATCCGTCACTACACAAAAAAGCCTCTTGTTCTCTGAGGAAAGCTCAAGAGTATGCAAGTCTTATTGTACGACCAGATGGTACAGTTCCTACAATTGGTGATACACATGCAGGTGTTAAATATAAATGTTCAAAAGGCTTAAAAAGTGAGTTCCTTAGAGATGCAAATAAAGTAATTTTTAGGGACCCGACGGATAAAATATGGGCTTATTTTAGTTCCGGTTATAAAACTCATGTACATAAGCATGGAGATAATGGGGTCTTTAACCTTTATTACAAAGGTACAGATATTTTAATTGATCCAGGCTTTTTAAATTACGAAAATTCTATCAATTCATTAAAACTGAAGAAAACATCTTACCATAATACTGTAAGACCAAAAGGAGAAAATCAGACAATCAGAAAAGTAAATATCGCAATAAAAAATCAAAGTTATAAAGAAAACATAGGTGGATCTGAAATTATTGGGTTTAGAGATTTTGGTAAATATGAAATAGCTCTAGCAAGAATTTCAGATTATGATTTATGTTTTATTGTTCGAATGATCTGCTGGATAAAACCAGGTGTTTTTTTAATTTATGATCAACTTGAAGGCATATCAAAAGGTATAGAGCAGTATTTCCATATTGGACCCGAATTAACACTTAATGTAATCAATCAAAATGTAAATCTGTTAAACAATAACAAAAAATGTATCTGCCAAATAAAACAATTTACTTTTGATGATGAAAGCAATTATGAAACCGATTTTCCAGTAGCAAAAATTATTCCTAGTTTCCACGCAAAAAAATTTAACCTTAAAAAGGATAGCCAAAGAATTGTTTTTGAGTCAAATAAAAATTATTTTTTAACAATGATCCAACTTGATCATAATAATGAAGTAAAGATTTCATACGCATCAAAAAAATATTCTAAAATTAATTTGCTGGTTTCCGGTGAAACTATTGAACTTGATCTAAATTTCTTTAACCTAAATCTTAACTATTAGTTATCACTTGCATTAAGCAAAGGGTTTGATTTAATTATGAATAGTCCACCAGTAATTATTTTAGGGAACCCAAGAAGTGGAACTCGGATGTGTGCAAATGTTCTGAATCTTCATCCTGATATTTGCATAACAAACGAGTTTCATAATGTAAGAATGTTAATGAGACGTGCTGATAGACAAATCACTTCTTCTATGATGAAGAATGTTGAACCTAGTACGTTACCGATTAGAAAAGAATTAATAGTTAAAAGTTACTGGCTTATTCGATCAAATCTAAGACAAATAGAGAAATCATATACAGCAAAAATTATTGGCAATAAAACACCAACCGCTGAAAGTTACTTTGAAATATATGAAAATATATTCTCTATAAACAAGCCTATTTATGTATATTGTGCACGCAACGCTTATGATGTCTTAAGGAGTATTAAAAATCTGAAGAATATCAGATGGAATAGCCTTCCTTTTAATGATTTATTTGAAAAATATAAAGTTAGTTTTCGCAATTTTTCTAAATTAAAGACAAGATTCCCAGAAAGGGTTTTTATTGTTAATGTTGACCTATATCCCAAAAAACCTCTATTTTATTTCTATAAGCCAATATTTGACACACTTGGTATTGACTGCAATGAGGAGTTTATTGGGAAAATTAATACAATGTTACCCCAAAACACTATGCAAAATGTAAAAAAAAGAACCAAGGACCTTACACCCATCATAGAGCTTACTGATGAAGAAGAACAGATCATTTCCTCTTGTGAAGAATATAGAAAAATACAGAAAACATTTTTCAGACTGTAAATCCTGGTTAGTTTTTTTGTTACACGTAGGTTAGGATTCAACGATTTTCATTACAATTATTAAACATGATCTTTAAGAAAGTAAAACTATTAAAAAAATTTCTCTTATATTCATGTGGAGTTTGATCTTGTGACACATTCTAAAGCTCTGCTACTGGAAAAACTGGAGAATTTTTTGTCGGAGCTTCCTTCGCTTCCAAATTCATTTTCTATTCCTATTCGTTCCAGAGATTGTGCAAAGAATGGCGTAAAAAGATCTAATGCGCCTAAGTATGCTTTTTTTGAGGAGTCAATCAGGCTTAATTCACCTGTGCTAGAAGGACAATATAAATCATTTATTGGCGCTCATTCTTACATGGGCGACGGTGGTTATATAAAACAGAGTTTTATTGGTCGTTATTGTTCAATTGGGCGACGTGTATCAATTGGCCCAGGTTCTCATGTTATGACAAATTTAACAACTTCCCCAAACTTGTCAAAAAAGGAGCTTAAAAAACCCACAGTACTAGAGAATGATGTATGGGTTGGTGATGGTGCGGTTATTTTGCCAGGAGTAAGGGTAAACCTGGGTGCTGTAATTGGTGCAAATGCGGTAGTTACTAAGGATGTCAAAAGCTTTAGTGTGGTCGGCGGAGCACCAGCAAGGCATATAAAGTATCGCGTTGATCCTTCACTATTCACTTCTATTATAGAGAGCTGTTGGTGGGAATTTTCTAAAGAGATTTTGGTAGAAATGAAAAATCTAGAGATACAAGATCGATTAAATGTTCTTAAAGCGTTCAATATTAAGGACTATAAAAACTATGAGACTTTTCGTCTAATTTAACTTTATGAAGCACAACTAACCTTGCCAGCCATCGCGAGTTTTAAATAGTTCTAAAAAGAGTATTAATGCTTCAAGTATGCTATATAATATGTTGTATAAGTGATCGCCTAATGTTTAAGGACAATCGATTTAAAATCGAATTTAATTTTCTAATTTGAATCATAGCTATAATTAAAATATAATTTACTTAGATTTTGCCTTTATTAATTTTTGTTTCATTTGATGCCAATTATTACGCATACCGTTATCTGGATCAAATTTGTTAGTTTTTCTATAAATACTTTCAAAGAAGAATCTACTAACACATTATATTTGAGGGTAAAATTCTACAATAACAAGACACATCACTATCATTTGTAATTGTTGCTTAAACAAGGCTGGGCTGTAAACATATTTACTTTGAATGGTATCAAATGCCGACAGGGGAAGTGAAAAAATGCAATCCGATTTGGCGATAAAACCTGCGATTAATTCTTTGGCCCAAAGTTCCATGTTCTGGAAACCAGGCTTCCTACGCTCATCTCTGTGGCTGGAGCATGTTCCTTTCTTATTTTGGTTGATGGAAGCCCATCAACCACGAACAGTAATAACTTTGGGAATAGAATCCGGCGTCGCGCATTTTGCACTTTGCCAAGCGGTTCAAAGACTTCATTTGGATACTCGGTGTTACGCTACCTGTAAAAAGCAAGGCAAGAATACCGCCTCTTTAGAGGCTGAGGCATTAGCCTATCATGATCTGCATTTTGACAATTTTTCTTTTTTACTTGATAGCTCATCAATGAGAGCCGCAGGTCAGTTTGAAGATTCAAGTATCGAGCTTTTATTATTAAACCCAACAGCTGATGAAGATCTAGACGGGCTGTTAGCATGCTGGAAGTCCAAGCTGTCTGCTCGTGGCCTCATTCTTATTCCTGGCATATCGAAGAGAATCCCAGGACATGAGAGGCCCAAATCGTTTGATTCTTTATCAAAGGATAACGCTACTTTTGTCTTTCAACATGGAGAGGGTTTGGGCGTTGTCTCCATGGGACGTGAGTTAAATCCATTACTCACTAAACTTTTTGAGAATTGCCAACCAAATTCAGCTTTGCAAGTTATTAGAGACGTATTTTCACGTTTAGGTAGAACCTGCAAAGATGCCTTGCAGGCTGGAGAATATCTACAAAGGGCGAGAGTATTAGAATTAAATCTTGTAGAACAGGAAAATAAGATTAAGGAGTTAAATGAAAATTATGAAATGACTCGATCCGAATTAGAGTCCAGAAGCCAAGAATTAACTGGTTTCAACCGACGTATGGAGCTGGCTTTGGCAGATCATGCCCAAAAGCAAGGACGTTTGTCTGAACGGGTTGTTATACTTCAAGAATTACGTGATGAACTTAAAACCGAGTTGGCACAACTTCGTGAACAGCTTAATGAACAGTACCGACAGTCGGATGCTAGGAACCAGAAGCTTTTACAATTACAGGTAATTAATTCAGATCAGCAACAAGAATTAACAAATTATAAGATTCGTTATGAATCAAATGAGGGGGCGGTTACCAGAGCACAAGATGAGCAACGACGCATCCAGGAAATGTATGAACTGAAGAAGGAAGAAAGCAATAATCTCTCAACTCGTGTTGCAGAACTTGAGCAGCATCTTACTGACCAATGCGAAGAAACGGAAAAAATAAAAAAAACAAATCTTCAAATTGAATCTAATAATAAATCTTACAAAGAGAAAGTTGTTGAACTTGAAGCTAAATTAAAATTGATAGATTCCGAAAAATCTATTGAGCAGCAATCTCAAGAAAAGAAGTTTCAGGAATTATCTGAATTAAAACTTAAGCTAGAAAAAGCACTTAATAGCCTGCATAAGCAGGAAGAAATGTTGAATACTCAACGAACTTTAAATGAAGGATTGAAATCTGCATTAGCTGAGAAAGATCAGCAAAAGCAACAAGCACGGGTACAAGTCGAGAAACTAGAGCATAAGATTTTAGAACTTGAGCGTAAATTTGAGAATGCTTGTGTAGAGAAAAATAAGCTCGGCCAAGAAATAGAATCGTTACATAATGAAAAAAAGAACTGGCAAAATACTAATACTTATGTCAAGCAATTAGAGATGGAGATTTCAGAGCTTGGCCGTAGCTCTGAAAATCTTAATATTGAAAAATGTGAGTTAGAAGAAAAAATTCATGCATTAAAAATCAATGAGCAAAATTATCTAGAATCTCTGGATCTAAAAAATAAATTAGAAAAAAACCATTCTCTATTGAAGAATAAGTATAAGAGTATTTCCATAGAGAGGCGTGAACTAAAAGAACAGGTTAGTAAACTTGAAGAAAATCAAAAGTTAAGAAAAGAAGCAGAAAGTCGAGTTTCTCTCCTAGAGAACGCCCTATCAAAAATTGAGCTTAACTTCAAGAGTGCAAATACGAAGAAGAATGAGCTTGAAGAACAAGTATGTGAATTTCAAGAGAAAGAGAAATCTTGGAAAAAAGTACATTCTCAAGTGGTGCAACAAGAAACTATTATTTCTGATCTAAAACGTAAACTTGAAAAGAATAATATAGAGAAAGATAAGTACAAAGAGCAGATTGGGTCTTTACTAGAGAAACAGAAAACTTGGCAAGAAACAAACGATCGAGTACGGTGTTTAGAAAAAACTATTACAGATCTTAAAAATAACGCTGAAGTTAATGCAGCTGAAAAGGATAAAGTTGAGGGGCAGCTTCAGAAGCTCCATGAAAAAACTAAAGTCGAAACTTTAGAAAAACAAAAACTTGAAGAAAGGATTGATAGTTTAAATGACAAGAATAAATTTCTACAAGGCAAATATGACAACTTAAAAGTTCTAGAAAAAGATTATGGCAATCTCAAACAAAAATACAAAAACATATCTATAAATAAATGTCAGTTAGACGAACAGCTTAAAAAGCTTCATTCAGAACAGAAGAAATGGCAGCAGACAAAAGAACATGCAGATTCTTTAGAAAATAAAATCATTGAAGCAGAAAAAATAGAGAAGTGTATTACAAAAGAACGGAATCATCTTGAGGATCAGGTCCGTATTCTTAGGGCAGAAGAAAGGCAATGGCAAGAAACACAAATCCATGTAAATAAGTTAAATAATAATATTTCAGAAATTAAGAAAAAATCTGAAACCCTTGCTCTTGAAAAAGAGCAGCTTGAACAGAAGTTTCTTAATCTTAAAAAAGAAAAAAATGATCTTATTGATAAAGTAAAAAATCTTGAAGAAATTCAATACAATCTACAACAGGCTCAAGATCGCATCGTAAAGTTTGAGAACGACTTTAAGATTCTAGAAAATAAATTATTGAAAGCTGAATGTATAGAAAAGGATTTAGACGAGTGGATACAAGCTTTTGAGGAAGAAGAGGAGCAACGGAAAAAGTCACAAATTTTCGCAAAACGTTTAGAGCAAGAACTCGCTGAACAATCTCGTGAGACTAAAAAGCTATCTAATGATAAAACAAAGCTAAAAGAGAGAATAATTCTTCTAGAAAAAAAACAACTTCATTGGCAGAAAATTGAAAACAGTAATCGTCAACTTATAGAGAGTCTCGAAGAATATAAACATAAAAATGTTGATCTGGTTAAAGAGAAAAGTGAAATTCTTGACCGCTGTCAAACTCTTAATAAAGATTGGAAGCAGTCTCAACTGTGTACAGATAAATTAAGCCTGGAAGTTGAGAAGCTTAAGCTAAAACTTGAAGATGAAGTCGCTAGTAAAAATTCCAATGAGAAGCGATTAAAGTCTCAGGAAGAGACTCTCATTCATAAAAATACACTTTTAGAAGATAGTAAAAGAAAGTTAAAAGAGCTTACGAATTCCCTTGATAGGTCTCAAAAAGAGAAGCTGATATTAAAGTCAAAATATGAACAAGAATTCACAAAATTAAAGGAAAAAATACAGCGGTTAGAGAGTTCAATTGAGCTGTTAGAGAAAACAATAAAATCGCAGAATGCAAATCTTGAGATACTGAAGAAATCTGAAATCTCTCAATGCAAGGTGATTGATAGTTTAAGGAATGATTTAGCCGAGAAAAATTCTCAGTGGGAGAAAGTTCAGAATCGTACACAGTTACTGGAAAAATCCATTAAGTCCTCTGAGGAGAAATTCAATCAGGCCAGTCAAATAAAACGTGATCTTGAGAAGGCTAGAGAAGATTTGATCCTACGATGTAAGAGCCTTGAAGAGGATCTTAGCACTGTAAAAATCGAAAGAGATAATCTTTTACAAACTAAACAGCAACTACAGCTTCGTGTCCAGTCACTGAAATCAGATCTTTCTGATGCGAAAAATTCTATTGATCAGCGTTTTAAAGAATTAACTTCATTGACCCGTTTACTTGAAGAAAAAGAAAATACATTAGCCCTTCATGAGTATGAAGCAATAGAAAATAACGATGATGAATTGGACGTTAAGTCATCTAGTAAGAGTAAGGCTTTTGTGATTGGTTTTCCTTTTGGTAAGTACACTAAGAAAGTTCGCAAACAAAAAAGAGAGCTGAACCAAATTAACAAATCAGGATTATTTGATTCTGAATGGTATTTAAACTCATATCCAGATATCGCGCAGGATAAAAACTCAGCAAATAACCCTGCTTTACATTATTTAAAAATGGGTGCTTTCGAAGGTCGTAACCCCGGACCAGACTTTAATAGCCAATGGTATCTTGATAGTAATCCCGATGTCAAAGATAGCGGATTTAACCCATTAATCCATTATATTTCAATGGGTAAGGATGAAGGCCGACAGCCACTTCCTTGTTGATCAGAACGATTACTGTGATGCTTATAAAGCGCCTATGGCGCATATTTTCCAAGAAATGTTTAAAAATTTCCCCATTGAGGGAAGATGAGCTTTACTTTACTGAAGAGCAATTCGATTCTGAATGGTATTTAAAAACGTATCCAGATGTTGCCGCAGCAGGATTCGATCCTTGGATTCATTATATTAAACATGGACGTTTTGAGGGTCGACGTCCTTATCGAAATCGTGCTATAGCATGGGAATATCATCTATGGGGGGGGGGGCATAGGTTACTTCTGCCTCGTTTAGAAAAGGCTTTATTGGATCCAAATACTATAACTCAAGAGCGTCAATATATAGCCTGGGCTATAGCGCGTTGGTATGCTGCTCATCAGGAGTGGTTAAAGGCATTGAACTCTCTTAAGCCATTCCTATTTGATCATTTTTTATACCCTTCTCATGCGGGCCCCTTGCTATTGCTGTTTGAATCTGCATTACGATGCGATCAATTAAATTTAGCTCTAAAAGCCTTTCATATATTAGCTCAGAGATTCCCCGACCAAGCCGATGTCCTGCTTGCCGAAGTCAATTTACTTTCTAATAATAATTTCGCTACTGATAAATACTTGAGTGAGCGACGCTTAAAAGTAATCAATAGTATTTTCACAAAGTATGGATTATGTAATCTTGTTAGTCGCAATAGTGAAATATTGAGTCTAGATTCTCTTGACCCTAAAGCTGATATATCCACAATTTATGTCAAGAGTGGGCCAAAAGTATCGGTGATTGTACCTGTCTATAATGCTCAAGAAACTGTGTTAAGCGCGCTTCGATCATTGTGTAAGCAGACCTGGAGAAATCTAGAAATACTTGTCATTGATGATGCAAGCGAAGATGATACATGGCGTTTACTACAAACCTTTGAGAATAATATTCACTCTAATAACGGAGTGAAAATACGCTTATTACGTCATAAAAAAAATTTAGGTGCTTACGCAGCTCGTAATACTGGTCTTTCAGTTGCCGATGGTGACATGATTACAACACATGACAGTGATGACTGGTCACATCCACAAAAAATTGAATATCAGGTAAAAGCTTTATTATCAGCGCCTGATAAAGTCGCTTGCACATCTCATTGGGTACGAAGTAACTCGGAATTATATTTTACTCATTGGCGACTTGAGGATAGCTGGATCTATCGCAATGTATCTTCTTTGATGTTTCGTCGTTCGGTTTTTAAAACACTAGGCTATTGGGATGGAGTTACTATCAATGGGGACACCGAATTTTACTTTAGAATTGAAAATGCCTTTGGTAAGGAATCATTAATAGAAGTTCTGCCTGGTGTGCCTCTTAGTTTTGGTCGCATTTGTGACGATTCTCTGAGTAGATGTAATGAGACAAATCTTCTTACGTGCTTTCACGGTGTCAGAAAGGACTACGAAGACGCTGCTAAGCGTTGGCACTCAGGAGCTAAATCGCCAAAAGATCTTTATTTACCATCCAATCCTAAATTTCGTTACTTCCTGGCACCCTCTTCGATATGCTCTGAAGAAAAACCTGTAAAAAATTTAAACCCGTTGGATCTTGTGCAGCAGTCGGGTTTTTTTGATGTAGCTTGGTACCTGGAGCAATATCCAGATTTACAGGATTCACAACTGAATTTGTTAGAACACTACTGCTTCATTGGTTCTTTAGAGGGGAGGGATCCGGGCCCAGAGTTCAGTACCACTGGTTATCAATATCATGTATCAGAGTCAGAGATAGGCAGTCAACCTATAATATATCATTTTTTGACGATAGGGTTAATGCAAGGACTAAAACCTATTTTAGAAATACTTGGTGCACAGAGTTATCGACCATCGGGATTGAATCTCTTAGTTTGTGCACATCAGGCAGGAAAAAATCTTTTCGGCGCGGAACGTAGTTTATTAGACGTGATAGCTGTTTTAAATAATTTAGAGGTTAATGTGACCGTAGTATTACCAAACGCTATAAACACTGACTATGTTGATACGATTAAATCTATGGTACGTGCTGTGATAATTCTACCCTATGGTTGGTGGAGGGCAGGGCGATTGCCCAATTCTCAAACCATGGCACATTTTGAGCGATTAATAAACAAGTATAATATTCATGCAGTGTATACTAATACTTTGGTCCTCGATGAACCATTACTTTCGGCTCGCGCTGCAGAAGTTATTACCATAATTCATGTACGAGAACTTCCATTTCATGATGAGGCTTTATGTAAGATATTAGGGGCAAATCCAACATTAATAACAGAACGTGTTAGAAATTTATCTGATATCACAATTGTAAATTCCAGGGCTGTTGAGAAGGAAATTGCGTCAAGTAATTCTGTATTAGTTCCCAATATGGTAGATATTACCAGGTTTGATCTGGTGCGTCAGATTAATATTTCTGAGGACAAACTCATATGTATCGCTTTAATTAGTAATAATCTACTAAAAAAAGGTTTAGTAGATTTTGTAAATATAGCTGAGATACTTGAACAAAGAGCTGTTCCTGCTGTTTGTAAATTAATTGGACCTGAAAATGATTTCATTAGGGACTTACGAGCAAGGCAACGCAGTGGAGAGATTTCATCGTATCTACAGTTTACTGGATATATACCCAGCCCGCAGGATGCTTTGGCCGAGGCTGATATTGTAGTGAATTTGTCCCATTTTCAAGAATCTTTCGGACGTACTGTATTGGAAGCCATGGCAGCAGCACGCCCGGTAGTCACCTATGACTGGGGAGCTCTATCGGAATTAGTCGTTGAGGGGGAAACAGGATATCTTGTCCCATTCGGTGAAGTAGAAGCTATTGTTGAACGATTGGTCAGGCTTATTCAAGATGCAGAATTGAGACTAAGAATGGGATTGGCCGGTAGGCGACATGCAGCAAACAAGTATAGTTTTGATAACAATGTTGTTTGTTTTAAATCAATTTTGCGAAAAATAGATCTTCTATCAGTACATACATCTTAGTATAAAAGATTAAATTTTTTAAATTTTATATTCAGAGAAAAATGAATTTTGTCCCAACTGAGGAGCTACCTCTTGGCTATATTTATATTCATGATAAAAGATACGTGTGAATAGTTTGTATGCGAATTCTAATTTACGGCTTGAGTAAGTCGGGTACCACGTTCTTGCATACGATAATAAAAAATTCTATGGAGGAATATCTTAGAGAAAATGTTCAAGAAGTTTTTGAGCCATTTGACATTCAAATGAAAGCTGGTGTAATACAGTATGTAAAGGAAGGCATAAGTAAAACTGTTAAATCTCACGAAAATGAAATTGTAAAAACCTTACTAGATTCTGGAATAACGCCTAAACAGATATTAGCTCATCAAAATTTTTATGATAAAAAAATTTTTATTGTTAGAGATCCTCGTGATAGGTTTATTAGTCAGATACTCTATAGATGGCACTGGGCACATCGACCAGATAAAGTTAAATTTGAGCGAACCCTCAGGTTAGTCAGATATAAGGAACTCAATCCAAAAGATATTCCTGCTACCTTTTTGTTTAATCAGAATCCAAATTTCTACCCAGTTTTTTCAGGAAAAATGTCTGATACCTATTTGAGAGCTTTAAGGTTTCTCAAAAGGGCAAGCAAGGATTGGCTCATCCTCAAGTATGAGGATCTTATCGATGGGAATGTTGAAAAATTACAAGATTATCTCTCTTTTCCAATTTTAAAGAATATTTCTGTTGATGAAAATCATAAAGGAGTTGTTAGAAGTAAAGCTTATGGAAATTGGAGGAAGTGGTATACCGATGAAGATGTAGTTTTTTTTAAGCCAATTTTTAAGAGGTATATGCATTATCTGAAATATGACTTTTCAGATTGGCAATTAGAGTATCCTGAGTCGCTTCCTAAGGAGCATGGTTCTGAATACATGCTAAAAATATCTTCTAAAGAAAAATCTATGTTAATCAATACTTTGAACAGCCTTGGGAATACCTCTGGGAATGGAATGTTTAGCTCTGAATTTAGGGCGCTTTTTTCCAAGATTTATAGGGCCGTCAAGTTAAAATAATACTTTTATATTAATTTCTTGACCAAATAATTTTAAGATTTGATTTCTTTGGAGCTGCGACGCTGTGATAACCAGTATGAAAATAATGGGGACTTATGGAGTTGTATATGAAGACTAAGTGCTCAGGAATATCCGTTCCACATTTAACTAGATACGACTTACGTCCTCTACTGCGCCCGCTTCAAGGGCTGCACGCAGGGGTTGATATAGATGGTTATGTTATAAAAAAAACGAGTGATATTCAATCTAAATTTGCTGTTGATAGTAAGTACTTTTCACGTGGTTGGTATATGGTGGAAGTTTTATTAGAGTCTGATCAAAGCTATTTGGATGCTGCTTTTATCCTGCAGCACAATGGCGGGAGGAAATCACAACACCTCCGCTTACCTATTCGTAGTGGTCGTTTATCAAAGCGTCTGCTCTGGTTTGCTAGAGGAGGGGAAGAATTACAATTTTCTCCTGCACAAAGTGAATGTTATTTAAAAATTCATCATTTAATTCTGGTTCGTGTATCTTTACTTTTCGCACGTGACAGAATGCGTTCGCGCTTAAAGCGCCGTCATTTACGAGTACCATTCAGGTTGGCCAATCGATGGGCTAATTATGATGCGACATTTAGACCTTCAGGTGGACGCGTATCCTATCGAGATTGGGTTAAAAAGATTGAACCTACTTTTTGGCCAAAGACACTTACATCCTGTAATAGTGTAAAATTTATACTATTAATGCCGATTGAAAATTCTGATTCCTTGGAGAATGTAAGATGCACAATCAGTTCAGTATTGGCTCAAGACTATAAATTGTGGCAAATTTTGCTTATGCCTTTAGGCGTTATTGGCAAAACCGTTTTAAATAATCTGAATGATTTCGTTAGTGCTGATAATAGAATCACTTTGATTGATAGATCTATATATGAATCGGTATATCCATCTTTATTTTACTCAGATACCTATCAGTTACTATGTCCTCCACGAGCTCTACTTGCATCCAAAACACTTACCTGTTTACTGCATGTTTTAAAGATGAAGCCTCATGCGAAGGTTATCTATGCAGATGAGGATTTACTTAATGAGGCAGGAAAAAGATGTTTGCCTGATTTTAAACCAGCTTGGAATCCAGATCTTTTCTTTTCTAGGAATTATATCGGTGAGTTTATTCTTTTTGCTCCTGCTTTGTTGGATTCTGCTGAAATTTATGATTTTTTTTCAAGTCAGGCTTGGGATTACTTATTTTTTCTTAAGGCACTACGAAAGCTAAAAGACCCTCAACGGGAAATTGTTCATATTCCCAGAGTACTTTTCCATAGGTTAAAAGGAATTGCCAGCACAACCTATTTGCCAAGCTGTCAACAAGTTTTAAAGAGTTATTTTAATGATATAGGATGTAGGGAAGTTAAAGTTAGAGTAGCCGATAATCATAGAGTGCTCCGAGTACTCTGGCCTTTACAAAAAGAGGAGCCATTGGTTTCACTCTTGATCCCTACACGAGATATGCTACCGATACTACGTCAATGTATCTCAAGTATTTTAGAAAGAACGACGTATAGAAATTATGAAATAATTATTCTGGATAATCAAAGTATTAATCCTGAAACATTAAGATATTTATCTTCTCTAAAAAAATATTCCAATATCACAGTGCTTCGGTACGACGCTCCTTTTAATTACTCAGCAATCAATAATTTTGGTGTGCAAAATTCTCGAGGCGCGATTATAGGCCTAATTAACAATGATATTGAAGTGATATCACCCGACTGGTTGAATGAAATGGTCACTCATGCTCTCAGGACAGATATAGGTTGTGTTGGCGCCAAACTGTATTATGGCGATGGCCGTATTCAACACGCCGGTGTTGTTGTTGGTCTAGGTAGATTAGCAGGTCATGCCCATAAGTTTTATCATCGCAACGAAGAGGGTTATATGAATCGTTTGATGTGTACACAAAATTTTTCTGCTGTTACAGCGGCTTGTTTAGTGGTCCGTAAGAGTATTTATGAATCTGTTGGGGGGCTAGATGAGGAACATTTTGAGGTGGCCTTTAATGATGTCGATTTCTGTTTGAAGGTTAAGGAAGCTGGTTATCGCAATCTATGGACACCTTGGGCAGAAATGTATCATCATGAATCCATCAGTCGCGGTATTGATAATACTCCAGAGAAACGGGCTCGATTTGATCGTGAGGCAATGAGTTTGAAGACACGGTGGTCTACAGATGAGGGAAAAGACCCTTACTACAGTCCATTTTTGACTCACACTAGAGAGGATTTTTCTCTAGGCCTTAATGAGAGAACAAAAGCCCCTTTGTGGCGTTGAGTAATCAAATCAGTCGACAAATGTCAGGGGTATTGTTTGCTCGGTTGATGGTCTTTCAAAACGGCAATATTAATTCTGACTATAGCATTTGAGTAGCTATTCAGGATGCTAAGCGCTCCAGTTTAGGAGTACGAAAAAAAGCTGAAAGACAGCTCGATGAGGGTTAAACTAAAATTTAGGATTTGTTTTAAGCTTCTAAGTCTTTTGTAGATGTAATATCAGTTTGCCCTATATCTCAGGTTGACCGAATATGCCGGCTCTATAGAGCTGACCCCCTAAATCCCTCGATCGCGAGATGATTAAGTTCCCAGCTATCAATAAGATTTCGTATATACGATAGTATATAGATTAATAGCTGATACTCCCTATCATACAGCCGCTTTCATACTCATTGCCAAATTTCATATGAGGCTTTAATGAGTGTTCACGGGCGAAATCAATTTATCCTATGATGACCCTCTGGGTTGGTATATTGCTTTATGTGGTTATGTTTTAACCAGATTGTAACTTTCGCGGTGAGAATCATGTTTGCGGTATTGAGAACCGGCTCCCTCATTAGTCTCTCTAAGGAGTTCTCTGAAAAACATGACCGTATGAACTCCTTTGATAGAAGAGCTGAGTTAATCTTGAGGATGGGAGAAAAGCTAATCGTTGGGTGTTGGCAACAGATTTAGTATAGTTTGCCTTTGCCAAAGATATCTATCAGGTGAAGTATCTACCTAGGTTACCAGAGCGACACTCCAACTTTATGACTTTCTCCCAATTCTTTGTAGCCGGCACTTTCGTTCTAGTTATCTTTACTTTGATTTTTAGTCGCGTTCGTCCCTCTCTGGTTTTTGCCTCTGCTGCTACTGTATGTTTTTTGACCGGCTTGGTTCCTGTCGAGTCGGTTCTACAAAAAGCAGTTAATCCCGGCCTGGTGACATTGGTCGTGTTACTACTAATCTCTATTGGCTTGGAGAAAGCACGCTGGCTCAGGGCGATCTCTGATGGATTGATCGGTGGGAGGTTGAAATCCAGCTTACTAAGACTTACTAGTGCTACAGCCTTGAGTTCTGCTTTTTTAAATAATACAGCTATTGTCGCGGCGTTGGCATCCAGCGTTAAGGCTCAGAAGCGCCACCCCTCAGGTAAGCTGCTGTTGCCGTTATCTTATGCGGCTATTCTCGGTGGTACGCTGACACTGATAGGTACCTCCACAAACTTGATTGTGAATAGCTTTGTTCTGGATAGGGGGGAAGCGTCACTGGACTTTTTTGCTTTCCTACCTATTGGTAGTGCTGCGGTTGTGGTCGGGCTGGTAGTATTGTTTCTGTGCAATCGTCTTCTCCCCGAAGGAGGCGCTGTAGAGGAGGAGGCGGCTCAGTATTTGTTGGAGGCTGAAGTCACTCCCGCTTCACCGTTGGATGGTCGTAGTGTCGAGCAAAATAATTTGCGCCAACTCGAAACACTTTACCTAATCGAGATTGTCCGTGGAGGGCAGAGTATTAGCCCTGTGGCCCCCACCGAACTTATTCGTAGTGGTGACAAGCTGATTTTTAGTGGTGATGTACGTGACATACAAAGGCTCCAGGCTATAGAGGGGCTGCATTTGTTTGCATTGGATGATGATACTCTGCATATGGACCTGACAGAGGTCGTTCTAACTCCCAATTCCAGTATTGTCGGTGAAACCTTAAAAAGTTGTCAGTTTCGAACTCGTTTCGATGCAGCCGTGGTGGCAATGCGCCGAGGCGGTGATCGCCTGTCCGGAAAGCTTGGTGAGATTGAGCTTCAACCTGGAGATGCCTTACTTTTGGCGGTAGGACAGGATTTTAAGCACCATCGTAATATTGATAAGAACTTCTATGTAATCAGTGGTACTGATGTACAGCGCCAACTAACTTCTAGGGACAGCTGGTTACTGGGGCTGGGGTTCGCGAGTGTTGTGGCAGGATCAGCTCTGGGGTTTTTTTCACTACTAAAAGGCTTGGTGGTATTGCTAGGTTTTATGGTGATATTGAACATCGTTACTACCACTGAACTACAGCGGCGCTTTCCATTCCAGATCTGGATCATTATTGCCAGTGCGTTAGTCTTAGCAGAAGCTTTCTCCGGTAGTGGACTGGCAGATAGTCTTGCTCTGTCAATGCGAGATTCACTCCAGGGGGCCGGGCCATTTGTTGGGGTTATTGGTATTTTTTTGTTAACTCTGTTGTTAACCGAATTGATGACCAATAATGCTGCAGCGGCGCTCACATTTCCATTAGCCTGGAGTTTAGCCGATAGCTTTGGCGTTAGTTGGATGCCGTTTGTGATGGCTGTAGCCTATGGGGCCAGTGCAAGCTTCCTGACACCTTTTGGCTATCAAACTAATTTAATTGTACAAAACTTGGGTGGTTACCATTTACGTGACTTCTTACGTGCAGGCTTACCCCTCACAATTGCCTATTCAATTACAGTTTTGATACTACTGCCAATCATATTTCCTTTTAAGTGATGACCCTATATTTACCTGAACTATTGGAGTATGAATGGAAGTAGTCAGCCGTTGGATCGTTGTAGAGGAGGGGCCTAATCCCTCGACCGATTACTTTGTTATTCCCTACTTACGCAAGCTTGGGGTAAATATCAAGCGCTTGAATTTCAATGAGCTTCCTTCTGAAGGTGAGCTCAAAGGGGCGCAGCTCATTTTTGTACGTTATATTTCTCGTTCCTGGCAATCACTGATACAACAGAATTTAAGCAAGTTATCTGGCGTCTCGGTATTTCTTGATGATGATTTGTTGGATTGGTCGGCCTTCGCGAGGATGCCAGTGCGCTATCAGGCCAAAATCCTGCGCTATAGCTGGTCCAAACAGCGTTGGCTAAAGTCTATAGGGGCGAAATTACTGGTCTCAACTTCATTTCTACAGAATAAATATCGGGATTGGTCCCCTGAATTATTGTCGGCAGAGCCACTGGATCTAGATAAAGGACAGCAACTTTCTATTTTCTATCATGGATCAGCGTCCCACTATGAGGACATCAACTGGCTCTATCCAATTATCAAAGAAGTAATGGCAGAAAATCCGGATCTGAGCTTTGAGATTATTGGGGATAAACATGTAAATCGTTTATTTAGTTGTGTACCAAGAGTACGGGTACTGTACCCCATGAAATGGCCTACTTATTTATCCTTGCTACGGAGGCCGGAACGTTCTATAGGCTTAGCTCCTCTCTTGGACAGCCCCTTCAATAGGGCAAGATCCCATACCAAATTTTATGATATTACGCAGGCAGGTGCGGTTGGCATTTATGCGGAGGGGGATATCTACGGTAAGGTGGTTCGACATCAGGAGAATGGAATTCTATTGCCTATGAAGCCATCACTCTGGATAGAAGGCATTTTACAATTGGCAGCTGATGATGCTTTAAGAGGAAAACTGCTGAGTGAGGCAAAAAAATGCCTGTAGTTGGGCACTGCTCTTTAGGGCTTAGCAGAATGCGTACCCTAGAGCGTTTTCTTGGTGCTAAGTGTCAATATGTATTTTCCAGACCTAATAGAAACGTAAGCCAAATGGTGGGCTGGGGGCTCAAGGCTACGTCGATAAAAGCAAAGCGAATAGCCACACGGAATGGGCTTCCTTACTTCTGTATTGAGGATGGTTTTTTACGCTCTCTGGGATTGGGAGTGGAGGGAGCACAAGCGCATAGTTTGGTCATGGACTATAGCGGTATTTATTACGACGCCTCTCGCCCCAGTGATCTTGAGGGCTTGATCAGTGCGAGTGATTTTAGCGTTGAAGAACTCAATAGGGCTGAAAATGGACTTCATCTTCTTCGTACCCACCGTTTGTGCAAATATAACAAATCGGTTGACATCCCTCTGGATTTAGCAGATGAGCGTCCGGCGATCCTGGTGGTAGACCAGACTTATGGTGATATATCAATAACCGCTGGGTTGGCTTCCGAGAGGCACTTCCGGGAAATGCTGCGAAGTGCGATTACTGAAAATCCAGGTGCTGAGATCTGTGTCAAAGTGCATCCTGACGTTATTTCAGGCAGAAAACGTGGTTATTTGCAAGAGCTTGCAAAGCAAGAAGGCTGTAGGATTATTGGACAGGATTTATCTCCATGGTCAATATTTGACCGCGTTGAAAAAGTCTATGTAGTTACCAGTCAGCTGGGTTTTGATGCATTGATCGCAGGTAAGGAAGTGCACTGTTTTGGTGTTCCTTTCTATGCAGGCTGGGGGCTTACAAAGGATCGCCAGCTTGTTAACAGACGCAATGTAAAACGAACACTGGCTGAAATTTTCTGTGCGGCCTATCTTCGCTATTGCCGTTATATCAATCCTTATACGGGTGTTATATGCGAATTTGAAGATACGTTGTCATTGATTTTGGAACAAAAAAGACAGTGGCAACGTTTTCAGGGGACATGGTTAGGAATTGGATTTTCCCCATGGAAACGCAGTTTTATTCCCAATTTTTTGGGGGATAAATCTAGGATTACTTTCTTCAAATCTCTTGATAGGGCTGCAATAACCAGACCTAATACCAATATTTTGGTGTGGGCCAGTAAGGTTACAGATACTTTGGTTGAGCAGTGTCAACAAAATCAATTAAATTTATGGAGAATTGAAGATGGTTTTCTACGCTCAGCGGGTTTGGGTGCTGACCTGGTAAAACCAAGCTCATTGGTGCTGGATGCGTGTGGTATTTATTTTGATGCCCGCTATTCCAGTGATCTGGAAGTGTATCTCAATAGTGCTAGATTGCCATCGGAAAGTTTAATTCAAGCAAAAATATTGCGAGATAATTTAATAAATAAAAGAGTAACTAAATATAACATTGGTCGAGAATTGTCACCTTATGAGCTGGAGATTCCGAGGGGTAAAAAAATTATTCTAATTCCCGGTCAAGTTGAGAGTGATGCTTCCATTGCCACTGGATCGCCACTAATAAAAAGTAACTATGCTTTGTTGAAAGAGGTGAGGACGAGAAATCCTAGTGCCCATATTATCTATAAACCCCACCCAGATGTTGTTGAAGGTGCAAGAGAAGGGGGGATGCCTGTAGGTGCAAAATCCCTTTACGACAGTTTAATTGAAAAAGGTGATATTTCTCTGCTTTTGGATAAAGTGGATGAAGTGCATACCATGAGTTCACTGTGTGGTTTTGAGGCTTTGTTGCGAGAAATCAAAGTGGTAACTTATGGGCTTCCTTTTTATGCTGGTTGGGGACTTACAGAAGATATACTTCTCAGTGCGCCAGTATATGACGCTTTCGATTTTCAGTCTTTTAAACTTCGGCGGCAAAGAGCGTTAAGTTTGGAGCAATTAATCGCTGGTACTCTACTTTTCTATCCTGTATATGTGGATCCGGTGAGCGGTGAATTTATTGATGCAAAAACCAACATTGAGATCTTGCAAAAAAACCGCAAATCTGAACAGTCGGCGAGCTTTTTCTTGCAGATGTTTCGTTGGTATCGGAGTCGATTTTTAAAGTATTAAATTTCAGCTCAATACTTTTTATCTATTGATGCGGCAACAAATATAAGTCGGTTTTGAGTGTTTGATTTTGTTGGGCCTCCCTCTTTTTTGTGGGGGTTAAAACCTGCTTAGAACATATTTTAATTTGGGGAGTGTTATGTGGCGTTCTATGGTTGGGCTAAGCTGGAAAGTACCAAAGTGGATTTTTGAGTTGCTCAGCTGGGGTAAAAGCTTTAAGAATAATCCCCTGCTGGGCAATAGCTTTTTAAATCGCTGTGGGTTACATGTGATCAGAGTTATTCTGGCCCACCTGCTTTTTCGATTTCGTCTTTTACTATTATCTCCTTTGGTCCCCTCAGAAGATCGACGTGAATTCATACGTAATGGTTATTTACTTAAGAAAAATTTTCTTTCTCAGGCTGAGTTTCAGCGCTTGACTAAAGAGTTGATTGAGCTGAAGGCCCCTGTCAGAGAGGTTATTGAGGGAACTACCATTACTCAACGGGTCTTTATGGACTCTACGGAGAGAGCTAAAACACCAAACTTTCAAAGGCTTTATTCCCATAAAGGTTTGGATAGATTGATGCGTTATTGCTCTTCAAAGAATCGACCACCACTCTTTTATATTGAAAATTTATGTAACCATGCGAACGTCACTCCACGTCCAGATCCTCAGCGAGATTTGCATGCAGACACCTTTCATCCATGTGTAAAAGCCTGGTTATACATAGATGATTCTTCAGATACTAATGGCTCATTTGTTTATGTTCCCGGTTCCCACCGGTTGACATGGAAGCGGCTCAAATGGGAATACAGGCAGAGTTTGGAAGCATGCAAGAAAGGAGCCGATCGTGCTCCAGGGCGCTATTGGGATGGCTCATTTCGCGTAAGTGCTCCGGAACTGGCTGAAATGGGTTTTAAAGTGGAGAAGCTATCCGTGCCGAAAAATACGCTTATCATTGGCAATGTTTATGGTTTCCATTGCCGTGGTAGGGCGCTACAAAAGTCACACCGAATGACGGTTTGGATGCAGGCGCGTGATAACCCATTTAACCCCTTGTTCACCCCTTTTCCGAGATCAACCGCGTTGCTATTTGAGTGGATATGGAAGAAGGCGTTGAGGAAGATTGATAGCCGGAAAACAGAGGGAGGAGAACAGAGTAACTATTTTGGTACCTTTAATCGTGCTAAAAGTGTGATGGCTTCCAAAATACTTGAGTCTGAATAATTCTGAGTGCAATCGATTGAAATACATTTTATTTTAAGTTGGGTCTGTAGTGCAGAGAAAAAGTTAGCTCTTGAAAAAGTGAGCGCGCATCAAGTGATTTGAAATATATTAGAGGATTTTAAACCTGCTAGAGACGAACATTGCTAGCGAGTCCCTCGTGTAATAGGCTGTCTTGGCATTATTTTCTTTACTCTCTAGAATAGCCGTCCGTGAAGTACGCCACACTCTTCAAATGAGCAATCTCAGTGAGTCATCTGTTCTGCTATATATAAAGTGAAGGCTACTGGTGTCTATTCCGGTTCCTATAGAGTCTGCTTCCAACCCCATTACTGAAATGAATTTTGAATCTGCATCAATTTAGCAGAGAAGTATTCACAGGCCCGCATCGTTATTTAAGGGGCAAACTTGTCTCTAAAGGTGGCTTTTCAGGCTATCGCCTGATGGATAAATTTGCAGTAATGTATCCTGAAGGCCTGTTTATGCCGCTAAATTAGTGCCTGTACAATCGATGTTCGTTTTTTGTTCAGAAATTCTTGGGCTATTGTATGACCAGCTTTGTGTTTCTTGTTGCGATGTTTATTGGTCTGCTATAGCAGTGGTTTGTATGTGATGAGTTATCGATCGTACCCTTGATGTTTCATTGTTCAGTTTCAATGCCCCTAGTAGGGTGACTCCGGAGTAGGCCTATTCATGTCTGTGGCAGTATTTTTACAGGGACCGCATGGCCCGTTTTTTGCCCAGCTGGCAAAGCGGTTTTCGCAACTCGGTGTTGTTACCCACAAGATCAACTTCAATGGAGGCGATCGCTACTTTGGCTGGGGGAACTACCAAGTAGATTTCACCGGTAGAGAAGCTGACTGGCCATCTTTTTTTCGTCGTTATCTTTCTGAGCATGGCGCTGATACGGTTTTTGCCTATGGTGACTGCCGTAGACTCCATGAGAGCGCAAAGAAAGTATGCCAATCCATGGGCGTCGCCTTTATCGTTTTTGAGGAAGGCTATCTGCGCCCCGATTTTGTCACTATGGAGTGGGGTGGGGTTAATGCTTTTTCCTCAACTGATTGGTCCAGGCAGGCAATAGATCAATATCTACCTAGAGGACGTACCCCGGCGCCTCCCGTTGGTCATACTTTTTGGCGGCGTGCCTACTTCGCATCTGCTTATTACTTGGCTATGCGTTTTGCCCAACCAGAGTTTGCCAGTTATCACCATCACCGGAATCGCAGTTGGTTACAGGAGGGCGTCTGTTGGCTGAGAAGCTTTTATCGTAAGGGGCTCTATAAGTTCAACGAGCGCGGCCTTATCCGCCAGATGACTGGAAAGTACAGTGGCCGTTTTTACCTGTTTCCTCTGCAGACCTGCGATGATTTTCAGTTGCGCAAGCATTCTGACCTGCTCTCGATTGAGAATGCGATAGATGTCGTGTGTAAATCTTTTGCACGAAATGCGCCTGAAGATACGGTCATTGTTTTTAAGCACCATCCGATGGACCGCGGCTTTTGCCACTATCAAAGGCTGATCAGTGTACTGGAAGCGCGTTATCGGATAAGTGGGCGGGTGATTTATTGTCATGATCTGCATTTACCGACCTTGTTGGACCATACAAGGGGTGTGGTAACTATCAACAGTACTGTGGGCATTTCCGCACTGCTTCACAAGGTGCCTACCAAGGTAATGGGGCGGTCCTTATATGATTTGCCGGGTTTGACGCACCAGGGCAGCCTTTCTAGTTTCTGGAAACAGCCAGAGCCGGTAGACATCAATTTTTTCCGGCGTTTTCATACTTATCTGTATGAGCGCACACAGGTGGATGGCAGCTTTTCCCGGGGGCTTAAGTCGACAGTGGACAGGGTTTGTGCCCGCTTGAAGGAAGTTGGTAGAAAAGACTCCATTTTGCCGCTATCAAAGCCTGTCGGCACTAATATCAGGACCGATGCAAAATGAGTGTTCAGTGGTTTTTTAACTAGATTGCGGCCCCTGCCTGGTCTTTTCTCTTCTATCATTCTCCCACTGTGGGGCCGAGATTTCGCAGCTGTTGTGGCTTTCTTCTGATATCTGCTTAAAAAACAGGCTGATCTGGGACGCCTAACCTGTTAGACTGCGCGACCTTTTGACCCACCGCTCCGGTCCCACGACAGGGACTTAGGCTTCAAGTGAATTCCGAAATGACCGATACCCCAAAACCGGCCGGCTTCGACCAGCTGGGCCTGCCGCCTGAAATCCTAACTGCCATCGAAAAACTGGGCTATGAGACCCCCTCTCCGATTCAGGCACAGACAATCCCCTCCCTGTTGGAGAATCGCGATGTGCTGGGCCAGGCCCAGACCGGCACCGGCAAAACAGCTGCTTTTGCACTGCCTTTACTGTCCAAGCTGGATCTGAAAAACCGTCGGCCGCAAGCTTTGGTACTAGCGCCGACTCGTGAATTGGCTATCCAGGTAGCTGAGGCGTGCCAGGCTTATGCTTCTAACCTGAAAGGCTTCCACGTAGCTCCAATTTATGGCGGTGCCGACTATCGTGGACAGATCCAACAATTAAAACGCGGTGTGCAGCTAGTGGTGGGTACCCCTGGCCGAGTGATGGATCATATGCGTCGCGGCTCCCTGGACCTCTCCAATCTGAGTACCTTGGTGCTGGATGAGGCCGATGAAATGTTGCGCATGGGTTTTATTGACGATGTGCAGTGGGTATTGGAACAGATTCCGGAAGAGCGCCAGATCGCGCTGTTCTCCGCCACCATGCCCAAAGAGATCGCTCGGATAGCTCGCGAGCATTTACACGAGCCGGTTGAAGTCAAAATCCGTGTTAAGCAAGAGACTGCGGAGACCATCCGCCAGCGCTACTGGCCCGTGGGCGGTTTGCATAAACTGGATGCCCTGACTCGTATCCTCGAAGCCGAGCCAGTAGATGCCACGATTATTTTCGTACGCACCAAAAACAGCACTGTTGAGCTTGCAGACAAGCTGGCCGCGCGCGGTTTTGCCAGTGCCGCCCTGAATGGCGATATGGCGCAGAACCTGCGCGAGCAGGTAATCGATAAGCTTAAGAACGGCAAGCTCGATATCGTTGTGGCCACTGATGTGGCAGCGCGCGGACTGGATGTGAAGCGTATCAGCCACGTGATCAACTACGACATCCCTTACGATACCGAAGCCTATATTCATCGTATCGGTCGTACCGGCCGCGCCGGTCGTGAAGGGGATGCCATCTTGTTTGTGGCGCCGCGTGAACGCCGTATGCTACGTGTTATTGAGAAGGCTACCAAGAAACCCATTGAGAAGCTGGAGTTACCCAGTGCCGAGATGGTTAACAGTGCCCGTATGCAGCGCTTCCGCGAGCGCATTACCGCAACCCTGGAAGGCCAGACAGACCTGGCACCCTACCGCTTGCTGGTGGAGGAATTCCTCGCCCAGAATGAAGTGGACCCATTGGATGTCGCTGCTGCCTTGGCCTCCATGGCTCAGGGTGACCAGCCGCTGCTGATCAAAGAGCAAGAGTCCAAGCCGCGCAGGGAAAGGGAACGCCGTGAGCGGGACGATGATTTTGAAAGGCGTCGTCGTAAGAAAGACGGTTATGAAAAAGACCGCAAGATGCCAGCACCCGATGAGGGGCTGGAGCGCTACCGTATCGAAGTTGGTCGCGAGCACGGTGTGCGTCCGGGTGGTATCGTTGGTGCCATTGCCAACGAGGTGGATCTGGATAGTTCCTTTATAGGTCGTATTGAGATCTATGGAGACTTCACCACCGTGGACCTTCCGGAAGGTATGCCCAAGGAAATCTTCCAGCATCTGAAGAAGGTACGGGTGGCTGGTAAGCCCATGAAGATTTCCCGTTTCGATGAGTCGGCCGTTAAGGCGAAGGGCAAACCTAAAGGTAAGCCCAAGGGCAAACCCAAGGGCAAGCCCAAGTTCAAACGGGATAATGGCGGGGAGTAATCTTTTCCCAGCGAGTCCCGAGGCATAAAAAACGGCGCTTATAGCGCCGTTTTTTATGCCGCAAATCTAGGGTAGCTGTGCCTAGCGCTGCGGTAGCATACGGGTCAGAGTGCTATCGCGCATGACGAAGTGGTGCCAGAGCGCGGCGGCGATATGCAGTCCCACCAATATCAGCAGGGCCGGCCACAGAACATCCTTATGCAGGAAACCGAGCTGCTTGCCCAGGTCTGAATTCTCTGCCAGTAGGCGCGGTAGGGCAAAAAGGCCAAAAAACTCTGTATCCCTGCCGAACAGCTGACGCATCGCAATACCCGAAACCGGCATTGCCAGTAAAACCAAGTAGAGAGCACCATGGGTCAGGTTGGATAAGGCCTTCTGCCAGGAGCGGCCCTGGATCTGCGGGCGCTTGTGGCGCGCACGCCAGTAGAGACGAACTGCCAGCAGCATTAACACCGCGACACCCAGAGAGAAGTGCAGGCGCATAAACCAGCCGCGCATTGGGTCGTCGCGTTCAAAGAATTCGTGCAGCTCTACGGCGCCCCATACCGCCAGTAGTAGAATCACAAACAGCCAATGCAGGCCTTTACTCACTGAGTTCCAGCGATCATTCGTTGTGGACATAGAACGTCTCCTGTAAAGCAGCGCCCAGCACGGGCGTTAGGTTGCGGCGGGCGTGTGCACCCGCTCCAGTTATCTGTTGCTGATAGTAGTGGCTAGTCCGCTTAACTCGCCGCGCGAATCCCGTTTAGATGGCTAAAACAGGTATCCCGGGCGGTCCGCAGAAAGTCAGCGGCATAGGCTTGCTCCAGCATTTCCTCGCGTACGGCGGCATAAAGAGTACTCCATAGACCCTTTTCCCCCAGACGCAGCTGCGCCACAAATCCTTTTTGCAGATATTCGTGCAAGGCCCAGTTGGGCAGGGCGCAGACACCTCGGCCACTGGCCACCAGCTGCACCATCATAACCGTCAACTCTGCCGTGCGTACACCCGCGGGCTCGATGCCAGCGGGCTCGAGGAAATTCTGGAAAATATCCAGTCGCTCCCGCTCCACCGGGTAAGTGATCTGTACCTCCCCGGCCAACTCCCCGGGAGTCACCCAGCGGCGTTTGGCATCATCTTGCAATAGGGGATGTTTGCGGCTGAGTGCCAGGCACATCTCAAAGCTGAATAGTGGCTGATAGTGGATGCCTTTCAAATCCCGGTCTGGATTAGAGGTGACCACCAGATCCAAGTCACCGCGGGTAAGGGCTGGTAGCGGTGCGAAGTGAAAGCCACTGCACAGATCCAGCTCCACCTCGGGCCAGTCGTCGCGATAAGTATTCAAAGCCGGCATCAACCACTGGTAACAGCTGTGGCATTCGATGGCGATATTCAAGCGTCCCGACTGGCCGGAGGCCAGCCGTGCCAAGTCTCGCTGGGCTAGAGCCGCGCGCGGCAATATGTCATCGGCCAGCTGCAGCAGGCGCAAGCCGGCGCTGGTAAAGCGCAGCGGGCGGGACTTGCGCACAAATAGTGGCAGGTTGTGGCGCTCCTCCATTTCCCGGAACAGATGAGAGAGGGCCGATTGGGTCAGGTGTAGATGCTCAGCGGCGCGCACCAGGCTGCCAGTCTCGCGCAGAACAGAGAGGGCGCGCAGATGGCGCATTTCTATCATCATTAAAATTATTCATGTTCATGGCAAAAAATATGAAATTGATTGAATAACACTGCGAGCACACAATCAAGTCCAAAGCCTCACAAGTGGTGAAGCCGCAATCGGTAGACAAATAGCGCCGACATGTGTGGGCAGGAAATAAGGGCTTGGCCCTCTCACAGGAACGGACTTGGGAAAGTAGAAAATGGTGCAAACGCATGTCCTTGGTTATCCGCGCATCGGCGCTGATCGCGAACTAAAGAAAGCTCAGGAAGCCTATTGGCGCGGTGAAATATCTCAGCAGCGGCTACTGGAAGTTGGTGAGAGTATTCGCCGGGAGAACTGGCAGGCCCAGGCAAGTGAGGGGCTCAATTTAGTGACGGTTGGCGATTTTGCCTGGTATGACCAGGTGCTCAATCATTCGCTGATGTTTGGTGTGGTTGCTGAGCGCTTTGCCGAAGGGGCTGCGAACAATAAATTGGACCAGTACTTTCGTCTGGCCCGCGGCCGCGCGCCCTCCGGTCAACCGGTTGCGGCGAGTGCCATGACCAAGTGGTTCGATACCAATTATCACTATTTAGTGCCAGAGCTTCACGAGAAGCAAACTTTTACCCTGGATAGTAATTGGTTGCTGGAAGAAATACGTGAAGCACAATCCCAGGGTTATAAGGCCAAGCCGGTGGTTCTCGGGCCGCTCACTTACCTCTGGTTGGGGCGGGGTGTTGATGATGTTCTGGATTTGCTCGCCAATCTATTGCCCTGCTATGCCGAGCTGTTTTCCCAGTTTGAATGCCTGGGGGTGGAGTGGGTGCAAATTGATGAGCCGATTCTCGGCTTGGATTTGCCAGAGCAGTGGCGCAAAGCGTTTCACGCTGTGTATGCCCAGCTCAACCACACGGCAAATTTGCAATTGTTGCTGACGACCTATTTTTCCCCGTTGCGGGAAAACCTGCAGTTGGCTTTTTCCCTGCCGGTTGCGGGAGTACACATTGACTGCGTACGGGCGCCAGAGGAGCTTGCGGAAGCCGCGCAGTTTCTTGGGGAAGATCAGGTACTTTCCGCGGGGGTACTGAATGGCCGCAATGTTTGGCGAGCGGATTTGCAGAAGTGGCACTCACAGTTGAAGCCTCTGGCGGATCGTTTGGGCGAGCGCCTATGGGTTTCGGGCAGCTGTTCACTACTGCACAGTCCGGTGGACTTGGATACCGAAACATCGTTGCCGGCTGAGCAAAAACAAAAGCTTGCCTTCAGTCGCCAGAAGTTAGCGGAGTTGGCCCAGTTGCAAAAACTATTGGCCGAGCCAGTTCCATCAACGGCCACTCCTGTAGAGAATCCTATCGCCGGCAACTCCGTCACTGAGCGCTTACAGGACAGCTGGCGTGCACAGCGCTATCAGGAGCGCGCGGTACTGCAGGAAAAACGCTGGCAGTTACCACTGTTGCCGACCACCACGATCGGTTCTTTCCCACAAACGGACCTATTGCGCAAGGTACGCCGCCAGCATCGCAGCGGTGAGATCAGTGAGTCGGATTACACCCAGCATTTGCGTGCGGAGATTGCCGAGGCGATCCGTCGCCAGGAAATTCTTGGCTTGGATGTGTTGGTACACGGTGAAGCCGAACGCAACGATATGGTGGAGTATTTTGGCGAGCAACTGCAGGGGTTTGTGCATACTGGCAATGGTTGGGTACAGAGCTATGGGTCCCGCTGTGTAAAACCGCCCATTATTTTCGGTGACATTACTCGTCCACAGGCTATGACGGTGGAGTGGAGCCGCTATGCCCAGAGCCTGACCCAAAGACCGGTAAAAGGCATGCTCACAGGTCCAGTGACGATTCTCAACTGGTCCTTCCCTCGTGAGGATATCCACCGAAGTGAAAGTTGCTTGCAGATTGCCGAGGCATTACGCCAGGAAGTATTGGATCTTGAGAATGCGGGTATAGGAATTATTCAGATTGATGAGCCGGCGCTGCGCGAGGGGGTTCCCCTGCGTGAATCCGAGCATGCTGATTATTTTGCCTGGGCGGTGGGATGTTTTCGTTTTACCTGCAGCGAGGTAAAAGCGGAAACCCAGATTCACACCCATATGTGTTATAGCAATTTCAATGCAATCATGGAGGCTATTGTCTCCTTGGATGCGGATGTCATTACTATCGAATCCGCCCGCTCAGACCTGCGTCTGCTCAGTGCTTTTGCCGATAGGAATGGCGGTTACCCCAATGAAATAGGGCCGGGAATTTACGATATCCACTCCCCTAATGTGCCTGAGCGGGAGGAGCTGGTTGAGCGTCTGAAGAAAATTGCCGAAGTAGTGCCGATACAGCGGCTTTGGGTGAACCCAGATTGTGGCTTAAAAACCCGCAGCTGGGCCGAGGTGGGCTCCTCCCTACTGAATATGGTGGAAGCGGCGCGTACTGTGCGCAGCGAGTTGGCCTAATATTTGGCTAATAAAAAAACCGGCAGTCTTTCTGACTGCCGGTTTTTACTTTTCTTTTTTTGCTTGCCGCTTTGTCTTTTTATTCAGACTTGGCTGCAATGGTAGTCGTACCATTTAATTCAAATGGCACCGAGGGGTGGAACGATTTGATGCCCAGGGCTTGATACAGTTCATCGGGACGATAGAGATTTTGCCCTTCAATAACCAATGCGGTGCGACGCAGTGCGCTGATATCTTCCAGCGGATTACCTTCCAGTAAAACCAGGTCTGCATTTTTACCCACGGTGATACTGCCAGTATATTGATCGGCTCCCATTACCTGGGCGGGTACCAGTGTGGCAGTACGTAGTACATCCATAGCGGGTATACCGGATTTGGCATAGAGCTCCAACTCGCGCAGCAGGGTAAACCCGGGAATACCATCGGAACCCGCTACCATGGTCACCTTGTGCTCATGCAGTTTACGCATCATTTTCAGCAGGGCATCGGCGGAGAGGTTGTAGTCATCCCTATGTTCCGGTTTTACATCCAGCTCGGCACCGACAAATGCACGCTGAATATTCACCGGTAAATGGCCGGCGATATCTTCAAACTCCGGATCTACTTTGCCAGGCTGGCGCAGCAACATAGAGCTAAATACGGTAGTCGTGGCATCTACCACTGTGCCTTTTTCAGCGAGTTTATCCAGGAAATCGCCAACCTCTGCACTTTCCAAGTCCAGCTCGTGGGCATGTTCACCAATCTCGGTAAAACGCAGTTTTTTGCGGGTGTCGATCTTGCCCATAAAATTGAGGAACAGCATATTGATATGCTGGATTTCATCAAAGCCGGCATCCACTGCTTCCTCTGCGGTCATAAAGGCGGGGATATGCCCGGATAAGCGCATGCCGTTTTCGTGGATATGTTTGGCTAAGGGGGCGATCCATTCAGGTTCCATGGAGCTGTAAGTTTTTATCTGTTGGTAGCCATGTTCCGCATACCACTCGACAATTTCCTTGGCTTCTTCCAGGCTATCTGCCGTTTTACCCATGCGCATGGCATTTTCACTTTCCCTGTCCATAAAGCCCGCACGGAACAGGTCACCGCCGATAATCTGTTCGGACTCATACAGGCCGGAGATGCGCATAATATTTTCGTGGGTATTACCGATATCGCGCACATTAATAATACCGGCGGCCATATTCAGGGCACCATCAGTGGGTGATAGGTGTGCGTGCATATCCCACAGCCCGGGAATCAGGGTGTGGCCTTTGGCATCGATACGGGTGGCGTTTTGGACTTTGATTGGGCGGCGGCTAATCTTGGTGATTTTGCCGTTTTCCACCAGTAGGTGGCGACGCTTGCGAAGCTTGCCCGCTTCTACATCGACCAGATTGACGTTGCTAATCAGGATCGGTTGGGCGGAGGTATGGGTGTGCTTTTCGGCGATATCCAGTAAATACTGGTCGGAAGCGGCAACCTGGTGTTCTTTGAGTTGTTGCAGGTGGGATTTATCCCAGCCTTTGCGCAGTATGGCGAACCAGCCTCCTTCATCGGCAGCAAACAGATCACCGGATTCATCGTACCAGGCCAGGTCCGGAGTAAAACCCAGGCCACTCACACCGTAGAGATACACGGTTTTCTTCTCATCGCCCTGCTCAAGAGTGAGCTGATCCAGCTTGTGTAGCTGAGCTTGTCCTTGGGGTAGTAAACCTATGCTGTGATCCTTATCGGCAAGTAGCGCTTTTACCAGCTGGGTTTGTACGGCCAGAGTCGAGTTTTTGGGAATATAAAACTGCGCTTCGGAAGTTTTTGCGCTGCCGTGTTCATCGGTGCCTTGCCAAGTGGCCACACCATCTTTCAGTGTAAATTCTTCATTAACTGGCGCGCCAAAGGGGCTGATACCTTCAATGTGGACCTGCTCGGGCATTTTGGCCGCGCCGATCGTGAAGCTTTCCTTTAGATTGAGTCGGCGGTTATTCCAACCGAGCTTTAATTCTCCGGAAATTTTCGAGCCCTTTTGTTCGATCACCTCGCTGCCGGCGATACCCTCTTTATCGTAAAAGATATATTCGATTGATTTTGCATAGGCGCAATTGGCCGTGGCAAATACCGCTGCGGCGACCAGTGTCGCTAGCCTGGACTTTTTCATAGGGTGAACCTTTCTTGTTGTTTTTGCGCAGGGGAGGTTGGCTGTTTTTTACTATTCAGGCAAGAGATAGCAGTACAGAGAGTGATGGCTTTAGGAGTAATTTCGGCAGAAGGATGAATCAGGGCGACAGGGCGTTGGGATAAACCTCAGTGGTTTTTTATTTTACCTGTTAAGGGTGAGGGAGAGCTTGAGGAGATCCGGCAACCTGGAAGACAGCAAAACCTGCCAGATTGCCTTACTCTTGGCGAGAGCGAGTTAGAGTATTTGTTTACCTATGGCATTAATACTCTGCCTCGCAGGCGCGGGTGAGGTTCTCGTTCGCTTCGGCACCCACCACAATATTGTCCTCAATACGCACGCCGCCGTAGGGGCGGAACTCTTCAACCTTATTCCAATTAACTTCACTGGTAAGGGAGGAGACTTTCAATTCCGCAAGCAGACTATCGATAAAATAGAGCCCCGGCTCAATAGTAAACACTTGGTTTTCTTCAATAGTACGGCTGGTGCGCAGGAAAGGGTACTCCGCAGGTGGGGGTGTGCTACCGCCATCGGGGCCACTCTGGTGACCACCCACATCATGTACCTGCAGACCGAGGAAGTGGCCCAGACCATGAGGCATAAATGGCCGGGTTAATCCGGACTCCACCGCACTCTCGGCAGAAGATTTGATGATATCGAACTGGGCCAGCAATTCGCCAACTTTCAGATGGCACTGGCGGTGTAGATCCGGGTAGGGCAGACCGGGCTTGAGGCCGTCCACCAGTTGCAGCTGTTTTTCATCCATCGATGCCACCAGCTGAGCGAACTCGCTGTCGGCATAGCTATAGGTCCGGGTGATATCCGCACAATAGCCATTGCAATCGGCCCCGGCGTCGATCAGAAAGGTTTTTAATTCTGTGCCGGGCAGGCGTTGGGTGGAGAGGTGGGTGTAGTGCAGTATCGCCGCGTGTTCATTGAGGGCCACGATATTGCCGTACGGCATGGTGTTCTCGCCCTGGCCGGTAGCACTCAAGTAGGCTTGGTTGATCTCGAACTCGCTGGCGCCACCGCGGAAAGCCAGTTCAGCGGCTCGGTGCCCTGCCACCGCAATGCGGTTGGCCTCGCGCAGGCAGGCGACTTCATAAGGGGTCTTGTTGGCACGCGCCCAATGTAGACGGTTGATTAGGATTTCGGGGTTGATCTCACCGAGTGGCCAGTCCTGGAACCTGTCGGCCTCACCAATGAAGGCGGCGTTATCCGCGTTTAGGAATTCCCGGGCATCTGCTGGCTTACTCAACAGCTCGATATCGTAGAGCTCACTCCAGAAGGTCTGTGGCGCGGGTGGGACATAGTGCCAGAAGTCCACCGGGCGATAGAACAAGAGTTTGGGTTTCTGCCCGCGCCTGAAGATCACCCAACTGTTGGGGTTGTCGGTGATCGGTACCAGGGCCTTGAACTGGGGATTGACCTTAAAAGGGTAGGGGTTGTCATCCAGAAACTGCATCCTGGGTGCACCGCTGAATACATTCAGGGTATCGAAGCCGCAGGACTCCAATATTTCATCGTAGCGGCGGCACAGGGTGGCCATATGATCTGCGTAAAGGTTTTTATCCATGTTCTCCCCGGAATGGATCGCTGAATCGATTAGACGGCATAGTGTATAGTCTGAACTCTGGATATTTGGCCTGAAATTCGACCATGGAAAAGAAGATACTGCTAACCGACTGCCCCGATGATAAGGGCCTGATCGCGAAGATTACCAATATTTGCTACAAGCACCAGCTCAATATCATCAAGAATGATGAATTTGTAGACCGCGCGGAGGGCCGCTTTTTTATGCGCACCGCCCTGGAAGGTATCTTCAACGACACTACCTTCCTGGAAGATTTGGATATGGCCCTGCCGCAGGGAGCCGAGCGGCGCCTGGTGTCCACCAAACGCAAGCGCCTGGTGTTGATGGTGACACGCGAGCCTCACTGCTTGGGTGACATCTTGATGAAGTGCTATTCGGGCGCACTGGATGTTGAGATAGCCGCTGTGATTGGCAACCACCCAGACCTGGGTGGGTTGGTAGAGAAGTTTGATATTCCCTTCCACTGTGTACCGGTACAAGACCTGAAACGCAGCGAGCACGAGGAAAAAGTGGCTGCTCTGGTAGATGAGTACAATCCGGATTACCTGGTTCTGGCCAAGTATATGCGTGTACTCACTCCGGAGTTTGTCGCTCATTATGCTGGCCGAATTATTAATATTCACCACTCCTTCCTGCCGGCCTTTATCGGGGCCAAGCCCTATCAGCAGGCCTATGAGCGCGGAGTTAAAATTATCGGTGCCACCGCTCACTTTGTGACTGATGATCTGGATGAGGGCCCGATTATTGAACAGGATGTAATACATGTGGATCATGCCTATTCGGCGGAGTCCATGGCGGATGCGGGCCGCGATGTGGAAAAGTTGGTTTTGTCCCGCGCACTGCAGTTACTGTTGCAGGAGCGGGTATTTATCCATGGCAATAAAACCGTGGTATTCAAATAATTGATAAAGTCTCCTGAGGCTAATAGCCTTTTATGGAAGCTATTGATGAGCCAAGAGGGCTTGCTGTGCTGAATAAAAATAAATTTAACTCCCCATTTTCCCCAATACGACTATTTGGGGGCTTGGCAATTGCCCTGATATTGACAGGCTGTACCAGTAACAGCCCGATACCAGGAATGAAGGAATCCTTTGAGACAGAAGTTGCTCCCAATGGCGCCAAGCGTTTTACTTTTACGTTAAAGGGAAAGCAGCGTGATATCCCTGCGCCAGTTGTGGCAGGTTCCAGTGCGCAGTCCCGTATGCCGAGAGGGCCAGTGGAGAGCGGTGGCCCTTCAAGTCGTCGGGTAGAAGCCTATTTTGATTGGGCTCTGGAGCAGAAGTTGATAGAAACCGGTTTCTGCGAGCGTGGTTATTTTGAAATTGAGCGAATTATCTCCCCATATGGGGGAGAAGTGCGGGGTGAGTGTAGAGAGGGGGCATTTTGATACTTTTAGTGTCTTGATTAGAAAAACTTATTGAGTTTGTTAATTTTTAAGAGGTTAGTCAGTAAGCTCAGCTATATTCCAGTTTTATACAAAATGTAAATAAGAATAATGAAGTATAAATCAGTCTTGGAACAGGTCTCTACGCAGCAGATCATTGCAGTGTTTGACCTTATATCAGATATTATTTTCTGGGTAAAAGATGAATCCGGCTATGTGGTGCATTGTAACCGGGAATTTATTGAGCATGTCGGCTGCAGGTCATTACATCAGGTAGTTGGCCGTTCAGATATGGATTTTTCCCCTTCTTATCTCGCTAAAAACTATATACGTGATGACAAAAGGGTGATGTCAGGAGAGACGATTACAGATCGTCTGGAATTGAATATTGGTAAAACAGGCGAGTTAGTTTGGTTTACGACATCAAAGCGCCCATTAAAGAGTGCCAATGGAGAAATCATAGGAACCTATGGTGTAGCTCGAGACCTTAATGAAACGGTTAAGACTCTCTCTAGAATGGATAAACTTAAAAGGCCAGTTGAATACATAAAAAATAACTATAGTCAGCCAATTGCGGTTGAAGATTTGGCAGAGGTTGCGAGTTTATCGGTTAGTGCACTAGAGCGGCGATTCAAAAAATATCTGGATAAAACACCTATGCAATTTGTTCGGGAAGTCAGATTAGAGAACTCTCGCCGTATGCTGGTGGAAACACAAAGCCCAATATCTGAAATTGCTTATCGGGTTGGCTTTACATCTCATAGTTACTTCAGTAGACACTTCAAAGGCATGTTTGGACAACTTCCAGCAAATTATCGTAGTGAAGTTCAGTCCAATATATAAACACCGAACAAGCTGAGTGTCCTCAGCTACTTTAGAGAGAGTTGTGTGTTAACTTCCCCCGATGAGTTGACAGCCGCCCATTTCATTCATTTCCGGAAATTCTAGACCCGAGTTTGACTTGGGATTTTATTCCTTAAAACAGGTAGTTAGTCGATTCATTTTTGGCTTTCTGCGACTGCTTGTTTTTTCTTAAAAATCTAAAACGCCGATTTTGTTTCATTAGTATCCCAGTATTGATTACCTCTCCATCAAGGTTTTTTTTTAGGGTTTTAGTGCTCAACAAATGAACTGTCTTTTTGGGGTTTAGGGTCCCCTGACAGTTTTACGCCAGCCCTTTGAAGGGGCTGGCATTTTTTGAACCGGTGAGAGAAAAAATAGAAAGTTGGGATGCTATGAAAATAATGAAGAAGAATAGCCGAAAAAGGGTTAATACCTGGAGCAGAGGTTTCAGGCAGAAGTCTATGGTTACTGCTATCTCGCTGGTCGTTAGCAGCATGGCAATCGCGGAAGATACTTCGGACTCTGATGAGAGAATTGAAGAGGTTCAAGTCATTGGAATTCTTGAGAGTGCTACCAAAAACCTTGAAATCAAAAGGGATTCCCTTGCAGTAGTAGATGCTATTACTGCAGAAGATATTGGTAAGTTCCCCGATAAAAATGTAGCTGATTCTCTCCAGCGTGTGCCAGGTGTCACTATCGATCGCAGTGGTGGTGAAGGTAGCACGGTTAGTATTCGGGGAACTAGCTCAGAGTGGACTCTCACCCAGTTAAATGGAAATTACATTGCTACTTCCGGTAGTGGAGCTCCCTCCAGAAATTTTAACTACTTATTACTTCCCTCCAGTATGATCAGTAGGGCAGAGGTTTATAAAAGCCCCGAGGCAAGAATTGATGAAGGTGGTGTCGGTGGTACCGTTATCCTACATAGCCACAAACCTCTTGATCTTGATGCTGGACAAGGTGTAATCACCACAGAGACGACTTATTCAGATACTACCGAAGAGTGGGACCCACAATATAATGCTTTCTACTCCTGGAAAAATGAGAGCGAAACTTTTGGTATTTTAGTGGGGTACACCAGCCAGGACCGTGGCGTAACCGGAGTTACCAATTATGCAAGTGGCTGGCGTTTGCACTCAGATACTGATGAAAATGCAGATTTGTCAGCTCTTGTTGACCAGACCACAGAAGAAGTTTTCAACAATGTGTGGGCGCCCACGCAGGTCAGTATTCACAACTCTAAGGAAGACCGAACCCGTGATGGATACCAGCTTGCCGCACAGTGGCGACCCACTGAACGCCTGGAGTTTGGTTTTGCTTATTTCGGTTCCAAGCTTGGCTATGACACTAATACTCAAAGCCTGACATTTGCGGAATGGAATGATCATGACGATGCATACTATGGCATTGAAGTGGATGGAGATACAGTCGTCACCTATGGTTTTAACGACAATGGTGACCTTAATGAAAATAACTGGGGCGATGGAGATGTAAATGGCGGTGTAGACGTATACCGTGGTTTGATGTCTCCCCAGCTGACAGGCTATACCCGCAAGGGTGAATCGGAATCTAATACTTATGATTTTGAAGTTATCTATGAAGGGGGCTTTTATACCGCGGCTATAAATGTTGGGCATACAGAAGCAGAGGGGGGAACTTCTGAACTCACATACGCTAATATGGATGCTCGTTATGGTTCCGTGGATAGCTGGCTTTGGTCAATTGCAGATGGTAAGCCGAGCTATGAAGTTTCCACAGATCTCACAAAAGATACTGAAGCTTATCCCTACTATGACTGGTTTGGCTCAGATGCTACGGAAAATAGCGATGAAGAGAGTTACTATCAGCTAGATTTGGCATTTGATACTAACTGGGGAATTGTTAATAAGTTTTATGTGGGCACAAAGTATAGGGATCATGAGGCTAGATCCTATAGAGATATCTATCGCTGGGATGACGAGACTGATGATAATGGCGGTTACCGAGGTTGGTTATCTGGCGATCAATGGTTCCACAATCCTGATTACCACCCAGATACTTCAACTTTAATTAGCGATAAGGTAGTTGATAATAGTGCTGGTAATACAGGTGCAATTGATTATCTGGCATTTGATACCGATGCCTTGATGGACTATGTGCGTGGAAACTTCAACCTCACTGTTATGCCAGTACTATCTGGCACTTATACAATTGATGAAGAAATATTCTCAACCTATGCCCAAGCTGATTTTATATGGCGAGACTTCCGCGGAAACTTGGGGGTTCGCTATGTCAGCACAAAATTATCTACAGAAACGTATGATGATATTACTGGAATGGAATCGGATGAAGTTATTGCTAACTCCCGCAGTAATACCACAAAAGAATTTTTGCCAAGTTTGAATGTTGCCTGGGATCTAACTGATGATCTGGTAATACGATTTACAGCCTCTAAAGCCATGTCAAGGGTGAGTTACGCTTATTTGGGGCAGGCTGAAACTTATGGTCCACCAGTTCATATTGTTTCTCCGGATGAGTGGACGGGGCGAGGAAGTGGCTTCTTTGCGAATACGGATCTGGAGGCCATGATCTCCAAGCAGTTCGATCTGGGCCTAGAGTGGTATTACGCCGATGGTTCTGCATTGGGTGTAACTTTATTTGACAAAGATATTGACAATCTGCCAATCCAAGTAACTGAAATTGTTGAGCGTGAGCACGATTGTTGTAATGGCCCTATTGAAGTGGAAATGAAGGGGCAGATAGGGGGAGGAAACGCAACTTCTAGAGGGGTGGAGTTGTTTGCCCAGCATGCTTTCGAAAGCGGCTTCGGTCTTATGGCCAACTATACATTTACGGATACCGGCACTTCCACCATCATTCTTGCTAATGAGTCAATCGAAGCTGAGATACCTGGTACCGCGAGACACCAATATAATTTATCTGCATTTTATGAGAATGAAAATTTCGGTGTTCGTGCCTCCTATAATTGGGTGGATGACAGGGTTACAAGTTTACATCGTGGGTATGCGGTATACGATAAGGACTACGGACAGTTGGATCTGAATGCAACCTATACCTTCACTGATAACTTTAATATCTCTGCCTCTATTATCAATTTAACTGAAGAAGTGGCGGAGGGATATTGGAAACAGGAAAATCGGATGACATACAACAACTACTCTGGGCGCCGATTTTATATTGGTGCAAACTATAAATTCTAACACCTCGTTGATCGTAGTATTGGGTGTAGAGCAAATGCACTACACCATTTTTTGACTTTAGATGTTAGATTGTAAAATTCACATAACTACATAATAAAAAATGAGCATAGATATGAAACAACCAACACTTAGAGCAATGCAAGCTGCTTGTGCCACCTTTTTATTTCAGGCTGGTGCCTACGCAGATATTGAAGTGGTCAGTTCAGGCGTATGTCCCTCTGATGCTACCAAAGTAAGCTATTCTGAAGCGCTTAATTATCCTGATGAATTTTGTGGTCTTCTCAATAGTGGTGATCTTGTCGGTCTATCAGGAGGGGCTTCAATAGAGCACCTGGGTGACAATTGCCAATTGACGGATAATGAAAGTCGCCAAATCTCCAAGACACTATGTAAGTCTGAACCTTCAGTACCACATGTTGTTAGTGGCAGCAGTTGTTCGTCCGATGCAGACCCGGTTACCTATCTTGAGGCACAAATTTATAAAGATGAGCTGTGCTCTGTTCTGGGAGACTGGGAAATTGCAAACCTTGCCGGTAATGCCTCCATGGATGGCAGTGGCTATGGATGTGGTTCACGCAAGAATGAAATCCGTGAGCTGGGCTCAACACTGTGTAAATCAGATACTCCTCAGGAAAGTGGATCTGCTCCCAAAGTTGCCTACGTAGAGGTTAACAGTAATAACTTGGGAAATGCGGGCTGTTTTACAGAGAGCGATGGCAGTCAGTTGTTCGATATAGCTGTGATCTTTGCGGCAAATATTAATTATGATGGTCAGAAAGCGGTCTTGCATTTTAATGACCAAGTGTCAGACCTGCTCAATAACAATTTGAGTACAGTACAAGACTTGCAAGACAAGGGTACGAAAGTGGTACTCAGTGTTCTCGGAAATCACCAAAATGCAGGTTGGTCTTGTTTTGCCGATGAGCAATCCGCTGATGACTTTGCTCAGCAGTTGAAAGATGCAGTGGATCAATATGGTCTGGATGGTATTGATATTGATGATGAGTACTCACAGTGCAGCCAAACCTATTCTGACTCCCTGGTAAAAGTGACTAGTGCATTGCGAGAGAAAATGCCGAATAAAATCATTTCCAAAGCACTCTGGAGTGATACCGATGCTTTTCAGGCTGAATGGAATGGCAAGAAACTGGGCGATCAACTAACTTATGGCTGGGAGATGAGCTATTGGTTGGGCTCAAGTTGTACATCAAGAATCCAGAAGTATATCAATCTGGGTGTTGATAAGTCTAAGCTGGGTGTTGGAGCTTCCACTGTGATGAATGGTGCATCTACCGCAAGTGCTTTGGCCTCCTGTAACGAAAATAATAACCTTGGTGGCGGCACAATGATATTTAATGTGACTAAAGATTCTAGCAGCTATCTTTCTACAGTTTGGCCAGGTACTTCAGCGGTTCCTAGTTGCCTTAAGTAGTTCAAAAATATTGATAGTTGTGATTTAGTTAATTCTCTTTAGTAAATCTATTTCGGAGTGGGTAGTAAACACTCCGAAATACAACCCTTATACTCAGCTCCTAAGGAGTTGTTTCTGACTCTTGGCGGATACACTTCTACTCTTTTTTAATAAAGCTCTTTTTAAAGAAGGCCTCATTGGGGTGTGGCTTTTTCTTTGCCATCGCTTCCATATGAGCTTTCTGTTCTGCCTTCGCTTGGTTTCTCTTTTTCCTACAGGGCCGGCAGCGAATCGCAGAGGTCTCAAAGTCTCCGTTGGTGATTTCATACCACCATTTTTGTTGCTTTGCTGTCCATACTTCATCTGAGCCACAATCTTTACATTGAAATTCTCGATCCAAGTAGTAGAGAGGAATGTCAATATAGTAAGAGTGGTGAACAATTGCTGCCCTATCTACCGCAATAGCCCAGCCGGGAATGGGGCCACTGAATTGACCAAGGGTCTAGCCCTTAATTAACTTCTCTATTCTCGTTTTCTTCGAGCTTGCTTAATTTCGGTTCTTCTCTGGTTACCGCTTTTCATTGGGTGTTCCTTACCACTGATTGAGAGAGAAAAGGGGTGCTTTTTAGGTGGTGCGAAGCTTAATTAGGCCCAATAAAAACGAAAAAAGCGGGCATTAAGCCCGCTTTTAAACCTTCCTGTGAGAGTGTCGGATTTTACTCGGCGTAGCTCTCGATCGGAGGGCAGGAGCAGATCAGGTTGCGGTCACCGTATACGTTGTCGATACGGTTAGCAGCCGGCCACACCTTGTGCTCTTTTAACCACGCCGCCGGGCGCGCAGCGATATCGCGGGAGTAGCTGTGGGTCCACTCTTCGCTCATCACGTCCTCAAGGGTGTGGGGGGCGTTGTGCAGCGGGTTGTCCTCAGAAGAATATTTACCGCTGGTGACATCTTCCACTTCCTGGCGAATTGTTGCCATTGCTTCGATAAAGCGATCCAGCTCGCCCTTGGATTCGCTTTCGGTAGGCTCGATCATCAGGGTGCCGGCTACCGGGAAGGACATAGTGGGGGAGTGGAAGCCAAAGTCCATCAGACGCTTGGCGATATCCTCTTCAGTGATACCGCTGGCTTCCTTGAGTGGGCGCAGGTCAACCAGGCACTCGTGGGCAACAAAGCCATTGGTGCCGGTGTAGAGCAGGGAGTAGTGTTCACCCAGTTTCTTGGCTACGTAATTGGCGTTCAGGATCGCCATCTCGGTAGCCTGCTTCATACCCTGCTTACCCATCATACGGATATACATCCAACTGATCGGCAGGATGCTGGCGGAGCCCCAGGGAGCAGCGGAGATGGTGCCGTTATCCAGATTGGTTTCCGGTACTTCAGTCACCGGGTGGGCCGCCAGGTAGGGCTTCAGGTGTTCGCCAACAGCGATCGGACCCATACCGGGGCCGCCGCCACCGTGAGGAATACAGAAGGTTTTGTGCAGGTTCAGGTGGGATACGTCACCACCAAACTGGCCCGGAGCTGCGACGCCGATCAAGGCGTTCATGTTGGCACCGTCGATATAAACCTGGCCGCCAGCCTGGTGAACCAGATCGCAAACTTCGCGGATACCTTCCTCGAACACCCCGTGGGTGGACGGGTAGGTGACCATCAGTGCGGCAACGCGGTCGCCGTGCTCTTCGATTTTGGCTTTCAGGTCTTCGATATCCACATTGCCTTTATCATCACAGGCAACCACAACCACTTTCATGCTCACCATCATGGCGGATGCCGGGTTGGTACCGTGGGCAGAGGCGGGAATCAGGCAGATGTCGCGCTGGGTTTCGCCCTTCGCTTCGAAGTACTTCTTGATAGCAACCAGGCCTGCGTATTCACCTTGGGAACCGGCGTTGGGCTGCAGGCTCACCGCATCGTAACCGGTACAGGCGGACAGCATTTGCTGTAGCTGGCGGAACATTTCCGCGTAGCCTTCCGCTTGATCTACTGGTGCGAAGGGGTGCAGCTTGCCGAACTCGGGCCAAGTGACCGGGATCATCTCCGCAGTGGCGTTCAGCTTCATGGTGCAGGAGCCCAGGGGAATCATAGAGTGATTCAGGGCGATATCCTTGGCTTCCAGAGACTTGAGATAGCGCAGCATCTCGGTCTCGGAATGGTAAGTGTTGAACACCGGGTGAGTTAGGAATTCAGTATCGCGCGCTAGGGCGGCGGGTACACCCAGAGAGCCCTTGCTGGCAATTTCGCTGTCCAGAGTATGCAGATCGATGCTGTGTTCGGTGCCGATAAAGGCATTGATCAGGTCGGACACATCCTGCAGGGTGGCGGTCTCACTCAGGCTCACACCCAGGGCGTCTTCACCAATTTTACGCAGGTTGATCTCAGCGGCCAGGGCGCGCTGGTAAATCTCTTCCTGCTTGGCGCCAACGGTGATATTCAGGGTATCGAACCAGCTGTCGTGGGCCAGATTGAAGCCTTCCTGCTGCAGGGCGGAAGCGAGAATATCTGCTAAGCGCTGGATCCGGGCAGCGATGGTTTTCAGGCCTTCGGGGCCGTGGTAAATCGCATAGAAAGCGCTCATTACCGCCAACAGCACCTGGGAAGTACAGATGTTGGAGTTGGCTTTCTCGCGGCGAATATGCTGTTCGCGGGTTTGCATGGCCATGCGCAGGGCACGCTTGCCTTTGCTATCGACGGAAACGCCGATAATACGACCCGGTGCGGAGCGCTTGTAAGCTTCGCGGAAGGCGAAGAAACCGGCGTGGGGACCACCGTAGCCCATGGGGATGCCGAAGCGTTGGTTACAGCCAACAACTACGTCTGCGCCCATATCACCCGGTGCTCGCAGGGCTACCAGGCTCATCAGATCTGCGGCCACGGTTACCAGGGCGTTGGCTTCGTGCACCTTGGTGATGATGTCGGTCAGGTCGCGTACGCGACCGGTGCTGCCGGGGTACTGCAGCAGGGCACCGAACAGTTCGGCGGGAATATCTTTTTCCACATCGCCTACAACGACCTCGAAGCCGAAGTGTTCGGCGCGGGTTTTAACTACGGCGATGGTCTGCGGGTGGCAGTCCTGGTCTACAAAGTAGACGTTGGATTTGTTGCGTTTGACCTGGCGCTTACACATGGCCATGGCTTCAGCTGCTGCGGTACCTTCATCCAGCATGGAGGCGTTGGCCAATTCCATACCGGTGAGGTCCATAATCATCTGCTGGAAGTTCAGCAGGCCTTCCAGGCGACCCTGGGCAATTTCTGGTTGGTAAGGGGTATAGGCGGTGTACCAACCCGGATTCTCCAGCACGTTGCGCAGGATCACATTGGGGGTAATGGTGTCGTGGTAACCCATACCAATAAAGGTGCGGTAGATCTTGTTGCGCGCCGCGATATCTTTCAGCTCTGCGAGGGCCTCAACTTCATTGATCGCGTCAGCCAGATCCAGCTCATCGGTCTTGCGAATGGCTTCGGGCACGGTTTTCTCGATCAGCTCTTCGAGGCTGGCAACTCCGAGGGTTTCCAGCATGGCCTCTACCTGTTTGGCATCGGGGCCAATATGGCGATGGATAAAGGCGTCGTGTTGTTCCAACTGCTGCAGCGATGGTTGGGTCATAAACTTCGTTCCTGTAGTCGCAGGGAGTCGTCGCGGTGCGCTCGCGGTTAAAAATAGCACCTGGCCTCGGTACCGCTTTTCCTGTGGAAAGCCTCGGGCCTCCGCGTAGCGGATAGGCGAGGGTAACGCTTGGGAGAATCGGTTTGATGGCAGCCCCAGTGTTGCAATACGGAACCAGAGGGGAAGCCGGGCCATAGCGGCAGGCGCGCATCTTAGCAATCGGCGCGAGTAGGGGCAATCTGCGGGTTTTGGGCGGGGAAACTGCTAAATTTTGGCGCAAAAAGTGGGTTAAATCCTGTAATGTGGGATATTGAGGTATTTTGTTCTGGGTGAGCCGAAGAAGTTATGGTTTTAAGTGCGAACAAAGGGTATGAGTGAACATATAGTCCCAGACCCTACGGTAGCGAGTAGCCTTCTACTAGGGCATCGAGTATATGTATATTCAGTAACGGCTGGAAACTAGAGATCTCCTTAGATGGGTATAACCTAATTTTGTCTCCAAGCTCATTCATTTAGCTTTCATCTAAGGTGCCTGGCTAAATTTTAAATGAATGATATAAAAGTTAGTAATCTGTAAAAGTGTACTATTACAGCTGTTACTTAAATCTAGCAATATTATTAAATAGAAGAAATATTCTGAGCTGTTCCAATCAAATTTTGTGCTTCAATCAAAATAATCCTTTTCCAAGACCGACGTTACTGGATGGCTAAACTTTTAACTTCAAGAATAATTTCTAAGCACAAAAAGAAATTTTTGAATATATACGCGTTAGATATCTGACGTTCATCAACGCCAAATTCTTTGAGTTTTCATTTGATAGCATAGCTTTACTATTTAATGGCTTTATACGGTAAGAAGAGGTATTTAATTTATCTTTACCTGAAAGATGTAGCGTTAAATGAAGGTTGTCTTTTTGTGTAATCTCTATCTCTTTCAAAGTAATCCTCACTTCAATCGCCATTTCATAATTACTATATATTCTAAGGGGTGGTGCATCTAGTTATATCATAGATTTCCTTTTGTGAAGCAGGTTTATTACGGGATCGACTTTTTTACAATCCCACTTCAGGCTTTAACTCTTCATAAAGTTGGTGGAGATAATCATTTAGACTGTCTTTTTAACCTGAAAATGGTGCAAGAGAATGGTTGGGAGGTTAGTAATTATCGGTGCTAGTAATTTATGAAGCCGTATTTTTATGATGCTGAATCTGGAAAAATGACATGAGACTTATTTAAGGTTAATCTTAGCCAAATACTTATCTTATCGGTTCATGATTCGGGATCCGATAAGGTTGGTATCTAACTATTAGCAAGCTACCGTAGTTAGATAAGTAGGATGTTTGAGTTTTGATACTATCCGGTAGCGGAGCTTATTAAAATGTGCAAAGGATTAGCGAGTGAAAAATAATAATTTATACATGGTGGTAACAATACTCATCCTAAGTGTTTGCAATACTCAAAGAGTAGAGGCTAACGGTGGTAATACCAAAAGAATAACTGAAGTTCTAAAGTCGGGTGAGGTTGGACTGAACCTTCGATACCGTACAGAGTATGTCGAACAAGATAATTTGTATGAAGATGCTGTAGCCTCTACTTTAAGAACACGTATTAACTGGAGAAGTGGTAGCTTTCAGGGGGCGAACTTCTTCCTTGAGTTGGACAATGTGAGTGAGATTGGTGTAGATAAGTATAACTCTACGGTTAATGGCAAGACTGAATACCCGGTTGTGGCTGACCCCAAAGGTACAGAGATTAATCAGGTGTACTTGAGATATAATTTAGAACAATTGAAAGTTACGGTAGGTAATCAGCGTATTAACTTAAATAACCCACGCTTTGTTGGAGGCATGGAGGGTAAAGCAAGCTGGCGTCAGAACGAAAGAACATACGATGGTATACGCTATCAATATGGTAATCCGGGTCAATTACAGTTAGATCACAGCTATATCTACAACATCAATCGTGTTTATGGAGAAGATAGCAACTTTTCAGATTTCAAAGGGGATATCCACTTATTTCGAGCTAGCTACCCTGTTTTAACAAAACATCAACTATCTGTATTTTTATATAATCTAGACTTCGATAATGCCATAAATGATTCTAGTCGTACTTACGGTATGGATTATCTGGGAAATTTTGGTGCCTTTGAAACCCGTTTGAGTTTCGCACACCAGAAAAATATTAATAAAAACCTTAATGATTACTCAGCAAATTATTATCTAGCTGAGATTACAGGCACCTTAGGAAAAATGAAGGGGAAAATAGGTTACGAGATACTGGGAGCAAACAACGGTATTGGTTTCAGTACACCACTTGCAACTACCCATAAATTTCAAGGATTTACAGATAAATTCAGAAAAACACCAGCAAAAGGCGTTGAAGATTTGTATGTTACTGCCAACTTAAAACTGATCGGTGGGAATTTGGGCATTAGTTATCATAACTTTGAAGCCAATCAGGGAAACGCGTTTTATGGTAGTGAATGGAGTGTCAGATATAATCGCAAATTCAGTAAGCATTTGTCTGGTATGATGAAATATGCAACCTATAACGCAAAAGATTATTTATCTGATACAAATAAATTTTGGTTGATGATTACTATGAACTTTTAATTTCAGGGGTGAGATTTAGATATTGACAGTGTATCTTAGATATTAAAATATTTTGAATTGTGGTATTTAGCTTGTCAGGAATATGACTTATATGAAAGGGCAAGCTAACCACCTAGCCTACATTAGCCTGTTGGTTAAAAATTTTGTATAGCATAAACTAAATTTTTTTCTCATCCAAAATAGGTAGAACTACCAGTGTTTAAAGTTGCCAGATGAAATTAAATGACGAACATTTATGCAACCATAAAATATCCAATGATTCTGCTGAAAAGTAGAAGTGATGTCTAAGAAATTTCGATTATCCGACAGATTTAAAGGATAAGTTGTGAGTTCTTTCTTAAGTAGGCTTCAGTCTTGAGAAGAGCAGGTAGTATGATTAATTACATGAACGAAACACCTCTCAAGAAGTCTGACAAATAATTACCCTGAATAGATGAAAGGGCTTTCTAGCGGTTTGGCATAGGAAAACTGTAATCTAGATATGGGAAAATAAGAATGGAAAGATGCTGACTGCTGACGATATTCAAGTAAGAAGTACCATAACAGCAACCTCAGTATAGAAATAGTTTTCCTCTCCTCCTCATGCTGATGCGACATTGCATATAAAAACACTTACTTTTCGTGTGGGAAATCGATAGTTCTTGAATCTCCTAAAGATGGCTTGGTGGGCCACAGTTTAGATAGTATCTGACGAGAAAGTTCAAGTAGAAGAATAGTTTCTAGTATGGATGGAAGAATGTTTCAAAAGTATCAATGGCATAAAGTAGAGTGAAATTTTGAAACTTTTGATATTTTCTGCCCCAGGCAGTTAAGCAGATGATAATTTAACATCTCTTCAGATCTTATATAACTTTACTCAACAAATAATCAAGATAGATAAGTCACAAAATAACACTTTAGATAAATAACATCCTATTTAGTTTCTTACCTGTAGAAAATGAAAGGTCGTTAGTTTAATTTCCTTGAAATGAAGGCAATCTAATGTATTCTCATGTGAAAAATTTGATGGATAGATGGATTAGATCAAATGGAGTTGTGTGGGAAAAAGTCTGTAATTGATGGTTGCGTACCATTTATTGTCTCTGATAATTACTTACAAGAGACAGGTAGGGCCCAGGGCAAGTGGAGCCAAACTTCTCTGCCACCTGAAATTGGCAATACAGAGTTCACGACGTGTAGAATATGCGACGATATTACTTTGACTGGAAGTAGCTGTACGTTTAATGACCACTATCTTTCGTGTATTCGCTATCAAAAAAATACAACACTACTGATATTTGGATTTGAAGGAGTTAGTTCCATTGGGTTTTCCAAAAATGATATAAATTATTTGATTAGACCTGGTGATGTTTGGTTGGTGAATACCGGAGGCAGTAAGCTTTTTCGATATACACCTTCTAAGCAAAAGAATGAAATGGTTGTAATCAAATATGCAACAAAACGTGTCGGTTTTGCCTTTCCTAATAAATCTAGAATTTTTTCCGATAATGGAACACCTTGGCTTATGAGGCTGGGTTATCAAGAAGCAAATGAATCCTGGATTTCAGACTTAATGGGAAACCCTTTTAATACGGCTTTAGATTGTTTGAGTGCTGAGGCAAAAACGCTCGATGTATTGGCTCGATGGTTGAGACCTCTCGCTGAACTTGCACCTGATGATACTCCCGTCGCAAAAAAATCATCCGAAATGGACAAGATAATAAACTTGATGACGGCTGATTTAGCTAATGTCCCTTCGCTGGAGGAAATGTCAAGAATAGTAGGGATGAGCCATAGTCGATTAAATAGAACCTTCAAAAAGACTTTTGGCAAGACAGTATTTGGTTGGCTAAGAGATTATCGGTTGGCGAGAGCACGATCACTGTTAAAAGATAAGCAAAGAAGCATTACAGATATTGCTTTCTTATGTGGATTTAGCAGTGCAAGCCATTTTGCACAGACCTTTAAACAGAGATATAGCTGCACTCCTATTGAATTTAGGAATAATGAAAAACTACAGGAAGTGTACTGTGAGTATGGAATCAGTTAAGTCTTTTAAGAAAGCACAAAACATTAATTTATTACTTCTTATCCTGGTTGCCAATGGAGTAGCACACAGTCTATTTGTTATAACATTTCCTTTACTTGGTAGAAATTTGGGGCTTACAGATATTCAAACCGGTTTTATATTAACGGTCTCCTCTCTCGCTATGATGATTTCGGCTCCATTTTGGGGGGTTAAAAGTGAAATTTATGGAAGAAAAAAAATTATATCTATTGGTATATTGGTCACGGGTTTATTTTTGATATTGACCGCAAGTACCATATATATAAAGCTAACTTTTGATATAACTGTGGCGTCTGTCTTTTTAATTATACTTTGCTTAAGGTTATGCCAGGCAATCGGGGTTGGAGGCATTATGCCGGCAGCTCAGGCATTTATTGCTGATCTCACCTCTCGTGACTACCGCGCAAGAGGAATGGGTAAAATGGGTGCTGCATTCGGAGTTGGTACTGTTGTTGGTGGTTTCATAGCAATGCTTATTGGTAAGCATTCCATTGCAATAGGCTTCTCGATCGTTGGATTAAGTCTATTAATATTGTGGTGGTTAGGCTGCAATAATCTACAAGAATCAAAGGAAATTGGAAGTTCGTCGTTTAATACAAAATTTAGATTATCTTATAAGAATCTGCTACCAATGTTGTTCATAACATTTTGTGGTCTGCTAATTTATGGAACATTACAGCAAGTTATTGGTTTGAGGTTACAAGATGAATTTGGTTATTCCTCGGGAGAGGCACTTAAAAGAACTGGTGCAGTAATGATGACCAGTATGACAGTTATGGTTATAACTCAGGGTGTGTTAATGAAATTACTTTCATGGTCCCCTGAGAAGTTATTAATAGGTGGTTGTATCATTCAAGTTGTAGCCTTAGTTATATCTGCTTCTGCAGATTCTTACCTGTGGTTATTTTTAGGTATGGCAATTCTGGGAGGTGGTATGGGTTTACTTTTTCCCGGAAATCTCGCGTTATTAAGTCTCAGTGGTGATGAGAATACACAGGGGAAAATAGCTGGAATCAATGGCGTCAGTAAAGGCTTAGGATTGGCCCTGGGCCCATTGATGGGAGCATTTCTTCACCAGTTTTCCCCTCTCTCACCTTTTATGTTTACTATATTATTAGGTGGGCTAATGGTCGCTGTTAGTTTTTGGAGAGTTAAAAATCATAAGTTAATCCTTCCAAAAGGAAATCAATCAATCTAATTTCTCTGGTGTAGCCAGAAACTGACTGAAATAGTAGTTCTGGCTTTCAAGGGAATTTAGCTGGCTACGAAACAAGGCCCAACTGATCTTTTTAGACCCTTCGCTATGATATTCATATGGATTTCTGATGTTCCATCTATAATACGATACAGTCTAGCATCGCGATAGAAACTCTCAATCACCTCTTCATCGTGACAGCCCGAGGCGCCAAAGACTTGGACAGCCCTATCCGCAACACGCCCCAAAGTTTCGGTTGCGAGTATCTTTACTTGGGAAATGGCAGCCCGAGAATCTAAGCCAGTATCAATTTCCTTAGCAGTTTGTAAAAGAAGTGCTCTTGCAGCTGCAATTTCAATATTACTATCAACAATCATTTGTTTTATTTGGCCAAAATCAATGAGGGCTTTACTAAATTGTTGACGATCTTGGGCGTGTTTCTTCATCAAATACAACAGACGATGGCACTTTCCAATTGCCCTGGCTCCGACTTTACTTAATCTTGCTTTTCCTAATGTATCGCCCAGGATTCTAAAGCCGTCATTCTCCTCTCCTAGCAGCGCATCTTTTCCCAGAATAAGATTGTTGAAAATTAGCTCACGATGCGTTGTACCCTTAAATCCGAGCATATTAAAACTTTTTCCATAGGAAAACCCCTGTTGACTCCTATCAACCAAAAATAAAGAGATTCCACGTGGACCAAGATCTGGTTGAGTTACAGCTGCAACTATAAAGTAGTCACAGAAATCCGCATCACTAATGAAATATTTCCTTCCATTAAGTATCCAGCCGGCATCACAGCGTACGGCCCTAGTAGTAATAGATGCCGCATCAGAACCTGCCTCAGGCTCAGAGACAGCTAATGCTGAGTGCCGATCGCCTCTGATACTAGGAATTAAAAAACGCTCAATTTGTTCGGCTGTACCTTCCTTAATACACTCATAGATATTTCCGGCCGCTCGACGTGCAAGAATTTCCTTGGTGGCTCCGAACTGTTCTTGCAAGAGAACGTTATCTAATGTGGTGAGTCCCCCCCCTCCAAATCGGCGATCAATATTGGCCGCAAAAAGACCTTCTTGTCGAGATTTTCTTATGATTTCATTAGAAGATTCTGAACTTATTCCACCAGATTTTTCAACCTCCTTTTCAAGAGGAAGGAGTTCTATTTGTACAAAATCACGTGCTCTCTGAACAAGCTTTTCTTGTTGTTTTGTTAATAATGACATGTTTATCCTTTAGCTGCTGGCTTCCATTAAAAATTAATTGCTTAACACGTATGATGGTTAGTCCATAAAAGTAGACATGTCTCGGCATACTGAATCGAAAGCAGAAATAAATCTCAATGCTTCTTGGGAATTCAAAACCAATGGAGGTTGAATGCGCATCACGCGACTATTGTTGGCAGTAAGAAAAGTTAAAATATTATGTTCTTGAGAAAGCTTTGTAACGAATCTTAGGGAAAACATATCTTCCAAATTGGACTCAATTGCATCAATGGCAGCAAGCATATGATGCTTGGCATTATCTGACAGCATTTTGTAAGTTTCACGAGAATTCCAGGGTAAGCGATGAGCAAGTTCCTGAGCAGTAGCATTAATACTGCCTTTGAAAGACTGAGAAAATTCAATTGCAAGCATAAGTCCCTTTCCCCTTACAGACTTAATGAAGGGGTATTGACTGGCAATTTCTTCTAATGAGCTTTTAAGTTTTTCTCCCATAGCTATAGCATTAGCCGCTAAATTTTCTTCTACAATAACATTTAAAGTCGCAAGAGCCGTAGCAGCAGCTAGGTTTCCGCCTCCAAAAGTTGATGTATGCAAAATACAGCGATCCATACTACCGTAAGCGCTATCCCATAAACGAGGATTTGATATCGTAGCACCAATTGGAATAGTGCCACCGGAAAGTGACTTGGATAATATTAAAATGTCAGGTACCACATTCTCCCACTCACAACAAAATAGTTTACCGGTTCGACCTAGTCCCGTTTGCACTTCATCGAGAATCATTATGATATTATATTTAGTACATAAGCGCCTGACTTCTTTTAAATATCCTTTAGGTGGTAATAGAACACCGCCTTCACCCTGTATAGGCTCAAGGATAAATGCCCTCACGTCACCTTTCTGTAATTCCTCCTCTAATGCGGTCAAGGAACCGAAAGGTATTTCATGGCATTCAGGTAATAGAGGTTCGAATTCTGATCTGTGTTTAGTGCGGCCAGTGATAGATAATGCCCCAAGGGTTTTTCCGTGATAGCCATTATCACAATATATCAAACGACCCGTTGAAGTTGCGGCAAGAGCCATTTTAATAGCAGCTTCCACAGCCTCTGTACCTGAGTTACTGAGGAAGACTCTTGATAAATCTCCAGGAGCAAGCTCAGCCAGCCTCTCTGCAAGTAGAGAAGCATGATATGGCATGGAGACATACTGAACAAAAGTAGGATTCTCCGATGATAAATAATCTGTGATAGCTTTTGTTACTTTAGGGTGATTATGGCCAGTATTAAGGCACCCATAACCGGCAACAAAATCTAAGTAAATTGTTCCATCCATATCAGTGAGTTGACATCCACTTCCGTGATGAAAAACACGTTCAATATGATTAAATTGGTAAAAATCTGCCATCACAGGATTAATGTGATGTCGAAATCTACTAATGGTTTGAGTGCGCTGTAGGTGTTTTGAAGTATCAAGAGAGACCTGAATATCACGATGATGGCGAAGAAGCCCATAAAAATGGGAATCGGTAATCCACTCTCCGTCGGTGGCCATTGGTACAGTGGTAAAACCATGTTTTTCCGCTAATTGACCAATGTTTAATACACGCTCTGGCGGCAGTATTCTACCTAATGAATAGTCTTCTCTGCATTGCTCTAAAGTTAAAACTATAGTTTCTGCTAAGCAACCATTCATGAACTTCTTTGGAGCAAAATTTTTAGTGGCTTCCCCGAAGCTGACTTCAGGACCTGCAGAAATCAGGCCACCATCTATAATCAGAATATCTTCTCTCGGCTGTAGTGTGGGCATTACATCCTTAGGTAAGGCTGCGTCAACCACTATTGAGCCAGAAAGAAGTCTGGCTGGATCTATTACACTGCCTGTAGAAGTTGCGGCAATATAGAATTTAATTCTACCGTAACAATCTTCAATATTATTAGTGAGCGTTACAGATGAATGCATCTGGCTAGGCAGGTAGTTCAGATATTTATCAGGATCGCTCTTACCTCGATGCACTAATGTTAGGTGACAACCTTTATCGATAAGTAGTTGAGCAATAGCGAGAGAAATAGAGCCTGGATAGCCTATAATGGCAACTTCTATACCTTGAGGTGATAGTTCGAGCCGCTCCATAGCTTGTAGAATGTTTCTTTGAGCAGCATAAGCTGTTAGAGAGTTACCTGTGGTGATTGGAATTGAGCATTTCTCTGCTGTCTGCAGGCCCCGATTTCCAACGATGCCAGTGAATCCACCTAACCCAACTAGTTCTGCTCCTCGGCTTTGTAAGTCATTGATTCCCTCAATAACACGTTTTGTTACATTTCGATGTTCCGAAAGCATTTCCTCTGCGGTTAGAGGCATATAGTGGATAATTCCACTACATTGTGACCCTGCCTTACTGATAACGGAATCAAAAGTAGTAAATGGCACAAGGTTTTGCTTTTTCCAGTAGTCCTCATGATAACCATTACTTTGCTCATCAATATTTCGGTTGACCAAATCAATAAGTTTAACATGACGCTTCAGGGCAACTGATGTTGGGTGAGCGATAAATCCAAATTTCATTCTTTTAAGTCCAAATTCAAGCTGTAATTCGATTCCAGGAGGCTTCAGAGATTAGGCTTAGACCATCTCCATCAGAATTGTGGGATAGAAGCACCTCAGCAATATTTATTCTTCCCTTTTGATTCAAAAGATCTCCTATTTGCTGCTCCTGATAGCTACTAACCCTTGTTCGATTAACAGTGATATTGCGGGAAGTAACAGGCTCTCTCTTATGCTCGGTATGGTTCTCCTGAAGTGGTAAAGGCACCACTACCTGTCGACCACAGCCGGATGGTGTTCTTTTGTCCAAATATGTTTGAATCATTGATAAAACACCATTGCATAGATACAAAAGTGTAATATTAATTTTTGTCCCATTTGGGTTTTGAGATAAAGCATGGACAAGTTGACTCTCAATATTGGGGACCAGTGCTCGTGCACCATCGCCAATAAATGCCAATACATTTTTATCAGAAGTTCTAGCAATGTAGGGTAGGGCAGAAAGCGCATCTCCCATTAGTGCTCTTCCGTACCAGCCAGAAAAACTACGACAGGTCCTTGGTATATTACGTATTGCAGATAACCCACAGCGCCCTACATCATAAACACCAATGAATTCAAATGCATTGTTCTCAATTAATCTCCTAACCTGTTGACCTAATTTCAACATGAAATAATTGGCTGACATTGGAAGGCTGGCCATATAATCCCCGGGTACACATTCGTCAAGATTTGTAGCCTCTGTCAAGTATGCTAAGCGATTTGCTTTGATGTGATCCTGTACGTCTAAGTGCGCCTTTATATACTCCAAGAGTTTTACAAGAGGCATATTAAGGGCAATATTGCTGTAAGGAGAGAGATGACGTTTATTTTTATTAACTTGGACGATATGGATATTACGCTTCAGTTTACCCTCTGAAAATGGGGTCGCAGCCTGATCAATTTTATGTTTTAAAAAAAATTGACTAAGAGTATCCGGCCCTCGTAGTTTTCCATTGTCATGTAGGTAGTGATAAACCCGTCGACTGAAAGCATAGACGCCGAAGGTTCCAAGATAGTTTTTATTTAGTTTTCCATTTCTATAAGCTTGAACCGTACCTGGATGAGTTAATGAATCGGTTAGAGCTATACCTGCATCTTGCGCAATCTGGGTTACCAACTCAAGCTCATACTTAGAAAGCGGACCACAGTTCCAGAGTAATCTGATATCAGAATTGTTAATTAGGTTCATAACAGTATCGAGATCATTCTGATGTATATCATCAGGTTCGGATACTTTTGATATGAATTCAGATGGGCTAAATGTATTCTCCCTAGACTCGAGTATATTTGGAGTGGCAAAAATGAAAACGGGACCAGGATTTTCATGCATGACTTGAAAAGCCTTATTCAGCTGTTCTGATAAGGTTTCCCGATCATGTAGGTATACGTGGGGTATCCTTCTGGCAGCTATGACCTCACGCCCATCAGTATCAACGTCAATTGTTCCCTGAAAAGCAAACCAAGAATCAGCTGGACTATCAGCACATATAATTAAACCTGGGGCTTTTGCTCTTTGAAGGTTGGATAAAGTACCACGAAATTCATCAATCATACCAGAAGTGACTGTAATAACGTATGAACGCTCGAATAGTTGCCATCCTGCTAATGCGCCAGCAGCTAAACAATGCTCATTATTACCAGTTAAACATCTGGGCGATGAATCATCCTGGACACCCGTACATAATGCCTGTATTGAGCGAATTAAGTTGGCTACCATAGAGCCCGTATAATAGTGGAAATCCCATTGCTTCGGCCAGAATTCTTGCATGTGACTAAATATTGCCTGGGCGAGTCCAATTGGTGATTTAGTGGTTGCTGCAGTTCTTGATAATAACTTATTGAGATAACCGTGCTCCATGTGATCAATCATTAGTTTTAGCAATTTCGCCCTAACTAAATCCGGATCGTCTTGTAGAACTTGAATCTGAGTACTGCCATCAACATATGATAAAATACTATTTAGACTCTCTTCTGGCACGTACATAACTTTAGAAAATGGAGTAAGTGTACGTACTTTACAAGATGATATTAATAAATCAAAAGGGCTTTCGGGTAAGCTAATGTTGGCCTCTTTGGAGTATTCAGGTAAATATTCAGTGTCAACAATAAATATGTCAAAAACAGTATTTTCTCCAGGCAACACCTTAATTGCTTCATTTAAATCTCTAAATATATATGGAGTAAATGAGAATTCATGACGTTTGCCAGCATTCGTTAGATAGTGTTGAGCTTGTTTTATAGTGGCATTCAATATGTCTCTATTATTTTTCGGCGGTAGAGAAAATGGCTCTATCGTAAATGAGCAATCATCCTCAGGATTTTGAATGACATGGATAAGAGAAAAAATATAATCCAGCTCTTCAATAAGAGCAGGATTCTCAGAAATAATGCATATCCCTATGTTGTGATTCATCTCTAAAGTTGAGCCTCTAATTCATTTTGTTAAATATCGTTTGGGTCAATAATTTTTTCTGATATAAGCAGAGCCTGCAGAAGAAAAAAATATCCCCATATTGTTTCACCTAAACTTTCTTCGCTAGAGTTAATACGAAAAAAGCAACCGTTAAAATATGCCTCATGGGACTGGTCGTTTATATTGAAGTAGTCAGACTCAATTATATTTCTAATAATAGAGTTGGCTTCTGCTCGCCAATCAATCATATTGTTTGGACATGCGGAAAGTTTATACATGGATAATGCCGCGATCAGTGATGCAGAGGGGTCCAGGTGATTTCGATTTCCATTTTTAATGTTCTTAGGGAATTTATCAGAATATTCATTAAGCCATTCAACGCACAATGATTCAGCCAATGTATGATAATCTCCGCCCCAAAGACGGGAAGCAGTAGCCAAGCCCAAAAGTCCCCAACTATGGCCTCGAGCCCAACCCTTGGAAGAATTGCTTATTTTTATTTTATTGCTTCCAAGTGTAGCATTTGCAGAAAAATTACCACTTGGGTCGAGCATAAACTTAATAATTGAATCGGTGTGTGATTTTGCAGTAGAACGGGTTTCAGAGTCACCATACTGTAACAGTTGGATAAGAGCAGCAAGGCCATCAATATTTAGTGTGTTTTTTCCTTTTTCTCCTGCCCCCAAAGCGGTTCCCATAGGATAGCAATCCCACTTCGAATTGAAACTTTGAAAGATGGTTTTTGCTGCTTTTTCCGCAAATAAAATAGACTTAGTATCGTTAAATAAACGAATGCCAGGCGCTAATGCATACCAATAAATCATGCTGCGGAATATTGTGTCTGAATATAGTTTTGGTGTGAGACGTTCTAAAATAGAAGACGCGTAATTTCTATCAATATCCTTTCCACTGACTTTTGCCTTTAACCACCAGCTGCCACACCAAAATCCGCCCATCCAAGAACCTCCTGAAGAAAATTTCCACTGATTATCCTGGGGGGATGTAAATATTGGGAAATTATCATCACAAGAATAAGAAATTCTCTCTAAAGTATTGGTTATGGCATATATGGCAGTGTAATTTACACTTGTAGAAGAGTCTGAAAAAGATGACTCTTTATTCTCTACCAACAATGAATTATTCATTTTAAACAGCTTCTTGTTGAGTGAGAGAATGTTGGTTTGCAAGAATCAGGCAAGAACCCCCACTTATCAACAGGATTAAAATAGTAAATATCCATCCACTTGTAAAAGATTCAAAGAATGAAATGATCATTCCAAAAATAGATGATCCGACGGCTATACCAGCAAAAAAAGCAGCAGATATCATTCCAGATGCATAGGCAATAGGGCCAAATCTTGAATCCTTTACAACCATCCCCATAGCTATTGCATTAGTTGCCACAATACTTAATCCAATTCCAATGACTCCAATATAAATTGGCCAAGAGGCCTCAATATTTGATTTCATTGTGATAAATATGGCTAGAATAGCGAATCCAATCATCCCTACGATAAACATTGCTTGATTATCAAATGATGAGGCTATAGGTGTCATTATAATTCGAGAGGACATTCCTGTAATACCAAACAATGTAATGAGAAGCCCTGCTTGCTCTGGGCTTAGGGATAAACTGATTGCAAAGCTTGGTATATAAGTGATGTATGCAGAAAGAACTGCTCCAATTCCTCCTTGGGTTAACATTAATAGCGCAAGCTTTCTATTTGGAATGTATTGTTGAGAGGATTTCCTTACTAGAGGCTTATTTGGAGATACTTTCCAACTTAGTATTGCCATTACTATTGCTATAGGTACTACAGCCAAGAAGGATACTCTCCAACCCCAATTATTTGCTATAAAAGGCAGAGTGAAACCGGCAAGTAATGCTGATAACTGCACTCCAGATTGCTTCATACCGACCATCATGGCCTTGCTAGAGTCTGGGATTCTTAGTGCAATTAACTTATTAGTTAAGGGATTGGCTAAGGCTTGAGAAAGACCAACTATAGAAATTGCGCCAATGATTGTCCATAAGCTATCCGAGATACTAATTATAAAAAAAGATATTGCAATTGTTATGAAGTGAAGAACATATGATGCCCTAAGACCAAAATAGTCGACAGCATTTCCCGCAAATAGGGATAAAATTGATGCTAACCCAAAAGAAACCATCACAATATAGCTCAGGTCACTCTCTTGTACTTGTAGTGCTTTAGTTAAATATGGGCTCAGCACACCAGTTGCATAAAGAATGAACATTGGTAATGCCATTGCAAGTAAAAGAACCAGTCCAATTTTTATTTTATCGAACGGATCTATATGAGTTGGAGGGGCACTCATGATCGATTTAATCCTTTTTAGGGAGATGGGGTATCCAAAATGGTAGCAAAATTATGTTACAGTATCGTATTCACTATTCCTTGATTGTTCTCTGCTCTTTCCCAATGAAGAGATATTTTCCACAAGCATTTTTTTATTAATTTTTCCGGCAGGGGTCATCGGTAGTTGCCGGTAAAATTGCAGATACTCTGGTAGTTTATTTACTTCCAGGCCTTGATCCCTAAGGTAATCATTAATTTCATTAAGTGAGAGAAGATCTGAACCTTCGCGTAGAGTGATACAGATACAAACTCTTTGGCCAAGATCTTCGTCTGGTACAGGAATACAAGCTGCACTTATAATCTCAGGATGAGAGGTTGCAATTTTTTCAATTTGAACAGGGCTAATATTCATTCCGCCCCGAATAATGATATCTTTTTTTCTCCCGAGAAGAATAAGATATCCATTATCATCAATACAACCCAGATCACCAGTATAAACCCAGCCTTCATGATCCCTGTAACGTTGGTCTAGATCTGGGGCATTTACATATTGCATCGGCGTCATTGGCCCTCGCCCAGCTATTTCTCCGATCTCCCCTTGAGCCAAAGGTTGCTTTTGATCATCTACAATTCGAATTTCACAAATACTAGGATTTGGACGTCCAACGGATCTACAAATAGAATCTAAAGAATCTTCCAATGTATTATGACAATTAATACCATCGGCTGATCCATAAAGGCTAATAATTCTACAGTCAAAAGCACTAACACAGCGATAAATTGTCGCTTGATCAATAATGGCGCCACCACTGACAATGGCCGTAAGACACGATAAGTCAGTTTTTTGTAGTTCTGCAGCCGCCGCCATACGCTGAAACATGGTGGGAACACCAAAAATATGACTTGGTTTATGTTGCTGTATAGCCTCTATAGCAGTAGTTATATCAAACTTTGGAAGAAGTACTAATGAACCTCCCATCCAGGAAAGCACGCCAAATGTCGCACTAGAGCCAAATGCAGTACCCAAAGGCATAAGGTATAATGCACGAAAGTCTCTATTGGGCTTAGTAATTCTTTCTAAAAACCGTCCTCTTCCACCCAATATAGCATTGTGTGAATAAGCAACTAATTTGGGTTCTGATTCAGTACCTGAAGAAATAAGAAACCTTACGGGGCTATTAGGGCATACTTTGATCGGTGTTTTAAGCGGATCATTTATAAATAATTCATCAAGATCATTCCAGTTAGTTTCACTGGATGCTGGTTTATCACCTTGGACGATAAATGTTCTCAATGATAATGCATTTGGACGAATCGATTGAATTATTTCACAGTAATCAATATCTGCATAAGATCTTTCAGTAATCAATGCTCTGGCATTAGTACGCTTGATAACAGATTTAATATCAAGGCTGCCTCGCCCAAGTGGAATCGGGCAGACAACAGCACCGATTGCAGCACATGCAAGATCAATAGCACATGATCGCCAGGAGTTGACCAGCTGATAAACAACAACGTCCCCACTGACAATCCCCAATTTTAAAAAACTATTAGCAAGCCGGGCTGCGGATTCAGATAATTGGCTGTAAGTTGTTATTGTATCTTTCTCAAGTACTGCGGGTTTATTTGGTTGTTTTATAGCGTTTTCGCAAAATTTTTCATAAACAGTTTGCTCGGGATAATATCCTTTAGAAGTCCAATCCTGTCGCACCGAAATGGGCACTATATCAATCACACCTGTATTGTTCATTTGAATCTCCATGGCGTGGTTACACGAGAATAATTTGAGGTTTGAAAGTTTTCTTTAAAGCGAGGCTGCTTGGGTAGCTCTTCGAGTGACTCTATTACTTGACTACATGGGATGTTATGTTTCTCGAAAATAAATAACCACTCTTGAGCATTTTTGTCTTCAAGAATTTTCTCTAATTTTTCATCTATGTTCGATTGCTCTAAATCTCTGACCGTCAAATTTATTTCATCTAGCAAAGGAATTAGTTCATTAGATGAGGAGAACTCTAGGATGATATATCCATCTAAGGTCTTGAATAGCCTTCCTTTCTGAAATTCAGGCTTTTGATGTTTTTCCCTAATAGATTTAATAATTGGTTGGGTTAAAAGTGTCGCGCTTCCTAGTAATGAGGTATCTACACGACATCCCTGGTTATTAAAAAATTTACGGAATAGACCTAAGGTGGTTCCTTGAGCTGAAATTATCCCACCAAGAACATCGAGGGCTGTATATAGGGTACCTCCATTATTCTTATTATTATGTGAAAGCTCACTAGCTAGTCCAGAATAAGCCTGTACGGTGAAATCAGTACCAGGATAGTGCACATCGTTATCTAGAATTCCCCATCCACCGGCATAGTTATAAACAATATCAGGATTTACCTTTTTCAAATGTTCGTGGTCGAGTTGTAGTTGCTTGGCTTTTCCTGGAGCCCAGTTATGAATAAAGACATCCGCAGTAGATACTAATGAAAGAACTTCAGCGCGACCCGCAGGTGTTTTAATATCGATTTCCCGAACCTCTTTAAGATGGTTTAGTGCGTCAAATCGCGCTGAACAATCTCCAGCAAGAGGAGGCATTCCTCGTAATGGGTCACCACCAGGTGGCTCAATTCGTACTACCCTAGCTCCCAATAAGGCTAGTAAATGGCCAGCTATAGGCCCTTGAATCCGTCGGCAGGATTCGATAACAGTAAGTCCACTCAAAGGTTTACTTTGGTCAGTAATAAAGTTATTTGAAGTATCTTGATTTAAAATATTTTTTGAAGAATCTTTGTATATATCATTATTAATAACTTCAGGTCTAAGTTGCCATGGGCCTCGTTCCAATAAAATAGATATATCTCTATCAGTGGACCTTTCTAAAAGTGTTCTCTGACGACATACTGCGACCCCCGATTCACTTGCTAACAATTCAATATCTTTAAATTTACAAGAAGAAATTTTTGATATGAGGGTTCTTGGCAGATATGATGTTGCTTTCGCATACCGCTGCAGAAATGACTGCCAACCTTTGCTCATATCCTCCTGGCTGATCCCAAGAGCACTCCAGAATCGACGCCAAGGTTCTGGAGAAAGAGTTTCTAATTCAAAAAGCACACCATCTGCTGAGCAGAAAGGTGGTCGTTGAGAATGATCGTGTACTCCGGGAGGAATATTCTCCGCATATTCATTTACAGTTGCACCAGCAAGGTATTGCCCAACACACAATAACCCTGCAGATACCATGGAGGTTTGAAATCCTCTCGAATTTAATCCGCGTCTATGGCCTATAGCGGTGGCTATACAGCCTAAAAGAGTTAAAACAGCTGATGCGCTAGATAGATAGGGTGCATTCAAGGCATCTATTCCACCAATGGAACGTCCATGAACCGACATCAAGCCAGTTGCGGCTTGAATCACAGACTCTGAGCCTTGCCGTAGGGGATCATCTGACCAAAAAGAGAAAAGGTTTTCCTGAGTTCGTCTATCTGAAGATATAAATTTGAATGGAAAATTTACATCACTATTTAAACTTAAATCATTTTCTACTTGAATTCCTAACGCATGGCACTGATACTGAAAAGTATTTATTGTTGACTGTAGGTGAACCGGAACTTCTTTAAAGTTACCAATAATTGTACAATCGCTAAGAAATTTATCCATTTCCATAATTTATATACCACCAAAATCTGTTGCCAGTAACACAGTTAAGTAAATTAATTTAGGTCGTCATTTAAGAGCAACAAGTTAACTCTGGTTATTTCTCTACCGGTTAGATTAGGTATCACTATATAATGTAAAAAGGTGAATCGATAATGCCGACCACCTTTTTCAGATGTTAAGGTTTTTTACAGTTTTTTATTTGCTTTTAATTAGCCACCTGCGACAGCTGGAAGTATAGTAATGACATCGCTTGACTTTATGTCTGTAGCTAATTGGTTTTTGAAGCGGATATCATCTTCATTTACATAAATGTTCATAAATTTGTGAACTTCCCCTTCTTTTAATAAGCGGTCTCTGATCCCTGGATATTGCGATTCTAGAGATTCTATTAACTCTTTGACTGTTTGTCCTTCAGAGGTTACTTCTTTTTGATTGTTAGTTAGAGTTCGTAAAATAGTGGGAATCTTTACTTTCACTGACATGCTTTTATCTGCCTATTTGTTTTATTGCGATACTACGTTAATTGTTTCTTCGATGGCCTTTTTGTCTACTATGCGATAGCTACGCACTTCACCTGGTTTACCCCCAGTTGTTGAAACCAAAACATAACTGGCATCAGGATACCAAGCATGTTGAATATCTTCTTTACTTGGAAAGGCTCGGGAGTTTGTATGTGAGTGATAGAACACCATTGGCACTTCATTTTTTTCTTCCATTTCTTGCCAGACCTTAAACTGTTCTTTAGGGTCAAATGCAAAAAAATTTTCAGAGCGTGCTGCATTTTGCATTGGCACTATTCTATGGGGTACTTGATTATCTTTTTTACCAAGAATAATGCCGCAAGCCTCTATAGGGTGCTCAGCAAGTGCTTGATTCATAATAGATTCTATATGTACATCTAAAATCTTCAGCATAGTAAATTTCCAGTCTGTGCTTTAGTGTTAATAAGCTGGAAGTTCAGGTTCAATATCTTTAATCCAGGCAAGAATGCCTCCATGGAGATTGTAAAGATTAGTGAACCCCTGATTTTCTAAAGCGGCCAGAGCTTGTCTGGATCTTCCACCAACTTTGCAGTGTAAAACTATGAAGGTGTTTTTATCTACCGACTCTAATCCACGCCCGGCTAGAATGTCAGCTTTAGGAATATGAATAGCACCTTCAATACAGCAGATGTCTCGCTCTCCGGACTCCCTTACATCAATCAGCAGATGCGATTTTCCTGTCTGCCGAATTTTATGCAATTCAGTGGGTGTTAAAGTGGGAATTTCTTCTTGTGCTTGCGAAGGCTTAGTTAGTCCGCAAAAAAATTCATAGTCACAGAGTTCTGTAATTGGTTGTCTATCGGGATTACGATAAATGGGTAATTTACGGAAGGTCATATCCAGTGCATCATAGACCATCAATTTCCCAATAAGAGGACTCCCAATACCGGTGAGTAGTTTTATGGCTTCAGTCGCCATAATTGAGCCTATTGCTGCGCATAGGACTCCTAACACCCCTCCCTCCGAACAGGAAGGTGCATGCTCAGGGGGGGGCGGCTCTGGATATAGATCACGGTAGTTGATTCCTATATCGCCAGGAGCATTTTCCCAAAAAACAGAGGCTTGGCCTTCAAACCTGAATATTGAACCCCATACATAAGGTTTTTTGGCCATTACGCAAGCATCATTGACTAGGTAACGAGTAGCAAAATTATCTGTTCCATCTAAAATAAGATCATAATCTGAAATTATTTCTAGAGCATTTGTCCTATCTAGACGTGTTTCATGCAGTTCAACATGAACGAAAGGGTTGACCTCTTGAACTGTTGCTTTTGCGCTATCTAGTTTATTTTCACCTATATTGGATTGGCCGTGGATAACTTGACGCTGAAGATTAGAGGCATCTACCGTATCAAAATCTACGATACCGAGTGTTCCTACTCCCGCTGCAGCCAGATACAGTAATGCCGGTGATCCGAGTCCGCCTGCACCAATAATCAAAACTTTACTGTTTTTTAACCGTTTCTGCCCATCGATTCCAATATCTGGCAACAGTAGGTGACGGCTATACCTCTCCATTTCTTGTTTACTGAGTTCGTGAACGGGGCTGACAAGCGGGGGCAGTGTCATTACGTAGTCCTTGTTATATCTTTTATCTATCGAATTTGATTATCAAACCGTTTTTTATTGAGGTTCGATATAAAATTAGGCTCAAGATTTTGTCATATCACGAACAGTCGAAAGGGTTAACGGCGTTCAGCAATTGATATTCCTTCGCTCCTGTAATGATAGGAAACGATTGCAGAGCAGCCTATTGTGTTCTCTTAAAGTAAGTATCAAGGAGCGATGTGAATCCTGAAGCTAATTTTGTCTACAGGTTACTTTGGAGCAAATAGGAACTCTGGAATGAGATTTAGATCTGTTTGGTATCTATAGCTATTTATTGCGTTTTCTACTTAACCCTGTTACCAATTTGTCAATAAATGGCTTAAAGCTTTAGTTATTAGCTTTTAAATTTTATAAATAATTTAATCTGACTATGTTTAGAAATCTCAATTGTTAACCGCTGGGTTTTCAGGTCATCTGTCTTATTGGGTAATCTTTGATTATAAAGTTTGTGATTAGATATCTATTGTCAGAAAATATTGGAATTATCAATGTTGTTTAATAAATCCTCCTTTGGGGATGATGCTCAATTTTTTTTATTTGATACTCTAGTGGCTCCTTTACGGTGGGAGATTCTATCAGCAGGGATAAAACTTAAAATATTTGATTATCTGCAGGATGCACGTACAGTTAAGGACGTTGCTCTTCACTTTGATTTTCTAGAGAGCCGGGCTGAACTTTTCCTTAACTCAATGGTTTCAATAGGGTTGATTAATAAGTTTAAAGGAAAGTATCAAATAAGTAGCTCCTATCGTTCTTTATTGACTTCTGGTTCAGATTCTTCTTTGTGTGGGTTATTGCAACATCTCAGTCAGATAAAGCATGTAAGTGAATCTGAGATTATTGACCTCCTGAGCAGTAAGCATCAGAAGAAAAATGGCCCTACTATGAAAGATCCAGAATTTTGGAACGATATGATAGAAGGCCTTAGGTTATTTCATTTATCAGTTAGAAATCCAATAGTTTTAGATGTTCTAATGTCACAGCCTAACTGGTCTGATGTTAATCATATATTGGATCTCGGAGCAGGTTCAGAGCAGTTGGCTATAGATCTACTTTCGGTTAAGCAAGATCTTAAAGTAACAATTTTTGATTTGCCTGGTATTGCCTCTCTAATTAAAAAACAAGTTTTTCAAAAAGCACAGATAAATGTTTTAGAAGGTGATATGAACACAGCTTCTCTAGGGAGCGGATATGATTTAGTTTTTGCTTCGATGGTCTTATATTACGCCGATGATCTTACTCATACCTTAGAGAAAATACGTCAATCTCTTAATCCTGGTGGAATGTTCCTTAGCTTTCATGAAAAGCTGAACAGCGAAAGAACATCTCCTGAGTTTCACATTGTTGGTCGTATTCACGCAGAACTAAAGTTGGGTCCACTCTCTTTATCTGCTGGTTCAGTAGAAAAAGCTCTTGCTGAAGCTTGCTTTAAAGATATCTTTACTCAAGTCTTGAAGACTCCGTTTGGTGATATCGAGCTGGTGAGTGGAATTGCTTAGTAATGGTTACTAATTTTTGTTAGAAAAATATTCTCTTGGGAGACCATATATAATGGAGCAACTATTTAGAGGGATTCTATCGCGTCCAAAATTGGTATTGTCTATTTTTTTGCTTTTTTTTGTTGCCTGTACAGTTGGTGCTAAAAACCTTTTTTTTCGTGGTGATTATGCAATTTTTTTTGACGATTCGAATAAAGAGCTTCAGGCGTTCAATGAGATTGAAGGTACCTTTAACAAGACTGACAGTTTGGCGATAATTATAGCGCCAGAAACTGGCGATATTTATACTGAAAGATATCTCGAATTGATAATGCTCCTCACAGAAGATGCTTGGAATATTCCTTATTCCAGTAGAGTGGATTCAATTGCCAACTATCAGCATACTGAGGCTCAAGAAGATGATCTTTTAGTTGAAAATCTCGTATTCAAGAATTATCCGTTAAATACAGAATATATTAATAAAGTTAAGTTTGTTGCTGAGAATGCCCCAAGGCTTAAGGGGGCCTTGGTTTCAAAAACAGGTGATTCCGCAGTTATTAATATCACTTTTCAATTGCCGTCAGGCGATAAGACCGCTCGAGTAGCTGAAATCACGGACCATTCAGATAGGATGCTTGCTTCCTATCAAGAGTCATACCCTGATGTTTCATTTCATCAGGCTGGCATCGTTGCTATGAACTCTTCCTTTACCAAGGCTGCTCAAAAAGACATTCTCACTTTAGTGCCAGTAATGTTTGCGGTAATTAGTTTATTATTAATTATGACGCTAAGGTCGATCACCTATGTAATTTTAACCTTGGTTATTGTTGTTACAAGTGTAGTGGCAACTATGGGGATTTATGGTTGGGCAGGAATGTATTTGAGCATTGCCACAGTTAATGTTCCCACAATGATAATGACTTTGGCAGTGGCAGATTGTGTACACTTGATTACCTCTGTCAATGAAGGCAAAAGGCAGGGATTGGGGAATCGAGAAGCTGTTGTTCATAGTTTTAAACTGAACTTTATGGCTATTTTAATTACTTCTGTGACGACGGCTATCGGATTCCTAATAATGAATGTTTCTGATTCGCCTGTCTTACGGCATATGGGTAGTTTATCTGCTTTGGGAGTTATGTTGGCTTTTGTTTTTTCGATTTTCCTTTTGCCAGTGCTGTTATTATTGATACCAGTAAAAGTATATAAGGAAAGAGGAGGTGTTTATTCTAAATTATTTCAATTGCTGCCAAATCTGATAATTCGTTACCATCGAAGTATCTTTTGTGTCTCCACTATTGTGGTTTTGATTGCTGGCTATATGGTGATGCAGAATCGAATAAATGATGAGCCGATAGAGTACTTTGATTCCAGTCATAAATTTAGAATTGCTGCCGATTTTATGGAGAACCATATTAGCGGCATGACTAATATTAGTATTGCTGTCAAGTCTGGTAAATCGCAGGGTGTAGTTGATCCTGATTTTATTTCTATGCTAGATGATTTTACAAATTGGCTTCGTATGCAGCCACAAATAGATCATGTTGCTAGTCTAGTGGATACCTATAAAAGGTTAAATAAAAACCTACATGGTGACAAGGAAGAATACTACAAGTTACCCAATGATAGAGAGTTGGCTGCACAATATCTTCTATTGTATGAACTTTCCTTGCCCTATGGATTAGATATTAATAATGAAGTCGATATTGATAAATCAGCGGTTAAACTGCAATTGACAACTAAAAATTTAGGTAGCGGTGAGCTTGTTGATTTTGAAAACAAAATATATGACTGGTTCAGTAGTAATGCTCCACAATATGAAATAGTTGCATCTAGTCCCTCTCTTATGTTCGCACATATTGGAGAGACAAACATGCACAGCATGCTTAAATCATTACCAATTATTTTAGTGTTAATTTCTACACTCTTAGTTATTGCATTAAAGTCTTTGAGGATTGGAATAATCAGCTTGTTACCTACATTGGTTCCAGTTTTATTGGGGTTTGGTTTATGGGCGTTTATTTCAGGAGAGGTGAATCTAGGTTTGTCTGTTGTCGTGTCACTTACATTGGGTATTGTGGTGGATGATGCTGTTCATTTTTTGAGTAAATATCAATATTCTCGTCGGCGGGGAAACTCTGTGGAAGAAGCAATATCCTACTCTTTTAATACCGTGGGGCGTGCTCTCTGGGTAACTTCTCTCGTACTGGTTGCTGGATTTCTTGTTCTTGCATTATCTAGTTTTCGGTTGAATTCAGATTTAGGTCTTTTAAGTGCTTTAGTGATTACAATTGCCCTAGTTGTCGATTTCTTACTTCTGCCAGCTGTGCTTTTAATTTTTGATAGAAGAACGGATATTGTGCAAGCCAAGGCCAACAATGAGCTTTTGTCTGCTGCCAATTAAAAATATCAATAGGAAAAATCATGATAAAGAATGGAATTTTAACTTGCCTGTTACTTCTTTTGGCTTCCCTCGCGATGGCGAATACCGAAATGGGGCTGGAAATTGCCAAAGAGAGAAAGGTAAGAGATGAAGGCTGGAGAGACTCAATTGCAACTGTCAGTATGTTGTTGAAAAATGCATTGGGTGAAACTAGCTCAAGAGAACTTAGGGTTAGAACTCTGGAAATTGAAGGTGATGGAGATAGAGGATTAACTGTATTTGATGAGCCTCGTGATGTAAAAGGAACTGCTTTTTTATCCTATTCTCACATTAATAGTCCAGATGATCAGTGGCTTTATCTACCTCGGTTAAAGAGAGTTAAGCGAATAGCCTCACGAAATAAATCAGGGCCTTTTATGAGTAGTGAATTTGCCTATGAAGACATGACTTCCTTTGAATTGCAGAAATATAAGTTCAGCTATCTAAGAGAGGAGCTAATAAAGGGGAGGGAAACCCTTGTTGTGGAACAAATACCTACTGATGAGTATTCTGGCTATACAAGACAGGTAGTCTGGATTGATAAAGATCACTATCAACCAATTAGAACGGAATTTTACGATCGAAAGGGGGAGTTATTAAAAACATTACATTTGGAGGACTATCGCCAATATTTGGAGCAATATTGGCGGGCACATGTTTTGACAATGATAAACCATCAGACGGGCAAAAGTACTGTGCTCACCATTCATGATCTTAAATTTAAAGTAGGGTTGGGTGAAGATGATTTTAATGTAGCGACGCTTAAAAGAATACGTTGATTTTTTTACAATGAAGCTACACATCTTTAATTGTCTTTTTTTTATATTTCTACTTGCTTCCGCCTCTAGTGCTAGTTGTGTCGAATTACGAGGGATTGCTGCAGTTGAGTATCGCCAATTCCTTGCTAGAGGCGAGGTTGGTCAGAAGACCTTTCAGCCTTCTGTTTTTGTTGAACCAGAACTCTATCAATCTTTTTTGAAAGACAGTGCTAGCATCACTGTAGTACCTTTTTTACGGTTAGATGCTTTAGATGATGAACGGTCTCACTGGGATATCCGTGAATTTATGGTGCGATATCACTTTAAAGAGGTAGATCTTGAGGTTGATCTTGGAATAGGTAAGGTATTTTGGGGTGTAACTGAGTCTCAGCATCTAGTGGATATAATTAATCAAACTGACAGTATCGAATCATTAGATAATGAGGATAAACTCGGTCAGCCAATGCTTCATGTTTCATGGATTAAGGAATGGGGAAGTGTTGAGGGTTTTCTACTCCCTTATTTTCGAGAACGTACATTTCCAGGTGAGGATGGGAGACTTAGTTTAGGCGTTGAAAATTCGTCTGCTCAGTATAAGTCCTCGAAAGGGAATAGGCATTTGGATTTTGCAGTTAGATACTCTACTAGTATGAATTCGGTTGATCTGGGGGTAAGCTATTTCCAGGGCACTGGTAGAGATCCTGATTTTATCTATAACCAGCAGCAATTTTTACCTTTTTACCGGCAGATTAGACAAGTTGGAATTGATGCCCAGTGGCTAAAAGGAGATTTTTCTTGGGTTTCCGAAGCTCTATGGCGTGATACTGGTGAAAAAGAGTACTTTGCAATAACCGCAGGTTTTGAATACAGCCTTGTAGGGATCACTGATACAAATATGGATTTAGGTATTCTAACGGAAGTTTTGTATGATTCCCGTGGACAGAGTGCTACGACAGCATGGCAGCAAGATATTTTTATAGGAACTAGACTTACAGTTAATGATATCGCAGGGACTGAGATATTGCTGGGGGTAACCCAGGATCTTGATTATTTTAATTCCAGAGCTATAAAGCTTGAAGCATCGAGCAGGATTACAAATTCTTGGCTGTGGAGGGTGAATGGATGGATTTTTAATAGTTATGGTAAAGAGGATCCATTGAGTAGTTTCCAAAAAGATGATTATTTAGAGGTAGGTTTAGAATATTATTACTAGTACTTTAGGGTTGACTAATTTCTCAAAATTACCTTATTAAGGATCTTCGAATGCCCCCCAATATCCCTCATAACACTCTGTCAATAGAGTACGGGGGGCTAATTTCAATTTAGTAAATTACAGTCTACATCTAGATCCCTTACGGGCAGAATTAAAACGATCGCGCAGGCGCTCAATCATTGTAGTGCGTGCGGCATCGTGGTTGATACCCATTACGACATTCACTTCTAGGCCCTCGCCGTTTTCGGCAAAAGTGGTTTTACCCACGGTGGGGTCGAAGGAAATGGGGTCGTAAGGAGTCATACTGTCAGCCAGACCGGTATTTAACTGGTCGACTTCAATAAATCCGGTCACCAGATCCATTTCTAGAGTTTCAGGCTCCAACAGTACCAGTGCGGCGATAATATCCCACAGGCGAATTACTGCATCCATAGCGAAGTCACCATTACCCTGGAAATCCCCACCTTCAAATTCACGGATAGAGCTGAGGAGTTTAGAGGTATAGCAGGCCTCAGGGGTTGCGCGACGTTTAGCCAGGGCTTCGATGGTGCTGCCCTGTACCTTGGCCATGTCGGTAGAGTTGGTGGGTACCAAATAGGTTTCAATATCATTTTCACTCAGGGCGTTAAAGGCCCACTGCGCACTCAGTGGGTCGAGTAGAATATTGAATTCCTGGTGGGTGCTGAAGTCGCTGTCACAGCCAAAACTTGGGTGGGAGAAAATATTGCCGCCCAGATTTCTAGATTTATCGCCAAAGCAGGCTGCTTGGTGATTCTCGGTAAACGGCTCATAATTCTCAAAGCCTCCACCCATCATAATCACACGATCAATTTTTGCCAGCTGCTCTTCGTTCGCTTTTCCAAGTACCCGGGCCAGTGTGGTGAGTTTGCCGGTATTGAAAACCACTGGGCGTTGCTCCAGTTTATCCAGAGTTTCCAGGATAATGTCTTCGGCCAGTTCAAAATTGAAGGAGACACCATTGTTACCTTGGTAGCGGTAGTGTTCCTGTTTTGCGCGGGGGATTAGGTGGTCAGTTCCGTATAAGGTGGAGCCGTTGTCACGCCAGGGACCGGGCACATACTGGCCATAGAGGTTAATGCCCATGGCATTGCGGCGCTCCAGATTCCATGTGCCGGTGCTGAAATCGGAGGAGTTGGGCAGCTGGTAATCATCGCGGTCAGTTACAGCGTTGTCGTCATTTACCGGAGCGCTGGAAGCCTTACCGTTAGCCCCGTAAGCGACCTCCTCAGTGGCAAAGTAGGCACCGCGTATCACTTTGGTATCGTTGTTACCCAACCACTCGAGGATGTTGTAAACCGTATTGGCTCCGTGCGCTACAGTATTGAAAGAGTCTTCAACCACTGCCAGCTCCAGGGTGTAGCGCGGGTCTTTGGCAATCAGCATCAATGCTACGGCATCGTCAAAGTTATTGAAGTCGCCGATCCAGATAATCGGTTGGGCATCTTCATTTTTGGTTGCTTGGTGCAGGCGCTTTACATGGCGACCATTATCCGCATGGCAGGAGGCCAGGGTTGCAAAGCTACCAAGAATCAGGGCTCCGGCAGATAGCCAACGTTTTAATTTCATCTATATTTCCCTATGGTTCGAGAGTCTTTAATTGGCGATTTCACGACCCTTCCCTGTGTCGATACATGGCCACTCCTGTAATAACTGCTATTAACGCTTGTTAGCTATAAATAGTGCTCAATTACAAAAGTTAATGCCGGCTTTTAGGCCGGCACAGGTATATCCCTATACCATTTAATTTCTTTTATTCGTTTTCCATTAGCTTTTAATTCTGGATAAAAGATTTCAGGTTGCGTGCTAGTTGCTGAGGCAATGGTTCGTTCCCTTTAATGCCCAGGTTTGTTAAGCGCGATTTATCCAGCTGACAATTGTAGGGGCGCGGTACTGAAAAATCGGGTTTGCTATCTGCGCTGATATGGTCAGCACTCAATTTGCACACTTTGGCAATAATATGCGCAAGTTCAAAGCGGGTGCAGGCGGTGTCGCCGCTCCACTGATAGATACCTTCAAATTGGGTGCCACGCTGGGTTTTCAACAGGCATTGCTCCAATACTTCTGCCACTTCCTCCACACTGGTGGGAAAACGAATTGCCCAGTGATCCAGTGTGACGGGTTTTTGTTCTCGCAGTGTCTCTAATAGGGCGGTAATACCCGATTCCTCCAGGTAGGAGACGGGTCCAAACAGCCAGGGCAATCTTAAAACCCAATGGTTACCGTTTTTCAATACTGCTTCCTCTCCCGCCAGCTTGCTGCGGCCGTAGAAATTCACGGGATTGGGTGTGTCATCAGGGGCATAGGGTGGGGCAGTACCATCAAAGACATAGTCTGTGCTGATATACACCAACTGTGCATTGATTTCGCTACAGTGCTTGGACAGCAACTCTGTGCTGCTGACATTGAGTTGCCAGGCGGTATCTGGATTGTCAGCACAGCGGTCTGGCCAGCGCTCAGCGGCACAATGGATCACCACTTCCGGCTTGATATCGTTCAGGGAAGCTTTCACTGCGCTGCTATCCGATAAGTCCAGGCGAATTAAGTTTTCGCCTGCGCGAGAAAAAGCGGTGCCGATTACGGAAAAAGTAGGGTTGTTGGAAAGTTGCTTAAATACACTACGGCCCAGCAGGCCGGAGGCGCCGGTAATCAGGATTTTCACGGGTTACTTTCCTTTAATTAGACCAGTGGGGAAGCGGTGGCCTATGTGGGGCAATGAATGGTGCAGGATAGTTTGGCTGGAGGCTAGGGAAGCCTGCCGGCCAGAGAGCCGCCCGGCCAGCCAGCCTGCAAATTTGCTGGAGGTATGGCCGGGCAGGAACAATTTACATCTGCTCCATAACTTCAATACCGAGCAAGCCGAGGCCAGTCGCGATAGTGCTGGCCACCAGGTTACACAGCTGCAGACGGCTGTGCTTCTGCTCTTCACTTACCCCTTCTTTCAATACCGGGCAGGCTTCGTAGAAGCTCATATAGGCACTGGCCAGCTCGTACAAATAAGTACAGAGCACGTGTGGGAAGGTGTCTTTGGCTACCTGATCCAGTACTTCACCAAATTGGTTCAGTTTTACTGCCAGTGCGCGCTCTTGGGGGCTTTCCAGATTAATATCGCCCTTGAGTTCACTCGCCTCAATACCGGCCTTGCGAAAAATACTGCGCACGCGGGTATAGGCATACTGTAGGTAAGGCGCCGTATTGCCTTCAAAGCTGAGCATGGATTCCCAGCTGAAGATGTAATCGTTAGTGCGGGTCTTGCTCAGGTCCGCATATTTCACCGCGCCGATGCCCACCTTGCGCGCGATTTCCGAACAGGTTTGTGCATCCAGCTCAGGGTTCTTCTCGGCTACCAGTTTTTCTGCTCGCTCCACCGCTTCCTCTAGCAGGGCGGCCAGTTTTACCGTACCGCCGGTGCGGGTTTTAAACGGCTTGCCATCGTCGCCCATCATGGTGCCAAAAGCGCAGTGCTCAAGAGAAACGGATTCTGGTAAAAAGCCCGCTTTGCGTGAAGCGACAAAGGCCTGCTGTAAGTGCAGGGATTGACGGGCATCCACTACGTAGAGAATACGGTCTGCATTGAGCTGGTTTGCGCGGTAGCGAATGGCAGCCAGATCGGTGGTAGCGTATAGGTAACCACCGCCCTTTTTCTGGATAATCATCGGGCTTGGATTGCCTTCTTTATCGGCCATCTCTTCCAGGAAGACTACGATAGCACCCTGGTCCTCTACGGCGATGTCGTTATCCAGCAGTTCTTTAACCAGCACCGGCAGATCGTCGTTGTACTGGCTCTCCGCGTAAACGTCTTCCTGCTTTAGGGTGACATTGAGCTTGGAGTAGATCTCTTCACAGTGGCTGATAGAAATATCGATAAACTGTTTCCACAGTTTCAGGCACTGTTCGTCGCCGCCCTGCAGTTTTACAACGTATTCACGGGCGCGGTCTGCAAAACCCTCTTCCTCGTCGAAGCGTACTTTGGCTTCGCGGTAGAAGGCTTCCAGGTCGGCCAGGGCTACTTCCGCAGCATTGTCTGCCAGCTTGTCGGACAGATGTGCCAGTAACATACCGAACTGGGTGCCCCAGTCGCCCATATGGTTTTGACGGACCACCTTGTGGCCCTGGAACTCCAATAAGCGCGCCAAGGCATCACCGATAATGGTGGTGCGCAAATGGCCTACGTGCATTTCCTTGGCCAAATTGGGGTGGGAATAGTCGATGACTACGGTTTTGGGTTCTTCAACAGAGGCAATATTGAGACGCTTGTCGCCTTGGGCAGCCAACAGCTGTTGGCTCAGCCACTGTTCACTCAGATGGATGTTTAAGAAGCCAGGACCCGCGATCTCGACCTTTTCGATCATATCGCCCTTGTCCAGCTGCTCAAGGATCTTGCTGGCCAGCTCACGCGGGTTGGTGCCCAGTCGCTTGGCGGCGCCCATAGCGCCATTGGCCTGGTAGTCGCCAAATCCGGCTTTCTTCGCAGGTGCCACAATCGGGCCGCATTCTTCGGGGATACCGGCGGCAAGCATGGCGGCCTGGAATTTGTCGGAGAGGAGTTGGCGAATATTCATAGAGGGTTATAGCTGTCTTAAATTCGTGGAAACGCCGAATTTTAATGGGCGGTGGCGGCTTTGCAACCAGCGAGGGCTGGAGAGCGACTCAAATCTGGGTACAGGTGTCCAGATGGTGTGGTGCTCAGTGGTATGATGCCGCCAAATTATGGAGGTACCGTGAGTTCTACCACACTTTATTGGCACGATTATGAAACCTGGGGCACAGACCCGGGTGCCGACAAACCGGCGCAGTTTGCCGGTATCAGGACCGACGAAGCACTGAATATCGTCGGCGAGCCATTGATGATTTACTGTCGCCCCTCGGCGGACTGCCTGCCGCAGCCTATGGCGAGTCTGGTGACGGGCATCAGCCCGCAAAAGGCCCTGGCTAACGGCGTGCCGGAAATTGAATTTATCCAGCGTATCCTCGCTGAACTGGGTGCGCCGGGTACCTGCGGAGTGGGCTACAACAGTTTGCGCTTTGATGACGAAGTAACCCGCTACACCCTGTACCGCAACCTGCTCGACCCCTATGAGCGAGAGTGGCGCTCCGGCAATAGCCGCTGGGACATTATCGACATGGTGCGTCTCACTTACGCCCTGCGCCCGGAGGGTATCCAGTGGCCGACACGCGAAGACGGTGCGCCGTCTTTCCGCCTGGAAGAACTGACTGCAGCCAATGGAATTTCCCACGAGGGCGCTCACGATGCACTCTCTGATGTCCACGCTACGATAGATATGGCGCGGCTGATCCGCAAGCAACAACCGAAGCTTTACGATTATGTTTTCCGCCTGCGCCGAAAGCAGGAAGCCGCCAAGATGATCGATATGCGTGAGCGCCGCCCGCTGTTGCATATCTCCGGCAAGATCTCTGCCAATCATGGGCATTTGACCTACGTGATGCCGTTGGCCAGCCATCCGGTGAATCGCAACGCCGTAATTGTTGCCAATTTAGCGATGGACCCCGAGCCTTTACTCAACCTGGATGCGGATACGCTGCGTGAGCGCCTCTATACCGCTCGCGATCAGCTGGGCGAAAGCGAACTGCCGGTTGGGCTGAAACTGGTGCACTTGAACAAGTGCCCGATATTGGCCCCAGCCAATATGCTCGACGATAAACGCGCCAGTGAGCTGGGCATCGATAGGGCGGCTTGCGAAGCCAACTGGCAGAAGTTGAAAAGCGTTGATCTGACCGAGAAACTGCACAACGTATTTCTGGATCGGGAGTTTCCCCAGAAAGATGTAGAGGCGGATCTCTACGGCGGTTTCCTTAGCGATGCCGACCGCGATATCTGCCGTGAGCTGCACCGCGGCTTGGCAGCCCGCGGGCCCGAAGCCCTGGCTGGCGAAGTGCCATTCAGTGACAAGCGCTTACCCGAGTTATTGTTCCGCATGCGTGCGCGCAACTTCCCAGAGACCCTATCGGACGAGGAACATCAGCGCTGGCAGATCTGGTGTTTCCAGCGGTTAACCGATCCCACCGCAGGGGCCTCTATCACCCTCGAAGATTACTTCCGCCAGCTGTCCGAACTGCGAGTACAGCATCCAGAGCGGATATCGCTGATTACCGAGCTGGAAAACTGGGGCGATAGCCTACTCGCCTAATGTGTTGAATCGCGCCAGCGGCCATTCTTTCACTGGGCTCTATTGCGGTGCCCGAGTAGAATGCCGCTCGCGAACACCCGCGCCCACAAGGCGCAATCACTGGAGTAACCATGGACTTTATCGGAGCCAATATTCTGTCCGTCAGCCAGTTCGAACGTGCCGATATAGAGCGCGTATTCGATGTGGCTGACGCCATGACCCCTTATGCAAAGCGCGAAAAAGTAACGCGCGTATTGGAGGGGGCGATTCTCGGCAATATGTTTATGGAGCCGAGCACCCGTACCCGCCTGAGTTTTGGGGCTGCTTTTAACTTATTGGGTGGCACGGTTCGGGAAACTGTGGGGATTACTGCCAGTGCTATGGCTAAGGGAGAATCCCTCTACGATACGGCACGGGTACTGTCGGGCTACAGCGATGTGATTTGTATGCGCCACCCTCAGGAGGGCTCTGTGGCAGAATTTGCCGCAGCGAGTCGCGTGCCGGTGGTCAACGGCGGTGATGGCGCTAATGAGCATCCCACCCAGGCGCTGTTGGATCTCTACACTATTCGCAAAGAGCTGGCCGCCCATGGCCGCACCCTGGATGATTTCCGCATTGCCATGATTGGCGATCTCAAACACGGCCGTACCGTGCACTCCCTGTGCAAGCTGCTGTGCTTATTTGGCAGTGTGCATATCACTCTGGTTTCCCCACCGGAGCTGGCAATGCCCGATGCGATTGTGGAGAAGCTGCGTGAGGTGGGGCACGAGGTAACGGTGACCGACCAGCTGGAATCCTCGATCGCCCATGTGGATATCGTCTATTCCACCCGTATCCAGGAAGAGCGCTTTGCCTCTCAGGATGAGGCCAACCGCTATCGCGGGCGTTTCCGCCTTAACCGGGCGATTTTTACTCGCTACGCAGAGCCCAATACGGTGATTATGCACCCCCTGCCGAGGGATTCACGCGCAGAGGCCAACGAACTGGATACCGACCTGAACGAACATCCTAGCCTGGCGATTTTCCGCCAGACCGATAACGGCCTGCTGGTGCGTATGGCTCTGTTCGCCCTGCTATTAGGGGTGGAACGTCAAGTGGATAAATACGCCCGCGAAGTTAACTGGCATAGCCGTCGCAACCCAGTTTAACGTCACTTTCCTTGTTTTCGGATAACGCCGTTTTTTTCTGTTAATCTGATTGAGTTACCCCGGCCAGAAATACGATGGCTGGCCCGGGTTTCTCCGCAATCGCATCAGGGAAAGATGCATGTCGAATCAGATATCGTCAGCGGTATTCTTGCGCGGCGCGCTCATCCTGACGCTGCTTCTCGTCGTTTTGATTTCAAAAAGTGCCGCACAGGAAAGTACTTCCCCCCATGTGGCGCTGTTGACTATTGATGGCGCTATAGGCCCCTCTACGACGGATTACTTTAAGCGTGCCACTGAGAGTGCTGGTGAGCGCGGCGCTGAGTTAATCATTGTACATATCGATACTCCAGGCGGTCTGGATGCGGCTTCCCGAGATATTATTCAGCATATCCTTTCCTCTCCTATCCCTATTGCCATGTATGTGTACCCCTCGGGCGCCCGTGCAGCCAGTGCCGGCACCTATATCCTCTATGCCAGCCAGATAGCAGCCATGGCCCCGGCTACAACTCTGGGGGCCGCCACGCCGGTACAAATAGGCGGACCACCGGGAACGCCATCTCCAGGTGGCAACCCGAAAGAGAGCGACCAAAAAGAGGAAAAAGAGAAAGCGAATAAAGACGACGAGGAAGGTAAAGACGAGGACAAAAAGGAAAAGCCATTATCCGGCACCGCCATGGAGCGCAAGATGGTTAATGACTCCGTTGCTTTTATTCGAGGCTTGGCACAACGCAATGGACGCAATGCCGAGTGGGCGGAGAAGGCCGTTCGTGAAGCGGCAACTCTGACCGCTTCGGAAGCGCTAGAGATGAATGTTGTCGATATTGTTGCCAAGAATGACGAGGATTTACTGAAGCAAGTGGCCGGACGTAAAGTATCTCTTGATTCCGGTGAAATTACCATTTCAGCAGAGATTGCCCAACTCCCCATAGAAAATTACGAGCCAGATTGGCGTAATGAGTTACTGGCTCTGATTACCAATCCCCAGGTGGCTTATATTCTTTTATTGATCGGTATTTATGGGCTGATTTTCGAGGGGTATAGCCCCGGCGCTTTTGTGCCCGGCATTGTGGGGATTATCTGCCTGCTTTTGGCATTTTATGCTTTGCAGGTTTTGCCGATTAATTATGCCGGATTGGCGTTGATTATTGTTGGGGCGCTTTTGATTGTGGCGGAAGTCTTTATGCCCAGTTTTGGCGCCTTGGGAATTGGTGGGATTATTGCCTTGGTGATTGGTTCAGTAATGCTGATCGATACCGATGTGCCGGGCATGCAGGTATCGCGAAAACTCATCGCGGCAATTGCTGGAGTGAGTGGTGTTTTTCTTTTGGGTCTTTTAATGGCGGTGGGCAGGAGTTTGCGCAAACCGCGACTTGCCTCCGATCAGGCCCTGGTGGGACGAGTGGCGGTGGTGAGCAATGTGAGCGAAGAAGAGGTGCTGGTGCACCTCGGTGGTGAAATATGGCGGGCGCACTGTGAGACGCCACTGGAGCCTGGGCAGCGAGTGCGTGTTATCGCCCAGCGTGGTTTGCTGCTCTATGTTGAGCCGGGCTAGTCATTGCGGTTGGCATTTAAATTGGCTTTTGCTGGTGCGAATTTACCCCAGCAAAATTTACAAGCAGTTATAGGGAGAGATAAGCATGGTCAGTTATTTTGTTGGGCTGTTGGTGCTCGCGGTATTACTGCTATTGATGTATGCCATCCGAATCTTGCGGGAATATGAGCGTGCGGTGGTCTTTTTTCTGGGGCGCTTTCAGACGGTGAAAGGACCTGGCCTGATTATCATCATCCCAATTATCCAGACCATGGAGCGCGTGGACTTGCGCACCGTAGTGATGGATGTCCCTACACAGGATGTGATCAGTCGCGATAATGTTTCAGTAAAAGTGAATGCGGTCGTTTATTACCGGGTTGTTAATTCACAGTCAGCGATTATCAATGTTGAATTTTATCACGAAGCTGTCAGCCAACTGGCCCAGACGACGCTTCGATCTGTACTGGGTAAGCATGAGTTAGATGAGATGCTTTCCGAGCGGGACAAACTCAATGTGGATATTCAAAAAATCCTTGATGAGCAAACTGATGCCTGGGGTGTTAAAGTCACTAATGTCGAAATTAAACATATCGACCTGGATGAGAGCATGGTGCGTGCTATTGCCCAGCAGGCTGAAGCAGAGCGGGCACGACGAGCCAAGGTAATTCATGCAGAAGGCGAAGCCCAGGCAGCCTTAAAATTAACAGAAGCTGCCAATCAGCTATCTCAAAATGCTAACGCCATTACTTTGCGCTACATGCAGACCATGATTGATATTGCCGGAGCAAATAATAGCTCAACCATTGTGTTTCCACTTCCACTGGATTTGATTGAGCCTCTATTGAAGCGTGGTGCTGAGGCGCAGAAATAAAGAATTCTCTTTCTCTGTGAAACATAACTAAAAAGGCCACATTTTGATGTGGCCTTTTTAGTGGAGCTCTCTGTAAATGGTCTTACAAGAGCTTTTCCATCAGAGAGCGAGTTGAACTATCCCAATCCTCGGGAACATTTCCATCTGCGGCATTATAAATCTGCGCACTTAACTGTTTGCCTAGCTCTACCCCCCATTGGTCAAATGGGTTAATTCCCATAAGGCAACCGCTGGTGAATACCTTGTGCTCGTAAAGCGCTAACAGAGCTCCCAAGTGATGCGGGTCTAACTTTTCCAGTATCAAAGTATTACTTGGGCGATTACCGGGAATGGCTTTATGTGGTGCCAGCGCATGGGCTTCGCGGTGGGTATAGCCGGCATCTTCCAGTTCCTGGCGGGCTTCGTGCAGGGATTTGCCCCGTAGTAGAGCCTGGCTCTGGCTGATACAGCAAGCCAGTAACCAGCGGTGTTGCTCGCTTAGCTCAGAGGTCGGTTGCTTGATGGCGATAAAATCCGCTGGAATCAGGTCAGTGCCCTGGTGCAATAGTTGATGGAAGGAGTGCTGTCCATTGGTCCCCTCGCTGCCCCAGATCACACTGCCGCTGGGATACTCCAGAGGCTTGCCCTCTTTATCCACGCTTTTACCCAGGCTCTCCATATCCAATTGCTGCATCCAGGCAGGAAATTTGGATAGACGCTGAGCATAGGGCAGAATCACTTGGCTGCTGGCACCCCAGCACTGGCGATACCAGAACTGAATAAGAGCCAGCAATACCGGCAGGTTTTCCTTCAGAGGGGCACTGGCAAAATGGGTGTCCATGCTATGGGCACCGGCCAATAGTTGCTCATAAACGTTGTAGCCGCAGGCCAGGATGATCGGCAGACCAATGGCCGACCACAGTGAGTAGCGGCCACCTACCCAGTCCCACATAGGGAAAATATTTTCTGGGGCAATACCAAAGTCTTGTGCGGCCACAATATTGCTGCTTACGGCAACAAAGTGTTGGGATAATTGTTTTTCAGTGGCACCTGCCGCTAGTACCCATTGACGTGCACTCAGAGCATTCTCTCGGGTTTCCAGAGTGGAAAAAGACTTAGAGGCAATGATAAAGAGAGTCTCTTCCGGGTTGAGACCTTTGAGGGTACTACTGAGGTCGGCACCATCAATATTTGCTACGAAATGTACTCGAATACTTTCCTTATGCCATGAGCCTAGAGCCTCAACCACCATGCGCGGACCGAGATCGGAGCCACCGATGCCGATATTGACGATATGGCGAATAGCTTTGCCGCTGAATCCGAGCCATTTTTGTTGATGGATGCTATCGGCAAATCGCTGCATCTGAACGCGGCAGTCGGCCACGGCGCGTTCGTGTTCGGTTTTTGCCGCTCCCTGAAAGCGAAGGGCGGTGTGTAGGGCTGGTCGATGTTCGGTATTATTGACATTGGCACCGTCAAGCAGGGCAGCAATCTGGCTGCCCAAATCCTGATCTTCGGCATAGTCGAGTAACAGTTGCAGAGTGTCCTGCCGCAGGTGATTTTTACTGAAGTCCAGATAGATACCAGAGGCTTCACAGCTAAAACTGGTTGTGCGCTGGGGATCGGTGGCGAAAAGTTCGCGTAAAGACCACTTTTGTTGTTTGAAATGAAATTGGAGTTGTCTGATTGCAGAGGCACGGCTCAGGGCCAGAGTTTCACTTGTCATGGTGGTCGTTAATAAACTCTCTTTTGAGTAATTTTTTTCGGTCTTCCCAAGCTGAATGGCGCTTGGTGTCAACGGGCTGGCCATCCTAACTTATTACTTTCGCGGGACCAGTATTAGAGACGGTACAGTCTATTACAAGAAAAGAGTCTTCGCTAAGAATGGGGGAGAGAAAAAACAAATGCCGCTCGTTAAAGCGGCATTTGGTGGTGATCCATACTAAATAATGCTTTGTTACTTGTGTGTCTGTCAGTGTAAATTTAGTCAAAACCTCATTTAGTATGAATCACCACGCTGTTCTGCTTGAAAAGATTTTACTTCACCACTTTCATGCAGCGTACTCTGTCAGAAGCCATCCAGCAGTCAGCATCTGCAGGGCAGGCCATGGAAACTGGAATTTGTTCAGCACCTGGTGGGCAGTAAGCTGGCGGTGCCGGAGGGCTACAGCAACCTGCTAGAACCAGTGCACTGATAATACCGATTAAGTACTTGGCTGGAGTGAAATTCATCCCCTAACTCCTTTCCGTTGATGTTAGCCATTAGCATAGCCAATAAAACGTCACCTGTTGGTCAGCTTTGTAAAATGTGTTTTACAAAGAAGCCGCCTAATTGAGTGTAATAGGCGCAGGAAAAAAATAGCTGTCAGGTGCAAAGTCAGGGAGAAGTTTGCGCCAATTTGTGGGGTTTTAGGCTGTAAAAATAGCGTTTTCTTTCTGAGGCGCTGCTAAGTGTATTGTTTTTTGTGACGGCGGAAGGCGTTGGAATTTATTTTTTAATGTTTTTTGTTGCAGTTTTCTTTAGCGGGATTTTAGGTGAACTATTGCTGGAATAGAAGTTGGCGAATTTAAAAATGGCAGTCTTTTATTCGTTACGTGGATGAGTACATTTTTTATGAATATGGCGAAATTCACTTATAGGTGAAATGTGTAAAGATAAGCAATGAAACATGGCAATGAGGTAGGCTGAAATTTTGCTACATCATTGCCAGATTGAAGACCCTAGTGAATGGGTTTGGGTCCATGAAGGAAATGACCGAAGGCCTGAGCTAGGGTTTCATTCCGTTCGGGGTCCCGTAATGTACTCAGTAGAGAAGTGCGCACCTTGGGCAGAAACATCAAGTCAGAGAGCAATAAGTTAAAGGTATCCTGGTTATTACTATCTGCCAGTGCATTGAGCCAGAGTTTGGCTAATTGTGGATTTTCTAGGTCTTGGGGGCAGCGGCTGCCGATGGCAGCGAGAAGCTCTAGAGACTTGGCCTTGATGCTCTGAGTGCCACTCGATGATTTTTGTGCCAGATGCTTTAAAACTTCTTGCAGTAAAGTGCTGCGCAACCCCTGCGCCGGCGAATGAGAGATACCACGCACTGCAGCTGCAATCAGGGTGAAATCTGGAGTGTCATCGTGTAAAGAGTCACGTGCCCGAGTGGCGATGACTTCTACCAACTGGTGATCGACCGCTTCATTTTCCAGACAGTGGCACAGATTGACAAAAACTGGCGCAGCAATATGGGGCAACTGATTTAACAGAAGCTCTTTCTGGGAGTCCCAGCGGGCTGATAGATCGGCAATGCCCTGTAGGGCCAGGTTATCCCAGCGGGACTTCTGGGGGTTGTGAAAATAGTCGAGTACTGCTGCATAGTGCGCGCTAGGTGTACGCTTCAGAAGCCGTTGGGTGTGCGCGTGAAATGCAGCTTGGCGCTCGTTGGAAGGGGTATAAAGTAGACCGCTTTGTTGCAGTAATTGGTCCAGCTGCGCTGCGGATTCCGAAGCGGGCGCCTGCTTCAGCTCTTGGGCCAGGGCGCGCAGCAAGCCATCGCGGGCCTGTAGCTGTAGCTTGCCCTGCTCATCGAGGGGAAAGCGCAAGAACCATACCGCCGGTTGACCACCCTCAACGGGCTGCAGTAAGAGCCCGCTCCAGGCCTGGCGCAAATAGGGGTGAGGCCAGGCTTTTTGGCCCGCCTCGAAAGCCTCGGCTGTAGACTTTGGTACAGATTGAAGACGCCGGCCCAGATCGAACCAGCGTAATTTAAAGTCCGCCTCTTCTATCAGAGCGCTCAGGGTACCGCTTTCACTCATGACAGCTTTGTAGATTTCCTTCTTTTTTATCGGAGGGTGCTGTGGCCGCAACTGAGATCGGCATCTGCTTAAAGTGCAACCAGCCGTAGGCGATCGCTAGCAGCGGGCAGATGATGTTAAACAGGGCATAGGGTAGGTAAGAGAAGGTATAAATGCCAAGGGTAGCCGTCATATAGGCCCCACAGGTATTCCAGGGGATTAGCACGGAGGTGATGGTGCCGGAGTCCTCCAGTGTACGGGACAGGTTTAGCCCATGCAGGCCCTTCTCTTCAAAGGCTTCTCTGAACATACGGCCCGGAATAATAATTGCCATGTACTGGTCGCCAGCGGCGGCGTTCATGCCGAAACAGGTGAATACGGTGGAGGTCACCAAGCCGCCCACGGTTTTAATACGCGACAGAGTCCAGTTGACAATCACTTGTAGGAAGCCGGCGCGCTCCATGGCGCCACCGAAGGCCATGGCGGAGGTGATCAGCCACACAGTATTGAGCATGCTGCTCATACCGCCTTTCGAGAGGAGTGCGGCGACATTCTCATTCGTAGAGGTGGATTTATAGCCATCGAACAGGCTGTACCAGGCGCCTTTGAGTGCGGCCAGGGCACCTTCATCTCCCCCCAGACGGCGGGCAGTCTCCGGTTCGAAAATCAATGCGATGGCACAGCCCACCAGGGAGCCGACGATCAACGTGGGGAAGGCGGGGACTTTGCGCCAGGCCATAGCGAGTAGCAAGATCAGAGGCAGCAGGCTGATCAGGGAGATTTTGAATTCGCTCTTCAGGGCGGTAAGTAAAGACTCGATATCTGAGGCGGAGGCAGTGCTGGCTTCAGAAGTGAGGCCGAGATACGCGAACACCACCAGGGCGATAACGAAGGCTGGAATCGCGGTCGACATCATATGGCGAATGTGCTGGAACAGATCGTTCGATGTTACCGCCGCAGCCACGTTAGTCGTATCAGATAGCGGCGACATCTTATCGCCAAAGTAGGCGCCGGAAATTACCGCACCCGCAGTGATTTCCGGGGACAAGCCAAGAGCACCGGCAATCCCCATCAGAGCCACACCCAGTGTGCCTGCGGTGGTCCAGCTGGAGCCGATGCTAAGACCCACTACGGCACAGATAATACAACTGGCGGCGTAGAACCATTGGGGCGAGAGTATCTGTACCCCGTAATAAATCATCGACGGCACGGTACCGGCTAATATCCAACTGCCGATCAAAGCACCCACTGCCAGTAGTATCAGAATCGCGCCGAATACCAGGCCGATGCCGTGCAGCATGCCGCCTTCCATATCACTCCAGCTGTGGCCATTTTTCATGCCCATCAGCGCAACTACACAGGCGCACAACAGCAGTGCAATTTGGTTGGGGCCGTAAGAGGAGTCGGCGCCATAGAAGTACACTGACAGCGATAAGAGAGCGACCAGGATCCCCAAGGGGATCAACGCATCCAGCAGGCTGGGCGTGCGCGGTTCATTGGTGGGGGTGGCTTGAGACAAGGTGGACTCCTGCTTGACTGCGTGGCTTGTGCCGTATTCGTTATCGTTGTTTTTGCCGTCGGCGGCGGTTGACCTTGCTATTCTCCCGGCTTGGGACGGCGAAGTCTACTTTGAATAGCAATTGGGACAGGAGGACCTTTTTGCTGACTGACCCGTCTAACGGCTATTTCATCGCCTTGGTCATCGATCTGGTCGGGTGAGGCGCTAGCAGTTCGGCGAGGCTTCCGGTATGTTCTGCGCCGATTTCTTATCCCGGCTACCCTGTGGCCGTACAATAAAATGAGCCTGGGCCACGGGTAGATAGTCGGTCCGGCAGGTAGTGATGTCATGAGAGCAAGTGAGTTAGACCCCGCTCAATTTGAGGATATGCGCCCTTATCGCGACGATGAGGTGCGTGCTGTATTGGACAGGCTGATCGCCGATCCGGAAATGTCCCATGCTGTAGCGCATTTCCTGATCCCCAAACTGGCGCGCCTGGAAGGCCCCCTGGCCTGGCTGGTACGCCAGTTCCTGCGTTTTGAATTTCGCAAAGTTAACGATGTACGTGGTGTACAGGCGATTGTAGAAAAATATATCGACAAGGTGGTGAGCCGCACCACCTCCGGGCTGACGATTTCCGGGCTGGATACCCTGCCGCGGGACCGCGCCTGTCTCTTTGTAAGCAATCACCGGGATATCGCCATGGACCCGGCTTTTGCCATCGTGTCCATGTACAAGGAGGGGCATGAGACCTCCCGAATCGCCATCGGCGATAACCTGCTGGGCAAGCAGTTTGCCGGCGATATTATGAAGCTCAACAAGTGCTTTACCGTTAAGCGCAGCTCTGGCACCCGCAGGGAAAAGCTGCAGTCGGCGACAATGCTGTCTAACTACATCTACCATTCCATCGTGAATGACAATGAGCATGTGTGGATCGCGCAGCGCTCCGGGCGTGCGAAGGATGGTATGGATCGTACTAATCCGGCCTTGGCGGCCATGTTCGCCATGACGAAAGATCGGGATATGCCCTTTGCGGATTTCTGGCGCAAGTTGCACATAGTGCCCCTGTCCATCTCCTACGAGTGGGACCCCTGCGATGCCCAGAAAGCCAAGGAACTCTACATCACCGAACACAAGGACGAGTACAAGAAGGCCAAGAACGAGGATCTGGCCTCCATCGGCAAGGGTGTGATTGGCTTCAAAGGGCGGGTGCACACCGCGTTTGGTACACCGATCGAGGCGGATTTCAATGACGTTAACAGCGTCGCTGAAGAGATTGATCGCCAGATTGTCGGCAATTACACCCTGCATCCCACGAATCTGATCGCCTACGAAATGATCTACGGCGAGGTGTCCGGATTGCCGGTGGGTTACCCGCACAAGCCCTGGGATGCCAGTGAACACCTGGAGACCCGTGAGAAGTTTGAAGCGCGCATGGCCAAGGTCGATGAGCGTTGGCGGGAAAAGGCGATCCAGGCCTATGCCAATCCGGTAGTTTCACGCCTCGCATTTGAATAACTGTTTTGGAATCAGTGTAAGAGGGGCACTCAGCCTCTGCGGTGCTGGTGAGGAGGGGGCGCTTAGTGGATAATAACGCCCCCTGCGCCACCCACTAGCGAATAGACTCTCCCCCGTGCTCAACGATAAACACAAAACTGCCATCCAGGCTGCCTACAGCCAATTCCTGTCCAGCCGTGGCCTCAAGGCCCGTTATGGGCAAAAACTGATGGTGGCAGCCATTGCCCGTACGCTGGGCTCGATTGTGCAAAGTGCCAGTGGCGAGCGCGACAATAGTAAGACAGATGGCGAGCATATCTGTGTGGTGGAAGCCGGTACCGGTACCGGTAAAACGGTCTCCTATTTACTTGCCGCCATTCCCCTGGCCCAGGCCCAGGACAAAACCCTGGTGATTTCCACCGCCACAGTTGCTTTGCAGGAACAGATTATCCACAAGGACCTGCCCGAAGTGGCGCGTCACAGTGGCCTCAACTTTGAGTTCACCCTGGCTAAGGGGCGCGGTCGCTACCTGTGCCTGTCAAAATTAGATCAACTACTCTCCAGTTTTTCCGCCAGCGGTACCGGCCTCTCTCTGGGACTCTATGAAGACGAGCTGCCCCAGGTGGGAGAGGACAGTGTTGCCCTCTACCAGAAGATGACTGACAGTCTGACCTCTGGCCGTTGGGATGGTGACCGCGACAACTGGCCGGAAACTATCGAGGCCGATGACTGGGGTCGGATAACTACAGATCACCGTCAATGCAGCGGCCGTCGCTGCCCCCATGTCACCAATTGCAGTTTCTTTCGTGCGCGCGAGAGCTTGGGCAAGACCCAAGTGATTGTTGCCAATCACGATTTGTTACTGGCGGACCTGGCCCTGGGCGGCGGTGCCATATTGCCTCCCCCAGAAGAGACGATTTACGTGCTCGACGAGGCCCATCACCTGCCGGACAAGGCCCTCAATCACTTCTCCCATCACAGCCGTGTCGGCGCCTCCACCGGTTGGCTCGACCAAGCCAACAAGGCCCTTGGCCAGATGTTGGGAGAGATCGGCGATGGTGCCGAACTGGATCGTTGTGGTGAACAGCTACCGGCGGTGCTCACCTCTGCCAAACAGGGCTTGGAGCAAATGTGGCCGCTGATTGAAGAATTGTGCGAATTTGAGGATGAGCGGGGTAATACCACTCGACACCGCTTCGAGGGTGGAGTGGTGCCGGATTCCATGATGCAGCTGGCGGAAAAGTTGCGCGAGGATTTTGACGAGCTGGAGGGGCTGTTCGGCAAAATGTTGCAAACGGCCCAGCGTATGCTCGAGGACGCTCACTCTCCGGTGCCTATTGTAGATCTGGAGCGTTGGTACCCGCAGCTAGGCAGCTGGTATGGGCGTGCCGAAGCCAATTTGTTGCTCTGGGCCAACTATGCCCGCGCAGATGCCGATGGGGCCCTGCCTCAGGCGCGCTGGGTTACCCTGGTGGATTGGGGTGGTTCGACCGATTTCGAGGTGTGCAGCTCGCCCATCCTGGCCGGCAAGACTTTGGATTACAGCCTTTGGCGGCGCTGCTACGGTGCGGTGCTTACCTCCGCGACGCTCACCGCACTGGGCAAGTTTGACCGCCTGCGCATGCGTGCCGGTACCCCGGAAAATGCCAGCTACCAAGTGGTTCCCAGTCCCTTTGATTTTTCCAGAGCCACTCTGCAGGTTCCCGCTTGTGCCGTGGACGCAGGTAATGCGGACCAGCACACCGATGCGGTGATTGATGCTCTGCCGGAGTTGCTCAAGGACTCAGGTGGTTCCCTGGTACTCTTCTCCTCTCGCCGCCAGATGGAGACGGTCTACGAGGCATTGCCCGGTACTTGGCGCAACCGCATCCTGATGCAGGGGCAGCAGTCCCGTCAGCATTTACTCGACTCACACCGTGAAATCGTCGATGGTGGTGGCAGCAGTGTGTTGTTTGGTCTTGCCAGTTTTGCCGAGGGCCTGGATTTGCCTGGGGATTACTGCAGGCATGTGGTGATTGCCAAGTTGCCTTTCGCGGTGCCCGATGACCCAATTGAGGCGGCCTTGGCAGAATGGATTGAGGCCAAGGGTGGCAATCCATTTATGCAGATCACCGTGCCGGATGCAGCCCTGAAACTGGTACAGGCCTGCGGTCGTTTGTTGCGTGCGGAAGGGGATAGTGGAACAGTCACCCTGCTGGATCGCCGTGTAGTGAGCCGTCGCTACGGCCAGGCGATTCTCAATTCACTGCCGCCCTTTAACCGCCATATCGAATAACCTCTTACTCTTTGGCGTGCCCCATTTTCGTCTGCAGGTTTGGAATTCCTGCCAGGGGCACTGGGATTACAAGCCGCCCGGCAGGGCGGTTTAGGGATTGGATCTATGCAAGCTATTTACTCTGAAGTCGCCGATCAATTATTACAGCTCGAAGCCGAGTTGCGCCGCATGGCCCTGTGGCAGGAGGAGGCCCCAACAGCGGAAGCCTTAGCCAGCAGGGAACCTTTCTGTGTAGATACCCTGACTCTGCCGCAGTGGCTGCAATTCATCTTTTTGCCGCGTATGCGCCAGCTAATTGAGGGGCAGATGCCGTTACCGCAACAGTGTGGCATAGCGCCAATCGCGGAAGAGTTCTTCAAAGAGAGGGGAGGCGCTGAGCCTCTGATCAAGATTCTCAAGGGCATCGACGAGCGCCTGCAGCGCGGCTGAGTCCTCCTCTCTGGCGTCCACTGGGCGCCCCACCTCGCTTTCATCTACTTTGTTAGCTATAACGATTCACGGTTGGCCGTCAAATTCTCAAGATCTGGCGCGTGTCACATTGTGGCGCTTGCATCGCTCGACTCTAGGAACATCCCTGTTCACCAAGCTCTTTCATAGGCTAATATCGGCCTTTTGCTTGCGTTGGGAGGAATTTCTGCGCTTGCTACCGTGAACGCTGCGAAGACAGTGCGGTCGGATTGGAATGCTAATGGGGCTAGAGGTAATCGTTAGGATGCAGAAATTTTCCCTTCTGTGGTTATTGGTCGCGGTCCAGTTATTGCTGGGCTGTCAGTCGCTGATGTACCCCGCACAGAGCCAGCAAGGGGCAGAACCCGCTACTGCACAATCGGGCCAATCTCAGGGCGAAATACTCCAGTGCCCAGAGCCTGTGGAGGTGATCTGCGCAGAGCCAGAGGTCAGGGTCGTTGAAAAAGTCATCGAACGAACCCTAGAAAAAGTAGTCGAAGTGCCCGTCGCCAAGGACAAACTGGTACTAGGAGCGGTGGAGAAAATCTCTATCGAGCCCTCCGGTCTGGTTGTTGAGTCTGTGGTGGATACCGGTGCGCCGACAACCACCTTGCGCGCCCAGACACTGACACGCTTTGAGCGCGATGGTGAGGACTGGATCAGAATTCAGCTGGCACTGCCGGAAGTGGATGGTAAGGCCGAAACTTCTACCATCGAACTGCCCATCAAACGCCATATCCGTGCGAACCGTATTGGTTTCCCGAGCCAGCGTCGCCCGGTAGTGGAGATGAATCTTACTGTGGGTGAGGTTACTCATATGGTTGAGGTCAGTCTGACGGATGAGGGCCGCAACGATATTGTGATGGTGCTGGGACGCAATTTCCTCAAAGATGCCGCGGTTGTTGATGTGAGCCGGCGCAATATCCAAGGGCAGCCTCGGGTGTTCGGGAATAAATAGGCCGCTTATTAAGATTAGGTTCCTTTTGGAACCCTAGAGTTACGGGGAAGGGCGAATGTCGCCGCGCGTTCAAGTTTATGTTATTGCGGCATTGCTCGCATTGATCGGGGCGGGTCTCACCGCTTACAAACATTTCGAATTAGGTTTTCCACTGCTGCCGGGTGAATACCGTACTGTCTGGACCATTGAGGCCAAAGTGGGTTTCGATGCGGAGGGCGGCCCGGTAAAAGCTGCGCTGACTTTGCCCCGTGAGCAACGCAATATGGAAATCCTCGGCGAGACTTTCAGTTCCTCCGGCTTTGGCTTTTTTATCGCCCGGGAAAATGATGAGTATCGGGCAGTTTGGACGCGCCGCTCTGCCGAGGGACCCCAGTCCCTGTTCTATCGCTTGGATGTGTACCAGACTCCCGGTGCGGCGCTCGAACAGCCTTTGAATCTCAGCACTCAAGTACAGAAACCTTTCCTCGGTGCACGGGAGCAAGAAGCCGTGCGCCTGGCGATTGATTCGTTAGTTAAGCAGGCCCGCGAGCGCTCCTCCGACGTGGAATCTTTCACCACTCAATTGCTGTTTGAGCTGAACGACGATGGTAACCAGGATCGCAACCTGGTCTTCCGCCACTACACCGATAAATCCCTGGTGGATGTCGCTCTGCTGATGCTGGCCACCGCCGATATTCCCGCGCATCGCATCCGCGGCCTTTACCTTGAGGACGACCGTCGCCGCCTTGCTCCAGAGGATCTGCTCGAAGTTTACGATGGTCAGCGCTGGATTGTTTTCGAGCCAAGCAGCGGCTTGCCCGGAATTCCAGAAAACTTCTTTATCTGGCAGCGCGGTGGCAAGAGTCTGCTGGACCTGGAGGGTGGCCGCAATTCGCAGGTGACTTTCTCGGTCATTTCCAATGACGTGCCTGCACGGGATGTCTCCATGCGCAGCACAAAGGGCGAAAAAGAGGCGCTGGTGGATTTCTCCATCTACAGCCTGCCCATCGAGCAACAGAGCATCTTTAAATTGATTTTACTGGTGCCGGTAGGTGCCCTGGTGGTGGTGCTGCTGCGTATCTTTGTCGGCTTGCGCACTTCCGGTACCTTTATGCCGGTACTCCTGGCAATAGCCTTTATTGAAACTCAGCTGCTCACAGGGCTATCAATTTTTGTATTGATCCTGGTGCTCGGATTGTGGGTGCGTTTCTACTTGAGTCGGCTCAATTTGCTCCTTGTGTCGAGGATCGCCGCCGTGGTAGTCACGGTGGTGCTCATTATGGGGGTGATCAGTGTGGTCAGTTATAAGCTCGGAATTGAGCAGGCACTGACGGTGACCTTTTTCCCGATGATTATTTTGGCCTGGACTATTGAGCGCATGTCCATCGTTTGGGAGGAGGATGGCCCCTACGAGGTAATTGTACAGGCCGGCGGCAGCCTGCTGGTGGCTGTTTTGGCCTGGTGGGTGATGACTAACCGCTATGTGGAACACTGGACCTTTAATTTCCCCGAGCTGCTGCTGGTGCTGCTGGCCTTTATCCTGGTTGTGGGTAACTACACCGGTTATCGCCTCAGCGAGCTGATGCGTTTTCGGCCTCTGATCAAATAGGGGGTTGCGATGCTTCAATTTTCATTCAAGCACATCATCAACAAGGTTCGCGGTGGTATGGTTTCGCCGATGGCCCTGAATGAGATGGGCATACTCGGGATGAATGCACGCAATATCAATTACATTGCGCGCTACAACGATCGGGAAAAATTCCCAATTGTCGACGACAAACTGAACACTAAACGAGCGGCCAAGCGCGCAGGCATACCAGTACCGGAATTGATCGCAGCCTTTGAAACCCCGGCCAGCCGCAAGCGTGTGATGGAAGTGATCGATCCCTTGTGGAAGTTTGTAATCAAGCCCGCACGCGGTTCGGGTGGCAAAGGTATTCTGGTCATTGCCGGTCGCGATGGGGATAAGTACAAGAAGATTTCCGGCTCTGAAGTTGAAGCCCTGGATATTCTGCGTCACGTTAACAATATCCACAGTGGCCTCTACAGTCTCGGGGGCAAGCCTGACCGGGTAATGGTGGAGGCTCTGGTGGATTTCGACCCGGTGTTTCAGGATTACTCTTTTGAGGGAGTACCGGATATTCGCGTGATTGTGTTTCGCGGTTTTCCGGTGATGGCAATGCTGCGCTGTTCTACCCATAGCTCCGATGGTAAAGCCAATCTGCACCAAGGCGCTGTAGGAGTGGGTATCGACCTGGCCACAGGCAAGAGCTGCCACGCTGTACAGCGCGGCCTACGCATCCAGCACCACCCGGATACCAAGATGTCTTTCGGTGAGCTGAAGGTTCCGGGTTGGTACGATCTGGTGCGTCTGGCGGCGAGCTGTTATGAAATGACCGGTCTCGGCTATCTCGGTTGCGATATCGTTTTGGATCGCGAGCGCGGTCCGCTATTACTCGAAGCCAATGCTCGTCCCGGTCTCGCAATACAGGTAGCTAACGGTGTGGGTCTGCGCCAGCGCCTGCGCTTTATCGAGGGGCTGGATGAAGAGATGCTCGAGAAAGGGGTGGACGAGCGGGTGGCGTATTCCATGCGTGAATTCGCCGCGGAAAAAACCCTTTAACCCACTCGAAGGCAGTTGCCTATTGCCACTTTCCAGTATTTTCGCAGCACTGTTAGGAGGATGTGGCTGAATCCGTCTGGCACTGCTTTATCAGTCTACTCAGACGCCGGCTCTGCATTTTCAAGCCGAACTCTAACTCCTTAACCTTGTTTTGAATTGCCAGCGAACGCCACTTCTCAGCGATCTTATCCCCGCGGCACTGGGCGCGCTGTAACTGCAGATTTTTCCAGTTTTCCAGAGCCCTGGCGAATTGTATGGCCTCGTTCTCCAATAGTTTTAACCAGTCCTCCCGGTGTGCGCTGCCTCCGAGCTTCTCCTCCGCCTGGCTGAACTGCACCGACAGTTTGGCTTTCTGTATTTGTACCGCTGAGGGGGTTTTCAGGTCGTTGGTAATACCGATCCAACTGAATAGCTTGATCATCCATTTAGTTGGGTCGTACGCAAACCAGCCGACGCCATTGCGATAATCCGCAGGAAAGGCGTGGTGGTAGTTGTGGTATCCCTCACCGAAAACCAACAGGTTCAGGAAGATATTATCTCGCGCACTGATATCGTTTTTGTAGGGGCGTTTGCCCCACATGTGCGCCAGGGAGTTGACCAAAAAAGTTGTGTGGTGGTTGACTACGATACGGAGTATTCCTGCGAGCAATAGCATGCCGATCACATCGCCGGTGAGAAGCCCAAGCGCTAAAGGAATGCCCAGGTTCATACTGAGGGTGATGGGGATATAGTGATTGTGTTGCCACATCACGATCTTGTCGCGCTTTAGATCCCCGACATTTTTATAATCCAAGTGGCTGCTTGGATATTCGTGCATCATCCAGTCGATATGTGAAAACCAGAAGCCGCGCATTGCTGAGTAGGGATCGCGATCATTGTCATCAATATGGCGGTGGTGCAAGCGGTGCGCAGCGCTCCAGGTCAGGGTGGAGTTTTGTAGGGCAGCCGCGCTGAACAAGGCAAAGAACAGGCGTAGAGACCAGTGGGCTTTATAGCTTCTGTGGGACCAGAGCCGGTGATTGCCTGCTGTTACCGAGAGACTGCACAAGGCGGCTAATAGAGCGAAGGCGAGCCACTGGTACCAGTGATATCCAACCATCAGCCCGTAGATGGGCACGGCGGTCAGGGCCAGGAAACCTGTACTGGCAAACAGCACTGTGGGAACCCAAAAGCATTTGCGCTTAGTTGTGGATGTTGGTGAAGCAGTATTCATAATTCGAGCCTGTTTGTGAAACGGCCTCGGGAAGCCCCGTATAGTTAGTGGCGCAGTTTTTCTATGATGTTATTTGGCGGTGTATTTCTGGGGATAATTTCCAATTACCAATACGACGCTACACAGAGAATATAGATAATTATTTTGAGGAGGCGCAGTGGGCTTTTTACCGTCATCCATACTGCCAAGTGCTGCCCAGCCAGCTGAGACCCTTTCGCGGGAAAGGCGTGATGGGAGTTGTGATAGCCCTCGCCAAAAGCAAAAGCATGGATAACAGAGTTGTCCTGGGCCGCAATATCGCCCTGAATTTTCTTTTGCTCCAGCGGTGCCCCCAATGAGTTGAAAGCGAATACGGCATGGTGATTGTGTACCATACGCAAAGCACCTGCCAGAAAAAGCATGGCGGCAATATCTCCGGTAATCAGACCGAGGATTAGGCCGAAAGCAAAGTTCATACTGGCGGCGATCAGCAGAGAGTGGCGGTGTTGTCCCATCACAATGTTGTCCCACTGAAGGCCTTTGGCATTGATGTAGTTTTTTCTACCTAAGGGATGTTTTTGGATCATCCAATCATGTGGCGCACAGAATTCCTCAGAGGCATTTGCATCAGACCTCTACTGGTTGCTGCCCTTGGCAGGTTGCGCCTCTTTTTGGTGCGATATTTAGGTTTTTTGGCACTTGTTGGTTCATATTGCTTGGTCGCCAGGAAAAAAAAGAGATCGGCCACCGCAAAATCCTACGAGAAGTTGGCATACCGATTGCAGTATTAGAAGCGTACGGGACGCATGACCCGTACTTCGGGGAGTTTGCATGGGGTTATGGCAAACCGTTTCCAATGAGGAACTCCCCGTTTTCTCTCATCATCGCTGATTATGGCCCCGCTTTGCGGGGCCTTTTTTATTCTTTTATCCCTCTTTCCAAGCGCTCCCGCTCGAAAAAAATTTTATTTTTGTGACTCTGTGTGGAATTCTGATTGGCACTAATGCTTGGTAAATAGACGCCCTTTTCGCGCCTAGGTATAAATGCCCCTTTTTTTGCCAGCAATGCCAACGAATCGAGTTAAGCGTGTCCGAATTTCAGAACCCCGTTCCGCCCCATCTCCCTTTCCTGCTGGCAACTCCAGAGGAGTTGCACTCTCTGGATGTTCTGGAGCTCACACACCAAACCGGTCGCCTGCAGGGGCTGATGATGGATGTGGATTGCGGCCTGTGGGAGTGGCACCTAAATAGTGGCGCCCAGCGCGCTCAGGGGGATATCTGGCATTTGTTTGCCGATAGTGCTGATCGCGCCCTTCAGGGTCTGTGGTCTGGCGCCGAGTTGCATCCGGTGCATTCTGATGAGCGTCACCGCATTTTTGCGTTACGCAAAAGGATCGCCAGCGAGGGTGGCTACTTCGACATCGCTTTTCGCGCCTACGACATCTCCGGACAAATGCGCTGGCTGCGCTTTTGTGGCCGGGCTACCACCAGTGCCGATGGCAGCGAGGTGATCGCGATTGGCACTTGTGCCGATTATAGCGAGGCACTTTCGCAGCGCTATCTGACCAATCTACCCAGTGAGCGGCCACTGCAGGCGTTGTCCGGGGTGGGAGATGGTTTGTGGGAATGGGATTTACGCGCCGATGAAATGGTACTCGATGACGCCTGTTGGGGGATTCTTGGCTACGAGGTGAGCCCGATTCGCAGTATTGGGCGCTCTGCTGCGGAGCAATGGAAAGCGCGTATTCTCACCGAGGATATAGCCAGGGTGGAACAATCCATGTTGGACCATGTGCGCGACCGGCTGCCCCTGGATGTGGAATTCCGCCTGTGGCGCTCCGATGGCAGCTTGGTTTGGGTTCGCTGTCGCGGCAAGGCCCAACTGGACAGCCGCGGTCAACCGGTGCGGGTGTTCGGGGTTTTGCAGGATGTTAGCGCTGGACGTGAGAGCCAGGCGCGGCTGGAACGGGAGTTGCACCAGCAGCGCGAGGAAAATGCCCATCGAGCCGATCTTTTATTCAGCCTGAGCCACGAGCTGCGGACCCCTCTCAACGCCATTTTGGGGTACAGCCAAATGGTGGAGTTGGATCAGAGCTTGAACTCCGACCAACGCCAGCGGCTGGGGGAGATTCGCCGAGCGGGCCAACACCTATTGCACCTGGTGGGGGATGTACTGGAGCTCGCCCGTATCGACAGTCGGCGGCTCGGCCCCTCAATGGAGTCGGTGCGCCCGGTGGAATTAGTGGCCGAGTGTAAGCGCCTGCTGGAACCTCTGGCGGAGACCCGCCGGGTCAGTCTGGTCTACGAGCCTCTCGGCTGGGAATCCGCCTATATCTGCGCTGATCCGGTACGTTACAAGCAAGTGGTTTTGAACCTCGCCGGCAATGCAGTGAAATACAACCGGGATAACGGCAGGGTCATTATTAATTTTACTCCCCAGGCAGAGGGTTGGCTGCGCCTGAGCATTCTCGATACCGGTAAGGGCATTTCGCCGGATCGGCGCAGCGAGGTGTTCGAGCCCTTTAATCGTTTGGGGGAGGAAAAGGGCCATATTGAGGGGACCGGCGTGGGTCTGGCAATTGCCAAGCGACTCACTGAGGCTATGGGTGGACGAATCGACTTTGATAGTCAGGAGGGGCAGGGCTCAGTTTTCTGGATCGAATTCCCTATGATTGATGCGCCCGATGCTCTTATGAGCTTTTCCGCTCATCCACAGGAGCCTCCGCAGTTGCCGGAGGGGCGCGTTTTACTTGTGGATAACCGCCCTGCTGCGGCCGACCAGCTAAAGGAAATGCTGAAGGAGAGTCCCCAGGTTCAGTGCCTGATTGCCACCGATGTGGTGGAGGCAATTTTTATCGCGCGAACGCAGCGCCCCGATGTACTGTTGTTTCACAGTGAGGTGCCGGGCATGTCCGCTGCGGACCTAATCTCTATTTTGCAGGAGGATATCGCCACCAGAGCCATGCGCTTTGTACTGGTTGGTAAAAAACCCAGTGGGGAGAACTATCCGGCACTGCCGGCAGAGTTTGACTTTATGCAGTTGTCGCGTGTGCTGGCGGAAACCCTTGGGCGGGCCGGTCGGTCAGTTTAGCGGCACCGTAACAGCTGGCCCGGCAGTCGCCGGGCCAGTGAGCGAATAAAGCTTAGCGCACGGAGCCCAGGTGCTTACCGACGATCTGCACCAGCGGCTTGAAGACTTTGGGGGTGGCACAGACCAGATTGCCGGATTCCAGGTAGTCCTCTCCACCGCGGAAGTCGCTGATTAAACCGCCGGCCTCTTTGACCAGTAGCGAGCCTGCAGCAATATCCCAGGTATTCAGATACATCTCCCAGAAACCGTCGAAGCGCCCGGCCGCTACATAGGCCAGGTCCAGTGCGGCGGCGCCGGGGCGGCGGATGCCGGCGGTCTGCCCGGCGATCTCTTTCAAAGCGCCCAGGTAGGGGTCGATGTTTTCCAGAGCGGGGCCATTGAAGGGTAGGCCGGTGCCAATTAGAGCGCCGCGCAGGCCCTGGCGGGGGGAAACGCGGATGCGACGGCCGTTAAGGGCCGCGCCGCGACCGCGGCTCGCGGTGAATTCTTCGCGCTTAATCGGGTCGAGTACCACCGCGTGCTCAATGCGGCCGCGGTAGCGGCAGGCGATAGATACCGCAAACTGGGGTACGCCGTGGATAAAGTTGGTGGTGCCATCGAGAGGGTCGATAATCCACTCGTAGTCGGGCTCGGCGCCTTCGATCAGGCCGCTCTCTTCAGCGCGGATGCTGTGCTTGGGGTAGGCTTTGCGCAGGTGATAAATAATCTCCTGTTCGCTGGCCTTGTCCACTTCGGTGACGAAATCGTTGCGCGCCTTCTCCTCGAATTTCATCAGGTCGCCGCGCTCCCAGGCCCGTTCGATCAATTCTCCGGCCTTGCGCGCCGCGCGCAGGGCAATATTTAGCATGGGTTCCATAACTATTCCGCACTAAGTGGTTGAAGTGGTTAAAAAGCAGACCGCGGGTTAACCGCAGCGGACGCGATTGTATGGATTCCCGCTCCTTTTTGCTACACTCGCGCGCCCCCATGACACCGAATTATTACTTTCAGTATGGCCAAGTCCCCATTAGACACGACTCCGCTCAGTGCGCTCGACAATGTGCGTGTGGTTCTGGTTAACAGTGCCCACCCAGGAAATATTGGCGGCGCGGCGCGCGCCCTGAAGAATATGGGCCTGAGCCAGCTCTATCTGGTTGCACCGCGGGAATTCCCTGCGGCCAATGCCGTGTGGCGCGCCGCCGGTGCGGCGGAGCTGCTCGACAGTGCAGTAGTAGTGGACACTCTGGAAGAGGCGGTGGCAGATTGCGGCCTGGTGGTGGCTACCAGTGCCCGCGAGCGACGTATTCCCTGGCCTCTGCTGACACCACGCCAGTGCGGTGAGCGCGCAGTGGCCGAGGCCTCCAGCCACCCGGTGGCGCTGGTGTTTGGTCGCGAAGACCGCGGCCTGACCAATGAAGAGCTTCAGGCGTGCAATTACCATGTGCATATTCCGGCCAACCCCGAGTACAGCTCTCTAAACCTGGCGACCGCCGTACAGGTGCTTTCTTATGAGGTGCGTATGGCGGCGCTGGAAGCAGAGAAAGGCGAGCCTGTGAGTTATGCAGACTGGGATCGCCCACCGTCCAAAGCCAGCGATATGGAGCTCTATTTTGAGCACCTCCAGCAAGCTTTAGGTGAACTGGGCTTTATCGATCCGGATAACCCTCGCCAGACTATGACCCGACTGCGCAGGCTGTACAGCCGTGTGCGCCCGGATGATATGGAGCTGGGTATCCTGCGCGGCATGCTCACCTCCATCCAGAACTATATTCACCGCTCTGGTGGCAAGGGGCGCCCAGACTAGTTGAGTACCCGAGTACTTTGCTTGGTTATATACTTGACTAAGGTGCTGGGTTATTTCATACTCGCGCCCCGATCGGAAAAGGGCTGTTCATCAGTTGGGAGCTGGTATGCGTTTAACAACCAAAGGCCGCTATGCGGTAACCGCCATGCTGGATCTGGCGTTGCATGCAGAGCGTGGGCCGATCAGCTTGGCAGATATTTCCAAACGGCAGGGTATCTCCCTGTCCTATCTGGAACAGTTATTTTCCCGCCTGCGGCAATCCGGACTGGTGTCCAGTGTGCGCGGCCCCGGCGGTGGTTATCGTCTAGCCCGCGATGGCGAAGAGATTTTTGTGGCTCAGATCATTGATGCAGTCAATGAATCGGTGGATGCCACCAGCTGTGGCGGCAACGCCGATTGCGCCAATGGCGAACAGTGTCTGACCCATTACCTCTGGTCAGACCTGAGTGATCAGATTCACGGTTTCCTGAGCGGAATCAGCCTGGCCAACTTGGTGTCTCGCGCCGAGGTACAGGAAGTGGCACGCCGCCAGGATATGCGCGAAGCGCCGGAAGAGCGGGTCGCCGTACTCGGCGGCTTGTAAATATCGGTCACAACTGTGGCCAAAGCGGAATATTTGAGAATTATTGAGCGGAAACGGTATGACTATGAAGCTTCCCATCTACCTGGATTATTCAGCTACCTGTCCGGTTGACCCGCGTGTCGCTGCAAAGATGGCAGAGCAGCTGACGATGGAAGGCAACTTCGGTAACCCGGCTTCACGGTCTCACCTGTACGGCTGGAAAGCCGAAGAGGCGGTGGAAAATGCCCGTCGTCAGGTGGCTGAGCTGATTAATGCTGACCCCCGCGAGATCGTCTGGACCAGTGGTGCCACCGAGTCCGATAACCTGGCGATCAAAGGTGCGGCGCACTTCTATCAGGGCCGCGGCAAGCACATCATCACTTCCAAGATTGAGCACAAGGCAGTACTAGACACCTGTCGTCAGCTGGAGCGTGAAGGCTTCGAAGTAACCTATCTGAACCCCCGTGAAGACGGCATCGTTACTCCGCAACAGGTTGAGGAAGCGCTGCGTGAGGACACCATTCTGGTGAGCCTGATGCACGTGAATAACGAAATCGGTGTAATTAACGATATCGCCGCGATCGGTGAGCTGTGTCGCTCGCGCAAAATTATTTTCCATGTGGACGCGGCGCAAAGCGCAGGCAAACTGCCTATCGACCTGCAGGAGATGAAGGTCGATCTGATGTCCTTCTCCGCCCACAAAATCTACGGCCCCAAAGGTATCGGCGCCCTATATGTACGCCGCAAACCCCGCGTCCGTCTGGAAGCGCAGATACACGGTGGCGGCCACGAGCGCGGTATGCGTTCCGGCACCCTGCCGACTCACCAGATTGTCGGTATGGGTGAAGCCTTCCGCATCGCCAAAGAGGAAATGGTGCAAGAGGGCGAGCGTCTGGTTTCCCTGCGCAACCGCTTCTGGGATCAGATCAAAGATATGGAAGAAGTCCATATCAATGGTTCCGCCGAACAGCGTGTACCGGGCAACTTGAACGTGAGCTTTGCCTTTGTAGAGGGCGAGAGCCTGATTATGTCCCTGCGCGACCTGGCAATTTCCTCCGGTTCCGCCTGTACCTCCGCCAGTCTCGAGCCCAGCTACGTGTTGCGTGCCCTGGGAGTAAACGATGAGCTGGCGCACAGCTCCCTGCGTTTCAGCTTCGGCCGTTTCACCAGCGAGCAGGACGTGGACACCGCCGCGGCCGCCGTGCGCAAGGCAGTGGAGAAACTGCGTGAATTGTCGCCGCTTTGGGATATGTACAAAGACGGTGTGGACCTGAACAAGATTGAATGGGCCGCTCACTAAGCGCGCACAAGAGTTAGGAGAAAAGTCATGGCCTATAGCGATAAAGTAATTGACCACTACGAACACCCCCGCAATGTCGGGCGCATGGACGACAAGGCGGACAATGTAGGCACCGGTATGGTGGGTGCGCCCGCTTGTGGTGATGTGATGCGCTTGCAGATCCAGGTGAACGACGCGGGTGTGATTGAAGACGCCAAGTTCAAAACCTACGGTTGCGGTTCCGCTATCGCCTCCAGCTCCCTGCTCACCGAGTGGGTGAAGGGTAAGACGATCGATGAGGCGGAGCAGATCAAAAATACCGCTATCGCCGAGGAACTGGCGCTGCCACCGGTGAAAATTCACTGTTCCGTGCTGGCCGAAGATGCAATCAAGGCCGCTGTACGCAACATCCGTGAAAAGCGCGGTGAGTCTGCCGAAGCCGCTGACGCGCCGGAATCCGCCGCAGGTTAACCACCGGGCCCAGGGCCCAATAGCAGTGAAGGTATTGTTTTGGCTATTACTATGACCGAGGCCGCTGAGGCTCATATCAAGAGTCAGCTGGCCAAGCGCGGTAAGGGAATCGGCATTCGTGTGGGTGTTAAGACCGCCGGGTGTTCAGGCCTTGCCTATGTACTGGAATTTGTCGATTCGGCAGAGGCCGAAGACGTGGTATTCGAGCAGGATGGAGTAAAGCTGATCGTAGACCCCAAGAGTCTGGTTTACCTAGACGGTACCCAGCTCGATTTCGTTAAAGAAGGGCTCAACGAAGGCTTCACCTTCACCAACCCCAACGTCAAAAACGAGTGTGGCTGCGGCGAGAGTTTCCACGTCTGAGCGTGGCCCGCTTCAGCGAGGCCGGATGCACTGCGCATGCCGGCCTTTTTATTGGCCCGGCAGTTGCCGGGTGCGGCGCCGCCGCCCAGTTTTTAAGGCCCAGTGCCGGCAGGTGAACTGAGATGGCAACCAACCTGACCCATTTTGAAATATTCGGGCTTGACCCCGCCTTTGAACTCGATCGCAGTGCTCTGTCCGCACGCTATCGGGAATTGCAGCGGGAATTCCACCCGGATAAATACGCTTCCAAATCCGAGCGCGAACAGTTGCTCGCTATTCAAATGGCTGCGCAGATCAATGAAGCCCACACGGTACTTCGCGATCCGGTGCAACGCGCTGCTTACCTGCTCAAGTTGGCTGGGGTGGAAGTGCCACCTGAGCAGACTACTGCCGATACAGAGTTCCTGATGCAGCAGATGCTGCTGCGCGAGCGCCTGGAGGAAGTGCGCGAGCAAGCAAATCCCACTGTTGCCCTGGAGGAACTCGCCGAAGAGGTGGATGACCTCTACCGCGGTGCGCAGCGGCAATTTGCTGGGGCCTATGCCGCGGGCAAGTTCAGCGAAGCAGAAGACGCCCTGCGCAAGCAGCAATTCCTGGTCAAGCTGCAGTCGCAAGTGGAAGAGCTGGAAGCTGATCTGTTCGGCGATTAAACAAGCGCTACCAGAAAATAAACCGGGATCAGGCACAGGCGGTGCCAACGCGAACAATCCCGCTGATAGAAGAGATAAGTAATGGCTTTACTGCAGATTTCCGAGCCGGGACAGAGTCCCGACCCCCATCAGCGCAAATACGCGGTGGGCATCGACTTGGGCACCACCAACTCACTGGTGGCCACGGTGCGCAGCGGCTCGGCAGAGGCCATTGCGGCAGAGGATGGCAGTGTCATCCTGCCCTCGGCGGTGCACTACAGCCGCGACGGTATTACCGTTGGTAGCGAGGCGCGTCTGCGTGCTGCTGCTGATCCCTACAACACCATGCTGTCGATCAAGCGCTTGATGGGCCGTGGGGTCGCCGATGTAAAAAGCCTGGGCGAGCAGCTGCCCTATCATTTTTCCGATACCGATGGCGGCATGCCCACTATTGAAACTGCCGCCGGCCCGGTCAACCCGGTGCAGGTGTCTGCGGAAATCCTTAAGAAGCTGGCCCAGCGTGGCCGCGATGCACTCTACGGCAAAGTGGATGGCGAGCTCGACGGCGCAGTGATTACCGTGCCGGCCTATTTTGATGATGCCCAGCGCCAGGCGACCAAGGACGCGGCCAAGCTGGCCGGCCTGAAGGTGCTGCGCCTGCTCAATGAGCCGACTGCCGCGGCGGTAGCCTATGGCCTTGATCGGGGGGAAGAGGGCGTGATCGCTGTCTATGACCTGGGCGGCGGCACCTTTGATATTTCAATCCTGCGACTGTCCCGCGGTGTTTTTGAGGTAATGGCCACCGGTGGTGATACCGCCTTGGGTGGCGATGACTTTGACCGCATTATTGCGGCCTGGATTGCCGAGCAGGCGGGTTTGGGCACCGATCTGGATGCGTCGACTCAGCGGTTGTTACTGGATAGTGCCTGCGCTGCTAAGGAGTCCCTGAGTGGTGCCGAGCAGGTAGAAATACACCATGGGGACTGGCGGGGCGTGCTCGATCGGGCGACCATGGCCTCGTTGCTGGATCCCATGATCGACAAGACCCTGCGCGCCTGTAAACGCGCCCTGCGCGATGCCGATATCGGTGTGGATGAAGTGCAGGAAGTGGTTCTGGTGGGTGGTTCCACTCGGACTTTGCGGGTGCGTGAGCGGGTCGAAGACTATTTTGGCCGTGCGCCCCATGCGGAAATCGACCCGGATCAAGTGGTAGCCATTGGCGCCGCCCTGCAGGCCGATGTGTTGGTGGGCAATAAATCCGACGACGACCTGCTGCTGCTGGATGTAATCCCGTTGTCTCTGGGTATTGAGACCATGGGTGGACTCACCGAGAAGTTGATTGCGCGCAATACCACCATTCCGGTGTCTAAAGCTCAGGAATTCACCACTTTCAAAGATGGTCAGACCGCCATGGCGATTCATGTGGTGCAGGGTGAGCGAGAGCTGGTTAGCGACTGCCGCTCGCTGGCACGTTTCGAATTGCGCGGAATTCCTCCAATGGTGGCGGGTGCCGCTCATATTCGCGTGACCTTCCAGGTGGATGCGGATGGCTTGCTATCGGTGACTGCCATGGAGAAGAGCAGTGGTGTTAGTGCAGATATCGTAGTGAAGCCTTCCTACGGCCTGGAGGATAAGGACATAGCGCGCATGCTGCAGGAATCCTATACCCACGCCGCCGAGGATATTGCCCTGCGTGCTTTGCGCGAGGCGCAGGTTGAGGCGGAGCGGACTTTAGAGAGCTTGCTGATGGCCCTGCGTGAAAACGGTGCCGAGCTGCTGGAAGAGCATGAGCTGAGTGAGTTGGAGCATGCAATGGAAGCTCTGCGCTTGGCCCATAACGGGGGCGATGCCGATGAGATTCGTCAGCGTATGGAGACCCTTAACCAGCTGTCAGAGCCCTTTGCGGCCAAACGTATGGATGCTTCTATCAAGCGCGCCATGCGCGGCCACAGCCTGGATGAATTTGATAAATAAGCGGTGGGCGCCTAGCCCGCACAACTTGCGGCCGGGGCTTGCCCCCGTCGGATTGAGACCATAGAGAGTCAGTACCCATGCCGAAGATAGTATTTTTACCCCACCCAGAAATGTGCCCTGAAGGTAAAGTGGTGGAAGCGGAGAGCGGTGTCAGTGTAATCGATGCGGCACTGGCCAACGATATCGAGATCGAGCACGCCTGCGAGAAGGCCTGTGCCTGTACTACCTGCCATGTGATTGTGCGCGAAGGCTTCTACTCCCTGGAGGAGCCCGATGAGCTGGAAGAAGACCTGCTGGACAAGGCTTGGGGCTTGGAGCCCGAGTCGCGCCTGTCTTGTCAGGCGATCGTTGAAGATGAAGATCTGGTGGTGGAAATTCCCAAATACACCATCAACCAGGTATCGGAAAAGCACTGAGTGCCGCGGGTAGTGAGGAAGCCAAAACAATGAAGTGGACCGATATTCACGATATCGCTATTGAGCTCTGCGAAGCCCATGAAGATGTGGACCCGCTCACCGTCAATTTTGTCGACTTGCGCAACTGGGTGATGGCGTTACCTGAGTTTGATGACGAGCCGGGCCGTTGTGGTGAAAAGATTCTGGAGGCTATTCAGGCCGCCTGGATTGAGGAACGCGAGTAGTCAGAATGGGTTTAAGGGGGTATTGGTATTGGAGTACAAAAGTCGATCAATACCCCGTATAATCCGCCGGCCGCGAAATGCGGTGATCAAAAATTGAGTACCCCCGGTGGGTATGAAAGGAATACTAGGGAAGAGCAACTGTGTAGGTTGCTCTTTCTATATGTAAGTTAAGTTACAAAAATCAATTTGGAGATAACCATGGCCCTGGAGCGTACCCTTTCCATCATCAAGCCGGACGCAGTAGCCAAGAATGTAATCGGTGAAATCGAGAGCCGTTTTGAGAAAGCTGGCCTGAGCATCGTTGCCATGAAAATGGTTCAACTGTCCCGTGAAAAGGCTGAAGGTTTCTACGCTGAGCACAAAGAGCGTCCTTTCTTCAAAGACCTGGTTGACTTCATGACTTCCGGTCCGGTTGTTGTACAGGTTCTGGAAGGCGAGAACGCTATCCTGGCAAACCGCGATCTGATGGGCGCTACCAACCCGAAAGAAGCGGCTGCTGGCACCATCCGCGCTGACTTCGCTGACAGCATCGACGCCAACGCTGTACACGGTTCCGACTCCGCAGAGTCCGCTGCCCGCGAAGTAAGCTACTTCTTCGCCGACGACGAAATCTGCGCGCGCGCTTAATTGGCGCCACAAATCGCACCGGTCTGTCCGGACCGGTGCAATTCTTCCCCCGAGGTGAAATGAATGACCACAGAGAAAACCAACCTGCTCGGCCTTTCAGTAGAAAAGCTGGCCGCCTTTTTTGAATCATTGGGCGAGAAGCGCTTCCGCGCAGTTCAGGTTTTAAAGTGGATTCACCAGAATGGGGTTGATGATTTTGCTGAGATGACCAATGTCAGCAAGGCCCTGCGTCAAAAGCTGGTGGAAGTGGCCGAAGTCCGTGCCCCGGAAGTATTGAATCAGTGGGATTCTGCCGACGGCACACGCAAGTGGCTAATTAAAGTCTCCGGTGGCAATGCTATCGAGACGGTTTATATCCCCGATGGTGATCGCGGCACTCTGTGTGTCTCCTCGCAGGTGGGCTGTTCCCTGGATTGCAGTTTCTGTGCAACTGGCAAGCAGGGCTTTAACCGCGATTTAACCGCGGCAGAAATTATCGGGCAGGTGTGGATCGCCTGTAAGTCTTTCGGCCAGCTGGACCCGAAAGGACCGCGCAAAGTCACCAACGTGGTGATGATGGGCATGGGTGAGCCATTGCTCAATTTCGACAATGTGGTCGATTCCATGAATCTGATGATGGAAGACAATGCCTACGGTATTTCCAAGCGCCGCGTCACCCTGTCAACTTCCGGTGTCGTGCCCGCACTGGACCGCCTAGCCGATGTGACCGATGTGAGCCTGGCGATTTCCCTGCACGCGCCCAACGACGAATTACGTAACGAGTTGGTGCCGATCAATAAGAAATACCCCATTGCTGTGTTGTTGGATTCCGCTAAGCGCTATATCGAGCGTATGCCGGATACGCACCGTAAAATGACCATTGAATACACGCTGATGCGCGAGGTTAACGACCGCCCGGAGCACGCTGAGCAATTGGCGGAGCTGCTGAAAGAGATTCCGGTGAAAATTAACCTGATTCCCTTTAACCCGTTTGAGCTGTCCGACTATCAGCGAGTGAGCAATAACGCACTGCGTCGCTTCCAGCAGATACTGCTTGATAAGGGTTATACGGTTACCGTGCGCACTACCCGCGGCGACGATATCGATGCAGCCTGTGGCCAGCTGGCCGGCAGTGTTAACGACCGCACCCGCCGCTCCGAGCGCTACCGCAACGCCGAACGCCCCGTCCGTATAGTCGGCTGATCACTCAATCCAGCCTGGATGATTTGCATAGCCACTTGCTAGCTTAGATCCGGGCTTGTCCTATCATTTCTGTAGGCCTTAGGGTCGTAATTCCTTTAAAGCCTCTCCATTTTTTTCTGATCTCCCTTTTATTGGTGTCAACCAAATCCCAGGATACTGCGTTAACAGTCCAAAACTTTACGAAAGTGGATGGAAAGGACTGTTAAATTTTATGCGTACTGAAAAAGTGGATTTTAAGGTGTCTGCCAATGTCCTATTGCGATATTTATTTTTAATACTCTGTATATCCTTGGCAGCTTGCAGTTCAGGATCATCTGGAGGTGATGATGATACTTCGACACCGAATACTGTAGAGGGTGATTCAGACTCAGACTCAGACTCAGACTCAGACTCAGACTCAGACTCAGACTCAGACTCAGACTCAGACCCAGAGCCCGATCCGCAATCAGAGCCGGGTAGTGGGCCCGGTAAATTGATTGGCCATGCCTTTTCCGGGACCAGCATCGGCCTTGCTTGGGAGCGGGATGGTGAGACCTATTTTGTTTATCGCAATGGTGAAAGAGTCGCGCAAACCAGTAATAACTTTTTTGTCGATAAAAACCTCACGGTAGCGACTGAGTACAGCTACTTGCTAAATACGGTCGATACTGCCAGCGCCTCTGAGGCCGATCAGATTGTTGTTAAGACATTGGTAAATGACACGAATACTGGGCTAAATAACGGCACAGAAGACGATGTCTTAAACGAGCGTATATCCACTTTTGCCGAGTGTAAAAATGTCGCCAGCGCCCTGGATTTACTCGAGGAAGATCTTGATAACTGCCTGGCAGCAATGCTTGAGCTCAATCGCATGGCCTCTCTTGTTGAGGATATACGTGCTTTTGCCGCGCGTGTTCGCAGCGAGCAGGAACCAGCCATGGTCGAGCTGGGTATGCGCCTGTTCCACAATAAATCCCTGAGTGCCAATCAAGATGCTTCCTGCTCCTCTTGTCACCACCCGGCGATTGGCTGTGGTGGGGATGATCTATCAATGCCGGTTGGCATTAATGCGGTAGATAGTACGTTGCTAGGGCCGGGGCGCTCTGACGGTATTAATGAAGTGCCGATAGTGCCGAGGAATTCACCAGCGACCTGCAACACTTCGCTCTGGTCTCGTGGCCTGTTTTGGGACAACCGGGTTTCATTGACTCCTAATGGTGTGTTGCGCACAGATTCAACGGACGTTACCCGAAATACTTCCTCCGCGGTAGGTTCTGGTTCCCTGGCGCTACTGATGGCACAGGCACACTTCCCTGTTACAGCACCACCTGAGATGGGGGATATCGTCGACTTTGGCTACGATGATTCTGTCGACGAAAACTTTACTGCATACCGCGAAGATATATTGGCGGCGAATCTGGATATCGAAGCTTGGGGGCCGCTATTTACATCCGCTTTTGGTGATCCTGAGATTAACTTTAGCCGTATTGCCCAGGCTATTGCAGCTTATGAGGCGGTGCAGATATTTATAGATAATTCATTTTTTGCCTATGTTGAGGGCAATTTACAAGCGCTTAGCGCCGAAGAGAAGCGTGGTGCTATCACGTTCATGTCAAGAGACTCTGGCTGTACTTTCTGCCATAAGGGGGCCTTCTTTACTTCCGAAGCGCTGATGGCTGCCAGCTATCCGCAGATTGGAATTGGTACTGACGAGAGTGGCAGTGGAGCCGATTTGGGTGGTGAGGGGTCTTTGGGTTTTGAGGCATTCCGAGCCCCAACTCTGTTAAATGTGGCGATTACTGGCCCCTGGGGACATAGCGGGCAGTTTGGCAGCTTGCGTAGAAATGTCGAGCATTACAGGGATCAGGGTGTCTCAATTGCCAGTTACTTTGCCAATAATGAAATGTGTGATCTTGAACAGTTTAAAGATTTACAGGATTGCCCCAGTAAAGTAGCGCCTAATGGTTTGGTTTTGTCTCAGGATATTCTTGCAGGGAATGATGGTGGTGGTGTCAACCGCCTGACTGATGATGAGATCGACCTTGTTGTCATTTTTCTGGGCACTCTCACTGACCCAGCCGCTGCCGATAGTAGCTCTAATGAGATTCAATTTTTGATTCCTCCCAGAGACGGTGGTCCGGATGGCAAACAGCTGGATGCTAGAAACCGGAATGGGGAGAGTTTGTAATTCTCTGTTTACCTTGTTTTATAGCCAAGTGAATAGCTAGAAAAAAGTCAAAAGTATAGAGGGTATAGTTTTTATACCCTCATACTTATCTTTGCGATTTGTGAAATTAATTTTTTAGGCTGGGTCGCAGTATGGGCAAACTTAGCTTGTAGCCTTCTCAATACCGTTTTCTCTATTTCTTTAAACCCAGAGACAATTCACAGTATCCAATATCACTGTTCCAGCATCAGTGCTTTGCGACTCTCTCAACAGAATTTGCCAAGTAAAAGCTTTAGGGTCACTACCTCGGTATCCCATGAAATTGACAAAAAAGTTCGGTTTCATGAAAAGTATTGTGAGGGCAGGCAACTCTTTCTGCTCCCCAAAAAACTACCTTTAAAAATGTTGGATAGTTCCAAAATATTAGCTTTTGGTGCCGTGTAGGGCACTAGTAGCTCCATTGCCTGTCCAGTGCTGTTCAAAACGATTTTTCAGTGGCGGAGTCGAGCTGTATTTATGAAAACCCAGAGCAATAATTTGCCGATATCATGCGCAGCACTGTTGCGATTAGTGCTACTGCCGCTTGTTCTGTTGGCAGTGGGCTGCAGCTCCGGTTCATCCGGTGGCGATGACAGCTCTGGCTCGGAAACGGTGGAAGCTGACACTGACACTGACACTGACACTGACGCTGGGGGAAATACCGATACAAACTCCGGTGGTGATGATACGGTCAATGGCGGTGACACAGATAATGACGATGATGCAGGCAATGGCACAGAGACCGGGCAAGGCAGTGCGCCGAAGGCCTTGATCGCCAATGCTTTTTCAGGAACGAGTATCGGCCTTTCCTGGCAGCGCGATGGGGCAACCTATGCTATCTATCGTGGCGGAGAAAAAATTGCCGAGACAGATAATCATTTTTATGTTGACCAGGGCCTTTCGATAAATACCGAGTACAGCTACTCAGTGACCAGTGGCGATGTGAACAGCGAGAGTGAAACGGCCCGGGTCAATGCGAAAACACTAATCAATAATACGAATGGCGGCCTTAACAATGGTGCGGTTGCGGTACCGGTCCTCGAGCGCCTTGTGAACATTAGTGAATGTAAAAATGTTCGCAGTGCATTGAATTTATTAGATGAAGATCTGGATACCTGCCTGGCGGCCATGCTGGAATCGAACAACATGGCTGGGCATCTGGAAGATATGCGCGCTTTTGCTGCCAGGGTGCGAAGTGAACAAGACCCTGCCATGGTCGAGCTGGGTATGCGCCTGTTCTACAGTCAATCCCTCAGTGCCAATGGCGATGTAGCCTGTGCCTCCTGTCACCACGCTGCTATCGGCTGTGGCGGTGACAATCTCTCTATGCCCGTGGGTGTGAATCCATTAGATCCTGCATTGGTTGGCCCAGGCCGCTCTGACGGTATCAATGAGGTACCCATAGTACCCAGAAACGCTCAGCCGATATGTAATGTGGCATTGTGGAGTAGTGGGCTCTTTTGGGATAACCGGGTGGCACTTACCGATCGCGGTATCCGCACCGACTCACGGGATGTCAGCTTCAATACCGAAGCGGCGGTGGGTACTGGCACCCTGGCCCTGATGATGGCGCAGGCGCATTTTCCCGTAACCAATCCTGCGGAAATGGGTGATGTTACTCAATTTGGTTACGATGCGAGTAGTGATAGCGGCACCACCGATTACCGCGAAGATATAGTGGCGGCCAATCTGGGACGGGAATCCTGGAGTGGGTTATTTAACGCAGCTTTTGGTGACGACGAGATTACTTTCAGCCGTATTACACAGGCTATAGCCGCTTTTGAAGCGGTGCAGCTCTTTATCGACAACCCTTTCTTCGACTATGTAGATGGCGACTTGAATGCGCTCGATAATGATGAGAAGCGCGGTGCCATTACTTTTATGTCAGGGAATTCCGGCTGTACTAATTGCCATGCGGGTGCATTTTTTACTACTGAAGGGCCACGGCCTGCGAATTATCCACAAATTGGTATAGGTACCGATGAGAATGGTAGTGGCGCGGATCTGGGGGCGAACGGTGCTGGTGCCTTCCGTCCCCCAACATTACTGAATGTCGCGCTCACTGGCCCTTGGGGGCACAGTGGTCAATTTGAGACGCTACGCAGAAATGTCGAACACTATCGCGACCGTGCGGCATCGGTTAACCAGTATTACACCAACAACGAAATGTGCGATTTGTCACAATTTTCTGGGTTAACAGATTGTGCCAGTAAGGTGGCGCCCAATGGCCTTGCGCTCTCCCAGGCAATCCTTGCGACCACTGGTGGTGATGCCGGTAATAATCTCAGCGATGCCGAGATCGACCTGGTCGTACGTTTTCTTGAGACCCTGACCGACCCGGATGCGGCCAACACCTCTTCAAATTCCGTTCGCGCCCTGATCCCTCCCCGCGACGGGGGTCCTGATGGCAAACAGCTGGATGCGAGGGATAGCTCCGGTAAGGAACTCTAGTGGTGGTTTTATTACCGGTACTAACGAAATTTTCTGACTTTTGTGCAGGTTCCGCACTGCCCCGATTTTATTTTGTTATCAGCGAGAGATATCGCCGAGTCAATTGGAATTAATTAGGGGTACACAGCTGAAACTCACGGTGCTTTGCGGCACTATATGAGTCGGGAGGCAGGATCTGCGTCCGGGTCCAGTATCGGAAGAGGCATTGCAGACAGGTTATCTTGGGGACTGCTCTGCCATCACAGTGGGCACACCACTATTTTTTTACTTTGCCCCCGCCCTGGTGCTTGATCGATAGTGATTAATCACTGCGATCCCGCTTGATGGATAGATGAAAAATAAATGTACAGGTGATGTCGTGTCTGCAAATTCTTTTGGCCTGCGGTTCTTAGGCCTGATTCTCACTGTGTTACTGGGGGGGTGTGTAACCACTGGTTTGCCAGAGCGCCAGGAGGTCAATCTGGAGAAGGCTTTGGAAACCCATGTTCAACTGGGTATTCGCTATCTGCAGAGTGGAGAGAACCGCGAGCTGGCTCGCCGCCACTTCAACAAGGCGCTGGAGCTGGGCAAGAAGAATCCTATGGCCCACCATGGCCTGGCTCTGCTGTATCAGGCCGATGGCGAATTGAAGGTGGCCGAGTCCCATTTCAAAAAGGCCCTGCGCTACAGCGACAATTTCTCCATGGCGCGCACAAACTATGGTGTGTTCCTTTACCAGCAGGAGCGCTATGAGGATGCTTTAGAGCAATTTCGTCACGCCTCCAATGACCTGACTTACAACCGCCGTTTCTTTGCCTTGGTTAACTATGGCCGTACTGCCAATCGCCTGGGCTTAGCAGATGAAGCAGAACGGGCCTACACGCGTGCGCTCGCTCTCAACAGCAATCTGCCGGTAGCGCTACTGGAGTTGGCGGAGCTTAAATATGAGGCCGGCGACTATTCTGCGGCCAAACAGTACCTTGATCGTTACAGTGAGAATAAACGCCAGACACCCCAATCCCTATGGTTGGGGATACGTATCGAAAAGGTGTTTGGCAACCGCGACAAGGAGCTGAGTTATGCTCTTGCGCTAAAAAATCTGTACCCGTACTCTGCGGAAACACTGAAATATCAGGAGTTGAGTGGTAATGACGGATAGTAACTCCGTGCACCGCGACAGCGGCCAAATCGAATCCAGTACACAGGCTTCTCCCGGTGCGCTACTGCACTCTGCGCGCGAGGCGGCCGGGCTGTCTCGCGAGGAGCTGTCCCGACGCTTGTGTATTATCGACAATACGGTGGAGTGGTTAGAAGAAGACCTTTACGAGCGCCAGCCGGAAGCGGTTTATGCGCGGGGTTATATTCGCAATATTTGCCGGGAGCTGAGCATTGACTCCGCTCCTGTGCTTACCGCCTACGATGCCGCACGTCCAAAACAGCCGGTGCGCAAAGAATCGCGACGTATCGAGATGAAAGCCGACGCCCTGCGCCCGGCGCGCAAACACGGCTATGGTCTGTTGGCTCTCCTGCCATTTGTGGTGGCGGGCGCTGTATTTTGGTGGCTCTATGTTGGCCCGGTAAATATTCCCGGTCTGCAGAACTCAGTAGAGCAAAATGCAGCCCCAGCCGAAACTGCTGAGCTATCCGTTGCTGAGCCATCCGTAAATATCAATGAAATAGCATTGGCGGAGCCTGGTTCAACCCAGTTGCAGGTTGCTGAGGCACCGGCGCAACAACTAGAGCCCGCCGTGGAAGCAGTCGCGGAGGAGGCTCAAACTCCCGAACATAATGCGCTTACTGAACCTCAGATCCGCGTGCAAGCTGAAGACACTACCGCCCAGCTACCCGCAACCGTTGCGCAGCTGGATGAACAGTTGCAAGGAGCGCTGCGTCTCAGTTTCGACGAGGATTCCTGGGTTGAAGTAAAGGATGCCGAGGGTGTTGTACTGCTCGCCGGTGTTCAGCAAGCCGGCAGTTCCAAGAACCTGGATGGGCGCGCGCCCTTCGAAGTGATGCTCGGTAATGCCCGTGCAACCAAGGTGGTTTACCGCGAGCAGACGATTGAAAGCGACCCCATTGGCAATCGCCGCACCCGCCGCCTGATTGTGGGCAATTAAAGGATCTCCGCCGTTTGGGCGCGAACTCTGTAGGTTTGCGCCCAATCTCTCTATAATCTCCCCCTCGAATTTTTAGCAGCAATACTGCCAGGTCAGCCCTATGCAATTTGAATCTCCCATTGTCCGCCGCAAGTCGCGCCAGATCATGGTGGGTAATGTACCGGTCGGTGGCGATGCGCCGATCTCGGTGCAGAGCATGACCAATACCGAAACCTGTGATGTGGCCGCCACTGTGGGCCAGATCCAGCGTCTGGAAAATGCCGGTGCGGATATCGTGCGGGTCTCAGTGCCCAGCATGGAGGCCGCTGAGGCTTTCGGGGAAATTAAAAAGCAGGTGAATGTTCCGCTGGTGGCGGATATTCACTTCGACTATCGCATTGCTCTGCGAGTGGCCGACCTGGGGGTGGATTGCCTGCGCATCAACCCCGGTAATATTGGCCGTGAGAAGCGTATTCGTGCGGTGGTGGACAAGGCCCGCGATCTGAATATCCCGATTCGTATCGGTGTAAACGCAGGCTCTCTGGAAAAAGACCTGCAAAAAAAATACGGTGAGCCCACGCCAGATGCACTGGTGGAGTCCGCACTGCGCCATGTTGAGATTCTTGATAGCCTGAATTTTCAGGACTTCAAGGTGAGCGTGAAAGCCTCGGACATCTTTATGGCTACCGCTGCCTATCGCAAACTGGCCCAGCAAATTGAGCAGCCCTTGCACCTGGGTATTACAGAAGCCGGCGGCCTGCGAGCCGGTACGGTGAAATCCGCAATTGGCCTCGGCGCCCTGTTGCTCGACGGTATTGGCGATACCCTGCGGGTATCCCTGGCGGCAGACCCGGTGGAAGAGGTGAAAGTAGGTTGGGATCTTCTGAAGAGCTTGCGACTGCGCAGTAAGGGGATCAATTTTATCGCTTGCCCCAGCTGCTCACGCCAGAACTTCGATGTGGTAAAAACCATGAACGAGCTGGAGACGCGCCTTGAAGATGTCACCACGCCGTTGGATGTGGCGGTGATCGGCTGTATCGTCAATGGCCCGGGCGAAGCGAAGGAAGCGGATATTGGCCTCACCGGCGGTACACCGAGCCACGCGATTTATGTGGACGGCCAGCCAGACCGCAAATTCAAAAATGAGAATCTAGTGGATGATTTGGAACGCCTAATTCGCGAAAAGGCCTCTGCCAAGGCCGAGCGCGAGGCAGATATCATCGCCAAAGCGTAGCGGGCACGTCTATTGCACTGCCCTATTCGTTGATTTAAGTAATTAGAAATTTAAGGAACAGCGTTGAAACAACTTCGCGCAATTCGCGGCATGAACGACCTGCTGCCGGAACAGTCCCCGGTTTGGCAATATGTGGAAGCCACCCTCAGTGAACTCTTTGCCCGCTACGGCTACAGTGAAATCCGTACGCCGACTCTGGAGGCAACCCAGCTGTTCAGCCGCGCCGTGGGCGAGGCTACCGATATTGTCGAAAAGGAAATGTACACCTTCGAGGACAAGAGCGGAGACAGCGTTACCCTGCGCCCAGAGGGCACCGCAGGCACCGTGCGCGCAGCGATCCAAAACAACCTGCTGATTCAGCCCCAGCGCCTGTGGTATTTCGGCCCCATGTTCCGCTATGAGCGCCCACAGAAAGGCCGTCTGCGCCAGTTCCACCAGTTTGGAGTGGAAGTGTTCGGCATCGAAGGGCCGGATATCGACGCGGAAATGCTGATTATGACCGCGCGGCTGTGGCGTCAGCTGGGTATCGGTGAACACGTCACCCTGCAGTTGAACTCCCTGGGCAATTCCGACAGCCGCGCAGCCTATCGCGAGGCCCTGGTGGCCTACCTAAGCGAGCGCCGCGAGCAGCTGGACGAGGACAGCCAGCGCCGCCTGGAGCGCAATCCCTTGCGTATTCTCGACAGTAAAAATACGCAAACCCAGGAACTGCTCGTCGAGGCGCCCTGTCTATTGGATTTCCTCGATGAGGAATCTGCCGCCCACTTTGCCCAGTTGCGCGAGCTACTGGATGCAGCAGGGGTGAAATACGAGATCAACCCCAAACTGGTGCGCGGTCTCGATTACTACGGTAAAACCGTTTTTGAATGGGTGACCGACAGTCTCGGTGCCCAGGGCACTGTCTGTGCCGGCGGCCGCTACGATGGTTTGGTAGAACAGATGGGTGGGAAGCCCACTCCAGCAGTTGGCTTTGGCCTGGGTGCCGAGCGCCTGGTATTGATGTTGGAAACCCTTGAAGTACTACCGGAGAGTCTGGCGCAGCAAGTAGATGCCTACCTGGTGGCGGTGGGTGATGTACAATCAGCCGCCTTGGCTGCCGCCGAACAATTACGCGACGGGCTACCATGGTTGCGTCTACAGGCGCACTGCGGAGGTGGGAGCTTTAAGAGCCAAATGAAGAAAGCGGATAAAAGCGGTGCCGATTACGCACTGATTATCGGCGAGGATGAGGCTGCAAATGGTCAGATTACAGTGAAATATCTGCGCTCTGAGCAACAGCAGCAGACTCTCGCGCTCACGGAACTTGCGGCATTGCTGCAGGGCTGATTCAAATACTCAGGGTGGCGGTGGCCCCCGCCAGGATAGTTAGAAACCACAGGAAAGGCGATTTACCCAATGTCTGAGCATCTTACCGAACAAGAACAAATAGAAACGCTGAAGCGCTGGTGGGCGGAAAACGGCAGGGGCATTCTTACCGGCATAGTCCTGGCTCTGGCCGGCTACTTTGGTTATCAATGGTGGCAAGGTGACCAGCGCTCCAAGGCTGAGGCGGCCTCGGACCTTTACCAAGGTTTTATCCAGGCGGTATCCGCTAATGACAACCAGCCAGACAACAAGCAGCTGACTACTGCGAAGTCACTTGCCGAGCAGCTGAAAAACGAGTACGGCAGCCGTATCTACGCTAGTCAGGCCTCTCTGCGCCTGGCCGCAATTGCTGTGGAAAAGAATGACCTGGAAGTCGCGCAGACTCACTTGCAGTGGGTGCTCGACAACACCAAAGAAGATGCCATGAAGCTGCTGGCCAAGCGCCGCCTGGCCACGGTGATTGCCGCGCGCGGCAAACCAGATGAAGCTTTGAAGCTGATTGAGGGCAGTGTGCCCCCGGCCTTTGCCGCCCTCTATTCTGAGACGCGCGGTGATATTCTCCGACAGAAAGGCGATGACGCCGGCGCGCGCAGCGCCTACGAACAGGCTTTGACCGAGCTGTTACCAGAGCAAGCGGGCAGTACCCAGCTGCTACAACTCAAAGTTGAGAGCCTAGCAGTGGCCTCTGGCGAAGAGCAGAAACCAAGTGAACCAGCACCTGAGGGAGGCGAATAATGGGATTTCTCAATCGCGCTGTGGGGCGCACCGCAGCGGTTGCCCTAGCGGTAGCTCTGGGTGCCTGCGCCTCCAACGAGAGTAAGGAGGATGTCGAGCCGGTAGACCTGGTCGATTTCGCGCCTAGTGTTCAGCTGCGCGAAGTCTGGTCGGCGGATGTGGGCAGCATCGACGAGAAGCGTTATGCGATGCTGCAGCCGGGTCTGGCTGACGGTAAACTGATTGCCGCCAGCAGCGACGGTGAAGTGACCGCTTTTGATCGCAGCAGCGGTAGGCCCCAGTGGGAAACCGATCTGGATATTGAATTGAGCGGTGGTGTCGGTGTTGGATTGGGTATCGCTGTAGTTGTTGACTACCGCGGCCGTGCGGTGGCCCTGGACTTGCGAAATGGCGCTCAACTATGGACCTATCAGGTCTCTGGTGAAGTGGTCTCCGCTCCGGCAATAGGATCCAGTGTTGTGGTCCTGCAAACCGTTGACGGTAAGTTGGTGGGCCTGGATGCCAGCAGCGGAGAAAAGTTGTGGAGCCAAACCACCACCTTGCCGGTACTGACTCTCCGCGGCACCGCGGCCCCCGTGATTAGCGGCGGTCTGGTAATTGCCGGTCTCGATAATGGCAAATTGGTTGCCCTGGACGCCCGCGACGGCATAACTCGCTGGGAACAGCGCGTTGCCATTCCGCAGGGTTCTGCTGAATTGGAGCGGGTTGTGGATATCGACGGGTCGCCGGTAGTGCGCGGTGATCTGGTGTTTGCCGCCAGCTACCAGGGTCGTGTTGTCGCTTTATCCAAGGAAAACGGTCGTGGCCTTTGGGCGCGTGATGCCTCTACCAACCACTCAGTGGCTGTTGGTGGAGGGCATGTGTACCTGAGCGGCGCCTCGGGCAGTGTATACGCTTACAATGTGGGCGCTGGCCAGATCGCCTGGAGTAACAATGAATTACTGCGCCGCGAACTGAGTGGCCCGGCTTATTTCCAGGATGTTGTGATTGTCGGCGACTTGGAAGGTTACCTGCATGTGCTTGACCCCAGTTCCGGTCAGTTTATCGGCCGCGAAGAGGTGGATAACGATTCGATTCGTATCCCCATGCTGGTGGATGGCGACCTGTTGTTTGTCCTGTCTGATGACGGCAAGTTGGTAGCCCTGACCCTCGCTCGGAGCTAAGCGCGCAATATTGCTGTGGCGGACAGGCAGTCCGCTTTTGGGCACCAGCCCGCAAAAGGAGCCTGCTTCGCAGGTGAATTGAAATCGCCCGCCTTGTGCGGGCGTTTGTATTTATTTATTAGGCTAAAGCCAGAATTCTATGCTGCCAGTTATCGCCCTGGTCGGGCGCCCCAACGTGGGCAAATCCACACTGTTTAATCGTCTAACCAAGAGCCGTGACGCCTTGGTGGCTAATTACGCCGGTCTTACTCGCGACCGCAAATATGGCGAGGCCGAAATCGATGGACGCAAAGTACTTCTCGTAGATACCGGCGGTATCACCGGCGGGGAAGAGGGCATTGATGCGGCCATGGCGCAGCAGTCTATGCAGGCTATCGAAGAAGCGGATATCGTGCTGTTCCTGGTGGATAGTCGCGATGGCCTGACCCCGGCGGACGAAATGATCGCAGACCGGCTGCGCACTCGCTCCAAGCCGACCTTCCTGGTTGCCAACAAGGTCGATGGTGTCAACCCGGATATCGCCCTGGCGCCCTTCTATGAGCTGGGTATCGGTGAACTCTTTCCCACCACTGCCACCCACGGTCGTGGTGTGCGCAGCCTGATGCAGCGCGTGGTTGAGGATCTTCCTGAGGTGGCGGCTGAAGAGGAGCCGGAAGAGGCCACCGGAATCAAGATTGCCATTGTTGGGCGCCCCAACGTGGGTAAATCTACCCTGGTCAACCGCCTGCTCGGCGAGGACCGCGTAGTGGTATACGACCAGCCTGGCACCACGCGCGACAGCGTCTATATCAATTATGAGCGGGATGAGAAGCCCTATACCTTGATCGATACTGCCGGTATTCGCCGACGCAAGAACATTAAGGAATCGGTGGAGAAGTTCTCTATCGTCAAAACCCTGCAGGCCGTGGAAGACGCCAATGTGGTGGTGCTGGTGATTGATGCTCGCGAGGGCCTGGTGGACCAGGATATGCACCTGATGGGCAGCGTGATTCAGGCCGGGCGAGCCTTGGTGGTGGCTCTGAACAAGTGGGATGGCCTGGAGGCAGATCATCGCGACTACGTGAAAACGGAGCTGGAGCGCCGCCTGCGTTTTGTCGAGTTTGCCGACGTGCACTTTATTTCCGCCCTGCACGGTACTGGCGTCGGCCATTTGTACGAGTCTATCGAGGCCGCCTATCAGAGTGCGACAGATAAGCTCTCCACCAACCACCTCACGCGTATTCTGCAATGGGCAGTAAGTGAGCACCAACCACCGCTTGTGCACGGCCACCGTATCAAACTGCGTTACGCCCATGCGGGCGGCCAGAACCCGCCGGTGATCGTTATTCACGGTAATCAGACCGAACAGGTGCCTGCGCACTATGTACGTTATCTGGAAAAGACGTTCCGCAAGGCCTTGGAGCTACACGGGACACCGGTGAAAATCGAATTCCGTACCGGTGACAACCCCTACGCCGGTAAGAAAAATAAACTGAGTGATCGCCAGAAGGCCAAGAAACGCCGCCTCATGAAGTTTGTGAAAAAGAAAAAATAAAGTTCCACACGCCTACAAGCCAGAGTGTCGCCAATCCCCCCCTTGTCTTGCACTGCGGGGGGCATTTTACGGGTTAATATCCTTAGCGGTAGATCGCGGATCCGACCGGGATCATGGACGACACCTAAGGAGATGGCGATGCTGGAGCTGAAAAAACCCGCGCTATTGCGCACCCAGTCCTATATCAACGGCCAATGGGTCGATGCCGATTCCGGCGCTACATTCGACGTTAAAGATCCGGCCACCGGCAAGGTAGTGGCCAGCATAGCTGACCTTGGTGCCGATGAGACCCGTCGCGCTATTGAGGCGGCCAGTGCTGCCTGGCCAGACTGGGCCGCTACTCCGGTTAAGGAGCGGGCCAAGTTACTGAGGCATTGGTACAACTTGGTGATCGATAACACCGAGGACTTAGCCAGAATTCTTACCGCCGAACAGGGGAAGCCCCTCTCTGAGTCACGCACAGAGATAGTCTACGGTGCCAACTATATCGAGTGGTTTGCCGAGGAGGCTAAGCGCATTTATGGCGATGTCATAGCGCCCCCCGCCAACGACCGCCGCATCGTGGTGATCAAGCAACCTGTTGGGGTCACTTGTTCAGTCACGCCATGGAATTTCCCCAATGCCATGATCGCCCGCAAGATGGCGCCGGCCCTGGCGGCCGGTTGTCCATTTATCGCCAAGCCGGCCCATGAGACGCCATTATCCGCTCTGGCGCTGGCGGTACTGGCGGAGGAAGCGGGTATTCCCCCGGGGATCTTCAATATTGTGGTTGGTCAAAATGCGCCTGCCATCGGCACTGAGATGACGAAGAATCCTCTAGTGCGCAAGTTTACCTTTACCGGTTCCACTGCTGTGGGCAAGAAACTGCAGGCGCAGTGTGCTGAAACCATGAAGAAAACCTCCATGGAGCTGGGCGGCAACGCGCCATTTATTGTTTTTGATGATGCGGACCTGGATGAGGCAGTGAAAGGTGCCATTGTCTGTAAGTACCGCAACGCCGGGCAAACTTGTGTCTGCGCCAATCGTATTTTCGTACAGGAAGGGGTTTACGAGGCTTTCGCGGAGAAATTTGCCCAGGCAGTTAACGCGCTAACAATGGGGAATGGCTTTGCAGAGGGAACCGATATTGGCCCTATGATTACCGTCAAAGCGGTCGAAAAGGTGGAGGGGTTGGTAGAAGATGCCCTACAAAAAGGTGCGAAAACTCTGGTTGCTGGCGGACCCGATGCTATGGGCGATCAGTTCTATGCACCCATAATACTGGGAAATGCCACTGAGCAAATGAATCTGTTTAAAGAGGAAATCTTTGGTCCGGTGGCACCACTGTTTAAATTCTCCACGGAAGAAGAGGTGATTCGCATGGCTAATGATACCGAGTTTGGCCTCGCCTCTTATTTCTATTCCCGTGATATTGGACGGGTTTGCCGAGTGTCAGAAGCGCTGGAGTACGGCATGGTGGGTGTGAATGAAGGGATTATCTCCAATGAAATGGCGCCCTTTGGAGGTGTAAAGGAATCTGGTCAGGGACGGGAAGGTTCTAAATACGGTATTGAGGACTACATGGAAATAAAATATTTGTGTATTGCTGGTGTCGATAAATAATTCCCGCAACTGGTTTAAAATATCGGGCTCATTATTGGTTGTCTGGATTTTCCATGGTTGTTGAGCCCATTGCCCGTGTGCACTCCTGTTTTGGTGAAAAATTTGGTGTTCCCCGTCAGCCACTGCTCGCCGATGCCAGTCGGGCCAGTATCGAACTACTAGCGCCACTGAATGTGGCAGATGCGGTAGCGGGGCTGGAGGAAAACAGTCATATCTGGGTTGTTTTTCAGTTTCACCAGGCTGCCGGGCAATGGTCCGCCAAGGTCCGCCCCCCGCGCCTGGGTGGTAATAAAAAGCTCGGTGTACTCGCCACTCGTTCCCCCTTTAGGCCCAATAATATTGGTCTTTCCGTGGTGCGTTTACTGGAAGTGCGCACCTCCCCCAAAGTGGAATTGATTGTCGGTGGAGCCGACCTGGTAGACGGCACACCCGTGTTGGATATCAAACCCTATGTGCCCTATGCCGATGCCCTACACCATGCTGAAAGCGTTTTTGCCGATGCCGCCCCGGCATTAATCACTGTAAATATCCCGGAAGCGATTCTTCACCAAGCCAAGGCCTATAAAGATGACTGGGGCACCGATCTGCCGAAGTTAATTGAGCAGGTTCTGGCACAAGATCCCCGGCCCGCTTACCAAAAAAACGATCCACAGCGAATTTATGGCATGGCGCTGTGTGGGTTCAATTTGTGTTGGCGCTATACGGAAAGAGGGATTGAGGTGATGTCTCTGGAAGCATTGTGAGAACAGTTTGCTACTGGGTTAGGGGATCTATGCCTCACTTGGGCCTTCTTGCTTGTCCCCTTCTAGAGATTAGTAGTGATATGTCACCTACATTCGAGGAAATTGCAATTTCTCCGCTTGTGCCACTTGCCTGAAAATACTCCAAAATCTGTAAGAGAGTTCCCCATGTCGGTAAGAGAAACGTTTAAATATCAGGGCCTGGAGGCAATCCGAGTTGGCCGCCTGAATATGGGGGTCAACACCACATTTGTCGTTTATAGGCTTAATGGCACAGTAATAGATACTGGCCCTAGTAACCAGTGGAAATATGTTAAGCCGTTTATTGAAAATACACCGCTAAAACAACTATTGCTGACTCACCACCACGAGGATCACAGCGGCAACGCCGGAGCTATCCAGAAGCTCACCGGCGTGCAGGCTTTTGCGCCGGACTTAACTATAGGGATATTAAAAAAGGGCTTTCGTATCCCCCCCATGCAAAAACTGTTCTGGGGAACCGCTGGAAAAGCCGAAGTAGCGCCACTGCCAGAAGATATCCGCATTGGTACTGAAGAAGTGCAGCCCCTATTTAGCCCTGGTCATGCCAAAGATATGACCTGCTACCTGTTGCCTGAGCGTGGCTGGTTGTTCAGTGCAGATTTATATATTGCCAATTACTTAAAGTTTCTTCGCATCGATGAGGATATTCCCATCCTGTTAAACAGTATCAAAAGTGTATTGGAGCACTCCTTCGAAGTCATTCTCTGTCCTCATCGAGGAGTTGTAGAAAATGGCTGGCAGCAGTTAAAGCAGAAGTATGAGTTTCTGTTGAATTTATCTGCAGAGGCGCAGCAGCTTGATCAGCAAGGGTTGCCATTAGAGCAAATCAGCGAGCGTTTGCTGGGAAAAGAGGGCTTGGTAAGTATTTTAACTGGCCACAACTTTTGTAAGAGAAACTTAATTGCTTCTTGCTTGAAGGTGGACCTAGATACAATGGCCAGTTCGTGATTTTATTTTGTTGATACTTTTTCAAAAGTTTGCAGAGAATGGTTAAGCTCTAAAAAGTTAGCAACTAAGGGTGATTTGAGTTTACTAGCTTTAAAATTAATACATGGATGCCGATTCATTTGACGGCTTCAATAATAAATCGCTTGATCCGTACTCCAGCATGTTTGCGCATTTCTGGATGTATTTTTTGGTAGTAGGCATCCATCACTTGTTGGGCAAATTCTTGTCTTTGCGAGTTCTGCAGATGTCGAAATTGAGGCACCCAAGATAAGAAAAACGCTGTGAGCGTGTCTCGGGTGCCAAAATTTTCCACATGATGGATTTCATCGATCCTGGGCAGGTAAAATCCAGCATCCTCGATATAATTACGCATTTCATTCAGGGAATAATGATTGTAAGGATCGAGAAAGTTCTCAAAATGTGCCTGCCACTGATTGTTGTTTTGGAATTCGTACACCGTATCCCAGAAATTCTCATGGTCAACCTGAAAGCCGACCACAATCTTGCCATCCTCTCGTAAGTGTTTGTAAAAGCCATTCCAGACCTTCTTCTGGTCTGCCACCCAGTGCAAGCAACTGAAAGAAAAAATAATGTCGAACTGCTTATCAAACTGAATTTCATCGGCGCTCATTTGCTCGAAGGAGAGATTGGGTACGCCGGAGTGGGCTTTGCGGGCGTGGCGAATCATATCCTCAGTGAGGTCTACACCGACGATCTTGCCACTCTTGAGGTGTTCGGCTAGATAGCGGGTGATTCTGCCATCGCCACAGCCCACATCGAGGATAGTACTGGCGCCTTGATAGTTGCAGCGCTGGATAGCTTCCATGGCGTGCCGCCACTGCATGGAGGAGGCCTTTACATATTCCTGGGCCTGCCACTTATCGTGTCTGACGGGCTTATCTATTGCCATGGCGGCATAACCCTTGATTGTGGGACCGCTAACCAGTCTAGCCTAGATACAGACATTGGAGGTGTAAGCAAGACAAGTGGGGAGATTTTATATTGAAACTAAAAGGTTCCTGTCACTGCCAGTCGGTGCGATTCAATCTTAAATGTGCACAACCATACCCATTTAACCGCTGTTACTGTTCGATTTGCCGCAAGACGGCTGGGGGAGGGGGCTATGCCGTTAATCTGGGAGGGGATTACCAGTCGCTGACGGTAAAGGGGAAGGAGTTTATCTCAGTGTATCAGGCAATATTGCGAGATAAGTCTGGCAGCAATAGTGCCAGCCCGGCGCAACGCCACTTTTGTTCCCGCTGTGGCAGTGCGCTTTGGTTGTGGGACCCCCGCTGGCCCGATCTGGTCCACCCATTTGCCTCTGCGATAGATAGTGAACTTCCCGTACCACCAGAACTTACCCATATGATGCTGGCCTTTGCCAAAACCTGGGTAGAACCGGATATTCGAGCCGCGGACAAGCATTTCGATGAGTACCCAGATGAGTCACTGGCAGAGTGGCATCAACGCCATAATTTGTACTGAGATGTGAAAGAGGCGAGCCGATAGGCCGCCCCGGTTGGATTGTGGGTTTTTAGAGGCTTACTCTGGAGCCAGGTAAAGTACCAGGTTATCCAGGAAATTCAGCAGGTCGGCTTTGTCACCATCGCTAAGGGCTACAAACTGCTCTTTACTGGATTGTGCATCCCCTCCGTGAAACAGAATAGCTTCCGTCATGGTGGTGGCGCGGCCATCGTGTAGATAGGGTGGTGTGGAGCCTACTCCCCACAAGTTTTCGGTAAGGAATACCGAGGCACCCACGTTGCCCTCATCGAACTCCTCAGCCATGGCTCGGCCCATATCGTGGCGCTTCAGGTCGCCATAGAGGCGTACAATTGCTCCGCCATTCTCGGACTCCTCGAACTGTCCCAATGTCTGGCCGGAAGGTAGCTCCTGAGGGTTGTCGAGAATATCTGTCAGCAGGTTAAATTGCAGGGAGGTAGTGGGTAACCCGGCAATGTTGCCCGCTGGGTAGGTCTCATCGCGATAGCTGGCGTGTTTCGACGGTTCATAAAATACTGGTGAGCTGACTTCCATCTCGGGAGAGTGGCAGGAGGCGCAGCTGATAGAGGAGAAAATTTCCTCGCCATTTTGAATGCTGGCAATATCTGCCTCACTGAGAGGTAGCCCGTAGGTTTCCCTTTCCTCTTCATTCAGGGTATCAATCACGCTGTTCAATTCGAGCTTGGTGACTGGCCGTGGTTGTGCAGCATTGTAGATTGCCAGTGCGGTGATATCCCCCACGCTCAGTTCGTTGCTGACAGAGTCGAAGTCGCTATCGGCATCACCGACCAGTTCGGTGGCCTGCATACCGAGCTCCTGGTGCGCAGCACCTCGCACAAAAGCACGTACGAAGCCGGTGAGTCCCTTCCACTCAAAGGGGCGCACAACAAGATCTGTATCAATGCCAGCGAGATTGTCGTAGTTGACGTTTTCACAGGAAACGGATATTTCACCAAAATTCACCCCTTTGGCTACCATTTCCACAGTGGCACTGTCACCGGAGGCACAACTGTCGTCGACAGCCTGATCCCTGAGGTGGTGTAATTCGGTGGTCATTTCCTCGGCCACCAACTGTACCGCGCCCATGCCGAACAGGTGCGGGGAGTTACGCTCAATAAAGCCTTTTTGTTTACGCTCTGGGTCCATACGGATCACGTTATCGTTCACACCACCGCCGCCATCGGCAACGGGAACATTGTGACAACTGATACAGGAATCACCGTTGGGGCCTGTAGCTCGATGGGGCAAAATATTGGCCCAGGCCCTTGGGCCTTTGAGATCAGGGCGCGGAAAACTGGTGAAGCGCTTACCGTTGCCGACATTGACACCTACCCCATCGAGCGCGTTGTAGTTCATTTCAAATAGCTCATCACCTTCTTCGAAAGCATGAACATAAGCCTCAATTGGCTCCATTGCTTCCAGTGTGGCCTGATCAATATGGCCACCGAGGTGTATTTCCACAGCGCCAGCTTCCAGAATCTGGACGGTGTTAAAGATTGAACTGAAATCGAAGGGTTGTTGCTTGGGTGGCCGCGGACCTTTTCTTGCGTTCTTAGGTACCCGATGCTTGTCATGTTTAGAACCAAAGTCCGCGAGGACTGGAGGTGCAATAAATGTTAGGGCCGATATTGCCAGGGAAATAGGCAATAAGTGTCTTCTGGAAATCATCAGCTATATCTCCCGGTACGAAATAGAATGCGGATGGAGCAGTATATTTATGAAAATGCACGGGTAGAAAGTGCGGCAATTTATCCAGGGGCTGATCAGTCAGTCTCAGGAAAAATTGCTAAATAGATTCTTGGTGAGGATATTTTTATTCCCACAAAGTGCATTTCAATAAAGCTTAAATGCATCCTTGCAAGCCGCTTACGGAAAACCGTTTGCGAAAGTAGGCTCAAAAAAATAGGGAGATTTGCTGATAGTTGGCTTTTTTAGAGAGCTAACTTTCTGCTAGAGCTAATGCCCTAAGTACGACCCCAGATATTTATTTTTTGCCCATAACCCTCTGCGCTGCTGCGCAGACCTTTTGTATTTGTCTTACGTGTCTTAGTTGTCATCTCGGCGTGTGAAGTTCCCATTAATTTAGATAAATTAAAAAGTTGTTTTTCGATGACAGTGCGCCTCTTGGTAATGGTGGTTAGTACTTTAATCTGGCAGGCATAAATTTTTGGTGCAGCAAATAATAAAGCCCCGTGTTTATATGAGTGCAGGTTTTCTTCAAAGTGAGGAATAGGTTTAGTCGCTCTGTTGGCTCTGCCTTGCTTGGATGGGCTCAGGTTTTCCTGATCATGATTGGAATGTGGAAGGAATGTGCAAATGTCTATTGCACATGAAATGGTGGTGATCTATGCCGGTGAAGATAATCAAAAATGATTGTAAATCTTGTCTGATTGATTGGGACATGCTTAGTAATTTGAAGGTTGTTCAAAGTAACGCTGAATTCCTGAATGATCTACTCTGTTCCCACAAAAGCCAAATAAAGTGAAGATTGGCGCTATTTCCCTTTGATTGGCGCTTATTTTGTCTTTGACGCCATATATTTCACACTGCAAACAGTGAGATAGTTCTGGTAGAGAAGCTTGGCTTTATCCGTGAGCTAAGTTTGAGTGGAAATTACTGATAAAGATAACCAATAAGCGAAAGGATTTTGCTCTTGGATTGGATATGCCGCTAGTGAAGATAATCTAGTTCGTTATCAATAGTTGATTCAGTGTATTCAAATAGAAGTCATTTTTCTATCACTAATAAATGGGGTTAGGGTGAGAAAAGTACTGGTTCTTGGTGGGGATGGATTCTGCGGGTGGCCAACCGCCCTTCATCTTTCTGATGCAGGCTATGAAGTTATAATTGTCGATGATTTTTCAAGGAGAAAAACCGATATAGAGCTGGAAGTAGAGTCGCTCACGCCTATTCAGCCATTGGGAGAGAGGCTGAGGGTTTGGCGAGAGGTGTCGGGCAAGAATATTCGGCATGTTGTAATCACTATCGGTAAAGAATATCACAGGCTGCTAGAGCTATTGGTTACCGAGAAGCCGCACACAATTGTACACTTTGCCGAACAGCGATCAGCGCCTTATTCGATGAAGTCATCAAGCCATAGACGTTTGACGGTTAATAATAATTTGAGTGCGACCAACGATATTCTTGCCGCGATTGTAGAGAGTAAGCTGGATATTCATCTTGTACACCTGGGAACTATGGGTGTTTATGGTTACGGCACTGCCGGCATGAAAATCCCAGAAGGATACCTTAAGGTGCAAGTGGAAGAGGAAGGTAGATTTATCAGTTCGGAAATTTTATATCCTCCAAATCCTGGTTCTATCTATCATATGACTAAGGCTCAGGATCAGTTATTGTTTGCTTTTTATAATAAAAATGATGGGCTGCGCATTACTGACTTACATCAGGGTATTGTTTGGGGCACACAAACAAATCAAACCCGTAGGGATGAGTATCTTATCAATCGATTTGATTATGATGGAGATTATGGCACTGTATTGAATCGATTTTTAATGCAGGCTGCGATTAATTATCCCCTTACAGTTCATGGTACCGGTGGGCAGAAACGTGCTTTTATCCATATTCAGGATAGTTGCCATTGTATACAGTTAGCGATAGAAAATCCTCCGGAAAAAGATGATCGGGTCAAAATATTGAACCAGATGACTGAAATACATCGAATCAGGGATCTGGCGAAGTTGATTGCTGATAAAACAGACGTGGCTATTGCCTATGTGGATAACCCAAGAAAAGAGTCTCCAGAAAATGATTTACTGGCTGTTAATGACCAGTTGCTGGAGATGGGGCTACAGCCGATCACGCTGAGTGATAAGCTTTTATCAGAAGTGGAGCAGGTGGCAAAGAAATATTCCAGTCGCTGTGATCAGAGCAAAATACCCTGCTTGTCAAAATGGTAAGTGTCGGAATCGTTTCAAGCTTTATTTAGTGGTTTCGTATTTTTGTTGGTGCTGCTTTGAAACGATTCTTTTCTTTAGATAAAGGTTTTATGGTATGAAAATATTGATTGCTACGGACACCTATCCGAAGCAGCTTAATGGCGTATCGCGGGTTCTAGAGAAAACCATAAAAGAATTGTCTGTTCGAGGGCATGAAATCAAGCTTTTATCTGTTGATGATTTTAGGTATTTTCCCTGGCCTGGATATCATGAAATTAGAATTGCAGTATTCCCTGGTTCCCGTCTTGCTCGTATTGTTGATGGCTTTTCCCCAGATGCTATTCATATTATGACAGAGGGGCCAATTGGTATTTCCATGCGGAGATATTGTAAAAAGCGAGGTTTAAGGTATACAACTTCATGGCTTTCAAGACTGTCTGAATATGTTTCCCTAAGATACAAAATACCTGTAAGTTGGTTGCATAGACTACTTGTGGATTTTCACCAGTCTGCAGCTCAAACGATGGTGACAACTACAAGTATGGAGACAGAAGCAAGAAATTTAGGTATTAGTAGGATTGTTCGCTGGCGTCGAGGAGTGGAGTTGGATAAATTTCACCCCGTTGAAACTGAAATTTTTTCAGGGCTGCCCAGGCCAATTATGTTAAATGTTGGTCGTATTGCTGTGGAGAAGTCACTAGATAGGTTTTTGTCTATTAATACTCCTGGAACCAAAGTGGTGGTAGGAGATGGTCCTCAATTAAATGCATTAAAAAAAGAATTTCCAGAGGTAATTTATTTGGGGGTAAAAGAGGGAGAGGCATTAACCGAGTGTTATGCTGGAGCGGATGTTTTTGTATTTCCATCTTTGACAGATACTTTCGGTTTGGTGAATCTTGAGGCGTTAGCTTGTGGCCTGCCAATTGCGGCCTATCCGGTCACCGGACCAAGAGATATCATTGGCGATGCACCGGTTGGTGCTATGGATGAAGATCTTGGGGTGGCTATTCAAAAAGCTCTTACATTCAAATCAGAGGATTGTATCGCACGAGCGAGAACTTTCTGCTGGGATTTGGCTACTGAGGACTTTTTGGAGAATTTGGTTCCTGTTAATGTTGAGCATCCTTTATTGGCTGAATATTGAAAAGATAAATTATATAAATATTGATAGTGTGGATAAAAAGAATTAAGTTCAGCTTGTATTTTATAAGTATATGTAATGACCCATTTTAGATCAAAGGTGAGAGTATGTGTTGGGGAGATCTTTTGATCTCCGCACAAGGGTATTATATATTCAATGATATCATTAAAACTTCCATAGAAAGTTGAGGTTGAATTTTACAGATTTTCACGCCCAAAGACTCAATTCCAGAGTGCCATTGTTATTTTATAAATACTTTCTCCACTCTTTATGAGTCCAGAAATAAAAGAAATCTTAAACATTGCGTTGAAAGATAAGTGCTCACTAGAATTATTGCTTCTGATTATTTTTCTTTACATCCTGTCAGATGGAATTACCTATCTCTTTGAGACACTATTCGCCATAAAAGTGCAGATACATTAAATCAGAAAACATATTCTGGCGGATTTTTCTGATAAATTTCAGATGGTTGCCTTTTTCTTAGGCGTCACTCCCTTTTCCATAAGATTGATACTGAATAAGCGAGAGACCAATATGGAAAGCAATGGGCGCTGGAAAGGGCATAAGGAACGCCGTCATAATATTCAACGACTGACAAGTGGTTGATCTGTAAGCGGTCTGCCAGAGTCTCGATATCTATTTCCAATCAATTATTTTCCTACTATGTGCTGATGAGTATCTAAATACCAGGCTAATCGGCGGCTATTTTTTGTGCCAAGATGAGCTGTGAGTAAGTTTTAGGTCTCTGACCAGCCTGGAGTCTAAGGAGCGATGGTTATAGATTATTGAAAAACTTAAAGGGCTGACGAAGATCTCAAACGAGAACCTGCGTCTAATTACCAAAGTTAGTAAGGGGATATTGACGGGGTAATCTGCGTCCAATTTATTGATCTTAAGTGGTTATCTCTCAGTATAGTGTTCATAGATAACCAGTATTGCATTTTTAAATTTCCCAGGCATAAGGCCCAAGGAAAAGAGTGTGTTTAAAATCAAGTTTGTCTTGGTAATCATCATTAACGGATTGGCTTTTTTTTATGGTTCTTTCCTTTATGCAGAGGAAGAGACTTCCGGCGATCATGTGCGTATACGTTGGTTGGCCCCTTCTAGCTTTGAAGAAGTACGCACCGAAAAAATTGGTATCTACTTCGAGGTGGACCCTGAGTGGCACGTGTATTGGCGAAATCCGGGAGATTCCGGAGCCGCGCCCCGTTTTAATATACAGGCTTCGGGGGCAAGCATAGGAAATATTGAATGGCCTTTTCCAACTCGTTTGAAGGTGGAACACCTTACAAACCTGGGTTATGAGAGCAGTGTTGCCTATCTTTTTGACCTGAAACCTAAGTCAGGAGCTGAGCAAGTCGCTTTGAAAGCGGATCTTGAATGGCTTGTGTGTAAGATCGAGTGCATTCCAGGACGTGGCACCATAACCTTAACCCGCCCTGTTGGGAAGCAGCCCAAGTGGACAGGAGATGACCTGATAATAAGGGATTACTTTGCAGAGAGAGTGCCTACCTCGAATGAAAGCAGCCCTTGGATGATAAAATCGCTGGTTCCTCAAGGAAAAGACCGCATACGCCTATTGATTGAAGCACGTGAGAAAGGTCAGGTACCACAGGTTTTTCCACTGGATGGAAAAGTCATCTCTCCCGCCAAGCCAAGGGTCCGACGAGATGGTTGGTCACTCATCTATCTCTTCCAGCGCCAGCCTGAGGCGACTACTCCCGCGGTAACTAGTTTTGTCATCAGTGATGGAAAACAGGCCTGGAAGTTTGATGATGTCTCTTTCGGTAGCCCTCTACCTAGTGAGAAGTGGCGTCCAATTTGGCTGATCATCCTCACGGCATTTATTGGCGGGGTCATATTGAATCTGATGCCCTGTGTTTTCCCTGTTCTTTCAATCAAACTGCTTGGCTTAATAGGGGAGGGCTATAGCGGTGGTTCTCGCCCGTTGGAAGGGCTCATTTATGCTGCTGGCGTGGTTAGCACCTTTACGATCCTAGGCTTGTTACTTTTACTACTTCGAGCAGGAGGGGCATCTATAGGGTGGGGTTTTCAACTTCAGTCCCCTGAAGTGGTGTTGAGCCTGATTGTATTATTTTGGGTGATGGCCATGTCTTTTCATGGAGTCTTTGAATTTGGCCAACACTTGGTGAAGGTTGCAGGCCTGAGTAAAGGGGGAACCTTTGGTACAGGTGCCCTTGCAGTGTTTGTTGCTGCACCCTGTACTGGACCATTTATGGGCGTAGCGTTGGGTTCTGCAACAATATTACCTCCACTAGAGGCCATGCTTATCTTTATCTCTATGGGGATTGGTTTAGCAGCTCCATTCTTAATTCTCTGTGTTAGCCCATCACTCCTAAGAAGGCTTCCATCTCCGGGACCATGGATGGAAAAACTTCGCCAATTTCTGGCTTTTCCGCTCTACGCTACAGTGATTTGGCTCCTTTGGATTCTGGGTCGAATGGAAGGAGAGATGGGTTGGCTAATGGGTACCTCTATGGTACTGATAGCAACGATTATCCTCTGGATGATACATAACTCCACAGGTTTAGTTAGGGGAATTTCCTGGGGGCTCTTATTTATCAGTTTGCCGTTAGCTTTTAAGGTTATGGAGCGAGCAGATCAGAAAATGATACAAACTTTAGTTTCATGGCAAAAGTATGATCCTGAACTGCTTAAACAGGCGCAACAGGAAAAGCGTTCAGTGTTTGTCGACTACACAGCTGCTTGGTGTGTTACCTGTCAGGTAAATAAAAAGCGAGTGCTTGATAAAGAGGAAACATTAAAACTCTTTCAGGATAATAATGTTTTGTTACTGCGTGCCGATTGGACTCGAGAAGACCCAGAAATTACTGAATCTTTGGCCGCATTAGGGCGCAACTCAATCCCTGTTTATGCTTGGTATCCTGCTGGAGCAAAGAGACCCAAGCTTCTACCTCAGGTATTGCAGGAATTTATGATTGTTGACTTGTTCGAAGATAGTAATAACAACGAAGAGGATGAGGAGCGATAGAGTTGAGCCACTCTTAGTTGTACAGGGTGAGATGGATATCCAAAATTGGCTAGAAAAATTTAAAATATAGGAAAAGTTTACGGTGCAAATTCAACGGTACCGGGCGGCGGTAAAAATAGTAGCCTTTTCTATGCTAGCTATACTGGTAATGGCTGCGGTTGGCTATTATCAGCAACGAGACCTTCCCAAAGACACAGCTCCACCACTAGAAGGTAAAACCATAAATGGAAACTTGTTAAACCTTAAAGAGATGACAACTCATGGACCAGTCCTTATTTACTTTTGGGGCTCCTGGTGTCCTTATTGCCGTATAGTATCTCCCAAAATATCTGAGCTGGCGCGGGAATATCAGGTTTTGGGAATTGCCATGCAATCTGGTGATGAGGATAAGGTAGAGAAATATATGCTCCGGCACAATCTGAAGTTTCCTACAATCAATGACCCCGTGGGCAGAATAAGTTCCCGTTGGGGAGTCAAAGTAACGCCAACGATGATTATTGTGGGGAGTGACGGAAAGATTGCCTGGACGACCAGTGGTGCTACCACCAAGCTTGGCTTGAAATTGCGTATGGAACTCACGGAATAGCCTTTTTAGCAGATTAATGACTCAATAGGTCGATGCTGTCACCAATTTTATCCCTACTTTATCAGATATCTAGACCTTCACACTGAGGTATAACTATCTTAAATCTCTAGTCTTCTCAATTTTTCGGTCTCAGGCATGGGAGGCTTGTGTGTCGGTCATTGATTCATTTGACTACAAAGATCTTGATGCGCAGAGAGTTGGCAGATTTGATTTTGGGATCAATACCACATTTATTGTTTATCGCTTAAAAGATACCATTATTGATACAGGGCCTAGCAATCAATGGAAGTATGTCAAGTGGTTTGTGAAAAACAAACCGTTTCGTCAGCTGCTTCTTACTCACCATCATGAGGATCATAGCGGCAATGCAGGAGCTATCTATAAGTTGACAGGAGTTCAACCTCGTGCGCCCAAAGCCACTATAGAAATTCTTAAACGGGGTTTTCGTATACCGCCAATTCAAAGGCTAATTTGGGGAGCTGCCGGGCTGGCTGAAGCAGCCGAATTGCCAAAAGATCTGCGTATAGCCGGTGAGAAAACAATACCTATCGCCGCACCAGGCCATGCTAAGGATATGACCTGTTACCTGATGGAAGACCGGGGCTGGATTTTTACTGCTGACCTCTATGTGGCCAGTCATCTAAAAATGTTGCGTAAGGATGAGAGTATTCCGGTTTTGATGAAAAGCATGCGCAAAGTACTTCAATATGAATTTGATCTTATCTTATGTCCCCATCGGGGTTTGGTAGAGAATGGTAAGAAAAGGCTTCAAGAAAAGTATGATTACTTGCTTAACCTGTCGAGTTCTGCTCAGGAGCTGGGGCGCCAGGGAGTATCACTTAAAGAAATTACTCGTCGTCTTTTGGGGAGGGAGAATATGATGGCTCTTCTTTCAGGTTATAACTTCAGTAAAAGAAACTTGATTGCTTCTTGTATGTCCATGGATCCATCAAAGTACACCGAGTAGCTACCAGCTATATTTTACATTTCTATTTCTTTTATCTGATTGTTTTCCTATTGGTTGTTTCTACTGCTGGGTTACTTTAAATTTGTTGCTTAATTTTATGGATGTTAGGTGAGCAAGTAGTGAAACGTGAAGTTAGAAAAGTTGGCCTAATTGGTGGTATGAGCTGGGAGAGTACACAGCTTTATTACAGGTTAATTAACCAAGGGGTCAATCGATGTCTTGGAGGATTACACTCAGCAGAGATTATTTTATACAGTGTCGACTTTTATAAAGTGGAGAAGCTACAGCGATCCGGTAACTGGGTTGAGGCAGGCTACCTTTTAGCACAAGCCGCCAAAGCGTTGGAAGCTGCTGGGGCAGATTGCATTCTAATTTGTACCAATACCATGCATAAAGTAGCGGATCAGGTGACGGCTTCCGTAGGTATTCCTCTCTTACATATTGCCGATGCTGTAGCTGAAGTTTTACTTAGAGATAAAGTCAATAAGGTTGGGTTACTGGGTACTGCTTTCACCATGGAGCAGGATTTTTATCGTAAATACATTCAGGAAAAGTACGGAATAAACCTGATAGTTCCCACAGCCCCAGATAGGGAAATTGTCCATCGGGTAATTTATGAGGAGCTTTGTAAGGGCAAAGTTGAAGTTGCATCAAAGCAGCAATATCTGCGTATTATCCACTCGTTGTCGGCTCAAGGGGCGGATGGTGTGATTCTTGGCTGCACCGAGATTGGTATGCTGGTTTCACAAGAGGATGTGACTATCCCACTGTTGGATACTACTCAAATTCATGCGAATAAAGCTGTGGAATTTTCCTTGAACGCTTCCTAGTCAGTTTTTGGTGCCTATAGGAATATATTGGGGGCCAATACCTTTATGTGGATGTTGGTCCCTACTTATTTTACCTTTTTAGGATGAGCTATTTCACTCTGGAGTAAAAATCAGTTACTATTTCGTATATCCTTTGTTTGTATGACAGTTGCCTACCTAGTGCTCTGAAAATTACTTCCTATTAATCTCCTTTAGTTCGTTTTGCTGTGAATTCTCACAGTGACATGAATGTCATTATCACCTCAATAGACATGATTTAAATTGTAAATACCTGTTATTTAGGTATTTTAATTTTCCATTTTTGCTGGCATTTTTTACCTGTGTCACGCTTCTTGCAGTGATGAAGAATGATGATGTCCATCATTGGAGGGGCGGGCTATATCAGTACGCTATTCGGCACGTACTGTTCCAATCAGGATAGATTGCTTCGTACCCGGTACCACACTGCCGAAAAATGATCGATTAGCATTGGAAGATAAAACCAATAATTGACAGGGTAATTACATGAAAGAAAATAAGAAGCGTTGGCTAGCGGCCTGTGGCGCGCCATCGCTATTGGCAATGGCGGTTGCCGCTGTGTCCAGCCCCGCAGTTGCCGAGGATGCACTTCTGGAGGAAGTCATCACTATCGGTACCCGTGTTGAGGGGCGTTCGGCTACGGATTCCTCCGCACCTATCGACATCGTTACTGGTGACGAATTTGTTAACCAAGGTGATGGTGACCTCAACAACCTGCTGCGCAATGTTGTGCCTTCCTACAATGTCAATGCCAAGCCGATCTCTGATGCCGCATCAATTGTACGCCCGGCCAACCTGCGTGGACTGCCGCCCGATAGCACCCTGGTTCTAGTAAACGGTAAGCGCCGCCACCGTGCTTCTGTGATTGCTTTCCTTGGTAGTGGCGTATCGGATGGTGCCCAAGGACCTGATATCTCTGCTATTCCAGCGATTGCACTGAAGCAAGTAGAAGTACTCCGTGACGGTGCGGCCGCTCAGTACGGCTCTGATGCCATTGCCGGGGTGATTAACTTCCAGCTTAAAGATGCTGCTGAGGGTGGCACCGTTGAGGTGAAGCATGCTACCACTGCCGAGGGTGATGGCGACCAGAGTATGGTTGCTGCCAACTTTGGCCTGCCGTTGACCGATTCTGGTTTTGTAAACTTCAGTATGGAGTATCGCGAGCAGGACTCCACAAGCCGCAGTACCCAGCGGGACGATGCTGCGCAGCTGATCGCCGATGGCAATACTCATGTTGCTAATCCAGCGCAAATTTGGGGTCAGCCCGAAGTTGATGATGACACTAAGTTCTTTATTAACAGTGCCATTGAGCTGAACGATACTGTTGAGCTATATGCCTTTGGTAACTACGCCAGCCGTTCAACCGATGGGGGATTCTATTTCCGTAATCCAGAAAATCGAGATGGGGTTTTTACCTATAAGGATGAGATTGACACAAATGGTGATGGGGTCCCTGACAAGGAGGTTGTTTTACCTCTGATAGGTGATTTAGATCCCAGCAATGGTATTGATAATTGTCAGAATGTCAGTGTCTCTGAAGCCCATGATCTCGATGAATGTTTCTCCTTTACCGAGATGTTCCCTGGCGGGTTTACTCCGCGCTTTGGTGGTGATCTAGAAGATTACTCCATGGTCTTCGGGTTGCGTGGTGAATTGGCCAATGGTATTGGTTACGATGTCAGTGCCAGTAGGGGCCAGAACAAAGTAGATTTCCATATCTACAATACCATTAATGCCACAATGGGCCCAAATACCCCAACCAGCTTTAGCCCTGGTGGTTATGCGCAAACTGAGACTAACTTTAATATTGACCTGACCAAGGCTACTGAAATTTCCGGTAAGGCATTGTATATGGCCGGGGGCTTTGAGTGGCGTGAGGAAGAGTTCGAAGTCAATATGGGGGATGAAGCCTCATGGACTCAAGGTCCATTGACAGAACAAGAATTCCTTATTGGTTCTAATGGTTTTTCTGGGTTCGGACCTGAAGTTATTGGTACTTTCGACCGCGATAATATTGCGCTCTATACCGACTTTGAACTGGAAGCGACTGATAATCTTCGCTTGGGCACAGCCCTACGCTGGGAAGATTTCTCAGACTTCGGTAGTACTTTCAACTATAAGGTTTCCGGACATTGGGCAATTAATGATGTAATCGCCTTGCGCTCTACATACAGTACCGGCTTTCGTGCACCTACACCAGCTCAGTCAAATATAAGTAATGTGACTACGGCTTTTGCAGATGGTCAGCTAGAGAATAAAGGTACTATCCCACCGACAAACCCTGTTGCGGTATTAAAGGGTGGAAAGCAACTACAACCTGAAGAGTCGAAAAACTTTACTATTGGCGCCATTATTGCTGCCGGTGACTGGGATATTACCCTCGATTATTTCCAAATTTCCGTAAGTGATCGTATCACTCAGTCTGCTGATCAGGAACTAAGTGAAGCGGAAAAAGCGCAACTGGTGGCCGATGGTATTAGCGGAGCTGATTCACTAACATCGATTCGCTTTTATACCAACGACTTCGACACCAAGACCCGTGGAATTGATGTGGTGGCAACCTATCCGCTCGGAGATGCCACTGACTTAAGTTTCGCAGCAAACTGGACTGATACAGAAGTCACCAAGTATCGGGAAGAAACCATCAGTGATATGCGCCTTGGGCAGTTGGAAGATGGTCTACCCAACATTCGTGGTAATGCAACCATTTCTCATGCGGGTGAAGGATGGCGTGGTCTAGTTCGTTTGAACTACTATGGCAGCTACTGGGAAGCGCACCTGGATGATTACAGCTTACCCATTGATGCCGGTGATGAGTGGACTGTGGATATAGAGGGTGCCTATGACTTTAGCGATTCGCTGTCGCTGATCGCAGGGGCTGAAAATCTGTTTAATAACTACCCAGATAAGAACCCCTGGTCAGGTGTTGCAGGCGCTGAATACCCCGAGACAGCACCAATGGGCTTTAATGGTGCGCTCTACTATGTACGTGCACAGTATGAGTTTTAAGCCCTCAGTGAATAGCTTTACTTAAAAGCTATCGTTACTGTAAAAAAGCCCGCTTTATGCGGGCTTTTTTACATGTCCCAGAGAGAGTTAGTTGCCATAGATAAGGTGATACGTTCTTTGTCTTGTATCTGCTTCAAGTCCTCAAAGACTTCTTTCACTTCCATGGACTCAATAGCGCCGTACACGGCTTCATAAAGACTGGAAAAATATCGGTCTACTTCCCTTCCAATATTATTGACCTCTTTGATAGTGGGCGGGTCACTAAGTGGTAGTTGACGAATAAAATCATGGGCGGATTCTTCATGGGTGTACTGCAACCAGGTCTGCATGACCTTTTGCTGGGCGATTTCTCCATAGTTTGAGAGGTTTCTCGCCATACGTTGTTCATGCTCTAACATATGCCTTAATAACAGCTGAGTTCGATAATCCTCAGATTTTTCAAGTAAATTCTCGTAAAGGTCTGCCATATCCAGGTGAAACTTTTCTGCATCCTGAATGATTTCAAATGCCTGCTTGAAAGTCTTCATAGGTCTGCCCTTTGATACCCAGGAAATTGTTATTGGGCGGAAAACAGGTCGTATCTTCTTGCGGCCATACCCTAATTAATCTTTATAGTGCATTTATCCAGTTGATCAAGATCTGAGGAAAAATACCGAATACTAACAGAGCCCCCGTCAGTGCCAGTAGTAACAACTGGCCAGATGCAGCAATTTGTACTGTGCCGTTAGAGGTTGTATCCAGGGAGCTATCACGTTGTACTAGGGTAAGAAGTAGTCTTAGATAATAGAAAAGTCCCAGAGCACTACCGATAACCACACCCGCTAGAAGCCCCCACATTTCACCCTCAACCCCTGCTGTAAACACATAGAACTTGCCAATAAATCCAATAGTTAGCGGTATGCCGGCAAGGGAGAGGAGCATGGCAGCGAAACAGCTGGCCAACCAGGGGGAGCGCCAGAGCAACCCCTGATAAAATGCACGCTGATAGGGGTTCTGGCTATCTGAAGTGGGATTTTCAGGGTACTCTCCACTAAGCACTTTTTCTTCAACCGAATCGGCGACCAAGCCCACTATCGCAAAAGCACCTAGGGTAGTAATTATGTAAGCTATCAAGTAATAAATAACGGCTTCTGTGCCAAAGGTGCTTTTTCCTATGATAAAAGCCACAATCAAATAACCGATATGTGCAATTGAAGAGTAGGCTAAAAGGCGTTTGATATTCGACTGCATTAATGCGAGAAGATTCCCTACAATCATACTGGCTATGGCTGCAATAGAAAGCATATCGATTAAAGTTTTGCTGCTGTATAGGTCCAGAGTATTAAAGAAACGTAATAGGAAGCCAATAACCGCCCCTTTGGCTACGGTTGCAATCAAGGCTGTTGTTGGCGTGGGGGCCCCTTGGTAAACATCTGGTGTCCAAATATGAAAGGGCACAAGTGATAATTTAAAAGCCACAGAGATAAGAAATAAAGTAACTCCGGTAGCAAATAGCGTGGAGTTCTGGGATAACTCGGTAATTCGAGAAGCTATGCCGGTAAAGTCTAGCGCGCCAGAAGCGCTATAAATAAGCGCAATACCGAACAGGCCTAATGCAGTGGATAGTGCTGATAGAATTAAATATTTAATGGCTGATTCAAGGGACTGAAGCTGCTCTCTTTTTGGGGATAGATCGCCAGTTAAGGAAAAACCTAGCATAGGATAAAGAGAGAGGCTAATTAACTCAAGTCCCAGGAAAAATGTAGCAAAATGGCTGGAGAAAATCAGAGTGCAGGCACCAAGCATTGCCAGAAGCAATAAAATATAATATTCCTCTGGATAACTACCAGCTACTCCTTTTGGGTCACAGCGTAGGCGTAGGTAGTTGAACCCCATAATACTGACGGCAAAGGCGGTTACCAATAATATAAGTGTGAAAAATAATGCAGTGTAGTCGATCAGGATAAGCTCAGTTACCTGAAGCGAGCTTGTCGCACCAGTTAGTTCATCGGCAACCCAAAAGCAAGAAGCCATGGCAAGCAGTAGAGTGATTAGGGTGGTTACCAATGCACCCAGGTGCCCACGCCAAAAAGATACCTGTAACAATAGAATAACTATACCTGCACTAAGTATCAGTAGTGGCAGTATTCCAAAAAGTTCCTGTGCACTCATGGGGTGTTATCCTCAACTGAGGTCGGTTTAAGCTTGGGTGAGAGAGTCTGAGATGATAATTGTTCATTTAAGATTTTCTGATCATTTAAAACAGTATCAATTCTTGTTGCGGACCGTTGAACAGTTGAATCGGCAATATCAAAAACTGGTTGTGGGCGTAAACCGATAAAGACTAATAGGACGGCGAGAGTGAGAAGGGCGCTAGATTCCCGTATGCTGAGATCTGTAGCCTCGTGCTCCTGAATCGGCTTTTCCAGTCGCTTGTTCAGTTTCCCAAAGAATACCTTTTGCATCATAAGTAAGGCATAGAGCGCTGCACCAATGAGTCCAACTGCTGCCAGGGCTGTAAGCCAGTGATTACTTCGGAAACTACCTACGAGTACGGTGAACTCAGCAACAAAATTGCCTAAACCAGGTAGGCCCAGAGATGCTACTGCGAAGAAAAGCGCAACGGCGGATAACTTTGGCAATCTGGCCCAAAGACCGCCCAACTGGTGCATATCTCTGGTGTGAAAGCGGTGCTGAATAGCACCCACCAGGGCAAATAAAGCTGCAGTGCTCAAGCCGTGAGCGATCATTTGCATAACAGCTCCTTGAATAGCAATAGTATCAAGGGCATACAAGCCAAGTAACACAAACCCCATATGGCTAACACTGGAATAAGCTACCAACCTCTTCATGTCTCTTTGAGCAAAGGCGAGCATTGCTCCGTAAATAATACTGAGTGCTCCAATAGTCATTGCTACCGGTGCAAATGCTATTGAGCTTTCAGGAAATAGCGGTAGGTTGAAGCGCAACAAGCCATAAGCGCCCGTTTTAAGGAGAATGGCGGCCAGCAGGATACTCCCTGCTGTAGGTGCCTGAGTATGCGCGTCTGGTAACCAAGTATGGAAAGGTAAAGCTGGTAATTTGACTATGAAAGCAACAAAGAACCCTAGCATTATCCAGTAGGCAATTCCGGGTGATACACGGGCATCTAGCAGGGCATTGTAATTAAAAGTGAGCTGCCCGGTGTTGGTGTAGTGAATGTAAACAAGAGCAACTATCGCAATTAGCATTAGAAGGCTGCTTGCTTGAGTAAAAATAAAGAACTTGATTGCGGCGTAAATACGTTGCTCATAACCCCATACTGCGATTAAGAACAGCATGGGTATCAGCATGACTTCCCAGAAAAAGAAGAAAAGGAAAAGATCAATAGCGGTAAAGACACCAACAACACCGGCTAAAGTCCATAGATAATTGAAATAGAAGAAACCTCTGCGAAAATTAATATCATTCCAGGTCATTACTATCCCAAAAATTCCCATTGCCAGTGTCAGTACCAGCATGAGAAAACTTAAGCCATCAATGGCTAAATGGAAGTCAATTCCAAATCTGGGAATCCAGGGTATTTGTAAACTCTCCCACCAAGGCTCCGATGTGCCAACTTCTGTTGAATGAATAAATGTTGAGTAGTTTGTGAGTAATAAGGCGGCAAGTAATAAGCTGATCATACTGATCCAGCGCCCACCAGTTTTAAAATAGCGCTCAGCTAGCCAGGCTAGCACGCCGCCGGCGAACAATATAATAATGATCGTTAAAAGGGTCATAACGCCACCAGAAGTGCGAGGAATAGAATGGAACCAACGGCGAAGGTAGTTAGGTACCAACGCACTTGTCCATTTTGCGAGGTACTTAGAAGAGCATGCATTTGTCGGCTAATTGTTGCGGTGCCTTTGTAAATGCTATCAATAATATCATTGTGGTTTATTTGAGTAAGAAACTTGAAAGGTCGCACCAGTAGATGATCGTATAACCAATCGAATCCCCAGCCGGAGAACCAGAACTGCAATAGACTTGAACGTTGTTCTCCTGTTCTTTGTTCATGACGGAATAACTTCCAGGCAATGGCAAGGCCTATTAATGGCATTGCAATAGCAGTGCCTTCGATCCAGGGGGAGTGGGCTTCGTCTGGGCGAACACCAAATACGGATTGCAGCGGCGGGGCCAATAAGCCACCAAATAATGCCAACACTGCGAGAATACAGAGAGGTATGCTCATTACAGGGATATTGGCATCTTTACAGTGAGTGGAAGCTTGGCCTTCTCTTCCCAAAAATACGAGAAATAATACACGGAAACTATAAATTCCGGTTACAAGTGCTCCGAGTATGCCGGCGAGCCACAAGATGTTAATGCTATGGTGATATTCCCAGGCGCTCAATAATATATGGTCTTTACTATAGAATCCTGAGGTGAAGGGAAGTGCAGCAAGGCATGCACATCCAATGGTAAAACAAATAAAAGTAAGTGGTATTTTTCGATAGAGTCCACCCATTGAAAAAACATTTTGTTCATGATGCAGGCTTAAAATTACTGATCCTGCAGATAGGAATAGCAGGGCCTTAAAAAATGCATGAGTCATTAAGTGAAAAATAGCGCCAGACCAAGCACCAACGCCTAAAGCAAGAAACATGTAACCGATCTGACTAATTGTGGAGTAGGCGAGTACTCTTTTTATGTCACTTTGAGCTATTGCACTGAAGCCAGCCAGAAGTAGTGTGAGAGCGCCAACGGCTGCCACAGCGGTCATTGCCACTTCCGATAACATATAAAGAGGATGCATACGGGCAATTAAATATACACCTGCGGTAACCATAGTGGCAGCATGTATCAGGGCACTCACTGGTGTTGGACCAGCCATGGCATCAGGTAGCCAGGTTTGCAGTGGTAATTGTGCCGACTTACCCACGGCACCACCCAGTAAGAGAAGGCACGCTAAAGTGACTATGTCATTGTTTACATCTGGACCGTTTATGGTCGAGACAAGCTCAGGAATGTTTAGTGTTGAGAATTCATAGAAAAGCAGAAACAGGCCGATAGCCATTGCCGTATCACCAATACGGGTGACGATAAAAGCTTTTTGGGCAGCTGCTCCATTGGCTGGATCCTTATACCAAAAACCAATCAGAAGATAGCTGCAGAGTCCAACACCCTCCCAGCCAAGATAAAGTAAGACCAGATTATCAGCCAAAACCAGAATCAACATGGCACAGACAAACAGGTTTAGGTAAGCGAAGTAACGGCGAAAATCCAGGTCCTCCCGCATATAGCCCACTGAATAGAGGTGGATAAGAAACCCAACACCAGTGATAATCAATAACATCACCATGGTTAACCAGTCCACGTGGAAATTGAAACCTAGTTTCAGGTTGTCCACTAACATCCACGACCATAGAGGAATATTGACTGATTCAGAGGGATTCCCCCAAAATAAAACAATGGCGACAATTATTGTAAATAGAGCAGCCAAGCCAACACTGCCAACGCCGATATAGGCAATCACTTTTTGCGAAGGCTCATCCCGATGAAATAGTGGGATAGCTACCAATATGAGGAAGCCAATCAGTGGTAAAAGTGGCACCCAAGCCAATAGGCCCTGCATGTTAGCCTCTCAATTCATTTAATTGATCAATATCAACAGTATGTTTGCGATGATAAAATTGCAGAACTAAAGCAAGCGCAATTGCTACTTCAGCTGCCGCAAGAGTGACGACAAATAAGAACATTACCTGGCCATCAGCATTTCCCCAATGTGCACCAGCGACTACGAACATCAATGCTGCAGCATTTGTGCAAATCTCCACACACATCAGCATGAAAATGACATTTCTTCGCATCATTAATCCTGCCAGTCCCAAGCAAAAGAGGATGGCTGCAAGTAAAACACCTGCCTCAAGACCTGGTGCGGTTTCAATTGGCATTATTAGATCCCTCTGAATCAATATTTCTACGACGAGCTAAGTGAAATGCACCAACTAATCCAGCCAGCAATAACATTGAAGCCAACTCTACAGCGAGAACATAGTGGCTAAATAGCGCGATACCTACTTGTTTGGGGCCTATGTAGTGATAGGTTTGACTTGAAGAGATTTGTCCATTACTCACCAATATAATAAGTTGAGCTAATAATAAGGCAGACAATAAAGCCGGGCCGGTCCAGGTTCTGGGCTGAAGCCACGCCTGTTCCTGAGCTACAGTGGAATCTCCCTGGTTGAGCATCATAATGACAAAAATAATCAATACCATAATTGCCCCGGCATAAATAATCACTTCTAGAGCAGCAGCGAGAGGGGCTCCAAATTGATAAAAGATTACAGCCACTGCGAGTAGCGATGTCACAAGATAAAGAAGGGCATGTACAGCATTTTTATGAAAAATAACCATGGTTGTGGACGCTACGGCTATGGCAGCTGTCAAATAGAAGATAAGATTCATGCCTTTCGGCTCCCTGGTAATGTGTTAGTCGGTTGAGTGATTTTTTCTCAGCGACTTTTTCTTGTTTAGTGAATTATTTTTGTTGTTTTTAATTATTGTTTTATTTGCCGGCGGCTGTTGACTTGTTGGTGATTGTTTGGGCCAATAATGATGTATGTTTTTTAAAGCTATAGATTCAAGCCTTTAACATTAATTGGCTCTGCTTCATTATCTGCCTGGCCCTTATCTTTTCCTTTTATGGCTTTGCCTGCGACCTGATAAAAACTATAGTCGTGATATTTTCCTGGTCCATCAATCAATAGATCTTCCTTTTCATACACCATGTTTTGACGATCGTATTCACACATTTCAAAATCAGGTGTTAATTGGATCGCATAAGTTGGGCATGCATCTTCACAGAGTCCACACATGATGCAGCGGGAAAAATTAATACGGAAATATTCTGGACGCCAACGACCATCAGGATCTTCGGTTTTCTGTAAAGAAATACAATCTGGCGGGCAGGCAACTGCACAGAGATTACAGGCTACGCAGCGCTCGTCGCCATTGGGATCCCGGCTTAAAATAATTCTCCCACGGTAGCGTGGTGCCAGGTAAGGTTTCTCCTCTGGATACTGAACGGTGACATTACGCCGGAATAGATGTTTAAATATTAACCACATACTGCGAATTTGACTGGCGATCATTTCCGTCCTCCTGCAATACTGTGGGGATGTGATTGAATGCCTAGGCGATCCATAACAGTACTCCAGCGGTTGCGAGCAGATTAAACAGAGACAAGGGCAACATGACCTTCCAGCCAAATTTCATCAACTGGTCGTATCTAGGACGGGGAAGGGCTGCACGCAATAGAATGAAAATGGCAACCAGAAAAGCAGTTTTGAGGCAGAACCAGATAATAGGAGGGAGTAGAGGGCCATGCCATCCTCCTAAAAATAAAGTGGTGATTAGTGCGGATATCAGAATTACAGCAAGGTATTCACCAACAAAAAACATTCCAAACTTCATACCTGAATACTCAGTATGAAATCCTGCTGTTAATTCATGTTCTGCCTCGGGGAGGTCAAAGGGTGTCCTGCGACTTTCGGCGATACCGGCAATAAAGAAAACAATAAAACCTAGAAACTGGGGCACAATAAACCAGGTGTCCGCCTGGGCATTGACAATATCCCTCAAATTGAAACTACCGGACATCATCACTACACCCATCAGGCTCAACCCCATAAAGACTTCATAGGAGACTGTCTGTGCGGCGGCTCGGAGACCACCTAGTAGCGCATACTTATTATTAGAGGCATAGCCACCAAGGATGATGCTGTAAACGGCAATGGAGCTCATTGCAAGCACAAACAGTAGACCAATATTAAGATCGGCAACCCCAATACTTGGTGACATGGGCACTACGGCAAAAGCAATCAGCATGGTTGCCATAACGACTGTAGGCGCTAGAACAAAGACAGGAATATCGGCAAACCGAGGAATGAAGTCTTCTTTAAAGAACAGCTTAATCATATCGGCAAGAACTTGTAATGTGCCGAAGGGACCCACCCGATTTGGACCTGGCCGATCCTGCCAAAATCCAAGAAGTCGTCTCTCTCCCCAAGTGAGAATAGCTGCGAGTAACACGGTAACGATAAGTACACCGAAAATATTGAGCAGAGTAATCCAGATTGGTGTACTCATGGCTTATTGATCCTCGCTAATCATAGGTGCCACTGCCGGACGTAGAGAGGCATAGCCAGGAATCTGAGGAGCCAGGGTCTCCATTCCCGGTAATCCAAAAGGCACACCAATACACCCATGGGGTATGGTGTTGCAGGGTCTTATTTCTGCTCTATGGGTGTCATTGCTAGTTTCTATATCTACCAGTTCTCCCATAGTCAGAGTGTAGTGAGCTAGGGTATCTGGATGTATTAATATAAATGGAGCGTCAATAATCTCAGAGAGAGACATTGATTGGTTACTGAGTTCCTCACTACCAAAGAGGCGATAAATGGGAAGCATCTGTACTTTATTGGAGGTTTCGGATGGATGCTCTAATTCACCACTAGAGGGGAGGTATTCAGCGATAGGTCGTGGAGCTCGTTCAATTCTTTTGCCTGACGGCCCCCCTTTACGCTCACCACCAACTTGTTGTTGAAACTTAAAGATAGATTGGTTGGAGTTCCACCCTGGTGACCAAATATTTGCCTGGAGTGGAGTTTTATTGGGATTGTGTATGCCTTCCATACTGAAGCTCATGGGAGCATCAGGATCTTTAATGGGGGGTGTTTCTGAAACATGTTGTTGGGCGTGGATAGCGGTACGCCCACTATAACGGGCACTTTGTCGAGCGACCTTAAGACCATCTATGCGATAGTCTTCATTGGGGCCGAGATCAGCGAGAACCCCCAGCGTCGTGAACTCCTTCGCTATGGCATTACTGAGATCTGTACTGTGCTTCCAGCTGTTGATTACTGAGAGGTTAGCGGACTTCTCAGTACAAAAATCTACAGCATCCACAAGCCAGCGCCAGCTCTCCTGAATGTACCCTTTGCCTTCATAGACTGCATAAAACCGCTGGGCTAAACCATTATTATTTATATAAGTACCTTGTGATTCGGCCGTTGTAGATGCTGGGAAGATCCAGTTGGCTCTCTTGGCGGTAGGCGTAAGTAGAGAATCCATCAGAATAACTTCATCCACTAGAGAAAAAATCTTCTCTGCAGATGGTGTATCCATTCGCCGATATAGATCATTTTCCAGCACAACAAGACTGGTTGGAATAGTATTCTTTGTTGTTGTCAGTGACTCTAAGAGCTGATCCAGATTGTTATCACTTTCATTAACAAGCTGAATTAATCCCAAGCTGTTAACTTCGCCACAGTTTAAATACAGATTAGTGGATGACTTTTTGCGATCGCTTATTACGCAAGCCAGCTTGGCTACGGCGCTTAAAGTGTCGGGATGCCTGCTGGATACTCCGGATATAATCAGTGGATTAATCGCGTTTTCCAGTATTTGAGCCACGTGTCTAATCTGTTTCTGTAGTTCTGAGGTATTTTCAGTTCCCTGGTTGTTAGAATTTCTGATTTCCTCTGTGAGCAAATTAGTAAACTGTACAACTTTTTCTGGTGACTCAAACAGGGTAGTTTTGGCTATATCTGTGAGGTCGGTAAGCTCTGTTCCTATAAAAATAATCGGGCTGGGATCACCCTCTAGTTGTCTTACTGAGGCATCTTGCCACAAAGGAATTTTTAAATTTTGTGCCTGCTTTTTTTGACGATTACGTGCTGCTTGACGCACAGCCAAGGCAATACGGGGCGCCGTGTTATAGATATCTTCACCGACTATCAGAACCGCATCTGCGGATTCTATTTCTGGAGTAGTGGGACTTTTTATTCGCTCGTCAGTCTGTATAGCGTTGATCTGTTGCAATAATTGCTGATCGAGACGGTTTAGCCCAGAAAAGAAATTGTCGGCTCCAACTAGTTGCTGTAGAGCAAAATTATTTTCTATTGATGCTCGGGGAGAGCCAACGCCAATGATCCGGCGAAGTTGGCGTTGAGCTGCGGTGACTTGTACCGATAGGTGTAGAACACCATCGCGGGGGTTTACTTTACAGTGAAGTTTATCTTTTGAATCTGCAGTGGAGCTAATAAGCTCCTCATTATGTACACTTAATACCTGATCAATGCGTGTTGAGCCATTGACATATTCGTACCCGAAACGACCTCGATCGCAGAGAAAGTAACCGTTTATATCGTGGTGGAAGAGATTGGTAATACGCCTTAGTACAGGGTCGTTACCATTGCTGGATTCTCTTGCACCAGGTGCAGTGTTACACCCTACTGCACAGTGTTCACAAACCGAAGGCGCTGTTTGTAGATCCCATTTTCTAACAAAATGTGCACTGAATGTTTTATCAGTGAAAACACCAGTAGGGCAGACTTCAACCAAATTTCCGCTGAAGCCATTTTGTAGGCGACCTTCTTCTTGACGACCAAAATAAACCTGATGATTACGACCGAGTGCCTGTAAATCACTCCCTCCAGCATAATCGTTGTAAAACCGTACACAGCGATAGCAAGTAATACACCGATTCATTTCATGATTGATAAATGGACCAAGATATTGATTGCGATGTGTGCGCTTGGTGCCCCTATAGCGGCGCATGGTGTGACCTGACATTTCAGTCATATCCTGCAAGTGACACTCACCGCCTTCCTCACAAACTGGACAATCGTGGGGATGATTGGTCATCAGGTCTTCAATGATACTACCGCGAAATTCTTTTGCTGACTCGGCATTGACACTGTAGATACCACCATCTCGAACTGGTGTCATACAGCTCATAATTAATCGACCCGATTGGTCTTCAGTGTCTTTATATTCGATCATGGCACATTGCCGGCAGGCACCTACCGAGCCCATTTCAGGGTGCCAGCAAAAATAGGGGACATTTAGACCTACAGTAAGACAGCTGCTGAGAAGATTTTGATCGCCATCAACCTGATACTTCTCGCCATCGATCGTTATGGTTGGCATCGTTAATCCATTATTTATTTGATATTATTGGGAGTCCGGCCAATCTCTTTCGCTAGTTATTTATAGGGGCAACAGCCTTTCTTGATATGATCTATATAGTCCTGTTCAAATAGTTTGAGGGAACTCTGAATGGGTTCTGCTGCCCCAGGAGCCAATGCACAGAAAGTTTTACCTGGGGCAATGCGCTTACATTGCTCATGTAGCAATTCAAGGTCTTCGGGCAGACCTTCCCCATTCTCGATTCTTTGCAGAACTTTCACAATCCAGGGCAAGCCATCTCGGCAAGGAGTACACCATCCACAGGATTCGCGCGTAAAAAACTGTGTAAGATTTAGTACCAGTCCAATAGGACAGGTTTTATCATCTAACACAATAATTGTACCGGTCCCCATACGGCTACCAGCCTTGCCGATCACGTCATAATCCATAGGGAGATCGAGGTGATCGGGCCCCAGGAAATCAGTAGATCCTCCGCCTGGTAGGAAGCCTTTTAGCCTAAGTCCATCTCTCATGCCACCGGCATACTGTTCAATAATTTCGCGAATAGGGGTACCCATTGGCAATTCCCAAGTGCCGGGATTTTTGACTTTGCCGCTGACGCCAAATATTTTACTGCCAGCATCCTGTCCGACGCCCAAGCCACGGTACCAGTCGACTCCATATGCTACCAAATGGGGTATATTGCAGAAGGTTTCTACATTATTTACAACTGTAGGTTTACCCCATAAGCCACTTACTTGAGGGAATGGTGGTTTAGCTCTGGGGATTGCACGTTGCCCTTCGAGAGCATTGAGAAGCGCTGTCTCTTCACCGCAGATATAATTACCTGCACTGCGATGCACAAAAATTTCCAATGAAAAATCACTATCAAAAATATTTTTCCCGATAAGACCTTGAGATTTTGCTTCCTCTATTGCTCGCTCCAGGCGTTCTGCTGCCAGGTGATATTCCCCGCGAATGAATATGTAACCAATGGATGCGCCTATGGCGTAAGCAGCAATTGCCATCCCTTCTAATAATAAATGTGGATCACGCTCCATAAGGAGGCGGTCTTTGAATGTGCCCGGCTCCATTTCATCTGCGTTGCAGACAACAAACTTTTGCTCAGGGGATCCTTCGCCTCGGGGAACAAAGCTCCACTTCAATCCAGTGTTAAATCCCGCCCCACCGCGTCCACGTAACCCGCCATCTTTGACAAGATTGATAATGTCATCCGGTACCATAGAGTGCGCTTTGCGCCATCCTTGGTAACCATCATTATCCAGGTACCGGGTGATATCTGCGGCGGTATTTTCTTTTGTGATATTTTTAGTGAGAGGATTTGTCAGCATGGATTTGTTTCTTTTTATCGATTAGTGCGTCGATAGCTGATTCATCGAGGTTTCTATACATTTCCTCTCCCAGCATGAGTACAGGCGCTTTATCACAATCGCCTAAGCAGGGAGCCTCCAATAGAGTAAATATTCCATCCTTAGTTGTCTGCCCTGGTTCAATTTGTAGACTCTGGCTTATGTGTTTTTGTAATTGATCACAGCCCATAACCCAGCAGCTGGCACTTTTACAAAGCAAGATCACTTCTTTCCCAACGGGCTGACGAAAAATCAGTTGAAAATAAGTGGCTACGCTCTCCAGTTGAGCTACAGGCATGTCCAAGTAGTTTGCAATGGCCCGTAGACTACCGTCTGAAATCCAGCCCCGATACTTTTGTACGATTCTAAGTGCTTCTAAACCCACAGAAGATTTTCCCTCATAGTGAGAGGCCTCTTCATCAATTTCTCGCTTTTCCTCATCGGTGAGGGTTTCGGAGAGTTCTTCTGGATCCTTGTTACTTTGCTCCATTACTTCGATCAGTTCCGGTTCTAGTACGCTGGACATTTTCGCCTCCTATGGTCGAATCACGGAGGCATCTAGAAGATGCTACTGCCGCCGGTGGTTACTGCGACATAAGAGCATCGAATCCTGTATTTCATAAATCTCCCCATAATCTCAGCTGAATTTATTGTTGTTATCGGTCAACATCTGCCATCACAAAGTCAATACTGGCAATGATTGCAATAAGATCCGCAATTAACAGCCCCCGTGACATAAGTGGAATCATTTGTAAATGTGGGAATGAGGGTGTGCGTATTCTGGTGCGGTATGATGTCGTCCCTCCATCGCTGACAATTTGATAACTGTTGAGGCCTTTAGTGGCTTCGATTGGGAAACACACTTCACCGGCGGGCATTACAGGTCCCCAACTGTTATTTACAAAGTGTTGGATGAGGGTTTCTATATCCTGCATAGTGCGCCCCTTTCGTGGAGGCGTCGTCAATGGGTGATCGGATTTATAGGGCCCAGCTGGCATATTTTCCAGGCACTGACGGATAATGCGTAGGCTCTGCCACATTTCATCCACTCGCACACGACACCGATCAAAACAATCACCACCATCATAGCTGGGAATATCGAATTCAAATTGGTCATAGCCACTGTAAGGGCGTTTTTTACGTAAATCCCATTCAAGCCCGGTTGCGCGCAGACCGGGACCCGTCACTCCCCACTCCAGTGCTTCAGCGGTATTGTAGACGCCGATGCCTCGTGTACGTTTTTGTAGCAGTTTATTTTTGATTACCATCCCGTCGTAATCGCGCAAGCGTTGTGGCATATAGTCTAGAAATTCGCGGACCATCTTTTCCCAACCCTCTGGCAGATCCTGGGCTACACCGCCGATCCGAAACCAGGCCGGATGCATACGCCCACCAGTGATGGCCTCGACTATGCCAAATAGTTTCTCCCGGTCGATAAACATGTAAAAGACAGGGGACATCTGTCCGACGTCCTGAGCAAAGGTGCCGAAAAAGACGAGATGGCTGGAAATGCGGAAAAACTCGCACATCATTACACGAATAACCTGGGCACGTTCTGGCACCTGAATTCCAGCGAGTTGCTCCAGAGCCAAAACGTAGGGCAGGTTATTCATAACGCCACCCAGGTAATCAATGCGATCTGTATAGGGCACATAGGTATGCCAGGCTTGGCGTTCTGCCATTTTTTCTGCGCCGCGATGGTGATAACCGATATCTGGTACCGCATCCACTATTTGTTCACCATCGAGTTGCAGGGCGATGCGAAAAACGCCATGCACACTGGGGTGGTTTGGCCCCAGATTTAGAAACATAAATTCTGAGTCTTCATTGGCACGAGCCATGCCCCAATCTTCAGGGCGAAATAATAGTGCCTCTTGCTCCTTACGCTCTTTTTCTTCAGAAAGACTGAAAGGGTCTACTTCTGTGGCGCGCGCATGATGATCTTTACGCAGGGGATGTCCTTTCCAGGTAGTGGGCATCATAATCCGGCGCAAATGTGGATGCCCTTCGAAATTAATCCCAAAGAGGTCCCAAACCTCCCGCTCATACCAATTGGCGTTTTGCCAAATGCCATCAATTGATGGCACAGAAAGCTTGGATTCGTCCAGAGCGACTTTAATGCGGATAAATAAATTGCGAGTGAAAGATAGGAGTTGGTAGACCAGGGTAAAATCACTCGCTGGCTGCTTTTCTGGTCCTTCTCCGCGGTTTACTCGCAAGCGCTCATCTATTGCGCTGAGGTCGTAAAGCATGACGAATGGACGAGAAATATCCACCTTGAGGAATTGCAATAAGGGAATCAGGGACTGGGCATCTACCCATAGAGTGGGCATATCTCCACAATTTGGTTGCAACCAGTAATTGTGCAAATGATATTCCTGGTCGAGATCACGCAGGAATAGCTCAGCCTCCTTGCTATAGGCAGTCTCACTGTGAATACTTTTTGCTATAACGCCTGTCATGAGGGTCCCATTGTTATTGTTTTATTAGAGCGCTTTAAGCTTTAAACCGTATCTGGAGAGCGCAATAGTTCCGTACGCATCCGTTCTTCTCGATGCAAATCCCGCTGGCTTGGTTTGGCTACTTTTCTGGTTCCCTGTTCGTCCACTACCCAACTGAAATTTCTGCGCTCGGCAGCAACGGATTTTTGTAGCAGAGTGAGACCCTGCAGTAATGCTTCTGGGCGTGGGGGGCACCCGGGGACATAGACATCAACAGGCAAAAATTTATCGACACCTTGCACCACGCTGTAAATGTCGTACATGCCGCCAGAGTTGGCACAAGAGCCCATGGATATCACCCAGCGAGGCTCGATCATTTGTTCGTAGAGCCGCTGTACCACAGGCGCCATTTTTAGGAATACGGTGCCAGAAATTACAATAAGATCAGCTTGCCGTGGCGTTGCACGAATGACTTCTGCGCCGAAACGGGAGATATCATGGCGGCTGGTAAATGCAGTGGCCATTTCCACATAGCAGCAGGAGAGCCCGAAGTTAAATGGCCAAAGTGAATTAGAGCGTCCCCAGGCGACTAACTCTTCCAACTTGGCGAGTAGAATATTTTTTTGCAGGTCTTCTTCGAATTCCTCGCCACTTGACTTACGGGAGTCAGAGGCGATGACATCATCTGCCTTACTCAGCTGCCAGCGCATGGTGTTTTCCTGGTTTCTTTATTGATTATTTTTGCGGCCAATCAAACTTTTTTGTTGTCCGCCCCACTCCAATGCACCCAGGCGCCATAGGTAGATCAGCCCTACCAGTAGGATGACAATAAAGATTGTGGCTTCGATAAAGCCGAGAAGTCCGGTCTCAAAGAAGGCAATTGACCAGCTAAACAGATAAACCGCTTCCAGGTCGAATACAATGAATAAAATGGCAACCAAATAGTAGGCAACTGAAATTCGCAGGCGAGCACTGCCTTGGGAGATAATCCCGGATTCAAAAGGTTCATCTGTTGCGGGATCTCTTCTCTTCTGCCCGAGAAAATAGGAAAGGCTCAGCATCAGGACAATTAGTGCGAGTACAGCAAGGCAATAAACGACAAGAGGCCACACTTCCGGGTTGAGCTGCTCTGGGTAGTTCAACTTCTTTCTCCCCGTTTTTCTTATGGGTCACGCCCGAATTGATTCTTAGTACCGCCGCGAAAATACTTGGTATTTTTTTGATAGGAACGATTTCTGGTACAGAAAACGATTGGAATACTTTTGAGTTGCCCTCTATTTCAACGAGGTGCCTGCTAGCTCCCAAAATCCTTGTTTGCTTGTTCACTGTTTATAAGGCTTAGTCCAAGATTACGCCAGTATCACTAAGGAACGTTTAATTCTTATACCTTTACTTTTTATTAGATGGGATTCTGTGATAATTAACGTCAGTGATCGGAAAACTTAATTTTGTGTCAATAAATGAAGATTTTTAAGAAATGTATGGCGGAATAAAATAGGTGAAAAGGTGATGCAAGATAGAGAGAGCTGGGATTGGGATTAGTATGGGGAGTGGTGCGGAGATAAATCAGGGGACTGTGCCCCCCGATTTAAGGTGTTAGCCAAAATTCGTGTCCATCATCTCTCTATCGTAGTCGAGAAGGTATGAGTCGAATTTCTTGTATAGCTGAGACAGTATGGCCTTGTTGCCAATAACGTCCATGCCTCGAACATCATAAGGCCAAGCTTCAACTCCTTTAGTTAGATCAAAGAGGTAGATGTTTACTAGCGGACATGGCTTGACGCCTAAGTCTTGTGCCATGCTGCACCAAAGTAGCTTCTTCAGACTTGATTTGGGTAGTTTTATCGCAATTGTATGCCAGTAATCTTCAGTTTCCCCCTCAATCCAGCCTTCATCTACCGTTACACGCTCAAGCCAGTGCTCTTTCTCTTTCACTTTCTCGGGAAATAATCCAATGTTTCTAAGCTCACGAAAAGTGGAGATAGAAGAAACTAGGGGTTCGTTACTAAAGATACGGTAACAGGCAACAATCTCCTTATCGAATATTTCTTCACATATTTCGTGAGATTTACGTAATGCTAAATCAAATTGATCGAGCCAATCTCCACCTAAGGAAAGCTCAAAACGAAGACCTCCTTTGCGGGTATAGAACAAAGGTCTTTCGAAAGCTTTTCCGGAAAATTGAGACTGGATAGATTCTCGAATATTCATTGTAGCCTTAACGCCGTCATAACCAGCTGGAGTACATAGTGCAGAGGTCCAGGCAGCTTTGCTGGCAATGCTTGATGGCTTTGGTACACCCAACATGGGCGTGGACGAATGGGGTGAAAGCCTCTGTAGGAAGATCACCGTTTAATGGATTCCATTAAATGCTAACTAATAATGAATGGCAACTGTAATACCGCAAGGTCTTGTGGGGAGGAGGCCGATAGAAAAACTACGAGCTTGCCAAGGATACAGAAGCCGGGAGATCTAACGGGTAAAGTAAGTGATGCACTCTAAAGCTGAATGCAGGCAATAATTACAATCACAAATACATGAATTTATACTTTCCGGTGGCCCAGCAAACTGAATCTCAACTTACCAATGGTTACATTTACGCGATCCCTTATCGAATATAAAAGTTTGTACCAATTACAACTAATTACAGCGTTCGCATTTTCGGCGAGCAAGGCTTCCCGCCTCCAATATTAAGGACTAGATGTGGTGAGTTTTATTGAGTCCACTTTACATATTGTTGTTTTAGGGGCGTCCGTTTGTAGTTTACACCAAGAAAGAATAAGTATTTATATTTTGGCTTACAGCTGCCTGTAAATATGAGATAATAATAGACTTACTTCTCAGCCAATTTGTAGTTTGGATTTGTTTTAATGAAGAAATTATTGAGTGTATTGCTTCCAGCAGCAGTGCTTACTGGTGTTGTTGCACCGAAAATTGCCGGCATTCAACTTGAGTCATCCATTGATGAAATAGTCACTGCCGCAAATGAAAATTCGGCATACACGGTTGAAATAAAAAGCATGGATTCATCCTGGTTTTCAACCCAGACTACCTTTTTGGTAAGCATGGATTTCAATGCTTTCTCGGATGTGTCAGATACCCCTGAACTTGAATCTTTTTCTGTAGAAGTAGATTTCAGTGCTTCCCACGGCCCCTTTCGCTTCGGTGAACATGCCGGTTTCGGATGGCTTGGCTGGACACTAGAAGCTGCCGGTGATCAATTACGTGAACATTTGGTGTGGGCTGAGCAAACTCCTTTTTACCAGCTTCATGGTAATATGAATGTTTTAGGTGGTTATTACTATAACGACAGTATTACACCATTTACTACTGATATTGAAGATCATAAAGCTCAGTTAACTTTCAGCGGTTTCCAGGGTAAAGGGCAATATCAGAATGGGCAACTAACTTACCAGGGGGGTGCCGATAGCCTTACTGTCACTTCTGAGTTAAGGGACGTCAAGGCTGAAAGGTTGACTATGGATATGACCATGCCTTCCTCCCTTAAGGCAATCTTTGAAAGTGCTTTTTATGATTCTGATATAACAATTAACCTTGGTGCCATCAGTTTAAATGATAGAGAACAAAACGAAAATATTGACATTGCTGACCTATATGTGAAGGGCAGTACTGAATTCAACCAAGAAAAACAACTGGGAAATATGCAGGTTGCCTACGGCTCTAAAAAGGTCGACATAGCTGAATTCCATGGTGAAGATCTGGCCCTTGAGATTGAGGTCGCCAATATCAGCCAAGAATTTTTGAAGTCTTATCAGGATTTTGCGAACTCACTCAATACGCTGCCTGCTGAAGAGGCAGGAGCTAAGGCTATGGAGTTTATGAACGCTAATCTGTTATCTTTAGTGGTTGGCGAACCTCAAGTGAATATTACCAGCTTACGTGGTACTTTCCCGCAAGGCAGCTTTAACAGTAACCTTCATACTAGCTTAGTTGGCATTAGCGTGTTACCGGAGCAACCACTAGATCCGGCTTTCTGGCTGTCACATGCCTTAGTTGACGGCAAGCTAAGCGGCGATAAAGCCCTGATTGAATTTATGGCCGTACAAGTGATGAAAGCTCAATTGAAAAATAACCCGCAAACCCAAGGCATGAGTGAAGAGCAGCTGGAGCAAGTAGCTGCTCAACAAGTGCCGACCATATTAGCGTCTCTTGAGCAACAAGGTTTGTTAGTATCAACCAATGACGGCTACAGCTCCAATATCAGTCTGAAAGACAGCGAGTTTAAGGTGAATGAAAAACCTATGCCGCTGCCCCTTTAGCGGATATTAGTCGTTTGTGATTGAAGTGGCTTATCTTAAGCCACTTCATACTCCTCTTCTAAGTCTGACGATTTATCGGTTTTCTTGTGTTAACGGTGTTTACCTAAGCTATAAACAAAGCCGGACATGGTTTCGTTTTTATTTGTGGTGAAACGTAGGAATATCGGCGCTAATGGCTGCTAACCCATGACTATGACTTTTTAAGCCCTTTTAGTATGTCTACCAAATACTTCCTGGTCTTACGATAAAACTCCTCTCTTCACTGCTTTGAGGCCCATATTGCTAACCTATGCATGATAGCCTTCTGTGATATTTTGTCTGCTGGAAGGGGTTGAATTAATTTATCGTGAACTAAAAGACGGTAAATATATTCGAGTTTCTCGTGAGCTGAATCGGTAGCTTCGAATTCGACAACGCCTCGCTTGGTGCCATATGCAGTACCGAGTGCTATAGCCTTTTTCACCATCTCTTTTTCGTTTTTGAGTTTCTTCATTATCATCTCTCAAAGAGGTCGTCGATATTACGCACCTAACGCCCGCCTCAACTGCCGGAGGCTACTGTCACCTTATTTGCTAAGGTTTTGGCAAAAAAGGTGACAATGGCCGGAGGTCAATTTACAGGCGCTTGGTGCACTCAGCATGGGCGTGGACTAATAGGGCGAAAGTCCCCTGTAGGAAGAACACCGTTTAATGGATTCCATTAAATGCTAACTACTAGCGAATGGCAACTGCAATACCGCGAGGTCTTTTGGGGAGACAGCCGCCAGCAAAACTTCGAGCTTAGGAACAGAAACATTCTATAAAGTTTAGCTGGGTGATCTAACACGTAGAGTCAATGATGCAGCTGTGCAGTGAAAGTTCACGTTGTTATCTAGGGAGATCTGTTTAGCTGTCAGCGTGGGCGCTGACTCATAAGTAGGTCCACCACTATCATGGAGTAGAAAAAATGGTGGAACATAGCCAGCGCCTCGGTCAGAAATGACCAGGGTGATTTAACGGAACTCAGCCGACGGCCTAGTAGCCAAATGCCAAGATTAATACCTTGGACACGGTGAAGGCCTCAACCAAACTCCAGGGTTAAAAGACAGGGCAGCCTACCGATATGTTGCCATCCGGCAATAAAGGTGCCGTAGGCATTAATGGGATTACCATCGATGAGTTTGTTCAGCACTTCAAGGTAATTGGCGATGCGATTGTTGAAATTATTCGGCAAGGCCATTATCAACCGCTTCCCGTTAGGCGAGTCTACATTCGCTAGCCAGATGGTGGTCAGCGAGGTCTTGGGATACCTACAATCTTTGATCGTGTTATTCAGCAAGCTGTTGCCCAAGTTATCCACCCAATCTTTGATAAAACTTTTTCGGAGTTTAGCTATGGCTTCCGTCCAAAACGATCACAGTATCATACAGTGAGCAAGCTTAGAAAATATACCGAGGAAGGGAAACGAATAGCGGAGGATGTCGATTTATCTAAATTTTTTGATCGAGTAAATCATGATTTCCTTATGAGTTTACTTGACCAAAGAATCAGCGATAAGCGTTTACTCAAATTGATCGCAAGCTACTTGCGCGCAGGATGTGTAGAAGATGGATATTGGAAAGCCTGTCATGAGGGGGCGCCACAAGGTGGCCCTTTATCGCCGCTGCTCTCCAGTATTGTACTCGACCTGCTAGACAAAGAACTGGAAAAACGTTGACACAATTTTATCTGTTGTGCGGAGAATTTTGTGATCGTCGTTTCCTCTAAACGCGCGGGTGAACGGGTTATGGCGAGTATTAAACGCTTTGTTGAGCGCAAGCTTAAGCTCAAGGTTAACGATACTAAAAGCCAAGTAATCCTCGATTGTTTTGAAACCCGCAGGCAGTAAGTTGCGTCGATTAGTGCTCTCGAATTTGTGTCGAAACCTCTCACCGATATCCCTACTATCCGGTAGTTTCTAATTCATCAGACGTTGATAGGGATAAAGTCTAGAATTCAGATTCAAGCTTGATTGACTCTCGTAACCAGTCCCTGATGTTGGATTCAAAGCTATCTGGGTATGGGAGGCATTTTTCATCGAGAATGAGGTCGGGATGTTTAGTGACACGGGCTACCATCCAGCTGAGCGAGATGTCCGAAAGTCTACTATCTGGATAGGGTTCAGTGATATTGAATGGACTCCAGACATCCAAACATGCTCGACAATTTGATTATCGTCAACGGCGCAGCGGCGCCTCGCCTTCGGGGTGTTCGAGGTCCTTTTCGTCGAACGCGTCGTCGGTCAATGTCTTCAGAAACGCCACGATCGCGGCTTCCTCTTCGTCTGTCAGCCCGAGGTTACCCAGCTCGGCCCGGTTGACGTTCTTAGGGACTTCGGGTTTAGGCCAGCCGGTGATTCCGAAGTTCGGGTCGGTTGCGTCGGGCACTTCACCGAGCGTATCACGGGTGTTGTAGAAATGGACGATTTGCTCGAGCGTGGCGAAGACGCCGTTGTGCCCATAGGGTGGGGTGATCTCAATGTTGCGGAGAGTGGGGACTTTGAATTTACCATTCTGCGATCCGTCGGGGTGCTTGGCGGCGATCTCTGGCCGACCGCCCAGGCCCAGGTCGAGTGGTAGGCTGTCGACGCCGTGCAGGCCGGCGATTCGCGGGTTCACAGGGAGACCCAGGTTGTCATAGGTGAAGTCGGTGAACAGGGCGTGCGGGTAGTTCGCCGGCGGCTTGCTACTATGGCAGTTACTGCATTTTGCTTTGCCGTTGAACAGTTGGAGTCCCAACTTTTCCTGCGGGGTCAGGTCGATCTTGCCTGCAACGTAGTAGTCGTACTTGGAGTTGAACTCGGCGAACTCGTCAGTGGGCTCGAAGGACCCGATTGCGGCGCCGAACTTGGGGTAGACCATCTCGACCTGTGGCCACTTGAGGTCTACGCCGTAGAGCCGCCGGAAGGCCTCGAGATAGACCGGATTCTCCGCGAGGCGCGCGAGGACCGCCTCTTTGCTCGGCATGGCCATCTCCAGTGGGTTGAGTGGCGGTCCGATTGCTTGGTCTTTCAGCGAGTTGGCCCGGCCATCCCAGAACTGCCCGCCGACATAGGTCTGCTTCTGCTCATCCCAGTGGAATGGGGGGCTGAACGTCGCGTAAGCGGCGGTCTGGGCGTTGCGCGTGCCAAATTTCCCGGGCTCGGACCCGGGGGAGACCGGCATGTTTACGGGATCGGCGGCACTGCGTGGATCGGCGAAACCGGCCGAGTGCGCGTGACAGGTGACGCAGCCGGTGTTACGCCTGGCCGAGATGTTCAGGTCGTTGTAAAGAAGGAATCCCAGCTTAACCCGATCGGGGAGTGGGGTGTTCTGCAGCGGCGGAAGCGCCGCGGGTATCGTGTCTGATGAGGTGGCCGTTTCCCCCGTCAAAGGGAGGACGAAGACCGAGAAGGCAATCATGGTGCCGGCCACGATCAACATACCCAGCCCCCCGCGCCTATTTGCTTTAATTATCTTGCTGTAATCCTCGTACTTTGCATGCTGCTTTACAGCAAATTCTCTCGTTGAAGCTACAATTTCGCTTCTTCCCTTTCTTTCAGAGACAGGGAACATTTTAATCTTATCCGCTGTATACATTGTCGTTACATTACATAACGCCAGCTTCAACTGCTCCTTGGAAAGATCAGCGGATTTTGAAAAAACACTATAAAAAAATCTTGTATCTTTACTCATGAGTTAAGAGCCCTGATTTCATGTAATAGTTGACCAGGGAGCCAGTGGTTCACTATCTATCTTTTTATTAAAGACCCTTTAAGTCCCAAAGCGAATCTATTAGCTACTTTAGATTATAGATTTCCTATAAAGTGGAAATCAGATATATTTATTTGCAATTTAATAATCTACGGTAGCCTAAACTCTTTAAAAAAATAGCTCAGGGGTGTGGCGCACATAAGTCAGATTGCCTGACTCTAACCACCGTTAGTAAATTTAAACGCCTACTTCAGTTCTTTCACCCCACTCTGTTGTGCTCAACTCCAACCGAACACTCCTCTAAGCACATTTCTCAAATTCGATAGGGGCTAGGTCCACCAGTGTTGTATGTATTCTGCGTGAGTTGTAAAAAGCAATATAAGCTATTACATCTGCTATCGCATTCTTCCTTGTCAGATAGAGATTTCCCGTTAATCACTCTCGCTTCAAGCCGCTAAAAAAACGTTCAGTCGGTACCTTGTCCCAACAATTTCCCTCTTCCTGCTTCAGGCCCTTTATCCAGCGTCGCAGGTTATTGGCAGTTGTTCCTGCAGCCTCTGATACCTTAGAAATCGAATCTCCTTGTTCAGAGATAAGAGTTTTTACGTCTTTCTTAAATGCCGGATTGAAATGCCGACGTGTACCTTTTGTTTTCATACTTCACCTTGCTCGGTAGTTTTACCATCTTCGCGAAGTGTCTGGATGGATTAGATCACTACACTGAACCTAAAATCCATAAGCTACAAGGCAGGGCTAGATCACCGATATGTTTCCAGTTAGATATGGTTGAGGTAGCGCACTGCCATGACATTCAACTCGATTGAAGAGCTGCTCGACAGTATCGTTGGGTAGAGATTTACTACGGATAGGGAACCGCCCATTGCGGACATGCATGATGGGTGGTGTGGGGGCCGGTAGCAAGAAACTACCGGTTACCCAGTTTAGATTTTTTTCTCGCTACGATGGAGAATATATGCCAATGGTGCGGTGTGCCATCTGCAGTTTCTCCTGAAAGGTCATGTTCAGTCCACTTTAATAGCTCAAAGTTACTGAGGTGTTTTTTAATCTTCGATTCATTCATAACTAGAGTATCACTCCAAAATGCTTCCTTATCATACTCAGGCCCAGCCATTGTGTCTTTCGGCCCAAGGAATGAACCGCAAAAGATTCCACCTCCCGTTAAAGAGTTAGTTATTTTCAACCAAACTGACTCAAAATCTTTTTCAGGACAAAAGAAAAGACTGGCATCAGCAACTACCAGCGAGGACTCAGGATAATGGAAAGTATTAAAGCTATCCCTTGATAGAATAACCTGCTCATCATCTTTGAATCGTTTACGACATCTAGATATAGATTCATTCTCGATATCAAAGGCATGAACCGTGAAATTATTACTGCGCAAATAAGCTATATCTGATCCTGCTCCACAGCCACAATCAATAGCAATCTTTCTTCCTTTTACTTTGCCAAGAGCAAAAATTAAATCTTCACGAGTATCACTATGTTCTGTTGAGTCATAATAGTTGGAGATTTCTCTCGTTGACATTCCCTATCTCCGATGAGTAAAAAAATCTAACGCCGTGAACAGTAGCCGAGCGTAGCGAGGTCCAGCCCCGAAGGGGCGATGCTGTCTTTACTTGGTAGGCCTAGCATGGGCGTAGCCTAATGGAGTGAAAGTCCCCTGTAGGAAGATCACCGTTTAATAGGTCCATTAAATGCTAACTACTAGCGGATGGCAACTGCAGCACCGCGAGGTTTTGTGGGGAGGAAGCCGCTAGTAAAATTACGAATTGATGAAAAGAAAAATCCTATAAGCCTGGAGGCGAGGTGCCCAGGGACACCGAAGCCATGTGGTCTAGCGGGTAGAGTAAATGGTGTAGTTGGATAGTGAAAGTTAACGTTCTTATCTGGGGAGATAGGTTTAGCTTGCTGCAGTAAAGTTGTCTGCGTGGCCGCAGACTCGGAAGTAGCGTACTGCCATGATACTCTACTCAAATGAAGAGCTGTTCGGCACTATCGTTAGGTAGAGAGCCATTACGGATAGAGAGGCGCCCATTGCGGACCTGCATGATGGGTGGTGTGGGGGCCGGTAGCTTGAAACTACCGGCTACCCGATTTATGTGTTTTCATTTCTTCCTATATTTCTAGCAGCTTGACAAGCTAACACTAACATTAATGGAAGCAATGTAAAGTCTACGATTAAAGCAAGCCACCAATAATCCGATAAGTGTAATGTTGGATGTAAATATACTCCACCCAAGCAAATTATACCGCCTATATATGGAAAAAATGATGTACTACCTTTCTTTATTAAAGCATTTAGCCCTGATACCCAGTTAGATAGACCAATAACGCTACCAATAATAATCAAGCTTAATGCAGAGATTTTCATTTTTTCTCTTTCCTATACATAATGCCCAAAGCAGCGACGCACGTTAGCACGTCCAGTCCGCAGGGCGTACAGCCTTTATTTGTTAGGTGCTCGACTGTGGGATTTTATTTTGCCATAAGTAGCATTTTAAATTTTATTTACGTTTAAAACTCTCAAGCACATTTGCATTAATATGCCAGCGCCTACAGATTACCAATAACTTAATTATGGCCTCAACTGAAGGTGATTGGTTAAAGCTGATAGTTAGCTCCAGTCCATGGCCTCGAACCTGTTTGTAATCAGGAAGCTCATAGATGCAGGAAAAGAAAATATTTTCATCTTCTTGGTCGTAGAAGGTTGGTCCATCAATCGTAATATCCATGCGTACACCTAGCGCTCTTAGCACGAGCAAAATTCAAGCGCAACGCCAGTTTCGTCGGCGTGCCTATGCTTGGTACACCCAGTATGGGCGTGGACTAATCGGGATGAAAATCCCCTGTAGGAAGATCACCATTTAATGGGTTCCATTAAATGCTAACTACTGGCGAATGACAACTGCAACAGCCAAGGACACCGAAGCCGGGTGATCTAGCGGGTAGAGTCAAAGATGCAGTTGTGTAGTGAAAGTTCATGCTTTTAACTGGGGAAGTCTGTTTAATTTACTACAGTGAAGTTGTCAGGGCGGTAACAGACTCATATATAGGCCTAACCGGTTCGAGACTATCGTTAAGTACATGGATAGGGAACGGCAGATTACGCACCCCCGCGATGGCTGGTGTAGTAGCCGGTAACTAGAAATTGCCGGCTACACGATTTTGAGCAGCTCAACAACATTGCCAGAGGAACTTACCAATCGTTCCCTCTTTATTTATGAATGCGTATGAAACACCGGAGTCTCCAAAATTGATACTAAATGGAACTTCACACGAATCAAGTTGCATAAGAAGTGACCAGTCATCCGTATTTCCGGGAAATTCGTCACCTTGAAGAAAGCTGGGTGTCCCACCAATTTTATTTCCTCCCAGCTTATTACAGTATTTTTCATAGTCCTCGTCAGCTAGGTCAAAGCGTTCTGCTTCTGGAATGAACTCTGGGTCTTTTGAGGCTGAAAGATCAACAGCTAATTCGATGTCTATTGGGTAAAGATCAGTTTTCCCCTTTACTTCAACATAGTCCTGTAAAGTTGGTCCAGTGGTGATATTTCGTACCTTAATTTGAGGCTTACCACCCGGTTGAATAATTACTGCATTCTCGCCACCATCTGGCTCCCATGTTCCATCAACGTACTCATCATCATCTGTCATGAAGATATAGGCCACTTTTCCCTCACAGCCTGGAAATAGATCATTTGTAAGTTTGATCTGACAAATAAAGCGCATGGGAGAATCCATTTCAGAGCTTATTGGCCATTGAGCTTCCTCAAGCCAATTGGGCTGACCGCCAAATTTTGTAACAACATCAGAAATGGGTAATTCAGTTACTTTAAATTTTATTGTATTCCGAGTAATCATACTTATCCTTGTGTACTCTAAACCCTTGCCAATAGGCAGCAGAAACCCAGTGTAGGCTGTCCCATGGAAGCGGAACGGAGTGTGCTTGAGTAACTTGGTACGCCTAGTATGGACGTGAACTAATGGGGTGAAAGTCCCCTGTAGGAAAGTCACCATTTAATCGACGCCATTAAATGCTAACTACTAGCGAATGGCAACTGCAACGCTGTTAGATCTTGTGGGGAGGAAGCTGCTAGCAAGACCACGAGCTGGCGAACAGAAACATCCTATAAGGCTTAGCCTGGAGGGGCACCGAAACCGGGTGATCTAATAGGTAGAGTCAATGGTGCAGCTGTGCAGTGAAAGGTCACGTTCTTATTTGGGGAGATCAGTTTAACTGGCTGCTGTGAAGCTGCCAGCCTGGCCGCTGACTCAGAAGTAGCGCACTGCCATGATACTCTACTCAAATGAAAAGCTGTTCGGCACTATCGTTAGGTAGAGAGCCATTACGGGTAGGGAGCCGCCCATTGCAGACCCGCACGATGGGTGGTGTGGGGGCCGGTAGCTAGAAACTACCGGCTATCCGATTTATGCGCCTGTCCCTGCCTAATCACAGCGACATCTATGTGGTTACCAAATAGTGCTTATTTACGATTACCCCACGGAGATTTATTTTCAAAAGTTGAGATATACAGATTCTCGACTTTATCTCGTGCCCACTGGGTTTTGCGTAAAAACTTGAGCGAAGACTTAATTGATGGGTCGCTCTTAAAGCAATTGATATTAATCCTATCTGCCAAACCATCCCAGCCATAATGCTCCTGCAATCGTGTAACAACTTTCTCAAGAGTAATACCATGTAGCGGATTATTTGGTTGTTCTTTACTCATTCTTCAATCAATACTCTATGTTTAATGACGCATAATGCCACGAGCATGGGCGTGAACTAATGGGGTGAAAGTCCCCTTTAGGAAAATCACCATTTAATGGTCGCCATTAAATGCCAACTACTAGTGAATGGCAACTGTAACACCGGGAGGCCTTGTGGGGGAGGAAGCTGCTAGCAAAACTACGAGCTGAGGAACAGAAATATCCTATAAGGCTTAGCTTGGAAGGGAGGTGGCCAAGGATACCAAAGCCATTTGGTCTAGCGGGTAGAGTCAATGACGTGGTTGTGTAGTGAAACTTCAGGTTCTTGTCTGGGGAGGTCTGTTTAGCTTACTGCTGGGAAGCTGTCAACGTGGCTGCTGACTCAGAAGTAGCGCACTGCCATGACACTCAGTTCAAATGAAGAGCTACTCGATACTATCGTTGGGTAGAGATGCATTACGGATAGGGTGTCGCCCATTGTGGATTCGCTGATGGGCGGTGTGGCCGTCGGTAGCTAAAAACTACCGGCTACCCGATTTAAATGCCTCAATCTGTGCCGCCGCCATCCATACCATGTGAACCGCCACCAAAGTCAGAGCCAACAGATGCAACATCGTTACTACTAAAATTTTCATTTCCGTAAAAATGAAGATTTCCTACTTCTCCACGCATTGCTCCGTAATCACACACTTCACCAATTTCATGATGATATGCATCAAATTCCTTCTTTGAGCAAAAAATTGAAATCGCGTAACAGGTATAAATAATTGAGAGCCCTGACCTCTCAATCGTAGCCCTTACTTGTTTTGGGCGATACCTTTTAGATTTTCCATAATCTTTCGCTAGCAACTTAGGCAATTTCCGTAAGTACGATTTTATCGCTCTATTTCGCTGTATTCTTCGGATGAACTGCATTACGTGTTCCTTGTGTGCATTTAACGCCTTGCCAAGCGGCGACCCCGTAGGGTCGTCGCGTTTGGGCAGCTTGTTATGCATTGTATTAGCTGCATTGTAGGCACGATTTTAATTTTTATTGAAATCAATGTTTACCCTTAATCTTGGTAACTATCTCATTAATTAATTCAGCAGGTAATAACGATTTAGACAAGTACTGCTGCCCCCCGGATTTAGCCACCAAAATAAGCCCTAAATCGGTTTCAATAATATGCTCGATATCTGCCCACAATAGAGCTGTTGTCGTATAAGGATTCTGTGTCTGGATTCCATCCTTATCTATGGTTAGTTTCACCTCACTACCGGCACTTTTCCCAAGCATCTGCCGTGCTAACCACCAAGCTCGTCGATATCGAATGTGAATCAGTTCCAGCACGCCTAATGCAATTAACGTGCAACTTGCGATCTTAGGCTGCTCAGTAAAAAACAGTAATCCCGCACCAGAAGATAATAATAATGTAGGAAGAAGATAATTGGGCTTGACATTTTTCCCATAGGGTAGAGACTGATCATAGCATTCGGCAAGGTAATCTCTAGATAAGGTAAATTGAGTATTAAAAGGCTGCATAAAAACAACTTATTGTGTCTGGTAAATTTGTCGTAGCACTACAGTGAGTGTCAGGATGATTCTTTAAGCTAATGTCAATTACGCCACATCTCTCAATAAGACCTCGGTTTAGCCCCACATAACGCCTTTAGCCACGGCAAATTACGGAATCGAAGGCGTAGTAATTTGTCCGCTTGCCTAAATTTGGCACACCCAGCATGGACGTGAACTAATGGGGTGAAAGTCCCCTGTAGGAAGATCACCGTTTAATGGGCGCCATTAAATGCTAACTACCAGCGAATGGCAACTGCAATACCGTGGGGTCTTGTGGGGAGGAAGTCGCTAACAAAACTACGAGCTGGCGAACAGAAGCATCTTATATGGCTTGGCCTGGAGGCGAGGTGGCCAAGGACACCGAAGCGGGTAGAGTCAATAATACCGTTATGTAGTAAAAGTTCACGTTCTTATCTGGGGAAATCTGTTTAGCCTGCTGCTGTGGAGCTGTCAGAGTGATCGGTGACTCAGAAGTATCGCACTGCCATGACACTCAGCTCAAATGAAGCGTTGCTCGACACTATCGTTGGGTAGAGATTCATTACGGATAGGGAACCGCCCATTGCGAACCCGCACGATGGGTGGTGTGGGGGCCGGTAGCTAGAAACTACCGGCTACCCGATTTATAGCTTTATCACAAATTTGTCAGACTCTAGCTTCTTCGAGATAAGGTCAAAAACTTTGTAGCGAAGTTCATCTGACACTTGAACAAGCAAGCCCAACGTCTGTTTATCTGAGAAATACTCGTACTGGATGATTTTGTTTAATCCAGTATCAAGGCACTCAAGGGTTGTTCCATCGGTGGCGCTGACACAAGCGCTTACGCCTTCAGATTTAGGGCTAATCTCCACATATATGTAGTCGGATGTCGATTCATTTGTTTGATCATCATATGTTTTAAGAATGCGATGATTAATAATTTGAGAGTTATTGTCCGGAAGTAACCATGTAGGTTCCTCTCCGATTTGACTTAAGAAAAGCAGGTTTCGAAGGGTTCGGCTATATCCCCCAGACTTTAAAACACCGTCACGCTTTGAATAGACACGTATATACTGGATTCCTTTGTCTCGAATTGTTTCTACATCTGAAAGCTCGATTATTTCTTTATTTTCTTTGTCAGGAGTTGCGATTTCTACCGCATTTCTCCTTGTGTTTTTCGTTATCTCTTGAAAGATAAAAAAAGCCCCAATTAATGAAGCAATCAATAAGAGTAGAAAGAGTATTGAGTTAACTCTGTTGATTGTTAGAAATATCTTATTATTTTCCATATCTATCCTTGGTTATAATGACCACAAAAGGGATGGCTGGAGCGTAGCGTAGGCCGTCTTGCGATGGGCCAAAGTCCCGCAGCAACCTGCTTGTACTTGGTACGCCCAGCATGGACGCGGACTAATGGGTGAAAGTCCCCTGTAGGAAGATCACCATTTAATGAATTTCATTAAATGCTAACTACTAGCGAATGGCAACTGCAATACTGCGAGGTCTTGTGGGGGGAAGCGGCTAGTAAAGCTACGAGCTGATGAACAGAAGCATCTTATATGGCTTAGCCTGGAGCGAGGTGGCAAAGGACACCGAAGCCGGGTGATCTAACGGGTAGAGTCAATAATACCGTTATGTAGTGAAAGTTCACGATCTTATCTGAGCAGATCTGTTTAGCTTACTGCTGTGAAGTTGTCGGCGTGGCCGCTGATTCAGAAGTGGCGCACTGCTATGACACTCAACTCAAGTGAAGCGCTGCTCGTCACTATCGTTGGGCAGAGATTACGGATAGGAACCGTCCATTGCAGACCCGCACGATGGTGGGTGTGGGGGCCGGTGGCTAGAAACTACCGGCTACCCGGTTTATATGACTGTAAGCGTCATTTGGTAAAATTTATCATCTTCGCTTTCTGTGACAAACCCTAGGCGACCATAAAGTCTATATGTTGGACTACGTTTAAATACTCGTAGATCAATGAACCCTAGTTGTTTTTGCCTTGCAAGCTCGGTTACCTTAGAGATAACTAAAGCGCCTAACCCTTTGTTTTGTTGGCTAGATACAACTTGAATATCTCGCAGTTGACAGCGATTGTTTTCAAATGAGAGTCTAACAATCCCAAAAACTCCATCATCATTCACTACATCATAATTCTCAAGATTTTCAATTGCACTGCGTACATCTGATAAAGTCCAGTCAACGCCATACATGTCATAGTACTCCTGCATGTTGGCAAGAGTAAGTTTTGCAGATTTATCCAAGTCTTTGGTTTTAATAAATTGTATCATTGGTCAAGTCATAACGTCTCAAACACCGGGTGTCGCGACAGTGGCGTCCGAATGATTTAACTTATTGGAAGTGAAGTGGTCAGCAATTTGAGCTTCCACTTCTTTTCTACAAATCTCAATTACTTTATCGCCCACCTCGTCATTGAATGAAGATTTAAATATGCATTGAATAAAAACGCCTTTCTCACCAGAACTAAAAGACACATTTTTGTAGCGAAGACCTAAAAGATTACTTAAATCTTGATCTTGGAGCTCTACAACTTCTTTTTGAATTTGATGATGTAAATTGCCATTCCAGACAAGGTTAGCTATGACAGGGGCGGCCTTGAGGTTCTCCTCATGATTCTGGCCTCCCTCAACTTGAATAGTATAATTCTTTGAAGTGGATACTTCGCAAGCACCAAGAAAAAGAACGGTTATTAATAAAATGGCCCTCATTTGAAACTCCTTACCTCTAATGCCTAAAGCACCTGTGGTAAAACCAGAGCGAAGCAGCGGCTTTGACATCGGGTGCCTTTACTTGATGAGCCCAACATGGGTGTGGACTAATTGGGGTGAAAGTCCCCTGTAGGAAGATCACCATTTAATGGGTTCCATTAAATTCTAACTACTAGCGAATGGCAACTGCAATACTGTGAGGTCTTGTGGGGAGGAAGCCGCTAGCAAAATTCGAGCTGACGAACAGATATATCCTATAAGGCTTAGCCAGGAGGCGAGGTGGCCAGGGGCACGGAAACTGGGTGGTCTAACGGGTAGAGTCAATGATGCAGTTGTGTAGTGAAAGTTCACGTTTTTATCTGGGGAAAGCTGTTTAGCTAGCTGCAGTGAAGCTGTCAGCGTGGCTGTTGACTCATAAATAGGCCCAGCCCGCTAGCGACCATCGCGGGGATAGATGAAAGTAGTGAGACACAGCAGCGGCTCGGTCAGTAATGACCGAGGTGATTCAACAAAAGTCAGCCGACGACATAGTAGCCAAATGCTAAGATTAATACCTTGGGTAGGGTGAAGGTCTGAACCCAAAATCCATGAATTAAAAGACAGGGCTAGCCTACCGATATGTTTCTAGTCGGATAAAGTTGAGGTGGTGCACTGCCAAGACACCCAACTCAAATGGAGAGCTACTCGACATTATCGTTGGGTATAGATTCATTATGGATTGAGAACCGCCCATTGCGGACCCGCACGATGCGTGGTGTGGGGGCCGGTAGCTAGAAACTACCGGCTACCCGATTTATGGGGCATCTCCTACTCGATTTCATTTCCAGTTATATAAGTATCAACATCTAGTTCCAAGTTTAGCGAGCTGAGTCGATGTAATATTTCTAGATCCAGGTGAATACCCGCATTTGCGCTTATATATTGATGCCTACAGATAGAAATATAGGCTTTTGAATTTTCAACTAACTTGCGAATCGTCCCTGATGACCTTTCTAAATCTATAAGTAAATTAAGCAGCTTCTCCTCAAGACCATATGCTTCATTTACGACCGGCTCGTAAGAAACTCTCGAAAATTTGTATGCTCTCTTTCCACTTTTATCAATATCACCTTTAGACCAGCCAGTTAGGGAATTATATGGAAGGTAGCTCGACAACTCATCGTATCCCAATGCTTCCGATGTAGCTGTTAAATATACCCGGTGACCAGACTCAATCCATACCCACTCCACTTGTGGAGTATCCCCTTTAGAAAGGTTAACTACGATAAAAAATTGCTCTTCCTTTATAAAAAAATAAACGGCAATAGAGTCATTGATATGGTCTAAATCAATCCTCGCTACACGAGGAACTTCGTGTTCAAGCTCAACCTCCATAACTTGAAGGTATTGCTTCGTAATCTCAAATGTAGGCTGCCTTAATTCCTGAATGGCTATAGATACATATTTTTTTGAATCTATCATTCTATAAATTTACTCTTGATAGTAAGGTTCCATAACGCCGGCAGCAGCCACCGGAGGTAAATGCCATCTTTTGTGTAGCTCCCCCGCACAAAAGGTGGCAGTTGCCTGAGGTCGATTGCCTACGCTTGATACGCCCAGCATGGGCGTGGACTAATGGGGTGAAAGTCCTTTGTAGAAAGATCACCATTTAATGGATTTCATTAAATGCTAACTACTAGCGAATGGCAACTGCAACATCGTGAGGTCTTGTGGGGAGGAAGCCGTTAGCAAGACCACGAGCTGGTGAACAGAAACATCCTATAAGGCTTAGCCTGGAGACGGAGTGACCAAGGCCCCCCCGGCTGATCTAACGAGTAGAGTTAATCAGTAAGCGGTACATAAACGAGATTTTATAAATTGCTATGGCAGACTGGCATGATGTCCCTCCATCAACTTCGAAGGGAAGCTCCATGAATCAGCTGCAGTGGCAAAGTGCGGTATAAAAACTTAACTTACCGTCCGGAAATAGTTGATTACTGCACTGTCGAGCGGTGCAGTATGCTCCAGTTGATGAGCTTGCCGGCGGTAATCCATTAATGATATGTGAGTGGTAAAACTATAGAAGTGGAGATAGAGGAGGAAGGTATCCTTTAGCAGTAGTAGAACTCCTTCCAAAGCCAACTATTAAATTACTTTTCTATCGGCGGTGTCTAATTGGAAGTCGCTAATAGTCGACGTGTATTGAAGTAAAATAACGTGATATTTTGAATCCTGCCAAAACTATTAATTACCCCTTGGTGAGTGGCATATGGCCACCCGCTGTAAGGGTGGCCTTCACGATGATTTATTATTAGTGAAATCTAGTCACTATTGAGATATGTGTAAAGCAAATAATCATGGTACTCCTCATCTGATAATTCGGCATCTTCCTTCAGCTTCTTAATCAGCGCAATTTGTGCTGGATTATCAAAAGTTAAAGGTGTTTTAATTGTACTTTTGGGCCTTTGTTTGATTCTTCCGTCGGGACCTGATCGATAGTACCAGTTATTGGTGATTGCGACTTTTCTATCGTCATTCCCTTCAACAACTCTTGATGTTATACCTTCATGGAAGGTAATCATTCTCCCATCCCTCCCCCAGGCGGTCTTCCATGGTGAGAGAGATGGAATGGCTACCAGCCTTTCATCAAAACCGGAGTCTGTTAGCCAGCCTGCAGGATAAGCTATCAATCTTGAATCGCGTCCTTGATCGGATTCCCAGCCGGGAGGTACTACAATCTTACGGTAATCACTGCCTGCTTTAACATTTTTTCCCCACAGTCTGTTACCGTGTTCATCTACATCCCAATCCCCTGGAATTGCCACGCCGCGACCATCTCCCCCTTCAAAGTACCTCCATTTACTATAAGGATAGGAAATTACCCTTCCATCATCTCCTTCTTGTGTGTAAAAACCGTGGGGATAGGCAACAATTCGGCCATCCGAACCCTCGCGGTGATCCCACTCATGGGGAAAAGTGATCCAACGACCATCGCTGCCTTTCGCTATTCGCCAATCGGCAGGGTAATGGAGTACACGTCCATCCCAATCATCTTGATGGTCATTATCCAATGTTTTCCAAAACGGAACATCTTCAGTATTGACATTTACACCCAGATGAACCGGCCCTGGCACTACAGCCTCAAAACCAGACTGAGCATTTACTGTGGAGGTAAAACAAAGGGAAATAAGTATGAGTAAAAGAGCTTTTCCATACAGGGCTTTAATTTTCATAAAATTGCATTTCTAATCGTAAATTTTATATTTATTCTTGATGGTGTGAGAATTTAGCTGAGAAATAGGGCAGAAAAAGATCATATAGACCTATCATGTGGATTTTTTGGATAAAAAATTCTCCTTGCTAGATTTCATGAGGTAAAAAATCCACCCAAATATTGCATACATAAATGCAGCAGGCAATAAGGAGTCGAACAATCGTACTTATTTTGTGGGTCGAAGGAGAAGAAACACGCTTAAGAATTAATATTCATAATTTTGTTTTTTGTCATGAAAGCCACATTAGTTCTTCTTTGGCAATTTTCCTCTCTAATGTCTCAATATCTTGATGTTTAGGTATCGGAAGGAGGTGTAGTGGTCAACTATTTCTGGACAGTAGGTTAAATTTTTCTTCCACTTTTGCAGGCGGTAATCCGTCATTGTATTGGTGGGGACGCTTCCAGTTGTAGTAAGTCATCAAGTAATGGCTGAGGTTATTAAGCTGAAGTCAGCCGACGGCATAGTAGCCAAATGCCAAGAGTAATACCTTGGACAGAGTGAAGATCTGAACTTAATTCCACGGCTTAAAAGACAGGGCTAGCCCACCAATATGTTTCCCGTTGGATAACGTTGAGGTAGCGCACCGCCAAGAAACTCAACTCAAATGGGGAGCTGTGCGACAATCACCAGGTAGAGACTCATTACGAACGCCCAAAGCAGCGGCTTATCCGCTGTCTTTGTTTGTTATAAGGCGTTTCTCTAATTTAGAAATGGCCTTTAAAACCATCTTCCTATTTTTCGAAGTCTTCAACCACTTTGGAAGTCTCGTGAAATAAGACCACTTTGTACCATCCCCTTCTCTTAATTGAGCAGAGGTATATAGTTTGAGCTGTTCCAAATGAGTTGCCCCATATGCCCAAACAGTGCCATGACGAGTATCTTCTTTTAAAGCTAGCTCTAGGCCAAAAAAAGGATCAATAGCATGATCAGTCGGTTCGGTACGAGTGAACTTTAAAGATACTTTATTTTCTGATTTGCATTGGGGGCATTTAGATTTCGTAGACTCGCCATTTATTTTGCTCGCATCATCAAATACTTTCTCTACTCGTACCCACTGATGACCGCATGTACCACAAGGACGACGCCCCATTCCTAGAACAGGTCCGTGCCAACCATCACGATCTGTTTGTAATGAATGAGAACAACCGTGACACAAGAATGTAGCACGCCAATCTTTCCAGTATGGATTTCCGCTGATAACTCCAACCTCATTACACTTAGGGCACACAGCTTCAATTTCTGTTGCCCAATGTAAAAGAGGAAACCCTTCATCTAAATATCTAGTGTTCATGATGTCCTAGGCTTATAACGCCGGCCACACAGGCGAGCAGAACGCAGTGTAGCGAGTCCAGCCGAATGAGTTTTTCGCATCTGGCGATTGTGCTGGCCCTTGGTACGTCCAGTATGGGTGTGAACTAATGGGGTAAAAGTCCCCTGTAGGAGGATCACCATTTAATGGGCGCCATTAAATGCTAACTACTAGTGAATGGCAACTACAACACAGTGAGGTCTTGTGGGGAGGAAGCCGCAAGCAAATCCGAGTTGAGGAACAGAAACATCCTATGGAGCTTAGCCTGGAAGCGAGGTGGCCAGGGGCACCGAAGCCGGGTGATCTAATGGGTAGAGTCAATGATGCAGTCGTGTAGTGAAAGTTCACGTTCTTATCTGGGGAGATCTGTTTAGCTTGCTGATGTGTAGCTGTCAAGGTGGTCGCTGACTCATAAATAGGTGCAACCCGCTAACCATCATCGCGGGGATAGACAAAAGTGGTGGAACACATCAGCGCTTCGGTCTGTAATGATCAAGGTGATTAAACAGAAGTCAGCCGACGATATAGTAGCCTAATGCCAAGATTAATACCTTGGACATGGTGAAGGCCTGAGTCCAAATTCGATGAGTTGAAAGACAGGGTTATCCTACCGATAAGTTTCCAGTTGGATAAATTTAAGACTGCGCACTGCCATGACACTCAGCTGAAATGAAGAGCTGTTTGACACTATCGTTGGGTAGAGATTCATTACGGATAGGGAGCCGCTCATTGAGGACCCGCATAATGGGTGGTCTGGGGTTCGGTAGCTAGAAGCTACCGGCTACTCGATTTAGTGCTTTCTAGCCGCGTCTCAATTACTTTCAATGCGGCCCTATTTTTTGTTTTCCTCTTTAGCTCAGGTAGGCGTCTTAAACCTATACGCTTATCTGAAGCTCGAAATATGTTAATCAACCCCCAATGGTCATTTTGAAAATTCTTTGACATCAGCTCATCTTTTGGAGTGTCAATATACTCTCTTATTAGATTGGAAATATCTGGAACATCATTGCCATAGGGATACCACTTAGTATTTACTCGTTTAGGATGATTCTTACCAATAAAATCTCTTGGGTAGTCCCAGATTATCTCCTTGCCTAATGTAATCCAATATCTAGGAATATCGGTAGATCCCATTTTTGAATCCATTCTATAGGCTCGGCAATGCAATTGCAGATCAAGTCCATCTGTTCGCAGCAAATAAAATTCCTTCTGCAGTTTACTCCAAGGTCTTCCCATTACTTATATCTCTATAGTACTTATGTCGCCAACACGAACCGAATTGGAGCAGCGAGGCTGTGGAATGTAGGTCCAGCGAGCTTTTCTGTCGATCGTACTTGGTATTGTTATAACTTACCTGACACATACTTTGAGCCTAGGTAAAAAAACACTGCACTAAATAATAATGGGACAAATAAACTTAACCAGTAATACCCACCCAATACTACAGACAGAATACCCTCCATTTGAACAGCACCCAGCCTGACGGTAATCAAAGCCAACAACACTAATGCCGACACCAATGATATTTTAAGCTGAGAGGACGTCAAATTTGCCAAGCCTATAAAGATACCAAACAACGCCCCTTTTATTGCAAAACTTGTAGAATCTATAGGCCAGCACCCATATTCTGATTGTTCGCAGGGATGATGAAACATCACATGCGAAGAGCCATAAATCATGTCTCCTACGAAAAAAGCTAACCAAGGAAACAAGATTACAAACAAGTACTTTATGTAGGTCACAGAGCCCTCATGAGTTATAAAGCTGCCAGCATGGGCCGAAATGAAGCAGCGAAGCTGCGGAATGTAGGTCCAGCCAGCTTTGCTGGCGATTGTACTTCGCCTTGGTACACCCAGCATGAGCATGAACTAATGGGGTGAAAGCCCCGTATAGGAAAATCACCGTTTAATGGGCGCCATTAAATGCTAACTACTAGCGAATGGCAACTGCAACACCGTGAAGTCTTGTGGGGATGAGGCTGCTAGCAAAACTACGAGCTGACGAACAGAAGAATCTTATATGGCTTGGCCTAGAGGCGAGGTGGACGAGGACACCGAAGCCATGTGGTCTAACGGGTAGAGTCAATGATGCAGTTGTGTAGTGAAAGTTCACGTTATTATCTGGGGAGATCTATTTAGCTTGCTGCTGTGAAGCTGTCAGTGTGACCCTTGACTCATAAATAGGCTCAGCCCGCTAGCGACTATTGCGGGGATAGACATAAGTAGTGAGACGTAGCAGGGCCTCGGTCAGTAATGAGCATGGTAATTAAATAGAAGTTAGTCAACGGCATAGTGGCCAAATGCACAGGCTAATACCTTGGACACGGTGAAGGTCTGAGCCTAAATCCACGAGTTAAAAGACCGGGCTAGCCTGCCGGTTTTTTTCAGTCGGATAAAGTTGAGGTAGCGAACTGCCATGATACTCAGCTCTAATGAAGAGCTACTTGATACTATCGTTGGGTAGAGATTCATTGCGGATAGCAAGGCGTCTATTGCGGTCCCACATGATGGGTGGTGTGGGGGCCGGTATCTAGAAGCTACCGGCTAACGAAATTAGGCTTTTGGTGATTTTGCAAGAGAATACTGAGCAAACAACGTTGGCAGAAGGAAAATTGGAATGATCACAATCCAAAAATCAATCACTGCATCCTCTCCGTAGGATGGGATACCCAATACGTAAGGTGCAATTAGCTCATAAAATAATGCCCATGGAAGATATAAATAAAAGAACATTGAGAAAACTGTAGTGCTGACAGGTCTCTTTGAATATGCATAGCAAAAAAGACTAAAGATGACAATAGGTAAAAATATACCAATATCAATATAGTCAAGGTAATGAATCTCAGGACTTTCGATAAATACGAACGGTATAAATAGGATTAAGGCAATGTGAATCCAAAAGAATATTTTCCAAAAAACACTTGGCATTGATTGAATTTTTCCGATTTCAACGTTGGATTCGGGAGCTTTATAAATTTCCATATTTTATTTATGCCTAACGTCGCCAGCAAAGGCGAGCAAATTGTTGCGAGTCTAGTGTCCAAAGCGCACGATTTTGGCTGGCTTTGGTACGCCCAATATGACGCGGACTAATTGGGGTGAAAGTCCCATGTAGGAGGATCACCATTTTATGGATTCCATTAAATGCTAACTACTAGCGAATGGCAACTGCAACACTGCCAGGTCTTGTGGGGAGGAAGTCGCTAGCAAAACTACGTGCTGACGAGCAGAAGCAGCTTATATGGCTTGGCCTGGAGGCGAGGTGGCCAGGGGCACCGAAGCCGGGTGCTCTAATGGGTAGAGTCAATGACGCAGTTGTGTAGTGAAAGTTCACGTTCTTATCTGGGGAGATCTGTTTAGCTTGCTGCTATGAAACTGTCAGCGTGGCCGTTGACTCATAAGCAGGCCCATTCCGCTAGCCACCAGTGCGGGGATAGACAAAAGTGGTGCTACACAGCAGCGCCTCGGTCAGTAATGATCATGGTGATTAAACAGAAGTCAGCTGACGGCATAGTATCTGAATGCCAAGATTAATATCTTGGACAGGGTGAAGGCCTGAACCTAAATCCACGAGTTTAAAGACAGGGCTAGCCTACCGATATGTTTCCAGTTGGATAAAGTTGAGGTATCGCACTGCCATGACATTCAACTCAAATGAAGAGCTGCTCGATACTATCGTTGGATAGATATTTATTTCGGATAGGGAACCGGCCATTGCGGATCCGCACGATGGGTGGCATGGGGCCCGGTAGCTAGAAACTACCGACTACCCGATTTAGGAATTACCATCTCTCGCTCTCATGCTGATCAAATCGATGACTATTTGCATAGCCAAAGCCATCAATGTCTGGGAATAAAGTTAGATAGCGTATATCGAATAATCCAGCCAGCTCGTCAAGTGCGCTCTTTTTAAAAGCGGGTGATATACCAATAGCTATATGTGTGTCACATTTCTTTTCTACAGCAAGACTCCCCATCTCTGAGTCAATCACCGCACTATATAGAAATTGTGCACCTTGAGCAGCAATTCTTTTAGACACTACCGGAGGCTGCCAAGTTTGTGGATGCTTGTACTTCTCAAGGCCCTTGAATATGTCTTGGTATTTTCGCGTCTCAGGTTTGTTCTCACCTCCACCAAGATGATAAGAATGAATTCCAAAAAGAAGGCCAGTTTTATCTGGCTCTGAAGAACAAGCGAACCAGAGAGCTGCCATGACATTTCTTGAGCAGTCAATCAGTCTAGTTGCAGCGCCATGATGCTGGAGTTTGGCCAATAGTTCGAAATCCGATAGTTCTCTGCCTGACTCGAACCGATATCCCTGATGAGTAGCATGCTTTAATAGATACTCCTCGTAATATTGCATGCTTTCTTCGTTAACATAGTGATTTGTTCTGCTTAGTCTTCTATAGGCTGAGCTATGAATTGGCCAAGAAATGTCACTTTGTCCTCGCCATAAATGAACGTTTTTCCTATCAGCGGAATGCTCCCGTGCCAATTCAAAGATTTCTGCAATTGAATCAGGTAAGACGATAGAACCAAAAATGTCAGTATCGCAGTATTGCATCAAAGGAATTCCTATCGTTTCAAACGCCAGCGCAGCTTGCTGCATCTGCGTACTTTGACTTCTTAACAATACATTCCAATATTTGCTCCAATTCTGCAGCTCTTTTATCTAGCTCATCTTCTGTCGGTCTTTTTGACATTCGCTTAATCTTTTCATCAGGATCTTGAAGCCTACGATTTAACTCGACGGTAATAGATTGATGTAAATCAGCCATGAACTCATGCTCGTCAAGGTGTATGGTCATTATCCTCTTATCGAGATCATCAATTAAAACAGCCCGAATAGGGCATGCTTGTGCAAGCTCAACAAATCTATTGTCGAATGATGCAAAGAATGGAACATAAAAGTCGCCAATGTTTGACTTGCTGGCTAATGTTTCTTGATACCTCACGGAAAAAAGATCCCAAGCCATCCCTTTTATTCTATGAAGAGACTTTTTTCCTAGTTGACTAATAGGGTCAAAAAAACTTAAATTTTTTCCTTGCTTTAATAGCTTCCAAGCAAAATATATTTCTGTTTTTGCGAACGCACCTAGAGTATCTAATGAATAATCAACTAAAATTTCAAGCTGCTTTGCTAAGTCAAGATCTTTTTGCTCTCGCAGTAGAACTGCTTTTAAAAGAATAAGATAAAGCCCCTTTCTTCTGCTTAAAAATCTTTTGACTTCCTTGCTGGAATGAAAGGAATGCAGTGCCTCTATTGCTCTCTTGCCAGATTCCTCTAAGGTTTCTGAAAACTTAGGATTTCTAATGTTAAAAGATTCCGCTTCGTACTCTAAGTGATCAAACCTTTTTAAAATTCTGATAGTGTTAAAAGGCCTATGATTCTCAGGCCTCATGGAGTCGATCAAGTTTTCAATAATGAAGAATGAATAATCGAAGTTGAACCCTTCCCCTTTTCCTCCTTTTATAAATCTAACGAGCCCCTCAAAGCGCTCTTCTTCCTTATCAAGAGAACCACCGTTTCCCCAAACTCTAAATCTTTCAGCCGCATTTGAGTCAAGGCTAAGCGAATAGTCAATTGGTACTTCAATGCGTCTTTGTCTCTTTGTGGCAGCGTAGAGCTCATCTGAATAGAACAATATCCCAGTTCCGTAGAAATACTTTTTAAGCGTTGGACAATGGTCTTCAATTTCTTTCAGAGAGGAATGAGAAAATTCAGAATCAAGATTATTCGTGGAATAAACCAACCTAAATTCTTTGAATAGCTCCTCGTTTTTTTCAATAAGGTTTTTAAAACTATCAGCAGGGTCGTGCATTAATATTGCATTTGCTGCACTTTGAAGTCTCATTATCCTTTCTTGCTGACTCTCTACTCGCACGGAACTATCCTTGTATTGTTAGCGCCCGCAGCACGGGCAAAGTTTAAGCGCAGCGTAGACTTTGTCCCAGTGGCTGCGCTTGTTATAACTTTACTTTGATGCGCTATTCTTTGCTTCGGTCTTCATTGCCTTGGCAAAGTGTGTCATCGTCTCCATTGCCTCACGTGCAAAGCTCACATCGCCATTTTTCATCAAATAACTTTCAGGCCATTTAATATCTTCTTCTAAAACTCGAAGCATGGCTTTATATTTAGAGTCAATATCCTGGCTATCATCACCCAAGGTTTTGATAGTTAAATATGAAAGCATATGCTTATCAAAAATTGACTTCACTTTTATATGATAAGTTGATGTGTCAACAAAGTGTCTATATTGCTTTAAATACCATGCAGCCAAAAATTCAATAAAAATAAATAGTAGTGAACATGAAACTATTCCAAATATATATTGCTCTTTGAATCCTGTAGACCAAGACAGGGCTTGCCATATGACTATTGACAGGGTGAAAAAATATATTCCGCCTTTGGAATACGAAGTGCCCTTGTCTAGTAGTATTGATGCCTTTTTATCAGCTGTGTGAGCCTGTTCAACCAAGACGCTTCTGATTTCATTGAAGTAGCTTTCAAAAGAACTAAAAAGGGTCTCTGAGGCTTCTTTCTTCTTGGTTTCGAGATCTTTTATAAGCTTTTCTATTTGTGAAGTACTATTGTCATTTACTTTATCTTTTAAATCTCCTACTTCATTAAGAATTCTTTTTTGTAGCTTTACATTCGCATCTTCGCGCTCAGTATCAACATCAACAAACCTTTCCTCTTTAACTCTATCCCTTGCCTTTCTGAACTCTGGAAAAACCAAACTAAAACCAAGCAGCCCTGCAAATGCGCTCGCTATGATCGGAAGCTGGTCTTTAAAAATGTAGGAAATATCAAAGCCACTATCCATAAACATCGGTATCAGAATAGCAGCATAAATGAGTATTACGCCTATCATAACTTTAGGCTGGAGAATCAACCGCATCATGGAATGCGTCTCACTGACCCCAGATTTTTCTTTCGTTTCTTCAGCTTCCATTACGCTCTCCGATCAAGTAACAACAGTGGATTCAAAAGCAGCCGCATTATATCACCAGTCAATATGTCCCAAGAGGAGAAAACTCTTTAAGCCAGAAAAAACAAATAAATCAGTATGTTAGCCTGCACCGGTGGAAAATTACTCTAGTGGATATATTGCGGCTGCATTATATCCTCGTATTTCTCTACTTTTGATCATAGGTATAAACCGTTTAAAATCAACAAGTTAGCGTTCTTTTTGCTGTGGATATGTGAGGCTGCTCTTGATCTTTGGTATTGATAGCGGGTGAAAACAACAAAGTGTATATAAAATCAGTAAAATAAAGCCGTTAGGGATGATCTACGGTTTCTGGATTCTAAAGTGAGTTGCGGGGAAGAGTACCAATCTTAACGGTTATTTTTATGTGCAACTAAGATTCTCAGTTTGTGAATACACAAAATATAGGCACAAAAATAATCTTATTGGATTTTATTCAGTTTGTTTTAGTGTCAAAGCTGCGTAAAATCGGTGGATATTTATCGGTATTTGGGTCGTCATTGAGCAGCCTTCTAAAGGCCGATGACCAAAGAGCTTCAAGAAACCCAAGAATTTTCTAAAAGACCATTCCCTCAAAGGAGAACGGTAGCGTGACGTAAGAGTAAGTAAAAGGCGCTGACCCAAGGTGCGCTAACACCTAGGGCCAGCTAACCAATTTGATAACCCAAGTATCAAAATGGCTATATGGATCATACGCTAGAAACCCGCTCGTCTTCAATAAAGTGGAGTTCATTCAGTAGTTTGGGGCATGTTCCCTGGCTCTGGAAGCGTTGCGTCTGCCTTTTCCACCTCTATGCCTACCGTTCTCGCGCTCCACCTGATACTTCCTTAAAAGTTACTTTCAAATCCTTCCATTAAGGGAGGTCTACGCATGGTTTGAGTATTAATAGGAAGCAAATATGTTGATCTTAAAGCGCCGGACGGGTGAAAACTTACGGATTGGATCGAACGTCTCAATTACGGTATTGGAAGTTAAGGGTAATCAGGTAAAGATAGGAATACGTGCGCCCAAATCTCTACCTGTTCACCGTGAGGAAATTTATAGACGTGTTCAAAAGGAAAGGGTGCTGTGGGATGGAGTTGGTTGAGGTCATAGAACGCCGTTAAGATGCGACGCGCGTTGGCACGTTCAGTCCACGGGGCTTGTTAATTAGAGCGTGGTCTTGCCCACGTTTTGTAGGCACCTCCATGTTAGGCTGAAACCTAGCTATACAATGTGTCTACTAAACGTGAGTAAGTCTTACCTATAACGCCTGCAGCAACGGCAGGCAAAATTGGTGCGGGCTCGCAGAACTCGCTTAGAGCCAAGATCAACCTTTGGCATTTCTACTTAGCAGAAAACCCATAATCAGCCATAAGGAGAATGACACGAAGGCAAATAGTGGCAAAGTTGTTCCCATTATAAAGCCAGCATTTTCAATGCGCTGATCTTCAGTTAATAAACTCCTTGTTAAAGAATTATAGCTAAAGGAAAATATTAAAAAATTTATTACCAACAGTAAAATTGAAATTAATCCAGACAGAATCCACGGATGATTTTTAATGCTCACTTTACCTCCCAAAACCAAATTTCTTTGGATTTGTTTAGATCAGAGACGAACCCAAATAGCTCAATTACTGACCTATAAAGCATGGTGCCACTCGTAATTTTACCATCTTTCCAGAGGTCGATATGATCACCGCTCCTGCTTTCAAAGCTCTCACTGCCTCGCTGCCAGTAATCTTTGAAAAAAACGATTCCATTTTTTCCATTAAGATCACTTTGAAAGGATCCAGGTGATATTTTCTTGGCTTTTTGCAAGCCAGGTAGCGGAGACGTTTTTAGCCAATTGGCTAGTTGTTCGGCAAGTAGTGCGTGCCTAGACCCTGTGTGAGACCAGCATTTATTACCACTAAAGCCATTGAGTGAAGCCCCAGCCTTGATAAGCGCTTCACTTAGCATAATTGCGCAGTAGTCACTAAATGGAGCAGATATTGTCTCCTGCCTGTTGTAGCACGTTTGTTTTATCACATCCTTTTGTGGATAGCTGTTCCACAACTTCTCAAACGTAAGCATTTTTTCTCCTTATGCTCTCAGTTTACTGGTCCATTGACATTTATAGTGTAATCATTCTGACCACTATTATCATGATTGCCACCCTGGAATCAATCTAACGAAGAGGTGCGTAAAACCTTGAGGAATCAATAAATCACACACAAGCTTGAACTCTTGTCCCAAATAGAAAAATGATCACTTTGCCCACTATCCCCACTGGATAGACTTCCTCTAACTCCCTACACCTTTCAATCTATCAGGATCTTTATAAAAAATAGCAGTTGAACCGATCGAAAATCATGTTGATTTCTTATCAGGTACTTAGGAGAGTTAAAAAATGGAGAGGTGCTTGAAGAGTTTTAGCGCGATTTAGGTCGTATACTACTTAGGTAAAGCTGATTTTGGAGCTGATAAACCCTTAGATGATGCAGGTACATTGAGCACATACTCGAGTTCTGAAGTTGATAGAAAATCGAAAGGTACTAGGGGAGAATGGGTAGTTTGATTTATATCAAAAAAAGAAAAGGGGGCAGAGCCCCCTTTTTTAAATCAAATCCGCTCTTTAATGGAGCGGACTACCAGAACCATTAAAGGTTACTGATTTCCTCAAGTTGCTGTTGCAGACGCTCGTGAGCACCTTTCATTTCTGTAAGCTTGTCCTTTTCCTTGGCAACAACGGCTTCGGGGGCTTTGTCTACAAACTTGGGATTGTTGAGTTTGCCTTCAACTCGTGCGAGTTCTTTGGAAAGTTTATCAATCTCTTTTTGTAGACGGGCGCTCTCGGCTTTAACGTCGATCAGGCCGGCCATGGGTACCAGCAATTCCATATCGCCTACCAGGGCGGTGGCGGAGGCTGGTGCAGCTTCTCCACTTTCCAGCCAGGTGATTTCTTCGAGGCTCGCCAGTTTGATCAGCAGGCTGCGGGCTTGTTCCAGCAGTTCTTGGTCACGGCTGGAACCGCCGCGCAGAATCAGTGGGATTTTCTTCGCTGGGGAAATATTCATTTCACCGCGAATATTACGCACGCCTTCAATAACCTGCTTCAACCAGGCAACGGCCGCTTCCGCTTCATCATCGATCTTGCTGTTATCGGCCTCTGGGTACTGTTGCAGCATAATGGTGTCACCGTTGGAACCGGCGAGGGTTTTTACACGCTGCCAGATTTCTTCAGTGATAAACGGCATCAGCGGGTGGGCCAGACGCAAAATAGTTTCCAGTACGCGGATCAGGGTGCGGCGGGTACCTTTTTTTACTGCGTCGGAGGCGTTGTCGTCCCACAGTACCGGCTTGGACAGTTCCAGGTACCAGCTGCAGTACTCGCTCCAGATAAAGTCGTACAGTGCCTGGGAGGCGAGGTCGAAGCGGTAGGTGTCCATGGCTTCGCGCACGGTGATTTCGGTGCGCTGCAGTTGGGAAATAATCCAGCGGTCGGCGACAGTCAGCTCGAAGTCGCTACTGTTGTCCTGGCCACAGTCCTGTCCTTCACAGTTTTGCAGTACGTAGCGGGAGGCATTCCAAATCTTGTTACAGAAATTGCGGAAGCCTTCAATACGGCCCACGTCAAACTTGATGTCGCGGCCGGTGGATGCCAGGGAGTAGTAGGTGTAGCGCAGGGCATCGGTACCAAAAGCAGAGAAACCTTCGGGGAAGTCCTTGCGGGTTTGCTTTTCAATCTTCTCGCGCAGGTGCGGCACCATCATGCCGGAGGTACGCTTGGCTACCAGGCTCTCCAGGTCGATACCGTCGATCAAGTCGATAGGGTCGATCACGTTGCCCTTGGATTTGGACATCTTCTGGCCGTGGTTGTCGCGCACCAGGCCGTGCACGTACACGGTGTTAAACGGTACTTCCTTTTTGAAGTAGAGGGTCAGCATCATCATGCGCGCGACCCAGAAGAAAATAATATCGAAGCCGGTGACCAGTACGGAGCTGGGGTGGAAGGCTTTCAGCTCTTCGGTATCTTCTGGCCAGCCCAGGGTGCCGAAGGTCCACAGGCCGGAAGAGAACCAGGTGTCGAGTACGTCGTCGTCCTGGCGCAGGCTGATGTCGGCGCCCAGGTTGTGCTTCTCGCGCACTTCTTCTTCGCTGCGGCCAACGTAGACTTTGCCTTCGTTGTCGTACCAGGCGGGGATGCGGTGGCCCCACCACAGCTGGCGGGAGATACACCAGTCCTGGATATCGCGCATCCAGGAGAAGTACATGTTTTCGTAGTTTTTCGGTACGAACTCAACGCGGCCATCTTCAACAGCGGCGATGGCTTCATCGGCCAGGGGCTGGGTTTTTACGTACCATTGATCGGTGAGCCAGGGCTCGATCACGGCGCCGGAGCGGTCTCCGTGAGGTACCTTGAGGGTGTGGGGCTCTACTTTTTCCAGCAGGCCGAGGGCGTCCAGGTCGTCGACAATCTGGGTGCGCGCGGCAAAGCGCTCCATGCCCCGGTATTTTTCCGGCACTGCGTCGTTCAGGTGGGCATCGGCATCGAGGATATTGATCATCTCGAGGTTGTGGCGCTGGCCCATCTCGTAGTCGTTGAAGTCGTGGGCTGGGGTGATTTTTACACAGCCGGTGCCGAATTCACGATCGACGTATTCGTCGGCAATAATCGGAATTTCGCGATCCGCCAGGGGCAATTTGATGGTCTTGCCAATCAGGTGCTGGTAGCGCTCGTCTTCCGGGTGTACGGCTACGGCGGTATCGCCGAGCATGGTTTCCGGGCGGGTAGTGGCGACTACTAGATGGCCGGAGCCATCGGAGAGCGGGTAGCGGAAGTGCCACAGGTGACCCTGCTTCTCTTCGTTTAATACTTCCAGATCTGAGATCGCAGTGTGGAATTTCGGGTCCCAGTTCACCAGGCGCTTGCCGCGATAAATCAGGCCGTCTTCATACAGTTTGATAAAGACTTCCTGCACCGCTTTGTAGAAGCCGTCGTCCATGGTGAAGCGTTCGCGAGACCAGTCGGGGCTGGCGCCCAGGCGACGCAGCTGGCGGGTAATGGTGCCGCCGGACTCTTCCTTCCACTCCCAGACTTTCTCAATAAACTTGTCGCGGCCCAGGTCGTGGCGGGATACGCCTTCGGCGCCGAGCAGGCGTTCTACCACCATCTGGGTGGCGATACCGGCATGGTCGGTGCCCACTTGCCAGAGGGTGTTGTCTCCCTGCATGCGGTGGTAGCGAATCAGGGCGTCCATGATGGACTCCTGGAAACCGTGGCCCATATGCAGGCTGCCGGTGACGTTCGGCGGCGGGATCATAATGCTGTAGGGCTTGGCCTCAGTATCCCCGGAAGGCTTGAAGTAGCCGTTCTCCTCCCAGGTTTTGTACCACTGCTGTTCGATGGCGTTGGGCTGGTATGTTTTGTCCATGCGGGCGGGAAACCTTGTATTTAACTGACTGCGTGCACAGCGTTTTGGCTCAGGATAGTCTGGTGCTTGCTCGGGCTGCGCGGAAAAGGCGGCAATTATACCGCCGGGGGTAGGGTGGGCAAAAGGCAGCTTTGGGGCTAAATCGCACTCAGTCCCAGATCTCTAGCTCGTCGACCACTTTTTCTATCTGGGCACGCAGCTGTTTTTCCAGTTGAGGAAGCTGTTGGGCTACCAATTCTTCAATCAGGTCGTTGCGCTGGCGCTCTTTCTCTGAGGGCTCCAATTTTTCTACTGGCCCCTCCTTTTCTGCAATCGCCTGGGCCATTACCAATGCCTGGGTACGGGTACCCGCGCTGGCGGTTTCTATGGCCTCGGGTTTGTTTTGGGGCTGCCTTTCATGGGATGGAATACGCCCCCCGGTAAGCCGCGAGCGAATATGGGCTGGCAAGAAGGGGTTGTCGGGTGCCGGTACGGGAGCCTCCGCGGCTGTATCCGTTGCAGTTGTACGATCAATGTCAGTCCCCTCACTATTCGATTGAGCGTTATTGCCAGGCTGGTCATCATCATCGTCATGGGCTGACGCTTCCTGGGAAGCCTGCACTTGGGGCTCTGCCGTTGTTTTGCCAGGCAGGTTTTGTAAGGGGCGCAGTAGGGCTAGATCTGATTCGGCCAACTGCACTTTATGTTCTTCGCCCAGTGTCTCCTCAATTGGGGAAAACAATATGGGCAGGTCCTCCTGATGTAGCAGTTCCTCTTCTAAGGCGTCATCCATTGGGGACGGGGCTTCTGGCTCGGTGGATAACAATGGCGGCTCTGTAGGAGGCGCAGCGGTTAGGGTTTTTGGCTCATCCTTCCCCGTTACTTGGCCCGCTACCTGGTTGAGCAGTGGGATTTCATCGAGATCGTCACTGTTGAGTAGGTCGTGCAGTGAGTTCAGCTCATCGAGCAGCTCGCTGGAAGGTTTGCGTGGTTGTCCGCGCTGCTTGTGCTTGTTCTTTCGACCGGACATGGCGGTAGTTAGTGATTACATGCTCTGGTTGATCTTATGGGATTGTAACGGATATCCGCGATCGCGGAAGTGACCAAATCGCGATCGTGAGCGTTGCAGGGCATTGGCTTCTTGAACGACGATCTCGGCAAGACGTTCGAAGCGGCTGAACCAGTTGGGGACTTTGCTGCACAGGTTGATCAGTAGGCCGTGGTGTGCCTGCGGATCTTCACCGCAGTTGATTTCGATGGCTGCCTGCTCGCCATTCGCTTGGTTGGCATGGGGCAGGAAACTGTCTTCACGGAAGGTCCACAACAGCTGGTTGAGTTGCTCGGCACGTTCCTGATTATCCACGGCAAGCAGAACCCGAAGGCCGTTGCGATAGGCCTTTTCCGCCAGGCGACAGGCGAAGATATCCGCTTGCTGGGGCTGATCGGAGGAGAGGATGTAAAAGTCGATACGGGTCATGCTGGCTTATATTTGTACAGAGACGACAACGGCCCGCGAGGGGCCGTTACGGCTGCCGCTCGGGGGCGGCTATTGTGCGCTTTTGCCAGTTATTTTCCCAGCAGGTATTCCACTAGAAGCGGTACCGGACGTCCGGTGGCCCCTTTGGCGGCACCGGATTTCCACGCGCTACCGGCGATGTCCATATGTGCCCAAGTGTACTCTTCGGCAAAGCGGGACAAGAAACAGGCGGCGGTTACAGAGCCGGCATCGCGGCCGCCAATGTTTTGCATATCGGCAAAGTTGGAGTCCAGGGCGGGCTGGTACTCATCCCAAAGCGGCATTTGCCAGGCGCGGTCGCCACTGGTTTCGCCGGCCTTGAGCAGGTCTTGGGCGAGTTCTTCGTTATTGGCATAGAGGCCAGTGGCGTGGTGGCCGAGAGCGATTACACAGGCACCGGTGAGAGTGGCGATATCGATGACCGCTCGGGGCTTGTACTTGCTGGCATAGGTGAGTGCGTCGCAAAGTACCAGGCGGCCTTCGGCGTCGGTGTTCAGAATCTCGATAGTCTTTCCGGACATGGAGGTGACGATATCACCGGGCTTGCTGGCGCGGCCGCTGGGCATATTTTCTGCGGCGGCGACCAGGCCCACCACATTGATAGATGGTTGCAGCTCCACCAGGGCGTTCATCACACCGAAAACACTGGCCGCACCGCCCATATCGTATTTCATTTCATCCATAGCCTGGCCGGGCTTGATACTGATACCACCGCTATCGAAGGTAATACCTTTGCCCACCAGCACAATGGGTTTCTCGCTGGTTTTGCCACCCTTGTAGTTCATGGCGATCAGGGCTGGGGGCTGGTCACTGCCTTTTGCTACGCTGAGAAGTGCGCCCATACCAAGCGCTTTCATTTTTTTCTCGTCGAGCACAGTTGTGGAGAGCTTTGTGTGTTTTTTGGCCAGTGTACGGGCCTGAGCTGCCAGATAGTTGGGTGTACAGATATTGCCAGGCAGATCACCCAGTTCCCGTGCTACATTGCTTCCCAGTGCTTGGCCGGCACCAATCTCCATCCCTTTTTGGATGGTTTTTAGCTGCTTGCGATCAATGGCATGCAGGGTGAATTTGGTGAGAGGGTAGGGTTTGGCATCAGTGAGGCACTGGGTGAAGCGGTAGGTGGCCAGACCTGTGGCCAGCGCAATCTGCTGGGCCTGCCAGGTTTTATCAGCCCCTTTTACTTCGAGCTCGCACAGGTAGCTGGTAGCGTCTTTGAACTTTTTCACCACTGCGGCACTGGCGCTGGCCAGCTTGCGGAACTCTGCCTGGCTGATGTCTCCCTTGCCGGTGCGAACGACCAGCACTCGCTCACTGGGTCCGTCCAGCAGGTCGATTAACTGGGTGCTGCCGGGTTTTACGCCCAGGTCGCCGCGCTTGAGAATTTTGCCAATAGTTCCTTTTGCGAGTTGATCGAGGTTTTTACCGCTGGGGCTTAAGCCATTTTTAGCATCAGCTGAAATAACGGAACAGGCTGCGCGCTGTTTGGAGATATCCGAGACCTTTGCGGAGAACTGCATTTTTCGCTTTCCTTAAAATCTGACAATAGATTGCATAGCTCTGAACCGAGACATAGCAAGAATTTTTAGTGATAATGCGTCGCACAAGTTTAACCTGCTCGTCTATGGATTGCTGTACCTAGTGGGCAACTTGTTCGACTGAAGTCCAATTCATCACACCGCTGTCACCAAGGAATTCGTTCGCCCTGTGATTATTTTCCGCTATCTCTGCCGCGAGCTGCTGTTTGCCACGCTGGCGGTCAGCGCAGTTTTGCTATTAATGGTGATGAGTGGCCGATTTGTGAAATACCTTGCGGAAGCCGCCGCAGGGGACCTTTCGGCTAATATCCTTTTCTCCTTAATGGCCTACCGCTTACCGGGATTCCTGGAATTGATATTGCCACTGGGATTATTCGTCGGGATTCTTTTGGCCTATGGGCGCCTCTATATAGAGAGCGAAATGACAGTGCTGCACGCCTGTGGTTTCAGTGAATGGCGTTTGCTGTTTTACACCCTGGCACCGGCTTTGGCAGTGGCTTTGTTTGTGGCTTCAATGAGTTTGTACCTGACCCCCGCTGGTGCCGAGCGTTCCAACCTGATGCTCAACGCGGAAAAATCCCGCAATGAGTTTGATCACCTGATACCGAAGAAATTTATATCCACCAGTGGTGGCCAGGCAGTGTATTACGCAGAGGCCCTGAGTGAGGATAAGTCCACCATGCTGGGAGTGTTCCTCGCCGAGTTGAGGGCCACAGAAGCTGAGACTGAGGCGAATCGCCAGGTGGTTACTCGCGCCAAAGAAGGGGTCCAGCAAATCGATCCCGAGACAGGGCTGCGCTACCTGGTACTGCGCGATGGCTACCGTTATGAGGGCGTGCCGGGTGAGCGGGAATACCGGCAGATGGAGTTCTCCAGCTATGAAGTGTTGATGGAGGCGCCACGATTGCGCAGCCGTTGGCGCGACCAAATTGAGTCGGCCCCCACTACGCAGCTGATTGGCAGTGACAATCCCAGGGAGACAGCCTACCTCTACTGGCGCTTGAGTTTGCCAGTATTGGTGCTGGTGGTTGCGGTGCTGGCAGTACCGCTATCGCGTACTAATCCCCGCCAGGGACGCTTTATTAAGATGTTCCCCGCGATACTCTTATACCTCATTTACCTGGTGGTTCTGCAGGGGGTTCGCGGGGCAGTAGAGGATGGCAAGTTTGCCAACCCCGCGGTGATCTGGTTGGTACACCCGCCCTTCTTACTGATTGGGTTATTGCTTCTGGCGGCGAGGAATTGGCGCCCTAAACCCAAACCATTGCCGGAAGGTGTTAAGGAGTCGGCCGATGTATAAGTTGGATATGTATATTGGCCGCACCATTGCCCTAGCAGTTTTCGTGGTGCTATTGATTATTCTCGGCCTGGATATTATTTCCGCCATTATCGACCAATTGGGAGACCTCAAGCGTGATTACGGCTTTAGCCAGGCAATACAATATGTCCTGTGGAGATTGCCAGGGCGTATTTATGAGCAGTTGGGTTTCTCCGCCCTCGTGGGATGTATGGTGGGGCTGGGAACACTGGCAGGCACCAGTGAACTGACCGTTATGCGTGCGGCTGGTGTCTCTATTGGCCGTATTGCCTGGGCGGTAATGAAACCAATCATTCTGTTGATTTTTATCGGTTTGGCCCTGGCGGAGTTTGTGATTCCCAAGACCAATGTAATCGCCGAGAACAACAAAGCACGCGCCCTGGGTGAACTCGAAGCGAGCGGTCTTGAAAGCGGTTTGTGGTTAAAAGACAGTGGCGAATTTGTGCACTTTAATGCTGCCCTGCCAGATGGTGAACTCTATGGCGTAACCCGTTATCACTTTGCGGATAACCGGGAGCTGCAATGGGTGGAGTTCTCTGAACGGGGGCAGTTTCAGAATGAGCAGTGGCTGCTTAAGAACAGCCGTAGCACTCAGTTCCTGGGGGAAGATACACAGAGTAAGGACCTGCCAACCAGTGTATGGAAAGCGGAGGTCTCGCCGGAGTTGTTTGCCCTGATCGTGCCGCTGCCCTCAGACCTTTCCCCGCGCAACCTCTGGGATTACGGTACTTACCTGGATCGTAAGGGAGAAGATTCCGGGCGCTACTGGCTGGAGTTTTGGAAGAAAATATTGCAACCACTGACCATTGCCAGTTTGGTTATGGTGGCAATTTCTTTCATCTTTGGCCCATTGCGTGAAGTAACCACCGGATTGAGAGTTTTTACCGGGATTATGGTGGGGATCATCTTCCAAACTGTGCAGGGGATACTCGGCCCCTCTTCACTGGTTTTTGGTTTTCCACCACTGCTGGCTGTACTGCTACCGGTTCTTCTTTGTTTTGGCGCGGGCTGGCTATTGCTCAAGCGGGCCCGATAGGGCCCCTTGAGCTTAATTTGTTGGCAGTTACCCTTTTTTCTTCTTTTTGGGTAAAAGGCGCACTTGAGACTCTGAAATCAAGTCGTGCCAAGTAGCCTTGTCGGAGCGGGCCCAGGCGGAAAAGTAGCCGAGGCCCAGGCAGGCGATAGAGAGAGGGGCGACAATGGCTCGCAGGATACATTGGCGCCAAGTAAGCTGTACGCCATCTGGATTCGCCACGATCAAGCGCCACGCGCGCATTCCCACAGTTTGTCCGGCTACCCGCCAGGACCAGAAGAAGTAGCCGGCGATCACCGCTAGAGCGCCCAGTTGATAAATTGGTCCGCCGACACACGGGCTGTAATCCATAGCTGCTGGCTGACAGCTTAACCCACCAAATACCGAGGCTACTGGCAGGGCGATAAAGCCGTACACCATCATCAGTCCCATCAGGATTAGCAGGTCGTACATCAGGGCCGCCAAGCGCCGGCCGACGCTGGCGATTGGAAGTTCGGGAAATGAAGAAGGGGTACTTGGGCTGCTCACGGCTATCTCCGCCAAAATCGATTGGCGGAGATTCTAACAAAACTAGGGGAGGGCAAGGGCAAGTCGTCTGCCAGGTCTAAAATTCGTACTCGAAAGAAATCTTGAATTTGTCGTCAGAAAGGTTGATGCCATAATCTACCGAGTTGCCTATCTTGCCCCGATTGGTGGTGTAACGCAGAAGACTTTTTTGCACCGTGCTCTTGTTGCGCTGCTTGTAGGTATCTAAACCAATCTTAACAATTTTGAATAGTGCCTTACCGCCAGTGGTTGGTCGAAACTCACTGGGGTAGGTATGCATTTGTAGCCACTGGTAGTTGAGGCGGCGTTGCGTACTATTCATGGAATTACTGCGAAGATAATCTGCGGCTTGGAATAGTGCAGCGTTGTCCATGGCGAAGGCACTGTCGGAGAAAAACAGGTTCACGGATTGTATATTTAGGGCTTGTTGTGAATCGGGGATAAAAAGTTCGTCCGCAGAGCAGATACAACAGGTGGGAAAAAGCAGTAATCCAACTGTTTTGGGTAAGGATTTGCCCGGTCTGATTCTGAAACTGCAGAGTGCCATTCTATCTACCCCAGGTGTTGCATCTCATTTCGGAAGGCCGCAAGCGGTCGTTGAATTTATTATGGGATACCCACCTCGAAGCGTTTTCCCATAGAAAATAGGCGGCTTCTGCTACTTCACTTACTGGACAGTCGCAAATTGTCGGAAACATCCCCGAAAGCCGCATGGATTGGACCCTTTTCCATTTTTGTCCAAGCAGTCCTAGCTGTGATCAGGAGAGCGCCAATGTTTTTTTATTATTTTTTTGATATTGGTGCGCCATGGTTGATGAAAAAACGGTCTTGCTTTGAGCGCCGTATTTGAGAGGAGCTTGTGGGTTTTCAGTAGACTTGAGCGCGAAAGTGTCGCTGAAAGCGACTACGCTGATAACCGGGCATTCAAAAACTGGCGCCAGTAACTGCTTTAGGGGTTAAGGGCAAACTTGTCCTGCCAGGATTAATGAGGCAGGTTTTCCTGTGGTTGGGTTGAGGGGTTCTTGCAGGGTGGTGAGCATCAATCCATGTTCGATGAATAATTGGGTCCAGCTTGATAGCGTACGGAAATACCAGGGCGCTGCCTCCTGAAAATCACCGTCTATACCTTGCCAGGAACCCGGTCGCCATCCATCCAGGTACTTTTCATCGCCACAGGAGAGTAGGGGATGTAAAGTTTGGAGGAGTAGATAACCTTGTGGGTTGAGCAGGGAGCAAGCCCTGTGAAAAATGGCATTGGTGGCTTCCTCCCCAATCAGAGAGAAGTTGCATACAATCAAATCAAATTTACGCTCAAATGCCTGCGGATCTAGCTCTTCATAACAAACGGTACGGAATTGTTGCCGTTCTTGCCCTCGGCGCTTGGCTTCATTAATTAACTCGTCCACGCCATCAATCCCCCAGACATCCATGCCCTCTGCTGCCAGGCGGCGGGATAGCCATCCTTCACCACAGCCAATATCCAGCACGCTGGAGGGATTATGCGCAAGGACAGCCTCAAAAATTGCCTGGTCGGTGATCAGCCTGCGGCTGGGTATTGCTCCCCGGTCCACCACCTTCACCCACTCGCCGGCATTATTGTGCCAGCTGCGTAGGACTTTATTGTCACTAAATTCGCAATCCCTCATCTTTGCGTCCCTTCATCTCTGTAATTTTGACGAGGTTGAGTGTACCGTCGAGGAAAATCCAGCTGCAAAGGTGCTGAGGTCCCATGTCCACTCAAATGGTGTTTGATTATGTGATCGTAGGTGCCGGCTCTGCCGGCTGTGTATTGGCCAACCGGCTGAGTGCTGATGAGCAGCATCGTGTTTGCCTGCTCGAGGCAGGCCCCCCGGATCGCAGTCCGTTGATATCCATGCCCCTGGGTATCGGGATGCTGATGTCAGGCACAGACTATAACCTCCACCATTACACGGAACCACAGCAAAGCCTGAACAAGCGTCGATTGTTCTGGCCGAGAGGCCGCACCCTCGGTGGCAGTAGCGCGATTAATGCGATGGTTTATATCCGTGGTCAAAGTGAAGACTATGATGCCTGGGAAGCCGCAGGTAATGCAGGCTGGGGATGGCGTAGTTTATTGCCTTACTTTCTTCTGTCGGAGGGCAATGAGCGTGGCAGTGATGCGCACCATAGTGGCTATGGACCGCTCACGGTAAGTGATCTGAAGTGGAAAACTGAGTCTGGGCAAGCCTTCCTGCGCGCAGCTCAGTCTGCTGGACACCGGGCAAACAGTGATTTTAATGGCAGCCAGCAGAATGGAGTGGGCTTTTACCAGGTAACACAGCGCAGAGGTCGGCGGTGCTCTGCTGCTGCAGCCTATTTACATCCGATAAAAAAGCGTCCCAATTTACGAGTACTCACGCGTAGTCCAGTCGCTCGGCTGATATTGAGAGGTGACAGGGCTGTGGGGGTGGAATTACTCAATGGTAAAAAAATATTGGCCAATAAGGAGGTATTACTCTGCGCAGGCGCAATACAGACCCCGCATTTGCTATTGCTCTCAGGCATTGGCCCACAAGAGGAGCTGCGTAAGTTTGATATTCTGCCGCAGAACCACCTGCCAGGGGTGGGTAAAAACCTCCAGGACCACCTCGATATCTCTCAAGTGGTGGAGACCTCAGACCCAATCACTTTTTCGAATGACTTGTGGGCGAGAGTGAAGCACGCCATGCGTGCGCCTGAATGGTTCTTCCTGAATCGGGGCCCATTGACCAGTAATGTTGCCGAAGCGGGGGGATTCGCGAGTTCAACCTTGGCCAACGGCCGCCCGGACATACAATTCCACTTCACGGCAGTGCCATCCTTTGAACACGGTTTCAATAAACAGTCGGGGTATGGTTACACCTTGCATGCATGTGCATTGCGCCCCAAAAGCCGGGGTGAAATAACTCTCAATACAGAGGATCCCAAGGCCCTGCCGAGTATCCAACCCAATTATCTTAGCGAGCCCGAAGATATGCAGGTGATGCTGGAGTCATTCGAAATGGCTCGGGACATCATCCACCAGGAAGATTTACAACGCTACCAGAAGCGCCTCTGGCTGCCGGAGCATAAGCTCAGCAGCAAGGCTTCCATCAAACACTATATTCGTCAGCATGCCGAGACAATTTATCACCCGGTGGGCACTTGTAAGATGGGCAATGATGATCTCGCAGTAGTCGACGCGGAGTTAAAAGTACATGGAGTAGATGGACTGAGGGTTGTGGACGCCTCCATAATGCCGGCCCTGATCAGCGGTAATACCAATGCACCGGTGATCGCAATTGCGGAGAAGGCAGCGGATCTTATTTTACAGCGCACCCCTCCCTCAATGATGAAGAATACACAAGTTCAGGAAGTTGAATGATTTGGCAATGTCCCCTCTGCGCAACGCCATTGACGCTGGGTAAAGATACCTGGCACTGCAGTAACCGGCACAGTTTTGATCGCGCGCGGGAGGGTTACGTTAATTTGTTACCCGTCTATCGCAAGCGGCGCAAGGACCCGGGAGATTCCACAGAAATGCTGCATGCCCGTCGCCGCTTTCTCAAGGCGGGCTATTATCGCCCACTAGTGGACACGATTACCGCGCTGCTGCCCTACCAGTCTGGGCGCCGGCTTTTGGATATCGGTTGTGGCGAAGGTTACTATTTACGCCAGTTGGAGTCTGCCGGATGGCACGGCCATGCGTTGGCCGGGGTAGATATTTCCAAGTCAGGCGTCCGTATGGCGGCTAAAGCCGACAGTGGTGCTCAGTTTGTTGTATCCAGCAATACCAACCTGCCAGTGGCTTCAAATAGCGTGGATCACCTCTTACGTATTTTTGCGCCTGCACCGGATACTGAGATGCTTAGGGTAATAAAGGAGGGGGGGCATTTGCTGGATGTTTCTCCCGGTCCGGATCACTTGTGGAGTTTGAAGGGACACCTCTACCGGGAGCCTCGTAAACACCCAGCCCCAAAGTTGATTGAGGGGCTGTATCCCGAGGTCGATTTACGCTGCTGTTTTCCTTTTGAATTGCGTGGGCACGAGGCGATTGCGGATTTTCTCGCGATGACGCCTTTTGCCTGGAAGGGCAATCGAGAGGCTCGCGCGGAGCTTGAAGGGCAGGAAAGCCTAGTTCTCGAGGCGGATTTTATTGTTCGTCGTTTCATCAAGAGAAAATAATCTAGTAGAAATGACAGCGAAATACTTTGTGTATGCGTTGGTACTCCCTGTAGTAGAGGTCTAAGAAAGAGTTATGGCGACACCTAAAGACTATGCGTTTATGCGCAGAGCCCTGGAATTAGCCGAGCTTGCCGCAGAGCGGGGAGAAGTACCGGTTGGGGCCGTATTGGTGCGGGAAGGTAAAATCATTGGCGAGGGCAGTAATCGCCCTATTGGCAACTGTGACCCCAGTGCTCATGCGGAAATTGTCGCATTACGTCACGCGGCGGAGGCAGAGCAAAACTACCGCCTGCCAAATACCACGCTTTACGTCACTATCGAGCCCTGCACTATGTGTTTTGGAACCTTGATGCATGCGCGTGTTGGTCGTTTGGTTTTTGGTGCCAAAGAGCCACGTGCCGGTGTGGTTGAAAGCCAGCTGAAGCTTGGTGAGGCTGGTTTCTTCAATCATAAAATTTCTGTGGAGTCTGGTGTGATGGCTGAAGAGGCCGGGAGGCTGGTGCGCGAGTTTTTCCATGATCGACGCTGAATTGGCTTTTGCATTTGCGGTGAACAGCATCATTGTTGCTATTGTGGTGCTGATTCATCATGAAGTCCTCAATGCTTTGGTGCACCTGGGGCGCTGGCTACCGGTGCGGCACAACTTTGCCATAGTGCTGGGGGTGTTTGGTGCCCTTTTGGCTCACGTAGCGGAAATCTGGCTCTTTGCCTATGGCTATTACTTTATGGTGAATTCGCCTTACTTCGGCACACTAGAAGGTAATTTCAACGGCAGCCTACTTGATTGTGCGTATTTCTCATTTACCACTTATACCTCCCTTGGCTTTGGCGATATTGAGCCTTTGGGGCATCTACGCTTCACTGCTGGCTTAGAGGCTTTAACGGGGTTGGTCATGATTACCTGGACGGCCTCTTTCATGTTTTTAAAAATGCAGCGCTATTGGGATATCTAGGGAGCCACTGAAAAATTCCATAAGATCTAAGCGGGCCTTGTGGAGTGTTCACACTGTGCGTTGTGTTCTCTTGAAAGGTCTTAGATATTTGTGCAAAGCCACTTTTTGATAGAGAACCGCTCTGAAACCCAGAGGCATCACGGAATTATTCAAAGGCGCCCTGGTTATCTCTTGAATTAGAGTTTCATTCGGGCAGTGCGCCCTGGGCGTTTCTTTGGTTTCTCTGCTGGGTAAAAATCGCCTTTAAAACGATATAGGTAGCTATGTCTTTCAATACTGCGCCACAGCTTGCCAAAAGGGTGTAGCCAATAAAGCCAACGGGCCACCTTGGCCTTGTGGACGTTAGATTTTTCGATACTGGAAATGTGTTCGGTTTCCCATAGTAGATGGGGCTCGATACCATAAAGCTTCAGATCAAACTGCCAAAAGTGATCAAAGACCTTATCGATAGGCTCGAAAATCCTCCTGGCATACCTCAGAACCTTTTCCATTCCACAGCGATTGATCAAATAACCCTGGGCCCCGCACCAACCCCGCTCTGGGCGAACTAGCTTGTGCACACCATCATTGAGGGATCGGATGATTTTGCGCTTGCGTACTTTCAGGCCCATCAAACGGATCATTTCCACTTCTGGGGGCAATCGCTCCAGCTCCGCCAATACTCTGGCAAAGTCACCTTCCACTTGAACGTCATCCTCGAGGATACATACCCTTTGTAGACCGGCCTGATAAGCCTGACGAATAGCGCGAAAGTGAGCCAGATAACAACCGATCTCAGAACTTTTCAGCTCACATAAGTGACGCCAACGTGTGATGGCGTTACAGAGAACCTCATCGTCCTCAAGCTTGGGTATACCATTGCGCCCTTCAACGCCAGCGACTTGGCTAGCACGAAGGCGCTGAGATTTCAGGGTTCCCAGTAACCGATTTACAGTTTCCCCCTCTGGATACATTGTGATTACCCAACAGGGCGTGTGGGCAATAAACAAAGGGGTTTTTTGCTGCCGCCGGTTGAGTGTAGGCCGAGTGCGCAAAGGAATTTGTGGGGCAAAGCGGTGGCGAGAGCGCAGGGGCAAACGTTCGGCTTTTGCAGCCGCTAATGACCAACTGGGTACAGAGTGATTCCTGCGGCGTTTTTCTAGTGCCACAATATCTTATTTCTCTGTAAGTAGATAAAACTACCGATAGGAAACTGCAGTCTGGCTAGTGAGATATAGGATTCAAACATATTTCTATCCCATCAGCAGGAGGGCTAAACAGGGTCAATAGGGGAGCGGACGCATAATTTCATCTATTTTTACCTAACCCCCAGCGTCTTGAACGCTATCCTCCTAGATCATCGCCATCCAAAATTTTGCCTTGGCTAATCTTAAGGTCCGACTATCCAGTCGGTATAGGCTTTTAGGAAATGGTCAGTACTTCTGGGCGATAGAGCTTTTAGTTGCCACTGAATAACTGTGGGAATTGGGGAGTAAAAAGATTGCGGGGTTGAGCCGACTTTTGGGCTGTAAACGTTTGTGTTCGCATTTCTTATACCTAGGCAGGTATTCTGTACTGCAAGAGCGCTAGCTTGAATGAAATAAGAGAATTTACTCTGGAAGCATCAGGTTATTTCCTGATAGCGACATTTCGATTTTTTTGTATTTCCGAGCCTGATTTATTGGACATTCTATGAAGTTGAATTTTATTAAGATGGCACTCATTCTGGGCTTATTGAGCTGTGTTGGGCCTGTTGCTATTGATATGTATCTGCCGGCCCTACCGGATATCGCCCAGGATTTGGGAGCCCCTATAGAGGCTGCTCAGTACACCCTGATATCTTACTTTGTTGCTTTTGGGGTATGCCAACTATTTTATGGCCCCGCTTCGGACATGTTTGGTAGAAAGCCACCGCTGTATTTTGGATTGGTTCTTTTTACCTTGGCTTCTATCGGTTGTGCTCTGGCGCCCTCAATAGAGGCGCTGATCGCTCTAAGGTTTTTACAGGGCGTTGGTGCCGCTTCGGTGATGTCGATCCCCAGGGCTGTGATTCGAGATTATTACACTGGTACCCAGGCCACTCGCTTAATGACTACGGTGATGTTGGTTATTTCTATATCGCCGATGCTCGCCCCGCTGATAGGCAGTACCTTGATAGTCCCTTTTGGGTGGCGCAGTGTATTTTTACTGATTGCTCTGCTGACCCTGGCCAGCTTATTGCTGGCAGTAACCAGCTTGCCGGAGACCTTACATCATCATCACCGTGTACCATTTCGTTTAAATGCCATGCTTGGCGCTTTCTCGACATTGCTGCGCGACCCTGTGTATGTGGGTCTGACTAGCATCGGTGGTCTGGGTATCGCCAGCTTTTTTTCTTTCCTTGCCACGGCCTCTTTCCTGTACACCGATTTTTATGGACTGACACCAACGGAGTTCAGCCTTGCTTTTGCCTTAAATGCGCTGGGTTTCTTTATCTCTAGTCAATTTGCTGCAAACCTGGGGACCCGTTTTGGTTCAGTGGCGGTGGTGAAGTGGGCTACTGCTGGTTTTGCCATCAGCTCTCTGGTGATGTGTATGGTTGTGTTTTGGGGTTATGATCAATTTTTATTACTGGTGGCAATGTTGTTGACCTGTAATATATTCCTTGGGCTGGTTATTCCCACTTCCATGGTGTTATCTCTTGAAGAACATGGCCCCATTGCTGGTACTGCCGCAGCCCTGGGTGGCGCTTTACAAATGTTGCTCGGAGCATTGGCTATTGTTTTAACCAGTCTGGTTTTTGATGGCACGCCTTTGCCGTTAACGGCAGCTATTGCTGTTTGTGGTGTCAGTTCGTTGATTATTTCACGTCTAACTTTGCGGGGAATAGCGCATTTGGCGGTGCCATACTAGAGTTTAAATTTAGCTTGGGCTTACATTTCCTTAGGAGTTGGCCCCTTTGTCCATAAAGTTCGGGAATCTCTTTGTAAGTGAGTTCCCCAAATATAAGGAAGGAGGTCGGCAAGATGGATAATATTCTGGTTTATTCCGATAGTGTTTCCTGGGGCATCATTCCGGATACGCGACAGCGCATGACATTTGCCCAGCGTTGGCCTGGAGTTATGGAGTTCCACTTAAACGAAAATAAGCATAATGTACGAGTGATTGAAAATTGCCTGAATGGTCGCAAGACCGTTTGGGACGATCCATTTCGTGAGGGCCGGCGGGGTGTTGAAGGATTGGCACAGGTGATTGAAATGCACTCCCCATTGCATTGTGTAATCCTAATGTTGGGCACCAATGATTTCCAGGATACTCACGATAATAAAGCCAGTATGTCTGCCCAGGGGGTGGCTAAGCTAGTCTCCGTAATTCGCAGTGCACCTATCGAGCCGGGTATGCCAGTACCTAAGGTTCTAATTGTTGCTCCCTTAACGATCAACAATCCTTGCGGTATTATTGGCTATAAATTTGCTGGTGCGAAAAAACGCTGCGAAGGTTTCCCGCAGGAGCTGGAAAAAGTCTCTAACGATCTGGGTACCTTATTTCTGGATGCAAATAGGTGGGTCAAAGTCAGTGAACGGGATGGTATTCATTTAGACGAGGATCAACACTCGGTTCTAGGCAAGGTGATTGCCGATTTCCTCTCAGACAATAAAGTCTTGCACTAGCAATACAAACTGCTAGCGATCAACCAATTGTTGACTATGGCACCGGAAGTACCGGTGCCGGTTCACTGTAGAATCAGTTGTAGGCACCGCTACTATAAATCAGTTCGTAACTGTGGCTGTATATTTCCAGAATATTGCCAAACGGATCTTCCATATAAATCATGCGATATGGCTTTTCTCCTGGATAGTAATATCTGGGTTTTGGCATACGCTTTTTACCACCAGCTGCGACAATTTTCTCTGCCAGTTCTTCCAGGTTCGGGTCCTGAACACAGAAGTGGAATACGCCGGTTTTCCAGTATTCGAAATTATCCTTGGGGTTTTCCTGGTTGGGAAACTGGAATAGCTCCACACCGATACGATCGCCGGTGGAAAGGTGAGCGATGCGGAAACTACCCCACTTGGCTCCAAAGACATCGGTACACATCTCACCAATGGCGCTGTGATCTTCACTGATTTCCGTTGGTGGCATAATCAGGTACCAGCCCATGACCTCTGTGTAGAACTTAACGGCAGCTTCCAAGTCTGGCACTGAAATACCGATATGAGAAAAGTTTCTTGGATAAACACTCTTCATTAGTCACTCTCCAACAATTACTTTCGCATAAGTTACTGTGCCCAGATCATTACGTATAATTATGATTTGTGATTTTTTTGAGTAACTTTTGTAATGATTAATCCTGTGTGGCTGCGTAGTTTCTGTACTTTGGTGGAGCAGGGTGGCTTTACCAAAACGGCGCAGCACCTGCATATGACCCAATCTGGCGTTAGTCAACACTTACGCCGCCTGGAAGACTTCCTTGGGTTGGCGCTGATCCATCGACAGGGGAAACAATTCACCCTGACCGAGGCAGGCGAAAAGCTATACCTAGAGGCTCAAGATATCGTCGAATCCCTCTCTACACTGGGTCAACGACTTGGCGAAGATCCAGCTTATGAGGGACAAGTGAGTATTCAATCCCCAGGTAGTGTGGGTCTAAAGCTCTATCCAAAATTACTGGACCTGCAAAGAGAATACCCGAAACTGACCATAGACTATCGTTTTGCCCCAAATCAGGCTGTGGAAGAATCCATACTTGGATATAAGGCAGACATTGGGTTTGTAACTAATCCGTCAACAATAGCGGAGATAGCGAGTCAGCCAGTAGGCAGTGAAGAATTACTGCTTGTGACCCCTGCGTCAGTCAAGAAGTTGAGCTGGAGGGTGTTGCTAGAGTTGGGTTATATCGGTCATCCAGATGGTGCTCATCAAGCGGGCTTGTTACTGGGGGCAAATTTCCCAGAATTCCAGCATGTAGATATGTTTAAACTCAAGGGATTTTGTAATCAAATTGGCCTGATCTTGGAACCGGTCAGTATGGGCTTGGGTTTTACGGTATTACCCGCTCATGCAGTCAACGCTTTTCAGAATTTTACGCAAATTAAGCCTCATCGCTTGGCGAACTCTATCACTGAGACTTTATTTCTAATTACACGTCGCCACAAGGCGTTACCGGCGCGGGTAAATACTGTGGTTGCTCTAGCTAGGGAGTGGCTTTAAACCGTTAGAATACTTCGGACATTTTATGTTGCGTTTTATTTGCTGGTTATATCTTGGGATTATTGCCATGGGTGCTCAGGCTGAATTGCCGCCCAGCTCAGCTGTTCAGCAGGAGAAAGACGAGATACTCATGCTACTTGCTTACTCGGTAACTTACCTTGATTGGGTTGGGCCAAAAGAAAAACAGAAGCGCGGCTACAATATTGCAGCAGTCCTGTATGACAATGCGCAGGAAAAAATTATAGGTGTGCAGCGTAATGCAGTTGGTTTGTGTCGAGATAAAACCCAGCATGCTGAAGTGCGATTAATGCAGCAATGTATCGGCAGTAAATGTAGGGGGAAAGAGACTAATTACCTGAATGATACTTCGATCTACAGCACTCTGGAGCCCTGTATGATGTGTGGAGGTATGATGATTTTTCTTGAGGTCTCTAGAGTTATATATGGCCAATCAGATCCGGATTTTGGGAAGAATATAGAAAGGCTGAAGCAGAGTTTTAAGTCTGATTGTAGATATAAATTTGAGTCGAAACCGCATGTGGAAAATGTTTGTAAAATAGATATTCCTGCAAATTATCGAGCTAGAAATATTTCTTCAGAGCCATCTAGTTTACTTCAGAGGGCTCAGCTTGAAGGGGCGTTTTACAATCATCGCTTGTTGTTTAGTAGCACGATTACAGATTTTCTGATGAGTGCTGAAGCGAAGAATATTTATCGTGCTGCTTACCAGCGGCTTATGGGTTTTAAGCCTAAATATCAGGCTAACAATAATCTTCTGCTGGAGAGCCAAAAGCAATTGAAGCAATTAGAAAGTGCTCCAGGAGATATAGATCGGTGTTTAGTGGGGGAGATACATCGCCACTAATTTTGTTAAATGTGAGTCTTTAGATTTTGGGGTGATTGATTTGATTTATTGATGGCAATCATTAGTGGTTTAAAAATTCCTGATTTTTATTGCTTCTAGATGGCTTATTTTTGTTTGATTCGAATTATGAAGATGCTGACGTTCTCCAGAGTTTCAAAAATAGAAGATTAGTCCCAGGCCCACTCTTAAAATTTCAGTTGTGAAAGCATGATCTGAAAAGTTCCATAGGAGTTGTCGGAGAATAGATGGTTGAATTTCTGGGGGCGAGCAATATAGATCGAATGACATCTATATGCTCGCTGGCAGTATTTTCGTGGGCTGTAGAATTAACAGTTAGAGTTTAAATAAGATTATCTTGGTTGGTAGTGTGTTGATTTTTTCTTTTATTTATTTTTTTATTTGACAGGCTTGCTCAAATGTTTTTCCAGCGTTTGTAGGATTCTTCGTACGCTATAATTGTTGAGAACCCTAATTCTTTTGCGACTTGTAACTTGTCCATGGACTGGATGTCCAGTGAATTCAGTTTTTCTCTCCGGGCTAAATCCAATAAACGTCTAAAAGATGTATTTTGTGCATTTAGACGAATCTGTAAGGAACGCTTATTAATTTGCAGTATGTCTGCCAAGAAATCCAGGTTGGCCGCACCCTCTGATAAATAATCTTTGATAATATCTTTACATCGATTGGGTAATGATTCATCTGACTTCATCTTCTGGAGCTGCTTCTTTGCAGTGAGCTTATTAAAGTCAAGGGAGGATTTTCCTGGGCTACATAGTTGTTTATCAAGAATGGAGTTATCAAAGCTAATGCAATTTTTTTGATGTCCAAACTCAATGGGAATATTAATTAAGGAGGAGGCATTATTCATTAATTCGGAATTATGATGAGCAAAGTGAATAACCGGATGGCAGCTTTCATAATCGACAACAATATCTGAAATTAGCTTAAAGATGACTCCAATATTCAATTCAACTTGTTGTGTAGTGAGGGGCGAAAAGCTAGGAATTAAAATATCAAAGCTGGAGCGTTCATTCCCCTCACTGAATAACCCTTGATAGCCTTGCGTGCCCAGTTGTTGGAATTGCGTACCGAGGCTAACAAGATGTCTGACAGTAGGGCAAGCCATTAGGACATGAGCAAATGCTTGAATGCTGGAAATTGACACATCTAGACCAGTACGAAACGCTATGGTGTTATCACTGAAGTAGTCGGATACCTCTTGAAGTGCTTGTCCAGTCATCCTTACTGGTACACGATGTTGTAGGTTTTGAAACTGAGAGTAATGATCACCATATATATTCTTTAACTTATCTTTTGGAAACCCTAGGTGTTGCCAGTATAGTACGTGACGATAAGTGGAAGTTGCCAAGCCTGTTGGCTCAGAAGCATAAAGTTCCTGGTTATTGGTAGTCATACTGATTTTTTTTGTACTGCTAATAATCTATGAAATTGGTCGCCAAATGACAAATAAATTATTTTAGTGAATTTCTTAAGTCAATGTATAAAGCGACGCCATTATAGTATGAGTTTAACACTTAAAGTGTGATTTTGAACCAGTTTTTTTTGACTGACGATTTGGGTTTGGTGAGATTAAATTCCTCCAGTACTTACAAGGTATAATTTTTACTACGCTGGCGGTAACGCTTCCAGTTTTAGCTAATCCTTGCGGAGCAGTTGGTGTTCCAATTTGTCTAGTCCGCGGAGATATAAATTAAAAATGGTTTAATATATATCAGGAGTGAAAATAAAAGCGCTATCGTAATATCGCGCGAAAGCTTTTAATATGATCTGAAACTATAAATTATCGGGTTAAGTAATCTCTTCTATCGTAACAGATAGCTTTCTCGCAGGTGTATATTTTGAGTGAGGTATAGCATCGTCCAGGTTTCCCGCTCCGTCGAATAATTTCTTAGCACTGTTTATCTTTTTCTCACTATTTTATTTTGTTGGAGCCAATGGTTCTTTTGGTTCTATTCGGAATCTTTTTGTCGGTTTGTTGGTTAGCTTAAGGATTTGATAAGGGTAATTCTAATGCTATTAAAGTGAAGGTGGATCAAAATCTTCTTGTTTGAGAAAAATGAAAAAAAATAGTTTTTTTCGCCAATCTATAAGCTGTGGAACTAGTCCTGATTGCATGTGACTGAATTCACGGTAGGTATGTATCTGAGCGATTTAGTATCTGGCCAGTGCTGCATGCTGTAGCCAATTTCTATATGCCCATTAAATCCTGTAATTAGTAAATAATTGTTTACTTCTAAAGTAGAGAAAACTGGAAATGAATAACAGTAGCTTGCCTTTGGCACTTCTGATTACCGCCACATTGGCTGGTTGTGGTGGCGACTCGTCATCTGGGGAATCTGATAATGAGAGCCCGCCTCCTTCGACAGGTTCTGATATAACGGACCCTGGGAATGGATTAGCAATATCGTCTTTCACTCTGATCAATTCACAGGGCAACTCGGATATTTTTTCACTTACCGATGGTGCAGAGATATATCTAAGCCAGGTTGGAAGCCAGTTAAATATTAGGGCAAATAGTGATCAGGCAGAGAGTGTAATATTTGAGTTGGCAGGGGCTCAGACGCACAATATGACTGAAAATGTCTCGCCCTATGCTCTATTTGGTGATGATCAGGGTGATTTTAATCATTGGACCCCCGCAGTTGGAACTTACACCCTTACCGCAACACCTTATTCTCTGGATGATGGGGCAGGCACTGCCGGAACCAGTGCCTCAATTACATTTACTGTAAAGCAGAATGATGGAACCGATCCTACAGATCCAGACCCAGATCCAACAGATCCTCCGGGTCCAGTTGACCCGGATGATATCGGCCATAGTGAACATTGTACTGTTTCCGGTACGCTGGAAAAGTGGCACCGTATAACGATCACTTGTGATGATTTGTATGCATCAGAAAATGATGATGCTACGTTTACCGATTATCGATATAACGTGATATTTACACAAGGTGACTTGTCTTACACAGTGCCTGGACATTTCGCCGCTGATGGCAATTCAGCAAATACAGGTGCAACTGAAGGAACTAAGTGGCGTGCCTACTTTTCACCGCCAACTTCAGGTAAATGGTTCTTCGATATATCTATGAGACAAGGAAGCCAGGTTGCGGTTGATCTAGATACAAATGCAGGTAATGCTATTTCATTTGATGGTGAAAGTGGTTATTTCCCAGTATTACAATCCACAGCACCTGAGCTTGATATGAGGAGTAAGGGATTACTGGTACATAAAAAAGGAACCCGCTACTTGCAGCATCTGGGGGATAAGTCGGTATATATAGAAGGTGGAATGGATAGCCCTGAAAATATTTTTGGTTATTCAGGCTTTGATAATACCGAAAAACACTATAACGTAAATTCCTGCAAAGGCATATTACATAGTTTTGAGCCCCACCTTGGTGATTGGAATAATGGAGACCCTACCTGGAAAGATGGTAAAGGAAAAAGCCTTATTGGTTTAGTGAATTATATAGCTGAAAAAAATGTCAACGCAATTTATATCATGGCAAACACCGAGAGTGGTGATGGTTGCGATGCCCATCCTTGGACGGTATATGATGGTAACCATCGGGCTTTTGATGTCAGCAAATTAGACCAGTGGGAAGTCGCAATGGATCACATGACCAGTAAAGGCATGCTGATTCACTTTATGACGCAGGAAACAGAGAATAATAAAGTTCTGAATAACGGTAATTTAGGGCTCGAACGTAAACTATATTACCGGGAGATGATTTCCCGCTTTGGACATCACCCGGCGCTACAATGGAATATGGGTGAGGAGAGTACTCTTAGCCAAGAGCAACACAAGGCAATCGCTAAATATTTAAAGGATGTAGACCCCTACGATCATCCCACCCTGCTTCATACGTATGGTGGCCAATGGGATCAGCACTATCGGCCATTGTTGGGAAATAGTAATTTTGATGGACCGAGTATTCAAATTGATAATATTCCTAGCGATGCGAACCATCGCAATGCCCCTTATCAGATGAGTAGAAAGTGGCTGACTGAATCCCAGAATAATAACCATCTTTGGTATGTTACTTTCACTGAAGCTTCCGGCGGGCAAGCGCCTGTGCCCCATTCTGAGGTTACCCAAGTTCAGAGGGTCAACTGGATGTGGGGCAGTGTTATGGGAGGTGGTGCAGGATTTGAGTGGTATTTAAAAAATCCTAATTCCGGCCACGCGTATGACTTAGCGGTAGAGAACTTAAGGGAGTTTGACAACCATTGGGAGCAAACTGGTCACTTTGTTAAATTCTTTAACGATATTTTGCAAAATCAACTTGAAGTTAATCTACACAGTTTGAATGTGGATAATGAAGTAACTTCAACCAATAACGATTGGGTGCTTTCAGATAGCGGTAATGTTTATCTAGTTTACTTGCGTGAAGGTGGCACAACGAATATAGAGATTCCAAATGAGGATACCTATAAGGTTTACTGGTTCAATCCAAGAAGCGGCCAGTTGACAACGGGTAATCAACTTGACGGAATAGGTACTCATAGTATTGGCACTGCCCCAACAGAAGCTAATCAGGACTGGGCAGTAGTCATCAAAGCGGAAGGTATAAATAGCAGTGTTCACCCAGATATTGTAAAAGTTCTACCAATTAACCCTAATGATGTTTTACTCGAACCTCAAACTAATTGGATGGATAGTTATTCTATTGGGGATCAATGTTTTTGTGAGTCAACTTTTGACCACAATATTGCCGATATTATGGTTTCGACCGACCATGGAACAATAACGGTTAAAGAAGCTTGTGACCTAATTGGCCCGGGCCCAGGATCGGCTGGCCGTCCCAAATATAATGATATTCAGTGTGGTAACGGCCCGGCAAATGATGCCGGTGATGAAAACTACTGTCCCGGCCGTGTGGATATAGGTAAAGAAGGATGTGGTCATATCGGTCCGATTTGGAATTTTGATAAGTTAAATCCAGATCAACCTGAAGGTGACTACACGGAACAAAACGGCCTGGTAATTATGGAGGCTGAAAATACCTACTCAAATCTAGGTGAATGGATCAAGAAAAATGATATTGGCGGCCATACAGGGAGCAGTTATCTTGAGTTTAATGGTAATACGCCACTAAACGGCCCACCTAAATCTCCCTTGGAGTACACTTTCAATATAACAAGAAGTGGTTTGTACTATTTGCACCTGCATGCTGCGAAAGAAAACTTAATGTATGAGGGTGAGTTTCGTACAGACCTAGCAAATGACGCTTACTTTCGACTTGAAGGAAATTATGAGGCGGGACCTAATGCTGGGAATAGTCACGGTAAAGATGCTCCTCTGGACCTATTAAAAAAAGATACAAAGTTCTTTGGTGGAGAACATAATAAATTCATCTGGGAATCTGGCAATAAATTTGATCCAGGTGGTCATAATAATAAACGTGTCGCCGTTTATAAGCTAAAAGCAGGCGAATCATATAAGCTGGTGATGTCAGGCCGTTCACAGAAATTTAAGGTAGATAGAATAGTTTTCCGGCATATTGATGTTTCTAAATCTGATGCCGAGAATATAAATAATCCAGAAACCGTTGAGTAGTAACTGCCTCAGTGAGAGCCATGGATGGCTCTTTCGCTTGGAGTAGAATAGTTTTCAATTGCGGTCTACTTCATTGCTAAAGGCAGTAATTAGGGCTATATAAGGTTTGGGCCCCCATGGATCATTAGATTGTTAAAGTACACTATTGGTGAATAATGAAATTTCAAATAATAAAAAAATTATTTTGGCTGTCGATTGTTTTTAATTCTGTCCAGATTCAAGCTTTCGAGCCAAAGTCGGATTTTTCGGTGAATTTGGAGCGGGTTCGGTATTGCCAGGAATTTTGGTGCCTCAAACAAGACACCCTATCTGAGTATCGAGCCTGGGAGATAGAGGGTGTTAGTAATAGCCGTCAACTTCATACTCAGATTGCTAGAGTGCAAAACCCAGCACGCGATAAAGTAAAAAACTTGGTATTTATTGCTGCGGGACAACAGCCACCAGGAAATGGTGCAGAAAGTTCTGTGACAGGCCAGAGGTCTGGCTATAAAAAAGACTGTGGAGTGCTAAAGAGATCTTGCTCTCGCAGTATAGATGGACGTTCACTTGCTCGACAGTTACTAGATTCAGAGCATTTTCCAACAGATGAGACCTTCTTAGCGATTGCTTTTGATACTCAATTTAACCAGATGATTAGTGGTAATGAGAAGTCTCGTATAGAAAAGGCATACCTCAGTTGGCTAAAGTCAAAGGCTTATGCCTCCAATCTAGAGACTATTTACTTGGCGGGTTCTTCTCGTGGTGGTTGTCTCGTTATGAGATTGGCGAAAGCTATGCGAGCGGATCCCGATTTTCGTAATATACGAACTGTTGTACACAGTTTTGATGGTGTTTGTAAATGGACCCAAAATGAGTTGGGAGTAACTTCTTCATTCCATCGTAACCCCATGAATTCTAGTTACTTAAGCTATTACACTGATCTCAATACACAATTTCCTTATAAAGATAATTTATATCTTAGGCAGTTGACTGGTGGGGCTGAGGTCATTGAATTATCTGGGGTTCACTCTTTTGCTTATACCGCTCAAGATACTGACCTAGGATGGTATTCACAGAGATGGGTAAATTTGGATCATACGAGTATCGGTCGAGACATGAGTCAGGACGTGAGGTATCAAACAATAGTACCTTTCTTACAGCACTTAGATGACGTGCTTTAGTATATTTTATCTTCTTATCTTAAAGTGTTAGTAGGCACTAAACCCCTGCCATGATAACTACATTGAGGTAGTTATCATGGAGGCTACCTTCTTATCTAAGTGACCTCAATAATTTGAATCAAATCCAATAGTATTCGGTTGTCAGTCAAGGCTATGATAGACCATGCATCAAGTCACCTTTGCCGAAGCAGGATACCGTCTAAAGCACCCTAAAACCCGCCTGGAAAATTCCTTTCTCAAATGGATGACCTTCTCCCTTGGCACAGGCTGGAAGCCCATATAGCTCCCCCTTACCCATCGGGTAAGGAATACTACCGTACTTTTCAGAGACCCTTTAGAGCCGCTATAAAGAGTTCTGACTATGGAAAAGCTAAAACTATGGTCCTCTATGACAGATAAAATAGTTATTAGTAGTTAGAGATCGGTGAGTTAATAAGTCATATCATTAAGGTACGCATTGAGCCAATTTATATTGGCTGCAATTTTTATTACGAAGAAAAACTCTTGAGACTCTTACTAGGGCCTGCCTACACTCATTATTCTATCTACGATAGTTGAAGTAGGTAGACCCTAATAACCTTCTTAGTCCCTTGAGGCATCAAATGCCATATTAGTAACTTGTAAACTTAATCAATAACTATATCCAGAAATGCTGGCTGACTTCTTTGATCAGCATGATCCACAGCAATTATTTTATATCTATAGTTTTTTTCCTGACCTAAATCAGAGTCACTGTAGGTCAAGTGACGGGTTTTACCTATAAACTCCTCATCGCGGAATATCTTATAGTGATGTGTGCCACCATTTTTAATGGCTTCATTCCATGTTAATATTACTTTTCCTTCAGAGTATTTATATTTGAACCCTGTTACCTGCGGTGGGACACCCTCATTATCGTAAAAGCTACAAGGTACTATATCTCTGCCCAAGCCATCGGTACACTGATCTACATTCTTGTTTCTTTTTTCTGAGGCATTCCAATCTTTGGCTATCCCTCCAGTACACATGTTATCAACACAGTAGGGAAGGTCGTAGTTTTGGCACGTTCTACAGGTTTCATATCCCCAGCCGTTGGTGAAAGGAATACGTCGGCTCTTATCTAATGAGGGGAAGTAATTACATACCACCACATGTGCGCCATCGTTATAGGCAGGGTTACTAGAACCAATAATGCTATCGCATTCCGCTACAGCACAGCCAACATAACGGGTTTCTCCATGGCATACCTGGGCCCAATGGCCACATGTTTCTGCATGGCAGAATTCATTATCCCAGTCATACCCATAGCTTTCATCATACCAAGATTTAACTGAGCCGGCCCAGGTCTCGGCAGCATACTGCGATGCCGGTGGATTAAAAATATTAATTGAAACATTTTCTCCGATTTCAATACTACCAGCGGGCAATACAAAAGATACTTCACCTTTAACTTTTTCAAATGCCTCTCTAATACCGGTTGCCTCATTTAAGTGACCAAAATAGCAGGCTGATGCTCTTTCTTTGGCCATTTTTGCCAAAGCATCATCCCAAAAAAGGGTCTGCATATTACCGGCAGATTCTGGGCCGTTACCTTCTCCAGATTCACCCTTCGCGCATCTCTCCCGGTACTCATTATGAGTGTCTAACATGATACGTTTTTGTTCCAAAGAGAGTTCAAAGGAACCATCTTCACCGGGATCGGGATCGGGATCGGGATCGGGATCGGGATCGGGATCGGGATCGGGATCGGGATCGGGATCGGGATCGGGATCGGGATCGGGATCGGGATCGGGATCAGGGTTGGGATCAGGGTTGGGATCAGGATTGGGATTTTGGTTCATCCCTCCATCATCACTAACCTCAGGAATGCCTTTATTGTCATTGTCGGAACCACCCCCGCCACCTGAACAGGCAGCCAGGAGGGCGGATAAACAGATAGCTGTTATTAGTTTGAAGGAATCATTCATATCAGACCCACTTTACACGTTGTACTTTTATAAAATCGAGCGAATTATAGAGAGGCATTTACGTTATTCTGTGAAGCGTGACATGTATTTTATTGCAATATGATTGATGCTTTATGGACTGTTGAGAAGGTAAATTAATTAGTGAAAAATTTATTTATTTTTCGTTTTTTAATCTTGATGCTTGATTTTTGTAATAGTGGAAAGTGAAACAGCATGATATTTATTGAATGGTGCCCTAGAGTAAACTTACTTTAAGTAGCCCGGATTTCTCTTGAGGTTATTGGTCCGGAATCTCAAGGTGAGTTGTAGCTGCGATTAAAACAAATATGGACTAATAGCGATCGCTCAGTAAAAGTTCCAGCAGGTTTTCAATGAAAGTTGCTCCAGATCTTCGGTAGGTTAATTTTAATCTTGCCATTTTTGGAAGTGCTAATTTATTGGTCAATATATTTTATTTGGTTGTTCGTTTATATGGGTGGCCCCCTTTTTGTGTAAATTGGATCAACAATTAAAGGAGTTCAGTAGTGGCAAGCGATTTGTATAGTGCTTGTCTAAGTAGGACGTGGGGAAATGTGTCATCCTATGGGTATGTTTAGGGTGTTTTATTAATCGTAATGCTATTAGGTGACAATAAGTGAGAGTGCGATCTGAATACCTGTAGTAATCTCCAGGTAATGTTTATGTTGATTTAAATGACTTTTTCTAAAATCAAAATTACAAAGTGTTGTGTGTTGGGTCTGGTTCTGTAATATTACACAAAAGGTATCTCAAGACTAATGACGTAATATTCACTATGTATCAGTTTACCTATGAGCCTACCCCCAAAAATATTCTATTGGATTTGATGGGTGTTAATAAGCGACATGAACTGGCAACCAATCAGCTGGGTTTCATATCTGATGCATTTGATGTTTCCACAAATAATTTACGGGTGACACTAAATAGATTGGTGGGCACCGGCCTGATCACTCAAAATCGGCGTGGTATTTACAGTTTGACAGAAAAAGCACTGTCCAAACGCGCTTTTATAAACCGTTGGAAAAACAATACCTTTCTATACGATAACTGGGATTTTAGGTGGATAGCCTGCCACCTACCTAAAAGAGCAGCACGTGCAGTTCGTAAGAAATCATTAATGGTACTTGAGTGGTATGGATTTGCTGAAGGTTTGGATCACCTATTGGTGCGGCCCAATAATCTCACACTGAGTCATGCAAAATTAACCGACATGCTGATTACACTAGGTCTCGAAACCAATGCGCACTGCTTTGTCTTGCAGGATGTATCGGACACACTGGTTAATCAATGGGGACACGATTTGTGGGATATTGAACGTTTAGATCGAGAGTATGATACCTTGATAGATGCTCTTCAGAGCAGTCTTACAAACCTTGCATCAAAGCCTGCCAAAGCTTCGTTATCTGAAACATGCCGCTTGGGTGGCGAGGCTATCCATCGTTTAGCGACTGATCCTTTACTACCAAAAGTAATCAGACCACAAAATAAATACCAGGAACTAAAAAATATTGTACGCAAGTATGACCGTACAGGTCGCAATATTTGGTTGGAACAATTGCAGAAGTTAGGCGTTGACACATAATCACAAAATGGTGACTTGCAATGAATATCCCCCTTAGTAAAGAAGAGGTTAAGCCGTTCCTACAGCGCAGTGATGCCAAGGCCTGGTGGATAGTGGTCAGTACTTGGCTCGGTATAATGGGAATTTTTACCATAGCAGCGTTATTGCCACACTGGGCAATTTATATTGTTGCAGTATTTTTACTTGCTGGGCGGCAGCAGGCCCTGGCAGCCATTATGCACGAAACTGGTCATAAAACACTTTTCGCAACTCGAGCCTATAACAAGTTTGTTTGTAAGTGGTTGTCTTCACCGTTTTTGTTAATGGATGGAGAAACCTATATAAAAAGTCATATGATGCATCACCGCAAAGCCGGCACAGATCAAGATCCAGACCTGCAAAACTATAAGGATTATCCTGTCAGTAAAAAGAGTTTGGTTAGGAAGTTTTCCAGAGATTTTTTGGGGTTAACTGGTTTGAAAGCGAATTTATATTTATTTTTGAGTGGGCGAGACTTACTAAGCCGTAAAAAGCGAGTGAATTTTCAGTTAACCCGAGGTTTATTCGTTAATAGTGTAATGTTTGCCATACTGTGGGCTTTTGGTGTCCCGCAGTTATATCTATTGTGGATTGTGGCTTATCTTACCGTTTATATGGCTATTATTCGGATGCGTCAGATCGCCGAACACGCTGGGGTCAAAGATCTTTACCACTTGGAACCAAAATACAATACGCGTTCGGTGCCTAGGGGTATTTTAGGGCTTCTGTTTGTCAGTCCCACAGAAGGTTTGAGTTACCACTGTGAACATCATGCCTACATGGCGGTGCCCACATATAACCTCAGGGCGTTGCATAAGTTGCTAAAGGATCGTGGTTATTACGATGATGTTGAGCTGGCCAGTAACTATTTCGGTGTTTTGAAACAGGTAGTGAGATGAGGCGTAGCTAAGGTCAAGTATTTATTTGCACCAGTGCTGCTTACTGGTGCAATGCTTTTTGAGCATACTCAGCCAAAGTATGCGTGATTTCTTTAATTAATTTGGATTTCAAATTCCAAACATGCCAGTACAAGGGGATTTTCAGATGCTGATCTGGAGTCAGCTTGATAAGTTTCTCTTGTCTTAACAAATCCTCCACTTGTATATCTGGGGCCATTCCCCAGCCCAAGCCTAATGTCAGAAAATTGAGGAATCCCTTAGAGGAGGGGATTTCGTGAGACGGGTATTGGCCGGCCTCTATTCCCCAAAACTGCTTTAAGTATCGGCTTTGCAGCTGGTCCTTATAGTTGAATTCAACTGCAGGGGCATAGCGAAATTCATCCACATCGACTGGGTCCGAGAAGTAGTGTGCCTTAAAAGCCGGAGTGCATACCGGGTAGTAAGCCATGTGTCCCAATAGAATGGACTGGCAGCCCTGCAGGTTACTGGTTACCGAACTAATACAGCCAATGACTTCTCCGTTCTTGAGCAACTCTAAGGTGGCTTCCTGGTCATCGACCTTCAAGTCAACAAGTAGGTGGTGGGAACGAATGATGGGGGTTACGGCTTTAAGGAACCAAGTATCCAGGCTATCCGAGTTAAGGGCGATACGCACCTTATTTTGGTTGCTATAACGGGTTTTGCTGCCCTCTGGGTCTATGTCTGCTAACAGCTCGTGTTGCAAAAGGTGCATCTGTTGGAAATAACCCAGCACCTTAAGACCGGCTTCAGTAGGGCGTAGTGGTGTTGATCGGATGAGTAGGGCCTGCCCGACTTGTCCCTCAAGCGCTTTGATTCGCTGGGATACTGCAGATTGACTGACGTGAAGCAAAGCGGCGGCCTTATCAAAACTCTGCTCCTCTACCACGAAAGCAAAGGCCTGAAGCTGTTTGAGATCTAACATAAGATTTTCTTATGAGGTATCAATATAATTAAATTTACTTATTCTAGCTCGCCTCTTAATCTCCCGCCACTTTCCGACCCGCACACCGCGGGCAGACCCCAATGACCACAGGAGGCAACGTGATTTCGGGTTTGTTGCTAGCCCCTCTGACCAAGGGCTTTATCACTACCATCAGCTTGATCATGGCAATTGGCGCGCAGAATGCTTATCTATTGACGCAGAGTATTCGCCGTCAGTATCACTACAGTATCGCTGCGCTGTGTGTTCTGATGGATATTGTCCTGATCACCAGTGGTGTCTACCTGGTATCACACTTGGCCCAAGCAGAAGGAAACTGGATGGTCTGGTTGACCTGGTTGGGCGTGGCCTTCCTGATTGGCTATGGTGCTATGGCGTTTCGTTCAGCTTTTACCAATAAGGGGCTAGAGGATAAGAAAGAGTGGGTTAAATCCAGGCGCTCTGCCTTGATTACCGCTGTGGCGCTTACCCTGTTAAACCCCCATGCTTATGTGGATACGGTTGTCCTGATTGGCTCGGTTGGTGCCCAGTATGCAGGGGAAGGTACTTTATTCTTTGTGATTGGCGCTTGCAGTGCCTCGGTGCTTTGGTTTGCGCTGTTATCGGTTGGTGGCAGTATGATGCAGCCGCTGTTTAAGAACCCAAAAACCTGGCGAGTACTGGATGTACTGGTGGGTATTATGATGTGGTCGATTGCTGCCAGCCTTCTCTGGGCACAGTAGTAAGTTCACTTAATGTGGAGTGGTGGCAGGTAAATTTTATTGGCTCACTGCTCTGATGCATACATGCCTGGATAAAACACGTTTATCCAGGCATTTCTCAATAATCTCAAGTTAAAAAACACTAACTGGTGGCAGCTTCCCCTTAGGCAATGGCCATCTCTTTATTTTCTGCGTTTCTGCTTAAGTGGCGACCCATATTGATAGCCGGCTTCTCAATCAGCTTGTACACCAAAGTTCCCAGGGCAATACTCACAAGAGTCGTGGCCAACATATAGACCTCTACGGAATAAGCAGAAAATGACTGTGCCCACGATTGCTGTATGGCCCAATTCAGCCCACGCATCACAATGGGGTGGAATAGATAAACGGAATAACTGATGGTTCCCAATGCTACCAGACTGCGCCATGGCCTAAAGGGTACTAGCAGAACTACAAAGAAAATAGCCAAAGCAATGAGATGCGGTAGGGCAAAGCGCAAAGGGTCTTCGGTGACCGGTTTACCGAGGAAATAAAGAAACAAAACCATCAGCGGAATAGAGAAGGTGCCTGCTACTGCGAGAATGGCATACCAGTAGTTTGTCTTACGCACATAACTATGTCGGATCAAGGTTCCGCAGAACATAACGGCGATACAGAAAGGAATATAAGTAATGGTGGGAGCCATCTCTGGCAGCTTAATGGGTAATTGTTCTAATAATTGCCAACCTATAAATAGGGATAACCCTCCCCAACAGAAGAGTAGCAGGACCAGGGGGTTAGCAAGTTGCCGTTTGGCAAAAATCAATGCACATAAGCAGTAAAAAATTAATTCAACTGTCAAGGTCCAGTAAAGCCCTTGCACATTATCAAACCCCATTAACCCCTGTAGCATGGTTGTGTTTGCGGCAATAGTGGCCGCAGGATACATCCAGTCGCTGATAAGCCAAGTTAGCCCAAGTGCCATAAATAGCGATGTCCAGTAGGCTGGATAAAGACGGAAGAAACGGCGAATGGCAAAGTTCTTTAAGGAGCTTTGAGCACTAGAGAGGCTAAAAGGAATAACAAAGCCCGAAATTAAAAAGAAACAGATTACTCCTATTCGGCCAAAATCTAGTTGGTTCACAAACTCAGCCAGCTCGGTGCCATGTTGGGCGATACTGGAATTACGAATAAAAACTTCACTACTGTGTTGCCAAACAACAAGAATTGCTGCAAGCCCCCGCAGTGCATCAAGGTTAAGTAAACGGCTATTCATAGATTTGCTGTATTCCTTTAATCAGCAGAGGAAAACCCATAGGTTTTAGAATTTATTTCGCTGCTACGGGCAAGCTTGAAATGCTATAAATAGCATTTAAGGCGAGCCGTAATTAAGTACAATGATAAGCCTTTACAAGGCAATTTATACTTAAAATCAGGTCAAGGAAATGAGCATTATTGCTTAAAGCGAACGGTTCTTAGCTTCCAGAGGACACTGATGAATGAACCGAATCCTACCATAAATCCTCGAATCAGAGGATAATTCAGTCTTACTTGCTGATCTTTTCGAGGCTGATTATTAAATAAACAGTCAAAACTTCAACGGCACAAACTGATTAGTCACTAATATCGCAAATAAGAGAAACAGAAAAGTTCCCACTACCCAAAAACTGGATGTAATAAAAGGCAATGTTTGCATTGTCATGGTATGCCCCTCATGTTCGGATTGTGAATCATGGGTGGATGAGGGGATTGGCTGGCTATTCTTGATATCAGGATCAGTTTCCGGTGAACAGAACCCTAGACAGGGCGCAGGACCATCCAGTCCTGGTAGGGTCATGCATCCGTGTTTTAGGTGGTTTTTTACCAGCCAGTAGTTGATGGGATAAGCGATAAAGCCACCGACAATGCTTGCAAGGCTCATTCGAAACCAAAATGTGGCATTGGTGGGATCTTCCGATTCTGGCCACAGTGAAGCCAGTATCACCATGGTAGGAATCATTCCCCCCATTACCATATTCATAGAAACCGTTTCAGCAAAAAATGTCTTGCGCACCGCTTTCAAATAGTTGCCCTGGTACATACCCAGCATCATCAACGCCTGAAAAATGAACAGCCCGCAAATGAAGCCAGCAATATACTCAATGGTGGCATCCCAGCCATTGGTGAGTCCAAAGAAGGGTACAATGGATGCGGCAATAACAATACCGGTGGCATCACCGGCCAGGCAGTGCATCTCACTATTGACACTCTGTTTCCAAGTGGCGCGCGTAAATGCATCGTGGCCACCGGGAAAGGGGCGCCGGCAAGTCAGTAAATACAGAATCAACCCAACAACACCTGTATATACAACAACCAGTATCCACGCCATGCGCTGTACCCAGCTGGTCGGCGCGTTGGTGATAGAATCCCAAACGACAAAGACCACACTTATAGCCGCGAAAATAAACCAGACAAGCATAGCGCCATTTAGCATGCCAGATTCTCTTTAAGGATTATGCCGGTATCTAGTAGTTTAATTGATAGGTGCTGGTTTTTGAGAATCCGGGTGAGCATTAGCTACTATCTACCCACCGCTATATAGTTGTATATATACATACTTTTGCTGCGCTATGGCGTATGCAGGAGTAATACCTTTAGTCTTTATTTTAATCGACATTTAAAACTTCCTGATGAAGCCGCTTAACGTTTTATATTGAAATTGCTTAGGGTGATTTATTTTGCACTCTAGGGCTTTCCATAAAAGTATTTGGTTGTTTTTGGTGTATTTAGATAAATTTAATGATGAGCTTTATAAGCTAAGCAATAAAAGATAGTAAATTCTTTGTGGCGGCTAAACACTAAGGCAAAACCACCTCGAGAGGACTATTTTTAATCTCTGGATGAATGTCAATTTGTAAGTATCATAAATAATATATTTTGGATATTAATATACATTTTATGATAAATACTAAATGGAGATACAATGTCTAAAGATCCTCAACTAGTCGCCGAACAACTAAGGAAGCCATCTGGCGCCTTAGCTTCAGATACTGCACTGCAGATGAATAAGGCTAATAAAGCAACGAACCTGGCCGCACTAGAATTACTTTGTGTGGTGGATCATGACCATATTCTTGAGATTGGGCCTGGCAATGGTAAATTTGCAGTCGATGTACTTCGAAAAGGTTCCAGCATTCGCTATACCGGAATTGATTGGTCTAGTGAAATGGTAGCGAGCGCGAAAACTCTCAACTCTAAACACATTGAATCGGGACAGATGGACTTTAAGGTTGGAACATCGGAGAGGTTACCGTTTGCTGACAGTCAATTCGAGAAGGCGATTACTGTCCACACCATCTACTTTTGGGAATCTATCAAAACGCATTTGTCTGAAATACGCAGAGTACTGGTGCCTGAAGGAAAGTTTTGCTTAGCTTTTGGTGATAAATCCTTTATGCAGAATTTATCATTTACATCGTTTGGGTTTCATCTTTTTGATGAAAGCGATATTCGGACTCAATTAATTGAAGCTGGCTTTAGGGTTCTATGCTGTGAAAGGCATATTGAATATGGAGAGAGTAATACCGGAGATCGAGTAGAAAAGTTAATAAACATTGTTTTATGTGAGGCCTGAATAAAGGGTCATATGAGCTTAATAAGCTTAGTGTTGCTACCGATTGTTTCTGGTGTTATTCAATTAAAAATAGCGTATGAAAGCTCAAGAATAGACATGGTTTGAGTATTGGTAAACTCTATAGAAAGTGTTTAATGTGTGGTATCTGTTTGGCGAGATGCTTGAATGATTAATTATTAATATAGCTAATTTGGTAATGATAGGTATCAGTATCTTTGCACATATTGATGGTTATCTTGTGTATTTGTCAGTGTCCGAGCAATGTCATCTAATAACTTATCATAGTACTTTGCATTTCTTTCACCAGACTTCTTCAGTTTTTTCAAATTTTTGGGAGATGCATCATCTAATGCAGAGTTCGCATCATAGAGATCTGGCTGAATTCGGTAGTACTTTGTGTTTTCTACGGTTGATGAAATTTGTTTCAGGTAATAATGGTTCATTTGAGCTCCGCCACTTAATGCAATATCTATAGCTGGCCTTGCCCAGTTGAAAATGCCCCAATTTTTCGTTTCTTTGTATTTGTAACTTGTTAGCTGCTTACCAGTACCAAGAGACACAATAATCATATCCTTGATCCCACTCACACCGCTAAACTTAATGGCTTCTGAGTAAGCACATAAAGCGGGGTCACTGGCAACCATACCACCGTCTACCAGTATATATTTTTTGTTAATTGGTGATAGTGAGTAAATACGTGCGGGTTCAAAGTAGGTTGGTGCGGCGGTGCTGCCTCGTAGTAAATCGCTAACTAGAAAGTCTTCATTTCTCACTAATGCGCAGTGTTGCCTAAAGATAACTTGCTCTCGCTTTTTAATGTCATAGGAAATAAAACAGGTGGGTTTTAATAGTTCACTAAGCTTTGTTTTTCCAAAATATTTCTTCAAAATCTTTTCTAGTTCATGTGTAGAGTATTTTTCTTCCTTGAGTAGTCTCAGCTTATCCAGGTAAGGCCAGATTCCACCATTAAATACCTTATCTCCTTCTTTAAAATAAATATTAACGGCTTCCTGGGCTGAAAATTTTGGCCTTCCCTCTTCATTAGGGAAAATATAGGCCGCGCCTAATACGGCGCCAGTGCTTGTTCCTGCAATGAGGTCAAAAAAATCTCCTATTCTGGCGTCGGGGTTGCCTGATTGCACTTTTAGCTTCTGTTCAAGAGAGACCAATATCTCACCGGGCAGTATGCCTCTTATTCCCCCTCCATCAATAGATAGGATTCGGATCGCCACTGTTAACTCTCCCTGGATTCATTCATTGAGTGCAATTGTAGAAAGATAGCACTAGGCTCAATGGTTAATGCCTTAAATGTGAGAGGTGATTAATGCATGTAAAAATAAGTTTCTGGTATTAAAAAATACATGTTGAGCAGTACGGCTGTATTCATAAAATGAATAAGTTAATTTTAAAGAAAATTCACATATGCACAGGGCGTGAGTTTTGTTGGGTTTGATCACTGGTTTGTTAAAAGGCAAAAGAGAAGGCCATTTTTAATGGCATATTGAGGCTAGCGTGTTTTCGAATTGTCTAAGACCTTAGGTTGTCGGCCCGGCGCTTAATTAATCATGCCAATACAGAAGGGCATTTAGACACACATAGTAACTATCTTGACCCGGACTACAATGAATCAGGTTCAAGAGGCGCCGAAAGTGGAGCTTCTCAGATTAAGGAAATTTGCTCAAGGGTACCCACTATGGCTATGAACCTCGCACAGAAACTGATTAAGAGTCATCTCGTGAGCGGTTCATTGGAACCCGGCAGCCCAATAGAGATAAAGATTGACCAGACACTGGCTCAGGATGGTACTGGCACTCTGGTGATGTTAGAGCTAGAGGCGCTTGGTTTATCACAAATCAAAACTGAGCTTTCCGCACAGTATGTAGACCACAACCTTCTACAGACGGACTTCAAAAATGCGGATGATCACCTGTTCCTGCAAAGCGCCTGTCGCAAGTTTGGGCTTTGGTTTTCACGCCCTGGAAACGGTGTAAGCCACCCGGTACATATGGCTTGCTTTGATATTCCCGGAAAGACGTTACTTGGCGCCGATAGCCATACCTGTGCAGCCGGCTCTATGGGTATGCTGGCCATTGGTGCTGGTGGTCTACAGGTGGCCATGGCTATAGCTGGCGTTCCCTTCGCGCTGAAAATGCCGAAAGTGCTCGGCGTAAAGCTTGAGGGTGAACTACCTCCCTGGGTCAGTGCCAAGGACATCATCCTGGAAATGTTGCGCCGGCAAACGGTCAAGGGCTGTGTGAATAAGATTGTCGAATACCACGGTCCAGGCCTTGCCAATCTTACCGCTATGGACCGCCATGTAATCGCCAATATGGGGCAGGAGATGGGTACCACGGCCAGTGTCTTTCCTGCCGATCACGCTGTGAAGGCCTTCCTCAAACAACAGCATCGGGAAAGCGATTATGTAGAAATGAAAGCCGATGAGGGTGCCAGCTATGACGAAGAAGATACCATTAATTTATCTGATCTTGAGCCGCTGATCGCCTGCCCATCCAGTCCAGACAAAGTGGTAACCGTACGTGAAGTGGCTGGTCGCCCTATTTACCAGAGCTATATTGGCTCTTCTGCTAACCCTGGGCTGAGGGATTTCGCCATACCAGCGCGTATCGTCGCAGGTCGTCGATTAGCCGACGATGTCTCTTTTGATATCAACCCAACCTCGCGCCAATTGCTCGAGGAGCTTAGCCGGAGTGGCGATCTCACAAAACTACTTGAAGTGGGTGCGCGCTTGCACCAAACAGGTTGTGGCGGTTGTATCGGTATGGGGCAGGCTCCGGCCACTGGCCGTATCAGCCTACGTACTGTGCCACGTAATTTCCCCGGTCGATCCGGCACAGCAGATGACCAAGTCTATTTATGCAGCCCAGAAACCGCCACTGCCAGTGCACTGAAGGGCGTGATCACCGATCCTCGTGATCTGGACATGGACTATCCCAGCTTTAGTGAGCCGGAATATCTGCCAGATATAAGACCTTTACTTCAGCCACCACAAGAAATACCCGTAGCCGTTGAGCTGATTAAAGGTCCGAATATCAAACCGTTGCCAAACTTTGAAAAGCTTCCAAACACCTTAACGGGTCCGCTTTTACTGAAAGCGGGTGACAACGTTTCGACAGATGAAATACTGCCTGCTGGAGCGGAGATTTTACCTTTACGCTCAAATATTCCCGCCATTAGTCGCTATACATTTTCCCGTATTGATGAAAACTTTTACCAGCGGGCGATAAAATTGAATGGTGACTGTTTTGTTGTTGGTGGTGAAAATTATGGGCAAGGCTCCAGCCGTGAGCATGCAGCGGTATCATCACGATTTCTTGGGGTAAGGTGCATAATTGCAAAAAGCATGGCTCGTATCCACCGCCGTAATCTCATTAATTTTGGTGTTCTGCCACTACTTTTTGAGAGCTTTGATGATTACGATCGACTTGAGCAGGATTCAATCCTTGAGATTGACAAGCCAATAGCACAACTGAAATCAAACAATTCTGTAAAGCTTTTGATTAAGTCAACCGGCGAGAGTATTAATCTGCGCAGTGACTTGTCAGCAGATGAAATCGAAGTGCTAGAGGCTGGTGGCATGATTAATCAAGTACGAGAAAAGTATCTGAGTAACGAGAAATAGTGGGTTTTAGTGTACCCGTAAATTACTCAAATGCTTTAATTAAATACTTTTTATATCGAATAGCCTTTTACACTAAGTGGCATCCTGTTTTTCTAACCACTTTAGAATGATCTGATTTGTTTCTTCCGGTTTTTCCTGTTGAATCCAATGGCCGCAGTTGAGACTGACTATATCAACATTGGGAACGAACTCTTTTAAGTTTGGAGCCTTAGGGATCAAGTCTCGATCGCCGTAAATCATAAGTGCTGGCTTTTGGATGGTTGGCTCTACATCTGCCAAGATCTGCCAATTTCGGTCAAGGTTTCTATACCAATTAATACTGCTCATGAACCCTGTTTTCTCAAATGCGGAAACAAAAACAGCCAGTTCGCTATCACTCATTAAGGGCTCGCCAAGTGGCGCCTCTGCTTTGGCGAGATCGATCATCATCATTCCAGGCTCTGGTGGTGCTGGAGGTACGTTCTTGCGGAATATATTGCGAAGGAATTGTGAAGTATTTGCATCTAACACAGTGTCCGCGATGCCTGGCTGTCGGTTAAAGTGAACGATGTAATAGTCGCTTCCTAGGAATTCCTCCATAAACTCGACCCAAGGCTTTTCTGTGCGAGCCTGGTAGGGTAGGGCCATATTTATAACTTTGTTGACCCGGTTTGGATGTAATAGCGCAAGCCCCCAAACTACCATTGCGCCCCAATCATGGCCGACAAAGGTGGCATCTTTGTATCCGTAGTGATCAAGAAGTGCGACGAGGTCACCCGACAAGTTTTCAATGCCATAGTCAGTTATATCGGCAGGACGGGATGAATTGCCATAACCACGCTGGTTTGGAACGATAACATGGTAGCCGGCTGCGGCAAGTACAGGCAGCTGGTGGCGCCAAGAATAGGCATGCTCTGGCCAGCCGTGACAAAGCACAATAGGTTTTCCCGTATTCTGTTGACCTGCTTCAAAGACTTCTAACTCAACACCGTTGACTGGAATAAGAGTGGGCTTGGGGAATTCGGTTAGATTAAACAATGTATTTCTCCTTTTTTGAGGCTCAACAATGCCTTATTTGCCGGACAGCCCCTTTTCTTCGACTTGGGGCTACGGATGTGCGTTGCAATTTCAGAACTCCTTTGCTGAAAAGAACAGACATAGGCTAAAATCAAATAGTGCCAAATAATGTCACCATTTAATAATATCCTTACAAAATGAGTGTTCGCCTTCGACAAGACGCCATCGTGCGCAGCCTTCGCCGAAATGGTACTTCTACGATTGCTGACTTAGCAAAAGAGGTCGGTGTATCCAGGCGTACAGTGTTGCGTGATATTAGCGCACTGCGCGATGAGGGCTTTGTTATCCATTCTGACCCTGGTCCTGGGGGCGGTCTGCAATTAGACCCGCAATCGGTCCAAACCACAGCGCGCCTCTCGGTTGCCGAGGTCTTTGCACTCCTTATCAGCGTTGCATCAATGCGTGCAGCCGGGAATTTACCTTTTTCGGGGCTTGCAGATACTGGGCTTGCCAAAATAGAGAAGGCTTTGCCACCGGACAAAGTACGTGATTTACGCCGGTTTTTAGACTGCTTATATATAGGTAAGCTTTCACCACACGTAGACGTATCAAATATTCAGGAAATGGAGCCCGCGTTGCTCCCCACTTTCGAGACAGCTTTTCTCCAACGGTTACAACTAAGCTTCCAATACCGTGATGCAAAGGGGTCTGTAACCAGTAGGGTTGTTGAACCTCAGGCGATGCTGATTTTACCACCTCTATGGTATTTGGTAGCTTGGGATCCCGCACGCAAAGACTTTCGTCATTTTCGAATGGACAGAATTAGTAACCCGGAATACCTTAAGGGCAAAACATTTCGACGGCGACATATTTTATTCGAAGATAGTGTTTCTCCAATTCAGGATTTATCTCGTTAATCTTTACGAGCTTACAAAGGCTAATATTTCGGTTTTTTTCGTTTTTAGAGTAAAATACTGTATTTATTCAGGCTTTTTAATAAGAGTTATGAGTGCGTCATTACGAAATAAGTCAACAATCCATACTAAGCCTTTAAAAGTTTCTGACTGTTTTCACTTAAGCTTATATCTTTCCCATTGATATAGTCTGAATAATCTTTACAAGGTTTGTGACATCATGCTTCTATTGATCGTTCAAGTAATCGTATAGATATGATTATGTCAGTACGGAGATATATTCCTGTTCTATTTCTGTAACTCGTTATTGACGGCACACTCCTTTAGTCTCTATTACATACTGGGCAACTCTCAAGCTGTTTTTATAGGTTATACTTGCGACACAAACAGTATCACCTATGCTTAGGTTCAAATCACTAACTACCTGAATCACACTCCTATTATTCAGCTCTACATTATATGAATACTCTAGCGTCCCCTTTCTACCTGCACTAGAAAAACCATGGTGATATTTTGATGTAATTCTGCCGTTCTGTTCTATTACCTTTTCAGTATTACTCGCCAGGTTGATTACGTGTAGCAGAACTAATAAAAAAAAGAGAGTTATTAAAGCAAATCCTTTCCATTCATCATAATAAAACTTCAAAAGTTTGATTCTTCGCATTAGCTAGCCGTATAATTTTCGAAGTTTTTATTTGTTTAATTGAATTGTAGTCACAGAGAGTCAAGTGTATCGAGAATCAAACTTCCTGTATAAAACTTTCAAGTTAGCACCAGGCTCCTTTTTTGATGTTTGGCTTTGGAGTTTATGCTGGGTTCCTATAGATGCATATTAGCCTATAAAAGAGCCGTATACTTAGATAGATTGTTGTTAAAGTAAAAGCTTGTTATCAATTGGAATAAATTTACTTGCCGCGTTGAATAATGTGGCAGCGGTCAACTCTGGTACGCCATATACTTCAACCTTTTTGTCTCTATCTAATCTGAGCTTATGCACAAGAATATCAAAGTCACCATCACCTGAAACTAAAACTATAGTGTCTACTAAGCTTGAATATTCCATCGCATCTATCGTTATCCCCACATCCCAATCACCTTTGGCGGAACCATCGGACCGTTGAGTGAAGGGTTTTAGTTTCACCTCAAAACCGATAGATCTTAAGATATTTTGAAATTGATACTGTTTTCTATCGCCGCGGTCGATAGCATAGGCCACGGCTTTTACGACTTTTCTTCCATTAGTTGCTTCAGACCAAAACTTATTATAATCAAAGTTTCGTTTATGGATTTGCCTGCATGTGTAATAAACATTCTGCACGTCAACAAGAATGGCAACCTTTTCCATTTGATAATCCAATGATGTTAAAAACCTGATACTAAAAATAGCGATATTAAGTGTTATTACTTAAGCGGGTACTTTATGTTGCTCGCCTTTCAATTTCAAGTGAGAATTGTTAGTCAATACTAAATTTTGAATGCTCTGGATTATAAAAACAGGATATTAAAAATGACAGCATGTATTGGCAAAGTGATGGTATATAAATTCAATGCTGTGCAAACTGAACGATTGGAATGCCTTCTACCATTAGTGAATAATTTTGCTGATTGATCAATTTGGCGCTATCTACTCAACGATATAAACCAAGATAAGCTAGTGAGCGCTTAAATCGGTTATTCAGGTCGTATTTCAGAAAATCTGTTTCTCTTAATAAGTAGAGTAGCGTTGAATGGAGTTCAGTCTCCCTTGACTACTTGCAATTGGTACAGGGCTACCTTTCTGAACGACCAATTTTTAGTAATGTTATTTAGCGGTTTTTCGTCGTTTTGACAGATCCCAGTATATTCCGTAACTCATTTAGACCTCAAAAATCTTCAAGCCCCCACTTTGTAATAACAGATTGATTTTCAGCCTATTCAGGGCTCATTAAGGGTGTTGAGTTCATTGTGGGTTGACAAAGCAGGATCACCATATCTTATACTGTATGCATGTACAGTGGTTTGATAAGGGTAGTCATGGGAACCAGAAGCATCATTTTCGACGGAGAGCCTGTCCGGATTTGCCGGTATCGTTCGGATTATGACAACCGAGCAATGTATGCTATCTGTATGCTGAATTATACGAAGTACGTGCGCAGCTTTTCAGTTTCTGTAGGTGTAAATCTGCGCAAGGAGTTGGATCTGACATTGACGCAGATACGGGAGGTCGAGCGCAGTATGGATTGGCTGGCAGCCCCTGCATAAGGATGTAAGGGCTTAAGCAGTTTTATCGAAAAGGAGATAGATCATGGGAAGAAAGATCAATCGATTCGCAATTTTTGCCGAACGAATTCATTTGATGAATGGCGGTGCAAAAAGTTTTAGGGATTCTGCACCCACAGAAGAAGCCGCCATGGATCTGGCAGAAGAAATTGCTAAGTCTGAAAAAGCGGTGTTTTATTCTTGGCTGCAAATTCTCGATATTATGACTGGTAACTATACCGAGTATTCAATCAAGACCGGTGGGGTGTTGGAGGAAAGAGAGTGTCCGGATAGTAAAAACTGAATAGCTAATTAATGACACCCTCTGGTTTCAGTCAAGTTCGATAAAAGTGAAGAGGGCATCATAGAAGAAGGTATCATAGAAGGGAGCCTAAACCGTTGCGAGAGTGGCCAGGAAACCCCCTTTCCTGAAAGGTTGTTTTACTGCCAAAAGGCTATTAGCTATGTTGTTTTGCACTGTTCCAATTTTAATTTTAGCTGTCACTAAAGTCGATATTTTCACTTAGGTGACAGCTCACTTGCTATTTAAATTGATTACTTTCGGTCAGATAGGGGTTGAGCCTATGACCGAAAGATTAATTTTATGTTTCTTTTCTTCGTTTAGACCTGTGGTTTTCTCTCAGTCAAAAAAATAATAATTTATTTGTAGTCATTGACAAGCTGCCCATTTGATGATCCCTTGAATTGAGGATGTTCGTCATCAATTTCGTAAAAATCAGATTTTTCGCCGGTGAAAATATGCCCCATTGTTTTCAACCCAGTTGGGCCATCTAGTGATCCTGCAATAATTCCAGTAGCATCGAGATTAAATGGTTCCCAGAATAGGCTTGATCCACATTGCTGGCAGAAACCTCTGCGGGCTACTTCTGATGTTTTATACCACGCCAGCCCGTCATCTTTTGTTATCTTAATATTGACCTTGCGAGCCTTTGTGTGAGGGCCGAAACTTCCATGTAGCTTTTGACACATACTACAATGACAGTTAACTACGTTGCGTAGTGGCCCTTTAACCTCATACCGCACAGCTCCACATAAGCAACCACCGGAAGTAATTGAATTATTACTGTTCATATAATGAGCCTGTAGATGCAAAAATTTACTTGAATTTAGAGCTTAAATTAAGTATGCCTTTTTATTTTCAGTAATAATGATTCTTTTAAATGGAAAATGCCATTCTAATTTTACGATATAAAAATTGATGGCCTAGATAGCTATTTATTTGTTTTATCCTGAATTACAAGATGATAGCGGTTCCTAATTGTATATGTTATGAAGTCAATAGTTAAATTTAAAGTAAGATTGTGTGTTCTAGATTTAATTTATCTGAGGTGATGCTCATAGTTTTTACCAGATTCTATATCTCTGGCACATAAAAATATTATCCATGCACAGCGGGAGGTGCGGTGGTAATAAGGGGTGCCCTCAAGTGAGATTTGAGACTAGATGGAAGGGGCATTGGTTATCCCAATATGTATGGCTATTTATACAGCATTTGATCCGGTATTTTATGTGGTGTCAATATGGATGGCGCTTGAAGCTACTAATTTTGTGGGTGTCCAGAATCTCTGAACCTTATCTTTCTAGAGTCATGAGATCAGAATCTTGCTCTAACCTCATAATTAGATCCTGGCTAGTATCTACAGTTTGGTTATATATTTAAAGTAAGAGTTGTTGGCGAACAAGGTTGGCTCCGCACACATTTTGGATGAAAACCTCTATTTTGCTTTGCTTGGTGATATTTTGAAATGTTTCACCCCCCATAGAATAGAAGTTTGCATGAATTATCTCATCACCCAAATCAGGCTCGTCCGTGTCGAGTAGTTCAAATATAACATATGATCCATCATTGTGTATTTTAGCGGCATACATTCCTCTGTTTGGGTTTATAGCTTTTATCGTGGCTCTCATTTCTTATCCTTAGTGTTTTTTTGAACTCATCCGGTGTTTTATGCGGTGTCAATATGGGGCAGCTTGAAATATAACTTTTGTGGGTGTCCAGAATCACAGCAATAGATTGTTTGCGGAAGAAAATGAGGTTCTAACTATCAATGCTAGAACGATTGGTAAAAGTATTGACACAAATAGTAATTCTAAAAACACTATGAGCCGCGTTTTTAGTATGGCCAAAGCGAAAAACCATAGTTTTGAGAGTCCCGTCCGTTCAGAAATATTTGCCTTGAAAAATATTTTCTTGCTCCAGCGGTCTATGTCAGAGTAGCAACCTGTGTATAGTTGTCTGAAGTTTCCAATGAATGCTAGAAGAAATGCAATAAGCAACACATAAAATATAAGCGTCATCTCCCAGTTGCTTAAATCAATTTTGGTAAAATCAAGTTTGCCACCGATGATTAGCACAAACGCAAAAAGTAATATTTTGGGTGCTAAATTTCTCAAAAATTCCAAATAATATTTGCTTCCTTTGCCAGGGAGTCGGAGTGAATTTATTTTTCTGGGCATAATTGATTCCTTTGGGATAGGTTTTATTGAGGGGGGCTTTATTTTTATTGTTTGATATATGTACTATGCATAATGTTGTCATCAAATGGCGCTATTTCTATGGATGTCCATGATTATATTTTTTGCTACGCAGCAATGTTCTTCGTACGCAGGGGGAAGCGCTGTGATAATAGGGCGTGGTCTCTATGAAGATTTGAGCACTGGGCGGAAGAGATAATAATTACCCCCTATTTGTCTGGCTATTTATACAGTATTTGGCCCGGTATTTTATGTGGTGTCAATATGGGTGGCACTTAATGCTACCCCTTTTATGGGTTTGCAGAATAGGGAACATTGGGTCACATTAGTTAGAGGTGATTGTTACAGACCAACAATAAAGGAATCCATCATGACTATCAGCAATGCTCAAAGGCCACTTCCCAACACGCTGTTCATTGTTGGTGAAGCCCGAGACATAGCCTCCGAAAGTATGGAAGGCTTCGAGATGCTGCGAAACCTATACCACGCTATTGCCCAAGCCCCTGATGTTCCTAGCGTGATAAAAGGGCTGGCTAGAATTGGCGATTCCATAGTGCACGATTATCATAACTCGATGGATTGCCAGCGGGAGGATATGGAGGAGCTGGAGGGGCGAATAAGAAAGGAGGCTCCAGTTTTATAAGGTTCATCTAGTGAGGCTTGCTTAAGTGCTGTTAGGAGCATACTTATTGGGTGCTGTGCGCAAATATCGGTTTACTATTAGGGGCTTAAAATCAACTCATTAAGGTTATGGCGCTCCCTGCCTTAATGAGCAGAATAAACATGAACGTATCGCTCAGATTAATTTTAAAGTAATACAATAAGTTCGGATTTTTAATCTTTAGGAGGGTCTTGGATTCCGTATTTTTCACAAAGTGCATCAATTGTAGCTTGTGGTATGTTTTCGCTAACTTTAGATTTAAGAAGGTCTTCTACTGTTGCCTTCCCTTTTTCGTGGGAATAATCAAGGTTAGTCTCTTCCTTTAGGTCGAAATTTGTATTGGAAGCTATCAAAGCCATCTCATAAATATCACTTTCTTTGTGATATCTTAGCTCTTTGTTTAGATGGTTTTTAACTGCTTGGACCCATTCGATGACATCATTTATTACATTGTGTAAATAGCTGAAGAATCGATAAAGATCTTCCTTTCTTGAAAGGTCAATTTCTCTATCAAGTGTTTTTTTGCCGCCGCATGCACTAATTGCTGAGTTAATTCCAGACTCTGCTACAGTTTTGTGCGCATCAAAAATCCTGTCAATTTCTCTCTCTTTGCCTGTATCAAAAAACATAAGCGGGTTGTTTTGTACAGCCCGCTTAAGGAGCTTGGAATCTAGGTGGCCGCTGCCCTTGTTTCTAAAATGACTGAATAAATTCAGATGTTTTTTTAGTCCTTTGCTTTTATCGGTAAGATTTTTGGGTTCTTTGATTTTAAGGGCTTGTATTGCGTCGTCTACATTGGAGAGGGAGATGGAAAGCCCGCGGACTGCTCTAAGAGAATCAACTTTTTTATGTATATCTATCGGAGGGTAGAGGAGGGTGGACTTATAGTGGGATATTTCATCCTCAAGTAAAGTAAGCCTAAGGTAATTAGACTTCAATTCAATTTGATACTTTTCTTCTGACATCTGAACTTCCTTCAGTGCTTGGAGGGCATCTTTTGTACCCAAATTCTGAATTTATCAGTGATGTTGATGAACTTATCTAAGTGATTAGTCCCTGTCACTCGACATAAGTGAAAGAGGGTAAATTCATTACGTATGTATACGTAGGTGTTCTTAGCGTTAGCGCTATTCGAGAGTGGATCGAAGCGACTTTTTAAGTTTGGGCAAACTGGTGAGGGTGGTGCTCTAGGAGTGAAAACTTGCCTTAGGATCAAAGCAAAGGTTCACGCAGGGATAGCTAGTTTTGGGGTTAGCGGTAAGAGAGTTATGCAGGTGATACAAGTTGGGCTTTATGTTGGGTAAAGCACCGAGACATCCCTAACTCATTGATTTTAAAAGAAAGATGGTACCAGAGGCCGGACTCGAACCGGCACGCTTTTAAGGGCGAGGGATTTTGAACCCGCTGAATAATTGTACGTTTGGGGGAGTACCACCATAAATCAATAAGTTACGTACAATGTAATACTCGTTTGTGGTCGTTTTTGCATGTTTACGTTGACATTTTGTTGACACATTTCTTTTAAGGTAGCGGTAGCTAGAGGCCTCTGTACATACATTTCTAAAGACGGAGATTTACAAATAGTCGCTTAGGCGATTTGTTTGCATAGCTTTGAGTAGACATCAACTATGTAAACGCTGTTGAAGCCAGAGTCCTTAAGTTCTATTTTTTTTATGATGCTTTCTTCTTCAAAAGGAAGTAGTAGGGGGAATTCGACAGCAATAAGTAAAGTCATATCCTTATATTTGTGGATATTTTTATTTTTCTTTTCGAAGGCTTCTGTAATTAATTTTACTTGGATTCCTAAAGGGGTACTTGAAGGTTCAATTTCTATTTCTGGTGGATGTATAACTCTATTTTTAGAGTTACCAGAGTATCTGGGTTTTTGGGTTAGGGGAGCTTCACCAAACTGGGTGGCACACTCTCTTTGTAATTGTACGGTATGACCATCTACAGCATATGTAACTTCAACTCTTTCGATTAGTCTCCCTTCGCTACTAATGAAATCACCATCAAATGAATTTGAGCTTCCGGAGTAGTACTGAAGCATCACATCTGTTTTTGCATACTTATCGGCTCCATAAATCGCAAGGGGAATAACCTCTTCAAATAGCTCTTTTGTTAGTCCTTTTCTGAAGTATATGTAATCTCTATTTGCTTTTGTTGTGTTGAACCTATCGCAGATGGCTTTAGCCTTTTGTAGCGCTTTTCTTACTAAAATAGGCTGCTCAAGTTCTTGAGCAGTAATTAGCTTTTCAGTATCTATTTGGCTGGATGTATGTGGCATCGGATGGGTTTTTAATGATTAAGATTAACTAACATGTAGTAACGATTTCAGAGAATGGTACAGGTTGTATCAAGGGCTAGGTCAGTAGCCCTTGATAGGGAGGCTGCGGTATTGGATCAGAATTGCTATTCAGATTTTCCATCTGACAATACATAGCCAGCAATAGTCCCAAGTAAAGCTGCTAAAGTTTCTGATTGGAACTCAGTTACAATAGCAAGGATTAAAATTGTTGGGATAAATAAAACAACACCAATTGCTTTTAGAGTTGCGGGCCCAAACCCTTGTCCTTTTGCGGTTATACGCTTGTATACAATAAATAGTCCGCAGAGCAATTGCCAATACAGCACCTGCTACAGAGACTACTTGAAGCCACATAGTTGGCTGGAGGTAAAGAGCTGGTTCTGTACTCTCCATTCAATACTCCTTTTTAAAACCAGATTAGCTAACTCTTGGCGCTAATATATCACCGAGCATTGTTTCCTTGCTATTTGGTGACTTGCAGTTTTTCTATTTCTTTTGGAGCAAAAAGTTAAAGGTTATGGGGAGAATGTCCTTACGTAATTAGAGTGCAGTGGCAAAGGCTGTAGCTTTAATCGTGTGTTCTAGGGTTTATGTAACAGTCGTAAGACCGAGTGGATTTATCCACTTAAAACAGCACGTATGTAGGTGTAGTGCCACAAATGAGTTGAATCACCACGTTTACAGGCTTAGCAACATATTGTGTCGACACTTGGTTGACACTTTGGCGCGTAATGTCTTGTTTTTGATTTGTAGAAAGGTAATAAAAAACCCGCGAAAGCTAAGGCTGACGCGGGTTTGAGATATGGTACCAGAGGCCGGACTCGAACCGGCACGCTTTTAAGGGCGGGGGATTTTGAATCCCCTGTGTCTACCAATTTCACCACTCTGGCACTTTCGCTGTTCGACCTTGGGGTCGGTGCGAAGAGGGCGTGATTATAGCAATGCTTTAGCCGGGGTCAACCAGTGATTTCAATAACTTAGCGCATTTTCTGTCGTCCCAGTTAACAGCTCCTAAAATTTCCTATAACCTTCGCGACCTCTCCATTGTTTCTAGATTTCCAGGATTCCATGCAGCGTCAGGACTTTGACTTTCATCTGCCCGATGAGCTGATCGCCCGCGCGCCTACTGAAGAGCGCCGTGGCAGCCGTCTTTTGTGTCTGGATGGGCCCAGTGGGGCCATTGCACATCGGCAGTTCCCAGATATTCTCGATCAGGTCCAATCAGGTGACCTGATAGTCTTTAACGATACCCGGGTGATCCCGGCGCGTTTGTTCGCGCAGAAAGAGACCGGCGGTAAGTTGGAAATCCTGGTGGAGCGGGTGCTTAATGAGACGGATATCTGGGCCCATGTGCGCTCCAGCAAGTCGCCCAAACCCGGCTCCACCATCGTCCTTGAAGACGGTACCCGTATAGAGGTGACCGGCCGCAAGGATGCACTGTTTGAATTGTCCTTCCCCAAAGAAGAAGGTGTGCTGGCGATTTTGGATCGCCTCGGCCATATGCCGCTGCCTCCCTATATTGATCGTGAAGACGATGCCAGTGATCGGGAGCGCTACCAAACCGTATATGGCCGCAACGCCGGTGCAGTGGCGGCGCCTACTGCGGGGCTGCACTTTGATGATGAAATGATCGGTGCGCTGCGGGATAAAGGTGTCGAGGTTGTCTTCGTTACCCTGCATGTGGGGGCGGGTACTTTCCAGCCGGTGCGCGTGGACAATATTTACGAGCACCAGATGCACAGCGAAGTGCTGGATGTCTCCCAGGAAGTGGTGGATGCGGTAACCGCTTGCCGCGCGCGCAATGGCAGCGTGATTGCGGTGGGCACCACCAGCGTGCGCGCGCTGGAAAGTGCGGCGCGCAGTGGCCAGTTACAGGCCACCGTGGGAGAGACAGATATCTTTATTTATCCCGGTTATGAATTCCAGGTTGTGGATAAGTTGGTCACCAACTTCCATCTACCAGAATCCACCTTATTGATGCTGGTGAGCGCCTTTGCCGGGTACCAGCATACGATGGCCGCCTATAAGGCCGCAGTTGAGGAGCGTTACCGCTTCTTTAGTTACGGCGATGCCATGTTTATTACCCGCGATCCCAATGCCAAAAAAGAAGAAGTCGCACCAGCGAAAGGAGATACCCAGTGAGCCGCGAATGTTTTATGCAGTTTGAAGTGGATACCACTGATGGCAAGGCCCGTCGCGGTCGCTTGCGTTTCCCTCGCGGTGTGGTGGAAACCCCGGCGTTTATGCCGGTGGGCACTTATGGCACCGTGAAAGGCATGTTGCCGAGGGATATCGAAGGGATCGGTGCACAGATTATTCTGGGCAACACCTTCCACCTGATGCTGCGCCCGGGTACCGAAGTGGTTAAAGCCCACGGCGATCTGCACGATTTTACCCAGTGGTCCGGCCCGATCCTTACCGACTCCGGCGGTTTCCAGGTGTTTAGCCTGGGTGAGCTGCGCAAGATTACCGAAGAGGGGGTTTCTTTCCGCTCGCCGATCGATGGCAGCCCGGTATTCCTGGACCCGGAAGAATCCATGCGCGTTCAGCGGGACCTGGGTTCCGATATCGTCATGATCTTCGATGAGTGCACGCCTTATCCGGCCACCACCGATGAAGCGCGCAAATCTATGGAGTTGTCCCTGCGTTGGGCGGAGCGCTCCAAGAAGGCCCACGGCGATAGCCCATCGGCGCTATTCGGTATTGTGCAGGGCGGTATGTACCCGGAATTGCGCGATGTGTCCCTTAAGGGGCTAACTGATATTGGTTTCGATGGCTATGCCATTGGCGGCCTGTCTGTGGGTGAGCCGAAAGAGGAGATGATCAAGGTATTGGATCACCTGGCGCACAAGATGCCGGAAGATAAACCGCGCTACCTGATGGGCGTGGGTAAGCCGGAAGATATTGTCGAGGCGGTGCGCCGCGGTGTGGATATGTTCGACTGCGTCATGCCCACGCGCAATGCGCGCAACGGCCACCTATTTACCTTTGAAGGTGTAGTGAAAATCCGCAACGCCAAGCACCGCCACGATACGGGCCCCTTGGAAGAAGAGTGCGATTGCTACACCTGTGAGAATTTCTCCCGCGCTTACCTGCATCACCTGGATCGCTGCGGTGAAATTCTCGGTGCGCAGCTGAATACGATTCACAATTTGCGCCACTACCAGCGTCTGATGCAAAAGCTGCGCGACGCCATTGCCGCCAATGAGCTGGAGGCGTATGTCGCGGAGTTCTACCGCGGTCTGGGCCGTGAGGTTCCGCCACTGCAGGTCTAACCCTGTCGCACTTTTATCCTATCTGGGGCACAGTCGATCGCACGATTGTGCCCCTGTCATTTGTCCGTTCATTCGATCCCCGTATAATCGCTCCCACTTTTGTCGGCGGCTGTGCACCTTGCAATTTGTGTACTGCGCCCACATATCCAGGCAGATTGCCAAGATTTACCGGCCCTCGGGGTCACACTAGAACAATGAGAACAGCATGAATCGCTACCCGATCTGGAAGTACTTTCTGATTCTCGCGGTTGTGGCCTTCGGCCTGATCTACGCCGCGCCCAACCTCTACAAGCCGGACCCTGCGGTGCAGATTTCCGGGCAGTCCAGCGCCATGGAGATGGACGAGAACGTCCTCACTAAGGCGCGCAAAGCCCTGGATGAGGCGGGTATTCCCCACTTCGGTGGTGAGGTGGGTGACAAGGCGATTTTGATTCGCCTCGAATCCATCGACCAGCAGCTACCTGCCAAGCGCGCGATTCAGGAGGCTCTGGGGCACAGCGATTACGTGGTTGCTCTAAACCTGGCATCGACTACCCCCCAGTGGCTCAGTGATATCGGCGCCAGCCCGATGAAGTTGGGTCTCGACCTGGCCGGTGGTGTGCACTTCCTGATGGAGGTGGATACCAACACCATCGTAAAAACCAATATGGAAGGCTATGTGCAGGATGTGAAAACCAAACTGCGCGCGGCCAAGGCCCGTTACCGTAGCGTTAACCTGATCGACGATCGCGAGATTGTGGCGCGTTTCCGCAACGAGGAGCTGCGCAGTCTGGCCCTTTCCACCATGCGCAAGGAATTCCCGCAGTTGCAACTGCGCGAGACCGGCAGTGGCGAGAACCTGGAAATCCGAGCCACCTTGTCTGAGCAAGAGATCAAGCAACTTGAGGATTATGCGGTTTCCCAGAACCTCACCACCCTGCGCAACCGGGTGAATGAGCTGGGTGTGGCCGAGCCGATCGTACAGCGCCAGGGGCGCAACCGTATTGTGGTGGAGCTGCCCGGTGTTCAAGACACCGCCGAAGCCAAGCGGATTATCGGTAAGACCGCCAACCTGGAATACCGTATGGAGGCCCGCCCCGATGAGCTGGTCACCAACAAGGAGTACTTCGAGTACCGCAGCGAGCGCCAACAGCAGATGTACGGCGGCGCCTGGCTGGAGCGCAAGATCATCATCAAGGGTGACAGCGTAACCAATGCGCGTGTCGGCTACGATGAGAGCGGTCTTCCCCAGGTGAATATCACCCTGGATTCCCGTGGTGGTGAGCTGATGCACCGTGCCACCTGGAAGAATGTCGGCCGCCGTATGGGCACCCTGTTTATCGAGACCCGTTTTACCCCGCAGACCAAAACGGATGCCGAAGGCAATGAGATTGTCGAGCAGGTTAGAACTGAAGATAAAAAGATTATCAGCCTGGCCACCGTGCAGAGCGCCCTGGGCAAACAGTTTCGTGTAACTGGACTGGACAGCCCGGCAGAAGCCCAGGAACTGGCCCTGCTGCTGCGCGCTGGTGCGCTGGCCGCTCCCATGTACTTTGTGGAAGAGCGTGTGATCGGCCCGTCCTTGGGTGCGGATAACATCAAGGTGGGTGTGCAATCGGTACAGATCGGTCTGCTCGCAGTCATTATTTGTATGCTGATCTCCTACCGGGTATTTGGTCTCGCCGCCAATATTGCCCTGGCGGTCAATATGATTCTGCTGGTGGCGGTGATGTCGATTCTCGGCGCCACCCTGACGCTACCCGGTATCGCCGGTATCGTATTGACGGTGGGTATGGCGGTGGATGCCAACGTGCTGATCTTCTCGCGAATACGGGAGGAGCTCAGGAATGGGATGCCTCCCCAAACGGCGATTAGTGCCGGTTTCGATAACGCCTACAGCACCATTGTGGATGCGAATATCACTACCCTGATTGTGGCGGTGATCCTCTACGCTATCGGCTCCGGCCCAGTACAGGGCTTCGCGGTGACCCTGTCTATCGGTATTCTCACCTCTATGTTTAGTGCCATCATGGGCACACGCGCAATCATCAATTTGTTCTACGGCGGTCGCCGTGTACAGAAACTCTGGATTTAAGGAGGCTGGCCATGAGTGAGACCAAAGTGGAAAGCGGAAAGATTACCGAGTACATGGGCAAGCGCGTGTACGACTTTATGCGCTGGCGCAAGTTTGCCACCGTACTATCCGTTGTACTGGTGCTGGCTTCGATCGGGATACTGGCGGCCAAGGGCCTGAAGTTCGGTCTGGATTTTACCGGCGGTACGCAGGTAGAAGTGGGCTACGAAGTTACTCCGTTTATTAACGACGTGCGCACTCAGTTGGAAGATGCCGGCTTCGAAGGCGCCACGGTTGTTAACTACGGCTCCGATAACGAGCTGATGATCAAGTTGCCCCCAGAGGTAGCCGAAGAAGAGACTCGTATTAGCGCCACCGATCAGGAGACCACTACGCCTATTGGTGACAAGGTGGTAGAGGTTCTACGTGCCGGCAGTGAGGGCACCGTTACCCTGCGCCGGGTCGAACTGGTCGGCCCGCAAGTGGGTGCCGAGCTGCGCGACGATGGCGGCCTCGGTATGTTGGTGGCGCTGGCACTGGTGATGATGTACGTCGCTTTGCGCTTCCAGTACAAGTTCTCGGTTGGCGCGGTAGCGGCATTGGGGCACGATGTCATTATTGTGCTGGGCTTCTTTGCTCTGATGGGGTTGGATTTCGATCTGACCGTGTTGGCGGCGGTGCTGGCAGTGATCGGTTACTCGTTGAACGATACTATCGTGGTATCCGACCGTATCCGCGAGAATTTCCGTAAAGTGCGCAAGGCAGAGTCGGAGGAGATTATTAACATCTCCATCAGTCAGACCCTGGGCCGTACCTTTATGACCTCTTTCACCACCTTGTTAGTGCTTTGGGCACTGCAGTTCTTTGGTGGTGAGCTGATCCACAACTTCTCCCTGGCGTTGATTGTCGGTGTGGTTGTGGGTACTTACTCGTCTGTTTACGTCGCTGCGAACGTGCTGATGGCATTGAAGATCAGCAAAGAGGATCTGATGCCGCCGGTGAAGGAAGGTGCAGAGCTGGAAGAAATGCCCTAATCGGGAAGAGCTTCCAAATAAAAAAGGCCGCTGCTTAGCGGCCTTTTTTTTGCCCCGATTGTTCAGTTACTGATAAGTAAGCACTGCAATCGGGGTTTTCACTGTGGGGTGATTTGCCTAGCTAGTTGCAAACAGTTAGCTGCGAGGTTTTTTGCCCAGAGTGATATGTTTGGGACCGGAAGTGTTGGTCTGGCCGCTGACACCCTTGGGGACCTGCTCGATCTCGCCACCCTTCTCCAAAAAGGCTTGCACTTGCGCCTCAATACTCTCGCTGGTCTCTAAGGGGGCGGTCTGCTTACGACTGGAAGAGGAGGATGCTTTTTTGGCCACGGTGACTGTCCGGTGTTTTGGGTTGGCCAGTCATCATACAGCAAATTGGATAAAAAAGCATCCAACTGCCTAAGTGGCACTCATAGTGCACAGTTTGCCGCCATTAAAGCCGCAAGGATATTGCCGCCGCCAGCAGTGGCGACTTACTTTGTACGTGATAATGGGAACTTAGCAGTCGCGCAAAATAAGGCGTCCCGCGGTACCCCAGAAGGGGGGAATAAACTGCTTGGCGCTGTTATATGTGATCATTATCACCAGACTTTGAGAAAAGCCAAGTTCCATCCTGGATTAGGATGCGTAATGTGATTGGGAGAATTGCAATCGCTACCAGCATCTTCATTGAAAATGCCACCCACTTAGGTACACCTTTAATGGCGGAGTAGATTCCTATAAGCCAGCAGATGGATAAAGCTACGTAGAAATATGGAGAATCCAGCAGTGAAAACATCCAATCCCCACGTATGTGAGCAGAGCTAGAGCCTCCAGCGCCCCCCAAAAATACAAAAGGAATCATTAAACCAAAGACGAAGCCTGTGGCGAGTACACAATATATTACTGCTTTCGCAACAACCTCCGGCTTACTCGGTTTGTACGCCACCATTACCTCACACAATAAGTGATTAAGAATCGCGAGAGCGAAGATCGCCTCTCCAGCTCCACCTGGAGCTCACCTAAGTAAGAGGCTCGCAGAGAATTATTCGGTCTCCTGCTCCAGGAGTTCGGTATTGGCCACTGGCCAGCCACCCAGTTCCCGCCATTTATTGACGATACCGCAGAACAGGGTTGCGGTTTTTTCCGCGTCGTATTCGGCGGAGTGGGCGCAGCTATTGTCGAACTCAATACCGGCTACCTGGCAGGCTTTCGCCAACACGGTTTGGCCGTAGGCGAGCCCGGCGAGGGTAGCGGTGTCAAAGCAGGAGAAGGGGTGGAAGGGATTGCGCTTGATCCCGGTCCGTTCAACCGCGGCATTCACAAAGCCCAGGTCGAAGTGGGCGTTGTGGGCAACCATAATGGCGCGGGTGCAGCTGTGTTTCTTCACGGCACTGCGGATCTTGCGGAACATTTCCGGCAGGGCGATTTCCTCGGGCCAGGCCTCGCGCTCGGGGGATTCCAGATCGATGCCGATAAAGTCGAGCGCCGATTGCTCCACATTGGCGCCATCGAATGGTTCCAGGTGAAAGCTGTGGGTTTCCAGCGGAAAAAGTTTCCCCTCTTCATCCATATCCAGGATTACCGCCGAAATTTCCAGCAGGGCATCGGTGCGCGCATTAAAGCCGCCGGTTTCCAGATCGATCACAACCGGCAGGAAGCCGCGAAATCGCTGGGCAAGGGAGCTCTTTGGTCCTGTGGGTTCTTCGGCCGGGGTCACTTTGGGTCCTTGTAAATCTCAGTTGTGCCGGGGTAAATCCGGCGGGGTAGGGGATTCGCGGGCTTGGGCCCGCGAGGGTTTGAACTGGAATTATACGAGCTTCCAGTTCAGGGTTTCCCCGGCGGCCAGGGGGATCAGCTTTTCGCCGCCCATATCCAGCGCTTCGGGAAGTGCCCAGGGCTGCTTCACCAGAGTGATGGTGTCCTGATTGCGCGGCAGGCCGTAGAAATCCGGGCCGAAATTACTGGCGAAGCCTTCGAGCTTATCCAGCTTGCCGGCACGCTCAAAGGCTTCGGCGTACAGTTCGATAGCGGAGTAAGCGGTGTAGCAGCCGGCACAGCCGCACTCGTGCTCCTTCTTGTGGTGCGCGTGGGGGGCCGAGTCGGTGCCGAGGAAAAATTTCGGGCTGCCACTGGTGGCGGCTTCAATCAGTGCGGACTGATGATCGCCGCGTTTGAGAATTGGCAGGCAGTAAAAATGCGGGCGAATACCGCCAACCAGCATATGGTTGCGGTTGTAGAGTAGGTGGTGCGCGGTAATCGTCGCGGCAACGCCTTCGCGGGCATTTTGCACAAACTCAGCGGCATTGGCGGTAGTGATGTGCTCAAAAACCACTTTCAGAGTGGGGAAATCTTCTACCAGGCGCGCTAGGGTCTTCTCGATAAATACCTGCTCGCGGTCGAAAATATCGATATCGCTGGTGGTGACCTCACCGTGTACCAACAGCTTCATGCCGCAGGACTGCATTTCTTCCAAAGCCGGGTAAATATTGGCGATGTCAGTTACGCCGGAGTCGGAGTTGGTGGTGGCACCAGCCGGGTAGAGTTTTGCTGCTATTACGCCGCTGGTGTGGGCCTGGCGAATCACTTCGGCATCGGTCTTGTCGGTGAGGTAAATCACCATCAGCGGTTCAAAAGTTCGGCCGGCTGGGATATGCGCGATAATGCGCTCGCGATATGCGGCTGCGCCTTCACCGGTGGTGACGGGCGGTACCAGGTTTGGCATCACAATTGCGCGGTGGAATTGTCGGGCGGCATCGCCAACGGTGCGTTTCAGGGCAGTACCGTCACGCAGGTGAATATGCCAGTCGTCGGGGGCGCGTAGAGTGATTTGCTCCGTCATGGTACTCCAGGATATCAATTGCTGTAGAAGTGTCTCTGTGCGGCGCGCATGCTACCCGATGCAGGGTCAAAATGCGATGCGCGGCCCGGTTAAAAGTTAATCAATTGTATAGACTCTCACCTTGGCGCTAGTCGATTGCGAGCAGAGGCGCTACAATCGCGCCCCGATAAAGTGTGTGGGTATTAATTGTGCCCATAAATACCGAGCCTGGGCATACCTCCAAGAATAACCTCCCCCAGAACGAAACAAACTTCACAGATAGGTGATTCCAATCGCCGCACTTTGATCGTGGCGGCAAAAATCCAGCAGCAGAGGACAGCAATGAGCAAAATCGAGAAGGTAGTACTGGCATATTCCGGCGGACTGGATACTTCAGTGATTGTGCGATGGCTGCAGGATACTTACGGCTGTGAAGTAGTGACGTTCACGGCGGATATTGGCCAGGGTGAGGAAGTTGAACCGGCGCGGGCCAAGGCCGAGGCGCTCGGTGTGAAAGAGATTTATATCGACGATCTGCGCGAGGAATATGTGCGGGACTTCGTTTTCCCGATGTTCCGTGCCAATGCGATTTACGAGGGCGAGTATCTGCTGGGCACCTCTATCGCGCGTCCGCTGATCGCCAAGCGCTTGATTGAAATTGCCAACGAGACCGGTGCCGATGCTATTTCCCATGGTGCCACCGGTAAAGGCAACGACCAGGTGCGCTTTGAGCTGGGTGCCTACGCACTGAAGCCGGGTATTCAGGTAATCGCGCCCTGGCGCGAATGGGACTTAAATTCCCGCGAAAAGCTGATGCAATACTGCGAACAGCACAAGATTCCAGTGGATTTCTCTTCTACGAAGAAAAAATCCCCTTACTCGATGGATGCCAACCTGCTGCATATTTCCTACGAGGGCGGCATCCTCGAAGACCCCTGGGCGGAAGCCGAGGAAGACATGTGGCGCTGGAGTGTGAGCCCGGAGGCCGCACCAGAAGAGCCGACTTACATCACCATCGGCTTTGAGAAAGGTGATCCAGTCTCAATCGACGGTGAGCGTTTGAGCCCGGCCACCCTGCTGGAAAAACTGAATAAGTTGGGTGGAGCTAACGGCATTGGCCGCCTGGATATTGTGGAAAACCGCTATGTGGGTATGAAATCCCGCGGTTGTTACGAAACTCCCGGTGGAACAATTTTGATGAAGGCGCACCGCGCTATCGAGTCCATTACGCTGGATCGTGAAGTGGCGCATATGAAAGATTCCTTGATGCCGCGCTACGCGGATCTTGTGTACAACGGTTACTGGTGGTCGCCTGAGCGCCGCATGTTGCAGGCCGCTATCGATGAATCCCAGGAAGTGGTGAATGGTGAAGTACGCCTGAAACTCTACAAGGGTAGTGTCAGTGCAGTAGGCCGCCGCTCTGTAGATAGCCTCTTCGATGAGCGTATCGCAACCTTCGAGGATGATGCCGGGGCCTACAACCAAAAAGATGCAGAGGGCTTTATCAAGCTCAATGCCCTGCGCCTGCGCATCGCCGCCGGTAAAGGAAGAAAATTGATTTAGTCGGCTTAGTTGATTTAGATCAGTCAAGGCTGGAAATGGATGCGCTTAAATCCTTTTCTGGCCAACAGTGACAGTTATGTGTATGCCTTCGACGTTATAAGCGGGTTCATACATGACTGCTGCAGACCCAGTGGTGGGCCAGGCCCGCTCAGTGGAACCGAATTTTAAAAGCAACGGAAGTAAAAACATGACGACAACGGTGGCAAAGACCGGCCCTGTGCCGGACTATGACTACAATATCGTGCGCCAGTTCACCATCATGTCCGTGGTCTGGGGCATCTTTGGTATGGGCATGGGCGTATTGATCGCGGCTCAGCTGGCCTGGCCCGAGCTGAACGATTTCTGGCAGCCCTTCTCGCACTTTGGGCGATTGAGGCCACTGCACACCAATGCGGTTATCTTCGCATTCGGTGGTAGTGTTCTGTTTGCCACCTCCTACTATGTGGTGCAGCGCACCTGTCAGGTTCGCCTTTGGGGCGGCTGGCTGATTCCCTTCACCTTCTGGGGATGGCAGGTCGTTATCGTGGCAGCGGCTATTACCCTGCCGATGGGCTTCACCTCCACCAAGGAATACGCTGAACTGGAATGGCCGATCGATATCCTGATCGCCGTAGTTTGGGTGGCTTATGCGCTGGTGTTCTTCGGCACCATCATGAAGCGCAAGACTTCCCACATCTACGTTGCCAACTGGTTCTTCGGTGCTTACATCATCACCATTGCCGTACTCCACATTATTAATAATTTGGAAATTCCGGTTGCTCCGTTCAAGTCTTACTCCATCTACTCCGGTACCAAGGATGCGATGATCCAGTGGTGGTACGGCCACAACGCGGTAGGCTTCTTCCTGACTGCGGCCTTCCTCGGCATCATGTACTACTTCGTACCTAAGCAAGCTGGTCGTCCGGTTTACTCCTACCAGCTGTCTATCGTGCACTTCTGGGCACTGATCTCCCTGTACGTATGGGCCGGTGGTCACCACCTGCACTACTCAGCGCTGCCCGACTGGGCGCAGAGCCTGGCGATGGTAATGTCCCTGATCCTGTTGGCGCCTTCCTGGGGCGGTATGATCAACGGCATCATGACCCTGTCTGGCGCTTGGCATAAGCTGCGCACCGATCCTACCCTGCGCTTCCTGGTGGTATCCCTGTCCTTCTACGGTATGTCCACCTTCGAAGGCCCGATGATGTCCATCAAGACTGTGAACGCTCTGTCTCACAACACCGACTGGACTGTGGGCCACGTACACTCCGGCGCATTGGGCTGGGTTGCGATGATCTCTATTGGTGCTCTGTACCACCTGGTTCCGGTTCTGTGGAAGCGTCGCGAAATGTACAGCACCAAGCTGATCAACGCGCACTTCTGGCTGGCCACTGTGGGTACGGTTCTGTACATCGCCGCTATGTGGGTTAACGGTATTACCCAGGGCTTGATGTGGCGCGCCTTCAACGCCGACGGCACCCTGACTTACAGCTTCGTGGAAAGTGTTGTTGCGAGCCACCCGGGCTATGTGGTGCGCTGGTTGGGCGGTGCCATGTTCCTGGTCGGTATGCTGCTGATGGCTTACAACGTCTACCGCACGATTACTGAGAAAGTAAACGATGCCGAAGCCGATAACACCGTTCGTGCAGTGCCTGCGGCATAGGAGTTTAGATCGTGAAGAATCATGACATCGTAGAAAAAAATATCGGCTGGATGATCTTTTTCACCATTATCGCCATCAGCTTTGGTGCTCTGGTAGAGATTGTCCCGCAGTTCTTTACCAAGGCAAATTACACTCCGCTGCCGGGTCAGAAGCCGCTGACCGCACTGCAGTTGGAAGGCCGGGATATCTATATTCGCGAAGGCTGTCACGTATGCCACACCCAGATGGTGCGCCCACTGCGCGCCGAGGTGGAGCGTTACGGCCACTATTCCATGGCACAGGAATCCGTGTACGAGCACCCCTTCCTGTGGGGCTCCAAGCGTACTGGTCCTGACCTGGCCCGTGTGGGCGGCCGCTATTCCGATGAATGGCAGCGTGCTCACCTGTACAACCCACGCAGTGTAGTGCCTGAATCCATTATGCCGGCCTACCCCTGGTTGTTCGACAATGTGGTTACTGGTAATTACACCGCGCGTAAGATGGAAGCGCTGCGCCTGGTCGGTGTGCCCTACACCGATGAGGATATCGCCAATGCCGCCGAGCCTTTCAAAGGTGGCAAGGTGAAGGAAATTGATGCGCTGGTCGCTTACTTGCAACAGCTGGGTACCCTGGTTACCCAAAAACGCTAATAGCGAGGAAGGAAACTCGTGACTATCGAAACTTTGCGGGAAATCGGACTGGTTCTGGGATCACTGGCCTTTCTGGCTATTTGCTGGTGGGCTTTCTCTCCGAAGCGCAAGAAGCGCTTCGAAGAAGATGCCAATTTGCCATTTGCCGATGATGAGCAGCAAGCCGATAAGGATGATTCGTCGGCTGCTCAGAAGGACGAATCCAAATCCGGGCAAAAGCCCGGGACTGAACGAAAACAGGGGCAGGATAAGTAATGAGTACATTCTGGAGTGTGTGGGTAATTGTACTCACCCTCGCCAATCTGGCGTTGATTACCTGGGTGTTGTTCGCCAACCGAAAGGTTGCGGTGGACGACCAGGCTGAACCGGAAAACAAAACAACCGGCCACGTCTACGACGGTATTGAGGAGTACGACAATCCTCTGCCCAAGTGGTGGTTCTTGCTGTTTATCGCCACACTGGTGTTCTCAGCAGTTTACCTGGTGATCTACCCAGGCCTGGGTAACTTCAAAGGCCTTGGTGGTTGGTCATCTGTCGGCGCGTTGGAAGCTTCCCAGGCTAAGGCCCAGGAAAAGTTCGACGAGCAGTTTGGCAAATACCTCGATATGCCTATTGAGCAGATTGCGCAGAGCCCGGAAGCCCTAAAAATGGGTTCTCGAATCTTCGCTAACAACTGTGCGGTGTGTCACGGTGCCGATGCCGGCGGTAACTTTGGCTTCCCCAACCTGACCGATAACGCCTGGCTGTATGGTGGTACCCCGGAGAAAATCCTTGAGACCCTATACAATGGGCGTCAGGGTATGATGCCTCCACAAGGTCCGATTATTGGTGAAGAGGGTGTGCGTAATGCCACCGAGTATGTGCTCTCTCTCAATGGCCTAAACCACGACAAGGCGATGGCTGCTGAAGGCCAGAAGGTGTTTAACACTGTATGTATGGCCTGTCACGGAATGGACGCCAAGGGTAATCAAGCCCTGGGTGCTCCCAACCTGACCGACGATCTGTGGCTCTACGGCAGCAGCCGGGAGCAGATCCAGCACACCATTCGCAGTGGGCGATCCAATATGATGCCCGCGCAGAGAGATAAACTGCGTGAAGACAAAATCCGCCTGGTAGCGGCCTATGTCTACAGCCTGTCCCAGCAGGACGAAGAACAGCAGTAATTTACTATTGAGGCCCGGCATTTGCTGGGCCTTGTTTTTTCAAGGGACTCCGGGCGCTGCAGGGACGGAGAAAAAAGCCTCAAAATAAGTGGCTACCTGGCCCGCGTACAAGATGTGTCCGTGCGAGAGTGAGGTTTGTGTGAGTGATTTAATTCCAACCCGTGAGGAACAGGAAGGTGATGGCGAGGTTCGCTATCGCATGCTGTATGAGTCGGACGATAAAATTTATATCCGACATATCAAGGGTGTTTTCACCCGTATCCGCAAATATACCGGCCTGCCGTTGTTGCTGGCTTTCTTCTTTCTTCCCTGGATCAATATCGACGGGCGCCAGTCAGTCTTTTTTGATCTCCCCACCCGACAATTCCATATTTTCTGGACAACCTTTGGCCCCCAGGACGGCTTCCTATTAGCTTGGCTGCTGATTATTGCCGCCTTCGCCCTGTTTGCTGTTACAACCTGGATGGGGCGGGTCTGGTGTGGCTTCACTTGCCCTCAGACCGTATGGACCATGATGTTTATGTGGGCAGAGCGTATCTGCGAGGGTGATCGCAACAAGCGCATGAAGCTGGATAAGGCCCCATGGAACGCGGAAAAGGTTCTGCGCAAGGGCGGCACGCACGCTTTATGGCTGTTGATTTCTCTGGCTACAGCCTTGGCTTTCGTTGGCTACTTCTATGGCATTCGTGAGTTGGTTGTAGACCTCGCCACCTTCCAAGCTCATCCGCAAGGTGTCTTCTGGGTAGCTTTCTTTACCTTTGCCACTTACATGAACGCGGGCTTCTTGCGGGAACAGGTATGTAAATACATGTGCCCCTACGCACGCTTCCAGTCGGTGATGTACGACGAGGATACCCTTGCGGTTTACTACGATGCCAAGCGTGGTGAGACTCGCGGGCCGCGCAAAAAGAACGTGGACTACAAAGCCGAAGGTATGGGTGACTGTATCGATTGCTATTGGTGTGTGCAGGTTTGCCCGGTGGATATCGACATTCGCGATGGCTTGCAGTTTGAGTGTATCAACTGCGGTCTCTGTGTCGATGCTTGTAACAGCGTCATGGATAAGATGGGCTATGAGCAGGGCTTAATTCGCTTCACCTCTGAAGACGAACTACAGACTGGCAAGACGAACTTTTTACGTCCGCGACTGTTTGGCTACGCAGTCGTTTTGCTGGCCATGATAGGATTGTTTTCGCATCAGGTGGCAACTCGCAGTCCTATCGAGGCAGAAGTCACCCGTGACCGCGGTGCCCGTATGTATCGGGTTTCACAAGGGTTGGTGCAGAATGTGTATACCGTGAAGATCAGCAATATGGATCAGGCAGCTCATGAGTTCACGATCCGTGTTGAGGGCAATCCGAATTATGACTATTCGGTGCGCAAACCGCGCAATATTTACCTGAAGGCCGGGGAGATCTACCCGGTACCGATTCGGGTGAGTGTGCCCGAGACCCAGCTGAAGGACACCAAGCACGATATTGATATCGTGGTGCAGGCTGTCGATGACCCGGAGCTGGTCAATAAGCATCGAGCGGTATTTATTGGTCCCAAGCAGTAGACGGGAAGCCGTTCCCGTTGCAAAGTACGGGCCCGCTCAGGCGGGCTCTGCTTTTCTGCACAAAACGGTAATTTTGGTAACGCGATGAATGAACCAACGTCGAAACCCTGGTATCGGGAATTCTGGGCCTGGATGGTCTTGGCACCGTTGATTACGGTGGTTGTAGTCTCCTCTATTACGGTCTCCATTGCCGTGCGTTTTGCTGATGATCAGGTCAGCGATACCTACTACAAAGACAGCCGCATGTACCATTTTTCCGCGGAGCAAGACCAACGTGCCAAAGCTCTGGGGCTGGCGGCCTTGGTGCAGTTCCAGCGCACTGAAGGTGGCGTTACTGTCGAATTGAATGGCAATACCGACTACCCGGAAAAACTGCTGCTCACTCTGAGCCACCCGATGGAAGAGGATCTGGACCAGCATATTGAGTTGTCACAGCTCTCTGTGGGGCGCTATTCCGGTGAAGTACCGGGCGCCTTAAAAAGCCGCTGGTACCTGCGGCTGATGCCTGAACTTGACCCAAGTGCACACCAGCAAGCCGAGTGGCGTTTGAAAGGCGAGATCAACTTCGATCTGGGCAACGCGGCGCCTATGAACCCCGGCAGTCAATGAAGTCACCCTGTTATCACTGTGGGCTACCGGTTCCCGCTGGCAGTAATCACTCAGTTGTGATCGAAGGTGTCCCGCGCAGCATGTGCTGCCCGGGATGTGAGGCCGTGGCGAGTGCAATTGTCTCCGGGGGATTGGACGGTTTTTACCGTTATCGGGAAAAACAAAGTGATCGCCCGGAGCAGAACCAGCCACAGGATCGCTGGAGTGCTTATGATCTTCCCGAAGTGCAGCAGCAGTTTGTGCACGACTGGGACGGCGGACGCCAAATGGCGGCGCTGCTGATCGGTGGTATTACTTGTGCCGCCTGTGTCTGGTTGATAGAAAAACATCTGGGGCAATTGGCCGGTATCGAGAAAGTCTCGGTCAACGCCAGTACCCAGCGCGCGCAAATTGTTTTCGATCCTGAGCAGATTCAACCCAGCGCCCTGTTTGAGGCCCTGGAGCAGATCGGCTATCGCCCTGCGCCGGCGACTGCCGCCAACCGCGAAAGTGTAATTCAGAGTGAGCATCGCGCTGCCCTGCGCCGCCTTGGGGTCGCTGGTCTCGGTACCATGCAGGTGATGATGTTCGCCATCGCCCTCTATTTTGGTGCCGGCAGCGGTGATGTGGGTGAGTTCGAACGTTACTTCCGCTGGGTCTCTCTGCTGGTAGCCACTCCTGTAGTGTTCTATGCCGCGCGGCCTTTCTTTAGCGCGGCCCTGCGCAGTCTGCGCACGCGCCACTTGAGTATGGATGTGCCGGTTTCCCTCGCTATTGGCCTGGCCTATGGGGCCAGTTTCTATGCCACCGTATTCGGTACCGGCGAGGTATATTTTGAATCCATCTCCATGTTTACCTTCTTTTTGCTGTTGGGGCGCACTGTTGAGATGCGCGCGCGCCACCGAGCGGGGCTAGCCAGCGGTGGGCTCGCGCAGCTGTTACCCATGACCGCGGCAAGGTATGACGGCACTGAGATTACCCACGTCCCCGTAGCAGCCCTGGCGGCTGGCGACCGGATTTTACTGCGCCCCGGCGACACGATTCCCGCTGATGGTGAGGTACTCGAAGGTGAAAGTGGCGTAGATGAATCGCTACTCAGTGGTGAATCTGCGCTACAGCAAAAGACCGTGGGCAGTCCTGTGTATGCAGGCAGCGTCAACGGCGATTCCAGTCTTACCGTGCGTGTCACCGCCGCCGGAAAATCCACGCGCTTGTCGGCGATTGAGCGTCTTGTGGAGCGCGCCCAGCTGGAGAAACCAGCTCAGGTAGCCCTGGCGGATCGGGTTGCCGGCATTTTTGTCGGAGTTGTACTGGTTGCAGCCCTGAGTGCTTTCGCGGTCTGGTGGCAACTGGACCCGAGTAGGGCATTTTGGGTGGCCTTGTCCGTGTTGGTGGTGACCTGCCCCTGTGCTTTGTCTTTGGCGACACCTGCAGCATTGGCCTCAGCAACTCTGCGTCTGCAGGAGCTGGGCTTGTTGGTTGCTGGTGGCAGTCTTTTAGAGACCTTGCCCCGTATCAGCCGCGTGGTGTTCGATAAAACCGGTACCTTGACCCGTGGTGAGCCGCGTATCCTGCGTATTGATTTACTGCGTGATGGTTGGAGCGAACAGAAAGTCAAAGATGTGGCTGCAGCACTCGAGTCCCAAACTCACCATCCACTGGCGCGGGCATTTCGTGCCTGGCGTGGCAACCTGACTGCAAGCCAGCTCAAGGTACATACAGGCTGCGGCCTGGAGGGGCAGATAGAGGGCAACCGCTACCGCCTGGGCCGTGCTGATTTTGCCATCACGCAATCTATTGCGGCTCCACAGGGAGAGGGGCAGTGGCTGTTGCTGGCCGATGATATTGGCGCTATCGCCTGGATCGCGCTTGGCGATAAATTGCGGGACTCCGCCGTACAGGCGGTTGAGCAGCTGGGCCAAATGGGCCTGTCAGTTGAATTGTTGAGCGGCGACCAATCCGCTGAAGTGAAACGGTTGGCTGCCCAGGCGGGCATTGAAGGTTTCCGCGCTGGCGCATCGCCCGAAGACAAGCTCTCCCATATGAAGCAGCGGCAGGACGCGGGGGAGAAAGTCCTGATGGTGGGTGATGGACTCAATGATGTGCCGGTATTGTCAGGTGCTGACGCGTCGGTGGCGATGATGTCTGCCGCTGACCTGGCCCAATCCCGCGCGGATGCGATTCTGCTCAACGGGGACCTGCGGGTGTTGGCGCAGTCTGTCGCCCTGGCGCGTAAGTGTCGCCGGGTCGTACGTCAAAATCTGGCCTGGGCCCTGGGGTATAACGTCATAGCACTGCCCCTGGCGGTGTGCGGCCTGGTGCCTCCATGGGCTGCCGCTATTGGTATGTCTCTGAGCTCTCTGGTTGTGGTCATCAATGCACTGCGCTTGTCTCGAGCCGCACCTTCTACAGAGGACACCACCCGTGTAGAGCCCAATATTCGCCCCAGATTGGCGGATTAATACAGAGGAGTGAAGCGTGGATAGTCTCTATTTCCTGATTCCTATTGCGGTGGTATTTGTTGCTCTCGCCATAAAAGTCTTCTTCTGGGCCGTAAATAACGGCCAATATGACGATCTGGAGACGGAGGGACGACGAATCTTGTTTGAAGATGATCTGCAGGCATCATCCACAAAGACTGAGGAAAAGGAGTAGTAGTTCGTGGGGGATTGGGGATTTTTGGCGGCTGCGCTCGCCATCGGTTTTCTCGGCAGTAGTCACTGTATTGGTATGTGTGGAGGGATTTCTGGCGCGCTGGGCATGGCGGTGCCAGGTAGGCAGACCGCCTGGGTGCAACTGGGTTCCTACCAGTTGGGGCGCGTTGCCAGTTACACATTGATGGGTGGCCTGGCCGGTGCCCTGGGGGCTGCCGTTATTCCGGCACTGACACCCTTGCGGTTTGCTGCAGGAATAATGTTGATTGTGATGGCGCTCTATGTAGCGGGCATCTGGCGCGGCCTGGTGTGGTTGGAGAAGGGCGGTAGCTATCTCTGGCGCTATGTTCAGCCGCTTTCCGCTAAGTTGTTGCCGGTGCGTTCCGCGGGACAGGCTATTGCACTGGGTTCTCTGTGGGGTTGGTTGCCCTGCGGTTTAGTCTACAGCGCCCTGACTTTTGCTTTGGCCCAGGGCAGTGCGGAACGCTCGGCGTTGGCGATGCTTGCTTTCGGTCTGGGCACCTTGCCAGCCATGTTGGCCACTGGCGCCGCCGCCGTACAGGTGCGTAATTTCGTGCAGAAGCCAGGGGTGCGTCTGGGGTTTGCCGCTGCGATTATGCTGTTTGGCTTTTGGACATTGTGGGGTGCTCTCGGCCATGGGGGGCACGGAGATCACAGTAATCACGGTACTATGAATGCCGTGGAATCTGTTGAGGAGAAGCCACAGGAAGAAAGCCACCACCATCATCACTGATTGTTGTTGGCGGGCTTGTGGGGCACGGCAGTAGCAGCACTGTGCCCCTTCAAATCTAAAATTCGATACGCAGCGATAGGTCGACCGCACGCAGGTGCTTGGTCAAACTGCCAGAGGATATGTAGTCGACCTCCAGTTCCGCCAGCTGTGCGATTCGCTCCCGATCTACACTGCCAGAAATTTCAATTCTCGCGCGCCCCTTGGCCATATCCAAAGCACTGCGGGTGTCCGCATCGTTGAATTCATCGAGCATTATTACATCTGCACCGCTATCTAGCGCTTGCTGGAGTTCTTCGAGAGTTTCCACCTCAACCTCTACCAGTGCCTCCGGTTTGATCGTTCTCGCCTGGGCTACGGCCTTGTCGATACCACCGGCAGCGGCGATATGATTTTCCTTGATAAGAAAAGCGTCGTAGAGGCCGATGCGGTGATTGTGGCAGCCGCCGCACAGTACGGCATATTTTTGCGCGCTGCGCAGGCCGGGGATGGTTTTGCGGGTATCGAGGATTTTTACCTCGGTACCGGTGGCGCGTGCGGCGAACTCTGCGGCAGTGGTTGCTGTGCCGGACAGGGTCTGCAGAAAGTTAAGTGCGGTGCGCTCGCCGGTGAGGATTGTGCGGGCATTGCCCTCGAGTTCAAAAATCACGCTATTGGCGGAAACTCTATCGCCATCGGTAAAATGCCAGGTTAATTGCAGGTCGGGATCTAGTTGTCGAAAGATCTCCTCAACCCAGGCGCGCCCGCTCAGGGTGCAGTCCTCGCGGGTGATCACGCGGGCGCGGGCACTGCGATCAGCGGGGATCAGCTGGGCGGTGATATCGCCATCGCCAATATCCTCCTCCAGTGCCGTTCGCACAGCCCTTTGCAGGTCGGTCATGATGTTTGGGATGGTGGAGTCTTTAGGGTGCATTGGCAAACCTCGAAATAAACGCGCGGGCAGTTTACCAAAACCCATGGGATTTGGATTGCCTGGGGGTCCATGCCACTCCTTGCATGTATTTTTCCCGATAGCAGCTGCCCCAACATTTCGCTGTGACAAGTGTCTCAAATGTGTCGCGAAACTGTGTCAATAGGGCAGTTATCATGGGTAAAATCCAAGGCGGATGGGTATCGGCGTAGGCGCACGTTATCCCTGTCTTCACTATTCAATTTACCTGCATTAAAAAGCTTGAAATCTGAGCAAAATCAAGAGGTTATTGGTTTTTTTCAAGCAAAATGTCGATTAATTTCAATTAGTGGTGGCGGTGTGCATCCCAACCTGTTTCCACTGATTGATAGAAGTGGTGTGGGTAAAAAGTAAGGCTTGGTTATTTACCGCGACTTGTGCGGCCAACAAGATTTAAGCCAGCAAATACGTAATAGCCGGATGGTATTTGAAGGACCTCTTGGAAATGAGTGAATCCAGCAAGGTAGTTTCCCTTTCAGAGAAAAGCGCAGAGCGATCTACGGTGCTTGCAGGTAAAGCCATGGTGCTTCCATCGGCCGTTGCAATGTTGAAGGAGAAGGCTTGCGCCGAGTTATTCGAGCGGGTCAAGTCACTGTTTGGCAAAGTGGATGACTCACTTTTTGCCATGGCCGAGCGTGCCCATGGCCAGGAAGAGCAAGATGGATTGTTCCAAGCCTTGCGCCTGTTGCGGGTTGAGCGCCGCAATATTGCAGAAAACTTCATCGGCAATGTCCAACAGGCTTTTCAGATTCGCCAGGAGGCTCAGGACACACCCAGCTTTGCTCCAGATAACCTGTCACTGGTCCACAACGATGATCTAGAGCAGTTGGTGGCTGCAGATACCATGGTGGCTTCTGCAAAACGCGATTTTGCAGAACCTTTAACGGAATTGTGTCTGCGCCTGGATACCCTTTATTCGGTTAAGATTTACGACAAGAACAACCCCTTGGGGCCCGATGTTATTTGCGACGCCTTTGTGGAGGCAATCCAGCCCCTCGATCTACATATTCGCGCCCGCCTCACCCTGCTGAAAAAGTTTGAGCAGCTTGTTATGCAACAGCTGCGGGGGTTTTATGATTTTTGTAACCAGTTGTTGGTGGAGCAGGGAGTATTGCCTTCTCTGAGGGAGCAACAGCGTGCGGCGCGCCAACGGCCTGCACATTCTACGCCGGTGTCAGGTGATGCCCAGACTACAGTGGGTACTGGCCATGCTGCGGCTGAGGGGCAGGGGCCGGTTGCTTCAGGCGTTCCAGTTAGCGGCCACTTTGCTCCGGGCCTAGTACCTGCTACAGCTGGTATGACCCCCATGCCGGCGGGAGATCTGCTCAGCCACCTGGGCGCCTTACAGAGCGGAGCTCATTACCAGGGCGGTGGTACGGCCCAATTGCTCAATGTGGGTGAGCTATTACAGCAGCGTTTGGTAGAGGCAAACCAAGCGGCATCGCTGGCGAAAGTGGACAGTGATGTTATCAAGCTGGTGGAGATGCTGTTCTCCTTTATCCTGGAAGATCGCAGCCTGGCAACGCCCATTAAATCCTTGTTGGGTCGTTTACAGCTGCCCTTGCTAAAGGTGGCTATCGCCGATAAATCATTCTTTAGTAAAGGGGGGCACCCCGCACGTAAGCTGCTCAACGAACTCGCCGATGCAGCCACGGGTTGGCAGGCTCCGGAAAACTATGAGTCCGACCCTCTTTACCGGGAAATCTCCCAGATTGTTGAGCGCGCCCTGAATGAGTTTGATCAGGATATTCATATCTTTTCATCCTTGTTGGAGTCCCTGCGTGAATTTATAGCCCGTGAGCGCAAACGCGCCGAGATGCTAGAACGCCGAGTGGTGGATGAGGCCGATGGCCGTGCAAAAACCCAGGCCGCACGAGCGCGCGTTGCTGCTGTTATGGATGCGTTGGTGGCGGAGCGCGATCTGCCGCCGGTTGTGCAGGACTGGCTCAATAAGGTTTGGAATAACGTTTTATTCCTCACCTGCGTTAAAGAGGGTACTGACAGTGAGGCCTGGAGTCGCGATGTGCGCACCGCTCGAGACCTGGTCTGGAGTGTGCAGGCGCCGATGCCGGAAGCACGCAAGCAGCTTTTGAGCCTTCTGCCAACTTTGCAGGAGCGCCTGAGGGAAGGTATCGAGGCGCTTTCCTACAATGCCTTTGAGGCCCGTAATCTGTTTGCTGGCCTTAAGGAAATTTATCGCGAGCGCTTCGCCTTGGCACAACGCTTAACAGAGGAGCGCGAGCGCTTAGTCAAAGAGCAGGTAGCCAGGGAAGTCCAAGCGGCTACTGCCGTAGAAGTGGTGGCGGAAACACCGGCTGAAACAGCCAAGATTGAAGCAGTTGCAGAATCGCCAGAAGCTGAAGTGGCCTTGGCTGAGGATCGGGTAGCGGTTGATAGTGCCGAAGCCAAAGAGGAAGTTGCTCTGCCGCCTATGGAGGAGATAGAGCAGGCGGTGGCCCAAGCTGAAGTCGCCCCGGTTACTGAGGAGCAGCAGGGACTGGCACAACTCGATGAAGACGATCCCCACTGGCAGATGACCTTCCGCCTGGCTCAGGGTAGCTGGTTCGAGCTGAAGCGATCCGAAGAGGAACAGTTCCGCTGCCGTTTGGCGGCGGTGATCCGGGATATCGACCAGTTTATTTTTGTAAATCGCAATGGTGCCAAAGTAGCGGAATTTGCCCGCCTGGAACTGGCCCATGCCCTGCGCTCAGCACAGTTGTTACCCCTAGATGACGGCATGCTGTTCGAGCGCGCCTTGCAGTCAGTAATCGGTAATGTACGTAAAAAGCGCAGTGAACAGCGTTAGGGAATAAAAAGGCAATTTCATATGCCCGGCAGTCTAGACCGGGTTTCCACTTCTGTCGTCAGACAGTTCCAAACGGATTGGCATATCGATCAACGCTTCCATAAAATGGTTACTGCTGAAATCCCGGGCTACTCGGGTTGGTAGTTTTTTGGAGCGGAGATCGCAGATTGAAATATCAAGTGGATTCCGGCTGGTTATCAGGGGCGCGTCGTGTTCCCAGCCCACACTGCAACAGCCGGCCGGATAACTGCCCTGTAGACCTACTGGTGATTCACAGCATAAGCCTGCCCCCAGGTCAGTACGGTGGCCCTTATATTGATACGTTTTTCCTTGGGCAGTTGGACATTGATGCCCACCCTTACTTCACGGAAATTGCCGCTTTACAAGTTTCTGCCCACTTGCTTATCAATCGCGACGGCATCGTCACTCAATATGTGCCTTTGGACCGGCGAGCCTGGCACGCGGGCAAGTCGGAGTTTAGGGGGCGCAGCAACTGCAATGATTTTTCCATTGGTATTGAGCTGGAGGGCCTGGATACGGATATTTATACCGATGCTCAGTATCTGGCGCTGGCAGAAGTTACCCGAGCGATAATGCAGGCTTATCCGGGGATAGGGGTCGATAAAATTACCGGGCATTCTGATATAGCTCCTGGGCGCAAATTAGATCCGGGCCCAGGCTTTGACTGGCAGCGCTATCTGGGGGACGTAAAAAAAGGCGCCGAGTAATTGTGAGCGGTATTATTGGCACATATTTATTAATTAAAGAGTCTTACAATCGAATCTCGGCACTTTTGTGCCGGTAACTGAATTTCTTTACGCACTATCACGGCAACGTTATGACCTTGCTGATTATTTTATTGACCTTGGGTTTGGTACAAATTTGGGGATCGGGCGCGCCTTTACATCGCGATCACTGGTTCGATCGCTGGAGTACCCACATTGAGGGGCTTTCCCCGCTACAGGGAAAAGAAGGCTTGCTAATCGGATTTAGCGTCCTGCCGCCGGTACTGGTGGCGGCGCTGGCAATGGCTTTTGCCCAATCTTCCGCTGGGGCTTTGGGGGGGCTTTTGCTAGGGGTCCCTCTACTGCTCTATTGCCTGGGACGTGGAAATTTTAATGAGACTTTGAGTGCTTATCTGCGCAACTGGTATCGGGGTGATTTTAACGGGGCCGCCGAAGCGGCACGCCCCCTGTTGCGGGAAATTCACGAGAGTGCCGCCGAGGGCGGACGTTTGCATGAGCAGGTATTTCGCGGAGCGGCCTATTCCGCCTTCGAGCGACTTTTTGCCGTTTTGTTTTGGTTTATCCTGCTGGGTATTCCGGGGGCGCTGCTGTTTCGCCTGAGCGCTCTTTACGCGGAGCGTGCTCGGGGAACCGAACGAGAGGCTCTGGCCGCGCGCTGGCTGTGGTTACTGGAGTGGGTGCCAGTAAGGTTGATGGGGCTAAGTTTCGCCATTGTCGGTAACTTTGCCGGCTGTTACAGGGCCTGGAGGCAGTGCCTGATGTGCCGGGAACGGGATACTGATCAGGTTCTCGAGTCCTATTTGGAGGGGGCCCTGGGGGGGATTGATGCCAGTGAGTGCAGTGCCTCTGCAGATCTCTCCCATATCCAGCGCCAGAGTGGTGCGGAGATCGAAGGTTTGCAGGCGTTACTATCCAGGTCCCTACTGCTGTGGATTACCGCACTGGCACTTACTGTCTTGTTTTTCTAAGTGTGAACACTCGCACCCATTGGGATCAAAGTTCCACAAAAAATTATAAAGTGGGATTTATTTGCTAACAGTTACTTGACTTAACACCAGTATCCAAGAAGATTGCGCCCGCTACAAAATCCAGGTTCTTTGCCTGGCTGCGGGCGACATATACTTAGTGGAGGATGCAGGGGTTGAAGGTTTCATTACTGGAAGCACAAATGCTGTCAGATCTCAGTGTGGCAAGTGGTGGCAATACCGCGGCTTTGGTTGCTGGCCTTAGGGCTTATTTCCGTAGTGGTGCCACTGTGGAACTGAGCTGGAGACGCCGGCAGTTGAATCAACTGCGCAAGATGCTCAGTGAAAATGAATCCCGCTTTATTCAGGCCTTGGGTGAAGATTTACATAAGGCGCCACAAGAAGCTTATCTGACCGAGATTGCTTTCCTCTACGCTGATATCGAACATACTCTGAAACACTTGAAGCGCTGGGTTCGCCCTCGCAAAGTATCCTCACCACTTTTGACCCAGCCCGCAAACAGTTACATCCAGCCGGAACCGCTTGGGGTGGTTCTGATTATTGGTGCCTGGAATTACCCTTTGCAGTTGTTGTTGTCGCCATTGGTTCCCGCGATTGCCGCTGGTAACTGCGCTGTAGTGAAACCCTCGGAGTTGGCTCCCAGTACCTCCCAATTGATTGCTGAACTGCTGCCACGTTACCTCGACCACGACGCTTTTGCCTGTGTTGAAGGCGCTGCGGCCGAGACCTCTAAGTTACTGGAGCAGCGCTGGGATCATATTATGTACACCGGTGGTGCTAGGGTCGGCAGGATTGTTATGGCGGCTGCAGTTGAGCACCTGACGCCGGTTACATTGGAGCTGGGGGGCAAGAGCCCCTGTATTGTGGCTGACGATGCCGATATTGAACTCGCGGCCCGCCGCATTGCTTGGGGAAAGTTTACCAATGCAGGGCAGACCTGTATCGCACCGGATTATGTGCTATGCACCCGTCACACCGCCGATCTCCTGGTGCCTGCTATTCAGCAGGCGGTGACAAAAATGTTCGGAGAGGACCCGCAAAAGAGCTCGGACTACGGACGTATCGTCAATAGCCGGCATACCCTGCGCCTGGCAGATCTTCTCAGTGGTGGAGATGTTATTTATGGCGGTGAGGTAGACGCCGACAACCGCTATATAGCGCCGACACTGATGCGCTGCGTCGATCTCGAAGCTTCAGTGATGCAGGATGAGATCTTCGGGCCAATCCTGCCGGTAGTCGAACTGGATGACTTCGGAAAAGTGGAGGGATTTGTCAATCAGCGGGAAAAACCGCTGGCCCTGTATATTTTTACTAAAAGCGATAGCTTGGCCGAACGGATTCTTTCCAGCTGCAGCTCCGGTAACGCCTGTGTGAATGACTGCATGATGTTTATGCTGGCCCAAGATCTGCCATTTGGTGGGGTGGGAGCCAGCGGTATGGGTTGTTATCACGGTGAACATGGCTTTAAAACTTTTAGCCACTATAAAGCGGTAATGAAGCGCAAAAATATTTTGGATGTTAATTTACGTTACGCCCCTTACAGCAAACGCAAATTCAGTTTGTTGAGAATGCTGCAGAAGTAGAAATACTGAGAAGTGTGACCAGCAGCGGGGATTTTACTGGTTTTTTGGGGGGCTGAATTGGTACATTCAGCAAAAATTATTTAGATAAAAATGCTATGCCCTCGGATCGTAATGACCTACCCACCAGTGCGGATGTTTTTTGTGCCGCGCAAACCATTGCTGACTCTGTCCACCGAACACCGCTAATTCGCTCCCAATTACTCGACCAAGTGGGGGGCGCTAACCTCTGGTTCAAGTGTGAACATCTACAGAAAGTAGGTGCCTTCAAAGCCCGCGGTGCCACCAATGCTCTTGCCAATCTGCCCGCTGGAGCTGAAGTGGTAGCGACTCACTCCTCGGGAAATCATGGTGCTGCATTGGCCTGGGCTGCTGCTGAGAGGGGCCTACCCTGCATTGTGGTGATGCCCGAGACTGCGCCCAGGGCTAAGCGTGAGGCTGTACAGAGTTATGGCGCACAAATAATTATTTGTGGTCCTACCCAATCGGAGCGCGAGGCCGCACTGCAAACCGTAGTAGAGGAAACGGGAGCCCATGTGGTTCCGCCTTTTGACGATAGTCGTATTATCGCCGGGCAGGGTACCGTTGCCCTGGAAGTGGTGCAGCAATGCCGCGATCAGGGTTTTACTCCGGATGTACTCCTGGCACCCGTGGGGGGCGGGGGGCTACTCGCCGGAATTGGTTTGGCCATGGCAGCCCTGGCACCAGATGTCTTGGTAATTGGTGCGGAACCCGCTGGCGCAGATGACGCTCAGAGATCACTACGTGGTGGTGTGCATGTCACCACCCAGCAGCCGCAAACTATCGCAGATGGCCTGCGCACCACACTGGGGCGCAGAAATTACTCTGTAATTCGGCGCACGGTGCGAGATATTGTGACAGTTTCAGAAAATGGTATCGTGCGGGCAATGGAGCTGTTGTGGACGCGTACCAAGCAATTGGTTGAGCCCTCTGCGGCAGTCGGCCTGGCAGCTGTGCTAGAGCACAGCGCGCGCTTTCGCAATAAGAATGTTGCGATTGTCCTCACCGGCGGCAATATGGATTTGGACCGGGCTTCAAGCTTGTTGGCCGAAGCCGAAAAATAACTACAGGACGATTGAATATGAATTTAGGATTTGGCCGCTTTATTTACTGCAAACTCAGAGCGGGCCTGGTGGCATCGGCCCTTTTCCTGGCGGCAATGGCTGCACAAGCTGGGCAGCTGACGCTCACTTCCAGCTCATTAAAACCCGGTGGCAAAATGCCGCTGGCTCATGTGTACAGTGGATGTGGTGGAGAAAACCTCTCCCCCGAACTGAGCTGGAGCGGTGCTCCTGAAGGAACTAAAAGCTATGCGGTAATGGTTTACGACCCCGATGCGCCAACTGGCAGTGGCTGGTGGCACTGGGTGATGTTCAATATTCCCGCTGAGGTAACCAGTTTGCCAGAGGGCGCGGGCGACCTGAAAAATGGTTTGGTACCAGAGGCCGTTCAGGGGCGCAATGATTACGGCAACCCCGGTTATGGTGGCGCCTGTCCACCAAAGGGGCACGGCGATCATCGCTATCGTTTTCGAGTCTATGCCCTGAAAGTAGACTCACTGCCATTGGATGAGAACTCCTCCCCCGCTAAAGTGGGTTTCAATGTAAATGCCAATAAATTGGCGGAGGCCGAGCTCGAGGTTCTGTGGGGCCACTGAGCGCATCAGTTCTAAATTGATGGCCAAGTGCGGGCTAGTTGCCCGCATTATTTTACCAAGGCCAATTATGGGGTTTAAGGGGAAAGGTTGAATATGTCGCAGCAGCAACTGACATGGGGGCAAGCCCTCGGTGCTTACCTTAAGCCTCGTGTACTCACCATGTTTTTTCTTGGCTTTTCTGCCGGCCTTCCGCTCTTATTGGTCTTCTCTACCCTGACCGCCTGGCTGAGAGATTTTGGTGTAAGCCGCACAGCTATTGGTTTCTTTGCTTGGGTGGGAATTACCTTTTCGATAAAAGTGCTTTGGGCCCCAATTATTGACCAACTACGATTGCCTTTTTTCACTGATAAGTTGGGTAAACGCCGCGGTTGGATGTTGGTATCTCAAGTGGGGATTGCTATCGGGCTAGTGGGTATGGCCAGCGTTAACCCGCAGCAATCACTGATGGAAGTAGCCCTGCTCGCTTTATGGGTTGCCTTCTGTTCGGCTTCGCAGGATGTGGCAATTGACGCATACCGAATAGAGGCCATGGATGAAGATTACCAGGGTGCTATGGCGGCTAACTACGTATTCGGTTACCGAGTCGCAATGCTGATTGCCGGAGCCGGGGCGTTATTTATTGCGGATGCTTTCAGCTGGTCAGGTGCTTATCTTGTGATGGCAGCCCTCATGGGGGTGGGAGTGATTACATGCTTGCTAGTCTCCGAGCCTGATCACAGCAAGGTGAACAAAGAGGCAGATAAGCTGCAAAGTGAGTGGGAAGAACGCCTGCTGGGGAAGGGGGAGCACAGCCGCCTGAAACAGTGGTTTATTCGAGCTGTAGTGTGCCCTTTTGTTGAATTCTTTCAGCGCAATGGTCGCTTTGCCCTCGTTTTATTGGTTTTTATCGGTATTTTCCGTCTCAGCGATATTGCGATGGGGATAATGGCGAATCCGTTTTATCTGGATTTGGGGTTCACCAAGACTGAAATCGCGGAAATCAGTAAACTATTTGGGTTTTTCTGTACCATTATCGGTTCCTTTCTCGGCGGGGTTTTAGTTGTTCGCTATGGTGTGCTGCGCCCATTAATACTCGGTGCAGTGATGGTGGCGTGTACCAATCTCTTGTTTGCTCAGCTTGCACTGATAGGACCGGACAAGGCGTGGCTCGCGCTGGTGATTAGTGCCGACAATATCAGTGGTGGTATGGCTAATGCTGTGCTCGTTGCTTATCTTTCCAGCCTGGCCAATAAGGCCTATACAGCCACCCAATATGCACTGTTCAGTTCACTCATGACACTGCCGGGTAAATTTATCAGTGGCTTCTCCGGTATCGTGGTGGATACTCAGGGCTACGCCCAGTTCTTTATTTATGCGGCACTAATGGGGCTGCCGGCCATATTCCTTTCTATCTATTTTTGGCGGCGGGAGAGACGTGGCTGGAGTGAAGAACAGCCCCAGCCGGGTTAAGGGCTTATCGCGGCCATAGGGTGCCCCCTCTCTTTTCGTTTTTCCTATCGAAGGCTTATCGATTTTCTTTTTGGCCACTGAACGTGGCCTTTAGCGTTTTTGGTTACCAGCTATTTGTGCATTGGGTGACGGTAGTCACCGAGCATTTTTGTCAGCTTGTGTCTATGTTGGTGGAGGGGAAACCACTACCTCTCCTGTGCGCCGCTAATACTCCCCCCGCATTTGGGTTTATCGCTGTGTTAATTGGAGAGCGCACATTTTCAATTGCAGAGTTAACAAATAAACGCGACAAACTATGTCCCACGAAACAGTCAGGGAAGCGGTATTTAACCGGAGAATGCTGATCTGTATCGGCACCGGCTTTTCCTCAGGGATGCCGCTGTTTGTGCTGATTCAGCTGGTACCCGCCTGGCTGAGAACTGAAGGGGTGGACCTGGCGACGATAGGCATCTTCTCCCTGTTGGGATTGCCCTATACCTGGAAGTTTATCTGGGCGCCGCTTATGGAGCGCTACGCGTTTCCAATACTGGGGCGCCGCCGGGGGTGGATGTTGGTGATGCAGCTGCTGCTGATCCTTTTTATTGGCGCATTGGGCATGTTCAATCCCCAGTTTAATATTTGGACGATCGCGGCCCTGTGTTTTGGCGTAGCCTTCTTTAGTGCAAGCCAGGATATTGTCCTGGATGCTTTTCGCCGGGAAATTCTACCGGACTGGGAGTTGGGGCTCGGTAACTCTTTTCATGCCAACGCATACCGGATTTCCGGCTTGGTGCCGGGCTCTCTCAGTTTGATTCTCTCGGATCATCTGGCCTGGGGACAGGTCTTCTGGGTGACGGCAGCTTTTATGCTGATCGCAGTTTTTATGACCTTGATGGTAGCTGAGCCGCAACACCCGGCGGAGCGGCCTAGGTCCTTGCGCGAAGCAATTGTCCTGCCATTTGTAGAGTTCTTCACTCGTAACGGTGTTAAGCATGCCATTTTAGTATTGGCATTTATGTTTCTTTACAAGCTGGGCGACAGTATGGCAACAGCCCTGGCGACGCCTTACTATCTGGATATGGGCTACTCCAATACGGATATTGGTATTGTCGCTAAAAATGCTGGACTTTGGCCGGCGGTAATTGGTGGCTTTCTAGGTGGTCTGTTAATCGTACGCATCGGTATTAATAAGTGCCTGTGGATTTTTGGGGTTATTCAGCTTGTTTCGATCTTCGGCTTTATGATTCTGGCCCAAGCCAATGAGGGCTTGGTTGGCACCCCTGGCTTTAAGCCCAGCCTCTGGTTACTGGCAGTGGTGATTGCTTTTGAATACTTAGGGGTGGGGCTCGGGACAGCGGTGTTTATTGCCTTTATTGCTCGAACAACCAGTAAATTACACACTGCGACACAACTGGCACTTTTTACAGCATTGACCTCCCTGCCCAGAACTTTTGCCAATGCCTCCACGGGGTACTTGGTAGAGTCTATGGGATGGACCAACTTCTTCCTGTTGTGCGCAGCGCTTGCGGTGCCGGGGATGCTGTTACTCTTTGTCGTAGCCCCCTGGCGAGGCGAGGGCGAAGAGGCTTAATAGTGGCAAGATCATTCCATGACTGTGCAGAGGATGCCTGATTTAGGGCTTCCAGCGATATTTCGCCATATCTACCCGTCCCTTAAGAAAACTAACTCCTTCACTCTCCAGCCGTTCCCGCTGGCGAGAGGCTCCGGGCTCTGGCAGCGAGATACGGCCCTGGGCATTAATCACCCTGTGCCAAGGAAGAGCAGTGTCCTTGGGTAACTTCCTCAGTTGTTGGCCCGCAAGTCGTGCAGCCCTGGGGAAGCCGGCCATTTCCGCCAGATCCCCATAGGTGACTACATGGCCACATGGGATTGAGGCCAGAACGCGGCATATTCTGGCAAGTGTATCGCTGGCTTGTTCTTTGCTCACAAAATTTCTCTGCTAAACCATTTACCGGAAGTTAGCTTCAGTTTGCCGCAATTGATGCCGAATAGGCTATAAATGAGCATCTAAAGAAGTCTTGCCCACGTATTGCCATGGGTAGTTGGGTAGTAACGGCGTGCCAGATTAATGACAGTTATGGCATTATTGCAGCTTGTTTTGTTTTTTTAGAACGGTTTTCACTGTTGGTTCACCCAGAAACTTTAAGGTCCTCCTGTGGTTCTATCGACACGCTTGTCTAGGTTTTTCACGCAAACTCTTCTCTGTCTGGCGTCTTTGCCACTCCATGCTGGTGTGCTCACCCTTGAGAATGGTGACCGTATTCAGGGAGAGTTGGTGCTGGTTGATAGCGAACAGGTAATTTGGAAGTCAGAAACTTTTGGCCAGGTCAAAGTCGATAAGTCCAAAGTCGTCTCTATGGATGTTGATACTGACTTGAAGATTGCCGGACGCGATGAGCCCTGTACCCTGGCGGGGCACCGGCAGGAGCAGTGGGAAGTCTACTGCGCAGAGGGAGATGGTTGGTTAATTGATTTCCCTGGAGTCGAGCGGGCAGAGCCGTATCCGCACTTTGTCAGTAACCCACTGACTTTCAAAGGCAACGTGAGTGCTGGGGGTGTCTTTGAATCTGGTAACCGTGAGCGAAAAGACCTGGATACCAAACTCAATTTGGATGTTCGTCATGGGGATTTTCATCATCTGATAGGAGCTCTCTACCAGAACCAAGATAGTGAAGATGATGGTGCCCTGGAAAAATACCAGCTGGCCTACGACTTGCGCTGGATCTTCGCAGAAAAGTGGTTTGCTGAGGCAAACACTGAGTGGGAGCATGAAGAGGCGCGCAACTTGGATTTGGGGACCACTATGGGTCTCGGTCTTGGTTACCTATTCTACGATACAGACAAGACTGCATTTTCACTGGCAGGTGGTGTCAGTAGCCTGCAGGAAGATTTTATCGATACCGAGTTGAGTGAAGACCAGGACGACCAATATGTGGCGGGTCGAATTAAGCTAGATTATCGCTATAAATTTTCCCTGGGTCCGGAAATTTACTTTAACCAGGAAACCCTACAGTCTTTTGATCATAGCGATGATTACCAAGCAAATGCCGAGTTGGGTGTACGCACGCCATTGGTTGAAGGCGTATTGATGGAGATCGGCTATCAGTGGCAGTACGACAACACACCATCACTCGAGAGTGAAAAAGAGGATACCAAGGTAACCGTGGGTGTCGGTTATGAATGGTAGTATCTTGCTGGCAACCTGCTTTTAAGAAGGTTGCCAAGGCACAGCAGCAATAAAATTTAAAAATAAGGAGTTCATCATGCAGATTGCCGGCAGCATAGTGGCGATTACTGGCGCAGGCCAGGGTTTGGGGCGAGCAATGGGGGAATACCTGGCTGCACGCGGAGCCCGGCTGGCATTGATTGATGTCAATGAGGAAGGCCTCAAGCAGAGCGTTGCCGCTTGTGAAAAGCATGGCGCCGAGGTTCGTAGCTATATTATCAATGTTGCCAGTGAAGAAGAGGTAGATAAGGGCTTTCTGCAAATTGCCGAAGATTTTGGTGGCCTGCAGGTGCTGATCAATAATGCCGGAATTATGCGCGATGGCATGTTGTTGAAATGCAAAGAGGGCAAAGTGACCGATCGTATGTCTCTGGCCCAGTGGCAGTCTGTTATTGATGTGAATCTGACAGGTGTTTTTCTTTGTGGCCGAGCGGCAGCGGGCATTATGGCGGAGAGTGGCAAGGGCGGGGTGATGGTTAATATCTCCAGCCTTTCCCGAGCAGGTAATATGGGGCAGACCAACTACTCTGCCAGCAAGGCGGGTGTTGCCGCTATGACCGTAACCTGGGCCCGTGAACTGGCTCGCTACGGTGTGCGGGTAGCTGCAATTGCTCCAGGTTTTATTGGCACTGATATGGTTGCGCAGATGCGCCCGGAAATCCTGGAAAGTCTGGTTAAGCAAGTGCCTTTGAGACGCCTGGGTGAGCAAGAGGAAATTGCCTCAACCGTGGCGTTTATTCTGGAGAATGATTATCTAACGGGTCGAGTTCTGGATATCGATGGTGGTGCACGTATTTAATAATTAAGCAGTGCGCGATCAGAAGAGGGTGAACTTTGTTCGCCCTTTTTTTATTTCCCTTTCAGTAATGACTCTAAGGTTTATCTATTCCTTCCTTGCATATCGCGTGTTAAGAGTCTTTCGATAAAACAGGTATACAAATAAGGAAATAATGAGCCAGGCCAGGATGGATGCCACTTCGTGAAATACGGTTTGCTCTAAAGATAAGTGAAAATCCCGCATCACAAAGCCTTTGATTAGTGCCGACCAGGCATACAACATCTTGCACATATGCAGAGCCCACCATGGTCGGCCTGTTATTTGCGGTCGGAAAAAAAACGTATAGACATCGAGTCCAACAAAAAACAGCATTAACGCGGATGGAGCCAAGTAAATGTTGGCATAATTTGGGTGTTTACCAATATCGTAAAGAAAAACCTGGAAATAGAAGACCGCGACCCAGGCAGCTATAGCAGCCAATACCCAATCGATAATATTGGAAGTGATTCTGCCATCATTAGAATGCTTGATTCTCGGCCATATTCGGTAAGCAGAAAATATGGAGTAGCTGAATATACTGATCAATCCCAGTAATAAAAGGTCTGGGTGGGTATTGTAGACATAGGCAATATCGATCTGGTACTTGGGAATATCTGCCTTGAGATGCGGGATGATGTAAGGGTTGAATAGCATCAGCAGGGCACTGATGGAAAAGATAATGGCAATCAACAATGAGCTGAGGCCACCGATCCGATGGTAACGGCTACCCTTCTTCATCAGAAGAGTTAATGGGATAGTAATGAACGTTAAGATTATGGCTGCAACCGTATGAACCTCTATAAATAGATTTAGTCCTTCAGGGGTTGTGAATAGATAATGCATTTAGTAAAGACCTGGCGGCAGCAAGTATTAATAAGGCTTACAGGCAAATGGCGATAGTTAATGGATTTGATTATCAGGAGAAAGGTCTGGGTGAAGCTTTGATAGAAGTAGAGCTTAATCGCTGCTACCAATTGCTCCCCCAGACTTTTGGAACTCTCAATGTTGGAAGAATTTGAAGTCTTTAATCGAAAATTTCTTGATCTAGCAAATTCTCTCCACACCGCCAACCCTATTTTTTGAGAGCATCCACTGCCAGAGCTGTACTCTGCGAACTCTAAATGTTGCGGCACAGAACAACAGGTAATAGCGCCACATACGATAAAAGCGTCTGCCGTAACGATCGGCAAAGCGCGGCCAATTTTCCTCGAAATTTTTATGCCATGCCATCAGGGTTTTATCGTAGTCAGGCCCAAAGTTATGCAGATCTTCAAGTGTGAGAAGGTCTTGGGCTGCCTTGGTTATCTGCGTTGCAGCCGGTATTTCCCCATTGGGGAAAATGTATTTTTCAATCCATGGATCGGTATTGGCTGGTCTTGCTTTACCGATAGTATGGAGCAGTAAAGTTCCATCTTTCTTTAGGCAGCGTTTAGCCACTTCCATAAAAGCTCGATGATTTTTACGCCCAACATGTTCAAACATTCCGACACTGGCAATACGGTCGAAAGGCTCATCAAGCATTCGGTAATCCTGTAGGGAGACGGTAATCGGTAGGTTGGCATAGCGTTCGGAAACATAGGCTCTTTGTTCGCGGGAGATCGTTACTCCGACACACTCTACCTGGTATTTCTGGGCGGCATAGCCGATCAGGCTCCCCCAGCCACAACCGATATCCAATAGACGCATCCCAGGTTCTAGTTGCAGCTTACGGCAGATAAGGTCGAGCTTGGCTTCTTGAGCTTCGTCCAGGGTTTGAGCATCCTTCCAATAACCACAACTATAGGTAAGGCGGTTATCGAGCATACCTGTATAAAACTCGTTTCCGAGATCGTAATGGTGCTCACCAACCTCGAAGGCGCGACGACGGCTTTGCAGGTTGATTAAGAAACTGCGCAGGTAGCGCCAAGCATAGCGCCAGGTCTTGGCATGGCGGCCAAGGTCGGCTTCCAGAATTTTGTACACAAATTGGTCCAGCGCTTGGACATCCCAATCTCCGCGCATATAAGTCTCACCGAGCCCCATACTGTGACGAGCGACAATCTCGTCTAGGGCCTCCTCGCGGTGGACTTGTATATCCCAGGGCCTATCACCATTCACCTGGATGTCGGCCTCGGCTAATATTTCGTCTACCAAGTGGCGACTGCGGCCAATGGCCGGCACTTCTATGGTGTCCTGCTGCTCGCTTGCCATCAAAGCCTCCCTCTCTCCTAGTTGCTGTGGGTTGATTGAGGCGCCCTTGAATAATTTGCCTCCCCACTCCATTTACTTCAGCATATTGAAAAACCTTGATCGTCCCAGCTTCGTAGAGCTGGTTTATTAGGAATTCCCTCAATGCGCCCATTACTGCTTCTATTTATAGTCCTACCTGTACTTGAAATGTGGGTTTTAATCACCGTAGGGAGAGAAATCGGCGCCTTGCCCACGATTGGATTGGTATTTTTAACCGCTATTGTTGGCGTAACCCTGTTGCGGCGGCAGGGCATATCGACCCTAATGCGGGCTCAGGAGAAGATGCGAACAGGCGATATACCTGCCCAGGAGATGGTTGAAGGAATCTTTCTTGCCGTGGGCGGGGCATTGTTGCTCACTCCTGGATTTATCACCGATGCCCTCGGATTTGCCTGCCTGATACCGGGTTTACGCCAACTGCTACTGGGGAGACTGGTGCGTCATATCACCATTGTGCGGCCTGGTGACCCCCGCAGCTCGGACCCCAACCAACGCGGTCCAGATATTATCGAGGGGGAATTTTCTCGGGATGAGCGAAAACCTATGGATCAGGTAGATCACAAGCATCATAAAGATTGAGCTGGTTAAATAGTGCACTATTTTGTGCTTCACCCGGCACTTTTGTAGTTTTTTTATTGAAGACTGTTGAAATCCATTCTCGCGCCCATAGATAGGGTTCAACTGAGAATTAAGCCCCGCCTCTGGGAATCAGAGAGGGGTGAGGTTACCGGCCCATAAAGCCAGTGCCGCCGATGTTGAAAACCTTAAAAAAACGACTCAATGGAGAACTTATCCATGAAAATTCGTCCTTTACACGACCGCGTCGTAGTACGCCGTAAGGAAGAAGAAGCGATGTCAGCTGGCGGTATCGTGCTGCCAGGTGCTGCCAAAGAAAAGCCGAACCAAGGTGAAGTGGTAGCCGTGGGTGAGGGCAAGCAGCTGGACAATGGCGATGTTCGCGCACTGTCTGTGAAGGTGGGTGACACTGTTGTTTTCGGTCGCTATGCCGACAGCAATACCCTCAAGGTGGACGGCGAAGAGCTGATCATCATGAGCGAAGGTGACATCTACGGCGTGTTGGAAGGCTAAGAAAAGCCTTTAACTTTACTCGCAAAAAGAATTTGAGGAATAAGAATCATGGCAGCTAAAGACGTAATTTTTGGTGACGACGCTCGTCAGAAAATGCTGAAAGGCGTAAACATCCTGGCAGACGCCGTTAAAACTACCCTGGGTCCTAAAGGCCGCAACGTAGTTCTGGACAAGTCCTTCGGCGCACCTACCGTAACCAAAGACGGTGTTTCCGTAGCAAAAGAAATCGAACTGAAAGACAAGTTCGAAAACATGGGCGCGCAGATGGTGAAGGAAGTTGCTTCCAAAGCTTCTGACACTGCCGGTGACGGCACCACCACCGCTACCGTTCTGGCCCAGGCTATCGTAACCGAAGGCCTGAAATCCGTAGCCGCTGGCTTTAACCCGATGGATCTGAAGCGCGGTATCGACAAAGCGGTAACCGCAGCGGTCAACCACATCGCTGGTCTGTCCACTCCTTGTGCAGACACCAAGTCTATCGCTCAGGTAGGTACTATCTCCGCTAACAGCGACGAGAGCGTTGGTACCATCATCGCCGAAGCCATGGAAAAAGTGGGCAAAGAAGGCGTTATCACTGTTGAAGAAGGTTCTGGCCTGGAAAACGAGCTGGACGTAGTAGAAGGTATGCAGTTCGACCGCGGCTACCTGTCTCCTTACTTCATCACCAACCAAGAAAACATGACTGCTGAGCTGGATAGCCCTTTCATCCTGCTGGTAGACAAGAAAATCTCCAACATCCGCGACCTGCTGCCCCTGCTGGAGCAAGTAGCTAAGGCTTCCAAGCCGCTGCTGATCATCGCTGAAGACGTAGAAGGCGAAGCGCTGGCAACTCTGGTTGTAAACAGCATGCGCGGCATCGTTAAAGTTGCTGCTGTTAAAGCTCCTGGCTTCGGCGACCGTCGTAAAGCCATGCTGCAGGACATCGCTATCCTGACTGGCGGCACCGTAATTTCTGAAGAAGTTGGTCTGGAGCTGGAAGGTACTACTCTGGAGCACCTGGGTACTGCTAAGCGCGTAACCCTGTCCAAAGAAAACACTGTAATCGTTGATGGCGCTGGTGATGTTAAAGACATCGAAGCTCGCGTTGGCCAGATCCGTGCACAGATCGAAGAGTCCTCTTCCGACTACGACAAAGAGAAGCTGCAAGAGCGCGTAGCCAAACTGGCTGGCGGTGTTGCAGTAATCAAAGTAGGCGCCGCTACTGAAGTGGAAATGAAAGAGAAGAAAGCTCGCGTAGAAGACGCTCTGCACGCTACCCGCGCTGCAGTAGAGGAAGGTGTAGTACCTGGCGGTGGTACCGCTTTGGTTCGCGCTACTCAGGCTATCTCTGTAACTGGCGACAACGAAGACCAGAACCACGGTATCGCTGCAGCCCTGCGCGCTATGGAAATGCCTCTGCGTCAAATCGTTGCCAACGCTGGTGATGAAGCTTCTGTAGTTGTTGATAAGATCAAGCAAGGCGAAGGCAACTTCGGTTACAACGCTGCTACCGGCGAGTACGGTGACATGCTGGAAATGGGCATCCTGGACCCTGCTAAAGTAACCCGTTCTGCACTGCAAGCGGCAGCTTCTATTGCTGGTCTGATGATCACCACCGAAGCTATGGTTGCAGAGATCCCGGAAGACAAGCCGGCTGCTCCTGACATGAGCGGTATGGGTGGCATGGGCGGTATGGGCGGCATGATGTAAGCCGGCCTAACAGCATATCTAAAAAGCCCCGCAATTGCGGGGCTTTTTTTTGTCTAGTGGAAAGTGGTTTACTGGGGGCAGATTTATCCAAGGTTTGAATTGGTGTAGATGAGAGCAACTTGGTGTGATATAGGGCAGTAGCAAAATCGAGTGGAGCAGGGCTGGTAAGTGATGGTGAATCTGACTTAAGTTGAAATAACAAACATAGAATGGAATCGGTGCGGAAATATGGATATCTACGAAATGGTCGAGTAGGGAGATCTGCCAGTACCTGAGTGTGCGAAAACTCTGGGATTTGAGTTAATAAGCTATTCACGTGAAAAAATGGAGATGAAAGCCCGATTTTTTGCCAGGGAGTCATTCTTAAACCCTGCGGGAACAATACAGGGTGGGTTTCTATGTGCAATGCTCGACGACGTAATGGGTCCTGCACTTGTATTTTCGCTGAATATTGGTCAGTTTGCTCCGACACTAGAGCTAAAGACTCAATTTGTTCGCCCAGCTAAAGTGGGGCCAGTTGAGGGTGTTGGCAGAGTTGTATCTAGAGGTGGAACTGTCTGCTTTCTGGAAGGAGGGCTTCTTCAAGAGGGGAAGCTTATTGCTAGGGCATTTAATAAAGGGACACAATTTATAAATCCTTGATGAAGGGTGTGATGTTTTCTGAGGTAAGAATGAGTTTTGAACAAAGCATATATAGCTCCCCGGAAAGTGAGCTTTGCCCGGAGGGGAAGAAGCGGGTTAAGTTGGGGAGCGTTCTTTCTATATTGGGTGCTGTTCTTCAAACCCCGATTATTGTGTTCTTTTATTTGGGGATGTTGAGTTTTTGGGAAACTTTTCAGATCGCCCAATCACTTGATGCATCCCCTGAAGTAATAGCAGGCATGATGAGTCAATCTCTCTCTAATTTTGTTATAGGAGGTCTATTGTCTGGTCCAGGCTTGTTGATTTCCTGTACTGCTTTGTTTTTATCGTCTTTTCGAGCTAAGTGGTTGTTCTGGTATTCTTTAATACTCTCACTGATTTGGATTAGCTCTTTTCCGTTTGGGACACTATTTGGTTTGATATACCTGTTAATAATTTTGATTAAACGAAAATCGTAAATGCAGATTTGATCCATTTTTTCTAATTTGTAAAGCGAGGTGAAATAAATGTTAGACACTATTTTGGATTATTTTCAGCAGCGAGAAATCGATGATGCGAGATATCGAGCTCAAAATGCAAAGCAGATGGCCGCTAACCTGGAACTGGAAGTCGGTGATATTCAGGGGCGCATAGATACATTAGTGTAGGCGAATCAGGCTATGTTGGCGCTTTTATCGGAAAAATTAGGGGTAACCGAGGCCGAACTTATTGAAAAAATGGGGAAGATTGATCTGCGAGATGGTAGCGGGATGGAAAAATATCCACTGGTAACCTGAAAGAGAGCCCTTCTTGTGGCCATAAGGTGAGAAAGCAAAGGGCCAATTGTTACTGGTGTGGAACAGAGCTGACTTTATCCAGCCCGTTTATGGACTCAAAGCGGACTGATTAATTTCCCACTTGATGAAAGAACTACCAATATGGTTTTTGGCATACTTGGATAGTCACTTGGCATCATCGGATTCTTAGTTGGCGCCTTCTGATCATATACTGATTTCAAGATTAACGCTTGGGAGACAGATAGATGGAAGCGGCACTTATCACAGGAGCCTCTGGTGGTATTGGTCTGGAGTTGGCCAAGATGCATGCAGCTAAAGGTGGCAACCTGGTTCTGGTTGCTCGGTCTGAGGGGAAGCTTTTATCACTCAAGCAGCAGCTGGAGAAAGAGTTTGGTGTCCAAGCAATGGTAATTACTGAAGATCTATCTGACCCGTTGTCCGCACAGAGAATTTTTGAGCGAACCCAAGGCGAGAATTTGGAGATTGGTACCCTGATCAACAATGCGGGTTTTGGTGGTCATGGTCTTTTTCATCAGCGGGACTTGGAAGCTGAGCAGAGTATGATGCAGGTAAATATGGTTTCCCTTACCAATCTCACCCATCTGTATTTAAAGGGTATGGTTGCCCGAAATAGCGGGCATATCCTTAATGTCTCATCTACAGCCTCTTTTATTCCTGGCCCTTTACAGGCAGTTTACTACGCAAGTAAAGCCTATGTAACTTCATTCAGCCAGGCACTGGCTGAGGAGTTGAACGGCACGGGTGTAACAGTAACCGCTTTGTGCCCCGGCGCTGTTGCAACAGGATTCGTCGCGGCAGGCGATCTTCAGGGTGTTGATATTTGGAAGAATGCCCGCTCAGCTGAGTCTGTTGCCAGATGTGGTTATCAGGCTATGGAGCGTGGAGATCTGGTTGCTTTTAATGAGACGCGGCTCAAGTTGTTTCTGAATTGGATAATGCCTTTATTGCCTCGTAAAATGCTACTGAAGTTTTCCCGTCAGACGATGGAAAAGTCTTAATTGTAGGAAAGCCCGGTAATGATCAGGCGTGCAGCTAAATTTTTGGTACCTCCCAGCTGGAAGTTGATATTACACGATATGAATATCGATACAGCGCTGGCTCTGGCTTATGCCGGGTTACCTGCGGATTTATTACAGCGGGAGTCTGTGACACTGACTCCGGTGGAATATTTCCGCTTCTGGTGTGGTATTGACCAGGCTTCGAAGGATAAGCCACTGCCGCTCTTATTGGCAGAGCATCTTACGGCTGAAACATTTGATCCCCCTGTGTTTGCGAGCCTTTGCAGCGAAAACCTGAATCAAGCTTTATTGCGGATACAGCAGTACAAACCATTGATTGGTCCAATGGAATTGCACTTGGATATTACTGATAAGTACACAAGGCTTAATTTAGAGTGCTATGGCAGTGATGAAATTATCCCCACAGCTTTGGGGTTGAGTGAATTAATTTTCTATATCCGCCTGGCTCGATTGGGAGCCCGGGATAAAATTCAACCTTTGGAATTGGCTCTACCGCAGTTACCGGAAGATCAAACGCCTTATCAGACTTTCTTTGGTTGCTCAATTAAGAAATCAGACCGGGTGAGAATTTGCTTCTCAGCACAAGATGCACAAAAACCGTTTCTGACTGCCAATGCCCCTATGTGGGATTTCTTTGAAGGTAAATTGAGTCAACAGCTAAAGGACCTGGGCAGCGAAGCCACAATGGGAGAGCGGGTCGGGTCCGTGTTAATGGAGTTATTGCCGGCTGGTGAGAGCTCTATCGAGGCTGTATCTGACCGTTTAATGATCAGCAAAAGAACTTTACAGAGAAAACTTGGGGAGGAAAATCACACTTTTCAGTCTGTCTTACAGGAGGTTAGGGTAAGCTTGGCTGATCACTATCTCTCTAAGTCTAATCTCCATCTGGGAGAAATTTCCTTTATGCTAGGGTTTAAGGAGCCTAATTCATTTATACGCGCTTACCGAGGGTGGAAAGGGGTGACACCTCTTCAATATCGGAATTCGATTTATTGATCAGATTTATCTTTGGTTTTAGTGCTGCTACTAGGTCGAAGGTAAGTTAAACTGGGCCCTAGCGGTGTAGTTAAATATGCTTCTTCATGGTCAGTATAAAGTCGTAGGTCTATTTAAATGCTCTACTTTAAGGCCAGTTGGGAGTTTGGGGGGCAGCTGGATAACCTTAATATAAGTTAGGGTGCTTTTTCTTAAAATTATTCACGGCCTCAATGGTGTAAGGAGTGGCAATTCCTACTTTACGGCCTAATTTAATAATAAAACCATTCAAGTAGGAAAGTTCAGTAACTTTATTTTCTCTAACGTCCTGGTGGGTTGAAGTATAATGGTCCAATTTTTTGGCTTGCTGAGTGAGTTTTCTCCACATCTCTTGTTTATCTTGATTGATCTCAATTTCTTTTGAGAGAACTTCATAGGATTCATAAAGTACATTTTTCATGTGCTTGGTTATTTTGTCGTCTGCAAAAAGCTCCCTGAGGGTTCTTGAATAGGTGGCTGAAAATATATTTGTTGTGCAATTGAAAATAGTCTTTTCAACACGATGCTGTACTATGTTGCTAGTTGTTTTGGTCTCGATAAGTGAGTCTTTGAACAGCTGCAGTAAGCTTTCTGAATATTTGTCATTCCCAACGAGAAGCCCAGAGCCTTTTGTATGCTTCAGTTTATTGTTGTTCAGATTGAAGCCGTCATATACCAATACGCTCGTGAAGTTTTTCTGATAAGTGTGTTCAAACTCTGAGATATCAAGAAGGCAGTTTTGTAATAGAATAATAATTTTTGATTTTGGGCTTGTCTTGCTTAAATTGATGAGGTTTTTCTTTAGGTCATAGATTTTGCATGTTAAAAAAACAAAGTCATAGGATGATTGTGCGCTGATCTCTTTTGAGGTGGGCGGGAAGTCGTACCTCTTAGAGTTGATGAGGAGATATTCTCCAATTCTATCCGCTTTTCTTCCTATGACATCTACATGATAGTTTGCCCGAAAAAATTTTGCCGCTAGGTATGACCCAATGGAACCTGCTCCGAGTATTAATATTTTTCCTTTTTTCATAAGGTTCGTTCAGGATTTTCTTGTTACCTATTTGGCTGGTCGATCTGCAAAAATAATCCCATTATCTGGGTTTACTTCCAGGGCTCGGAGCTCGCCCTGGTAAACTGCTTGAATCTTCCAGCGTCCCCCCACGAAGCGCATACTGGTTATAGGCTTAAATCCAAGACTGTAGAGTTTTGCCCTAATAGTCGATGGATCTAGAGCAATAACCGAAGGCGTTGCTCCGTAAAGATCGGGGCTATCGTAGATTGGGGCGGGTTTGTTAGGGTCTATCCCTGGGGGAATGGGGTTTGTCAAATTACTAACGAGCATGACCGTTACAATAAAACTCACGCGAGGCTCCACACTACAACCAAGCCATGTTTTTAGTGTGGACAGTGGATGATCATTACGCCAGTGATTTTAATTAAATGTTTGAATGAATCGAAAACAATAACCCGGCGTATGGGTTCGCCGGGTTATTATTTTTAAATGCGATTATGCTTTCCAGTACCTAATTTTATCGGGTCATCTTGAGCATAAGGTTCAATAGTTTATTGGAAAGTTTTCCATAGGGGGGGCGCATTAATTTCAATAGGTCGATTGGTCCCTGTTGGTAGATGGGGCGCAATTTGGAGAAGGTAAGGAAGCCTTCGTAACCGTGGTAATGACCCATGCCACTTTCCCCAACCCCTCCAAATGGAATATCGTGCTGTCCAACATGTAATACACAGTTATTTATCGACACACCGCCAGACATAATTTGCTCAATATAGCGATTTTGCAGGTTCTTATCGTTCGTGTAGGGATAAATTGCCAGTGGTCGTGGCTGAGCATTGATATAGTCAATGACTTCTTCAGGCCTTGAATAGGTCATAATTGGCAGAAGCGGGCCAAAAATTTCCCGCTGCATTGCCAGCATGTCCCGATTTACGTTGATTAATAGATGGGGAGGGAACTTTCGCAGGCTGTCATTTCGTTTGAGTTCTCCGGCACTCAGGTCGTAAACCTTAGCCCCCTTATCGACGGCATCATCCAGTGTTTTCCACAGGCGCTGGTAGGCTGCGTTGTCAATAATGGAGGTATAGTCAGGGCTCTGCCAGTTGGGGAAGTGCTTTTTTATTACCCGCTTGGCATGCTCAATAAAGGTATCCAGTTGGTTCTCAGGGATGAAGAGATAATCTACATTGACACATATTTGCCCGGCATTGACCATTTTCCAGTGGATCAGACGCTCCGCAGCTTTTTCGATGGGAAAATCGGGGGCGATGATAGCGGGGGACTTCCCTCCAAGCTCTAGCGTAACTGGAGTCAGGTTTTCTGCAGCGGAGCGCATCACGGCCCGCCCAGTAGTGCTGGAGCCGGTGAAAATTAGGTGGTCAAATTTTAGGCTGGAAAATAGTGGACCTATTTCACCATAGTCAGCAATAAAAGAGAGTTTCTCCTCTGGAAAATACTTGGGGCTAACCTCTTTTAACAACTCAGCAAGTCGACAGGAGTTGGTAGACATCTTTACCATTGCGTGATTGCCTGCGGCAAAGATATTGGTTAGAGGTGAAAAGCTAAGGTTAATGGGGAAGTTCCACGGCACTATTACCCCAACTACTCCCAGGGGTTGAGGTACTACAGTATTTTTTGACAGGGGGTAGGCTTTGAAGTCGATATGGCGCCGCCTGGGCTTCATCCATTTCTTGATGTTCTTTATGGCATCCTTGATGCCGGAAAGGGCAGGGTATATCTCCAATAGCAGGGTTTCTTCCCGCGAGCGATTACCGTAGTCACAGCATATGGCTTCAATGATGGCTTCCTGCTGTTCACGCAGCATTCGTGCCAGGGTTTTTAGATCTTGAACACGCTGCTGATAGCTGGGAACAGGGTTGGCGTGATGGGCTCGGCGCTGGTTGTCTAGCTGGTTCTGGAGTAGCGCCTTGTCTGCATCCTGCCGAGTAAGCGTCTGGATGGTCATTTTATTATCCTTTGGCGTTTGTCTTAGACCAGACTAACGCATTCATCCTCGCGGTGCTTGACCAATTACGTCAGTGAATAGACATAATCACTGTGGTTACGTGAGTTGCCACCACATTGGTAAAAACTGTGATGAATTCAGGCCCTCCCCGGAGTATCCCTAATCCGGGGAGGGTTGGTAAGAATGATCGCAGACTATGCGAGTCAGCTGTTATCGGGTTTTTCGGATTGGACCTCTGCTGAATTAGGATCCACAATCAGGTCGTATTTCTGATCGCCCTTGTAGGCCTCCACTTTCCAGCGTCCTCTTTCCAGGTCTACCTCAACAATAGGGGTGTAACCCTGTTGCTCTAACTTTGTGAGCACCATAGAGAGTGCCATAGCCCCGGGAGGGGGTTTCTCGTCGGCGATGGCGACTTGTAGCGTGGTTGCGGCGATTAGTGCCAGCAACATTCTGCTGAAGAACTTCATTTTTCACTACCTCGCTTGCGGACCCGGTTGAAAAATTGACCGGGTAATAGAAGGTTTACATCTCGCTTTTACTCAGCAAGATACTTGGCCTTTTGATTGCCTTACAGGCCCTGGTCACCGGGGTGACTGAGACGTTTCTGAACTGCTAGACACCACTCCGGGCTGCCGGGCTTTACATCGGCCAGGTTGCCGCCTGTCAGCTTGGTGATTGCATCAAACCACTCTGCACTGCCAATGGGGGGTAGACCTGATGGGTACATTTTTTTCAGGTCGCCATCTTGTTGGGCCATCACTTGCCGCTGTACCCAGGTAAACCAGCCCGGTGTACAAATGGTTTCACTACCCGAAGCGGTAGCCTGTAGCTGATTGGTGGGGTCTTCCGCCGTGCTGCTCGCGTTTCGCTTAATCGGCTGTTTCATTGCCTCGCTGGCTGTTTGACCAGCGGTTACTTCACTACTCGATGGTTGGGCCTTATGTGGCTCACCCTTGCGGTCGCAGCCGGATAAGGCAAAAACCAGAGCGAGTGGCAGAATAAGGTAATGCATAGAGCCTCTGCAGGTGACTGGTTTGAATCTAAGCATAGGAGGGATTTTGCGACTTTGCTGGGTAGAGAAGTTCCAGGTTGACATTAATACCTTTCCAAATGAGAATGCTTCTCAAATTAACCCCAGGGTGATAGGACTCCCATGTTTACCAGATCTCTATTTCAAAAAGCGATTGCAACTGTTGGTTTGATTGGTGCCATTGGGGCCAATGCCGCTGAGCAAGTAAATATTTACTCCTACCGACAACCTTTCCTGATTGAGCCGATCTTGCAGGAGTTCACCGAGAAAACCGGTATTGAGACCAAAGTGGTCTACGCCAGCAAAGGCTTGAACGAGCGGCTGCAAAGGGAAGGGCGCAACAGCCCTGCCGACCTGGTTCTGACTTCCAATACCAGTAGTCTGATGGACCTGCTTAATAAGCAGCTGACCCAACCGGTAAGTAGTGAAATCCTGGAAGACAATATCCCGGCGCAATTCCGTGATAAGGCCGGTAACTGGTTTGGTCTGACAACCCGAGCGCGTTTAATTTACGCCTCCAAAGACCGCGTTAAACCCGGTGAGATCACTCGCTACGAAGAGCTGGTAGAGCCTAAGTGGAAGGGCCGAATCTGTACCCGCAGCGGCAAGCACCCCTACACCCTGTCCTTGATCGCCTCCATGATCGCCCATCACGGTGAAGCAGAAACTAAAGAGTGGTTGCAAGGCGTGAAAGCGAATCTGGCGCGTAAGCCGCAGGGCAATGACCGTGCACAGGTGAAAGCCATTAGCGAAGGTGTCTGCGACCTCTCCCTGGGTAACAGCTACTACTTCGGTAAAATGATCACCAACAAGGAGCAGCCGGAACAGGTGGATTGGGCCAAGTCAGTCAATCTGATCTTCCCTAACCAGAAGGATCGCGGTACCCATATGTTTATTTCCGGCGCGGCGCTGACCAAGCATGCCCCCAACCGTGAAAACGCCGTTAAGCTGCTGGAATTCCTCAGTGGTGCCGATGCTCAATACGCTTACGCTGAGAAAAATTTTGAGTTCCCTGTACGCCCCGGTACTGCTCGCTCTGAGTTGATCAAGGAATATATGGGTGAGTTTAAAGAAGACGATCTGAGCCTCACGGAAATCGGTTCCTACGTTCCGGCGGCTTCCCGTATGGTTGATGAAGTACGCTTTGACTTTTAGAATGATTAACTGAATGGGAGTTGTTGCCCAGCCTATTGGCAGCACTATCTCAGCCTTATTCGAACGGCCCTGTCGAGAGACCAGGGCCGTTCTTTTATAATGAGCTTTTGATTTCTTAATTCATGCTAAACCGAGCGAATTTATCAGCGTCGCGCTGGCTGCTACTGGTAGCTACTATTTCCCTACTGGTAGCCCTGCCAGTGCTATCTATCTTTTGGTTGGCATTTTTCCCTGAAGAAAATATCTGGCCGCACCTGTTAGACACGGTGCTGTTTCACTATGTGTCCTCCACATTGATTCTGGCTGGTGGTGTCGGTTTAGTAACGTTGATAGCAGGCGTGGGCAGCGCTTGGCTGGTGAGTATGTGCCAGTTCCCCGGACGCCGGTTGTTCGAGTGGGCGTTGCTACTGCCGTTTGCAGTTCCCGCCTATGTGATTGCCTACGTCTATACAGATTTACTGGAGTATGCGGGTCCAGTGCAAAAGTCCTTGCGGGCTTGGTTTGGTTGGCAGACGGCCAGGGATTACTGGTTCCCTGAGATTCGTAGTATGGGGGGGGCTATTGCCATGCTGTCACTGGTGCTCTTCCCCTATGTGTATATGCTCGCGCGCGCGGCCTTTATCGAACAGTGCGGCAGTATACGGGCCGCGAGCCGGTCATTGGGCTGCACGCCCTGGCAGAGCTTCTTGCGCGTATCCCTGCCAATGGCACGCCCGGCAATTGCGGTGGGCTTGTCACTGGTGCTGATGGAGACCCTGAATGACTTCGGCACTGTCGACTTCTTTGCGGTGCGCACCTTGAGTGTTGGGATTTACGATACCTGGCTGAGCCGCGGTAATTTAGGGGGGGCGGCACAAATTGCCTGTAGCACCCTGATTTTTGTTGTTCTGTTAATTACGTTGGAGCGAATGGGGCGGGCGAGGCAGAAGCACTTTGTACAGTCACCAAATTCCCAGCGTGAACGTTATGTACTGTGCGGTTGGCGGGCTGGTGTAGCCCTGATGTTTTGTGGGTTACTGTTGGTGGCCGGCTTTATTATTCCCCTGCTGGTTCTGGGTGGATACGCACTTAGTAACTTTTCCAGCTATTGGAGCGAGGATTTTATACAGATCGCCAGCAATAGCTTGTTACTGTCTATTGCAGCAGCACTGGTCTCTGTACTGCTGGGCTTGCTGTTGGCTTACGGTAAGCGACTGCAACCCAAAAGGTCCGTACGACTCTTGGTCGGCTTTTCCAAGCTGGGTTATGCAATGCCCGGGGCGGTATTGGCGATTGGAGTCCTGATTCCACTGGCCGCATTTGATAATGCCGTTGACGCTTTTTTACGTGAGCACTTCGATATCTCCATAGGGCTACTGTTAAGCGGCAGTATTTTTGCCATTATTTTTGCCTACACGGTGCGCTTCCTGGCGGTATCTACGGGGGCCATAGAATCCAGTCTGGAGAAGGTAACCCCATCAATGGATAGGGCTGCCCGCTCTCTGGGGCGCAATAGCTGGCAAACCCTGTGGGCCGTGCACCTCCCCTTGGTGCGTACAGGGCTGCTAACGGGTGGCTTGGTGGTCTTTGTGGATTGTATGAAAGAACTGCCGGCGACGTTGCTACTGCGCCCCTTCGGCTTTGACACCCTGGCGACTTATGTTTACCAGTTTGCTTCTGATGAGATGCTGGAACGCTCGGCCCTGGGGGCTTTATTGATTGTCCTGGTAGGATTAATCCCGGTGATTTTGTTGAGCCGTTCCATTGGGTGGCGCAGAGGTGAGGAACGCACAGCCCTGGCGAGTTCTGAAGCGCCCGCCCTGTCTTGATAGCTGCTATCGGGCTTGGTCAAACACCAGCGCAGAGGAGAGACGTAGGGGAAGTTTATCACCGGGAGCGGCTTGAACATTGGTATTCAATGCGGCCTCGACAGTTTCCCCTTCGGCTAACTGGAAGCGATAGCTCACTTGATTGCCGAGAAAATTCTTTTCCACAACCTGGGCCATAACCGCACTGGGATGTTCGCCTGCGGCAATATCCTCACTGCGCACAAACAGTTCGAGCCTATATCCACTTTCGTATGCAGCTGTTGGCATATTTACTTCCCCTAATGGGGTGCTGATTAGGTCATTGCCCAGGACAGTGCCGGAGATAATATTCCCTTCACTAACGATTCTCGCAACCGCCAAATTCTTTGGCTTCTGATAAGTATCCTGTGGGCTGTCCCACTGCTGTAATTGACCTTGGCTGAGTACTCCCAGCTTGTCTCCAGCAATAAAGGCCTCGTGGCGGTCGTGGGTAACAATAATCGCAGGGATCTTCTCTTCGCGCAGTATATGGCGGACTTCGGCGGCGAGACTGCGGCGCAGCTCGGTATCCAGGTTAGAGAAGGGTTCATCCAACAGCAACAACTTGGGGCGCGGTGCCAGTGCCCGAGCCAGAGCGACACGCTGCTGCTGACCGCCGGATAGTTGGTGCGGATACTGTTGCCCAAAACCTTTCAGGCGCACTAGCTGAAGCAACGACTGGGTACGAGATTGCCGTTGGCCTTTTGGCATTGACTGGATACCGAAGGCAATATTTTGCTCAACGGTGAGGTGTGGGAAGAGGGCATAGTCCTGAAATACCACCCCAATTTTCCGCTGCTCCGCTGGAACCTTTACTTTGGGAGAAGAGATTACTTCTCCAGACAGTTGAATATTCCCTGCAACGACTGGCTGAAATCCAGCGATGGCGTGCAGCAGGGTTGTTTTGCCGCAGCCGCTGGGGCCCAATAAGCAGGCAATCTCCCCGGCCTGTAAAGCAAAGGAAACTGATTCGATAACCACCTGCTCGCCGTAGCGGCACTGCAGGTTTTCTATGGAGAGTATGGGGTGCACGAGTTTTCCGGTAGTTTGGCTTTTAAACACATCGGGCAGCGTTCGGGTGTAGTTGCTGATCATAGTTATCACAAAGCTAGCCGGCAACCAGTCCCGTGTGAAGCATACTATTAGCAGCCCAGCGGGGGCTTCTTCTGATTGGAACTGAGCTGGGTGTTTTTCGACCAGGTTGATTATTTAAACACCCACCCTAAACTCGATAGGCTAATGTATCCTTTCGCATGGATAATAAGATCTCGTCTATCCCAGAATCACAGTGACCAGTTAAATAGTATCGATATCTAATTGTAAAATAAGCCGGTCCAAATCAGATTGTACCATCAGCCTCGGTATAGATATCTTGAACCGCCTAATGCTTGTTGGTAAAGGTTTACTTTAGTGCTTCGCTTTACTGCCAACCATGTTGATCATTTTTAGAGCTTCCTCCGAACAATCGCTTAAAAAGCTCGGAAAAAATACCTGCAACGATATCCTCTTTGTTGATAGAGTCTTTTTCTCGTAGCTTCTCTGCCTTTCTGTCCAGCTGTTTGGCCATGGAATAATTATTGTTTGCTCTGGCGTCTTCAGCCTGTGCTTTTAGTTTATTAGCTTTGGCATTTCTCTCATATATGTTAGCGGTAGAAACACATCCGGAAATAAATATAACTGACAGAGTGAAAAACAATCTTCTCATGCTCGGCGAAACAAATTTGAGATTCATAATATTTTAATGGCCGGTGTTGGCTTGTATAGTGTTGTTAGCACTATACCATAGTTTGATGCAGTAACTCGTTATGTGATGTTGGAAGCAAGCTCAGGTCAAAAGCATCGCTTCCTTAGATCCTTAAAAAACTCCTTGCAGGTCTTTCCCTTTACGCCGTGGCCAAATTAGCTTTGCCACTACACTTATTATGCCTGTTTTTTCATCTTTGCTTTATAATCATTCATTAATAGAAAATAAATCCATAAGGTAGATAATGCAGCAAAGAAACACCAGGTTGATACCCACGTTTCACGCTGTGTAAAGTAGATGATAACGCCGAACAGCATGACAAGTGCCCAAAATTTCCTAAAAACTTGGTTGCTTGATAATAAAAATAAAAAACCTAGTGAAGAATAAATAATGTGTCCTGCCGTAATGGAAAACAAGCTGCCATCGGACAGTATGTAACATAAGCTATGCCCACATACGCTGGTTTTTACCAAATGTCTTGGTCCTGTTTCCAATAGGACGGGTGTCCAAAGATATAAGCCAAAAACAAAACCTATGATGATTAATGTGATAAAAAAAATCCTTTTCCACTTTTTTGTTTCAAGGCTAAAGGCTACGGTTGGTATCCAGGCAAGCCAAAAAAGCAGAGCAAAAAACAAATAGAAAATGGAGGCTGCGGTTGTCAGTGATGTTAAATTTCCGTTGTATCCAATCCATACCACACCTTCACTCGCTTGTTGTAACGCGAAAAGGATAGGGGTAATCGCTAGTAATAAATAGGTTTTATCGTTTTTTATAGCGTGTCTTGTACACAAAGCACCACCAACAAGAAGAACAGCTGCTGATCCGAATGATGCTGTGGCTGAAAAACACATAATGGTTTTCTCTGTATGTAAAATATTGTCATTTAAGCCAGAGTCTTAACGCTTGATGAATTATATAACAATAGCCTTAACCTAAAAAAATAGGTTGAAGTCATCTACTTTGTACTATGCTTATTAATTTATCTGAAAGGGTGGGGCCAATCTCAACGACTTCATTTCACCCTGTAGATGAAATCTAAACACCTCAAGGGGGCATCGAGTTTATCTATGAAATTCTATGCTTGTGCAGGTAAAGTCGATGTCGACTGGGGGTAAGCCAGTTTGATGCCGCTAAGTCGGTTGCAGTGTTTTATTCCGTTATTAACGTTGGCCACCGTTCTGACCCTTGCGTCGGGAGTTGCCTTTTACACATTAAAGTAATAATGCTCCCACAAACATTGATTGTATTAGGAGTATTTTTCTTATCGGCACTCTCTGGTCATTCACTTTGCGCGCATTAATTGGGGATCACCAATAATCTTGTGACAACGAAGTTATTGAGTATGACTAAGGTGGTTGGCGATGGCTCAGTCAACTGCACCTTGCCCAAGCAGACAGGAAAATCCGCTGAAAGGTGGTTGCTGTGAACTATTTTCCCCTATTAACGGCACCATGGGTTTAGGCGTGGATGTCACGGTTAAGCCCATCTGCGGTAAATAAGAACTGGCGGTCAAATGTTATTACCCTCATAAACTTGGACGTCCTTATCACACTGATATAATCGCGAATTTTAGACTCATTTCGGATGTTGAGGTCACGGTGAACACTTACAACTATTTGAGTCACTGTTTGTCCGGATTATTGACCATACTCGAACGACCAGAGGGTAAAGAATACCCTCACTTAGATAGCCAGACGGAGGCTCGAAGGGCAGATGCCTTATTACTTGTGATTATTAAGTTTTTGGAAATGGCCACAATCCTTGCACTTAATACCATGTTGGTAGAAAAATAGAGGCATACCCAAGAGTAAGAAGACCAAAAATGCGGGCTTTTTTCCCTTGGTAAATGGCTCAACATTTCGTGAAGAGCAGGACTCACATTTCCTTTCCCCTTCACACCCTAATTCTTGGTCTACAAGATTGGAGCGGTCTTGCTTAAGGATTTCATGGGCTTTATCAAGGTCGCTTTCCGACACTTGAAGCCTTACTCCACCCATAGCATTAGAATATAGCCACTGCATATTGACTGTGTGCTCATCTGCAATGAAAGCGCTTATTCCTTCAGACTCAAGTCTTGCTTTTGCAATCTGGGCTTCATATGGAAATGAGAATCTAGCAACGGTTACTAGCAAGTGATCACCTTAGCGCTTAACGAGGGTATAGAAAAAATCTAAATTTTTGTATGATTATTTTACGAAAAAATAGTCTACTTTCCAGTGAAAACTAAATCAGAATGCACAAAGCAAGATGTCAGCTGAATTGCTCTGTCAGGTGCGGCGGTTGGCTCGCTTATACTTTTCCTGGTACTCGCGGCGCTGCTTAGTAATTTCATACAATACAATCCCAGAAGTTGTTCCAAGGTTTAAGCTTTCTATCATTCCAAACATTGGAATAGATACGCAGAAATCGCTATTTTTGACTGCAAGATCACTGATACCTCTAGATTCGTTACCAAACCATACTGCTAATCTTGGCTGAGTGTAATCGGCCTCATGCAATATAAAGTTGTCTTTTCCTTTTACATGAGGAGAGGTAACAATCGAGGTAAATCTGTTGTTCGCCAAATGATCCAGGCATTCTTCGGTACTATCAAATCGCTTTACAAAGCTCCATTTGATTGCTGAGACAGACGGTTTTGAGAGTGATTTCCTTTCTCTCATTTCCTTCCATTCATCAGGCAGTGAGTTGCGTGGATCAATAATATAGGTTTTTTCGACGCCTAAAGCATTGACGTTTCGAATGACTGTCCCTATGTTCTTCATATCCATCGGGTATTCAAGAACACATATTAGATTTTTACAGCGATAAGGCTTAATTTGATTGGCTCTTTTCCGAACGTCGCTTTTATCAACTTCCATCTTCTTGAAGATCTCAGATAATTTATTCAGACCTAACGTTGCCAGCACAGGTAGCCGAAGTGGGGCGTGGTTTGTAGCATAATAGGGGTGCAGGTCCTTGCACAAGAAGGTGCATAGCTTTGGGCGTTGAATGGACCCCCTTGTTAAGGTTATTCACAAATTACGGTCCCGGCATTGTATGGAGTAAAGCTGAAAGTACATTTATCTGATATGCACTGCTCAATGAGATATGAGCCCCAGCCACAACCATTTCCTATATGGCTCACATAACAATGGCACTCATTGGTCACTGTGCCGTCAGATTTGCTAACTTCAATACTTTCACCATCATAGTTATACCGTGACACATAGGAGAGATATTGCAATGCAATAGTTCTTGTAACTGAATACTCCACTCCCGAAGATTCAATTTGAACCTGAAACTTTGGCTCCGGCTTTCTCTGCTCTTTGGTACTTGTACAGCCTGAAAGCAACAATACAATTGTTACCAATATCGTTATACATGGCCGTCTTATCGTCAGCAGAGGCCAGAAGGGCTGGAACAAACTGCCTGTGTTTGTATAGTTGTTTTTGTCCGATTCTGATGTTGAAAATCCTTTTCGCTAACGGGTATATTGAGACCTACTTACGTCATCCACCGACAGCCCTTTGGACTCAAAATATTCGATGACGTTATTGGCCAAATCCTGCTGATCTTCCACCAACAAAATTGAACTTGTATTCAGCCTCCCTTCCTTAACAGGGCCCCAACGGAAAACTTTAAACTGCTGCGATTGGCTATCATGCCAGCGCTGCACACTACCAATGCACTGACAAGTAAAGTAGCCATGATCCATAACCAATCTGGCTTGTAATTAATGCCAAATTGAGACTGATAGATCAATTGAGCTGTAAGGTTGGTACCTAAAATGGCCCCCACGCTAGCAATTAAAGAAGTCAGCAACCACTCAAACAGGCTTAGTTTACCGCAGGCAAGGCGTGATTGGCCAAAGCTGATCAGTAAAGCGTTCTTTTTACGCTCATCAGCTTCATAGCCTTTGACCGACGCACTGATCACCAGCAGTGCCAGTAAAATAATCATCAAACTAAATCCAGATACCAGCTTAATCACCATCGACAAAGTATCATCAAAGCGTTGCGTCAATTCGCGCACCGAGATTAACCGCAATGATGGGTGACGCTGCCAAAGCTCTGCCAGCTGACCCCAAGCAGTGTCCGCAAGCTCAAGGCTACCCATATAAAGTGGTGGTGTTTGAAGCTGGTTCATGGTGCTTTGTGGCACATTAAACCAAAAGGTGATGGAACCTTTGCCAGGCACGTATTTATGACTGGCTTTGATTTCAAAGTTCAAAGATTGCCCCGCAACTTCAAACTGTAATTGGTCGCCGAGTTTCAACCCCATATCAGTCATGACTTCTTGCTCTACCGATACTTGTTGCCAGTCGGCATCTCGATCTTGCCAGCGTTGGCCTGTCACTGTTTGGTTGTTGGTTGCTTGCTGAATACTGAAATGCAAGCGGACTGGCTTTTGTAAGCTAGCCAAACTTTCGCTGGGGCTGGTGGCAAATTCCGCCAACGTCTGGCCATTGACATGGCTTAGCTTCCCGTACCAAAACGGCTTTAATTGGCGAATGTCACTGCCAGTTTGTGCACTCCACTGGCGAATGTCTTGCACCTGTTGTTCATTGGCCTGGGTGATGATCAGATTACCATCGTGCTCGCGGGTATAGCCTTCCATGGTTTGGCCAATGTCTTTCATCAAACTCAAGGTGAACAGCAACAAGGTGGCACACATTCCAACGCCTAAAATTTGAATGGATTTGCTGAGTAAGCGCTGTTTCATCATATAAAAACCAAAAGCTATCATACCCATTGCACGGCTCGCCACCGTATGGCCCAAACTCAGCACCAACCAAGTCAATACCATCATCAGCATCAAGGTGGCTGCCATAGCGGATAGCGTCATGGCCGTGAGCAGACCGTTGTTGGAGTAAACAAAGGCCACCGTAGCTACACTAATTAATGCAAATCCATAGCGAGGCAATAAGTGATTCGGACTCGACATTTGGCGAATCAACTGTGCCGGGGTCACTTTGGCCATCACTAACCAATTGGGAATTTGAAAAATTGCCAATAGAGCCAACAATAGCGCGTAGCTGCTGAGTAAATCTGTCCATACCCAGGTGGTTGTTAGGTCAGCAAACTGTGTCTGCATTTGCTGCAAAATTAGGTATTCCGCCCCCCATGCCAAGGCGGTTGCCGGAATTAGCCCTGCAATGACTGTTAATAGCCATTGACCAAATGATAAAGCAAACACTCGGGGTTTATCGCTGCCCATGGCCAAACACACCGCCGCAAAACGCTGCTGGGATAACAACTGACGTCGACCGGCTTGGTCGATGGCAATGGCCGCCATCAAAAATAACAGTACCGATGCTAAGCCCACAAAATTCTCAACCCGTTGCCAAAACATTGCCAACGGATGGCCGCTGTGTTTGTCATAAAGCTGTGCAGTTACTAGCTCAGTGGTGGCCCATTGTTTTAGGGTGTTCAATTCGTTTTTATCCCCCACAAGTAAATAGCGAAAGAGGGCATTGTCGGCTTGTATCAGTGGAAGGTCATCTAGATGCACCAATGCGCGCATCGCCACCGAATGGCCTTCGAGCAGGCGGTCGGGTTCATGTTGCACCAAACCTGTGAGCTTTAATTGCCCATGCCCCATATCTAAGGATTGGCCAAGGGCGAGCTTCAGTGAAGCAAACAATCGGCTATCGACCCATATTTCACCGGATTTAGGCCCATGCCTCAGGGATTGCCCTTGTCCATCCGTCTCAAACGCCACTTGCACGGTGCCTTGTACTGGATAATGATCATCCACTGCTTTTAACTGCACCGCTTGCCAATGGTGATCATGGGTCAAGGTTACGTTCACCAGCTGGCTCACGCTCAACTGCTGTGCATGCTGGTGCAACTTGTTTATTTGCGCATCGGTTAGGGCTTGATGCTGAGAAATTACCAAATCGCTGCCAAGCATTTGTTGCAAATTATTGGCCAAATAAGCCTGAATGGAACTGCTGGTCAAACTGAGCGTTAAAATGAAGAACATCAAACTTGCTTGGGTCCAGCGAATTAAGCGCGCATCCCCTTGATGGTATTGCTGGCGGAATAATTGCCACACTAATAAAATCAGCATAATGCGCCCACCCTAGACGCAGCTTGGTTGCGCGCCATGACCGTTAATTTGCCTTGACCCAATTGCAGCAAAGTATCGGCCTGCTGCGCTAATTCCATCGAGTGAGTGACGAGTACCAGCCCCGCGCCGCTTTGCTGACAGCAATCAAACATCAATTGCGCAATATGTTGTGCGGTTTTCTCATCTAGGTTACCCGTAGGTTCATCGGCAAAAATAAATTGCGGCTGTATGGCAAAAGCACGGGCAATGGCCACCCGTTGTTGCTCACCACCGCTGAGCTGCTGTGGTTTATGATACATTCGCTCAGCTAGCCCCACTTTGTCGAGCCATAATTTGGCTGTGGTTAATGCACGTTTATCGCCTTTTAGTTTTAAAGGCAGCGCGACGTTGTTTAAGGCATCAAGTTCGGGTAACAAATGAAACTGCTGAAAAATAAAACCTGAGATTTGACGTAGGCTCTTTAATAGCTGTGGCTTACCATTTTTCTGGAATTGCACTTCGCCAGAAATGGGAGGTTCAAGACCCGCCATTAACAGTAATAAGCTTGATTTACCTACTCCAGAGGGGCCCACAATGGCGTAAGACTGACCACTGTGCAGCTCAATATTTAAATCCTCAAACAGGCTGACCTGTTGTTTGGCCAAGGTAAAGCGATGGTCAATTTGCTTTAAGTGAATACTGCTAGACATGGCTAGCTCCTTTAAAGAACTGGTTGAGCAGCACTTTAAAGAAGCAGAAGTGAAATGAAGGTGAAATCAGTAGAAACAAGTTGCTAAGTTGTCAGAATACAGGTAGTGAGACTTTATGTTGTTTGATAACGCCTAGCTTATCAGGGAGGGTAAGGAGTCCAATAGAGGCTGCTGATCGGAACGTAGTGCATCTGCTTGTTAAATTCATTGCTTGGAACTGCCTTTGACAGTGAATTTTTTTGTTAGCTTACGATCGGTGAGTAAATTTAGGTTTTCAGCGTAGTAATTTTGATCAATAGATAACACCCAGATGGTACCAGAAAGATTAACGGTAGCTTTAAGAGGAAATGTCACCGAGAACCTCGTTAAGATTGCTTTAGCTTCAACTCCATCTTGTGGTAACGCACCAGTCAGCAGTTCTGGTTCACCAGTGCATTCAAGCTTTAAAAGTTGAGAACCTGGTTGCTGATTATAAAGCTCTGTTTCTACATCCTTTACTACGAAGCTACGATAATCCGTTCCCAGTCCTAGCCACTCAATCATATGAGTGCTTTTATCTGCACAGTCAAAACCCGAGATTTCAATGTGCTTACTTTTGTTAATGGACTCAATAGACTCTGCCAGTACCGACATACTCAATAGTGTAAATGTTATAAGTTTCAGAATCTTTAGCACGATATTTCCGTGAATTTAATGCCCGTCGCAAAGGCGAGCAATTTGTTGTGAGTCCAGCGCAAGAAGTGCGTGCATGTGCCGGCTTTCGTTAGAGAGTAAGCGCACTACCGGCACTGACATGAAACGGTTCTCCAACAACCTCAACTATTTCTGGGATAGGAAAGTTGTTACCACTACAGTCAATTTCTATGTATTCAACCATTCCTGATTTTCCAGAGAATATTAGGATCTCTAACGTTTTACCTGCTTCCGCAAGATTAAAGTTTGCTTCAAAAATTACACCATATTTACCTGGAACTGCAATGGCCTTGGTGAAGTCCGGGACCAGAACCTTGAAGCTATTACATCCGCACTGACAGAACTCAGAAAACACGGCTTTGTCGAGGTGGTTCTTTAGCGCTTGTGTATCGGGGAACTGACATCTCTCTAAAATGAAGTTAATCCAATCCCTTGCTCTGTATTCGTTATTCATAGATTCTCTAACATTGACTGCATTGTGTATCGTTAGGGTTTGTAACCTGAAAGCTCCACAATTTTTTCTACACGAGCCTGCTCCACTGGAATATCAAAACGCTCTAGCCAGCTATACGAAAACGAAAAAATCAATTCACAAAAATCAACCGTACGATTTTCAATTGGAAAAATGTATTTCTCGCCAATTGAAAGTTGTAAAGAATCACGGCTCTGTATATTTAAGTTTCTTCCCAAATTTCCTTTAAGCCAATGCTTGACCGAAAGTTGGTACTCATACTCATCTTTTGCCTTCAGATCGTACTTTCCTGAAACCACTTGGGCAACAATAACTCTGGGCGCTGATTCTAGAATTCCTCTATGCAAACTGGCGGATCACGCTCGGCACATTCCCAGCTGTAGCAGGTGCAGGAACAAAGAAACAAAATTATTGGTAGTAGTTTCATAGTGCCTTAACGTCCCCGGAGGCCCGCTGGGCCGTAGCATCCTGCTTGCGTTTGTTAGATTTAGTCGAAGCAAATAGCATGGTTTACCATACCTAGCTCGACATTTGCCCAGCAACCACAAGGATTATTGGAGGTAGAGCACTGACCCACGGCAAAAACGTTGCCAGCCTTACTCTCCGAAACCCTACATTCACCCTGGCATTGTGAGTTACTTAGACAGGATTTTCCGGCATCTGAATAGTTAATGATGCACATTCTAGTACCGGACATACATACAGGACGAAGCTCCCCACCAACCGCGAGGCACTGTTCTGCTGTTTCAATTGCATTGAGTCTGGCAAGTTTTTCTTGCTTATCTTTAGAAAGCATCCACTGCTTCATAGCAAGCAATATCAAGATTACTAAAACAACGGTTGATATTGACTTGGCCATGGCAATCTAACGTCTGCAAGAAACGTGAGCGTTGTGAGTCGAGGCCGATAGGCCGGTTTGTTTGCGTTTGTTAGCCAATTCTATCCACTTTAGTTTGATCTTTGATATATCCCAACTGAAATAGCTCTAAGGCAATTCTTTTAAGCTCAGATATCTCTTTTGCATTACGATCTTTTTTCACACTAAGGATCTGGTATCTCTTTTGCATCAGCTTGATGTTCTGATCATTTTGTCTGCAGTCGACGCATTTGGTACAATCGGCATCAACATAAAACCCCAGCCCTTCAAACCAGTGCTTCTGCTCGTTAGCAAAAAAAATAAACCATCGCCTGCATTGAATACAACAGCGTTCTATATCTACGTAAAACTTACGCGGAAATATTGAATAGTTCTGCCTATCAATATTTGCCGGGATAGCCGTTTCGGGGAAAACACTATCTTTATCAAGGCTCCAATGAGCAGACGCAGCCATTTCAGCCGTCATCTTGCTTCCGGAGTATATTGGCTTGGAACCATATCGTGGATGATCTACGTACTCTCTGTATCTCATTTTACGCTTCTTTGACATTAGTTTTTGGTTAACGCCCGGTTAAACGGCTCGCGCTTGTGCGAGTCCGGCGATCAAAGGGAACGTCTGCTGCGGTTTGTTAATTACTTTGTATAAGAGCATAAGGAATTAGGACTGTTGCAGCCAAGGCTCCCAGTAAGATTGGAATCAGGAAAACCCAAGCTATAGGTCGCCACCCGTCACTCCATATAATAGAGCCCTCTAAATGGTTGATAGGTCCATAAGTTAAAACAATTAATAGTCCTAAATTGGTCCACACCCACAGCATTACCAGCAGTGCCATCGAGGCAGGAGACCAACCTATAAAAGGAAGAAAAAAGGACACAACTAATAACCACCTATATGGATAAAGCTTAAGTGCAACCTTTGTATAAAAATCAGTAAATAGTCTCATAGTGTGTACAACAGTTAGCGCCGAGTTGATCGACTTGTTAGGTGGCAGTAGCACCAGAAGCCATTTGGCGCAGGATAGCATCTGCACACTCGAATCCCCATAGGCCAAGGCTCAGTCCCCCATTTACCGAAAGGTCGAACCCAGGGAAGAACAGGGTGGGCTCAACGATGCTACGGCTACGGCCATCGGTCCGAGGCATTAGGCGGGACATCTCGTCATTCCATTCTAGGAATCTTGCAGGCTCCTCGAACAAGTCATCTAAGCCCGGCTCCATTCCAGTAGCAAATACGACCAAATCAAAATCTTCGTGGCCATTTTGGAAAACGGCGCCCCTCTTGCTCAATCGTTGCAGGGGATTCTCTTTCGCATCAATTACTTTGATCCGTCCCTGCTTTATCGCCTTTACGGTGCCTTGATCCATCCACGCTACTCGGCCGTGCAATGAGATTTGGGTCGCTGGGCCCGAATCCGGCGGATGGATTCCATACTCGCTCATATCGATTGAGAAGGTAGAGAGGAACTTGTCCTTCTTTGCGAGTTTCTCCCGAAACGCTGGGTGAGAGCGCGTATAGGCGTGCGACTCTTCAATGTGCCTTGAAGTGAACCCGGTCTTGAGGAACCGCGCAACACGGGCAGCGATTCCCAGGCCTCTCAATGACAACACATGGCGCGGGCCTCGGATGAGCATCTTCACTTCGCGGGCGCCACCCTCAGTGAGATCCAAAGCGATTTCTGCGGCAGAGTTTCCACTTCCGATTACAAGGGTTCGCTTGCCTTTGAAGGAGGTCGCATTGTGATACTGTCGACTATGTATCGCCGTTCCCCCGTATTCGCTTAAGCCATCAATCTCCGGCCAAATTGGTTTCCTATTGGACGCCGTGGCAATTACCAAAAACCGTGATCGGAATTCCGACTTAGAGCTCCTTATCGACCAGCGCCCGGCGTCCAGAGCAATTGACGAAACCTCCGTGTCTGCCACGATATTGCCGAGCAAGTTGTGGCGTGCTGCGTATCGCTCGAAATATTCGATGAGGTCGTCTCTCGGAAGGAACTCAGGGTAGTCGCGGCGAATTCCACCGTCATCGGGCAATTCGTGAAACGGCGTGTGAAGGCGGATCCGGTCATAGTTCCCACGCCAGAACCCTCCGCATCCTTCCCCTTTCTCTAAGATGGCCAAGTTGGTGAGACCTGCGCTCTTCAGTCGGGCGGCACAGGAAAGTCCGGCGAATCCGGCTCCAATCACTACTACATCGTGCTCGTTATCCATCGGACGCCTCCAGCTGGTGGTCGAAGCGGGGGAGCATTTATGTCACCTAAACGCCTCAATAACCGGCAGCAGGCTCGGAGCGAAGCGCAATATAAGCTGTCCGGCGCCGCAGGCGCGAAGTTAATTGACTTGTATGGTTGTTCTTGCCCGATTCTGATGTTGAAAATCCTTTTCGCTAACGGGTAAATTGAGACCCACCTTCAGCGGCCACCGAAGGCCTTGTTTATCACAGTTCGCTGCCTGGCAGGTTCGTAAAAGACCGATAACAAGTATGAACGTGAAAAGCACTCACTAGGCATAACTTGAATAGTCATGTGGGCCTTGAGCCCGAATAGCAAGATGGAGATGGCTTATCTTACTGGAAGCTAAAGAGATCAATGTCGGTATTTATTCCAGTAGTAAACAACTCGATATTTATGTGAGATCTACTGGCCAATTCTTTAGTGATAACAATGCCAAAAATGGCATTAAAGATGCCATTAAACAACTACAACCTCTTATATCTCAGAGCGTATTAATAGAGTCTATTGAAAGACGCGAATTAGAGTTTGTTTGCGCCGCAGATAAAGCAGGATTACCTATTGTCGTTTGCAATCCGTCTCAGATAAGAAGCTTCGCTAAATCCGAAGGACGCCTCGCTAAACTGACGAGCTAGATGCAATTGATATTGCACATTCTGGTGAGGCCATGAATCCAAGACTGTAGATGCTAAAACAAGAAAATTCAGGGATATCAGTGACTTACTGACTGTAATAAGCCAGTGCTTAGAGATGAGCACAATCCAAAAGAATCGACTTCAGAGGATGCCTAAGTCAGTGCACAAACTTATCCAGACCATTCTAAACACCATTAAAAAAGAGTTACAAGATATCGACAAACAACAGGATAAACTCGTTAACAGCGTGTCTGAGTGGCGGCAAAGGCACGACCTATTATTGAGCACTGAAGGAGTCGGAAATGTATTAGTTTATACGTTGATGGGAGAACTTCCTGAACTGGGAAAATTGAACCGTAAAGAAATCGATGCACTTGTAGGTATCGCCCCGATGAACCGTGATAGTGGCAGCTTCCAGGGTTAGCCCTATATTCGAGGCGGACGACATCGTGTGTGTACAGTCTTATTTTCTTCTATGATGTCGGCAATACAATGCACCCTAAATTAAAACCAATGTATGAGTGCCTAGTCGCTACGGGCAAACCAAAAAAGATGGCTTAAATAATTGACTAAGGACCATAGTCACTTGTTATGCCACTTTAACCAAGGGAGCTACATGTGCCATATAGTTTACCTTTCCCAAAGGAACCCCTTTCATCCGCATGATGTTGTAAGCAGAAACCAAATGAAAATAAAAGTTGGGGATTAGAAATTCTTGAATGTAATCCTTCCCCTCTAACTCAAGATATTGATTTCCACCAAGGTTTATTCGCTTTAGTTCTGACAATTTTGAATCTCTTAGCTCCGAATCTTGAAGTTGAGATTTAGTTCGCTCAATTAGGTTCTTAGCTACAGTTAAGGACTCAATTTTAGGGGATAGATTATCGGATTCCTGATTTTTGCACCAAAGCGAGAAATTGTAAGGCTGATTACATGTGTAGGCGATCTGTGTGCCAAAAGGAAGCATGTCTTCAATTAGTCGAAAATCCAATATGGATTCTGACTCCTCATGGAAGTGCTGTTCAGAAATTTCAAGAATATGACCAAGAGTCGTTAGTCTAGACGAAAATAAATCGACTAAACTCTTAGTTCTTTCCTTTGACATTGTATTACCTCCTTAACAGTGGAAAGTCTTAGTCATAACGCCCCAAGCACTGGCCGGAACGTAGTTGGTTGATTTTGTGCTATTAAAGCACAAAATAAAGCGGCGCAGTGGAGGTCAAGTACATTGCTTTGTCAGTTTTTTGAATCGCAAAATGATAGCTTATTGCGTAAAACCAAACCAATAATCCCATTAGGATCTGAAGAAAGCTCGACGATTGATTGTTTGTTATCGCCGATTGGTATTCGATGACACGGATTAGACCGGATTTGATCGTTTTTCCGATATAGAAAATACAGTTGAACTGAACCCAATTCAACAGGCATCCATGAGTCATTAAATGTAAATCGATCCCCTATTTCAAAAGTACTCTTGATTGAATTCAATACCAAGAAAGTTGAGTCGATACCTCGATTCAGATCTTGCAATCTCTCCCACGCTGGAGAGTCACGCCACTCAATAGGCTTTGCGTTATATGAGCTAATTTCATGTGTCAGATCTGCGTACGCGATGCGGCCTGAGATTTTCTTAGCAATAACAATGTCAGTGGCATTATTCAAATCAACACTTAAATTCTTATGATCATATTCAAACGAAATGGCTCGCTGAGAATAAAGGATGATTAATAAGGTTAGATATATAACTTTCATTGATCGAAGCCCGATGAAAACTAACGCCTTGCAGCAGAGGTCGGCACGTAGCGACGGTCCTGCAGGCTGCGATTGTTATGTTTCGTTTTTCTTGAGCTGATTTTCAAGGCTCTTTAAATCACCTAGCACCCATACATCAGAGATTCGATCACCTTCAAAGGTAAACAAGGCGCACCCACTCCAAGTTACGCGTTTATGTGATGGTAAAAAGCCCATAAACTCATCTCTATGAAATCCGGTAAAGGACATCTTTGCAAAAACCTTGTCTCCCTCTTCTACGAGATCTTCAATAATGCATTTGTAATCACCCAGCGCTTTGTGAACCATATCGACATATTCAGCGAAACCTTTGTGACCTCGCTTTTCCTGCCCCAATGATCCTCTAAAGGAGAAGCTCTCATGCAGGATCGATGGCATAGCTTTTTTATCGTGGGCATCCCAAAGAACCTCATAAAATCTTCGAACTTTATCTTTATGCACTAGTCATCCTCAGAAACATAACGAAGCGGTGTGTAAGCTGTCGGGCGCCAAAAGCGCGTAGTTAATTGACTTGGTACGCCCAGCCTGGGCATGGACCAATGGGGTGAAAATCCCCTGTAGGGAGATCACCATTTAATGGATTCCATTAAATGCTAACTACTAGCGAATGGCAACTGCAGCATCGCGAGGTTTTGTGGGGAGGAAGTCGCTAGCAAAACTAGGAGCTGACGAACAGAAACATCATATAAGGCTTAGCCTGGAGGCGAGGAGGCGAGGAGGCTAAGGATACCGCAGCTATGTGGCCAATGGGCCGAGCTAATGATGTAGTCGTGTATTGCAAGATCACGTTCTTATCTGGAGAGGTCTGTTTTGCTTGCTGCTGTCTGCGTGACCTGAAAGTCATAATAGGGCCTAACCCGCTAACCCGCTAACCCGCTAACCCCGATTCAGGAAACTCACTTTATGGCCTATGTAGATCACAAGCCGATCGGTGCCATTTCCCAAAATGCGCCCCCTATCCTTGAGTGGCTGGGAATCTCAGCAAAACACTGGCTCTATCTCAATTGGAACTTTGAAAGCTGCTTTAAAGGCCTGGTGGGATCAGCAGAGGTTGTACGGCAAGCCTGTATTCAGCTCAATAAACACTGGGTACATGGCATAGGCGGCTGCCAACGTTTTTTCGGCAACGCTCTAATAATTCCCTCCCAACCTTTCGATACTATTCCTTCCGGTTTGGCCAAAATCACGAAATCTAAAGCATAATTTTTCAGCAATTCACGTCGTCCTAAACTCGGCTAGGAGAAATGGCCGTTAAGGTGGAAGGCTCGTACTACTTCCGGTGGCATTTCTCCTACCCTATTCAAAAGGTAGGCGTCTACTCTGTGGGGGAAGGTTTCTAGCAGTCCAAGCCAGCGTTTTTAAGTCTGATTGATTGCCTTTTTATAAATCAGTTATCACATTCAATGAATGCAATGCTTTCTTTTTTCCAAAGCTCCTTTTCTGTGCTCGCACCATTTACCTCCATTATTGTTGGTATATGATATGGAGGCCCTGATTGAAGTTTTTGCTTTAATTCTTTAGTATTTTCCCTAACCAATAATGGGCAGCCGTACTTTGACAGTCTTTCTTGAGCTTGCCTTAACACCGTATATTCAGAATTTGGAAAAAGATACGCGTTGTCTCTAAGAAGCAGATAGCCAGAAAAACCAATGGTGCAGACAGTAAAAATTGAAACAAAAATTGTGAAAAAATACATTGATAGCATCGATGGATATTTCTTATAAAATCCTAGCTGTAGCATAAGTTTGCTAAGCTCTTGACCTTCAATGATTATTTGTGGCTTATTAAAATTTTTAATTTGGCTTGGCTTAGGAAAGAATGATAGCTTTAAGGATTCAGAAGGATCTAACTTTGTAATAAGAAACTCCATTTTGGATTTATCATAACTAAACTCAACTTCGCCATGCCGCTTGTTTGTTCTTACTACCGGAGCGTATTCTAAAGGAGAGGTTAAATTTATTCTGACATTTTCTAGCACACGCTTCGAAAGGTTTTCAATCCATAGCTGAGACACAAAAAAGCCATCCACTTTTGTTTTTTTTCTGAGTTCACTTGGTAGTAAATTCGGGGAGGGCTCCTCAAATTGCACGTTTATTGGATCCGGTGCGTCTTTAGCTACGGTATAAAAAAAGCTTAGTATCGAGAATGGATTCCACATTTAAGATTGGTTTCCTTATAATTTATAACGCCTCAAGCATCGTCGCAGTTTACTGCGTCCGCGTTCTTTGACTCGTTAATTTTTTTAAGTCGCTCATTTCTAACCATGGTCTGCGCCTATGTAGCATTCGATGGCAATTAGAGCACACCAAGGCTATATCTTCCTTTTTGGTTTCCTCTCCATCCTCATGGAGCTCACTTACAGGTTTGGTATGGTGCGCCTCGATAAACTCAGCGCCCAGTTCCCCATAAAAATCTTCAAAATCAAAGCCACAGCTCTCACATTGTAGTTTTCTGTATTTAGCCAACGCTTCTGCTTTAACTTGCGATATCAACGTTGAGTTTCTCTCCCTTGCTCTGTGCAGTTTTTCTTTTATCTTTCCCTCTGGAAACCCATTACGAAAGGAGGGCTTGTCTGGATCAAGTTCATCTGCTTTCGCTCGGTTTTCTGCAAGAGAGACCAATTCACCTAGAAATTCGGATATTTCGTCTACAATTCTTGGCAAAGAGATAACGGCATCAAGGCCAAAGAAATACTTCTCAAAATATTCTTTACGCTCATCATTTCTTCCATCTCTCTTTGATGGTCTATAACGCCAATGAAGATACTCTCCGTCCTCGTCAGAGGAGAAGCTATGAATTTCAGCTATTGGTCCAGCTTTATCCTCAGGAAAGAGAACGACATAGTATCCATTTGCTTCGTTCCATTTTATTAAAAGTAACCAAAGATTTACTCCCTTAGGATTTTCAATTAAAAATCCGCCTTCGAAATCCTTTGAATCGGCCCATTGGTGAAAACCCTTCAATGGTTCGGGGGTTAAGTCTTCACTAATAGAGGGGAAAGCCTTCTCTTTACTTCTGTATTGGGAGAGCAGTCCATATAAACTCTTTACTATCTGAATATCCACTTATCTCTCCGTAGAAGTTAACTCTCGCCACTCAGGTGAGAAACTTGTTTCGAGTCCAAGGCACGGAGTGCCTGAATGTGCTGGCGCTTGTATGGTTGTTCTTGATCGATTCTGATGTTGAAAATCCTTTTCGCTAACGGGTAGATTAAGACCCATCTTCGGCTGCCACCGAAGGCCTTGCTTATTAAATCCTAGGTCGTTTCTGGACACCCATCAAAGGAAGAGCTTAAGACGTTACAGCTATCGACACAATACGGAAGTCACAATAAAAAACTGGATATTAAAACAGTTAAACCCATACCCGATGACCCAGCCTCGCCGCTCACAGATCTCACTTGATGCGACTCCGTACTATCACTGCGTCTTCCGCTGTGTACGCAGGGCATTCCTTTGTGGAAGAGATACTCAATTAGGGAGGGATTATGAGCACCGGCGCCAATGGATTGAGACTGGGATGCAAAAGCTAGCTGCTTTCTTTGCGCTGGAGATCGCTGCCTATGCGGTAATGAGCAATCACTACCATGTGGTGCTCTATATTGATTCTAAAACAGCCAAAACTTGGTCTGATACTGAGGTCATTTTCCGCTGGCAGGAGCTATTTAAAGCTTCTAATTTGGCTCAGCGCTTTCTTCAGAGTGCCTCTCTGGATTGCAGTGAAAAGAACAAGCTTAAAGAGCTGATCGGGCTATGGCGAGAGCAATTAATGGATATTAGTTGGTTTATGCGCTGCCTAAACGAATCTATTGCTCGCCAAGCCAATGCAGAAGACCAGTTGTACTGGCCGCTTCTGGGAGGGCCGTTTCAAGTCTCAGGCGCAATTGGATGAAAGAGCCTTGGCTGCCTGCATGGCCTATGTCGATCTCAATCCTATCCGTGCCGATATTGCAAAAACCCCAGAGGACTCCGATCATACGTCCATTCAGCAGCGTATTCGCGCTGTGATCTCAGGTGAGCAGCCTAAAGAGCTACTACCGTTTGTGGGCGGCGAGCGCCTTAATATGCCGAAAGGGTTGCCCTTTCAATTGGATCACTATTTGGCGTTAGTAGACTGGAGTGGCCGGCATTTAGACCCCAAAAAGCGCGGTGCCATTTCTCAAAATGCGTCCCCTATCCTTAAGCGGCTGGGAATCTCAACAAAACACTGGCTCTATCTTAATCGGAACTTTGAAAGCCGCTTTAAAGGTTTGGTGGGATCAGCAGAGGCTGTACGGCAAGTCTGTATTCAGCTCAATAAACGCTGGGTACATGGCATAGGCGATTGCCAACGTTTCCTTTCTGCAACGCCCCACTAATTACCTCCCAACCTTTCGATACTATTCCTTCTGGTTTGGCCAAAATCGCGCAATTTTCAAACCTAAGGCATAATTTTTCAGTATTTCACCTTGCCGTACACCTGATCAGGAGAAGTGGCCGTCAAGGTGGAAGGCCTGTACTTTTTCCTGTGTCATATTTCAATCTATGGGTGTCCTATTGTTACTATTGTTAGTTTGACACGTCGCTCTCTCATTGTTTATGGTGCTTGTATAGGCTCTCAGGAACAAAATATATATTCTTCTTTGCTCTAGTACATGCAACATAAAATTTGTTTTTAGTTTGAGAGGCTAATTCATCAAGCTTATCTTTTTTATAGTGCTGTAGTGTGGTTGGATTTAATACAATGCATACATCTGAATAGCAATCTAAACCCTTAGTTGCCCCCCAATTTTCAGTAACTCCTGGGTAACGCTTACTATCTTTGAAAAACAACTTCACGATATTATCATCATGATAAATCTCTTCTGCCAATTTTGAGGACTGTACTAATTGGATTGAAGTTATATCATCTCTATGGGATTGTATTGTTATCCCTGTTTTTTCAGATACAAAATTACAAGTGGTTGGGCTACATCTATAGCTATGAGATAGCATTTCTGTATCAATTACATAGCCAGAAGCAACTAACTTTCTTGTATAGTTATCCAAACTTTTATGTATATTTGAATTAATATTACCATCACGACTTGTATCGAATGTATGTTGATAAAAATCACCAACCAACAGTAAGGTCTCTATTTTTGGTGATAGGTTGCATATGAAATTAAAATCATGTCCACCAAAGTCTTGTACCTCATCGATGCATACTAAATTGAAGTATTTTTCAATTCTTTCCGAAACTTCACCCATGATCTTGCACTGCTCAAGGAGTTTCGCAATTCTATTATGGTAAACTCTACCATGACTATCTTTATAGAATCTTGGGTCACTTCTCTTTAATCTAAGAGTAAATGCAGGAGGTGTATCCCAGTTAATTCCCTTAGACTTAACTCTATTACCAAGTAAAGGCTTTAAGCAAAATGAATAAATGAAGTTGAAATAGGTATAGACTCTTACCCCGCTAGGAATAAAGCCTATTTTATCTATTATCCTTGACTTGATGTTTTTATAGTTATTTTCTGTATATGTTACTATCAGTGCTCTAGTGTTTTCTTCAATTCTATTGATTATATTGCTTGTTTTACCTGAGCCAGCTACTGCTAATACTACTCGTTTATCCATTCTATAGCTCGAGATAAGTAATCTGGTGAATTTAACGAATCGGATTTTTTATCTAGAATTTCGAAAGCACAATCAGCTTTATTTTTAAGCATATACTCTAACACTGAGAGCTTTCTTCTTCCTGGAGCAAAAAGCTCATCACAAATCTCCTTATTATGGTCATAAAAACAAATTTCAAAAGTGCTTTTTTCATTATCCTCTTCATAAAAAACATTTATATTATCACTTATGTACTCATTATAATTATCAGCACAATTAGCTTCATAATCTCCATCATTATCTCTAACTACTGCCACTCGTATATTTAGTAACTTTGCTAAATCAAGATAACGTTTGAAACTAGTTCCTCCAACAGAAATGATATGAACATCATCACTATCTAATGTTCTTGATGTTACAGTCTCATAGAGAGCATCCATTAAAATATATTCTGCATCACCTTCTACTAAGATGACTTTTGAAGATAAAATAAATTCTAGTATGTTATTGTCTGGAGCCTTCATGAAGAACTTAGCTGTATCTTCTGGCAATGACTCTAGAGATATTGGAGCTGTACTATTGCTATTCAGTAATATGGTATTTCTTAAGTCCAACCTTGTACTTATTAAGCTATTATGAGTTGCAATAAATATTTGTTTTGCTTCTGAATCAGAAATTCGATTAACAAGCTTTTTCATGTTTGTGTGGCTTAAGTGATTTTCCGGCTCTTCAAGTAAAAGAGTATCTATGCTTTCACCATCACTATTTCGGCTAAGTGCAAATTCAGTTTTTATAAAGCATTGGCGTCCTTTACCTCTATTTTCTAAAGCTATTTCGCCTTCAGTTATAGTTAGATCTGTTTCAAGATTTGATTTATTGCCAGTTTTCACTGAAAATTGATATTTATCAATATCTTCATTTATTTGTCGTAAGCTATCTTCAACAAACCTTTGCTTTTGTTGTCTGTACTCATTTTGCAAAGATATTCTTTGAGTTTGACTGGATAAAGATTCGTAAACAGTTTTGATATATTCTTTAGTTGCATATTCACTGTTGATTTGTGAGCTATCAATTGAAAGATATTTTAGAAACTTTCTATATCCTGAATATGCTTCACCTGAAAAGGTTGTAAATTTGACACTATAGTATTCAAATGGAAAATTACTTTCATCTTGCGTGAGCACTTCACGTATTTCGCTACCTAATTCTTCGATTGGTTCGCAAGTTAATTTCAGTCCATCTGAAACGACATTATCCAAATTATTCTTTCCATTTAAATCTGGATTATCTTGTTCGTTCAAAAATATCTCTATATGTAGAGTTGGTAGATCACTTTCTTTTTTATCACCAGATAGGAATTCTTTTATTGCATCTGTATTAAAGATGTTTTCTAAACCTATTGATTCTACTTTATTTTTACTACCGCTAAGTACAAGCTCTATTGCAGTTAAAATTGTACTTTTTCCGGCTTCATTATCACCAATTAAAATGTTTTTATCTTCATGGAATTTTATTTCGCTCTCCCTGAATCTTTTGAAGTTGATTAATTTGATTTTTTTAATTTGTTTCATCAAATACTACCTATAAATTGTAAATATATATTTCTCTAAGATATGTATAGACGTGTAACATCTATATAGTAACCATTTTGATCACTATTATCCTGATTGTTATCTCAGAATCAATTTCTATGCCAAAGCCTAAATCTTTATTTAAAACCATAGACTTAAAGCATCCTGATACGTCCGTGCAAACTAGAAAAACGATCACTTTGACTACTATCCCAATTTTAACGCTAGTCCGTAACCCCTTTATTTCGTTATTGTTTTTGGGTTTATCTTCTTGTTCTCCAATATCACGGTCAATATGATCGTAAATCCCTAAGCTAGCACTCGCTAACTTTTACAGGCTGGTATTAGTTGAGGAGTGGTTAAGGTATCCAGGGTTCCTCTGAATCACTCTGTAATATCTCTGCGGATCTTGAAGGCTAAAGATGTTAGGCGCAGTTCGCCGCGAATGGACGTAGCCCTTTGCAAGCGTTGCAACGCAGCAGATGTGGCTTTCAAAGATCGGCCTGAGGGGCTTCCATAACGATTCATTTCTTCTATGGTCTAGTCATTCCTGTGAAGCTTCGCTCTTATTGAAACCACTCTGTAAGTAGAGGCATCACTGGGTTCTTCAGAGGCTCCTAAATCTTGCAGTAATATTCTGAAAGTTACTTTGGTCTATGGAGAGATCTTTTCTGTAGATATGTGGAGTACGTATTAAGCTGAAGCATTGATGATCTATCGTTGTCTGAACTCCAGCGTGGGAGCGGTGGGTATATTAATCTAAACGGCCATTTTTATATGCAACCGAAATTTTCAATGCGTGAGCAACAAAAAATATAGGCACAAAAATAATCTTATTAGATTTTATTAGGATTGTTTTAGTGTCAAAGCCAAGTAAAATCGATAGATATTTATTGGTATTTTAGCGGCGATTAAGAAGCCATCTAAAAACAACAATCAAAGCAGCTCGGTTCAATAGTATCGAGAGAATCAAGAACCCAAGAATTTTCTAAAAACTATCCCCTCAAAGGAGAACGGTAGCGTGAAGTAAGAATAAGTAAAAGGCGCTGACCCAAGGTGCTGGAACACCTGGGGCCAGCTAACCAAATTGATACGCTAATTATCAAGATGGCTATATGCATAGTACGCTAGAAACCCGCTCGTCTTCAATAAAGTGGAGCACAATCAGCGGTTTGGAGAGATTCTCTAAGCCCTGGGGGCGCTGCGTCTGCCTTTTCTTTTTCTACGCCTACCGTTCTCGCGCACCTCCTCGTACTTACTCAAAACCTTTCTATCCAAGCTTCCTCAACGGGGAAGGTCTATCCATGGTTTGAGTATCAGTAGGAAATAAATATGTTGATCTTAAAGCGCCGCGCTGGCGAAAACTTACGGATTGGGGCGAATGTCTCAATCACAGTATTAGGCGTTAAGGGTAATCAGGTAAAGGTAGGCATACTTGCTCCAAAATCCTTGCCAGTACACCGCGAGGAGATTTATAGGCGGATCAAAAGGGGAGGAAATATGGACAATGGGAATCGTTGAGGATCTGATCAGGATTGTGGCGTTTAACCATAAGTGGGTGGTGTTGCTATGAAAGCGCTAACTGCTGATAGTTAGCGCTTTCAGTCGAGCTTTTCGCTGCGGATAGAGCTACAGGTTAAGCTCGGGAGTGATCTGTATTAGTGATGCTTATGCTTAAATTCAGCAGCAAATTTGTCTGCTAATTTAAAGTACTGATTCAGATCCTTGCGGGTTTTTTCTGGGCGGTTGTTTTCGGAGTTAATGTGGATGTTTTCCACAACAACGGCGATGTCTTTTGCCAGCTTTTGTCTTTCACCCTTCAGGTTCTCAGCGAAAAACTCAACACTTTTCTCAAGCGTGTAGGTGATGACATGTATCTGGTGAAGCTCAGCAGCATCAAGCTTTTGCTTGCTCTTAATTTCTGCGGTTTTCTCAACGAAAATCTTCTTGGCATCCTTCATCGAAGTAACATCCGCTACTTTAAGGTGCTGAATGGGCTTTTCTCCAGAAGCATCGCTAGCTTGCGCTGTGGTAGCAAAAGTAACCGCAAAAAGTAGTGCAATTAAAATTCTCATCTTTCCTCTCTGACGCCCAAACTTTAAGGGTTGGTAAGGCATTGATCGGGCGAGGTGAATGCCTAACATTTAACAGTGATCATTTTGCTCACTTTGATCGCTATCGTAAATGAGGATAACTATCATTAACATTCATGATACAGGAATTTTTAGGTGCTCAAAACATTTGTCGTAAAAATTGCGATCAAGCTGATCGAAATTTGTAAGGAATAAGAAAATTGAATCTGGAAAGGATGCGCAGGGGAGGGGGCAACGGAGGTTTTTAGCCAGGAAGAGGCGACTCCCGTATTATGGAATTTGATCTGTTAACCCTCTCTTCGTGTAACAAAGAGAAGGTTATTTACAGAAAGAGCCGGTTAACTCTGTATTATTGAGACCGGTTTCACAAATTAATTGGTACGGAGGCTAGGAAATCTCTCCCAGAACATTAACCATCGCCGAAGTTAATTGGCTGAGGTCTTCTTTCGAGATCACATAGGGCGGCATGGCGTAGACCAGCTTGCCGAAGGGGCGCAGCCAAACTCCGCGTTCGATTAGAGCTTCCTGCACTTTGGCCGTATTTACCGGCTCGCGCATTTCCACCACGCCAATCGCTCCAAGGGCTCGAACATCGGCGACACCCGGTGCGGATTTTAATGGGGCTAGCTGTTCGGTCAGCTGTTGCTCGATCGCCGCTACTCGCTCCTGCCAGGGTCCGCTGAGTAGCAGTTGAATACTGGCATCGGCGACGGCACAAGCCAGTGGATTCCCCATAAAAGTGGGGCCGTGCATAAAGACTCCGGCCTCGCCATTGCAAATACCTTCGGCAATTCGGTCGCTACACAGCGCGGCCGCTAAAGTCATGGTGCCGCCGGTGAGGGCCTTGCCGAGGGTAAGAATATCCGGGCTGATTGCAGCGTGATCGCAGGCGAACATCTTGCCACTGCGGCCAAAGCCGGTGGCGATTTCATCGGCAATCAGCAGCAGGTCGTATTCGTCACAGAGTGCTCGTACCCGGCGCAGGTAATCTGCGGAATAAAAGCGCATACCGCCGGCACCCTGCACTATGGGTTCGAGAATTACCGCAGCCAGTTGCTCGCTGTTTTGCGCAATCAGTTGTTCCAATTCACGGATATCTTCATCCGGGCAGGTTTCGCCGAAAGGGGTTTGTGGGGCGGGGGCAAACAGGTGTTGGCTCAATTGCCCGGCAAACAGGTGGTGCATGCCGGTAACGGGATCACAGGTGGCCATGGCCCCAAAGGTATCGCCATGGTAGCCATTGCGTAGGGCCAGCAATTTACTTTTACCCGGTTTGCCCTGGGAGTGCCAAAATTGCAGGGCCATTTTGATGGCCACTTCCACAGACACTGAACCGGAATCAGCCAGAAATACCCGGTTGAGGCCGGGAGGAGTGATTTCCACCAATTTCTTGCACAGCTCGATTGCGGGCTCGTGAGTTAAACCCCCGAACATCACGTGGGACATTTTGTCCATCTGATCGCGCATGGCCTGGTTTAGCTCGGGCACATTGTAGCCGTGCAGGGCGCTCCACCAGGAGGACATGCCGTCGATCAGGCCGCGGCCATCTTCCAGGAAAATTCGAACTCCCTCAGCCCTGGCCACCGGATAAACCGGCGGCGGGTTGATCAGCGAGGAGTAGGGGTGCCAGATATGTTTGCGGTCGAATTCCAGGTCCATAAAAACTACATCTTTATTCTTAAGAGCCGACAATCATCAGTTAGGCCAGTTCGCGCAGTACTCTGAGCGGGGGCTGGCTGATCGAGCTGTAACACGCCAGGGTACCGGCGGTGCCAACCAGTACTGCACCGGTGAGTGGTCCGGTTAGCCAAAGGACTGGGTGCAATATCACCGGCAGTTCAAAGACCCAATAAGACAGCACGGCCAAGGTGGCTTCGGCACCGATAGCCGCGAGCAAGCCGGCGGCAAAACCCAGTAGGCCAAATTCCAATATCAGGCTTCTCAGCAACAAGCGCCTGCGGCCTCCCAGTGTGCGGATAATTGCCGCTTCCTGCAATCGCTCGGCGATACTGGCGCGCACCCCGGCAATTAATACCAGGACCCCGGCAACCAGCATCAGGGCCATGACTGATTCGATAGCAAAGGACACCTGGTTAATGGTGTCGCGGATACGCTGGATGATCTTATCCAGCTCTATCACGCTGACGCTGGGGAAGGCGCGAACCAGATCGTTGACCAGTAACTTGTCCTCCGGTGGGAGGTAAAAACTGGTGATATAGGTAGCCGGGAAATCATCGATAGTGCCCGGAGCAAATATCATATAGAAGTTGGGGCGCATGCTGTTCCAGTCTAGTGAGCGGAAGCTGGCTACCGGGGCTTCTACTTCGAGGCCGCCAATAGAGAAACGCAATTGATCTCCCAGTGACAGCTCCAGCTGGGCTGCCAGCTCCACTTCTACGGAAACACCTTCGCTGGCCTTGTCCCACCACTCGCCTTCCAAGATGCGGTTGTCCGGCGCCAGGGTATCGGTGTAGCTCAGGTTTAATTCCCGGCGAACGCCACCGGGACGATCTTTTTTCTCTTTAATCGAGACGCCGTTAATCGCCACCAAGCGGCCGCGCACCATGGGATAAAACTCGGTGCTGCTTACCTCACCCTCTGCCAGCATATTTTCCATGGTTGGAACATCGTGAGGGGCGATATTCAGGAGGAAGTGATTGGGGGCTTTTTCCGGCAATTGCATCCGCCATTCGTCCACCAGGGCGGTACGGGCAAAGACCATGGCCAGCATGGCCAATAATCCGGTGCCAAAAGCGGCAATCAATAAGGTGTTGAATGCGGCGCGGCGTTGCAGGCTGCCCAGGGCTATTCGCCAGGCGCCCCCCAGGGAAGCCAGCTTGCCGCGCACCAGGAGTCGGTTAACCAGGGCGCTGCCCGCCACCAATAGGAGCATGCCGACAAACAGGGCGAGCGTCATAAGCAGGCTGCCGGAAAGCCACCAGATCAGGAGCAGCATGGCGCTGGGGCCGAGAATCAGCCCGAGCCATTCGCGTCTGTCTGGATTGCTCCAGTCGTGCCGCAGGGTTTGCATCGGGTCTGTACGCGCCAAACGGAAAAGAGGCGGTAGGGCAAAGCCCAGGGCGCAGGCGAGGCCGGTGGCGAGTCCAATTAGCAGTGGGCTCCAGCTGGTAGCCGGGGGTTGTACCGGGAAGAACCCTTCCATCAGGTTGACCGCCTGGCTCTGGATAAAGGTGCCCAGTGCCAGCCCGATAGCGGTGGCAATCAGGGTGAGGGCGGCCAGCTGTCCCAGGTAGATACCGAGAATTTTGTTGCGCCCGGCGCCGAGGCTTTTCATTACGGCTACATAGGCTCCGTGGCGTAGCCCGTAGCGCCTGGCTGCCAGGCCAACGGCGACACTGGCGAGGAGAACGGCCAGGCTGGCGGCGAGAAACAGGAAGGACTCGGCTCTATCCAGGGCTGAGGCAACCCGGGGCTGGCCTTCGCGCAGGTCCAAGATCCGCTGGTGTTCAGTCAGTTGGGGTTTGAGCCAGTCAAAGTAATCCTTCAGAACTTGGTCATCACCGGCAAACAGATAGCGGTAGCGCACACGGCTGCCGGGCTGGATTACACCTGAGGCGGGTAGGTCGGCGGTATTGGCTAATACTCGCGCGCCCATATCAAACAGGCTGGTACCCCGGTCGGGTTCTCGCTCCAGTATGGCTGTCACTTTCAGTTGGGTGTCGCCGAGGGCGATAGGATCGCCGAGCTGGATTCCCATCAAAGGTAGAAGGCGGGACTCCACCCAGGCTTCTCCCGGGGGAGGTCCTTGTGGTGCAATTTCTCCAGGGCCTCCCTGGGACTTGCTGATTTCCAGTTGCCCCACCAGCGGATAGCCTTTGTCGACGGCTTTGACCGAGACAAACTGGAACTGATCGTTGGCGGAGATCATGGATGAAAACTGGACTATCTGGCCCTGTTCTAACCCTTTTTTATTGGCCTCTTCCAGCCATGCGCTATCCACAGGCTTGCTGCTGCGCAGCACCCGCTCTGCGGCCAGGAAAGTGAGGGATTGCTGCTCCATGGCGCGGGTAAGGCGGTCGGTGAAATGGGCAATGGCGGTTACACAGGTCACGGCCAGTACCAGGGCACTGGCGATCAGGGCCAGCTCGCCACCGCGCCAGTCCCTGAAAAGCAGTCGCAGCGGCAGCATCAGGCAGATACCTCCGAGAAGTTGTCGTCACCGGTGAGGGGCTCGTAGGATTCCACGGCACCTGCAGACATACGCAAGTGAGTGGCGCAGCGTTCAGCCAGGCGCTGCTCGTGGGTTACCAACACCAGAGTGGTTCTGGATTCGGCATTGAGCTTAAAGAGTAAATCGATGATCTTGGCGCCGTTGCCGGCATCCAGGCTGCCGGTGGGTTCGTCGGCAAAAAGGATAGCGTCCTCGCCGCTGAAGCTGGCGAATGCCCTGGCAATGGCGACCCTTTGCTGCTCCCCGCCGGAGAGTTGGCGCGGGTAATGGCCCAGGCGATGCTCGAGCCCGACCTTGGCCAGGAATTCCTCCGCGCGTTTGGCGGCGCCGCGTTCACCACGCAGCTCACTGGGCAGCATGACATTCTCGCGAGCGGTGAGACCGGGTAGTAGCTGGAAGGTTTGGAAGACAAACCCCACACAGCGGGCGCGTACCGCCGCACGTTGTTCTTCATCCATGGCGGTAATTTCTTCGCCGGCCAGCCAGATTTTTCCCTCACTGGGCTTGTCCAATCCAGCTAATAGACCGAGCAAGGTGGACTTGCCGGAACCTGAGGCACCGGTCACAGCCAGACTCTCTCCACGCGCCAGCTGCAGGGAGATATTGTTTAATAGGGTCAATGGCCCTTCGCTGGTGGAGACTCTGTGATACAGGTTTTCTGCCGTAAGAATGGCGGACATACTGTGTTCCCTATACGGATGCGCGAATTTTTGGAGAGTATGACATGACGACAGCCATTTTTCGGCAGATGGCGGCTCAATTCAGCTTGGTACTGTTGCTGTTTATCCCCATTGGAGCTGCCCAGGCAAGTAAGGCAGATACCTTGTTGGTCTTGGGTGACAGTATCAGCGCGGCCTACGGTATCAATGAAGAGCAGGGGTGGGTGCAATTACTGCAGGAGCGTTTGCAGGAAAAGGGCAAAAAAGTTCGGGTGATCAATGCCAGTATCAGCGGAGAGACGACTTCTGGTGGGTTGACGCGTCTGCCGCGCCTGATGCAGGAGCACAATCCGCGTTGGCTGATTGTAGAGCTGGGCGGCAATGATGGTCTGCGGGGATACCCTCCTCAGTCTTTACAGCGCAATCTGATGGAGATGGTGAAACTGGCGAAGAATTCTGGTGTAGAGGTTTTGCTGCTTGGCATGCGTATCCCGCCCAACTACGGCCGCGCCTATACCAATGCTTTTGCCGCCGTTTACCCCAAGGTGGCCAAATCCGAACAGGTCGGGTTGGTGCCCTTCTTCCTGGAAACCGTCGCGCTTGCAGACGGTGCCATGCAATCCGATGGTATCCACCCAACCGCTAAAGCACAGCCAGCCTTGCTGGAGCATGTTTGGCCTTGTGTAGAGTTCTTGTTAGCGGATAAGTCGGATGGGGAGTCGTGTACTCCGTGATCGAAATGCGTACAATCGCGCCCCCTAGCAATATGAAAGCCTCGCTCCACACAGATAGGCGATGGCTGTGACCCCCAGCCCCGGTCACCGGTACCGAAATAGTTAGAGAGACACCATGTCCGAAGTGGAAAATCGCCGCGAGCGACTCGAATTCAACAAACTGCAGAAACGCCTACGCCGCCATGTGGGTCGCGCTATTGCCGACTTCAACATGATTGAAGAGGGCGACAAAATCATGGTTTGCTTATCCGGCGGTAAGGATTCTTACGCCATGCTGGATATTCTGCTGAACCTGCAAAAAACCGCCCCGGTGAACTTTGAATTGGTGGCGGTGAATATGGACCAGAAGCAGCCTGGTTTCCCTGAGCATATCCTGCCGGAGTATCTGCGCTCCCTCGGCGTGCCACACCATATCGTAGAGAAAGATACCTATTCGGTGGTGCAGGAAGTGGTGCCAGAGGGCAAGACCACCTGTAGCCTTTGTTCGCGACTGCGTCGCGGTACCCTTTATGGCTTTGCCGAGGAAATCGGTGCTACCAAAGTGGCCCTTGGTCACCATAAGGACGATATCGTCGAGACCTTGTTCCTGAATATGTTTTACGGTGGTCGCCTGAAGGCGATGCCGCCCAAGCTGCGTGCCGATGATGGGCGCAATATTGTGATTCGCCCGCTGGCTTATTGCCGAGAAGAGGATATTGCCCGTTACGCGGAGTTCAAGGAATTCCCCATTATTCCCTGTAATTTGTGTGGTAGTCAGGAAAACTTGCAGCGCCAGGCGATCAAGCAGATGTTGCGGGAGTGGGACAATAAATTCCCAGGGCGTAGTGAAAATATCTTTGCCGCATTAACACGTATATCCCCGTCGCAATTGGCGGACAGGGATCTCTACGATTTTGAAAGTCTGGAATTGGACCGCTCTAAGCCGTCGGCTGCCGAGCGCCCTGACCATTTAATTCAGCGCCAGGTGAATTCGTGGGAGCCGGACGATGCGCAGGAGGTTGAGCCCCAGTATATCTCGGCGCTGAATTTGTAGGATCGGCACCGCTCACCAGCTGGGCATAGCTGCATTCAAAATCCCGCGTAGTGGCACTGGGTCCGTGATGGAAGTGCTGGTGCCACAATCGCGCCATTTTGGCCACATCGTGGGTGTCTGATTCGGGTATTTTGTGCACTTCTGCCGAGCGGTAAACCAGCCAGGCGATAGCGGTGGCATAGCGCAGGTTGGTGGTCAGTTCGCTGTGGGGGTGGTCGAGAAAATCCCGTTGGCTGGCGAGCCCTCGAATTTTTGAGGCCAGTGCGGGGTGATCAATCAGGTAGTTATCCCAGATTTCCCGGTGTGTATGTGGCTGGATTTGATAGATCCCCAACCCGTGGCGCCGTCCCTGCTTGAGATGAAAGCCCAGCTGTGACTCCTGTGCAGCGGTGCCCAGCAAAAGGTTTTCCATGCCCTGGCTCCAGGCTCTCAAGTGCTTGAGGGTTGGACGGATAACCTGGAGGCGCAGTTCGTCCAGACAGATGCCCATAGTATTGTCTTTTTTCTGTGGTTGTTCTGAATATTTAGTTTGTGGATTGAGTTGGCGCCAGCCGTTAAGTAGATTTACGCGCAATAAACATAATTATTTTTGAAGTGGCTCCGGTTCTGTAGTGCATTTTGCTCAAAAAGCGAGCAAGTGTCGCAGTCATTGCCTTCTTTCGGTGCCATTCCGTTTTTGAGCAGAAGGAATTCCCATGTCCGCACAGTGGCTCGTCGCCCTAACTTTTATCGCCTACCTGGCGCTGATTCTGGTGATCGGTATTTACGCCTATTTACGCACCAAAAATGCCAGTGACTATTTCCTCGGTGGCCGTTCGCTGCCTCCAGCTGTAGCAGCCTTGTCGGCTGGCGCTTCGGATATGAGCGGTTGGTTACTGCTGGGTTTGCCCGGAGCTGCTTATGCTGCAGGCCTCTCCGCAGGCTGGATCGCTATAGGCCTGTTCTCGGGAATTGTGTTGAGTTGGGTTAGCATGGGACGTCGCCTGCGTATTTATACCTATGAGTTGGATGACTCCCTCACAGTTCCCGCTTACCTGGATCGTCGCTTCAAAATGGGGCACCCCTACCTGCGCACGGTATGCGCGGTCTTTATCCTGCTGTTTTTCCTCTTCTATGTGGCTTCTGGTCTGATTGCCGGCGGTAAGCTATTTGAAACGGTATTCGGTTGGGATTACCACTGGGCGGTAATTGTTGGTGCTATAGCTGTCATTTCCTATACGCTGTTTGGTGGGTTCCTGGCGGTATCCTGGACTGATGTGTTTCAGGGCTTATTAATGAGCGCTGCTCTGATTGCCGTACCACTGGTTGTGATTTCGGACCAGGGCGGTTTCTCCGCCAGCTGGGCCCAGTTGCAAGCGCAGCAACCGCAATTAACGCATTGGCTCACAGATGGCAGCGGCCAGGCATTGGGCTTAGTAGCGATTCTCAGCTCTTTGGCCTGGGGGCTGGGTTACTTTGGTCAGCCCCATATCCTGGCGCGCTTTATGGCAGTGCGCAGCCCCGATGATGTGCCGGCAGCGGCAACCGTTGCCGCGGTGTGGTCCCTGATCGGTTTTCTCGGTGCCATGGCGGTGGGCCTCTTCGCCCACCTGCAAATGCAACAAGGGCTGCCCGATGGCGAGACTGTTTTTATGGAGCTGGTTCAGGTGTTGTTCCACCCGATTGTTGCCGGTGTGCTGTTGGCAGCAATCCTCTCAGCCATCATGAGTACGGCAGATTCTCAGCTGTTAGTGTCATCTGCGGCACTGGCGGAAGATATCTATCATGTTTGGTTTGGTCGCAAGACCAGTCCGGAGGCCATGGTTAAAGTGGGGCGCTGGGCTGTTGTTGGGCTCTCCCTGATCGCGGTGTGGATCGCGATGGACCCGGATTCCAAGGTTTTGGATGTGGTGAGCTATGCCTGGGCAGGACTCGGTGCCGCGTTCGGCCCGGCACTGTTGATCAGCCTTTACTGGTCCCGTATGACGGGCAGTGGAGCCATTGCCGGGGTTCTTGTCGGTGGGCTTACTGTAGTGATTTGGGAGCAGCTGTCTGGGGGAATCTTCGATATCTATGAGTTGCTGCCAGGTTTCATTTTCTCAGCAGCTGCTATCGTCATAGTTAGCGCGCTGACGAAATGCCCGGAAACTGTGGCCTCCCAACACAAGAAACTGCTGGGATAAGCCCGGGGGCTGCGGGGCCCTGTTGCATTGGCCCGGCCACTTGTCTGCAGTGCAGAGGACGCGTCCTACTCATGGGCGCGACTGTTGTGAAGCGAAAAGGATTTCCATCCGCAGCGATTATTCAAATAGCGGTTGGAGATACTGAGTGATCAAAGTTCATCTCGGTGATATCACACGATTGAACGTCGATGTCATCGTCAACGCCGCCAATACACGCCTGCTCGGCGGTGGTGGTGTGGACGGGGCCATTCACCGTGCCGCAGGTCCTAAGCTACTGGAAGCTTGTCGAAGTATCGGCGGCTGTCCAGTTGGCGAGGTCCGTGCTACCAGCGCTTTCTCAATCCCCGTTAAACGTATTTATCACACGGTCGGACCCGTTTGGCGCGGGGGCCGCCTGGGTGAGCCAGAGCTGCTATCGAGCTGCTATCGCCAGTGTCTGGCCTTAGCGCGGCGAGAGAGCATGTACTCTATAGCCTTCCCCGCGATTAGCTGCGGTGTTTACGATTACCCTCCCAGGCAGGCTGTGGAAATTGCTGTAGAGCAGGTACAGCAACACCAGGAGAGGGAAGGGGCGCCAGTGAGTATTGTTTTTTGTTGTTTCGACGAGGAAATGGCAGAGCTCTATCACACCCAACTGGATGCCTATGTACGGCGTTAGCTGATTACTTTGCGCTTTTGCCTGATACATTCGGCCATTGATTGCGTTGCAGCTGTTTAGCAAGATGAGCGTCTGACAATAAAAAATAAGAAAAGGAGATTGTCATGCGCAGTGCCCAACAGTGGTTTGCCGAATATGGTGAAAGCCATCAGAACCCCGTCAATAAATCGATTCACTGGATTGCGGTACCAGTGATTTACGCCACCGTCGCTGGCCTTTTATGGGCCATACCTCAGCCGCAGTTTATGGCATCAATACCCTGGTTAAATTGGGCCGTAGTGATCACAGTGCCGGTGATGTTGTTCTATTTCGCCCTGTCATTCTCCATTGGCCTGGGGATGACTGCACTAACGCTAGTGTGCCTGTGGGCCTGGTCTGTGGTAGAGCGGCTGGGAATACCCGTCTGGCAAACCGCGCTGGGACTGTTTGTGCTGATGTGGATTTTTCAGTTTATCGGTCACCATATCGAAGGGAAAAAACCTTCCTTCTTCAAGGATATTCAATTCCTGCTTATCGGCCCCGCCTGGGTGATAGGCTTCATCTATCGAAAACTGGGAATTCAGTACTGATTTCATGTGCTGTTAGCAAGCAAGAGAGGCGATGGGTCAGTCGTCTCTCTTGTGATCTAACTCCGCAAATTGGGGCTAGCGGTTGTAATGGACCGGCACCTCTAAAGTCTCTTTCACTTCCTCCATTACCACATAGCTGGTGCACTCCTGTACCTCCGGTAGGGTCAAAAGTGTCTCGCCATAAAACTTACGGTAGGCGCTCATATCGGCAACTCGTGCCTTGATCAGGTAATCGAAGTTGCCTGATACCAGGTAACACTCCTGTACTTCCGGCAGGGCTGCTACAGCATTGCGGAACTCTTCGAAGGCGTCCTGGGCGGAACGGTTTAGGCGAATCTGCACAAAAACCACCAGGGCTGCGTCGAGGAACTCTGGATTGATCAGCGCGGTATAGCCCTGAATAACCCCATCATTTTCCAGCCGTTTCACCCGCTCGACACATGGCGTAGCAGTCAATCCCACTTGACGAGCTAGCTCTGCATAGCTGGTACGGCCATTTTTTTGCAGAACCCGCAAGATATTGCGGTCTACGGTATTCAGCTCTCCCGCGCGCTTGCGCATATCTTGTTTCCTTTGTGGGCGATCAGATCAATAAATAGTCTTATTGCTATTGTAAGTAGTTGATTCCACTAGTTTGTTAAAAATTCTTACAGAAATCCACTTTTAAAGTGGCCCTATACTGGGTAAAACACAGAAAGTAGGTGTAGCTCCAAGTTTTTTGCGGAGACTACGCCAAACGCAGAGATTAAGGAGCAGAAAATGTTGATTGGCGTCCCGAAAGAGATCAAAAACCACGAGTACCGTATTGGCCTGACGCCGTCTAGTGTTCGCGAACTGATCGGCCATGGTCACCAAGTAATCGTACAGAAAGATGGCGGTGCCGCTATCGGTTTTACTGATGAAATGTACGAGCAGGCCGGAGCCAAAATCATCGAGACTCCGGAAGAGATCTTTGCTACTGCCGATATGATCGTCAAGGTGAAAGAGCCGCAGCCCAATGAGTGCGAAATGCTGCGCCCAGGGCAGGTTCTCTACACTTACCTCCACCTTGCTCCAGACCCCAAGCAAACCGAGCTGCTGGTAAAATCTGGTGCAACCTGCATCGCTTATGAAACTGTGACCGACCGCTTTGGCGGCCTGCCTCTGCTGGCCCCCATGTCCGAAGTTGCCGGCCGTATGTCTGTACAGTGTGGTGCGCATCACCTGGAAAAAGCCCAGGGCGGCCTGGGTGTATTGCTGGGTGGTGTTCCCGGTGTTGCACCTGCCAAAGTGCTCATCATCGGTGGTGGTGTTGTTGGTACCAATGCCGCCAAGATGGCGCTGGGTATGGGTTCCGACGTCACTATCTTGGATCGTTCATTGCCACGTCTGCGTCAGCTGGATGACATTTTTGGTGGTGCTGTACGCACCGAGTACTCCACGAATGATGCGATTGAAAAGCACGCTCTGGAAGCAGACCTGGTCGTAGGTGCAGTGCTGATTCCTGGCGCCGCAGCTCCCAAGCTGCTGACCCGCGATATCATCAGCCGTATGAAGAAGGGTGCAGTGGTAGTGGATGTAGCTATCGACCAAGGTGGCTGTTTCGAAACCTCCAAAGCGACCACTCACCAGGAGCCCACTTACGTTGTCGATGGTGTAGTGCACTACTGTGTGGCCAACATGCCCGGTGGTGTAGCACGCACCTCCACCATGGCTCTGAACAACGCTACCCTGCCTTACGCTGTAGCCTTGGCAAACAAAGGCGCTAAGCAGGCGTTGCTGGATGATGCCAACCTGCTGGAAGGTCTGAATGTTCACGCCGGTATGGTGACTTACAAGGCAGTTGCCGATGTACTGGGATATGAGTTTGTAGATCCGAAGCTGGCTTTGCAAAAAGTAGCTGAGGCGGAAGGCGCCGTAGCTTAATAGGATGCGGCTGCGTCAGCCGCACCTTGAACAAGAAAGCGGTAACGCGCTTGTTTTGAAGGGAAATTTTCCCCGGAGCGCTCTTTGGCGTTCCTCTCTGTGAGACCTGGTGGCTTGTGCCACCATTGTAGCCGCGTTTAAACGCGGCTTTTTTATTGCTAATTTATCGTTACCCTTGAACGATAGCTCCGCTTCCCCTAAGAAAAAATAGTTTTGCTCCTTAACTATTTTTCATTTTTCAATAAATACAATGATTTGTGTCGTAAAAAAAGGAGGCCGCGGTGGCCTCCCTTTAGATGTCTATTTATCCAGCCTTATTCGCTTCTTCTTCCCTGATTCTGGCCGGACTTTAATAGCTAGAGTAGCCAAACTTCAACTCGACGATTTTTAATTTTTGCGCTGGAGTTATTCGAGGCGATTGGGAGGTAAGCACCAAAACCCTGCACTGGCGCGGTACTAATTTTATAATCGCGCAGAGCTGAACGTACGGTAACTGCGCGAAGTTTGGATAGGATAACCGAACGTTCAGGGCTGACTTTCTCATCGCCAAACCCGACAAGTAATAGTTTTCGACCTTGGTTCTGTGGCTTTTCCATGTACTTTGCCAGCCTTTCAATATCCTGCTGAGCCTTGTTATCCAGGGAAGCACTGCCCTCGGAGAAACGGAAATTGATACTGAGTCGCTCAGCATTTCGGGTAAGCTTCAAATATTCGCTTGGTCCTTCCCGAGAATCCTCTGGTTTAAAGCCGATGGGAGTTTGCGCGACGAATCCAGAGGATTTCACCTGTTCCTGTCCCAGCTCACTCTGTACAAAACGCAGAAATTCTTTCGCTGTAGAGTTGGAGGAATAAATCGGAGTGTATAGGAAAAGGCGGCGTGACAGTGGGTAGTCTTCCGTAGCAATGGTTAGGTGCTCTGGAGCCTGCGGCAGAGTATTTTGGTCAGAAACGGCTACAGCCTTTGCCTGACGAATGGATGCTAGCCCAACAAAACCGATTCCGCGCGGATCAGAGGTAACACGGTCGGAAAGTTGATCATTGGACTCGAAGCGCTTGGCCCTGCTGGTGAGAGCGTAACGCTTGCCAAGCACCAAGCTTTTAAAAGTATCCCAGGTGCCTGATTGGTCGTCTCGGGCATAAACGTTAATTCGCCCTTTGCCTTTACCGAGTTCCGACCAGTCTTTAATTTGACCAGAAAAAATAGCACTTATTTGCTGTAGGGTCAGTTGGTGAAGTGGGTTGCGTGGATGCACTATTATGGCCAGTCCATCTATGGCAATGACATGCTCCGCATTGCGGCTGCGCATATCGCCCAGCATGCTCAGCTCTGTGAACTCACCGTCTTTGATTGGGCGCGAAGCCATGGCGATATCGGCCTTTGCCAGCTTTAACCCAGTAAAGCCCGTACTGGAACCATGTGCAGCAATATCGACAAATACAGAATTGTTGCCAACTTTTGCCTGAATACGGATTTCGTTGGGAGCGTCTAGTGGCTGGACACTAATGTCATTCGCCCCTTTCGCAATGAAATAGTCTTGAACCAAGTTGGGTGCCAGTTGTGCGCCAATAGTATTGGAGCCGTGTAGGCTAAATAGCTTTCCATTGCTGTCTGAAGGAAAAGGAGGAAGTTCAGCGGTGGCGAAAGGGCTTAGAAGGTTAGTAGCAAGCAGTATTAATAGTATTAATGAGCGGCACAGTCGTTGAAGAAAAAGGTACATGTGATCTCAGAGCCTAGGGAAGTAAAACGAGGCCGCAAAATATGTCTTAATTGTGACAAAATGATGAAATATTCATGAAGGAAGCGTGCAAAAGTCTCAAATTTGAGTCCAGGACAATTTGCGGTAAACAAGACCATATTGCCGTAGCTTTTTGAAAGCTTGGGGCGAGCGATATTAATGGCTTGTGAAATAAATATGAGAAGTATGGGTCACATGCACTGTGAAATTGGCATGTGACCACGATTCGAGACTTACACTTAACAGGAGGGGAAAAGTCGGCTAACCAGAACTGGTAGGGCTGTTTCTACTCGGAGAATTCGTGGACCCAGGTGTACAGAGTGAAACCCCGCTTCTTTTAACTTCTCAACTTCGTAGGCAATAAACCCCCCTTCAGGACCAATTGCCAGGGTGCAGGCCTCTCCGATGTCTACTGGGCAAGCAGTGCCACCGACCGGGTGAGCAACCAGTTTTTGAGAGCCCTGACACAGCTCAGGTAGCTCATCTTCCACAAAAGGTTTAAAGCGTTTGCGCAATAGAATTTCTGGCATTTGTGTGTCGACGGCTTGCTCGAGCCCAAGCAGGCATTGTTCAAAAAGCTTTTCCTCTTCTAGCCATGGGGTTTGCCAATAAGACTTTTCCACCCGGTAGCTATTGATCAAGACCAGCTTCTTAATTCCCAGTGCGGTGACATGCTGGATAATGCGCTTCAGCATTTTGGGGCGTGGCAGCGCCAGGATCAGGGTGATGGGAGGAGGTGGTGGAGCGTTTTTACTTAGCTCCACCCGGAGCTCTACTTGCTGATCGGCGAGAGTAGTGATTTGCCCATAGCCGATATTTCCGTCCAGCAGACCTACGCGCAGTTGCTGACCGGGCTCGGCCCGGTGGACATTGACAATATGCTCTAGCCTACGGCCAGAGAGGCGGACGACATCAGGGCTGATAAAGTCCGCTTCTTGCAAAAGAATCAAATTCAAAATCAAGTCTCTTGAGACTATGGAGAATTGTTAGTTTTAGTGGCTTTTACAGAGGCTAGAGCTTAGCACTGGCAATGGCTCCTTTGCCGAGCCCCTCATAGGCGCGCACTCTGACTTCACTGCCGGGGTACTGTTCGGCAAGAGTCGTGGCGATATATTGAGCCAGCTGCTCAACAGTGGTATCGCAATCCAAAATTTCACAGGCGCTTGCGGGCAACTGCAAAGTGAAATCTCCCTGTTGGGCTCTGTAGGCGAAGACCAGGCTATGTCCATTCTCTTTATTTTCTTCACGCAGGTCTTCACGGGTACCCAGGTAAATATCTTTCCAACGTTGAGACCACTTTTCTTCTAGCGATTTGTCTCTCTTTCCATTAACAAAAATTTGGATGCGAGAGCGGTGGCCGTGGGCAATACGTTGGCAATTGCCCTGATGTTTTTTCAGTCCGTGGCTGTAGTGGTAAAAGGCATCCTGAATTTGCTCGTCTTCAAAAGATAGCTTGAGCTGCTCAACACTGGCAGGGAAGGAGTTAGCCAGTTGCTGAACACTCCAGCGGGCAACACTTTCAGCATTGATGCTATCGCTCTCTACTAGGGCGAATGCCTGTTCTGGTCCAGATACTGAAATCTGCTTGCCGCTTGCGAGTTGCCACTTGAGAGAGATATTGCCGTCTTGATGGGCTAGCGCCAGGCCAGGGGCGAGGATCGGAACCAGGAGGCGGTGATCCAGCTGATCATCTAACCAGTGGCGCAATGTCTTTTTAACGATACCAAAATCGCAAACCATGCCCTGGTGATCGAGAGCCCCATCCAGGGCGGCATTCGCTAGCCAGGTTTCGCCCACTAAACCACGCTGGTGGTCCAGGTAGCTGAAATCAACATTGGTCAAATTATCGACAAACAGATGCATGGTTAACTCTTCAGAACGGGATAAAGTAGTAGTCGCCTATTATAACCTGTTAATAGGGCTGGAACTTGCGCCTTTAACCCTCTATAATCGCGCCCTCTTCGGATGCACCGAAGATCGTTGTGGTGGCCCTTCCGGTCCCCTCGCAATGAGCAGCTGCGAACCCCGCCAGGCCCGGAAGGGAGCAACGGTAGCAGTGGTATCATGTGCCGAGGGTGTTGCTGGTTGGGCTGCCTCCTTAAACGCCTTCCTTTTTAAAGCTTTCCCTGATTCTTCGCCAGATGGCCTCTGAGGCTAATCGTCCCGCTGTCTGTTGGCAGCCGTACCCGATCACGCCGTATTTTTCCCCAGAAACCGCCGAATACGTGAGATTTTGTGTCGATCTGTAGCTAACTCATAAGCTTACCGTCGCTGCTAGCAGCTTGCTTATGCTATAAACGGCGACAGTTATAGCTAGGCCCAATAACGATTATTTGAGGGGAAGATGAAGAAAGTTGCTCTTGCCATTGCCGCTGCAGTAGCGCTGTCTGCCTGTGACAGCAATCAGCAGTCACCAAAATCCATGGGGGTGGCTCAGGCCACCGCAGAAAGCCCAGCGGCCAAAAATGGCCCGCTGACTGCTGAGGATGCCAAGGCATTCCTCAATGATGCCCAGGCCCGCCTGGAGAAAATGGCTCAGGAAATGAGCCACGCCGCTTGGTTGGCATCCACTTATATCAATCTTGATTCACAGTATGTAGAAGCCCTCGCCTCCGAGCGCTACACAACGATGGCTGTGGAGCTCGCTTCGGAAGCGGCAAAGTTTAATGACTTGGAGCTCGATCCAGATACCCGTCGCCAATTGACCATGCTGAAGCAGGGTTTGGTGTTCCCGGCGCCGAAAGATCCCGCTTTGACCGCTGAGCTGGCCCAGATCGGCTCGAAAATGCAGGGTATGTATGGTGCCGGTAAGTACTGTCGGGAAGAGGAAGGGGCTGAAAAGTGTTACACCCTGACCGAGATGGGTCAGGTTATGGCTAGCAACCGCGACCCAGAGCTGCTCAAGGATTTGTGGGTGGGCTGGCGTAAAGTTTCCCCTCCTATGAAGCCTCTGTATGAGCGTCAAGTGGAGATCGGCAATGCCGGCACTGAGGAGCTGGGTTACGATAACCTGAGTGTTTTCTGGCGCTCCAAGTACGATATGGAGCCAGATGCCTTCGCTGCCGATATGGATGCTCAGTGGGGCAAAGTGAAGCCTTTGTATGAGGCATTGCATTGCCATGTACGCGCCAAGCTAAATGATCACTACGGTGATGAGGTAGTACCTGCTCAGGGTAAAATCCCCGCACATCTGCTTGGTAATATGTGGGCTCAGGAGTGGGGCAATGTCTATGACCTGGTCAAAGACGATGACATGCAGGCACCCTATGACCTGACCCAGCTCGTTGTTGACTCGGGTATGAGTGAGCAGGATATGGTCAAGGCGGGTGAGAAGTTCTTTACTTCTCTCGGCTTCAAACCATTGCCCAAAACTTTCTGGGAGCGTTCTCAGTTCACGCAGCCCCGTGATCGCGATGTTGTCTGTCACGCCAGCGCCTGGAATATGGACGGCCAGGATGATATCCGCATCAAGATGTGTATTAACAAGACCGGAGAAGATCTGGTTACTATCCATCATGAACTGGGCCACAACTTCTATCAGCGCATTTATAAGGAGCAGCCCTTCCTCTATAAAGAGGGGGCCAACGATGGTTTCCACGAAGCTGTCGGCGATACCATTGCCCTGTCTATCACACCTAAGTACCTGAAGGAAATTGGCCTGATGGATGAGGTGCCGGATGAGAGCAAAGATATCGGTTATCTGATGCAGCAGGCACTGGATAAAATTGCTTTCCTGCCTTTTGGTTTGCTGGTAGATAAGTGGCGCTGGCAGGTTTTCAATGGTGAGGTTCAGCCGGCTGATTACAATAAGGCTTGGTGGAAGCTGCGCGAGGAGTATCAGGGTATCCAGGCCCCGGTAGAGCGCACCGAAGCGGACTTCGATCCGGGTGCCAAGTACCATATTCCCGGCAACACTCCTTATGCCCGCTATTTCCTCGCTCGTATTCAGCAGTTCCAGTTCCACCGCGCATTGTGTGAAGCTGCTGGCGAGACCGGGCCACTGCATCGCTGCTCTATTTATCAAAATGATGAAGCGGGCAAGAAATTGCGTACCATGTTGGCTATGGGTGCCAGTAAGCCTTGGCCGGATGCGATGGAAGCTTTGACAGGCCAGCGCGATCTGGATGCATCTGCAATTATCGATTACTTCCAGCCTTTGATGGCATACTTGGAAGAGCAGAACAAGGGTCGTCAGTGCGGCTGGTAATCTGCTAGCTTTGCGAGAAGTGGCCAAAAAAGGGGAGTGTTACTCCCCTTTTTTTGTTTAAAAAATGTCAGGACTGCATTTGAGTTAAGGGGAATTCAACTTCAGAAAACTCTACAGCGGCTTTAATAAAAGCCTCCATTGGAGGGTGAAGTGATCCAGTACCGGCCATATAGCGGTTCATATTTTTGTGTGCCAGGCCGGAGTTGATTGTTGGGGTTGTATTGGTCTTCACGATCTTTAATAGGTCGAATCCAAGCGGTGGCCCCCGATCATCAATACCTGGAGTTAAGAATGAATCACTCTCTGAGTGTGCAATGCTATACATTTTGAGAGTGTTGTCGATCGTATCCAGGTTTGAACCGGATAGTGATTTCACGGTACCACCAAGCCCTACGGTTTCGGTTATTGCGCTGTCACCCATATCGCGGTTGACATCCGCAGGCGTAATTCCGGGCATCAAAAAACCGCGTCCAACACCGGCCAAGCCGGTAAACCATTTTTCACCGAGTCCTGATATCTTGATGCCGAACTCGGTACCATTACGCGCCATGGTTGTGATAATACTGCTATGTGGTATGCCATTACCCGCATCCGCAATCGCTTTACAGGTGGCCATAATGGCATTCAGGGAAAATGATTCATCTTGGTAAATCTGTGAGGCAATTTTCTCTATCCACTCTTTTTTAGGGCTGGCCTTGATAACACCAGGGAGGAGAATTCTGGAGAATATTAAAGTGGCAGCATTGGTCATTACATGGCAGTCATCGCCCATAAGTAGGCTTCTGCCGATGATTGGCAGGAAGTCAATCCCATCGACATCGGCAATGGCTTGATTGAGAACTGGGGCCACATTGTTCTCAACCCAGTGGAGGTAATCGATAGCGCTTTTTTCGTAAACGCCAAAGCGAATGGAGCTTCCACGAAAATCACCTCTGTCATCACTGAGGTTGGAGTAAGTTCTATAGCCAGAGAGTTGGTCCTCAACAATATACACTGACATCGAAGAGGTAATAATGCCGGCCATTGGTCCAACGGCATTGTGATCATGGCAAGGCTCTAAATCCACCTCCCCTTTTTTCATCATCTCTATGGCGGCTTCTTTGTTTTTTGCGAGCCCTTCAAATAGGAGGCCGGCAATAATTGCCCCCTTTAAAGGGCCGGAGGCCTGGTTCCATGTGATTGGTGGGCCGGCGTGTAAAATCAGATTCTTGCGCATGCCGGGTATGTGATCCCCAGCTTTGCCAATCCCGATTAATATCGGCACGGACTGCTTCATACGTTTTATGGTTTCGTCATTAGCTTGTTGATTTAGGCCTCGGAATTTTGGCGTTGCCAGCTTTTCCAGAAGCTCCTCCATACTGGGCCTAAATTCAACATCTGTTTTCATGGCTATTCTCTTGAGTCCAGCAAGCTGGCATATTGCTTGGTAACGACATCCATATCGCGCAGCATCAAGTCTGTAGTGCCAGTAATTACTTGAATCTGACGCTGTTCAGATAGTTTCATTTCCCCTTCAAAGCCTCGGCTGGCATAACTGAGATGATCCTTGGCTTTGAGAAGGTTGCTGCTGATTTCAGGGGTGTTGAGTGTGCTCTCCAAAAGGCGGGTTAGGCGACTGGAGTACTCTGTAAGATCTTGTTGTAGCCCTTGCTCCGCTTCAGCTGGTGAGATGTTCCAAAGTTTAGCAGCATAATTCTTGCAAATTCTTTGAGAAAGCATTCGCTGCCGACCGGCAATGTTGATTAGTTCGGCAGAATTGTGATTGGCGAGTTGCTGTAATTTAACCACGTAGCTGTGCGTTTCTGTTAATAGTTTATTGCTGCGCAGGAATAAGTCGGTTGCTCCTTCCCTGGTTACCGGTTGCAGACTGAGTTGCTTAAAGGGTTGCCATTCGCTCTGTACTTTTTTTAGCTGATCTTTGATTTTTTCTGCAGCTGGGAACGTATTAAGTTTCTGATTGTTACGCTCGAATTCCTGCACTGACCGTTTCAATACTTTCTGGTGGCGTTGTGCTTCGGGTTGTATACCGTTTAGGATAAATGCTTGCGTGATTCTTTGAGATAGCATTCGTTGACGCCCTGCTATATTAATTGCCTCTCCCATGGTTAATGCTGCAACATCAAGACTTGCTATTAATAGGAGAAATACCGCGGTTAATTTCATGTTTTGCTCTTTTGGTTTGACTTTTTAAGTTTGAGGTTTTGGGCCTGCCTGCTAGTTTTTCTGCTACCCCATTTCAGACTTATTAGTGAGGGGATTACCTTTCTGCTTTAGAGTCACTGTTGTCGCTCACTGTGGCATGTTACAAAAATTATCTAGAAAGCTGGTGTTCGCGATAAAGTCATTTTGTTTTCTTTTAAGTGAGTGTTAATAATTTGAGTATTTTCAATAATGAGTCGATTTTCGATGTTGTGTTGTTTTTCTTAAGTGTTGATGAGGCTATATAACAAATTACTTTCGATAGATATCTAACCATTAATTCTTAACATTGTTATTAAGTGGTATTGATGTTGATGGGGGGAGTTTGTGGGTCTAGAGGTGGTGGAGTGAGAGGTCGATAGGAGAATTAAAAAAGGCCCTACCGGAGTAGAGCCTTTTGTTTGCCGAGGGGGCGAACTACTTAGAAGCTGTAGTTTACACCTGCACTGAATAGCCAGGCCTCAGTCTTGGTGGTGCCGCCATCGTAGTATGCGAAAACAGCTCCAGGCTCTGAAACTTCCTGGATTCGCTCATCATCACCCCAGATGAAAGCGAAGCCAGCATCAACACTCAGGCGATCATTGTGAGTGTAGGTGCCGCCCAGGGTCAGCCATTGACGGTCGGTATCGGGGATAGACAGTGTGCGCCAAGTAATTGGTAAATCGAAGCCTGTCTCTTCTCTAATAACTTCCTCTTCGTGGCGATTGAAGCCGTCACGAGCTGCACCTTCGTCATGGGCGTAACCAAAGCGTACGGTTACATTGTCATTAAAGAAGTATTCGGCCGCAAGGCTGAAGCGGGAGCCGCTCTTAAAGTTTTCCTCTTTAAGTACTTTGGGGTCCCACTCGGCGCCGCCCGCTGGAACAAATGCGGCTAGGCGCTCGAAGCGATCCCAGTTAGTGTACATATAGCCAACAGCGATAGCCCAGTTGTTATCGTAACGATGGTATAGACCCAGCTCCAGGGTGTCGGGTAGGTTCAGGGTCAGGCTGCCGCTGGCATCATCAAAGGGATCTTCTGCGGGGGTAACATCCGAATTAACATCACCCTTTAGCTTGGGGTCGTACTTTGCGTGGTAAGAAATACCTGCGCGGGTGTTGTCACTAATGCGCCACAGGGCGCCGACTGTCCAGCTTACATCCCAGCCATCCCCTTTAACATCCAAGATAGTTGCATCGGCCAGAGCAGGAACAACATCGTAATCTGTGGGGAAGGTGGTTAATAATTCTGCTTCGGCGTAGAGGAAGTTAATAGATGCGCCGATACTAAAGGTGTCATTAATATCGTAAGCAACAGAGGGCTGGATATTAAGGGTCAACAAGTTGGTTTTGTTGGCGATGATGGTGCCGGGGAAGCTGTCGGGGAAATCAGTCTCAAGACCGAAATCTGTGTACATAGCTAAGCCCCAGGACCAATCGTCATTGATTGGTGCTGCCAGATACCCATTGGGGATAAAGGCGCTGGTGGCATAGTCACTAGCGTCAGCCACAGAAGAGCTAACGGCAACATATCTGCCAAGTTCAGGGACAAAAGCGTAGTTAGTAACTGTTCCGGCCACGTCGATTTCGGGGTCGACGTAGGTGAGGCCGCCAGTCAAAGTATAAGTATCAAATAGTGCAGAACCAGCCGGGTTACGGGCTAGGATGGAGGCATTATCACCGATAGTGTTTTCGGCAGCGAAGGCACGGCCAAGGCCGGATGCGCTGGTTTCCTGTAGGTAGAAGCCCGCGGCCATAGCGCCTTGGGAAACGGAGCCGATTGCTGCGGCTAAAACTGCATGTCGCAGGTATTTCTTATTCATGAGAGCCCATCTCTAAGTCTGCTGATTACTGAAAACCATAAGTAGCATTGGAAATGCTGGGATATGGAAGGAAGGCCATTAGATTTATATAGATGCCTTCCGTTTTCGTAGCAAATCCCTCGCTTTTAAACAGGTTAGGCAACAAGGAATTGCCTGTGCAAGGGAAAGGAGTCACTTTATAAAGAGAAAGGAGGCAAAAATCCATCAAATGTGAACATTTTTTTTGCCTCTGTAAAAAAATGGTAATTTATTGGCCAGCACCGACACTTTTGCCATTGATAGATAGCTTTTTCAAAGTAATTTGGTACTTTTTGCCATTTTCCTCACGTTGTACCAGCTTCACTAGGGCGTAGTTCCATTGAGGCGCAATCCAGACGGTCGTCTCTCTTTCTGAGTCCGCATCTCTAACCCGGCGTACCTTTATTGCTTCTACTTTTCCCATTGGTGTTTTTACTACTTCGGTGCCCTCTTTGGCGAAAGTGTACTTGCGAATCTTCTTACCATCGGCGACCTCATATTGGAGATTTTCTTTGCCTGCGGCGACATCCAGTGTTAGCTGCATTTGGTAGCTCAATTTATCCAGGATGTTTGGCGATACGTTTTCCATATCCCGTTCTGGGTTGGAGACGTTGAACACCATGCCTTTGTCGGGTTCGAAGCTGAGAACTGTACCGCGATCGCGGCCGAGTCCTTTGCGGCGATACTCATAGTGGTAGGGGGTAATATTGCCGTCCTGGCTGATAAAGCGGGAATATTCTTTAATACTGGCAAAAAGCGCAAAGGTATTAAAGTCCAGCCGCCAACTCCCTTCTTGCCCAGTAAGCTCACGAGTGGCTGTAACACTAATGCCGTTGTACCTTGCGGTATAAGTCGCCTTAAAGGGCTCCAATTGGCTGGCGAGTGATTGAGTGGAGAGAAGGAGAAAAAACAGAGAGGAGATAAAAATGCGCACGACAGAGCCTCGCAAAATCTGAACCTCTTTGAATACTAGCTGGCGCGACCCGCAAAGTACATTGCAATGCTGATCCCGCCAGCTTGGCTTTGCTTAACTATCGATTCTGGCGCCACTAAGAGGTAGAAGCTCGCCGTCCAGTTGCGAGCGGTCTGCCAGCATTTTTAGGCGCCCCTGGGCAAACCAGGTAACAGCCATGGGGTAAATGACGTGTTCCTGTACCTGAACCCGCTTTGCCAAAGATTCGGGAGTGTCCCCTTCCTTTATAGGTACGGCGGCTTGAACGATGGGTGGTCCGCCATCGAGCTCTTCGGTGACAAAATGAACGGTAACACCGTGCTCACTATCACCGGCTTCCAGAGCACGCTGATGGGTATGGAGCCCTTGATATTTTGGCAGTAAAGAGGGGTGAATATTGAGCAGGCGACCGCTGTAGTGGCGAACAAACTCGGGAGTGAGGATACGCATAAACCCGGCCAGGACAACCAAATCCGGCTGATGGCTGTCGATTTCTGCGATTAGCGCCTGGTCGAAGCTTTCTCTGCCGGAGAAGTTGCGATGGTCGACCACTGATGTGGGGACTCCGGCCTCGGTGGCGCGCTTGAGGCCGAAGGCCTCGGGCTTATTGCTGATTACTGTGCAGACGGAAAAGTCTGCCCCGGCATTTGCCGAGGCATCCAGGAGCGCCTGCAAGTTGCTGCCGCTACCGGAAATCAGCACGGCAACTTTGCATACTCCCTGTGACATTACAGGCCCGCCAGCTCTACGGCATCTGCGCCTGCCACAGCATCTTCGATTTTGCCCACGACGAAGGCGTCTTCACCTGCTTGCTTCAGGGTTTGCAGTGCTTGGTCGGCTTGTTCCGCAGGTACGCAAATTACCATACCGACACCACAGTTGAAGGTGCGGTACATTTCGCGGGCGTCGATGTTGCCTGCCTGTTGGAGCCAGCGGAACACTTCGGGCATCTCCCAGCTAGTGACGTCTACACGAGCAAGACAGCCTTCTGGGAGTACGCGGGGCAGGTTTTCCAGCAGGCCGCCGCCGGTGATGTGGCTGAGGGCATTTACCTGGACGCTCTTCATCAGTTGCAGCAGATTCTTAACATAGATGCGGGTGGGGGCCATCAATGCCTTGGCCAGCGTTTCGCTACCGCATTCCTGTTGTAAATCGGCGTCACTGACTTCAAGTACCTTTCGGATTAAAGAGTAGCCATTGGAGTGGGGGCCGCTGGAAGCGAGTCCAATGAGCACATCACCACTCTTTACTTTTTTGCCATCAATAATCTCGGATTTCTCCACGACCCCTGTGCAGAAACCGGCCAGATCGTAGTCGTCGCCTTCATACATGCCGGGCATTTCGGCGGTTTCGCCACCGACCAGGGCACAGCCTGACAACTCACAGCCTTTACCAATACCTGAGACAACCTCAGCGGCGATATCCACATTCAGCTTGCCAGTGGCATAGTAATCGAGGAAGAAAAGTGGTTCGGCACCTGCTACCACCAAGTCATTGACACACATAGCAACCAGGTCGATACCAATGGTGTCGTGGATACCCAGGTCCATAGCCAGGCGCAGTTTGGTACCCACGCCATCGGTGCCGGAAACCAAGACTGGCTCTTTATAGCCGCTGGGGAGTTGGCAGAGAGCGCCAAAACCGCCCAGGCCTCCCATGACTTCCGGGCGGGAAGTGCGCTTGGCGACATGCTTGATACGCTCTACCAGGGCGTTACCCGCGTCGATATCGACACCGGCGTCTTTATAAGAGAGGGATGTTTCAGCGGATTGCGGCTTGGAATCGCTCATGATTCTTCCTGCAGTGGGTCTTCGAAGGGCGCGTATTCTAGCCGGGTCTTGGTCCGGTAGCCACGCCCAGTGGGCATCTCAATGAAGGAATCTGGTATTTATCTTCAGTTAAACGGCTAGAAACCCTCTAATAGTGAGAACTCGGGGCTGAGAGAAGTCGCCGACGCTGATACAATAGCCCCAATTTTTATCCCAGCCGTGGATTTTGGCGTCTTGCGCAATAACAACGATTTCGTGCAAGCTCACGGGTTGGAATGAGGTTTGGAGAAGAATCCTATGCACAAGCTGCTCCGGCAGGGATTGGTGTTGCAGTTTTTGGTCCTGTTGTTCGGTGCCCTAATTCTGCCAGTCCAGGCTCGAGTTATCTCGGACCTGTATGAAGTGGTCGAGGCTGTACCGAGCCGTGGGGCTACTGACCGCGCGAGTGCTGGCAGCCGGGGGCTGGAGCGGATATTTGTGCGTGTCACCGGAGACGCCGCAATTGGCAGTAATCCAAATTTGCAGCCTATCCTGAAGAAAGCCCAGCATTTCCTAGAAGGTTACCGCTACACCAGCGAAGATAATCAGCTCTACCTTCATCTCTCTTTCGATCCCCAAGCTATTTCCAGGCAAATCCATCAGTTGGGTTTGCCAATGTGGCCCAATAATCGCCCCGGCACTCTGGTGTGGCTGGCTGTGGATACCCTAAAGGAAGGGCGCAGTATCCTTAGAGAAGAAGATGCCCCGGAGCTCTTTTCGGTATTGGACGCTATGGCTGTGGAGCGCGGTGTGCCATTGGATTTCCCGGTGATGGACCTCAATGATCAGCACAATATGCCTCTTGGTGACCTTTGGGCTCAGAGTGAACAGGCCGCAGAGCGCGCTGGTTTACGCTACAGGCCGGATGCCACTTTGATGGGGCGCTTGCTTCAGGCGTCGGGACGCCGCTGGCAGGCTGATTGGTTATTATTGCACGGTGGTCGCAGTTATGCCTTTGATAGCAATGGTGGCTCTTTGGAAGAGGTTGCACTGCGCGGTGTTAATCAGATGGCTAACTTGCTTGCCCAACGCTATGCCGTGCGCCCCGGTATTGAGGATGCCCAACAGGGCTCAATTTTTGTGGAGTTATCTGGCGTGGATAGCTTTGCCGATTACGCAGAGGCCTCGGCCTATTTACAGGGACTGGCGCAGGTGAGCAGTGCAAATCTCCTTTCTGTGGAGGGAGATCGGATGCGCTTGGCATTGAGTGCCACCGTAGGCCTACGCAATTTGCGCGATACCCTGGCGTTAAATCATAAGTTGCGAGCACATGGGGACGAGGATGCCATTGAGTTGAATGGGCACCGTGCACCTTTGGGCAGCGCTGATAATCCGTTGCGCTATCGTTGGGATTGAGATGAGTATTCCGCAACAGTTGCCGCTGGGAGTATCCCTGCGAGACGATGCTACCTTCGATAACTTTTATCTGTCGGAGTCGGACCCCAACCGCCAAGTTGTAGCTCTGCTGCAGTCATTTGCCAGTGGGCAAAATCCCGAAGCGGTGATTTACATCTGGGGGGATGCAGGAAGTGGTGTTAGCCACTTGCTGCAATCTGCTTGTCAGAGTGCCGAGGCCAATGGTCGCAGTTTCCAATATATTCCTATGGCTGAATTGATGGCCATGGACCCGGTTGTACTGCTCGACGGCCTCGAGCAGTTGGATCTGGTGTGTATTGATGATCTGCACTTGTTAGAGGGGCAGCCCGAGTGGCAGACGGCGATGTTCCATTTATACAACCGGGTCAGAGACAGCGGTAGGCAGTTATTATTAGGGGCGCGAAAATCTCCGCGGGGGATGGATATCTCCTTGGCTGATTTGTTGTCGCGCCTGCAGTGGTCGCTGGTATTCCAGTTACAGCCAATGAATGATCGCGACAAAGTGGCGGCCTTGCGCAGGCGTAGCCGCCTGCGCGGCTTCGATCTGCCCGAAGACGTGGCACAGTACATTTTGCACCGAGCGCCAAGGGATACTCGCGCACTGTTCCTGCTGTTAGAGCAGTTAGATAGGGCCTCCCTGATGGCACAGCGTAAAATTACCATCCCCTTTGTAAAGCAGGTGCTGGATATCTAGGGTATCCAATTTGCCCTAAGCCTAACTCAGTAGTTGACCTAGGAGACTGTCAAAGAGTTCTGGGTCATCTGCCGCCGCCCCTTCTATAACCCCCCCCCCTTTGCTTCCTCTTTTGTTCCCAGATTTGTATTCAATCTGGTGGTGACTAGAGCTGCACTTCTATTCTTCTTCTGTGAATTGGCTTTCATCGACCATATTAAATGGTGGTGGCCGCAGGGGCTGCATGGTGGTCTCCGTCTGCTTTTACCTCCAATGCCCTCAGTTTGAGGAAATTGTTATGCCGAATATTCATAAAGTCCTCTATGTGAGCCATGCTGCTGAAGATGAGTCCAGTGGGTTGTTACAGGCTTTTGCCATAGCCCGCAATAATCATGCGGAAATTAAGGTGCTGCTGGTTTGCCCAGCGGTACCGGCGGGGTTTGAGGACTTTAGTAGCTTCTGTGTTAAGGCAATGCTGGAACGTGTAAATGAAGGAATTGCCGCAGCTCGAGAGCGTATGAAGCTGTCGAAAGAGCAGGTGAATATAGAGATCGAATCTGACTGCGGTCCACGCCCTGCAGAGAGAGTTATTCGCCGCGTACTTAGCGAAGGTTACGATCTGGTAATTAAAAATGTGGAGGGGCTGAGCCAGCTCAAGGGCTTCAAAGCCATTGATATGGAGTTATTACGCAAGTGCCCCTGCCCAGTGTGGCTGTGTCGTCCCATAGAGCGTGCGCACACTGAGATAAGGGTGGCCGTGGCGATTGATCCCGAGTGTGATGAGGGGAGTACTTACGATCTGGCGATCCGCTTACTACGTTGGGCGCGGGTGTTGGCGGATAGTTGTAACGGTATTTTACACGTTGTTTCCTGCTGGGATTATGACGTTGATGAGTTCTTGCGTCGTCACTTCCCTATCAGCGCCTCTGAAGAGGAGCTGGACCAGGCTACAGAAGCGGCTCGAGCTCAACACCGCTCAAAATTGGATGTACTTATTCGGGCTGCGGGTATCGGCGGGGATATTCAAGTTCACCATGTCATTGCTCACCCAGATAGCTATATTCCCCTGCTGATCGATGAGGAGGAGCTGGATCTCCTCATCATGGGTACTGTGGGTCGTGCGGGTATACCCGGTTTTATTATGGGAAACACTGCCGAGAATATTCTGCAAAAGGTGAGTTGCTCTCTGCTTGCGTTAAAGCCCAGTGATTTTGTTTCTCCCATCAAGATATAGCGCTTAATATGGGTGTGCGGTGTGTCGGCAGTATAATTTTTTCTATGACCTAGCTGGCCATGACTCACTCAGGGTAGGGCCGTCATGGGGCGGAGAGGAGTTAGAACCGCAATATCTATATTAGGAGAATAAAAAATGATTAAAACGTTGGCCAAATGGCTTGGCGGTATTTTGTTATTGGGGGTTGCGGCGGTTTCTGTTGTTGCGGTCAACGCGATCTATTTTAAACCCTGGTCAATAGATGTGTACTTTGAGCGGGCCTTTTTCAAGCTCGGCAGTACCAGTCCAGAAATTCTCTCCCAGTTGCGATTGCTCGAGCAGTTTGGAATCGATGGACACAATGCCCATCTTGATGACGCTTCTGAGGCTGAACAGCAGCGTCAGATGCAGATGATTAAGGATGAGCTTGCCGTTCTGCAGGAGTACGATCGTGCAGGCATGGATGGCCAGCAAGCGATCTCTTACGATGTATTTGCCTACTTTCTTGGCAATATGGTGGAGGGGGAGCGCTGGAAACACCACAATTATCCGCTTAACCAAATGTTTGGAGTGCAAAACAGCCTGCCGGAGTTTCTTGCGGAAGTGCACCAGATTCATAATGTCAAAGAAGCGGATTATTACCTTTCCCGCCTGAGTGAGGTTGACCGCAAATTTTCACAGGTGCTTGATGGTCTAAAAATCCGTGAGCAAAAAAACATCCTGCCTCCCCGCTTTGTTATCGACAGCGTGCTGGAAGAGATGCAAGATTTTATAGCGGTACCGGCCCATGAGAATATTCTTTATACCTCCCTTGAAGAACGCCTAAATAAAGTTGAAGGTCTGGCCGATGGGGAGCGGGTGCGTATCCTCGCTCAGGGAGAGGCCTTGATTGATGCAGAAGTATATCCTGCATATAAGAATCTGATTGCTTACTATCGCGAGTTACAACCCAAGGTTTTCGAAAATAATGGTGTTTGGGCGCTTCCTGATGGGGAGGCGTTTTACGCGTACCAGGTTCGTAGCCACACCACAACGAATTTGTCCCCCGAGGAGTTGCACCGAGTTGGTATTGAAGAGGTGGCAAGAATAGAGGGGGAGATGAATCGTATTTTCTCTTCAATTGGGCAAGATAGCGGCAGTATCAGCGCCCGCTTTTCTGTGATTAACAATGATCCCCAGTTTTTATACGAAGATTCGGATGCAGGGCGCGAACGCATAGTTGCCGACTACCAAGCGATGATCGATGAGATTAATGCTGGGCTAGGAGATTATTTCGATGTGAAGCCGGCGATGGGGGTTGAAGTACGACGGGTACCAGAATTTAAAGAGCAGGGCGCACCGGGGGCTTACTACAACCCTCCGGCTATGGATGGCTCCCGTCCGGGGGTTTTCTATGCAAACCTGCGTGATGTTCATGAAACCAAGAAATTTGGTATGCGCACGCTGGCCTATCACGAAGCGGTTCCCGGCCACCACTTCCAGTTGGCGATTGCTCAGGAGCTAGAAGGTGTGCCCACTTTCCGCAAATTGGGTTTGTTTACGGCTTACGCTGAGGGGTGGGCACTTTATTCTGAGCAGGTTGCCAAGGAAGCGGGCTTTCAGGAAAACCCCTACGATGATCTTGGCCGTTTGCAGGCCGAGATGTTCCGTGCGGTGCGTTTGGTGGTGGATACTGGTATGCACTACAAGCGCTGGAGTCGCGAAGAAGCCATCGAATATATGGTGGAAAAAACTGGCATGACCGAAACCGAAGTGACCACAGAAATCGAGCGTTACCTGGTAATGCCTGGGCAGGCACTGGCCTACAAGGCTGGAATGTTAAAAATTCTGCAGTTGCGTGATCGGGCCCAGGCGGAGCTGGGCGAGGCGTTTGATATTCGCCAGTTCCACAATGTGGTGCTGACCAATGGGGCCTTGCCATTGGCAATCTTGGAGCGCCAAGTGGATGACTGGATTGCAATTAAAAAAGGATAAAGTAGTTTTTAACTCCTTTAGATAGTTGCAAAAAAGGCCACTCTGAGAGTGGCCTTTTTTATTGGGTGCTATTTACCCGGAGAAGTTAGCTCTTAGCTTTAACGCTTGCAACCCAGCCGTCTACCAGTTCTTCGAGAACATTTAGTGGTACCGCACCGTTAGCCAAAATGGTGTCGTGGAAGCCGCGCACATCAAATTGATCACCCAGCTCGGCTTTGGCTTTCTCTCGCAGCTCAATAATTTTCAGCATACCGATTTTGTAAGCCGTCGCCTGACCAGGCAACACAATGTAACGCTCGATGGCTTTAACCACATCGCCTTTCGGGTTTGGTGTATTTTCAACCAGATAATCGATAGCCTGTTCGCGAGTCCACTTTTTGGCATGAAGTCCGGTGTCTACTACCAGGCGACCTGCACGCCACAGCTCCATTGCCAGGCGGCCAAAGTCGGAATAGGGGTCTTCATAGAAGCCCAGCTCTTTCGGTACTAACTCTGAATAGAGGCCCCAGCCTTCGGTGTAGGCGGTGTAACCGCCGTACTTACGGAATTTGGGGATATCCTGAAGCTCTTGTGCGATAGAGAGCTGCATATGGTGACCGGGGATGCCCTCGTGGTAAGCCAGTGCTTCCATTTGGTAAGTGGGCATATCTTCCATGTTATACAGGTTGGCGTAGTAAATACCTGGGCGCGAGCCATCGGGCGCCGGGCGCTGATAGAAAGCTTTACCTGCGGATTTTTCACGGAAAGGTTCCACAGCTCTTACATCCAGGTCGGCTTTGGGCTTAGTGATAAACAGCTCGTCCAGGCGACCTTTCATAGTGTCGATAATGGCCGTAGCCTTCTCCAGGTATTCCGCTTTACCTTCCTCAGAAGTGGGGTAGTAGAACTGCTTGTCGGTACGCATGAACTCGAAGAATTCTTGCAGGTTACCCTCAAACTTCACTTTGCGCATAATCTCGCGCATTTCATCGTGAATCCGCGCAACTTCCTTGAGGCCAGTCTGGTGGATCTCATCGGCTGTCATATCGGTGGTGGTGTATACACCCAAGCGGAACTTGTAGAAGTCATCACCGTTGGCCAGTTTCCAGGCGCCGTCATCGGTAGTGGCTTTCTTTTCCAGTTCCTGTAAGTAGCTGATCAGTTTTTTGTACGCCGGGCCAGCGCTCTCTTGCAGGGCGGTGCTGGCTTTATCGATCAGTGCTTTTTTCTGTTCGGCGCTGATTCCCAGCTTTTCGACTTTACCTTTGAAGTCAGCAAAAAGCGGACTGTCTTTCTCACCTTCAAAAGGTGCGCCGCTGATCAGGTTTTGTGAGTCGCTGATCACATAGGGGAAGACAAACTTCGGCACAATAGTACCGGCCTTGGCGTTGGCTTTCAGGTTCTCTTCCAGTTGGGCAAAGTATTGGGGCATGCCGTTCAGTCGGGCGATGTAAGCCTCGGCATCACTCACTGCATCGATACGATGCTGGCTGATCAGCAGGGATGCCGCACTGGTATGGGTGGCATACATCTGGTTGACCGGGTAGTAGTGGTTACGCCACTTGTAGCCTTCAATGTCTTGCTCAAGATTGCGCTTGGCAAGACGCAGGCTCAGGCGAGTGGCTTCATCCAAAGTATTGGGGTCAACCTTATTCAGCTCGGCGAGCTGGCGCTTGTTGATTTCCAGTGTTTCTTTGGCGAATTCTGGGGAGAGATTATCCCACTTATCGTAATCTTCTTTTTTGCCCAGGAAGGTTTTGAACTCTGGACTGCGAGACAGATGCTCCTGGAAGAAGTCCTCGAACATCTGGTTTACCTGCTTGATGGCCTCTTGGCTCACCTTGGCAGTGCTGTCTTGAATGGACTTGCTTTCCGCGGTGACGGAGGCAGCATTCTGCTGTGCAGCTTCGGGGGCGCCGCGGTCACAGCCACTGATAACCAGCGCGCTAATGGCAGCTGCGATCAGGGTTGGTTTCAACTTCATAAGCATATTCCCAGTGTTCGGATAATCATTGCTATATTGTGCCACTTGGGTGGCATTCTTTAGGTTTTTGAGCCAATTCTGGCCGCGCTTAACGTGGCGAGAACAGCGCACTCCAGAGGGTATTGTGCGCACTAGATGGGTCTTTGACTAGGGGCAGTATTCTGAAGCCATGTCGGGAGTGATTTCCTCCCATAAAAAAAGCGGGCACTGCCCGCTTTTTAGGTAATTCCGCGATTAGGCGAAATTCTGGTTTACAAATTCCCAGTTCACCAGCGCCCAGAAAGCTTCCATGTACTTAGGACGCAGGTTGCGGTAATCGATGTAGTAAGCGTGTTCCCATACGTCGCAGGTCAGCAGTGGGGTAACGCCTTCATCAGTCAGCGGAGTGGCTGCGTTGGAAGTGTTGACGATAGCTACTGAACCATCGGCTTTTTTCACCAGCCAGGTCCAGCCAGAGCCAAAGTTGTTTACCGCGCTGGTGGTGAACTCTTCCTTGAACTTGTCAAAGCTGCCGAATGCTGCGGTGATAGCTTCTGCAACAGCGCCAGTGGCTTCGCCGCCGCCGTTGGGGCTCAGGCAGTTCCAGTAGAAAGTGTGGTTCCATACTTGTGCGGCATTGTTAAATACACCACCGGAAGAGGATTTGATCACTTCTTCCAGGGATTTATCGGCGTCAGCAGTGCCTTCCAGCAGACCATTCAGCTTGTCAACGTAAGTCTTGTGGTGTTTACCGTAGTGGTACTCCAGAGTCTCTTCAGAGATATGGGGGGCCAGGGCATTCATCGCGTAGGGGAGTTCGGGCAATTCGAAAGCCATGGTGTCTTCCTTCCTTTGTTTAGGGTTATTGGTGAGAGCATTCTACACGCGCCGTATGCCAGAATTAAGCCGGCGCAGTAGAATAGGGGATTTTGGGACGTTTTCCTCGAACTCAAGGGGTGGTGTTTGATGACACCAATGTTTTGCTGTCGTCTATTCTTACTTATGGCCGATTACTTTTTCGTCAATTTTTGGTATAACTGCCGCATAATTCGACGAATCTGTCCCGGCTTGATTGTCTCTAAGTAATGAATTTAGCGGTGCCGGGCGGGACAATCCCGAACTGACCAGTACCGAACCCACCAGATTAGTTACCGGGTGTATTGATACATGCAACGTAGAGAGCCCACACTGGACGGCAGCGCCGCCATCGAACCCGCACTGGAGCCCAGCTCTCCTGAGCGCAGCGAGCAGGCCCAGGAACCACAAGTGATCGTTGAGGAGCGCCGCGGTGGCTTCTCCTTCCTAGGCCTCTGTGCCTTGGTCTTAGCCATGGGGGGACTTGCTGCTTCTGGTTTCCTCTACCAGCAGTGGCAGGAAAGCCGTACCCAGCTGTTCAACGCGGAGAATCGCATAGCCGATGCCGAGAACCGGATTGCTGAGCTGGAGAAGCGCTTTAGTCTCTCTGATGAGGAGTCTACAGCCTCCGTTGAGGTGCTGAGCGCCAAGGCCAAGGAGAACTCCTCCGAGATCCGCAAGCTTTGGGGGGTGGCTTACGATACCAACCGCAAGAGTATTGCAGCCAACAAGGCCGCAAACGAAGCCAACAAGAAACAGGTTGCTTCACTCAACAGCAAGCTCGGTAGCCTCGATGCCAGTGTGAAAAAGATTGCTGCGGTTGAATCTGCCCTGGCGGAATTGCGTAAAGGCAGTATCGAGAGCAAGCGTGAGATGACTGACAAAATTTCACGCCTGGAGCGTCAGCTGGCCTCTGTGCGCAGTGATCTGACTATGCGTGTCGGAGCCAATGAAGAGGCAGTGGAGTCTATTGATGCCTACCGTCGCTCGGTGAACAAAGATCTGGTACAACTGCGCGATGCGATTCGCTCTCTGCAGTCCAGTGAGCCTACAGCCTCCTCAATGTAGTTTTTCAGGGGCTAGAAAAGGCGAACCTTGGGTTCGCCTTTTTTATTGCCTGTGGAAAATTTATCGCCATTTTAATAACAGGCCAATAACCTTACATTTCGTGTAGAATCGCCGGCCTTGAGACGTTAATCGGAGTTGGGCATGACCACTATCCGCCAGGATGATCTGATCGACAGCGTTGCTGATGCGCTGCAATTTATCTCTTACTACCACCCACAGGACTTCATTCAGGCCCTGAACAAGGCTTATGAGAAAGAGGTCAACCCGGCGGCTAAAGACGCCATGGCCCAGATCCTGATCAATTCACGGATGTGTGCCGAGGGCCACCGCCCTATCTGCCAGGATACCGGCATTGTCACCGTGAAGTTGAAAGTGGGTATGAATGTGCGTTGGGAAGCGGACATGAGCGTTACCGACATGGTCAACGAAGGTGTGCGCCGCGCTTATCAAAATGCCAGCAACGTGTTGCGCGCCTCTATTCTTGCCGACCCAGATGGCGCCCGTAAGAATACCGGCGATAACACTCCGGCAGTGATTCATTATGAAATCGTTCCTGGTGAAACTGTGGAAGTGTATGTGGCAGCCAAAGGTGGTGGCAGTGAAGCCAAAACCAAATTTGCCATGCTCAACCCCTCTGATTCTGTAGTGGATTGGGTTCTGAAGATGGTGCCTCAGATGGGGGCGGGCTGGTGTCCGCCGGGCATGCTGGGTATTGGCATTGGCGGTACTGCTGAGAAAGCTATGTTGCTGGCCAAAGAATCCCTGCTCGACCCTATCGATATCCAGGAGTTGCAGGAGCGCGGTGCCTCCAACCGTGCCGAAGAGTTGCGCCTGGAACTATACGATTCTGTCAACAAGCTGGGTATTGGTGCCCAGGGCCTGGGTGGCTTGACCACTGTCTTGGACGTGAAAGTGAAGGATTATCCCACTCACGCAGCAAATAAGGCCGTAGCAATTATTCCCAACTGCGCCGCCACTCGTCATACCCACTTCACTCTTGATGGCTCTGGCCCTGCGCGCCAGACTCCGCCGAAGCTGGAAGACTGGCCGGAAATTACTCGAGAAGCTGGCAGCAATACTCGCCGTGTCAACCTGGATACCGTTACTGCAGAGGATGTACAGAGCTGGCAGCCCGGTGAAACCTTGCTGCTGAATGGCAAGATGCTTACTGGTCGCGACGCCGCTCACAAGAAAATGGTGGATATCCTAGCGAAGGGGGAGAAGCTGCCAGTGGACCTGACTGGCCGCTTTATCTATTACGTAGGGCCGGTAGATCCTGTGCGCGATGAAGTAGTTGGCCCCGCAGGCCCAACTACCGCCACCCGTATGGATAAATTTACCCGCACCATGCTCGAAGAGACCGGCCTGCAAGGGATGATCGGTAAGGCAGAGCGTGGCCCAATGGCAATTGAAGCGATTCGTGACAATAAAGCGGTGTACCTAATGGCTGTGGGTGGCGCTGCGTATTTGGTGGCTCAGGCGATTAAAGCCTCCAAGGTAATTGGCTTTCCGGAGCTGGGTATGGAAGCCATCTACGAGTTTGAGGTGGAGGACATGCCAGTAACCGTAGCAGTCGATAGCCAAGGTGAGTCTGTGCATACCACGGGACCATTGATCTGGAAGGCGAAAATCGAGGAGGGTATCGCCTAAGGGCTGCCCCAATTTAAACAAGCCGGGTCCGCGAGGTTCCCGGCTTTTTTTTGTCTTCAAGCTTTTAGGGATTAAGTTTGGCGGGACTAGGTTGTCTTCTCAGCTAGCCACGGTAAAACAAGCATAGTAAAAGTCTAACCTGATGCCTCAATTAGATTCATCCTGGTACAGCCCACTCCAAAAGCCTCTACATCCCCAGCTCTGGGTAAAGCTGCAAAATGGTTTCTCTTAGCCAGCGATGGGCGGGGTTGTTGGTTTGTGACTTATGCCAAATCAGCTGCAGGCTGACCTTGGGAAAATCCATAGGCAGTTCAATTGTACGAACAGGTAATGCTCGGTAATGAGAGGACTTCATCATCCTTGCGGGTACAACGGCAATTAAATCGGTGGTGGCGACTATATGAGGAAAGGAGGATAGGTGAGGGACACGCAGGCAAATATTGCGCTGCAATTTATTCGGTCTGGCTAGCCTCTCCATCGGTGAGCCTACGGGGTTTCCTCTCAGCAATGATATTTGTGGTATTGATTTAAAATCCGCCTCAGAGATGGATTTTCCTACCTTCTCATTATGCTCCCCTGCGATCACCACCAATTCTTCTTCGGCAATAATCAGACTGCTGTAATTGGGAGATTCTAATGGTAAATAATCGACAATTAAGTCGACTTCTCCATTGCTTACCATTCTGGAAGTCATCTCTGATTCGTCAGGTAATATTGTGAGCTTTATCCCTGGTGCATACTCTCGTAGCCAGGCACTGAGTCCTGGAATCATAAGGGTTTCCACCACATCGGGTAGAACAATCGAAAAATCCCGTTCTGCCCCGCGATGTTCAAAGTCGAGCTGCCGGAAGCTTGATCTCACTGCTCCAAGAGCCGTGTGAATGGAAGGGTGTAGTGTCAGCGCACGCTCGGTAGGGCGTAGGCCTTTTGCGGTGCGGATAAAAAGTGCATCGTTATAGGTGGATCTCAAACGCTTTAAGGCAGCACTTACTGCAGGTTGGCTCATGTGTAGCTTTACTGCAGCCCTAGTCAGGTTGCGTTCGACCATCAGGGCATCAAATACAGGCAGTAAATTCAAGTCCATTGATCTGAGATGATTCGACATTATCAGTCTCACAAATAATGCTGTTAATTATTATTTATTAGAATTCAATCATCCGCCTGATTATATTTCTGGTCAATCAAATTCTTAGATTTTCTAGTGCAAATGATGAGGGGCACTCTGTACATCGCTATTAGATGGATGTAATCAAACTGCCGGGTTTTGATTGTTTATATAGTTTTACGGAATTCCAACGCTAATAAAAAGGAGCAAATATGTCGATCAATCATGATGCGGCCCCTTTCAGGGCTGGATACAGGGCACGAGTGAAAGGCCGTTACCATGGATGGCTTCATCTGATGGGTATTCTAGCTATTGGTGCCGGAGTTTGTATTTTCTGCATGTTTCAATTGGATTTGTTAAAAACTTGGGAGCTGTTAGTGATCCCCGCAGGGACGGTTATATATAATTTTTCTGAATACGCTAGTCACCGTTGGGCTGGTCATAAAAAGATTCGGATTGCAGGGCTGTTTTATCGCAGACATACCGGGGATCATCACAGTTTTTTCTCTCCACCCCTATTTTCTATTGACTCTACCAAAGACTGGAGAATAGTACTTTTCCCCATTTATTTAACTGCGACTCTTGCTTTAGTGATTGCGCCAATTTTAGGATACTTTTTCTCCATACTTTTTTCGATAAATGCTGGTTACCTCTTGATTGTGACTATGGTAGTAAATCATTTGGGTTATGAATTGTTGCACTTGGGATACCACCAGCCTCTAAATCATTGGTTCCATCGAGTTCCCGTTCTGCGTGAGTTGGCTCAATTGCATCGCATACATCATCAACGTAAATGGATGAATGAATGTAATTTTAATTTGACTATCCCTCTGTTTGATCTTTTGCTGGGCACTTTTCACTGGAAATCTATTGGATCTTGTCAGAAGAGTGAGAGTTAGAGCTCTACAGAGTGTTTGGTTCAAATAGAACCCGTCTTCTCCAGTTGGGTCAACATTAGTTCTCGAATAATCGGCACTGGCGCACTGCCAAAACTTAGAAAGCTTTCATGGAATTCCTTTAAGTTGAATTTATCTCCGAGCTTATTCTTTACTTCTTCGCGCAAGGCAAGGATATCTGTAAATCCGGCAAAATAGCTGGTGAGTTGAACCTGGCTGAGAGTTGCTCTACGCCACTTCCCCTCCGCCTCAGCCCGTTGTTGAAAAGCCCCATCAACCATTAAATTCATTGCTTCGGCTTCTGTCATCCCCTTAACTTGTACACCGTAATCCAAAATGGTGTTGGTAATCACGCGTAAATTCCACTTGTAGTACATCAGCCAGAGTTCCGGCGAAAAATCCCCGTATCCAGCCTCCAGCATCATACGTTCGGCATAGACCGCCCAGCCTTCAATCATGGCGCTGTTACCGAAGATGGTTTTAATAATACTCGGAGACTGGTTGGCATAAACCAACTGGGTATAGTGACCGGGGATGGCTTCGTGAATGTTCAGTATTTGCAAAGTGTAATGGTTATATTCCCGCAGCAGGCTATTCGCTTGCTCGTCACTGTAATTCTCTATGGGCAACACATTGTAATAGGTATTGGCATCCTTATCGTAGGGACCAGGCGCATTGATAGAGGCAACAGCAAAGCCGCGTAGATAGGGGGGGGTAGTGCGTACTATTAGTGGCTTTTCTTTGTCCAGGTCGAGTAGATTGTGCTGTATGACAAAGTTTGCCAGCTGTGGTATTTGCTTTTCTATCACCTCTTTGAATGTATCTTTACTGGCATGATTAAGGGATAGTTTTTCGAGTAGGCGCCGGACCTTTTCCATTTGATTCGATGGTGCCTGGGTATCGGGAAAATGTTTGGGCCAAAGTTGCTCGGTGAGCGCCGCCATTTTACTGTGGACCTGTTTTTTTTCTTCCAAAGCACGCAGGTAGAGGGCGCTGGCACTGGTATCAATCTGAATATCAAAGCGGAATTTTTCTTCATATAGCTTTTCTCCAATACGGAAATCACGAAACCTTCCAGATTTTTCCAGGCTGGTTTGTAAATTTTTTAAAAAGTTTACATAGTCTTTTATCGCTTCACGGGAGGCGTGCAGACGTTGCCTGAATACTTCTTTTTCATCATCAAACATCTGGCTGCTTTCTACCAGGTTTTCTACCCTAGTCCCAAAAACTTCCAGGGCACCTTCGTTCTGCTGAATAGCCAACATTAATTGTGGCGCGGCGGGCCTACGGATAGCCTGCTTTGCGGCTTGGTAGTAATCGGGAACCAAGCGCATACGCGTATTGAAGGTGCGCAGTCGGTTTTTGAGGGGGGCGTACTCGGTATTTAAAATCAGGGCAAAAGGATGGGATACGTTATATATGGAGGGGTCCCACTGGTAGGATTTGAAGGTGGTATATTCCCACTGCAGGCGCTGTAGGAAATTCATAATAAGCGCCATATCGGTGAGGGAAGAAATACTGAGTAATTCACTATCCAGAGCGGCGAACTTGCGTTCATAAGTTTGAGCGAAGTCCAATAGATAGGCGCGGAAGGCCTTGTCAGGCACTTGTAAATGTATGGCAGCCTCATAATAGCCTTCGCGGACTGCCCAGGAAGGAAATAGTTTCCACAGACCGTTAACGAACTGTTGGCTCAGCTGCTGAAAGGCCAGTTCCATCTCGGCACGCATTTCAATCATCGTTTCAACTTGAGGGGGCACTATGCGCTTCCTATCGGTACCTTGGGGGCCGCAGGCACAAACAAGAGTGAGCGACGTCAAAATCAACAGTTTAAGAGGGGCTTTCATGGCGATCCTTGCCAAAAGGGGTTTATAAACGCTTGTGTATCTGCTTAAAAATTATCATATCGGCCGGAGACCCTTGATCAGCCTGACAATGGTTGTTTACACCGTGAATTGATATCCAAGCATTTAGCACACTGTCCCATATTGGCGAGTGAAAACCGTAGATAATGCGTTTTTAACGTCTGCGCTTGTGTCGTGGAAGAGCCCCGGTTAGAGTGAGCCCCACGTGAAATAACCGATAATAAACAAGGTTTTGAGGATTTATTCATGACTGAGCTAGCCCAACAACAGTGTGAAGCCTGCCGCGCCGATGCCCCTCTCGTCAGCGATGACGAGCTGCCAGGATTGCTGCGCCAAATTCCTGATTGGACGCCAATGACCCGCGACGGCATTATGCAGCTGGAGCGCGTGTTCAAGTTCCGGAGTTTCAAGCAGGCCTTGGCGTTTACTAACCGTGTAGGTGCCATCGCAGAAGAAGTGGGCCACCACCCGGCACTGCTTACTGAGTGGGGTAAGGTAACCGTGACCTGGTGGAGCCATGAGGCCAAGGGGTTGCATAAGAATGATTTTATTATGGCTGCGCGCACCGACCAGCAAGTAGATGCAGACTAAGCATCTCCCAAGGGCGCATCTAGCGCCCAATTTTCTGCCATCCCGCGTCATTTCTAAACTGAGGTTGCCCTAGAAGGAACCCTTCGGTTCTATTCACTCCCCTAAACACCTCCTGGTTCCGGAGTCGTGGAGTCGTTCGGTAGCCCTGTATATCAATAGTTGAAAGTGTGTGCCCTGGATAGAAGGAGAGAGATTTTGTCTGAGTATACTTCTACAGTGGTCTGGCAACGTGACGACCAGATTTTTACCGACAATCAATACAGCCGCGCTCATACTTGGCAGTTTGATGGCGGTTTGTCAGTTCCAGCCTCTTCATCTCCCCATATTGTCCCAATCCCCTACTCACACCCAGAAAATGTCGACCCAGAAGAAGCTTTCGTGGCGTCGCTATCTAGTTGTCATATGTTGTTTTTCCTTGCAATTGCCGCAAAAAGGGGTTTCGTCATTGATGAGTATCGCGATGAAGCGATAGGCGTGATGGATACAATAGGGGGGGGTAAGTTGGCCATGACTAAGGTCACCCTGAGACCTTTGATCCGCTTTTCTGGCGAAAAGAAACCTAGTCGCGAGCAATTGGAAAAAATCCACCATCTTTCCCACAAGCAGTGCTTTATTGCTAACTCCGTAAAAACGGAAGTGGTTACTGAGATTCGGGAGGTATAACTACTCATTGAAGTGAGTAGGTTTCATAAATACTCATGTAGACGGCAGTATGTTTAAAGTTATTGAAACTGTGGCTTCAGTTGAGGATTTTCTTCGCCTCAGGCAGATTAGTGGGCTATCCCCAAGAAGTCGGGAGGCCGCAGAGAAGGGGTTGCCAAATAGTCTCTATGGCATTCATATTCAAATTCGTTCAACCACCATTGCCATGGGGCGGGTGGTTGGTGATGGAGCCTTAAATTTTGAGATTGTGGATGTCGCTGTCGCCCCAACTTTTCAAGGTCAAGGGTTGGGAAAGGTTGTGATGGAACACATTATGTCTTATTTGGATCGTGAAGCGCTTCCTTCTGCTTATATTACCCTTATGGCGGATGTACCGGAGCTGTACGAGAAGTTTGGCTTTAAGTTAAGCAGCCCTGAAAGTGAAGGGATGTACATGTTGAAGTAGATTTATTTCGAAGTATGTAAATTCTTGGCTGTAATTAAGGCCATATTGGGTATCGGGTAGAGTGTTTTATATTCAGCGATGTTTTTAGAGTAACTTGTACACCTTGTGTTTCTTTCTGTTCACTTTTTTAGTGGCTTAAACACATCCGTGATATCTCCAACCAATTTGGGGTTCTTTGGGTCGGCAACCCGCTTTCCTGTGCCCTTTGAAAAATCGATTCCATGTAAATCTACCCAAACAATATTTGGATTTTTAACCCAGTTGAAATAGTAAATTCGGCGGTTTAAATCAATCACCGAAAGCCACCAAGTGGGATAAGTAGCTGGTTCTTTAGTTCCTTCTTCCTGACTGGGACGGCTATAAGGTGCGCCAAAAGGAACGGCCACAGTGCGGATTGCACTTAGGAGGTAAGAGACTGCCTGAATAGCATTGGCAGGTTTTGGTAGATTGTGTTGATAGTAAGATAATCTAACAAAACGGTCAGCGCCATCAATCCCTCCAGGAACAGATTTAAGCCCTCCAAAGCCTTGGTAAAAAGGCAGGTTTTGAAGCTGCCATCCATATGGTGGGTCATTTGTCATGACCGAAAATTTCTTACCGTGATGTACAACTAATTTACCATCGATTATTTCGAAGATAGCTGAATCACCACTTGGGTCCTCTATTGCCATATGTGCACCAAGTACTTCGTCACCAACTTTCACTGGCGATATGCGTATATTTTTCATCCCAATGACGGCATCTGCGACTGTAGCATGGTTATCGAGAATAAAACGCAGCCAGCGCATATAGGATACTCCTGGCGTATTATTTGGTTTGGCGTAGCGGGTTGCTCCAAGATATAGAATATGTGCCGTTAGACCTTTCTCGTTAATTCCGTCGGTAGCACCGTCATTATTTGAGAAGCCATATTGGCGGGCATAAGGAATAATACTTTGTACAACACTTCCATATTTTGAAGTCCATTTGGCGGGGTTATGGCCGTCCTCACCGACCATCTTCATACCTCGAGGATTTATATAAAGAATATCCTCAAAAGAATGTCCCCAATCCATTGATCTGGCGGCAAAAACACCTTGCTCATTATTCCAGGTAACCCGGGAGCATGCATAGAGTATCGATGGCCAGGAAAATTGGAGCAACGTTATAATCAACGACACTTTATTTGTAGCTGTTTTGATCACTTCATAACTCGTATATTTAGGGTGATTAAAAGCATGTAGTTTAGTTGTCTTTTCTAAGAATATCTGTCTATCTTGGCTTCAAGAAAGCCAATATTAAATACATGATAAGCTTGTAGATTCCAAATTTTTAAGAGATTTTTTTGCGTTTCGTGAGGTTGGTCTTATCTATCTCTGCCGAAAGATAAAAGTTTCTGAACAATGTGCTAGGAATTTATATAGGTGCGTGAGACCTTATGGTTTTGAGTAATTTATTGTAGGGTTGGAAAGTTGATATTACGTCGTCTTTAGGTGTAGTCATCATTTCCTTCTTAGGAGTTTTATTCTAAGTTGTTTAGTTGTTAATTGTGTTAAGTAGATTGCAAAAATTTCAATAGATGCTGCGGTAAGTTCTCTAGATGCTTGTTTTTTTTGATCTGTCTAATTTTTATTCTTTCTAATACTTTATTAATAGAGGTGAACGACTGCGTGTGGGTAGGATCGCCACTGAGTTATAAATTCATAAAAAATTAATGTTTCAGACCCAGCTCTTTGACCGGAATATTTTTATCTTTTATTTTCTCATTATATATTCTTGATTGTATTTTGGTCTGTATATTTTGTTGTGTAGTACTATATATAATGATAGTTTGTCGTGAAAATTAATGTTGTCTCTATTATGTCGGGATTTGATCATGCGTTATGAAATATGGGCTTGATGGTGAGCGATGCTGCAATATGTTTACACTCAGAGATAAGATAACTGTTTAGACTATGTGAGAGATGAATGTATTGTCTGATTTATGGTCTTTGCAGTGTTACTCGTTAAGTTAGTAGGGTGTATATAGGTCAAAACTAGCTATGCGATTCGATGTTGGTTAAAAAGCTATGAAGCGCTATTGGGTATGCCTATTTAGGTCATGCATGTTAAGCGCTTTTAGTTGAGTGGGGCTTTTTATCCTGTTTTGTTGATTTGAATTTATCACCAGCTAAAAGAAGGAAATTTTAATGATAAAAAAAATAATTAAGGCATCATCTCTTGGTATTATGTTGCTGTTCAGCTTGTCAATTCAGGCGGAGACGAGAAGTGCGCTTGTGGGGGGGCGGCTGATCGATGGTTTTGGTAATCGGCCAATCGCAAACAGTGTTATTTTAATTCGGGGAGACAAAATTGAGGAAGTTGGCACGGTTGAAACACTTCCCGTCCCCGACGGGTATCAAATTATTTCTACTGAGGGGATGGATGTCTTACCTGGACTTTGGGAAAATCATGCTCACCTAATGCTCAGTGGACACTCGGACTATGTGCATTGGGACAAACACTACCTACATCGCCTGACCAATGAAATAATGCCTGCTAGTGCAATACAATTACTGCTAGCCGGGGTTACTAGTGTTCGTGATTTGGGTGCTCCGCTAGAAGCATCTTTAGAGATAAAGCGCAAAATCATTTCTGGTGAAATTGCCGGGCCAAGGCTATTTATTTCCGGACCATTTATCCAACATGAAGTTTATCCTGGCACTGAAGCTTTTCGTTGGTCAGTCTCTAGTGCCCCTGAAGCAAAAAAGAAAGTAAACTTACTGGCAACAGCTGGTGTCGATATAATTAAGCTGATTGACCATGACAAGATGACTATAGAAGTTGCTCAAACGGTCGTGGATGAGGCCCATAAGCATGGTTTAAAAGTTGTAGCTCATTCGCACCGCCCAGATGAGATCCGCAGAGGGCTGGCCATAGGTGTCGATAACTTTGAACATACAGGGCTGACAACAGCACCTGAGTACCCTGAAGATATCATCCAGTTATTAAAAGAGCGCACTGCTAAGGGCCGCGTTGCTGGAGGCCCGCTTTTCTGGACTCCAACCGTAGAAGGTCTCTGGAACTATAGTAACACTGTGGATAACCCGGAAAGGCTGGATGATACATGCTGGCACAAAGGACTAAAACCAGACACTATTGACGATATTAAACAGTCATTGAGAAACCCTGGGCAATTGCAGTACATGCAGTTAACTCCCTTACGTAAACCAACTTTGAAAAAGAAAATCTCCCAGCTTAAAGATGCTGGTGTGGTGTTTCTTGTGGGGACAGATAGTGGTATCCCAACTAAATTTCATTGCCAAAGCACTTGGAACGAATTGGCCGTTTTGGTTGAAGAGATGAATTTTTCCGCTATGGATGCAATTCGAGCAGCTACCTACTGGCCCGCAGTAATGATGGGGGTTTCGGACCAATCAGGGACTATATCTAAAGGAAAATTTGCCGATATCATCGCAGTAAGAGGGGATGCGCTGAGGCATATTAACCTTCTATCCAATGTCTCATTGGTTATGAAAGGAGGAGTCCTCTATAAAAAGGGTGGACAGGCAATAGAATCTTACCCAACCTCCCAAAGGTAAAATCCAAGGAATCTCCTCTTAAAATATCAGCAAACAGTCCCATATACTCCTGTATGGTGTAAGTTATAGACCAGTTTGGTAGCTCTAATGATTTTTTATTTTGAGCTTTATGGGAGCTGTTTGCTTAGTGGGTAAAAATTCATGTTCAGAAAATTTATTTTTTAATCATCTAAAAAGAAGTTGTTTTCCGGATTGTAATAGCAAAAATCGTGATCTAGGTTCTTGCGAAAGCAGTAGGGGTCTTTTGCTTCCATTTCGCCCCATAACCCTAGATTGGAGTAGTATGCAGAGTCTTGTTCAATCTTGAATTTATCTCCGCAATAGTAGGCGTAATTCCAAGCGGCTCCTCTTGCAACCATTTCTTGATTGATGTTGTACCCATTTGCAAATAGATAGCCAGTTTCTCTGCCGTATTGATCCCTTCCTGTCGATTGGAAATCCACAGTGCCAAATGACAATAAATGATTCAGGGTCTGAGTAGCTTCTGGGCCATATATTTGCGTGCTGGGATAGGTTTCTGGTGCATCAATGCACTGAAGGCGTATTTCAACATATTCACCAGAAACATATCCGTGAACTGTGTCACCGTCTATTATCCTGTAGTTAGTCAGTGGAGCCGCTTGTAATGAAGTGGAGAGTGTACACAGCAAAATTAATCTTTCCATTGGGATTATCTGCGTCGTTTTTTTATGTGCGCAGGATAGGGAGTATTTATTACGTGTTTATTTATAGATTGTGATAGTAATAAATAGTTTTTGTTAAAGGGTGAGAGTGTTTTGAGAGGCTAACATGAGGATGTTTCTTAGTTCTAAGCGGTAGGTACCTAAGATCTGTCTGGAAATTATTATTTTGAAACGTAATCGATAGGGCCCTCGAAATATGATGACCCTAGCGTAAATTAAAATTATGTCAGGATAGAGCGTTCAAGTGGATTCAGTGGTGTAATACTAAACTTTTTTTGTTCTCTTAGCTCATGCTTCTCTATGTGCAGCCCAGAGTAAGAATTCCCGGTTGCCATCGCCACCTTTAATTGGGCTGTCAATATATTCTTTAATCTCAAGTCCTAATTCATCACATAAATATGCAATTTTCTGGCGTACTTGTGGGTAGAGGTTTGCATCACGCACCACCCCCCCTTTACCAATGCCCTCAGGTCCCACCTCGAATTGTGGCTTTACCAGGGTCAACAGCTGGCCTTCGGGTTTTAGTAAAGAAGGCAGCTGCGGCAGTATCAACGTTTGGGAAATAAAGGATACATCCATCACGATGGCATCAAAGCCAGTATCTGCGAAAGGAGAAAGCTGTGATGCCTCTAAATAACGGGCATTAATTCCTTCGAAGAGGTGCATACGTGGATCATCTATTAGTTTTTGTGCTAGCTGATCTCGCCCTACATCTACCCCTACTACGGAAGTGGCGCCTCTCTGCAACAGGCAGTCACTAAAGCCTCCAGTAGAGCAGCCTACATCCAGGGCGTGCCAGCCCATAGGATTTAATCCTGTGTGATCGAGTATCGCGGCAAGTTTTAGGCCGGCGCGGGAAACATATTGATCTTCGGGTAGTGCAGTGACTTCTAAGGCGCAGTTCTCACTGACGGATTGCCCAGCTTTGCGCGCCAGCTCCATGGGGCCGCCCTCGGATAGCGTGACCCTGCCGGCTTCGACCAGTTTCTTGGCGTGGGTGCGGGAATTGGCGAGTTTTCTCTGTACTAGCAGTTGGTCCAAGCGGGTCATGTTTTGCTACTGGGTCCTGTCAAATGGTTAAGAATACTGTGGCCATGCTAACCTCTGGCTCCCATAGGTAGAAGTGCGGCTCCGTTTCTAGTCGGGCTACTCTTTACTAAAGAGGGGGTTGTCGATGGCAAAAAGCGTTCTGAATAAGTTCAAGATCCGCAAAGGAAAGGTTTTTGAGGCGCCTTTAGAACAGGCTTTTGGGCGCCTGGTGACACCTTTTGAAGAGTTTATCCACCGGCAGAGCAGCAGTGGTATTTTACTGATGCTTTCTGCGCTGGCGGCGCTCATTATCGCAAACTCCCCCCTGGAAGATGTCTACATAACCCTTTTGCATATGCCCATCAGTTTCACTGTGGGAAATTGGGAGTTTTCTTTATCGCTACACCACTGGATTAATGAAGGTCTAATGACGATCTTCTTTTTTTTAGTGGGCTTGGAGCTCAAGCGGGAATTTATGGTAGGGGAGCTGTCCGATTTACGCCATGCGGTACTACCTGTGATGGCGGCAATCGGTGGCATGGTGGTGCCGGCATTGATTTATGCAGCATTCAATGCTGGCGGTGAGGCGGAGCGCGGTTGGGGCATCCCCATGGCCACGGACATTGCTTTTGCCGTGGGCTGTATTGCCTTATTGGGTAATCGTGTGCCTCGCGCGGTTGTGACTTTCTTAGTGGCTCTGGCTATTGTTGATGACTTGGGCGCCATTCTGGTGATCGCTATCTGGTATACAGAGCAGGTAAATATGACCGCGCTGATCGCTGCGGGTTGCCTGGTTGTGATTATGTGGTTGCTGAAGGCGGCTGGCGTGCGTAACTCCCCCCCCTATGTATTTGTGGGCATTCTGCTGTGGTATGAATTTTATCTGGCCGGAGTTCACGCCACCATTGCGGGGGTAATAACTGCAATGGCGCTGCCGGCGAAGCCCAAGTACGATCCAGTGGCGTTTAGTACCTTTGTTAAAGATATTATCCGCAGCTTCGATCGCTGTTTCCGTCCCGGTGATAAAATCATTGCCAATGATGCCTTACGCGCACGGGTTATGGCCCTAGGCAGTGGCGTTAACCTGGCGCAGTCTCCTCTGCAGCGTATGGAAACCCGCCTGCACACTCCGGTTGGCTTTCTGGTGATTCCCATCTTTGCGCTCGCTAATGCAGGTATTCCCTTCGATAGCTTTACTAGCTCAAGTGCAGTTTTCAACCCGGTAACCCTGGGGGTAATCGCTGGGCTGGTATTCGGAAAGCTGATTGGGATTGTGGGGGCTACTTGGATCGGTTGGAAATTAGGCTTGGGCAGCTTACCTAAGTTGGCTAATTTTCAGCATATCATTGGCGTGGCATTACTCGGCGGTATCGGCTTTACTATGTCGATCTTTATTGCCGAATTGGCGTTCAGTTACCAGAACAACCTGCTGAATCAGGCCAAGGCAGGTATCTTGCTGGCTTCTGTAATTGCCGGTATCGCTGGTTTCCTGGTACTGCGCACTGCGCCGGTTACCGAAGAGTTTGATGTACAGACCGATGGTCGGGAACCTGAGCCTGCGGGGGGCAGTGAAGCTCAGCAAGAAGGCTTAGAGAAGCAAGATAGCTCCGCTCAGGAAAATCCCGGTCGTCAACGTTGAGGGGCTTCCCGGCCTGGTCCTGCCATAGCAGGCCGTTTTGGGGTTTTCCCGGCTGAGTAAACTTCCAGATGTGAAATAAATTTCAAGAGAAATAATAATGAAACAAGTACTAAAGGCGGTGTGTCTGTTGCCAATTCTGGCTGCACCTCTATTTCTTGTCGCCTGCGAGGGTAAAGCGCGATCAGAGGATAAGTTACGAGAAGCAGTAGAGGTTAAAGGGCAAAAAACTGCAATAGAAGGGAAAGGGGATATGTCCATGGATACAGTGGCCAGGGACTATGTTGCCCTGGTGTTGGAATTGGGTAATCACGACAAGAGTTATGTCGATGCCTATTATGGCCCGGCTCAGTGGCGAGAGCAGGCGGAGCAGAGCCAGGCCAGCCCGGCGGATATTGCCAAACGCGGTAACTCCCTCATCGCTCTGCTACCCGAAGAGGGCGTGGCGGATGGTTCCCTTGACGGCCTGCGTCTACACTACCTGCGAACTCAACTGGCTGCGCTGGTGGCTCATGCCCGCAGCCTTGCTGGCGAAAGCGAGCGCAACTTTGCCAAAGAAGCGCGCGAGCTTTATGACACCGAGCCCCCCAGGCAAAATTTCACTAGTTTTGATCCACTCTTGCAGGAGTTGGATGAGCTGTTGCCCGGCAATGAGCCCCTAAGTGCGCGAGTGCAGGCGTTTCGGCAGCAGTATGAAATCCCAGTGGACAAGCTCCAAGAGGTTTTTGATGCAGCCATTGCGGAGTGTCGCAAGCGCACCAAGCAGTATATTCCGCTGCCACAGGATGAAAATTTTGCCCTTGAATATGTCAGTGACAAACCCTGGAGCGGTTACAACTGGTATCAGGGAGGGGCGCATAGCCTGATACAGGTGAACAGTGGCTTGCCGATTACCATTGATCGAGCGATCGACCTTGGCTGCCATGAAGGCTACCCGGGCCATCACACCTATAACGCGCTGTTGGAGCAAACGCTGGTGGAAGACCGTGGCTGGGTGGAATACAGCGTGTATCCGCTGTTCAGTCCCCAATCTCTGATTGCCGAGGGCAGTGCCAATTACGGTATCGACCTGGCCTTTCCTGGGGAGGAAAAAAACCGCTTCGAGATGGAGGTACTTTATCCCCTCGCCGGGTTGGACCCACAAAGTGCGCAAAAGTATGAGCGGGTGATGGGACTGGTGGATAAGCTCAGTTTTGCCGGCAATGAAATTGCTCGGCAGTATATCGATGGTGAAATTGCCCCAGACCAAGTTGCGGCACTGTTTGAGAAATACACGCTGATGAGCCCGGCCAAGGCAAAGCAGCGCAAGGATTTTGTCGATGCCTACGGTGCCTATGTCATTAATTACAACTGGGGCAAAAAACTGGTAGCTGATTATGTGGAGCGAGATACAAGCAGTGCACAAGAGCGCTGGCAGCGTTTCGCTAAGCTGTTGTCGTCGCCACGCTTACCCTCTTCGCTAGACTGGTAGGCGCTAACAATGCACAAGGCGGAACTGCGGAGTTATTTACTTGCGCGACCAGAGGCGATTGAGGACTTCCCCTTTGGTCCCGATGTTGCGGTGTACAAGATTAAGGGGCGTATGTTCGCGACTCTCAGCCGCTACCGCGAGGTAGATGCGACCAATTTAAAGTGTGATCCCGATGAGGCTCAGGCCCTGCGGGATATCTTCCCTGGCGTACTGCCGGGTTACCATATGAACAAGAAGCACTGGAATACTGTATTGCTCGATGGCACAGTGCCGGATTATGAAATTGAGCGGATGGCGGATCGCTCCTATGGCCTTGTGGTTAAGGGGCTGCGTAAAATTGAGCGGCAATCCCTTGAGCTGGCTTATGGCACGGATACCCTCTACCGCTAGAAACTCAGCAGATTAGCAAGACATTACTCAGGAGAGTTTGTGAACGATTTTATTGTCGATGTAACGGCAGAAAACGCCCAGCAGGTACTCATTGAAGAATCCATGAATCGCCCGGTTCTGGTGGATTTCTGGGCCGATTGGTGCGAGCCGTGCAAACAGCTGATGCCGGTTTTGGAAAAGCTCGCGAATGAATATGCGGGCCAGTTCCTCCTGGCAAAAGTGAATGCCGACACCGAGCAGATGATCGCCGGCCAGCTGGGGGTACGCAGCTTACCTACAGTTATGCTGCTCAAAGAGGGGCAGCCGGTAGATGGCTTTGCCGGGGTGCAGCCGGAAAGCCAGATTCGTGAAATGCTCGATAAATATCTGCCCAAACCCTGGGACATCAAATTGCAGCAGGCCCAGGCGCTGATAGGTGAGGGCAAGGTGGATGAAGCCCTGCCGTTGCTGCGCCAGGCTTACGCTGAATCCTCCGAGCGGGTGGATATCGCCAAACACTTGGCGGCGTTGCTGCTAGATCAAAACCGCGCTGCGGAAGCAGAAACCGTGCTCAGCAAAATTCTGCTGGCGGATCAGGATGCAGAATACCAGCGCCTGATGGCCCAGTTGGAGCTAAAACAACAGGCGGCGGATACCCCCGAGATTCAGGCGCTGCAGAAGGCCCTGGAGCAGAACCCGCAGGATTATGATTCCGCCTATAAGCTGGCGGTACAGTACAGTCAGGCCAATCGTCACGAGGAAGCCCTGGAGCTGTTGTTGGATATCCTGCGCAAGGATATGAATTTTGCCGATGGCGCGGCCAAGCAGGCATTTCTCGATATGGTGAAAAGCTTGGGTGCCGGCGACCCCATCGCCACCCAATATCAGCGCAAGCTGATGACGTTGATGTTCTAGACGTTTCAATCGTATTGCACTGTAAAGGGGCCTTGAAGGCCCCTTTACTTTATACACCGTTGAATAGTGAATCAGCAGAATGCATAAGCTCTGTATCTATATACCCTCAAGTCATCTGGAAGTTGTCAAGCAAGCTCTGTTTAACGCCGGAGCTGGCAGAATCGGCGACTACGACAGTTGTTGCTGGCAGGTATTGGGTGTCGGTCAGTTCCGGCCACTAGCGGGCAGTCAGCCGTTTATTGGTGAGTCCGGGCAGATAGAGCAGGTAGAGGAATATCGGGTTGAGATGGCGTGTGCCGATGAGTCTGTGGATGCAGCACTTGAAGCCCTCTACCAGGCACATCCTTACGAGGAGCCGGCCTTTGACCTTTGGCGCCTGGATGAGCGTTGTGGCGGCAAAATTCGCTAGTGACAGGATATAAACAGTATCCTGCCATTCGCGAGAGAGGGCTTTAAAGGTTATCCAGTGCCTGCTGGCGCTGCTGACTGTTTTCTTTTAGCGCTTGAACCTCTTTCAAAATCTGTGAAATCCGGCTATCGCCCTCACGGTTCTCCTGCAATAGCTGTGCCTGGGGGCCTTGTGGCTGAGCATCGTTGCTGGGTGTGGAGGGCAGGGTATTGATGGGTTTTATCCGATGTATACGTACATGAGTATCCAGGCCCTCGGGTATCGAATCAGAGAAGTGCCAATTGCCCTCACTGTCCCGCCAGCTAAATACCTCCCTGGCCTGTTTATGTTGCTCTTCTGGCAAAAGGCCACTGGATTCCACCAGGGTTTCCAGTTGCTCGGCAGATTTCTGAGTACTGTCGCTCACCGCTTGAATGGCGCGTTGGCCTTGCTGGCGAACTGCGCCCAGAGTCTGCTGATCGGGAAGCCAGTCTTGGGGAGACATAATCGGTTTGCCATCGGGGCCGGGAATCAACATGGGTAAGCCCACGCCTACTAATAACAGTACCGCAAGCATATAGGCGTATTTCATTGGAATATCCTTTTTAAATGTACTCAGGTGGGTGAGTGCTTCTCCCACCCAGAGTCCTCTTCCAGTGCACTATCTTCAGCTTGGCTCGCGCTGTAGCTACCACTATAGCTTCCGCGAAATAACGCCCCGGTGCAGCTGGTATTGCCCCTGTTCCGTGTCGGTGAAATAGTGCTTGAGAGTTTTATGCATAATCGGGAAGGCAATTTCAGCCCAGGGGATTTCTTCCTGGCGAAATAGTGACACTTCTAGTGACTCCGGCCCGGGGCCAAAATTCGTATCGGTGAGCTCTCCGCGATACATCAGGTAAACCTGATTGATATGCGGAATGTCATAAATTGAATAAAGCTCGTCCACACGAATGCTGGCACGTGCTTCTTCCCAGGACTCGCGCAAAGCACCTTCTTCACTGGTTTCACCGTTTTCCATAAAGCCGGCGGGCAGGGTCCAGAGTCCCAGGCGCGGCTCAATGGCGCGTTTACACAGTAAGACCCGGTCTTCCAGGTAGGGTAAAACACCGACAATCACACGCGGGTTGATGTAGTGGATGGTGCCGCAATTGCCACAGAGGTGGCGAGGGCGGTCATCGCCTTGGGGGATGGAAAATGTGACGGCATTACTGCCGCATTGGCTACAAAATTTCATGGCGTCAGTATACCCATGCAAGATTCCAGCGCCAGCTTCCAGCTTTTTGACGCCTATAGTTGTTAAAGGTGTTGAAGTTCATAGGGCGGTGCCAGCTTTACTATGGCGCGTATTTTATTTTTTTGGCTTGTGCTGATCGCCCTGGCGGCCTGTGGCGGCAAAGACGATAAGCAAAAGGCACCGCCACCGCCTCCTGTAGAGGTGCTGGTGGTGCGAGAACAGCCAGTGATTCCGCGCTTTGAATTTGTCGGCCGGGTGGAGGCCACCGATGAGTATAAGGTGCGCCCCCGCGTGCAAGGTTATATCCAGAGTCGCGATTTTAGAGAGGGGGAAACGGTTAAGAAAGGGCGCCTGCTATTTGAAATAGATCCGCGCCCATTTATCGCTGAATTGGATAACCAAAGTGCCAATTTGGAGCGCGCTGAGGCAACTCTACGGATCGCTGAACGCAATTATCGACGTGGTCGCAAGTTGGTCGCTACAGGTGCTATCAGCCAAGTGCAGATGGATGAATTACTGGGCACTTTTGAGGAGGCGAAGTCACAGGTCGATGCAGATCGGGCCAAAGTGGAAAGTGCCCGCCTAGACCTCTCCTACACAAAGATTTACGCGCCACTTACCGGCCGCATTGGTCGTACCCAGTTTACTGAGGGTTCTCTGGTGGGACCTGATTCGGACCCGCTCACTACCATCGTTAAGATGGACCCAATCTATGTGTTGTTTGAGGTTCCTGAAAACCAACTCTATGCCGTACAGGTGGATGCCGAGCGCCGCCGCCGGGAGGGGTTGCCGCCAACGAGGCTGGATGTGCGTATAGAGCTGCCGGATGGTAATTTTTACCCCTATCAGGGCCGGATTGTATTTATCGATAACCAGATAGACCCCAACACCGGCTCCGTAGCGGTACGCGCACTCTTTCCCAATCCGGGCAGCCTACTGGTGCAAGGGCAATTTGCTCGGGTCTCAATCCGTTTGTATACCGGCAGTGAGGCACTTAAACCGCTGGTGCCGCAATCTGCAGTGCTGGAGGACATGCAGGGGCGTTACCTCTTTGTGCTGGGTAAGAAAAATATTGCTGAAAAACGCTATGTCACTTTGGGGCAGCGGGAGGGGGAGCTTTGGGCGGTCAACCATGGGTTGGTTGCTGGGGAGTCGGTCATCGTTAACGGTCTGCAGCGGGTTGTTGCCGGTAAGCCAGTGACCCCTCAAAACACGCCACGAAACCCCTACGACGCATCAGAAAAGCCGGCGGAGCCCGCAAGTGGTGGCGCTTCTCCCGTAGGTAAGCAAAATACCAAACAGCCTATAGGCTTCGGGCAGGGGACACTGCTCCCCGATGACATGGAACTTCCTGAAGGTGTGGAGGAGGGCGAACGCCACCGATACGAGGGACAAGAGCATGATTATAAATAGCCCGCCTGAAATGGGGGGGGCTTAGCGAATTTATGATCAGTGCCTTTTGCATACGGCGGCCCCGTTTCGCCTTTGTCATCTCCATACTGATCTCTCTTGCGGGTATTCTCTCGTTGCCATTATTACCGGTGGCGCAATTTCCAGAAATTACTCCAGCCACAATAAACGTCGCAGCCAATTACGCCGGGGCCAGTGCTGAAGTTGTGCGCGATAGTGTTGCCGTGCCCATCGAATCCCAAGTGAATGGCGTGGAAGGCATGGATTATATGTCCTCCACCAGTGGCAACGATGGCTCTTACAGTCTCACGGTAACGTTTAAATCTGGTTATGACGATGATATCGCTCAGGTCAATGTACAGAACCGTGTGGAGCAGGCCACGCCGCAATTGCCAGAGGATGTAAAGCGCGATGGTGTGGTGGTTTCCAAGCAAAGCACCACTTTGCTATTGGTCGTGAACTTATTTTCTCCTGAGCAGAAATTCGATGAACTTTTCCTAGCCAATTACGCAGAAATTTATTTGAAGGATGAGCTGGCGCGCGTATTGGGTGTGAGCAGCGTAGTTATTTTTGGCTCGCGCAATTACGCCATGCGCCTGTGGCTGGACCCGAATAGGATGGCGTCCCTGGACGTTACCACCGAGGATGTTATCAGCGCGGTACGGGCACAAAATGTGCAGGTAGCGGCTGGGCAGATTGGCTCGCCGCCCATTCGCAAGGACCAGCAATTTCAATACAACATCCTGGTGCAGGGGCGCCTGGTGAATCCCAAGGAATTTGAGGAAATTACTATTCGCGCCAAACCCGATGGCGCCATGGTAAAAGTGAAAGATGTGGCGCGGGTGGAATTGGGCAGTGAGTCCTATTCCTCCTATGGGCAATTGGATAACCAGGCTTCGGCAGTGATCGGCGTTTATCAGTTGCCGGAAGCCAATGCCATTGAAGTGGCTGACGGCATCAAGGCCAAGGTCAAAGAGCTTTCCCAGCGTTTTCCAGATGGCCTAAAGGCAGAGATCCTCTACGACACCACTCTGTTTGTTCAGGCCTCTATCAAAGAGGTGGTGCAGACCCTATTTATTGCCCTGATCTTGGTGATCGCGGTGGTCTTCCTGTTTTTACAGGATTGGCGCTCCACCCTGATCCCCGCTATTGCCATCCCTGTTTCACTGGTGGGCACTTTTGCATTGATGCTGGCGTTTGGTATGACTATTAATACCATCACCTTGTTTGCGCTGATTCTGGCGATTGGCATAGTGGTTGATGATGCGATTATTGTGGTGGAAAACACCCAGCGACTGATGAGTGACGGCCTAACGCCAAAGGAGGCTGCGTTGCAGTCTATGCGTGAGGTTACTGGGCCGGTCATTGCCACTACGCTGGTGTTGTTTGCGGTGTTTGTACCGGTCATGTTGATGCCGGGTATCACCGGAAAAATGTATCAGCAATTTGCGGTTACTATTTCTATGTCGGTCGCGATTTCCTCCCTTAATGCGCTTACCCTGAGCCCGGCACTTTGCGCCAGTATTTTAAAAGTGGGTAAGGAAGGCGAAGTTGCCGGAGTGAAAGAGACCGGGGTATTTGGTTTTTTCAACCGAGGGCTGCATCGCTCCACCAATTTTTATGTGGGCATGGTAAAAGCCTGCGTAAAGATTCCGCTAATCGGAATTATCTCCGTTATCGGTATTTTCCTGCTGGCCTTTTGGTTATTTAGTAGTATCCCCACTGGCTTTATCCCGGACGAGGACCAGGGCACGTTTATGCTACACGTGCAATTGCCGGATGGTTCCTCCCTGGAGCGCACGGGCCCGGTGGTGAATCAGGTTACAGACATATTATTGGAAGAACCCGGTATGGCCCATGTGGTGGGTGTGCCCGGCTATAACCTGCTTACCAACAGTGTCTCATCTAATACCGCAATGATGTTTGCGGTGTTAAAACCCTGGGATGACCGCACCAGTGAAGAGGATCACCAGTTCGCCATTATGCAGCGGGCACAGAAAAAACTGGCGCAGATACCCAACGCACAGATTATGCCTTTTGTCATACCACCCCTGCCGGGTATCGGTACCGTGGGAGGGTTTGAATTTGTGCTGGAGGATTTGCAGGGGCGTAGTATTACAGAATTATCACAAGTAATGATTGATCTGTTGGGCGCGGCCAATCAGCGATCGGAAATTTCCCAGGCCTTCACCAGTTTCCAGGCGGCTACCCCTCAGTTGGAATTAAAGATCGATAAAGAAAAAGCGCACGTACTTGGTGTGCCGTTGCCAGAGGTTTATTCGACATTGCAGACTTTTCTGGGCGGATATTACATAAACGACTTTAATTTATATGGCAAAGTATTCCGAGTGATCGCCCAGGCAGATGCGCAGTTTCGCGATGACGAACAAAATCTGGCGGGCTTCTATGTGCGCGCCAACAGTGGTGGTCTGGTGCCGATTACCTCGGTCTCCACTATTGAGCCGGTTGTGGCACCACAAACCATCACCCGCTACAACCTCTATAACAGCGTGACGATTAATGGCGCTCCAGCGTCGGGTTACTCCAGTGGTCAGGCCATGGATGCCATGGAGGAGCTGGCCTCCAGGCTGCCGGAAGGCTACGGCTATGAATGGACCGGGATTAGTTTACAGGAGGTTACCTCAGGCAATCTGGCTCCCATCCTGTTCAGTTTGGCCATAATATTTGTGTACCTGTTTTTGGTGGCCCAGTATGAGAGCTGGAGTATTCCTATTGCGGTGCTCTTGTGCGTGCCTATTGCGATTTGCGGTGCCATGTTGGTGGTGTGGCTGGCCGGATCTATCAATAATCTCTATACCCAGATCGGTTTGGTATTGTTAATTGGTATGGCGGCAAAGAGCGCAATTTTGATTGTTGAGTTCGCCTGTGTGGAACGGGATAAAGGCAAGTCTATTGCTGAGTCTGCGATTTCCGCCACCCGCTTGCGTTTCCGGGCAGTATTGATGACGGCTATGTCGTTTATTCTCGGAGTGATACCGTTGCTGGTAGCCACAGGCGCGGGTGCCGTAAGCCGTATTTCCCTGGGGTTGGTCGTGTTTGGCGGTATGCTCGCAGCCAGCCTGTTTGCCACTTTACTGGTGCCGGTGTACTACGCGTTGGTGCAGGCGATTCGTGAGAAGCTCAAAGGGGGCTATACGCCCCAGTCCCAGCTGGATGCAGCTTCGGCTGAGCGGCAGTAACTGGCTGGGAGCCGCAAATGGAGATTGCGGTATACAACTCGGTGTTATCACCGGGAATCGGTATGATGAACGTTAGGGAGCCTTTGTTGTATGAGGCGGGATAAGTGGATATGTTATCGATTATCGAAAAGAAAATTTCCCAGCAAATAGAAGAGCTGGAGGCTGGCGTACCAACAGGGCCAGAATTGTATGGCCATGCCGCAGTGTTGATTGCTCTTACCGAAGAGCCAGACCCCCATGTAGTGCTGACTAAGCGCGCAGATACACTATCTACCCATTCCGGAGAAGTTTCCCTACCGGGCGGGCGTTGGGATGCCACCGACCCCTCCCTGCAATATACCGCCCTGCGCGAAGCTCAAGAGGAAGTGGACCTGCCTATGAATCAGGTGCGGATGCTCGGCCCTCTGTGGCCACGCACTACTCGCTGGCAGGTACATGTCACTCCCTGGGTGGGGGTGATCTCACCGGATACCCATCTCAGGCCCAACCCTGGTGAGCTGGATGCAATTTTTCGTGTGCCGTTGTCGTTTTTTCTTGACGATCCCCGTATCCGCACTGACCGAATCACAATCGATAATCAAGCTATTTATCTACCCGCCTACCAGTTTGGCGACTATGAAATCTGGGGCTTTACTGCCGGAGTATTAACCGAGTTCCTGGTAAGAATACTGGGCGCTTCTATTGGGCGCAGGGATGATGTGCCATTACGTACATTGAATTAGCCCTGCTCTAGAAGAATGTTTCACGGATTCGGATTTTTTGATACTCGTTATATTGGTAGCTTTAATCTAATATCAGTTCACCCAAGTCTTTCCAGGCATCCTCTAAAAGACTTAACTGGTCACGAGTATTGGGATCAGCAGTAAGTATGGGAAAATCAGGATCATTCGGTAGCTTAGCAATAACTCCACGGCGGCATTGAAATAGCCAGCTGCCGTCTACCTTGACTAATTTATCATGGTATTCTGCGGCTACGGCAACGCGATAACCAGAGCGAGTCACTAAAATAAATACTGTAGTTGCTTTGCCTGAGGCAGATTGCCCATCTTCTGAAATATGATGTAATGGCGAACAGGTAATATGCCGGCTACCCAGTTTGTTGTGGATGACTGCATAGCGCTCTAGTTTTTCTCTTCCTCAGATTACTCGATTGCCATGCTCGAAGCGACCGTCAAGTGTAAAAAGTGACGCCCAACCTCGGGCATCACAGTTATCGATAGTTAAAGTGTAGCGAGCAAGTAGGTCGCTAATTGCGAATCGGTCTCTGAATAGCTGAAGTTCACTCATCATTTTATCCACTGATTATTTCGCTTCACTATTTATGAAAATAGCTCCTAAGCCGTGTTTCTGGAGATCACTTACAGGTGCAGCTTCTCCAGCCTGTACCCTGGTGTAGAAAAAATTAGGATGCCGCCGAAATAACTTTTGGGTACAAAGAGGCTTTCAAAAATCTATTATTCTTGCTTAATACCATAAATGGGCAGCTTAAGGATAAGCATGTCATGCAGACTGATGTTTCGATGGATCGCGATAAGACTCCGTTTTTTGACTGGATGGCCAGGACAGATGATTTTGTAGTTAATGAACGCTGGCGCCGCTGGAAGGAGCTGATGGAGGCTGGTCTACCTTACCGCTGTGAATTGTTGCTCAAGTCTCATCATAACAGCGCGTATTATGGGGAATTTGCAGTATCTTCCAATCCTGAAACGGGAGATTCATTTGCTCGAGCCTGCTTCTCTGGGAATTCTTTTCATCGAGCAAGCAATCACTTGAGTGATGGGTATGCCAATTATACATTGATATATCTTTTATCTGGCCGTGGTGCTATACAGCGTGGGAGTTATTTTACCCCGATGAATCCCGGTGGACTCTACTTGGTTGATCTGGCGCAGACAATTACTCATGATTTGGTTCATGAAAGTCGCTCGCTATTGTGTCGCATTCCCCGTGAGAAGCTCGAGGGGTTTCGTTCAGGTCCCAAGGATAACTGTCCTCTGACCATAGATGGTAGCAGTGGTCCCGGCCTCTTATTACGTAATTATCTTTTGCTGTTTCCCCAGGCCAAACAAAGGTGCACCTTTGCTTCTTCCAGCTTTCTCTTTAATCCGATAGCCGAATTAATTATTGCCTGTATCCAGGAGAGTCGTGGCAATTTGCAGGCGGAGTCGGAAACTCCGAGTCGCTTAAAGTCTATTTTTCAACAGGCTTGCAGGCTGATTCAAAAACACTGTTGTGACTCGGATTTGTCCGCGCCACAGCTGGCAGCGTCATTGGATATCTCAACCTCCTATTTACATAGAGCGCTGCGTTTTCATAATACCTCTTATATTAACTTGGTGAGACGTGCCAGGGTGGAGGCCGCATCCGCACAGTTATTGGCAGCCGGGAAAAATGCAAGTATTTTACAGGTGGCGTTCAATTGTGGATTTAACGGCACCAGCCAGTTTTCCCGGGCATTCAAAGAGGAGCTGGGTCTTAGCGCTTCTGAGTTTGTAAAGCGCTCTTTTGTGGAGCGGGAAAGAACTCTGGCACTTGAAAATTGACACTATCTTTAGGGGTTTTTCTTTTCATTTATAATGAGTTTTATCGGATACTAAGGCTAAGGTCCTACCTCTATTCGATAGCCCCTAAGTCGAAGATAACTCGTAAACTAGTGATAAGATGACATTAATGTTCTCAAAATCTTGGTGAAGTGTTGAACCTTTGGCGGAGGCCTTTTAGAAAAAAGGTGCATATAGTGAACGGGAGTTGAAGCTATTGTGACTAGATGCCTTAAGGAGTCTTCTCTAACCAATTTTTCTGTAACAATGTCTGGTAGTCTTGCAACCCCTAAACTCATTGTTGTCATTTGTAAAATGTTATGTAGTGAGTTGCAGCGTATCTTGGGAATAACTCGAATCTCTTTTTTACTACCCAGCTGATATTTCACCGGGGTGCCTTGCCAATCATTGATGATATGTTGCCAGTTGCGTAATTCGGTAAGATCGTCAGGTATTCCTCCCTGTTGCTCTATATATCCTCTACTCGCATAGAGGCTTTCCCGGAGTATTCCCAGCTTTGACACTTTGGCGGATTGCATATCCAGGTTGCCTACCCGAATTGCCAAGTCTACTTGGGAATCAATCAAATTCATTGGGGCATCATCCGCCAGTAAACGAACCCCCAGCTGTGGATGCTGCTCGTTAAGCTGTCTAATTGCAGGGACTATAACCGGCTCGCAGAGCGCGTGGGGAGCTGTGATTGTCAGTGTGCCCGAGAGTTCTTTGTTATTACTTTTTAAATCGGCCAGGGCGTTGTTGTAGATATCCCGGATCTCGCGACAGTGAGCGTAGAATTGGGTTCCTGTCTCCGTCAGTGAAAGCGAGCGGGTGCTCCGGTAAAGCAACCTTGTACCGAGATCTTCTTCCAATCTAGTCACTGCCTGGCTAATTGCCGACTTGGTACGTACCAGCTTGTCTGCTGCGGCAGTAAAGCTGCGGGCCTCAACTACGGCTAAAAATATTTGCATGTCCTCTAGACTGGGTTTCATAGTTTAATTTCACTAAACACTAATTTGATTGAATGTGTGTTTATCACAGGCGGTGCGTTAGGGCAATATGCTTGTGGAAGTTAAAGATCAAGCCTTTATCAAGAGGAGTTGGATATGAACAAGATACTTATTGAGAAAACTATTGTGGCCAGCGAACAGTGGAAGTCGTTTTTTAATCAAGGGAATGCTGAGGGCTGCGCTTCAATGTATGAACAGAATGCTCAAATGAATGCCAGGCCGTTTGGTGTATTTCTAGGTCGGGAGCAGATAAAAGCTTTCTGGCAAAACCTAGTGGCTCAGGGATTCTCTGATGTGGCTTATCAAGATACCGAGATTGAGGTAGTTGATGGTTCCTCAACAGTTCTTACCAGTAAGTGGAAGATGAACAATGCGCAAGGAGTTATCACTCGGGAACTATGGGTCCTGCAAGAGGATGGAACCATGCGCCTGCGCGAGGATGACTTTGAGGCTATAGAACCAAGCTGAAGGTAACAGTATAAATACTTCTGATTTTCGCTGCTAACTAGCAGTATCGCCAATGCTCGCTGGCCAAGAATTTTTGGTCAGTTTTAATGAATAGATATTTTATAGGTGTTAAGTGTAACAAAAACAGATCCACCCTCGACTAAACGGTGCTTTTTCAATTAAAGGGTGTGTAGTTTTCTTTGAGAATTAAAAAGCAGTTTTTAATTTTTTAATTAAATTGGGTTAACGTAAAGGATATACAGGATGCCAGAATATCATCATAAGTTTCAGTGTAATAAGTGTGGTATTTTTGTGGTTGAAAATGGTTCTCCGTTACCTCCTCCGGTGATGGAACATGCCTATTACCATGCCCATAATGTTATCAGTCAGTTTGGTCCTATCTACAAGGGAATAGCCCCTAAGCGCCGGCCAATGTTGCATTGCCAAAAATATGTCAAATATATTCAGACAGTACCGAAGGCTGGCTCTGCCCAAAATTTAGGGAATCAGGCCGTCAATAAAGTTAGAACACTAGCCAGGGACCGTGGCGGAAATGGTTCGAACACACCGAGTATGGTAGCAGTTATGTACGACAGTGTATTAGAACAGTGGTTTGAAGGATCAACAGGGAATGGAACCAGTCGAGGATATATCCCGAATACGATTTGGAACACTATTCCGGCAGAACTGGATGTAGACCGATATATCTTTGGTCGAACCTGTGCTGAGGTAGACTGCCTGAGAAGGGCATTCAGTCAGCGGCGTAAATCAGGAGAAAACAGTCAATCTATCAAAAATAGTATTTTTGCGGCTCGTCAGCCCAATAAGCACAAAGGGAAATCGGATAGAAGGCCTCCTTGTGGTGCATGTAAGGCATGGATAGCCAGAGCTGGGGCTAAAGCATATTAATTCTTTTATTTTATTATCGAGACATTGCGGCTTAGCATAGTGAGTGGGGGCCGATCATCAATGTGTTTCTACTCGCTGCACTAAGTGTACTGACGGATGCGCAATTGAAGCCCTATTTCTAGTCAATGATTAGCCCTCTGAGGCTGGAGTGGGAGGCTTTTTTATTACATTCCCTGAATTTAGGCAGATTGCAATATCAGAGCCAATTGCGTTAAGCCTGGATAGATACTGATTGAAGTGATTATCTCTCCACAAGGCAAACATAGAATACAGCAAATCTTATTTCTGTTTTGGTCAGGTGCTGAATCATTGTTTTCTTTTTGATTTTCCATATTCTTGCAGTATGGCTAGTGCTCGTGTAGCTGTCATAGGGGCTTCGACAATTGGTGTCATCAATGCCTGATGGGTTCGCCCAGTTGCTGCCATGCATCTAATAAGGGTTTTATTACATGTGCAGTTTGCTGATCTGCATTGAGTAATGAAAATTCTGGATCTTCAGGTAAACCAGAAGCGATGGCACTTCGGCGCAGGAATAGCCGATCACCATTAACCTTCACAAGTTCATCGTCATACTGGCCCGCCATTACCACGCAATAACCCGTGCGATTTGCTGCAATAACCACTGTGGTTGCTTTTCCCTTGGCGGTCGCCCTATCGAGAGAAACAACATAAAGATATGAAGACGTGATATGTTGGGTACCCAAACGGCTGTGGACAAGCAGGTATTCATAAAGTTTTTGCCGCCCTTTAATCATCAAACTACCGTTTTCAAAGCGACCATTTTCGGTAAATAGCGAGGCACAGGCCTTGGCGTCGTGATTATCTATAGTGAGAGTAAACTTTGACAGCAAATCGAAAATTGCCAGTTTCTCATAAATAATATTCTCATCCTCCATAATAATTTATATGTTCTTTCACTATAGCTATGGTATTTAGGGGCAGAACTGGCTTTCAGGAATTGAAAGAGGGGTGTTGACAGAAAGTATCAATACCTTTGTCGATTCTTTGGAGGATGGGTTAAGCGCTTTGTGACCCTGTTGATTTAACGGCACTCCCTCCAGTGGTAAATCTCCACCAAAGTGCACATCACCTGGTTGGTAGGTTACACAAACCCCATCTTTTGTTGTTGTTCTCCATCGGCCGGATAAGGTAATGACCCATTGTGGACTGGGGGTTGGGTGAAAATCACTTTCCCAGCTGGGAGGTAAGATGGCAAACTCACTGTTTATTACCTCTGGCAAATCTTTGTAGTGATATTCTGGATTGGGGTTGGAATATTGGATTAATGTAAAGCCAGTTAAATAGTGCTCTGTTGTCCTGGAAATATGACTTTTGTCAGTCCAAAGGTGGTAGTACTTTTGCTGGGTTTCATGGTTTGTTTTCATGTTTTTCATTAAGTTTCAAGATAGTAAATGGCATTATCTGAAGTGGCGTATAGCCTTCCTTCTGCCATTGCTATGTTTACAAAGTTAATATTCTCAGAACTTTCGTAGAGGCACTGCAAGTTTTCTCCTTGTGCTGAACAGGTCATCAACTTATTTAAGCAGGTAAATACTAGCTGTTTGTTCTCTTCAATAATTATTCCATCGATAAAACCCTGTGGGGGTATTTTGATGATTGTTTCTGTTTGAACATTGCTTGACCCACAGCTGAGCTGGAGGGTGAATATAATTTGTTCATGGTTGGGGGCGTAAAAAGGCTTTTCTTTTGTGATACTGCAGTTATCAACTAGAAACAAAGTTTCTTGATTGCGGGAGAGTGCAAGCCCGTGAGGAACAATAAATTCATCGCCCAGGCAAAATAATTGCGATGCTTGTACATCATAGGAGTATAATCCGGTGGGTAATTCGCTTTGTGGTTTAAACCCCTGGTAGTAACCATAATCGGGGTCGGTAAAGAAAAAGTGGGAGTTTGCTTGGACAATCTTGTTAGGTGAGTTAAAGGGTAGTCCTTTAAAGTTATCAACAATAATCTCTCGGCAAAAGCTATTTAAATTTATGCGGCTAATACATCCAGGACTATCATGGAATCCCTGCTCAGCCACTAGCAGGTGATTTTTATCAGCTGCCAGGCACATACCATTAGCCATATTGCTTCGCTCAATTACCGTATGTATAGACCTGTCTTTAAAATCAAAATAACGAATGGCCGATGGAGTTCGATAATCACTTGAAGGTTTGGAGGTGAAATATAATCTCTTTTGCCAATCGACCCATACGAGGCCTTCATGTGCATCGGTTTCAATTAGTGGGTGAAGGCTATATTGCATAGATTTACCCTTTAAGTTTGTTGTTCATTGCTAAAGAGGCCTATCGCCTAGACGCTTGTAATTTTCCAAACCGATAATTTTTTCTTCGCAGTAACTCACTGGCTTAAAAATCTAATAATAGCAGAGCTGGATTTTCTTAAATGTGCATCTAAGGACCACTTTCTACCACCCGTTAACACGAACGATAGGCAGATAAATGACCAAAATAAGGGGTATTCCCATCCACCATAAACGGTTTGCTCTACACCATTAATAACAATGCCGCTAGTATGGTCAGCCCAGGAGAAGCCGGCGAGATAGTGACGCCCTGAAAACAAGGCGATGAGCAAATAAAGTGACGTTCCTATTGCTGCGAAACGAGTGAATAGGCCAAAAGTGAAACCAATAAATGCGGCAAATGCGCAAAGCCCAGATATAACTACCATGATGCTGGAGAAACCTATAGCTGTGAAATATTGAACGACTTCTTCGTAAGTCTTGGCGCCTAGAAGTCCGAATTTTTCAGCAAAATGGTGAGTAAAGTTAAGCCCAATATAAATACGTATCAGCGCTAGTTGTAAATCGGCGGGGTTGCGATAAGGCTTTTCCATTAATTTTTGCATTGAGCTTTCTCTTTTGATTTCTGTCCATGGCATCTAATCTATTTTACTGAAATCACACTTTTAACGAGGCTTAGTTTTCTTGCGGTCGTATATTTACATGTCTTTCATATGTTCTTTATGGAGGCATGAAAATATTCTTTGGCCGATTTGTTGGTTGGCATATCGCACGGTGATACTAGGCTTTTATATAGCTAACCTAAAATTAAGGAATTCCTTCATAATTCTTTAGGCTGCTTTGAAAGCTAGAAGGCTGATGTTGAAGGTTGCAACTGCTGGGTTTCAGCTCTTGCAAAGGCCATTGGCCAGGAGTTTTGTCTAACCTCTACAGCCTTAGGGGTCCACAAATGTATTACGGAATTTTTCAGGGACTCCTTAACTATAAGTACTCTCTTCATCAATACAGTAATTATCGACTTTGGCAGTGCCGACTATGGGAAAACTAAGCAACAAAGTCGCCATTGTTGTTGGCGGTAATGAAGGTATCGGTGATGGGACTACTCATCGCTTTGCGGAGGAGGGCGCCAAGGTGGCTATTTTGGCGCGCCGCGCTTTGGAGGGGCGAAAGGTGGAGCAGTCCATTCGTTCTTCCGGCGGAGAAGCTACTTATATCCCCTGCGATGTCACCGATAACAAGTTAGTCAGTCAAGCAGTGATGGAGACAATCAGTTGCTATGGGGCAATCAATATCCTGTTTTACGGTGCAGGGACGGGTGCGCCGAATATGTTCCCCTACGAGGGCTTACAGGAGTGGGAGGAGGTTTTTAAAGTCAACCTGACTGGCTGTTTTCTGATGTGTAAAGCGGTTTGGCCCTACCTGATTGGCGCAGGGGGTGGTGCCATTATTAATGTGTCTTCGCTTGCTGCGCAGAGTGCGCCAACCGATACGCAATTGGAGCAGGTTAGTTTCCTGCCATCAGCTTCTTACTATGCCTCGAAAGCAGGGGTGGAAGCCTTTACTCGTTATATTGCCGGAATTGGGGCACGTCACAATATCAGAGCCAATTGCTTGCGGCCTGGGCAGATACTGACTGAGGCGGTTACCTCTCCAGAGGGCAAGCATGTCTTTACTAACTTCTTAGAGCCCGCGCAGATGCTGAAGGGGCCGGGATACCCGCTCGATGTTGCTAATGCTGCTGTGTTTTTGGCGTCAGATGACTCTCGCTTTATCACGGCAGAAACGATTAATGTGGATGGAGGCTTGGTAGCCAAGGTTTGAGATTTGCTGCTCAACTTTTGGTTTAGGGGTGCTGCATCCAATCGGTTTCTGCGATTGAGCGTCTATATAACCCTTTAAGTCTATTTATAATAGGCGGCTATTTTTCCTTCCGGAACTGATTATGCCGAGACCCAAGTCCACTGTTTCTCTGGACGAGGTGCACTGGGGTGCGCTGAAAACCCTGTTCCCCTACTTATTGGAGTTTCGCCGGGCTGTCGCCCTGGCAATTTTGTGCCTGATTGGGGCAAAAATTGCGGGGGTCACTTTACCCTTTATCCTCAAGCATATCGTCGACAATCTGGATAAAACCGGTGGTGTTGCCCAAGCCATAGCTCTGCCACTGGGGCTGTTATTGGCTTATGGTGCGGTGCGATTCTCCAGCACTCTGTTTGGTGAGTTGCGGGATACCATCTTTGGCCGGGTGACGGAACGGGCTCAGCGTCGAGTTGGCCTGGAGGTATTTCGGCACCTACACAAGTTGGATATGGACTTTCACTTGGATCGGCGTACCGGGGGGCTCTCTCGGGATATTGAAAGGGGCAATAGCGGCATCGGCTTTTTGATGCGCTTTATGGTGTTCAATATCGTACCCACTCTGCTTGAGATCGCCATGGTAGCGGGCTTGCTCTGGTGGAATTACAGCGGCGTGTTTGCTCTGGTAGTGCTGGTCGCCGTTATTGTTTATATCGGCTTCTCTGTCGTGGCCACAGAGTGGCGCACCCGTTTTGTACGCGCCCTGAATGAAGCCGAATCCCAGGCCAGCAGTCGTTCGGTAGACAGCTTGCTCAACTATGAGACGGTGAAATATTTTGCCAATGAGCGGCATGAAGCGAATCACTACGATCGTGAGCTGGCGGTATGGGAGCGGGCCCGGCGTAAAAACCGCCTATCGCTATTTAGCCTGAACACTGGCCAGGCACTGATTATTGCCTCTGCCATGTGCGCAGCGATGGTTTTGGCGGCGGTAGGCGTGACCAAAGGGCAGATGACCATCGGAGATTTTGTCCTGGTTAACGCCTTTATGATGCAAATTTTTATCCCGCTGAATTTTCTCGGTTTTGTCTATCGGGAAATGAAAGGTGCCCTGGCCAATATTGAAAAGATGTTCTCTTTGCTCAGGGTTAAGCCAGCGGTGGCCGATCAGTCCGAGGCCTCAGATTTGCAAGTGCAGGAAGGGCGAATTGAATTTGATGCAGTGCGCTTTGGCTACAAAGACAATCGTGAAATTCTACGCCAAGTTAGCTTCTCCGTGCTGCCACGCCAGAAAGTGGCGATTGTGGGAGCCAGCGGGGCCGGTAAGTCGACCCTGTTTAAGTTGTTGTTCCGCTTTTATGATGTAAGTGATGGGTCGATTCGCATTGATGGCCAGGATATTCGTACGGTCAGTCAGGAATCCTTGCGTCGCGCTATTGGTGTGGTGCCCCAGGATGCGGTGTTATTCAACCAATCAATCAAAGAAAATGTGCGTTATGGGCGGGTGGATGCCACTGATGAGGAAGTGATGGCTGCAATTCATCATGCTCACCTGTCGGATTTTGTCCGCCAGCTGCCCCAGGGGGTGGATACTCTGGTTGGTGAGCGCGGCCTTAAGCTATCCGGTGGTGAAAAACAGCGGGTTGCCATAGCGCGGGCGCTGCTCAAAAAACCACCGATTATGATTTTTGATGAAGCCACCTCCTCTCTGGACAGTCGTTCGGAACGCAGTATTGTCGCCTCTCTGAAAGAAATTGCCCGCGAACAGACCACACTGGTGATCGCCCACCGTCTTTCGACAATTGTGGATGCCGATAAGATTTTGGTCATGGATCAAGGCCAGATCGTTGAGCAGGGTTCCCACAGCCAGCTTCTGGAGGAAGGCGGGCACTATGCGACCCTGTGGCGCATGCAGCAGCAGGAGCGTACGGCTGGAATAGGAGAGGAAACTCCTGTGGCTTCTCAGGTGGCGGAGCCATAAAAGCCTGTCTTGATAATTGTGTGTAGCCAGACTAATGTGGCGCCGAAACAAAAAAATGATAGGCAGAGCGATATGACCATTCCCTTTCACACTACCAAGATCGCTGCCGCACTGCTGGCCATGGCGCTGGTGGGCGGCTGTAGCAAAGACAAACAGGCCGAGGAAATCCGTAAAGATGAAGCGGAGGCACAGATTGTAGAATCTGAGACGGTCACACCGCCCGCAGGCCAAGCCATAGAAAACGCTGATAAGCGTTTTAATATTTATGTACCGGTAGAACTTACCGCTGATATGAGTAATCTTAGCGAGAATCAGCGTAAGATGATCGGCCTGTTGATTGATGCCAGCCGGATTATGGATCGACTGTTCTGGTTGCAGTCCTACGGCCCAGCAGAAGTGCTGCTGCCTGATATCGAAGACAACCGCGCGCGCAAGTTTGCCGAGATTAATTACGGTCCTTGGGATCGCCTCAATGACAATAAGCCGTTTATCACTGGCTACGGTCTCAAACCCCTGGGTGCCAACTTCTATCCGGCAGATATGACTCGCGAAGAGTTTGAGAACTGGGACCAACCTGGAAAAGATGGCCTCTACTCTCTGGTGCGCCGCAACGATGCCGGTAAGCTGGAATTAATCCCCTACAGCAAAGCCTACAATGCTGACCTGAAGAAGGCAGCGGATATCCTGCGCCAGGCAGCCGCGCTGGCGGAAAGTAAAGAATTCGCCAACTATCTGGACATGCGTGCCGACGCGCTGCTCAATGATAATTTCCGTCCCAGCGATATGGCATGGATGGACATGAAGGAAAATGATATCGACGTAGTGATCGGCCCCATTGAAAACTACGAAGATCAAATGTTTGCCTATCGCACGGCTTACGAGTCTTACGTACTCCTCAAAGATAAAGAGTGGAGTAAGAAGCTGGCCAAGTTTGCTGCGCTGTTGCCTGAATTACAGGAAGGCTTGCCGGTAGAAGAAAAGTACAAGGCCGAAGAGCCGGGTACCGATTCTGATCTGAATGCGTACGATGTACTTTTCTACGCAGGTCACAGCAATGCGGGTTCCAAGACGATTGCCATTAACCTGCCTAACGATGAAGAAGTTCAGCTGGCGAAAGGCACTCGTCGCCTGCAGCTGAAAAACGCTATGCGTGCCAAGTTTGACAAGATCCTGGTGCCCATCAGCGATGTATTGATTGCTCCAGATCAGCGCAAGCACATCACATTCCCCGCTTTCTTTGCCAATACCATGTTCCACGAGGTGGCGCACGGCCTGGGTATTAAGAAGACTGTGACCGGCGGAGCAAATGTACGCCAGGTGTTGAAGGAGACTTCTTCCTCTCTGGAAGAAGGCAAAGCCGATATTCTCGGCCTTTATATGGTGACCCGCTTGCATGAGAAAGGCGAGATCCAAGAGGGCGAGCTGATGGATAACTACGTTACCTTCCTCGCTGGTATTTTTCGCAGCGTGCGCTTCGGTGCAGCCAGTGCCCACGGTAAGGCCAATATGATGCGCTTTAACTTCTTCAAAGAGCAGGGCGCCTTTACCCGCGATCCGAAAACCGGTCAATACAGTGTGGATTTCGAAAAAATGCAGCAGGCCATGACCAACCTGTCGCGCCTGATCCTGACTATTCAGGGTGATGGTAACTACGAGCAGGCCAAAACTCTGCTCGCTGAAAAAGGGGTTATCGGTCCTGAGTTGCAGGCTGATCTGGATCGATTGGCAGAGGCGGATATACCCGTGGATGTTACTTTCATCCAGGGTAAAGAAGTTCTTGGCTTGAAGTAAAACTAAGCAAATTTTCACCTTAAAAACCCGGCATTTGCCGGGTTTTTTATTTTTACCTGGAATAAACTCTTAGGGAAAAAGTAGGGGAAAGTTTAGATGCAACTTATATTGAGTATCAGATGTTGCTTTTACGGAGACTCTTTTATCGTTTGATAGAAAAAGCTAAGTGATTAATCACAAAAAATGAGGAGGTTTACATTGAAGAAACACTACAGTAGGTTGATCATCATTTTGGATTTATAGTTGAGTCTATTTAATTACCCTGTTATCTGTTTTAAAGACCGTATCTAAAAATTTTAAGGGAAAAACATGGAACGTATTTTATACACTGGTACTAAAAATGCCTCCAGCTGGGCTTTTCGGGCATGGCTACCTTTTAGGGAGCTGGGTATTGAATTTGAAGAGCAGGTTGTTGATATTCGCAAGCCGCAGCGCTTTGAAAATCTTCGCCGGATTGGTGAGATATCTCCCGCTGTTTCAGTACCCGTATTGGTTGAAAACCAGAGTGTTATTTTTGATTCCCTAGCCATTATGGAATATGCCAACGATATTGGCGGCGGAAGTTTACTTCCCTCAGATCCTTTGGCCAAGGCTAGAGCACGTTCTTTCTTAAGTTGGCAACATTCGGGTCTCTCAGGGCTGTGTCCACGACTTTCTTTTGAAAGCGCTTTTTATCAGGATAAGCGTCAGATGACCCAGTCTGAGCAGGCAGATGCGGAGCGACTGTTTCACTGCTGGGAGCAAGAATTAGCCCATAGTGGTGGCCCTTACCTTTGTGGTGATCTCTCCCTCGCAGATCTGGTACTGGTGCCCACGGTTATCAGGTTGTATGCCCATAGCCCGGAAATGTGCGATTGGCCCCGGGCTCATCAATGGGTAATGAGGCTTCTGGCAAGAGAGAGTGTGGAAGAGTGGATGTCGGAAGCCAAAAGCTTGCCGCCGGTAATTCTGGATGACTACCGAAGGTAAAGAGGAGAGAGGCTTTCCGTATTGGTTTCCTCACTCAATGGGTACTTTAGGAACTAGTTCTTGTGCCTCTTTGTGTCGTCCTCAAATGGCGTATATAACCTGAAAAATGAAGGAAGCTGCGTATTTTCTGTGGGAAGATCCGCAAATGTGAACCTATAGATTATCCAAGAAAAAAAGACGACTAGAATAGGGTTTGATATACGTCAGATTTGCCCAGTGGAATTGGGCGGTCCATATCTAAAAATTAAGGATAATTATTAGAACTATGAAAATACCAGCCCTGGTTCTTGCCTTCTTCTTTAGTCAGTATGTACAGGCGTCTTGTCAATTAGAGGAATATGAACGTTTTCTAAACACCCAGAGTTTGGTGATGTTGGAGGCGTCCGTACAGTTGTTTGAAGAAGATAAAGATAAATTCAAAATAATAAAGCCGTTTGTGAAGTTGGAAGTTAGAAATAACAAGCTGAAAGTCTATATCGCCAAGAAACTTAGTGAGTTGAATCCCGAGGTGTTAAATCTAAAGGGGCCAATTGCAAACTATGTGCCCAGTGTGTCTGTTCAGATAATGCCGGATGGGTCAATACGGGATAAGGTTGACCTTGCTATGTCCAAGGATAAATTTTATAGAAGTGAAAAGTCGGCCATGAAGCCGATTGAAAAATTATACCTCTATCATGACGGCATGACGGAGCTTGAGAAAAAACGCTTTCTCTCGGCCAGGAATTCCTTGAGTGCACACATGGAAACCAATGAGCAGTTTGAGTTTATGAAGCGGGCTTTCACTACCTCCCTGGCAAGTGTTTGCCCTTTGGATTGATAGAGTTCTGGAGTATGCGGTATGGATAAGGTGAAAATTTAACTTAACATTTAAAGCCGGGTTTATACTTAAAGGGGCACTAAGTTGTCCCTTTTTTATATTTGTTAAATTTGTGCTGCATTGTATATGTTGCCTGTAATAGAGACGCTACTAGTAGTAATCTAGTTGTTATTTTATAGTTGGGAAGTTTAGAAGAATATGGAAATTAATATTTATCAGGTAGATGCCTTTGCATCCAGTATGTATTCTGGTAATCCGGCCGCGGTTTGTCCACTTGATGAGTGGCTCACAGATATACAGATGCAGAATATTGCTGAAGAAAATAACTTATCTGAAACGGCTTTTTTTGTTCCAGAGGGAGAGGGTTATAGGCTGCGATGGTTTACACCTGAAGCTGAGGTGGATCTCTGTGGTCATGCCACCCTGGCAGCAGCCCATGTTTTGTTTAAACATTTATCGTACGCAAAGCCTGTTATCAACTTCGAAACTCGCAGTGGCTTGTTAAAAGTGGGGCTCTGCGAAGGCGGCTATAAAATGCGATTTCCTATCAGTATCCCTGCCCCAACGGAATGTCCCTCAGGTTTGGCTGAGGCTTTAAGTGTGGTTCCTGTGAAAACTTTGGCTGCCTTTGACTATATCGTGGTATTGGATAGCGAGACTCAACTAAAGAGCGTTAAGCCTAATTTCATGTTGCTAGCTGAGCTCGATTTGAGGGGGGTGGTGATTACCGCACCGGGAGATCACTGTGATTTTGTCAGTCGCTGTTTTTTTCCCAAGCTGCGAGTCAATGAAGACCCAGTAACAGGATCTGCACATTGCGAGTTGGCACCCTATTGGAGTCAGGTTTTGGGTAAGTCACATCTCAATGCAATGCAGCTATCAAAGAGGCGCGGAGTGCTCACCTGTGAGGTTGTAGGTGATGAGGTTATTCTTATCGGCCAAGCCGTTGACTATATGCGCGGTCAAATATCGTTTCAATAAACCTTTTTAAACATAAAGCCCCGGAACTCGGGGCTTTATTGTTTTTATAAGGGCTTTACTACGGCAGGCTTAAAGGAACCGCACAGGCGAGATAGATATCCAGCTTGTTATTGGTGAGCTCCAATCCGCCAAGCGTCAGGCGTACCTGGTTAAAGTCTGCCTGAGTATTTGCCAGTAACAGGCGGTGATTCTGGGCACCATTGACCTTAAATGGAGCCAACCTATAACCGCTGATGCTTTCACCTGTAGCAGTTTCGTCCAGATAGGTACTGATGGTAATGCTGTTGAGGTAGATAAGATCCAGTACTGAGCTCGTATTTTCCACCAGGAAGCTAAGCAGGTAGCGACCACTTTTCACGTTACTGTGGTTGACCTGGATATAAGTGCTGCCTCCAGCGCCACTCGCAACTTCCATTCTGGCGGCATCGGAGAGTATTCCATTGCCTACTTTGGCCAATGAAACTACTGAGCAGCCATCGCAGGGAGCATTGATACCATGTTCCAGCTCTGTGCTAGCGCCATCCATTATTTCAAGCCCCTCGAAGGAAGTGCATGAAAGGACAGTATCGTAGTCACAGGCGTCACCAATGCCGTCCTGATCCGAGTCTTCTCCATTCGGGTTCCAGGTTTGAGGGCAGTTATCTGAGGTGTTTTCCACACCATCGTTATCTACGTCGGGGTCGCAGGCGTCGCCCTGTCCGTCTCCATCACTATCCGTTTGCGTTGGATTGGAAATAGCTGGGCAGTTATCTGCGCTGTCATCCAGGGTGTCATTATCGATATCACTATCGCAGGCGTCGCCGTTGCCATCTTCATCCCCGTCTTCCTGCTCTGGGTTTGGCACATTCGGGCAGTTGTCTAAGGTGTCCTCGATACTATCTCCATCGACATCGTTGTCACAATGATCACCACTTCCGTCGCCGTCACTATCGCTTTGATCATTGGGAACGAAGGGACAGTTATCTTGTTCATTCGTCGTACCATCGCCATCCCGGTCATTGTCACAAATGTCTCCCAGGCCATCGTTGTCCTGGTCTGATTGATTCGGGTTCGCTACTGCGGGGCAATTGTCCACACCATCGTCGAAGCTATCGTTATCTGCATCGGTATTGGTATCGCAGGCATCCCCGACGCCGTCCCCATCATGATCCTCCTGGAGTGTGTTGGGGTTATGGGGACAATTGTCACTGCTATTTATGATGCCATCGTTATCCAGATCGGGGTCGCAGGCGTCACCGAGGTAGTCTGCGTCGCTATCCTTTTGATGGGCATTGGGGTCGAAGCGACAGTTATCGATCAGGTCGATGATACCGTCGTTATCATCGTCGCTGTCACAGATATCGCCGATCTGGTCACTATCGTTATTGGCTTGGTCTCGATTGGGAATGGCAGGGCAGTTATCTTCTGTGTTGGCACTGCCGTCACCATCCTTATCGCTGTCACAGGCGTCACCAATACCGTCTCCGTCTCGGTCGAATTGGCTGGTATTGGCAATGCTTACACAGTTGTCGACATAGTCAGTAATTAAATCCCCGTCGATATCAGAGTTGTTATCACAGGCATCGCCGAAGCTGTCACCGTCGGTATCTACCTGGTCCTCATTGGCCACGAGGGGGCAATTGTCTGCATCGTTGTCTACCCCATCGCCATCCCGGTCGGAGTCACATAGGTCGCCTCTGCCATCTCTATCGGTGTCGGTTTGATCTGCATTGGCATCGACGGGACAATTATCGGCATGGTCTTCAATGCCATCCGCATCATCATCGCTATCGCATAGATCGCCCTTTCCATCGGAGTCGATATCACTTTGGTCGGTATTGGCGATAGAAGGACAATTATCAGCTTCATTATCAATGCCGTCGTTATCGAGGTCCGGATCGCAGACATTGCCTAATCCATCGTTGTCCTGATCCTCTTGTGCTGGGTTTGGTTTGCCAGGACAGTTGTCACTGATATCTTCGATGCTATCACCGTCATCGTCGTTATCGCAGGCGTTGCCCGTGCCGTCGTTGTCGGTATCCACTTGATCTTCGTTGGGCACTTGCGGGCAGTTGTCTACACCATCATCCAGGCCATCATTGTCGGTATCACTGTCGCTGTCACATAGATCGCCAATGCCGTCATTGTCTTGATCGGTTTGGTCTGGGTTGGAGACGGTAGGGCAGTTATCGAGGCTATTGGTGAAGTCATCGCCATCGAGGTCGTTATCGCAGCTGTCACCGACACCATCGCCATCCATGTCACTCTGTTCATGGTTGGCGTTTGCAGGACAGTTATCCGAATCGTTGACTACTTCATCACCATCGAGATCTTCATCGCAGGCATTGCCAACTTTATCGCCGTCACTATCTGCCTGATCGATGTTGGCGATTTGTGGGCAGTTATCTTCTAAGTCCAGGTGATTATCATTGTCATCATCGTTGTCACAGGCATCACCGCTACCGTCGCTGTCGAGGTCATCTTGGGAGGGATTGCTGATGCTGGGGCAGTTATCGTCGGAATTGCGAACGCCATCTCCATCACTGTCTGTCACATTGGAGCCCGGGGGGAAGTTATCGGCGGCTCGGGCTTTTCCTTTGTCCGATCCGCAGGCACTCAATAGCAGTAGCGAAAGAAAAAATACAATTAACGATATTTTTGACATGCTTTGAAATCTCTGGAAACAAATACTTTTTTGTTATCTGTTGGGGAAGAACTGTCATTTGCTACGAGAAAATAGAAGTGAAAATAAGTGCCCACTTCTTGAAGGTTGCTTCCCTATAGATGTAATTGGTGGAGTAAATATCTGATTTTTATTTCTTATCAGAATAGATAGGCCACCGAATTTCGATGTGGATAAATATGTGTGATTTCTCTGAATAAAGGTAATGATTGAAAAAATAATGGCAGTTTATTTTTTTAGTTTTCTTGTTGGCAGTGAGGGAGGTGAAAATGCCTGCACATTTGTGCTGAGAAATTTTCAACTTGTTGCCGGTGTGTATTTTTGATGGGGAATAAGCGGAAAGACGTTGATAGTTTTGAAAATTTCTTGTGAGCTGTAAAGAGTAATCAGGTGCGTAAATTAATCGGGTAACCGGATATAGTCCTTGCCGCGGCAAACGTTGGTTATGTGAATTTATTTCTCATGATAACGAAGGCTTGAGTCTTGTTATGACTATCGGGTCTATGGCTTTTGGGTCAGTTCCGTTTTTGACTAGTTTCCAAGGCAGCGTGGAAATACACTGGAGGTCAGATTCGGGAGGGTAAATGAAAATTGATGCGGCAATTTGTTCCAGTGCGCGGCTTGCCCGTGATCGGCGTTTTGATGGGCGTTTTTTTACGGCGGTGAAGACGACAGGTATCTTCTGTCGACCCATCTGCCCCGCTCGGCCACCGTTGGAGCGCAATGTCACTTATTTTGAAACTGCGGCGGAGGCGGCCAATGCGGGCTTTAGGCCCTGCCTGCGCTGTCGCCCCGATTCTGCGCCGGGCAGTCCAGCTTGGGGATTGGTTTCGACCACCGTGCAGCGCGCTTTAAAACTGATGCGCAGTGAGCGCGAGCCTCAGTCTGTGGAGCGACTGGCAGAGCGTCTCGGGGTCAGCAGCCGCTATTTGCGCCGTCTGTTCTCTGAGCACTTGGGGGTAAGCCCCTTGGCGGTTTGGCAAACCGAGCGGGCACTGTTTGCTTTTCGTTTACTGCGAGATACGGACTTGCCTATTGCTGAAATAGCCTACGAGGCTGGTTTTAACAGTTTGAGACGCTTTAACGGTGTATTCAAACAGATCTACAAACGCACCCCATCCGACGTTCGCAGGGAGGGACACGCAGTGCGCGCGGAGAAGGCGAGTGCGACTCGGGTGCGGTTGTACCTGGATTACCGCCCGCCGTTAGATTGGCAACAACTCCTGGCTTTCTTGGGAACTCGCGCTTTGGCGGGGGTAGAGCAGGTGGAGGGAGAGGTCTATTCACGCAGTTTCGAACTGGATGCTTGTCGCGGCGTGATGGAGGTTTCCCACGATCCGGAACGAAATCGCCTGGTAGTGGAGGTTTTTGGTCAGGAAGGTGGGGCAGGGTTATATCTATTGAACCAGCGCCTGCGCCGGCTGTTTGATCTGGATGCGGATATTGAGGAGATCCAGACGGTATTAAATGAAGATCCACTGCTGGCGGATCAGTTGGCGAAGAATCCGGGCCTGCGATTGCCCGGTGCCTGGGACCCATTCGAATATGCACTGCGGGCGATTCTCGGTCAGCAGATCAGTGTCGCGGCGGCGACCACTATTGCCGGACGAATAGTGGCCCGCTACGGGGAGTCGTTTGTAGACGATGCTGGCAGAGAGCGGTTTTTATTCCCAACGGCCGAGCGTCTCGCTGAGGCGGACTTTGCCGATCTGGGCTTGACCCGGGCTCGGATGAAAACCCTACAGGAGTTTGTCGCCGCAACTTTGGATGGCCGTGTGAGTTTTGCCGATCAGTCCCTGGAGGATTGGTGCAGCCAGGCCACAGCACTGCCGGGTATTGGCGATTGGACGGCGCATTATATCGCTATGCGTGGCCTGTCGATGCCGGACGCTTTCCCCGCGTCGGATTTGGGTATTCTACAAGCCCTGGGCAGTGATGGTGAAAAGGCAAAACCCAAGCAGGTCCTGGAGCGGGCAGAGCAGTGGCGGCCTTGGCGGGCATATGGAGCCATTTTGTTGTGGCAGTCCCTGAAATCTGGAGAGAAAAAATGATTGTTTATGAGAGTTACACCACGGAATTGGGGGATGTTGCCATCGCGGCCTGCGAACAGGAGAGAGAGGGTCTCTCCCGAGGCATAGTTGCACTCCAGTTTTATGACGATGAACGACCATTGCGTTTGGGGGCCGGTTGGCAGCGGGGCGCCTCGGAGCTGACAGATTTGGCCGCCCAGCAGTTGCGGGAATATATCGCCGGCCAGCGCAAAAGCTTTGATCTGCCACTGGCGCCAAAGGGTACTGAATTTCAGCGCCGGGTTTGGGATGCCCTGTTGCAAATTCCCTTTGGCGAAACCCGCAGTTACAGCCAGCAAGCCCAGTGGTTGGGCCAGCCACGGGCTATTCGCGCGGTGGCGCGGGCCAATGGTGCGAATCCGATTGCCATCGTTATTCCCTGCCACCGTGTAATCGGAGCCAATGGCAGCCTTACCGGCTACGCCGGCGGCCTGTCTTTGAAAGCGCGCTTGCTCACCCTTGAGGGCGCCAACTTTGTCCAGCAGGGCGAGCTGCTCTAGCTGGTCATATTGGGAAAAGCGCAATCATCTCTCCCTAGCCACGGCCTCTTTGGCGCGAGATAATGAGCGGTTCATAATCATATCGAGCCGGAGGCCAAATGCTGTACAGATTGGGGGATAAACAGCCACAACTGGAAGGTGAGGGCCACTATATTGCGCCCGGTGCCCATGTGATTGGAGATGTGCGTATGCTCGCTCACAGCTCCGTATGGTTTAACGCGGTGGTGCGCGGCGACTGTGCGCCGATCACTATCGGTGAATACAGTAACGTACAGGATGGCTCGGTACTGCATGCCGATGTGGGTGTGCCATTAACCATCGGCACCGGTGTCACCGTAGGCCATAAAGTGATGCTGCACGGCTGTGATATTGGTGATTACAGCCTGATTGGTATCAATGCCGTGATCTTAAACCGGGCCAAAATCGGCAAGTGCTGTATCATTGGCGCCAATGCGCTGGTGACCGAGGGCACAGAAATTCCCGATTACTCTATGGTGCTGGGCTCTCCCGGCAAGGTAGTAAAATCTCTCGATCCCGCCACCTACGAGCTGCTCAAAGCCAGCAGCGATCACTATGCGGCCAACGGCAAACATTTCGCCAGTGAACTGGTCCCGCTTGAGGCTAAAGATGTCTGAACAACCGGTAAAAACCGTGGAGCCGAAAGAGCGCCCGGTGAAATCCCCCTGTATCTCCGTATGTGCCCTGAATGAGCAGGACCTGTGCGAGGGCTGTTTTCGCAGTGGTAACGAAATCAGCCGCTGGGGCTCCATGAACAATGATGAGCGCCGTGCAGTGTTAAAGCTCTGCACCGAGCGCGCGCGGCAAATGGGCCGAATCTGGTAAACAATCGATAGCGCTTTGTCGGGGCCGGGCCTCGCAGGGCCCGGAACTAAATGCGACTATGACCCAACCCTTTGTCCACCTAAGAATTCACTCCGAATTTTCCCTGATCGATGGCCTGGTAAGAATCAAGCCGGCCATCGCCCGCGCACAGGAGCTGGAAATGCCAGCCCTGGCGATTACCGACCAGTGCAACCTCTACGGGCAGATTAAATTCTACCGGGCCTGTTTGGGCTCCGGTATCAAGCCGATTACTGCAGCGGATTTTTGGCTCAGCGAAGGCGGTGAGGGTAAGCCGACGCTGATCACGCTCTATGCGATGAACACTGATGGCTACCGCAATATTACCGAGCTGATTTCCCGCGCCTGGATGGAAGGCCAGTACCACGGTAACGCCTATATCAAACGCGAATGGGTTAAGGAGTACAGCGAAGGGGTGCTGATGCTGTCCGGTGCCAAGTACGGCGATGTGGGCCGTGCACTGGTAGCGGGGCGCCGCGCCCAGGCAGAGGAGCTGGCACGGGAGTGGGCGGAGTTATTTCCCGGCCGCTACTACCTGGAGTTACAGCGCACCGGTCGCGCCGGCGATGAAGACTATCTGCACTCGGCAGTGGATTTGGCGCAGGCATTAAATTTGCCAGTGGTGGCCACCAACGATGTGCGCTTTATGGAGGAGAGCGAGTTTGAGGCCCACGAGGTGCGCGTGTGTATTCACGAAGGTCGCGCCCTCGATGACCCTCGCCGCGAGCGCCGTTATTCCGCCGAACAGTATTTCCGCACGCCGGAAGAGATGTGGGAACTGTTTGGCGATATCCCCGAAGCCCTGCAAAACACCGTGGAGATTGCCAAGCGCTGTTCGGCGCCAATCCAGCTGGGTAAATACTTCCTGCCGGAATACCCGATTCCCGAGGGTATGACCGAAGACCAGTTCTTCGAAAAGGTCTCTTACGAGGGTATGGAGCGGCGCCTGGAAACTATCCTGGACAAGTCCGCCGCTGACTATGCCGAGCGCCGCAAGGTCTATGAAGACCGCCTGCGTTTTGAGCTGGATATCATTATCCAGATGGGATTTCCGGGTTACTTCCTGATCGTAATGGACTTTATCCAGTGGGCCAAAGACCACGATATCCCGGTGGGCCCGGGGCGGGGTTCCGGTGCCGGCTCTCTGGTGGCTTACTCGCTGGACATTACCGATCTGGACCCGCTGCAATACGATCTGCTGTTCGAACGATTCCTGAACCCGGAGCGGGTGTCGATGCCCGACTTCGATATCGACTTCTGTATGGAGAAGCGCGACCGGGTAATTGGCTACGTTGCGGATAACTATGGCCGCCAGGCGGTGAGCCAGATCATTACTTTCGGAACCATGGCCGCGAAGGCGGTGGTGCGAGATGTGGCGCGGGTGCAGGGCAAGTCCTACGGCCTCGCAGACAAGCTGTCGAAGATGATCCCCCCCGATGTAGGTATGACCCTGCAGAAGGCCTTCGACCAGGAAGAGATATTGCGCGAGTTCCTCGAAAGCGATGACGAGGGCCAGGAAATCTGGGAGATGGCCCTGCAGCTCGAAGGGGTGTCCCGTAACGTGGGCAAGCACGCGGGTGGTGTGGTTATCGCCCCCACCAAGCTCACCGACTTCGCACCGCTCTATTGTGATGAGACCGGTGCAGGCCTGGTGACCCAGTTTGATAAAAACGATGTGGAAGATGCGGGCCTGGTGAAGTTCGACTTCCTCGGCCTGCGGACGCTGACCATCATCGACTGGGCCAAGCGCATGGTGGATGAGACGCGAGCGCGCGAGGGGCTGGAACCTCTGGATATCGCCGCGCTGCCACTGGACGATGATGAAACCTTCAAGATGCTCAAGCGGGCAGAGACCACTGCGGTATTCCAGTTGGAATCCCGGGGGATGAAGGACCTGATCAAGCGCCTACAGCCGGACAACCTGGAAGATATGATCGCCCTGGTGGCCCTGTTCCGCCCAGGTCCGCTGCAATCGGGCATGGTGGATGACTTTATTAACCGTAAGCACGGTCGCGCCCAGGTGGCCTACCCGGATGCTAAATACCAGCACGAGAAACTGCAACCGATCCTGGAGCCCACATACGGCGTGATCGTCTACCAGGAACAGGTGATGCAGATCGCCCAGGAGTTGGCGGGCTATACCCTCGGTGGCGCTGACCTGTTGCGCCGGGCGATGGGTAAAAAGAAACCGGAGGAAATGGCCAAACAGAGGGCCACTTTTGAAAATGGGGCAAAAGAGCAAGGAATTGACCCCGAACTTGCGATTAAGATCTTCGACCTGGTAGAGAAGTTCGCAGGCTATGGTTTTAACAAGTCGCACTCTGCGGCTTACGCACTGGTGTCATACCAGACCGCTTGGCTGAAAGCGCACTATCCCGCCCAGTTTATGGCGGCGACCATGTCTTCGGATATGGATAAGACCGATAAGGTGGTGACCTTTATCGAAGAGTGTCGCGCCATGGAGCTGGTGCTGGTGCCGCCGGATGTGAATCTGGGTAGCTTCCAGTTCTCGGTGGATATCGATAACCGCATTATTTACGGTCTCGGTGCCATCAAGGGCCTGGGTGAGGGGCCGATTGAAAATATTATTGCGGCGCGGGAAGAGGGCGGTCCCTTTACCGATCTGTTCGATTTCTGCTCGCGTGTCGATCCGCGCAAGGTGAATAAGCGCGCACTGGAGGCGCTGGTGCGCTCTGGTGCCTTCGACAGCATTGGGCCGGATACTGGCGGCAGTGATGGCTTGGATTATTCCCGCGCGGTGCTGTTTAACGCGCTGGATGAAGCGGTGAAGGCGGCGGAACAGCAAAAGGCTAATGCCAATGCAGGCATGATGGATTTGTTCGGTGAGGTGGTGCCCCAATCTTCCGATGGTGATGTGTACGAGGACTTCCGTCGCACTCGCTGCTGGAGTATTCGCGAGCGCTTGGAGGGTGAGAAAAACACCCTGGGTCTGTATCTCACCGGCCACCCCATTGACGAATATGCCGGTGAGTTACAGCACCTGGTGAAGGCGCGAATCGCCGACTTAAAACCTGGCCGCGAAGCGCAAAAAGTGGCGGGCCTGGTGGTTGCCATGCGGGTGATGAAGACCAAGCGTGGCGATTCCATGGCTATTGTTACCCTGGATGATCGCAGCGGCCGTATTGAGGCGGCCATGTTCAGCGAGGCATTTGGCGAACACCGCGACAAGCTGGCTAAGGATGCGCTGCTGGTACTCGAAGGCCCCGTGGCCAATGACGATTACAGCGGCGGTCTGAAAATGACCGTGAATGGGGTTTCCACCTTGGATGAGCTGCGTCAGAGCCGGGTGACCGGTGTGCGTCTGCAAGTCGATACCGGTGTTGTGGCCCCTGGGTTAGCCAAGCGTCTGGCCTCGTGTTTGCAGCCCTATACCGGTGGCCAGTGCGGGGTCAGCCTGGAAGTGTTGCGCCACGATGCGCGAGGTCTCTACCGCCTGCCTCCACAGTGGAATGTGGAGCCGAATGATCAGATGGTTCAGTCCCTGCGGGAGTTGCTGGGACGTGAGCGGGTGGCACTTCAATACGCTGAGCGGCGTTAAAGTCTACTGGGCTCGACTGGTCGGTTCTGTACAGTTAAGCTATGTCGCTGTGATTGCCCAGAGGCATGGAAAAGAGTTAAGGCGCAGATTTCATGAATTTCAACTTTCTCGAGTTTGAGCAGCCGATTGCAGAGCTGGAAAGCAAAATTAAAGAGTTGCAGCTGGTCGGGGACGACAATGAGCTGAATATCGCCGATGAAGTGACCCGGCTGCGGGATAAGAGCAGAACTCTGACCGAGTCCATCTACGCAGACCTGAGTCCCTGGCAAGTGGTCCAGGTGGCCAGGCACCCGCAGCGTCCATACTCCAAGGATTATATTGAGCGGCTATTCACCGATTGGGACGAGCTGCACGGCGATCGTCATTTTGGTGATGACAAGGCGATTATTACTGGTATCGCACGCTTGAATGGCAAGCCAGTAGCCGTGATCGGTGAAGAAAAAGGCCGCTCTGTGAACGAGAAGGTTGCGCGTAACTTCGGTATGCCTAAGCCGGAGGGCTACCGCAAAGCTTTGCGCATTATGGAAATGGCCGAGCGTTTTAAAATGCCGGTGCTGACTTTGATCGATACTCCAGGGGCTTACCCCGGAATCGATAGTGAAGAGCGCGGCATCAGTGAGGCCATTGCCCAGAACCTGGCGGTGATGTCCCGTTTGCGCACGCCGATTATTTGTACCGTGATTGGTGAGGGTTCTTCCGGTGGTGCTCTGGCAATTGGTGTTGGTGATCAGCTCAATATGCTGCAGTACTCCACCTACTTTGTGATTTCTCCGGAGGGCTGCGCCAATATTATTTGGAAGACCGTAGAGAAGGCTCCACTGGCTGCCGAGGCTATGGGGGTGACTTCCAGTGTGTTGGAGGAGTTAGGTATTGTGGATGAAACCATCCCAGAGCCCCTCGGCGGTGCGCACCGAGATCCGGATGCCATGGCTGAGAGCCTGAAGGAGCGCCTCGGTGAACAACTGGAACAGTTGAGTGCTATTCCTATTGATGAGTTGCTGGAAAAGCGCTACCAGCGCCTGATGAGCTACGGCAATATCGTTTCTTAATATCCTTAAAAGGGCAGTCCCGATCATGGCGCTGCCCTTTTTTCTTTCTTTAGAGTCCAGTTTCTTTTTACGAGATCTACTCTATATTTGGCGATTCCCCATTTGTTGGGTTGCTTGTTCCTCTTCTGTTATTTGTTTGTCCCGCTAGTTGAGCGTGCCCAGGGCACTTTACACTGTCCCTACTGCCCCCATTTTTAACCCCCTTTGTCGAAAACCGCTGCGTCGTATCTGTGCCTCCATGGTAGAAAGCAAAAAGAATAACAAGTGTTTAAGTGCTGGCTTGCCATTTACGGTTTAGTTGCGGCAGAAGTTTCGGGAATCAAATATGGCAATTTTGCAGAGGAATACGGCAACGGATGCTGTGCAGTTGCAAGCTGGTGATCAAGCGGGACAAAAATTTGCGCTGGTAGCTTTGACCTCACTGTTTTTTATGTGGGGATTTATTACCTGTTTGAACGATATCCTGATTCCCTATCTCAAGGGGATTTTTGAGCTGAATTATGCCCAGGCGATGCTGGTGCAATTCTGTTTTTTTGGGGCTTATTTTTTGGTTTCCCTGCCGGCGGGTAGTCTGGTGAGTAAGATTGGTTACCAAAAAGGTATCGTCACCGGCCTTACTATCGCGGTATTGGGTTGCTTACTATTTATTCCTGCGGAGCGCATGGAGGTCTATGGGCTTTTCCTAGGGGCCCTGTTTATTCTCGCTTCCGGTATCACTATCTTACAGGTATCGGCAAACCCCTATGTTGCCGCCTTGGGAAATGAGCGCACGGCACCCAGCCGACTAACCTTGACCCAGGGCTTTAATGCACTAGGTACCACCGTAGCCCCACAATTCGGTGCATTATTAATTCTCCCAGCTGCGGGAGTTGCCGTCGGTGCAGTCAGTGCCTCGGTGATCGAAGTGCCCTACCTGATTCTGGCGGCTACCCTAGCCGTGTTGGCCCTGGTTTTTGCGTTTTTGAACCTGCCGTCTATTGTCAGCAATACTTCACAGACCCCATCGGAGGTAGGTGAAGCTTCGGCCTGGAATTATCTCCATCTCGTATTAGGGGCGGTAGCGATTTTCGTTTATGTCGGCGCGGAAGTTTCTATCGGCAGTTTCCTGGTGAACTTTATTGCCGAAGACTCCATAGCAGGTCTCGACGAATCCGAGGCGGCCTTTTATATATCTCTCTATTGGGGTGGGGCCATGGTTGGGCGTTTTGCCGGTGCCTTGATTATGCGCTTTATTTCTGCTGGCAAAGTGCTCGCGATATGCTCTATCGGCTCCTGTGTACTGCTGTTGATTACTGTTACGGGTAGCGGCTATCTGGCGATGTGGGCGGTACTGGCTGTGGGTCTGTGCAACTCTATTATGTTCCCGACTATCTTTAGTTTGGCGCTGGCCAAGCTGGGTCCATCGACCAGTCAGGGCTCCGGAATCTTATGCCTGGCCATTGTAGGCGGTGCTATTGTGCCGTTGTTACAGGGGCTTCTGGCTGACCAAATTGGTATCCAATTGGCGTTCGTTCTGCCGATCTTCTGTTACCTCTATATTCTCTACTACGGTCTCTCAGGACACCGTACAGATAAACGCGCTTAAGTTTTCTTTTCTTCTCTTCTGAGCTCGTTTAGCCGGTATTTTTTGCCGGCTTTTTTTTGTAAAGAAAGGGGCTCTCTGTATTAACTGGATGGCGTGGATCAGATATTGCTTAGGTTGGTTATTTTGCTGGTATACCGGCGAGTCCCTGCCGGTATTGAGTGGCGTTGAAGGGCAAGCTGTTTAGGAGGCTTCTGAAGCTATGCGTCGGTTGGCTTCGAGAAATTCCTTGATCGGTAGGCGATAGTTACGGCTGACTTTGACTTTAGCGCCGCTCATTAAGGTGAGAAAGTACTCTCCTTTAGTTAGTACTTTGATGTGTACGATATAGTTGAGATTCACCAGGGTGGAGCGGTGAATACGCTTAAAATTATCCGGGCACAGCTGTTTTTGCAGGTCTTTGATGGTGCTGCGCATAACATGGGTTTCCCCTTTTACATGCACACACATGTAGTCACCGGCGGCATCTATCCACTCGATATCCTTCTGATTGACCATAGTAATACTGCCGCGATCCTTAATCGCCAGGCGATTGTTGATCACTGGGGTGCGAGTCTCAGAGGCTTGTCCCTTGGTTGAACTCATTTCCTCAATAGAGCGCAGCAGCCGGTTTTTTTCTTCCTGGTGGATGTCTTTTTTGCCGGCATGTGCCAATTGCAAGCGCTGGCGCGCGCGATCAAGGGCGGTTTCTAGGCGAGCGTTATCCAGGGGCTTTAAAACATAATCGACAGCGTGAACCTCAAAGGCTTTAAGGGCATATTCGTCGAAAGCGGTGGCGAATATTACCAGTGGCATGGTGTCGGCTTGTAGACGACTGACCACATCAAAGCCGTTCATCCCGGGCATTTGCACATCCAGAACCAATAGGTCTGGACTGTATTCAGATACGGCTTGCAACGCCTCGCGCCCATTGCGGCAGCAGGCGGCAATTTCTATATCCGGGAATTCCTCAAACATGCTTTGCAGCAGGCGCAGGGCTAGGGGTTCGTCGTCCACCAGCACGACAGTGAGTTTGTTCATTGGACTTCTCCCTGTGTTTTATTGGTGGGGTGCGTGGATTTTTCCAGCGGTATATCGATTCGTATCGACATGCCGCAATCAGGTTTTTCCTGTTGCTCTATACGGTAATTTTGTGGGTAGAGGCTGGAAAGTCGCTCCCGTACATTCTTCAGTCCAACACCGGTGGAACTTGCTTGGAAATTTCTCTCGCCGGCGCAGTCTTTGGAACAGCCTGAATCCTGTACCTCCAGCAGTAGGCGCTCACCGGTACTTTTCGCATGAATTCCGATGGTGCCTCCCATTTCATTGGGGGCGATGGCATATTTTACTGAATTCTCTACCAGTGGTTGTAGCAACATACTGGGTACCAGTGCTTGCCGGGCTGTTTCAGCGACATTGAGATCTACAGCCAAACGGTCAGCAAAGCGGGTTTTTTCAATCTCCAGATAGAGGAGTGCTGCTTTGACTTCCTGTTCAAGTTCTACTTTTTGCATAGGGCTCTCTTTTAGGGAGAGGCGCAGGAAATCACTGAGTCGTACAACCATTTCGCGGGCCTCATCGGCCTGTTGAAAGCGAATTAGAGCATTAATGGAATTTAGTGTATTGAACAAAAAGTGGGGATTGAGCTGATAGCGCAACATTTTAAGCTGGGCCTCATTAGCGATAGCCTCTGCCTGGAGTCTACGAAGTTGCTCGCGCTCGTTGTCCGCGGCCACTTCAAGCATTTTTTTGTGTTCCCCTTGCAGCAGTATGTGGTATTTAACCCCACAGTAAAGTGCACTCCAAAAAAGAAAGACAAAGAGGGAGGCATAATACCAGCCGCCGAATTCAGACCAGATGGAGTGCTCCCCGCTCAAGCGGATATAGGCCTCCATGCGCACCAGGGTCCAGATGCCGGAAATCACCGCAACGGCGAGTAGATAGATGACTGTGCGAACGGCCAGTTCAGAGTCCCAGGCGATATCAAAAATAGGTCTTAGGAATACCGAGAGAACAAAAGCCACAGCGCACTGGAAAATAGTATTTGCTGGCTCGAAGCTTGGCCACTCAGTGGGTGAATGCCAGAGAGTCAGGGAGAGGAATGTCACCAACAAAATGCCAATCCAGCTGACCAGCTGTAATTTCCAAAACCAGCGGGTCGAAGGAATTTCCGCAGTTGCATTCCAGTATTGACGGGTAGAGTACTGCATGATGTCCCGTATATTTAATTTTGTGAAAATGACGGGATAGACGCTCATCATCGCGTTCATTATTATCCGGAAGATATTACCTTGGCTTACCGGTGCCCGCCAGTGGGCCTGTGCGCTAGGATTCCAGCTTAGCCCTTATTTAGTCCTTTTTGTCGCTTTTCGGGGTGATTAGTCAAGTTACTTTCGGCAATCTGGACCCATAAGATAACTTTCATTGAGTGAAAGTGTTTTTTATTAAGGGTTATAAAAAATTGCACATTTTGTCCTTAATTTTCCGCTGGCGACTCAAAAGCGTTTAGGAAGAACAGTATAATCGCCAAGAAACGAGTTTGAAATTTGGGGATCGGTTTCCAATGCGCCAGATGTTGCCCGATTCGAGTCTTCACTCGAACGAAATGGCTGTTTGTGATTCAGATGCCCAGGCTCAAGAGGGGCGCTCTCCAGGGTATTTAAATCTTGCAGCGTTGACTTCGCTTTTCCTTCTGTGGGGTTTTATCACCGGGCTGAATGATGTTCTGGTGCCACATCTTAAAAATGTTTTTGAGCTGAGTTATACCCGCGCTGTCCTGGTACAGTTTTACTTTTTTGCAGCCTATTTTCTGGTTTCCGTTCCTGCTGGGTTGCTGTTGCGTAGAGTTGGTTATCAGTTGGGGTTGGTCTTTGGTTTATTAGTGGCTTGTGCTGGTTGCCTGGTTTTTATTCCTGCTGCGCGCCTGCAAATCTATGAAGTGTTTTTATTGGGGCTTTTTGTACTGGCTTCTGGTATTACAGTATTGCAGGTATCAGCAAATCCCTACGTTATTGCTTTGGGTAGTGCCAAAACGGCTCCAAGCCGTTTAAACCTAACCCAAGCATTTAACTCTCTGGGAACTACCTTGGCGCCGGTTGCCGGTGGTGCCGTTTTTTTTGCCGCGATTTCAATGGGCGCCGATCCCGATACGGCAACTAGTGTCGATGAATTTCGCGCTAGGGAGGCGGCCCTGGTGGAAAAACCCTATTTCTGGTTGGCGGTAGTGCTGTTGATGATGGTGGCTTTTTTCTCCTGGATTCGCCTGCCGGCGATCCCCGAACACTGCCTTTCACACAGTACAAACCCGTCTCGCAGTGAGACTTTTTCCATCTGGCGCTTTCCCAGGTTGACGCTGGGGGCAATTGGTATTTTTGCCTATGTAGGTGCCGAGGTGGCTATAGGAAGTTTCCTGGTTAGCTTCTTTAGTGAATCCTCTGTTGCTGAAATGCAGTTATTTGAAGCGGCAAAGTATGTTTCCTACTACTGGGGTGGCGCTATGGTAGGCCGCTTTGCTGGGGCTTTATTGCTGCGCTATGTCTCTGCGGGAAAAACACTGGCGGTGTGTTCGCTAGGTTCCGTAGTGCTTATCTTGGTGGCGATGCTCTCCTCTGGTTATCTGGCTGTATGGTCGATTGTCGCTGTGGGGATTTGCAACTCCATTATGTTTCCAACCATATTCAGCCTGGCGCTGCGAGGTTTGGGTCAGTACACCAGTCAGGGCAGCGGTATCCTGTGCATGGCCATTGTTGGCGGTGCGGTTATTCCATTGCTTCAGGGAATGCTCGCGGATGAAGCGGGTATTCAGATTTCTTTTTTAGTACCGCTGCTGTGCTACTGCTATATCGCTTATTACGGTGCTTTTTCTCCGACCCTGCGTGGCGCTGCGATGGAGTAGTGGGCAAAATCAGTTGAAACTTTGCACCAGGCTATTTTTTAAGTAGTCCGGCTAGAAAATGTTTTCCGCCTTGTCTGTGATTTAGCCCAATCCATCGGATTTCTATTGGCGCTCCTCGGCAAGTATTGCACTTTGCTCCGTTGATACCGTTGCGTGGAATACCTGAAATCCAATCGGGGCCTAATTGGCTGTGGCTGGAGTGTGGGATTTACACTGAAATAATAATATCTGTGTTACTCATTCTGGTAGCTATGGAATTGGTAGGACAGAAGGATTCGCGTGGGAAAACTTTGGGAGTTATCCGTGAAATTAAAAAAACGATTTTCACTGAGCTTAATGCTCTGTGTTTCGGCACTTGTTGGCTGTCAGCCGCAGGGGGAAGAAGTTCCGTCAAAAGAGGATAACTCCCAGATAAGCAGTGGCGGTAGCCTGGAAAACTGGCCGCTACTCGAGCCCGCGTTTCCACGCAGCGAAATGCTGGAAGCGCGTATTTCCGAAATTATGTCGCGCATGTCTTTGGAAGAGAAGGTGGGGCAAATGATTCAGGCGGAGATCCGCCACGTCACCCCTGAAGATGTTAAGAAATATCACTTAGGCTCTGTGCTAAATGGTGGGGGAGCCTTTCCAAACAACGATAAGTTTGCCACGCCTCAAGATTGGCTTGCGCTTTCCGATGCCTTTTTCAAGGCTTCCATGGACACTTCAGATGGCGGTGTTGCTATTCCCCTGATTTGGGGCTCCGATGCGGTGCACGGTCACAATAATGTTATTGGGGCAACTCTTTTTCCCCACAATATTGGCCTCGGGGCGGCGAAGGATGCTGAGCTGATCGAGCGTATTGGTCGCGCGACCGCCCGCGAGGTCGCTGTTACCGGTATCGACTGGACTTTTGCCCCCACTGTGGCGGTAGTGCGGGATGACCGCTGGGGACGCACTTATGAAAGTTATTCTGAAGATCCGGCTGTAGTGGCTGACTATGCGGAAGCCATGGTGAAAGGGTTGCAGGGTGGCAAGAACGAAGCCGATTTTCTGCGCGGGGAAAACCTGGTCGCCACGGCTAAGCATTTTGTCGGTGACGGTGGAACTACACGTGGAATCGACCGCGGGGATAACGCTGTGCCTGAAAAGGAGCTGGCAGAAGTACATGCGGCAGGTTACCTGACCGCTTTGCCCGCTGGTGTGCAAACGGTAATGGCTTCTTTTAATAGTTGGAATGGTGAGAAGCTGCATGGCCATCAATACTTGCTGACAGATGTCTTGAAGGAGCGTTTGGGTTTCGATGGATTTGTAGTCGGGGACTGGAATGGTCACAGTTTCGTACCGGGTTGCACTCTGGAAAGTTGTGCCGCGGCAATTAACGCCGGTCTGGACATGTTTATGGTGCCTGCGGATTGGAAGGCCCTCTACAACAATACCTTGGCTCAGGCGAAGAGCGGTGAAATCTCCACTGAGCGTTTGAATGATGCGGTGCGCCGCATACTGCGAGTGAAACTTCGCGCCGGCTTGTTCGAGCGTAATATGCCCCTAGCGGGCAAGGCTGGTATTCTCGGCAATGCCGAGCACCGCGCTATCGCCAGAGAGGCAGTGCGGAAGTCTTTGGTGTTAATGAAAAACAATGATCAATTGTTGCCGCTAACCGCGAAGCAGAATGTTCTAGTCGTCGGCGATGGGGCCGACAACCTCTCCAAACAAAGTGGTGGTTGGACAATATCCTGGCAGGGCACTGGTAATACCCGTGAAGATTTTCCCGGTGCTACTTCCATCTTTGAGGGCATCGCCGCAGCCGTAAAGAGCGTGGGTGGTGAAGCCATACTGAGTGAGGATGGAAGCTTTACCGATGCCAGCTTTGCCAATGGCAAGGCACCCCAGGTGGCTATTGCCATTTATGGTGAAGAACCCTACGCGGAATGGCATGGTGATATCACAAATCTGGAATACCAGCGCGGTAACAAGAAAGATCTGGCACTGTTGAAGAAATTGCGTGAACAGGAAATTCCAGTTGTCAGTGTTTTCCTGTCCGGTCGCCCGCTTTGGGTGAACAGTGAATTAAATGCATCGGATGCTTTTGTGGCCGCTTGGCTGCCGGGATCTGAGGGTGCTGGTGTGGCCGATGTATTATTCCGAGGTGCCAAAGGTGAGATTCGATACGATTTCACTGGTAAGTTGCCCTTTAGCTGGCCGATGTACACCAATCAAACGGTTTTGAATCCATACCACGAGCACTACGATCCCCTGTTTGCTTTGGGTTACGGCTTGAGTGTGAATGAGGAATCCCTGGTCAGCAACGACTTGCCTGAGACCAGCGAAAATATGGCTGCGGGTGGACTGGAGGATGCTTGGTTATTGGTTTCCCGTCCGCGCGCTCCCTGGGTATTGAATATTGCCGAGGACGGAGCCAAGGCTGTTCCAGTGAATGGCAACCGTGTGGCCAGTGGTGAGGATAACAATATCGTTGTGACTGCGATTGATATGTCTTCTCAAGAAGATGCGCGTTTGATCGAGTGGAAAGGTTTGCGCCCCGGTGCCGTGCAGTTGTCTGCGGAGTATATGCAGAACTTGGATATTTATTTGGAGGAGGGCTCAGCCTTGAGTCTGAATATTCGCGTTGATCAGAAGCTGCGTGAACCGTTACAAGCGGCGGTGACCTGTGGAGAGGGCTGTATTGCCAGAGTGCCGCTGCAAGCCACTCTGAAAACCATGCCGCTGAATAACTGGACCCGTCTCTCGGTGGACCTGCAATGCTTCGCCAAAGCTGGCGCTGACTTTAGCAAGGTTTTCAGTGCCTTCCGCTTGGAGAGTGAGGGGGTCGCAGCGATAGCCGTAGCCAATGTTCGATTGGTACCCGATGCGGCAGCTTCTGCTGATATTCGCTGTGCGGGTTAGTGACTTTTATCTCTAGCCGTTTTTGGTAATTAAATGCCCGGGTCTGTAAAAATTGAGGTCTGGGCTACACCTCTCTTTTAAGTGATTGAGTTGCTGAAGAGCTGTAGCTCTGCAATATCCCGCTTCCCGCTCAGAAGTCCATCAACTCAAGTTGCCAGCACCGGTATACTGTGTCGATCTCAGTTCCAGGGTATAGGCAGTGACCTCCAAATCCGCAACAAATTCTCTACCGCAACTTATAAAGTCTTTGATGCAGCGCCACCCGGCTCTGGGACAGCTATGGGTTGGATTTTCTGGTGGCTTGGATTCCACTGTCTTGCTGCATCTTCTCAACCAGAATGGTATCCCCGTTAAGGCAGTGCATGTGCACCACGGCCTAAGTAGTAATGCAGAGCGCTGGCTTGGCCACTGCGAAGCTGTTGCCCGTGAGCTGCAAGTGCCTTTTGTTGCGGTGCGTGTGCAAGTCGATAGAAGCGGTGGTGGGATAGAGCAAGGGGCGCGTAAGGCTCGCTACAAGGCTTTTGATTCGGTGATGTCCTCCGGTGATCAAATTTTGCTCGGTCACCATGGGGATGATCAGGCAGAAACCTTTCTATATAGACTAATGCGGGGAGCGGGCGTCCTTGGGCTTTCGGGTATGGCGGAGAGTCGGCCGTTGGGTGAGGGTAAATCCTTACTTCGCCCTTTGTTGTCAGTGGGGCGCCGTGAGCTGGAAGCCTGGGCCCTTGAACACGGGCTCAGCTGGATTGAGGATGAGAGTAATGCTGATGAGGCTTTTGAGCGCAACTATTTACGCCGACAGGTCATGCCTGTTTTATCCACCCGTTGGTCGGCACGGCAGAGTATTCAGCGGGCTGCAGATAATCTTAGGGAATCTGCATTACTGCTAGAGGAGTTGGCGCTTGCTGACTTGCAGATCTGTGATATCAGGCGAGAGAGGTTAGGGGAGAGTCTCTTTTTAGCGACGTTCACGAATTTAAGTATTGCGCGGCGCAAAAATCTACTGCGCGGTTGGGTGTTGCTGCAGGGTGGTATGGCACCTGAATCCGTGGTTCTGCAAGAAGCTTTGGTGCAAATTGAGAAAGCGAGTGCGGATGCCCAAGTGGAAGTACGACTGGGTGGGTGTGTAGTGCGACGCTTTCAGCAGCGCCTCTATCTGACCCCTGTCATGGAGCCCTTTTCTACCACCGAAGAAAGCCTTCAATGGGATGGCGTGTCAGTACTACTGTTGCCCAGAGGTGGTGTACTGGAATCGGTGCAGGGTTGGCCCCAGGGGGTATATGAAGTGAAATACCGCCGGGGCGGTGAGCGCGTCCAGCCTCTCGACCGACTTCGCTCCCAGACTCTCAAGAAGGTGTTGCAGGAGAGGGCGTTGGAACCCTGGCTGCGAGACCGGATACCGCTCGTGTATCTGGATGGAGAGCTGGTGGCAGTTGCCGATTTATTCTGCTGTAAGGCGGGCTGCTCCACTTTGCCAGTAGCACCTTCGGTGAAACCGCCCAGCTGGCGGTTTTTCGATTGAGCAGAGAGGGGTTTTCTGCTACCCTGGCGCCCCGTCTCAAAGGCACCGGGAGAAGCTGGATTATCCGCCCGGGCCAGCCCTGTAAGCTCGACATTCATCGAGCGCTCAACTGACCAAGGTTTTGCATGACGCGCTATATTTTTGTAACTGGTGGCGTGGTTTCCTCGTTGGGGAAAGGTATCGCCTCCGCCTCTTTGGCCGCCATTCTCGAGGCTCGTGGCCTCAAGGTTACCATCCTCAAACTGGACCCCTACATCAACGTAGACCCGGGTACCATGAGCCCCTTCCAGCACGGTGAGGTGTATGTCACCGAGGATGGTGCCGAGACTGACCTGGACCTGGGTCACTACGAACGCTTTATCCGTACCCGGATGTCCAAGCGTAACAACTTCACCACCGGCCGCGTGTACGAGACCGTACTGCGCAAAGAGCGCCGTGGTGACTACCTGGGTGGCACCGTACAGGTGATCCCCCATATTACCGATGAGATCAAGCGCCGCGTTGTAGAAGGTGGCCGCGATGTCGACGTCGCTATTGTTGAAATCGGTGGCACTGTAGGTGATATCGAATCCCAACCGTTCCTGGAATCTGTGCGTCAGCTGCGTGTGGAAATGGGCACCAATCGCGCCCTGTTGATCCACCTGAGCTATGTGCCTTTTCTTGCCACTGCTGGGGAAACCAAGACCAAGCCGACTCAGCACTCTGTTAAAGAGTTGCGTTCTATCGGCTTGCAGCCGGATATTCTGCTGTGCCGTTCCGAGCGCGAGATCGATGAGGACTCCCGCCGCAAGATCGCACTGTTTACCAATGTTGAAGAGCGCGCTGTTGTACCGCTGCCCGATGCCAAGACCATCTACGGCGTACCGCGTCTTCTGCACAGTTACGGTCTTGACGATATCGTTGTGGAAAAACTGCAGCTGGAATGCCAAGCACCAGACCTTTCCGAGTGGGACGAAGTGGTCGATGGCAAGCTAAACCCGCAGCACGAAGTGAAAATTGCCATGGTTGGCAAATACATGGAGTTGCTGGATGCCTATAAGTCCCTGATCGAGTCCCTGACCCACGCGGGAATCAAGCACCGCTGCAAAGTGGATATCGACTTTATCAACGCTGAAGACGTTGAGGGTGAGAACGGCATTGACCTGATCAAGGATGCCGATGCAATCCTGGTTCCCGGTGGATTTGGTGAGCGCGGTTTAGAGGGCAAGCTTGAATCTGTTCGCTACGCTCGTGAAAACAATATTCCTTACCTGGGCATCTGCCTCGGTTTACAGTCTGTGGTTATCGAGTTCGCGCGCAATGTGCTTGGCCTCGAAGGTGCCAACAGTACTGAATTTAATACCAAAACCCCGCACCCTGTTATCGGCCTGATCACTGAGTGGATCGATAGCGAAGGCAATATCGAGAAGCGCGACGAGCAGTCCGACCTGGGTGGCACCATGCGTTTGGGCGGCCAGGAGTGTCGCTTGGCTAAAGACACCAAGGCTCGCGATATTTACGGTGCAGACGTCATTGTAGAGCGCCACCGCCACCGCTACGAAGTTAATAACAACTACGTTGATCGCCTGCAGCAGGCCGGTTTGAAAATTGGCGGCTGGTCTGCAGACGATACCCTGGTAGAAATGGTTGAATTGCCGAACCATCCCTGGTTCGTTGCTTGCCAGTTCCACCCGGAATTTACTTCAACCCCGCGCGACGGCCATCCGCTGTTCGAAAGCTTTGTTGCCGCCGCAATGAAGCAGCGTGAAAACCAGGGTTAATCAGTAATCCGCCCCCCGGTCTCTGTGACTGGGGGTGAGATGACAGGGAGCTGACAGTGAAAACAATTGAAGTCGGAAATATTCAGGTCGCCAACGATAAGCCCTTTGTGCTTTTTGGCGGTATGAATGTACTGGAATCCCGCGACCTGGCGATGCAGGTGGCTGAGCACTATGTAAAAGTCACTGAAAAACTGGGTATTCCCTATGTTTTTAAAGCGTCTTTTGACAAGGCCAATCGCTCTTCCATCAACTCCTATCGCGGACCGGGAATGGAAGAAGGCCTGAAGATTTTTCAGGAAATCAAAGATACCTTTAAGGTTCCCTTGATTACTGATGTCCACGAAGTACATCAGGCTGCTCCGGTTGCCGAAGTCGTGGATATTATCCAGCTGCCGGCCTTCCTGGCCCGCCAGACTGATCTGGTCGCCGCTATGGCAGCAACTGGTGCTGTGATCAACGTCAAAAAGCCCCAGTTTATGAGCCCGCCGCAAGTTAAAAATGTGGTGGAGAAATTTGCTGAGTGCGGCAACGAAAATATTCTTTTGTGTGAGCGCGGTGCCTGTTTTGGCTACGACAACCTGGTTGTTGATATGTTGGGCTTTAGCACCATGATCAATGCCTCCGGTGGTGCGCCGCTGATTTTTGACGTCACCCACTCACTGCAAATGCGCGATCCTTCCGGCGCAGCCTCCGGTGGTCGCCGTGCACAGGTCACTGAGCTGGGCCGCGCAGGTTTGGCTATCGGGATTGCCGGCCTGTTCCTGGAAGCACATCCGAATCCAGACAAAGCATTGTGTGATGGCCCCAGTGCATTGCCACTGGAGAAGCTGGAACCATTCCTCGCACAGATGAAAGCTGTGGATGATTTAATCAAAGGCTTTGCGCCTCTGGATACTGAATAAAAGTAAGAAATACATAGCGCGCGCCCTTTTTGGGCGCTTGGTACTTATTCTGTAGCTATTATTTATGGAAGCTACGATTAGAGATTCTCACAAAAAACTGTGAGAAAAAGTTTCACAAGAGTAAGAACCCTTAACTGTTGTGTGCAGCTATTGGTAAATTTCTTTCAGTAATTACCTTTTTAATAAGTAACAAGTTTAGTTAGTACTAATACGGAGCCCATTGTTAATGAGCAAGATTGTCGCTGTTAAAGCCTACGAAGTGCTGGATTCCCGCGGTAACCCTACCGTCGAAGCCGATGTAATCCTGGAAGACGGTTCCATTGGCTCTGCTTGCGCTCCTTCTGGCGCCTCCACTGGTTCTCGTGAAGCTCTGGAATTGCGCGATGGTGATAAGAGTCGTTACCTGGGCAAAGGCGTATTGAAAGCTGTTGAGAATATCAACACGACTATCGCCGATCTGTTGAAAGGTATGGATGCTACCGATCAACGCGCTTTGGATAAGGCGATGATCGATGCCGACGGTACTGAAAACAAAGCTAATCTGGGCGCTAATGCTATTTTGGCGGTTTCACTGGCGGCCGCTAAAGCCGCTGCAGCTTCCAAAAAAATCCCCCTGTATCAGCACATTGCTGAGGTAAACGGCACTCCGGGTGAATACTCCATGCCGGTTCCGATGATGAATATCCTCAACGGTGGTGAGCACGCCGATAACAATGTGGATATCCAGGAATTTATGGTTCAGCCCGTTAAAGCTGAATCTTTTGCCGAAGCCCTGCGCCAGGGTGCTGAGATCTTCCACTCCCTGAAAAAAGTACTGTCCAGCAACAGCCTGAATACGGCAGTTGGCGATGAAGGTGGTTTTGCTCCGAACTTACCATCCAACGAAGCCGCTCTGAAGGTCATTGCAGAAGCGGTAGAAAAGGCCGGTTACACCTTGGGTGATGACATTACCCTGGCTCTGGACTGTGCTTCTTCCGAGTTCTACAAAGATGGCAAGTACGATTTGGCTGGCGAAGGCAAGCAGTTCGACAGCGAAGGTTTCGCCAGCTATTTGGCTGAGTTGTCCGCCAACTATCCGATCCTGTCTATCGAAGACGGTATGGACGAGAGCGATTGGGACGGCTGGAAAATTCTCACCGACAAGATAGGTGAAAAAGTACAGCTGGTAGGCGATGATTTGTTCGTAACCAACACCAAGATACTAAAAGAAGGTATCGAGAAAGGCGTGGGTAACTCTATCCTGATCAAGTTCAACCAGATCGGCTCTTTGTCCGAAACTCTGGACGCGATTAAGATGGCAAAAGATGCAGGTTACACCGCTGTAATCTCTCACCGCTCTGGTGAAACCGAAGACACCACCATTGCTGACCTGGCTGTAGCTACCGCTGCTGGCCAAATCAAAACCGGCTCCCTGTGTCGCTCCGACCGCGTAGCTAAGTACAATCGTCTGCTGCGTATTGAAGCTGAGCTGAACGGTTCCGCTCCTTACCGTGGCCGTGCTGAATTCAAATAATCAATATTTGAATCGCACATTGGTATTGCAGAGGGATTCCTCTGCAATACCTATAATACGAACAAGCGAAATATCGTAATCTCGTATGAAATGGCTTCTGGGAATTCTTACCTTTATTCTGCTTGCCACTCAGTATCGTCTCTGGGTTGGTGATGGCAGTTTCGCCGAAGTTACCCGTCTCAAACGACAGCTTGCTCAGCAACAGGAAAAAAATGCAGCTTTAGCGCGGGAAAATCGCCAGTTGTTGAGAGAAGTACGAAGCCTGAAAGTGGGCACTGATGGTGTCGAAGCCAAGGCACGCTATGATTTGGGATTGATTAAGGAAGGGGAAACCCTGTTTATCTTCCTGGACTCGGAAGAGGCTAAAAAGTGATTACAGATTATTGGGTGGTTGTGCCCGCTGCGGGTGTTGGTAAACGCATGGGAGCCGATCGCCCCAAGCAGTATTTACCATTACTGGGGCGCCCTTTATTGTCCCTAACCCTGCGGAATATTTTAAGTTGGCCGGGACTTGCTGGTGTTGTTGTGGCCCTATCAAAGGATGATGAATTTTTCCCGCACTTGAAAGAAGCCTCTCACCCATTAATGCACACTGTAATTGGTGGCGCTGAGCGAGCGGATTCTGTCCTCTCAGCCCTGGAATTTCTCGCTCAACGGGAACATGGCGACACCCCAGTGCTTGTACATGATGCCGCTCGGCCATGTGTTGCAATGGAAGACATTAGTGCATTGTTGCACAGCCAGGTTGCACAGACCGCGCTGTTGGCGCGTCAGGCCAGCGATACTGTAAAGAGAGGGTCTGAGATAAGCGGTGTTCAATGTGTTGAACAAACCCTGGATCGCAAACAGATATGGCTTGCGCAGACCCCTCAGCGAGCGCCTCTTGCACTACTTCGCTCCTGCCTCAGTCAAGCATTGCAGCAAGGTGAAGCTGTTACAGATGAGGCAAGTGCGTTGGAAATTTTTGGTCACTCTCCGCAACTTGTTGAAGGTCGGAGTGACAATATCAAAGTGACCCACCCCACCGATATCGTAATGGCAGAGACCATTTTACGTCTACGCTACGCTCCCACCGAGGATTATCGATAGTGAGTTTTAGAATTGGCCAGGGCTTTGACGTGCATGCGTTTGGCCCTGGCGATCATGTTGTGCTTGGTGGAGCAAAAATTCCCCATAGCTTTGGTTTAAAAGCCCATTCCGATGGGGACGTGTTATTGCATGCACTTTGCGATGCGCTTCTTGGTGCTTTGGCTCTCGGTGATATCGGTCATCATTTCCCCGATACGGATGAGCGTTTTAGTGGCGCGGATAGTCGCGCCCTTTTGCAACATGTTATGACCCTAATTAAGGAAAGGGGATATCGCCTGGTGAATGCTGATACCACTCTCATTGCGCAGGCTCCCAAGATGGCTCCTCATATAGAAACCATGCGCGGCTATATTGCTGCGGATTGCGGTGTGGATATCGCCGATATTAGTGTGAAAGCAACGACTACGGAGAAGCTTGGCTTTACCGGGCGGAGTGAAGGAATTGCGGTCCAGGCCACTGTTTTACTTGAGCGATATGATGTCTGAAGTCTGGAATCTAAATTGGCCCCGCGCTTTGGGTAGGGCGGCAATCTCTGCTGATTTTCGTACTGTTGCGGAAGATTTTGTTGTCGATGAGATGGCTTTTCCCGAACCTACAGAGGACGGGGAGCATGTGTACCTGCATATTAAGAAGCGGGGGGCCAATACTGTCTGGGTGGCAAAACAGCTAGCCAAACTCGCCGGAGTGCGCCCTCTGGATGTCAGCTACTTTGGGTTGAAGGATCGACATGCCGTAACCACGCAGTGGTTTAGTGTTTGGCTCGGACAGAAGCCAGAGGCAGATTGGTCGCAGATCAATAGTGAAGAAGTTTCACTTCTGAGGTTTTTTCGAGGCGGCCGTAAACTACGTCGCGGGGAGCATGTAGGCAATCGGTTTAAAATTCGCCTGCGCAATGTAAGCGGTGATCGAGCGGCTGCGGAAGAGGTGCTTAAACAGATAGGCGGCGGAGTGCCAAATTACTTCGGTGAGCAGCGCTTTGGTATCGATGGCGGCAACCTGGACCTGGCGCGTCACCTGGCGGAAGAAGAGGGACGCTGTCGTAAGAATGAAAAGGCCTTTGCCATGTCGGCTGCGCGCAGTTGGCTGTTTAATCAGGTATTGGCAGAAAGAATCACTCAAGGCTGCTGGCAGCAAAGTATTGAGGGTGAGCCACAAAGTGAGCCCAGTGGTCCTTTGTGGGGGCGCGGTAGAAACCTCGCCACAGGTCCTCAAGGCGAATTGGAGCAGCAAGTACTAGAGAAGTGGCTGAGCTGGTGTAACTGGCTGGAACATTGCGGGCTCAAGCAAGAGCGAAGATCATTGGCCCTACGTCCAGAGGCTTTTCGTTTTGAGTGGCAGTCTGATGACCTCCTCTTGGAATTTGCGTTGCCGCCTGGGGCATTCGCAACAGCCTTGCTAAGGGAGGTGGCACAGCTGGTCAATGTGAACTCGGACACATAAAATTTGTGGTTGAAAGCGAGAGTTATACAGGGGATGGAATAAAAGCTTATGGACCGCTTGAGACACGAAGGCTTGGGAATGACCTCCCAGCGAACTCGCAATCGCCTGATCCAACGCTTGAGGGATGAGGGCATTAGCAATGAAGAAGTCCTCGATGTGATGGCTTCAACCCCCAGGCACCTTTTTCTGGATGAAGCCCTGGCGATCCGCGCCTATGAGGATACAGCTCTGCCAATTGGCTATGGCCAGACAATATCCCAACCTTACATTGTTGCCCGCATGACAGAGTTGCTGCTGAGCAGGGCCAAATCCCTGCATAGGGTTTTAGAAGTTGGTACGGGTTCCGGCTACCAAACCGCAATTCTTTCTAGGCTGGTTGAACAACTTTTTTCTGTTGAGCGTGTCGAACCCTTGCTCGATAAGGCCCGCCAGCGTCTTAACGAGTTGGGATATCAGAATATTGAATACAATCTCAGTAGTGGTGGTTTTGGCTGGCCGGAAAAAGGGCCTTATGATGCAATCCTGGCAGCAGCGGCTCCCTCAACGGTTCCCGATGAACTCAAGCAACAGTTGGGACCAAATGGCGTGCTGGTTATTCCTGTGGGTTCGGAGCAACAGCACCTGATGATGATCTCTCGTCGCCAGGATACCGATCAGTTCGATGTGGAAAAGCTAGAAGCAGTGCGGTTTGTGCCGCTGCTTAGTGGTGTGGTTCGATGAAATTTAGAGAGCTCTTTAAGAGCCGGTACCCGGGTGTAGTGCTGCGTGGTATGGGAATGGGTGCTGCAGATGTTGTTCCGGGGGTTTCCGGGGGGACCATTGCTTTTATTACAGGGATCTACCAGGAGTTACTCGACTCTTTGAGCCGGATAGGACCTCACTGTATTACGATAATGCGGGAGGAAGGGCTATCAGCGACTTGGAAGCACATCAATGGCAGCTTCCTGTTATCCCTGTTTTTAGGGGTGTTGATCAGTATCTTCAGCCTGGCGAGGATTATTAGCGGCCTTTTGGAGCAATATCCTATTCTCGTCTGGTCTTTCTTTTTTGGCCTAGTGCTGGCTTCTACCTTCCCTATTCTTCGCAATATCCCCAGGTGGTCTCTTTCGACAGCGGTCTTTCTCTTTCTAGGCATCGCGCTGGCAGTTGTTGTCAGTGAGCTTCGCCCTGGGGACATCCCAGCTACGCCACTTACTTTATTTTTATCTGGAGCATTGGCAATTTGTGCCATGGCTTTGCCCGGAATTTCAGGTGCCTTTATCCTGCTTATGATTGGGATTTATCCCAAGGTGCTCACTGCAGTACATGAGCTGCAATTGTCGAATTTATTGTACTTTGCGGTTGGGGCCGCTCTGGGGTTAATGCTTTTTAGCCGATTGCTTTCCTGGTTGATGCACAAATATGTCGCTCGCACATTGGCTTTTCTTGCAGGGATCTTATTAGGTAGCCTGAAAATAATTTGGCCCTGGAAGCTACCAATCAATGGTGCCGAAACTGTTTCCAGTAAGCTTGCGCCATTACTCGCCAATACATCCCCGTCGAACTTTATGGCCCAGACAGGTGAGAATGCGAATCTGGGGCCTGCGATTATTGCCGCTTTGGTTGCTGCGGTACTGGTTCTCGCGGTGGACTATTTCGGAGGGGGGCATCGAGGTAAATCCTACGCCACACCGCAATAAGATCTGGAATATCTCGGTATGGCAGCTTTTTATGAAGCTTTTCCAATGATTTTTAGAGCTTTTCTTTAGACACTTTTTCCATAAATGCCGTGGTCTGATGTAAAAAGAGAATAATGGAATGTCATCTTTTACGACAAGTTGAGGCCCATTTTTGGCGGAACAATAAGCTTAATATTGGTCATTTTTTGACTTTGATGTTAAAAATATTAGGCGTCTGTGTCGTGGCTATAGCCCTGGTTTCCTGTGCTGGCCACAGAGCACCGAGTAGTTCCCTAAATCAGCCTCCAAGTATCCGTCTCAATCATCATACTGTGAGCCGCGGGGATACCCTGTATTCTATTGCCTGGCGTTACGGTCAGGATTTCCGCAAGCTGGCGGCTATCAATGGCATTAAGCCTCCCTATAATATTTATCCCGGCCAACGCTTACTGTTGAATGGTAAAGTGCCGCGTCAAGTCGCCTCAAGCTCCCCTGTAGCCAGAAAAAAAACTGTGGCTAAGCCTGTGCCCACAAAAAAAGCTATTCCCGCCAAGAATAAAAAATCTTTAACGAGAAGCTCTACGCGCCAGAAGCCTCAAAGTAAGCGAACAGGGGCGATTCACTGGCGTTGGCCTGTCCGTGGACAAGTCATCAGTAAGTTCCGCTCTGGAGACCCCTTGCGGAAGGGTGTTGATATCGCCGGTGAAAAGGGAGAATCTGTATCGGCAGCAGCTGATGGCACTGTTATCTACGCTGGCAGTGCACTGAGAGGGTATGGAAAACTGCTGATCGTTAAGCACAGCGATGTTTACTTGAGTGCTTATGCCCACAATCACCGACTGCTGGTGAAAGAGGGTAGTAAGGTCAAAGCTGGACAACGGATAGCGGAACTGGGTTCGAGTGGTACCAACCGCGACAAGCTCCACTTTGAAATACGAAAAAACGGTCAGCCAGTGGACCCTCTCGCGTATCTGCCTTAAGTCGGGAGAGTGCTCTAAAGCTCTGCAAATAAAAATGGACTTTTAACTAATACCACTTGGGGTGGTCACAGCAATCGTGGCGACCAAATGGTCAAGCCGATTCTGTGGCTGTCGCACATGTGTACTTGATTGGTCGTTTTTTAGACCGATTCTGGTCTCATGCTATGCGGTTGATATTGGCAAAGTACAAGGAGCAGGGGAAATGGAAGCACAACGGCAAGACCAGTCCATGACTGGCCAGGCAGAAGACTTTCCTCCTGAGTTGGCGGTAGAGAATGATGAGCAGAAACTAAATTCCGAAAAAGGTAAAAGTAGTGGCCGTACGCGGAGAAATGCGGCAAAAAATAACTCCGTTTCCTCCCCCACAGAGAAGAGTCGGGTTAGCAGGTTGGATGGCGATGGCCATTTACAGAAGAACCTGGATGCCACCCAGCTCTATCTCAATGAAATAGGCTTTTCCCCCCTACTGACCGCTGAAGAAGAGGTTTATTACGCACGCAAGGCCTTGCGTGGTGATGCTGCATCAAGAAAGCGTATGATCGAGAGTAACCTACGCCTTGTTGTAAAAATCGCCCGTCGCTACGTTAGTCGTGGCCTCGCATTGTTAGACCTAATCGAAGAGGGCAACTTGGGGTTAATTCGCGCTGTTGAGAAGTTTGATCCGGAGCGAGGTTTCCGCTTTTCTACTTATGCTACTTGGTGGATACGTCAGACAATAGAACGAGCCATTATGAATCAGACTCGCACTATTCGCCTGCCAATCCATGTAGTAAAAGAGTTAAATGTGTATCTTCGAGCATCTCGTGAGCTTGCACAGAAGCTGGATCACGAGCCATCTGCAGAAGAGATTGCTAACTTGTTAGAGAAGCCTGTAGAGGACGTCGAACGGATGCTGGGGCTCAATGAGAGAGTCACCTCCGTAGATACCCCTATAGGCCCTTCTTCCGAGAAGACGTTGGTTGATACTATACCCGACCAGCAGGAGTCTGATCCGGCAGAACTCCTTCAGGATAGCGACCTTTTCGATAGCATTAATCGCTGGCTTGGTGAGCTTCCCGACAAGCAGTGTGAAGTTGTTTCCAGGCGCTTCGGATTACGTGGATTTGAGGCGAGCACCCTAGAAGAAGTTGGGCGTGAGATTGGTCTCACTCGTGAACGGGTTCGCCAAATCCAAGTTGATGCACTGAAACGTTTAAGGGAAGTGATGGAAAAGCAGGGACTTGACGGGCAATCCCTGTTTGGAAATCTCTAATTTTGGCCCCTAAATAGGGAGGCCCCATGAAAGGTGTGTTTCGTGGGGCTTCCTCAAACTAACTGTGATAGCGATGTAATACGTCACAGTTTCCGTTTTTCTAATCCAAGAGCGCTTATTTTCTCACCCAGCGACCAAGGTTGTCCTGGTAGTACTCCCCATGGGATAGGCGGGCCTCTAGTTTCTCGGCAGCACGTGCCGCAACTTGGGCAATATCGACATTGTGGCTTTTGGCTATCTCGGTATAGGCCTGCTTACGTTCCGCATTTATTTTTTTTACCAGCTTCTCCAGTTCAGGCGAACTGGCGTCCACAATAGCGATATAGCCACTGTTTGCTTCTCCCACTAACCCTTGCTTTTTGGCCTCTTCTAAGGAAATCGCCATTGCGGGTAACGCCATTATCAAGCCCAGAACTAATAGAGCTTTCTTTACCATACTCATATTCTATCTCCTCAGAAAATGCCTTCCTTGTCGTCAAACAGGTTTTCAAGATCCTTGTCCACTTTGACCCGGATTTCATGTTCAATCTTAACATTCAGGTTTACAGTAATTGGCTCGCTGGGGGCCTTCACTGCTACAGTAGGTGTGCAACCTATAGCAATCAAAGTGTACAGTACTCCTAAAAGAATCAGCCGGCTGGCCCTCATCTGATACTCCTTATGGTGCCACTTAGGCGCCTTTTATTTGTTGCATCTTCAGCAGTTACGTCAAAAATCAGGCCAGGTTCGCCAACTGCGTCGGGAGTGACCACATTTGGCAATTGTAATGGCTCTACCTTAACCCGCTCTGAATTAGTCGACCTTATGCACTAGTGGGGAGAGCCTACTGTACTAGCAACCTATTGGTCCAGCTGCTTTTCTAACGCAGTTGTCAGGTCACGGCTGGCCTGTAACGAGCGCAACATTGCAGGAATATTATTCTCAAGGTTGAGGTTAATAATCAGGTCTCTTTCTGAATCCATCGATTCACTACGCCCGACAAGTTTTAAGTTGAGTAATAGGTCTCCACTGGGAGGATATTGCAAATTGCCTTCCAGGGTGCGGAAGTCATAGTCTTCAAGGGCATTTGAGATCAGTTTCAGTTGGGGATTGCCCTTGAGCATCTGCTGAGAAAATGCACCATAATATCTTAGCTCTCCGCCAGGCTCGACTGCTTCCAAATGACCATTTTTAACGGTAATCCCTTGGGGGCCTGTGGTAATAGGTATGGTTAAGTTTAGACGTCCTTTGGCCTTGAAACTTTCCGATTCGGTTTCTTGAGCTAGCTTTTCAAGAGATACATGCTCTGCGTACAAGGTACTGTTGCGCTCTATATTATCCAGATTCCAATACAAAGCTTCGGAAGACAGTTTTCCATCAAGAAACTCTGCAGAAAAATCGTTTAGGATAAGATCTTGTGTTTTATTTACAGACAGAGAAAAGGACAAATTATTTAGAGGTAATCCTGCGTTGATGGATTCTATAGTCAGAGGCTGTGGTTTAGATGTAAACCATTTTCCTCTATGAGTTTCCACCAGAACATTCCCATTAACTCCTGCAGCGAAGCTACTATCGTAGATCGCAGCGATATTAGTTAAACTTATGTCGATAGTATCAGTTGATTGACGAGGCCATGATATAGCGCCATTGGCAGAAAGCCCCCCAGAAACGATATCTAAAGGTAAGCCTTGGAAAACCTTACTGAGGGGTGCTGCGGAATTGAACTCAACATATGGCAGTGAAAATTGAAAAGCGCCAACTGCTAACTCGATATCATGATGCAAACTTGAGGTGAGTTGTAAATTACCGGCCTTAACTTGGCTTTGTCCCTCAAGCTTACTCCCGTCCAGGGAGAGAGAGCCAGTAAGAGAAGTCTCAAGGGTATAATTTTCAGGGGTAACGACCTTAAGTCTGTTACTACTAAAGTCACTGCTGAACTGTGTGCTATCTCTTGAAGATATTACTTTTATATTATTCAGATCTAGTGTTCCAGATAAAGTCGCATGCTCACTAGAGAGATTGCTAAAATGGTTGCTTGATTTTTCAATAATGCAACTTTTGATACCTGATAAAATTTCACAGCTGACTTTAGGTGCTATAAGTTCCGCTTCCCTAATCTTGAATTCTTTAGCTTTCAGCTCTCCAAGTGAGGCTTTAACTTGTTCCAGTTTTAAATTCTGAATGTCGCCATCTTCCTGGAAGTGAATGGTAGATGAAATATCCACTTTTCTGAGAACAGCACCCGCGGGCATATCAATTATTACAGGAGATTTGGCCTCGAACTTAAACCTGCACTCGGTAAAATTTTTGATGTTGCACTGAATGTGTTCAATTTTTGAAGAGGCTGAATTAGGGGTGTTTTTGGCTTTTAGCTGAGTGACAATTAATCCATCGTGAATTTGTAAGTTGAAGGAGTTGGATTCCGAGGGGCTCCCGGTAATATGAATGTTCTTCTTAACTTCGGCTTGAATTTGATTATGATTTAACCCGCTGGTGAGTAAGGGAGACTCTTCTTTCAGACCGGTTATTTCTGCATCAAACAGTAAATTGCTTTTTGGTAAGATAGTTAGACGAATTTGCTCAAGCCAGTTTTTATTTATAGATGATGTTTCGGTAAAATTTAAGTGAGCCTCACTTTGAAAGCTGAGATATCCTTTGGGATTGGTAATTTCGAGTGAAGGAAAGTAATTCTTAGTCAAAAGGGGCTTGATTAGTGGTTCTGCGCCAGCCAGATCGACAGAGCCCTTCAATTGGAACTTAGGGTTGGGTATTAGATCGCTATATTCGAACCTAAGATTTGCCAAAAGATTTTTGCTGCCAGAATCTTTTAGTGTTGAAACCTCAATTGAGCCAGAACCAGTGACGGACTCTAACTGAATAGGATTTAGAGTCTTTAGTTTGAGTTCTATGGGTGACTGAGTTGACAAGTGAGCTTGTATCTTTTTATTGGAAGATTCAATGGGTAAGCTCAATCCCAGGTTATCACTCTCAACTTTAAATAGAATATCCCGATAGTTTGCCTTGGATAAGATTTCGTCTGGAATGAAGGCGCGAGCATTAATCAGTATATTCCCACTGGCTCTCATCCCATCTACAGGGGTTTCGGCCAATACTTCAGAGATGTTTAGAATCGACTCAATGGAATTTAGGTTTGATGATGCACTCGCATCTAGTTTCCATTGATTTTTATGGGTTTTGGATATATCTATTTCCAGTCGAGAAGGTTCTTTAATTAAGTCAGAGCTTATTTCTGTAACTGTAGTAATGTCGCTTGAAGTCAAATTGGCTTTAAGTGAAAGTTCGTGATTTCCGGTTTTGATTGAGCTGAAAGGTGTTTGTATATGGATCTCTGTATTATGCCGGTTAATTTTCAGTGGGCCAGCCTTCAAATCATCACCAAATTCAATTTCTCTTACGAATACTGATCCAGGTATAAAGCTTATTATATTCTGAGTTAAATTACTTAAGGTGAGAGCGTTTTCTTTAGAGGGTATCTTTTCGGTTTTGTTAGGTTTGCTTGATGTAGAGTTTTTTATTTTAGAGTATGTGAGTTTGCCAATTGATAGCTCAATCTTTTGCGTATTATCCCGATCAAAAATAATATGAAAAGGATAGAGTATTTTAACCTTGTTCAGGATAAGGCTATTTTTTCGGTTGGACTGAAGGCGGACTTGTTCGATAGAAGCTTCCTTGATGCCTAATTTCAATCCGGATAATTGCTGAATAACAACTTCGCCTGCAAATAGGTTGATCATCTGAGAGACAACAATATCTTTTTTCCACCAACTACCAACTAGAGAGGTAGCTAAGAGTACTGTAGTCACAATGATAAGAATACGGGGTTTTCGCACTTTAAAACTCTTAACTTATAGAGTGGAGGTGATTTCGTATAATCGCTAAAAACTGTAGCAGTCATGTAACGGGTTAATAGCGTCTTTTGCAGATCTGTAACAAGATATCTTATCAGACTGTCAGGATAATACTTTGTGAGATTTAGATTATTGACTACAAAGATGGTTCACTTGCCCACCAAAATGAGAAATGAATATTGGGTCATAAGGTGTAAGCCACTCTGTCCTGCAGCAGTTTTAGGTGTCATTGCATCTGTTATTATTCTCCGGCTTTGGGGGTAAAAGCCAGAAAGCAACAGGTTTAGCCATGCAGTCCCATTCGAATGAAGTATTAAGGCTGTATTGGGCTTTGATAGCAATGCAGATACCTCATGAGGGAGGGGTATCTTGACCTGCAACACCTGGAATCTTTTGTAGGCTCACTCAGTGATTAAGGTGCATGTTAAATAGTTTGAGGCTATCAGTAAGAGCCTTATAATTGCTTTTGCTGTGAAGGTCCTCACGTACGATAGGGGGTAGTCCGCACGTGGTTAGAGTTGCTGTCCAGGCTGAAATCTGCCACAGGAGTGGCGGGCGGGTAACTAGAAGTTTTCATTGATTAGAAGATAGCCGATCAGTTTACCCCTACTAAACCACTGCCTCTGTCAATGGACCAACAAACAGTCCAAGAACCCCATTCTTATCAAACTAAAAATATAAGATTTTTAGTCGGTGATTGGTGGAGAGAGGCTTAAATAGCTAAAAAATTGACCATCCGCTAGAGGGATAAACACGGCGATGATTCTGGGTGGGTATTGAATCTGTTTAGGAGGCGTTGCTTGAGCTGTGCAAAATTAGCCTAATTTGTGATTGGTAAACGGGGGATGGATCTTAGAGATATTCAAGATTAGAAGAGGTATTATCTATTTATGTTTTCTTTAGCCTGTGTTGGCATATACGAGCCCAATTTACACGGAATTAATCTTCCATGGGGGCGAATTGAATGAGGATATTTAAAAAATGCAAGACGCTCAGCCGAAGACTATTTACCTCAAAGATTATCAAGTACCAGATTATCTGGTAGATAGCACAGATCTTCATTTTGAATTGGAGCCCAAGGCGACTCTGGTAAAGTCACAGCTAAAAATCCGTAGGAACCCCAAGGCGGGTCAAGGTTTGCCGCCTTTACTTCTGGATGGCGTCGATTTAGAGCTGTTATCTATTGCAATTGATGGTTCAATTCTTCCCGAGGTCTCATATCAAGAAACCCTCCAGGGATTGTCTATATTGGTGGATAAGCCTGAATTCATATTAGAAATCCATAATAGAATTAATCCTGAAGATAATACTTCTTTAGAAGGTTTGTATCTTTCAAATGGTATGTATTGCACACAATGTGAGGCAGAAGGGTTTAGAAAGATAACTTTTTACCCCGATCGTCCGGATGTGATGTCGAAATTCACCACTACTATCGTTGCGCCAAAAGATTATCCTGTATTGCTATCCAATGGTAATCAGATTGATTTTGGCGATTGTGAGGATGGTCGTCATTTTGCGACCTGGGAGGATCCTTTTGCGAAACCATCTTATCTATTTGCTTTGGTGGCAGGGGATTTGGAAAATGTAGAGGATACTTTTACTACTAGTAGCGGGCGTGAAGTAAAACTGCAAATTTTTACTGAAGCAAAAAACATCGGTAAATGCGAGCATGCCATGCGCTCCCTGAAAAAGGCTATGAGTTGGGATGAGGAAGTATATGGCAGAGAATATGATCTAGATATTTTTATGATTGTGGCGGTAGATCATTTCAATATGGGGGCGATGGAGAATAAAGGGCTAAATATCTTCAATTCAGCTTGTGTGCTGGCGAGTCCTGAGACAGCAACCGATTCTGCCTTCCAGAGAATAGAATCTATCGTTGGGCATGAGTACTTTCATAACTGGTCGGGAAATAGAGTTACATGCCGGGATTGGTTTCAACTCAGTTTAAAAGAAGGTTTTACGGTGTTTCGTGATGCCGAATTTTCTGCTGATATGAATTCTCGGGCTGTTAAGCGTATCGAAGATGTTTCACTATTACGAACCAACCAGTTTGCTGAAGACGCGGGCCCCATGTCTCACCCAATAAGACCAGATTCTTACATAGAGATTTCCAATTTCTATACATTAACAGTATATGAAAAAGGTGCGGAAGTAGTCCGGATGTTGCACACCCTATTGGGGAAGGAGAAGTTTCGCAAAGGTAGCGATCTCTATTTTGAACGACATGATGGAAGTGCAGCAACCTGTGAAGATTTTATTCTGTCGATGGAAAATGCTAATCAGGTAAACCTCACCCAGTTTCGACATTGGTATAGTCAAGCTGGAACTCCAATCTTAGAGGTTACAGACAGCTTTGATCAAGCAACGGGCAGATATAGCCTTAAAGTTTCTCAGTCTTGCCCAACTAGGGCGAACCAGGATAAAAGTCTACCACTTCATATCCCGATTAAAATTGGTTTGCTGGATGTGGATGGAAATAACTCTATTCTCAACAATGAAGGGGACATTGAGGAAGTTCTGGAGGTTACTCAGCCTGAGCAACTCTTTGAGTTTAGTGGATTTCGGAAAAAACCCCTGCCATCACTTCTGCGTGATTTTTCTGCGCCTGTCAAGGTTCGTTACCCCTATACCGGGAAACAGTTGATTTTCCTGATGCGTAATGATTCAGATACGTTTAACCGTTGGGATGCATCGCAGCGTCTTGCATTTATGGCCCTTACACAACTACAGCAAGACTATCGTAGTGGAGAGGCACTTCAGTTACAGCCTGAACTGATAGAGGCATACCGGGATGTGCTAAAAGATAGCACACTAGATCCCGCCTTAGTGGCAGAAATACTACGATTGCCAAGTGAGCAATCCGTTGCAGAGATGAATGATCTTATTGATGCTGAAGCGATAGTTGTAGCGCGAGACTTCGCATTAAAAACTTTGGCAACGGCATTGGCTCCTGAGCTGTTACAAAGATATACAGCGTTGGATCACCAGAAACCCTATAGTCCCAATGCAAAAGATATTGCTGAGAGAAGCTTGAAAAATACTTGCTTATCTTATCTTGCAGCTACAGAAAAAGATGATGCGTTAAATATTGTACAAAAGCAGTTTGAGACAGCTGGGAATATGACTGATAGCGCCGCAGCACTGAGTGCATTGATTAACTACGGAAGTGCTCCGAAGGTTGATTCGGCAATACAAGAATTCTATCAGCGCTGGAAAGATGATACTCAAGTTGTGGAGCTTTGGTTAGGGCTGCAAAGTAGCAGTGCCCGAAATGGAACTCTTACCAATATCAAAAATTTAACAAAGCATCCATCCTTTGAGATTAAAAATCCAAATAAAGTTCGAGCGGTACTCGGTGGCTTTGCTAATCGAAACTTTAAGCAGTTTCATAAGGAAGATGGTAGCGGCTTCTTCTTTATTGCTGAGCAGGTCGTTATGCTAGATAAAATTAATCCACAGATAGCAGCACGGCTTGTTGTGCCGATTACACGCTGGCAAAAATACAGTGATGATCTTTCGGATAAAATGAGAGAGGCTCTTCAGGGTATTCTTGATTCTGGTGGGTTATCTAAGGATGTTTTTGAGGTGGTGAGTAAAAGTATAAACTAAAGCTCAGTTGTCGAGTTCGTTAAATGGGGCGATAAATTGCCCCATTTTTGACTTGAGCGTGAAGCGCTCTAAATTTCTTTATAATATTGGTCTTATCCGCTCGCTGCCAAGTCTAACTAAGTTAAGTTTTTCGTTGAGTAGTTTTAGTTCGGTGATGGATGTATAGTCAGGACGGAACTGCTGAATTTTAGAGTTATCCAGAACATGTGCTACTACAGAATTGATTACCATAAAGTGGCAAAATACTATAGTGTCTTCTTGAACACTCAAAAGATAGTGAATGATTCCGTCACGCCACTTCTTTTGTTGTGTATTGTTGGGGTCCCAATTCTGATCTAATAAAGAACGTAGCCAAGGTAAGCGTTGTTGTAGTGTGACCCCTTTGGGTGTAGGGATTTCGCTGACTCTGTTTTCTAAAGTAACGATTTTCCTCCACTTCTCTGCTAAAGGTTGCGCAGTTTGCTGTGCGCGTAGTTTGGGACTACTAACTATATTGAGATCCGTATTTTCAGTGAAACTTTGAGCTAAAGTTGTGGCTTGTTTATGTCCCAAGGTGGTGAGAGTTGGGTCAGGTATTAGAGGAGCTTTTGCGGCCTCACCATGACGGGCAAGTAGAATTTTTATCATGCTTTTGATTTTATAGGTATTTATTTAAGGCTTCATTGGGAATATCTTGCCATAAGTTGAGTAAATCCGTGGCATTAAATTCTCTAGAGGTTGAATTTTGGCCTAATCGCTTACTGTTGGTGCCTGAATAGACAGCCCAATCCCCTCCAGGAGTACCTATTTCAGCAAAGCTAAGCCAGGATCCCTGAATAGAGGCGCTGAGCAGATGGGCCTCGGTTTCTCCACCGTACAGCATCTTAAGAGAATCTTCGCCATGGGTTCCAAATACATAGCCGAGCTCTACTGCATGACAAGCCCCTAACAGAGGTTGAGAGGCAAGGGGTTGTGTGAAATGGTAGTGAAAACAATTACCGGGATATCCATTGAGATGCCTGAGGCCTGGGAGGGTAAATACCATATCTGTAAGCATTAGATTCCAGGTTTTACTCCATATTGGCCAATGATTATCTTTAGTTATAGAGGCTTGTTGATAATAATAATTGATAATGGGTTTTAGCTTATCTTCAGGAATTAACCACTCTAGGTGTTTACAAATCTTTTGATAAGTAAGTGTATATATTTCCGGATTGGATGCACTAAACAAATTCCATTCTTCTAGATTGCTTCCTAAAAGGAGTGGGAGGCCTTTTTCTGTTGGTTTTCTACTAAGTTTTGTATCTTCTATAAGTTTATTGTCAATAACGGGTTTAAACGGAAGTTTTCCCCATTTTTGATGTAGCTGTGTATCTTCTAGAATTTTTTTCTGTGCTTGTAAAAGTTCTTTTGCTGTATAGTGATAAAGTGATTTTCCTTTACTTATTTTCCTGAGATGAAAAGTAAAGGCTTCTGCCATCTGGTTTGCCTGCTCGATAGAGTGAAGGGCTCTGGGGTGGCCGCTTTGCACAATGGCACGGGCATATAATCCTTGGCATTCAGAAATATTCAAAATAGAGGCGATACTCATAGCGCCTGCAGACTCGCCAAAAAGTGTAATATTGTCTGGATCTCCACCAAATACGGAGATGTTATTCTTTACCCACTTAAGTGCGGCAATTTGATCCAGAATGCCCTCATTACCGGTAGAGGGAATCTCGCTGATGTCCTTGAGGCGTAAAAACCCAAAAGAGCCTAGTCGATAGTTGAATGTAATGATGATGGCCCTGCCACTGGCAGCTAAGTAACTACCATTGTAAATAGGTTGACAGCCAGAGCCCATATAGAAAGATCCCCCATGAATCCAGAACATAACTGGTAGCTTCTGTGAGGGGTTGACTGGGGGAGAAAAAATGTTGAGATGTAAACATTCCTCCCGCTCAGGAATTTCGCCATCTCGTCCTCGGACTTCCATTAATGTGGATGGGTTTTGCGCAGCCGGCATGCCGAATTCTTCTGCATGATATGGAGTTGTCCAGGGGGGTAGCTCTTCAGGAGGACTCCAGCGTAGTTCTCCTACGGGGGGGCGGGCATAAGGTATCCCAAGAAACTTATGGATCCCCAATTTCAAATCACTTTTACCGATGATGGGGCCAGAGCTAGTTTCAATTATTGGCGTCAGATTTTTATTTAAGTGTTTGCCAATATCTGGATCCTTAGTCATTTCTGGCGCCCCTATCTCTAAAGCGAAATCTCAGATTTGTTTTTTCAGTGTGAATGGTTGCATGACTGTTACAGGCTCAACTGAAATCATATTTACAAAAAGGCGCTGTTGGGGAGTGCATACTTCTACCCTGAGTGTAATTTTAATGAGGTGAATTATAATTTAGTCAGCGGATTGCTGGCGGTGGGGTATTAGCTGTCTATTAGTCTGAGGTTTGTTTAGATTAGGGTTTTGAAGGATGATTAGTCATGGGGGAGTACACTGCTGGTCGGGTATTAAGCGATGGCCTTAAGAAGTGGTTGGAGATTTCATGAATTTTATGTTGCAAGCTGATTGGTCATGTTACATTCATAAAAAATTCATATTTTCAAATTTCTTGTCTTTGAAAACGCTGACTTCACTATTTATAACGTTTATGAGAAACATACCTCGTTCGAGATAATTTGCCCCACTTTTTAGTCGCTTGTTATTCTTATGAGATTGAAGATCTTCATGCGTTCCCTTAATGATGACCACTGTAACTTAGTTTGTGTGTTTAGTGATCATATCCAGTTGATATGTTGTGGTGGAGAGATGGTTGGTTGTCGCTTGGGCTTCGCATTCAAATTGATTTTTTGAAGTTTAGAGACTGCCTCTTCAATATTGCCATTCATTGCATAGATGATACTAATTACTGCTGCTATGCGATATAAAACTTCGTTACTTGAGTTTGGTAAACTTATCTCTAATTCTCGGTTTGGCAACTGTAGGGAAACCGAGTTATCATTGCCGTTTGCGCATATTTTATTGATACGGACTTCGGCATTAGTGCTTTCCCCAAATAGAATAACTCTTCGAGCGTGTTTCTTAGCCTTTTTGAATATATAGTCAAAGCATTGAAGGTGTTCTCCAACTATTGCAATAGCAGGACCGATTAAACCTTCAAAGATCCGGGAGCACAATTTGGCCATGTCGGCTACTGAAGTTGCCATTTGGTTAGTGGACGGTAAATCAATTTCAGTAATTAAAGATATTGTCGGTTTAATACGATGTGTAATTGGCCCAGGCTTCATACTGAGGGCACTTTGCGTAACTTCAATAATCGCAGCTTCATGATCCTTATTTAGACTGGCCAACACACATGGGGCTGCTATGCATGAGTTGTCTGCACCAGAATTGGTTAGAACTTTATCCTTTGGACCAAGTGTATGTGTGATCATGTTTCGTATAGGAAGCTCCTCTGATGTTCCAGTAATAGCAATGACTTCACCATCGAAACGCTCGCGGGCTGCAAAACCTAGCTCTATGATCGTCTTAAGAGGGTCATCCACCTTTAACACTGGCAGTCCTTTAGGCAGTCCGGGGATAGGGCGTGAGACTATTGCTCCGGCAATTCGGTCAGCAAACGATGGTAGTTTTTTATGAGAATCCCAGAATTTTGCTGAGACCTTCGGAATCGGCGCATGGTAGGAGCGATCCAAGTTTGTATGTGCAACGAAGAGAGCTGGCTCTGATGATGCTTCAATAAGTCCACTATCTGAAACTACACTGCTTACGAACCACTCTTTATCTTTAGGGGGAGGTTCCAGCCAGGTGCCTCCAGAGATAGTGGCCAGCTGTTCTGCATTCCAAGTTTGCCCAGGTAGATGATCATAAATAATGTCTGGAAACTTGGTTCTATAAACTGGAATTTTGCTCTTTTGGTATTCACGTTGCGGAGTGAGGCTTAGTTTGCTCATTACTCCTGGAATAGGTATTGGCTTGATTTTAGTTTTATTGGAAATCAAACCGACATATAGATGTAGCTCCGCATCACTAAGATCTCTGCTTGCAGGGGCTCTAAGCCCAAAAAAATCGCGGTAAATCGTGTTGGGCTCCCAGTGGCTAGTGGGGAGCTGCCAGTCACAGGGGTCGTGGTCCATAGAGGTTCCCCAGCAGGGCATGGAACTCTGCAAAGTTGGTATAGCGCGGAAGTCCAGTCTGAAGTCCTCAGAGAGTTTACTTTCGATTTTCCAAAAGGACTCCACCCATAGCATCTGCCGGGATATTAGCTCTCTAGGAGTTAATTTAACCCCCAGTAGCACTAGAGGGCCAATTTTTTGGGGGGGGATTTGGGCATCAACAGGTACCGAAGGAACCTGCCATTGGGGGTTTATTGGGCGTTTTGCCAATATCTTTTCTTGCCGATAAGTGGTTTTCCTACTAATAGAGAGTTTTCCTGCCAGGCGTGAGGGCGGAGTAAGCTTTAGATTGGCTGTGCCGTCTTCACATAAATGGAGTTGAGTTCCCAGTGACAAACAAATTTGGGAAAACCTTTTACAGTGTGCTTTAGCAGCTTCACCATATAACTGCTTTGAGTAGCCAAAACCAGCTTCAACAGGAGCAAATGTAATTTGCTCAATGCCACTGGTACTTAGATGCAGGCGAAAAACGCCACTATCGGACACGCTTTCACGGATACAATCAAAGAGTAAGTCCCCGGCACCGTGGATAATAGGGCGCTGTTGATAGAGTTCTATACCTTGTAGATTGTAACTGCCAGAGCCCAGAATACCATCTGCGCCAGCCTCTATAATTTTGTGGGCTGCGATGACTTGCTGCGGACAGGGTTGAGCCTTATGGTTTGCTTCCCAGTGCACGGCTACCAGAACCACCTGGGCTTTCTTGCGAGCTGCAGTAATAAGGGGCCGCAGAGTGTCGTACCATAGCTCTGGTACTGATAGGGGGAGGTGAGCACAACCAGGATGCGTGGGGCCGGCAGCATAACGAGGCTGGGTGGCATCAAGAGAGAATATCGCTACATTGATATTTCCAGCAGGTCTGATTACAGGGCTGAGTGCCTCCTCTAGATTCCTGCCGGAACCTGAATGTCCAATCCCTGTGCAATCAAGCCACTGCCCCTGTTCCATTAATGCGGTAGGCCCATAATCGCCACTGTGATTGTTAGCAGTACAGGCTATATCTATTCCTGCATTAATGAGTATGGACAGCATCTCTGGTCTAGCGCGGTAATAACATGGGGAGGCCTCTCCCTTTGGAATACCCTGCTCACCGCTAGTGGCGATCACGCACTCCAGATTGATAACGCTGAGATCGGCATTATTCATTGCTGGGACATGCCCCAGAACCTGTTCAATGCCCAGCTGGGCTGTACGGTAGTGTTGTCTGCGCCCCAGATTTACATCACCGCCCCAGGCAATCACTGGCCGATCTTGAGCGACAGAGGGCGCGGTGGCTTGCCCATCAGTAATGATTTTGGAATGGTATAGATTGGCGGTAGCCCCTGTTTTTTTAGGTGCTTGGGATAAAAGATATTTCCTATAGGCGATCAAGCTAGAAAGACAATGACTCACTTCGTCTAATCTGACCCTGAAGTTTTCATGACGAGTAAAAAAACTGCCAGTGACTCTCGTCGGATTCTTAAAGAACATGGCAATCTCAGGCCAAAAATAGCCGTTTAATAGGTGATTGGCCCTACCATGTAATGCACGATAAAAGTGTTCAAGATCAATTTGGTCCAGTAGATATTGATATGCCTCTTGGGTGATTAGATCCGAGATCATCTTTGCCGCAGCCACCATTAACTCGAGTAACCTTGGGGATGCAGTTATATGCTTCTCGACAAAGTCCAGAATACTGACAAAGTTACGGATACCGAACTGATAGTATTTCTCCTTCGGCCTATAAATCGTGAGCAGGTTTACACAGTGGCTCACCCAGTGATCGTGAGTGCGCCAGTGCTCAGTCGCTATAAAATGATCCAAGCTTTTCTCTACCAGCGTTAACCAGCGCGGATTCTTATCCCAGCCATAAAGGCATATTAATGCGAAAGCTGCTTTACCCAGAGGGTTATTCGAGGCCGGCTGTTGATGTTTAATGGTGAGAGAAGAAAACTCCAGAACAAGGGGAAGCTGCCCACTGTCCAGGCTCTGTATAAATTCTATGCCCCTGGCTAATTGCTCCATCAGGTCTGCATAAGTCCTGCACTGCAAAGCCTCAGAATATTTAACCAGGGCTAATAGGCTTGCCGCGTTACTAGCTAGGTTGATTTCACTATGCTGTTCTACCCAAAAGGCAGCGACTTCACTTGTGTTTGGGAAAGTTATTTGGATTAATTTAGAGGTAAGATATTTCAATGCCTCCTCTATGGATTCCAATAGAGAATACTCTTTGGTGACTTCCCAGGCCTCAACCATCGCGCAGATGCTACTTGCGTGGCATAAGTTTTTGTCATTGATGATCTCTTGATCGAAACAGGCATGCCATCCATAGTGAAAATACCCACTGGGCTTTACCTGACCAGCTAGATAATGGCTGCTACTTTCAATAATCTTTGTAACATTCTGGCTATCCAGCTCTTCAATAGCCCGGCGTCCAGTATTCAATCCCGATTCATATAGGCACAAAGGCTCCAGTTCTTTTTCGCAAAAAAGCCCTGCAGTGGTCAGAAGTACAATGCTTCGTTCATCGGAGAAATCCAGATCTTCTTGCTGGTTAAAACGTTTCTTGAAGTATGAAGTAAAATTCTTTTCATTGAGGAATCCATGCTCGATTTTATCGCCGCCATGTAGCATGGCATTCCCGTTAAGCTCTTGTTCGAGAAAAGCAAATTTGCAATCGACATCCAATGCAAGGCCGTAGCGGAAGTAGGAGCGCTTGGTGTCCTGGAGAAATTCATGTAAACCGGCAAGAGTCATTGTGCTCCTGCGGGTAACCCAATCTACCCGTAGCCAGCAGGGTTCTATTTTGGAGCTTTTAGCTGCCCTACGGGTAATTTCAGTGAGAGTCTGCCAAGCGCTTGGGAAGTCCTTAGCATGGGTGTGCCGTACTTGAGCTCGTTGCTTGGCGTCACTGATAGAAAAAAAAAGCGTATAGGGTGGGCTGAGATCACGCAGTGCCCGTTCTACCATGGGGCGTGCTCGTCTAAGCATGCTGGATAGGGACATGTCGCTGTTATTCTCTGTGGATCGGGGTGACGGCTACATTATTCGTATAGCTTTACTGGGTAACTAAAAGAGGACTTTCCTGCTGGAGTATAGACATGCGAACAGATTCTGCTGGTAATGAGAGAAATCTTGCAGGAAAAATCTGATTAGATAAATTTTTTATGAATATAGAAAATTAGGTTTTCAAAACTAATTCACTTGGATAGTATTAGGGATACCGCGCTTAAGAATGGAAGGCACGCAAAGTGCCGAAGGTTCTCACAATTAACCCTTAAGCAACTTAAAAGGGTTAACTCCAGGTTGAATGAGTTTGCAGGTTATACGCTTGCCAATCCCTAAAACCCGAAAGGCGACCCTTTCGGGTTTTTTGTCAGAAAACTATTAACCGACCAATTAAAGATTGGTTCTCGCGGTTGATTACCCTGTCGACTTTTAAGGCGGCACATGGGCGTTAAGTCTGTGCGAAGGGTTGTCCTCCCTGGTTTTGTTTGAATCTTACTACCTGGTGCGGAGCTCAAAGAGTCTTAGAGGACCTTTAGAGAACAAGGAAGAAATAGAAGTGGAGTATTAGGCAATGCGTTGGAATTGGTGGCAGAACCTCAGGGGATTTCCTCCTCTGGTCTGGATAATATTAGTAGGCAGTTTTTTTAGTCGTGGCACTTATTTTATGGTTTGGCCTTTTCTGGCCATTCTTCTTTTCAATAAATTTGAGTTGGGTGCAGCGGAAATTGGCTTGATTCTCAGTGCCTCAGCAATTGGTGCGGCGCTATTGGGCTTTTTTGTGGGGGCCTTGTCTGATCGCTATGGGCGTCGGAATATCCTGCTATTAGGTTCGCTAATAAACTTATGTTCTTTTGCGCTGTTGGCAGTGACCCAGACATTAGCGGGATTTATTCTGGCGATGACTCTTTGCTCAATTGGTCGCGCCGTTTGGGAACCGCCAGCCAGCGCATTGATTGGCGACTTAATGGATAACCAGGCGAGTCGTGAGTTAGCTCTGCAGCTGCGTTACTTCCTTATTAATGCGGGAGCGGCATTAGGGCCCATTGTTGGTGTCTGGGCGGGGCTAAGTGCGCAGCAGTCCACCTTTGGCTTAACTTCTCTCAGTTATCTGCTTTTGGCACTGGCGTTTATTTGGGGATTTGCAAAAACAGAGAAGGGACAGCTCTCAAAGAGCAATGGTGATGGTTCTGTCGATTTAGGCAGTACCCTGGCGATATTGCGCAGGGACCAAGTGTTTATGGTGGTGATTGTTGCCAATATCCTCACGATGTTTATCTATGCCCATATGGATTCCAGTCTGGTGCAATATCTGACACGGGCTGAGGCTCCGCGATTGGTTGAGCTGATATCCAGTATGATCTTTGTGAACGCAATGACCATCGTGTTATTGCAGTTTCCACTCATGCAGTTGATGCGCAAGCTGGATATTAATGGGCGAATTATGATCGGGCTGGTGATATTGGCTGCGGCACAAATGTGGTTTGCCCTCAATCCGGTGCACTGGTTTTGGGGCTGGATGGGGGCGACCTTTGTTCTCAGTTTGGCTGAAGCGATTCTCTTTCCAACCATGAGTGTACAGATAGACCGGTTGGCGCCTGAACATTTACGCGGTACCTATTTTGGGGCCTCTTCCTTTTACGCTCTCGGTTGGGCCCTGGCTCCTTTGGCTGGAGGGGTGGTTTTAGAGTGGTGGGGTGGACCGACGCTTTATTGGATGTTGCTGGCGCTTTGCTGTGTCGTATTCGCGCTTTATCGCACAACAGCTTACCTCTCCCGCCCACAGTGGCCGGAGCAGAAAGAGCAGACAATCTCTTCAGGTGAAAGTGCCAAAATCACTGGATAGTTAAAAAGAGGTTTTTCAGATATAGAAATAGATGGTGTCTGTGAGGCATAAAAAACGGGAAATCCAGTAGTAAGAATGGAGTTTCCCGTTCTGATTTGCCTGAGAAAATCCCCGACAAGAATATTGCCGGGGAATTTTTTTAGATCTCTGCAGCGAGGCGTGAGCCTTGGTCAATGGCGCGCTTGGCGTCGAGCTCCGCGGCCTCGTCGGCACCACCGATCAGGTGGGTCTTCACTCCGCGCTCCTGCAGTGCTTCATAGAGTTTGCGAGCAGGTTCCTGGCCAGCGCAGACAATAATGTTATCCACCTCTAGCAATCGCTCTTCATCGCCTACGCGAACATGCAATCCCTGCTCGTCAATTTTGTCGTAAAGAGCACCGGCAATCATCTCAACCTTGCGGTGTTGCAGACTGCCACGGTGAATCCAGCCAGTGGTTTTACCCAGGCCCGCACCCACTTTGGTGGTTTTACGTTGTAGCAGATAAACCTGGCGAGGGGTGCTTACCGCTTCGCGGGGTTTCAGGCCAGAGCGCTGTTCCAGCTCAATATCCACACCCCATTCACTAAAGAACTCTTCTTTATCGCTGGCAACCACTTCCTCTTCGGTGGAGTGGGGGCCGTCGTGAGTCAGGTATTCCGCTACGTCGAAACCGATACCGCCCGCGCCGATAATGGCCACTTTTTCGCCGACTGGTTTCTTATGCTTCAATACGTCCAGATAACCCAGCACCTTGTCGCTCTCAATACCGGGGATCGGTGGAGTGCGCGGCTCGATACCGGTGGCGATTATCACTTCGTCAAAAGACTGCAGGTCTTCTGCGGTAGCGATAGTGTTGAGTTTGACCTCAACGCCAGTCACTTCCAGGCGGCGTTTGAAGTAGCGCAGGGTTTCCTGGAATTCTGCCTTGCCGGGAATCTGCTTGGCGATATTAAACTGGCCACCGACTTTGTCGCTGCCTTCAAACAGGGTTACCTGGTGTCCGCGCTCGGCGGCAACGGTGGAGGCAGCCAAACCAGCGGGGCCGGCACCGATAACAGCAACTTTTTTCACGTTTTCGGTAGGCAGGTAGTTCAACTCAGTCTCATGACAAGCGCGTGGGTTGACCAGGCAGGAGGTGAGCTTCAGCTGGAAGGTGTGATCCAGGCAGGCCTGGTTACAGCCAATACAGGTATTGATTTCATCGGCGCGGCCCTCTGCGGCCTTGTTGACGAAATCGGAATCTGCCAGGAATGGACGCGCCATGGAGATCATATCGGCCTGCCCGGAGGCCAGCACTTCTTCGGCCACTTCCGGCACATTGATGCGGTTACTGGCAACTACCGGGATAGACAGGTGATGTTTCACCTTGGCGGTAATATCGGTAAATGCGGCGCGTGGTACATTGGTGGCGATAGTGGGAACGCGCGCTTCGTGCCAGCCGATACCGGTATTGATAATCGTGGCGCCGGCTTTTTCGATAGCCTGGCCCAGGGCAACTACTTCGTCGAAGTCACTGCCATCTTCCACCAGGTCCAGCATGGACAGGCGGTAGATAATAATAAAGTCTTCGCCAACAGCCTCGCGCACACGGCGAACGACTTCGATCGGCAGGCGGATACGATTCTCGAAGCTGCCGCCCCACTTATCGGTACGCTTGTTGGTGCGCTTTACGATGAACTGGTTAATAAAGTAACCCTCGGAGCCCATGATCTCTACGCCGTCGTAGCCGGCTTCGCGGGCCAGGGTGGCGCAGCGTACGTAATCATCGATCTGGCCTTCGATTTCCTCACTGGTCAGCTCGCGCGGAGTGAAAGGGTTGATCGGAGCCTGGATGGGGGAGGGAGCAATCAGGTTTTCGTTGTAAGCGTAGCGGCCGGTGTGCAAGATCTGCATGCAGATTTTGCCGCCTTCGGCATGAACGGCCTCGGTCACTTCCCGATGCTGTTGAGCCTCTTCTGGGGTGTTCATTTTAGAGGCACCCTTAAATACGCCACTCTCTTCGTTGGGCGCGATACCCCCCGTTACAATCAGGCCAACGCCACCGCGGGCGCGCTCAGCGTAGAATGCCGCCAAACGGGTAAAGCCACCGGGGTGTTCTTCCAGGTTGGTGTGCATGGAGCCCATCAGCACCCGGTTTTTCAGGGTGGTGAAGCCCAGGTCCAGGGGGGCAAGCATATTAGGGTAGGCTTGGGACATGGCAAAATTCTCTTCTTGTAACCTTTGGGGTTCATTTATATATGCAAAAAAGTGCATATCGTTGCCCAGCAGGATAACAAGAGCCTTTGACGCGAAACAGTGACCTTTCCGGTCGAATTCAGTGATCAATTCCTGACGTTTTATTAAGCTATTTGCGTCCCATTCTCATTTGGCTGAAATGCTTGTTTTTAAAGGGATTTTCCTCTGTTCACTTATACAGCCAAAACCGCCAGAAGTTGCTCTCGCAGCCAGCGATTGGCGGGATCTTCTTGTAGATTTTTGTGCCACAACAGATGCCAGTCCATTAGGGGTATTTGGAACGGAAGTTCAAATAGGCGTGCCGAATACTGACTGGCCAGACTCGCTGGCACGGTCAGAGCTAAATCTGTGCGTAATACGATTAAAGGCGCTACTCGGTAGTGTTGTACACGCAGTTTGATGGTGCGTCGCCGCCCAAGTTTGTTCAGTGCTATATCCGCCAGGCCAGGACCCGTGCGCCTACTGGAAACATGGATATGTTCCAGTTGTAAATACTGTTCCAGTGTCAGGCTCGACTCCCCAGCCAAGGGATGCTCATTGCGCAACATACAGAGATAACGGTCCTGGTGCAGGCGCTGTTGTTGCAGTTGGGGCGCTGTCGCCAGAGGGACATCCAGGGCGAAATCCAATGTATTGGCGGCCAGTTCCTTGGCAAGCTGATCCCTGGGAACGTGAAATGACTCTACTGTTACACCCGGCGCTTCTTTTTCCAGGCGCTCTAATAGAGGCGGCAGCAGTAGGGTTTCTGCCATGTCGTTCATAGATAGTCGCAATGTTTTGCGTGCCAGGGCGGGGTTGAATTGGCGGTGTTCATTCAGGCTGGTGCCCAGTAGGGAAAGGGCCTGCTGCACCCTGGGCATGATGGACTCCGTAAGAGGGGTGGGAGTCATGCCGGAGGGGCCGCGAATAAATAATGGGTCGTCCAGGGTACGGCGCAGACGTGCCAGGGCATTACTCACTGCCGGCTGGGTGATATGCAACTGCTCAGCGGCTCGGGTGAGGTTGCCCGAGTTATAAATGGCCTCCAGAACCAAGAACAGGTTCATATCCATTTTTTGCAACTGCATCTGTGCCTCAATCATAACCAGTGTGAATGATCATATATTCGCACAATAAACTTTGATGATTCAAACGAGAGGACTAGGGTTGGAGTTCCATAAAAAGAGGAACTCGCTGTGGCCGAATCAATCGTGGTGCGCCATGGACAGGCGTCCTTCGGCGCCGATGATTACGACAATCTCTCCGATATCGGCTGGCAGCAATCCCGCTGGCTGGGGGAATACTGGCGGGGCACTGGCCAGAAGTTTGACCGGATTTTCTGCGGCAGCCTGCGCCGTCATCGGCAAACTACCGAGGGTATCTGTGCAGGCCTTGGCATCGACTTAGAGGGCCACTTGACGGTGGTTCCCCAATTGAATGAGTTCGACTTCCTTGAAGTAGCTCGCCTCTACAGTGAGAAAAAACCCACAGCTACCCCGGGCCCCAATGCACCCCGTGCCGACTTTTACCGCTTTCTAATGCAGGGCATGCTCGCCTGGTCTGCAGGGGAAATTGCACCGGCAGAGAGTTGGCAGGCATTCGAAAATCGTATTCGTGAAGTTTTGGATTTCATCAGCGATAGTCCCAAGGGCAGTAAAACTCTGGTGGTCAGTTCTGGTGGGGCTATTGCCATGATGGTGCGGCAGGTATTGGGCGGTCCCCCCGAGTCGGTGATCAAACTCAATATGCAGATACAGAATACCGGTACTACCCGTTTTTTCTCTAGCGCAGGGCAGGGGCTCAGCTTGAACAGTTTTAATCACGTGCCTCATTTGGAGAGAGATGAGCGCCACACTTCCGTGACTTACAGCTGAATTAAAACCTACAACACAATTAAAGGTGAAAAGACATGGAGTTTGAATATTCAGAAAAGGTACAGGGCCTGTTGGAGCGGCTCAAAAACTTTATGCAGGAATATGTGTATCCCGCTGAGAGTACCTATATACAGCAGTTGCAGGATGACCCCTGGGGCGAGCCCCCTATTATGGAGGCTTTAAAAGAAAAAGCCCGTGAGGCTGAGCTGTGGAATTTATTCTTACCCGATTCCCGCTATGGTGCCGGCCTTACAAACTTGGAATATGCGCCTTTGGCGGAGGAGATGGGGAAGGTCTTATTTGCCTCAGAAATTTTTAATTGCAGCGCTCCGGATACCGGCAATATGGAAGTGCTGGCCCAGTACGGATCGGAAGCGCAGCGGGAAACCTGGCTGAGGCCATTGCTGGAGGGCAATATTCGCTCGGCATTCGCCATGACTGAACCCAAGGTGGCCTCCTCCGATGCTACGAATATTGAAACTTCTATCGTGCGCGATGACGATGAATATGTGATTAATGGTCATAAATTTTATATTAGTGGCCTGATGAATAAGCGCTGTAAGGTCATGATTGTGATGGGCAAGACCGATCCCACTAATCCGGATCGGCATCGACAGCAATCGCAAATCCTGGTTCCTACAGATACCCCTGGGGTAAAAATAATTCGGCCCATGCAGGTATTTGGCTACGACGATGCTCCGGAAGGTCATGCGGAAGTGATTTTTGAGAATGTTCGGGTGCCTGCGTCTAATCTGATTTTCGGAGAAGGGCGTGGTTTTGAAATTGCCCAGGGGCGTTTGGGACCGGGCAGAATCCACCATTGTATGCGTCTGATTGGCCAGGCCCAGCGCGCCCTGGAAATGATGGCAGGCCGCGCGGAAAATCGTATTGTGTTTGGTCGCCCGATGAGCAAGCAGGGCTCAGTGCGGGAGGATATTGCCAGATCTGCCTGTGAAATTGAGCAGGCACGTTTGCTAACTTTAAAAGCTGCGGCGCAAATGGATCGACTTGGCAATAAAGAGGCCAAAGACCTGATTGCCATGATTAAAATTGTTGCACCGCAAATGGCCTGTAAGGTGATTGACCGCGCTATCCAGATTCACGGTGCGGCAGGGTTGAGCCAGGACTATAGCTTGGCCCACCACTATGCTTACGCGCGGACTATCCGTTTAGCCGATGGACCAGATCAAGTACATATGATGCAGCTGGGGCGCAACTTGGCTGCCCGTTATGCCGCAGAGACTGCACAGGGAGAGGAGCATGTCTGAAACCGTAAAGGAGTCACGTAACTCAGTGGAAGCTTTGCCGCTGGAAAAGTTGCAGGAATACCTCAGCGCAAATGTTGAAGGTTTTTCCGGGCCACTGAAAGTCAGTAAATTTTCCGGCGGTCAATCCAATCCCACCTTTAAGCTGGAAACGCCTTCAAATACCTATGTATTGCGTCGGCAACCCCCGGGAAAACTATTGAAATCTGCTCACGCAGTGGATCGTGAGTACCGTGTTATGTCTGCACTGGCAGATACCGATGTACCGGTGCCCAAAGTTTTTCATTTATGTGAAGACCGGGATCTGATCGGCTCCATGTTTTACCTGATGGAATACTGTGAGGGGCGGATTTTCTGGAATGCGGCAATTCCTGAGGTAGATGCTCCTGCGCGCAGTGCTATGTACGATGAAATGAATCGGGTGCTCGCCGCATTACATAGTCTCAACATCGACGCCATGGGCTTATCCGATTACGGCCGCCCGGGAAACTATTTTCAGCGGCAGCTGGAACGCTGGACGGGGCAATACCGGGCTTCCGAGACACAGCCTATTGCGGCGATGGAAGAGTTGATTGAATGGCTTGGCAGTGCGCTCCCAGAAGACGATGGTCGGATAGCTCTAGTGCACGGTGATTACCGCCTCGACAATATGATTTTCCACCCTAAAGAACCCAAAGTGATCGCCCTGCTGGATTGGGAGCTTTCTACGTTGGGCCACCCATTTGCCGATCTTGCCTATCAGTGTATGCAAATGCGTATGCCTGCTGGGGGTGACAAGATGTCCGGTCTGTTGGGGCTGGATATTGCCTCGCTGGGTATCCCCTCAGAGCAGGCCTATGTGGCCAAGTATTGTGAGCGTATGGGGATTGAGGGCATTGACCACTGGCCTTTTTATTTGGCGTTTAGTTTTTTCCGTTTAGCGGCGATAGTCCAGGGCGTGGCCAAACGCGCACAGGATGGCAACGCCTCTAATCGCAATGCGGCGAGCCTCGGCGCCCTGGTAGCGCCACTGGCACAAACGGCAATGAGCATTGCCAGTGAGGCGAGTTAGTTAGAAGGTCATCTCGATACAATTTATTTCGCTTTTATTGTGCTTTGGAAAAATGATAAGGATAAAAAAATGGCAAAGAATCTTTTTGATCTCACCGGAAAAATTGCTCTGGTAACCGGTGCTAGCCGGGGTATTGGTGAGGCAATTGCAAAACTTTTGGCAGAGCAGGGCGCCCATGTGCTGGTATCCAGCCGAAAAATTGAAGGCTGTCAGGCTGTTGCCGATGCGATTGTCGATGCCGGCGGTAAAGCGGAAGCGGTGCCTTGCCATATCGGCAATATGGAAGATATCCAGAAAATGTTTTCCGATGTCCGCGAACGCTTTGGGCGGCTGGATATCCTAATTAACAATGCGGCTACCAACCCCTATTTTGGTCATATTCTTGATACCGACCTCGCGGCTTTTGAAAAAACGGTTGAAGTGAATATTCGTGGCTATTTCTTTATGTCTGTGGAAGCGGGCAAGTTGATGCGTGAGCAGGGTGGTGGTGTGATTGTGAATACTGCCTCGGTCAATGCCCTGCAGCCTGGTGTGGGGCAGGGAATCTATTCCATCACCAAGGCGGCAGTAGTCAATATGACCAAAGCCTTTGCCAAGGAGTGTGCCCAGTTTAATATCCGTGTTAATGCCCTATTGCCTGGGCTGACCAAAACCAAGTTTGCCGGGGCACTCTTCACCCACGAGGATATTTATAAAACCGCAATCGGCCATATCCCTATGCACCGTCACGCCGAGCCTGAGGAGATGGCGGGTACAGTACTCTACTTAGTTTCCAACGCCTCCAGTTACACCACGGGCGAATGCGTAGTGGTGGATGGCGGAATGACTTCCTGTGGGGGAATTTAATATGCAAGATCCAATATTGGATTTCGACAACCAGGTTGCCCTAATTACCGGCGTCGCCAGTGGTTTTGGCAAACTGCTGGCTAAAGAGTTGGGATCTCGCGGAGCGCGCTTGGTACTTGGAGATATTAATGAAGAGGGCCTGATGCAACTCGCTGATGACCTGGGTAGTGATGGTATCCAGGTGCGCGCTCAACGTTGCGATGTTTCCTCTGAAGCGGATTGCGTTGCTCTGGTGCGACTGGCCGAGTCTGAGTTCGGTGGCCTGAATATGGCGGTTAATAATGCCGGTATCGCTCCGCCGATGATGTCCCTGAAGCAGACTGACGAAGCGATGATGGACCATCAATACAATGTAAACCTGAAGGGCGTATTTTTCGGTCTCAAACACCAGCTGCCATTAATGAAAGATCGTGGCGGTGTGGTTCTCAATGTTTCCTCTATGGCAGGGCTGGGGGGTGCACCCAAAATTGCCTCCTATGCGGCCGCCAAGCATGGGGTTATTGGACTGACCAAAACTGCAGCAATGGAAAATGCCAAGTACGGTATTCGAGTGAATGCCATTTGCCCATTCTATTGCCTGACGCCAATGGTGACTTCTGTGGAGGCCCCAGGGGCCAGCCCGGAAGAGGTTCAGGCTTTTCTCGCCGAAGGTTGTCCGATGAAGCGTCTTGGTGAGCCGGAAGAAGTAGTAGCGGCTATGTTAATGCTCCTCTCTCCGAAGATGACTTATGTTACCGGCCAGGCACTGGCTGTGGATGGCGGTTTATCGGCTTATTGATAGCTGAGGTGGATCAAAATAAGTGTTGTTAATACCTGCACTGCCACCCCTGAAGGTTTATTGCCGAGCAAGGGAGAAGGCAGGTAGGTGTTAACAGCCCACAACCTGATATTTTTTGGGTTGATGAAAACCAGTCCGCGATGGAGAATCCTAAAAGCAAGCTTATTGCGAAAGGTTTTTGCAGATGTTGGCTTCTGGTGCAACGCTATACCGCTTTAGAAGAGCTTCGTATATTCCTTTATTGCATAGCTGTCTGAGACCGTGATTGAAGGCATCTCTGTCTGCTTTATTTTTAAATGCCATTTTAAATGTCAGAACAGGTACAACGATTGTATGGATATCGACCTCATTCATAGAGTGGCCATCTTTAGAGGAGAAATAAGAAAAAATACTTTTATCAATGATTATAATTGAGTTGTCTTCCCTCCAGAATTCCCTTACCTGATCTTGAGAGCTTTCTAATTCTACATAATTCTTTGCACCTATCTTTCCGGGAGAGAAGAGCTGGCTAAATTCTGGCCCAAGATCCTTGTGTGCTCCTGTCCAGGTTATTACGTGGTGTCCTACTAGATCCTTTAGTTGATTGATTTTAATTTGATCTTTTTTACGGCTGATTGCGTAGTTGATAAAAGCTATATAGTCATTTGAATAATAGAGGTCTCCATTATTTCCGTGTACGTTCGCTTCGGCCTCTGCCATACCTCGCTCTATTGCTCCAAGAATCTCCCCCCAGCCCATTTGGATAAATGAGATGGTGTAATCTGGAAGAGACTGGGTGATGACATCGACTTCTAACCCACTCTTCGCCTGATTGATGACATAGGGAGGGGCATCCTGAGATATGGCAATTTTCAATTCTTTGGCGTGGCTTGAGAAGGCGAAGCAGATCAGGAGTAGGCTAAGATGCGATAATATTTTTGATGGCATATTGATTTCACTTGCTTAGCGGATATCTGAGGTTAATAGGGTAATGTAGATATATTAGGTTAAAGACAATATTTTGTTTGATATAGAGTTGTTATCTTTTTTTGAATGGGTGCAGGAATATGAGTCTTCAATGTAATAAGTTATCAATGAAGATAGTGCTCTAAAGGGAATATTCCCAGTCAAAATTAATTTCCAAAAAGAATATGGGAAGTCTTTAATGCGCTGGGAGAGACTCTGTAAGAAGATTAGAGATTACTCAGCGATGCATTAATTGTTTCCCTAAGTGAATCATGGGTAAACCATCTATTGATACGAACCCAGAAGCAGCCAAGAAACCAGTTTGGGAGTAGATGGTTGAAATTAAGTGATTACTTATGCTGAGGAAAACTGCTGGGGTTTATGAGTAGGTTATCCTTCTGCTCTGTCTGGGGTTTTAAGGATGAAGAATTTTTGTTGCTACTTTTTATCGCTGTCTTTGAGTTTAAGAAGTCAGAGCGAAGCAAGAGATTGACGGACGATGTTTAAATGGGAAACCGGCATCCCTCTTCTAAAGAATGCACCGGTAAAGTCAATTTCTTGAACTTTTATAAAGTTAGAGACTAGTGGGCTTCCCCAGTAGGGATTTGTTCCCCACCAGCCATATCGACCAGCGCTTCTGGGGTTTCTCTGCAGAAAATTGGTAGCTTGCTGAACATTGTCATATCTGAGATAAAAAATTCTATTATCGAAGACACTATGTGCATCGAAGATTATCAGGTGGTTTAGGGATATGCCTTTGCGACCGAGTAAATTGGCCAGGTTGATGGCCGTGGTTCCCCCACGGCTGTAGCCAAGCAGTAATAAGTGCTTCTGCTGTAGAGATGCCCCCACTAGAAAATCCCGGGCTTTACTTTTTTCAGTTGGACCGAACATGGCCCCACCCATTTCGGTAACCCAAGCTCTCAAAGCTTGGTTATCACCGGCATTGGAGCCACCCGCGCCATAGATGCCCACCACGGCCAGCTCACCCTTTGTAACTTTATTGTTTATAAGTGTCATTTTGCACTGCAACGACACTGATGCTTAAGTGTAGAAATAGGCGTAGCACACTGGTAAGAGAGCTACTGTTTCTATGGCAGAATCCGACAGCGTTTCTGCGCTGCCTTACGCAGTTCTCGGGGTAAGACCGGTTCCGCAATATTATTTTGTTGTTGGCGCCATTCTTGGCAAAGAGCAACATAGTTTTCGGCACTAACCTGGCTGCGTAATGTTCGCCATGGGTCTTCCTTTACTTCAGGTTCTGGCCGAGGAGGTTGCCACTGGGCAATTTCCTGAGTGGTTAGTTGAATCTCATGATTCTGAGTCATAGCGGGGGTTCGGGCACCAAGGTGCTGTGCCGGATGTACCAACATTAAAAAAGCGGTCACCAAAGCACAACTCAGGGAGGCTCCGGATAAGATTCGGCCTATATCCTTTTTCGGTTGATAGCCTTTTGCCTGTAATAAGATTCCACTGTCTAACTGTTGCGGTGAGGTAAAAGCTGACGCCTCTTCGCGGTATTGGTGCTCCCAGTTACTCATGCTTCTACCTCAATCACTCTTTTATGGCCTCCACTTGCCAGGGTTTTGCTTGAGATCCGTAGATCAGGGTTTCAATTTGTTGTCGAGCCAACTGGTAATACTCTCGACATTTTTTCAGTGAAATACGCTCTATATCCGCTACTGAGGCCAGGGAGAGTTTGCACTCCATATGCAGTAGCAATACGTTGCGCTGAAGCTTGGGGAGTTTTTGAATAGCTGCGACAACCTTACTCTCACTGGTTAATGCCTCAGATTGTGTAGTGCTGTCTACGTGTTCCCGCAGAGCTTTGTTGACTTGAATAAACAGCCAGTTTCTAAATAGCCGGCCATGAAGTTGCGGAGGGTTCTGTAAGATATTTTCCCACAGGGCCTGTAGCAACTGTGTGGTTGAAGAGGGTGCCATTTGTACGCAGTAGCGATAGAGAGCGTCTTTGTGGCGGTTATACAGTGGCTCAAATACAGCAAGACTGCGTTTCTCCCGGTAATGCTCGAGCAGTTTTTCATCAGAAAATTGTTGGAACGCTTTGCGAGACAAAGTGTTGTGCCTCCGTACGCAGTGAACCCGAAAGCCAGAGGTGGCTTAGGTCTGGATTTATGCGTCGTTGATCATAAAAATTGTAGTCGGTTTAGACATTAAATTTTTTATCCAAGTGAACAACTTTGGGTGCCTATTGCTTTTAGATCCGCCCAAGTTCTCTTGGCCTGCGAAGTATAGATGCCCCTGCTTAGCCAGGGCTTACAGAGGGTAACGGGTAACGCCATAACTTGATGAACGGTCGTTTGGCGCTTTAAACCTTTTTCTGAGGGGTAATTGGCGCGCAATGAATTTTTTTGACTCAAAAATTCTCTTAATAAAGAGTGTTTTCTTTAAAATTGTCGATGTTCGCTTTGTTTGAAAATATGACAGAAAAAATCCGACCGGTTCTGCGGGGGCAGGGCAAACTATTTATAAAAAATAATTTGCTTGAGAAGTCTCCCGGTTAGTGATGTGTCGGCAAATCCGGCAGTGGTAGAGGCAGTTGTAAGGGACCGTGTTCGGCGCGCAGATCTGTTAGCCTCAGACCTACGCCAAGCAGGCGAATGGGAGTCGATCGTTTATCCCAGCATTCCTGCAGTAACTGGCGAAATTCAGAAATTCGACCTGCGCGACTATTGCGTTCATGAGTACTCTGGGAAAAGTCAGCATATTTTACCTTTACGGTGGCACCATTTACCTCATAACGATCGCCGAGTTTTTCCAGGCGTTCCAGCAGTCGCGTATACAGGTGAGTCATTTCCTCCAACCATTCGTTAAACTCACAGAGATCCTTGTTAAAGGTGCGCTCCACACTGACACTCTTGCGAGAGCCATCTCCACTCACTGGGCGATCGTCGATGCCGCGGCTCAGTTCATAGAGACGGCGCCCAAACTTCCCAAAGGTTTTACTCAACTCCACCTGGGAATAGCGCCTGAGGTCGGCACAGGTGTGAATTCCTTGGCGGTGCATTTTCTCTGCTGTTACTCGGCCCACACCATGGATTTTGTTCACCGGTAAACGCAATACGAATTGATCCACTTCCTCTGGCGTGATTACCGTGAGTCCATCGGGTTTACGCCAGTCACTGGCGATCTTGGCCAGGAACTTGTTTGGGGCAACGCCGGCTGAGATCGTAATGCCAAGGGTCTCTCTCACTCTTTGGCGGATCTCCTCCGCCATTAATGTAGCGCTACCGTGGCAGCGCCCACTATTACTGACATCTAGAAAAGCCTCATCCAGCGATAGGGGCTCAATATCGTCACAGTAATCGAGGAAAATTTCGCGGATCTGCTGGCTGACTTCACGGTATTTGGCCATGTTGCCGGGTACTACAATCAAGTCAGGGCAGAGTTTTTTGGCCTGGGCGGTTGGCATGGCGGAGCGCACACCGTAACTGCGAGCTTCATAATTGCATGTGGAGATTACCCCGCGGCGGTCACTGCTACCACCTACGGCGAGCGGGCGCCCGCGAAGATTGGGATCGTCTCGCATTTCGACCGAAGCGTAAAAACAATCACAGTCGCAGTGGATAATCTTTCTCATGCTGTGATTATATACAGTGTTTTATGGCGCCAGGAAGTTATTTCTACCATTAGACAGAGCCGGTTTGACAACGGATAGGTGAACGATGAGTAGCATTCCTCTAGTGGAGACCCCTGATTCAGATGAAGCCATCAGGGTATTTGCAGAAATTCAGGATGAGCTGGGTGGGATTCCCAGCCTGTTTAGGATTTATGCCCACCACCAAGGACTGCTGCTAGCTAATTGGCAGAAGTTCAAGGCAGTGATGTTACACGGCTGTCTTTCCGCCCAGCTGAAGGAGGCTATTGGCTTGGCGGTCTCTGCGGATAATCACTGTGATTATGGCATTTACCACCACAGTACCTCCCTGCAAATGCTCGGGGTAACCCCCGATGAAGTCATGCGTATTCGCACAGATCCAAAGAATGTGCACTTTTCCGAGAAGGAGCATGCGCTGTTTGACCTAGCTCGCAACGCCAATACATCCCCAGACGATCACCGGCAGCACCTGATCGCTGAGGCACGCAAGCTGGGAGCGGGGGATGATGAGTTATTGGAAGCCTTGGGGGTTATGGAGCTGGTGCTGGGCTTCAACCACCTGGCAGAAGTGCTGGATCTGGTGCCAACCAGAACGCCCCACCAAAAATAACCCCGGTGAATTGCCGGGGTTAAATCTTGTATAGCGCAAGGGTACTACTTGGGTGGCCGGCCCCTGCCAAAAATCAATGTCAGGACAAAAAGCACAATAAAGATGAAGAAGAGGATTTTAGCGATTTCTGTCGCTGTGGTGGCGATACCACTGAAACCGAAAAATGCGGCTATCAGTGCAATAACCAGGAAAATAATGGCCCAACGTAGCATGGTGGTCTCCAGTTAAGATAGAGGGAACCGGTTGCAAAACTTTGGGGGCAGACTCCCAACCTCTTAATTGGTAGTGAATGGAGTCGGTAATTACAAATTTCTATCACCGCCAGTGTCTGTGACCTTATCCAGGCTAACAAAGTAAAACCCCTGTTTCGTGGTCTGCGCATGGATGAGAGGCAGTGCTGCTGTCACCTCCTCACCATGCGCATACATTGGGTGCAGCATCACCACGCTGCGGTCTTTGGCATTCTGAACTATGTAGTCGGCGATGAGCTCGGGCCTGCTCATATCCACATGCAGGTGAGGCTCCAGGTCCCATTGAGCCAACTCGAAATTTTGTGCAGCCAGAAGGCTGCCAAGTTCTTCAGAGATACGTCCAAAAGGGGGCAGGATCGCCGGTTTTTCTCGATAGCCATGATGCTGTAAAAGCAGACAGGTCTTTTTAATCTCTGCTTTGGCACTACTCAAAGGTAGATTTGCCAAGTCGACATAAGAGTAACCGTGACTTCCCACCTGGTGGCCGGCACGCACTATGGCGTGTGTTTGATTGGGATAACGCTCCATATCCTTGCCAACCAGAAAGAAAGTTGCGGGTATTTGCAGGGCTTCAAGCTGGTGTAACAGGGATTCGGTTATGCCCGGCACAGGCCCGCCACTAAAAGCCAGGGCAATACGTTTTTTCTCTTTGGGTTCTGCCAGTACTGCCAGAGACAGGCATAGGAAAATGCTCGATACCGTAAATATTATTATTCTCATTTAATGCGGCAATTTTATCTGGACCAGAAAAGAAAAAAGCCGTCAGAGACGGCTTTTTGTGCTTTGCTATCGCTCGAGAAGGTCGAGCTTGCCTTTCTTGCCATCCCACTCTTCGGCATCGGGTAGCGGGTCTTTTTTCTCGGTGATATTTGGCCAAACCTCGGCGAGTTCGGCATTCAACTCGATGTATTCCTGTTGATCATCGGGCACTTCGTCCTCAGAGAAAATCGCATTGGCGGGGCACTCCGGCTCGCACAGGGCGCAGTCGATACACTCGTCGGGATGGATCACTAGAAAGTTAGGGCCTTCGTAAAAACAGTCTACCGGGCAAACCTCTACACAGTCGGTGTATTTGCACTTAATGCAGTTTTCCCCAATTACGAATGTCATGATTGTCCCTCAATAGTGCACTGATTCTTTCGTGCACGGATTCTATCAATTACTGGCGCGAATTGTAGTGGCTTTTCAGTCGATTTAGTTCACTGTTTATAACAAGTTGCACTGGGCGACAATTGCCGCCCGGCCTTTTACTTCAATAACTTGCGTAAAGCATAGAGCGCTTCCAGGGCCTCGCGCGGGGTCAAATCGTCTGGGTCCAGCTCCTCCAGCGCATCCACTGCCGGGTGGCTGGGACTGCCGAACAGATCGACCTGTTGGGGAGAATCAGCTTGAGTTGGTGCTGAGAGTACTGGCGCTATAGTCGTTTCCGTTGCCTGCTCAGGTGCTTGAGTGGACTTGGGAGTCGCTACGGGTACATCTACTGACTGGGCGCCGGCCTCCAAGGCCGCCAAGCGAGTACGGGCCTCTGTGAGTACATCGGCAGGAATCCCCGCCAACTTGGCCACCTGCAAACCGTAACTTTTGGAGGCGGGTCCCTCCTGAATGCGATGCAGGAAGACGATGCCCTCACCGTGCTCCGTGGCGTCCAAGTGGATGTTGGCTGCTTCGGCACATTGATTGGGTAGATCGGTCAGCTCGAAGTAATGGGTGGCGAATAAGGTGAAGGCGCGCACTTCTCCGGCCAGGTAATGAGCGCAGGCCCAGGCCAGGGAAAGACCATCATAGGTACTGGTGCCGCGGCCGATTTCATCCATCAGCACCAGGCTGTGTTCACTGGCATTGCGCAGGATATTCGCGGTCTCGGTCATTTCCACCATAAAGGTGGAGCGGCCACCGGCCAGGTCATCGGCACTGCCGATACGGGTAAAGATGCGATCCAGCAGACCGATCTGGGCGCTGTCTGCTGGGACATAGCTGCCGCAGTGCGCCAGCAGGGCAATCAGCGCAGTCTGGCGCATATAGGTAGATTTACCACCCATGTTCGGGCCGGTAATGACCAGCATACGGCGATCGTCGCGCAGCTCGATATCGTTAGCGACAAAGGGTTCGTCCAATACCTGTTCCACCACCGGGTGACGTCCACCGGTGATATGCAGGCCAGGATCGGTGCCCAGCTCAGGGCGGCACAGGCGCAGGTTGTCGGCACGTTCAGCCAAGCAGGCCAGAACATCCAATTCAGAAATACCAGCCGCAGCGGCTTGCAGCTCAGCCAGAGACTCATTCAGTTGATTAATTAGCGCCTCATAGAGGGCCTTCTCTCGCGCCAGGGCGCGGCTTTTGGCTGAAAGTGCCTTGTCTTCGAACTCTTTTAATTCGGGAGTAATAAAGCGTTCGGCATTCTTCAGGGTTTGGCGGCGGATATATTCCGCCGGTGCCTTGTCACTCTGTCCACGGCTGATTTCAATAAAGTAGCCGTGGACCCGGTTGTAACCCACCTTCAATGTGGGGATACCGGTGCGCTCTTTTTCACGCAGTTCCAGCTGTACCAGGTAATCCCCTGCGTTCTCACTGATAGCGCGCAGCTCATCCAGCTCTTCATCGTAGCCGGTGGCGATTACGCCGCCATCACGTATCACGACAGGCGGATTTTCAATAATCGCTTTTTGCAGCAACTCAACGGTTTCAGGCCATTCACCGATCTGACCGCATAACTCTTTTATTAGAGTGGCATTTGATTCATTTAGCTGATGTTGGATTTCGGGGAACTGTGCCAGAGACTGACCCAGCCTTGCCAGGTCGCGGGGGCGTGCGGAACGCAGTGCCAGGCGGCCCAGAATGCGCTCCATATCACCCACGGGTTTGAGGGCGTCGCGCAGGGGCTCGAAACCATACTCTTCAATCAATGCAGCAATGGCATCCTGGCGGTTGCGCAGGGTAGTGAGCTGGCGCAGCGGGTTGTTCAGCCAGCGGCGCAGCAGGCGACTACCCATGGCGGTTTTACAGCTGTCGAGAACCGACAGCAGGGTATTATCATCGCCGCCATTCAGGTTCAGATCGATTTCCAGATTGCGACGGCTGGCGCCATCCAGGGCCACGGTTTCATCGCCGCTTTCGGTGTGCAGGCCGCGAATGTGTGGCAGCTCGGTGCGCTGGGTATCCCGTGCATATTGCAGCAGGCAGCCGGCGGCCACTATGGCGCCGTGCATATGACTGCAACCAAAGGCTTCCAGGTTCATGGTGCCAAATTGTTGATTGAGCAGGCGCAAAGCGCTCTCCAGCTCGAACTCCCAAGGTGCCCGGCGGCGCACGCCCGCGCGGCGCTCGATCTCAGCCGGTAGGCTAAGGTCTTCCGGCGCAAGCAGTTCAGCCGGGTTATGGCGCTGAACCTGCTCGGCCAGGGCTTCCAGAGAATCTGTTTCCTGAACCACAAAACGACCAGTTGCCAGGTCCAGCAGTGCCAGGCCAAATGCATCGCCCAAGTGCGAAATAGCAGCCAGGAGGTTATCGCGGCGATCGTTGAGAAGTGCCTCGTCCGTGACCGTGCCCGGAGTAACAATACGTACTACCTGGCGCTCAACCGGCCCTTTGCTAGTGGCGGGATCACCGATTTGTTCGCAGATGGCAACGGAAACACCAGCTTTAATCAGCCGCGCCAAGTAGCCCTCAGCTGCATGGTAGGGAATGCCGGCCATGGGTATAGGCTCACCCCCCGACTTGCCACGCGCAGTAAGAGTGACATCCAACAGCTCAGCTGCCTTCTTGGCATCATCAAAGAACAGCTCGTAAAAGTCCCCCATACGATAGAACACCAGCTCTTGGGGATGCTGGGCCTTGATGCGCATGTATTGCTGCATCATAGGAGTAAGTGCGGAAGTCTTTGATTTATCTACAGTTTTTGTCACTTTTCTGCCTTTTGTCTAAAAGCTGTCTAAGGCTGGGGCCGGCTACATTATCAGTTTCGCGCAAACGAATGTAGCGCTCTGTCATAGCTGGACTTACGTGTCCCGCTAGGACCTGGGCGTCGATGCCGGAACGCTTTGCATCTGTCAGTGATTTAGCCCGGATATCATGAATGGTTGTATCCTCGACCCCGGCTTTAACGCGGGCTCTCTCGTAGGCATCTCTAATACCTCGATAGCTGTATCGGGTGTTCTTGCCTCTAGGGTGAAAAAGGAAGAGGCACATCACTTTATGCAGCTGCTTGGCCTCAGTAATTATCCGTTCTAGCTCAGGCTCCATCTGCACTAGTAATCTTTTCCCGGTCTTCTCTTGCTGGAACTTAATGCCATCTTTACTGATGTCGCTGTGTTGGATTGCCAGTACATCTGATATGCGCTGCGCTGTCAGGTAGCACATGTCCATCACCAACTTGATGGTTGGGTTGGCCTTCGAGCGAATAGCCCTAAATTCACCATCAGTGAGATAGCGGTCTCGCTTCTTCTCTTCAAATCGTTTGATACCAAAGGCCGGGTTGATGTCGGCAATACCTTGCCGAACAGCTCGCTCAAAAATTGCCTTGACCACCGTTAGCATTCGGTTGGCAATATTGGGTGTATCTTCATATAGATCGAGGAACTGAGTTATATCACTGGTGCGGACAATGTCGGGCGTGAAGTCTGAAAATCCATACTCAATGCGAGGACGCATGCTCTGGTATTGCTTGAGTGTGTTGAGTGCTAGCTTCCCGTCTGCATGCCTGCGTTCATATCGTTCGTACACTTGGCTAACCAACTCACTCCATTGTGGTGTTGGTGCCTCAATGGCGGCAACCATGGCCAAAGACTTATGGTACTCCTTGGCTAAAGGTCGCCATTTATTTTTTTGGACGTAATAGTAGCGACCATGCTTTTGGTGCATTCGAGGGGGCAAGGGTCGTCCCTGACTATCCTTTCTCATAACCTTTTAACCGTTGGGCGCGGGAAATCTGATTGATTCATAGGGGCTAGACTCTGAATAAGAACAACAGGGCGGCCCCCAATCATCCTGAATGGAATTTCAGCTTTCTTGAGTTCTTCAGCTTGGCTCTTTGCACGTTTCTTTTTAGTCAGTTCTTCAAGCTGAGCGTCGGTGAGCCATGGTAACTGCTTTGCCTCGCTGGGTGGAAAACCGTTTTTTAGTCTCGCGGCCTCTTTTTTCATGGGTTCTCCTTACTTAGTTTTGAGCCAAGGCAAAGCCCTGGCCTTTCCGCTCAAGTGCGCCTGTCTGTTGCAGGGCGTCGAAAACGGGTTTAACGGTTCTGTATCCGCCGGTGATGCTGTTGCTGATGTTGCGCAACACTGGGCGGTTGCCGAATTCACCGGTGCGGATGCGCTGGGCTAGTAGCTGCTGTTCTTCGCTCAGGTGGCTGGTGTGTTCTGGCTGTTGTTCAGCTGTTTCGGGCTGCTGAAACGGTTGTAAAACACGTTTACCAACCGTTGCAGCGGCGTTAAACGCGAGTAACGCGACCAGTCCCACTATGTCGGTGATGATCGCCAGGGCGAGGTAGCCGATATGCTGAAGCCGCGCGGGGTCTGTGTTTAGGGTGTTGGCGAGACTGTTAAAGGCGCTGTGTGTGTTGGCGGTTTGGCCGATGGTGGATAACTTCTCTATCAGCTGGGTGCGCTCAGTCTCCAGTGTGAATAACTGCGCTGCGGTATTAAGGGCGCGCTGGCGGTAGCCGTTATTGGCATCGGTGTTGATCAAGCCGTTTAGGGTGTTTATCTGTTGTTGCAGGCTGTTGAGCTGCTGTTGCAACGCTCGGTATTCCTGGCTGTTGCGGGCGCTGCGTTGTTGCTGCTCTTCGCTGTGGGTGGCTAGGAATCCAACGGTGGCGACAATGCTGATCACTACCAGCAGGGGCCAGAGACAAAGCAAGGCATAGCCGCTCTTTTGCCCTTGGCTGCATAACCAGAGGCCCAGCGGGGCGAAGCTGAATTTGCACAGTTCCAGGGCCACCGCAGTGGCACCAGCCACCAGCTGCCCGCCTAAACCTGTGGGCATGGATACCCATAGCTGCACGGTAAAGGCCAAGCTGGTGCCGCAGAAGATTAGGGCGGCGATGCCGGTGAGGGATTGCCATAGTTTCATGCTGCATACCCTTTATCTTGTTGGTTGTTCAACAAGTAATAAAGTGATGCTTCGCCTGCATGTTGTGTGCAAAGCGCGATTCCGTTCACTTTGAATCGAGCCATACGGCCACAGCGGATATTGCGATGTTTAAACTTGTGCTTCCCTTCAGTGCGGATGATTCGGCAGCAAGATTTTTCTCGCCATGGCTTTGCATCTTTAGGGAGGTTTAAGCGTTTAATATTCATCTTTAAGCTGCTCTCCCTTTTTCCTGTTTACGATTGGGCAGAATCTCTGCCTGCCATCCGTGGTCTTTGTAGTGGTTGGGATTGGCTTTGTTTTTAATGGTGTCCAGTTCCGGGCGCACTAATTCGGCCAGGTCATTCAGGCGAACGCCGTAGGACTCGAACTCGGTGGAGTCTTTATAGAAATCGCCCTCTGGGGTTTCGCACTCGACAAATACCGTCACCTGCCAGTGGTGTTGCCAGCTGAGGATTTCGTGCTGCAGCTTGGCTCGGGCTATATCACCAACGGCGCCGCCTTGGCGTCGATGGCTAATAGCTAGGATGGGGTCGCCATCCGTATCTAGGCCGGTGCTGCTGCGGGCGGTGAGGACCAAGCCGGGCAGCCAGCGGTTTACCAGGCGGGCGTGTTGGGCCTGCTTGCTCATGGGTTTGCGGGGTTTACGCTTGGCCACTGGAGCTTCCCTCTGCTAATTGTCGCGCTTGGATTTTTATTCTTTCAAGCGCAACTCCACCAGCTTTGTCTTCAATTTTTACAACCGGGGTGCCGCATACATCCCAAGCAATTGATCGAGTATGTGTACGTGTTTCTTTGCCAAAATCATCAACATAAATTACGGAGGTGCCAGGTGGGTATTTGCTGTTGAATTCAGTGGTGTTCATTGCTAGATACTCTCACTATGCTTTTCTACCCACTTAGCCCGCACTGGGCGGGCTTGGGTCAGTATTTAATTTTCAGCAGGTTTTTGGTTGAGCGGTTTCGAATAACCCTGCAGGGCAAGTCTTATCTTTCCGTTCTTTCAACTTTCCATCCACTACGCTGAAAATCTTTACGGTGTCTGTTTTCTTGTCGAATATCTGTACCCATCTAGTGAAAATATCGTTTTTGGCAATTTGTGTTGCCTCTTCAAAGGCTTCTTTTTCTGTGTGGTATGACTGCTTAAAATCTATTACGCCACCCATCTCAAGGGTGTAAGTGCCGTAAAATAGGGCGTATGGTTTCATTGGATCTTGGTCCTGTATTAGGGCCCAGTACCTGCGGCCCGGTTATAGCTGTATGTCGACCCTTGATTACGCGGCGAATTCGCCGATGTAGGTTTTCATTTGAGACTGAACTAGCACTGAGCTGAGGTGCATCTCTAGTTCTCGGCCCATGGCTTCCTGTATGGCTTCTAGGCGTTTGATGCGGGCGGTAAGGCGTGGGGCTTCTCCTCCAGTAAGGATGGATAAGCGAAGATCAAAGCTACGGGAATTCAAGCCGTTGTAGGGGGTACACTCAAATTTAAAGCCTGCCGGCAGGCCCTCTTCGCTACGGGCTTCGATATTCTCCAAGGCGCTACGGCTAGATTTAAAGTCATCAACGGAGTGATCCTCTTTGCGAGAGGATTCGATAGTGAGTCGACGTACGGCGGCAATGGCTTTGCTGGTGTTGATCACCTCACCATTGGCTGAATAGCAGATTATATTTTCCGCATAATCCTCCATAAATTCCGCCATGATTTTTTGTGAGCATCTATCGCCATTAAGTTTCAATAGGGTTTTATATTCAGCAGTTCTAATCAGGCGTAATTTTGCGGAGAAGTCGGCGTGTCCCGGCTCTTGGGTGGTTCCCAGGTTGAAAATGGTTTTTGCGGTCATGCTTTCGGGGTCGACAAAACATTTGGCATTCTCATTGCCAAAATCCATACAGTATTTTTCGAAATCTTCAAGGGATGTAGTTTCCATTTCTCCGCGATAGCGTGTGCGACCCTGTTGATATTTCTCCAGGTTTAATATCTTGAAACCATCTGGGGCGGCTATTGCTGGTGTGGAAAGTCCAGCTCGGTCAATTACTGCTGCCAATTCGGCGGTAGTTTGTGACTCCTTGATTTCCTTTACTGCACTTTGATCCATGGTCATAAATAAATCCTTATTTCTTTTCTTGGGAGTTGTGGGTGGGTTAGGGGTTGATGGTTTGTGTTAGCCGTTGCTTTGCAGCTTGGCCACCTTGCCGTTGCTTTCTTGGTCAAACAGCGGCGGCTGTTTCACAGGGAAGAAGCTCAAGGCTCCTTTTACGCCGACATACATTGGGGTAGAGGTAGCATCATCTTGGATAATGGAACCGCGTGGAGTTGGCTTTTTGAACTTCACGGTGTGTTCAATCTGGACCTGATCACTATTCTGAATTTTTGACATTTTCAGGGTGATAGATACTTCGCCCTTCTTCTCATGGTCGGTAACGGCGCCGGCGACTTCACTGAGAGTGTGGGCTAGCTTTTCTATAAATACACCGCCGTCTAAGTCCGCGAAAAGCTGGGTTACATTTGTGCTCATTGGATGCTCCAAGTTATTTAAAATCGGGCTCCATACCGGCAGCCCTAACGGTTACAGCTGACTGATGCGCCTGGGGCGCGGTTAAATTTTTTAGCTGGCTTTAGGTAAGGTTTCTTTTTCGCTCAAGTCACGAATCCAGACCATGCCTTTGGCTGTCACCAGTGCGGTGATGTACTGCGCTGTCACAGGCCCCCTGTTGAATTCAGAGGTTTTGGGAACTAAAAGTCTTTGCCTAACTGCATATTTCGTTGGCGAATTGCGCATAGGTTCGTGTTCGTGCAATAAGCCATTTTTACGCATTAGTTTCAGAAGATTGTTTCTGCCTATTTTTACTGCTCGGGCAGCTTGGGTAATGGTGAGTAGCTTTTCTTTTTTCACATTGCCTCCTGAATTTTTTTTCTGTTCTGGAGATTGGCCTTGAATACTTTCGGAAAGCGTGGCGATCTGCTCGCACATACCCTCTCTTTCACTTTCCAGCAGTTTCAATTTGCTGCTTAGTTCCTCGTAGAGGTCTAAGATTCGCGAGAACTCGCTCACTACTGGGTCCTGGCTTTCGCGGCGGCTTCACCGGCTAGGGCAACGTAGGCGGCGCCGTCTTCATAGTCGTCAGCTACAAATACGCCGACGCTTGCGCGGGATTGTTTGAGGATCGCCATAAACATCCAGCCTTGCTCCTCGGTGACACAGTGTCCGTAAAGGGCATTAAATGCGTTTACGGTTTTGACCATGGAGCGCTCGCCGTCTTCGCTGTCGCGTTGCTCGGCACGGTCGCGCATGTGTTGGACGCCCTTTTCCAGAAAGGCGGGGGCGCTGTAATCCGGTGGTAAAAATTCTTGAGTGCTCATACGACCTCGCTTTCATTGATTTGCTGAGCAAGATGATTGAGGGCTGCAAGATAATCAGTTGCAGATTCCCGGCTTTTACTGAGGGCGTTTTGTATGGCTTCTGTGCGGCTTTTCCCGAAGCCCTGTGCTAGGCCTGAACCCACGACACTGGGAAATATGTCGTAGGTGACGTTTAGGCATGCGTGAAAATCCAATGCCCCATCCGAATTGCGCCGGCAGGTCATATCCCCGAGGGGCAAATCCACCGGGAGTTGTTCGCCCTTCAGCACAATGGCTTCCATGCTGACTACCGTCTGGTTAGGGTTTTTCCCTGTGTCGGCGACTGAGGCCGGCATAAATTTGATGCTATTCATGCGGCGTCACCTCCAAAGGGTGGCCAGTTATTGGTTTGTGTTGGTCGTGAAAAAGTGGGTTTTGGCTGCACTAAACGGATGTGCGCTTTGTGGCCGGCGTTGACGATATCGATGCGGTGCTTGAGGCGATCAACATCGTTTTTGCTCATGGCCGTTGGATGTACAAATACGGTAGCGGTCATGCGATTCCCTCCCGGTTGTTGCGGATGCGAATAGTTCGAACTGTGGGGCGGCGTTGGATACGGGTGCGCAGTTGTTCCTGTGCATCTGAACCAATGCCGTTAAGAACTGAGGCGATCAGGGCGAATTGAATTAATCCGTGTTTTACCGCTTTGGCCACAGCGTCTGTGCTGTTGCGGGCGTGCAGTTTGTAGAAGCATTCCGCTAGCAGGTTGGTGACGTTTGCTACTGAGCACTTCATTGCCTGGGCTGTCTCGCTATTTGAGAGCCCCCTGGCGCGATGTGTTAGCGCCTCGGCCTGGCGCGGGGCCAGTGGTCTGAAGTTGGTTGCGGTGTGCATTTGAGCGCCCTTGGTTATTGGCTGTTGGTAAAATATTAGCAATGACGCTTTTAATGTGTCAACGTCATTGCTAATAATTTGAGTGTGCCTTGTCTGATAGAGGCGGGTGGTATCCTCAAGGCTCGCCTCACACTAAAAATGCAGGGAGCATTGATATGGCTGCAAAGAGGTGGTTATTAGATGTCTGTTTGCTGTTGCTCGCGGGTTCAGTGTTTGCGGATTTTAAGAAAGGAATAGCGGCCTGGGCGGTGAAGGATGGCGATCTCACTCGATTGGAATGCTACGATCAGCTGGGTTGCAGATCTAGATAATGCAATTAGGCCCCTGAGGGAAACCTGCAATTGGTAACCGGAAATAATGTCCTCATAAGAACATAGCCCGTGAATACGGGCTTTATTTTTTCTTGGACAGCGCTTCAACAGTGTTTTTGATGAGCTCGATATCTTCTTTGCTTATTGAGCCTTCTTGGAGTTTTTCCGTAATCAGTCGGACGAGCTCTATGAACGCTTTATTGGGCGGTGATGCCGGCGTCTCTCCTGCCGAGATTTGCTGAAGGATCTTCCGTTCGGACCAATCATCGGCGTCTTTTTCTGAGGTGGCGGGATAATCTAAAGATCCTGGGACTAATTGCAGTTCCCTCTCAATATAGCGAGCGGCCCGATTACCAATGACTAGCTCTCCGTTGAGGGCCTTGGTAAGGCTTGGGAGTATATCTTGGAGTTCTTGTTCCAAGGCTCCTTCACCATGTTCTTCTGCCAGTATTAGTAGGTTTCGACGGCGGATTTGCCCAATATTGGCGAACTCGGTCATTGCGTGGTTAGGATCAATTTCCCAAGGCTCAACTTGGAGCAGCTTGGAAAACCTCAAGATGGCATCAGTGTTAAGGGGTATCCGGCCGGTCAGGTATTGGGCCACGGAACCTTGGGAACTCCAGCCAATAAGTGCAGCGGCCTTCTCCTGTGTAAGGCCGAGCTCTTTCTTTTTTTCATCCCATATATTTCTCAGCCTTTCTATACAGGTCTGCTCATGGGCGGTTAATGGGCGTCTTTTCATAGGCGCGAGCTTATTAGCGTTGCTACTTTTCGACAATCGTCATTGACGTTGACGTTGACACATAATAGCGTCAATGCTAATTTTTATTGTATGAAGCCGATTGAACTTGCCATTAAAGCTGTGGGGACACAGCAGAAACTAGCGACTGCCTTGGGGCTTTCTCAGGGAGCTGTTGCGCAGTGGGTGACAGGCCGTAGGCCGGTGCCGCCTCGCCAATGCATACCAATAGAGATGGTGGCGGGCGGATTAGTGACTCGTCATGACTTGCGTCCAGATGTTTTTGGGCCGATGCCTGCGGGCAGCGATCCTGGAGAGCTTCCAGAAGTCCAGCGGGCAAGCTGAGTGGGTGCGGGTTAGTCGGTGAAACCAGAATAACGATCATTTTCAAGTCCCTATTTTATTGTCCTGCCATTTTGTTGTTTATGGGATGGGGCGTTAATCAGGTGCGGTAGATGGGTATTTATACAGGTTTCTAACGGATACCCACAGGAAGGGCCGGTGAGGGATACCAATCCGGCCCGCTTTGATGACAGCGGGAAAGACCGCTGACAGCCGGGAAAGACCGGCTCTCTTCACTGCGCCTTAGGCGCTTCTGTTTTAGGGGGAATTCTTTATGTACGAACAGTGCACTATGGATGATGTGCGCCGTGCGCTCACGTTTGTTCTCGATTATGCCGTGCGTGATAGCTGGGTTGAGATGGGTATGGCGATTAAAGCGGAGTTTGGTGATTCCGCATTTGATATCTGGGATGAATGGAGCCAGCAAGCTGACAACTATTGCCCGGGCGCTGCGAAAAGCACTTGGAAAAGTTTCAAGCGTTCTGCGGGTGGTATTGGTATCGGTACATTGTTCGCTAAGGCGAAAGAGGGTGGCTATCAGTTTGAGCACCGGGAGTTTACGCCAGAAGAGAAAGCGGCCTGGGCGAAGGAAAAGGCAGAGCGCGATGCTCAGCGTGCTGAAGATATTCGTCGAGAAGAGACGGAAACGGCGGCTTGGCATGAGGCCGTAAAAAAGCAAGCTCAAGATATTTGGTCGGAGCTGAAGCCTGTAGGGCGTAGTAAATATCTAGGGGCAAAGAAAATTGGCTCTCACGGAGTTCGGTTTTTTCACACGGGAATGATACTCGTGAAGCGAGATGATCATTTAGAGCTGATTAAGGGTGGAGAGAAAATAACTGAGTTCTTTGCGACCCCGAAAGAAGATCGTCCCAAATACAATTACTTCAAGAAAGGATACTTTGCGATCCCGGTTACCGATATTGATGGTGTAATTTGGAACCTACAAACTATCACGCCAAATGGCAAAAAATTATTTCTACGTGAAGGGCGAAAATCTGGGTTGTTTCTTCTCCTTGGTAAATTGGACCCACGTAAGCCATTGATATTATCCGAAGGATTTTCGACAGGTGCTAGCGCATTTGAGGCTACTGGGTGTTCGGTCTTGATCTGTTTCGATAGCGGAAATTTACTACCGGTCGCCGCGCAGATTCGTGAAAGATTCCCTGATCAGCATTTGGTTTTTGCTGCTGATAATGATCTGCACCTGGATGTTAATGAAGGTGTAGAGAAAGCGAGAGCGGCAGCTAGATCCGTTGGTGTCTCTTCTGTGTGGATTCCCTCATTAAAAGATGAGATGGAGGAGAAAGCTGCGTGAGTAAGAAAAAGCCAGAGGGATTTGATTTTAATGACATCCATTGCCGCTATGGATTAGGGGAGGTGCGTCGGCAGTGGGATGCTTTTATGGCGAATGTAGTGTTCTTCCCGCGCCCATCTGATGAGGTGTCTCCTGAGATTTCAGCAGGAGCTCCGACTATTAGTGATCCTCCTCCTATTGGTGAAATTCCCCCTGAATATTCAGATCATTCTGTATCTCCCGCGCCCTCTGAGCCTGGGAGCGATTCCAATAAGCTATTGGATGAGTTTGGCCGATATTCATATAAGACGCTAATTGATCATTTTTGGTATGTGTGGGGAACTCGTCATGCCTGGGACAATATTAACCAGAAGCAGATTGAGCTCTCGCACTTGCGCCATGGGGTGGGGAGGGAGCGGTATAAACTTTGGGATGAGTCTTCTGATAGGAGGTGGGTTAAGGATATTGTTTTCTCGCCTGATAAGGATATGGGGCATAAGTATGTAAACCTGTATACCGGCTTCAATATGACCCCTGACTCTCGTGGGAGGAGTGGATGTGCTCGTATTCTTCATCATATATATCGGCTATGCGGTTTGCGTGATGCGGAGTTCGATTGGTTAATGCGTTGGATTGCCTATCCTCTTCAAAATCCTGGGGCCAAGATGGCGAGCTCAGTGATTATGTACGGAAGTGAGGGGCCGGGTAAGTCGATAGTCTGGGAGGAGGTTGTTAAGAAAATATATGGCGAGTACTCAGTGACTATTGGTCAGGCACAATTGGAAAGCCAGTTCACAGGGTGGAAATCCCGTAGGCTCTTTGCATTGGCAGAGGAAGTGGTGAGTCGCTCTGAGAGAAATCATCATAAAGGCGTACTCAAGCAAACGGTAACGGGTAGCACTCATATGATTAATGAAAAGATGCTGCCTGAGCGGGAAGAGTCGAACCACATGAATTTTGTGTTTCTCTCCAACTCTACGGTTCCTCTTGAGTTAGATATGGGTGATCGCCGATACCTGGTGCTTTATGTGGACAAGGTGCCTGAGAAGCAATACTTTGTTGATCTCTTTGATGAAATTGCAAATGGTGGGGTGGAGTGTTTTTATCACCATTTATTAAACCTTGATATGGGTGATTTCTCTGCGCATACAAAGCCACCAGTAAACCAAGAGAAAGAAGAGCTTATTGATGCTAGCTTGCCCTCGCCAGCCTATTTTCATAAGCTCTGGAAGCAAGGAGAATTAGATATCCCTTATAAGTCGGCTGTGGCTGGGGATTTATTTAAAGAATTTCAGCGATGGTGTGAGCGTTCGGGAGAGTTCAAGCGCACTGAACGTTACTTTGGTGCTGAATTAAAACGTGTGATGCTTCAGGTTAGGCACAATATTAAATACCCTGAGGTTTTGAGTTCCCATATTACAAAGCGAATCTATGTTACTGAGGATGATATGAACTTCAAATACGATAGGCATTTTGCTGAACGCTTGGGGGAGTCGTGCCGAGAGTTTCGGATGGCGACCGTTGCCAGTTCTAGCGAGTGATTAAATAGTGAACGGTTTTGTGACACTATGACACTTCTTATGACACATAGTATGACACTAGGAAACCCAGTAAATACGGGGCTTGTGACACTTATGACGCTTTTTCTGTAAATACCCTTACGCGTGCGCGCGCACATACGTACGTGTATGCACCTCTTTTTTTAGTGTCATAAGTGTCATAGTGTCATAAAAATAAATAACTAACTGATTAATAAAGATTTTTTTTGTGACTCAATTTGTGACGCTTATTTTGAAAGTGTCATAACCAGTAAGGAGATGGAAATGCGCTACGTAGGTGATGAAGCTACACGGATTCAGGTTGCAACGTTGATCGCTGACATTTTGATTCATGATTACAAGGTGAATGGCTGGAGACGTATTCATGGCTTTCCAGAGGTCATTGTCTCTGAGAATGACCATACTTTTGACGTGACTCTCCGTATTGGAACACATACTTCTAGAACCATTAGCCTCGATTGTAAGGATGCGAGAGACCAGGCTGCTGCCCGTGAAAGTGGTTTAGAGTGCAGGGCTGGATTATTCAAGCAGATTCAGAACTTGATGGTTGACTTAGAATCCTCTGATGTTGATCTCCCCGAGGAAGTGGCAAATGATTGATCGAGTCGAAGAGCGTTTGCTTGATTGGGCGGCTCAAGTGATTGGAAACATGACCAGACAATATAAATCACCACTTGCGGCGATTATGGAAAATGGTATTTCCAGTGAGTCTGGTGGCAAGGGCTCCTCAATCCTGATTGATGAAGAGCCTATGCAGGTCGAAGAGGCTGTGCGTAAATTACCTGAAGTTCTGCGTCAGGTGGTGAAGGTGCAGTATTTACGTGAAGGTCTTTCGGCAAGAGGTAAGGCGCGCGCAGCTGGAGTTTCAGTATCAACTTATTATCGCCACCTAGATGCCGCACACGTTTTGCTTGATGTTGAGCTGTTTGGTGCTCGTGGGCCAAGAGTGGCGTAATTATTTCTAAGTTGGGGGTTTACATTCGCGATAATAAAATATTAAATGTAGGCAACCTGCCATAGGTGGGTAAGAAGAAACCCGGCTCCCCCAGCCGGGTTTTTTCGTTTCTGAGGTTTTATTTTCATTGTTCAATCTCACCTGTACTTAACGGCGCTCATTTCGGGCGCCTTTTTTTTGCTTAAATGTTGAGGCTTTATGTTCCAGAACGACTATTTCATAGAGTCGGAATTGGCCTGTCGTTGTTGTGGCAAAAATCATTTTAAAGATGAAACGCTTAGACGGTTAATTCGAGTTAGGGAGCGATATGGCAAGCCGATGATTATTAATTCCGGCTACCGTTGCCCAGCTCATAACGCCAGATTAAATGCGACCATGACCCATACCACCGGGCAGGCCGTTGATGTTTCTGTGGCTGTGAGCGGGGCGCACAAGCTTATGAAAATTGCCTTAGAGGAGGGTTTCACCGGTATAGGGGTGAAACAGAAAGGGCCGATCAAAAGGCGGTTTATCCACTTGGATGATCTTGATTCTATTCCTGGCGAGCGTGCGCGCCCTACGGTGTGGAGCTACTAATGATTTCAGCTATATCCAACTTGCTCGGCAAGGTCATAGATAAGGCGTTCCCGGATAAGACAGAAGCCAATCGCCTAAAGGCGCAGGTGGATTCAAAGTTAATCTCAATGGACCTGGAGGAGCTGAAAGCGGCATCTCAGGTAATCACTGCTGAAGCAGGGGGAGAATCATGGCTACAAAGAAACTGGCGGCCAGTAACAATGCTCACGTTCGTGGGGCTGATCGTTTTTCATTGGTTGGGGTGGACAGCGCCAAACCTCAGCGAGAACCAGACGCTGGCATTACTGGAGATCGTAAAAATCGGCCTCGGTGGTTATGTCGTGGGGCGCAGCGTTGAGAAGGCAACTATTGCCTGGAAGCAGTCATGACACTTCAGGATGCCCTCAGAGAAATAGCGGATAAGGCTGGCTATATGACTGCTATTGGTGCTGGAACTTTCGCGGGTTGGCTTGCAAACAACTGGCTTGGCCTTGCTGGTGTGCTGATAGCTGCGGCCGGTTTAATGGTTAATTGGTATTACAACCACAAGCGCTTGAAGCTGCAGGAGCAGCAGGGCGGGGACGATGGACGTTAGTGTAAAGCTGGATACTTCAAAGTTTGATCGAGCATCTGCTGAATTAAAAAAGCAATTACCTTATGCCAGTTCGGTTGCCTTAAATAACGTGGCCTTTCGTATACGTGGAGAAGAGCGCTCAGCGATGGGGCGTGTATTTACAAACCCGGCAAAGTTAACGCTGAACTCTGTATTGGTAAAGAAAGCCACGAAGCGCTCTGGCATTGCCAAAGTCTTTATCCGTGATCAGGTTTCCAACGGTACCGCCCCTAGCAAATATCTGGCCCCGTCGGTCATGGATGTGAACCGGAACGACAAGCGCTTTGAGCGAGCTCTTCGGCATATGGGTGTCCTGCCTGCGGGTATGTATGTGGTGCATGGCGCGGCTGCGAGATTAAACAAGCATGGGAATATCTCAGTCGGGACCTATAAAAAAATCCTGGCTGAATTACGGGGCAGCTCTGGCACTGCTGGCAGTGCAGGTAGTACGCAGAGTAAGAAGGGTAAATATTTCGTTGGCAAAGTTAATGGTGTCTTAGGGGTATGGAAGAGGGCAGGCGGTAAACGCCGGCCCACGGTTAAACCTATCCTGATTTTCCTCAAAGGCAAGCCAGACTACCGCAAGCGTTTCCCATTTATCCGAATTGCTGAAGGCATAGCGCTGCGTCACCTGCCGATTGAATTGGATAAGGCCATGGACCATGCGATTGCGACTGCAAAGAGACGTTGAACGGGTCCTCCTGAGGGGGCCAACACACGGGTAATTCGGACCGTGTTCTTTTAACAGATATCTGAAATTTCCTAGGGGGTTATACCTTGGCTGACAACCTATCACTTGATGATCAGGCCACTCAGTCTGGTTTTGCTCGCCTGGTTGGTGCCTCTCAACCTGCTATTGCCAAACACTACAAGGCAGAGGTTTTTACCGTAGGTGCCAGTTACAAAGTTTGGCTTCATGAATACTGCGAGCGACTGCGAACTGAGGCTGCAGGCCGCCAGGCGAATGAGGCCCGAAACCGTCGCGATATGGCGCAGGCGGTTGAATCTGAGGCGAATGCCCAATTAAAAATGCGCGAGCTGTACAAGCAGGATCAATTAATTCTGGATATTGAATCTGTACGCAAAGCGATGGTGGAGTGGTCCACCGTTGGAAAGAATGAATTTATAGGAGCGGTAGAGAGCATCATTATTGCTATCGAAAGTCAGTATGCCATTACCGTCAACAGAGAACCCCTACAGTCAAACATTGAAGCTGCCCTCAAAACTATTGGCGGTTACGAGATTGAATTTACAGAGGCTGGTGAAGGAAGTACGCCAGACCTGGATACCGCAGCCTAAAATTCCTCTGATTGAGTGGTTGCCAGAAAATATCAAACTGCCATCCGAAGATAGCGATAACGCAGGCTATTACCGAGTAGATTTTGTGCCCTATTTCTGGGGCGTAATGCACGCGCTTGATAGCCAAGTCTCTTGGATGGTCGTAATGCAAAAAGCGGCGCAGATCGGCTGGACGGTATTGCTTGCGGCAGATATCTGTAAGGTGGCTGTGACTGATCCCGCGCGGGTGTTGATGCTCTTTCCAAAGGACTCTAAAGGCCAGAACTTCATGGACGAAAAGTTCGTGAAGATTGTTGAGGGCTCGCCGAATGTAGCGCGTGTGATTGATGTCTCTACCAGTCGCAAGCTAGGCAACAGATCTACCAGAAAAGTATTCCCTGGCGGGGAAGTGCGTACTGTCGGTTCTAATTCCGTCTCTAATGTTAAATCCACCACTGCCAAGCGTGGCTATGTGGAGGAGCCAGACGATACCAACAAAGACGTCGGTGATCAGGGCGATTCCATTCGCCATCTGCGTGAACGTCTAAAACGGATGCGCAATAAGAAATTGATTATTGGTGGCACGCCGGCGGTTGCTGATCTTTCCCAAGTGGAGCACTACACCAAGCTCGGCACCATGCGTGTGCTACCGGTTACCTGTCACGACTGCGGTGAGTCCCATGTGCTGGACTGGGAAAACGTCAGTTGGTTGGAGAAAGAGGGCGGCACACCGCACCCAGTATTCGGCCTGAATCAGCCAGAAACCGCCGTTTATACCTGTCCTAAATGTGGCAGTGCTTGGGATGACTACCGCCGCCAGGCCAATATTCTACAGACCTGTAAAACCGCGCGGGAAAATGGGGATGACTTTGCCGGCTGGGTCAAAACCCAATGCGGCGAGGACTTTGCAGAGGATGAAATCGAACCGATAGAAACCTTTATGGAGCTATCAGAGCTTTATGTGTGTATCCCTGGTACTGGCTTGGCGGAGGTCGTCAGGGATTTCTTGGAAGCCGAACACGAAGCCAAAAGCGGCGATGAATCTGCGCGCATCGTATTCCAAAACAACAAGTTAGGCAGGCCCTATAAATATGCGGCCAACCGGTTGCTGGATCATGAAAAACTGCAAGAAACGGCGGAAGACTATCCAGAGCTATTTTGTCCGGCTGGTGGGTTGCTGGTTACTGTCGGTATTGATGTTCAGCATGACCGGCTTGCCATCACCATCCGCGCATTTGGTCGCAATGAAGAAAGCTGGCAAATGTACTGGGGCGAAATCGATGGCGACACGGTAGATAAGCGCGATAGCTGCTGGGATGCCTTGGACAAGTTAGTTTTCCAAGGCTTCAAGCATGAGCGCTTTGGTGAGATTTACGCATCTGCAGTCAGTATCGATTCCTCTGATGGTACTACCAGCGGCGCGGTGTATGAATGGGTAAGAACTAGAGAAAAAAAATATCGCCGCGTCCTAGTGATGGCAATTAAGGGCGATAGTAGAGACTTTGGCAGCAAAGAAATATTTTCACATCCAAGGAAAGCAGAGGTTAGTAACCCAACACGCACTACTAAAGCAGATCGCCATCAAGTGAAGGTGTACATGGTGGGCACCCACAAGGCCAAGGATCTTATTGCCAGGCGATTGTTAGGCACCAGCGCCTATATGCATAGCTGCAAGCATGTGCGTCAGGATTACTGGGAGCAGGTCACCGCTGAAGTAAAAGCTCCAAGCAAAAAATATTCAGGAAGGGAAGTTTGGCAGAAAAGACCTGGAAAGAGTAATGAAGGGCTAGATACTGAGGTCTATGCCCTACACGCGGCCTATGCCATGGAGGTGCAAAAAAAGACTGAGAAAAAATGGTCAATTCTTGAGGCACGTCTAGGCCAGCGCACGTTGTTTAGTGAACCTGACCAACCCCCAGCATCCAAGCAATCTGCTAGAAAACCACCCCGGCCAGCACAGCCTGTTGGCTCCTTACTGGATAGTTAAATGTCTAAAACTGCACAAGAGATGGTCGGCCTCTATATTGATGCCGAGATAGACGTGCTCGCTGGTAAAACCACGGTGATCAATGGCCGGCAATTTACTGCGGAGAACCTGCAGGAAATCCGCGCAGGCCGTCAGGAGTGGGAGCGCCGCGCATATCAAGAAAAACTGAAGGCTGCAGGTAAACGCTGCGGGCCCGCCTACGCGAATTTCTACTAATGAACAAACTAGATTCTGTTATCGGGTTTTTTGCACCCGAGGCTGCCTTGCGCCGTGTGCAGGCGCGCCGGGCATTAGAAGTGGTCGCAGCCTACGAGGCCACGCGGCCCAGTCGTACAAGAAAAAACCCCGGTGATAATCGCAGCGGGGATCTAGTGGTAGAGGGGGATCTGGAAGCCCTAAGAGGTCAAGCCAGGCACCTTGAACAAAACCATGATTTTGCCTGTGGCATTCTCACCACTCTGGTAAACAACATCGTCGGCCCACGCGGTATCGATGTGGAATTCCAACCCAAAACCTGGGAAGGCGATATCCATGACGGTCTAGCCAGCCAAATGAATGATGCCCATAAAGAATGGGCGCGACGCCCGGAATGTACCCGGCAGTTCAGCTGGGGAAAATCTCAACGGCTTTTATGTAATACCTGGCTGAGGGACGGGGAAACCCTACTTAGGCACCTGCAGGGCACAGTACCTGGCTTAAAGCACCGCACCAATGTGCCTTACACCATCGAGTGCCTGGAGCCGGATTTCTTACCGGTTGGTTACAGCGACCCCAGTAAGCGTATTGTTCAGGGTATACAAAAGTCTGCCTGGGGCGAGCCCGCTGGGTTTTGGTTGTACGACGAGCACCCCGGTGCCTCTTTGAACTGGCGTATGAAGCGCAGGTTCCATAGTGCCAAAAATATTGAGCACCTTAAGTTTGTACGCAGGCTACATCAAACCCGAGGGGTTTCCATCTTTGCTGCGGTGATGAATCGCCTTAACGATATTAAAGACTATGAAGAAAACGAGCGCGTCGCCGCTAAGATCGCCTCGGCTATGGTTGGATTTATTCAAAAAGGTGGCCCTGAAGATTACAAGCCAGATGACAGAGACGATGAAGGAAATCGCACCTTGGCTATCCGCGCTGGTGCTATCTATGACGATCTACGGCCTGGGGAATCTGTCGGCACCATTCAAAGTAATCGCCCCAGTGGTTTACTAACCCCATTTTTGGAAACCATGCACCGTATGACTGCCGCCGGCACCATGGCCAGCTTTAGCAGTATCAGCAAAAACTACAACGGTACTTATAGTGCGCAGCGCCAGGAACTGGTAGAGCAATGGACAAACTACGAAACCCTCAGTCTGGAATTCTGCGAGGAGATTGTGGAGCCGGTCACTCGGCGCTGGGTGCAAATGGGGCTACTGGCCGATGCCTTCCAAGTGCCGTCTGAAGTCGACCCGGCAACCCTGATGCATGTCGATTTTATTACCCCGGTGATGCCCTGGATTAACCCGGCCCACGAAGCCAGCGCCGATGAAACCCTGCTGGAAAATGTTCTGGTCAGCCCGCAGCAAACCATTCGCCGCCGTGGCAAAAAGCCGGACGATGTCATTAAGCAAACCGCTGCCTGGCAGAGAAAGCTGAAAGAAAACGACATCACAACCCCAATCAAACGCGCTGCGGTCCCCGCAGAAAAAACTGAGTCCGACTCCGACTCTAAATAGGAAACTGCTATGCCCAAAAAATCTTGGTACAGCATTACCGCTGCCGCAAATAACACTGAAGCCGATATCTATTTGTACGACACCATCGGTTATTGGGGCGTAACTGCAAAAGACTTTGCCCGCGATCTTAAAGCGCTAGGCAATGTCAGCAAGATCAATCTGCATATTAACTGCCCCGGTGGTGATGTGTTCGACGGCACCGCTATTTACAACCTGCTCAAAGACCACAAAGCCGAAGTGGAAACCTGGATTGAAGGTATCGCAGCCAGTATGGGCAGTGTGATCGCTCTCGCCGGGGACACGGTTCATATCGCTGAGAATGCCTATTACATGGTGCACAACCCTAGTGCCGGTGTGCGAGGCGATGAGCGCGCCCTGGAAAAAACCAAGAGCCTGCTGGCAAAAGTCAAAACCACCATGATTGGTTTGTATTCCTCCCGCACCGGCATGTCGGATGAGGAAGTCAGCCAAGTCATGGATGACGAGACTTGGTATACCGGCGCCGAAGCCGTGGAAGCGGGTTTTGCCACTGACACGACAGCAGCAATGGAAATGGCCGCAAGCTTCAGTGCTGATCACTTAAACCAGTTCAAAAACACCCCTCAAGCCATTAGTGCACTGGTAATGCAGGGGCCCACTGAATTTAGATTCCCGTCTGCGGTTGCAGGCAACCTAAACCAAACCCATAGCCAGGAGGCGCAAGCCATGACTACACCTACCTCCACCACGCCAGCTGCAACCGCTGCGACTGAGGTTACCCCAGAAATGAAAGCGCAGATTGCTGCCGATGCCAGAGCACAATTTGCAGCGGATGAGAAAAAACGCAAAGACACTATCAAAGCCGTATTCAAGGGCTTCGAAGCACACAGCACCGTGATGCAATCCTGCTTGGATGATATGGACTGCACCGCTGAAAAGGCCAAAGATAAACTGCTCACAGCCCTGGGTAATCAAACCCCAACCCCAGTGCAAAGCTACAGCGTAGTAGTGCAGGAAGGTGAGGGCATTAAGCGCATCAAGGCAGACGCTGAGAATGCCATTGCCATGCGTGCCTTTGGTGAGAAACGCACAGATGGTAATAGCATGGCCGGCTATACCATGCTGGAAATTGCCCGTATGTTTATGCACGCCCACGGACAGAATTTAGCGGGCCTGGATAAAATGGGCGTGGTTGCCTCAGCGTTTACCCATAGCTCTGGTGACTTCGCTACCGTCCTCGGCAATATTGCTAATAAATCCATGCTGAAGGGTTACTCTGAAGCGGCAGAGGTGTTTCCGCAGTTTACCGCCATTGGAAACTTAAGCGATTTCAAGATAGCCACTCGCACGGATCTTGGTACCTTCCCCTCACTACGCCAAGTGGCACCTGGGGCAGAATTTAAATACGTGAGTATTGGAGAGCGCGCCGAAACTGCCGCGCTGGCCACTTACGGGGAAATGTTCTCTATAAACCGCCAGGCAATTATCAATGACGACCTGGGGGCCTTCACCCGAATCCCACAAAAGATGGGGCTCGCTGCTATTCGCACAGTGGGGGATCTGGTGTTCAGTATTCTGATCAACAATCCCAATATGGCCGATGGCAAGGCCTTATTCCATACCGACCATGGCAACCTAGCTACTAAGGCAGGTATCAATACAGCTAGTATCGATGCCGCACGGGTCTTGATGGGTAAACAGAAGGACGGTACCGCTTTCCTAAATATCCGCCCCAAATTCCTGCTGTGTGATATTGCCGATGAGGGTGCCGCAAAGGTTGCGTTGGAGTCAGAGTTTGAAGTGGGTGCTTCTGAGAAATCCAACACTGTGCCCAACAGTGTGCGCAATATTGCCAGCGTGATCTCCGATGGTCGCCTCAGCGGGCACAATGGTTGGTACCTCAATGCCGACCCGGTAGCGCACGACACCATAGAAGTGCTCTATCTGGATGGCCAGCAAGCCCCAGTACTGGAGCAGCAAAACGGCTGGAATATCGACGGGGTGGAGTTCAAAGTGCGCCTCGATGCCGCTGCAAAAGCCTGGGACGCAAAAGGCATGGTGAAAACGCCCAAGACCTAATACCCAGCTCAAACCGAACCAAACCTTAAAGAATCCGAAAAGGGCCGCACATCGCGGCCTTTTTGCTTTTAGTAATTTACTCAATTGAGAGAAAGAGAATGGCTACTAATTTTGTACAAGACGGCCGCATGCTGGATTTCACCAACAACACAAGCTCGCTAATTACCTCTGGCCAGGTGATAGCAGTAGGCGCAGTGCTGGGTGTGGCGATGGATGATATCGCCGTGGGTGAGTCCGGTGTGATCGCTATTGAAGGTGTATTTAGTGTACCCAAGGTATCCGCCGCAGAGATCAGTCAGGGGGAAACCCTCACCTGGGATGCATCCGTAGCAGCCTTTGATAGCAGTGCCGCAGCAGCCGCAACCGGCGATATTACCGGCCCCACCGTCTTTGCCGCAGAGGCAGCCGGTAATGGCATTGCTAGCTTAGCGGTCAAGTTTACCGGTGTTCCGGGCACTGTGAAGGCCTAGGTGATCCATGGATCTGGACCAAAGAGCCGCGGAGCGCGCGTTTCGAAAATGGGGCAAGCCCGCTACCTATACAGACGGTAGCGGTGCTGAACCTATTGATTGCCGGGTGATTAAAGATCAAGAGATCGACGAGTTCGAAGATGATGAGCGAGTGCGGGTACCGCGTATCGAGTTGAGTCTGTTGGTGAGCGAAGTAGGGGCTTACAACTCAGAGGCGGTGATTACCCTTGGTGGTGTGGCGTATTTAGTACGCAAGCGGCTTTCGGATGATGGGGTGGTTTGGCGGGTGCTGGTGGATGGGTAGCCCAAAAAGTCGAGTTATTGGATTAAGACCTTTAGGTGTATTAAGGGTGGTCGAAAAATGTACAGTCGTGCATTTTATAACAAAGATCAGCAGCAGATGCTCCTATTTCTAGATGAAACTCTGTAACCCATTGATACTTAAAGGGTTCCAAAAGTGATATAAAGCAGAGAAAATACAGAATTATAAAGACGCTGCTTTATATCTTTTTTTGTACATTTGCGCCAAGTGCAGATAGCTTATTGATTTGCTGAATTTTTTTCATCTTCGAAGGAAATGGGGCTTAGAAATATAGAGCAGGGTGATATAAAGAAGATTCTTTTGAATTAACTGTTAGCAATTCAGGATTAAAGTCAGGAAATAATTAAGTGATAGCAGAGTGCTTTATCAATCTAAACCAGAATGAACTAGACAAGCCAATCTATCGAATAATGCCAGTAAATAGGTTGCTCGAAAGCATTGTGAGCAAGCAGAACGTTCTAGTGCCGCCACACAAATGGGATGATCCATTTGAAAACTTGTTGCTCAAACATAGAACAAAGTTCGAAATAAAGCACATTGAAAAAGGCGGTCACTTAATCCCAAGTAGTAGTAAAGTTTATGGTCAATGTTGGACTATGCACAGGGAAACAGATGCGATGTGGAGGATTTACTCCAACGATAAGAATGGAGCAAAAGTAAAAACAACCCCAAGACTTCTACTGAATGCAATAAACGATAGTTCTAACAATTCGAACGCATACATTGGTAAGGTTCAATATTTAAATCAAGGTGACTTGCTAAATAAGATAGATAGTCTTGATGCATATACCTCTGATAAAGATGTAGCTGAGTCATTGTTGTATAAGAGAAAAGAGTTTAGTCATGAAAAGGAAGTACGTCTTGTCCACACTAATGGTAAAGGTGAAATCTATAAGCATGCAGTTAATCCAAGTTCTCTTTTTGAAGAGGTTGTGTTTGATCCAAGAATTGACGAGCCTCTTTACGAGGCCTATAAAAGTGCTTTGCTTGGGCATGGCTACAGCGGCAAAATTGCTAAGTCAACCTTATATCACCTACCTAACGAACTCATGCGCAGAAAATAATATTGCTAACAAGGCGCTGCTACGGAAAATTTATTCGCTGGCGCTCCTAAATTTCCGCAGAGCGCGGCGCTAAGTTTTACACACAAGTTTTTTCAGTTTTATTATAAAAATCAATGAGTTACAGTTTGTGCGGTATAGGAGCTACAGATTTGGCTGGATAATTATGCAGGACTGGGTCAGGGACGAAGTGAAAAATCAGGTTATGGGTGATACACGATTGAATAAGCGGTTGTCCAATATTCTCAGTAATTTAAGTTCCGACCCAAAGAGCAGTATTCCCTGTGCAAACAAGTCTTGGGCAGAAACCTTTGCAGCCTATCGATTTATCGAAAATGATAAAGTCAGCTTTGACTCCATTATGAGTGGCCATAAATCAGCCACTCTTGAAAGAATCAAGGTTCAACCAGTTGTTCTTATCCCTCAGGATACCACTTTCCTAAATTTTGCTACCGATTTAGAAAGCAAAGAAATGGGAACACTCCGACGCAAAGAGACTAATCAGCAGCTCCTACATACGTCTATCGCTATAACACCATCCAGAGATAATCTGGGTATTATTGAGGGTAGCATGTGGCAGCGAGATAAAGAATCTAGTGCTAATTCTCGATATACCAAGTCGATACAAGATAAAGAGAGTCGACGTTGGCTAGACCATTATGAATCAGCTTGTGAGATACAAGAGCACTGTCCTGAAACCACGATTGTGAGCATCGCGGATAGAGAGGGGGATATTCATGAGTGGTTTCAATTAGCTGAAGATCAAAATGAACATCGGCGTGCAAGCTATATTGTTCGAGCCAAGGCTAATCGTAGTTTAGAGATCGAAGGAGAAGATACGACTTTACTTTGGGACTATTTGACCAAACAGAAGTCCATCGGAAAATACACAGTAGGTATCCCCAAAAGAAATGGAGAGCCAGAAAGGGAAGCTAAGGTCAGTGTATCCATTGCAGAAGTAAGATTGCAGGGAAAAGGAAAATCAAAACGACCTCTTTCTATCTACGCAGTTTTTGCTAAGGAATTAGGCCCACCAGAAGGCAAGAAAGGTATTGAATGGATGCTGCTGACCGATCTTGCAGTTGAGGACTTTAAGCAAGCAAGGATTATCATTGAGTGGTATCGAAGTCGATGGGAAATTGAAACCTATTTTAGAGTGGTGAAAGGCGGATGCCAGATAGAAAGTAATCGCTTTAGAACCGAGCAGCGAATGCTGAACTGTATTGCAATCTATATGATTATTGGGTGGCGTCTACACTCCATGACAACACGAGCACGAACGCTTCCTGATACATCGTGTACGAAAGTCTACTCTGAAAAAGAGTGGCGTATGATATGGATAATGCAGGCTAAAACCTCCCCACCAAGTGAAGCTCCAAGTATGAGAGATATAACTCGTATGCTGGCAGGACTTGGAGGCTTTCTGGGGCGGAGCGGCGATGGTGAGCCTGGAGTTAAAACCGTTTGGCAGGGGTACACTAAACTTCTCCATTATATGGAGGCAGCGGAGGCTTTAAATGGACTTAAATGATGTGTATAAAACACAGGCGCGGCGTTATGCGTCAAGAACCAAATGTTATGCTCGAAAATTAAATGAAATCTGAAACCATGACACCCCTATCAAGCAGTGGCAGAGTTCTAATCGTTGGTGGCTACGGTCAGGTTGGGCGATCAATCGCGGAGCGACTTGCGGTCGGCTTCCCTGATCGCGTGACGGTAGCTGGCCGCAACATGGACAAGGCTAAGGCTGTCGCTGCAAAAATTGGCTATGGAACCGAAGGACGAGCGCTCGACATTTTCGGCTCAAACGATCCGAGTGTGCTTGCCGATGTATCGCTCGTGATAGTCTGTCTCGACCAGACAAATACTCGGTTCGTCGAGCAGTGCCTCTCGCTTGGAATCCACTATATCGATATCACCGCAGATTACACATTTCTATCAGAAGTGGAGAAGCTTGATAATCTCGCTAAACAGGAGGGCGCTGCAGCAATACTTAGCGTTGGAGTTGCACCAGGGCTTACCAATATGCTTGCTGCACATGCACGAGATCAAATGGAGAGGACGGATCGGATTGACATTCTGCTTGAGTCTGGGCTTGGCGATCGCCATGGCCAGGGTGCGATCGAATGGATATTGGACAATCTCGATGTCTCTTATCAGGTGATGGAGGGTGGTCACACCATTCCTGTCCGGAGTTTTGGCGACAGCACAGACCTTCGCTTAGCAGGGCAGGACCAAAAACTCCCAGCCTATCGGTATAATTTCTCCGATCAGCATGTGCTCAGCCGCACCCTGAATGTCCCCTCGGTCTCCACATGGGTGCGCTACGACAGCCGCTTTGCCACATGGCTGTTTGCCGTGTCATCGCGTATTGGTCTTGGAAGGCTGCTGCGGAGGCCGGTCTGGCGGAAAAGCGTGGTTTGGCTGTTTATGAATCTTCATATGGGCACTGATATCTGCGGCATTTCCGTAAGGGCAGCCGGTCGGAAGGGGTCGGAGCCCGCCGAAACAATTGTCGGCGTTACTGGCCGCAAAGAGGCACTGATGACCGCGATTGTCACTGCCGAAACGGCTCGTCAGGTTCTATCGAACAATCCAGCACCGGGAGTGCACCATAGCGAACAGGTGATTGCACTAGATCCGGTCGTCACTGCACTCAGGAATGAGCTGCCGGATCTCGTTGTCGCACTGTAGGATTAATCTCCTTGGGGGGAGGGAAGATGGCTACTGTGGGCGGTAATCAGAACACCCAAAGAGAAATAGATTTATTTCGAATTTATAAGTAAATGACACATAACAAGTGACTATAAGTAAAGCTGTCCATTTTTTTGATTTGCATGGTTCTTTGAGATTTAGGTAACTATCAAAGAGAAGATTGTTAGTTCAGTAAGCATTGCTGCACTTTAAATAGACAAACCCGCACTAGCGGGTTTTTTTATGCCCAAAATTCCTAGAGGTTCTCCAATGACCCAACGCATGGCAATCCGCGATACCGTTTTAAGCAAGCTGCAAACTCTATCCAGCTACACATTTCCACCCCCTGGCACCACAGAAGAAATCGATCCAGAAAATCTACCGGCCATTGTGGTGGGCTTTGCTACTGAAAACACGGAACACGAAATGCATGGCGGTACAGGTCGGCAGTTGGACTTGACTGTCGCCGCGGTTGTGAAGAGTCGCGGCGATGTGTATGCCGCACTGGATCAGGCGGCCGAAGATATTGAGCTTGCATTGCAGGACTCTGATTTAGACAGAACCTGTGACTTATTCCTACTCAGCCAAACCCAGTTTGCCCTGGATCAGGACCACCCACTGGGCGAGGTTCGATTGACCTATAGGGCCCAGTATTCCACTGAACCCACAGAACTTTAATTGAGCTACCCACAGAGGGCACAACGATGGCACAAGGTTATAAAACAAAATTTTCCCGCAGCGATGATGGCAACTCCTATACGCCAGTAGCTGGGATGCTGGATATTGATCCTGGTGAGGAGTCACGCGGTTCTGTTGAAATGACGCCGATTGATGGCACCAGTGGGTATATGGACTATGACCCCTCTGGCTTACGTGATGCCGGCGAGGTATCCATTACTTTGATCTGGAAAGAGACAGATAGCGGCCAGCAGGCACTGCGGGCAGATTACGACTCCGATACCAATAAGTATTACCAGATTGAATATCCTGAAGGTACTAAGGTGGAATTCACCGGCCATATTACCGGCTGGGGTAAGGCGGTGCCCAAAGATGACAAGATCACCCGCACCGTGAAGTTCAAAATCTCTGGTAAACCCACAGTAACCGCAGGCAGCTAACAATGAATTTGGTTCCTACTCCTATTTTAGAATCCGAAACAGTTGTATTTGGACAGCAGGAAGTGGAGTTGTTTGAGCTGAGCGCCTACCACCGCTGTGAATATCTGCAGAAGACTACCGAAGATATTCCATTGCCGCAGGATGAAGAGTTACCGGAAACTGAGCTGGAAAACTTTGGCCAGCTTTGGGCGTTTCGTGCAGGGGAGGTGAGCAAAAAATTACTGCTGGTAGCCTATGCCATCTGGATGAAGCCGGATTGCCAGGCATCACTGGAGCAGATCCATCAGGGCTTAATCCGCAGCGTTACTCCTAAGTTGATTGACCGGCTCTATATCCCTGCTGCCAAGCTGTCCGGGCTTTTCGTCGATGTCCAAACTGAAAAAGCGGATAGTGAAACAGAAAGCGAGGAAACCGAAAAAAAAGGCTAGTGCCGGGTTTTCACTTTGCCCGGCAGCTCGCACGGGATTTTAACCGTCCCGACTATTTCAATATGTTGCGCTCCATGAGTTCTACCGAGTTTGACCACTGGTATGAATATCACTCGGAGCGTCCCCTAAATACCGAAGTTCAGCAGTGGCAGCTAGCCCACATTGCCGCCGGCACCCTGGGAGGCAAAGTCTCTAACTTCCTACCTCAGCCGCACAAGCCCAAAACCGTGCAGCAACAAATCGCAATCTGGAATTCCATGAGCTGAGCAATGGCAAAACAAACTTCCATGGCCACCATGGTGGCGAACCTGGAGCTACGCTCCACCCAATACAAGCGCGAGATGGCCCAAGCGGCCGCGCGCAATAAACAACTCACCCGTGAAATAAAATCCACCAGTGCCGCTGGGGATGTGTTTGGCCGCTCCATGCGTGGTGCCGCCCAAGGGGTCGCCACTATCGATGGTCCTTTGGGCGGTGTTTCCGGTCGAGTCGGTGCGCTTAATGGCCTGTTGACCAGCGGTGCCAGCAGCTGGGCATTGTTTGGTGCAGGGGTTGCCGGTGTGACAGCCGTGTTCTATCAGAGCATTCGCGCTGGTGAGGAGATGGAGCGGCAGCAGCTCAAAATCGAGGCGCTGCTTAAAGCCACCGGTAGCGCCAGTGGTCGCACAGCACAACAACTGGATGATCAGGCTCGATCGGTTGCCCGCGCTACCCTGGCCAGTGTCACCGGCATTCGTGAAGCCCAAGGTGTGCTCATAACCTTTAAGGGCGTGCAGGGGCCTGTCTTCGATGATGCTATCCGGTTGAGTCAGGATTTATCGGCTGTGATGGGTGGCGATGCCAAGAGTGCCGCTTTGCAGCTCGGTAAGGCGTTAGAGGAGCCATCCACTGGCTTGACCGCCCTGAAGCGCGCCGGGGTCAGTTTTACTGAGCAAGAAAAAGAGCAGATTAAAACCCTGGAGCAGTCTGGCCGTGTGGCAGAAGCCCAGCGCATGATTTTGCTTAAGCTGGAGCAGCAGGTCGGCGGTGCCGGTGCGGCTGAAGCTGGAGGTCTTACCGGTGCTACTGATTCTTTAGGACAGGCCTGGCAGGAGTTTTTGGAAGGCCTCAGTGAAACCAGCGGCTCGACCAGTATCGCCACGGCAGGGATTCAGAAGCTCACCGGTGTAGTGGATACCCTGCGTCGAGGGCTTGCACCCACTGAGGAAGAAGAGCAGCGCAATCAATTTGCCAAGCTGCACAGCCAATATGTTTCGCATCAGCATCTTCTGGCCAAGGCAGAAGCTGAAGGTGTTCAGGTTCAGATAGAAATCCATCGCTACAAATCGGAGCAAATACGCCGCCAGCTCGACGAACTGCAGAATGCACAAATAGCCGCACAGAAAAAGCGGCAGGAGGAAGAGCGGAGAGCCGAGGAGGCTGCCGCAGCGGCCAGGGAGCAGGCGGACCGCGATCGCATCGCCCAACAGCGTGCCATGGCGGAAGAGGCCGGTGGTGCTCAGTTAATCCAGCTGGATCAATTCCTGGCTGACCAGCAAGGAAAAATCCAACTCGACCATGAGCAGAGGCTACAGCAAATCGCCGCGCTTCAGGTTGCCGAGGAGGAACTGACAAAGCGGGGATTCGAATCTATAGAGGCGCTAAGGGCGGAATATTCTGAGCGCGAGACGGCCCGCTATCAAATGGCGCTGGCAGAAGAGCAGGCACGGTCAGCCAATGATGGCGGGGAAGGCAGTCAAGTCGGGGCTGACGGCCTAACCGATGCGGAGCGCCAGCGAATCACTGCACGCTTAGAAACGCTCCAGCTTTCCTGGCTCACCGAAATGGAACAGCTGCAGGTTCAGCAGGATGAAGAAATGGCCCTGCTGGATCAGGCCTACGCCAAAAAACTTATCAATCATGATGACTATGAGCGCAAGCTTACTCTGCTGGAAGGTAAGCACGCTAAGCAGCGGGAAAAGCTCGAACAGGCCAGCAGCAAGAACCGTTGGAAGGCGTTCGGCGGTGCGATGGATATGATGCTGGGTATCTCCAATACCGGCAGTAAAAAACTCTTCAAGATTCAGAAAGCGCTCAGTCTGGCCAAAGCTGCCGCAACCCTCCCGAGTGCAATTATCGAGTCTTATAACAACAGTGGGGGGTATCCCTGGGGTATTCCTGCAGCGGTCGCAATGGCTGCAGCTGGCGCGGCTCAAATTGCTCAAATCAAAAGTGCTTCCTTTGATGGTGGTGCTAGCGCTTCCAGTGTGAGTACTGGCGGTGCGGTAGCGAGCACACCATCAGAGAGTTTTGCCGCTTCTAATGATGACGGTTTTGTAGAGGGCGATTCACAACAGCCTGGCACGGTTGTGAACCTGACGATACAAGGCGATTTAATCGGAGATAACGCACAAACCATTGCCGATAAATTAACAACCATGTTTGCGGAGCAGGATTTGGTAGCAATCCCCGAGGATAGTCGCCAAGCACAAATACTCAGGGGATAGAAAATGCTAATTCAATACACACCTACACGGTTATTGGTGGGTGATGGTAGTGATTATCAGATTGAATCAAAACTGAAGCGTTATGACTGTAACGATCGCCCCGAGGGTAAAGAACACACATCGCTCAGCGGTAAAACAGAATACACAATCTACCGTCTCGAAGAGGAATATTCTTGTCAGACAGTACCGCTAAGCCTCACCCATACAGAGTTAGCGCGTTGGCGAGAGTTTAAAAGAAGCTGTGCTTTCGGTGAATTTTTCACCTTCGATGCTTATGGCACTGCGGTTATGCCCGATTTTCCCCAACAAGTTCAACTTAAATATAAATCCTTCAAAGAAAAGCGCGAGAAAGACGGCCGCTTTATTTTTTCTTTTACTACCGTTCAAGTCATCGCTTAACTATGCGCAACAACTCAGAAACTTTTGACCTGCACAATCAGGCTGCACAGCGTGAGCTGCGCCTGGTCATCGAGATTGGTTTTGATCTGCCGCTGTATATCACCAGCCACAACGATATTCCCAGTCTTCCTGCCAATGCCGTGCTTGGTGCACTTAAAAAATGCAGTGCCACCAGCCAGAGAATTATTCCTGAACAAGGGCGTGCAGAGATTGGGGCTATTTCCTTTGAAGTGGTGGATATCAATGGCCAGCTGTCTTATGTGCTCCGTGATGAGCTGGAACAAGGGAACGGCATCAAGGGTCGCACAGTACGTTTGTATCAAGGCTTTGCCGGGCTCGACTGGGATGATTTCCGTTTGGAGCAAACCCAGATTGCCGAGGAATCTATTGCCTACGCCGAGGGTGTTTACCGGGTGCGCTGCCGGGATATTCAGCGGGAGATGCGCCGCGATATTTTTGTGCCCAATAGCACGCGCCTGGCGGCCAATTTCTCCAAGACAGCCAGCACCTTGTGGGTATTCGATACCAGTCCTTTTGAACCTAATCCCCATACCGCGGCTTATGGCGATGCCCCTAACCAATCGGTGTATTACCTAAAGATTAAGTATCAGGACGGTTTTGAGATTGTGCGCGCCACCGGGAAGACAGAGAATAGTTTCACCGGCTGTACTCGTGGCTTGTTCGGCACTTTTGCCCGTGACCATACCTTGCCAGAAGAAAGTGGAGACGAGAGCGGCGTTGAGGTGGAGGAATTTGTCTATCTGGAAGGCCCTGGTCCCCAGCTTGCCTATGCGCTTTTAACCGGGAAAATTCTAGGCACCAATAACTTACTGCCCAGCAACTGGCACCTGGGCATAGATCCCGCCTTTGTGGTGTTGGATGAGTTCGAAAATATCGGGGCAGATTGGTACAAGCCCAGTGACCACCGCAAGGGCAAGATCCTGCGCTTTGACGGCCTGGAAAAGACCGATGGCAAGAAGTTTATCGAGACTGAAATCAATTTATTGCTCGGTGCCTTTATGCCGGTCAATGCCGCCGGCCAACTAGGGTTTCGCCGTATGGCCGGGGTGCTGGCTGAATCCGGTACAGTGGCTACCATCACTCCCGATGATGTTCACAGCCTGGGGGAATTGAAGTACAACTTAGCCGGGGTAAAGAATGCCTTCTCGGTGCAGTGGAGTTGGTTTGAACAGCCGGGCTTCGATGGCAAGTTCCTGCGTTCAAATAATTTAATTGATGCAGATTCTATTTCCATCCATGGCGAGGCCAAGCCGCTTGCTCTGAAGTTTCGTGGGCTGCACAATTCCCGGCATACCTATACCACCCTTAAAAATACCTTTGATGCCCTGCGCGATCGGTTCGCCGGGCCTCCCCTTACACTGCGCCTGGGATTGTTGCCCAGCAAAAACGATCTGGAGGTGGGCGATATCGTGCGGGTTAGTCTGCCGCAATTGCGCGACCACTCGCAAAATGTGTCGGGTGGTATTTTAGATCGCGCCATGGAGGTTCAGCGCTTCAATGTCGATCAGGTCAGCGGAGCGGTGTCCGTTGATTTGTTTGGCAGCTACCAGCCTGCCTCTGCGGTGCCCGACCAGCCCAGCGGCAGCAGCTCCAGCGGAGAGCTTCCCGACAGCTGGTATAGCGCAGAGGGCACAGAGATGACCGCCGCCGGCCTCGCTGTCGATGCCAGTGGCTTCCTCACCGCTAACGGCACCCTGTACGGTACGGATAACAGCCGCACGATATTTTATTACCTGGGAGACTTAACCATCCCCGCAGGCCGCACACTTTTTGTCAGTGACAATGTTGAATTACATGTGCGCGGTGTTCTGCAAATAGACGGTACTTTGCGCGGTGTCCCTAGTAATGGGGGGCGTGGTTTTCTGGGCTCTTGTCGCGGTGGTGGTGGGCGCGTATCTGGAATTGGCGCCACCAACCGCACTATGTACAACCGTATTCGCGGCCAAATTGTGGTCGGTCGCAATGCCGTCATGCCACCGCTCAATATTGAGAATAATGGCGGAGAGCTGCAAGGTATCCCCGAGGATATGCGCGGTACCGGCGGTGCCCGTGGCGGAAATAGTTATTACTACCTGCGCGGCGATCAGAGCTATGAAAATAGCGGCTACGGTGGTTCTGGCGGGCAGGGTGGGGCGAGTGTGGTTATCGTCGCACGGGGTATCGCCTTGGGTGTGAGTGGAACCATTAATACCTCTGGGGGCAATGGCAGTGGTGGCAGTCTGGGAACTGGTATCCAGAAGATTCCCGGCGGTAGTGGTGGCGGTGGTGCGCCTGGCGGTATTGTTTTATTAGTGGACGGTACCCAAAACCCCATGCCGGTACTGACCAATAGCCGCATAGTGGCCTGTTATGGCAGCAGCCCGAGCAGTCCCGGTACTGCCGGCCAGGGGGGCACCTGCTTAGGCACGGCGGCCGCGCGCGTATTATTTGTGCCCAAATCCCGCACGCCCTACCCAGATCCAGAAGATCCCGCGCTAGACCCAGACTTACAGGCTGCGCTAGAGGCTGCAGAGGAAGCCAAGGCTGATGCGCAAGAGGCCCTTGAAGATCTCGGCAATATCTCTGCAGATGGTGTGTTGCATACCAATGAAAAACTGCAGCTGATCCGCGAATACAGCCAGCTAATAAACGATCAAGTGAAGCTGGATGCGCTGGCCAGTAATTTCGGCACTGCGCTCGATGCCAAACGGGCGGCGTTTACGAATGCTTTGACCGCGCTGACAAGCTATCTGCAAGGGTTAACCCCGGCCTGGGATAACCGCCAGGAAAATACCCCGGTAAGCCGCACCCTATTTGATAGCAATTGGACCTACGCCTACGACCAAAAAACAGCACTGCATAATGCTGTAGTGGAGGCGACCCGCAGCAAAGCCTTTGACGCTACCCGCAATATCATTGGCTTTGACGAGGCCAGCGGACAATTCACCGATAACGGTATCTTGATCGGCAATATGCAAAGCGTACGCAAGGCACAGTTGCGCGCTCAGCAGGCTTCGGGCTCGGTGTTTTTTGAGGCGTTTACCGATACCACGGCTGCCGATGATTGGGTGGTCTATGCCGGGTCTGACTCAGGATACCTTTACGAAGTGAGGCCGGATACCGACAAGGATGTGGCGGGCGGAAATGTGTTGCGCGTCGGCCAGGATGACAAGGCCTCCAATGCTTGGCTTGAGTATAGGGAAAGGTTTCCTTTCGACCCGGACAAGCTGTACCGGATTAAATTTCGGGTGTGGGTGGGCTCTGGGGGCGATGCAGACCGGTCGCTGTATCTGGGTATTAATTGCTTTGATAAAGATGGCAAGAGGGTCAATGCTAGCGGCAGTGAGACCCATTCGGGCTCTCATTATATCGCTGCGCCTGGTGTAAAGGCGTCTGGTGCGGGCTGGAAAGAATACACCGCATATTTTCAGGGCCGAACGACGGGTAATGCTAGTTACCAATCTACCGTGGGGCACAACACCATAGCCCAGCCGGCTCAGCTGCAGGCGACCGTCAGACAGTTTACGCCGGTGATTATTGCTAACTACGACGCGACCAAGAAAGGGGTGACCCAGATTGATTATGTGCGCATCGATACGGTTGAACCAACTGGCAACGGCCTTTATTTAAAGATCAATAGCAATTCGAGCCTGGGCGATAATGCCAGCCCGGGGGAAGCGCGGTTGTGTGGCTTTGATGCAAATGGCAACCCCGATGGCACTCTGCCGGGCTGGTTTTACTGGGGTGGCAAGCGGATAAAAATTCCACCGGTGGAATTAAATCCAAGTCTTGGAGGCCTGTTTTATATCGTCACCGAGACGGATGGAGTTTGGATTTCAGCGGGTTCGGCCTTGTCGGTATCCATTGAGCGCGGAGCCTATAGATACCACTATTACGATGGCGCTAGCTCAACAACCAAACGCGGCTATTTCTCATCAATAGAGAACAAGCTGATTATCGGAGAGATTTTCCTTTCTGGATCGGAAGTCGTTAAAAGCGGTGGTATTTACCAAAATCCGCGGCCATTGGGTGGGTTCTCTGCCTATCTCAGCGGACTTAATGAAAAAGGCGCTATCAATGAACAGCGTAGCCTTCCGCATATCCAGTCCGGTATCTCTTCCATCACGAGCGGGGGCGCGCCGCTTACCGCGAGAGATGACGGCTCTACTGCGAAAATCACGGTTGCCTCGCATACCGTGCAGTATGGATTTGGGGCGGTCTCCTATAACAGCGGCAGCATTACCGGCCTGTCATTTTCCAGAAAATATTATGTGTATTGCGATGATGAAAACTACGCAGGCGGCGCGGTAACTTACAAAGCCACCACAAGTTTTACCGTCCTGGCTGCAAATACCCATCGCCGCTATGTAGGCACAATCACGACCCCGGCGAATGGTGGTGGCGGGACCATACCGACAGATCCCTGGTGCGTAGACTATGACACTTTGCTGCCGGATGGCCGCTATGTGCGAGACCTACAGCCTGGGGATTTGGTGGAATGCATCGATGTCGGCACCGGTGAGCGCGGCGTATTCCCGCTGCGCGCAATGGGTTCCGGTGAGGAAGTGTGTTACAGCCTGCGCACCCCTGAAGGTGCGGAAATCTGGCAATCGGAATCCACACCCATGGACCTGCCGGACGGCTCAATCGTGCGCACCCCGCACATGCTAGGCAAGCCGGTGTATGTGCTGTGCCATGGCGCTTCTCAATTATCGACGGTTACAGAAATCCGCAAACTGGGCCCGCGGCGCGTGCTAAAGCCTGATTTTGGCGATCGTATGTTTTTCGCCGGGCGCCAGGCAGAGCTAACCATGGCAACCCACAACGCAAGACAAAAACCATAGGAGGCACCATGCCCAGCTTTTCCCCGAAAACCGTGCCAGGCCTTGAAGCCTGGCAGTTCACCTACACCATCGACGACGGCCACAGCGCCGGCACTATTGTGCGCGCAACGGTAACGCAAACTACCGAACCGGCATCCACTGAAGCCAAAGCCGCCGCCGTTTTAAAATGCACCATCGCGGTGATTGATGACCAAAACAAAGTACAGATTGACGGCGCTGGGGACGAAATGCGTAGCGTGTATGTAACGACCAAAACCCTGCAGACCGATGCGGGGCAGGCCATCAATGTTGCCGACCATGCTGCCGATCTTGTAGCCGACTGTATTGTTGAAGTGGCGAACCGCCTAGCGGTGCATAGCTCGATTGCGGCTATGGCGATTCCGAGTGGGTGATACTGGCTTCGGTTTTCAGTAGTGGAGAGAGCGTGTCGCCGGTGCGAAGGCCCGAATTATAGAGCCATGGCTTACATCTACAGAAAGGTCCCCCTAACTTATTGATTTAATTATGGGTAAAATGTGTTCAAGAGCGGGAAGTTGAACCAGGCGTCTTGAGCCAGTGGCTCACTATCCCTGGTTACTATTTAGACAGTGGTTTATAACCTGCTGTAAATAAGGACTTTTTTGTGGAGCTTGAAGGCTCCATCCCAGAAATAGTAGCCAAATGGATAGTGAGCCACTGGCTCTTTAATAAACTGTTATAAGTAAGAGTATGGGCAAGAAATTACCTCCAGAAGAACTAGAACTCTACAAAGCCATAGATGAAATTTTATGGTGTGACTGGGACCCTATTGGTGTAAATGACATGCCAGAAGCTCGCGACGAGTATCAGAGTTATCTGCCACATATTTTTCGTCTTGCGGTCGAGGGTAAAGATGCCGAGCATATATCCTCGTCACTGGTAGCAACAATAGAGGGCAATATTGGTTTGGGTGCTAGCAAAGAGCATTGTCTTAGGGTTGCACGCAAAATTGTCGGTGCTAAAAATGAAATTATTGGGTAGCGTCACTTATAACAAGGCCAAGCAGCAACGCGCACTGCGTGCGCTGGACAGCTTTTCCGCGGCTTCGCCGCTGCAAAGCTTCCGCTGTTGGCAGCGTTATACATGAATGAGCTCCGAGCATGAACCCAAGGTTTCTTGAATGTACAGAATGTAGTGAAAGGCATTATTTCCCTTCAGAGGATAGGGCCTATTTGCTTACAGATGATACGTGTCAGAAAGCCGTTAAGGACTCCGATATATTAAGCATGTTATTAACTCCAGCATGGTGCTTCATTTGTAACAAGCCATCTTGGGTAGAGGAAATTCCTTCTCTTCGATTTCTCGAAAATCTCTCTATAGTTATTAAATCCGGCGAAAAAATTGAATTTCCCTTTGATAATAGCTTTATGTCCGAACAAGAAGCACTTTCTCTATTAAGAGATTATTGTAGATGGCTCGCAAAGCGGCGCACTAAGGGGAAATGTGTAGAGTGCGCAGGGCAAAAATATTCGTTGCTTGGCGAAGAACATGAAGTAAGACTGAAACACGAGCACTGTGATTATGGTGTGTTTAAGCCCGGTTACATGTTTTTTAGTAGTAATGGTCCAATGCAAACACGAATGTATAGCGTTGAGGGTAACCCCCTTGGAAGGTTGTCCCATTGGGATGACAATCTAGGTGGGTGGTCCTTAATTAAAGATAATGGCAATGTATAACAAACGCGTGCATTTGACCTCCACTTCGCTGCGGCAAATGACGCGGGCGTTATGTGAATGGAGAGTTATGGCATTAACAAGCCTATCATTACAGATCATTCTCGAAGGTGGAGATACTTCCAACGCTATCGAGTATTTTCGAAATCTGGAATCACCAGATATAGAAAATCTATTTGTTTCTAGTACGGGCTATGAGGCGTCAAGAATCGAGCTGATTTATATAGAGCCAACAATGGATGAAGATTTATTTGATGATAGGCTAAAAGGAAAGCTTACCAAGGCTACAAACTGGCTTGCTAAACAGCCCGCTGATCTCCTCGAGTGCATAGGCCATATTTGTAAAGCTTCCATTTTAATCGGCGGATGGCTTGATGATGGAAACCAGATGGAAAACCTGGTATTGCCTCCTAACTTTCTTCTGCAAGTTTCAAGACTTGGGATGCCTATCGAGTTTCTAATCAATGACTATCATCGCTAATCACATAACAAAAAGGTGCATGTGACAGCCACCGCGTTGCGGCGTCTGCACATGACCTTAGCGTTATACATTTTACGAAAATAATATGATTCACGGTTTAACACACATAGAAGAGTTTATCTCCAAAGAAGAAGAGCAATTTCTACTAGATTCTTTGGATAATGAAGTATGGCTTACGAGTTTAAAGCGACGAGTGCAGCACTATGGATATCGATACGACTATAAGGCTAGGTTCGTTGATAGCTCTCTTTATCTCGGGGCACTCCCTGAGTGGTCTGCCAAAATTCTATCTCGCTTACATGCCAAAGAGTTTATTTCAGAAACCTTTGACCAGCTTATCGTCAATGAATACGAGCCAGGTCAAGGAATATCAGCACATATTGATTGTGTGCCATGTTTCAAGGAAACAATTGTTTCTCTAAGTATTGGATCACAAGCAGAAATGGTATTTGGCAATAAACAGGTCGAGAAGCAAACCATTTTGTTAAATCCAAGATCGGTAGTAATACTCCAAAAAGATGCTCGGTATAAATGGACGCACAGTATTCCAAATAGAAAAAGTGACTTAATAAACGGGCAGAGAGTTCAAAGGTCGCGCAGAGTTTCTTTGACGTTTAGACAAGTAATCAAAAAAAATGTATAACAAGGCACTCAAGTTGATGCCAAAAGATCCGCTTTTAGCACAATTTAGTGCGGCGTTATGATTTTAAAAGAAATGAACAATGATTAAGAAAATTTTCGAGCAACTAGACTCTTCCTTTAAAGAAAATTTCAAGGATGTTTTTGATTCTCTTCAGCCGGGAGCGTCCGAAAAAGATCTAAAAGAGCTTCAAGAGAAATGCTTCAAAGGTAAAGATTTGCCACCTGATTTGGAACTTCTTTACAAATGGCACAATGGCCAAACTGGATATGGCTCACTGAATCAAAATGATAATCGGACATTTCTACCGATTGACGAAGTTATTGATGCATGGGAATTTTTAAATGGTTCTATGACAGATATACAGGGGCCAATGTCAAAGTCCTGGATTCCAATTGCTTACAATGGTGGTGGAGACTACTTGGTCTATGAATCAGAGGGCGAAAATGCCGGAATGGTAATTGCGTACTGGCATGACGATGACAGTCGTAAAATAGAATATCGTGGGCTTCAAGAATGGCTCACAGCAGCATTAGAGGCATCAAGATCATAACAAGCGCATGTTGTACGCCGCTATCGCGGCCGGACGGCTTACGCTACGCTCCAGCCGCCGCAAATACGAACGTTACATGCCCTAAATCATGAGTATCTACGAAGAAGAATTAGAAGGCAGAGAGTTCGACTGGTTCGCTATAGATAGTGAAGGAAATATCGGCTTATTCTCTACCGCTGGCGAAGGAAAGATTCCAGGCCCAGTAATGGAGGCTTACTCTGAGCATGATAATATTTCAGAACAACTCGAATCGCCCAATTGGGGGAGTTCTGAAGTTTGGTCAGATTATGCTGTATTGGGGCTATATGTCTACGATTGGGATCTGCCCGGTGGGCCATATAAGCGAGTGCGTGCGCCGTCTAAAGCTATGAGTGACGAACTTAAAACAAAGTTATTAAACATGGGTAGCCTTTACAGCATTTCCACTAAGTTTGTGGAGCTAAAGGAAATATCCTGTGTGCTACTCAGCATGTAACAAGTGGGTGATGTTCGTTCCAGCCACTGCGTGGCTTCCACTGGACGGTCCACGCTTTGCGCGGCCCGCCGCATACCCAGGGCGTTAGGCGCACGAAATGATCGAGTTCGAGAGCAAGCAAATAGTAATAGATGGGAAAAAGTTTTCTCTCCCACGCTCTATTCTTGATGCAGAAGAAATAAATGGAAAAATCTTTGTGGTCTACGACTACATGGAATATCCAACTGGCGAGGCCGCAAATAATCTAGTGTGCCTTGATAAAAGTGGCACTGAATTATGGGTGGCAAAGAACCCCACCAATCAAGGCAATGATGGGTACACTAATTTCAGTCGTACCACAGTCTCTGAGGCTGGTTTTATCGCCGTAAATAACTTTGCGGGCTATGTTTGCCAAGTAAATAAAACAAACGGTGAGCTGGGTCATGTACAGTTCACTAAGTAATCGCCTAACAAGGCCAAGCAGCATCGCCCCTACGGGGCTGGACCTCGCTACGCTCGGCCGCTGTTGGCGGCGTTAAGCACCAGAGAGAAATATGGTCCAGGCTATTGATCTAACAATGTTGCTAACCATCTACGGAGGTTCCGCGTACTTGGCATATCGCTATGCTTTGCGTGGCCTACTCGCTGGCGTCATCTTAGTTTGGTTTGGTGGTATTCTCTCAATGGAGGTCTTGATGCTTCTTGATCCAGACTACAGTCCCGGGGTGTTGGGAGCTGCAAAATTTCTTTTTGGTGGGGTGGTTGGTTTACTTTGGTGTGCCCCTTTTTATGCAATTAACATTGCGGTAAAAAAACTAATTAAGCGCAAGGCAAAAAGGCATGCTTAACAAAGCCAAGCACGGACGCCAGCAAAGCTGGCTGGACCTACATTCCGCAGCTTCGCTGCTTCATTTCGGCCCGTGTTGGCGGCGTTATGCAGAATAGAAGACGATGAACTTTGATGAAGAAAAATTGATTCAATGTGGTGTGAAGTTGGCAGAAATGCATGATTTGCCCGCGCCTCCCCATGAGCTTTTCAGAAGAAAAATTCATGAGCTTCTTATTGAGAGAGAAAATTACGAAGGGGCATTGAAGGGGATTATCACACGAGAGGAGGCTGCATTACTGGTGTTACAGCATTTCCAAACATTAATCTGTCATAGTGCAGGAAAAAACGAAGTGTCGTTGGTAGAAGACTGGAGTAGTTTAGTTGAGCCCGTTACTTCGGCATTATTTGTGAAGTCAACTGGAAAGGCATAACAAGTTGCGTCAGAAGGACGCAGCGAAGCTGCGCCTCTGCGCAAGGCGTTATCATTTGTGGCTTTTGAAAATTTAGGGGCAGCTCATGTTTCATTTACTTGATCAAGCTCAATGGTTGTATGAAAAGCGTGCTGCGAATTGTCCTCACTGCGGAGCTGCACACGAGGAACGAAGATTTGATTGTCATCTTTGTCACATTGATTTCAGTAGCGATGAAATAGAAAAAATGGATGAGCAACGGATAATGAGTTTCAAGCGTTCCGCAATTTCTGGTTTGATATTTTTCCCTATATTTATCGCTCTCTTTATTTTGTTTCTAACTAATTACCGGTAGTACATAATAACAAGTTGCTGCATCCGACCACCTACACTCTGCTCGCTTTGTACTGTACGCTACGCTAGCACAAAGCGGCTCCATTCCGGTGGCGGCTGAGCAAGGTGTTATTGCCTCCCTTTCCAAAGCTGATAACTACTCTCAATCACTCGGTGAATATGCCGACGAAACTCCTGCGGCAGCTGCGCATATAGACGAGCTATAAGTGGCGGAAAGGGAATCTGTGCAAAGTGGTGCAGGTTCTCGGCTCCGTACACCTCGGCCAAAGTAATCCCCACCGCCTCACACCAGGCCGGCAGTAGCTCCGCCAGTATCTTCTGCTTGCCTGTTTCCATTTTCGAAACTTGAGATGGCCCCAGCCCCAGCTGCCTGGCCAACTGTGTGATCGTCATCCCCTTCAATTTCCGTGCGTTGCGCAGGCGTTTGCCCAGTGTCCCGGCCTCAAACATCTAGCCGTTTCAGCTACTCCTGTAATAACAAATTTTCGATTTTCGAAATAAAACCGCATTTTGCATTGCTAAATTAGAAATAATCCAGAATATCCGTTTATAAGTTGAGAAATAGTTAGTAGTGTCCCGGTGTTTGTCGCCAAAAGCCCGAATAAAGTGCTGAATTCGTTCGGCGGCATTAGTGAGGATTTGTAGTTCCTACAGGAGGTGGACCATGCCAATGACTGCTCACATTCAACAACTTCACCACGTCAACAATCTATGTGCCGGCCTGGAATGGGTCGCGGATTGTCCCAATCAGAGTGCGCGCACCGCCTTGCTGCAGCTGATTGGTGAGGAGGTGGGGTTCGTGCTTCAAGGCGTTATCTGCGCTTATGAGCAAAAGATCCCAGGGGGAAGACCTGCAGTTGAAGAGCCTGCCTGATTGCTTTGTAGAGCCGGTGCCGTGAGTGGTACCGGCCTCATAGTCATCCATTGCCCTTGCCGGTTGCTACCCTCTAGCAATAAACTGTATGTATATACAGTATCTAGGGTTTCCAGAATGAAGCTTTCCCCACTCTACGGCCACGGCATTGCCTGTGGCTTTCCCTCTCCCGCCGATGACCACAAGGAGGCGGCCCTCAGCCTGGATGAGCACTTGATCAGCAAGCCGGCGGCGACCTTTATGGCGCGAGCGAATGGGGATTCCATGATGGGGCTCGGTATCTTCGATAAGGATTTATTGATTGTCGATCGCTCGCTAAAGCCTACCCATGGCGATGTGGTGGTGGTGGCCCTGGATGGCCAGCTCACCTGCAAGGTGCTGGACCAGCAGCAGGGGCGGCTGCTCTCTGCCAATGATGACTACGCCCCGATCCCAATTTGGGAAGGGCAGGAATTGATTGTGGAGGGGGTGGTAAAGGCTTCGGTGCGTTACCACCGGCCGCGCTGAATGCTAGTACTGGTGGATTGCAACAGCTGCTACGCCAGCTGCGAGCAGATATTCCGGCCGGACCTGCGCGGGCGCCCAGTGGTGGTGCTCTCCAATAACGACGGCTTTGTAGTGGCGCGCTCCAAGGAAGCAAAGCTATTGGGCATCGGCGACCTGGAACCTTTCTTTAAGGTTCAGCACCTGCTGCGCGCACACCGGGTGGCGATCTTCTCCAGCAACTACCCACTGTATGGCGATATTTCCCACAGGGTAATGACTACTCTGCGCGAGTTCGGCCCCAATGTGGAGGTCTATAGCATTGATGAGATGTTCTTGGACCTGCACGGGCTGCAAGAGGATTGGCAGGACTACGGCCGCAAGATCCGTAACACGCTCTGGCGCAATATCCGTATGCCTGTTGGTGTGGGTATCGCCCCCAGTAAGACACTGGCCAAGCTCGCCAACCGCGCGGCCAAGAAAATCCTCAAGTGCGATGGTGTCTGTGCGCTGGACACGCCGGAGAAGTGGCAGTGGATGCAGCGCCGTACCGCTGTGAATGATGTGTGGGGCATAGGTCGCCGCCTTACCAAGCGCCTAGCAGATTTCGGCATAGAGACGGCCTATGACCTGGCACAGGCCAACCCAAAAATCTTGCGCCGCCGTATCAATGTGAATATTGAGCGCACTATTGAAGAATTGAACGGGATTGCCTGTCTGGGCCTGGAGGAAGAGCCCCCAGCGAAGAAACAGATCTATTGCACCCGCTCTTTTGGTGAAAAGCTCACCGAGCTAGCGCCGATACTACAGGCCGCCACCCTCTACGCCAGCAGGGCCGCAGAGAAACTGCGCGCGCAGAAGTCGCTGGTAAAGTCGATCCATCTATTCCTGCACACCTCACCCCATGAGCCCAACTACTACAGCCGCAGCGCCGTAGTGCAGACCCCATACCCCACCGACGACACGCGGGTAATTGTGCGGCTGGTGAGAGAAACTATTGCCGATTTATACCGCCCCGGCTGCCGCTTTATGAAAGCAGGGGTTGGGCTAATCGAGATAATCCCCTGCGCGCTCGGTCAGGGTGATTTGTTCACCCCTGGGCAATCGCTTAGGGCAGGGCAGACCATGCAAGCGATGGACCGAATCAATAAAAAGTTTGGTCGCGGGACTTTGTTTCTAGGGGCCGAAGGCATCCAGAAAAAATGGAAGATGCGGCAGGCGTTTACATCGCCTGCCTATACCACTCGGTGGGGGGATTTGCCCAAAGTGACAACATGAGATGATTGTACCAATTAGATCCCGAGAGCTTTGATACTTTGCAAAGCCTCAACAGGTTGAGTTTAGGGTGCCTGTATAAATATACATGAATTATTTAAGCGCCAAAAAATGTCTAAGATTTGCTCCTAACTCATTGATTTATATAGAGCAAAATTGAGTAAAAACAGGTAGTTTTCTTAGACAGCGATTTCCCGGAAAGCTAGCAACCACGGGGGCTGGAGGTTGTTTTATAAACTACTGCTGCATCATGGGGGTGTGTTCGGGTTTCGCGGCCTTAGTCTTGTTTGCGGTTTTTGGCATTTTTCTCTAAGAAAATCAGTAAGTTACAAAAGTGTTCGCAAACCCCAAGAGCTCCGCAGGAGTGGCGGTCGGCTCAGATTGGGGTAGGGGGCAGGTTTCCTGGGGGCTTAATGAGCAGAAGCGTTCGATCAAATAATGAACGGCAAGCCCAAACCTGATGTTCTTGAAGCATGCAATCGGGGTAGATCTGAACAGAAAGGTCCAGGCCAAAGTTCGAAGAGCTTCTTTATAGGGGGCGCAGAATAGCAGAGTGGAGGACAAACCACTATGGATGGCTTATCAAGCGCTGGAGAGATGGCTATTAGCGACCCTGTGATTTTATGAGAACTTTAATAGAGAAGCGGGATGTTTTGCTTTTGAGGTAAGGGCTTTCACTTTTCTTTACTCCAAAAAGACTGTTGTTGAATTTTTCAAGGGGGGTATCCGACTCTTCAAGACCGTGTACTAAGAAAGCCAATTTTCTACTTGGTAGTGCATCCTTCCAGTTAGGACATGTGTGCATAGTAGGTTGGTGAAATACAGTACTGATAGCTAAGCCCTGCTTCGTATACCAGAATTCAAAAGACGCTTCTCCTATTTCTAGGGAAAATTCTATAACTTGTTGATTTTTAACGGATGTGAAAAGTGATATAAAGCAGGGAGAGCGTGGAATTATAAAGACGCTGCTATATATCTACCTGTTTTATTTTGTGACACTCAATGTAGTTCTTTGACTTTACTAGCTTTTTAAGTTGGCTTTGATTGAGGACAGCAGAATTATATAGAAGGGTGATATGTAGACGCTGCTTTTGAATTAACTGTTATGTTTCGAATCATGGTTAAAGAAGAACTTAAGATCGCATTACTTGAAGCCGCTAGTTACTTTCGGTCTCGTGGTGTCCGCGAATGGGAACTTGAAGCCCTAGGAACGGTAAATAAAATAGAGAGAAATGACTTTAGCTTTTTAGAAGATCTTTGGATTAAATATGCACCAACTTGTGATATTGACGATTTGCTGGTCACAGAATATGCAACCGAAGATGAAGATAAGGTAAATAAGCTAAACACCCAGTTAGCAGAGATCGCAAATAAAGTGTTTGCGTTACTAGAAAGAGTAAAGTGTGAAAATACATAACAAACAGCAGCACGATCGCCCGCAAACTACGCGGGCTGGACGGCCTACGCTTCACTTCGGCCGCCCGTGTGCAGGGCGTTAAGCATCAAGACACATATGCCTAAAAGAATTCAGCCCTTTTTTATCGTTTTGGCCATTGTCAGCGGCGGCTATGCAGCGACATCTGCTGTCTTGGGTGAAGTGATTGCATATCAGAGAGCTGGACTATCCGAGACTATTAATGCTTCAGATAATCCGGAAAAATTCTGGGGTGTAGTACTAATGTATACGGCCATAGCCTTTGTCTCTGCCACCCTTGGGGTGAAATCCTATTTCCATCCTAGAATACAGGCGTTTCTCAACTTTGGAATGGAGACGAAGCTTTCTCGAGTGCAAGTCATATTCATCTTATCCTTTACGTTCGCTGTGTTTATGAGTATTACTTGGATGTCCGGTGTCCTAGCAAATGCTTAACAAACGCAAGCAGGATACTCCGGCCCTTCGGGCCTCCGCGGGACGCCCAAATCTGTGCACCTTTTGCGCGGTCGCTTCGCTCCCATTATTGCGCAAAAGGCGCACAACATTGGTCGCCCCTGTTGCGGGCGTTAGCTGCTGAAGCACGAATTGAGACTTCAAATGGAAGAGAAATACCACTCAAAGCTAGAAAAGAGTTTTGCAGAATATTTAGTTACTTTGGGCTATCCCAAAGATTCTATAGTCTATGAGCCAGCTTTTCTTGCTACTGATGGTAAGCGCGCTTACAGGCCAGATTTTGCGATTGTTGACCCTGTCAAAAAAGAACGATTGGCAATTATAGAAATTAAAGGTCGCCATTTAAAAGATACTGAAAATACTTACCGTCAGTTGACTGCCTATAGCAAGGCTATAGAGAAAGAACGCATACCACTATTTTTAGTAACTGAATCAGATTCACAACAGAGTCTCTTTCCATTTGATCTTTATGTGTTTAGCGAGGAAGGTGCGTTAATAAAGTCTGATTTCGCCTTGTTTCCCACTTTTCCAGCGCTAACAGCAGATGAGTCTGCAGAGAGGAAAATAGGCATCAGGAAGGAGAAGACTGAGACAATAGAAAGCTTTCAAACAGTTTCTTGGTCTCTCGCAGGTGTATTGCTATCAGTTGTAGTCGCCGATTTTATTTTTGCTCAATATGACATGGAGCTGCTAACCATGGAGAGAATGGCTTTATTGGGAGCATGTGTTGCCTTAGTCGTAATTCCGTTCGCACAAAAATTCAAAGGGCTCGGCATCGAGTGGGAAAAAGCCAAGAATGAACAAGATCGCAGCTAACAAAGCGCTGCTAGGGACAAACCTACGCTGCGCTTCGGTTTGCCCCAGAGCGCGGCGTTATAAATAGGACTAAGTAATGAGTAGCGAACCAAAAGAAAAATCAAAATTGCTGAAGGTTATTCAATCTATTTGCTCACTATCTATAGTTGCCGTTATTTGCTACAGCATAATCTATGGAGTTGAATTGGTTTCTTCAGCTATTGCTGTGTCCGCAATAGCTGGCCTTGTATTACCGACTATTATTTCCGAGTCTACCGTGGGTATCGTTGAGATTTTAACTGGTGTTTTGGAAGCCTTCGTAGAAGGTTTGGTTGGTGCCGTTACGGGTGTGCTTGAGGCTATTGGTTCAATTTTTAGTTAGCATCATAGAAATTTATAACAAGTTGCTGCATCCGACAGCCTACACTCCGCGCACTTTATGCTATACGCTACGCTAGCACAAAGCGGCTACATTTCGGCAGCGGCTGAGCAAGACGTTATACCTCATGAGGCAGATCCGGTGAGTAATGAACCCGAGTGGGTAACTAGAGGAAAAAGTATCAAAGGCCTAATTAAAGAACTCCAGTCCTTTGAAGATCAAGATTTAGAGGTTCGTCTATCAATTGATGGCGGTGATACTCATCATTGCATTAGTCTTGTCGGCAAAGTTGACGGCAAAGCAGTCCTCATGAACTGCGAAGACAGCGATGAATAATAAAGTAAGGTATAACAAGTTTGGCAAGCGGGACAAATTAAAGCGTGGCTTCGCCACAATTTGCCCCTTCCAAAGGCGTTAAATGCCCACAAGACCTATGAAACACGAACTTTGGATGGAAGATGAAAATTCGCAGACATTTTGCCTAGCGGGCCCCCATGGTGACAGTGCACGCAATATGCAAGAGCCCGGAGCAAAACTTACATGGACATGTGAGGCTTCATCATATTTCGAAGCAATGACAAAGTACTATGCGTACATGGGGTGGGGAGAGTACAAAAGTGACTATCCCAAAGAAGATAAAAAAACATATTCGAAGTTAGGCTGGAAGTAATATGTATTTAACAAGCAAAGGCAGCATCGCCCTGCGGGCTGGACGCGCTAACGCGCGCCGCTGCTTTGGGCGTTACATGCCCTAAATCATGAGTATCTACGAAGAAGAATTAGAAGGCAGAGAGTTCGACTGGTTCGCTATAGATAGTGAAGGAAATATCGGCTTATTCTCTACCGCTGGCGAAGGAAAGATTCCAGGCCCAGTAATGGAGGCTTACTCTGAGCATGATAATATTTCAGAACAACTCGAATCGCCCAATTGGGGGAGTTCTGAAGTTTGGTCAGATTATGCTGTATTGGGGCTATATGTCTACGATTGGGATCTGCCCGGTGGGCCATATAAACGAGTGCGTGCGCCGTCTAAAGCTATGAGTGACGAACTTAAAACAAAGTTATTAAACATGGGTAGCCTTTACAGCATTCCCACTAAGTTTGCGGAGCTAAAGGAAATATCCTGTGTGCTACTCAGCATGTAACAAGTGGGTGATGTTCGTTCCAGCCACTGCGAGGCTTCCACTGGACGGTCCACGCTTTGCGCGGCCCGCCGCATACCCAGGGCGTTAACTTCGAAATACGATGAAATATATATCTGGCGAATCAGTAGAGCTATACGACATTGTCGAAAGCAATGAGGGTGGAACTTGGGTTCAAGCTATAGTCGTTTTTATTGCTGATACAAAGAAAGCAGCTAAAGAATGCCAGTGGCTTTTAGATGAAACACCTGAGTGGGCAGAGGATTCGATTGCTATCTGCTGGAATTACTCTCAAGAACTAGAAGACATCGATGATAGATTACTGTTCACCGATACAGAAAATAACGATGAACTTAGGTTTATCAGAAGACAAAGTTAACAAGTCAAAGCACACGGACCTTCGGCCTGGCGGCCTCGGCCAGTGTTTGAGGCGTTATGCATCGGATAAATTGATTTCATGAAAGTTGTAGCATTTGGCCCGGAACATACAAAAGACAAACATGAAAGTGATATTTTCAAAGTTAGTGACGATGAAAATGGTTTAACAATTACTGTAGATACGGTTGATGTAAAGGGAAGCCGTATGTACCTCATTGTAAATTTTGAATTCGTTCGCGGCTATCGCTATCTAGATGAGGGCGATCTAATGTGCTACTGGGAAAGTGATGCTTTTACTTCACCTGTTCACGTCTTTCAAGTTTTGGCTGGCGGTTGGAGCAATGGAGAAGCTTGCGAGCCTGGGGTGCTAAATGTAAGTAAAGCTATAGACATTAAAGAGTGGTTTGTAGGTACTACAAATGGTTGCATTTCTATACTTTCTGATGCAATCCCAACGATCGTGAGTAAAAATGCATAACAAGCACCGGCACAATCAGCCACTTCATGGCTTGGACTTGCAACAAGTTACTCGCCCGTGCGGTGAGCATTATGTGCCTTAAAGGAAGCTGAATGTGAGCTACTTAGAGTTAAAAGACGATAAGTTCTCTGAGAAAATATCTTTAAGAGACTCATGCGAATTGATGTATCAGTTTGTTCTAGAAATACATAAGCGCGGAGAGGTGGATACATCATGGCTCCTTGGCTCTCTAGGTGTTTGCGGCGATGGCTCCAGCACTGATCCAGCTCAGTTGTATGACTATATAAGCGTTTTCAGTGAGCTAAAGAATCAGCGCAAGTTCTTTGATAGTAATGGCTAAGTCAAAGCACATAACAAGCGGCTGTAGTTGCCCCTTCGGGGCTGGGACGGCTTTTCCGCTGCTTTGCAGCTACAAACCCGCCCCTAAGCCGGGCGTTATGCATCTTAGAGAGTTGAAGTGAATAGTATAGAAATGGAAGAAAAGAAGAAATTTCCTAAGGAAATCGCAATTGCATTGGCTGTCATCGGCGTACTAGTTTCACTGGCTCCAATTGCCATTCTTCAAGAAACGGCAGCAGTTTTACCCGTAATATTTGGCCTTTTAATGAACTTCGTTCTTATACCTTCCATATTTCTACTGTTTGGTGGGATCCAGAAACTACGTGATAGGCAGTTCAATTTGTGGAGCGCATACTACCTTGGGCTCTTTGTTGCGATAGTTTTGGCGGCACGGAAGCTGGTGGCGTAGTAGCCATGCATAACAAAGCCGGGCAGTTTGCTCCAGGCCTTCGGCCCGCCGCGGGACAGCTTACCTTGTGCATGTTTTGCGCAGGTCGCTGCGCTCCCATTTTTGCGCAAAACACGCACAAGGTAAGCTGCCCCTGCCGGCGGCGTTAAGCATTTTTGATAGATAGTTATGGAAGAAATTTTAGGTGGAACAATTCGGGTTGTTGGCAGGTTCCTGTTTGAGGTTGTGTTTGGCCTCATCATAGATTTACTGTTCCACATTCCCGGCTACTATATCTGCAAGCCATTTTCGGGCAATGGCCAAGAACCAAAGCCAGGCTGGGTCTTTCTGTTCAGCATTATCTTTTGGGTGGTAGTAGGGTTGTTAGCTTACGGCGCCTATTCGCTGCTTGGTGCGGAACCCAATGCTTAACCAGGCCAGGCTGTACACTCCGGCGCTACGCGCCTCCGCGGGACGGCCTACGCTATGCGCTGCGCCCATTAGCTGCGCAGGCCGCCCCAGCTGGCAACGTTAGTGTTCAGCTATGAAAATTTTCATCGTATGTTTATCATTATTTTTCGCGGAAGTCGCAATGAGTTCGTCTAGCTCAAAACCACCAGTCGGTATGAGTAAAGAAATCTGGGAAAAGCATCTTGAAAGAGAAGCCAAGGCTGAAAAAGATCGCCAAGATAAGTTCCAAAAAGTGTTAAAAGATAATCCTCCTGAGCCACCTTGGATAAAGTATCCAGAATATTCTAGTAACGATATATTCTGGCGTATGGGTGAGGGTGAAACGTACCTTATGGAGTATTTCTGGCCTTACTTAAGATACGCTTCAGAGGGAGAACTCAAAAGCTATAAAGAAAAGTATCCAGAGCCAAATGGTTGGTCTGGCTGGTACGGAGAGTGAAAACACTAACAATCGCAGGCAGTTTGCTACAGCCCTTCGGGCTTCCGCGGGACGCCCAACGCTGTGCACATATTGTGCTGGTCGCTGCGCTCCCTTTTTAGCACAATATGTGCACAGCATTGGTCGCCCCTGCTGCGGGCGTTATACCTCATGAGGCAGATCCGGTGAGTAATGAACCCGAGTGGGTAACTAGAGGAAAAAGTATCAAAGGCCTAATTAAAGAACTCCAGTCCTTTGAAGATCAAGATTTAGAGGTTCGTCTATCAATTGATGGCGGTGATACTCATCATTGCATTAGTCTTGTCGGCAAAGTTGACGGCAAAGCAGTCCTCATGAACTGCGAAGACAGCGATGAATAATAAAGTAAGGTATAACAAGTTTGGCAAGCGGGACAAATTAAAGCGTGGCTTCGCCACAATTTGCCCCTTCCAAAGGCGTTAAGGCTCAATTTTGAAAATCGTCATTTTCCTGATACTGCCGATATTAAATGCTCTTGCGTGGAAGTATATAAGTATTGCAGCTGAGACTTTGAGGCAGCTCAAGCTGGGTAAAGAGCCAGAGATTGACCCAATGCAGAGTGCTATATTACCTGAAATAATAGCCATGCTAATTTTGAGCTTTGTGTCTTACGTAATCGTAAATATATTTAGTCCTGCAAATAGCGTTAAATTTGTCGCATCAGGGCAGCTGGTATTCTTAATATTTCTTGTCCCTTTCACATTAAAACATTGGTGGGGGCTTAGGCAGGTTTAGCCTTAACAAAGCCAGCAACGGCGACAGCTTTTCCGTTGCTTCTTTTGTGGCTTAACGCTACGCTACCACAAAATAATCAACTACAAAGCTGCGCATTCTGGCGGCGTTAGGGCTACAAAGGAATCGAGATGCGGAGTGAATTTCAATACTTCATGAACCAAGATGATCATGCGGTCTTTGACGAGTATCTTCGTAGCATTGATGGAGTCAGCATCAAGCAGGGGAAACACTTCGATGAGATTCTACTGGATGATGGCTTCATCCAATATGAACGAAGTCTCCTAGAAGACAGAGTTCTTACTTCCGGCCGCATTGCAATTGCTTCAACTGATTTGGACGGGGCTTACAACTTCTCGTCGCATCAGGCAGTTGAGTCACTGTACAAAAAATTAAGAAATTGGCTCAAAAAACGTAGCGTCAACTCTCTGGTTTGTTTCAACGAGAAATCAGAGAACCCTACGACCCAAGCTGTAAAAAGCTTTTGGCTGGGACCTGGCGCTGAGGCAACATTAAATGATCCAGCTATTAAGCTAAAACAATTTAAATCGGGCAATGTCGTATTTAAGCTGGCATAAAGCCCTAACAAGGCGCTCAAGCAAGGACGCAGCAAAGCTGCGCCGCTTAGCTTGGCGTTATAAGTAAGAGTATGGGCAAGAAATTACCTCCAGAAGAACTAGAACTCTACAAAGCCATAGATGAAATTTTATGGTGTGACTGGGACCCTATTGGTGTAAATGACATGCCAGAAGCTCGCGACGAGTATCAGAGTTATCTGCCACATATTTTTCGTCTTGCGGTCGAGGGTAAAGATGCCGAGCATATATCCTCGTCACTGGTAGCAACAATAGAGGGCAATATTGGTTTGGGTGCTAGCAAAGAGCATTGTCTTAGGGTTGCACGCAAAATTGTCGGTGCTAAAAATGAAATTATTGGGTAGCGTCACTTATAACAAGGCCAAGCAGCAACGCGCACTGCGTGCGCTGGACAGCTTTTCCGCGGCTTCGCCGCTGCAAAGCTTCCGCTGTTGGCAGCGTTAGCTGTACGAGAGAGTCATGCGAAGAAAGCAATTTCTTACAGAATTCCTAGGTGCTCTCGGCGCCAAAGAAATTCAATGGCAGAAGGAGACGGATGCAAGTATTTCTGGAGCAGTTATTTACGAAATTGATGACCCAGAAGAGGTTCAAGAGTTCATCTGGCACGTACAAGAGTCAGAAGCACCGCCTGAAAATGTTAGAAAGCTAGTTGAGCTTCTGAATGAGAAGAACCTGTTGAGTATTGATAAAATTAGTATTTCAAGGAAAGAACTAAGAAGTTTATATAGTAAAAAGCAGGGGCGAATTGTATCGGAGGGTGAGTTCATATCTATTTTAAAAGCTCTGGTTTCAATTGAGGTTTCAATGGTAGATGAAGGAAGAGAAACAGATGTTTACTTCATCCATGAGTAACACAGCTAACAAGTGGCGGCACAATCGCCACACTTCGTGTGGCTGGACAAAGCACTGCGCGCTTTGCCTGTGCGCCAGGCGTTATGTGATCGAGACTCCAGGGACATGAAGAGTATTCTGATAGTTGTTTTTTTAGTGTTGGTAGCTGGCTGTACCAGTCGGATTGCTATGCTGCAAACGGATAACCCAGAAGAAAATGAGTATAGGTTTATTTTTGGCAAGATGATTCTTGACTACGATAAGGCTAAATCAATGAGCCCTGAAGCGCGAGCAGCAAACTATGAGAATCAACTTAACCTCATTTTAAGAGGTGACAAGAACACAAGTAGCTGCTCTATTGTTCCTGGCACAGTTAATTTTGGCGAGCCAGGCTCTCAGGGCACAGCTAGAGTGCACTGCAAAAATCCAGTCAGCGTCCAAGTTCAAGAGGATATATTTAACCGAGATGGCTCTCCTTTCTACTCTTATACTTTGCCCAATGAGTAGCATGCGAGCAAAATCACATAACAAGGCGCTCAACTACACTCCGGCCGCAAGCGGCCTCCGTCGGACAGCCAAAAGCATACTTCGCACTGGCTGCCGGTTAGCTTAGCGTTATGTGCCCCAAACATGAGAGATATATTTTGAGCAAGTGGCTCTATTTGATTTTTGTTTTCGTGCTCGCTGGTTTGCTTTACCCGGCAATCTATCTGTTTGGCCTTGATGGCTTTCGAGACGGCATCCTATTCAAAGTTCCCACATTAATTATCTACGGAGTTCTAGCAGGGTTCTTTCTGTACCCCTTCATTGAAGGCTACAGGCGATACAAAGCTGGGAGTAAGCGCGTAGCCTTGGTTATGCTCGTTTCTGGTATTATCTTTCCCGTCGTAAGTGGAGCGTTCTTAATAGTTCTCTTTGAATCAATGTTACGCGTAGGAAACAGTAGTGGGCATAGCAGCACATAACCAGGCCAGGCAGTACGCTGCGCGCCTCCGCGGGACAGCCCACGCTATGCGCTTCGCGCAAAAACAGCGTGGGCTGTCCCTGCTGGCAACGTTATGCATATCTAGAGAGTACCAGATGAGTATTGACTATATTTTCTTACCATCAAAGAAAGCCGCTGATGAAGTTTTAACTCTTGAAGATATAGAAGTTATTGAGGATTATGGCAAAAGTAAGCTTGAAGTATTAGCAAAAAAATTATTCTCAGATTTCAAATTCGAAAATGAACTAGGTAGGAACAGCAGTCGTGATATTTCCTGTGAACTATATGTCACAGAAGGGTCTATTCACACAGGAATGAGCGGTAAAGGGGATATTTGTAGAGAAATTGCATGCGCTGTTGAAATCGCATCTTTTCACAATTTAATAGCTATCGATATCCAAACGACTGAGCTCTTAAAACCAGGGGCATCATTTGGTAGTGCGTATTCTTCCTGGTATAAAAAAGTTCTTGCAAATGAAACACGAGATACATAACAAATTTAGGCACAATCGCCTTCGGCTGGACGCGCTTACAGCGCGCCCGTGCTAAAGGCGTTAAGTTTAAAGAATGAAAAATATAGAAATAATTGAGAAGTTTGAAAAACTTGAGCGAAGTCTTAGATTCTATCGGTGGAGTGGAGTTGCAATCTCTTTTCTGATAATTGGCTTTGGATTCTTTCTAATTAGTAATCCAGAATTAGGAAATCGGGATAAGTTTATTGTAGGCAATGTAATTGTCCCCATTGGAGCGGGTATATTAGGTTCTGCATTAGGTAGTTGGTCTGGCACACCAGCCCATAAGCTGTTGAGAGAAGCAATCTCAAATCTGCATCTTGATCGTGACCAAACTTAACAAACACAGGCACGATCGCACCTACGGTGCTGGACCTTCGCCGCGTTGCGGCTTCGACCCGTGCTGTGCGCGTTATGATTTTTTATGCCTAGAAAGATACAAAGAATAGGATTAAGGCACCACGGGGCTAAGACGGTTGAGTTAAATGATTCCGTAGATTGGGAGTCAGTGGTAACCGAAATTTTCATCGGTTTTCTGCTTGGAGTCTTCGCTTATATGGGGTATGTAGGTGGAATTCTATTGCTCTTTGTCCCGTGCTTCATTGGATCAGTTATTTGCTTCTACGTAGTACTAAGAAGTGCGGTGTTGTATTTCTGTAAAAAATCGAAGAAGAAGCCTACTGATGGCCCAAAATCATAACAAGCGGCTCAAGTATGCAGGCTGCGCCTGCCAGACTCGCCGCTTAGCCGGGCGTTCAATTCTATAAGGAAGATCGTGAAGTATTTGATATCAATATTTCTGCTATTCGTATCTAGTTACACGTTCGCTTGTAAGTGCGCTCCAGGAGATATGGATAAGTGGTACTCCGATTCTATAGAAGTGGCTCATGTGAAGATTGTCGGAACCTCTTTGGAAAACGACCCTGAAAGGGATCAAGAACGGGTTAGGATCAAGTATCAAGTCATTGAGCAATTCAAAGGTGACGATTCTGAAACTGGCCATGTATATGAAGGTCTTCATAACTGTGCTCTAGGAGTAAGAACTGGAGCAAAGTATATTTTTTACATCAGAGAACATAGGCTTATCTCCAGGTGTGGAGGTAGCCAAATGATTTATGACTGGACAGATAAAGGAAAACTAATTCTGGAACAGTTACGAGATAAAGAATTGAACAAGGGCCAGCAACGGACCGCAAAACCTGTCACTTAAATTGCATTCGCAATTACGTGCCAGGCTCTGCGGCCGCTGTGGCCGGCGTTATGTATGAGCAAAGGATGTAGTTATGGATGAGTTAATTGGAGAGATTGGGAAGGGGTTTTTCCGGGGTATAGGATATATCTTGGCGGAAATATTCTTCGGCACCATCTGCTACTGGACTGGCTGGCCTATCTGTAAGCTTGTCACGCTCGGTCGTTACCCTTCACCAAAACAAGTTATCTATCTAGAAGGTAATAGCGGCAATAATCATGGTTTTTGGTGCAGTGTCACTGGCCTTGTCGTATTAGTTGCAGCAGGCTTGTTTGCCACGGGACAATTTTATAATGCACAAAATACATAACAAACAGCAGCACGATCGCCCGTAAAAAAAGCGGGCTGGACGGCCTACGCTATGCTTCGGCCGCCCGTGTGCTGAGCGTTAACTTTCCAGGAGCATCGAGATCAAAGCGAGTGAATTTCCAGAATTAGTTGGTTCACTATCAAAGGAGTGGAAGGTGTACTTCTACGAGTCACTTGCACACAATCTGACCGTATCCGCTAGGCTAGTTTGGTCAAACGATGACACCTCGGATTCTGAGAAATTAGATCAGCTAAAGTGGCTTAATGAGATTCAGCACCGTGTGACGTCAAAGATTCAAGTTGAGCGCACTAAGCGGCATGAATGGCCAGAATTAGAGTTTATAGAGATGGCCAATCACTATGTAAAGTTGTGCCCAGCCATTTCAGGCATGGTTGCCGGCGCAATTTCAAAATCATATGAGCATGTAGCTAGTGTCAAAAGTTAACAAATCAATCAACTTCGCGCCTTCGGCGCCGGACAGCTTACACTACACTTCGCTTCGTTACAGCTGCCGGTTATTGAGGCGTTATGTGAGTACGGCAAAAAGATGAGTGGATTTAAATGGGCAGACTTATCAGAATTTGAGCAGAGAAATTATCTCTTTAGGTGGTTCTGGTCTGAAATACGTGAGGAAAGCGAAGTTAATCTTGTCAATATTCTCAAAGAATATCCTCCTTTGGCTTTGTTAATTCCGGAGATAGTAAAAGATGTCGCGGAACTCTTATGTGTAGAAACTGATGAAGTAGAAAAGCTTATAGTGCGTTAAGATCAGTTGTGATGTTGGTAGCGGGCACAATAAATGATTATCAACGAGCACATAACAAACCGCTCAAAGTTCAGCCGCGTTGCGGCTTGGACCTCCGTTTCGGCGCTCGTTTTGGGGGTTACGCTACACTACCCCAAAAAGTTCGCCTCCACTACGGCCCTTTAGCGGGGCGTTAAGCATAAGCATGATTAAATATCTTTGGATTCTCATAGCATTTACTTTTTTGCTGTCGGCTTACAACTGGTACGAAGAAGGTTATTTCAGTTTTTTGGGCTTTTGCGTAGCAAACCTTGGCGCTGTAGCTACGCCAATATTGGCTACTCTGATCCTGCAAGGTGTTTCTAAATTATCAGGCTTGCCCGATCTACCATTCAAATTTTCGGCCGTCCTTGCTGTGGTCTTAAGCCTGGTTGCATATGCTTACTACGCCTTGAACGGTCGCGCTGAAAACTCAGGCACATCAGCCGCACAAATGCATGTTATCGTGGCACCAATAGTGCTCTTGTCTTTTACTCTGTTAACATCGTTAATGGCTTTGGTGACAAGCGTTGTATTTAAGCTGTCGGAGGGGAAAAATGCTTAACAAACACAGGCAGCAGATTGCTCCGGCCCTTCGGGCCTGTGCGGGACGGCCAACGCTACGCTTCGGCCGCCCCTGCTGTGGGCGTTAGAGCTCAATACGGAATTAGCTATGAGCAATGAAAGAAGAAAGATAATAACTCTAGAGATATTGCCTTTAGCGCTGACTGCCATTATTGCTGTCACAGCTTGCTTATCCACTTACTTCACGTATCAAACAGCAAAAATTGCATCAGGGCAGGAAAGCAGAGAAAAAAGAAAAGAGTTTATTGAGTGGGTTACTCTTTTAAAAGGTATTGCAGAGTCAGTAAATAAATTAGAGCAAGAGGCTGCATCTAAATCCGAGGCAGAATCAAGTTCTAACAAGCAAAGGCAGTCGGACGGCTAACGCCGCCCGCTGCTTTGGGCGTTAACAGTCTTAATGGAATTATGAGCATAGTAGAGGTTTTAGAAGAAAAACTACTTGGGAATTTTTATTCTCGAGTTAGTCTTGGAGATACATTCGACCTCTATTTTGGTCGTTTCTGGCTTATATCACATAATGTTGTTTGTCCTGATGAGGGTGCTCTTAACGAGATGATTTCTGCGTATCATCCAACTAATGAAGCTATAGACAAAGATGATATTGCTAAAGGCACAATAATTACAGCGTCTCTTCGTAAAAAGATAACTTCTGTTTTCATACATTCTGATTCAAGTTTAGAGTTGGGGCTGGAGAATGGAGTAAAATTAAAATTTACAACTGATACCGATGTTGTAGATTGGCAATGGGCAATAACTGAGAATGCACAAGATCCTTACCATGGGTTTATTGTTGGTGTTCTTAGCTCGGGGGAGGTTCAGCTTGGCAACTGTTAACAAATCAAAGCACGCGGACATGGTAAAGCTGTCACCTTTTTTGTTCCAAAAAAGCCGCCAACTTCACCATTCCGGTGTTTGAGACGTTAAGTGTTGTCGAAATTATGAGCATTAAATTGAAAAAATTACTTTTATTGCTCCTGATTGTTCCATCCGGTTCTCTTTGGGCCGGTATGTGCTTTCTAGGAATCTCTATATTTTTCCACGGAATGTTTAGAGATTTTGGATCGTTTTTCATATCTTTACTTTCTCTCATTGGTTTATTTTGCGTGGTTACAGCTATTGTTGCATCAATCCGGTATCCAAAGATTAATGCACTATCAGTTTATTCAGCATTACTTGGTATTGCGGCAATAGTAGTTGGTGTATACATTGGGGTTCCGTTTGCACCGCTCCTGCTAGCCTCGGCGGTTAGCTTAATGGTTGGTGGAATTTTCCTTGTAGTTGAGTACGTTAGGGGCACTTAACCAGGCAATGCAGCTGCGGCGTTATGTTGCCATTATGTGAAGAGTAGCAATTTCAATGCGATTTTTACTTTTAAGTCTTTCGATATTATTGGCCACAGCATGTGCGCTCGACTTACATGAAAACTTCCAATCTCATATGAGTAGCGCGGTTGGAGAAAGCATTGACGATCCTCACAACTGGGCTAGAAAAGACCGATTTGTTAGAGCTGTAGAGCTGCCCGGAGGGAACATTGAAAATGAGTACAAATTTCGAGCCAGCTGTAGATACTTTTATGAGTATGAACCATCCTCTCGGGTAATTGTTGGGTGGCGTTATGAAGGCAAAGAGGCAGATTGTGCTATCGCCCCATAGCTCCGTAAACAACATAACAAATGCAAGCAGTATGCTACGGCCCTTCGGGCCTCCGCGGGACGCCCAACGCTATGCACATTTTGTGCGGGTCGCTGCGCTCCCAGTTTCGCACAAAATGTGCATAGCATTGGTCGCCCCTGTTGTGGGCGTTAAGCCAAGCCAGAATTGAAGCTATGAATAAAATCGAATTACAGAGAAAAGCTAAAGCTAAAAACGGTAAGGTTGAGGCCTACTGGTTTGAGAACGAGAGTATCGGGTTACAGAAAACATTATTTCATCGTATAACAATACCTCTAGAACCTTTTGATTCAGGTTTTGAGTACGAGGAGCAGCCACTATCAACTGAAATAGTCTTGGACTGGTACGAGTTAAACTTAGAGAATGCAGCGGAACACGATGGGGCTAATTTATCACACGAGTCATACCCAGAAGCAGAAGGCTCGGTTTATGTCGGTTGTGCTCACAATTGGTGTAATGTAAAAGAGCTAGTGTTTTCTAAAGCAAATGATGGCCGCTATGACATAAAAGGTTCCGTTGTCGTTGAATTTGAGAATGAGGGTGTGGCTCAAAATGAGCCGTTCACTTACGAAACAACAATCGAGGTAGTCACGGCTTAACAAGCGGCTGCTGTCGGACTGTGATCTTGCCCCGTTTTAACGGACACCAAAGTCAAACAGACGAGGGGTCTTATGCCGAAATACAACAAACCTAGAAAGACTTGGCAGTATTCAAACGAATTCAAAGTGAAAGCGGTAATGCTTAGCTTGATAGAGGGTGTTCAAGTTAAGGAAGTGGCCGAAACTCTCGACATTCACCCTTGCATGCTGTCACGATGGCGAAAAGAGTTTCAGGAGGGGAAGATTGTGGCAGATAAACGAAGAAAGCTTACTGGTGTAGTCTCTAAAGCAGAGAAAGAACTTTCTAGGGTAAAGCGTTTAGAGGCGGAGAATCGTAAATTAAAGCAGGAGCTTGATTTGTTAAAAAAGTGGCAACGGTTTCTTGCGGAGGAACATCAGCAAGATATCGATTTATCCAGAGGTTCGGATCAGAACTAGGTATCAAAAGAACTTGTCAGTGGCTGGGAGTATCGCGCAGTGGTTATTATGATTGGCTGAAGAGGCAACGATCGCATCGAAAACACCAAGATGATGATCTAAAGATTCAGATTCAAAAGATTTCGGATGACTCTGCAGGGCGCTATGGTAGTCCAAGAATTTGGAAAGCCCTGCTGACCAAGGGATATGAAGTTAGCCGTAAGCGCGTAGCCCGGCTGATGCAAGAATTAGGAGTCGTAGCCAGAGTTACGAGAGTGACACGTAGGGCACCAGGCATAAAGCGTTTCCTAGCCTCTGGGGAGAATCTTAGACCGGATGGAGCTGTGCCTAAAAGCAAGAATCAAGTTTGGGTTGCTGACATAACCTACCTAAAGGTTAATGGTCAATGGCAGTACTTGTCAGTGGTGATGGATTTGTATTCTCGCCGAGTAATCGGTTGGAGTTTAGATACGAAAAGAACAACAGAATTAACCCGAAGAACCCTGATGAATGCTGTAAGGAAAAGAGGATCACAGCCGGGATTAATATTACACACTGACAGAGGTGTAGAGTACAGAGGGTCCGAGTATCAAAAAGAGTTGAGAAAATATGGAATCCAGCATAGCTTGAGTAGAGCGGGTAAATGTACGGATAATGCCCATATGGAGTCGTTCTTCCATAGCTTAAAAGCTGAACTGATTAGAGAAACTAGATTCCAGACAATGAGCCATCTAAAGTATGCTTTGGCTCGATATATTAATGATTTTTACAACCGTAGGCGGCTGCATTCAGCTCTAGGCTATCAATCACCAATGGAATATGAGCGAATAGCAGTATGAAAAGTAGTGTGTCCGTTTTATCGGGGCAAGATCACTGGTTTTCCGCTGCGCTCCAAACCAGCCGCAAATGCGGGCGTTATGTACCATGAGCTATGTCAGAAAAAAATAAAGAAGTATTAAAAAAAGCTGATCGCGCATTTGCAATGGCTGTAGGTGTAGTACTTTCCGTATTTTCATTAATTTTGGTTCCACTATTCTTCCAAGAAAACGCCAAAGAAATGGAAGTGACTGTTTGCTGTGTGGCTACAACATACACAGTACGTGGCTCAGGTACTCTACTTGTCGAGGCTCACTTGAAAAACGGAAAAAAGGTATTTGTTCATTGGAGTAATGATTTTCCGATTAAGCAAGGGGGTGTCGCACTGGTAAATAAACAACGACCTGTATTGGGTGGTAATGAGGTGTACACCATGCGGGGGTACAAATAATACATAACAAGTGGCGGCAATACGCAGCCTTTGGCTGCCGGACTCAGCGCTATGTGCTTCGCCGTTGCGCCAGGAGTTATGCATCATGAATAAATTAGCACTCATCATACAGGCCTTAGCACTATCGGCATGTGCAACTTATAAGGTTGTCCCCGAAAGTAATCTGAGTAAGGTTGAAAATCCTACTGAGGCCGTCAGGGTAGCGAAAGTAAATGAGTGGCCAGAGGGCAATCATTGCTTTGAGCCAATTTTGTACGTCCTCACACTAGGCATTATCCCAACTCATTGCATTAACACATACAACGTTTCATCTGGTCCTCAAGTGCTTGGCCAGGTTAAAGTTACATCAATGCAAGGCTGGGTAGCTCTTTTCATGGCACCGTTTCCAGCTTGGCAGTACGGTTACGCCACAGAGGTTGAGTCTGAAATCAAAGATATGGTGCAGGTAGCAGAGTAAAATGCATAACAAAATGCTCAACTACACTCCGGCCGCAAGCGGCCTCCGTCGGACAGCCAAAAGCGTACTTCGCACTGGCTGCCGGTTAGCTCGGCGTTATGCACTGAATCTAATATGAAATCTGATTACAAGTGGCTTGACAGCTGGGTAAAAGAGATAAAGGGGAAGTCAGTTCTAGAGCTTGGTGCAGGTACGGGTATAGATACGCAGATTCTTAGATCTATTGCGAGTAAACTGATAGCGACTGACTTGGTGCGAAATGATCCGTTGGATATTGAAGAGCTAGATCATAGCGAGCCATTGCCATATGAATCGAATAGTTTTGAAGTGGTCGTAGCAAGTCTTTGCTTACATTACTTCGATTGGAATAAAACTGAAGAGATAATATCCGAACTTTACAGGGTATTAACGCCTGGTGGTATGTTAATAGGCCGAGTAAATTCGAAAAATGATACCAACTACGGAGCAACTGGTTACCCTGAAGTTGAATCGAACCTCTTCATTGTAAATAATCAAGCTAAGCGTTTCTTCGACAAAGCTGGCTTAAGTAGGCTCTTCAACAAGAAATGGGATATCTCGTTCATTGTGGAAAAGACTATAGATCGCTATAACATGCCGAAAACTATTTTGGAGTTTAGGGCTACCCGTGCATAACAAACGCAAGCAGGTTGCTCCGGCCCTCCGCGGGACACCCAACGCTATGCATATTTTGTGCAGATCGCTGCGCTCCTAGTTTTTCACAAAAGGTGCACAGCATTGGTTGCCCCTGTTGCGGGCGTTATGTTTCATAGGAGTAAAAATTGGGTAGGGAGAAGCCTAAGAATAAGATTGCTCTTTTCGGGCTTTTGTCTTTAGTGGCTTGGTCCGTTATCGTTTTCGTCTCGGTAATCTTTTGGGCTAGCAGGATAGCTGCATATGGGTTGGCTAGTTCTTTCGCACCCTCCAGGTTTTATGAAGTGGTCGTATGTTTCGGTATGCTTCCTGCTTCAGTGGCCATTCTCTTTGGGGGCATTGGTTTGTTTTACTCGCCGAGGGGTGTTGCCCTATTATCTGTTGGGTTAGGGTCGGTCGTATTTCTATTGTCATTTGCCTTTGCAAGCTCGTTGGTTTTATCGTAAATGAAACATAACAAGGCAATTAACTACGCCACTTGCTACGAAAGCTGCCGGACCTCAACAAGCTAAGCTTGTTCCGGTCCGTTATCGCGGCGTTACAAGGAATAAATATGCGCACTACACTTATTTTCATCTTTCTCATTTACATTGCTAGCTACTCTAGCGCGAGAACAGTGATAGCTAACGAAGAAAAAGCTAGAAATGAGGTGCGGATTACCCAAAATAACACCATCGGTTTCAATGCAGCTGTCGAAGATGTTAAAGGCTACGCTGTTTTAGAGCTAACTCTTCCAGCAAAAATTGATGGTGGGGAGTATCAGTATAGTGAAGCGATTCTCTCTAATGGCATAGACAATATCGCAAAAACGCCGCTAGAAAAGTTTGACATCAATCAACAGGAAATCATTGGTATACAAATTAACAAGAGCATTGTTAGTGTTGTAACCTTTAGTGTTACTTACACCAATACCATTTATATAGTCGAGTGCCACATCAATGCCTTGTAACAAGTTTATCAACCATCGCCACTACGTGGCTGGACAGCCAAGGAAACCTTCCCTCATTGAGTAGACGCCTATCTTTTAAATAGGATAGGAAAAAATGCCGAAAATACTGAGTGGAGAGCGGGTTGTTGAATATTCAACAGAGTTCAAAGTTAGAGTGGTAGCTCTCACTAATCAACTGAAAGTAGATACGACTACTATCGCCAACATTATTGGTTTGCATCCAGTAATGGTGTATAGATGGCGACAGAAAAGTAGAGAAGGCAAGCTGGTCGAGAAGCCCAGTCGTAGAATAAATATGACAAAGACAACGAAAACTCAGTCTCAAACCGATGATAAAGAGATAAGACGTCTAAAAAAGCAGGTTGAGAAATTGCAAAAGGAGAATGATTTCCTAAAAAAGTGGGAAATGTACCTGAAAGATCCAAAGCTGAAAGATTCTCGTTCATGGCTCTTAATCGATCAGACTTTGGTGTCAGGTACTTATGTAGATACTTGAATGTTTCACCCCAAGGGTTTTATAAGTGGCTCAACCGTGATGAGAGCACTCGAGACATAGAAAATAGACGAATTCTTGGGTGTATCGAAGCTATCTATGCGCAGCATGATGGTAATTATGGAAGTCCAAGAATTAGCGCAGAGCTGAAAGCTAATGGTGAACGAATAAATCACAAGCGCGTTGAACGCCTTATGAGAGAGGCTGGAATCGTGGGGAAAGCTGGAAGGATCTATCGTCGACGCCCTTTGCCTGGAAATCCTTGCATTAAGGTTGAAAATTTACAAAGAGAGCATGGTATGCCGATTAAACCAGACTCTCAATGGGCTGGTGATGTAACCTATCTGAAGATCAATGGGCAATGGCAATATTTAGCTGTGATTATTGATCTTTACTCCCGGAAAGTGTTGGGTTGGGAGCTGTCGGACACTCGAACTGTTGAGCTAACACTGTCAGCGCTAAATAAAGCTGTCCGTTGCAGAAATATAGAATCAGATCTAATATTTCACAGCGACAGAGGTTCTGAGTACGGTGCTTATGCATACCAAAACCGACTCAAGGAACTGGGTATTGAGCCGAGCATGAATCGTCCAGGATTTATGAATGATAATGTGTATGTAGAATCATTTTTTCAAACACTGAAAACTGAGAGTTTCAAAGGATTTAATTTTGAATCCGTTGAGGAGCTAAGAACCAACTTATCTTGGTATCTTGATAGGTACTATAACTTTAAAAGAAGACATGGTTCACTTGGGTTCAAAAGCCCAGATGAATATGAAAGAATGGCCGCATAAGATGAATATAAGGTGGCGTCTACTTTAAGGGGGGAGGCTTCAAGCCTACGGCTCGGCTGCCGGTTATAAAGGCGTTATGTGTAGGCATGACTCAAAGTCCATTTGAAATAGGTACAATGACCAAATACGCCATCTATTTATTTTTAGCCTCCCTTCTCTACATGGCATGCGCAGGGGTGGCAGGTACAGAGATTAGTGGCGATACAGGGTATTCTATCCTCCTTTATCTCTTCGGATTTTCCCAGCTTATTCCTATGATTACTGGCCACCCAATGAGAGTCCCGTATAGCGGTGAAATACTACTTAAGGGGCAGCACTCTTTTCAGCGGGCTGGTTTAGCATGCATTTATTTACTAATCAAATTATGCGGGTTAAGTTTTGCGTTCTAAACAAACAACACATAACAAAACGGTCAATGGCGCCTGCGGCTGGACAGCATTAAGCGCCGCTTCGCAGCAATGCTGCCCATTACCTCAACGTTATGTGTTACGGATGCACCGATGAAGAACTATAAATTTGAAATTTTCGCCGACTACTTTCAGATATATCTGATGGATGTTGAGGCCGACGAAGACACTTCAGATATCTGGACAGAGCAAGCATTAAATATAAAGCTTGGCATCCTGGCAAACACTCTCGCTATCAGCACGTTCAGAAACGTTGATGTTCCTCTAGAGGTTGAGATTCACGATAGCCAGCCTGAAATTAGCCTCGAAGAATGGGATCATGCTTCTATAGGTTATTTCACAGTAACATCGGGGCAGTGCGCTGTTTTTGGCTGCAGCGATTATCTACCTGATGCAGCAAGAATCGAAGTAGCGTCCGGTAAATATTCGGCTATTTCACTCGCGAAGGGCCTCGATTCAATAATCGAAGAGTGGGAAGATGCAGATGATTTATATAAAATCATTCTGTGGCCCTCAGCCGCCAGTGAATGTAAGGCACTAAAGCACTATGAACACACATAACAAAACGCTCAACTACAATCCGGCCGCAAGCGGCCTCCGTCGGACAGCCAAGAGCGTGCTTCGCACTGGCTGCCGGTTAGCTCAGCGTTATGTGAAACCAAAGCTCAATTCAGGAGTAATTCTATGAAAAGTTGGGTTCTAAAATCATGGAGGGAGAATAAACCATTTCTACTCTTCATTGCCCTAATGTGTGTTTTTCGCAGTGCTGTAGCCGATTGGAATGAGGTTCCAACTGGCTCAATGAAACCAACGATCGTAGAAGGTGATCGAATTCTCGTTAATAAACTAGCCTATGATGTTCGAATACCTTTCACCAATATTTCCTTATTAAAGCTTTCTGACCCTGTCAGGGGAGATATTATTATTTTTGATTCAAAGGCGTCGGAAAAAAGGCTAGTTAAGCGTGTCGTCGGTGTTCCTGGTGATATTGTTGCTTTGAGAGACAATGCCTTATTCATAAATGGAGAGCCTCTTGCATATAAAGAAGTTGCCTCCACAGCTTCAACGGTAGACAAACAGGAAAACTTGTTAGGCGTGGAGTATCTTGTCCGTATCGGTAAGCGCGGCTCTCCGTTGTCTAATTTTCAGTCAGTTGAAGTTCCTATCGGTTATTATTTAGCACTTGGAGATAATAGGGATAACAGTGCTGATTCCAGAGTCATTGGTTTTGTTCCAAGACATGAGATAGTTGGTCGATCCAGAAGCGTTGTATTATCGTTCAATTACGACAATTTCTATATTCCGCGTAAGAACCGTTTTTTCCATACCCTATGATTTTAAGAGGAAGTTGTAACCATGAGCCCCATATATGCAGTACTCATATTTTTTATAATATGTGCCGGAGTTTGTTACTCCGTAGCTAAAAAGAGAAAAGCTAATGTTCCATTTTGGGTGGTAATGGGCTGCCTGTTTGGGCCTTTGGCTATTCCATTTGTGTTTTTCTCCAAGCCAAAGACTAATGCACCAGCGTGAATGTCTATCACATAACAAACACAGGCAAGCGGACTCGCTGACGCTCGCCTGTTGCTGTGGGCGTTAAATATATCTAGCTCAGGGAAGCAAATGAAAATTCGATCCCCTTTTGTCATAGCCAGCTTATTGATACTTCCCGTCATAATTAGTCTTGGGATACTTTTCGTCTATTCCACAGACTCTTATGTATCAAAAGGTGAATCTCCAGTTGCGACAGATTTCATATCATATAAAGAAGATACTCGAATTCTTTACAAGGATGGAATGCAAGAAGAAGCAGCTATTACAAGCCAAGTATTAGATAAAAGTATAAATTCTATTGAGCTTGTTCACGGTAAAGCTTTCACGGGTCTAGTTCGCATCCATATATGCAACAGTCCGAAATGTTTTACTAGATACACTGGACTTAAAGGTGTTCTTGCTGCAGTTACTGATAAGGGGTTGTTTTTGGCCCCTTATGTTTTTAAGCAAAAAGACTTCCCTAAATGGCTTATCCACGAACTCTCACATCTGCATCTGTTTCAACAAATATCAACTGTTGGCGCATTGCGAATCCCGCAGTGGTACCATGACGGTTTAGCTACATATGCTTCTAATGGTGGCGGTGCTAGTAAAGTTCCAGAGACAGAGGCCGCCGATTTGATGTTGTCGGGAAAGTTTATTTTAACTAGAGATCACGGAGAATTTTACAAAACCAGGTGGCCGTTAAGCTATCAAGCATCAACTGATGCGTGGTATCAGCAGCACATGGACTATCGCCAGGCGTCAATGTTTTATGAGTATTTACACCCAAAGGGTGGTAAGGCTTTAATTAGAGAGTTGGAGTCTGGTTCCAGTTTTGGTAAAGCATTTAAGAAAGTGTATGGTACGGCACCAGAAGAGCAGTTTGAATTGTATTTAGCTGAACTGCAGAAGAAAAGCATTTAACAAAGCTATGCACCGGAACAGCAGTCTTTTGCTGTAATTTATGCACTACGCTACCGCTTCGTTAACATAAATTACAACTACAGCCAGCTGTCCAGTGATAGCAGCGTTATATGGCCAAACCACCATTGGAGAACGAATGAGAATATTTCTAACTTCACTATTTGTATTGGTTTTGTCGGCGTGCGGTTCCAATATGCCAGCACCATCTGTATCAGAATATGTCAAAACAGAAGGCGGCGGCTTTCTTATGGAACGCAATGCAGGCGTCAAGTACGCAATGATATATACCCTGCTCAAGCCCAGTGAATCTGCCACTTCCTATAAAGCGGTTTTCGAAAGCACTATCCCAAATGGCAGACCGGTTTATGCTGAGGGAGCCATTGAGCCTGGCACATTAGAGCTTCAGTTGCAGTCACCAGTAATACCTGGCGTTAAAAACAACCAAACATATTCAGTTTCGCTAACTCTTTTCGAGGGTGAAACGCAGCTAACCACGCACAATGACCAGGTTAAGTTTTCGTTGCCTTCCAATATGTTGTCTCAATTTGGGGTTGCAGAGCATTGAGCCATATAACAAGTTGCTCAAGTACACTCCGGCCGCAAAAGACACGGGCTCCGTGGGACAGCCTACACTGCGTTTCGGCAGCCCCTTAGCAAGGCGTTATGCGTAAATCAGTATGAGCATTTTATATTGGCTGGGCTTAGGTGGCTTGGCCGTTATTGCCTTCTACTTATTTAAGAAGTGGAAGGTGCGTTTGGTTGAGTGGAAGCCTGAGGAGGTTGCAAATCTCCTTGAGTCATGGATCAAGGATGATGTTGACTACAAACGCTGGGATTACTTTGAGGCCTGTGAGATTGCTAACCCAAAATTAGAAGTAATTCGGCAGCGAGCTATTAAAGCAATACACATAAATTCACCTTATATCGAAGTTTGTGGCCGGGATGAAGGTAAACTAAATGAAAAGGCAAAGAACTATTTAAGGAGCTAAGAAAGCAATGCTTTTGATTTATTATTGGCTATCCACAGTACATAACAAGTTACCGTATCCGATCACCTACACCCTGGGCGTTTTGTGCTGTACGCTACGGTAGCACTTTCCGGTGCCTGCTGAGCAAAACGTTATGCGATCACGTTTTTTGAACCCTGAATTTTTCTAGATATTTGAGAAAGAAAATATGGCAGACTACCCAGAAGCGCTCGACTATATGCTGGCGGCATGGAACGAGCCTGACTCTACCAAAGTGCGCGATCACCTTGAAAATGCCCTAAGTAACAATGTCCGGTTTGTTGATCCGTCCATTGATGTCTCTGGTATTGATGGATTTGAAAAAAATGTCCATGAAGTGAAATCAAAGCTTCCAGGTGCGGTTTACTCTCGAACTAGCGGAGTAGATTCTCAGCATGGGTTTCATCGCTACCATTGGGCTATACATCAGGAAGGCAAGTTACTTATGGCTGGGTTTGATGTAACAGAAATAGATGGGCAAGGAAAAGTATCTTGTGTAATAGGTTTTTTTGGTGATATCCCTGATCGCTAGTGGCAATGGTATTGTGTGCGGTAGTGGAAAGGCGCATAACGAGGCGTTGAACCAGGCGTAAGGGGTTTGAGGGGTTTTTTGATTTAAGTGCTAAAGTAATAACTTTATTGTGCTAACCGGCTTCGTACCAGAACACCCGCGCAAGTTGGCTTTACGTTAAGTGAATAGCTATGAATCGATTTCTAATCACTCTTGTATGTCTGGTTGCTTCTAGTTTGGCGTTTGCTTGTACCGCTCCTAAAATGGGGTCTGAGTTTGATAAGCTCATTAAAGTAGAAAAGATTGCATCGAATACATTCCAGGCGACTATTTCTATGAATGCTGAGGGCTTAAATTACGGAGCTGAAGCAACTATAGAATACTATCCGGAAAATTCTGAGCATAAGTTCGGTGAATATTCAAAAAGAGTTCATTTAAAAGAAAGAGGCACTGAGTATGTTTCTACTTTCGAGCTAAAAAAGATTGAAGGGCATATTCCATTCTTACGAGTGTTTTGGTATCCAGAAATGTGTTGCCTGTGTGGTGCTTACGGTAAATCAAATGACCTTGCACTTGAGTGAACCACTTAACAATGCATGTTGTCGGACTGGTTTTCTGTTCCACTCTAAACTAGCCATAAATCGTGGTGCTGGTTTTTGCCGTCGTTTAGTGTCACATTAAAATTAAGGGAAATTAAGAGTGTTGCATTGGATTAAAGCTGAATATTCTGGTGTGGATTCGTTCTTAGAGGTACCTCACTGGCTCTATTGTGAGATTTATATGAGATCTTTTAATTCGGCTCAAGGATTAAGACACACTATTAATGGCAAATAAGGAAAGCCAGTTCTTTAGCTTTTGTCGAAGAGGTCGCTCATTTGGGGTTATATTTGCGGCTGCAATTTTGGTATGTCTTATGGGAAGTTTTATTTCCCCAGCCTTCCACATTTATCAACTGCTTGTGCTCCTCAAATTCACCTTATGGAGTACAGTTAACTTCCCTAGATTTATGACTAAACAATTGGGAATTCTCAAAAGGTAGGCGTCTACTCAATGGGGGAAGGTTTCCTCCGTTAGTATTTACGGGCTTCCTAATTTCTAGTGTACTGTGGTTTATAGTGAAGCTTGGAGTAACTCAGGGCTCTAGCTCGGACGGTCACTTTAGCGGAGGTGATTCTGGAGGTTTTGGAGATGGAGGGGGTGGTGATGGTGGGTGTTAAATCAGTTAACGAGGGCATGTTGTTCGCCGCTATCGCAGGCGAACGGCTTATGCTTCGCTTCACCCACCGCATGTGAATGTTATGTGGCAAGCTGCAAACGAAAGGTTGAGAGATGGAATTACAACTGCTAGCCGAGAATAAACAAGCGCTACCAATTGTTGCGGAGTGGTATTTTACGGAATGGGGTTACCTAAGGGAAAGCAATAGCCTGGCTAAAACTCGAGAATCGCTTTCTGACTACCTAAACACCGATAAAATACCACTTCTCGTTATAGCAGTTGATTCAGGAGAAATCTTGGGTGCGGCACAGTTGAAATATTGTGAAATGACTATTTACCCAGAAAAGGAACATTGGCTCGGTGGTGTGTATGTTTCCAAGTCCCATCGCGGAAAGAAAATCGCAGAAGCAATCATTGACAGAATCATCTCACTAGCAGAACAGCTTGGTGTGTCGAAGCTCTATCTCCAAACGGAGCATCTAGACGGCGGTCTTTATAGTTGTTTGGGTTGGAATCCAATAGAAAAAGTTACTTATTGCGGCTTAGAAGTCCTTGTAATGGAGAGAGAGCTCACCGTATAACAAGGCAATGAATCAGATATTTTGAAGTATGCTTCCGCTGCGCTATAGCACGTATTTAGAATGCCGGTTATAGTGGCGGTCAATTTTTGGAAGGATTGTAGTTGCTGCAAGCTTCAATCTCTACCTGAGTACATTTCCCCAGAGAGTTTTCCTTCAAACTGCTAGTGCAGTTTCATTCAAGTGCCTTTCTTTTAAATCAATAAGTCCTACAAGCCTGATGCTCCATTGTGGAGTGCTAATCAGATAGTTAACTGGTAAGGAAAATATGCTATTTTACCCTGCAAATTTACCAGGCTGTAGCCAGTCAAAAATGGTTGGCAGGGAGCCAGTTGGTTGATCAGCCCGCTTTGACCGTAAATGGTCTGGCTGCTCCTGTTGGCAATGTTAATTGGCTATGTGGCTGATAGAGCCAAAGTTTAGGAATATGAATGCATGGATAATGTGAAGTGGTACAAAAAACCTGAGATGGTTGTTGCTTTCTCAGCTCTATTAATTAGTTTCGTTACGGCTATAGTTAGCATGTATTCTGCTTATGTAGATCGTGCTTATGCTCGAGCTTCTGTTTGGCCAAGATTGGAAATACATCGTAATTTTAACACCACACGTTTTGAGTATAGTGTAACGAATAGTGGGAATGGTCCTGCTGTAATTAAGTATGGGATAGTTCAATACAAATCTGAGCCTATCAAACTTTGGAATGACATTCCAAATTTACCTAGTATTACTCAATCACACATTAGCAATAGAATACTGTCGCCACAAAATACGGTTAAGCCATTATCATATACAGGCAAAGAATCAGATAAACTTGGCGAAACCGATAAATTTATAGGTATAGAGCTCTGTTATTGTTCAATCTATGAAGAGTGTTGGCTTATTGACAAACTTAATGAGCCCAAATCTGTTAATGGCTGCTTGGTTGACAAAACAGTAGCTTTCTCGGAATAAGAAAATTCTTAACAGCATCAATCGTGATTCCAAGCTCGGCGACTTTATTGTAAAGGGTACAATAAAGTCGCCAAAATTATGCCACAAACTATATTGACGCTATAAGCTAAGAAATTACTGACACCGTTTTTAGTGGTTGTTTATTTCTTAGTTTTTAGGCTGGTATCTCCAATGCCTAGAGGGAAGGTGACCAAAGAGCAGTCCGGTGAGGTATTTTTATCAGGCAAGCGGTTGACATTGAGTGATGCTTAAATCAAGATGATTAAATGAATACAATTTCAACGCAACTAACTGCTCGAATTATTCTTATCATTCCATAAGAATGGTGGGATTGTTGATGTGTTGCTAATTTATCAAACCCGCCAAAGAGGCGGGTTTTTTGTTTCTGCCTTTGGGGGTTGCACTAGATGAAGGAACTGGAATGAAAAAAATAGCAATCTTTGGCAAGCCAGCTAATGGGAAATCTACTTTAGGTAAAAAGCTAGCGTCAGTAACGGGTATAAAATTGTATGCTTTGGATTCCATTTTATATCAGCAGAGTGGTCAAGAGGTAGATCTTCATAGCTATGAAGAGACTCACGGGAGCATTCTCGCTTCCGAAGAGTGGATTATTGAAGGCTTTGGGCCAATAAGCTCATTGGATTCTTTTAATAGGCGTTTAGACGAAGCCGATACGCTTATTTATATAGATTTACCTTACTTTGTTACCTATTGGTTGGTGACGAAGCGGCTCTTTATAGGAATGTTTAAGAAACCAGAAGGCTGGCCTAAAGGGAGTTCCATTTTAAAGGGAACGCTTGAGAGCTACAAAATATTAAAGTTCTGCCCAAAATTTTGGAATGATAGATTTTTACAAAGGTTGAAAAAGCTATCGGCAAATAAAAAGTTGTATGTTATTCGATCGATTTCTGAGTTGAATAGCTTCGTTGAGAAAAATGTGCAATAAATCACATTTAGTAATGTGGTACAAAAATATCTATATCCGGATTTTCTGAAAGTATCAAAAATTTTTTCCTTCAGTAGGCTTCTGGTTGAGTTTGAAGCGACATCTGTGGGTAGGCCTGAGGTTGTCAGTGAGAGTATTCATTTATCAGTTTTCGAATTTTAAAGTGATGAAACCTATAAAATTAATGAAAACGATTGCTTGGATTTTCTGAATCTTAACTTATGTTTTATAAATGTTGATTTAACGAGCCCTTTTTTATGTAATTTCTATATAATTCTAGATAGAGTATACATTGTATTTATAGTACGCTTAATACAGAATTGTCTGTTACATGTTTATTTCGGATGTTTTGAAATCACAACTAAAGGTGTGTATTCATGATAAAGATCAGGAAGCCCAATTTGCAGTTAATTTATGTTTCGGATATACAGCACTCTACTGAATACTATCAGAATTTATTTAATTTTGAACCCTACTTTGTAAGCCCTAGATATGTAGTTTTTAAGGTTGATGGGGTTGCGGATTTTGCTATTTGGTCAGGTGGCGAGGCTCCAGAGCATGAGTCTCCAAGATTTGCAGAGATTGGTATTAATCTTGAGACTGATAACGAAGTGAAAGAGCTTTATAAAGAGTGGAAGGCTGATGCTGGGATAAACATATATAAAGACTTATATACAGATGTCTTTGGCGAGACCTTCTTGGTTAAGGATCCTGATGGTCATGTTATCCGTGTATCTTCTGCGGACTAAATGCTACTGTTTGTGGGGTTAATGTGAACTCAACACACTGTCCATAAATGTGAAAGGTTTACCTGCGTTTTTATTGTCCGTAGTGATTTTTTCGAATGTATATTGGGGTTTATTGTGGTGCGCTAAGAGCCAGTCAATTTGCTGCTTTTAAATACATAGGTGGAGAAATTTATGCTTCAGGTATTGATATCGGCAGGTGTGGTTTTTATCTTGTTAAAGTTCCTTGAGCGGGGTAAAAATCGAGGGTTGGATGGGTTTGCATCTATAGCTTTTGTTCTTGTGCCGGCATTGTTGATCTTATTGGCCAATATTGGAGTTGGGATAGTTGGAGTTGATAAGCGTTTTTTGGTTCCGCTAGCGCTTTTGTATTTTATCGTGCCTTTGTTTATGCTGCGTCTGCAATTTGATTTATCTTGGGGTCGGTCATTTTTATATAGCTTTTTCGTTTTCTTGGTTGTGATAGTTGTTGATAGTTTGTTTTACCTGATGATCGGTTTTATTAGTAGATGATAGTTTTCCATTGGTTTCTATTCTTGGTAGAGAGATTATTTATTTAAGTGAATATGCAGAGTAATCATTATTAGGCTTAGGAAGATTTTTTCTGTCGCTGTGCTCCACCTGTGTGATCCTACTTGTTTTATCGTAGGTGCTGTGTTTAGTATTGGTCGATGAGTTTTAATTGTTGGTAGAAATTATGTTGCAGAAGTTAAAGGCCTCTCTGGGAATTGGTGCGGTTAAGGTTGATACGGTACTGGAAAGCGCGAGTGTATTTCAGGGAGGGCTAATCACGGGGAATGTCCATGTTCAGGGGGGTGATATTGAACAGGCGATTGAAGCTATTAACTTAAAGCTTTGTACCGAAGTGAAAGTTGAAAATGACAATGGTACTAGCCATGTCAACATGATTTTGAGCGCTGTAAGAATTATGGAGCCATTTACCATTGGTGCTGGTGAGGGTAGAGAGATTCCCTTTGAATTCAAACTAAACGATGAGACACCCATCACTGCATTGGTGGCTCGAAAGAATCAGTGTCGGGTTTGGTTGGAAACGGCACTGGATATTGATTTTGCCATTGATCCTAAGGATCGAGATTATCTGGAAATAAAGCCCTTGCCGGTGGTGCAGTCTATTATTGCAATGATTGAGAGCGAAGGCTTTGATTTGGTGAAGACAGATGTTGAAAAGGGCTATTTGAATGGGGGCGCTTTTTCTTCTAAATCTGGGTGCTACCAAGAAATTGAATTTAAGGGCGGTGGCTTCTTCGGGGCGAAGGAAATAGAACTTTCATTTATTTTGGATGGTGAAATGGTGCATTGCCTGGCCGAGATTGACCGTAGATTTGGCGGGAGCGGTGATGAATATCGGTCTTTCTGCCTCGGTATCAATGCCAGTGATAATGAGGTTCAAACTGCGGTTGGGGCAATTCTCTCCCGCTGACCTCGATTGTTATGTAACTTTCGGGCGATAGCCTCAGATGATCAACAATAAACCAAATGTTGCCGGGTAATAGCCCGGCTATATTTTGATTCGCTGCTCCTAAAAACAATATCTTACGTCAATTACCCTAAACAGGAGTGATTGTAGTGATTTCACATATTTCACTTGGTGCCAATAACCTGGAGCAGGCTCGCAGTTTTTATGGTCGGTTAATTAGCTTACTTGGGGGTAAGGAAATTTATGCGTCTGGTAGAGTGGTCTTTTGGGAATTTCTCAACGCCTCTACGAAACTCGCGCTCACTGTGCCTTTCAATAATGAGTCTGCCAACTTTGGTGATGGCACTATGGTTGCTCTTAAAGCCGAAAATAAAAAGGAGGTTGATCGTATTTTATGGCTCTTAGCTTGGGTGCTGTGAGCGAAGGTGAACTTGGCCATAGAGACCCTGGAGCCTTCTGAGGGGCTTATTTCCACGATCTGGATGGAAATAAGATAGCGATCTTTTCCCGCTGATGCCCTTCAGCTTATTTTGTGGCTTCCAGTTCGGCCACCAGGGTAGTAATCAGCTCTGCTGCGGGTAGTGCCCGGCATAGAGGGGCTCCCTGGCCGGCCCATTGCACGGCAAAGCTATCATTGCCTGCTGTACTTGAAGCGTTGGCGAGCGCTTTGCCAGCACTGTAGCAGATTGGGTAATCAGGTCTTGTCGGGGCGTTGTGGTTTAGATCAGTGTAAAAGCGGTTGGAGATACCGCGAGCAGGGCGCCCAGAGATATTCGCAGTAACAGCAGTGTTATGGGCGTGCTCACTTTTAAGTGCTTTTCGGTAGTTTTCGTCAGCGGCGGACTCTGGGCAAAGTATAAATGCGGTTCCCATTTGCACAGCACTGGCGCCCAGGGAAAGAGCCGCATGTATTCCGGCTCCATCCATAATGCCTCCTGCAGCAATAATAGGCAGGTTGCTTTGGCAGCAAAGCAGGCGAACCAAAGCGAGTGTACCTATTTCCCGGTCTTCCTCAGGTACAAACACCCCTCTATGGCCACCGGCTTCTATACCTTGAGCAATTAAGGCATCCATTCCCGCTTCTTCTGCGGATTTTGCTTCCTCTGGGGTTGTAGCGGTGGCAATCAGGGTGATACCAGCATTTTTTAAAGCATTGATTGTGGCTTGATCGGGCAATCCGAAATGAAAGCTTACCACTGCGGGCTTTTCCTGCAGGAGCATCTCAAGCATCTCGCGGTTACCAAGAAAGCTTGGGTAGGGTTCGTGTAATGTTTGTGGAGGTGTTGCCCCTAATTCTGAGAAATATGGAGCCAGGAAATTGAGCCAGGTGTCCTCACGTTGGGCATCTGCAACTGCGGGTTGATGACAAAAGACATTGACGTTGAAAGGGTGCTGAGTAAGTGCACGGGTTTGTTGGATTTTTTCGGCGGCTTTTTGCGGGGAGTAGGGGCCGAGCCCGATGGCGCCGAGTCCGCCCGCATTGGAGACGGCCGCAGCCAATTCAGGGGTAGATACACCGGCCATTGGTGCTTGAAGAATGGGGTGGGAAATTCCTAGTGTTTGCAGAAAAGGTTGCACTGCCCGCTCGCCTCGCTGTTCATGCTCAAAGGAAACTCTGGAGAGTTTACTGTGTTTCTGCGGCCCTCAGGAATACCTAGCGGGATATTAAGCGGTGATGTTGAGAGAGGTTCGTGCTTCGCATTCTGGTATCTCAAGGGGCGAAATTATGAACCCACCTTAGGGGAATTCCGGCGCGCTAGCTATAGCGTGCCGGAAGTAATTTGCGAATCGATGTGAATGATTCAGGGCTTGGGCTTACAGGTGCAGGTTGAGGCCAATATAGGCCCCTTTGATTTCAATATCGCTTTGCAGGTCATCCAGCTCATCGAGGTTTAAGGTCATTACGCGGTAGCCGGCCTCAATCGCCAGGTCCACAGCAGGTACGAAATCCCAGCGAACTTTTGCAGTGAAATCTGTGAGAGTATCGCCGCGATAAGCTGTGCCATTGCCCTGAGCAATAATGGACCAGCCGCTAAATGGCAAGTCAAACCGGGCCATTCCGTAAGCCATTGGCAGGTAGCCAGTTAGCTGGATATTTTCGGCGCGGTCTTCACTAATGGCGGTAAACTCACCGTCATACTTACGCGCGGTAATTCCCAAGTCCAGATTTACCCAGTTATCCAGAATTTCGTAGTAGAAGGTGGCGTCGGTATGGGTGAGGTCGAGATCGGTGTTGATGGTTGCGCCGATCTGGAAGGTTTCATCGTCGAAAGTCACAGTGCTTTGCAGTTCAGCGCTGCCATCGGTATCAATATTGCTGTGAGCAAGCATGATATTGGGTACTAAGGGGATCGGGTGCTCCAGTGCGGCCTGGATAAAGGTGATGTGGTCCTCGCTGAGGGAAAGCTCATCTACATTGAAATCATCTTTACCAATATCCCCGTTGTAATTTGGCAGCCAGGCACCGATGCTGGCATCAAAACCGAGAACTGTATCCGCGTTGGCGGTAGCGCTGCCGAGAAGGGCGCACAGTGCAATAGCAGATTTCTTCATGAGCTTCTCTCCGTGATAAATTTGTCGCGGAGTGTACAGGGTTATTTTTTTTCTGTTGCTGTAAGTTGCACATTTTTACAAATTTGTCGGCCAATAGAGCGAGCTGACGTTTATAAGATGTTTCTGTTTCCTTGAAAAAGTGTGAAGTCATGTCAGAAAAGTGGCATGAATTATAAAGAATCTCGATCAACCAATTGCCAAATAGAAATTCACGAGTTTGCTTCAAAAAGCATCTGCTGCAGTGCGCTGGCAGCATTGCTGAGCGTGCGGCCACGATGGCTGATTACGCCGAGGTTACGCAGGACCTGCAATTTTTTTACCGGTAAAACCGCCAAACTCTCATCCACCAAGGTTTGGGGTAAAACGCTCCAGCCCAGTCCGACACAGGCCATCATTTTGATCGTCTCCAAAAAGTTGGTGGCGAGCTTGGCGGTGAGCTTTAAGCCCAGGGCGTCGAACTCCCGCTTGATCAGCCGCCCGGTATAGGTGTTGAGATCCGGCAAGATCGCGGGGTAGTTGGCTAGGTCAGCCAGTTCCAGCTCAGGGATTCTGGTGAGTGGGTGGCCGGGTGCAGCCACTACCACACAAGGGTCTGGCCAGATAACTTGTGCGTTTAGGTGGGGGTAATCCTTGAGGGCCAGGGTAACTACGGCCAGTTCGTACTTGGCGGCCATTAGGGCTTCGTAGGCCTGCTCAGAATCTACAAAGTCGATATCCAGGGCAACCTGTGGGTAGCGATTGCTGAATTCCTTCAGCACTGGCGGCAGATGGTGCAGGCCCACATGGTGGCTGGTGGCGATACGCAGGCTGCCGCTGACATTATTGCCCAGGGCGCGCAACTCTTGCTCGGTATCGCTGATTTCGTTGAGGATATGGCGGGCACGGGGCAGTAAGGCGCGCCCGGCATCGGTTAGTTGCAGGCGCCGGCCGATGCGGTCAAACAGCGGGGCTTGCAACTGCTGCTCCAGGGCTGCGAGGCGCTTACTAGCCGCGGGCTGGGTCAGGTGCAGCTGTTCTGCAGCCCCGGATACCGAGCCCTGCTCGGCAATTGCCAGAAATGCCCTCAACCACTGAATTTCCAATCGGTATACCTCCTAATAAGGGAACTCTGGCCACGGTAGCGCCTCAGAGTAAAGTTCAAATTCCATAAAGGAATAGATTGAATAATAAATATAAATTGGTGTTATTTTCCAGGCCTAGTTAGACTCGGGGTCACAATTATTGAGAGGAACGGCTGTGGCAGGGCAAACACTCTACGACAAACTCTGGCAGGACCACCTGATCAAGACCCGTGACGATGGCTCCGCACTGATATATATCGACCGTCATCTGATTCATGAGGTGACTTCCCCCCAGGCCTTTGAAGGGCTGCGCCTGGCTGGCCGCAAACCCTGGCGCAGGGACTCCCTGGTCGCTACTCCTGATCACAATGTGCCATCCGAAAGCGCTGAACGCGCCGCCGGTGTCAGTGGTATCCGCGATGATATCTCCCGTATTCAGGTGCAGACCCTGGATGAGAACTGCCGGGATTTCGACGTGGTGCAGTTCGGTATTAACGAGCCGGGGCAGGGTATTGTGCATGTGATTGGCCCGGAAACCGGCGCCACTCTACCGGGAATGACGGTTGTATGCGGTGATTCCCACACCTCCACCCATGGTGCTCTGGGGGCTTTGGCCCACGGTATTGGCACCTCAGAGGTGGAGCATGTAATGGCCACCCAGTGCCTGATCCAGCGCAAGATGAAGAATATGCTGGTGCGTGTGGATGGGACTCTGCTTCCCGGTGTTACTGCCAAAGATGTGGTACTGGCGATTATCGGCAAGATCGGTACTGCCGGTGGTACTGGCTATGCCATTGAGTTCGGTGGCGAAGTCATCCGCAAGATGTCCATGGAAGGTCGCATGACCGTGTGCAATATGGCCATCGAAGCCGGTGCCCGCGCGGGCATGGTGGCGGTAGACCAGATCACCCTCGATTACGTGAAAGGCAAGCCCTACACGCCAAAAGGCGAACAGTGGAATCGGGCAGTTGAGGCCTGGCGTCATCTGCACTCCGATGACGATGCGGATTTTGATCAGGTTGTAGTACTACAAGGTGAGGAAATTGAGCCCCAGGTGAGCTGGGGGACTTCGCCGGAAATGGTTGTGCCCATCAGCGCCAGTGTGCCGGACCCCGCCGCCGAAACCGATGCCACCAAGAGTACCGGCATGCTGAGAGCTTTAGAGTATATGGGGCTGAGTGCCGGGCAGAAGATCAGTGATATTCGCCTCGACCGCGTCTTTATCGGCTCCTGTACCAATTCCCGTATTGAAGACCTGCGCGCAGCAGCCGCTGTAGCCAAGGGCCGCAGCAAGGCCGACAGTGTTAAGCAGGTATTGATTGTACCGGGCTCCCAGGCGGTCAAGGCCCAGGCGGAGCGCGAGGGGCTGCACGAAATTTTTGTCGAAGCCGGTTTCGAGTGGCGCGAGCCCTCCTGTTCTATGTGTCTGGCAATGAATGCGGACAAATTAGGAGCTGGAGAGCACTGCGCCTCCACTTCCAACCGCAACTTTGAAGGGCGCCAGGGTTACGGCGGTCGCACGCATCTGGTTAGCCCAGCGATGGCAGCTGCGGCGGCGATTGCCGGACACTTTGTTGATGTGCGTGAGATGGCACCAGTGCAAGCGCAAGAGGAGATGGCCTGATGAGAGCATTTACCCAGCACCAGGGCCTCGTAGTGCCCATGGATCGCGCCAATGTGGATACGGATCTGATTATTCCCAAGCAGTTTCTGAAGTCTATCAAGCGCACTGGCTTCGGCCCCAATCTGTTTGATGAATTGCGCTATCTGGATGAGGGTTTTCCCGGCCAGGACTGCTCGAACCGCCCGATCAACCCGGATTTTCCTCTGAACTTCCCCCGTTATGAGGGTGGCTCGGTGCTGCTGGCGCGGGAAAATTTTGGCTGCGGCTCCAGCCGTGAGCACGCCCCCTGGGCGCTGGAAGACCACGGTTTTCGTGCAATCATTGCACCCAGTTTTGCCGATATTTTCTTTAACAACTGCTTTAAAAATGGGTTGCTGCCAATCGTTTTGCCAGAAGAAGTCGTGCACCGCCTGTTCGAGGAAACTCACGCGCAGGAAGGTTACACGCTTACGGTCGATCTTGAGCAGCAGCATATACATAAGCCCTGTGGTGAGGCGATTGCCTTTGAGGTAGATGCCTTCCACAAGCACTGCCTGATCAATGGCCTCGATCATATCGGCCTGACCCTGGAGCACGCTGATGATATCCGCTCTTATGAGTCGGCCCGACGTGAAAAAGCCCCGTGGCTTTTCGATGCGGTTCAATAATTAAAGGAAACTCCTGTGACAAAGAAAGTGATGATTTTGCCGGGTGACGGCATTGGCCCGGAAATTGTTGAACAGGCCATGGCAGTGCTGGAGGTCGTATCCGGTAAATACCATTTGGGCCTTAGTTTTGAGCAGGGTCTGATTGGTGGTGCCTCCATCGATGCGCATGGCGAGCCCCTAACCGACGAAACGCTCAAGGCCGCAGGCGAATGTGATGCGGTATTGCTCGGCGCTGTCGGTGGGCCCCAGTGGGATACCCTGGCGCGTGAAATTCGTCCGGAAAAGGGGTTGCTGAAAATTCGCAGCGGGCTCGGCCTCTATGCCAATCTGCGCCCGGCCATTCTCTATCCGCAACTGGCCGACGCCTCTTCGCTCAAGCCCGAAGTGGTGGCTGGGCTGGATATTCTGATTGTGCGCGAACTCACCGGTGGAATTTATTTTGGTGAACCCCGCGGAATTCGCACCCTGGAAAATGGTGAGCGCCAGGGTTACAACACCTACGTGTACAGCGAATCGGAAATCGAGCGTATCGCGCGCTCCGCATTTGAAGCGGCGCAAAAGCGCAATGGCAAGCTCTGCTCCGTCGATAAAGCGAATGTATTGGAAGTCACCGTGCTCTGGCGCGAAGTGCTGGACCGCCTGGCGCCGGAGTATCCGGATGTGGAGCTGTCGCATATGTACGTTGACAACGCCGCGATGCAGTTGGTGCGTGCTCCCAAGCAGTTCGATGTGATGGTAACCGGCAATATGTTCGGCGATATCCTCTCCGATGCCGCTGCCATGCTCACCGGTTCTATCGGGATGCTGCCTTCTGCCTCCCTGAACGAAAATGGTTTTGGCCTTTATGAACCCTGTCATGGCTCCGCCCCGGATATTGCCGGGCAGGGCATTGCCAACCCCCTGGCCACTATCCTGTCTGCGGCGATGATGTTGCGTTATTCCCTGAATATGGGGGAGGCGGCGGATGCCATTGAGGCTGCGGTAAGTGAGGTACTGGAACAGGGGCTGCGCACTGCTGATATTTACACAGAAGGTTGCCGTAATGTTTCCACGGCGGAGATGGGTGCCGCTGTTGTCGCCGCGCTGTAAGCGCGTGGCGTCACACATTTACCTTTTTTACTATCGCGCCGCTTTCTCGGTGGCGCACGCTGATCACATCACTAACAGGACAAAGCAATGCAGAAAATAGGTTTTATCGGCTGGCGTGGAATGGTCGGCTCGGTATTACTGGAACGCATGAGCGCCGAGGACGACTTTGCGCATATCGCTGAACCGATTTTCTTCTCCACCTCTAATGCTGGCGGCAAGGCGCCGGATATTGGCCGCGATCTGCCGCCACTTGGAGATGCCTACGATATTGATGCGCTGGCAGGGCTGGATGCCATTGTCAGTTGCCAGGGCGGTGATTACACCAAAGAGGTTTTCCCTCGCCTGCGCGAGGCCGGCTGGCAGGGCTATTGGATCGATGCGGCATCCAGCTTGCGTATGCAGGAAGACGCGGTAATCGTACTGGACCCGGTCAACCGCGATGTGATCGACCGCGCAATTGCTGTCGGGCAGAAGAATTTTATCGGCGGCAACTGCACTGTCAGTCTGATGCTGATGGCTCTGGGCGGACTGTTCAAGGCCGGTCTGGTGGAGTGGGTGAGTGCCATGACCTACCAGGCCGCCAGCGGTGCCGGCGCCAAGAATATGCGTGAGCTGATTACACAGATGGGTGCGATCCGCGACGGCGTGGCAGCAGAGCTGGAAAACCCTGCCAGCGCCATTTTGGATATCGATCGCAAGGTGGTTGCGGACATGCGTTCGGCAGATTTCCCCACTGCGCAATTTGGCGCGCCTCTGGCCGGCAGCCTGTTGCCCTGGATTGATACTCAGTTGGAGAATGGCCAGAGCCGTGAGGAGTGGAAGGCCCAGGTGGAAGCCAACAAGATTATGCAAACCCAGAGCCCAATTCCAGTAGATGGCACCTGTGTGCGTATCGGCGCGATGCGCTGCCATAGCCAGGCCTTTACCGTGAAGCTGAAAAAGGATTTGCCGCTGGTAGAAATCGAGCAGTTGCTGAACAGTGCTAACGATTGGGTCAATGTAGTACCCAATGAGCGTGAAGCCACTTTGCAACAACTGACGCCTACGGCGGTTACCGGCAAGCTGGATATTCCGGTGGGGCGCCTGCGCAAGTTAAGCATGGGTCCAGAGTACCTGAATGCCTTTACTGTGGGCGATCAATTACTCTGGGGGGCGGCAGAACCGCTGCGCCGTATATTGCTGATTTTGCTGGGTAAGCTGTAACTGGTACAGTTTGGTATAAGTTATCTGGAGGCGCTTATTGCAGCACTTGTTAATAGAGGACATTTTGCCAAGCTGTGAACCCCATCAAGTAAAAAGCCGCTACTGGTTGTCATAGCGGCTTTTTCGATTTTTCCCCACGGGTATAATCGCCCCCTCATTTTTCCTTTCCAACTCAACGAAGTGAATAGCCATGTCCGAAGCCGCCCGCGAATTGGTCATCGTCGGTGTTGATAACGCCGCCTTTGCCCCTCTGCTTGAAATCCTGGAGGAGCGGGAAATTATTACCGCCGAGCAGCTGTGTTTGCTGGAGAGCGAGGAGCGCGAAGTGGACCCCCAGGTGTTCGCCAATCGCAGTATCTCTGTACAAGCCCTGGAAAAATTCGCTTTTGCTGAGGGGCAGGTGGTGATTTTGCTGGACTCCAGCGATGTCATTAACGCGGCGATGACCAGCGCTGAAAACAGTGGTGCCTGGGTGGTGGATGCGGCCAACAATACCCACGGCGATGAGAGCGTTGCCCTGATCCATCCGGCATTTAATGCGGCGGAACTGGCTAACGCAGAGCGTCGTCTGGTGGCATTGCCCAGCGCCGGTGCGGCCATGGTAGCCGAAGCGCTATTTCCACTGGCAGAACAACTGCAGGGTGTACAGGTGCAACTCAATCAGCCTGTATCCGCACTGGGGAAAGCCGCCATCGATGCTACAGCGTCGCAGACAGCGCGTATGTTCAGCGGTCAGGAAGCGGAAGTCGACCCCGCCATTGGGCACCGCCTCGCGTTTAATCAGCTCAGTGCCAGTGAAGCCCTGCTCGTCAGTGGCCACACGCTCGGCGAATTGACGTTGATACACGATTTGCGCCGTTTGCTCGGCGATAACGTCGCGGTGGATGCCTGCATTAACACCGTTTCTGTGTTTCACGGACAGCTGGCCAATTTGGGTATCGTTTTACGCGAAGACGTGGACCTGGAAAAAATACGCGCATTGTTAGCCAATGGTGTGCGCCTTCAGTTGGCAGAGCAACCCTCGGCGGAAAACGCTGTGGGCAGTGACGTGACAATCATCGGTCGCCTGCGCCAAAGCCTTTTGGGCAAGCGTCAGATAAATCTTTGTGCGGTGTCGGATAATCTGCGCAAAGACGTTGCAATGAACTGTGCACAAATTGCTCACTTGTTGCTAAAAAACTACTGATACTTAATACTTAGCCGCCATAGTGAAGGTGTTATCTTAACTTTGGTCCGGCTGCAAATGGCGAAATAATCGCCAAGGTTGGTGGCCGCCTGCACGGCGGTCAAATAGTCGAACGATTACTGTTCAGTAATGGGGATTTTCTGAAGGCGCGCTTTTCAGATGCCCTGGGAAGATTCTAACAATAAAGGGAATCGGATATGCGTGTGCGTAAGTTGGCACTTGCAGTTGGTCTAGTCGGTGCACTGGGAAGCAATGCGGCTCTGGCGCTCGGACTGGGGGAGATCAAACTCAACTCCACCCTTAATCAGCCACTCGATGCGGAAATTGGCCTGTTGCAAACCCGCGGCCTGGACGATGCTGAGATCAAAGTGCGCCTCGCGGGGCCGGATGAATTTGACCGCGCAGGTGTGGAACGCTCTTACCTACTCACTTCACTGCGTTTTGATGTGGATTACTCTGGTGGCAAGCCGGTGGTCCGTATTACCAGCCGCGAGCCAATCCGCGAGCCTTTCCTGAATTTCCTGGTGGAAACCCGCTGGCCCAGTGGCCGCTTATTGCGTGAATACACCCTTTTAATGGACCTGCCGGCGTTTTCACCAAACAGCGCCCAACAGCCGGTGCGCGCCGCTGAGCGCGAGCGCCAGCAGGTACGCCGCGACACCCAGGTGCAGAGGCCCGCGCCGCGCCCGGTACAGCCTGCCCAGCAACCGGTTGCCCAGCCTGAAGTGGAGCAGCCCGCAGAAACACCGGCGGCGCAACAGCCCGAGCCTGTGCGCCGTCAGCCGCAGCGCGCTGCCACAGATAGCGGCGACAGCAGCCAAGTTTACGGTCCGGTTTCCTCTGCCGATACCCTGTGGGAGATCGCCCTGGAAAATCGTGTGAGTCGTGATTTTTCCGTTCAGCAAACTATGTTGGCGATTCAGCGCCTGAACCCGGAAGCTTTTATCAACGGCAATATTAACCTGTTGAAAAAAGGTGCTGTGCTGCGTCTGCCAAACAGTGAGGATCTGCGCAGCCTGAGCCTCACCGAGGCAATCTCCGAGGTCGCCCAACAGAATGATTCCTGGCGCCAACGCAGCGGTGTTGAGGAAGTCGCCACGGGTGCGCCGCTGGATGCGCGCCCGGTAGAGGAAGAACGCATTGTCAGCAATGAGGTTGAGGGGCGCGTTAGCCTGACTGCGCCCGGCGACAATGAGTCTGTAATTTCGGGTTCCGGAAGCGGTGCAGAAGACAGCGAGGCGCTGGAAGGCGATCTGACGGTGGCCGAGGAAGAGCTGGATAAATCGCAGCTGGAAAATACCGAGCTGCGCGAGCGTATCGCCGAACTCGATGAGCAGATCGATACCATGGAGGCCCTGGTAGAGGTTTCCAATGAGGAGATGCTTGCGGTGCAAGCCGCAGCCGAATTGTCTGATCCGCTTCTTGATACCAGTGATATTGACAGCGCTGAACTGGCAGATAATACGCTGGGGAGTGATGAGACGCAGCTGGACGAGTCCCTCGCCGCTGAGGCTCTGGATGACGCAACAGAACAGAATGATACGCAGGTCGCTGAAACTGAACCGCAGTCGCGCAATCGCGTAGTGTCTGTTCAGACCCAGCCCGAGCCCAGCCTGATGGAGAAGCTTGGCGACAATATGCAACTGGTCGGCATCGGTGCCGCGGGTTTGCTAGTGGGCCTGTTTGGCTTCTTTACTTGGCGTCGTCGCCAGGCTGAGCAGGAAGCAGAGCAGCAACTGGAGCAACAGTTGGCCGCAGAGGAATCTCTGCAGGTGATGCCGGAAGAGACCGCTGAAGCTGATGAGACATTGGCTGCCGTAGAGAGCATGGAAGCCGATAACGCTTTCGACCTCGGCGATCTGGGTGATGTGGGCACCGATGACCCCATCTCCGAGGCCGAGATTCACCTGTCCCTTGGGCAGTACGAAGAGGCAGAAAGTAAATTGCTGCTGGGCCTGGAAAAAGATCCCCAGGTGGTAGATGCACGCCTGATGTTGATGGAAGTTTACGCCCACAATCAGGACGTTGAGAAGTTCGACGATCACTACATCCAATTGCTGGCTATCAGCGATGGCCCTGCGGCCGACCGCGCCGCGCGCCTGCGTGAAACTATTGCTGATGCTCCAGACTTTGAAGCCCCGGCGATGGATTTTTCCAGCGAGTCTCTGGAAGCGGCGCAACTGGATGATATCGGTGCTGCACTGGATCAGGATTTCTCCGCAGCAGAACCGGCCCAGTCCTCTATAGACGATTTTAATGGCGACAATTCACTGCTTGACGACCTCACCATGGACCTCTCCCAGGATGGTGAGAAGCTGGATAGTGAGAAAGCAGATGGCGAATTAGCCTCTGAAGAACTGTCTCTCGATTTGGAGGATAGTTTTACAGAACCTGCGCTGGAGGCGGGCGAATCCCTCGATCTGGACAATGAGTTCAACCTTGATGACCTGGATCTCGATGGTGCTTTTGACAGCGAGCAGGATGGTTCCCAGCTGGCGTCCAACAATAATGAAGAACTAAACCTCGACGACCTCGATCTTGGTGAGCTGGATCTCGGCGATCTGAATACAGGTGAAACTTCGGAATTGGCATTGCAAGACTCGCCAGTAGAGGAAGTTGCCGCCGAGAATGCGTCAGATTTGGCGCCAATTGATTTCGATACCTCAGAATTGGATCTTGATTCCCTGGCGCTGGATAGCGCTGAGAGCCATGAGGTGGGTGCCGACGAGCTGGTAGCGGAGCCCGAAGAGGCTGCAGTGGCGGCTGACAAGGCGAAGTCCGGTGGTTCCATTGGTGGTCTGGACTTCGAATTGGATCTCTCCATGATGGAAGAGGCCGAGCAAGAGCCTCAAGCCGATGAGGCCCTGGCAATTGAGGAGAGCCTTGAGGCCCAGGAACTGGACTCTCTGGAGACTGATCTCGATATTACGTCCAGCGCGGGTAGCGAAGATGAGCTCTCACTGGAGACTTTCTCCGAGAGTGACCTGGATATGATTGGTTCAGAGCTCGATGGGGAACTGGACCTCGATAGTATTAATCTCGATGATATTGCCGGGGACCTTGCCTCTACTGAATCTCTGCAGAGTGAAGATGGCGCCGCTGTAGCGGATACTACTGTGCCCAATAGCCTGCCCCAGGAAGAGGATCTCGATTTTGATATGGCCTCTCTGGAAGCGACTGGAGAGGAGCTGTCTCTCGATGAGGCTTCAGTGGAAGAAGAGTTTTCTCTCGAGGAGGAGCTGGCCCTAATTGACGAGTCCACCGATGGGGATCTGTCTTCCGGTCTGGACCTCGAAAGTGACTTGGGGTTGGAGGCTATGGCAGACCAAGCGCAGGGACTCCCTGAGCAAGAGTCCCAGCAGCAAGCGGATGAGGCTGTTGCCTCTCAGCAGCAGGAAACCGAGTCTGAATTTGCCGGCTTGGATTTCAACTTGGAAAATGATCTCAACTCCGAACTGAGCCTACTCGAAGGCGGCGATGAGATGGGTACCAAGCTGGAGTTGGCCCAGGCCTATATGGATATGGGTGACAAAGAGGGCGCCAAGGATATTCTCAAAGAAGTGGCCCAAGATGGCGGCGGCGAGCATAAGAGTCGCGCTGAGGAGTTGTTGGAGCGCATGGTTTAAGCGCTTCTCAACTCCGCCTGAAAAAACCTCGCACTGGATGCGAGGTTTTTTTATTTTGTCGGAGAATTCCCGGTTTCCCCCGGTTTGTATCCAGATAGTTGGATTTTGCTTTTTTACGCTCTCCTCGACTTTGAGGTGGCATCAATAGAGTAATTTTGCCGTTATGACGCAGGCAATTGAACGCGAATATATTTACAAGGCCAATGGCGAAGTTCCCCCTGGCGAGCAACTGCCCGAGGGGTTGCGTCGTATTGCGCTGGGCATTGAGTACTGCGGTGCGCGGTTACACGGCTTTCAGAAGCAGAAGTCGGCGGCGGAAACTGTGCAGGCCCACCTGGAGCGTGCCCTGTCAAATATAGCGGCAGAGCCGGTCACCCTGGTCTGTGCTGGGCGCACTGATGCCGGCGTGCATGCCACCAATCAGGTGATTCACTTCGATACCCATGCCCAGCGCCCGGAGCGGGCCTGGGTTCAAGGGGTGAATACCAAGTTACCGGATTCTGTGCGTGTACGCTGGGTTCGTGAGATGCCGGCGCAATTTCATGCGCGTTTTTCCGCCCATGCGCGGACTTATCGCTATTTGATTCACAGTGCCCCGACGCGCTCAGCGCACAGTTCGTCAGAGGTGACCTGGACCCAGCATCCACTGGATCTGGATGCCATGCGCGAGGGGGCGAAGCACTTGATTGGCCGCCAGGATTTCACCAGTTTCCGCGCTTCCCAGTGTCAGGCCAAAAGCCCTGTGCGGGAAATTACCCGCTTGGATATTGCCCGTGTTGGCCAGCTGATCGTGCTGGAAGTGAGCGCCAATGCGTTCTTGCATCACATGGTGCGCAATATTACCGGTGTGCTGATGGCGGTGGGCCGGGGGGAGCGCAGCCCGAGTTGGGTGGGAGAAGTGCTGGAGAGGCGCGACCGCTCCGCGGGTGGAGTTACCGCGCCACCATTTGGTTTGTATCTGGTGGATGTGCAATACCCGAAGGAGTTTCAGTTGCCTAACTGTGATCCGGGTCCTCTGCTGGTGCCTCTGGCGCTCGGCTCGCTTGCACAGCCTTAAAAGCTAGCTTTTGCTTCCCTTGCAGCCGTGAGGCTGCTACGCCACTTGAATAGCACGCGTTTCGCCCCCGGTGTCAATCTGCTAGTATCCAGCGTTCCCTCATTTTTGTTGGCCGCTCGGCTGGCTCCAGGTTAAGCGATGCAAGTGAAAATTTGCGGCATCACCCGTGTAGAAGATGCCCTGATGGCGATTGATGCCGGTGCGGATGCACTGGGATTGGTTTTCTACAAGGCGAGTCCCCGCTATATCGATCCGCAGGTTGCGGCAATGATTGCCGAGGCGGTTTCTCCTTTTGTTACCCTGACCGGCCTGTTTGTGGATGCTGCCCAGAGTGAAGTGGACCAGACTTTGGGGTTGGTTCCTCTTAATTTATTGCAATTTCACGGTGAGGAAGCTGCCCGTTACTGCGAACAGTTTCGCCGGCCCTATATCAAGGCCCTGCGTATGAAGGAGGGCTTGGATGTTGTCGCAGCAATGCAGGAGCACCCCAAGGCGCGCGGGTTTTTACTGGATGCCTATCGCCCTGGTGTTCCCGGTGGCACCGGTGAGACTTTTGACTGGGATAGGGTTCCTCAGGAAAGCGGCCGGTCCATAGTGCTTGCCGGTGGACTGACAGCGGATAATGTTGCTGCAGCAATATCGGCAGCGCGGCCTCTGGGCGTGGATGTCAGCGGCGGCGTAGAGCAGGCGCCGGGTATCAAGGATCGGCAAAAAGTGAGTGCTTTTATTCGTGCAGCTAAGAACAACTAGCTGGCGAGACAGAATATTTTAGCGCCACAAGAATGTGTCGCTGCCGGCAATGTCGGCGCGAGCCAGTAAATACCAGCAGATCCACGCATCTGCGCCGGTATTTTCTGGCAATGCTTGAATAGCTCTGGAAGGGCTATCTCTACATAAGATAAAAGCGGCATAGGGAAGTGCCGCCGCCGGCAATGCCGGCGCGAGCCAGTAAATACCAGTAGATCCACGCATCTGCGACAGTATTTCTGGCGGTGTTTGAATAGTTCAGGAGGAACTATCGCTACATAGGATGAAAGCGGCACAGGGAAGTGCCGCCGCCGGCAGTGCCGGCGCGAGCCAGTAAATACCAGCAGATCCACGCATCTGCGCCAGTATTTTCTGGCGATGCTTGAATAGTTCAGGAGGAACTATTCAAGCATTAATAAATAGGCAAATAGTTTAAAACCACGTGACCCACGGAGTATGAGTGTGAGTAAGCCAGGTGCTATCGATTTTTCCACCTTCCCGGATGCGAGCGGACATTTTGGTCCCTACGGCGGTCGCTTTGTATCGGAGACGCTGATCAGCGCACTGGATGAGCTTCAGGCAATGTATAGCCGCCTGAAAGATGATCCGGATTTTGTCGCTGCCTTTGATCACGATCTGGCGCACTACGTAGGCAGGCCATCGCCGCTGTATCTTGCTGAGCGACTGACTGAGCAGGCGGGCGGTGCGCGAATCTGGCTTAAGCGCGAAGATCTCAATCACACCGGTGCACACAAAGTAAATAACACCGTGGGCCAGGCGTTGCTGGCAAAGCACAGTGGTAAGAGTCGTGTTATTGCCGAAACCGGCGCAGGCCAGCACGGTGTGGCCACCGCTACCGTAGCCGCGCGTTTGGGGTTGCAGTGCACCGTTTATATGGGCGCTGAAGACGTCAAACGCCAGTCCCCCAATGTCTACCGCATGAAGTTGTTGGGTGCCGAAGTCGTACCGGTGGAGTCCGGTTCCAAGACCCTCAAAGACGCCATGAATGAGGCCATGCGTGACTGGGTAACGAATGTCGATAATACTTTTTACATTATTGGTACAGTGGCTGGCCCTCATCCCTATCCGCAATTGGTGCGGGATTTCAATTCTATTATCGGTCGCGAAGCGCGCCGTCAGAGTCTGGAGCGCTTTGGTCAGTTGCCCGACGCCCTGGTGGCCTGTGTCGGCGGTGGTTCCAATGCGATTGGTCTGTTCCACCCTTTCCTCAATGATTCAGAGGTGAAGATGTTTGGCGTTGAAGCTGGGGGTGAAGGCCTGGCCTCAGGTAAGCACGCGGCGCCACTCAACGATGGTATTCCCGGTGTTCTGCACGGCAACCGCACTTACCTGATGGAAGATGAGGACGGCCAGATTATCGAAACCCACTCCGTTTCTGCGGGCCTCGATTACCCCGGTGTTGGCCCCGAGCACGCCTGGCTCAAAGATATCGGCCGTGTGGAGTATGTTACCGCCGATGATAAAGAAGCGCTTGATGCCTTCCGCCGCCTAACCCGCACCGAGGGTATTCTGCCGGCGTTGGAGTCCAGCCACGCGGTCGCCTATGCGATGAAGCTCGCAGCTGAAATGGCGCCTGAGCAAAATATCGTGGTGAACCTCTCCGGCCGGGGGGACAAAGATATTTTCACCGTTGCCGCTATCGATGGCATTGAGGTTTAGCGGCGTTCTGCCCACCTGCCCGGGTGGGCGTATCGAAATAATCGTGACCAAGTGAGCTGGCACTAGGCCAGAAGTAGCTCAGGGAATACACAGTGACAGAACAAAATAGAATTGATCGCCGCTTTGCGAGACTGCGCGGTGAGGGCCGCAAGGCCCTGGTAACTTATATCGTCGCCGGCGATGGCGGCCTGGATAATACCGTGCCGTTGATGCACCAGCTGGTGGCCAATGGGGCGGATATTATTGAGTTGGGTGTGCCTTTCTCCGACCCCATGGCTGAGGGGCCGGTAATCCAAAAGGGGCATGAACGCGCCCTGGCCAATGGCGCCTCGCTGCGCAAGTGCCTGGCGTTGGTGAAAGAGTTCCGCCAGGTGGATGCGGAAACCCCGGTTATCCTGATGGGATATGCCAATCCGATCCAGCGTATGGGCGAGCGCGAGTTTGCCGATGCGGCGCTTGAGGCCGGTGTTGATGGTGCCCTTACGGTGGATTTACCTGCGGAAGAGTCGGGTCCGCTCAACAAGCTATTGGCCGATCGCAATTTGCGCAATATCTTCTTGCTGACGCCCACTACCACTGAGGAGCGTATTCGCGAGATTACCGGCCTGGCCAGCGGTTTTGTGTATTACGTCTCCCTGAAAGGGGTCACAGGTGCTGGCCATTTGGACCTGGATTCTGTGCGCGATAACCTCGAACATATTCGCCGTTTCACCGATCTGCCATTGTGTGTGGGTTTCGGTATCAAAGATGGCAGCTCGGCGCGCTCAGTCAGTGCCCATGGCGATGGGGCGGTAGTAGGCAGTGTACTGGTGTCTGCGGTGGATGAAGCTGCGGACCTAGTCGCAGCCAAGGCGAGGCTGGGGGAAATCGTCAGCGAGATGCGCCAGGCGCTGGACCGCTAGGCTTTCACCCAAGTTTAAGCGAAAAACTGGCCAGATCACCAAAAATAGCGGCTGATCTGGCTCAGTTTGATGTTCAGCTTAGTGTTTTAATTCGTAGCCTGAAACTCACCGGTCGGTAAAATGCACCGGCCTACAGAAAGCATCCGGATTTGGAAACGAGATGAGCTGGTTAGAAAAAATTGTTCCCGCGGTAATTCGCACCGAGCGACGTGCCGGCAGCAGCAAGGTCCCAGAGGGGGTATGGAAGAAGTGTGTCAAATGTGACGCCATGCTTTACCGCCCGGAGCTGGAGCGCAACCTGGATGTGTGCCCCAAGTGCGACCACCATTTGCGCATCGGCGCCCGCCGTCGCCTGGATATATTCCTCGATGAAGATGGACGCGAAGAGCTGGCTACCGATGTGTTGCCAGTGGATCGCCTGAAGTTTAAAGACGTCAAAAAGTACAAAGACCGTCTTTTGCAAGCACAAAAATCCACTGGCGAAAAAGATGCACTGATCGCCATGCAAGGCACCCTGAATGGAGAGCCCTTGGTAGCGGTGGCCTTCGAATTTGCTTTCCACGGCGGTTCCATGGGCTATGTGGTGGGTGAACGCTTTACCCGCGCGGCCCAACGCGCTTTGGAACAGCGTATTCCGCTGGTGTGCTTTTCTGCCACCGGTGGGGCGCGTATGCAGGAGGCCCTGATCTCTTTGATGCAGATGGCCAAGACCTCGGCGGTATTGGAAAAAATGAAGATGGCGGGAGTACCCTATATCTCCATTATGACCGATCCAGTGTACGGCGGCGTTTCAGCCTCTTTGGCCCTGCTGGGCGATATCAATGCGGCCGAGCCAGGTGCGCGTGCCGGATTTGCCGGCCCCAATATTATCGAGCAGACCATCCGCCAGAAGTTGCCCAAGGGCTTCCAGCGCAGTGAATTCCTACTGGAGCATGGCGCCATCGATATGATTATTCCACGCAAGGATATGCGTACCACCGTCTCGCGCTTATTGGGTAAACTGAGCGGTAATTAATTATTTCCCAATTCCCCGGAGGTCCTTAAGAGCAGTCGGTAAGAACGTCTGGCTGCTGCCTCCCACCAGCGATCTATCCAATTATGTCCTCACTACAAGATTGGCTCACCCGCCTGGAGCGGCTGCACCCCTCTGAAATCGAACTCGGTCTCGAGCGTGTCTCTTCGGTTGCAGCTGCCCTGGGGGTACAAAAACCCGCCCCTACGGTGATTACCGTGGCTGGAACCAATGGCAAGGGCTCCTGCGTAGCGACAATGGAGGCACTCTTGTGCCGCGCCGGCTACTCCGTCGGCGCTTACAGTTCTCCACACCTATTGCGTTTCAATGAGCGGATACGCATCAATGGCGAGGAGGTATCGGATCAGCAGTTGGTGGAGTCCTTTGTCGCGGTGGAGGCTGCTCGCGGGGCGACCAGCCTTACCTATTTTGAGTTCACTACCCTGGCTGCACTGTGGTTATACCAGCGCGCGGGGGTGCAATATGCTTTGCTAGAAGTCGGTCTCGGTGGTCGGTTGGATGCGGTCAACTTGGTGGATGCCGACTTGGCGGTTATTACCAGCGTGGCAGTAGATCACGAGGATTGGCTTGGTAGCGATCGGGAAGTCATCGGCCGCGAGAAAGCGGGCATCCTGCGTCCCGGGGCTCCTTTTGTCTGTGCAGATAGCTCTCCACCCCAATCTGTGCTGTCTGCGTCAGAAAAGCAGGCCAGTTCCAGTTATTTTATCGGCCAGGACTTTAATATCTCCTCAAGTGGTGAGAGTGAGATTTATCACTTTGGCGATTTGGTTCTGTCATTACCGGATATCACTTTGCCGCGCCCCAGTATTGCTGCTGCGCTTACCGCGCTGACGCTTCTGGATGCGCTACCCCAGGAGGGAATAGAGGTAGCCTTGGCCCAAATAGCCCTGCCTGGGCGCTGCCAGCAAGTCTACTGGCGTGAGCGAAATCTGCTGTTGGATGTGGGGCATAATCCGGCGGCGGCTGAACACTTGGCTACTTGGTTGAAGGCCAATCCGGTGGAGGGGAAGACCCACGCCTTGGTTGCGGCGATGGAAGATAAAGATCTCGTCGGTCTATTCGCTCCTCTGCGCAAGTTGGTAGATCGCTGGCACCCGGCCTTGCTGCCGGAAAATGGTCGTGCCACAGAGGGTGAGGCACTCTGCACCGGCCTGCTAGAAGCTGGGGTAGATGAGACGAATGTGGATCGTCGCTGTCCAACAGTGGCTGAAGGGTTGCGGCAACTGCTGCCAACCCTCAATCCACAGGATAGGTTGCTTGTATATGGATCCTTCTTTACTGTGGCGGAAGTTCTGCAGCAGATGCGAGACGAGGGTAATGGAGAATTGCGAGGATAAGGCCTCCCGCAGAGGGCGGCTGAACGACGGCTTTAAACAGCGTATTGTCGGTGCGCTGGTGCTGATTGCGCTCGCCGTGATTTTCCTGCCAAGTCTACTGGACCGGGAGTCAAAGGGGCATATCAGCGAGGTAAGCCAGATCCCGGCAGAGCCGGATATCAGCCCTATTGAGATTGCTCAGCCGGAGCCTGTTGCCGGTGTGGCGCCAGCACCGGCGGCTGGGGGAATTTTTCAGCCGGAAGTACCCGAGAAGTTCTCTAACCCCGCAGAGGGTGCGGCAAAATTTGCTGCCGCCGATACACAGCCGGGGAAGGGAAAAGATACAAATGATTCGACTTCATCAGTGGAGGTTGATACTGCCAAACAGGCGGCATCGCCATTGGTTGATGATCAGGGGCAACCGATGGCCTGGGTGGTTCAGGTGGCCTCCTACAAAGATGATTCCCGTGCACAGCAGCTGCGCATGCGCTTGATGGATGAGGGGTATCGCGCGTACACCCGTGCTGTGGAAACGGATAAGGGGCGCTTTGTGCGGGTCTTTGTAGGGCCGAAAGTGAATAAAGCCGACGCACAGACTATTAAGCGGGAGCTGGACGCACTACTGCAGGCGCAAACCCTGGTGCTTCGCTTCAAAGCTTGAGGTTTCTGTGGCTTGCGGCGGGCTGGCACTTTGCTAAAAAGGCTGGGCCGGTCTGGTCACCAAAGTAGCGGCAACCTATCCAGCTTGTGCCAGTATTTCGCGGATGGCTAGGATATTGGCTGGGCTTCTTTCACTTCTTGGTCTGGTATATCGCCTGTTTGCCCCGTGGCTATCCTCACGCAGAGGTACGCCTAAAGGGCAATTCATCTGCGCTTTTTTTGGCATAAATCCACTGCCGTAAGGTGATTAATCTACGGAGTTTTGCAGTTTGGAAAGGAAATTCCAATCGATTCGTCTACGGCTTCACGCGCTTAGTCCCTTAAGTTAGAATGCGCGCTCTTCGCGGCAGCAGCCGCCACGCAGGTAGGGTTGAATGAATTGGGCTGACTGGACCATTCTGGCTATTGTGGGTATCTCCACACTTATCGGCCTTAGTCGAGGTTTCGTGCGCGAAACCCTGTCACTGCTCACCTGGATTGCCGCTTTTGTGGTCGCGATGATGTTTCGCGAACAGCTGGCGCCACTGCTTTCAAACCTTGTCGACACCCCATCCCTCCAGGCGATTGCCGCCTTCGCCATTCTGTTCTTCGGAACGCTCCTGGCTGGGGCGCTTTTGAATATGATGCTCTCCGCTTTTGTTGAGGCCACTGGCTTATCGGGTACCGACAGGGTACTGGGCATGGTGTTTGGTCTGGCGCGTGGGGCCATTGTGGTGATGGCACTGCTGATTCTGGCTCCGGCACTGGTGCCGGTGGAGCAGGATAGTTGGTGGAGTGAGTCGGTGTTAATTCCCCATTTCCTCGAATTTGAGGGCAGTGCGCGGGAGCTGGCCAAGTCTGTGAAGGACTATTTCGTAGAGTTATTTTAATCGGGCGCTAGCGCCGCTTTTTCGATCAATAGGGTCAAATATATGTGTGGTATCGTCGGTATCGTCGGTAAGAGTGATGTCAATCTGCAGCTCTATGATGGGCTCACTCTGTTGCAGCACAGGGGGCAGGATGCTGCGGGCATCGTGACCTGTGACGATGATCGCCTGAACCAGCAAAAAGCCAACGGTCTGGTGCGCGATGTGTTCCGCGCGCGGCATATGGAGCGCCTGAAAGGTAACTTTGGTATCGGCCATGTGCGCTACCCCACTGCGGGCAGTTCCGGTCCCGCCCTGGCGCAGCCTTTCTATGTGAACTCTCCCTATGGCATTGCCATGGCACACAATGGCAATCTCACCAATGTGCGGGATGTGGTTGAAGAGATCTTCCAGCAGGATCTGCGCCACATTAATACGGATTCCGATTCCGAAGTGCTGCTCAATGTATTCGCCCATGAGCTGCATAAGTTACATAAGCTGCAGCCTAAGGCTGAAGATATCTTTACCGCCATGCGTGGTGTGCACAAGCGTGTGCGCGGCGCCTATGCCTGTGTGGCCCTGATTGTGGGTTACGGTATCGTCGCCTTCCGCGATCCCAACGGTATTCGCCCACTGGTTTACGGCAAGCGTGAGACCGAGAAAGGCACCGAGTATATGGTGGCCTCTGAGTCTGTTGCCCTGGATGTACTGGGTTACACCCTGGTGCGTGATGTGGCCCCTGGTGAAGCGCTGTATATCGAGCTGGACGGTACTGTGCACTCTGAGCAGTGCGCGGAAAACCCGACCCTGACCCCCTGCATTTTTGAACATGTGTACTTCGCCCGCCCGGATTCCATTATGGATGGCGTTTCCGTACACAAGGCGCGTTTGCGTCAGGGTGAGCACCTGGCAGATAAGATTCTGCGCCTGCGCCCCGACCACGATATCGACGTAGTGATCCCCATTCCCGATTCCGCCCGCACCGCCGGCCAGACTGTGGCACACCGGCTGGGGGTGAAATTCCGTGAAGGGATGGTGAAGAACCGCTATATTGGCCGTACCTTTATCATGCCTGGGCAGAAACAGCGTAAGAAATCGGTGCGCCAAAAGCTGAATGCCATCGAGCTGGAATTCCGCGGTAAGAATGTGCTGTTAGTGGATGACTCTATTGTGCGCGGTACCACTTGTAAGCAGATCATTCAGATGGCTCGCGATGCGGGTGCCGCGAAAGTCTATTTCGCCAGTGCGGCGCCAGCTGTGAAGTACCCCAACGTGTATGGTATTGATATGCCGTCTGCCAGTGAGCTGGTTGCGCACGACCGCACGACTGAAGAGATCTGTGAAGAGATTGGTGCAGACTGGTTGATTTACCAAGACTTGGAAGACCTGGTCGTAAGTTCCAGCGGAGGTAAGCAGAAAATCGATCAGTTCGACTGCTCCGTTTTCGACGGTAACTATATTACCGGCGATGTGGACGAAGATTACCTCGATAGCCTTCACGCGGCGCGCAACGACGAGGCCAAGCACAAGAAGGCCGACACCAGCACTCTGTAAGTTATCTCCGGCGGCGCTCTGTTCACGGCAGAAGAGGGCGCCATGCACGACTGTTTCGGTTAATATGACCGCTTCCAAAAAATACTGACTAGGAAGCGGTATATGTTTGAAGACGACGGTTACGCTCTGGAAACTCTGGCCGTTCGCGCCGGGCAGGTCCGCTCGGAAGAGGGCGAGCACTCCGAAGCCCTCTATCTCACCTCCAGTTACGTATTCCCCTCTGCTGCAGAAGCCGCTGCGCGCTTTACCGGCGAGAGTGTCGGCAACGTTTACTCTCGCTACACCAACCCCACTGTTCGTATGTTCGAGCAGCGCATTGCCGCGCTTGAAGGTGGCGAGGCTGCGGTAGCCACGGCCAGTGGTATGGCCGCGATCCTCAGTATTTGTATGGCACTGCTGAAAAGTGGCGACCGGGTGATTTGCTCCCGCAGTGTGTTTGGTACCACCACCGCGCTGTTTGGCCGCTATATGGAAAAATTCGGCGTGCGTGTGAGCTATGTGGATCTCACCGATATGGATGCCTGGAAGCAGGCGGTGGATGGCTCCACCAAGCTGCTGTTTATGGAAACCCCGTCCAACCCCCTGTGTGAAGTGGCGGATATCCGCGCGCTGGCGGAGGTGGCCCACAGCGCCGGCGCTCTATTGGTGGTGGATAACTGTTTCTGTACTCCGGCCCTGCAGCGCCCACTGGCGCTTGGCGCCGATATCGTGGTGCACTCCGCAACCAAATTCCTCGATGGCCAGGGGCGCGCCCTGGGCGGTGTCGCCGTGGGACGCAAAGAGGTTATGGATGAGCTGGTGGTATTCCTGCGCACTGCCGGCCCCAGTATGAGCCCGTTTAACGCCTGGGTTTTCCTCAAGGGCTTGGAAACGCTCAAGCTGCGTATGCAGGCCCACTGCACCAACGCCCTGGACTTGGCCTGGTGGCTTGATGAACAGGAGATGGTGGAAAAGGTCAACTACACCGGCCTGCCCAAACACCCCCAGCACCGCTTGGCCCGCGAACAACAGGATGCCTTTGGTGCGGTGTTGAGCTTTTCCGTGCGCGGTGGTCGCGAGGAAGCCTGGAAGGTGATCGACAACTGTAAAATCCTGTCTTGCACCGCTAACCTCGGCGATGCCAAGAGCACTATCGTACACCCGGCCACTACCACCCACGGGCGTCTCAGTGATGAGGACAAGGCTCGCGCGGGCATCACCGAAAACCTGATTCGTATTTCCGTCGGATTGGAGAATGCAGAAGACCTGAAGCGCGATCTGATGCGGGGGCTGTCTTTGTTGTAGGCGCTTTGCAGGGCCTTTGCTTAAACCAGGGCACTCCCTGTCTTCCTATGATTAATAGCGGGTGCCAAATTCGCTTTTTTGCGAGTTTGGCACCATAGTACTCGCCCTTCAGCGTTGGCGGGTGCTTACACCGGGCCGCTCCTTGGCCTGAGAAAAAAATGAGCAGTAATGGATTTGCCGTGCAAAAAATAGTTTCCGCCATCGTTTCCGATATTGGCAGTGTTTTACTGGGAAAAGAGCGTCAGGTGAAGTTGGCCTTGGCCTGCCTTTTGTCAAAAGGTCACCTGTTGATTGAAGACCTGCCAGGTATGGGCAAGACCACCCTGGCCCATGCTCTGGCGCAGGTGTTCGGTCTCTCCTATAAACGCGTGCAATTTACCAGCGACATGCTGCCGGCGGATATTCTCGGTGTATCAATTTTTGAGCGGGAATCCGGGCAGTTTCATTTTCATGAGGGGCCGGTTTTCAGCCAGCTACTGCTGGCCGATGAGATCAATCGTTCCTCTCCTAAAACTCAGAGTGCTTTGCTTGAGGCAATGGAGGAGCGCCAGGTTAGTGTCGACGGCGAAACCCGCGCGTTGCCACAGCCTTTCTTTGTGATTGCCACCCAGAACCCACTGCAGCAGTCCGGTACTTTTGCCCTGCCGGAGTCACAACTGGACCGATTCCTGATGCGCATCAGCCTCGGTTACCCCAACCGCGAAGCTGAGCGGGCCCTGTATTTAGGCGCTGATCCCCGCCAACAGCTGGCCAAGCTAAAGCCGCGTATCGACCTCGCTACTCTGAAAAAAATGCAAAGTCTGGTGGGGCAGGTGAAGGCTTCTGACAGTCTGCTCGATTATTTAGAGCGTTTGGTGCTGCATACCCGCCAGAGCCCAGATTGTGCGGTGGGTTTATCGCCCCGAGGGGCACTGGCGCTGCTGCGTGCTGCCAAGGCCTGGGCGCTGATTCATAATCGCGGCCATGTCCTGCCGGAAGATATCCAGGCGGTGCTGCCCTCGGTGGCTGGGCACCGTTTGCAGAGTGATGGCGGCAATGGCGATCAGCTGGTAGAGCGCCTTATGCGCCAGGTGGATATTATCGCGGCCTAAACAGATGAGTGTGATCCGCGACCTTCCCCGACAGGCTTCCAGTACAAGCTCGCGCAATTTTTTTCGCAGGCTGGGTGAGCGCTGGCTCAGCCGACGAGCGCCTCGCTCACGGGACATCACCCTAAATCACAGCCGCCTATTTATCCTGCCCACCCGCGCGGGGCTTGGTTATTTATTGATAACCGCTTTGCTTTGGCTGCTGGCCACCAATTACGAGAACAATCTGGTTTTTGCCCTGACCTTTTTGCTGATCAGTGTCTTCGTTATCTTGCCTGTGCATACCTTCGCCAATTTGAGTGGACTGCGCCTGCAATTGCTGGGCACTGAAGCGGCCTTTGCCGGCGATTTCGCCGAGGCACATATTAATCTGAGCCGAGCGGACAAACGCCAACGGGAGTGGATACAAATTTGTTGGCCACCGGAAGAGGGCGCATATGTGGATCTCTGTGAGGAGCCCTCGGCGGACTTCCGTATTGCGCTGCCAGCCCTGCAGCGAGGGCGAATTCAGGCGCCGCGCTTAAGAGTCGAGAGCCGCTTTCCACTGGGGCTGTTTCGCTGCTGGAGCCGCATCGACCTGGATGTTGAATTCCTGGTGTATCCGCGACCACTCGCCGCTGGCCCCCTGCCGTTGGGAGAGGCCCAGGCAGAGGGTACATCCGGCCAGGTACGTCGCGGCGGGGATGATTATGCCTCTCTCAAACCCTACCAGCCCGGTGATTCCTTGCGCCATTTGGCTTGGAAGCAATATGCCGCCGGTCGCGATCTCTATAGCAAGGAGTATGAGAGCCGCACCGATACCCGTCTCTGGCTCGACTGGGAGTTGTTGGAAGGGCGCGATGTAGAGACCCGCCTGAGCAACCTGTGTGATTGGGTCTTGCAGGCGGAGAAGCAGGGAATTGCCTATGGCCTGCGCATCCCCGGCACTACTTTGCCGCCCTCTCTCGGCACCGAGCACCAGCAGCGAGTGTTGTCAGCGCTAGCCCTGTTTCCCAAGTGGGGTGGCTGATGGCGAGCAACCGGGATCTATTGCCGCGCGAAAGCCTACTGTGGATTTTCGCTGCGCAGTTTGTCGCCCTGCTACCACAGCTGAGCCAGTTGCCACTGTGGATTGGTTTTGCCTGGGCGTTTGCGGTCTATTGGCGCTTGGAGGTCTTTCGCGGGCGCCGTGATCTCCCGGGGCGCGCCCTCAAACTATTGGTGATTGCGCTTACAGTGGCGGGTTTGGCGCAAACCTACCAGCGTTGGTTTGCACTGGAGCCGATGGTGGCGCTGCTGGCTCTGTCCTTTACCCTGAAAAACCTGGAATTAGTCAGCCGCCGAGATGCCTTTGTCAGTTTGTTGCTGGCCTATTTTGTTGCCGCGACCCTGTTTGTGCGTGAGCAATCGATTCCCTATGCCCTCTACGGATTGATCGCGACCCTGGTGATTACCGCTGCACTGGCAGCACAGCTGGGAAGCTTCAGTGCGCGGCCGCGTCGGGCCTTGGGGCTCTCCTTGAGATTGTTGGCGCAGGCTACACCCTTGATGCTGCTGCTGTTTGTGGTTATGCCGCGCCTGGGCCCTCTGTGGAATGTGCCCCAGGATACTTCTGCCGGCCGCACTGGTGTGAGTGACTCTATGGCACCGGGTGATTTCACCCGCTTATCCAAATCCGCCAAGCCGGCACTGCGTATCTCTTTCGATGGACCCATACCGCCGCCGGAGCAACGTTATTGGCGAGGGCTGGTGTACTCCGAATTCGATGGGCGTACCTGGCGGCAGGGTTTTGGTGTGGACCCGCGCAATGGTGGCCGGGTGTACTGGAATAGTGGCGAACGTCCACTGCCACAAGTCGGCCCGCGCTACCGCTACCAGGTGATCCAGGAGGCGAGCCGCAGCCCTTGGTTGTTCGCCCTGGCAAGACCCGCCTCGGACAGCGCGGGAGTAGGAGAAACCACGGACGACCGGTTGGTAAAACGTTCCCCGGTATATAGTCGCTTTGCCTATGAGGTGCGTTCTTGGCCCCGGGATTCCCAGGTTATTCAGTCCACACTCAGCGGTGCCGAGCGCCGTCGCAATTTGCAGCTACCGGCAGATGGAAACTTGCGCATCCGAGACTGGGTGGAGCGCCTGCGCCGCAGGGGGTTGAGCGGTGAGGAGATCTCGTCACAGTTACTGGCCCTCTACAATCGCGAATTCACTTATACCTTGAGCCCACCAGCACTCGGCAGAGACAGTGTGGATGAATTCCTGTTTGACAGCCAAAAGGGATTCTGTGAGCACTTTGCCGGCAGCTATGTTTTTGCCATGCGCGCCGCCGGAGTGCCGGCACGGGTGGTGGCGGGTTACCAGGGTGGCGAGTGGGTGAGTGGTGAGGAGTACCTGCTGGTGCGCGAGTACGACGCCCATGCGTGGGCCGAGATCTGGCTCGATGGACGCGGCTGGCAGAGGGTGGACCCCACTGCTGCGGTTGCCCCGGAGCGGGTCCGGGATGGTCTGGAGAGCGCTGCCGGGGAGGAGTTTATGCGGGATTCGCTACTGCCGGTGCACCGCTTCGATATTCTGGTGAAGCTGCGCCTGCAGTGGGACATGATCAATTACCGCTGGTATCAGACCGTGATTAGCTTTGATAGTGAGAAACAGCGGGACACCTTGCAGCGCCTGGTGGGAGAGCTCTCCCCCCTGCGGATGGCCCTTTTTTTTGCCACACCGGTGGCGGTTGTACTATTTGGCATTCTTCTGTGGACCCGTTTTACTGGGCGAGGACGAAAACAGCCTGTGGTAGAGCGCCTCTATGCGGTTTTCTGTAAGCGCATGGCTCGGGCAGGTATCAAACGGCGACCCGGTGAGGCGCCGCGGGACTTCGCCGAACGTATCGCACTGGAGAGTCCCCCATTGGCAGAGTTTTCCGGGCGTGCGACAGACGCCTTTGAGCGTGCCGCTTATGGCGGGGATAAAGAAGCATTGAATGAGCTGCGCCGACTACTGCGCTGGCGCTTGGGGCTCTCTTTTGGGGTGTCGGTACGTAAAAACCGGCTGACGGGTCATTAACTCTTGGAAAGTCTATCGCGTAAGATGCCTCATAGGCTGCAAAAATTTCTGCTGGGCTACAGTGGCACTTCCCTGGCTACCGGGCTGCAGGTGATTCTCCTGCCCTGGATTGCGCTCACCGTGGTGGATTTGCCGGCTCTGCAACTGGGCTGGGTGCAGGCTTCGGTGCTTTTGCCCAATCTGGTGTTCCTGCTGTTCGGCGGTGCCCTGGCCGACCGCCGTGATCCGGCCACTGTCTCCGCACTGGCTTGCATTGGTCTGGTCCTCTGCCACACAACTCTGCTGCTGGTTTACCTCCTGTCCATGATCTCCCTGCCGATATTGATGCTCTACGGTATTTGCCTTGGGATTTGTAGCGCTTTCCTGCAACCGGCGCGGGACAATCTGGTACAGCGCAGTGCACGCCAAGGCGGTGGGCAAACCTCCGAGCGACGGGTGCAGAAAACTGTGACCTGGATGATGTTGGCCCAATACGGTGGTCAGGCTGTGGGGATGTTGCTGGCGAGCCGCTTCGAACACTGGGGGCTGCAAGCCCTGCTGTTAGTACAGATAGGGGTATTGCTGTTGGCGGCCACAGCCTTGATTAGTCTGCGCGCGAGTGGGGCCAGCCGCATGACTAAGGAAAAAATCACCCACAGCCTGATTCTCGATGGCTTATCCCAGGCCTGGCGTCACCCAGTACTGCGTGAGTTGACCGCGTTGATGGCCTTTAATGGGTTTGTGCATATCGGTGTTTTTCTGGTGGTACTGCCGCTGCTGGCGGAGGATTACGGTCGCGGCGCCGGTTATTACGCCACGCTGCAACTGGCCTTCGTAGCTGGTACCGTAATTGCTACGGTGACTATGTTGCGCCGTGGCCAGGGGGCTGAACCTGGGCGCGGTATTCTTATGTGCCTGCTCTATAGCGCAGCGCTGTTGATTGCCATCAGCCTCGGTCCTACGAAGTTTGGCCTAATCCTGCTGTGTCTGTGTTGGGGGGCGGTGGCGGCGGCTTCCGCTGGCCTCGGTCGCGGCATAGTACAGTTGCTCGCCCCAGCGGAATACCGCAGCCGCATCATCTCCATTTATCAGTTTGCGCTGTTTGGCTCCGCCGCTCTTGGGGCACTGGCCGCTGGAGTCTTGAGTGAATACGCTGCCCCCCTGACCACCTTGCTGTGGGCGGGGATTTTAAGTCTGCTCGCCTTTGCCCTGGTGGCTTTGAGTGGTGCCCTGCGCCGGGTCAAAATCACTGACAGCGAGGTCTGAGTTGCTTCGTGCGACCAACATAGACGCCGCCACCATATAGTTAGGTGGGTCAGCCAAGAGTGGAGTTGTTGGTGAGTCCCGCGAAAAAGGCCAATTGGTCGGAAGAGGTCACGCGCCACAGTCATGCCCTGGATTTGAGTGAGGGCCTCTTTAGCCTGGAGGACCCGAAAGCGATCGCACAGGGCCTGAAAGCGGCTGCGGAATCCAGCCAGCGGCGCAAGTCTGACCCCTATCGCTCCGCTATGTCTATGCTGACGTTCTATATCAACCGGGCGGGACAGAGGCTGCCGGCGAAAAGGCGGCGATTACTGGAACAGGCCAAGGAAGAATTGCGCGGGCTTTACGGGCGTCCGCGCCGGCATTGAGCCGGCGGTGGAATGTGGTGTTGAGATGAAAAACTTTAGGGCGCTTGGCAGGGCAGGCAGCGCACATAGAGGGCGCGCGGGTCGCGATAGCTCTGCAGCTCGGCGATTGGCGCCAATACCGGCTGCACGCTGTTTAGCCAGGCGCCGAGTGGCAGATTGGCTTCAAGGCTCGCGGCAATTTTCGCGTCTACATTGTCGCTCAAAGCGCGCAGGAATTTTTCGCCGGGGCTCAGTTCACGCTGGATCTCTACTACGTCGTATTCTTCGATTTCAGCAAGCTGCGCGGCGTCGGCGATGGCGTCGCTGAGATTGCCGAGATCGTCTACCAATCCTAATTTCTTGGCGGCGCGGCCGGTCCATACCTGCCCCTGGGCAATCTTGTGCACCTCTTTGGGAGTGCTGCCGCGGGCTTCGGCGACAATACGCAGGAAGCGTGCATAGGTGTTATCCACCCCTTGCTGCAGAATGCTGGCTGCTGCTGGCGACAGGGCGCGATCCAGGCGCATACTGCCGGCCAGGTCCGAGGTACCTACGCCATCGGTGTAAACACCGATATGCTCAAGGGAGTTCTCAAACGTCGGGAAGGCGCCAAATACACCGATAGAACCGGTGAGTGTGGCCGGGGAGGCCCAGATGCGATCGCCGCCAGTAGCGATCCAGTAGCCACCGGAAGCGGCGAGACTGCCCATGGAAATCACCACTGGAATTTTTGCTTCACGGGTAGCCAGCAACTCCTGGCGAATGGCCTCGGAGGCAAAGGCGGAGCCGCCGCCGCTGTCGATACGCAGTACCAGGGCATCCACTTCTTTTTCTCGGGCGCGTTGGATTAATTTGCCGAGACTTTCACTGCCGATGCGACCGGCAGGTGCCTGGCCGTCGACAATAGAACCACTGGCGGTAATCAGACCAATTTTCTTGGACTCCCGGATAGGCTTGGCTGCCTCAGCAAGTTTATGGCTGCGCAAGTAGGCGAGGGCGTCAATAAACTTGTACTCGCGCTTTTTACTATCATCTTCGCCGATGGTCTTTTTCAGCTCCTCCATTGCCTCAATGCGGCTGGCGAGCTGGTCTACCAGTTTATTGGCCAGTGCGGCTTCGGCCCAACTGCCCTGATGCTGCTGCAGTTTTTGTGGCAATTCATTGATAAACAGGTCGATGCTCTCGGCGGGCAGGTTGCGCAGGCCGGTTACCTGCTCGCTGTATTCTCCCCAGAGTTCATTCAGCCAGCGCTGGTTGTTTTCACGCGAGGCGGGGGACATATCGTCACGGGTGTAGGGCTCGATAAAGTCTTTGTAATCGCCCACGCGGAACACATGGAAGTTGACTTTGAGTTTCTCCAGGGCGCTCTTGTAATAGTTGCGATAAACACCGAAGCCGGTGAGCATCACTGAGCCCATAGGATTGAGGTAGACCTTATCTGCGTGGCTGGCGAGGAAGTACTGGGGTTGGGTGAAGTTGTCACCCACAGCGTAAATAGGTTTGTCCGCAGCTTTAAAGCGTTGTAGAGCGGCGCCTATTTCATCGAGCTTGCTGAGACTGCCACCCACCATGTGGTCCAGCTCTAGCACCAGTGAGGAGATACGCTTATCCGTGGCGGCATTGTCGATAGCGTCTACCAGATCTTTGACGCGCACCTCTGCGGGGCCGCGGTTGCCGCCCAGGAAAATCGGTAAGGTGGCTGGCTGGGCCAGTTCATCCACAAGAAAACCATGGGGTGCTACGCGCAGGGCCGCGCCCTGTGGAACCACTAAACGCTCGTCCTTGCTGAAAATGGCGATACCTAGAAACAGCAAAATCAGCAGGAAGACGATATTGGTGAATACTCGTCGTAACCAAGTGATGGAGCCGCCAATCGCAGCTAAAAAGCCTCGGGCAAACCCTTTTTTCTGGGGTGAATCAGTCAAACCTCAAAACTCCTCAGTGCGTGGAAAGCGCATGTTTCCACGCCTTTGTGTCTGGAACCATTGGCGGAAATTCCGTCATGGGGTTACTGCATGCGATGCCAGCGACTGCTCATCATTGCAGAAAAGAATAGGATAAGGCTCAAAACCATCATTACGCCATCCTCCCAGCCTCGTGTAGGCATCATTACGTCGACAATGCTGGTGGTAATGTACAAAAGCAGAATAAAACAGAGCCAGAGATAACTGCGATAACGTTGCTTGATCAGGCCCGGCAGCACCAGCAGTAACGGTACCGTCTGAATCAGCCAAAGGGAGAGAGAGCCCCCCTCGATAAACAGGTTCCGCACTGCAAACAGCACCAACAGGCCGATATAGCAAAACCAATTGATACGGAGCGCAATGTGTAGTTTGCGCTGAATAGTGTCGTTCACGTTGAATCCTTTATTTGGCAGCTGGAACCGCTAGGGTCTGGGCCAGTTGGCCGACACGTGTACCGAGCGCCCTGCACAGGGTGATTTCATCTTCGCTCAGGTCGCTGGTATGCCCTTTATTCCAGTGAGAAGCGCCGTAGGGCGTACCGCCGGTACTGGTCCGCATGAGGGCCGCTTCAGAGTAGGGAATGCCAGCAATCAACATGCCGTGGTGCAGAAGTGGCAGCATCATTGAGGTAAGTGTGGTCTCTTGCCCACCGTGTAGGCTGCCGGTGGCGGTAAATACCGCAGCTGGTTTGCCAGTGAGGCTGCCATCCAGCCAAATGTCGCTGGTCTGGTCGAGAAAATAGCGCAGCGGTGATGCCATATTGCCAAAGCGGGTGGGGCTGCCCATCAACAGGCCTGCACACTGACGCAGGTCGTCGAGGGTGCAGTAGGGCGCGCCCTCACTTGGCACAGGGGCCAAACTGGCCTCGGAGTCGGGAGACACTGCGGGTACGGTGCGCAGTCGCGCGGCGATACCGCTGGCTTCCACCCCCCGCGCTAGCTCAGCAGCCATGCGCGCAGTGGCGCCGCTGCGGCTGTAATAGAGAATCAGCACATAGGCTTCGCTTTCGGGCGACATTTAGAGTAGCTCCAGCGCATTTTCTGGTGGGCGGCCGATCGTGGCTTTGTCGTCTCTTACTACGATCGGGCGCTGGATCAGGATGGGATTTTCTACCATGGCCTTGATTAGCTGAGCTTCGTCAAGGTCCCCGTCTTTCAGGTTGAGTTGCTTATAGGGTTCCTCTCCGGTGCGCAACAGGTCGCGTGCAGGGATGCCGAGTTTTTGCAGTACCTGGTTTAGCTCTTCAGCAGAAGGAGGGTTTTGCAGGTAGAGAATCACTTCCGGTTCCACACCGTTGTCCTGCAGCAATTGCAGGGTTTGACGGGATTTTGAGCAGCGCGGGTTGTGGTAGATCGTCCACATTATGTCGGTATCCTGTTACTGTTTGGCGTATTCTAACCGAATACCGTAGCGGAATTCTAAGGCGCAAGTCGAGTACTCGCAGCATTTGGCGGAGGTCGCACACAGGGAATGAAATTGAAATCAAGCGTGAAAGACTGGCTCGTTCAATGGCGGCGCTTTGCGACCTCTTTATGGTCTTTATTTGTGGAGAAAAACTGCCAAAAAAGTGCGGCGGCTCTCACTTATATGACTCTGTTCGCCATAGTGCCGCTGGTGACAGTGAGTTTTGCGATGCTGTCGCTGTTCCCGGACTTTGCCGGCCTGCAAACTCGCTTGCAGGAACAGCTTTTTTCCCACTTTGTACCGCAAAGTGGGCGTGAGGTTCAGGAGTATATCAGCAGTTTTTCCGCCCAGGCGCAGCGGCTTACCGGGCTGGGTATTGCCATGCTGGTGGTAACTTCGGGACTTACACTGCGCAGCATTGAGGGTACCTTTAATTCTATCTGGGATGTATCCCGTGGGCGCAGTGGGGTTTCGAGCTTTCTATTGTACTGGGCCATTCTCAGTCTTGGGCCCATCTTATTAGGGGCAGGGCTTGCTGCCAGTACTTTCTTGCTCTCACAGAAGCTGTTTTTAGGTGGGGAAGAGGGTATCGGCATGATGGCTGTGGTGCTGCGGGTGCTGCCTTTTATTTTCACCACGATTGTTTTCACCCTGCTTTTTGTCGCTGTGCCTAACTGCTATGTGTCCCTGCGCCATGGTATTGAGGGAGGGGTGGTCACTTCAATTGCCTTTGAAATCATGAAATACCTGTTTGGTGCCATCGTTGCGCGCAGTTCTGTACAGGCTATTTATGGGGCCTTTGCCTTTGTGCCTTTGTTCCTGTTGTGGATTTATATGATGTGGATGTTGGTGCTGGCAGGCTGTGTACTGGTGCGAACCCTTTCTGTGTATCGCGCTGCAACCCAAGGCCGTCAGCATTCAGACCTGGTTGCCACTTTGATTGTCCTCTGGCAAATGTTTAAAGGTGGATGGCATGGCAAACCGTTGCGCGAGCGTGATATTTCTTTGCTGGGAATTAAATTTGGCCAGTGGCGGCGCTTGCGGGATGTCTTACAGGCACATCGGGTGATTGCCCAGACCGATGGGAGTGATTATGTCCTACTGCGCGATCTAAATGCGGTATCGCTCATGGAGCTTTCCAGTTGGTTGAATCCTCAGTGGATTCCCAGTGGTAACACAAGCGATTTACAAGGGTTCGAGTGGTACAGCGAAGTGGAGAGTCGTTTTGCCAAGGCGCGCGGGACTGCCGGGGAACAGCTGGGAATCACAATTGGATCTCTTTTTACCGCAGCCTTGGAAAAGGAGCAGGCCGAAGCCAGTGAAACGGAAATACCAAAACACTTAGAAAATGAAATTATGGAAGCGGAGGGTCAGGATGATGTTGCTGATAATAAAAAAAATGAAGAAAACTCTGGTAGTAACCTCTCTATTCTTGGTAAGCGTAATCGGCGCTTGTGAGAGTGACAGGCGTTTGCACTCCGTGAGTGGTGCGCCGGTTGTTACCGAGGGGAAAATAGTCCTGGTCAACTATTGGGCGGAGTGGTGCAAACCCTGTCGGGAAGAAGTGCCGGTACTTAATGAGTTGGCGCAAACCAATAGTGATGTGGTAGTGGTGGGGGTTAATTTTGATGGTTTGCCCACACCTGCAGCAATTGAGCAGGCGCAGAAACTGGGCATAGAATTTCCGCTGTTGGCCCAAGAGCCAGATGGCCGCTGGGGGCAACCCTGGCCTGAAGTACTGCCTACAACTTTAGTGATTGGTGAAGATGGTCGCTGGATAAAAACACTGGTTGGCCCTCAGACTGCTGAGGACTTAAAGGTGGCTCTCCAGTAAAGTTGTCTCTCTAAGATAATTAAAAAAAATTAATCAATATAACTATAACCAAAGTATCTATAACCAAGGTAACTATAGGGCATTGGCATATCGCTGATAGCATGCCGCCACTTTTTTAGTTTGCCCAGGGTGGGATTCTCATACCATGCACATCGGCGCTTTTGTTCTGCTTCTCGGTTTTGTGGTTTTAATGTTTGGCTTGTACCGCTGGCAGCGTGGCAGGGACACCCTTGCCCCTGGTGTGTTTGCTGGGCTGTTACTGGGTGTGGCTTTTGGGGCGCTTCTACAGCTATCGCGTAACTGGGGTGTTGCTCCGGGTGAGGTTCTGCCCTGGATTGAGATGTTGGGCGATAGCTATGTAAACCTATTGTATATGTTGGTTATGCCACTCGTACTCACTTCTATTCTGGTGGCAGTGGTAAAAGTGAGTCACACTCAGGCGCTGGGTAAAATTAGTGTGTCGGTGCTGGGGGTTTTACTCGGCACTACTGCAATTGCCGCCCTGATAGGTGTGGCCATGGCCGATTTGTTTGGGCTCTCTGCTGCGGGTCTTGTCGAAGGAACCCGTGAGGCGGCAAGAGTAGAAGTGCTCAATGAGCGAATTGGGCGGGTCAGCGATCTCTCGATTCCCGAAATTATCACCTCTTTTATTCCGCGCAATATTTTCCTGGATTTGACCGGAGCCCGCTCTACCTCTGTAATTTCAGTGGTTATTTTTGCTGTGCTATTGGGGCTTGCGGCCCTGGCTGTACGCCGTGAGTTTCCGCAGGAAGGTGCCGCTATCGAGCGCTTTGTGCATGTCGCGCAAGTCTGGATTATGAAGTTGGTGCGTTTGGTTATGGCATTCACGCCCTACGGAGTTATGGCGCTGGTTGCTGGACTGATTGCCAAATCCAGCTGGGCGGATATTGCCAATCTGTTTGGTTTTGTCGTGGCTTCTTTCTGTGCGATAGGCCTAATGTTTTTGGTGCATGGTCTATTGCTGTTAGTAAATGGAGTGAATCCACTGCACTACTTCACCAAGGTCTGGCCGGTGCTGGTGTTTGCCTTTAGCTCCCGTTCCAGTGCCGCCACCATTCCTCTGAATGTGGAAACCCAGGTAGATGAACTGCGCAATTCACCGGCTATTGCCAACTTCTCTGCATCCTTCGGTGCCACTATTGGTCAAAATGGTTGCGCGGGAATTTATCCTGCGATGCTTGCCACCATGGTGGCGGTGCCGATGGGTATTAACGTGTGGGACCCAATGTGGTTGGGCACCCTGTTGGTAGTGGTGGTAATCAGCTCCTTCGGTATTGCCGGAGTGGGTGGTGGGGCAACTTTTGCCGCACTGGTGGTGCTGCCGGCAATGGGTTTGCCAGTTACCATCGCGGCGCTATTGATTTCTGTGGAGCCGCTGATTGATATGGCGCGCACTGCTCTCAATGTGAATGGCGCTATGACGGCGGGTACTTTGACCCAGCGCTGGCTTGGGGATGAGGTACCCGGTCCAGAGGTCGTAGAAGGATAAGTAAGAGTCGCAGGCCTATGGAATAAGCACCTGAAAAAATAAAATTTCTTGTCAACCTTTGATCCAGTAGAGCGTTCTAATCAGTGCAGTTTAAACCTTATTGGTTTTCCTCAAATGGAAATGGAGTGATTTATGAAAAAACTGATTGGACTCTCGCTGTTGACTATTGGCCTGGCTTTTCCTTACTCCCTTTATGCACAGAGTGATGAGAGCGAACCGCATGACCACGGTGACCATGTTGAAGATCGTCTCGATCAAAAAGGCGATCGCATAGAGGCGAGATTGGATCAAAAGGGAGATCATATTGAAGAGCGCCTCGATAACAAGGGTGATCGCATCAATGAACGCTTGGATCAAAGAGCTGAGCAGGCTGCTGCTAATGGCAATGATAAATTGGCTGAGCGACTAGACCGCAAAGGGGATCGTATCGACAACCGGCTTGACCAGAAAGGCGAGCGAATTAACGAACGCTTGGATAACAAGGGTACAAAAATCAATAATCGGCTAGACAAAAAAGGAGAGCGCACAGATCGCCGTATGGATCGACGTGCCAAGGCCCGTAAGCGTGAAGAGGGATGATCCCGAGAACTGGGGTGGCTTAAATAAAAAAGTGCGGGCGAAGTCTTTGTATGACGACTTCAAAATCAATAAAAAGAATCTGGAAGAGTATTCTGTGCGCAAGGACTTCAGCCGGTTTCTATGAATCAGTTCCTCGCCCAGGTGGAGAAACGGGCATTCACCATGGCGAATTACGCTGTTGGCAATCGGGATGATGCACTGGATATCGTGCAGGATTCCATGTTGGCGTTGGTGAGGAAATATAGTGGCCGCGATCGGGCCGAGTGGCGGCCGCTGTTTTTCACTATTCTCAACAACCGGATTACCGATTGGCACCGGCGTAACAATAAGCTATCCCGCTGGCAACTATTTCGGGAAAAGCTACCGGCAAACAGCGATGAGCTAGATCCAGCGCCGCTGGAATGGGTCGATAGCCATAATCCCGCCCCGGATAAGGTCCTTGCTGGCGAACGCCTATTGGAAGCCATCGATAGTGCTGTGGCCAAGTTGCCCCTGCGCCAACAGCAGGCCTTCCTGCTGCGCTGTGTCGAAGAATTCGATGTTGCCGAAACTGCGCGGGCAATGTCCTGCAGTCAGGGGAGTGTTAAGACCCATTTATCAAGAGCTATGCGCAGTTTGCGCAACCATCTAGAGGCATTCCAACTAGAGGCAACGCAATGAATAGTCGGCAAGAAAATCCAGTCGTGCAGAGTGATTCATTAAAGAAAGCTGCGCAGCATGCAGTTGTCCGGCGGGAGCGTGATATTGATACAGAGACTCTATCGCGGCTTGCTGCAGCCAGACAACGCGCAGTGGTGGCAAAGAAATCGTATTATCGCGACTCTCCCGGCTGGCTAGTTTTCACTGGCGCTTGTGCATCATTGTTGTTATTGCTGTTTTGGCCTGTATCCAGCGAGCAGGCCGCTACCGAATTGCTGAGTGCCACTGATTGGTATTTATATGAGGAAATGGATGTCGAAATGGTTGAGGATATGGAGTTCTACCAGTGGTTGGCGGATGAGTTGAATGGGCAATCCTCCTAGTGATGAAAAAGTGCTTTTTACTAAGAAAAGTATCGCTAAAGGCCTTTTCTATACGGTGCTCTTTTTTACAGCCCCGCTACTGGCGCAGGATCTGCAGCCACTGGATGAGGACTTCCTGATGTTTGTCGGGGAGTGGGCCGATGAGCAGGGAGATATACAAACGCCGGAAGCGCTGGAGATGTTGTTACCCAAGCCGGAAAAGCCAGCGATAACAGGCAGACCAAATACCGGGGGAGGGGAGACCCACGAGGAGCTGAGCGATGAGTGAGCGAAGAACCATATTGATTGGTTGGCTGGCCGCCGTGTATTTATCGCTCTTTGTGAATGTTTCCCAGGCACAAGATTGGCAGAGTCTCAGTGACAGTGAGCGCCGACTTTTACAGAATTTTGAGACGCGCTGGTCACGACTGAGTGAAGATCGACGGGAACAATTGTTACGCGGGGCCAGGCGCTGGAGTGAAATGAACCCCGAGCAGCGCCAAGAAGCGCGTCAACAGTATAAGCGCTGGCAGGATATACCCAGAGAGCGGCGCGCCCAGTTGCGGGACTCTTATCGCCGCTTTATGGACCTACCCGAGGAGGAGCGCCAGCGTATTCGCGAGGCGCGCAAGCGCTTCCGTCAGATGCCTCCCCAGCAGCGTAAACAGTTGCGGGAACAATGGGAGAAGGATAAACGCGGCCGTGCGGAGAATCGGGAAAGGCGGAACCAGCGGGAACGGCGCCGCAGGGAGAGACGGGAGCGGCGGCAGCAGAGGCGAGAGGAAACGGAGAGAACCTGATGTTTCTTACCCCCTCAGGTTAATTCAGCGTCTATTCAGATGAATTTGACTACTCTGGCTCCCGTTGATGAATAACGGGAGATCGATTGTGCAACTCTTCAAGCAGTTTATCGCTGGCGCGGCAGTCGCCGCGCTGGTGGCCTTGAGTGCTACCGCCAAAGCGGGCCCCAATGGCTACACAGACCCCTACGGTGCGGATAGCTACGACTTTGCCCGCGTCACCGAGGTTACTCCCGTTTACACCGATATTCAGGTTCGTAACCCACGCACTTACTGCCGGGATGAGCAGGTGGCCTACCGAGAGCCCGCTTCTCCGGCGGGTACTGTGGTTGGCGGGCTGATCGGTGCCGCTGTTGGCAACAGCTTGGGACGTGGCGGTCATCATGGTCGCTATCACCACCATCACGGCCAACGGGCTGGAGCCACTGTTGCGGGCGCACTGGTGGGAGCGCTGGTGGGTAACCAGATCAGTCGGGCCAACGCCCCAACTTATTACGCCACGGAATCTCGTTGCCAGGTTGTCGACGAGTTCAGTACACAGCGGGAATTAGTCGGATACGATGTGCGCTATCGGTATAATGGTCAGGTTTATCTGACTCGTACAGATTACCACCCGGGCGAGAGAATCCGGGTTCGTGTCGCAGTCTCGCCGGCGCCTTGAGCCGGCGGAAGGCGGTCGAAATAGTAAAAGGTGGAAAACCAGGACATCCACAGGAGCCGCACAGTGAAATCGAGCCGCACTTTTATTCGGCATTTTCTTTTCCTTATCGTTTTGTTTCCCGGTCTATGTGCTGCCTCCTGGCAGGGTGGGCCGGCTCCGCAGAGGGAAAACTTCCGGCATGAGTTCCGCTGGGTACAGGACGGGGGTGTTTCCCGGGAAAAGGCCGCTTCGATTGTGAAACGGCGTTTTGGCGGCAAAATATTATCGGTCTCTGAAACCCGCAAACAGGGCCAGGTGGTCTACCGGGTAAAGGGGCTGTCCGATAAGAGTCAGGTCTATGTAGTTTTTGTGGACAAGAAGAGCGGCAGGATCTCCCGTTAATCACCCGCTACCACAGACTCGCAGTACAAGGGAAAGAATATGCGCGCACTATTAGTCGAAGATGAAGTTTTACTGCGCCAGCAGCTGGCAGAATCACTGCGCGGCGCTGGCTATACCGTAGATGAGGCGCCGGATGGAGAAGAGGCGCTCTACCTGGGGCGTGAATATCCTTACGATGTCGCGGTTATGGATCTGGGGCTGCCAAAAATGGATGGCATTCAGGTGATTCAGACACTGCGTGGCGAAGACAAGCATTTCCCTATCCTGATTCTCACCGCTCGCGGCCACTGGCAGGAGCGTGTGGCCGGCTTGGAAGCTGGTGGTGACGACTATCTGGTAAAGCCCTTCCACACCGAGGAGTTACTGGCGAGATTGAATGCGCTGGTGCGGCGCTCCGCCGGGTTTTCTTCACCCACGATCAAAGCGGGCCCGATACTGCTGGATACCAGCTCTCAGCGGGTCACAGTCAACGACACCGAGCTGGAGTTGACCTCTTTTGAATACAAGGTGCTCGAATACCTGATGCTGCACCCGGATGAAGTAGTCTCCAAGACCACCCTCACCGAACATATCTATGAACAGGACTGCGACCGGGATAGCAATGTGATCGAAGTGTTTATCGGGCGCCTGCGCAAGAAATTTGATGCGGCGGCACAGCTTAAGCCCATCGAAACCCTGCGTGGCCGCGGTTACCGCTTTATGGCTCCCAGTTGACCCTGATTTGTAATGCGACTGTTTTCCTTTTGGCTGAATTCCCTAAAAGGCCGCCTGGCACTGGTTACCAGCCTGGTGCTGGTGGCTTTTGTGCTGCTGATTTCCGGGGTGCTGGAGCACGCTTATCGCACCTCTTTGAATGAGGCCAAACAGCGCGAGCTGCAGCTTTATATCTACACCCTGTTGGCACTGGCGGAACCTGAGGGCGAGAGTCTGGTGCTGCCGCCCGAACTGCCCGAACAGCGCTTCAACCAGCCGGATTCCGGCCTGATTGGCGCAGTTTTGGATGGGCAAGGGCGGGTAATTTGGCGTTCTGAATCGGCTCTGGCAATGCCAGAGGTGGAATTTTCCCCGCTGCCTCAAGGGCAGCAGTCTTTTATGCGTATTTCCCTGCCAGGTGGCGATGCCAATTACAGCAGCTTCCGCCAGGGAGTGGCTTGGGGTCTGGAAAATGAGCACCCTTTTACCTTTGTGGTGCTGGAGGATGCGGCGCCGCTACAGGCACAGGTCGGGCAGTTCCGTTCGACCATCTGGCAGTGGCTGGGGGTGGCGGCGCTGTTGCTGGTCTTGGCTCAATGGCTGGTATTGCGCTGGGGATTTGCGCCGTTAAGCGCACTGGCGCAGGCCCTGCGCGATATGCAGCAGGGTGGCAGCGATCGCCTGGAGGGAAACTTCCCGCTGGAGTTGCGCCCGCTTACCGACAACCTGAACCTGTTGATTGAAAATGAGCGGCGTCAGCGTGAGAAGACCCGCCATACCTTGGCGGACCTGGCCCACAGTCTGAAAACGCCACTGGCGGTACTCAAAGGGTTGAGCCTGGAAAAGGACCCCGATGCCGCCGGAAAAACCCTTGCAGACCAGGTACAGCGTATGGACAGTATTATTAGCTACCAACTTCAGCGTGCGGTAGCCAGCTCCCCTAAGTCTATCCTGCGCGGTATTGCCGTGGCGCCACTTCTGGAAAAGATCCTGGATGCCCTGGAAAAAGTCTATCGCAGCAGGCCCTGTGAAGTGCGAAGGGAGTGTGCTGAGAACGCCCTATTCTATGGGGATGAGGGCGATTTGATGGAGCTGCTTGGCAACCTGCTTGATAATGCTTACAAGTACGGTGCCGGCCAGGTTCGAGTTGTTATTGAGAACCCCGAGGAGGGGCGCAAGCTCTCTATCCGGGTCGCTGATAATGGGCCCGGCCTAGATAGCGATAAATGGCGCGAAGTAACCCAGCGCGGAGTACGTGCCGACCAGCAACAGCCTGGCCAGGGTATTGGCCTGGCTGTTGTGGTGGATATTGTTGAGAGTTACCAGGGGCAAATCAGCGCTGAATCTCTTCCCGAAGGGGGCACGGAAATTACTGTACTGTTGTAGTTACTACATGGCCCCTCCTGATCGTCACTCGCTAAAACCAATCGGCTCGCATATCGAACGGCAGGTTATTGCCACTTTGCAGCAGGCTTATTTGCGGCTGGATATTGGGTAGTTCCCATTCAAAATAAAAGAGGGCGGTGTGCAACTTGCCACGGTAAAAATTGCCATCTTCCTCGCTGGTAGTTCCTTCCAGGGCATTCGCGGCGATAACCGCCTGTCGCAGCCAGATCCAGGCCACCATAATGCAGCCGAAAACATCTAGGTAGAGAGTGGCATTACTGAGTCCGCGATCCACATCCTCCTGTAATTGCGTAAACAGGGCCATGCCCGTTTCGTCGAGCTTTTGCAGGGATTCCTCCAGGGTATCGGCCATGCTAACCAAACTCTCTTTCTGCCGTGCTTCCAATACCGTTTTGCGGATTTCCGTTTGCAGCAGCTGGTAGGCCTGGAAATTTTTGCTGGGCACTTTGCGCGCGAGTAGATCGAGGGCGTGGATACCTTCAGTGCCCTCGTGAATGGCGTTCAGGCGATTATCTCGATAAAGCTGTTCCAGGGGGAATTCCCGAATATAACCGGCGCCGCCGAGTACCTGGATGGCCAGTTCATTGGCTTTCAGGCAGTATTTGGAGGGCCAGGATTTCACTACCGGAGTAATTAGGTCTAACAGAGTGGCTGCCAGCTGGCTCTCTTCTTCCGTGGGTGCGCTGTGCTGGTCTTCATAAAGAGAAGTGGCGTACATACTTAAGCCCAGGCCACCCTCGGCATAGGCCTTTTGCATCAGCAGCATACGGCGAATGTCTGCATGTTGAATAATGGGTACTTGCTTGGCGCTGGGGTCCTGGTTGGAAGGCAGGCGTCCCTGGGGGCGGTCCTTGGCATACTGCAAGGAGTAGGCATAGCCCTGATAACCCAGAATAGAGGCCCCTGCGCCGACACTGATCCGAGCCTCATTCATCATCTGGAACATATATTTGAGCCCCTGATGAGGCTCACCGATCAGGTAGCCCACTGCGCCCTGATCCTCACCAAAGCTCAATACTGTAGAAGTCGTGTTGCGAAAGCCCATTTTATGCAGCAATCCCGCCAGTTTTACATCGTTGGGCTGGGCTACCTGGCCGTTTTCATCAAGGAGCATTTTAGGCACTAAAAATAGGGATATTCCCTTAACGCCGGCGGGAGCACCCTTGATTTTTGCCAATACCAGATGAACGATATTTTCTGTCAGAGACTGGTCGCCGCCGGAGATATACATCTTTTGTCCGCGAATACGGTAGCTGCCATCTTCAGCCTGTTCGGCACTGGTGCGGATATCGGCCAGAGCTGAGCCCTGATCGGGCTCTGTGAGGGCCATAGTGCCGGCGAAGCGGCCATCGAGCATCTGCGGCAAAAACTGTGCCTTTAGGCTGTCACTGGCAAATGAGCGCAGTAGGTTGGCGGCGGCAATAGTCAGGAAGGGGTAGCAAGCACTGGCAATATTTGCGGCACTAACATAGCCAAGGGCCGTGCTGATTATCGCTTTGGGCAGCTGCATACCGCCTTCATCAAAATTGCAATGCCCCGCGAGAAAACCGGCCTCGGAGAAGGCATCCCAAGATTGCTTGGTCTCTGCGATCATCTGTATTTTTTCGCCGTCAAAGTTGGGCTCATTGGCATCGCCCTTGGCATTGTGGTTGGCGAAAAATTTTTCGGCAATAGTGCGTGCGGTTTTCAGTGTTGCATCGAAAACTTCCCTGGAATGCTCCTTGTAACGTGGTCGCTGTAGCAGCGCTTCGGTATCGAGAAATTCATAGAGTAGAAATTCGGTATCACGGTCGTTGAGCAATGAATTAGTCATGCTTACCTCATTATTTTTTTTATGGAGCAAATGTACATATTAGTCCGACTACAAAAATTTCAAATCCACTGCACTATTGCTGGAGATAGACTCTCGTGCCGTGCTGATCAAATATTTTTTTGAGTGCTGGATAAATAAATGTCTAGTTGGTGATTGAATGGCAGATAAGTAAACGCTGAGGCTCAAAATTGGGCAATGACTTTTTGTGTGAATGCGCTTGGCGATATGGTGGGAGAAGGCCGTGGGCCATAGACTGGCAGTGGTCTTTACAATTGTGCATATCGCAAAAAAAGAAGGACTAGTCAGTAGCGTTCTGGTAAGTGGGTGCAGACCCTTCGGTGGGACGGGGGGTCACTTGTCGCCATAAGCTGCGGGCAAGATCTGCGGGGTCTCGCTTGCAGCCCTGTGCTATCCAGGCAGCAATAGCTTGTGCGACATCTGGCCATTGGATACGTACAGATTTTGGCCTCTCCTGCAACCAGGTGTGAATACTATTGGCATCTATGGAGCGTACGATCTTCGCCAGCTTTAGTTGTTCTAGTGCTTGGGCATTGGCTTCCTGTTCAAATTGATAGGCCAATGGTCGGCTTAGGATGGGTTTGCCTTGAGCCAGGGTCTCTGCCAGTAATTCAAAACCACTGTTACAGATTACTGCACGGGCATTGACCAAGTCCTGTTGGAATCCTAGTGTGGACGGCGACTTTATCTGGATATTGTTTGCCGTGGGCAGATTTTCTGGCACACCGTAAACAATAAATTGCCGTTCTACTTTGGCCAGTTCCTCCAGCATGGGTATTGGGTGTTCAAAGGGCAAGTAGACCAGAATGTAATCTTCTGTGTCACTCTCGGGTTTGGGTTGAGGGGGGACTATGGGCGGTAATATGGGGTTGCCAAAGTGATGCCAGTGCAAACCCAGGCTTTTTTTTGTGGGAGCAAAGATACGTAAAACGGTATGAAAAGGCCAGTTATACCTGGGCATGGGAATCGAGTGTAAAAAAGCGTATTGGTGACCGATACCCACACTGGGCTTTTTGTGCATTTTCGCCGCCCAGGCGGTGACAGGTTCATAGTCACTGATGATTAGGTCGTATTCGCTGACTGGCAGTTTGCGGACATCCTGGATTAATTGGCGCAATTTAGCCTGGGCAACCGTGGCCAAGCTTCTGAGGCGCCCCTCACTGTGGACAATGGTCATTCCCTCCCGCCACCAATAGTCGCCAAACAATTCCATGCCAAACAGGTTTTCCTTGGGTCTACCTGAAAACAGCCATTGGATTTCAAGTTCTGGGTATTGTTGCAATGCCTTTGCCAATGTGCGCGAACGGGCAATATGTCCATTGCCGGTGGCCTGAACGCCATAGAGTATTTTCATAAAAGGACGGCGCCAGTGGCTAATGCGACACATGAACCCAGAAGGGCACCGGCGAAAATATCAGAAGGGAAATGTACTCCCAAGCCTACACGGGCGGCGCCTACCCCGGTCGCCCAGATATAACCTAGTCCCCACATTGGGCTGACTTGTTGAGTCATAAATGTAATAAAAAGAAAGGCTGCAGAGGTATGTCCCGAGGGCAGGCTGAAACGGTCATGGGCGATAATAATCGGGCGCATACCGGGGATAGCCTGAGGTGGACGCCTGCGGCGGGTCGTATTTTTGATTGTCCAATAGAGAGAGCGCTCTACCGCCAAGCCAGAGCATGCGGCAATAAAAAGCTGAGTGGCGGCGTTGGAAATAATATAACTGAGGAGTACGGCGACGGTGAGCCAGCCATCTCCAGATTTGGATAGCCAAAGGTACCGTCTGCGTGAAGTGGGACGTGACGCCCGTTCCGTGAGATACAGAACCAGGGACACATCAATACTCTTCAAATTCATGGATAAGTCTCGCATGCCGCAAACTTAAAAATTGATTATTGCACGGAGTTGACCAAATGATGTCGTAATAGTGAAATCTCAAAATAGATGTTATTTACGCCTATATACCGCTTTAAAAAGCTTGGCAGAAAATTGATCCAGGATAGGTGAACAAGGCGCTAAGAAAGGAATGGCTGGAAAGAGAGTCGGAGCAGCTTTCCGCGGCTCCATGATTTGCCCGTTAGAAAAAAGCAGAAAGGTTTTGAGAATAGTGGCTAGGCCGATTTGATTTCGATCGTTCCAGAGCCGTGTAGATTCTCCACCAGCTTATGGCCGCAGAGTTTTGATGGCGTGAAATAGCCCCCTTCGCCCTGATAGTCGAGGAGATATTGCATGATTGCCAGGGAACCAGAGACGGTAACATCGTAGCCGTTGGCGGTGGTGAGTCGGCCAACTTTACGCTCACCGCGACGGTCATTGCGCACTTCTCCCCAAACCCAGGTTTTCTGGCCGGCACGACGCTCTTCACTGGGGCCTCGAACAGACTTGCTCACTTTTGCTTTCAGCCAGTTTTGTAGCCACTGGGTACGAAGCAGCCAACGAAATCCATTCAGGCGCTTTAGCTTCTTTGCTCTTGCAGGGCTCATGGGGATGTAGGCCTCAATGTTTTGAATACCGGTTGAGTGGAAGGCAGTGGAGATATCGCCCCAGGGAATTGCGACAGCAAACTTTTCACCTCGGCCAAAATCGATGGTGCGGGTAAGCTGCCCATGGCCAATGGTTTCGATTTTGCCATTGCGCCGAATGGCGCCTCCCATACCGAGGCTTTCGATAGAGGTCTTGGCTGTACCGGGGCTTAAACTCGACTCCGAGTCGAAGCCAAGCGCCAGGTGCGTGGCTGACGGTAGAGCCCTGTGTAATGCGGCAGCGAGGCAATCAGTAGGAATGACATCGAATCCCGCACCAGGGCAAAGTACGACGCCCTTGGCTTTGGCTTCATCATCAAGACGGTGTGCGGACTCATAAACGGAAATTTCACCAGTGATATCCTGGTAGTGGGTACGGGTGTTGAGGCAGGCCCTCATCATGGATTCAGCGGTAGCAGAAAATGGACCGGCGCAGTGGATAACCAGATAAACGTCTCGCAAGCTGCGTTCCAAGACTTCTGTATTATCCAAGTCGATGGCCATGGCCGGGAGATTAAGGGCTTCTGCCAGAGGCTGTAATTTTTGAGCATTGCGACCAGCTAGAATGGGGCGATAACCCAGCGCTACAGCTTGGCGGGCAATCAGCTCACCAGTGTAACCATAGGCGCCATAGATCATAATATTCTTGTTGTTCACCGGTTTTCCTTGTGGGTTCGAGAGCGGGCTGTCCGAGAGGATCAAGCTTGGCGCCAAATTTTATCGATTAATATCGGCTTCTGTCTGACACGAGAGGTTATCCCTCTGGCATTAAATGGCGCAACACAGGGATTGGAGACTGATTGGATTTATTTATTCTGGCGCTTTTTTTACGTGGGTGTTATCCATCATTTCGAAGGCTTTTTCGAGTTTAAAGCGGGGGAATGTTTTTCCATCCTCTGAGACTGTGTCGCTAAACATAGCGTAAGGTCTAGCCGAAACAATATAGTTTCCGTAGAGAGCGCGATAGATCACCAGGAGCTCTTCTGTTTCGCTATGGATGGCCGTGTGCAGGACTTCGTAAAGATTTCCTTTGTAGTGGCGATAAAGACCGGGTTTCATCAACAAATACCAAGTTAACTCAAATGGTGTGGAGACAGCTGTAGCTGCTCAATACGGCGGCCGTGGAGAATTGCTACACCGGAATAGCGATGTTCTCCAGTGGAAGTAAATTCAAACTCATAACTGCGTTGCAGGCTGATCTGGCCTCGACGGTCACGCTTTAAGCGGGTGCGTACCAGCACGACCGTATCGTCGAGAAGTTGCACTCCCAGTTGTTTGCAGTGATTGGCCGCAGCGCGCCTGACATGTTCTTTTGCTGCCATATTGGCCCAGATATACCAAGCCACGGTAGCTAATAGTAATAACCAAAGTAGATTGTCGGGTGAGTAGTACATTGTTCTACAGTTGCTATGATCGCGATCCGCAAGAATAACACTGAAGGAGAGGCGATGTCTGGCACCATAATGATCACCGGCTGTAATAGAGGCATAGGTCTGGAGTTGACTGCCCAGTTTGCCAAGGATGGATGGCGTGTATTCGCCTGTTGTAGAGATCTGAAAAAGGCCGATGAACTCAACGCCTTACAGGCTAAATACCCATTGATAGAGCCCATCCAGTTGGATGTAACCGACTATGAGCAAATGATTGCTCTCGGTAAGGCCTTGAAAGGGGAGCCTATCGATATCTTGCTCAATAATGCGGGATATTACGGCCCAAAAGGCACTGGTTTTGGAAAAGTGGACCGGGAAGAATGGCGCCGCGTATTGGAGTCCAACACCATTGCGCCATATATGATGGCGGAAACTTTTTGCGATAACGTAGCGGCCAGCGACTACAAGCTGATAGCCATGATGAGTAGCAAGGTGGGCAGTATCGCCGATAACCGCTCTGGGGGTGGTTATATTTATCGAAGCTCCAAAACAGCACTCAACCAGATCGTTAAAAGCTTGTCGATTGATCTCCATGATCGCGGAATCACAGTTATGGCCCTGCACCCGGGCTGGGTGAAAACTGCGATGGGAGGTCCCGGTGCCCTGATTTCAACGGCACAAAGTGTGGCTGCACTGAAGAAGCTGCTTACGCAAGCGGGTCAGGGTAAGAGTGGACGATTTTATAATTATGATGGCAGTGAAATCCCCTGGTAATCCCCATATCTCCTCAATTGGCCTCTGTTGATCACCTACTAAGAAAACGCCCTTTGGGTAGGAAGAACCACTCCCTGAATTTGCCGCATGTTTGTACCGATTGCAAGATTGGGCAAGGATGCGGAAGAAGTCTGCTACCCGCAAATTCAAAAGACGCGAGAAAATACACTTAATGGAGGGATGACTATAGCTCCTCCACTTATTGTTATCAGTAGTCAGCGTGGCGTAGAAAGCATTTAGGCAAGGAATTGCCAGTCATTAATGCGTGCAGCGGAGATTGAGAGAAAGTAATGAATAGCGTAACTGAAAGTCTCGAACATAGTAACGGGCAATCTCAGGAACGTCTTTTTACTGGGTTGCGGATTTTTCTGAGTGCCTCTTTGGCGATTGTGGCAGCCCAGCTTGTTGGTGTGCCCAGCTGGGTGGCGGCCCTGGGTGCTGTTACCTATTTTGCCAGAGGCGGCAGTTTGCGTTCCGGTGGCTATAACCTGGCCTGTGCAGTTACAGGACTTGGGCTAGGATTGGTCGCAATTGTGGGAACTGCAGGGTGGCAACTGGAACATCCATGGTTAGCTTTACCTATGGCCTTATTATTATCGGCCATTGGGGCCTGGGCAATGGGTTTGGTTACTGGGGTTGGCAATATTATTAGTTATGGGATTGGTATCTTGATCGCTTTCACAGCTCAGCAACCGATCTCTTTAGATGGTTATTTCCTGCTTATTACTGCTGCTGTACTTGGCGCGATAGTCGCGGGGTTGGTTGATTTTATCTGGCCGGGAAAACTCTTTATCTCTGGATCGACGAAAAGCAAATAACTTTTGGCTGTTGAAGAAAGAGAGAGTACTCCGGACTCCCATTATATCTGTGAAAGAATTGTTCTGAGGTATCGATAATGTTGAAGAGCATCGTATTTACAGGGGCCTTTGTTTTTTTAACTGCACTGGCTTTCACTGAGCCCGAGGCTTCCGGTCCTGAAGCAGAGTCTGAACTGGAATACCTTTTATATTAGATTTAGTGAGTGTGAAGGATCTCTGAATTATCCGTCAAAGTTATCAGAAATAACTGTTAGAAAGCACATGGGGGTGCAACATGGAAGCGACATATTGGCATGAGAAGTGGAAGAAAAATAATATAGCTTTCCACGAAGCCTCTGGAAATTCCTTACTGTCGGAGTTCTTTTCACAGCTTTCTCTCTCTAAAGGCGATAGGGTATTTGTTCCACTATGTGGCAAAACCCGTGATATCGCCTGGTTGCTCTCTGGAGGTTATCGAGTCGTCGGTGCCGAGCTGAGTGAAATGGCGGTAGAGCAACTATTTCAAGAGATGGATATAACCCCAGAAGTCGAGCAAATTGCCAACCTTAAGCGCTATAAGGCCAGTAATATTGATATTTATGTAGGGGATATTTTCGACCTGGATAAGGAAATACTACAGGAAGTTGATGGTATCTATGATCGTGCCGCCTTGGTGGCGTTGCCACAAGACATTCGCCCAGGGTATGCCCAGCACCTGATGGCGATGACAAAAGTGGCCCCTCAATTACTGATATCTTTTGAGTATGAGCAGTCTGAGTTAGCGGGTCCCCCCTTCTCCATCAGCTCTCAGGAGATTTTTGAGCGTTACAATGCGGATTACCACCTGAAGATGCTGGCCTCCAGGGATGTGCCAGGTGGCTTAAAAGGGCTGGTACCAGCGAGGGAAGTGGCTTGGCTGCTTACCAGGCGCTAGTCGCTTAGGGCTCACGAGGGCACAATGATGGTTAGCTGGGTAAATCAGGCAATGCCATTGTGCCGGCAATAAGCGCTTCTTTTTTATGCTTGGGCCACCTCTTGATGGCGATTTCCAATTTCAGTGCAGAAGATTTATCCTGAGTTTTTACCTGATATTCAAGTGTGAGAGGCCCTTTACCGCGAAGGGCCTTGGCCGCTTTGGCCCCGCCACCACAGTGCTCGGCAAAGCGTCGTTGAATATCTTTAGTTATCCCCGTATAGAGGGTACCGCTGGAAGTGCGGATTAAATACAAAAACCAGGCATCCATTAAAATCTTGTCCGCAAGGGATTTTTCTCAGTTTCTTGTAGGTTAAAACGCATAGCTCAGTTAAAAAAGAGACTGCTGCTCGCCGGCTAGGGGTGGTGCATTAAATTGGCTGCTATCCAGGGATAGGCGCCGGTGATTTAACCCCAATTTCCTAATGGCGACAATAAACCGCTGCCGCAGTAACTGAGCGAAAACCCCTGTACCGGTTCTGCGTTGGGAAAAGTCACTTTGATAGTCCCGCCCACCGCGGCTCTGTTGTATCAGACTCATTACATGGTCGGCCCTTTGTGGGTAATGTAGTGATAGCCACTCACGGAAAAGTGGCGCCACCTCATGGGGTAGCCGCAGGAGGATATAGGCCGCCCTCTCGGCACCTGAATCCCGCCCGGCCTTCAAAATAGCTTCCAGCTCACAGTCATTAAGTGCGGGGATCATTGGAGCTGCAAGTACGGCCGTGGGTATCCCAGCCTTGCTCAATTGTTCGATAGTACGCAGGCGGGCAGAAGGCCCCGCTGTGCGAGGTTCCAATTTCCTTTTTAAATCCCTCTCCAGAGTAGTCACACTAATTGCCACCTGAGCAAGGTTGTCCTGTGCCATCTCAGCCAAGATGGGAAGATCCCGTAAAATCAGCTGGCTCTTGGTGACAATGGTGACCGGTTGTCGAAACTGCTGCATTACTGTAAGCAATGCCTGGGTTATGCCTTTCTCTTTCTCTAGCGGCTGATATGGGTCTGTATTCGCGCCTAGTGCTATGGGACTACAGGTGTAGCTTGGTTTGCGCAGCGTCTGCTCCAACAATACGGGCGCGTTAGCCTTAAAAAAGATCTTGCTTTCGAAGTCGAGCCCTGGGGAAAGATCCATATAGGCATGAGCTGGTCTCGCGTAGCAATAGACACAACCATGCTCACAGCCACGGTAAGGATTGATAGACTGAGTAAAGGGGATGTCGGGCGATTGATTGGTGGCGATAATCGACTTGGCCTTCTCTTCAATGGCGGTAGTCAGTAGTCGCTCCAGAGGCTCAGCCTCGGTTTGCCAACCATCGCTTTCCCGTGTACTGATGTGCTCGGCAAAACGACCATTGATATTACTGGCGGCTCCGCGCCCTTTATGTAAGGGCTGAGGATTGTTTGATTCTATCTTTTTCATCGGAACTAGGGTGCTGTATGTTTGTACAGTTTACGGTTTTGGTTCAGTACAAAGCAATGGCCAATCAATCTTTGTAATTGTCTATCCGCGGCTACTTAGTCAGCTCACTCAGGAGATGGAATCTACGAATGGCTCAGGTCCAACCTTTCAGGATTGATATACAAGAATCTCAGCTGGCTGATATGCACCGAAGGATACGGGAGGCACGTTGGCCTGAGGCAGAAACCGTAGATGGATGGGCGCAGGGAATCCCTTTGAATTATCTTAAGGATTTCTGTGATTATTGGCTAAATGACTATGACTGGTATGCCACTCAGCAGAGGCTGAATCAATATGACCAGTTCATAACAACCATTCACGACCTGGAAATTCATCTAATTCATGTCAAAAGCAGTCATAGAAGCGCCACGCCAATCGTAATAACCCATGGTTGGCCCAGTTCTTTTGTGGAATTTCTCAAAGTGATAGGGCCCCTGACTGAGCCGACTCAATATGGGGGGAGTGCTGAGGAGGCTTTCCATGTGGTATGCCCATCGCTCCCTGGTTTCGCTTTTTCGGGTAAGCCTGTAACGACGGGGTGGGGTATCCCAAGAATTGCCGCTGCCTGGGATACCCTAATGCATCGCCTGGGGTATCAATCGTACTTGGCTCAAGGGGGAGATTGGGGCCGGTCGGTGACCACTGAAATTGGCATACAGAATCTGGGCGCGTGCAGGGCTATTCATATCAATAATCCCAAGGAAGAGCCAACCGCTGAAGCCTTGCATTGGCCCAGTGAGGAAGAGAAAGAGGCTCTGGCCGGAATACGATTCTTCAATTGTTGGGATTCCGGTTTTGCCAAGGAACAGAGCACCCGCCCTCAAACACTGGGGTATAGTCTTGCGGATTCTCCCATAGGACAGGCTGCCTGGATATTAGAGAAGTTTCATTTATGGAGCAATTGCCAGGGAACTTTGGAGAGTATTTTTACCAGGAATGAATTACTAGACAATATCATGCTTTATTGGCTGACAAATACAGCGGCCTCTTCTGCGCGACTATTTTGGGAAAGCTTCGATGCCCCCTATGGCCCCGATCAGGAAAAGGTAGTGCAATTGCCTACTGGAGTCAGTATTTATCCTGGGGAGATGGTAAGAATACCCCGTTCTTGGGCTGAGGGGCGTTATAAGAACATTTGTTATTGGAATCATTTGAAACGGGGAGGGCACTTTTCGGCTTTTGAACAGCCCGAATTATATGTCGAGGAAATAAGGGCCTGGAAGAGAAGCTTGCAGTAGAAGCTGGTAACTTCTCTCCATAAGATAGCCCTCACCCTACAAGGTGAGAGCCGCCCCCCCCATAAAGCCCTCATCCATTATAAGAGCCTCAGTGTTACGCAGACAGAAACTGGCATCACTTGGTCATATCAAAAATTGGTAGAGTTTCTCTACTAACTGGCTACAGATTATTTCCTCAGTTTCCAATACGAAAGGGTTTTATTGAGCTTAATGAATCTAATTGCCGAGATATCAATTATTCTGGGGCCAATTTGGGATTACGAGACACTTTCGGTCTCGGGGTTATACTTAGGTGGCATGGTTAGTCCGGGTCGCTCATCATCCCAAATCATATTGACGATTTTCCATGAATGCCCATCGTGATAAAGCTGAATGCTGTTTATCCCCCGCTTGATAAACTGGGTTTTATCACTATCTCTCCAGGCTTCGTAACTACTGAATGCGTGAGCGATATTGCCGAAAGACTCAATAATATTGTGAATTTCTACCTCATAAAAAGCGGCATCTCCAACCACCCTCTGAAAATTTTCAGGGTAATCCTGGATATCCATGACCAGCGCCTGGGGATTACCTTCACCATCTAAAGAGGTTCGAATGACTTTAGCGTAAGGTGTGAATAGCGATAATTGTTTTTTCCAGTCGCGCTTGAATCCTTCTGGGCCAGAAATTACTTGATACAATTCTGTAAGAAGCACTCTGATTTCACTATGAGATCTCATTTCTAACTCCCTCTAGGTTTTTTAGGGGCTACTACTGTTTTATTGTTTAACTTTTACCTGTAAAACATTTTGTATTATTTTCTGGCTCGGAAGGGAGCCAGGATAAGATTTTCCACCCTTCTTCAGTATTGGCCAATGTATAAGTACTGCATTGATAATCCAGAACCTGTTTTTCTGAGGTGTAGCGTTTAAGCAGTATTGTTGTAACTGACATATTCTCATTCTGAAAGAAAGACTTAAACTCAAGGATCTCAGAATTTTTATAACCTCGCTTGGCTAGACCATCACGTATTTTAGATAGTACTTCTTCTACTTGTGCTGAATCTTGTGGGGTTAAAATGTGTGGGCCAAAGATAAAGTGAGGTGATTCTGTGAAGAAGTGAGATGCGGAGCTTTTTATATTGTTCGAAGAAAATTCATTAATGAAGTCTGTGATATGTTCTTCGACTGTGGGCTCTGCGAGTGATTGAAAGCTGGTACACATGAGCAAGGTTGCTAGGAGAATAATTCTTTTCAACTTGATTTCCTTTAGTTAAATTGGGGTAACTCTCTTAGGGTTCGCCATTCTCAGTAACGCTTATTTATCGTGATTGCGTCCCAATAACAATCATTCTTTTAAGATGATAAATTAAATAATATTCGAGTGTAAATATGTCCTTGTTCTTAGCGATGTTTGGGTTTTCGCTCACTATGTCGATCACGCCAGGGCCTGTAAATATGGTAATCGTCTCATCTGGAGTGCAGTATGGTTTTGCTCGTACCATTCCATTTGTATCTGGGGCGACAATAGGATTTACCTTGCTGCTTGCCATGATCGGCTTTGGACTTTACCAGGTACTGGAGCGTTATCCACAGGTGTTGCAGTATCTTGCTATCGCTGGATCACTCTATGTCATCTATCTGGGGTACAAGATTGCCAGCGGGCCCACGGAAGAGATAGCTGTTTCTGAACGTACCCTGCCACGCTTCCATGAGGGGTTTCTTCTGCAATGGTTAAATCCAAAGGCATGGATTGCCTGTGTATCTGGTGTTGCCTTGTTTTCAAGCCCTCAGAGTAACAGTTTATTTTATTTTGTGGGGATTTATTTTTTTGTCTGTTATTTGTCATTAACCGCCTGGGCTCTTATGGGGGATAGAATCAGGCTGGTGTTAGGGACTGAAGTGAGAATTAAAATATTTAATAGAGTGATGGGGGCATTGTTAGCAACTTCCGCAATCTATCTGCTATACAGTCAATTTCTTGAAAAATAGCGCCTTACAGCTAAGGTGCTTGGCTTGACTGGTGAGCCGGATCTCTTGCGACCATATCGTTACATATATTCATTGATTGTAGTTTCTAACCCTGTGAGATTGATGTTCGCAATGACATAGGGAAGCCGGGAGGGAATATTGATTTATGATTAAGCCTTATATTATTTCTTTTCTATACTAATTGGCAGTAACCTCCCTTTAGGGGCGAGTCTGCTATGGAAAAAACAAAACCTTTTCGTAAGCTTGGGGCTCAGGAGGCTCTCTTTGTAGAGTTGACCGAGAGGTCTAAGGGTGCAGTACAACTGGTTGTCTTCTTCAGAGCATGCAAGTCTATAGGTGTTGAAGAGTTAATGGAGGGGATGGAATACCTACATAATCGTCATCTAATGCTCCGTTCTCGTGTGGAAAAAAAATCTTATGCTCAATGGTTCTGTGATGTAGGATTCCGAGATATTCCTACTGAGATTAAGAGCGATACATCTTCTTTTGATTATCAAGCAGAGTTTAACCGATTGGGAAATGAAATTCTTGAGTTAGATAAATATAGTTATCGTTTGACGATTTACACCGATAAGCATGGATGTGTCATGTGGGTTGCTCTTGTTGTAAGTCATGCTGCCATTGATGGACGTTCAGCATTAATTTTGATTCGTGATTTGGATAGGTTCTTGAGGGGGCAGCAAAAAAACCAGTTTTCCGCCTCCATAATGGATAAATCTATGGTGGAATATATTAGCTCAAGGCAGAGGCTTAAAAAGCCACAATTATCTGGTTACAACAATAATTGTAAAACCGTAAAATGGCCGGTTGAAAAGGCTGAACATGCTTCCTCTCGGAGTGGGTGCTCTATTTATCGGCTTCTCCCTAAAAAGCTGTACGATCATTTTTGTTTGCTTGCAAAACAGGAGAATGTTCAAACGACTTCAATCTATAGTGCTATTGCTGTCCTCGCTGCAAGATCGTTACCAAGCTTCCATCCCATGACAGAATTAATGTTACCTATTAATGCCCAATACTTGTGTAAATCTCAAATAGAACAAGATGTTGTAGGAGAGTGTACGACTACGATAACTTTATCCTTATCCGCAAAAGATACCAGCCTCGATTTGTTGAGTCTTGCACGGCTAATACAAAAAAAAGTTCGTTTATGTTTAAGGCGTAATAGTTTTTTTGAGCCTCCTTTGAAGCTCGATTATAGGCTCGTGGAGATAGAAGATCTGGCTGAGTATTATGCTTCTAAAAAAAACTATTTCCCGTCAGGTCTTTGTGTTTCTAATGTGGGGGATGTGTTTGGGTATACGGGTTTATTGGAATTCTTTGATTTTGGTTTGGTTATGACTGTTCAAACTCATGGGGCGCACCCAATAATGCTGGTGACTTACGCTCTAGGTGGGGAAGGTGTTTTTGTTTTTGGTTATTGTGAGCCACTTATCAGTAAGGAGAGTGCGCTTAAATATGTGAAAACTTACATGGAGTTAATTGCCGATATTTCCAATGGTTATGCTGTTGAATAAAGTTGCTTTAAAAGTATAGCAGTTCTTCCTAAGTTTATAGTTAATAGATACATTCCTGAATCCCCCAGTTTTTTACTCTCATTTGAGTTGTTTCCAGAGTATAAGGTTTCTCAAGTTTGCGGTGATTGCCGACAGTAGAGGTTAGATAGGCTATTGATTGTAGATGAATAAATTTAAGGGTTTACAGGTATATTGACTGCACCTTGGATATCGGTCTCTTTTTGTTTAAAGAATTTTAAATGAAAATACGTTTGGGCGTGTCGATATTAAGTAATCTATTTATTTTTCTATACTAATTAAATAGTCATCTTAACTTGTGATGTACATCTGTGCAGGATTGAAGCTATGCAATCAGAGCCATATTCACGAGAGTTAGGTGCGGTCGAGGCCTTGATGGTCGAGTTTGCCAGGGAGTGTCATGGTGGGACTCAAATTGTCTCCTTTATTAAGGTACTTCAACCATTAAATGTGAAGACTTTGCAAGACGGGCTGGCCTGGGTGCACCATTTGCATCCTATGTTGAGAGCAAGGGTTAAATTGGGGGCGAATTTCGAATGGCATTGTAATGTGGACTTTAGCTCAATCCCTTTAGAAATTTATGTGCTTGATCATGGTTTCAATTTTGAGTTGGAGTATGTGAGGCAGTCTAAAAAAATTATAGATATAGAAAAGTATACTTATATGATTACACTTTACATTGGTAATAACCAGTGTGTGGAATGGATTTCCTTAGTTGCAAATCATGCGGCTATTGACGGTAGATCAATAATGGTCTTGTTCTTTTATCTAGATTTATATTTGAATAAAGGTGGAAACCTAGAGCTAGAGCCGCTGCCATTATATAAGCCTATAGAGGAATATCTCAAGGAAGCGGGGTACAGTGGTGGTGATCATCTGCTTCTACCAGGTAAGGACTATCTTGCATGGCCGGTCGAGCAAACCGCAGACTTGGCCAGGCGTCAAAGTAGAGCAATCCTGCGTACTTTATGTTTCGATGATGTAGAAAAATTAGCCTTAATAATCAAAGAGAAAAAAATAGGTTTTACTGCGCTGTTCAGTGCTTTGGCAGTTATTTCATCTCAGCAGTTGGCCAATCATCGTCCATGGACAGAGATCGTATTGCCAATGGATGTACGTGGTCTGTGTAAACCAAAGATAGGTTTAAATGTTATTGGGGCCTTTACAGCGATAACAACTGTGGAAGTTTCACCGCACAATTCTGGTGTGGGAGTTTTGAACTTGGCCATAGAAATACAAAATAATTTGAATGAAAGATTTAATCCCAGCGAGTTGAAAGGCTTGATTTTTGAGTCTAGTTGCAGGCTAAAAGATATCATGCAAGCTGCAAATGAATACTCCCATAAAAGAGAGTCATTTCCAGCGGGCATTTGTGTTTCGAACCTAGGCAGTATGAGAGGATTGTGTGGTGAATTGAAACATTTTGATATAGCTGCTGGTATGCTTGTTCAAAATCATGGTCACTACCCTATGATGGTGATTGCCTATACTACCAATCAAAATGGGGTATTTGTTTTTGGGTATTGTGAGCCACTTATTAGTAAAAATAGTGCGATAGCTATGGCTGATCAGTATATGGAGTTATTGCAAGAGCTTGTTTGTTCCTCATGAGGTCTGAACTGATGAACCCTTGTTTGTTCAATTTTTAAATTGATATATTGCCGTTCATTTCCCCCCTTTCTCCTATACTGAATACTGATTGTGTAGCCTTTCTATACGACAACTTCCACCAATGTAGGGCTCAAACATGCACTTAGAGCCATTTTTTCTCGAGCGGCATTCCCAGGATACTAACTCTAAGAGGATGACTACTGGGTCGGATTTTGGGGGCCAAATTTCGCTTTCTAAGCGGGGGTGCATCAAACTTCTGAGCAGTACTAGTGCTGACTTTCTATTGAGTAATGTTGTTCGTCAGGGTGAGAGATCCTTGTGATGTGGTTCGGTTGCATGAATATTAGTCATGAACTTTATCGGCATTTTTGATGAGTTATCGACCCTAATAAATTGTGATTGCTAGGAATTTTTACAAGTTGATCAAAGTCATCAAATCATATGTAGCTAAGGCCTTGTGGTTATTTAGGAGTTTATTAATTAGCTGGCGGGAAAGAGTTAATTTCATAGTGCTTTATACAGATGATGGCACAAGGTTGTATCCTTCTGAGGAGATGGGTGATAGTACATTCCACTGGAGAGTAAACTTGTGAATGATGTGGTTGTCATTGTAGGGCAAGGGCTCTATTTGTCTGTGGCAGCAATTATTGGTTTGGGTATTTCCCGGATATTAAGAATTGATAATACACTAGGATGCTTATTGGCTGGTGTATTGGCTGCTTTTCTGTTACCGGTAATCGATTATGATACAGGGTTGAGGGCAACCAGCTTAAGGGAATTGGTTTTTTTTGTGATTTTGCCCGTTCTAATTTTTGAGTCTGCTTGGCAGCTGGAGCCAAGGATTTTAAAGCGTTGGATTGGTCCGATTCTATTATTTTCGACTCTAGGGTTAGTCATTTGTGCCTTCCTGATCGCAGCAATTACTTATTATGGAATTGGCCATCCGGCGGGATTTCCCTGGATAGCGGCATTGTTGACTGGTGCTATTCTGGCGGCTACCGATCCTGTAGCGGTAGTGAATAAGTTGCGACAAGAAAAAACTGGGGAAGATTTACTTTCTCTTGTTGAAGGGGAAAGCTTATTTAATGATGCCGCAGCGGTAGTCCTTTATTCTCTGGTCCTAGGGTTGGCCACTTACTCAATTGTACAGGGGACCGGAGTAAGCGCTGAGGCTCCATCGCTGAGTGTTAGTTCAGTAACGCTGTATTTCTGCATGATATTCTTTGGTGGCGTTGCCGTAGGCTTGATTTTGGGGTTGCTGACAACACTGGTTATTTTGTTCCTACGAACACCAAGTGCAGCATTAATGACTCTAGTGATTGTGGCTTTTGGTAGCTTTTACCTTGCGGAAAGCATTTTGCATGTATCTGGTATTATTTCTGTTATGACCTGTGCCATAGTGGCTAGAGCCTGCTTGCGAAAACAAAGGAAAACCTATCTGGTAGATGCAGAAACCACTTGGGAGTGGTTGGGGCTTCTCTTTACTTCAATTATTTTTGTGATCATGGGGTTGGTCATTACTTTCGAAATGTTTACCCATCAATGGTTGGCGATGTTAATTGCCACGGCCGCAGCACTGGGCGCTCGGGCCCTGTCGGTGGTGCTGGTAGCACCATTAACACGCTTCGTGGGTCCGCCAATTCCAAAGTCTTGGCGACTGCTGATGAGTTGGGGTGGCTTGCGTGGAGTGATTGCTGTAGCCCTGGTACTTTCCCTTCCCGTTGAATTGCCCTACTGGTGGACTATCCAATCTATGGTTTTTGGTGTAGTACTTTTTTCCTTGCTGGTGCAAGGAACTACCAGCGGGCGTTTAATAAGAAAGCTGGATATCTAAAGCTTAACTACTGGGTTTTTTCTGTTTGATTATGGGCAGGAGTAATCTGGGAATAAAGTTCGAGAGATGTTATTGATATTTCTGCTTAATTGCGTTGTGATTTAAGGTTTATCGTTTCCTGTTGTGCTTTTCTATTTACGTTAAGGCGGTTTTTAGTAAGAGCCTGCTTCAGGTAGGGATGATTTGAATGAGATAAACTGGTTGGCTGTAGTTTTTGGGGACTCAAGCATTGGTAAATGCCCAATGTCTTTGATCAGCTGTAGTTGGGAGTTAATAATTTCTCTCGATAAGATTGTGCCTGCGCCAGGATGAAGTATTCTATCCTTATCGCCCCAGGTGATTAAAGTAGGCTTGGAAAACCCCTTTAATCTTCCCTCTAGTGGAGATGAAAATTTGATACTTCCATCTTTTATCTGATGAATATCTTTAAATATCTTTTGGTACAGTGAAAAGTTATTTTCAGCTATTTTTGATAGCTCTGATATTGCAAAGCCTGGTATAAAAGGTCTTTTGTGGAAAACATTATCTAATAGCGATTCATACTCCTCTCTGTTCTTGGACAGAATAACAGGTAATTCATCGCGTAAAATTTGCTCAAACATTGGACTGCTGGGTGAACTTTCCACTCCAAGAGGGTTTAAAAGCCATAAGCTATTTATCTTTTCTGGAAACTCTACAGCATAGTTTCCAGCTATGTATCCACCCATTGAATTGCCTGCAAGGTGAAAGTGCTCTAAACCCATTGCATTCACAAAGCTGTTCAGGCGTTGAGTTTGGGGTAGGACATCATAGTTTAAGTCTGGATCTTTAAAGCTCTCTCCAAATCCAGGTAAATCGGGTGCAATGATCTGAAAGTGTGGGGTTAAATATCTAGCTAAGCGAACCCAGTTATCTTTGTCAGCCCCGAAACCATGTAAGAGAACGAGCGGTGTACCTGACCCACCCTGCAAGTAGCTAATTTCCCCCTCTTCAATTTCAATTTTTTTGAGCTTTAGGCCCGATATTTTTCTTTCAGCAAAAGTTCCAAGAGTGAAAAGTGTATGGGTAATGGAAGTTAAATTCATTGTATTGGTTGTAGTGGTTATAATTACTTAACTGAAAAATCGATGTTGCTCAGTAGGATATTGATCATTCATTGATCAGCCCATTTGATTGATATCCACATTGGTTAGAAATTTTGAGTCAACGATTTAGTTGTTTGAAGTTTGTATAATCCTTCAATACTAACAGGGCTGTAAAGGCTATCAAATTGGAATGTATGATATGGACCTATTTTGGCACATAATATTTCCTCAAGAGAAGATGTTGGATTTCTGCTAACTTGCAGAGAAAGGATGCCGGGTTCAATAGATATGCTATGAGCATATTGCTAGGTTGCCATTGCCAGCCAGTGTTGTTTTTCGTGTCTAAAGCATTTAATTGCCAATCACTCTTTTTTAGATCAACATAATTGGATTGTCTAATGCTATCCATAACGCCACTGAGAGCAAGCTCAAAGAAAATAGCATTCCCTGTACTCTTTGGCTTCTATCATTAGTGGCGAATTTTGCGAGTGCACTTCCGAATACAATCCAGCAGAGGTGTGTTGATAGATTAAGGATAGTCATTAGTGCGATTAGTAATAGGATGGTTGTGGTGGGTTCGTACTGAAGGTTAGGCGCAAAGATAGAAAACATGGTAAATGTTATAATCCAGCCTTTAACGTTTAGAATTTGAATCAACATTCCATTCCATATTGAAATCTTCGGCGCTTCTCCCTGGCTCAGTGGCGACTTAGGTTTGGCGAAATGATAAGCGAGATAGATTAGATAGATTACACCGCCAACTTGAAGTGCTCTTAAGGCAAAAGGGTAGCTGGTTAACCAAGTCATTAAGCCAAAGCCAACTAAGAACCCTTTCACAATAAAAATAAAATCTATTCCGGCCATTAGTGGCAGTGACCTGCGGATACCCAAGCTTGCGCCGGCTGCAGCGAAGGTGATATTGGCAGGACCAGGGCTAAAGATCAGTGGAAACATAACAGCCATCCACGCGAGAACAAATTTCATACTCATAAGACGTACCTATGCCAAACATTCAGAAATTACCAGTTGAGGGTTGTAGAAACAGCTTTACTGGCGGTGAAGGATGAGTCTATAGAGAGGAGCTATTACTATCTTGTATAAAATTGCGCTATATCGATTTTAGATAACGCCCAGGCGTAATACCAAAAGTCTTCTTGAAGTTTCTACTCATATGGCTTTGATCAAAGAAACCACACTCAGTTGCTGCTGTGGCAGCATTTAGCCCTTGCTGTAGCAAAAGGCGGGCCTGATGAATTTTGTAAAGAACCAAAAATTGATGGGGAGCTATACCATAGTGCTTGCTAAAGCAGCGGATTAATTGGTATTGGCTCATTTCCGTGAGCTGACATAGTTGCTCAAGGGTTACGTTGTATTGCCAGTGATCACACAAATAGTTGCGGATTTTTATTGCGGCTGAGATATCTTTTGTATTTCGAGGGCTGAGGTTCTGGTCGCCATGATTGGCGAATAGCTTGGTAAGCGCCAACGTTAAAAGGCTATCTACGGCAAGCGGTAAGTGAGTACCATTCAGGCTGCAGTGAAGTTGAAAGAGTAGCTTGAAAAGCTCAGGATCATGAATAATAGGGCCCTTAAGGAAAGGCATCGGGGTTTTACCAGGGCTACTATGTTGCCGCAATATTTGTGTAACCAGCTTTGTATCAAAATAAAACATCCGGTAATGCCAGCCTTGCTCGCTACCGCTGTAACCTGTATGTATTTCACCGGGGTTAATGGCGACAATGTTCCCCTGGGGGATGATATTACTTTGCCCGCGATAATCTAATTTCTCCGCGCCTGCCTGGATAATGCCAATGGCTAATTCATCGTGCCAATGTTTATTAAAGGCAAAACTGCGAAAGTGTGCATGAAATAGTTCTATGCCACTGTGTTTTGGGCTACGCCAAATCGCCGAAAATTCCTTTTGCATCTATAGGTCTAATTCATCAGATCTTATTTATCAATACAGCTGTTTCAGCTGCGAGCATTACAAGATACAAAAAGAGGAAGAGCTGGGCAAAAAATCTATTAGTAGAGGGGAAAGCGGGAGGTAAGGCCGTGGAGTTATCCACGGCCAAGAGCAATAGTTATTGCCAGTTGAGGATCACTTTGCCGGACTCACCAGAGCCCATGGTGTCGAAGCCTTTCTGGAAATCGTCGATTGGGAACTGGTGGGTAATAATCGGGGTCAGGTCCAGACCGGATTGAATCAGGCTGGCCATCTTGTACCAGGTTTCGAACATTTCGCGGCCGTAGATCCCTTTTATGATCAAACCTTTGAAGATGACCTGGCTCCAGTCAATAGCCATTTCTCCGGCGGGAATACCGAGCATGGCGATCTTGCCACCGTGGTTCATTGCCTCGAGCATATCGCGGAAGGCAACGGGAACCCCGGACATTTCCAAGCCCACATCGAAGCCTTCGCTCATGCCCAATTCTGTCATCACATCTTTAAGGTTTTCCTTGGAGACATTCACGGAACGGGTGGCCCCCATCTTGCGGGCCAGATCCAGGCGATATTCGTTGATATCAGTGATGACCACATGGCGTGCGCCAACATGTTTGGCGACTGCTGCGGCCATAATGCCGATAGGACCGGCGCCGGTGATCAATACATCTTCGCCCACCAGATCGAAAGAGAGGGCGGTGTGTACGGCGTTACCGAGGGGGTCAAAAATGGAAGCCAGCTCATCGGAGATGTTGTCTGGAATTTTAAAAGCGTTTAATGCCGGGATTACCAAGTATTCGGCAAAAGCGCCCTGGCGGTCCACACCAACACCGTAAGTGTTACGGCAAAGGTGGCGGCGGCCGGCGCGGCAGTTACGGCAGTGGCCACAGGTGATATGCCCTTCGCCGGAAACGCGGTCGCCCACTTCAAAACCGGCAACTTCCTGGCCCATACCAACTACTTCACCCACATATTCGTGCCCCACTACCATGGGCACTGGGATGGTCTTTTGCGACCACTCATCCCAGTTATAAATATGCATGTCGGTGCCGCAGATGGCGGTTTTGTGAATTTTGATCAGCAGGTCGTTATGGCCCGGCTCGGGGATTTCCACATCGGTAAGCCAAATACCCACTTCAGACTTCAGTTTAGAAAGTGCTTTCATTGTCATTAAAACTACAAAAAGAAAGGCGCAGCACCATCTGGCAATAGGATTGATCCGTTGTTAGACAGCGCCGCGATTATTTGGGAATTAAATAATTTTCAGCTCGCGGCCCACTTCAATGAAGGCATCAATGCACTGATCGAGTTGCTCTTGAGTGTGCGCCGCAGACATCTGGGTGCGAATACGGGCTTGGCCTTTAGGTACTACAGGGTAGAAGAAGCCCACTACATAAATGCCGCGCTCCAGCATCTTGTCTGCCATTTTTTGAGCCAGAGCGGCATCGCCGATCATGACCGGAATAATTGGATGGTCGGCACCGACCAGGGTGAAGCCAGCTTCGGACATGCGCTTGCGGAAATACGCAGAGTTTTCGCGTAACCGCTCCCGCAGTTCACCACCTTCCATTAGCATATCGAGCACTTTCAGGGAGGCAGTGACAATAGCTGGGGCTACTGAGTTGGAGAACAGGTAGGGGCGAGAGCGCTGGCGCAGCAGATCGATAATTTCCTTGCGGCCAGAGGTGAAACCGCCGGAAGCACCGCCCAGGGCCTTGCCCAGAGTGCCAGTAATGATATCGATACGATTGATGACGTCACAGTATTCGTGGGTGCCGCGGCCGTGTTCACCGAGGAAGCCTACCGCGTGGGAGTCGTCGACCATCACCAGGGCATTGTAGCGGTCAGCCAGATCGCAAATCGCTTTTAGGTCGGCGATCACACCATCCATGGAGAAGACACCATCGGTGGCGATCAGCTTGGTTTTGGCGCCTTCGGCGTCAGCTGCCTGTAATTGTTTCTCCAACTCCGCCATATTGTTGTTGGCGTAGCGGTAGCGCTTGGCCTTACACAGACGAACGCCGTCAATAATTGAAGCGTGGTTCAGGGCATCGGAGATTATTGCATCCTCTGGACCCAGCAGGGTTTCGAAAAGGCCACCATTGGCATCAAAACAGGAGGTGTAGAGGATGGTGTCTTCGGTGTGTAGGAATTCTGACAGGCGCGATTCCAGTGCCTTGTGGATGTCCTGGGTACCACAGATAAAGCGCACTGAGGCCATACCGAAACCGTACTGGTCCAGGCCTTCTTTGGCGGCTTTGATCAGGTCCGGGTGATCGGCCAGGCCCAGGTAGTTATTGGCACAGAAGTTCAGTACCTGGGTGTCGTTGTTCACCTGTATCTCGGCGGCCTGCTGGGAGGTAATGATCCGCTCCCGCTTATAGAGGCCGTCGGCTTCAATTTGTTTTAGCTCGTTGCGCAGGTGCTCAAAGAATTGTTCTGGCTTGGACATGATATTGTTTTTAGCTCCTGTCGGGTGCTCGTGGCACTAGGTATCTGGCGCGAATCAAAATGGCGCCACTGGATTCTCGTTTATCCCGCCAGCTCGCAGGCCTTGTGGGCAGTGATTGGCTGCTCGCTGGCACGGCAGCTGGTGGCGAATTTTAAAGCTTCTTCCGCGGTGTCGAACAGTAGTTGCCACAACAATTGCCGATCGGCCCGTCTCACGGCTCTCACCGCGGTGCGGCTGCGTTGGTTGGCAATTTGAATTTCTATAACGTCTTTACTGGATAACGGTGATTCGGACATGGTCCCTCCAAGGGTAAAACTTTGGAGGGCTGACGTGGAAGCGGCGAAAGGGTATTCGCTAATCCGGTTGGATTGCTCTTGTAGAGCCCCATCCTCCCCGCAGGCTTTGGTGTGCCAGCAGAGAGAGAACCACCTTGCCCCGGTCGGCAGGTTGGCGTTGGCGTCAGCCACTCTCGTGATGTGCGAGCAAAGATAGCGGGGAGGGGATTGGCAGTCAACTGCACCGCCCACGATTGCAGGCGGTGCAGAAGTTTATGCCGGCAGTTGCACAGATTTCAGTTCGATAAACTCGCCGAGGCCGGCCTCGCCAAATTCGCGCCCGTTGCCAGAGCGCTTGTAGCCGCCAAAGGGTGCGTCGTAATTAAACTCGCCGCCATTGACGAAACATAGGCCTGCCTCGATGCGGCGCACCAGAGGCATGGCGCTCTCTGCATCTTTTGCCCAAACACCGCTGGATAGGCCGTATTCGGTGTCATTGGCGATGGTAATTGCCTCATCCATATCCTTGTAAGGGATCAGGCAGGTCACAGGGCCAAAGATCTCTTCGCGTGCGATGCTCATATCGTTGTGTACATCGGCAAATACCGTGGGCTTCACATAAAAGCCCTTCTCCAGCCCAGAGGGCACCTCGGCGCCGCCAGTGACCAGGCGTGCACCCTCGTCGATACCCTTCTGGATATAGCCGCGCACTATCTCGCGCTGGCGCGCGGAAGAGAGTGGGCCCATAAAGGCATTTTCATTGGTGCCCATGGCGATGTCTTCGGCCACCTGGCGGGCGATTTCTACCGCTTCGTCATAGCGTTCGGCAGGTACCAGCATACGGGTGAGAGCGGTACAGGTTTGGCCACTGTTGATAAACACATCTTCGCAGCCCCAGCGTACGGCGGCTTCCAGATCTGCATCGGGGGTGATAATCAGAGGGGACTTACCACCTAATTCCTGGGTTACGCGCTTCACCGTGGGCGCAGCGGCCTTGGCCACTTCCACACCGGCACGAGTGGAACCGGTGAAGGAGACCATATCGATACCGGGATGGGCAGAGAGCGCCGCACCCACTTCAGAGCCAGCACCAGGTACCAAGTTGAAGACGCCGGCGGGGACACCGGCCTCTTCAATAATTTCCGCCATCACAAAATCCTGCAGCGGCGTGATTTCAGCGGGTTTAGTGATCATGGTGCAGCCGGCGGCCAGGGCCGGAGCCACTTTGCCCACAAACTGGTGCAGAGGGTAGTTCCAGGGAGTGATAAAACCGCACACGCCCACGGGCTCGCGGAATAGAACGGAATGGCCGGCCTTCTCTGTTTTTTCCATTTCCGCGGTGCGCTCGGCGTAGTAGCGCATGGCATAGATAGGGCCATCCACATGCAACCAGCGGGTGATATGTTCGGGGCAGCCGAGTGTCTGGGACACGGCCTGAACCAGATCTTCCTTGCGTTTTTCCATACCGTCGGCAATGGCGTTGAGCAGTTCGCGGCGCATCTGTGCGGTGCTGTTGCGCCAGCTGTGGAAGGCTTGGCGCGCGGCTTCCACGGCGAGATCCACATCTTCGGCCGAGCCTTCGGCCACTTGGCAGATGAATTCTTCGGTGGCCGGGTTGATCACCGGGTGAGTCCCGGTACCCAGAGGCTCGCGCCATTCGCCGTTAATAAACAGCTTGCCCGTGGGCAGTTTGCTGAGATCTGTCATGTCACGCTTCCATTTGTTCTGCGCCTGAAGGCGCGCTGATTTCGATCAGGGTTGGGGTCTGGCGGCCCAGGGCATCGGCTACTGCTTGCGCCAATTGGCCGGGCTGGTCGATACGACAGCCCTCGGCTCCAAAGGCCTTGGCCAGGGCAACAAAATCCGGGGTGCTCAGGTTTACACCTTCCTGCGGCACTTCCGCCGCATCCATAAAGTCGCGGATTTCGCCGTAGCCGGCGTTATTCCATACCAGGATGGGCAGAGGTAAACGTTGCTCAACAGCCACCGCCAATTCGCCCAGGGTAAACATCAGGCCGCCATCGCCGATCAGGGCGATCACATCCCGCTCGCTAGAGAGCTTGGCGCCAACTGCCGCAGGCAGGGCGAAGCCCAGGGTGCCATAACCGGTAGTGCAGGTCACATGGCTACGCGGATGATATAGGGGCAGGGCGTGGTTAGTGTTATAGGCCAGCTGGGTGGAGTCTGTCACCAGGATACCGTTTTCCGGCAGGGCTTCGCGCAGGGCCTCAACCCAGGGGAAGCGTTGTTCGGAGCCATCCCACCATTCTTTGCGGCAGTCTTTTAGTAACTGGGCAACCTCTTTTTCAGAACGTCCGCCTGCTGTTGCATCGCGTTGGATCAGGGCGGCTTCCAATTGCTGCAGGCTCTCTTTGGCGTCAGCACAGATCGCCAGATCCGGTTGGGCGTTGCATACCAGCTGTGCAGCATCTATATCGATACGAATCAGTTTGCCGGAGAAGGCGTAATCGTCCCGCACCAGGTTGCGATCGGTTTCAGAGAGTTCGGTGCCCGCGGCCAGCACCACATCCGCATTCTCCACGCGGTTGCGTACACAATCGAAACTCAGGTTGGCACCGCCACACAGTGGATGGCGTTCATCTACAACGCCTTTGGCGGCCAGAGACAGAAATACCGGGGCAGCAATTTTTTCAGCAATTTGGGTAGCCGCTTCGCCGGCGCTCTGGGCACCGCCGCCGAGGAGGATGACCGGGCGCTGGGCGGATTGCAGCCATTCGGCGGCCGTGGCGATAGCAGCGCTATTTGCCGCCGGGGCCATAGCGGCTGGTGCAGCTTTGTAGTCTTCCAGCTGGCCGGGCATGGGAGCCGGGAACAGGTCGATGGGGATTTCGATATGCACAGGCCCCGGGCGGCTGGACTGTAGCAGCTGGAATGCCCGTGCCATCACCTCTGGTAATTGCTCAGCCTGGCTGAGCGTGTGCTGCCAGATACAGAAGCCGCGGCTGGCATCACTCTGTTGCGGCAGTTCATGCAGGCGGCCGCGGCCCATGCCCAGGTCTTCGCGGCGATTGATTGCGGAGATCACCAGCATGGGAATCGAATCGGAATAGGCTTGCGCCATGGCGGTGGCGGCGTTGGTGAGACCGGGGCCGGTGATCAGGAAGCAGACACCAATCTTGCCACTGGCACGGGCATAGCCATCCGCCATAAAGGCGGCACCCTGTTCGTGGCGCGGAGTGATATGCATCAGGTCACTGCCGGGCAGACCTCGGTACAGTTCGATGGTGTGGACACCGGGGATGCCGAAGACTTTTTCCACTTGGTAGTCGCGCAGCAGGCGCATGAGCACCTGGGCGCATGTGGGCGCAGAGGACATAGCCACCATTTTCCTTATTTGTGTAAAAATGCCGTGAGCCTAGCGGCCCACTAAAAAGCACGCAAGCGCCCGCAGAGTCTGCACCTGCGAGGGGAAATACGCAGGAAAATTGAGATTCGTCCCGTGTCGCGACAGGAAACTTGGCCCCCGAGCCGTAAGATTCCTTGTGTAAAGGGAGTTGCGATACAAGAGGATTTGTCGCGTAGCTGGAATAAAAATCGCTTTGCTTCAGCTGGCTGGATATATTTTGAGCTTGAATAACTTAGGAAGTAGCACCATGGAAATCGATCAATGGCGTCGTGAATACCTGCTTGGCGGTTTGCGCCGTTCGGAGTTAAAAGCCACCCCGGTGGAGCAGTTTCGCGAATGGCTTGAGGAGGCTCTGGCGGCCAAACTTTCTGACCCTAGTGCCATGTGTCTGGCCACGGCCGATAGCAGCGGCCAGCCCTCCCAGCGCATTGTATTGCTAAAAGGTTTTGACGAGCGCGGCTTTGTTTTTTACACAAACCTGCAAAGCAAAAAAGCGCATGATATGGAGAAGAACCCGCAGGTATCCCTGCTGTTCCCCTGGCATAGCCTGGAGCGCCAGGTCATTGTTAACGGCAATGTGGAGTCGGTGACGCGTGAGGATGCCGAGCAGTATTTCCAGTCCCGCCCACTGGAAAGCCAGCTGGCCTCCTGGGCCTCGCGCCAGAGCCAGCCACTGTCATCCCGTGAGGAACTGCAAAAACAGTTTGACCAAGAAAAGGCGCGCTTTGCAGATGGACAAGTACCGCTGCCAGATTTTTGGGGCGGTTATCGGGTAGTGCCACACGCGGTGGAATTTTGGCAGGGTGGTGCCAATCGCCTGCACGATCGCTTTATTTACCGCGCCGATGATAGCGGTTTGTGGACGCTGGATCGTCTGTCTCCCTAGTGGCCGCAGAATTTTAGCTAAAGTGTGGCGTGGAAAATTTGAGCGGGGTTATGACTCCGCTTTTTGCTTTGATTTTTATCATTTTACATTCAGGCAAAATAGAAAAGGGTAATGAATATTTGCCAAATTAAAAAAGCTTACCCATTAAAATGTCATTTTAAGGCTGCAGGTTAAATAGATGTTTTATTCTAGAAACACTGCATTTATTAGTAGGGCGGGTCAGGCCTTTTTTTCGCCTTCGCGATTGAGAAAGTCCAAGCCTTTGATGAGAGCCTCAACCCGGCTTTCGACAAAACAATCCTCGTCCATCCAATCCCGGATATGTAATTTCTCCAACCTGTCCAGTGTTGGCTCATTGGGGCAGTACAGATAGACTTTGCAGCCTAAACTAATGGCATCACGCATGGTATTTTCCAGTGCCAATGCCGCTGTTGTATCAATCATGGGTACTGTACTTAAATCCATAATGATGACTTTAAATTTACCCACTGCGGCTTGCTGGCGAGTAATGGCCTTGGATACCCCAAACAACATTGGGCCCGATAAAAAGAAAAACAGGATCTGTCCTTTTGACTGCCGCAGCATCTCCCGTTCCCGCCGGTTGAGAGGATCGCCTTCCTCGATACCGGAAATCGCTTTAACACTTTTTTCCTGAATACGGCTGAGCCGCTCAATGGTGATGATATTGACAAGGAATACACCAATGGCCACGGCGTAAATCAAGCCCACAAACACGGTCATCAACAGAACGCTGTACATAATAAAGGTTGGGAATATTGCCACCTGATGATGGTGAACGCGTCGGATATAACTCCAGTCGAGAATATTAATGCCGACGAATACCGCGATACCGGCTAATACCGCCATAGGAATCGGTTGCGTCAGGGGGGCAAACCAGAGCACCACCAGCAGTAGGATCAGCGCACGCACTATACCGGCCAGAGGAGAACGCGCCCCTACCTGAATATTCACCACGGTCCCCATAGTGGAACCCGCGCCGGGCAGGCCGCCAAACAAACCGGATACGGTGTTAGCGATGCCCTGGCCGATCAATTCCCGGCTGGGGTTGTGCTCCCTGCGCGTCAGGCTGTCCGCTATCACTGCAGTTAGCAGGGTATCGAGACAGCCCAGAGTGCCGAGCACCAACGCCTCAATCAGCATGGTGGACAACATATCAAAGGTGATGTCGGGCAAAATCAGGGAAGGCAAGCCGCTGGGAATTTCGCCGATACGCCGGATCTCTTCGTTGTCGAACAACACCATGGAAAGCAAGGTAATGGCGACTAGTGCCACCAGTTGGGGTGGAACCAGCTGTTTGAGTTTCTTTGGTAAAAAAAACAGCATTCCGAGGGTGAGTAAACCGAGGAAGAGTTCCCCATAGTGGGTATTTCTGACTAGCTCCGGCAATTCCTGTACGGTTTCCATCGGCCCGCCAGCGGGCGTGGGTTGGCCGAGTAACGGACCAATCTGCAAAATTACCAGAATAATACCCACCCCGGACATAAATCCTGAGACCACGCTGTAGGGCATCAAGACAATATATTTGCCGAGCTTTAACGCCCCCAAAGCAATTTGAAAAATGCCCGCCATGATGACCACGGTAAAGGCCATTGCCAGTCCCTGGTCGGGGTGCTCTGCCATCATGGTGGTGATCACCGCAGCCATTACTACTGTCATGGCACCGGTAGGCTCAGAGATTAAGGTTCGGGTACCCCCAAACAAGGAGGCAAATAGCCCGATCAGAATCGCCCCCCACAGCCCCGCACTGGCTCCTGCCCCAGAAGCAACCCCAAACGCCAGTGCCATGGGTAGCGAAACCACGGCTGTGGTGACTCCACCAAAGAGATCCCCTTTGAGGTTCACTCCCTCAAATCTACCCGTCAACAAGGCCGTGCCTCTTCGTGGATTTCGAATGACTCTAAGGATATGGCAGTTATGTGGAACTGCCAGAAGGAGGGTTGTTCTACGGCCAGTCTATTTGTGTGGTTTTCAGCACTTGCCTTTCGTGTGCTTGCACTCTCTGGCTATTTTTGTGCAGGGACGCTTAGAATATCGCGCCAACCAGATTGCGGGAAATACTGTATAAAAACCCGTTGGTACGACTGTGCTTGATCAAGTTTTGAGAAAAATAGGTAGGGGGATTTATGGCCATTATTGGTATTGACCTGGGTACCACCAATAGCGCCTGTGGGGTTTTAACGGAAGATGGCGTGAAGCTGATTCCCAATCGTCTGGGAGAGGCCTTGACCCCATCGGTGGTTGGTTTGGATGACACTGGCAAGCTAGTGGTGGGGAAAACCGCAAAAGAGCGCCTGATCAATCACAGTGATACCACCGTTGCCGCCTTTAAACGCCTGATGGGCACCGATCATCAAGTCAAACTGGGTCGCCAGCAATTTACCGCTACCGAACTTTCCGCCTTGGTACTGCGCTCTCTCAAAGAGGATGCAGAGGCTTTCCTGGGGGAAGAGGTCAGCGAAGCGGTAATCAGTGTGCCCGCCTACTTTAACGATAACCAGCGCCAGGCGACAAAATTGGCTGGAGAGCTGGCAGGCCTCAAGGTAGAGCGCCTGATCAACGAGCCTACTGCTGCGGCAATTGCCTACGGCCTGCACGATAAGCGGGAGGGGAATTTCCTGGTGCTAGACCTGGGTGGTGGTACCTTCGATGTCTCCATCCTGGAATTCTTCGATGGCATTATGGAAGTACATGCCAGTGCCGGGGATAACTACCTGGGCGGTGAGGATTTTGTCGAGGCAATGATCGACAGTGTTCTGGAAGAATTGCAGCTGAAAAAATCTTCCCTGAAACCGCGCGAACTGCAGAATCTGTATATGCAGCTGGAAACGGCCAAGCGCCGTATCAGCCAGCAGGCAGAGCAGTTACTTAAATTAAACCTCGGTGGGCGTGCACTCGAATGGAAAGCGACTCCCGAATGGTTTGAGAAACTCAGCACTCCGTTGCTGCTGCGAGCCAAGCGCCCGATTGAGCGCGCTATGCGCGATGCCGATTTGCCACCTGCTAAAATTGACGAAGTGGTATTGGTGGGTGGCTCCACCCGTCTGGCCCTGTTCCGCTCTATGGTGGGACGTATGTTTGGCCGCTTACCCTCCTGCCACCTGGACCCGGATACTGTTGTCGCCATGGGAGCGGCTATTCAAGCCGGGCTCAAGGAAAAAAATTCCGCGTTGGATGATATCGTCCTCACCGATGTATGCCCCTACACCCTGGGTACCGGCATAGTGAATGAAGACAGCCCGCAGCTGGGCAATTACTTCCTGCCGATTATTGAGCGCAACACCGTGGTACCTGTGAGTATCGTGCGCAGCGTCTGCACTGCCCGCGATGATCAGGACGAGGTCTGTATCGATATTTATCAGGGAGAAAATCGCCTGGTAAAGAAAAATGTTTATCTGGGCGAGCTCACGGTGCCGGTACCCAAGAAACCCCGGGGCGAGGAAGTGGTGGAAGTGCGCTATAGCTATGATATGAACGGTTTGCTGGAAGTGGATGTCACCGTCGTTTCCACCGGTAAAACATTTAATAAGTTAGTGGAATTTACGCCGGGCGCCCTGAATGAACAGGATAAAGCCCAAGCGTTGGAAAAACTGGCCAAGCTCAAATTTCATCCCCGTGAAGATGAGGAAAACCGGGCGCTGCTCGCCCGTGGTGAACGCTTGTATGAAGCGAGCCTCGGCGAGCAGCGCGATTATATAGCTAAATTGCTCGCCAGCTTCGATCGGGTTTTGGATAAACAAAACCTGGTGGAGATTGGCAAGGCGCGTGCCGAACTCACGGAGATTTTCGATAAGCTCGACGGTGAGGACTGGATTTAATGAGTCCTTGGGAGATACTCGAACTAGAGCCCTGTGATGATGCGCGGGCGATCAAGCGCGCCTACGCAAAAAAACTGAAGCAAACCCGCCCGGATGAAAAGCCTGAAGAGTTTCAGCAGTTACACAGCGCCTATAAATGGGCGCTGAAAGCCGCCGAGGAGCTTAAAGAAGAGAAAAAGGAAAGTGAGGAACTGCAAAGTAACGAGGTGCTTGCGGAAGTTGCCAGTGTTGAGCAGGCTGCACTTTCACCAGAGGCCGCGCAATTACAAGGGCAAGCAGAGTCGCAGGTTCAGCAAGGTAGCGAGCCGAATCATCAAGACCACCCCCCAGTCTCTACAGAAGCTATTGAGCAAGCTCTATCAGAAGTCTCTCTTGACCTGAACCAAGTCCAGGACCAGGAACCTGGGGTTGAGAGACAGCAGGGGACCTCTACAGAGAAACATGCTGAAGAGCAGCATTCTGAAGGTAAGAATGCACAAGAAGATAATGTGCAAGAAAATCCTATTGAAGAGGATGACACTGAACAAGACCCACAGCGAACATTGCGAATTGGCGAGTACCATCGGGTGTTGGAGCAAGTGGATAGGCTGCTGCAAGAACCCAGTAACTTCGATGTAAAAGAAAATTGGCGTTTTCTCACCGATACGCCTTATATGCTCGATGAGGAATATAATTGGAATCTGGGCCTCTCAATCTTCAAACGTTTTGCCAGAATAAATTTGCAGGCCAGTGAAGCTACCTCTAAAGGTAAAAAACAAGTTCAGATTTCTAACAATATTCTTCAGTACTGCAATAGTTTGTTCGACTGGGATGGTAATGCCTCCTATTTATACGGCGCCTTGGACGAGTCCCTTTGTGATTGCATTTTTAATTCGCTGCACAGCGAAGAAGTAACTGTAGACCCCGCCCAAGGGCTTAGAGGTGGGCGCAAGCTGATCCGGCAGAAAATCACCCAGCCGGAAGAAACCTATGATCAATACTACTTTGGCCACTTGCTGGCCCGAGGCGTTGCTGTCTTACTGGATTTATTGTTGTTGTACGTCGTGGTTGGCTTTATCGCCTCGATTGTGATGATGAAGGTATACGATATGCCAGAAGGCGCCGCCACAACCATGGCGCTGGGGATCTGTTGCCTGGCCTATCTATTGATGGCCTGGATTGCAGAGAGCTCCCGCTTTCAGGCGACGCCGGGTAAATATCTGATGGGTTATAAGGTCACCAACAAAAAATTTGAGCGAATAGGCTATGGCCACGGCCTTTGGCGCCTACTGAGTTTCACCCTCACCCTACCGTTGGGCAAGATCGGTTGGTTGATTAACTGTTTCTTAGGCGGAAACCTGATGCACGACCGCCTCAGCTCAAGTCATGTCATCAACATGCGTAAATCCCGCGAGGAGTATTTGCGAAGATTGCGGGGGGAGGAGTGATGACTGTAGTCTCAAAAGAAAATGTCGAGCACTACTTCTGGGGAAAGGGCTGCGATGGCTGGCACTTGGTACGAACCGATTCTCTCAATGTGATTCAGGAGAGAGTGCCTCCTGGCTGCTCAGAAGTTCGACACCTGCACCGGCAATCTGAACAGTTTTTCTTTGCACTACAAGGCGCGGCCACGATTGAACGAGGTGGTGAAGAGTATTTGCTCTCTCCCGACCAAGGTTTGCATATAGCCGCTGGGATTCCTCATCAGCTGTTCAATAAGGCCTCCATAGATTTGGTTTTTATCGTTACTTCAACGCAGCCTAGCCATGGGGATCGGGTGGAGTTGTAGAGCAAATTTATTAGTGCAATAAAGACTTGATTAGCTGCTTGCTCATTTTTAAGCAGTTTTGCTTTTCTAGAGGTTATATGACATTTAAAGCAGATGTTCTTGCGGCAGCCAAACTGAAGGCGGAAGAACTTGAAGATTGGAAGTTTGTATCTAAACGGTATCAATCTCGCCCGGTAAAATTTTGTGACCTCATAATTGATCCTTTTTGGTTTTTTTATGGTTCTCCCGCCGCAGCAATGATACAGCCTGCGGTAGGTGTTTATATTAAGGAGGTCGAAGTTATAGTATCTGATTTGTCAGGTCTTCCAGTTGGTAAAGTTGCTACTTTTTCAAAAAAAATTCATAGGAAAGAGTTGGGGTATCCTCTGGAATTTACCGTCTATGTTAAAGATTTTGGCAGTCAGCAAGAGGCAGTGGAACAAGTTTTTTATAATTTGGGTAGAATATTTCAGTTTGGTAAGGAGTATATAGACGAGCAGTATTGCTTAGATACTAAGGAAAAATTATACCTAAGTGTTCCTGAAGTAGCGCGAGGAATGCGATGCGTACATTATTGTGTTGTACGTGGGTTGCTTGGCGATACGGATTATATAAAAAGGGTGCTAAACAGAGAGATTGATCCTGAAGGTTATCAGGACCTAGAACTTATAGGTAAGATATTTGATTATTTTTCCTGAAAATTAGTTGTAAGGCTGGGAGAGTTCACTTTTTGTAGTGGGTTGTTATTTTTTTTGATATGTATTTTTCGATGAATTTTCTTTTCTAGGATTTTTTTGTGCGGCTGTAGATAACAGAATTGAGGTTTAATATGAATGTTTTGTTAATAGTTGGGGCTGTTACTATATTGATTGCACTTTACCGTGCAGCAACCAGTAAGAATATACCGCAAAGCCCGGCGGCATGTGGTATAGCATTCTTTACTGTTACTGCCGGTTTGGCCTCTTGGTTGTATCTATTATCTGCTATTCCTTTCCATTCCCTGTACTTGCTGGTGAGTATTATCTCATTACCCCTGATATTGTTATTGGGTGGTGCTATGGCGGCGCGTACAAGTGAGGATACTGCCTCAATGAATGCCAAAATTGTATTGGCTGTTGCGGCGGTCCCCTATTTGCTGGTTACTTTTATTGCTTTTATGAATTCTTCTGAGTGGGCCATTATTTATGCATTAGTAATATATATTCCCTGTATTATTGGTGGGCGATATATTGGCAGTAAATATTTGCAAGTAAAATGATGTAGAGATGGGTGGCTTTGTCGCTTCTATTGTGATAGCAAGATGGTGCGCGTAGCTACTTATGGGACTGGGAATCCGTTACCTGGCTTATCTATTGATGGCCTGGATCGCAGAGAGCTCCCGTTTTCAGGCGCCCCCCGGTAAATGCTTGATGGATTATACGATTATCAACAACAAATTTAAGTGAATAGACTATGACCACGGATTCTGGCAGCTACTGAGCCTCTCCGTTTCGTTAGGGAAAATGGGCTGGTTGATATCTGTTTTTTAGGTGGGGTTCGTGATGTACGGCCGCCTCAGCTCAAACCGTACCATCAATCAGCGTAATTAGATTGCGGGGTGGGCTGCGATTGCTTGTACTTGTTAAAAGCTGTTACTTCAACACAGCTTAGCGCTTGAGCTTAAGTGAGTTTTTTTGGGAATATGGTCGTTGAAAATTTATCCTCCTTTCTTTGTGGTGGGCGAGCTAAAGGTCGCAGATAGAAGAATAGATATAATCAAAAAGAGTGGCGCCTATTTTCTGTATTCAGACCTAGATGAAGACGTGATTTTGTATGATTTTTTTCGAGCTTGGGACTCATCTCAAGATATTAAGGAATGTTTGTTACCGGAAGTAGGTTCAGTTATATCTGGCAAGGTAGCTTATACGGATGTCGATGCTGATATTTTTGGCTTGGCTTATATCGAATCTCAGACTACGAAGCTTATAGGGGGGGTGGCTCCTGACCTGGAATTGCCAACAATGGAGTTTAGAGAGCTAATCAAACAGTGGGTTGACTTTCTAGAGATACATGGCCAATAAGTTTAATGAGGGAGTATCGTTGCTTCGGTACGGCTTGTCTTTGATGTCAAGTGGAATTTTTTTGTGGGGATACAATCGATGAAAATCTACGCTCCTTTTTCTGTGGTGGGCGAGCTAAGGACTGCAGACAGAAGAATAGACATAGTCAAAATATATGATAGCTATAGCTTGTATCCTAAGCTGGATGAAGAGGAGGTCTTGGAAGGTTTTTTTCAGGTGTGGGCAGTCTCTCAAGAAATTAAAGAGGATGTGTTGCCGGAAATAGATTCAGTTTTGTCTGGAGAGAAAAAATATACTGAGCTCGGTGCTGAGATTTTTGGGTTGGCTTATATCGAGCACCAGAACACGAAGTTTATAAGCGATATGGGTTCTCCTGACCTAGAGCTGTCAACAGTGGAGTTTAAAGAGCTGGTTGAGCAGTGGGTTGATTTTCTAGAGGCGCATGGACGATAAGTTCATTAGTGAAGGTGGTTATCGTTGATTCAATGTCGCCTAGTCATAGGGGTCGGGTGGACTTGTGGGTTTGTATATATCTATTCAGTCTAAAAGCTTATAGAGATTATCTCGTTGACCTTGGTCCAAAAGATCGTCTGAGGAGTTTGAATTTCTATGTTGTATGCCCGGTGGCTATGAAAATATTTTGTAATTATTAGCCTTAAGGGCTTTAGTGTTAATTTTTAATAAGTTGTTTATAGATGAGTGATCAAGTTTTCTTGGATGGGTTAAAGCGGCTGGAAATTTCTGATAAGCCCGGAAGAATAGAGCGCTGTGAAAGTAACTTTAAGCGCTTCCTGAGTGAAGGAGGTAAAGTAAGTGGGCCTTTGCTCATGTTAATGGATGCTCTTGTAGTGCAGACTTTACAAGCTTTATTTAAACAGGGTGATATTGAACAGGCGAAAGAATCTGCATTTGATGTTGGTAGGGTGCTAGCTTTATATTCACACTTTTATCCTGCTGATATGGGCAAGAGTCCAGATAGTCAGCTCCTGTATCCATTGATGTCAGATAGTCCGGAGTTAATCCATTGGGGCAAGCAATATTTCATTCCTTTACTAAGGAAAAGTCAGGGTAAATATGTTTGCGATAATATAAACAACCCTGAATTCCATGCTCTGCAACTCAGGCTAGCGCTTGCCGGTGATTGGGGCTTGTTGAAAAGTAGAGCTGAGGCCTTTTTGTCAGGATCTCCTAAAAAATACAAGCTTTACGCTATTGATAGCCGATTTTATATAGCTATGTGCGAGGGGAATATTCATGAGATGGAAGCGGCTATAAGTGAGCTTTTGTCTCCAAAGGTATTAAGGCACCGAGATGCTGAGCCTTGTTGGGGGTTGGAGCATCGGTTGTTTTCGCCATGGCCATTTATTCTTTCTAAAATTGCTTTTATTAACGGTTTTTGCCTTGATGTACACATCCCAAATATACCTGGCGATATTTTGAGAGTATCTCCGCTAAAATCTTATAGTAGTGATTTAGATATATTAGAAGAGGTTTCACTTTTTGCACCTTTCTCCGACGTTGAGGAGATTTCAGTGAAAAACTTGAAGGCGCTATCACCGAGATCAATGAGTTCTTCTATTTTGAGTTTTGGGGAGGCTCTAAAGGTAGCTAACAAGGAGCACAATGTCGGCCAACTTTTGGAGCGGGGTTAAAGTTTATCATCTTTGTGAATTGTTGCTTGGGTAGTTCGTAGTATACCCATGAAATTCTTGAATTTCTCTTGGAGCTTAAATGCTTGGGGCGGTGAAGGTCGGCTATTTGTGATCTGTGAAGCAATAAGCTTTGATTCAGCTGGTGGTCGCACTGATTTTAAAAAAATATGCCACTTAAACCCTGGCGGCACGAGCTGCACATTCCTATTAATAGATCTTGGATTTGATGTATCTCTTAACCATTAAGAATGTGGGCTTTTAGATTTTTCAGCGGGCTCCTGCTTTACCTGATTTTATTCTCGTCTCACCTCAAAGTTGATGTTTTGTATGGTTTTTTATAATAAAAATTCTTTGAAGTCAGAGCATCGTATTGTTGTCTTATATCTTGTTAGTTGGGCACTGAAAATCCTAAGCTCTTTTATAACTTTATTCTGGTGAAGATATGTTAAATTTGAAGTGGTTGAATGTTTTCCTTGTAAGGACTTCTCTTGCTTTATTTGCCGGGCACACCTTTGCGGGAGAGGTCGTTTATAAAGGAGTAGTGGATAGTGATGGTGCAAAGCTGCATCTAGAGGTGTCAGGTCGTGACCCTTCTAAACCATTAATTCTGTTTCTACATGGCGGCCCGGGAGATGTGGAGTTGGGGTTAGTTCCATTTCAGGTAACTGTTGGGCGGGCGCTCGAAGAAAGGTATTTAGTGGCTTATCTTCATCAAAGAGGGGCCGGCAAGTCTCTTAAGGTGAGCGAAGACACATTAACGATAAAGAACAATATTCAAGATGTGCACAATGTTATTTCTTTTTTAAAAACGCACTATAAGAAAGATAAGGTTACCTTAGTTGGTCACTCTTGGGGCGGGGGGCTTGCAGCTCTCTATGCGAGTGAGCATCCTGAGACATTAGAGAGGTTGGTGTTTATCTCTTCCTTCCAGGATGCGCAGAAGCAGGCAGAAACCAGCTTAGAAGCAACTCTGCAATGGGCGAAGAAGGAAGGTAATCAGTTAGCCATACAGGAGTTACAAAAATATCAAGAGTCCCCCTCTGAGCATTATCTGCTGCTATCCAAGTGGGCGAGTCGAGCGAATGGTGGTATCGCGAACGGAGTTGATATTCGAGGTTTTTTAGCCGCTGAAAAAATTGATGAAGAGTTCCCTGGATGGCAGGAGCGGCGTGGAAGCTTAGCCGATAAGATGAACGATGAGCTTCAGGCGATGAGCGTTAATGGAGGTATCGATCATTTACAGATACCAGCTCTATTCGTTGTCGGTGAGAATGATTCCATTACCACGCCTTTACAGGTAAAGGCAGATTATAAAAGGTATAAAGGGAGTAAATGTTTCTCCGTACTAAAAGATAGTCATCACTTGCCTTTTATGGACGCAGCAGAAAGTCTGGAGAAGACTATGTTGGTCTTTTTGGAGGCCGAGGAGTGTATTAGTGACGCGTATGAGTAATGGATAGCAAGCCTGGCGAGTAGTGTCCGGGCCCTATAGCATTTTTCTGCTCTAGGGCCGGAAAGTTCGATTAAAACGAATACTTTCGTGGTAGCACTTTGCTTTTAAAAACCTGTTCTATCCCTTTATCGTAACCTGGATTAACTACGGTATCGTGGTTTTCACCCTTAATGACTCGCTTGCGTAGAGTCAAATTTTCATAATCGCGGGACTTGAGTCGCTGGGCTAGGTCCCTAAAATCTTGAACGCCGCAAACCTCTCCTTCTTCTAAGCAGATTTCCTCCCCACCAATAAACATATACACGCTTTTCGGTAAGTCAGTCTGGCGTTCGGCATAAGCGAGTTCACTTTCTAGAATTTGCTTATCCGCCCACCAGATGCTGGGGCTGCCGATCACATAGCGGTCGAAGTTATCGGTGTGATTGAAGAGGGCGTGCAGGGCTAAGAGCCCGCCGAGGGAGTGGCCAGCCAGTGTTTCGTCACTTTCATCTCCCTTGAAAGAATTATTGATAAAAGGCTTGAGCTCGTTCTCCAAAAACGCCAGAAATTGGTTGGCGCCACCACCCAGAGTATTCCCCCTAATCTCTCCAGGTACTGGAGTAAAATCCGTTAAACGTAAGGTGAAGTTAGAACTGTCCAGGGGGTGTGAGATACCCACCAAAATCACTGGTGGTAGCTTGGTATTGCCTTGCTCATCGGGTACCTGTTCGTGGATCAGGTTCGGTGCCACCATAGGGAAATTCATATACCCGTCGGTCATATATATGACCGGATACCGGGTATTGTCTTCCGGGTTAAAGGAGAGCGGCAGTAGCACATCAATTACAAATCCACGCCCCAGTAAGTCGGAATGAAAGTTGTAAGAGAGAATGCCCTGGCGGGTAAATGTTGTGGGTTCAGCGGTGCCGGCTTGCACAAACTGAGTGGCCAAAACCATTAAGCCTATAAACAATATTTTAATTATTTTCATCTTTATCCCTTAATGAGCCACGCTTAAGTGTGCTCAGCCGCGTCAGTGGGCGGTCAAGACTGACAAGCCTATCAGATCGGATACGAGACTAGCTACCTTGCGCTGTGCCAACAGTCGCAAAGATGAGTATATAAGTTGGAAAGGGAGTTGTAGGGCGCAGATTGGCGGGTGGAGTGGCGCCAGGAATATTCCCCTGGCGCTTCCACATCCTGTGAGGGAGGATTTGGTTATCTAATAGCTGGAGCAAAGTGCCTGGGCCATACGCAGAGAACCCACCTCTCCGGAGCGGCCGGCGAGTTTTGGTGGGACTATAAAAGAGCGGATGTTGCCTTGGGATACCTGGGGGAAATAACCACCTGCCAGGTCGAGAAACTTGTGGCGAATGCGTGGGAACAGGTGTGTTTGTTCCATAACGCCGCCACCGAGAATAATTCGTTCCGGTGAGTAGCAGCTGGTCAGGTTTATACACATGGTGGCTAGGTATTCCGCCTGTAGATCCCAGGCTGGATGGTCACTGTCCATACTCTGGCCGCGCAGGCCCCAGCGGTCTTCAATAGCGGGGCCGCAGGCAAGGCCTTCCAGACAATTGCCATGAAATGGGCAGTGGCCTGGGTAGGGGTCTCTTCGTCGATCCTGTGGCATCAACATATGGCCGATTTCCGGGTGCATGGCGCCGTTTACCAGTTTGCTATCTACCATTACCCCGGCGCCGATACCGGTGCCGATGGTGACGTAGACAAAATTCTTTACACCTACAGCGGCGCCGCACAGGTGCTCTCCCAGCGCCGCGCCATTGACATCAGTGTCGAAAGCTACGGGAATAGAGAGGGCCCCCTGTAACTGACCGGCCAGGTTGGTATTGGACCATCCATTTTTAGGGGTGTTAGTAATAAACCCGTACTGGCTGGATTGAGGATTTAAATCTACCGGGCCGAAGCTTGCGACACCCAGTGTGGAAATAGGGCCATGGCGTTGGGCGCCGGCCTGGAAAAATTCAATGACCTGACCGAGGGTTTCTTCCGGTGTGGTGGTTGGGAAGCTAGCCCTCTCCCAGACATCATCGGGATTTGCGGCAATTGCACAATTAAATTTTGTGCCGCCGGCTTCTATGCCTCCAAGCAAGGTATTTACTGCGTTGCCTTGCACTTCCATCCTAATTCGCTCCACTGGCTGGGTATTCTATTTAAAGAAATATTTGGTCGGTTAATTTTAACAGGCTACTCCACTGGAGGAGTGACTGCAGTAAGTTTCTCGTTGAAGAAAAAGACCGGGTGCCAACGGGGAGGCTGGACACCCGGTGTTTGCAAGCGGCCCTAAACGGGCTGCAAACGACTTACTGGAGTAGGGAGGACAACGATCAAAATGCGTAATTGAAGCTGACACTGGTGGAGCGGCCGCTGATGGCTCTGCCGCGAACAATATCTCCCGCCTCTGCGTAAGACTCTTCAACCTCAGTTACAACAAATTCATCAGTAAGGTTGTTTACGTTAAAGGAAACGGTGAGATCCTCAGTAACATAATAAGAGCCGAACAGATTTACCAAGACATAACTATCTTGTTTCAGCTGGTTGGAATCGGAAACGTAGTACTCAGTGGAGCCCTGCAGGCTGGCGCCGAAAATTAGGCTGTCACCAAAATTATACTGCGGGGTAATGGTGTAAATGATATCTGCCTGACGGCGGGGGGTATTGCCGACTACCGATGGGTTATTCGCATCTTTGCTGATTTCGGCATCCGTCCAGGTCAGGTTGCCGTTAACCGAGAAATCGCCATAAATATAGGAGCCTTCCAGCTCTATACCTTGTGCTTCATACTCGCGTACGAAAGTTAGGCCGCTGGTGATTTCCGCATTGGTCTCTTCGGTGATGGTATTGAAATAGGTGGCAAAAATATCAAAGTCACCAGCGGTAAACTTGTAACCGATCTCCAGCTGGTCAACAGAATCAAAGCCATCGGTGGTGTCGCTGAGGCTGCCATCACTATTTAAAGCGCCGCTAATTTGCAGCAGGCGATCGGCAATTGCGCGGCCACCTTCACTGTAACGAGCAAAAACCGCCATGCTGTCATTGATTGCATAGTTGCCGCCAAGGGAGAAGGAGGTGTTATCTGCATCATAGTCGACCAGTTGGGTATTGCCGTTAGCCATAGTGATAATGCCACCGGTAAAACCAAAGGCATCTGATGCGCTCGCATCTTCCACATCGCTGATAATGCCATCTCCGTTGATATCGTAATCGGTATCGCCACCACAGCAACTGGAAACCAGAGAGCCCTTTGCATTGACCATATCGTGGCGTGCACTGACGTCGAAGGTGAAGTCCCCAACATCGAAAGACACGTTCATATAAGGAGCGTAGGTTTCATATTCCAGGTCCCAGGCATAGGATAGAAAGCTTGCCGACCAGAGGCCATCATCGACTAACAAATCCCCGTTGGCATTCGCTGTGATGGTTAGATTCTGGGAGTCACTGCCATCCACGCTTTGGATTAGGGCATTCCAACTATTCCAGCTGGTCTTGATATTTTGCTTGGAGTAGTAGAAGCCTGCGGAAACAACAATGTTGTCATTAATGAGCTTATCGACTTTGAAATCGTTGACGATCAATCCCAGATCATGGATTTCTGTATCGAACAACAAGTTCAGATAGGCTAATTCATCGACCTCTCCGCCATTGGCGTAGGTCACAGTGGTTCCTGCACTACAGTCCACTGCAGAACCCTCTCCGCTAACGGCATTGGCACAGATCAGGTCTGCCATACTTTGTGCGGATTGTGGGCCGTAATTGCCAAAGGTGTCAGTAAAGGGGGAGATAAAGCTGCCGCTTATATCGGAGATTCTGAACTTGTCAGTAATGGTCCAGCCATTCTCAAATTCAAATTGACTCTCAAATCCATAGGCTTCTACCAGGGATTCAATACCGTCGCTAAGATCCCGATTTACCGGGTTGCCATAGGCATCGAAAGTAGAAATATCGCGGTAATTGTCGGAGTGCAGGGTCTGGCTGCTGGCATCGAAGTTGGCTACAGTACCGAACTCTCCATTGCCTTTATAAGTTACCGGGCCGGGTAGGTAAGTGGTCACCCGATCGTCAAGGTGTTTGTAGTAAAGGCGCACATAGCCGTTGTCAAAATCTTTGGTGAGATTGGCCTTTAATTGGCCACCGGAATCGCCATCAAAGCCGGTTTCACGAACACCTTCCCCCTCGCGCAGGAAGCCGCCTACATAAAACCGCAGGGTATCGCTGAGGTGGTGCCCGTAGCCGAAGTTCAGGCGGCTTTCATCGTAATCTGCACCAAAGGAGAGGCCTATATTCCCGCCTTCCTCTTCTCCGGTCTTGCTGATCATGTTGATCACACCGCCGGGGGAGTTGCTGGCAAAGGTGGAAGCAGAGCCGCCGCGTACACTTTCAATTCGAGATAGGGAAGAATCGGTTCGAATAAAGTTGTCGGTATTGCCGAAATTGACATCGCCGTATTCGAGTACTGGCAGCCCATCCTCGTGGATCTGCATGTACTTGGAGCCACCAGTGGCAAGCGGAATTCCCCTTACAGTGATATTGGCATTGCCACCGCCACCAGAAGATTCCGCGCGTATACCTGGCAGGCTGCGAAAAACTTCTGCGGTTGAGCGGGGGGCGTAGTTAGACAATTCTTCGGTATCTAGGGCGCTGACGGAAATGCTGGATTCCATTTTCGTTACGGGGCGTGCCGTAGCGGTAATGATGACTTCCTCAATCTCCAGCTGCTCTTGGGCGGTTACCACAGTGCTAACACTGGATGCCACCGCTATCGCCAGGGCGATTGAACTTGGTTTAAAACCTCTGACCCATTTGCAATCGGCTTGAAAGTCTTCTGCCTTCACGACGCTCTCCTCAATCATCACTTATGGTTATTAGTTTTTGCTGGCGGCCCATTTAGGTTGGGCTCTTCTTTTTTCTTGATTCGCATGGCGGGATGGCCATTTTTTATTTATTAAACCACTGTGATTTAATGTAGGCAATAGAATTTTTCGGGAAATTTGCATATTGATTTTAAGAGTGTAACTAAATCAATCAGTGAGAGTTACTCTTCAATGGAAGGAGCCCGGGTACTGCTTGGGTGCTGAAGAAAATTTGCTTGGTTTGTGGGGAGTGGGGCAAAGGGAAGGGTTTTTACTGAGATCTTGGGGATAAATATCTAAAGAAACTGCAATCAGTGGGAAGTTTCCAGCTATTGATTGCTTACAGGTTAGGTGAAGTCTTCGGCCCTGGTGGATATTTGGCAGGCGGCACGGCACCGGTACTTTCGCAAGATGCCGTTGGCCATCTATCGCTACTCTGCCAATTTTAGTTGTCCATTCGCAAGAAATTCGATCTTCTTGGGATCACAAATCCCGCCGATAAAATTGCCTTGTGCATCGTCGCGGTTAAAGGCGAGCAGATACCAGTGTTGGTCTGGCCCCTGTATCACCCGACCGGAATATAGGCTGCCCTGCTCGTCAGCACCGAGGAATCCATCACCAATAAGGGTGTATGGCCCATTTAGGGCATCGGAGACAAAATACTTGGTGCCGGTAAGTGGTTTTCCGCTCATAGAATGGCGGTGGGCTTGGCTGTGAAACTGAGTGGAGACAGAGCAGAAGAGATAGTAGCGGCCCTGGATTTTTTCAATCTGCGGGACTTCCATTTCTCCATACCAGCCCGGTGCCAGTATGGGTTCTCCAACTTTCCAGTGCAGGAGGTCGGTGGAGCTGGCATAACCCACTGCGCCGCGCCCGTCGGGACTGCCTTGATTACAACGGGCAGTGACATACATATGATAAAGGGCTTGATCGGGATCTTTGACAATCCAGGGGTCGCGCCAGGAGGCATCATGCCAGTATTCCAGGTTTAGACCGTCATAAAACTTGGGGTCTAACTCCACCAGAGGATTTTCCGGACATTTTTGCCAGTTTAAAAGATCTTTGGAGGTAGCCAGGCAGACCCGCTGAATAAGCCCTTTTTCTGAGTGTTTGGTACCCGTGTAAAACATGTACCAGGTGTCGCCCTCTTTATGTACGCAGCCGGTCCAGGTTGTGTAGGAGTCTGCAGCCTCATCGATGTCACCCTCTTGATATTGGGACGGTTTTATCGCGTCTTGCGTTGTGGTCCAATGAATCAGGTCGGTGGAAATGGCGTGACCGATCGAGACATGCCAATGGCGTAGCTCTGGATCGCCGAGGGATTTATCCGCTTGTAGATAAAACATATGGTATTGATCGCCATCAACGGCGAACCAAAAATCCCAAACCCATTTGTCTTTTAGGTTAAATGCCATCTCGCTGGTCACCTCACTGTTATGATTATGTAAAACGAACCAATACGGTTTTAATGTCTAATTAGTTGAGCCTTGATTTTCCGCTATATTTCAGGTTAAACCGGAACCCGCTCAGGAACTCCACCCTTCAATAGCACGGTCTTATCTGGTGCAAAATTGGAGTAAAAGGGCAGGATGGCACCGCCAATCGCGATGGCATCAATACCGATCTTACCGCTCATTATCTGGGGCTTGAAAACTCCGGACGGGGCGGCTTGCTGCATTCGCCTGGAGATGATTTCCACCAGCTCCTCCAGCAGGAATCGCGGGAGGTGCGCATCGATAACAACGGCCTCAAGGTCCAGTACGCTGACTGTGGAGAGAATGGCGTAAACCAGGGCATCAGCGCAATCGTCCAGCCATTCCTGTATGAGTGGGCGGGCCTGATCCATCACCGACAATAAATCAGCAGAGTCATTGATATTAATTTGGTTGGCGCGCAGGTGTCGGCGCAAGCCAAATAGTGAGGCTCGATTAAGTAAGGTCTCGAAGGCCCCTTCGGGTTCTGGGGTGCTACTGAGCTTGGAGGCAGGGACTGGCATGGTGGCCAGGTTGCCTGAGTTGCCATGTACACCAGTCTCCAGGCTGCTATTAAGCACCAGGCCGCCGCCGATAAAAGTGCCAACGAATATGTAGAGGAAATCGGAAACTTCAGTGCCTTTGCCGAATTGCAGTTCGGCGACTGCTGCAGCAGAGCAGTCATTTTCAAAAAAGACGGGTAGGTGGGTGCCTTTGGAAACCTCTTCTGCGAAGTTTATTTCTCGCCATTTGTTCGCCAGGGTATCGCTCATTTCCAATTCTTTTGTCCAGGCACCGATAAACCAGGGCATGGCGATACCAACGCCGACGAGTTTGGATCGGTCTTTTTTGACTAATTCTGCACTTAAATTTTCGATACCTGATTCTATATTTCTGAGTAGAAAGTCGGGCTCGGGGCATTCAAATTCCTGGCATATTTTCTTCAAAATATTGCCGCCAAAATCCATTAACAATAATTCAACATTACGCCGCCCGACTTTAATGCCTATGGAGTAAGCACCGGTGGGGTTGATGGTGTACATGATGGAGGGCTGGCCTTTGCCGCCAAGCCTGCGCCCCTCACGCATAACCATGCCAGTGCTCTCCAATTCATCCACGATGCGTGTAACGGCCTGAGGGGTGAGGTTGGTGAGGCGCGCCAGGTCAGACTTGGACGCAGTACCTGCTTTCCTTAGCGCGGTTAGCAAAACCCGTTCGTTATAGCGACGCAGGCCGCTGGAATTACTTCCCTTACCCATCTCTGTGCCCTTTTTGTAGAAAACGCGTATCCGAGAGTTTGATCTGAGACTATTTGTGACAAATAGGTCCATATAGGATTTTATTGCGTTTACCTAGCGTAAGCAATGAAAGTGAGATAAACGGTTGTTTCCCTAATTTATTGATTTTAAAGGATTTATTTATATTTTGGTGGTTTGCTTTACTTAATTAAACCACTGTGATTTAATTTTTTGCAAGTTCCGCAAACCATAAAAAATACGCAACTAGCGGTGAACGAGGAAGTTATGTCGGTCGATTTTGGTCTCCACCCCATCGATGCGATCATTTTGGTCGTCTATTTCGTTTTCACAATTGGCCTGGGGCTCTATCTCAGTCGTCGCCACGACACCGCTGAAGACTACTTCCTTGCTGGGCGAAAGATGGTTTGGCCGCTGATAGGGCTTTCCCTGTTCGCTTCCAATATCTCCAGCACCACTCTGATTGGTTTGGCAGGCGATGCCTATAGCACTGGCATAGCAGTCTTCAACTATGAGTGGATGGCTGCTGTCATCCTGGTTTTTTTCGCGATTTTTTATCTGCCGACAATACTTCGCTCCCGCATCTACACCATGCCCGAGATGCTGGAGCGGCGCTTTAATCGCACCGCCAGGACTTACTTTTCCGGTCTGACAATTTTCCTGAATATCGTGGTGGATACCGCCGGCAGCCTTTATGCCGGAGGCTTAGTGATGAAGCTGATTTTTCCTGAAATGCCGATGTCAGTGACCATTTCGATTTTGGCGGTGATCGCAGGTATTTACACGATTGCCGGCGGTTTGGCTGCGGTAATTTACACCGATACTATCCAGGCTCTATTGCTAATTTTTGGTTCAATTCTGATCAGTATCTTCGCTCTGGATCGCGCTGGTGGCTGGGAGAATGTGGTTTCCCAGGTATCCGCCCATCAATTGAGTTTGATCCGTCCAATCGGAGATTCCAGTGTGCCTTGGCTGGGGCTGGTCACTGGAGTGGCCCTACTGGGTTTCTATTTCTGGTGTACCAACCAATTCATGGTACAGCGGGTGCTGAGCGCCAAAGATATTAACCATGGGCGCTGGGGAGCGTTGTTTGCCGGCCTTCTGAAATTGCCGGTGCTGTTTATTATGGTCCTGCCCGGCACTATGGCGATTGTCCTATTCCCCGAGCTAGAACGGGCAGACATGGTTTATCCAACCTTGCTGTTTGAATTGTTACCTGTGGGCATTTTGGGATTGGTCTTGGCTGGTTTTGTTGCAGCCCTTATGTCTCAGATTGACTCCACGCTGAACTCTGCATCTACATTGGTGACGATGGATTTCGTGCGACAGCGTTTTCCCTCTTTGAACCAGCATCAGCTGATGCGCGTGGGGCAACTGGTCACCTTCATCTTTATGGTTCTGGCTGTGCTGTGGGCGCCGCAGATAGAGAATTTTGGTTCTCTGTTCCAATATCTGCAAAAAGTACTTTCCTATGCCGTACCCCCTGTTTTGGCTCTATTCCTAATTGGCTTTTTTTGGCAGGGAGCGACCTCCAAGGGCGCAATGACCACTTTGGTTTTGGGCACTGCCGGAGGAGTAACTCTATTCCTCGCTAATGAGGTGCTGGGTTGGACTAATTTACATTTCCTTTATATAGCGCCAATCCTCTTTGTTTTCTGCTCCATGGTGTTGGTGGCTTCCAGCTTGATAAGCCCGGCAAAGATTAGTGAGGAAGCCAGGCAGTTTGTTTGGTCTCGCAAAGACTTTGATACGGAAACCGAGGCGCTGCGCAGTGAGCCCCTTTGGCGCAATTATCGTGTACTTTCAGTATTACTGCTGATTACTACTGCCCTGGTGGTGGGCAGTTTCTGGTGATTGTTGAGTTTGTGTTCCAATGAATATAACCGATAAAAGCTATTCACTGATTTAAAAGAATCTCACACAGGATGGAACCCCTAATAAGCAATTAAAGGAGGTGCGAAAAGAGAAAATACTCAGGTGGTAGAGGTAATGAGGTAACTAACAATGACGGACTGATAGCACAATTAATAAAAGGGTAATGCCATGAGGTATATCTTTACAGTGGTGATCGGGTTTTTTCTTTCTGCCCCAGTTTTAGCAACTACCAATATATTGGATCTCTATTTTAATACCGCAGATAAAGGCGGAACCTTACGATATGATGAAATATTCTCCTATGGTAAGAGTGGTAATGGCAGTGACTTTGACATGTGTGATAGCTATTCCACCAAGCGTGTGCCGGGAGATAAAATAGCTGCTATTACCAGTTATAGCGGAGATGAACGTATCAAAGGCTTGAAGCTTGAATATCTATACGCTGATGATGACGAGGTGGGTAAAACGACTGGTTCAGGATTCCGCAAACTCCTTGGAGATATGGAATATATCCAGGGTTGGCGTTTTTATAAGAAACGCGATGGCAATATTTCTCGTATCCGTGTTTACTTAAAAGATATGTCAAATAACTCTACTAGAGAGATAACTTTTGGCAGTAATAATGGTTGGCATAAGTGGCAAGAGTATCAGCTAAGTATTGGTACCCGTTCAGTTGTGGGTTTTGCTGGTACCGCAGGAGATAGCAAGATTTGGAGTATTTACCCTTGTGTGGCTGACCGTTTTGATCTGGTTGAGAGTGGGGTTGAAATACACTGGGATCAAATTGTGGAAACCCCTGAGAATACAAAAACCTTCTTTGGTGAAAGATTGTTAGAGAATTTTTCTAGCGTAACTCAGAGTGATAGTACCGAAGTTTGGTATACGGATGGCAAGAGCGAAACTGATACTTGGACCAATACACTAGGCATCTCGGTGACTGCCGGCGTGAGCTTGACTGAGGGTTACAAGGTTGGAGTGCCGGGTACCGTTGAAAATAGTGGCTCGATCACGTTCAATTTTTCTGAAACTTTTTCAGCCTCAACTACGGTTGGAGAAACTTCGACGGTTAGTAATCAGAGAACCGTTAAGGAAGCCATGCCCGCGAGTGTACCCGCTTATAGCCTACTGGTGGCACGTATGATGGTAGAAAATAGCGAGGTTGAAATTCCTTATACCACTACTGTGACTAATCCCCATAACGGTGACGAGTTCAATTTCACTGGTGTGATCAAAGGATCAAGTTATTCTAAATCTCGTAAACGCTGGGATGTGGTGGGGAAAGCTTTCCCAGACCGCTATGAAGTGTATGAAAGTTATTCTTGGGTTGTAGAGTATTATGGCCTGGAAAATGTCACGATAATCTCTGATCCCGTGATTTAAGTACCGTAGGTTTATAAAGAAGGTCAGAGTGGCCTGTATAAGATCCGCTTAAATATTATGCGGGTCTTATACATTGAATTTGGTGAAATACTTCTTTAAGAGTTGAGTGGATACATCCATGTATCCTTCCAGATAAAATATTGTTATTCCAAACATCGCTTAATGGCGCTTCAGTCCCTGATTATGACGGAATACAAGCGGATTCTATCTTCATAGCATCCATAGTAACTCAGATTTACTGGGGTCTTTGACATAAAAGCAGACAATAAAAAAGAGACTTTGGTGTCATAGATTTGAGATTCATCATTCACTAGTACAAATGTCCTAGTGTCAGAGCATGCCACTTCAGCACTGGTATTTTCAAATCCTTTTAATCGAACGTCTACTCCTTGGCTGTGAACTTTGAGATAGTCAATGCGCGCCTGTTCAGTCCAGGCGGCACTTGCTGAAAGTGATTGAAATAGAGCGATACCCAGAACGATTGATACAACTGTTTTCATCCGTTACTCCCTGGCATGTGTATCGCCAACAAAAGGGGTTGGCAAATTCCTAGACATAACCAGTGAAATAATAGCAAAAACAGGGCGGCTTATTGCGTTGTGCTATCCGGTAGGTTTTTACGTCGCCAGGGCTATTTTGATGAAGTATATGCCCTGGCGTAGATTTATAAGCAGCTGGATATTACGTGCTTATTCTTCGTAAATGATTCTCTCGGTTTCCTTGATATGAAGCCGACGACGCTCTTGTTTTTCTCCTCGTATTCTGACGCGTTCACCAGATCTCATGCCCTTTTTTTTGATCTCCTTGGCATCTATAAAATAATACTGCCCTGTGTTTTCATCTTTGATGGAGAAGCGATGATCAATTTTTCCTGTTTTAAAATTTTCTGAAACCTCTTCTTCCAGTACTCCCGTTATAGTTTCCTGGCCAGAGGCGGTGGGAATTAATAGTAAGGTCGAAATTATTGTGAGTAAGTATCTCATTACTATTTCTCTCTTTAATTTGTATAGCTTACTGAAATGGTGGCAGTATTCATTTCATCACTTCTGGATTTAAACTCTATGGTGACTCCAGCAGCCGAATCTGTGAAGCTGCTGCCGGGCTCTTTAAGAGTGGCCACTTGGTTGGCGGTGTCATCTTTCAGATAATGCACAGTTACGGCCTTATCTTGCTGTGAACGAGGGTTTAGGATGGGGTGGGAAATATGATATTCCACGAAATAGTGATTTTCTCGATTGCTGCTACCGTTACTCTCCACCTTTATTATCTGTGGCATTGTTTTATTTAATTCGCCGGCGGTAAGTTCGATAGCCTGAATTTGAACCTCTGAAGCATTCCCCATACTTTTAGAAACAGATTTGGAATAGCCAGGGAAGCTGTTGTACCAACCCATAAAGTCCCTATGAGCGCTGCCAAATAAGCGTGACTGCCAGCTATTGCCCATGAAGGCTGCGGCAGCGCCATATTCACTTTCCCCTCGGTCGCTAGTATCCCCATCGTTGTTGTTATCATTGCCTGCATGGCCTAAACCAATGTTATGACCCAGTTCATGCCCCATAATTAGTTGATCGCTATCTGCAGTAACGATACTCCAGCGGCCATTGACCGCCGCGACCCCTGTACCAACTAACCCGGCATTGTAAGCGGCGGTTGGGAATATAAATACTCGATGGCGCCATGCGTTGAGGTCTACTGGGCGATTATTGGCATCGACAAAATTGCTTTCTACCCAGCGGCTTGCGTTATCTCTCCAAGTATAACCTCCATCGGAATATTGCCCATCCTGAGAGCTTGTGGCACGGTTCTGAGCATTTTGAACACTTAAAATCCCTCCATTTTGATTGTCGGGGATGCTGTATATAAAGCAGTCAATAGAGCTTTCTTCTTTATTGTCCTCACCATAGCAATATTGTGCTAGAGAATTATTGCTGCTGAGATGGCGCTGGAACTTTAGCTGACCCAGTGAGTTTTCTTTGTAAGTGTTATCGAGGGAGTCGGTAGCGTTGAATGTCATATCCGCAAGTTGGGAGATGCTGACATCATCCGTTACGGTGGCATCGGAAAAATTAACCAATATAAAAACGATACTATTTTGGGTGGCTTCAATCGTTTGGATCGCAAAAGTTATGTTTAGCTGATCTCCGTTACTGAGAGAAAAAACGATAGTATCTTCTACCGAGGCGCCACTGTTTAAATCGTTGGCATTGTTGTTCAGTTGGTATTCCCAATTACCGCTGTCATATAGTTTGAAGTCACCATACTTTCCGGCATAAGTCCCAGACTGAAAGGTGGGGCTGGTACTATCGGTATCCTCTAATTGCAGTGTACCCTGTGCATATTCACTAGTTCCTACCACTAATGTACTTAGCGGAGTGCTAGGATTGAATCTGTAGTCGCCAGTATCGGTGTTGCCCCCATCATTATCATTGTTGTTATCGGCATCTGTGCCGGTGTTAGATCCGTCATTTGTTTCATTATTAGGCTGATTATTATCAGAATTATTACTGCCTCCAGAGCCTCCACTACAAGCGGCCAGAATTACGGTTAATGTGAGAGCGCTAAACGTTTTAAGTGGACCAGGCATTGTTCCCCCAATTTATCTCTATAAGGTCATAGCCGGTGTTTAATGAGTTAAAAGATGGACTCCTATCAACTGGTACGGTTCCACCAATTGTGATTTAAAGAGTATTTTTTATTGATTTCGTCGCGGGAAGCTAAAAATTTTCACTTCTTATGTGCCTGTTTTGTGGTTTGGTGAGCACAGGAGGGTTCCAAGAGGAACACTTCTGATAGCCTGAAGTGAGAGACCTTTTGCACTGGGTGACAGAGCGTTTAGATATAGAGCGTTATGGCCCACCGATCACTTTGGTTGCTGTTCAGAATTGATGATGGTGGCCTCACTACTGATCTGTGAATTGGCCAGCTTTATTCGTCACTTGCTGGCCTGCACTAGCCGCTATCCACCATTTATCCCAACCATCTACGGCCTGTCCATCATGGAGACCACTCATCACTTGGGCTGGAGACAACAACTCGTGTTGCTAAATTGCTTCTATCAAGTTGGAGGTGATGATGAAAAGGAATACTTTTTGGCTGCTGTTGATGATGTCTCTGGTGGGTGAGCTCAATGCTCAGTCACTCACTCAGCAGTGGGAGTTGGCAATGGCTGTTAGCGCTAAGAATCAATCGAAAAGTGCCCTCTTCGATTCTGGGTCAGGTTATGAGCGCCAAGTTAAATTACAAGGTGCGCTGCAGGTATCGGACTGGGAAGGACAGGTTTCCATGCTGCATGAGGCAGGTAGTGGCGCTGGTGAGGAATCAGAACTTGTTGTGGAGGAGTTATTTTGGCAGGGGGATAGGTTCGGGTGGGACCTGCTTGCAGGTAAGCGTCGCCTGGATTTTGGTGTTAGCTACGCTCACAGACCTTTGGATCTATTCCTGCCTATGGAGCGCAACCCGGTATCTCTGCGGGCTGATGAGGGCGTTGCTGTCGTATCAGCCAGCCGCTTCACAGCAAGTGGAGAGCTGAGCCTGATGTTGGTTGATGCTAATGCTGGTCAACTTATTAATGAAGAGCTTCCGAGAGGTTTGGCTGCACGTTGGTACCAGCTGAAAGGTGTGAGTGAATGGCAACTACTCGGTTATTTGGATGATCAGCGTGGCTTGAATATCGGCGCCAGCTGGGTTGCGACCTATGGGGAGTCATGGGAATTACATAGCGAAGGCCGTTACCAGCAGCGTTATCGTCAATGGCTAAAGCCCGGTTCTCCAGGAGCTGGCACTTTACCCCGAGAGGGAGAACAGAGCGATGGCTGGCAGGCTCTGTTGGGCATGACCTGGACCCATACCGCAGGGCATACAATCATCGCTGAATACTGGTTTGATAGCAGGGCGTGGCATACTCGCGATTGGCAAAGGCTTGCAGACAATGCCAGCTGGTACAGTGAACAGGGGGAAGGATGGGATGCTACCAGATATGCTTCTGCTGCAGCTTTTTTAAGCGAAGCACGCAATCGCCATAACCTGATGATGCACTGGAGCTTATCTAATCACAATTACAATCCCAAATTGGATATTTTATATTCCCCTGGCGATAGAGGCATGGTTTTGACTGCTGGTATTAACCATGAAATGAAGGGCGATTGGACTCTGGGTGCATCAGTAAGGTATTTTGGCGGCGCTAAAAAATCGTATTTTACACAATTGCCGAATGAAACCCTTGTTACTTTGACTGCGAACATGAAGATATAAAAGGAATCATGGTGAAGTTGCTCAGTGAATATTTACGTATATTGATTCTTTGTATTGTTGTGGCCCTAATCACTAAACAAGTGTGGGGAGGGAGTTACTCTCTCAACTTTGGTATATCCCTAACCTATGGCTTTGTTGCTTTTTCTACGCGCAAGCTTATGCTCCACCTAAAACCGAACTGGCCACATGTACTCAAGTATGCAGTAACCATTTCGGCAACGACTGTGCTGGGTTCTATTAATGTTTGGTGGTGGGTCTCTGGCTTTGGAGTTTTTCCTGCGGTTAATGCCCTGATTTACTCACTAATTCTGGCTATCTTTTTGACGACTTTACTCTACCAGTTTTATCTTAATCGTGAACAGTCCCACAAGCTGGAGACTGAGCGCAAGGAAGCAGAGTTACTACAGGCCCAGCAACAAAAAACTCTGGTGCAAAGCCAACTGAAAGTATTACAAAGTCAAATAGAACCTCACTTTCTGTTTAATACACTGGCCAATCTTAAGATGCTGATTAGGCACGATCCACAGAAGGCAGAGCTACTACTGGATAATTTTAGCGATCTCTTGCGCTTTAGTTTGAATAAATCGCGTTCTGACTATGTGTCCTTGAAAGATGAACTTCGCAGTCTTGAAAGCTATTTGGCTATTCAGCAAATCCGACTGGGTGAGCGCTTGCAGTATAGGGTCGAACTGGCAGAAACCGTTAACCCTTCAACGGAAGTTCCGCCCCTATTAATACAGCCATTGGTGGAAAATGCCATTTTCCATGGTATTGAACCTTCACAGAAAGGAGGGTTGGTCTGTCTCAGGGTGGCTACGAAAGCTAGTCAGTGGATCATAGAAGTGGAGGACAGTGGAATTGGTTTGCAGGCTGCAACCAATAAGTCAAAGTCAAACAAGCACAATGGTTTGGCTTTAAATAATATCAAGGAGCGTCTTGCCACTCTATACCAGGAAAAAGGCAAGCTGCAGATAAGTAGTAATCAACTGGGCGGGGTTACCGCTAGATTGGAGTTTCCATGCGCGCGATAATTGCCGATGATGAACCCTTGTTGTGTCATCATCTGGATAAAATGTTGGCTGATGTTTTTCCGGAACTTGTGGTAGTTGGTAAAGCAGCTGATGGTCAGGAGGCATTAACTCTTTGCCAGAAAGAACAGCCTGATGTCATTTTTCTCGATATCCGTATGCCGGGTTTGGACGGTATTGCGGTTGCTTCCGCGCTTAACAAGCTGGAAATCAAACCTGTAGTGGTCTTTATTACTGCCTATGATGAATATGCAGTAAATGCTTTTGAGCAGGAAGCCGTAGATTATTTGTTGAAGCCCATTGATGATGAGCGACTTCAGCTAGCTTGTGAACGTATCAAGAAGCGTCTGGAAAGTAGAGCGGAAGAGCAGGCGCAAGTGAGTCCGAATATTGCAGCTTTATTGCAGCAACTCAATGTCGGTAAGCCGGAATATCTACGCTGGATCAGGGCTAGTAAGGGAGAGGATGTACACCTAATCTCCTGTGATGAAATTTCGGCTTTTGTCGCTGAGGACAAGTACACCACTGTTTACTCAGACCAGGGCCAGCATATTATACGCACACCGCTTAAGGAATTGATGACGCAGTTGGAACCTGATCTTTTTTGGCAGATACACCGATCAACGATTGTTTGTATTAAGCGAATCGATAAGATTAACCGAGGGCTGACGGGCTCAGCTACGGTAATTATGGATGATGGGCAAAAGTTTTCTGTGAGCCGTAGGGCCGCGGCAATGTTTAAATCTATGTGAATGTATTTTTTGTTTATTACATAGAGAGAATAAATTTAAGGTGGTAAGGCAGATTAATTATAACCGGTTCACAGTAAGCGCCGGTTCTTAATTGTCCTAACTAAGAATGACATGGAGTCACGATGCAAGATTATTACTCTTCCACAGAATTAAGAGATTTTGCCAGTGCTTTATTCCAGCGTATGGGGCTCGCTAAGGACAGGGCCGACATAATCGCTAATGTATTCTTGCAGGCAGACTTGCTCGGTTTTACCACCCATGGCTTGCACCGGGTTGTGAGCAATTTAGAGTGGTTACAAAGTGGTGAGTCCAAGCTTAGTGGTGGACCCAAAGTGTTGTCCGATAGGGGTAACAGCTTTAACTGGGATGCACAATTTTTACCTGGTCCCTGGGTGCTTAGCAAAGCCATTGAACAGGCATTGTCACGAGTATCTGAACAGGGTGTTGTTACCGCTACTATTCGCCGCAGCCAGCATATTGCCTGCCTAGCTGCCTATTTACCTCAGGTAATCGAAGCGGGTTATGTGGCGATTCTAACCTGTTCAACTCCGGGAGAAAATACTGTATCGCCTCAAGGGGGAATTGATCCATTGTTCTCTGCGAATCCCCTGGCATTTGCGGCTCCGGCCGGAGATTACCCTCTGTTGTTTGATGTGAGTATGTCTATTACAGCAGGTGCCTATGTGTCACGTGCAAAGCGAGAGGGTAGGAAAATGCCTTCCGCTTGCCTTAAAGATCATAATGGCAAGATTTCTGATGATCCCTCGGCGTTCAAAGATGGTGGCAGTATTTTACCGATTGGTGGTGCTGATCACGGTTACAAGGGGGCGGCACTAAGTGCAATGTTGGAGGTGTTGTCGATGGCACTTGGAGGCTATGGCCGTGACGATGATTCAGCCAAACACGATAAAGAGGCCAACTCGGTTTTCTTACAGATAATTGATCCCCAGGCTTTTGGGGCAAAAGCAGACTTTCTTCGTCAAACCATTGCTTTAAGTAACCTCTGGGAGCAAAATCGCAGTGATAGCGATGAGCCTGTAAGAGTCCCTGGCCAGCGTGCTTGGGCGAATCGAACACGGCAATTGCGTGATGGGGTAGAGTTATATCCCTCTATTATCAAGGATCTTCAGCCCTGGGCTGAAAAATTACAGGTTCCCCTTCCCTCTGTATTAACTAAGAGCTAATTTTTACTGACAAATTCATTCTCTTAGAGTGATCACCTTAGTTATAGCAAAAGCATCAGCTCAACACTACATTAAAGACGAAACCCTTGGTGCGCCTGATAGTGTGTCGGTGGGGATGTTAAGAGGATGTAATAAAAAAGAATGGCTCAAGGGCTGATATTTGTAAGGATGTTATGAGTGAGGATGGAAAGTTGAAGGTAAACATCTTGCATAACCACCCTAGTAAGCCTTATAGATAAAATACTGAACCACCTAAGTTGGTACATATTGCGGACTTCTCATTTGCTTTCTAGCTGTTGAGCTGCTAAGAGGTTATTTGCCTGATTCTTTGAATTTTAGGGGCTTTGCATGAGGAATGTGTTGATTTTGGCTGTAGCTCTGTTGATTTTTCAAAAGTGGGATAAGATAGCGCTGTATTTTAATCCGCTTCCGGATTACGCCTCTCTGCGGCCGGGTGAGGTTATTCTCTACGCTACCGAATGGTGTGGCTATTGCCAGAAATCACGTGAATTGATGAGAGAGCACAATATACCATTTTATGAGTATGATATTGAGAAGTCCCAGCAGGGCAGGTCTCAGTATAATCGCCTAGGTGGCAAAGGTGTTCCTGTCTTGCTTATTAATGGAGAGGTAATTCATGGATATAATGCTAAAAAAATATTAAGTGCTTATTCAAAAGCTCAGAGCACAAGCTTTTTGTGATTAAGGTTGAGAATGATAATAAAAAAATCGTTTCGTACAATAGCCCTTGCAATTACTATGGCTGTGGTATGTAGCTGTTTAGGATTCAGCTCTATAGCAGTTGCAAATACTATTAGCACCAAGCTGGAAAAGAAGGGAAATGGTAACTGGTTTGTTACCTTTGTGTCAGAAAAGCCAATAAAGAAGCTCGCCTTTAAAAGCTCTCCGGATAACTCAAGAAGCAAGCGTTGGGTTCCTACTTCTAACGGGTATCAGTTTGAGTTTGTTGATGAGGAAGAGAGTTTAGTGCGTGAGGACGGCAGTGCCTTTACAGAAGCTACTTTTCATCTTACCCCAACTTATACGGCCCTCCCCAAGGAATATGCCCCTTTCTCCCCGTTTTCGGATGGAAGTTATTTATTGCATACGGGGAGATTTTTTTCCTGCGCAGATTCTTGCGAACCTAGCCTAAAGAAGTGGTATTTGACGATTGTTGCTCCCGAGTCTGACAATATTATCCTGCATGGCAGGATCTATCAGGGAAGTATTGAGTGGGCGGCTTTCGATGAAGGCAGCAAGGTCTATATTGGTCATGGAGAACCGATACAGAGTGATCACTTTGTAAGTGTGATCGATGAACTTCTACCAGAGAAGCTGCAACATCAGATGAGCACTCAGTTGCCTGAGTTGATGGATTTCTTTGCTGATAAAATGGGCACACTTGGCTATAGGCCCGCGTTGTTTGCTTCTTTTAGTTCTACAGACGATGGTCGACATGGTCATCAAGGTGGAACTCTGCCAGGCCAGATATTTATGCATTGGTATGGTAAGAAGTCTGTTGTTGAGGCAATTGATGTCGATGAATTGTTTTGGCTTTTTTCCCATGAAGTTGCCCATTTATATCAGAGAGAGGGCGCAGATGTTATAGATACAGCTGACTCCTGGCTTCATGAGGGAGCGGCTGATTATTTTGCCGGTTTGGCGTTCGAGAGTATCCTTTCTAAGGGTTATCTGTCACAGAAGATAAAGCAAGCAGAGCAGAAATGCCTTGCCAGCCTGGGGGAAAATCCGGTTTATCTGGATGCGTCACGTAAGAATCCACGCATTCACTATAATTGCGGTCTTCTGATTATAAATGCGATAGATACATACCTGAAAGAGCAGGGCTCTATTTCCATTTATGAATTATGGAATCTCTATTCTTCTAAGATTTCAACTGAATCACCGGCCGGGGCGGCTCAATTTCTGTTTGCAGCCAAGCCTTATCTACCGTCAGCAATGGTTAAAAATTTAGAAAAATTAAACACCCCTGGCTTCTCTGCTTTAAAATTTATTAGCAAGTTGGTAGCTGACAGTACCTAATAATCAATTTTTCAATACTAAGGTTTTCTTACAGATGGGTGAGTTTGGGCTTACCCTCTAAATATGTTGGACCTAATTTTTATATATGTGTTCGAGCTGATTTGAGAGGTCGCTTAGGGACAATATCAATTAACTGGTTCTGCTGTACCACCTCCTAGGAAGTAACTTGCCAAAATAGTTTACGCCTCGCCATTTACCACTTATCTGTGGCTTCTAACTCCATTCAGCCCAAAGATTCCCCGTTTATCTCTCTCCTTCCCCTTTTGTCGCACGATCAAGACCCCCTCCATAACCAGCGCTAATCTGCTCCCAACCTAAACGCAAGGAGAGAAATCATGAAGAAGATTATTGCAGCGGCACTGATTCAACTGGGTATGTCTACTTCCGCTTTTGCCGCAGTGGATGCGCAGTTAGAAGGGCTATATAACAAGGCGGCGCAGCAGGGTGGGGATGCCATTGAAGTTTCTTACGAGGCTTTCAAAGTTGCCCAGCAGCAAGATCCCACAGACCCTGCAGCCCTATTCTACCTGGGTGCCAGTGAGACTCTGATGGCCAAGGAGAGTTGGTTGCCTTGGAAGAAGGTGAGCTATGCAGAAAATGGGATCGCCCGTATGGACAAAGCCCTATTGATGTTGGAGGAGCTTGAAAATCCTGGCCGCTCGGCTAGGGGGGTGCCCCGGGATTTGCTTTTTAAAGGGATTGCGGCCACCACTTTTACCACTGTACCTGCTTTTTTCAATGCTTTTGATCGAGGATTTGAGCTCTATGGGGAGCTGATGAATGATCCGCGTCTGTCGCACATGCCGGTACAGGCAGTGAGTTGGATCTACTGTGGTGCCCTGGAGGCTGCGGATTTGGGTGAAAAGTCAGATCAGAAAAGTGAGTGGCAGGCAAAGGTCAATACAAGAGGGGCTCAGGCACTTTGTAAGCTGGATACTGAGTAGTAATTGGGATTGGAGAAAGACCGATGTTGCAGCTGACACATATAGAAAAGACCTATACAACAGGTGAAATAAAGCACCAGGCTTTGCGAGATGTCAACTTGGCCATTCGCCCCGGTACTATGGTGGCCCTCTGTGGGCCCTCAGGCTCCGGTAAAAGTACCATGCTAAATATCTGTGGCTTACTGGACCAAGATTATTCCGGTGTGGTGCATTTTGCCGGTGAATTAATGACCAGGGACTACCAGCAGGCAATGAAGATACGTCGCACTCAGATGGGGTTTATTTTTCAGAAATTTAATTTGGTTCCGGTGATGAGTGCCTTTGAAAATGTCGCCTACCCATTACAGCTCAATGGTGTGGATTCTGCAGAGGTTAAACAGCGGGTAATGCAGATGTTGGATTATGTGGGTTTGGCCGAGTTTGCCCGATATCGCCCCGACCGCCTCTCCGGCGGCCAACAACAACGGGTGGCGATAGCTCGAGCACTGGTGCACAAGCCCAAATTGGTGATAGCTGATGAGCCCACCGCTAGCTTGGATAGTGTAACGGCTCAGCAGATTATTGAATTAATGAAATACCTTGGCAGGGAACAGAAAACGGCCTTTATTGTGGCCAGCCACGATGATCGTATGACTCAGCACTGTGACAGAGTGATCAATTTACAAGACGGTGTGATTTTGCAGGAGGAAGCCCCATGCGTCGCTTAAAACTGGCAGTTTTGAATTTATTACGCAACCGCCGCCGCAGTCTTTTGACCGTCGCAATTGTCGCTATTGTAGTGATGGCTCTGATGACTTCCGGGGGCTTTGGTCTATACACTTATAAATCCCTGAAAGAAGGCGCGGCGCGCAGTCAGGGGCATCTGGTGTTTACCCAGCCGGGATATTTCAATAGCGATGAAGAGTATCCATTACAAAATGGCTTGGAAAATGCCGATGAATTGAGAAAGCGCTTATTGACCGATAGCCAGGTTAAGGCGGTACAACCGCGTATCTATTTGAATGGCTTGATCTCCAATGGAGATAAGTCGACCATATTTTTGGGGCAGGGGATTTTGCCGAGCGAGTTTCGGGTAAAGGGGCCTTTCTTAAATATGACAGAAGGTGGCATTCTGAGTAAGAATGAAGATCCTACCGATCCGCAGATTATGCTGGCCAAGGATCTGGCCAGAAATCTGAATGTAAAAACAGGGGACTATGTCACCCTGATGTCGACCACTGTAGATGGGGCGCTTAACGCACTGGATTTTAAAGTACAGGGTGTTTTTGGAACTGGTGTTCCTGACATGGATAAGCGTCAGGTGTATCTCTCGATAAATTCTGCCCAGTTTATTCTCGATAGTGAAAAAGTCAGCACCATGCACCTGTACGGCTATGAGCTGGAAGACACCGAAGTATTAAAGGCGCGTCTGGCTGAGCAGGCTCCCGAGTTGGAAATTACCACCTGGGAGGATCGCGCCTTCTTTTACCAAGGGGTGAAAAGTCTTTACGACCGAATTTTTGGCCTGATGGGCGTGATCATGGCAATGGTCATTTTTGTTTCCCTCTTCAATACCTTGGCGATGTCGGTTACAGAAAGAACCCGTGAGATCGGCACTCTTTCCGCATTGGGTACGTCCCGCGCCGAATTACTGCTGGGCTTTGTGTTGGAGGCATTGGTGTTGTCCCTGGTAGGAGCGATCGTGGGCATCTTGCTGGCAGCTGCGGTGAGTATGGGTTTGATGGTGTTTGAAGTCACCATGCCGGCCCCTCCCGGTAAAACTGAGAGCTATCCCCTGGTGGTGTATTTCTCATTGAATCTTGCTTGGATGATCTCGTTAGCAGTAGCGGCAATCTGTGTTCTGTCTTCCTTTATGGCAGCGCGCAAAGGTGTAAACAAACCGATAACAGAGGCATTGGTACATGTATAAGTTAGCGAAACTAAAAACTGCTTGGAAAGTTTTGGGCAGCGCTCTGGTAATAACAATGGCTCCAATGGCATTGGCCAATTCACTAAATACCAATAGCGGGGCCAGCAACGAGATTATCTACACCACGCAGCAAGTGGAGAGCATGCTTGCCAAAGCCGATTTTTACCGTCTGCAAGAAAATTCCGCGCGAGTAGTCACTGAGGTGCGGGTCTACAAAAATGGCGAGCTGGACAGTATGGATAATTACCATGTGTACACCCGCCCACAGCGCAAATCTCTGGTGGTATTCAAAGGCAAGGGAGAGGAGGGCACCAAGATGTTAATGCTGCAGGATAACTATTGGATGCTGATGCCGCGCAGCCGCCGCCCTATACGGATTACACCCATGCAAAAATTGTTGGGGGGGGCATCGGTGGGCGATGTGGCCACACTCACCTGGAGTGAGGATTATCAGGGCGTTTATGCCGGGCAGGAGACATTACAGGATCAGCTGGTAAACCGTTTGAGCCTTACCGCTAAAACCAAGGGGGCCAGTTATCAGCGTATTAACTTGTGGGTGGATAGCAAAAGTAATTTTCCGGTAAAAGCCGAGCTTTACCTGAAATCCGGCAAGTTGGCCAAGATTGCGCACTTTACCCCGGGGCAAAGAGAGGGACGGCAGGTAGTGGCGGAAATGCGGCTGCAGGATACGATCAATACTGGCACAGAGACACGGGTTATTTATGAGAGTGTCCAGGCCCATGATTTGCCGGAAAAGTATTACAACCCGGCTTACCTAAGTCGCCAGTCAACCGCTGAGCTTTAACGAACTTTGCAGCCGCTATTAAGCGGCTGCAATAGCTTTTTGGTTAATGATTTCCTGGGGTGACTCCAACTCCTGGGAAAAAATGGCTTCAATAGCCTCAGCCTCGCGCAGGCGTTTAAGTTTCTCAAAAAATACCTGGGCCTCTGGAAACGCGAGCTTGAGATAGGCCAGCCACTGTTTGATCCGGTTACCCAGATACTTGGCCGGGTAGACTTCCCGGGTAATTTGATAGTAACCCCAGAGTAACTCGACAATTTGTGGCCATGCCATCGGCTGATATTCTACCCCGGCGCAGAAGGCCTTGATTTGCAGCCCCAAATCAGGCCTTGCCAACAGGCTGCGGCCAAACATAAAGGCTTGGCAACCGGTTTGCTCGTGGCAGCGCTGAAATTCCGCCAGTGTCCAGATATCGCCATTGGCGACTACTGGAATCTGCAGTTTTTCCCGAATCTCACCGATATATTCCCAGTAGGCCGGAGGCTTGTAGCCATCGACTTTAGAGCGAGCGTGAACCGCCAACTCATTGGCTCCACCGGCGGCTGCGGCCAGGGCATTATCCATATAGGTAGAGCGGTCGTTGAACCCCAGGCGGATTTTCGCGGTGACAGGGATGTGATCCGGTACGGCCCGGCGCACAGCGCCGACAATCGCCTCTACCCGATGTGGGCTTTGCAGTAGGCAGGCGCCCCCATCGCTGTTATTGACCGACTTGGCTGGGCAACCAAAATTCAGATCGATCGCTTTTGCCCCCACTGCAACCGCTTTGGCGGCATTGATGCCCATGGCCTCAGGATTGCCGCCCAGTAGTTGCAAGCGTACCGGGACATCATTGGCCGTTTTGGCGCCCTCCAAGAGCTCCGGACACAGACGAGTAAAAACCCTGCGGGGTAGGCGGGTATCGGTAACACGCACAAATTCGGTTACACAGATATCGACTCCGCCAATCGTTGAAAGCAGTCTGCGCACATGGTGGTCGATAACACCTTCCATGGGGGCCTGGTAAATCTTCGGCTGCAGGGAAATTGTCTTATCGGTCATAAAGTTGGAAATAGGAAAAATTGGTGTGATGGTTGGCGCATATTCTATCAGCAAGTGATCGCTATTCCGTAACAATGATCATTCGGCTGGTAGTTTTAATAGGAGATTTGAACTCAAATTCGAGTGTGTTTGCACCAATAAGGGGCGCAATGAACCATGCGCCATCGTTGCCACTGAAACCATTAAGTGTTTGATTTTAAAAGCAACTTGTATTGATAATAGAAAATTGACTGCACTTCCATGCTGCAGAAAAACCCTCTGGCAGTAGATAGTATGGTTACTTGTCGGGGTGGAACCGCCAACTAGGTTGTATTTGCCCAGCTTGAAGACTAGATTGCCGGGCGTAAATGGGTTGCCAGCCAGGCAGGTTACCAATTAGATCACTGCGCTCAGTCGCAGAATTTTGGGGATTGCAGTTGGGGTGGCTTGGTGTTGGTCAAGCTGGGAATTGTGCGGAAGTTTAGCGTTGCTGTTTGGCAGTTTTTATAGGCGCCCAAGCATAGTGGCTGCTTAACAATAAACGGCCACAGGCCGAAGAATAATCGCCCGGATATTAACCTTTTATTATCCGAAGGCTTAGGGGGATACAGAGTGCAAGATACGCTACTTCAACAGGGGTTGGACATTACCCTGTTCGGTATGGGAATTGTTTTTACCTTCCTGCTGTTACTGGTGATAGGCACCGGTATCATGTCCCGAATTATTACTCGCCACTTTCCCGAAGCGGAGCCAGTCGCCACTCCGCCCGCTAGCGGTAACGATGACAATGCCCGCTTGCACGCCATTATCAAGGCGGCCATCGAACAACATCGAAAAAAACGTTAATCGCCAAATTTCGCTTCATTACAACATCCAATAATTTCTGCCGAGAGAGATAACCCATGACTGAGGTTAAAAAGCCATTGGGGATTACCGATGTAGTCCTGCGTGACGCCCACCAGTCACTATTCGCCACCCGCCTGCGACTGGACGATATGCTGCCGATTGCAGAAAAGCTCGATCAAGTCGGCTTTTGGTCGCTGGAATCTTGGGGGGGCGCCACCTTCGATGCCTGTATTCGCTATCTCGGCGAAGACCCCTGGGAGCGGATTCGCGAATTAAAAAAAGCCATGCCCAACACCCCGCAGCAAATGTTGTTCCGTGGGCAAAATATTCTGGGATATCGCCACTACGCCGATGATGTCGTGGAAAAATTTGTTGAGCGTGCTGCGGTCAACGGGGTGGATGTCTTCCGCGTATTCGATGCCATGAACGATATGCGCAACCTGAAGACGGCCCTGGCCGCGGTAAAAAAACAAGATAAGCACGCTCAGGGCACTATCTCTTATACCGTGAGCCCGGTACATACCATGGACTTGTGGGTAGAGCTGGGGCGCCAGATTGAGGATATGGGGGCGGACTCCATTGCCATTAAGGATATGGCCGGCCTATTGCGCCCCTACGAAGGCTACGAGTTGGTAAAGCGCCTTAAAACGGCGGTGGATATTCCCATCCATCTGCATTGCCATGCGACTACGGGTCTTTCTATTGCCACCGCGCTCAAATGTATCGAGGCGGGCGTCGACAATGTGGATGCCGCCATCAGCTCCATGTCCATGACCTATGGCCACAGCCCCACGGAAACACTGGTTGCCATGCTTGAAGGCACTGAGCGGGATACCGGTCTGGATATTAATCTGCTCGAAGAAATTGCTGCATATTTCCGCGAGGTGCGTAAAAAGTACGCGAAATTTGAAGGTTCCCTTAAAGGCGTGGACTCGCGTATTTTGGTGGCCCAAGTGCCCGGTGGCATGTTGACCAATATGGAAAACCAGCTGCGCGAGCAGGGCGCCGGTGAGCGACTGGATGAGGTACTCGAAGAGATTCCCCGCGTACGCCAGGATCTTGGTTATATCCCCCTGGTAACGCCCACCTCACAAATTGTAGGCACCCAGGCAGTATTAAATGTGCTGACCGGTGAGCGCTATAAATCTGTCTCTAAAGAAACGGCAGCCGTTTTGAAAGGGGAGTATGGCGCGACCCCTGCCGAAGTGAATCAGGAGTTGCAGGTGAAGGTATTGGAAGGCGCAGCGCCAGTGACCTGTCGCCCTGCGGATTTGATCGCTCCAGAGTTGGACAGGCTTACCTTGGAGTTACAGGAAAAAGCCGGGGCCGAGGACATTGCCCTGACCAATGGCGAAGGTGAGATTGACGATGTGCTCACTTATTCACTCTTCCCACAAATCGGCCTCAAGTTCCTGAAAAATCGCGGCAACGCCGATGCCTTTGAGCCAGTGCCTACTGGCAATGAAAACGCCGCAGTGAAAAATGACAACGGGGAAGAGGTGTATACGGTCACTGTGGAAGGCCAGAGCTACACCGTGACAGTGGCCGATGGTGGCGATCTGACCAATATTGCCCCGGTAGGTGCGGCCGCCCCTGCAGCCAGTCCAGCCAGTTCGGTTCCAGCCACTGGTGGTGAGCCGGTCAATGCGCCCCTAGCGGGCAATATCTTTAAGGTGATGGTGATGCCTGGTGACAAGGTCAGCGAGGGCCAGGCCATTATTGTGCTCGAAGCCATGAAGATGGAAACCGTAGTGAGTGCGCCGCGCAGTGGCAGTGTTGCCAGCGTAGCGGTAAAAGAGGGCGATTCCGTGGCGGTGGGTGATGCCCTGCTGTCTATCGCATAGATTGGGGTAGGAGTCGCAAGTGGATAATTTACTCACGCTTTGGCAGTCCTCCGGCATCGCACAAATGATGCCGGGGCAGCTGGTCATGATCTTTGTTGGATTGGGGCTGCTGTTTCTGGCTATTCGCAAAAACTTTGAGCCACTGTTGCTGGTGCCAATTGGCTTCGGCGGTATCCTGGCCAATATTCCCGGAGCAGATCTGGCACTCTCTGCAGCAGAGACCGCATTGGCCCAGGGAAATGCAGCAGTTCTTGCCCAAATGGCCCAGATCTTGGGGTTGGATACTGTTGCCAGTCTCGAGGATTTAAAAGCTGCCCTGGGTGCTGCCCCGGCTGCGGTGCAGTTACAGGCCGCAGAGTTTGCCAGCGATGCCGGTTTCAGCAACGGCATGCTGTACAACTTTTATTCTGTAGCTATTGCTTCGGGTGTCGCGCCGTTGGTGATTTTTATGGGAGTGGGGGCCATGACCGATTTTGGCCCGCTGCTCGCTAACCCGCGTACCCTGTTCCTGGGTGCGGCGGCACAGTTCGGTATCTTTGCCACTGTACTGGGTGCTGTCGGGCTCTCAGTTGCGGGGATTATGGACTTCTCCATCGCCGATGCCGCGGCCATTGGTATTATCGGCGGTGCAGATGGCCCTACAGCAATCTACGTTTCCAGCATTTTGGCCCCTGATTTGCTGGGTGCGATTGCGGTAGCAGCCTATTCCTATATGGCATTGGTGCCCATGATTCAGCCACCGATTATGCGCGCACTCACTACAGAGCAGGAGCGCAAAATCGAGATGGTGCAGCTGCGTCATGTAAGCAAGCGCGAGAAAATTACCTTCCCGCTGTTGCTGCTGATTCTGGTTGCCCTGTTCCTTCCCGCTGCAGCTCCGCTGTTGGGAATGTTCTGTTTCGGTAATCTGATGCGTGAGTGTGGTGTGGTGTCTCGCCTTTCGGATACTGCTCAGAATGCGTTGATCAATATCACCACGATTTTCCTAGGTCTCTCGGTCGGTTCGAAACTGGCTGCAGATAAATTCCTTGACCCCAAAACTCTGGGAATCCTCGCCCTGGGTATCGTGGCCTTTGCCATCGGTACTGCCGCAGGGGTATTGATGGCGAAACTGCTCAATGTATTCAGTAAGCACAAGGTAAACCCACTGATCGGTTCTGCTGGTGTATCTGCCGTGCCCATGGCTGCACGGGTATCCAATAAAGTGGGGCTCGAATCCAATCCGCACAACTTCCTGCTGATGCACGCTATGGGCCCGAATGTGGCTGGGGTTATTGGCTCTGCGGTTGCTGCGGGAGTCATGATCAGTATGGTACGCAGTTTAACCGGCAGCTGACTTGGCCCACAAAGCGATTCCTGACAAGGCGAACTTCGGTTCGCCTTTTTCTTTGATAAAATTTAAAGTGGAATATGGCTGTATTTGCAAGATATTTGTCAGGAATATCTATTTACCTGTTTAATTTTCGATGGATAGGCAAACAAAATACGGCTCCCTAGATCCCTGAATGCTTTTAAATGGCTTCTTACTACATATTCTCTCAAGAGCTGCGTGGGTAGTATTAATGGGTGCTCGACACGATTCATTTTGAGTTAAGGTTTTTTGCGCTATATTCCTTCCCGCATTTTGGCTTGTAATAAGAAATTTTACTGGAAGTAAGACCATGCGTAGTTTGCCGCTTTTGATTTCCCTTGCTCTGTTCTCCTCTCCTGTACTGGCCCACGACAATCATCGCACCGCTGAAGATCTGCACGAGATTAAAAGAGAGGTGGTAAAACTTCGCAAAGAAGTACATGCCCTGAAGAATGAAAATCAAGAGGCGGATGAAATACGCAAACTCAAGAAAGAGGTTGTCAGGTTGCGCAAAGATATTCGCTCCATGCAGGATCTGATTGTGGACCTACAGGCCCTGGTAGAAGGCCAATCTAACAATACCCAACCAGAAGTCGTTCTCCATCCAGTAAAGGAACGCCCCAGATGGGCCTGCTATATGAAAGATATGCGGGCTGGCGGTATGCATTCCAAAGGCTTTTCTGAGGTAGAGGCCAAAGGCAAACTGCTGGAAACCTGTTCTACTCGGGGCGGTGTTTGTTTTGAAAATAGAATTACCTGTTCAGCTGAGTAACATTAGGTTCACTAGAACTTAAGAAGCTCGGGGGGAGATCTGGGCCATTTCTAAGGAAGCTTTGCTGGCCAATGAAGTGTACGTTGTTTTAAGGCCGAATTTCAGTGTAGGGTGGTGGCTATATATTTCTCTGTTCTAGGGTTAAAGGCTTTTTCGACGGGTAATAATGTTTACGTTAACTTTTAAAGCAAGGCTGTAGTGCTTGGTTAAATCAGGAGCGTGAGCTTTGATTTTATTGAATTTTTGGTTTTTTTTGGCTTAAAATTATATTTTTTTGCGCCAAGTAAGTTTGATATGTGATTTTTAGATACACCAGATTCTAGGTCTGGTGTATCTAAAACGTTAACTTTCAAATGTCTTATTGACCCTCAACTGTAATCAATAACGTACCCGTAAAAGGCCCGTCAGGTTCTCTACCATTCCATACTGTGGCTGGGATATCAATATCAAATCGTGCATTGTCATTAAGGCAATTACTTGCCTGTATTCCCTGTCCGCCGAGAGGAATACCAGCCATTACAGGCTGTGCTGGTCCTCCAGTACTATTGGCGTAGCCTACATTGTAAGGAATGGCTGGAGTGCCATTACTACTTTGTAAGAGAAAGGTTGGGTCTGAGCCCACATTGGCAAATGTGATGCTAAAACTACCAAAGCCACTTGCTGCAACACAGAAGGTATCTGATCCCATTGCATCGGTTCCGGGCACTGGATCTGCAATAGTGACTGGATCTACATTTTCTATGATAATAAAATTAGAAAATGTCAAGGTAATCATACTTGTTTCGCTATCCGTGGCTTGAGATAGCGCAGTGTTGGCGGCTCCCATAGCTAAGCAGGCTGAAGCAATGGAGAGGAACATTTTTGAACATTTGGTTTTCATATGTATCTTCCTTTGAAAAGTTAGTGAAAATTGCGTTAAGCAATGCCGGAGAAAGTTAGCTGGGGATTAAATTTATTCGGCTACAACAGTTAGTTGTAACATTCCTGTAAATGGGCTATCTGCATCTCTGCCATCCCATTGGGAGAAAGGGATTTCAATATCAAACTTTGCATTGTTGAAGCTAATGTCTGGGCAAGAAGCTGCCTGGATCATATTTCCCCCAATGGGTGCGTTGGGAGTGACAGGAACCCCTGGGCCTGGAGATGTGTCGTTTTTAAAAAACACTTCGTAATTAATTGGCGCGGTTCCAGCTACGGAGGGCATTAGTTGAAAATCGCCCGTCGCGCTAGCAGGATTGGTGAAAGTAATGCTAAAGAAATTAAAGCCAACTCCGGCCACACAGAATGTGTCTTCAGCGAGAATGGGTTGAGGTGTGCCACTTGGTGGGGCCACTAAATCTAGATTGTCTACAAAAGCAATATCAATATTTTCTGTAAAAATCAGCGTTATCATGCTGGTTTCGGAGTCTGTGGCTTGTGATAGCGCAAGTGTCGGGGAGATAAATGCGATGCCTGCAGCAATAATAGGGATCAGTGACTTAAGCGCAGCACTTTTCATGTTTAACTTCCATGTCAAAAAAATAATGCCTATATGAAAGATGCCAAAGCTAACTCTATGAGAGCAGTGAGTCAGTTGTTTTGGCCTTAAAAATGATAGCTACAGAAAATATAAGTTGGGGTTTTATCTTTGCTTTTGGTCGTATTTTGGGAAAGGTTTACTATCGGGTGGGAGTTATTTCTTATTTCTTTTTGTATATTTTAATTTGCCATAATGAATGCGTCTTTCTTTTTCTCCGGTTTTTACCTCGTGGGGGTGATTGCGTCTGTCCCTCTAAGGAAAGCTTTCAGTAGGTCATTTGAAGGGTTTTAAGCCTGGTTTTTTGGTGGGATCAGTGTAATAAAAATTTATTGTTCGCTATTTGAATATGATGCGGCCCTTGCTGGTTGCCTAAGATCTAATGAACGCTAAATCCTAGCCAACGATAGAGGGCCGCTCAATCTGCATATATTTAATATGCGTTTATTCCGCTTCTACTGTAATTACCAGCATGCCCATAAATGGAGCATCACCGGCTCTGCCTTCCCATTCTGCTGGGGGAATTCTAACGTCAAATCTTGCATTATCATCTGCACAGTTATTGGCTTGGATGACATTGCCTTGTACGGGGACTCCGGCCGTAACCATGGTGCCTTGTCCCTGAGTACTGTTTGAAAAGAAAACCTCGTATGTCATTGGGCTTGCACCGGCAACGCTGGGTTGAAGAAAAAAGCTTGGATCTGTGCCTGCATTAGCAAATGTGATACCAAAGCTGGTGAAGCTGCCAGTTCCTGCAACACAAAAAACATCCGATCCCGCTGCAAAATCTCCAGATCCAGCTGGGGGGGCTTGGATGGGTACATTATCTACGTTTGCTATTTGAATGGCATCCATATAAGTCAAGGTGATCATGCTTTGTGCACTGTCAGTTGCTTGAGATAGTGCAGATGTCGCTGAACAGAGTGTCAGACTAAATAAAGCGGTTGATAAAAATGTCTTGGAGGTGAAAAGGTTCATCAGATACTTCCTTGCGTAGAAAACAGCAACACTTCTGTTGAGAAAAAACCAAAACACATGGCAAGCCTAGAAGCTTGTTGAGGTAGCCTTGGTCTAAAAATAATAGTTGTTAATCCAAGGAATAAGTTGAAAGGGGCGGTTTCTGTGTTATGTTTAGAGGCAGTACCCTCCTGGTGCAAAATTATTTGTATGGGTTTATATTCTCAGTATTTATACCTAATAACTTTGGTATTTATTCTGATTCCACAGTAATTAATAGCCTACCCCTAAATGGAGCCATGCCTGCAACAGGTTCCCACTCTGAAGCGGGCACTAATACGTTGAAAAGCGCATTGTTATTTATGCAGTTGTTTGCTTGAAGCGTATTGTTGGTGATAGGTACGCCAGGTAAAGCTGCAATTGGAGCCCCCCCCGAGGTGGCATTTTGGAAAGAGACTTGATAGTTCAATACTGCTCCTTGCCTACCCCGCAGAATAAATGGTGTTCCGGTGCCTGTGCCTAAGCCTGTAAATATAATACTAAAGGCTGGGAATCCATCCCCTGCAACACAGAATAAATCTGTGCCCAAGGCGGGGGCTCCAGGAGTTGGGTTGAGATTTATATCGTCTACATCTTCTATTGTAATGAACTCATTGATTGCAAATGAAATCAAGCTTTGTCCGCTACCTTGAGCCTGTGAAAGAGAATATGAAGCTGTAGTAGCTGTGAGAATAAATAAAATCGCTAGTATGGCCCTTTTTAGGGTGTGGAAACTCATTGGAAATTCCCTTTAGTAAGAGTAGCAGTATCACTGTTATATTGATGGCGAATAATAGATAGGCGCAGGATTCAGTTAATGATATGCGTATCTAGAGTTTTTGCTGGTTGCTTTTTGAGGGTTTTGAATGGGTTGTTTTAAAATGGTGCTTTTGAGTTTTTTGGTGATTGCAGGTGGTTTTATTAATGTTATTCATGTGGGTCTGATCCAAGATTTTTTTGTGGTTAATGGTTGCATCAGGGATAGATCCTGATGCAACTAATGCCAGCTGGTAAGAATTACTCTGCAGTTACCATTATCTGCAGCAGACCGGTAAATGGACCATCAGCCTCTCTGCCTGTCCATATTGGGCCAGGAATGACAATGTCAAATTTCGCATTATCATCTGCACCTGGGGTTGCACAGACACTTGCTTGTAGAATATTGCCTGGAATAGGTACAGCAGGCGTTACTATCAGGCCCGGTCCAGGAGTTAGATCATTCTTAAAAAAAACATCGTACATAATTGACGGGGTCGCATTGGCGCTTTCCAGTAAAAAATCTGGGCCAGTAGCTGCTGGGTTAAAAAACTCAATACTAAAGGTGCTAAAACCAGTGCCGGCAACACAGAAAAAATCTACCCCTACAGCCGGATCCCCAGGTGTAGGATCAGAAATGGTGACAGGATCAACGAAAGCAATATCAATTGTTTCCGTAAAGGTCAGTGTGATCATGCTGGTTTCGGAGTCTGTGGCTTGGGATAGCGCTGATGAGGAGGAGCCAAGCGCTATTCCGGCAGCGACTATAGAAGCCAATAGTTTGGGGGTAAAAACCTTCATTTGAAACTTCCTTGTATAAAACAATGACGCTTTTATTAAAGCGCCAAAGCAATTTATGAGATTGATATAGTTCAGAGTGCTTTGGCCTAGAAAATGATAGTCGTGAAGTTGGAAATATCCTGTAGGAAGCTTGCTGTAGTAGGTGATTCGGGAGGAATGTACTAATTATTGAGAAAGATTTCTTATTGCCTTTGTGTGCTAGATGATTGATAGGCTTTAATCTTATTGCAATGATGTTTTGTCTGATTCTAATGTTGAGGTGAGGTGAGGTGAGGTGAGGTGAGGTGAGGTGAGGTGAGGTGAGGTGAGGTGAGGTGAGGTGAGGTGAGGTGAGGTGAGGTGAGGTGAGGTGAGGTGAGGTGAGGTGAGGTGAAGTGAGGTGAAGTGAGGTGAAGTGAGGTGAAGTGAGGTTGAATTAGGTCCGTTTCACAATGGGTCAAGCTATAGCGTAATGGGTCAGAATCTGCAGGTTTGTCGTACGCTAGGTGTCGAGTTTTGTATTTTTAGAGGTGGCATCCACTTGCGGATGCCATAAATTTGCATCTGTTAGTGAGGCCGAAGTAAGGGAGCTTCCCAATGGAGTGGCTTCGCTAAAGACCACTACCACCATGTTGTACCCTTGCCCAGCTTAGTTTTTCCTGCTTCAGCTTTCTTTTTTTGATGGAACAAAGTTGCCATATAAAAAGATTTATTTCCAGTTAAGCAGAGTGCTTTGATCGAACTGTCTGAGAAGCTTTCATCAAGCCCTCAATCAAGCGGCTTACTTTTCCCAAAACTGGAGTCTTCTCCAGCAAGTATTCAGAAAGGAGATCCCTTCAGCTTGATCTTGAGTGCAAGGTCCACAAGACAACTTCAAGCCAAACATGGTTGTCAATGAGTTTGCAGCTTTTAATGCTTCAACACTGATGAATGGTCAGGCAGGTGCGTAAAAGTCTGTTACTGTGAGTGATGTATCTGGAGTGGGTGTTGATTTGAGAGGAATGTATTTAGATTATTTTGCGGTTTTTCTTAAGATTTTTCTGGCAGCTTTAGATAATTGTAAGAACATTCTTCCGTTGAGCTCAGCTTTCTATTTGTTAATGGTTGCACCAGAAAGAGATCCTGATGCAACCATAAATAAATGCTGAAATTATTCAGCAGTTACCGTTATCTCTAGTAATCCCATAAAAGGCCCATCCCCCTCCCTACCATTCCATTCCGGAAATGGGATCTCAACATCAAATTTTGCATTATCATCTGTGCTTGGAGCCGTGCAGGCACTCGCCTGTAATACATTTCCTGGAATAGGTACATTGGGTGTGACAGGCAGCCCAGGACCAGGGCTTAGGTCATTTTTGAAAAAAACATTGTACATAATAGGTCCTGATCCGTTGGCGCTGTTTAATAAGAAGTCTGGACCTGTGGTGGTTGGGTTTACAAAATTAATACTAAAGGTGCTAAAGCCAGTGCCGGCAACACAGAAGAAATCTACACCTACTGCCGGGTCTCCGGGTGTGGGGTCTGCAATGGTGATATTGTCAACAAAAGCAATATCAATCATTTCCATAAAAGTCAGCGTAATCATGCTGGTCTCAGAATCCGTAGCTTGAGAGAGCGCTGATGTTGAGGAGCCAAGGGCTATCCCGATAGCGGCTATAGAGGCCAACATTTTGGGGGTAAAAACCTTCATTTGAAACTTCCTTGTAAAAACAATAACACTTATATCAAAGCGCCAAAGCCGGTTGCACGAGAGATATAGTCAGGGTGCTTTGGCTAAAAAATAATAGCCATAAAAAATAAAAGGTGGTGTTGCCTTTGTGTTTTCAGAGTTAAATCGAGAAGTATGTACTATTGGTTGAGAATGCTTTCCTATTTTTAAATGTGTTTGTTTGCCTGCTTAATGACTTTGGCTATGGGTTAGATATAGTGTTTAGGTAAGGTGGCAAGCGGGTAGGAAAGGTTTACTAGCTTATAGGAGAGGTTTCTTATTCTTTTGAGCCTCTTGGGATAATTTAGAATGTAATGTATTTAAGAGACATTAATTGGTGTATTGAATTCAAAGAGTCATTTCTTTGGCGGTTCTTTACTGAAGTGCTGGTTTAGTAGCTGAAAGAGCGCCTTGCGACTGGCGTTGTGATTGTTCACGCTGGAACCATGCTTCTGGAAGTGCTCTGGAAAAAGCCGTGCGACCTGTTGTTGTGACCACTCCAGGTGGAACTGTAAGCCGAGTATGTTTTCTCCATATAGAAATGCCTGGTTCGGGCAGAGCGCAGAGCTGGCTAGGCGCTTGGCGTTTTTAGGGATGTCAAAAAAATAGCTGTGTGCTTGGAATACTTTGTTTAAGGTGAGGGCTTCAGTTATTGTCCAGTGGATTTGGTGCCAACCTAGTTCTTCCTGCTTCATTGGCTTGATATCGGCACCTAGTGCATGAGCAAGAATTTGTGCGCCAAGGCAAATGCCCACAATGGGGACTTGCCGATTAATAATACTTTTTACCCAGTGTATTTCACCGGCAAGCCAAGGTAGTGAGATGTGATCTTTTACGTTCATCATCCCTCCTAAAATAATCACTCCACTAAAGCCCGTATCGGGTAATGTTGAGATCTGTGGGTTGATAAGAGTTGTCGGAATCTGGCGTTGACTCGCCCAATCTGCAATATATCCAGGCCCTTCATGTTCTTCATGCTGGATAATAAGAATTGGCTCTTGCATTTTATTGGAAGTCCTGTGTTTCCAAATAAACTTGTCGACGAAAAGTAATACCTGCTTCTTTGAGGCTTTCAGGCCAGTTTTTTTCTGAAATAGGAAGCTTGCTGCCAGTATCTATGGATTTAGGTGCAGTTGCTTTTGCTATAACTTCCACGATTTGGTCAAAACTTGGCGGGGAAGCTATTTCGTGAATAAGCAGACTCGTGTCGCCCAGATGCACCAGGCGGTAATGACCATTCTTCTTACGGGAGAGTGGTAGATCTAATAGCTTGTCGGTTACCGTGAAATCTATTGAGCTAAGCAGAATTTTGCCTTTTCGCTCAAAGTGGCCATTAAATACTTCGCCGCTAAAAAGGCCTAACTTACCGTTGCGCAAATGGTTTAAAGAGAAAACTTCAGGTTTGAGAGAGATAAGCGACGTGTTCTGGGCCAGATTCATCACTTCTTTTTTATTTTTAGATTCCAAAGCAAGAATAAGCTGATGCCCGTGGCGTTTGCCGTGAAGAGGCATATGCGATGCAATAAGCTGCCCGTTAGCCGAAAATAACGCCATTCCGTGAGTGCCAATGGAATCGTCTGCATAACTGACTGTGCAGGCCATGGTTAAGACAGCTGCGATAGTAATACTCCAGAGCTTATTAAGCGTGATCATAAATTATTCAGCTCCTGATCTTTACGGGTTAGCGGCAGGGTTTGCTATTAAGCTTCTGCTTACTTGGCAGTAAGCGATTCTAGACGTACATTAGTTACGAATCGATTCACTTTGGGTGGCTTTTGATTCCAATATGGAAATAGAAGATCTTGAAAAATTTCTTGTTATTGCCGCGACAGAAAACCTGCAACGCTCGGCAGATCGTTTAGATACAACGCCAGGGGCCTTAAGTAAGGTTTTACGTCGCCTGGAGACGGCGCTGAATACTCGCGTGTTCGACCGGGTAGGCAAGCAAATCCGACTAAATGATGCTGGTCGCCGGCTACAAGGTAAAGCGGCTGAGATCACTTCCATTGCACGCCAGGTGCAATTTGAACTGGGTGAGCTGGGAAAGTTTTCGGAGTGCCGGGTAGCTGCCCCAGCAGTCTTGCAATTGACTTGGGCTGCATTTATTCAAAGCAAGCTGGCAGAAATCCAGCCAAAAGCGTGCCTCTCATTGACTTCCGCCTATGAATCCTTGGCCTTGAGAATGTTGGTTAGGGGAGAGGTAGATTTGGCCATGATTACCGGTGCGCTGTTGGGACAGGTCCCCGCCCAAATAACAACGCGTAAGCTGGGCACAGAAAGCTTGTGTATTGTCGCGGGCTCCAGCCACCGATTGGTTTCTGGGGAGTGGGCAAATGTGGAAGTGCCAATCGAAGTTATTCAGCAGTATCCCTTTGCAGCTCCTAGAATCTCTCCTTTCTGTGGCGAGGAGAGGGGTATTGGCAGTGATGGGTGGGGGGATAACCTACCTGTCCGCAAGGTCCAGGTTGTAGTAAATGATTACGGTGTCTTGTGCGGCCTAGTAAAAACGGGACAGTTTCTTGCCTTATTGCCAGAGGGGCTGGCAGAGGATATCGGTGGGGCAAAAATCGATGTTGCTGGCAACTTTACTGAGCCCAGAGAAGAGATTTTTATTGCCTGGCGAGGGGGAAGTGATGGTTGGTTAGAGGATTTGGCTCAGGCCCTCTCAGGAATTGAGGGGCTCAATTAGCGCCCCTCTTATTTGGCTTTATCAGGGGTTAACTTTTAGGGGTTAACTAGATGGTGCCTGGGGTGGGCAGGGCGTTCCCGCGGCTATCCAGCCTTTCAATGCCTCAACTAGCTTGCCGTGGGGGATATTGACGGGTTCTCGTTTACCCCCAGGGTTCCATCCCCATAAAGCTAGGGGGTTCTCACTCATAAACAGCATCAATTGCTCTGGGGAGCGGCCGCCATTGTCCTGGGGAGTGGTTAACAGCGCACAGATTTGGGCCGAGGACATACGAGACCAATTAAGGGTTATTGGAGCCATGGCCCAGCCGGGTGCACCGGGTGCGCCTGTCATAGGGTTGTTCTGGTCTGAGTGACAGTTACTGCAGCGCATTGTCCCCATCCCCATGTTTTCGGGTCCTCGCTCAACCCGGGGTACATGGGGGGAGCCCTGATTGATAAGTGGCAATTCCAGCTGGTGACAGTTTAAGCAGCGGGGGTGCAGGAGAACTTCGACAATCGTCTCCCAGTCTTGATGGCCAGTATTATCAACCTGGGAAGTTTGTGACTGGCTATCCTGACCGGTAGTGTCCTGTCGGTTTCCACATCCTGTAAATACCAGTAATAAAAGAAGACTTATTGTTATGTGGCGCAATAAGTCTACCTCTTGCCGCAGTTTCATTTAGCTGTTCCTCATTTCCTATGAGAATGCCCTGTACATCATTGTGGCAGATAGCGGGGGACTGTTAGGCAACTAAATGTACCTGGCAGTGATCGAAGTGACGGCTTAATGTGAGGTTCATTTGACCTTCTGGTCACGCCTATCCGTTGACACTCTCTTACACGTGGTAAGATAGGCCGGATATAAATGTTTGATTTAGATGACAGTGGAGCGCTATTTGGCGCTCAGAGGAGAGAATATGTCCTGGTTAGGGGCGGGTATCGGTGCCGGATTTGGTTTTATGTTTGGGGGCCCTATTGGTGCGGCCTTGGGTGCCTGGATAGGTAGCTCCTTTGGTTCAGGCCTCAAACGCCTGGGTAATGCCGCTGCGGTTCTGAATAGGGAAGGGGCCCAGAAAGTTTTTATCGTTACCCTGTTTTCCATGCTGGCGAAGATGGCTAAGGCGGATGGCCAAGTATCCAAAGCAGAAGTTCAGCTGATTGAGGATTTTATTCAGAATAATCTTCGTCTGGGCGCTGAGGATCGCAAGCATGCCATCAAGATTTTTGAGAATGCGAAAACGGATAAGTACAGCATTTACGATTACGCCAAACAGTATCGGATGTTGGTCCAGAATCAGGCGATGCGAGAAATGGTTTATCGCCTTCTATTTGCAGTGGCGTATGCTGATGGTGAATTACATGCTTCTGAAGAGGTAATTCTCAGGAAAATTACAGCGGACCTTGGTTTACATGAATCGCTTTTTGATGCCATGCAAAATCAATTTGGGCATGGGAGGGGAGGCAGTACTTCCGATCTTCAGCAGCATTACGCAGTGCTTGGTTGCACTGAGGAAACTAGCGATAAGGATTTAAAACTGGCCTATCGCCGCAAGGCTGCTGAGTATCACCCTGATAAGATCGCTTCCAAGGGGCTTCCAGAGGAGTTTATGCGCCACGCTGAAGATCAAATGAAGAGTATCACCGTTGCTTATGAAGCAATTGTTGATGCGCGAAAGAGTAAGGCAAAAGTTGTCAGTTAATCCTGGTGTGGTATCAGCGTATTAGAGCTTGCCAAACAGCTGGATAATCTGTTGGTAATTTAGCGGTTTGCCCTGGCTAGATATTACATAGGTTGATTGTTTAAGCGCAATTTTTGAACCTAAAACCCTGCATTATCATCTGGAACACTGCGAAGAGAGTTTATGAGTCTTGCAAAGCAAATTGAAGAAAAGTTAACTGCCAATTTCCATCCCCAATTTATTGAGGTTCAATGCGAAAGTCATTTGCATAATGTCCCGGCAGGATCTGAAATGCACTTTCGTGTGGTGCTTGTGAGTGAGGTTTTTGATTCCGTTCGGAAAGTCCAGCGTCATCAAAAGGTTTATGCGGCGCTTGCGAGTGAAATGGCTGGCCCGATCCACGCCCTTGCTCTTCATACTTATGCGCCGGATGAGTGGGATGGCGATGCTCCACAAAGTCCTGAATGCCAGGGTGGCAGCAAGAAAGGGTGAGTAGCAGCAGAGTTTAGCTAGCAAGCTCTAGAATTTTTTTGCAAATTTAACCTGCTATTTCTCGCAGGTTTTAGTGGCGCCCCTTCCTCAGAAGTACACTATGGATTGGGGCGTTTGAGATCAAAAAGTTGGCCGGGGTTCCACTGGATTGAATAGCCTGAATCCCTTTCGCCAGTAAAGTCACAATTTCCCTATGTATCTGTTTGTTGTTTCTTATTTACCTTTTACTGGCTAATTAACCTCTGTGTGCGTCCAGTTGGATTTTACTTCTCCCGAAATATCATAACTTGGCGCTTTTCGGCGTCTCTGTCTTTTTCTTTGAGTGAGAATATTTCAGCTCCTGTTCAAAACAGGTTGTGGAATTCGAGGCAGTGCACGTTGTCCAAATTTGCAGTGCAGTAATAATGGGTGTCGTTGGTTTTCTTTTGGAAGCAATACCAATATGTGAATTTCAACGACAAAAGATATTTTGTGTGCCATAAAAACGTAGAATTATATTTGAGCGCCAACATTTGTTTGTTTTTTCTACATCTGTGATTTCGTGCGACTAGACTGACCATTGATTGGGCTGATTGCTGTTTGATCTGCTGAATATCAATGGAGTTACCACAAATGAAGATGACGCGTATTCTGATCCCCGTTATGACGCCCCTCGCCTTAGCAATCTCTAGTGTCGCTTCGGCAGGACCTGCTGGCTATGCCCCACCACCCCCTCCTCCTACTCAGGAGTTTAAGATACGGATTGGCGGTTCATACTGGTCACCAAACTCAGACAATGTAACCTTTGCTGATCGGTGGCTGCGCTTTTACGATGACGATGATTATGATGATGACTATCATCGTTTCCGTGATTGGGGTGCTTTCCGAACCAATCTTGATCCAGATGGCGAGTGGGGTTGGTTTATTAATGCTGAATGGAAGCCTATCGATCACTGGAGTGTGTCACTGAGTTACCAGCAAGGCGATCGCCATACTGGTGGTAGTCGTGATCCCTGGCTTTATCGTTTTTGGGATGATGACTGGGATGACGACATATTATTTGATCGTCGTCGTCGCGGTGATTTTGCTCGTTGGAAGCCCCAAACGACTGCTGCATACCTGAATTGGTATCCACTGGATCCCAGCTGTTTGGTGCAGCCTTATATTGGTATCGGTATTAACTATACCGACTTTAGTGATGAGCGCCTAAGAAATTGGGGCTTCTGGCATCGTAACGATGATGATGATCTGGTTTTTCGTGACTGGGATGGCCGTGTGAATTTTGGCGATAGCTGGGGTTATACATGGCAAATTGGTGTTGATTTCACCTTTGGTCACGATAGTAGCTGGCTGATCAATCTGGCAGCTATTTACTATGATGTCACTACCGATGTTGAAGTAGATACCTTCTATCGCAACTTCCGTGATGATGATGATGACTTCGGTCGCTTTTGGGAGCACAGATTCGGTGGCGACTACGAGTTTGATCCCTGGGTGTTCCAAATCGGTGTAGGCTATAAGTTTGATTTCAACTGGTAATCACTCTTATCCTTTGAAAAGGGGCGCGTTGCGCCCTTTTTTAATGGTTTTATAAATATTTGGAGGGTGAAGTTGAGGTCATTCTGAGTTGTGTTTAGCGACTTTAACCTAACCTTCTTCCGTACCTGCTGCATTTATTTTTTCTAAATTTGTCTCGGTATTTTCGAATTTTTCCTTTCCATTCATCCATTTTTTTACCTGATCCGCCCTTTTTCCTTTTTTCCTGGTAGTGCTCAATTTTATTGCTCCAGCTTTGGCACTGTTTCAGCGTCGCACTCTGGGCTAGAGCTATAGAAGATGTAGAGAGCGTAAGCAAGAAAAAAGGTAAGGCTGAAAATACTTTTATTTTTGTTTTTTTATTGGTTCTTTGAAACATATCTATCTCCTAAGATTGCTGGGCTTATGTTATTGCCGATACATCAAGGGAGGCTTGATTGTTTAGATGTGGAAGGAGTGCTTAAACGGTTAGAGGGCGGGTATCCGCCCCTAACTTTAATAATTAGCCATTGCTTGGGAAACTGTATTGTGCTCCCTCTCTCACCCCACTTGCAGGCCAGCGCTGGGTGATGGTCTTACGCTTGGTATAGAACCTTACAGAATCAGGTCCATAAGCGTGCAGGTCCCCAAATAAGGAGCGCTTCCAGCCGCCGAAGCTGTGGTGTGCAACAGGTACTGGCAAAGGTACATTGATGCCGACCATGCCTACTTTAATGTTGTCACTAAAGTAACGGGCAGCTTCCCCATCCCGAGTAAACAAACAAGTACCGTTACCGTACTCGTGAGCATCAATGATATTCATCGCTTCCTGCATGGTATCTACACGCATTACGCAGAGGACGGGACCAAAAATTTCACTGCGGTGTATCGCCATCTCCTCGGTAACACGATCAAATAGGCAGGCTCCCAGATAATTGCCATTTTCGTAGCCTGGAACCTTCATATTGCGGCCATCTACGACCAGCTCCGCGCCTTCTTCGATACCGGCACAGATTAAGCCTTCCACCTTGTTTAGGTGTGCTTGGGTAACCAAAGGTCCCATATCGTTTTGGTTGTTCATGCCATCGCCAATCTTTAGTTGGGCAATTTGCTCTTTAAGCTTTGCTACTAAAGTATTGGCTGTATCGTCGCCTACTGCGACGGCTACGGAAATTGCCATACAGCGCTCGCCACAGGAGCCGAAGGCAGCACCCATTAATGCGGCTACTGCGTTGTCCAAGTCGGCATCCGGCATCACGATGGCATGATTCTTTGCGCCGCCAAAGGCCTGAACTCTTTTACCGTGGGCAGTACCTGTGGTGTAGACATATTCTGCAATGGGAGTTGAGCCTACAAAGCTTACCGCCTGAATACGCTTGTCGGTTAGCAGTGTATCTACTGCCTCTTTGTCGCCGTTGACGACATTTAAAACCCCAGCTGGGATGCCAGCTTCGATACCCAGCTCGGCAATAAATAAGGCGCAAGAGGGGGTGCGTTCAGAAGGCTTTAAGATAAAGGTATTGCCGCAGGCAATCGCCATTGGCCACATCCATAGAGGCACCATGGCGGGAAAGTTAAATGGGGTGATTCCCGCACAGACGCCCAGAGGCTGGAATTCACTCCAGGAGTCAATCGCTGGACCTACATTCTTACTATGCTCGCCTTTGAGCATCTGTGGGGCAGAGCAGACATATTCAATGTTCTCGATGCCCCGCTGCAGTTCACCCATGGCATCATTGAGTACTTTGCCGTGTTCCAGAGTGATCAGCTCGCAGATCTTCTCCGCATTTTCTTCCAGCAGGTCGCGCAAGCGGTACATGATGCGTACACGCTTTGCTGTGGGTAGGTTGCGCCAGGCGGGGTAGGCAGCTTCTGCGGCAGAGATAGCTTCTTCAACGGTAGCTCTGCTGGCCAGCGCGACCTTGCCGATTATTTCATTAGTTGAGGGATTGGTTAGGTCTTGTAGGCGAGGGTACTGGGCCGAATCGTCGCTGGCAGATGGCTTGCCATTAATCAGGTGACCAATAACTTTCATGGTTTCCTCTCGTTGGGGATTTATACGTTATTTTTTACCTCTTTGTGCCTTTGTAACACAGGTAACCCCAGGTAGGAAAATTCATCAGTTGTTGCAGCCCGAAATAGAATGGACCTCTTGTACCACTTTAGTTTCTTACTAATTTAATGAGTTTTTGGTCCTTAATCATGTTTGGGGAAGCCCCTAAGTACGGCGAGAAAAGCATCGCCGAAACGTTCCAATTTGCTATCGCCAACACCGGAGACGGCCAAGAGTTCACTGTGGGTTTGCGGGTGTGCTTTAACCATTCCGCGCAAGGTGGCATCGTGAAAGACGACATAAGGCGGTACCCCGCGCTCTTCGGCCAGTTGTTTACGGCAGCTGCGAAGTGCCAGCCAGAGGGGCTCCTCTCCTGGCTCTAGATCTTCTAGAACTGCCGTATTTCGGGTTTGCGCGCGAGGGGCTTTCTTGGGGAGTTTGCGCAGTTGTAGTTTTTCCTCTCCGCGCAGTAATGGGCGGCAGTTTTCTGTGAGTTTGAGCCCCTGGAATTCACCTTCAACTTCCAAATAGCCTCTTACAATTAATTGGCGCACCACAGCCTTCCACTCACTGCCGCTGAAATCCTTGCCAATGCCGTGGGTAGTGAGTTGGTCATGATTGAACTTGCGAACCTTTTCATTATCTGAGCCGCGCAGCACGTCAATGACATGACTGGCACCAAAGCGTTGTCCTGTGCGGTAAACGCAGGAAATCAACTTGATAGCAGCTTCGCTGCCATCCCAGGTAGCGGGTGGCTCCAGGCAGATATCACAGTTGCCACAGGGTTGCTCGAGGGTTTCAGCAAAATAATGCAATAGTGCCTGACGTCTGCAGCTGGTCATTTCGCATAGCCCCAGCATGGCATTGAGGCGTGTGCGTTCATGGCGTTTGTGCTCTTCACTACCTTCGGAAGATTCCACCATTTGTCCGAGTTTGACTACATCTTCCAGGCCATAGAGCAGTAATGCTATAGAGGCTTCTCCATCGCGTCCCGCTCGCCCGGTTTCCTGATAATAGGCCTCGACGCTTTTGGGCAGGTCTAGATGCACAACGAAGCGCACATCCGGCTTGTCGATACCCATACCGAAAGCAATGGTTGCGACTACGATTACCCCTTCCTCGCGTAAAAAGCGACGCTGATGTTCTGCGCGGGTCTCCGCTGGCAGGCCCGCATGATAAGGCAGGGCGGTATAGCCCTGCTGGCTGAGCCATTCGGCGGTATTTTCCACTTTGGCGCGGGACAAACAGTACACGACGCCTGCTTGGCCTTCCTGTCCATTTTTTAGAAATTGCAGGAGCTGTCGTCGCTGGTTGTCCTTGGGCTCGATCCGGTATTGGATATTCGGCCGGTCGAAACTGCTCACAAAGTGTCGGGCGCTTTCCAAATCGAGGCGCTGGGCGATCTCCGCGCGGGTGCGCTTGTCGGCCGTGGCAGTCAGCGCTATGCGCGGTACTCTGGGGAACTGCTCGTGCAAACAGCTGAGTTGTAGGTAATCAGCGCGGAAGTCATGGCCCCATTGAGAGACACAGTGAGCCTCATCAATGGCAAACAATGAGAGTTCTACTCTCTGGAGAAGAGCCAAGGTTCTGGGTTGTAGCAGGCGTTCCGGGGCCAAATAGAGCAAGTCGAGTTCGCCGTAGAGCAACTGGTTCTCAATGGCCTGGGCCTCGTCATAGGAGATGGAGGAGTTGAGGTAGGCGGCTCGAATACCGGCTTCCTGCAGGGCTTCCACCTGGTCCTGCATCAGGGCAATTAGTGGAGAGATCACCACGCCGCAACCGGGCCTGGCCAAGGCAGGAATCTGGTAGCACAGAGATTTGCCGCCTCCGGTGGGCATAAGTACCAGGGCGTCATCGCCGGCCATTAGTGTATTGATTACCGCTTCCTGAGGATCGCGGAAGTGGGTATAGCCGAAGACGTGTTCGAGAATATGTTGTGGGGAATTCATGGCGGCGGAGTATACCGCGCGTAGCGACTTTGTGCGGTGGGTTTTAGGATGGGGTTGCCTTGAAATACCTTGCAATGGCAGCTTAGGAGTTGTGACTGAATTCACGGGTTATAATCACATCTCACCCCGCATCTCATCACAGCGATCGCCTAAGGATAGGTCTATGCGCACATTGATCGTGCTTTTTGTGTTGTGGTTGACAGTTCTGGCCGGGCTTTCCGGCTGTTCCTCTAGTGCTCCGCGTAGTTTTGCGCAATCTGTTGTAGCGGATACTCATCTGGGCTGGCGGCCAGCACCGGAGAATCAGTTAGTTTTCTCCCTGGCGACAGTTTCTGGTGTTGCGCAGGTTGAGCTGCAGCCGTTACCGGAGCAATTTACTCTGGTAACTTTGGAACTCCCCGGCATGCGCAATGTGGAGGGGATTCAATGGCAGGGTGAAGAGGGGGAATCCACCATGCTTTACGATGGGCAAGCCGGGCTTGATGGCGTCAGCTTGCAGAGTCGTGATCATGGCTTTCGGCTGCAGTTGCAGCTCTCCTCTATGGACTACTTGCGCAATGGTGGTGTGCTGACGGTGATAGACCGCAGGCGCTAACTTTATTGGACTGCGCTTTTTCTAAACCCCAGCCCTTCAGGCCGGATCAGGTAGAGTTGTTTCCAAAATTTTCCTGTTACCCAGAGCCCATTTCGCTTCTTATCCCAGGCGATCCCATTGGCAACCGTGTCAGGGTGTTTACGGACATCGGGATTTAACCGATTCAGGTCAACAGCACCGCGCACTTCTCCGCTTATGGGGTCTATGGCGATGATGCGGCTGTCTTGCCAGATATTGGCCCAGATCAGGCCCTCGGCGAATTCCAGCTCATTCAGATTCGACCAGACCTCCCCGGCGCCATGTACCTTGAGCTGGCGCTTGACTTCAAAAGTATCTGGATCGCGGTAGGTCAGTTTATTACTGCCATTACTCATAATCAGGGACTCGCCGTCACTGGTAAGGCCCCAACCCTCGCCGTTGTATTGCTTAACCTCCAAATGTTGTAGGTTGCTGGCATTGTAAATATGCAGCTCACCGGCTTTATAAGTCAGTAGGTAGAGCTTATCGCCCAGAACAGTAAGACCTTCGGCAAATAGTCTGCCCGGCAACCACTTTCGCCTTACAGGTTTTTCACTGGGGTCGGTATACTCGGCAAGCCAGGAACGACGGTAAAGGCCACTGCTTTCCCACCAGCGCTGGCCATCGAAATAAAGCCCCTGGGTGAAATGATTCCCACCACGTTGACGCTCCTCCAGAATGGAGAAGGGGGTTGCCTTCAATTGTGCTTGTGCTGCTATTGGCAGCAGGCAGGACAGGCAGGACAGGCAGGATAAGAGCAGCAGTATGTAGCTGCGGATAGTAAGTCGGTACATCAATTATTTATGACCAGAGTAAAAACCTTTGTCACCTTGACCCTTTTGGGTGGTTTGGCGGTAGTGCTGCCCATCGCAATCTTAGTACTTTTATTCCAGTGGCTGTTTGGCCAGGTCAGTGAAATTGTCGCCCCCGCCGTTACCTGGCTGGAAGCCCATACGGAGTTTAAGGATACCCTCGCCAGACTTGTGGTGATAGCACTGATTCTTGGGGGCTGTTTCTTGATTGGTCTATTGGTAAAGACCAGCATTGGTAACTGGCTACATCGCCATGTTGACCACTGGCTCGGTCGCCTGGCACCTGGGTATAGCACTATTAAAGATTTGGTTGTGCAATTTATTGGCGGTGGTGGTGAGGGGGTACTTTCCGGGCCTGTGGCTCGGGTGCGTATCCACGGTGCAGATAATCCGCTTGCGGTAACGGCGATTGTGACTTCTCAGCATGCCAATGGTGAGATGACGGTTTACGTGCCAACGGCTCCAGTACCCACTTCGGGTTTTGTTTTCCATGTGCCGGCGGAGTGTGTGGAAATACTGCCCGGTGTTAGCGTTGAGGCTGCCATGAAAACCATCGTGGCCTGTGGCGCCGGTAGCGCTAGCCTGCTGGCCCCACCGGGGAGGCCTCAGGCAGAGAAAGCTTAGGGAGGGGGCGTTTAAAAGCTTTGCGATAAGAGGAGCCTAAGCCCCACTCGACTAGCGATTTTTACCCAGGTTGCGGATGGCAAAGCGCGCTGGATGCAGGGCTTTCGCCAGATCTGCGCTAACAGGTAGAGGCCCGTCCATAATCCAGCTGGCGAGTACTTCGGCGGTTAGCGGTGCGTAGGTAAAACCGCGGGAGCCCAGGCCGCCCATTACATAGAGTCCCGCCTGATAATCTGAGTGCTCGGGGATGAATAATTTGCGGTTTTTACGCAAACTTGCGTAAGTGTTGTCCATGGATACCCAGTCGGGAATTGGTCCGGCAACTGGCAAGTAATCCGGTGTAGCGGCGCGCAGTGCGGCGCGGCCATTGAAATCCTGGCTGGAGAATTCCTCGGCAAAGTGTGGCAGCAGTTCTGCCAGTGTCTGCAGGTTCTCCTTGTGTTCACTTTCACGTAACTCTGTGGCGGTTTCCTTGAGCTTGAAGGTGGCGCCGAAGCTTTGGCGCCCCTCGTGGGCCGGAGTGATATAGCCTTCACCACAGAGGGCAATTTTTAATTTTGCGGAGGTCTCTGTGGCGCGCACTCGGGAGACCTGGCCGCGTATTGGCCGCAGGGGCAGTGCTGCAGCCGGTGCAAAGCTGCGGATATCATTGGCCCCACAGAGAATGACCGCTTCAGTTTCTATTTCTTTGTCTTCGATACGCAGGAACCACTTGCCATATTGGCGCGTCAGTGTTTCTACTGTACTGCCCTGATATCGAGTGATGTTTCGGTGTTCCAGTAGCGCAGCACATACCTTTTGGGGTTCCAGCCAGCCTGCATTGGGGAAGTAGAGCCCGTCAAAAGGAAGATCTACGCCGGCGAGCTGACAGGCCTCCTCACGAGTAACTATTCTGGCCAGGTTTTGCCCTTGGTGTTCTGCCAGGCTAGCGGCGATCTGTTCCTGTAGCAGCTTTTCCCTATCACTCTGAGCCAGTTGCAAGAGGCCGTTAAAATGTGCGAGCTGCGGGCATTGTTGCTTGTAATATCGCTGGGCGAACATCAGGGCATGCAGGTTGAAGTCTCCATTTGGGCCCGGTTTGGGGGAGAGCTTGCCGTAGAGTATGCCCTGGTCGTTGCCGGAGCCGCCGCTGCCGGGGGCAGGTCCGCGCTCAATAATTTGTACTTGTACACCGCGCTCTGCGAGTGCTCTGGCAATGGTGGCGCCGGAAATACCGCCACCGATCACTGTGGCAGATTGCGGATGCTGTGCTTCGGTGCTGGGTAGGTGCCAGGGGGTGCTGTGCTGCTGGCAGTCGTGTAACTGCTCCAGGGTGCCGCACAGCATTTCCCGCTTGCTGCCAAACCCCGCTACTTTGCGCAGGGCGAAGCCCGCCTCTCGCAGTCCACGCTTAACCAGCCCTGCGCAGGTAAAGGTGGCGAAGGTAGCACCGGGGCAGCTCAGGTGGGACATATTGGTGAACAGCTCTTCTGTCCACATGTCCGGGTTCTTGGCCGGCGCAAAACCATCCAGGAACCAGGCGTCGATGTAGCGATCGCGATTCTCTTGATGTAAGCGCAGGCTATCCAAAGCCCGGCTGGCCTCCCCAATAATCAGAGTTAGTTTTACTGGGCCGAACTGTAGGCGGTGAATACCTTCGGCTAATAATGGTGGGTAGGCTTCAATCAGTGGCTGGGAGTAGGTCTGCAGTTGTGGCCACAGTGCTAGGGCACGCTGCAAATCCTGGGGGTGCAGGGGGAATTTCTCCACACTAACAAAGTGCAGCTGTGCACTTTTTGGAGCGGTTTTCTGCCATAGCTCCCAGGCGGCGAGAAAGTTTAAGCCGGTGCCAAAGCCGGTTTCGCCGATAGTAAAAGTGGCATTCTCGCGCAGGGTCTCCCAGCGTTCCGCCAGGGCATTTTGTTGCAGGAATACGTAGCGAGTTTCCTCCAGACCGGAAGCTGTGGAGAAATAGATATCGTCATAGGCGAGGGACAGGGGTTGACCGTCTTTGCGCCATTGGATGTCCGCGTGTTTGCCGGATTTGCTCACTTCACTACTATCCTTAGGCTCCGTCCTTAAGGCCGAATTCATGCATTACCTGGTCACACCAGCGGCCAATACGCTCTTCACTGAGGTCAAATTCATTCTCTTCATCGAGGGCGAGGCCGACAAATTGGCTGCCATCTTCGGTCAGTCCTTTGGATTCCTCAAATTCATAGCCTTCGGCAGGCCAGTAACCTACCGCGCGGGCGCCGCAGGCGAGCAGTTGGGCATGCAAATAGCCCAGGGCATCCTGGAACCACTGTGGATAGCCTTCTTGGTCCCCGAGCCCAAACAGAGCAAAAGTCTTACCGCTCAGATCGAGCTCGGCCAGGTCGTCCCAGATATTCTCCCAGTCTTCCTGGAGTTCACCGTAATCCCAGGTGGGAATGCCAAATAGGAGGAAGTCGTAGCTTTCGGCCAGGGCAATATCCGCTTCGGCTACGTTGTGTAGGTCGATCCACTGGGGGCCAATGTATTGGCGGATTTTTTCTGCAGCCATTTCGGTGTAGCAGGTGCTGGAACCGTAAAACAGGCCTATTGGAGCTTGGGAGCTTGGCATAACAAAAAATTCTTACTGCTGGTCTATGGCGCCGTTGAAGTCGAGCTGTCGCCAGGCTTCATAGATCACAATGGCGGCGGCGTTGGACAGGTTGATACTGCGGCTCTCGGCGCGCATAGGAATGCGCAGGGTGTTCTCTGGACCCACCATTTGTAGAAACTCCGCCGGCAGGCCGCGAGTTTCGGGGCCAAACACAATCGCATCGCCGTCTTGGTATTCCACCGAGGTATGGCTGTGACTGCCTTTAGTGGACAGGGCCAACACCCGCGAAGGTTTCTCATTATCGACAAAAGCCTGCCAGTCTGGGTGTCGAACCACGCGGCTGTATTCACTGTAATCAAGCCCGGCGCGGCGCAGGCGTTTGTCGTCCATATCGAAGCCAAGGGGTTCGATTAGGTGTAGCTCGGCGCCAGTATTGGCGCAAAGTCGAATAATATTGCCTGTGTTCGGGGCAATTTCCGGTTGGAATAGAACAATTTTGAACATTACTTGGCGGATGCCCTGGAGCGGTACTATCTAGCTTGAATGATTTGAGCCGGGCGGTGGGCCCGGCTCCGCATGGCAGCGGATTATTCCACAATTAGAGGGGAGTGGCGATCTCCTCGCAGTCGATCTCCACCCCCAGCTCATTGGCGATCTGGTCGAGTTCGTCGCGCAGGCCATCGAGATCCATATCTTCATCCACATTGATCTTGCACTCGGCAGTAAACAGAGGCTCGCCACTCCACGGAGTACTACTGTAAGTAGTTTCCAGCTGATCCATATTGATATGGTGGGCGCTGAGTGCGCGGGATATTTCCCGCACAATACCGGGGCGGTCGTTGCCTACCAGCTTCAATGTCAGTGTCTGTTGAGGCTTAGTGGAAACGGCGATCGCGTCTTCAACGATCAGGTTATAGCCATCCTGGGCGAGGCTAGTGAGGGCGACCTTTAAGCCTTGGGTTTTGTCACCGGGAACAGCAACGCGCAATATACCGGCAAATTTTCCGGCAAAATGGGCCATATGGCTGTCTTCCCAGTTGCCACCGTTATCCGCAATGACTGCAGAAAGCTTTTCCACAACACCGGGCTTATCGTTGCAGATCATGGAGATAACGAGATGCTGTTGCATATAGTGTTCCTTTGCTTCAGTGGAGACGTATCATTTGCATTGTAATAGGATCTCGTCGGATAACTCTATCGTCCAATCTCAAAGCCATTTTTCTTTTACCGGTAACAGGTAACTTAGCGAGGGACTGTCAATGAAGGTCATTGCCGATTTGTGCGTGATACCCATGGGTGTGGGGGTGTCTGTCAGTAGGTATGTTGCGGAGTGTGAAAAAGTACTGGCGGAAGTCGGACTGACACACCATCTACATGCCTATGGCACCAACATAGAAGGGGACTGGGATACGGTGATGGCTGCGGTAAAAACCTGCCATGAGCGAGTACACGCGATGGGCGCCGATCGCATCACTACCAGTCTGAAATTGGGAACCCGTATAGACCGGGACCAGTCATTACAGGATAAGATCGACAGTGTGCGATCGAAGCTGGATTAACGATAACAACACAGGAACGATTATGACGATCAATATCAAGAAATCTCTGCTCGCTATGGCCGGCGCTCTGGCCCTGGCTGGTGGGGCCCAGGCTGCCGACTTGAATTCTGTCATTCAGGGGGATCACCGCAGCAAAGAGTACGTTGCGCGAGACCAGTACCGTAACCCGGCAGAAACCCTGGAATTTTTGGGTATTAAGCCAGATATGACGGTAGTGGAGGTTACTCCTGGCGGCGGCTGGTATACAGAAATCCTAGGGCCCTACCTGGGCAATAAAGGCAAGCTCTATGCAGCGCACTTCCCCGAGGATAGTGAGTCTTCTTACTATCAACGTTCTTTGAAAAGCTTTAAAGACAAGCTAGCTGCTGACAAGAAGGCCTATAAGAATGTCGTAGTGACCGAGTTTTCACCGCAAACCGGCCGTGAGATAGCCCCAGCAGGCAGTGCCGATGCGGTGGTGACTTTCCGTAACGTACACAACTGGATGTACCGCGGTTATGAAGATAAGGCTTTTGCCAGCTTTTACAGCGCTCTGAAACCCGGCGGTGTTCTTGGTGTGGTTGAACATCGCGCCAAACCTGGTACCAGTAAAGAGGATATGGTCAAGAGTGGTTATGTGACTCAGGAGTATGTTATCGAAGCAGCCAAGAAGGCTGGTTTTGAGTTGGAAGAGAGCAGTGAGGTCAACGCCAACCCGAAAGATAGCGCCAAGCACCCGAAAGGTGTCTGGACTTTGCCACCCTCTCTCCGCTTGGGCGATGAGGACAAAGACAAGTACCTGGCCATCGGCGAGAGTGACCGCATGACTCTACGTTTCCGCAAGCCAAAATCCTAAGTTTTAACAACCATTTACCAATACAGGTAAACACCGGGAGCGGCGTTCGTCGCTCCCATCTCACCCGGATATGAAAGTTGTATGATCATTCCCTTTGCGCAGTTGGATCCCAACACTTTGCAGAACCTATTGGAAGAGTATGCTACCCGTGAGGGCACCGAGTATGGTGAGCGCGAGGTGGAACTACCGGAGAAGGTGGCTAGCCTGCGCCGTCAGTTGCAGTCCGGTGACGTGGTAATTTGGTTCGATCCCGGAGAGGAGACAGTCAATCTGGTGCTGGCCGAGGATCTGCCTACCGATGTCTGAATACCTTATTGATGTGCCCCAAGCACCTCAAGCGCGCTTTCTGTTTGCCCATGGTGCCGGTGCGCCCATGGACAGTGAATTTATGCAGACGTTGGCCACTGGGTTGTGTGAGCAGGGTATCGAAGTGGTGCGTTTCGAGTTTCCCTATATGGCCCAGCGCCGCAGCGGAGGTGGCAAGCGGCCGCCTAACACTATGTCGCAGTTACAGGAGAACTTTAACGCCCAGATTGAGCAGTTTGCCGGTGATTTACCCCTGTTTATTGGGGGCAAGTCGATGGGAGGGCGGGTAGCGAGCCTCCTGGCCAATGACAGCTATGCGCAGGGGGTGGTTGCCGGACTTATCTGCCTGGGGTATCCATTTCACCCCCAGGGCAAGCCGGAGAAGCTCCGCACTGAGCACCTGCTAGATTTTGCCTGCCCCACTTTGATTGTGCAGGGAGATCGCGATCCACTTGGCAGCCTTGCAGAGGTGAATACTTATGGATTGGCAGAGGCTATTGAGATTGAGTGGCTGGCCGATGGTGACCACGATTTTAAGCCCCGTCGCGCGAGTGGATTTACCCAAGCCCAACACTGGCAGATTGCGGTGGATAAAGTGGCGGGGTTTATGCAGCGGTTTCCAGGATCGTGACGCGTTCTTCCCCCACTAGCAGTGGGGCCAGCTGGGCCATTTGGGCGCGTCGCTCCTCGCTGGTGTACCAGTGTTGCCAATGCAGTTCTGACTGCCATTTAGACAGGGTAAAGCGGCGCAATGGATTGCCCTTTTCGATATAGGTTTGTCCCTCGATAAAACCGACGGTGCGGTAGGCACAGGTAAGGACTCTTCGTGCGGCCTCCTCGTAGCTGCTCTGCATCTCGGCGGCAATTTCCCGCTCAATCAATACATAGATCATCATCTCCCCACAATGCGATAGGGCCTAAATGGATTTTAGCGCGGCTGTCAGCGGAAGAGTCGGCAGCCAGTTTCTAGATGACGAAGTGCGCTAAATTGCGCACAATAAATACTATGAAGTTTGATCACACCCTCGATGCCCGCGGCCTGTTGTGCCCGGAACCCGTAATGATGCTGCACTCAGCGGTGAGAAATGTTGCCGATGGGGAAGTATTGAAAATGATGGCCACCGATCCCTCGACGCAGCGGGATGTGCCCAAGTTCTGCCAGTTTCTCGGCTATGAGCTGGTGCAGCACGCAGAGGAGAACGACGAGTTCGTGTATTGGATCAAGAAAGCGGAATAGTTGGTCAGATAGCGCCCCGGTCCCGCTTCGACGGCACCGGGGGCACACTCCCGAAGAAGTTTTGTACTGACTCTATGGCCTGTTAACTCTTATGGCGCCGTTACTAGAGCGGCGATCGCGGCTAGTGCCTCAGGGTCCTCAGATTTGATCTTGTTGGCGATATGATGTTGGAAGAAGTAGCGAAAGCCTTCACTCTCCTGTGCTGGGTATAGACAGTGATCTCCCGGTAGTACCGGAGTGGTCTCAACGACATCGTGATCGATCAGCATACCGTGAATAACGCCGTCGGCGTGCAGCCTCCAGCTGATGACCTCGATCAGTGTCAGGTTCTCCCTGTCCTTATCCATAAACACCGCATGGGTGCCGATGGTATCGGGAATCTCCTGCAGAACTTCCTCGGGTTTGCTGCTCTCAAACTCAAAGTATTCCGCCGCAGTCTCCAACTCGACGACTTTGTGGATTGGGGGATGGTGGAAGATGTCTTCAATACCGGGATCGTAGTAGCCTTCGAAGCGTCCGTCCAAAGGGTCCTTGATATCTGGACAGGCCACTATGGTGTTTAACCAGGGAACGAGGCCAACGACCTCGCCATTCGCTTTAAGCCCCCAGCAGAGTATTTTTAAGCTGTATAGGTCTGTACCGCTGGAGTTGTTGGAGTAGAGCATTTCCAAGCCGTCTAGCTCCGGCGAAAGGCGAATAAAGCGCCTGTCCGCAGAAGTTTCGATCGGCTCGCCGGTGAAGAGGTCAACCACATTGTTGATGCTGTGGTCTGTCATGGAACACCTCCTGGCAGGGCCGGTTATATACCGTCTCCGATCAGATCAAGGTGCGACTGCCAAGGCCCTATCTCTGAAAGAAGACCGGGGCAGGAGGGTATTTGACTGCATTAGACCCCTCCTCGGGGAATACGCTGAAAAGGCAGGTGTTCAGCGGCCTCCCTGTGAGTAAAGGTATATGTTGATTTCCGGAAATACAACCGGCCCGCTAACGCCTGCAGAAACGGCGCGGCTTTGATCGAGGCGCTCCCGTTGATATAGTCCCCGCCTTTGCGGTATCCCGGAGAATATCTTGCCCGTCACTCACTTAGAAATGGCTCCAGTTTCTAATACTCCCCTAGCAGCCAGATCCACTGCCGAGCGTATTGTGGCGGTCTTCAATCGCTGTTTTTCCAGTCCAAAAGGGCTAAATACCCGACTTTGCGGCGGTTTTTCCGAACCTTACTATCGGCCCGCCGGGGGCCAGCAGGGCCATCATCAGGTCGAGTTCACTCTCGACTATGCGGCCAGCGCACTGCACGAGGTGGCCCATTGGTGTGTGGCCGGTGAGGCCCGCCGGCAGTTGCCCGACTATGGCTATTGGTATGCTCCAGATGGGCGCAGTGCCGAGCAACAAGCAGAATTCGAGTTGGTGGAGGTCAAACCCCAGGCGCTGGAATGGATTTTCGCCCGTGCCTCTGGCCTCCGTTTCCGTGTCAGTGCGGACAACTTGGAGAGTGGCCTTGGTCCCAGCACCAGTTTCAAAGAGGCTATTTGGCGCCAGGTTCAGCGCTATTGTGCGGAGGGGCCCAATGAGCGGGCGCGCACTTTCGCTCTTGCGCTCGCAGGGGCGTTTACTCAGCCAGATCCATTGAGCGGCGATATCTATCAGCTGCGGGAGCTATCGTGAGTAGTTTTCTGGTCGACTCTTCTGTCTATATCTTTCGCTATTACTTTGCTTTGCCACCCAACTGGCAGAGTCGCAGTGGTTACGACACAGAAGCGGTCTACGGCTTCACCAACTTCCTGCTGGATCTTTTGGCGAGAAATCCACGTCATATCGCCTGCGCTTTCGATGAATCTCTCGGCAGTTGCTTCCGCAATACGCTTTACCCGGACTATAAATGCAGTCGCGCATTGCCAGATGAAGCCCTGGCCTTTCAGTTGGCGGCCTGCCGGGAGATGGCGGAAGCCCTGGGTATCGCCAGTTTCTCCAGTGAGCGTTATGAGGCGGACGATATTCTCGCCAGCTTGACGCGAAAACTGCGCAATCATGCCCCAATCATTGTGAGTCGGGATAAAGATCTAGGGCAGTTACTGGCTCGTGGAGCCTCCAGTCTTTGGGATTTTGCCGCAAACCAGCATATGGACAGTGCGGCCATCGAGCAGAAGTTTTGTGTAAAACCCGCGCAGATTGCCGACTACCTGGCACTGGTGGGTGATAGCAGTGACGATATTCCCGGAGTACCCGGCATTGGTGCCAAGACTGCGGCGCGATTACTGGGCGAGTTTGATGATGTCGAAGCGCTGTTGGCACAGCAAGAGAGAGTGACAACACTGCCCATTCGGGGTGCGAAAGGGCTCGCCCAGCGGCTGGGGGAATATTCCGACCAGCTGCGCTTGGCAAAACGCCTGGCAAGCCTGGTGGAGGATATCCCCCTTGGCATTAAGGTGAGTGATTTGCGTCCGCAACCTGTGGATGTTGAATTGGCCACGGCTCTGGCCAAGGAGTTCGGGATCGGCGGGCTGGCAGGAAAAATGGAGCGCACACTGGTGAGCGCTGAAGGAGAATCTACATGAGTAAAAGCCACGCACAGGGCGTTGGCCTCAAGATTGTTGCCGATGAGAATATACCGGCACTGGAGCAATATTTTGGCGATCTAGGCACGCTAGTACGCTATCCGGGCCGCACACTGACGCGCGAGCAATTGATTGATGCCGATATCCTACTGGTGCGCTCCGTCACACGAGTGAATCAGAGCCTGCTGGAGGGCACGCCGGTACGTTTCGTGGGTAGCTGTACCATCGGCACCGATCATCTGGATACCGATTGGATGGAGCGCAATGGTATTTACTGGAGCGCCGCGCCGGGCTGCAATGCCAACTCCGTGGTTGAATATGTATTTTGTACTTTGGCCGCCCTAGACGTGGACTGGCGCGGGCGCAGCTTTGGCATTGTCGGTTGTGGCAATGTGGGAGGGCTGCTGCAGAAGCGCTTGCATGCCCTGGGTGCGAGCTGTGCTGTCTACGACCCCTGGCTGCCAGATAACCCCGACTTTGCCCCCCTTGAGCAAGTACTGAGTCAGGACATTGTGTGCCTGCACGCCCCCCTGGTTAAAGATGGGCCCTTCCCCAGTTTGCATATGATCGGTGCTGAGCATTTGGCACAGATTCGCGACGGCGCTGTTTTGATTAGTGCCGGTCGCGGTGCGGTGGTGGACAATCGCGCGTTATTACAGGTGTTACAGCGGGCAAAGCGTTTTAAGACGGTACTGGATGTCTGGGAGGGGGAGCCGGGAATCAACACTGAACTGTTGGAGTTGGTGGACCTGGGTAGCCCGCATATTGCCGGCTATAGCCTGGATGGCAAGCTCACAGGCACCCGCATAATTCGTGAGGCGCTCTCCAATGCGCTGGATCTGGCCCAGCCAGAAAACACTGGCGTCACCTGCGATACGCAAGCTGAAGTCTCTAGAAGGCAACTTGAGCCGGTGATTAGTGGGGCGGCGCCAATAGCGAATTTGTTATTGCAAATGTATGACCCACGCGAAGATGATGCGCGCCTGCGCGAAGCGGCTCGAGGGATAGAACCTATGGCCAAGGCTTTCGACCGCCTGCGCCGAGAATACCCCGAGCGTTTGGAGTTTTCCCATTACCGCGCCGCAGCGCAGGCCCTGGGTAAAAAAGAGAGAGAAGAGTTGGCAGTACTGGGGCTCATGTGCGATTAGAAAAACAAGTTAAGAAGCTGGGTTTGATTATCAATCCTTGGGCCGGTGTTGGCGGCCCAGCGGGGCTTAAGGGCAGCGATGGAGCCGAGACAGTGGCGCAGGCCCTGACGGCTGGTATTGAGCCGCAATCCCACAAGCGTGCCGCGATTGCCCTGGAGGCCTTGCTACCGTTTCGGCAGCAGCTGGAGTTTTTGTGTTTTGCCGGTGATATGGGGGCGGATACGGCTAGTGCACTGGGCTTTGCCGTGCGTGAGGTGGGTGCAGCCGAGTCCACCCCGTCAACCCCCGAGGACACCGAGAGAGCGGCAATGGCGATCCGCGACGCCGGTGCCGACCTGATCGTCTTTATTGGCGGTGACGGCACTGCGCGCAATATGACCAACGTCCTGGGTGATCACTTTCCAGTACTGGGTATTCCCGCCGGTGTCAAAATGCACTCCGCTTGTTTCGCGATTTCCCCCAAGGCTGGTGGAGAAGTTTTGCGTAAATTACTGGCCGGTGAGCTGGTGGATTTGTGTGAGCGCGAGGTGCGTGATATCGATGAAAATAGCTTCCGCCAGGGGCGGGTGAGCACTCGCCACTACGGCGAGCTGCTGGTGCCCCAGGAGGGCCACTTCCTGCAGGCAGTAAAGAACGCCGGGCGCGAGGTGGAAGAGCTGGCTGTGGCGGATATCGCCGCGGAGATTGTCGAGGAACTAGAGCCGGATACCTTGTATATCGTCGGTCCCGGTTCAACTACCTTAGCTGTCTTGAGTGAATTGGGGTGTGACGGCACCCTGCTGGGGGTGGATCTGCTCTGTGATGGCGCCCTCTTGCAAAAAGATGTGAGCGCGCCGCAGATTGAGGCAGCGATTGCCGCACACAAGAGTGTGAAAAAAAATGGTCAGGTAAAAATTATTCTCACTGCCATCGGAGGCCAGGGCCATCTGATCGGCCGCGGTAACCAGCAATTCTCCCCCAGAGTCCTAAGCCAAGTGGGTCGTGAAAACCTGGTGGTTGTCGCTACCAAAACCAAAATAACCGAACTCGGCGGGCGCCCCCTGTTAGTGGATAGTGGTGACCCCGAACTGGATCGGCAGTGGAGCGGCTTTATCCGTGTGGTAACCGGCTACCGCGATGCGATCCTCTACCCCCTAAGCAATGGAGAAGTCTGAGTGTCTACCGATTGGCAAGTGTTGCTGCAGCAAGTAGAGCCCAAGTTAGTTCAGGGCGGCGGTGACAGCCGGCGTTTGTTTCACGGGCGTGGTCGCTGTTTTACAGGCCTGGAGCAGGTTTGTGTCGATAGTTTTTCCCCTGCATTACTGGTTACTTTTTTTGAGGAGTACGAGGGGGAAGGGGAGTTGTGCGAGAAGCTCTGGCAGATGGCCGAATCATACGGTTATCAGGGGGTGGCCGCGCAGCGTCGCTATCTCCCCGGTGCACCATTGGAGTGGTTGTGTGGCGAATCGGTTGCCGCACCAGTGGCGCAGCGCAACGGTCTGCAGTTTCCACTGACCTTTGATCGCCAGAATGTTGGCTTCTTTCTGGATATCGAACCCGGTCGTGCCTGGCTTGAAGCGCAGGTGCGGGAGCGCTCGGAGCGCGCATCGGTGAAGATGCTGAATTTGTTCGCGTTTACCTGTGCTTTTTCTGCTGTGGCTCGAGCCGCTGGGGATATTGAGATCGTCAATGTGGATGTGAACCGGGGCGTTTTGAATCGCGGCCGAGAAAACCACGAGGTGAATGGCCTGTCCCTGCGGGGCATTCAATTTTTACAATTCGATGCGCTGCGCCAGTTCAAGCGCTTCGATCGCCGGGGGCCCTTTGATCTCGCTATCGTAGACCCACCCACACGCCAGAAAGGCCGCTTCGATGTGAGTCACAACTACGAAAAACTGCTGCAACAACTGCCTGCCTGCCTCGCGGATGAGGCAGACCTGCTGATGGTGATCAACTCCCCGCGCCACAGCGAAGCGCACTTTCGCGAGTTGATACTCGGTGCCGATAGCGGCTATGAAGTGGTAGAGCGGCTAGCGCAAAACCCGGATTTCCCCGATCGGGACCCGGATGCCGCCCTAAAAATGCTGCACGTTAAATATCGTCGTCAGAGTTAGCGATACTAAATAGCGGTGATGCCCAAACCACTCTATTTACAGTGCGGCAAACTCCCGCATTAGGCGCTCCACCAGCGCCTGTAACTTTGCAGAGGAACCATCGCGCACGGCGCTGTTGAGCAGCTGTGCGTTACTCTGGCCAGAATTTTCTTCCTTGTTGATCAACAGCAGAAATCCCCGGTGGCTCAGTACCACTTCCTCCGCAGCTTCCTGGCGCACCAGCTGGGAGAAGTGAATGTAACCGCTCTGTTTTAACCAGCTGAGGGCACCCAGACAGGCCAGGTGCCGTGGTGAGTGCAGGCCGAATTCGTCGGGGGTGTCTGCCCCGGCAATGTCCTCTATGTAAATGGTGGAGGGCAGGGGGAACTGGCCAAACAGTGCCAGCAGAATTCTGCCGGCATCACGATAAAAGTCGTGGATATGTAAATCGTCCAACATCAGCGGGTATATCGCTCCAAAAAGTAACCCAACCGCTCAATCGCGTGGGAAAGGTCGTCGGCGCGGGGCAGAAAGACAATACGCAGGTGATCGGGCGCGTCCCAATGGAAAGCGCTGCCCTGTACCAACAGGATTTTTTCCTGGCGCAGGAATTCCAATACCAGCTGTTCATCACTATCGATTTTGTGGTGGTCCAGGTGCAGCCTGGGGAACAGGTAGATGGCACCACTAGGTTTGACACAGCTGACACCGGGAATGTCGTTGAGCATGCGGTAGGCCAGATCGCGTTGCTGGCGCAAGCGGCCGCCGGGCAGTATCAAGTCGTTAATACTCTGATAGCCCCCCAGTGCGGTTTGCACGGCATACATGGCCGGTACATTGCCGCACAGGCGCATAGAGGCGAGTATTTCCATCCCTTCAATAAAGCCTTTGGCGCGATGCTTGATCCCGCTGATGATCATCCACCCGGAGCGGAAGCCGGCCAAGCGGTACGATTTGGACAAGCCATTGAAGCTCAGGCAGAGCACATCCGGGGCCAGTTTGGCCATGGGGGTGAACTCGGCGTCGTCATAAAGGATCTTGCTATAGATTTCATCGGCAAAAATCACCAGATTGTGGCTGCGAGCCACCTCTACAATCTCTTCCAGCAAAGCCTTGGGATAAATAGCCCCGGTGGGGTTGTTGGGGTTGATCACGACAATGCCGCGGGTGCGAGGCGTGATTTTTGCTTTTATGTCCTCAATATCGGGCAGCCAGCCGGATTCCTCGTCACAGCGGTAGAGTACCGGGTTGGCACCAGCGAGATTGGTAGCGGCCATCCATAGGGGGTAGTTGGGCATTGGCAGCAGCAGCTCATCGCCATTGTTGAGCAGTGCCTGGGTGGCCATGGATATTAACTCGGAGACACCATTGCCCAGATAGATGTCATCAATTTCAACTCCCTGGATACCCAGGGTCTGGCACTCCTGCATAATAGCTTTGCGCGCGGCGAATAGTCCCTTGGACTCCACATAGCCCTGGGCTTGGGAGAGATTGTGGATGACGTCCTGGATGATTTCATCGGGGGCGTTAAAGCCGAAGGGAGCGGGGTTGCCGATATTCAGCTTGAGGATACGGTGGCCTTCCTCCTCCATGCGATGGGCTTGCTCCATCACCGGGCCGCGAATCTCATAGCAGACGCCGTGCAGTTTTTCAGATTTATGGATGTCCTTCATGTTGGTGCGGCAGCCCTGTAGCTTGGCAGGAGCAGCCTCAGCCGCGAGCGAGCTGCGCGATAGGCGGGATGTCCACTGGCGGCGGTCACCGCTCCTGCGAGAACGATTAAAACGGAACGAGACAGTATGGCAAAAGCAAAAGACGATAACTACTGGCGAGATCAGCTGACAGATGAGGAGTTTGAGGTCTGTCGCAAAGGGGGGACAGAAGCGCCATTTAGCGGGGAATATTGGGATGTTTTTGACAAAGGTCTCTACCGCTGCCGCTGTTGTGGCGAGGTTTTGTTTGATGCGGGAGCAAAATTCCAGAGCTACTGTGGCTGGCCCAGCTTCGATGAGGAATTTAGCGTGGGGATTATTCGAGAGCTAGCCGATAATAGTTTTGGTATGGAACGTATCGAGATTCGCTGCAGTCAATGCGACAGTCATCTGGGGCATGTGTTCGATGATGGGCCTACTGAAACCGGCCTTCGCTACTGTGTTAATTCCTTGTCGGTGAGGCTGGACCAGGAGTTCAACGAAGACGGCGAAGAGGAGGGCAAGTGAGGAGAGTACACTGGAGTCGCTGGCTACTCAGGGTGCAGTGGGGGCTACTCGGGATTATTGTGCTCGCAGGCATGGCACTGCGTTTCGGATTGTTGCGCTTCGAATTGGTCTTCATGATATTTACCTACGCGGGTGGGGCGGCACTGATTGTCGCACTGGTGAGTTTACTGGTGTTTGTCTGGGGGTCGCGCAATCACAGGCCCCAGGCGCGCAGCAATGCCCTTTGGGCTGCGTTGCTGGGACTGCTGCCAGTAGCTGTGCCCCTCATTACGGTGGGCAAAGATAATTTCAATGCGCCAAAAATCCACGATATCACTACCGATACCCGCAACCCCCCGGCATACCAAGCAGTCCTCGACTTGCGTAAGCCTGGGGACAATAGTGCCGCATACGGCGGCGAGCCTGTGGCGAGCCTGCAGCGTGAAACCGATATCTATTCCGACATCTATCCACTGCATGTCCATATGTCTGTAGCCCGCACCACTGAGCTGGCGGCGGAGGTTGCCAAGAAACTGGGCTGGAAGATTGTGTCTTACGAACCAGAGAAGGGGCATATCGAGGCAACCGACCGAACCCTGCTGTTAGGCTTTACCGACGACATAGTGGTGCGAGTACGGCCGGAAGATGATGGTGGCTCGCGGGTGGACGTGCGTTCCAGTTCCCGTGTGGGAGTCAGTGACCTAGGGGCCAACGCAAAGCGTATTCGTGAGTTTATTGAGGAGCTGCACCTGCGTGTACTCAGCGAGCAGTACGGAGAGCCCTCTGACGCCTAAATTATCTTCCCGCAACCGGCAGTGTTAGGTAAGTATCTGACAATAAAAGAAAAAAAATTCAATTCGGGTGTTGACAGTATCCCGAACGGTACATAGAATGCGCCCCACTTCTGACGCAGAGCTACACTTTAAAACGCAGCGAAACGACAGAAGGTTTCTGGGTCCCCATCGTCTAGAGGCCTAGGACACCGCCCTTTCACGGCGGTAACAGGGGTTCGACTCCCCTTGGGGATGCCACGCGGGAATAGCTCAGTTGGTAGAGCGCAACCTTGCCAAGGTTGAGGTCGCCGGTTCGAACCCGGTTTCCCGCTCCAAGTTTCCGCTTTGCGAGATGATCTCTAGTCAGCTCACAAAGCACGCCACCGAGAAATCAGTGGCATTGCCATGGACAGCATGGCAGCACCGGACCTTAAGGTCGAAGTGCAAGTTTCTGTCCCCATCGTCTAGAGGCCTAGGACACCGCCCTTTCACGGCGGTAACAGGGGTTCGACTCCCCTTGGGGATGCCAATACGACCCGGTAGCAATGCTACCGGGTCAAATTGCGGGAATAGCTCAGTTGGTAGAGCGCAACCTTGCCAAGGTTGAGGTCGCCGGTTCGAACCCGGTTTCCCGCTCCAATTTTATTTTTGGATGGATCTTTGGCCCCATTCAAAAGTAAAGTCACCGCGAGGTGGCAAAGCCATGGACAGCGTGGCAGCACGGGACCGAAGAGGTTGTAGTGCAAAGTTTCTGTCCCCATCGTCTAGAGGCCTAGGACACCGCCCTTTCACGGCGGTAACAGGGGTTCGACTCCCCTTGGGGATGCCAATACGGCCCGGCAGCAATGCTGCCGGGCCAACACAAAACGCGGGAATAGCTCAGTTGGTAGAGCGCAACCTTGCCAAGGTTGAGGTCGCCGGTTCGAACCCGGTTTCCCGCTCCAAAATAAAAAAGCCGCTCAATCGAGCGGCTTTTTTATTTTCCGATATATTGCTTCTAAGTTTATTACTTGCACTGGTATTGCCGGAGTGCGACTGTGCACCTGGAATTCCGCCTCCGCGGCTTTGGGCTTCCCTGTGTTTCCGCCGGTTGAAATTATTCGGGCAAGCACGTTGAATGGCGCCTTCAGCATAGGAATTCACAATGACCGCCGCGCTATCTATCCATAACCTGCAAAAAACCTACGAAGGCGGCTTCCAGGCCCTGAAAGGGATCAGCTTCGAAGTGCAGCCGGGGGACTTCTTTGCTCTGCTGGGCCCCAATGGTGCAGGTAAGTCCACCACTATTGGCATTATCTGCTCATTGGTGCGCAAGACTGCCGGTAGCGTGTCGATTTTTGGTGTCGATATCGACAGTGATTTTGCCGCTGCCAAGCGTCTTTTAGGCGTGGTGCCGCAGGAGTTCAATTTCAGTCAGTTTGAAAAAGTCTTCGATATTGTGGCTACTCAGGGGGGATTCTATGGAATGCCGCGCAAGTTGGCAGAGGAGCGCACAGAGCAATATCTGAAGCAGTTGGGACTTTGGGATAAGCGACACACTCAGGCGCGTATGCTGTCTGGGGGGATGAAGCGCCGCCTGATGATTGCACGGGCGCTGATTCACGAGCCAAAACTACTGATTCTGGATGAGCCTACTGCTGGGGTGGATATCGAGCTGCGTCGCTCCATGTGGAGCTTCCTGGAGGACATTAACGCTCGGGGTACCACCATTATTCTCACTACCCATTACCTGGAGGAGGCGGAGAGCCTGTGCCGCAATATCGCCATTATCGATAAGGGCGTTATCGTTGAGAATACCTCTATCAAGTCCCTGCTGAAGACTCTCAACCGCGAGACATTTATTCTCGACTGCAGCGAATACCTAAGTAAGGCACCGGAGCTTACCGGGTTTAAATGTTGCCTGTTGGATAATCATTCCCTGGAAATCACTGTAGAAAAAGGGCAGTCACTGACAGAGGTCTTTGTCGAGCTCAAGGCCCAGGGCGTTACCGTGACCAGTATGCGCAATCGTGCCAACCGCCTGGAAGAATTGTTTATTTCCATGTTGTCCGAGGAAAAAGAAGAGGGGTTGGATTCGTGAGCGGTAAGTTGACCTGGATATCCTTCAGCACCATTTTCCGCCGGGAGGTGCGCCGCTTTATGCGTATCTGGCCACAGACCCTGGTGCCGCCGGTGATCACCATGACGTTGTACTTTGTGATTTTTGGCTCTCTTATTGGCAGCCGTATCGGGGAAATGGGCGGATACCCTTATATGGAGTTTGTGGTGCCTGGGCTGATTATGATGTCAGTGATCACCAACTCCTATGGCAATGTCGTGTCCTCTTTTTACAGTGCTAAGTTTCAGCGTAGCGTTGAGGAGCTGTTGGTCTCGCCTACGCCAAATTGGGCGGTGATGGCTGGCTATGTACTGGGCGGTGTTGCGCGTGGCTTAGTTGTAGGCCTGATTGTCACTCTAGTAGCGATGTTTTTTACTTCTCTCAGAGTCGAACACCTGGGAGTCACCATCGCTATTGTGTTTCTCACATCGGCGCTATTCTCTCTGGCGGGTTTTATCAATGCGATTTATGCCAACAGCTTTGACGCCATATCGATTATTCCCACTTTTGTTTTGACCCCGCTTACCTATCTGGGTGGTGTTTTCTACTCCATCGATCTGTTGTCGCCCTTTTGGCAAGGATTGTCGAAATTGAACCCGATTCTCTATATGGTGAACTCCTTTCGCTATGGAATCCTGGGTGTTTCCGACATTAATGTGGCCTGGGCATTTGTTGGGGTCTTGGTTTTTATTGCGCTTCTCGCCAGCTGGGGACTTTACCTGATGAGTCACGGCAAGCGATTGAGGCACTGAGGTTGAGTATGAGCAGAGAAGATTGGCAGAACCTCCCGCTGGGTCGGGAAACCGTTTACGAATCCAGCTATAACCCAGAGCTACTGCACCCGATTCAGCGATCCATTTCCCGAGCCCAACTGGGGCTGTCCGTTGGCGCCCTGCCATTTTTTGGGGAAGATGAGTGGTGGGGGTTTGAGCTCTCCTGGCTCAATACCAGAGGCAAACCCCAAGTGGCGGTGGCGCGCTTCAGCTTTCCCGCGGAAAGCCCCTGTATGGTGGAGTCCAAGTCCTTCAAATTGTACTTAAACTCCTTTAACCAAAGCCGCTTTGATTCCTGGCAGCTGGTTCAGGATACCCTAGTGCGGGATCTAAGCGCTGCGGTGGGTATGGCTGTGGAAGTGACCCTGCTGGAGGTGGAAGATATCTCCCTGGATGTGCAGAGGCCGCAAGGGTTCTGTCTCGACCAGCTGGATATTGCCGTAGAGCAATACCAGCCGGACTCGACACTGCTGGCGCTGGAAGAGATTGGTGTGGAGGTTACTGAAACTCTCTACAGCCACTTGCTGCGCAGTAATTGCCCGGTTACCGGCCAGCCGGATTGGGCGACGGTAATGGTGGAATACAAGGGGCCGATGCTGCAGCGCGAAGCGCTATTGGCCTATATTATTTCCTTCCGTGAGCATCAGGATTTTCATGAACACTGCGTGGAGCGGATTTTTTGCGATCTGCAAAACCTTGCGGACTTTTCCGAGTTAACAGTTTGTGCCCGCTATACCCGCAGGGGAGGGCTGGATATCAACCCGCTGCGCTCCACCCGTATTGAGAAGCCTCTACCGCCGCGCTTCGCCCGTCAGTAAATTATTGCTAATACAGGTGATATTGGTCTCAGGTATTTCTGTGGCCAATATCGTCAAATCCCACAGCATTAAAACACTCCTGCCTTAAATCTTGTGTCACAAGTGGCGCTGTTCCCTCTTGGGCTAAGCTTTCCTGGATAGCTTTTTGGGTGCAGGTGTATTGGATGTAGCCTATCGATGGGCCTGTACAGTTACATTAGTGGCTATTCACTTTTCTTGGCTCGATAAAAAGTAAATAAGCTGCAATTGGTGTATCGCCAATGATTTACACAGATCCATAGGCCCCCTAGATATGGAAATCCAAACACAGTCTCCAGCGCTACCCGCTGTGCTTGTGGTTTTCATCCAAATTATTTCCTCCACTCCCGCCAATGCCCAGGTTTATGTTGAAGCCGATCAATTGATGAAGGTGATCGAAGCGCAGCAGCGCCAACTCGAGGCACAGGAAGCGCAAATCCGACAGCAAAAGGCTGATCTAGAGGCTTTGCGGCAACAGGTGGAGGAGCTGCGCAGGGCGAGGCCCCCAGAAAATTCCCCGGCTGCGCCAGTTCCGGCAGTACCAATGCCGTCAGTTCCTCCATCGAGAGAATACAGTGAGCCTGTGGATAGCGTTGCGCTCGATGATTTGCGCGATCAATTAGAGCTCATACGCAAAGATATCCCGCCTGGCTCCCTACCGCCCCCTCGGGCCAGGGGAGACCCAAAGCATCCGGAACAGACGGATATCGAAGAAATCATTTCCAGTGTACCGACCGACTGGCCGGGGTCTATCCCTGTGCTCGGCAGTCGCACTCGAATAAAAATTAATGGCTTCGCCGAGCTGGATGCTAACTATGACACCGGCGCCATTGTCAGCCCGGCTGAGTTCACAACCAGTGCTATTGTCACCAGCAATAGAACCGCAGCGGAGGGTGAGGATGGCCAGACTAATGTTTCCGTTCAGGTATCGAGATTGGTGCTCAAGTCAAGAACGCCCTGGGGCGGCCGTTTAATCGAAAATGAATTTTCTATGGATTTCCTTCGGGATCCGACCGTCAGTGAGCCTTTGTTGCGTCTGCGCAAAGCATACGGCCAGGTCAGTGATATTTTGCTGGGCGGAGATTTACGGTTGGGCCTCGACTGGTCCACGTTCAGTAATTTAACCGCCTCACCAAACACCCTGGATTACGAAGGCCCCAACTCACTGTTAGCGCTCATGCGTCCGGTTGCACGTTGGAGCCGTAAATATGATCCAACTCTCACTCTGCAAGTCTCCCTGGATGCGCCAACTGATCGGGTTTTTCAGAATGCACTGGAAGTGTCTCGCTGGCCGGACTTTGTGGTAGCGGTTATTTCCCAAACAGACCGCATTAACTTTCAGGGCAGTTTTATCCTGCGGGACCTGCGTGGCAGTGGGGAACCACAGTCTGCCGTTTCGGATACCGGATGGGGTATCAATTTAAGTGGCGTGATTGATATGCCCGGTAGGCTTGCGCCGGATTTTGCCTCCTACTCCTTTAGCTATGGCTATGGCTATGGAAGCCTTCTGGATGATGAGCCCCCCGACGCGAGCTATGACTTCGTCAATAATCGGCTGGAGGCAATTCCAACTCTGGGTTGGTATCTGGCTTATCAACACTGGTGGAGCCCGTGCCTCTATACCGTGGCAACCTATGGGCTGGTGCATCAGGACAACCTGGATTTCCAGCCGGGCTCCTCATTTTATCAAACCCAATACAGCAGTATTAATCTGACCTGGACCCCGACGCCGCATTGGCTGTTTGGCGTTGAGGCCCTTTATGGAACCAGGGAGGACAAAGATGGAGCCTATGGTTCAGTCTGGCGGACCCAGTTCACCAGCCGTATCTCGTTCTAGTGGTTTCAAATGTGCGATATCAATAATGTTGCGCTTTATTTTGCTATGGGGTTTTTTAACCTCCTGTAATTCACCGAGAACAGTGGTGACTGACACTTGGCATTCGCCACTGGTTGCAGAGCGCTCGCTGGGAAAAACTTTGGTCCTGGCCTTTACCTTGGTTCCTCGCCCAATAGTTGGTATCTATGTGGAGAGTATTTGGGTGGAGCAGTTGGGCCGCTATGGCGTGAATGCCCTCTCATGGAGTGATGTTGCGGCCGATGGCAAGGTTCCCACGATGGGGGAGCTGGCTGATGTCCTGGCTGAATATCAATTTGACACGCTATTGGTGACACAGTTGATCAGCTTTAAACAACTGAATAGGAATGTTTCCAACTCTCAAGTGGCCATTGTCGAAACCCGTTTATATTTTGCGCCATCGGAAGAGGTGTATTGGTCCCTGGAATCTGAAAGTTTCCTGGCGAACTATATGATGGGGGAAATTCGCCGTCCCAGGGAGGGAGATGCCCTGGAATATGTGGAAACCGTTATTCAACAAATGATGAAGGATGGTGTTTTCTAGGCGCTGATGCCATCGTTTTATGGAGTTGGTCACCACAAACCATTTCCTCCTGAGGGGTAGGTGAAGTTAAAACATAATTTGTTCAGCTATTCTGGTGAGAAGAGCCGTACGGAAGAGTGTGCTGAGCACCTGATGTGGTTTATGTGTACGGTGAATTTTTTGTGGCGGGTAATCTGATAGGAATGCCTGCTGAATCCTAAGGTCGGTAGGCATTGCAATGGATTGGAATACCTTGGCCCCTGTCAGGTTTGTGCAATACTGGGTTCGCTACTGGGGATGTATTGAGTACCGATCCTTCTGGTTAGTATTTCTTCTTTTCGCATTTCTTTTTCTTTTTTTGATTCCCTCTTCAAGCTCTGCCACTGAAAGTTTTCTGATGCCTTTGGGACCCGTTGCCCATGAACAGAAAACTCATTTTTTCTGGGCGACAGCACTTACCATGGTAGCGGTGCTGCCCGTGTTTATTCTGGTGCCAGTCATTCTATTTAAGTATCGCCGTAAGAAGGGAAAAGGTATTTATGCGCCCAAGTGGGAGTCTTACGGCCCTTTGGAAGTCGTCATGTGGGGTGTTCCCTTTATGGTGATTTTTGTTCTCTCTTTTATGCTTTGGCGCGCAACTATTGCTCTGGACCCCTATGAGGAAATAGAAGGCGTATTTCCTCCTGTCCAAGTGCAAGTGGTGGGACTGGACTGGAAGTGGTTGTTTATCTACCCAGACTTAAAAATTGCCACAGTAGGTGAACTGGTTGTTCCTGTACACACTCCGGTCTCCATGATTTTAACCAGCGATACCGTGATGCAGTCTTTTTGGATTGCGGCGTTAGCGGGGCAGATCTATGTGATGCCGGGCATGACCACACGACTCAATTTTATTGCGACTAAGAATGGTAAAACCCAGGGTGAAAACACCCAATATACCGGCAAGGGATTTACTGAGCAGAAATTTGATGTATTGATTAAAAGTGAAGAGGATTTTCAGGCCTGGGTGGCACAGGTCCGCGCCAGGGGGATTGAGCTGGATGCTCAGACCTATAATCGCCTGGCTGAAAGAAGTACCCGCAAAGAGATGCAAAAGCAGTTGGCCACGCCTCAAATGCCCAGCAATGCCCTCTATTTTACCATTGCCGATCCCGAGCTGTTTCAAGGCATTGTTATGCGATATCACTCGGGCAAGCCCCTTAGTATGGAAGAGCAGCCCGGCACGGTGAAGTTTGGTCAGGGTGAGGATAAAACAGAGGGTGCGCAGCCATGAATATTACCGACTATGGCTGGCTGGGAAAGCTGGGCTGGGATTCTATCGTTTTCAGCAAGCTGTTTACCGATTTTTCGGTGAGTGAGGTGGTGGCCAGTACCGCTGGTGCCATTGTTGTTTTTGCCACCATCGCCATCCTCGCTCTACTGACCTGGTTTCGCGTATGGGGCACTTTATGGTCTGAATGGCTGACCAGCACAGACCATAAAAGAATTGGCATCATGTACATAGTCTTTGCACTGGTGATGATGACCAGAGGACTACTGGAAGGCATGGTGATGCGGGCACAGCAGGCTGCTGCCCCAGATGGTTTTCTCTACGCAGATCACTTCGCTCAGCTATTTAGCACCCACGGCACTATTATGATTTTCTTTGTTGCCGTGCCTTTTGTTGTGGGTCTGGTCAATTTTGTAATGCCATTACAGATTGGTGCTCGCGATGTTGCTTTCCCAGTACTTAACCAGATTAGCCTGGCGGTCACCGTGTCTTCTGGGATTCTGTTGATGGTCTCGCTGGTGGTAGGGGAATTCTCTACTGGGGGCTGGTCTGCCTACCCGCCTTATACGGGGGCGGACTTTAATCCCGGCGTGGGACCAGACTACTGGGTGTGGGCGATTGTATTTTCAGGGGCCGGTACCACTCTTACGGGGATTAACTTTACCGTCACCATTTTAAAATGCCGTGCTGCGGGCATGAAATTTTTCCGCATGCCCATGTTTTGCTGGACGGTATTGTGTTCCTCCATCCTGATGATTTTTGCTATGCCGCCACTCAGTGTTGCGGCGTTAATGCTCGGTTTCGACCGCTATTTGGATTTTCACTTTTTCACCAATGATCTCGGTGGCAATATGATGAACTATGCCAATTTATTTTGGCTGTTCGGACACCCGGAGGTCTATTTGTTGGTACTGCCGGCCTACGGTATTTTTTCTGAGGTGTTCTCCACTTACTCCGCCAAGCGCCTATATGGCTACAAGTCATTGGTAATTGCCACCATGTCTATTGCCGTATTGAGCTTTACCGTGTGGCTTCATCACTTCTTTACCATGGGGCAGAGCCCCACCATCAATATTGTATTTGGTATCGCCACCATGCTGATCGCGGTGCCAACCGGGGTCAAAGTCTACGATTGGATGGCGACGATGTATCGCGGGCGAATTCGCTTTACCACTCCAATGATTTACGCCATCGGATTTTTGATTTTATTCGTGATCGGTGGATTGTCTGGAGTCATTCTGGCGAACCCCACGGTAGATTTCCAAGTACACAATACCCTGTTTTTGGTGGCGCACTTCCATAATGTGCTAATTCCAGGAGTGCTATTTGGTTTGCTGGCCGGATATAACTACTGGTTCCCCAAGGCGTTTGGTTTTCGCCTGGATGAGCGCTTGGGTAAGTGGTCGGCATATCTTTGGGTAGCCGGGTTTATGCTCACTTTCTTTCCCCTTTATGGTGCAGGATTACTGGGGATGCCAAGGCGCTCATTCAGCTATATGGATCTGACTTTCAAACCCTACATGGTGGTGGCTTTTATTGGGGCCATGGTGGTGTTATGCGCATTGATCAGCCTGGTATTGCAGTTGCTGGTCAGTTTACGGGATCGCAAGAAAAATCGCGTTCCTGTGGGGGACCCTTGGGATGGGCGCTCTCTGGAATGGTCGATCCCAGCCCCTGCGCCTTCCTACAATTTTGCGGAACTGCCGAGGGTAACGGACCGGGATGAATTTAATGAGGCTAAGGAGCAGGGGCGTGCTTATTTACCACCAAAAGTCTATCGGGATATAGAGATGCCCAAGAATAACCCTTTGGGATTTATTCTATGCGCTCTGAGCGGCATCCTGATGTTTGCATTGGTCTGGTACATGTGGTGGTTGGCCCTGATTTCTGTTCTGGCCATTATCATTGTGGTAATCGCCTCTACCTTCCGCTGGGACAGTGAGCAAATTATTCCGGCGAGTCAGGTACAGCAGGATACGGAGAAGTGGCTGACGCTAGTGAAAAATACCGAACCGGTGGGCAGGGATCTGGAAAATACTCCGCAAAACCATGGCTACGCTAAGTTGGAGCATTAGTTACCGATGAACGGGAATTCATCAGCGCTAAATAAGGGGATGAGAGAGAGCCCTGGAGCCATTCATAAAGACCCGGATATGGTGATCTTTGGATTCTGGGTTTTTATGATGAGCGACCTGATTTTTTTCGGGGTCGTTTTCGCTATCTATATCACCATGATTGGTGCGACCGCAGGCGGCCCTGGTCCCAGGGAGCTATTTGATTTCGGCAGCCTTTTTGCGCAGACCATGTTGCTACTCACCAGCAGTCTCACTGTGGGGATAGCCACTATCACCATGAAGCACCAGCGCAGCCAGGGCGGTTTCCTGTTTTGGGTGGTGGTGACTTTACTGTTGGGGCTGGGCTTCTTAACTCTTGAGTTGCTCGATTTCTCTGAAATGGCAGCCAAGGGAGGGACGCCCCAGCGCAGCGGCTATCTATCAGCCTTCTTTGGTTTGGTGCCCCTACATGGTTTACATGTCAGCTTTGGCTGCCTGTGGATGCTGGTCATGATCGCACAGGTACTTACAGTGGGCATGACTGATTTGGTGAAGTTGCGCTTTTTACGGTTGGCGCTGTTCTGGCATTTCCTGGATTTGATTTGGATTGGGATTTTCTCAGTAGTTTATTTTGGTGGCTGGGTCTATGGCTGAAAAATCCGGTTTTTCCGCACATTTGCGCACCTATCTTACCGGGTATGTGCTGTCGGTTGTGTTTACGTTGGCTGCATTCTGGGCGGTACTGGCTCTGGGTAAGGAATATAAGAGTGTACTTATATTGGTAGGTTTGCTTGGGGTGGCCCAATTGGCCGTACAGCTCAAATGCTTCTTGAATGTGACAACGCAAAAGGAAGGGCGGGATAACCTGGCTCTGATCCTTTTTTCAACGCTGATTTTGCTGATTATTGTCTTGGGGACTGCCTGGATCATGGGGAACCTGGCAATGAGAATGCATACCACAATGTGACGGGTCCCTAAGCTCAGATAATCACTTTGCTTTTAAGGCTGGTTGTGGCTTTTTCCAGGGATTGCAGTACCTTGACCTTGTCGTAGTTGCGAATCTTATCCAAGTCTAGGTGCATAGAAAAGCCTGGGGCGTGCTCCTCCAGGTAACTCTGCTGTCCGCCGAGATTCTTGCGCAAGTCGGTGACTTGGTAGACTTTAACCGGGGTGCTGATGCCCTTCACCGTAATATGCCCTTTGTCTCGGCACATAACAGTGTGCTTGATCATTGCCCAGGTCTCGTGGCTAATCAGGATTTCCCCCGGCTGTGCAGCGCCTTCCAGGCGGGAAGCCAGGTTCACGTGGGTGCCCATTACGGTGTAAGACTGGTAGTTGGCTGTGCCGAAGATACCCACGGTGCAATAGCCAGTGTTAATGCCCATGCGCACCTGCAAAGGGCGTGAGATCCCTTTGTTGTACCACTCCTGCTTCATTTCCCGCACCCGCTTGCGCATCGCCAAAGCCATAGCCACACAGCGCAGGGCGTCGGATTTGGGGCCCTTACTTTCATCATCCCCAAAGACCACCATCACCGCATCGCCAATAAATTTGTCGATGGTGCCCCCATACTGGCCAGCGATTCGGGCCATCTCCGAGAGGTAGTTGTTGAGTAGGAGGGTAAAGGTTTCCGCTTCGAGCTCTTCGGTCAACTGGCTGAAATCTTTGATATCGGAAAAGAACACCGTAAGCAGCTTGCGCTGGGTAGTCAGTGCTTCTTCATCGCCGGTGGTTACGGAGCGCCACAAGCGTTGTGGCAAATACTTGGAGAGTTTGTAAGAGCGCACCTTGCTTACGCGCTGCTCTGTTGCCAGGGTGTGGTTGGCTTCCTTGAGCTTGCCAATCTGGCGGTGAGTAAAAAAGGCATAGGCACAGAGGTAGACCAGGATACCAATCAGGCTCATGGTGCTTATGGTGAGGTCGGCGTTAATCAATAATGCCGGCCTGTGCATCAGGTAACCCAGTACCACGCCGACTAAAAGGCCGGTGTTGTGCTCAAACCACTGGCGCCCCCCTCCCAGGGAAAGCGCATTGAGTTGAACCATCGTAATGAATAACAGAGATGGCAGCATGCTGAAATTAGCCAGGGCAACGGTAATGCCTACCAATACGGTATCGGAAAATCTCAGGATGCGACGGGTTTTATAAGCCTTCTTATCGCGGGATCTGTAGAGTATGAATTGAGCAAAAGTGCAATAAACCAGCATAAAAGCCGCAGCACCAACATTGAGCAGTTTGTCCGGTTGCCAAGAAGATGACCACTCGATTGCAGTTACCAGGGTTCCCGCAGCCGCAAAAAGAATTAGGCAGCGAAAATAAGTCGAGTAATGCGGGCTGATATTTCGCCCTTTGTTCCCCTCAAGCTGGTCCTGCATTTGTGGTTATCTTTTTGTCCGTTAAGCAGTAATAAACAAACCGCAGGCAGGCCACAGATTGGTCCCGGAAAGTTCTGGGAGCGAGTGGTTGCGCAGTGATTTACTGGGCGAAGTGTACTCCTACAAAAGCCAGATTGCTAAAAAACCGATGCCTGTACAGGGTTTTTATGTGGGGCGTACGTATGCGCTGCGCAGATGGGTTAGGGTACACTCAGCGCTCAGTCAGTAAATGGAGAGAACGATGGATGCCCTGACCGCCCTGCATAATAGAGTTTCAACGGGCAAGCTGGTCGAGCCTGCACCCAATGAGCAGCAGCGGCAAAATATCTTTCGCGCAGCACTGCGTGCAGCGGATCACGCCTGCCTACGCCCCTGGCGGTTTCTAATGGTAGAGGGCCAAGAGCGCGAGCGCCTAGGGGAAATATTTCTAAAAGCGGCTGAGCAGTCTGAAGGTGTTCCTCTAACTGAAGCTCAGCGTCAACGCACCTTGGCGATGCCCCTGCGCGCCCCCTTGATTATTGTGGCAATTACACGGTTACAGGAACACCCCAAGGTTCCCCATCTGGAGCAACATATGTCCACAGCAGGGGCGGTGCAGGCAATGCTCACAGCCGCTTATGCCGAGGGGGTGGGTGTTTACTGGCGCACCGGACCATTAGCCAATAATCCCCAGGTTGCCCAAGGTTTGGGTTTGGCTGAAAATGAACGTATTGATGGGTTTATCTACTGTGGAACCCCCGATAAAGCGGCACGCCAGGCACCGGATTTACAAGTGGATGATTTTTTTTCACAGTGGAAAGCAAATTAGTACTTGCACAACCGGAAGCATTTGGGTAAAGTGCGCGCTCTCTCGATGAGACAGCAGCTATCTTCCTGATTTCCTTGAAGATTTTGCTAAAGAGAGAGCTCCTCTAAAAAGAGGATTACCCTCGCGGAGGGTGACAATTTGGTGAGGTGTCCGAGTGGCCGAAGGAGCACGCCTGGAAAGTGTGTATGTCGAAAGGCATCGAGGGTTCGAATCCCTCCCTCACCGCCATATTTTAAAGCCCGGCTGATGCCGGGCTTTTTCGTTTCAATAATCTTCAGTTCCCTGTCAGGCCTCCGCTTTGCTCTTTAACAGGCAATTATTCAATGATGGCCGTAGATAGAGAGCAGCTCGGCTTCGACCTCGCATTATGTTCTGCTATTAAATCTTGATTTCCTGGCTTTTGCAGCCCACGGCTTCTGGGTCTATTTGTCGCTGATGAGGATAGCTGCCCTCTTTAATCATTCGGTAAATGCTGTTGCGCTTATAACCTGTAGGTCCTTCGACTTTATGTCTGCGAGGTATGCTGTGAGATTTTCTAGATATTAAGGTTGATACCATTACATATCCCTCACCATAGTAATTTTTATTGCTCATGCCACAAATAAATGTAATTCCCTCTGTATATTGCGCATTGGGGCTGCAAGCGACAGCGCCAAGTATTTGGGTAATTGTTGTTCTCGTGGCATACCAATCGCTGACATGCTAGGCAATGTAGGTTGTCAAGCAATAAAGGTAGAGCGCATGGAAAAGCAATAGAAACCGCTCTACGAGTTACGCCGGAAGATAGCACTGAACGTTCATATAGAGGCTGAAAGGGTTTATCTGGTAGAGATCCACAAATCAAAAAAGGTCCCGCTTATACAGTCCGCCTAAGAGCTTAAGCTAGTTCTCTTAGTGGCCGGCCAGGAGCAAGAAGTCGGTGCCCATCCTGAATACTTCCACGCTGGAAGGCCTGTGATATGCAACTGATATAGCGTTCAAACTCTACACCCGCACTGCAGTGATAATCCAGAAGCAGCAGTTTTTTGTTATCACCCTGGCGATTAAAGAATAGCCGGGGAATCACCAAGTTTGTATAGAGGTATTGTCGGACTTAAAGATGGCAGTTGTGGGGATTTAGCTGCTTTCCCTGAAGTTGGGAGGTAAGGTCAAAGGACTAAAACTTATATTTGGGGTACAATGGATTGTCTATTATTAGAGTCTGGTTCGCCCTTCTCTGGCTTGGTTCTTGAATCAATAGTATGCATTATCATTCCTGCTGGCATTTCAGAGAACCAGTTGGCGATCCTGTATGATTTGGATTTGTATAAGTTTTCGGATATATGCCAGTTATTCTCTTCCATTTTCCAAGCTAGAGCGGCAATAAGCAGTTTTCCTTCAATACCAAGTTTTGAGCCATAACCAGACACTACATACTCGGAGTTTTCGAGATCTAACTCTATGCTGTAGTTCGCGCTAACAACCCTGATGGTTATGTTAAGAAAGTCTGGATTACTCTGAGATTTTTCCGTAATAAATCTTACTGATTGACTATCAACAGATAAATCTGCCTGTATGGATGCGTTAGATTCTTCTACTTGAAACTGCGCTCTATTTGTGAGTTGAACTAAGTCTGAGCGAGAAATATTTTCATTGGCTATTGAACGTTCGGATACGGATTTAAGCGAATTATAATTCGAATCCTCTAATACGTTATCCATGCTTTTATTGGCGGATGTATTACTTGAAGAAAATAAGTTAACTATTAATGCAAAAATTATCGGGTAGACCCTCATTGGTCCTCTCCATTTTTTGATTAGGCGGCGATGTAAAATTTAATGTGAGGCGAAGTTAATATGTCAAGCGGTAAACCTATGCTGGCAGTTAAATAAGCAATAAAAGTTAATGTGGTGCCATATTGGCAAGTAGAAAACCTTTGACTTTCTCTTTGGTAAGCGGTACATGAACCACATTATTTAACTTGCTTTGACTGACTGGCATGATCCCCCCTCCATCAACTTCGGAGGGAAGCCCCATGAATCAGCAGCAGTGGCAAAGTCATGTCAGGGCCTACGAGAAAAGCTCTCAATCCAAGCGCGCCTATACTCGTAAGCACAGCCTAAACTACAGCCAGTTCCTCTACTGGTACCGCAAGCTATCCGAACAAACTTCGGTGTCTGATATCCCAGACTTTGTTCCCGTGGATATCAAGCCCTCTGTAGCCTCTGCGGGAAACCTGGGTATATTGGAGTTCCCAAATGGCATAAAGCTGGTGATCAATAGCCCGGTATTGTTGGCACAAATTCCTGGCCTTATGGACCTGTAAATACGATGTGGCTACCGTTTAACAGCAAAGTCTGGTTTTACCGTCAGCCGATCGATTTTCGCAAGCAGATTGATGGCATCGTACTCCTAGTGGCTGATACGTTACACAAAGATCCGACATCCAGTCATCTCTTTGTCTTTCGCAATAAAAAGGCAGATAAAATTCGTATGCTCTACTGGGAAGATAATGGATTCTGGCTCCTGTATAAGCGAAATGAACAGTCGAGGTTTATCTTTCCTGGCATTTCAAATGACGCAATAGAGTTATCGATTTCACAGCTACAGTGGCTGCTTTCCGGGTTGGATTTTACTCAGCAAGAAGAACCAGAAAAACTCTATTTTTCCCGCTTTTATTGATACGTATAGAGCCTGGAAAATAGTACCCCATGGTATAATCCACACATAAATTAACATCGGAAAACCCAATGGCTACCGATGATACGCTACAGTGCCAGGTTGAACAGCTTACATGTGAACTCAAACTCTCACTCCAACGGTGCGAGCAGTTTGAAAAGGCTTACAATCAGCTATTGTTTCAATTCAAACAACTGCAACGTTCTCTCTTTGGTCGGCGCTCTGAGCGATACGAAGACCCTGATGATCCCCAGGGATTGCTATTCGAAAGTTCAGAAGCTCGAGATGAAAGTTCCTTAGAGGAAAATGATGCTGATGGCGACAAAGACCTGGACGATGTGGTTAGTATTGCGGCACACAAGCGTCATAAAAAAACAAAGAAGTCCTTTGCCGAACACTTTCCAAGAATAGAGGTGGTAATTCCTGTCTCAGAGCAGGATAAAACCTGTGCATGTGGCTGCCAAAAGAATCTGGTTGATTACGAGCGCCATGAGCGCTTGAACTACATACCCCCGGTATATGAGGTGATTGTCGAGTTGAGGGAGAAGGTTGCCTGCCCCAAGGGCTGTGCAGACCAAATAGTTATAGCTCCCAAGCCAAAGCATATCCTACCCAAGGGTAAGTTTACCGAATCCGTTCTAGCCCACCTCATAGCCAGCAAGCTTGATGATCGACAGCCGTTCTATCACCTGGAAAAACAGTTTGAGACCCGTGCCGGCTTTAGCTTTCCACGTCAAGCCATGGCTCGTACTGTTATCGATTGTGCTACGCCTCTACAACCACTGATCAATTTGCTAAAAGACGGCGTCATTGGCTACGATATTGGAGCTTTGGATGCCACATCATTGCAGGTTCTTAATGAACCTGGCCGGCCAGCAAGCCGAAAATCTTATGCCTACTGTTTCCGAGGTGGTCCTCCAGGAAAGGAAGCGATCCTCTATGAATATAATGCCGTTGATCACAAAGATTTTGTGAATGACTGGTTTGCCGGCTTTCGAGGCACGCTACATTGCGATGCTGATCCATTTTTTGAGTTGTTATTTGAACAGACAGCTGTATACCCAAATCACTGCAATGCACATGCCCGGAGAAAATTTGAACCCATAGCGAGGGCGGCGCAAGGGGACGGGCTAGCAAAACGGGCAATGCAGTTTTATAAGAAGCTCTATCGGGTTGAGAGGAAAGCCAAAGAGAATCAGCTGACCATAAAGCAGCGACACAATTTGCGACAAGAGGAGTCCAGGCCGATTATGACTGCCTTTAAGTGCTGGCTGGATGAGCACTATCCGCAGGTGCTACCTAAATCCCCGCTGGGCAAGGCAATGAATTACTGCCTGAAGTATTGGAATGGGCTATGTGCATTCCTCAGCGATGGTCGCTTAGAAATCGACAACAATTTGACTGAACAGGAAATCAAGCCCTTTGTCATGGCTCGAAAGAACTTCCTGTTTGCATCCTCGGTCAATGGCGCAAAAGCACTGTGCCTGCACTTCAGTTTGATTCGCACTGCTAAACACCACGGCCTTGACCCATACAAGTATTATGTGGAGGTGCTTAAGCAGATTCCTCACTGCCAATCCGTTGAGGATTATGAGGCACTGCTACCCTGGAATATCCAACTTGAGAAAGCTGGGATGGCCGCAGCCGCATGATATGGCGATGCTGCCCGCAAGAAGGCGGACGTCTGTTGAGTAGTCATATTTATCTGTTGATGGCGCAACCCTTTAAGCCTTCCATGACCAGGCATTCAGCGGTGCTATCCCAGTACTCTAAATACAACTCTCACCTACGATCTGGTAAGATCGCTTACGAAGTGGAGACTGTGCGTTACTACGATCAGGTGGACTCGTTGCCGGAACTTGTGCGGACCAGAGATAATTTATAACTTTATTCTGGAGCTCATTTAGAGTAATTACACTGCATTCGCCACTGCCGTTCATTGGGCATACTATAGGAAGATACTCGACATCTGTTCGAACTCAAAGTGCAGCCAATTGAGAACCGCCTGGAAATCAATAAGCTGGTTGATGAACATATCCCCCATATTGAGGATCAAATGGGTCTGCAGGTACAACTTCGATAAAGTTTGAAGTAATTACGAAATCAATGTATCGACCTGGAAGCTGCAGGCAACTGTGAAGTCATGCGTGTGCTTAGCGATCTCGAATTCTGTGCTAAAACAGATTCCCAAGTTTGAAGGGTTAAATTTTCGGCAAACTAATCTACTGAGATTCATGGCTAAGATCTCTTATATTAAAATTCCCTAAGATGCTCCTGATTTTTTATAGGGAGGACGGTGATATTAAGCTAGTCATGAGGTGGAGTTAAGGGCAATAAGACCTTTCCAGTTAATCACAAATTTACCCAGCGAATAGATGAGCTTTTCTTTGATGATATCGATTTCTACAGGTTTAGAAGGTGCAAAGTTCTGCATACGTCTAGATGATGGAAATAAGCCCTTATCAATCAGATGCTGATAGCGCTTCAGAATGTTATCGCAATGAGGGAAGCTCAGCGTTACCGCCTAGCATAGGCTGCTGCTTCTCTTGCCCTTACCCTACATAGAGGCAGTATAGCCTTTTGTCGTCATTAGTAAGCGCTCGTGATCAATCTTTCCAGTTCGATCAAGTGCTGCTTTTTCAGCATCTTGAAGGTTTTTGCAGGGTAGAGCTTTTTCAAAGTGGGTTCAGATATCAAAAAATATTGAACGGCCCCTAGTAATTGGTAGATAAAGGCAAGCGGCTTTATATCTTGAAAGTGTCCCAGTTTCTGGTCCGCTTTCACCAGTCCTTCTAGATGATCGAGAACTGGTTTTAGAAACCACTGATGGGCGTGTTCAGAGCGCTCTTTATTATCTAACAGCTCTCGCATCAGAAGAAGAATAACGCGGTGGGTTCTTTTGTCGGGTGCTGCCAGTACGTTTAATAATTTCAACAGCTGTTCTCTGGGAGCTAGCTCATGCTCAATATTGGGGTCCAGGTTCTCAACCAGATAGGTAGCAGCGGATTCAAGTACCGCAGCATAGAGTTTTTCTTTGCTGGGGAAGTGGTGCAGCAGCCCTTGTTTGCTCATAGTCAGTTCTGCGGCGACATCATTGATGCTGGTTCCGTAAAAACCTCTCTCAGAAAAGAGAATTTCGGCCTTGAGCAGTAACTTTTCTCGTGTCTTCATTGAGCTTCAATATGGGCTGGGTTGACAGCTTGACACCTTACCTATTGGTAGGTAGCCTGTCAATAAACTTACCGGTTGGTAGGTTTTGATTGCCATAACGCAAGGGATGGAGATTATGGACAGACAAACAGAGCTCGATCTTATCCAGCAATGCTGGGGACTGATACAAGATAAAACGACAACCCTGGCGGATGAGACGGCCAGCGCTGATACACGGCGATACCGCAGTAAAGAGGTGTTCGAACTTGAGATGGCGCAGATTCACCGTCGTTGGCCATGGCCTCTGGTGCATACTTCTGAACTGATTGAAGCGAATAGCCTCAAAGCGGTCGAGACGCCACTCGGCTCTTTGATTGTCAGTCGCGATGCTTCAGGCCAATGGCATGCCTTCCACAACAGCTGTCGTCATCGCGGTGCCACACTACTAGCGGAGGGAGAAAGCCGGCAGGCAAAACGCATTAATTGTCCCTATCATGCCTGGTCATATACTACAGATGGCGGGTTGGCCTCGGTTCCTGGTAAGCAGCAGTGCTTTCCTGATCTTGATAAGTCAGACAATGGCCTGCTTGAACTGCCTGTTAAAGAAAAGCATGGGTTCATTTGGCTTTGCCCTGATGGGGCTTCGGCTCCAGACTTGGATGAAGCTCTGGAGGGTGTGTCGCAGCCGCTAGCGGCCTTGCAGCTAGATCAGCTCTCTGTGTTTGCGCAACATCGCAAGGTTTGGAACACGAACTGGAAAATAGTGGCAGAAGGCGGTATTGAAACCTACCATTTTTCCTATGCCCACCGCGAGAGTATTGGCCCTTATTTTTATAACAACACTGCGGTCATCGATGTCCTGGGGCCTCATCTACGGGTGGTAATGCCGACCAAGGCTTTAGCTACGGTGGTGGAGAAACCTGTCGAACAACAATCCCTGCGAGAATGCAGTCATACTCTGTATTCATTGTTTCCTACCTCGGCCTTGCTGATTCAGCATCAGCATATTGACTGGGTGCAGTTCAGGCCCCTGGCCGTTGATAAAACGGCCATCGATATTACCACACTGGTTCCGACTGAGTTGCGGGATACCATGCGGGATCATTGGCAGCGTAACCATGATATTACTGTAGCGGTGTTGAATGAGGACTTTGAGCTAGGAGAGGGTGTTCAATGCTCCATGAATAACGGTGCGCTGGAGCGTATCAATTACGGCAGGAACGAATGGGCCCTAAAACGGATGAATGATTTTATTGATGATCTGTTAACGGAGAAATAGTAGGGCCATATAGCGTTTCAGAGAGTGTATTGTCTGGTTTTACAGCCATAAAGGCTGGTTTTTCAGAGTATCCCTAAATAGTTGATACTTTACTGTAGCCTGAAGTGTTCCAGGTTTGGGTAATTGAGTGAGTATATTTCTTGAGAAAACGTCGTATCATTTCCGCGATACTTTTTATTATTGGACTAATCATCGCTATATGGGCTTTCTTTGCGGAGCCAAATAGTTTCAGAATCCGAGAGCAGGCGATAACGATCGGCTCCTGGCCAGAAGCCTGTAATAACAAGAAGGTGGCCATCCTTGCAGATTTACATGTGGGCTCCCGAAACCTTCCCCCGTATAAAGGGACCGATAGCCTTCGGTGGTTAGTTGATGAAGTAAATGCGAGTTTGCCTGATTTGATTTTGTTACCAGGTGATTTTGTTATTCAAGGTGTTGCAGGTGGCTCTTTTGTTTTACCGAAGAGGTTGCCGAGATACTGGAGGAGTTGAAAGCGCCCATGGGCGTTTTCGCAGTGTTGGGAAATCACGACTGGTGGCTTGATGCCAAGCGGGTAGAGAAGGCATTCGCTGATCGAGGGATTACGGTACTCGAAGACCGATCAGCAAAGCTGAATAGTGGCGCTTGTAAATTACGCCTGGTGGGGATCAGTGATTTTTGGGAGGGGCCGCATGATATTGCACAAGCGATGGATGGCATTGATAGTTCTGAGAGCATTTTGGCTTTCACGCACAATCCCGATATATTTCCCGAATTACCGAAGCATATCTCACTGACTATTGCTGGGCATACCCACGGAGGACAGGTTTACCTGCCATTTATTGGGCGCCCGATAGTTCCCTCTCATTACGGGCAGCGATATGCGATTGGTCACATCGATGAAGATGGTAAAAATCTGTATGTAAGCCCAGGAGTAGGGACGAGTATTTTTCCCGTGCGATTCCTGGTTCCACCGGAAGTGACTCTTTTGTCGATAACTAGTGGTTAAATATCGAGTAAATACCGCCTAAAGCCTGATGGATTTTGTTATCTTATTTGGCGGGAATAGAGTCGATGCCTTGCCATACAATCGTTGCGCTGCATAAGAATTAAAGGACTGGTTAAATGATTACCGTTAAACGCAAGGTGTTGTTCGGCGATTGCGATCCCGCAGGTATTGTATATACCCCAAGATATTCCGACTTTGCTCTGGAGGCAACTCATGATGCTATGGCAGTACTCCTTGAAGGGCCAGCTATTTCTAAAATGAAACAGCTGGGTTTTATGACGCCAGTGAGAGCATTCAATCTGGAGTTTCTGACCCCCGTGACCTGGGATCAGGAGCTAGACATCCAGGTTTCTGTTTCAGATATTGGTAATCACTCTTTTAGTTTCCAGCTGGAGGCGTTTTTAGAGGGTGGGGTACTGGCTTTTACCGCTCACTCCCTTTGTCAGAGCTATATAGAAGCCCCATACTGGGATAAGTACGAAATTCCTTAGCTAAATGTCCAGAAATTCCCTGAATGCGGGGTTTTTTGTTCCAGTTTGGCGAGTTGAAACTTAAGTCAGTGCATATGGCTGTGTATATATACAGTTGTATATATTGACAGTGTATGTTGGCGGGGGTTACTATACCCATAGCTGCTCTGGTTTTCATGCAGCGACCGTTCATCCTTTCTTAAGCCGGCCCCCCAGCCGGTTTTTTTATGCCTAAAATTTGAGGCTGCCAATGTCCCCAAAAAACTACTTCACAGAGCCGGAGTTCGCCTGTTGTTGTTGTGGCAAAAACCATTTCAAGATGAAACGCTCAATCGCCTGATTAAAGTCAGGGAGTGCCATGGCAAGCCAATAGTCATTAATTCCGGTTGCTGCTGCCCCGCACACAACGCCCGTGTTAATGCCACCATGACTCATGCTGCCGGGCAGGCTGTCGATGTGCAGGTGGCTTTAGGAAGAGCCTGCTGGTTAATCCAAATAGCCCAACAGGAAGACTTCACAGGTATAGGGTTAAAGTAGAAGGGGGTATTCAAAGGGCGATTCCTTCACCTGGATGACCTTGAATCTATGCCAGGCGAGCGCACCAGCCTTACAGAGTGGAGTTACGATCCACTAACAGCAATTTTTGATGCAGGCACAATGGCTATTGAGCGCAGTTGGCCTGACCCGGTTAAATGTGCTGGGGAAGTACAGAAGCTGGAGGAACTCAAGCAAAGGGGCAGCTTGGTAGAGCTAAATACTCAAATTCAATTGCTTCTCGGACAGCTGGAGGTCAACAAAGCCGAAGCTCAGCATAAAAGCATATTTGTCGCTGGCTGGCGTCTCTGGATTGGATGGGTTGGGGTTTGGCTTTCGCTTATCAGTTTGTTTTATATCCATTGCTATGTTGGGTCTGGGCCCACTACAGTGCTAAGGGTTCAATACTTACAGGGGTGACTCCACCGCTAGTGCTGGAAACTGGTGCGCCGTTCTCGATGATAGCGGCCATGCTCGGAATGGGTGCCATGCGTTCATATGATAAAACGCATGGTGTTCAGACGGACAAACTATAGATAGTAATTTTTAAGGGTTGTCAGTTAATCAAGCTTCACTTTTTGGTTTATAGTTTTCCCAGATTTCAGGGTATCTTTCCCAAGGAGGGGCTTCAGGACTGAACGCGCTATCAGAGTTAGCGGCATCTTGATACCAAAACTGTATTCGTTTCATGAAATCTGTGTCATTCCTGTTTCTATAGATAAATCTAATTTCTGCATATGTAATTACACGGTTTTTTAAACCATTACCGAAGTCATACTGATACATTGTTTTTCTTTCAAATGGAAATTTTGCTTCTACTAAACCTTCACCTTGTCCTGGTTTGGTAATTACGGCATTCCAATCCATATCATAGTCTATTGCAAAATGTATGAAGTGATGGTGTTTTACTAAGAACTCGATTCCAGCTTTACTCTTTCTTCTGAACCTTTTGTTGTCTTCAGATTCCTCCCCTGTTTGGGGTGGCTCTGTACTGGAATCATCTGATACAACACATTTATATTTCTCTTTACTACGACAGAAATTATTAAAGTCTTCATTTAAGTAATTACAATCGTGTACAGCAGTGCCGGTTAGTAATTGATCAAGCCATGCGACCGTGTTTTTGCTGGCAAAATCCTGCATGGTTCTTTGCGTTAGCTGTTGAATTAGCCTCGCTCTACTTCCCGAAAACCCATAAAAAAAGTCTCCAGAACAGTATCTTCTCCATGGTTCAGCGAATGGCATAGTGATTCTCCTTGTAAAAGCACCACTAGGTGGCATGAGTAGACTTTTATACTAACTAAATAACCTTGCTCTAACATGAACAATCTACTTGGATATCGCTTGGCTGGTTTTAAGTTTTGGACATGAATTTTTAGATTTTGGACTTTTTTTAAAGCGAGGGCTGTCGAAATATGGGTACCAAAGACCTGTAATCGAAGCCCCTTTTGCTCTCAAAGCATACCTTCTATCAATCAAATTTCGTAGAAAATTAATTCTGCTTGGTAAAGCCTATGACCCAAGCAGCAGAATGTTGGCATCTTAGCAAAAGCATATCTATTACCCAAATTGCCAGCATTATCTTATTGGTGGCTGGTTTTTTCATATAGGGTTCTGATGTTGAGAAAGGGATAACCGCCAACACCCAGGCAATTCAGCATGAATCAGCTATGCACGTTCTGGGGCAAAAACACATAGTCGAGTTTAAGGGCGACATTCAAACCAGGCTCCAGCGCATTGATAGCAAGCTGGAGCGGTTGATTGAGCAGGCCACAAAGCTCAGTGAGTTGGTTTTGGCTGACAAAGAGCTAGGCGAATTCTTTGAGGCAACACAGCAAACAATCAACAATTGGAAGAATAAGCATCCCGAACTTTTTGAGTCAAAAAAGGGTAAGAATTTAGCTGATGCCAACTTAGCGGAGAGCCTCTTTCGAACTATAGCTATGAGACCGTAAAGAACATGCAGTACAACGGCAATTCTATCATTCAGGAATATACAGAGTGCTACCCTCCAGACGCTACAGCTTGTTTAGTCTGGCCTCACAATCATTCATTGGGTGGCTCAGTTCCAGAATGGGCAGGCTGGCAAATAGTACAAGCCGATTCCTGTGAGTGTGAAACTCCCAATAGATGTAGAGGCTACAGCAGGTTTGTTACCTCACCTGCTTACCTCAGCAGAGGTATTTGTCTTGGTTGGTAGCTTGAGGGATTAAAGAAATAAGTCTTGGCGTGGCATTGAGGGTCAGCGCATATTTTACTGTCACTCTTACTTACCACAATACTCTTCAAAATCATCTGAGGTGTTTGGAAAACCAGCTTTTTCTGCCAGCTCCCATGGGCGTTCACACGCGTTTGTTTTTGCGCACCAAAGGTAGCCAGCTGAAGCTATACATCCATGCTTATCCTTATCTGAGCCTACACCAGGGCTAGGATCTCCAGAATTTTCTGATGAACATCCCATTAAAAGTAGCATCAGAGTAAAGCTAGTAAGCTGCAAATATTTCAATATTAAAATCCTCGTTAAGTTAAAAATTGAGACACTGGTTAAATGTGTGTGGAAATCTAGGGTAAAGAAGTTTCTTATGATCATCAAATGATAGTTTTGTACTATTCCAGCCAATAGTAGCAGAAGTGTATCCAGATACCATTACGTGGCTGGATAAACGGCAATCTACTTCTGTTAGAGGAATGTCTTGTGTATGGTTAAGTATGCAATAGTGGTTGTATGTTCGATGAGGATGTAGGGGTTGCACTTGGCTTTTGATTTGGATGCCGAGATTGTGTTGGATACTTTCTTTTTGCCCTTTACTGGCCGGCTGGTAAGCCTATATAAAGTTTTTTTATAACATTGATTTTCAGGCTCTTTCAAACTGATTGTTGGCCAGTAGTTGAACGCTTGTTCTTCTTGGGGTTTGGTTCTTTATAAGCCTTCTTCTTAAGGTTAAATAGAATAATGATCTTTTTCTTAAGTTAGGAAGTGGAGGTTTGTTGAGACTTTTTTTATAATTTTATGGTTTTAAATATTTAAGTACGGTATTGCAATGGTTTTCTATTTCTGATTTCGTTGATGAATACTGATTGTTTTGATTGGGTGAAGCTGTAAATTATTTTGTGCTTGTAATGCCCATTTATTGGATTCTGGTTCTAGATAATAGCCGCTGAATGGGTTGTTATATTTGTAATTTGAATTTAAAAAATTTCACATGGCTTATCTTTTAAATATCATTAGAGGCTCGCCTTTTACTTAATTTTATCCAGAACTGCTAATTTCTATTCAAGCAGATTAATATCTAATTAGAGTACTTTTGTTATTTCCAATTAGTCTTCTCGGAAGCGGGTAGTGGTTTGAGCAGGTTAAATCTTGCTGAAAAGTTGATTGAGAGTCATTTGATTAGTGGAAAAATGGTTCCAGGGGAGGTTTTGCAGCTCAAAATTGATCAGGTTCTCAGTGAGGATGCCACGGGTACATTGGTCATGTTAGAGCTTGAGGCTCTGGGGGCTAGATCTGTAAAAGCTGAGCTTTGTGCGCAGTATGTAGATCATAACCTTCTAAAGGCAGACCACAGAAATGGGGATGATCATGTTTTCCTGGAGAGCGCCTGTCGAAAATTTGGACTTTGGTATTCGCGCCCCGGAAACGGAATTAGTCACCCTGTACATATGTCTTGTTTTGGAATTCCTGGCAAAACAATGCTTGGAGCTGATAGTCATACCTGTGCTGCAGGTTCACTTTCCATGCTGGCAATGGGCGCAGGGGGAATTGAGATTGCTTTGGCGATGATAGGGTGTCCACTCACCTTGGTCATGCCGAAAGTTTTAGGGGTGTATTTGGAGGGTAATCTGCAGTCATGGGTAAGTGCAAAAGATATTATTTTGGAGCTTTTACGTAGATACACCGCTAGTGGCTGTTGGAATAAGATTGTTGAATATCACGGACCCGGATTAAAAAACCTAACTGCTATGGATCGGCATGTTATTGCCAATATGGGGCATGAGATGGGGGCTATAACCAGTGTTTTCCCGGCTGATGATCAGGTTAGGTTTTTTCTTCGCCAGCAGTCTAGAGAGGAAGATTTTACGGAGCTGAGCGCTGATGAAGGTGCTACTTATGATGAAGAGGCCTTTATTAATCTATCCGAGCTTGAGCCAATGATTGCTTGCCCTTCGCGACCAGATAAGGTGGTGAAAGTTAAAGAAGTTAGCGGCAGACCAGTCTCCCAGAGCTATATTGGGTCTTCTGCAAACCCCGGATTACGTGACTTCTCTATACCGGCATTAATAGTGAGTGGTCGCCATGTGCCAGATAATATGTCTTTCGATATAAACCCCTCCTCGCGCCAAGTGTTACATGGTCTGATCCAGAGCGGTGATCTCGAGAGGTTAATAGGGGCGGGTGCTAGCTTACATGATACCGGTTGTGGTGGTTGTATTGGGATGGGGCAGGCCCCGGCGAGTGGCCATAATAGCCTCAGAACGGTACCGCGCAACTTCCCTGGCCGCTCAGGAACCAAAGAGGACCAGGTTTATTTGTGCAGCCCAGAAACCGCTACTGTAAGTGCGCTCACTGGGAAAATTACAGACCCAAGAGAAATGGATATGGAATATCCCGTTTATGAAGAGCCGGAAACCTTGTTGGATATGCGGCCGCTGATGGGGGCCCCGCAAGAAATTCCTGTAAAAGTGGAGTTAAAAAAAGGGCCTAACATTAAAAAGCTGCCAGTTATGGAGAAGATGCTTAGCGTGATTGATGGGCCGGTTATTTTGAAAGTAGAGGATAATGTCACTACGGATGACATTATTCCCGCTGGTGCTGAGGTATTGCCAATGTGGTCAAATATCCCAGAATTGAGTCGCCATACCTTTTCCAGAATTGATAATTCCTTTTATGAGCGAGCGAGAGGAATTGAAGAGGATCTATTTCTTGTGGCGGGGCACAATTTGGGGTACGGATCTGGACGAGAACATGCGGCAATTACTTTGCGCTATTTAGGTGTTCGTTGCGTTATCGCTAAAAGTGTTACTTTGCCCTATAGGAAAAACCTTATTGATCACGGAGTATTGATATTGACCATGGGAAATGAGAGTGATTATCAGTTTTTTGGTGAGGGGGATAGGCTTCAGTTTTTTGATCTTGCGAGTCTCACTGGTGACAATACGTATTTGGAGCTTAAGAACCTTAGCCGGAATAAAACGATATGGTTAAGGAATGACTTATCTGAGAGGGAAGTTGAGGTAATTAAGTTTGGTGGAAGGATTAACTACATCAAGGGTGTTTTGGGTGGGGTAATGGAGGGTGGTGGAATATTTTAACTGCAACTTTAGGTTTTGTTGGAGGGTTGGCTTATCAGAAACTTGTATACATATTAGAATAAACGTTTAGAAGTGTTGTTGCTTTTTCGGGTTTTTTTGATGTTTTTACGTCTTATGTGCATGGTATTGATATTTGTAATTGTTGGTTGCAATGAGGGTACATTGCAATCGCCATCCGATTTGGTGGGGCCTAAAGAAGGGGAGGCCTCAGAGGATTGTGAAAGCAATCGGCATAAGTTGTTAGTCCGCCTTTCCCTGGCTCCAGTCAGGCTGGGCGGAGGAGATGGCTGCAAGGTGGTCTCTGGTTTGTGGATGGATCCCTATAGCGGCAAGTTTATCCAACAGGCTTCCGATCTGGATGTTGAGCCAGTTGTTCCTGAGTCGTGGGCTCTTCGTCATGGCGGTAGGGGCTGGAGTAGTAATCAACGTAGGGTCTTTGCTGAAGACCCGGCCAACACCTGGTTGGTTGGCAAAGGGCATGGCCTGATCCGGAATGGCCGAGGGCCTGATGAGTGGTTACCTCCTTATCAGCCCGCTCGAACCATTTATATGCAGCAGTTCAGGGCTATTGCCAGAAAGTACAGGCTCGCTCAGTAAAAATTGAGAGGTATCCTTCATAGCAAGCCACTTTTTGCTGGCTTGCTATGAAATAATTTCTTATGTTGCGTGTGATAATTTGTAATCAAATTATATTGCTTCAAGGTTGCTTGTTTTGCTATAGAACCCCTTTCTTATTTTTAAATTTCCAATATCCCATTTACTCTCTCGGTTGGCTATTTTTTTGCTGGTAGCTGGTAGCTGGTAGCTGGTAGCTGGTAGCTGGTAGCTGGTAGCTGTATCCGAGTGGTATTACGGCTATCAATAAAAGCCCCTTTGTGGTTCTCCAAGAATTCTGACATTAATGTCAGCCTAGTGATAAGGGACACCTTCTACCTTTGGCTAAAAGGCTAGGTTCTGCGATCACTTGAACTTCTAGTGCGTTGGGGATTGTGGTAGTGGTTATTGAAGGCTGCATAATTGAAGATATTCTTGGTCCGTTAGGGATCATAAATTGGTAAAGTAATTCCTTAAATCAGTTTTTAGTTAGAGGAGGGGGCATGAAAGGAATTGCAGGAGTTTCGGCCATAGGTATGGGGCTAATCTATATCGCTGCTTTTATATTTTTTGGTTTATTTTGGGCTTTCCCGTCCGCCGGAAGCCCTGCTGAAAAGATGAGGTTTTTGGAGGAAAGCCAATTACTTTTTAATATTGTATACACATTGATGTATTTAGTCTTTGCTGTTTTGTTGGGGTGTTTGGTAGTAGGTTTATATGAAGAGTTAAAAAATAAAAATGCTGGACTCACCATTTTGGCGTCGCTGTTTGGGGCAATCTGGGTGGGATTGGTGATTGCTAGCGGTATGATTGCCAATATTGGGCTTGCCTATGCCATTGGATTGATGGAGCTCAGTCCGGATAAGGCCTTTGAAGCTTGGGGTGTGATTTACCTGATGGTTGAAAGCCTGGGGGGGGGCAATGAGTTAGTGGGGGGCCTCTGGGTACTCATAATAAGTTCAGTCGCTTTGCGAGCGGGAGTGTTTTCAAGATACCTGAATCTAGTTGGCCTTCTCGTTGGTACTGCAGGTGTTGCCACTATTTATCCAGAGGAAATTTTTAAGGAAATATTTGGCGTAAGTCAGATCGTCTGGTTTATCTGGATTGGAATTTCCCTGCTTGGGAAAGAGCAAGAGGGAAATGATTGGGAGGGAGCAGAGATAGTTAATAGGTAGCTGAGAGATCAAGAGAATTTTCCGACGGTTTTTTGAATGGCACGCCAAAAAATGAAAAAAGCGTCTATCCTTTCATTGGGTCAGGTAGTCTTTCACGAGGTGCCTTGGCTAGTGTTTCCGCTGTCATGGAGCTGGAGTGAGGCCTGTAAGGTAGTAACTCGCTATATTGCGCACAGCCCAAAGTGACCAGCCGGTATCGGCTTGGTTAGCTCCTGGGAAGCGAGCGGATTGCATATTACCTGCTGTCAATTCACGGGGTAATGCCCCTGAAAACCTTGGAGATTTTATTGTGAAAAGCACGCATTACATCCTTCCCTTGGTAATTGCCAGTCTTGCTGCTTCTGCTGCCCTGGCAGACAAACACCCCAAGAAGCCAGCAAAGGACTGGACCTGTGCCGACTTCCTGGCTATTGACGATGAATTTAAGCCAAAGGCGGTGTACTGGGCTTCAGCTTACTCAAAGCGTGGTAAGGAAGAGGGTGATATGTTGGATATCGATGGCACTGAAAAGGTGACACCGATGATTATTACGGCTTGTACCAAGGCGCCGAAGGAGTCTTTTTGGGCCAAGTTTAAGGATGAATGGCATAAAATGGGGCGTCATCACGGCAAGGACAAGTCTGATAATAAGATGATGAATATGCAGGGTGGTAGCGGTACTAATAATACAGGTACCAGCCCGAATGGCACTACGAATCCAGGCACAACCCCCAATGGCACTAATGATGGCAGCGGTAACAATAATATGCAGAAGCAAAAGCAGAAACAGTAGCGCCTATCAGCTAACTAAGGTGATACAAGCCCGGCTCAGCCCGGGCTCTGCTTGTTTGGGAGAGGGGCTTGGGGAGGCCTCTAAGCGTGCTGTTTTAAGGAGGAGCTGCTATTGTTGCCCGATAGTGCGTAACAAAGGGAGTTGAGTTATGACGAAGACGGCGAGGGAAGAGGCGAAGCGAGGCAGGAATATAAACCGCTCTGCTAGGATGTTTTGGGGTGGCCTTCTTCTGGCGGGGCTTTTTCTGGCGCTTTTTATGCATTCAGCTAAAGCACTGGTTTCATAAGCTGACAGAAGTGCTGAAGTAAAGCTGATGCGTTGCGGGGGAGTGATTAATGGCGCCCCCGGGTGGACTCGAACCACCAGTCCGGACTTAGGAGGTCCGTGGTTTATCCTGTTAACCGACGGGGGCAGATCGCAGTTGGTTGCGAAGGGCGGCCATTCTATCTGCTACGAGGACAAATGTCATGTCGTGTTTATCTTCTCTGTCTATCTGAGAGTGTCCCCTTACTTTTCCAGAAACCGCTAAAAATTTGAACCTTGTCACTTGAAGTAACATGATGGCGACAGGGTTACTGCACTTCCCGCCGTATCTCTTCTCTTTCACTTTCGGCAATTCTTGGTAATTTTCTCAACTTATCTTGTTAGCTTTGTAACATTTAATGGGTTAATTCGCGGATGATTTTGCATGACGAAATTTTAAAATATTCTGCAGTAAACCTGTCATAGTTGTCTTGTAAATTTCTGCTTGACCAGGATTGTTTGGCATCGCTAATCTGCCAATGCACCGTAAAGTGCGATAAGGATGTTTCTGCTTTCACGGATCAAGATTATGGAGTTTCGTATGGGTGTTAACGTAAACGAAAAGCACATGGTTTTTGATGATGTGGATATTCCACAAATTGCAAATGAAGTACTAAGGCAAGCTACATCTCAGCCGCCACGGGATGCTCGTCGCATGGTTGAGGATAAACTGGAGGAAAGACGCTTAAGTCGAGAATTAATGGATTACGACTTTGATGCCTAGTTAAAAAACAATTAACCAATAGTCTTAGGATAGTGCGGTGCCTGCCGAGTTGATGTAGGTGATATAAGAGCGTTAACAGGGTTCACCGCACAATTAAATTTTTCGCCTTTGCACTCTTTCTTGTTAATGCTTGGTTTGCATTAGTACCAGCTAATCGAAGCCAGCTGGATCTACGTAATAAGTATCTCGCCTATCTTCTTTCGTCTATTTCAATTGATAAAAATCAAGCGGCCAACAACCTGTCATTGAGCCTTACGCTGAGGGTTTTTGGTATTTCTCAACCATCTCTGGTGTTGATTTTTAAAATGGGAATTAATTTTTGAGTTGGGTAGGGAGAGGGTGCCGGCCATAGGCCAGAACCCTCTGTGAAACATGAATGGCCAGAACAATTTACATTTGTGTAACCGTATCTTCCTTGTCTTCTTTTTTCTTGCCGCCAAACCAGCCCATCAACTGCTTGAGTTTGTAAGAAAACTTTCCTCGCTTGGCCTTGCGTTCTTTATCGGCAGCGCTTACCAGCCAGGCAACTTGAATAACCAGGCGCTGTCCCTCAAAGGGGAGGTGGCCATGGAAGGAATTCTCGGCGCGCTTAAAAGCAGCAAGTGTTCCGTAAGAAGGGGGAACTTCTGGGGCGACGGTATCTTCGAAGTCGTCAATGCGCTTTAGAAAGCGCAAGCAGCCGTTGCCATCCAGTGTCCACTCAGGATTGAGGTAGAGTAAGGCCGTGGCAATTTTCGATTTGCCATCGGTGTGAATTCTGCCGTGACGCTTTTTCAGGGTGCGGCTGATAGATACATAGGTTGGATACTGGGAGAGTTTTTCTATTCCTAGATTATTCCCGATCGTATCGGCGAATTCTGGATGGGTAAATTCCTCAATCAGGGTATTGATGGAATCTCCACATTCATGCTTCTCGTAGGGGAGGTAACCGGCCCCCTTTAGGTGTGGAAAGTCCTTCAGGAAGGAGGGCATCATCTCCTTGGTTAAAACATCACGGGCAACAAAAAATGGGAAGGGTTGGCGATTGAGAAGGATATCGTCACCGCTTATGGCGCTGGTATCGAGCCAGCGACGGGTATCCACAGCAAGGCTAGTCATTATTGTGCGTCCTTACAGGCTGGTCCGGTGCCTCTATTCAGCACCGGGTTACATCAAAAGTTTCTGTTGATGTTGACTGCTGAGTCTCCCTCGAATCCCTATGAGGGTGGTACTGGGTACCAACTCACAACCCTCAGGAAAATATCAGAGCTTGGGTGCGGGGCCAATACTGGCGTATAAAAACCCGCTGAATTCCTAAAGATTCTTGTTTGAGATCAAGTTAATGAGGTCAGGGGTGTTGAATATCATGCAATTAGCACAAGTGCCGGTATAATGCCGTTCAGATTTTCGTCAGAGCGGTTTTATCCAAGCAATGTCTGTGACTCCCAAGTCCCCAGCTGTATTGCAAGTGCGCGATCTCGCCTGTGAGCGAGATGGCCGGCGCTTGTTTGAGGGTCTTGATTTCTCGCTGGATGCCGGCGGGGCAATCCAGATCAAGGGAAGTAATGGTGCCGGTAAGACCACACTGTTACGTACCTTGATCGGCAGCACCAGTGATTTCAATGGGGAGATTCTCTGGCGCAATAGCCCCTTTCCCAAAGGACTGCGCGCTATGCGTGAGTCCCTTTTGTATATCGGCCACCGCGGTGGGGTTCGGGGAGGTCTTACTCCTCTGGAAAACCTTACTTGGTATGGGGCTACAGAGACTTCGGCGATGGAGGCTCTGGACAGGGTTGATCTATTCGGCTTTGAGGGTGCTCTTTGCAGCAGCTTATCGGCGGGCCAGAACCGCCGAGTGGCGCTGGCGCGACTCTTTCTTCCCCTGTCGCCCTGCCTGTGGATTCTCGATGAGCCTCTGACCGCTCTGGATGTCGCCGGTGTTGCGGCATTGGAAAAACAAATGGCTGACCATCTTGCATGTGGCGGCTCTCTCCTTCTGACCTCCCACCAGCCTCTCAACCTGCCTGGCTTGGACTTTGTCGATTTGTCTGACTATGCAGTTGAGGAATCTTTTAACGATATGGGGGGAGAGCATGTCTTTAACTGATGTCCAATTACAGTCCGTTGGAGTACGCGCTACCCCAGGTTTTGTGGCGCTCTTTAAAATTGAAATGCTCCTGGCATTGCGCAAGCGAGCAGATATTGCCAACCCACTATTATTTTTTGTAACGGTTCTCGCCCTCTTACCATTGGGAGTGGGACCAGAGCCTGAACTGTTGGCGAAAATGGCGCCGGGAATGATTTGGGTGATGGCGCTACTTGCCACCATGCTCTCTCAAGAGAGTTTGTTCCGTGGGGACTTTGAAGATGGCACTTTGGAGCAGTTAGCACTGTTGCCCCAGCCCCTGTATTTTGCCGTATTGGCTAAATCCCTGGTGCATTGGGTCGCAACGGGCCTGCCACTGGCACTTTTATCTCCGCTCCTGGCGTTGATGTTGAATTTGCCCTCTGAAGGGTATTTGTGTTTGTTCGTGTCGCTGTTTCTGGGGACCGCAAGCCTCAGCCTGATCGGCGCCATAGGTGCGGCGCTCACTGTGGCTCTGCGCCGCCCCGGGTTGTTGCTGGCGTTAATTGTTATGCCACTCTATGTGCCCGTGCTAATCTTCGGCACCGGCGCGGTGCAGGCGGCAATAGATGGCTATGCCTACAGCGCGCAGCTGGCGATTCTGGCCGCACTGTTGGCTGCTGCCGCAGCCCTGGCACCACTGGCGGCAGCGGGGGCAATACGTATCAGCCTGGATAATTGATTCGGAGGTCTTCTTGGCTTGGCAATGGTTTCACCGTTTGGGTTCACCGCGTTGGTTCTATCAAAAAACCAGTGGCTGGTTGCCCTGGCTGGCATTGGCCAGCGTTGTTTTGTTGGTGACGGGTTCGGTATGGGGTCTGGGGTTTGCCCCTGAGGATGCCAAGCAGGGCAATAGCTACCGTATTATCTTTATCCATGTGCCGGCGGCCTTCCTGGCCCTGGCGGGCTATTACATTATGGCGATCAGCGGCGCCATAGGCCTTATCTGGAAGATGAAACTCTCCTTTGCGGTGATGCGCGCAGCGGCCCCAATCGGCGCGGTACTCACCTTTATATCCCTTTTTACTGGCGCGGTCTGGGGAAAGCCCACCTGGGGCACCTACTGGGTTTGGGATGCCAGGATTACCTCGATGTTGATCCTGCTGTTTCTTTATATCGGTGTGATGGCGCTGTCCCAAGCGGTTAGTCGCGAGCAGGTGGCGGACAAGGCCAGTGCGCTATTAGCCCTGGTCGGGACGGTGAATATCCCAATTATTTACAAGTCGGTAGACTGGTGGTTCACCCTCCATCAGCCGGCAACTATCCGTTTGACAGAATCCAGCAGTATCGATCCCAGTATGTTTTACCCGCTGCTGGTAATGATTATCGGTTTCTATTGTACCTATGCCTGGACCCTGCTTATGCATACTCGCGCGTTGATACTACGCCGCGAGATGAAAACCCAATGGGTACAGCAGGAATTAGCTGGGGAGAAGTAAAGTGCAGTTTCAATTTGCCAATTTTGCAGACTTTCTGGCGATGGATGGCCACGGCATTTATGTGTGGATTTCCTTTGCTGTTACTTTTGCGGCCCTCGCAGCCTTAGTCCTCTACCCACAGTTGGCGCGGCGGCGTCTACAGCGGGAGTTGCTTAAGCAGCAGCGTATTGCACAGCGCCGGCGCAAGGCTAAGGCGCAGCAGGCAGATATGGAAGAGCCAGCCTAGCTGGTAATCGATAGGGTTTTTCGCCCGGTGGCTACTGCGGCCGGGCAGATAAGATCAAAAACTTATGGAGTTCACCTAAACAATGCATCCCGTACGCAAGCAACGTCTGATCCTGGTACTTGTTCTGGTCGCCCTTTCCAGTGCCGCCGTAGGTTTTGTCACCTATGCGATGCGAGAAAATATGGATTATTTCTATGCTCCCAGCGCATTTGCCGCAGGTGAGGTGCCTTTTGAGAAGCGCATCCGCGCCGGTGGTTGTGTCGTACCGGGCAGTGTTCAACGCGCGGAAGACAGCCTGGATGTTCAGTTTGTTATTACCGATGGTGAGGCGGAATTGGCGGTCGTGTTCGATAAGATTCTGCCGGACCTATTTGCAGAAGGTGAAGCTGCAGTGATTAGCGGGCAGCTGATGCCCAGTGGCGTCTTGCGTGCCGATCAGGTACTAGCCAAGCACGATGAAAACTACACGCCTCCTGAAGTTGCGGAAAGCATGGTTTCCCACGAAGGCTGCACCGATGGAGCGAAGATATGATCCCTGAACTGGGCCATTTTGCGCTGATAGTCGGCTTGCTACTGTCCCTTGCGCTTTCGATATTGCCAATAGCAGGCAGTTATAGTGCGCGTCCCCTGTGGATGGAGGCCGCCAGGCCACTGGCCTTGGGCGTCTTTGCGTTTGTTTTTATCGCTTATGTCTGCCTGACGGTCGCTTTTATCCAGAGCGACTTCACCGTTAACTATGTAGCGCAGAACTCCAACAGTATTCTCCCGATTTACTATAAGGTCACCGCGGTATGGGGTGGTCACGAGGGCTCTATTCTGCTGTGGCTGTTGATCCAGGCAGGCTGGGCTGCGGCTGTGGCGCTATTTGGCCGCCAGTTGCCGCCGGAGCTGTTAGCGCGAGTGCTCTCAGTGCTGGGTGTGGTACTGATCGGCTTTTTCCTCTTTATTATATTGACGTCTAATCCCTTCGATCGCACTTTGCCATTCCCGCCGATGGAGGGCTCCGACCTGAATCCGCTGCTGCAGGATCCAGGGATGATTTTCCATCCGCCTCTATTGTATATGGGCTACGTGGGATTCTCTGTCGCCTTCGCTTTCGCCATTGCTGCGCTCTTGGGCGGGCATTTGGATGCGGTTTGGGCTCGTTGGGCCAGACCCTGGACGGTAGTCGCTTGGGCTTTCCTCACTCTTGGAATCGCTCTGGGTAGCTGGTGGGCCTATTACGAATTGGGCTGGGGCGGTTGGTGGTTCTGGGACCCCGTGGAGAATGCCTCGCTGATGCCCTGGTTGGTGGGCACCGCACTAATGCACTCATTGGCAGTCACGGAAAAGCGCGGCTTGTTTAAAAGCTGGACTATTCTGCTGGCAATTTTTGCATTCAGTTTGAGCTTGTTGGGCACCTTCCTGGTGCGCTCCGGGGTGATTACTTCTGTGCATGCTTTCGCCACTGACCCGTTGCGCGGTAGTTTTATCCTCGGATTCCTGGCGGTGGTTGTGGGGATCTCACTGTTGTTGTTTGCGCTGCGCGCGCCAGCAGTGAGTGCTCGCAGTGTATTTTCCTTCCGCTCATTGGAGACCTTCCTGCTCGGTAACAATATCCTGCTGATCTTGATTATGGCGATGGTGCTGACTGGCACTTTATATCCGCTGGTGGCAGATGCCTTAAATCTGGGCAAAATCAGTGTTGGCCCTCCCTTCTTCAACCTGTTCTTTGTGCCCCTGATGGTGGTGCTTTGCTTGCTGCTGGGGATGGGGGTGCGTGCGAACTGGAAAGACAGCCGCTGGGACAAGCTTCTCAGCGCCTGGCGCCTGCCATTCCTAGCAGCCCTGGTGGTGGCTCTGGTTTGGCCTCTGGCCTTTGACCATTACCACTGGGGTGCGGTACTCGGCCTCTTTATTGGCGCCTGGGTATTTTGCGCGAGTCTTGCAGATATCGTTTCCAAAACCCGCAATGCCAAATCTTTTATCGCTGGCCTTAAGCGTCAGCGCGCCAGTTACTACGGGATGCATCTTGCCCATATAGGCTTGGCGGTGGCAGTGCTGGGGGTAGTGTTAACGACCGTATACAGCGTGGAAGAAGATTTGCGTATGGGTGCTGGCGACAGCCATCAGGTGGCTGGCTACAACTTTGATTTCGGTGGAGTACGCCTGGCACAAGGTCCAAATTACCGTGCTTTCGAGGGCGTGATCCACGTTAGTAAGAATGGTAAGCCTGTTGCAGAGTTGTATCCGCAGAAGCGCAATTATTTCTCTGGCGGCAACACGATGACCGAAGCGGCAATTGATACTGGCTTATTCCGTGATATTTACGTTGCCCTCGGCGAGCCATTGGACCGCAGTAATCCCAGTGGGGATTGGGCCGTGCGCCTGCAGTACAAGGCCTTTGTGGTGTGGATTTGGTTGGGTGCCCTGCTAATGGCTATTGGTGGTGGCATTGCTGTGGCGGATAAGCGTTACCGCAAAGCTAAGGCGGCGCGCGAGGCATCTCTCAGTGGTAATTTGGCGGCGGCCTAAGTTTCGGGAAGAATTAAATGTCGAGATTAAAACTCTTTTTACCCCTGATAATTTTTGTGGCCCTGGCGCTTTTGTTTTGGCGTGGTTTGTTTTTGAATCCCCAGGAAATGCCTTCGGCATTGCTGAATAAGCCAGTGCCAGAGTTTTCCCTGGAAAAGGTTGCTGATAACAAGCAAGTCATGCAAAAAGGCGACCTGCCCAAGGGGCCGCACCTTCTTAATGTTTGGGCCACCTGGTGTGTGGCCTGCCGTGTTGAGCACCCCTACCTCAACGCCCTTGCAGAGCAGGGCGTACCTATTATTGGTGTTAACCTCAAGGACGATGATTCAGCGGCCATAAAATGGCTGGATAAATTTCACAACCCCTATCTCTTTAGCGTTGCCGACAGGGACGGGCGACTGGCCCTGGACCTGGGCGTCTTTGGTGCTCCAGAAACCTTCCTGGTGGATGCCGAGGGCACTATCCGTTGTAAACACGTTGGCATCGTGGACGATAAGGTGTGGCAAACTAAACTACAGCCACTTTACGAAAAACTAAAAAGCCAGCACTGGGACGCATTTGCCGGTGACCTATCAGATTCCCTCATCTCCCGTTGTCAGTGAGACTGAAGAGAAGAAAAGCCGTTTTATCTGTTGGTTGGGACCAGTAACAGATAAAACGGCCTTTCAGCATCAACTCAAACAAATTCGCCAGAAGTACCCGGATGCCAGTCATCACTGCACGGCGTTGATTATCGGCAATCCCGCCAACCCCACTATGATGCAAGCCGATGATGATGGTGAGCCCGGCGGCAGTGCAGGGCGCCCAATGCTGGAGCTGCTCCTCAAGCAGGGTGTTGGCAATGTGGGCGCTATAGTGACCCGCTATTTTGGTGGAACCAAATTAGGGGTTGGCGGCCTGATGCGTGCCTATCGGGGATCGGTGGGTGCTGCTTTACAGGCTATGCCTTTGGAGAGCTTTGTGCCGTTACAGCAGGCTTCTGTATGCTGTGATTTTGCCCAGGAATCTCGCTTGCGTTTTCTGGTGGCCCGTCATCAAGGCAGTTGCGGCCAGGCGGATTATGCTAGCAAGGTAACAGTGTCTATTTCTTTACCGCAAGATCAATGGCAGTCCCTACGAGAGCTGCTGCTAGCGGAGGCATTTGAGTTTCAGGACTAATTTTTCCAGCTTGCTTGAGGTGTTTAAATAATCTCGTAGAAGCTGAGCTATTTGGGCTAGATGATACCTTGTTTAGCGAACTTTCCGATCTCTTCGGCTGAGTAACCCAATTCTTGTAAGATAGACTCGTTATCTTCCCCCATATGTGGAGCTCGCCGGAATTCTACCGTTTCATCTCCACAGTGTATTGATGGCGCCAGGATTTTGATCTCGTTGCCCGCATCGCTAGTCATGGAGCGAATTCTGCCGGTTTCCGTAACAAAAGGATTATTCAGGGCTTGCTCTACATCATAAATGGGAGCTGCAGGTACCCGGCCGGTTAGTATATTGAGCCACTCTTTTGTAGTTTTTTTTGAGAAAATTTCGTCCAGCTCTGTCGTTAGGCTGTCGCGGTGTTTTAAGCGCGCTTTAAAGTCAACAAATCTTGGGTCTTGGCACAGCCCTGAGTGCCCTACGGCATTGCATAGCTCAACCCAGAATTTTTCCTTATTGCACATCAAGTAAATCCAGTCATCTTTGGTGGTGTATAGCTGGCAGGGGGTTAGGGAAAAGTGTGCAGAGCGAGGCGGTCTCTGTTGATTGTGATCGGCATTTAATTGCCACATGGCGACGTAACAGAGGTTATACAGCGCGTTATCAAATAAACTGACATCTATATCGCGGCCGCGACCCGTTTCCCGGGCGCTGAGGATGCCGGATACCAAGGCTAGAGCCATAGCCACTCCCGTAGATAAGTCCACCAAAGAGAGCCCACAGCGTGTAGGGGGGCTGTCGGGTTCTCCTGTTAATTTGAAATATCCCGCCTCTGCTTGCATGGGGTAATCATAACCGGGCCAGGTTGCCCTGCTTCCACTCCTGCCATAGGCCGTAAGGTGGGCACACACAATTCGTGGATTAATTTTTCTTAAGGCTTTGTAGGTGATGCCTAGCTTTTCTGGGACATCGCCGCGAAGGTTAGAGCTAACTCCATCGGCAGTGGCAATAAGTTTTTGCAGTATCTGCTGTCCCTCCTCGGTTTTGAGGTTGAGTGACAGGCTTTTTTTATTGTGGTTAAACCCTTGGAAAAATAAGCTGGTGTTATCCTTGTTTTCCTCCTCTTCGCCTTTTACAAAGTAAGGGCCAACTGTTCGGCCTACATCACCACCCTGAGAGACATCTTCCACCTTGATGATTTCCGCACCTAAATTGGCCAAATAGAGTGTGCCAAAAGGACCGGCACCATATTGCTCTACAGCAACTACGCGTACGCCTTTCAGGGGGAGCATAGAGTGACATTCCCGGTAATTTCTATATTGGTGAGTGCAAGTTTAGGTTAGATAAAAAGTGTATAGCGGGAAGGTTCTTTGCATAGGCAAGGTTATTGCTAAATCTAATGTACCTTTTATTTTAAGGCGGAGGTCGGCTGCTACTATGCATGGGTACAAGAACGGTCGGGGAATGGGTCCAATAAGTGAATACTACTGCCATGCATTTAAAGAAGAGCTTTCTTTGTCGCAGCATTTTATTTGTGCCTGCCAGTCGACCGGATAGATATCAAAAAGCCTTCACGAGTGGCGCAGATATAGCTTGTGTAGATTTAGAGGACGCCGTCGCCCCAAAGTTTAAAAATGCGGCGCGACAGAATGTAGCAGAATTTTTTCCACCTCCAGACTCTCAATCGTCCTTGAGAGCGCTGCGTATCAATCAATTGTCATCAGAGGCGGGATTAAGAGATGTTTTGTTACTGTTGGGGATGGGGTCAAAACCAGATATTGTAATTCTCCCCAAAGTGGAATCTGCCGAAGAAATCAGTTGGTTTAATGACTTGTTGGCGCCAGTTGAGCAATCAATCGGGCTTTTGCCGCTGGTTGAATCGGCAAAAGGCCTGCAGAACAGTTTGGATATCGCCAGTTCTAATAATGTGCTGGCCATTGGTTTTGGTTTTGCAGACTTTTGTGCAGAAGTGGGGGCAGATATAAGCTGGGAATCTTTACGTTACGCTAGGGGGCGTATTCTACAGGCTGCGGCATACGCGAATATAGATGCTGTGGATGGCCCATATCTGGATCTAGAGGATCTTGAGGGTTTGTTACAGGAAACCCAAAATGTAGCCGCATTAGGTTTTCGTGGAAAAATAGTTTTGCATCCAAGGCAAATCGACCCTGTTCACCAAGGGCTTTCCCCCACAGAAGAAACTGTGCAAAGAGCGCGAAAAATCGTGCAGGCGTTTAAAGAGAACCCCGGTGGTGTAGTGGTGGTTGATGGGCGCATGGTGGATCTACCAGTGGTAGAACGGGCGAGAAAATTGGTTACCTTGGTAGATAGGCAGTAATTCAAGCAGGACTACCGGTATTAATGCCTAAAGCAGAGGGCTCTTATGGATCGATATCGTTTCCCCGCGTATATTTTTCTTGGCAATAATCGCTACCGGGAGCGTTATGGTTTGGATTTCGAGGATTTTAAGGTGGGGCAGGTTTTTCGTCACCGACCGGGGGTGACGATCAGTCAGCAAGATAATGTCGAAGAGTGTGTAAATACTTTTAACCAGGCGATGATTCATTTTGATGAGTACTATGCCGAACACACCGAATTTAAAAGACCTCTCATTAATACAACTCTGATCGTTCAGCGCTTAATGGGTATGATTTGGAAAACTTACTACCGCCGCAAGAAAATTGTTGAGTGGGGTAGTATTGATATGCTGGCTCCGGTATTTGGAGGTGATACTTTATATGCCGAGAGTGAAGTGCTGTTTGTCGGTGCCAATCTGAAAGATTCGGAGTCTGGCCTGATTGAGATTTTACTGAGCGGCTCCAATCAAAAACAACAAAAAACTTGTGAGATACGTTGTACCATGCTGCTTTACAAGCGAGAACATCTGCCATTTTCCGCAAAAAATTATTGATTACTATTTTGCTTGGGAGAAAGTTGTGAAGGATTCGTTGCATTTTCTCAGGGAGGTTGAGCCAAATACCTATATCGAAACCTGTGGCGTTGACTTTGAAGATTTCGAAGAAGGGCAGGTATTCGAGCATCGGCCAGGTCATACTTTCTCTGAGGCTAGCTGCTTACGCTATGCGCGCCACTCTTTTGATTTGAGCCCTGGATATTCTGACCAGCGCTACGCTCGTAGAGTTTATGGTGACAGAGTTAGAGTGCCTGAGACCTTTGTTTTGAGTGCAATGGCTTTGACAACCCGGACATTTGGTAAAGTGGTTGCCAACTTGAGCATGGTAAATTGCAAAGTGGATGCGGTTTACGCTGGAGATACCTTATATTTGGAGTCGGAAGTATTGGGTAAGCGAAAATCCAAATCACGCCCCGATCAAGGTTTACTGCATGTTAGTTCCCGTGCTCTCAACCAACATGGTGCCTGCGTATGTTCTTTTGAGCGTAAGCTATTGATCTATCGACGCAATCTTGGGCCCTATGAAAGGGCTGGATATTAACTTCGATACAATCGAGATGCTCCAGATTCTTGTTCAAGAGCGCCTACAAGAATTCCTGATGTTCAACCAGTGTAATAATGCCCTCCCTGTGGGACCTATAGGTTCCTGAAAACAGCTGCCCTTTACTGACAGCGGTACACAGATCGCGCTTGATAGTTAATACTAATTTGTGGTTTTTACAGTCAATATGCACTATTTCGGCATCGAGAAAATCGAAGTATTGCTTAACAGTAGGGTAGAGTGCCTTAAATAAGCTCTCTTTAGTAGAAAAGGCAATGGTCATCCACTGTCGGAAGGGTAACCCGCTTTTACTAAGGAGGACTTCCTCTGCTCGGTTGATTATATGGCTTTTTATTTCATTCGCAGTATTTATAGCGATTGTCGGCTCATAATCAATGCCTAGGGCCTGTGGCTTATTATTTACGGCACATATGGCAAGGTTATCCGCATGGGTGATAGAGCCTGAGATATCTGCTGGCCATAGAGGGCTTCGGTTGGGGCCAATGGGTATAGGTGTGTTAATAAGCCCAAAATAACTTAGTGCAAGGTGCGCACAATACCTGCCCGCAAGGAATTCGGCTTTGCGTTTTTTATAAGCGTGGGTGATTTCAGATGGGAATTGGATACCCAGCTTTGAAAACAAATCATCCTGATAATTGTCCTGATTGAATTGGCATTCCAGTACCAGGCCTGAAAAATTCAGAGGCTTAATAGGTGAAGCATCTGTAATAAATCCAAATTTATAGTTTAAAGGTGCTTCTTGCTTGGTGTGTAACATTACGGCTATTGGTACTTGTGGCTGCTGCCTCTATCTGCTAGTAGAGTGAGTTTTACAAAGCAAATTTTTGTAAGACATTCTGCCATAGAGCAGTTGCCGATGCAGCTGTACTTGGCTGCACCGGGGCATGTTGTATGAATGACTATGCTCCAGAACTAAAAATCAGTAATTTTTATGGGAGCCGGATGCATCTAATTAAAAAAGCGAGTAAGGACTATTTTTGGCGTAAATCCGCAATAATCGTTCCAAAACTCCGGGCTTCCTCCTCATGAGCGGTCTCCCTCCAGGGTTCTTGAATCGCATCCGCTATCCATTTTTGCATTGAGGGAAGACTGTGAATCAGATCAATATACTGCTTCGCGGTTTTGCTAACAGGTAAATGATAGTTTTTGGCCCTTATTGTTACTGGAGCAAAGAAGGCGTCGACAGCGGTAAATTCCTCGCCAGCCAAAAATGGTCCGCCGAATCTCTGGATACCTTCACTCCATAACTCATCAATCCGCTTGATATCTTTTTGCAGGGGCTCTGAAATTTCATGCAGCTCAACGCTCAGGCCGCAGTTCATTGGGCAGATATTTCTCAGCGCAGAAAAACCAGAATGCATTTCTGCGGAAGCGCTGCGTGACCAGGCACGAGTTACTCGCTCACTCGGCCAGACCTGCGGGAAGTCTTCGGCAATGTACTCAGTAATTGCTAGGGAATCCCAAACCGTCACGTCTTCTGTTTTCAGGCAGGGCACTTGTCCGGTTGGAGAGAAGCTGTGAAATTTTTCCCAACTGCCGCCTTCCTCAAAGGTAACCAGCTTTTCATTAAAAGGTATCTCCAAATGGTGCATCAACAACCAAGGTCTAAGAGACCAGGAGGAGTAGTTTTTATTTCCAATAAACAATTGATACATAAGCTTCCTCTATATGTACTTTTGGTGTTGGAGGCATGGTTGGACAGCGGTTTTTGGCTTCCATCATCGCCGGACGATATCTGATCAATATCACTGCCTGAGGAATAGTATCCTCATAATTTCTATCCGCTGCGACTGGCCTGAAGGCCAATTAGCGCTAACTTTGCGCCAATGACTTTTTCTTTGTGGTTTAGTCGGAACGTGCAAGGAATTTGGTTATAGGAGTGGAGACCAGCATGACAGGAAAGGGGGAGACTTTACACGTAGACATATTGGCACACAGTGAGGTTGCACAGGTTGAATTGGGGTGTCCTACATAGAAAGGCGCTGGAGTCGGTGAGTTATCAGCCCAGCTGGTCGGTTTTGAAAGTTGCACCACTCTTCGTCACCACTTTCGCAGAGCCTTCGGGGTTTCAGCCAGTCAGTACCGCGGGAAGTTTTCTGCTGAAGTCGGGTTCTCTGGTGTTTTGGCGTTAGGGACAGCGATATACGTACTCCGGTATGGCTGGAGCAAGGCCTGGAAGTGGATGCCTTCGGCTGATACAACCTCGGGCGCGAACAGGTTATGATTCCTCCTCTATTGCCTGAACTCAGTACGGAAAACGAAGGATTTATGAGCAAACAGCGCGTATTGACCGGTATCACGACCACCGGTACTCCCCATCTGGGTAACTATGTTGGTGCGATTCGCCCGGCCATCGCCGCAAGCCAGGACGAGAACAACCAGTCTTTTTATTTCCTGGCGGATTATCACGCGTTGATTAAGTGCCAGGACCCGGAACAGGTGCATCAGTCCACCTTGGAGATTGCGGCAACCTGGCTGGCGCTGGGGTTGAATACAGATAATGTGGTTTTCTATCGTCAGTCGGATATCCATGAAATCCCCGAGTTGACCTGGCTGCTTACCTGTATGACTGGTAAAGGCTTGATGAATCGCGCCCATGCCTATAAAGCCGCCGTGGATTCCAACCGTGCAGATGGCGAAGACTCCGATTTTGGCGTCACCATGGGGCTCTATAGCTACCCGATCCTAATGGCTGCAGACATATTGATGTTCAATGCCAACAAGGTGCCGGTGGGTAAAGACCAGGTGCAGCATATTGAGATGGCCCGCGATATCGCTCAGCGCTTCAATCATCACTATGGTGAGCATTTTGCCCTACCCGAGGCGGTAGTGGATGACCACGTGGCTGTTCTGCAGGGACTGGATGGCCGCAAGATGAGCAAGAGCTACGGCAATACCATCCCCTTATTCCTGCCTGAGAAAAAACTGAAAAAGCATATCAACAAGATCAAGACCAATCTCTTGGAACCGGGCGAGCCCAAAGACCCAGAGACTTCCACGGTTTTTCAAATTTGGCAGGCATTTGCTACTCAGGAGCAAACTGCTGAAATGCACAAGGCCTTTGCAGAGGGCATTGCCTGGGGTGAGGCCAAGAAGCAGCTATTCGAACTGGTCAATGGCCAGATTGGCGAGGCGCGTGAACGCTATAATGCTCTGCTTGAGAACCCTTCCCAAATTGAAGAGGAGCTGGAGAAAGGCGCAGCCAAGGCCCGTGCCTACTCGGCACCGTTTATCGAGAAGTTGCGTCACGCGGTGGGTATTCGCAAGATTGGCCAGTAGTCATTTTTACAACGTGGGAAGCTACGGTTAAGAAGTTCTTCCCACGCCTTTCACTCTAATAATAAATAACGAAAGTACAGGGTTTCGATATGGAAAACGTTCAGGCAAGCCCCACTGGGGGCGATGATGCCAATAACAAAAATGGTTGGATCAACCGGGCTCTAAATTTTATTGAGGTCGTGGGTAATAAACTGCCCGACCCCGCGGTGCTCTTCCTGGTATTGATGGTGGCCATTTGGGTGCTGTCCTGGCTGCTATCTGGTGTGAATTTTGATACTTTGCATCCAGCCACGGGAGAAGCGATTCAGGTAACCAATCTTCTCTCCAGTAGTGAGCTGGCCCGCTTTCTCTCTAGTATGGTGACAACCTTTACTGGCTTTGCGCCTCTCGGCGTCGTGTTGGTGGCTATGTTGGGTGTGGGTGTCGCGGAACAGAGTGGCTTTATCAATGCAGTGTTGAAAAAGCTGCTGGCGATAACGCCACAGATGCTGCTCACCCCCATGTTGATTCTGGTGGCGATTGTCAGTCACACCGCAGTGGATGCCGGCTATGTGCTGGTGATTCCCTTAGGTGGTGTGATTTTCTATGCGGCCGGTCGTCATCCTCTGGCGGGAATTGCCGCCGCTTTTGCCGGCGTGTCAGGTGGTTTCTCGGCGAACTTTGTGCCCTCGGCCATTGACCCCTTACTCCAGGGCTTTACTCAAACCGCGGCACAGATCGTTGATCCGGAGATGCAGGTCAACCCGCTTAACAACTGGTTCTTCACCTCTGCGTCCTGCCTAGTGGTCACCATGTTGGGCTGGTGGCTGACCGATAAGGTGATCGAACCCCGCCTGAAGAATGTTGCCATTGATGGCGATAAAGAAGATATGCCGGTAATGCAGGAGCTGGGCGCCCGCGAGAAGAAGGCGATGTACCTGGCAGTTACCGTAATGGTTGCCGGTATTGTTGGCCTTATCGCCTGGATGTTGCCGGAGACCTCTGCATTGCGCGATTCCCAGGGGCAGCTCGCCTCCTTTGCTGCGCCGGTGATGAAGTCTATTGTGCCGCTGATCTTCCTGTTGTTCATTATCCCGGGAGTCGTTTTTGGCTTTGCCGCTGGGACTTTCCACAAGAGTAAGGATGTAATCGATGCGATGTCCAAGACCATGGGTTCCATGGCCTATTACATCGTGATGGCCTTTTTCTGTGCGTTGTTTATTTCCGAATTTGCCCGCTCAGGCCTAGGTACTTTGTTGTCGATTGAGGGGGGTGGTCTACTGGCGGCTATGAACCTGCCGGGCCCGATCACCCTGATGGGGATTATTGTACTGGTGGCGTTCATCAATCTGTTTGTAGGGTCTGCCTCCGCCAAGTGGGCGTTGCTCTCCCCGATTTTTGTGCCCATGCTGATGCAGATTGGATTCTCTCCGGATCTGACTCAGGCGGCTTACCGGGTTGGTGACTCCTCCACTAACATCATTACGCCATTGATGCCTTACTTCCCGCTGGTAGTGGTTTATTGTCAGCGCTATGTGAAGAGTACAGGTATAGGTACTCTGGTATCTATTATGCTGCCTTACTCGGTGGTGTTCCTGATCTGCTGGACCCTGTTCCTCGTTCTTTACTGGAACCTGGGTTTGCCTTTGGGGCTGCAGGCGAGCTATACCTATCCGACACCTTAATGAGTGGTTGGCCCCAGAGTGTGTTTACCCGCTTTGGAGCCAAAACAATTCTCTATAAGAGGCACCCCAATTCTGGGTGCCTCTTATCCTTCTCTCCTGCGGTTGAAAATTAACTGAACACCTTCCAGCCCGCTCTGCACGCTACCGCCAAAATATAAAAATATTGGCTAATTTTTGCTCTTACAGATTGGCTGTATTAATCAGCTCCATCGTGCCTAAGGTTCTCAACTTATCATTTTTGGGGTGTCAGTTAAGTTTCTACCCCGGTTTAGTCCTGTCTGTATACGAGCCTTTGTCTACTTGGTGAGTTGCACTAGTAAAAAAATGTTCTAATAATGTTGTAAGTGATAACGATTCCTATTAAGATCCGCGTCATCAGATGTCGGCAGCAGTAGCTGTGGCAACAAAAATCTTCCAATGATTGTTGAGGGATCCCCATGGGCACCGCTCGTTTCCAAGGTTTACGCCAAAACTCCTCTCCTGTTATCTCCGGCCTTAGCCGTTCGCTGTTGGCGCTGGCTGTTGCTGCAGGCAGTTCAGCAGCTTTTGCTGCCGAAGATAAAAATGAAATTCTTGAAGAGGTTAACGTAACCGGCGAGCTCAACCTGTCCCGCCAGACTTCTATTGGTAAGCAAGATATTCCAGTTGATGAGACACCGTTCTCTATCTCTCTGCGTGATAAAGACTTCTTCGATATTACTGGCTCTAAAACTGTGCAGGATATCCTGCAGTACTCTGCTGGAGTGAATGGCGGCTTGTTTGGTGTTGATGCTCGCGGCGACTGGTCTACCGTGCGTGCTGTTGACCCAGTCATGTTTGTCGATGGACTAAAAACAACCTTCGGTAGCTATACCGGCTCACGTGCAAACCTCTACGCTTTTGAGCGCGTGGAAATTCTTAAAGGGCCGTCTTCAGTCCTTTATGGGCAGGGTTCTACTGGAGGTATCGTCAACTTGGTTTCCAAGCGCCCCAAAGAGGAGTTTGGTGGTGAACTGATGGTGCAGGGCGGAGACTATGATCGTAAGGTAATTGCTGGCGATGTTACTGGAGCCCTGGATAGCGATGGAGAGTGGCTCTACCGCGTAGTGGGTTATGCTCGTGATGCCGATGCTCAGGTTGATCATGTCGATGACGACAGCATTCTGTTTATGCCTTCCATTTCCTGGCGCCCCAGTGCGGATACCGAAATTACTTTCCTGGTGAACCATCAAGAAGAAAAGACAGGTACCACTGCGGCCTTCTTGCCTTGGGGCGGCACCATTGTTGATAACGTAAACGGTGAAATCCCGACCGATACCTTTATTAGTGAGCCAGGTTGGGATAAGTACAACACTGAACAAACCGCTTATAGCTTGTGGGTTGATCATCGTTTAAATGATAGCTGGGGCATCAATGCAGGCCTTCGTTATTCAAAAGGGGATGTCGACTACAACTCAATGTATGCTGACTACACTCCTGCACTGCGCTTACAAAAAGATCTTCGTGAAGTGTCGCGCACTGTCTATATGAAAGATGCGAAAAGCGATCTTTTGATTTTTGACCTGCGCTTATCAGGCGAGCTGACTACTGGTGCTTTTGAGCATCAGATTTCTGCAGGTATTGATAGCCAGAATGCAGAAATCGATAACAGCATTTTGAGAGTGCGTGGCCTCGGTGGCGACATTGATATTTTTGACCCGGTTTATGGTTCTGTACCAGAAGGACTGGAAGAGCGGGAGAGAGAAAATACCGATGTCAATGCTGAGCAGGTAGGTATTTATTTCCAAGACCAAGTTAGCCTTGGTAACTTTATTTTTAACTTGGGCTTGCGTGAAGATAGATTATCATCGAGAACACAAAGTAATGTTGCTAAAAATGTAAGTGGCAAACAGAGAGAGACGGAACTCACTAAAAGATTTGGCTTAATGTATGCCTTCGACAGTGGTGTATCGCCTTATGTTAGCTATTCAGAATCTTTTGAAGCTGTTTTAGCCGATCCGAATAGCCAGGGTGGTACCTACGAGCCTGTTAAAGGGGAGCAAGTTGAAGCCGGTATTAAATACCAGCCAGAAGGTACTAATATCCTGATGACTGCTTCTGCTTTTGAGATTAAGCAGAAAAATCGCTTAACTTACGGACTTGACGGATCTTTCCGACAAATCGGTGAGGCGCAGATTGATGGATTTGAGCTTGAGGCCAGTGGACAGTGGGGCAATCTGACACTGGTGGCTAATTACAGCCAGATGGATACTGAAGTACTAGAAAGCAGCAATCCATTTGAGGTTGGCACTGAGATCGAGACTGTACCTGAGGAGCAATTCTCTCTCTGGGGCAACTATGACTTTAGTGAGTGGGTTCCCGGTCTAAGCATTGGGGCAGGTGCTCGTCATGTTGGTGAGAGTTATACCGGTATTGATAAAGTGCTTCCACTTTATGCACTTTATTATGGTGGCCTTCCTGCTGGCTCAGCAGATTTTCCCACAGAAAATCCATCCTACACCTTATATGACGCAACCATCGGCTACACCCTGGAAAGCTGGAAATTCCAGCTCAATGTGAAAAACCTGACCGATGAAGTTCACACCACTTCTTGCTTGAGCCGTGGTGATTGCTTCTACGGCGAGCGTCGCTACGTGACTGCTGAGGCACGTTACACTTTTTAAGTTAGAGTAGACTGGGAGTTTGTCCGCAGGGGGAGTCTGTGGGCAAGCTCCCTTTTTTGCGTTTCACTATCGGGCGGGAGTCGAAATCTCCCAGTGTGATATTTATGCCGAGTTCCTTCTATTTTATTGCCGGACTGGCCACTATTTTTGCCATTGCCGGTATTTTTAGTCTCTATTCAGCCTGGCTGCGTAGCGGCTCCCAGCCGTTGCGCCGCTGGAGTGGCTGGGGCCTGCTGTTGTTATCGGCATTCGCTTGGAGTGCAGTGGTGGGGGTGGAATATGGTGTGAGTATTGCCACTCTCCTGACCATGCTGGCCGCCCTGACCTTGCTCGTATCAAAAGGTGATTGGCCGAGCGGCCCCCCGCGGAAGGAAAAACAGAGGTCGGGTGGGGCTGCATCTAATGAGGCCTTGCTGCAATTATGGCTGCGAGGTGTTTTACGTTTCCTGGCTATCGCATTGTTACCAACAGCCAGTGGCCTTTTGGCCGGCCTTCTTTATTTTGGCTTCACCGGGTTTGGTGAGAGTGCCCGTCTTGTAGGGGGCGCTTTTGTTGCCGTTATTGTTTGGACCCTGGCGATGGTTTGGTGTAGTGCGGATAAGAAACTGCTGCGCCCCAGTGCAGCGCTAGTAGTTTTTTCACTGGCGAGTGGCTTTGCCGTAATGCCAGCGGCGTAAGCTAATAACGATTTTGAGATCAAAGAGACCTCACTAGGAATTCAACGTGAAATTTTCCCTAAAGCCAACCCCTGCTTTTGTGCGTGATATGACTGACGGACATTCGGTTCTCGGTCTGGCCACCTCCACTTTGCTCTATATCGTTTGTGTCAGTGGAACACTTGCGGTTTTTTACAATGAATTTGAACGCTGGGAGCAGGCTTCAGAGCTGGAAAATCTCGATGTCAGTCCCTCTGTATATCAGCTTGCCACTGAACAGGCGGTTGCCCTGGCGAAAGAGCAAAACGAAGAATTTGAATCAGTAAAATTTACCATCCCCAACTCAGATATGCCCAGGTTGACTGTGGAAGTGGGTGATATTGAGCGTTATGTCGACGAGGATGGTTCTTTATTGGGTGAGGTTCAGCACGAGTGGACGCACTTCCTCGCCTATTTGCATTTTGCACTAAATCTGCCCTTGGGGTTGGGGGTTCCTCTTGTAGGCTTGATCGGTGTATTGATGACCGCACTGATTATCTCTGGATTATTGGCACACCCGAAAATCATTAAGGATGCCTTCTCTCTGCGCCTGGCGGGTTCAAAGCGTTTGCAGCAAGTGGACTTGCACAATCGACTGGGCGTCTGGGCTGCACCATTTCACTTGGCGATTGCTATTACCGGCGCTTTTATTGGACTTTCACAGGTTGCGGCTTTTGCAATTGCTGGTGTTTTCTTTGCTGGGGATACCGAGAAAGTTGAGCATATGTTGTATCGCGAGCACCCGGTGATGAAAGAGAATGCCGCACAGGTGCCTCTTCCAGATTTTGCTGCGATTCTTGCGCAAATGGAGCAGATCGCACCGGGTGAGGAGCGTACTAAGCTAGAGGTTGCCTTCCCTGGCCGCGAGGGGCAGGTAGTGGAGGTTTGGACGCGGGTTCCCGCAAAGCTGGTTTGGGGAGAGCGCTACCACTTTAATGGGGATGGCAGCCTGATAGAAAAAGAGGGATGGTCTGAAGGTGATGCGGCCAAGCAAGTATACCTCTCCACATTCCGTCTGCACTTCGGGCATTTCTCCGGTTTCCCAGTAAAAATTGCCTATTTCTTACTGGGCATTGGCATGTGTGTGCTGGTGGTTTCAGGTATTAATATCTGGTTGGTGCGCAAGCGCCAGCGGGGGCAGCCAGCGGTGCGCCTTGAGCGTATTTGGATGGCTCAGGTCTGGGGAATTCCTTTTGCTATTGCATTCAGTGCTGTGACTTACCTAGCCTTTGCTATTCCTGCCGCTCAGGTATTCTGGTTGACCACAATCGTTTTAAGTGGGATAGCTGCTTTTGTGGGGACTGTTGCCGGTTGGTCTATGTTGCTCCGCGGAGCTACCACCGCAGCCTGCATTCTGGCTGTGGTTGTTCACGCTTCCCTGTATGGGGCGGATTCCTTTGTGAGGGCCTCACTGGTTGCCAATGCTGTGTGGCTGCTGATTGCTGCAGGTATCGCGGCCTCCTGCCTCTATACCTGGGTGCGCCACCGGGATGGCGCCTTTGCTTCCACTGTTGGTGGGGCAGTTGGAAGTAACTAAGCTGGTATAGCCCGGTATCTACTCCGATGCCGGGCGCAACATTTCGATATGAGGTATACCGTCTTCCTCGTAAGGGGTGGAGACCTGCTCAAAGCCAAAATCTCCATAAAACTTACGTAGGTGCTCTTGGGCGGAAATACGAATCCCCAAACCTGGATATTCATTCAGGGTTTGTTCTACCGCGCGGCGGATCAGTTCTTTGCCCAGCCCTGTGCCACGGCTAGACTCTGCGGTAAGCACACGGCCTATTGAGGGCTCGGAATATTTTTTGCCCGGAAATACCACTCGTAGGTAAGCCATCAATCGTGGGGATTGGCTTTCCTTGTCCCAGCAGATTAGGTGCCAGGCTTCTTGATCTTTGCCATCTGCATCTTGATAAGGGCAATCTTGCTCTACCGTAAAAACTTCCTGGCGTGCCCGCAAGATTTCATAAAGCTGATCGATAGTGAGTTGTTGAAAGCTACACCATTGCCACTGCACTTGTATTGCCTCTTGGTTTACTAGGTTTGTATTTTTTATTAGGAGTAGATTGGATATTAAACCGGCAGGTAGGGTAAAAAAAGTCAGTATGTAGTGGGCCTCTGATTTTTTCACAAAGGCCCAGTGGCTGGTTGCTATTTTAATTGAGAGGGGCTTCCTGAGTACCCCTTGCAAAGGAGCCATGCTCGAGATAATGGAGTACCTGCGCAATAACCTTTTTGTCCTTCATCATGAAGACATGGGTGACTGGCATTTCCAAGTGATCGTTCATGCCTTCCAGCTTGGTACTGGCAACCGAGACTTTTCCGTCATCAGTCTCAGGGATTAGTCGTGACAGTATCAGGTTGATACTGCGAGTACCCGCAATAATACCCACATCAAAATTAGCGCTGCCTAGTTTATTGGGGATACTCAGCTCGCCTGTACCTAGTTGTAGGCCGGCATCTCCAAAGGCAAATTCAAACCCTGGGAAACTACCGAGCTTATCCACCACCTCACTGCCCTTATTGGGAGGGCCCAGCATAACCACTCGGTTGAGATTCTCAATCTTAACTTGGCTCAGATACTGGCGAACCAATATGCCCCCCATGGAGTGGGTAACAAAATTGATTTCGGTCTGTCCTGCGCAATGATCCAGTGCTGGGGCTATGGCCCTGCCGGCCAGTTCCTCAATGGGGAAGCGGGTAGAGGGGTAATCCACATTGACGGTCTTGTAGCCGGCGGCACTAATCGCTTGCTCCAGCTTTGTCATGGAACTATCCGATTTGGCCAGGCCGTGAAGCAATATTACACAGGCCGAGTGGGCGTTTACTGATGGTGCGCCCACGAATACAGACCCAAGGCATAGCGATAGGGTGAGAAAAAACTTCTTCATTGATTTTCTTTTAGCAGTGGCTCTCGTGGCTGCAGTATGCTGCGGGGCCTGTAAAAATCCAAGATGCTCGCTCAATGAGGAGGGGAGCATCATTGAATGAGTACCGCTTAGTCATCTAATACGTTGGCGCAGTAATTCGGCCATGCGTTCGGGTTTGTCCGGGGTGATGACCAGAGTTTTACCGGGGAAATATAAAACAACAGCTTTCTCTTGATCCGTGACGAAGGCCCGATAACGACCCAGTTGCTGGTTTTGGAAGAGCCCGATGTAGCCAAAGAGGCCGGAGTTGCCAAAGATGCGGACCGATCCTTGCATGGCTGTTGGGTCGACTTTGACCTCCTGCAAGCCTTCTAGGGAGATGGAGGTTCTCCAGCCTGGCCTTAGTATCTGCAGGCAGTCGTTGGCGAGGGTATAACCGCGGATGGCAAACACGGCACCTAGTAGCAAAATGACCGCTGGCAGGGCAATAGCAACGCTATAGAGGAGGGAAGGGCTTTGCTGGGATTTTGCTATCAGCACGAAGGGGATTGCCAAAAGTAGAAAAGCACTCAGTGCGCTGATTATTTTCAGTTGGCGGCTCCAGGGGGCTTGAAAAACAACAAGAGGCATAAATTACTCAATAAGTAATGGACAGTTTGAATGTCTCAATCATAGTGCTGATGGAATCGGCTTGGCAAAGTCGCAGTCTATGTAATTGGCCCTTTATAAAAGGAGAGGCTAAATAGATTTAGCGCGGCTTAGGTTTTCAAAAATAGATTTTGAGCAACATCGATTTTCACAATGGATTAACTATGGCGAATCGGATTGAAGAGCGAGATAGCACGTCAGCCCTTGTGGTAGAGGGTGGCGCTATGCGCGGAATTTTTGCAGCCGGAGTCTTGGATGCTTTTATCGAGGTGGATTTTTGCCCCTTTGACTTCGCCATTGGCGTTTCTGCGGGGTCAACCAACCTGATTGGTTACCTGGCGGGAGACCATGGCCGTAGCCGCCAGATTTTACTTGACCATGCCACACGCGCGGACTTTATTGACTGGCGGCGCTATTTGCGAGGGGGGCACTTTTGCGATATCAGTTGGTTATGGCATGCCTCTTACAATGATGTCCCTCTGAATATTGAGCGCTATACGGAAAATGGCGTGCCTCTCTATGCGGTGACAACTAGCATCAATAGCGGGCAGCCCCATTACGTATGCGTCACGCCCGAGAATATGCATGAAGTGTTTCCTGCATCCTGCGCTATCCCCATGGCTTACCGGGAGTTCCCTCCTGTTGCTGGGGAACCAATGACCGACGGTGGCCTGGCTGACTCAATCCCGGTTATTCGAGCATACGAGCAGGGGGCGCGGGATATTACTGTGATTCTGTCTCGCCCACTGGGTTATAGAAAACCAGTGGGTTCAGCCCCTAAGTTCATCAAGCAGTTTTTCCACGATCACGCCCGCTTGTTTGAAGCGGTCTTGGAGCGCGGAGAGCGCTACAACCGCGCTTTAGACTTTATCCAGGCGCCACCACCGGATTGCCGGGTGTCAGTGATAGCGCCTCCTGCGGACTTTCCCGTTAAGCGTTTTACTCAGGAGGTTGAGTTGCTGGAGAAGGGGTATCTGGTCGGCAGTGAGCTGGGTCGAAGCTTCCTGAGAAATTCAGGGGATAAGTTGCGGGCAATGGGACCTGACAGCCCGTAACGGGCTGCGGGTGCTCACCATTAGGGTGGCAGCTGCATGTATGCAAGTAAGGCTGGGGGGCGTGTTGGCTAGAGGCTTCACTGGAGTTTGCCCAGTATTGGCATTTACTTCTTCTTTGACCTGTAGGAGTCTTGTGTGAAGGGGGGAGAATGTTGCTAACCTAAGGAACCTTTGAATTTTCATAGTGTTTCTGCCGGCTTGAAGGGTTGCCTGGCTCGGGTTTATTAAGCTGCCCCCTTCTTGCTGTGATGGGATGAGTTATAGGGCTATAAGGAGAATGGTTCTGTGACTCGTGGGATTCCAAGCAAAATTTTGAATAACAAACTTAAGGTAAAGGAGTAGATAATGAACGGAAAGTGCCTCTGCGGCGCTGTTGAGTTTCAGCTGGAAGAGCCGCTGCCCGGTCTCTATCAATGCCACTGCTCACTCTGCCGCAAGTTAAGTGGTTCCGCATCAGATACCGCATTATTCATCAGTCGTGAACAGTTTCGCTGGGTGCGTGGATTGGACAAAATTTCCTCTTATCGAAAACCTACCGGTTTTCGTTCCGACTTCTGTAGTGAATGCGGTAGCTCTGTTCCTCACCTGATGAGTAATACTACGCACTTTTGGGTGCCGGCTGGACTACTAGACGGAGAGTTTCGCGGTAAGGTGATGGCCCACTTACACGTTGATTCTAAAGCGTACTGGGATGAGATTGGTGGTCAGGCCGAGCATTTTGCGGAGATGCCTGAAATGGATGAGCTGAGTAGACTGCTGCACGAAGTGATCGAAAGAGAAGAGGGTGAGTTACTGGAAAGTTGAGGCACAGCATACTCTAAAAAGCCATTAGGCAATTCAACTTTCCTCAATCTCTGTTGATTATTGGCGCATACAAAAAAGCCCCGCTCTTGCGAGCAGGGCTTTTTTGTATATGGCGGACCGGACGGGACTCGAACCCGCGACCTCCGGCGTGACAGGCCGGCATTCTAACCAACTGAACTACCGGTCCGCATTCCTGCTTCTCTTGATGGCTCTTGCCTGGCAAGAGTAAGAGAAGTGGTGGGTGGTACAGGGGTCGAACCTGTGACCTACGGCTTGTAAGGCCGTCGCTCTCCCAACTGAGCTAACCACCCCGTGTCAGGAGCTGCGTATCTTAATGATTTTTTATCTGTGGTAAATAGCTTTAACAAAAAAAATTAAATAAAAATTTATTTAGATCGAAAAATCATCAATTCTCAATTATTTTTTTTAATTTACCTTTTAGCTGAATGTTTTTCCCGCAGACAAAGAGCTGTTCTGTCTTTGCTGGTCGTCAGTAAAAAATAAATCTAAAGAATATTTCGGTGTGGACTGGCAGATTATTTTATCGGGTGAAGTGATTGTTTGGTGTGGTCCACAAAGGAAGCTTTTGGTAAGAATTTACTTCGATGAGGTTTTCTGTAGCAGGCTGGCGACCACTCAGACTTGCGCCGTCCCTTTAACGGGTTGCCGGGTATAGTTTCGAAATTTAATTAATTTTTTTTACAAAAATTTCTTTGAGCTGCTTTTGGGATCGGAGCATATACAAAAAAGCCCCGCTCTTGCGAGCAGGGCTTTTTTGTATATGGCGGACCGGACGGGACTCGAACCCGCGACCTCCGGCGTGACAGGCCGGCATTCTAACCAACTGAACTACCGGTCCGCATTCCTGCTTCTCTTGATGGCTCTTACCTGGCAAGAGTAAGAGAAGTGGTGGGTGGTACAGGGGTCGAACCTGTGACCTACGGCTTGTAAGGCCGTCGCTCTCCCAACTGAGCTAACCACCCCGTGTCAGGAGCTGCGTATCTTAATGATATTTTTTTAGCGGTCAACAACTATGGCAAAAAAATTCTAAAAACTTGATTTGGGATAAAAAAACATCAGTTAGGTGGTGGATTTTCTTTCAGAGTTTTATCCGCTGAATTTATTTTACTTAAAAATAACTTGCTGGTTTTTTATCCTGCGGACAATTAAATGGTAGTGAAAGAAACCCGTTTCGGGTTGGGAATTGCTGGTTGCCTTGTTGCTGGCGATTAAAATTGTGTGCACGTGAGGCTGGTAATAATGGTTGTGCGGGGAGGGGGATTTTTTACTGCCGTTTATTGTTGTTAATTGCTTGAGTTGCTGCAGGTGGGTGTGGCGCAGGAGCTTGGAGAGGGAGTTTTACAGGGTGTTAATGTCTGCACATACAAAAAAGCCCCGCTCTTGCGAGCAGGGCTTTTTTGTATGTGGCGGACCGGACGGGACTCGAACCCGCGACCTCCGGCGTGACAGGCCGGCATTCTAACCAACTGAACTACCGGTCCGCATTCCTGCTTCTCTTGGTGGCTCTTGCCTGGCAAGAGTAAGAGAAGTGGTGGGTGGTACAGGGGTCGAACCTGTGACCTACGGCTTGTAAGGCCGTCGCTCTCCCAACTGAGCTAACCACCCCGTGTCAGGAGCTGCGTATCTTAATGATATTCTTTGCGGCGTCAACGCCTTTTTTGAATTTTTTTTTGTCTTTCAATGAGTTAAGGCGTTTAAGAACGAGATGGTGGGCGTGTCCGGCAAGTGGCGACACTGTTATAATCGCGTAAATTTCCAGGGTGTGAGCGTGGAGTAAGCCGTGAAACAGATGAGCTGGTTGGGGCAATTTCTACTTGCGTTTGGCCTCTTGTGCCTATCCGTAGTGGCACAGGCGGTGGTGGAGACGGAGAAGTTGTCCTCTCCGGAACTGGAGGCGCGCTACCGGGTGCTGATCGAAGAAATGCGTTGTCCAAAATGCCAGAACCAAAACCTGGCCGACTCGGATGCGTCGATTTCCACCGATTTGCGGCGGGAAATTCGCCGGCTACTGGAAGAGGGTTTTACAGACCAAGAAATTATTGACTACATGGTGGCCCGCTATGGGGACTTTGTTCTCTATAGACCCCCGGTACAGCGCAATACTCTGGCGCTTTGGCTGGCTCCCGGCATCTTTGCCTTGGTGGGTCTACTGGCTTTGATTGTGATTGTGGTGCGTTCTCGCAGTGGCACTGGTGCCAGTCAGGACGATGACTCTGGAGAATTGACTACAGAAGAGAGGCGCCGTCTGAAAAAACTGCTAGGTGATGACCTGGACGATTTGACTGACCCTGGGAAGAAGAGCAAATGACTGATATTTGGTTTGGTTTAGCGATCCTGTTATTGCTGTTGGCATTTATCTTCCTTTTACCGGGATTGCGTGGAGCCGGTGCCCGGCGTTCCGGTGGAGATAAGCGTGAAGCCCTGGCGCAGCTGTATCGAGAGCGCACGCGGGAGCTTCGCGCAGCGGTGCAAAGTGGCGCTATGGATGAGCGGCAATTTGCCCAGCTGGAAGCAGAGATGGCACGCGAATTATTGAGCGCGAAAGAAGAAGCGAATGCTGTAACTCCCTCGCGTAAAGGCTCCGGGTTGCTGATTGGTCTGGCTGTTCTTGTGCCTGCGATTGCAGTGGGGGCCTATGTCCTTTCTGAGCGCCCCCAGGAAGTATCTCTGTATCGCGAAATGTTGGCCAGTCAGCAGGGGCAAACAGACCCTTCAACTGAAGAGCGCATCACCCAGCAGTTAAAGCAGCGGGCAGAAACTCATCCTGAGGATTTGAGTAGTCGCTTTGTTCTGGCTCAACGGCTTCTGGTCACTGGTGATATCGCCGGAGCGGTAGAGGCCTATCGCTATGTGCTGGCACGGGAACCCGAGGCAGTTATGGTCAAGGCCGAGCTGGCGCAAGCGTTGTTTTTTGCGGGCGGCTCTAAAATAACGGATGAAATTCGCACTCTGGTCGATCAGGTGCTAGAGGCCCAGCCCAGCAATGGGACAGCATTAGGCTTGGCGGGAATTGCAGCCTATGAGGACAAGGATTACCGCAAGGCGCGTGATCATTGGCAGGGTGCCCTTGCGCAGCTGGCTCCAGGGTCTGCGGCGGCAGAGGCATTGGCGGCGGGTGTTGCCCGCGCCGAAAAGGCCCTGGGCGAAGATGGTAATGATGGTGCGGTTGAGATAGTTCAAGCCGCTGTAGAGGAAAATGCTGAAGTTGATGGTAATGCCGCAGCGGAAATTCGAGTGCAAGTGAGCTTGGGTGATCAAGTTAAAGCAGATCCGTCAACGCCGGTGTTCATTTATGCTCGCAGCACTGATAGCCCAATGCCTTTGGCGATTGTTCGGCTAACCGCTGGCGAGTTACCAGCCGAAGTGGTGTTGGATGAATCCCGGGCTATGATGCCAGGGCGCTCCATTTCAACCGTAGATACGGTGCAATTGGTCGCACGCTTGGCTTTGCGTGGTGACGCGCGCCCCGCGGCGGGCGATTGGCAGGGCTCTATCAAGACCCTACCTAAATCCAGTTGGAGTGAGTCGCAGTCTATCGTTATTGACCGGGAGCTTTAGGCCCTATTCAAGTATCGCGTTGGCAGGCTACAGTGTTCAGGAGAGTGCTGCGGCCTGAGAACTATTTGGCGCCTGGGCGGTCACAGCCGCACGGGTAGAAATAGATTTTGTTTTGCCACTGGTGATGATTTTGTGCCGCTTGAAATGTTGGCATTGGGTACCAGTTGAAGCCATTGCGCGATCTTGACTTGACCACTGGCCATTCCGGCCGATAATCCGCGTGAAAAGATACTGTGAAAAGCCGCGCTGAAAGCCCCGGTGGCGCCATGTACAATTGAGTGCTTGGTGATCGGGCCGGCAAAGATAAAAAATACCGAGTTTAAGAATACATGCGTCTGAAGTGCATCAAGCTTGCGGGTTTCAAATCCTTTGTTGACCCCACCACTGTTTATTTCCCGACAAACCTCAACTCGGTGGTTGGCCCTAACGGCTGTGGTAAATCGAATACGATCGATGCTGTGCGCTGGGTAATGGGTGAGTCGTCCGCAAAAAATCTGCGCGGCGACTCTATGACAGACGTTATCTTTAATGGCTCCAGTGGTCGTAAACCTGTAGGTCAGGCCTCTATTGAACTGGTATTTGATAATTCTGCCGGTAAATTAACTGGCGCCTACGCCGCATTCTCCGAAGTTTCGGTAAAACGTAAGGTCACGCGCGAAGGCCAGAATAACTATTACCTAAATGGGGAAAAGTGCCGTCGCCGCGATGTAACTGATCTGTTCCTGGGGACCGGTCTCGGTCCGCGTAGTTATGCGATTATCGAACAGGGCATGATTTCCAAGTTGATTGAGGCCAAGCCCGAGGAACTCAGGGTCTATATCGAAGAGGCTGCAGGCATTTCCAAATACAAGGAGCGGCGGCGGGACACGGAAAACCGTATGCGCCGTACTTCTGAAAACCTGGAGCGTCTCACCGACATTCGCGATGAACTGGATCGGCAATTGTCTCGCTTGGAGCGACAGTCCGCCGCGGCAGAAAAATACAGCCGATTTAAAGAGGAAGAACGCAGCCATAAGGCAAATTTGCAAGCCCTAAAATACCGCGAACTCAATGAGCAGGCTGTCGCCAAGCAGCAACAGATTGGCGAACTGGAGCTTACCGTTGAGGAATTGGTAACCCGGCAGGTGAACTGTGATACCGGCATTGAGCAAAAGCGCGTTGGCTATCACGAGTTATCCGATGGTTTTAATGAGGTGCAGGGACGCTTCTATGCGGTGGGTGCGGACATTGCCCGCCTGGAGCAGAGTATCGCCCATGCCCGCGAGCGCTCCACTCGCCTGCATTCCGATTTGGCCCAGACCGAGCAGGAGTTCCGCGAAGCGGAGACCAACCTGGAAGTAGATCGCGAGAAGGCAGCCCAGTTTGAGGAAGAGCTAGAAGTAATTGTTCCAGATTTGGAAATGGTGCTCGCCGCAGAGGAGGATTCCGCCACCGGGCTACTCGAAGCCGAAGAGCAGATGCGCAACTGGCAAAACGAGTGGGATCAGTTTAATCAGGGGGCTTCTGGCTCTCGCCAGAAAGCAGAGGTGCAGCAGTCTCGCATCCAACATCTGGAGACTTCCGGGCAGCGACTTCTGGAGCGGATTAACAAGCTCACGGCAGAGCAGTCCGGCCTTCAGGTTTCCGAGGATGATGAGGAAACCCAGCAGTTAAATGAACAGCTTGCCGAGCTGGAAATGCAGGTACACGAGCGTCGCGAGGAAGCTGCCGAGCGGACAGAATCCCTGCAGGAAATACGCAATCGCGAGCGGGAGCTGGCGACAGAGCTGGACCAGCTGCGCCTGCAGTTGCAAACCAGCCGGGGCCGCCAAGCTTCTCTTGAGGCGCTGCAACAGGCTGCGTTGGGGCAGGGCAAAGCGGTGGAAAATTGGCTGCAGCAGCAATCCCTGAGCGATCGCCCACGCCTGGCTGACCAAATCCAGGCACAAGCGGGCTGGGAAACAGCGGTGGAAACCGTTCTCGGTCAACAGTTACAGGCGGTCTGCGTCGAGCGGTTGGAAAGTCTGACTGAGAGCTTGGAGCAGCTGCAAAATGGCCAGGCTGTCTTTATCGATGGCACCATGGTGGGAGCAGCGACCGTTGGGCAGCTGCCCACGTTGGCAAGCGTTGTACAGGGGTCATCCTCTCTTACCGGTCTGCTCGCCGGCATCTATACCGCGGACACTCTCAATGAAGCGCTGGCACAGCGCACTGGCCTGCAACCCCATGAGTCTATTGTGACGCGGGATGGGCTCTGGCTGGGTCCTAACTGGTTGCGAGTGAGCCGTGCCAGCGATGCCGAGACTGGGGTGCTCGCCCGCAAGCAGGATCTGGAAACACTGTCCGCAGAGATATCCCTGTGCGAAGAGCAGATTGAGCAGTGCAGTGAGCAGCGTGAATCTCTGCGCGAACAAGTGACCGGTGTTGAGCGGGCGATTGAACAAGCCCGCAACGACTCCGAGCAGCTCGGGCGGCGCGAAGCCGAATTACGCAGCCAACTCTCTGCCCGTCGCGCTCGCGCCGAGCAGATGAGTGAGCGCCGCAATCGCATCGAACAGGAAATTGCCGAGGTGCGTGAGCAGCAGGAAATTGAAGGTGAGTCGCTTTCTGAGGCGCGCCTGATGCTGCAGGAAGCCGTGGAGGCCATGAGCGATGACACCGATCGTCGCGAAATGCTGATGGAGGGGCGCGAAGCCCTGCGCGAAGCTCTGGATGCCGCCAGACAGCGTGCGCGCGAGGACAAGGATCGCGCCCACGAGCTGGCTATGCGCGAACAGTCGGTGCGCACCCAGATGGTTTCTCTGGAGCGCACATTGCAAGTGATGGGTGAGCAGCTGGAGCGCTTGCGTAGCCGCCGGGCCCAGCTGCAGGAGCAGATGGCTGAAACCCAGGACCCCTCCCAGGATTTCCAAATGGAGCTGGAGGAGAAGCTGGGTGAGCGTATTGAGGTGGAAACGGAGCTGGCTGAAGCCCGTAAAAAACTCGAAGAGGTGGAGACGGGGCTGCGTGAACAGGAACAGGAGCGGCACAAGGTTGAGGCGGCTTTACAGGGGGTGCGCGCCCAGCTGGAGCAGGAACGTCTCTCCGCACAAACCCTCGAAGTGCAGCGCAACGGCCTGGTAGAACAGCTGCGCGAAGATGAACAGGATTTGGATCAGCTGCTCGAACAGCTACCCGGGGACTTGACGATTCCCCAGGTGCAGGAAGATCTGGAGTTGGTAGCCGCGCGTATCTCACGTTTGGGCCCGATCAACCTCGCCGCTATTGATGAATACAAACAGGAGTCTGAGCGTAAACATTATTTGGATCGCCAGTACGGTGACCTGATGGAGGCGCTGGAGACTCTGGAAAATGCAATTAAGAAAATCGACAAAGAGACGAGAAGCCGCTTTAAGGAGACCTTCGATCAGGTCAATGCGGGCTTGCAGGAACTATTCCCGAAAGTTTTTGGGGGCGGTAACGCCTATCTGGAGCTGACTGGCGAGGACCTGCTTGATACTGGGATCGCGATCATGGCGCGCCCGCCGGGCAAGCGCAACAGCACGATTCACTTACTCTCCGGTGGGGAAAAAGCGCTGACGGCAATCGCCCTGGTATTCTCTATTTTCCGCTTGAATCCAGCACCTTTCTGTATGCTGGACGAAGTGGATGCTCCTCTCGATGACGCTAACGTAGGTCGCTACGCACGAATGGTTAAAGAAATGTCAGAACACGTTCAGTTCATCTATATTACCCACAACAAGATTGCGATGGAGATGGCGGATCAGCTGTTGGGTGTGACCATGCATGAACCGGGTGTCTCTCGCCTGGTATCGGTGAATGTGGAAGAAGCAGCTGAGCTGGCTTCTGCATAAGGCGTAAAAGGAGGAGCGCTTAAATGGATAACTGGCTGGTTACGATCCTCGTGGTAGTGCTGCTTGTAGTGGTGCTGGACGGCGTGCGCCGCGCAATTTTACGGCAGAAAGCCGCGGTAAAGGTATCGCGGAATCTGTCCAAAGCGATGCAATCCGAAGTGGGGGGGGATGTGGACCCCCTTGTGCAGGAACCGGCTCGCCCACCCGAAACAAGTGGGACCCCCGGAGATTCCCAGGAAGAGACAAAGCCGCGACCGGCAACCAGTGAATTGCCGGGTCAGGTGCGTGTTGTGCAAAGGCGTGCTATGGAAGATGCACTGCATGTGAACCGCCAAGTGCAGGAGAGCTTTATTTCCTCGCGCAAGCCCCTTGCGGGCAGTGCACCGCAGCGCAACGCCCATGAGCAGGGGGTGCTGGACCTGGAGGAGCAGGTGCCCACTTTGATGGACTCTGTGGGCGAGGAGCAGCGCTTTGAGCCGGCGCTGGATGAGTCTGAGAGCTTCAATGCGCTCACCGAAGAGCGCCCAGAGCCCATATCTCCACGGGATGAGCCCCAAGCCCGCGAAGCCGATACGGTTGTGTCGCCAAGCAAAGAATCCGCTGTAGAAAAAAGCTCTGTCCGCGATGAAGTGTTGGTTATTAATGTGATGGCACCCGAAGGCGATTACTTTGAAGGCAACGATCTTCTGCGGGTAATGGTGGCCTCTGGTATGCGTTTTGGAGAGATGAATATCTTCCATTACCACGAGGGAGGCGGTGCCGATGGTGCGGTGATATTTAGCCTGGCCAATATTGTGGTGCCGGGTGTTTTTGACCTGGCACAAATGGAGGAGTTTGCCACCCCGGGGGTCAGTATGTTCCTGGCATTACCGGTTGAGGGCGAGGCGATCCAGGCATTCAATCAAATGCTTTCCACCGCCTACAAAATTGCCGAGTTGCTCGGGGGCGAGTTGAAAGATGAAAATCGCAGTGTTTTCACTGCCCAGACTGCTGAGCACTATCGTCAGCGTGTCGTGGAGTATCAGCGTCGCCGGGCCCTGAGTAAGGCGCAAGGCTGATAACCTGCAACACTATTTGTTCGCATAGTTTTACAATTCTTGCTTTGTAACAACGCGGCCCCAGGCCGCGGTTGAGCCTGAGGGCTTTTCCGCGAGCTGGGGCCGTTGTTGCATTTGAGTTTAATTTTTTTGATTTATTTTCACTCGAACAGTCGATGACCAAACAATCCATACCCCAGTCAATACGCGAGCGAGTAGAGGCTTTGCACGAGCTGCTCCTAAAAGCTAATTATCAATATTATGTGCTGGATAATCCGGAATTACCGGATGTGGAGTACGATCGCCGCCTAAGAGAGTTGCAGGATATAGAGCAACAATACCCAGAGTTGCTGAGCCCGGATTCGCCTACCCAGCGGGTCGGCGCAGAGCCGCTATCCTCCTTTTCGGAAGTGCGCCACGAAGTGCCCATGCTTTCTCTGGATAATGCCTTTAGCGACGAGGAGCTGCTGGAGTTTGATCGGCGGGTGAGAGACCGCCTGAATAGCAAGGGCGCAATCGAATATGCCTGTGAGCCCAAGCTGGATGGTATCGCTATCAGTCTGCTCTATCGCAATGGCATTTTGGAGCGTGCGGCGACCCGTGGTGATGGCACCACTGGCGAAGATATAACGCAGAATGTACGCACTGTGGGCTCGGTGCCACTGCGTCTGCGTCGAGAAAAGGGGGTCACTGCGTATCCGACAGTGCTGGAGGTGCGCGGTGAAATCTATATGCCCAAGGCGGGCTTTGCCGAGTTAAATCGCAAGGCTGCCGCCGCGGGCGAGAAGCTGTTCGTCAATCCTCGCAATGCGGCGGCGGGCAGTCTTAGACAGCTCGATTCCCGCATTACCGCGCAGCGCCCGCTTGAGCTTTGTGTCTATGGTACTGGGCTGGTCGAGGGGGCCTCTCTGCCGGAAGAGCATCTGGCAACGCTCGAGTTGCTGGGGCAGTGGGGATTTCGGGTGAATAGCGAAATGCGTTTGGCGGCGGATATTCAGGCCTGCATCGAATATCACCGCGAGCTCGGCGATAAACGCGAGGGCTTACCCTACGATATCGATGGCATTGTGTTTAAGGTCAATAGTATTCCCCTGCAGCGCCGTTTGGGTTTTGTTGCCAGGGCGCCGCGCTGGGCTATGGCCTATAAATTTCCCGCTCAGGAAGAAATGACCGAGCTTCTGGATGTGGAGTTTCAGGTGGGGCGCACTGGGGCGGTTACCCCAGTGGCGCGCCTTAAGCCGGTGTTTGTGGGTGGGGTAACCGTCTCCAATGCGACTTTGCACAATCGCGATGAAATCCAGCGCCTCGGTGTGATGATCGGCGATACCGTGGTAATTCGCCGTGCTGGGGATGTGATTCCCCAGGTGGTTTCGGTTGTGGAGAGTAAGCGCCCGAAAGATGCCCGTGTAATTGAATTTCCAGCGCACTGCCCAGTGTGTGATTCGCCGGTGGAATCCACTCCCGGGGAAGCCGTTGCCCGTTGCAGTGGTGGTTTGATTTGTAGCGCTCAGCGTAAGCAGGCGATCAAACACTTCGCTTCGCGCAAAGCGATGGATATCGATGGCCTGGGGGACAAATTAGTAGAGCAGTTGGTGGATGAGGGGCTGCTGCACTCGGTTTCCGGCCTCTACCACCTCGATCTCGAGCAGGTTGCCGGGCTCGAGCGCATGGGACAGAAATCTGCACAAAATCTACTCGATGCCTTGGAGCGCAGCAAAGATACAACCCTGCCCAAATTCCTTTATGCCCTGGGTATTCGCGAGGTGGGAGAGGCGACTGCGCGCAACCTAGCTCGTCATTTCGGCTCCTTGGAGGTATTGATGGCGGCCAGTGAAGAGGCACTACAGGAGGTGGAAGATGTGGGACCTGTTGTTGCCCATTTTGTTGCCGAGTTCTTCCAGCAATCCCACGCCCAGGAAGAGATCGAAGCCTTGCGCCAGGCGGGTGTGCACTGGGTGGTGGAAGAAGTCGCAGCCGAGGAGCAACCCCTAGCGGGCCAGACCTGGGTGCTGACTGGAAAATTGGAAACGCTGTCACGCAGCGAGGCCAAGGATTACCTGCAACGTCTTGGTGCCAAGGTGGCTGGTAGTGTCTCTGCAAAAACGCACCATGTAGTGGCAGGCCCCGGTGCCGGTTCAAAATTGAACAAGGCACGGGAGTTGGACATTCCGGTGATGGATGAAGAGGGTCTGATGGATATGTTGCGCCAACGGGGATTTGAAATTTAATCTGTCGCTGCGGGCACTGTGAATTGGTGCTCGCGCTTCTCGTTAAATCTCACAAATTATTTATAAATAAATCGGCGATGGTCATGGTAATGCCAATGATCACCTGTGGAGTTATGGCTTTCTGGTCGCTTCGCCGTTAAAGTGCATCTCCTAGATCTTTTTTGCCCTGGGTACCTGATGTCCGGTGGCGCTGCGGTAAGGAAAGGAATTAATGCTTCAGGGCGATCAGGAATCCATAGTCTACGGTTGTATCAAAGACAGCAATAGCCTTGCCGGAGGTAGCGAACGCCGTCGCATTAACCGCAATGCGGTACTCGCTCTGCCCAGTGCCGACGAGTGGCCCTTTCTCTGTCGCGATATGTTTTCTATTCCCACCATTAAAATGAAGCAATCCCAATACCAAACGGATGTGATCCACTTTGGCGCCTCCTACCGTGCGGTAGAGTATGAATGGGATATGTGGATTCAGAAGTTTGAGGAATTGTTGAGAAGCATGTACTGGGTGTCCGCCACTGTACACTTGGAAACCGAGCTTTCTGGAGTGCATTCCTTTAGTTGGGAGGCTGCTGGCCTCTATCATGAACCCGGAAGTGGTGACATGCAGGTACGCTGTGAATGGACTCAGGAGGGGCGGGTGAGTGTCTAACTTGGCAAGCTCACTCTGCGCCTCAATCCCCGGTATCTTGGGTCTTTTCTTTTAGCTCTTAATACTTCCTTCTTTCAGAGACTTCCTCTGCCTAAGGCTTTTCGCGAGGCGTCAGTCACAGATTTTGGCGCTCGCCTTCGGTTCGGCAACTATATTCCCTGGAACCCCCTTTCAGTGGGACTTTGGTCTGGTAAAGTGCTGTTTGCCACCCCGCCGCAGAATGTGGGGTTGGTGGGCTGTTCAGCCAGATGATAAGAATTGGCGCCGTAGGCGCCTTATCAGGAAGCAAAGATTATGATCAAAGTGAACTCTCTACTTTTCGCCAGTGCCTTGATGTTGTCGCCGCTGTTACAAGCTGCGGAACACGGCAGCAAGACCGAAGCTGCGGAAAAAGCCCCGCAGCAAACCAAGCTCTATATTATCTCCCCGAAAGATGGCGAGAAGGTGCCACAGACTTTCACTGTTAAATTTGGCCTGTCTGGCATGGGTGTGGCTCCGGCGGGTGTAGAGCGTGAAAATACCGGCCACCACCACCTGCTGATTGATGTGGATGATATGCCGGACCTGAGTAAGCCCCTGCCCGCGACTGAAAATATCATTCACTTTGGTGGTGGTCAGACAGAGACACAAGTCACCTTGCCGCCCGGTAAACATACGCTACAACTGGTGCTGGGCAACTATATGCATGTGCCTCACAAGAATCCGGTGGTATCGAAAAAGATTACCGTTGTAGTCGAGTAGACCCCGGCCAATTCCACATTTCTGAACGGTGCACAGGAGTGCACCCTGAGGGACACAAATGGGCGATAAATTCCGCATTGAAAAGGACAGTCTCGGCGAAATCCAAGTGCCACAGGAGGCGCTTTACGGAGCACAGACCCAGCGTGCCGTAGAGAACTTCCCTGTCAGTGGCAAGCCCCTACCCGCTGAATTTCTCCGGGCCATAGTGCTGATCAAAAAGTCTGCTGCCGAGGCCAACAGGGATCTGGGCTTACTGGATAAGGCGCGTGCTACAGCGATTATCGACGCCTGTGATCGACTTGGCGATGAGGAATTTGCGCGCCATTTTCCTGTGGATATTTACCAAACCGGTTCCGGCACCAGTTCAAATATGAATGTGAACGAGGTGCTGGCGCACCTCGCTGCAGAGGGCAATGGCCTGTCTATTAGCCCCAATGATCATGTCAATATGAGTCAAAGCAGTAATGACGTGATTCCCACGGCGATACATGTATCGGCTCTGCTGGCAGTGCGCGACAAGCTGCTGCCAGCGTTGCGTAATCTTCATACCGGGATATGCAATAAGAGCGTCGAGCTGGAGAGCGTGGTCAAGACAGGCCGAACCCATCTGATGGATGCTGTTCCTATCACTATGGCGCAGGAGCTGAGTGGTTGGGCGGCGCAGGTGGAAGCTGGTCGAGAGCGCATCCGTGGCTGTATGCCCCGCCTGGCACAGTTGGCCCAAGGCGGCACGGCGGTGGGCACTGGTCTCAATGCTCACGCTGACTTTGCCGAGCTTTTTGCGCAAAAGTTGAGTGCACACACTTCTCAGCAATTCCGCCCAGCGGAGAATTTTTTTGAGGCGATTTCCAGCCAGGATACTTCCGTGGAGCTGTCTGGGCAGCTCAAGGTTTTGGCTGTATCCATGATGAAGATTGCCAATGACTTGCGTTGGATGAACAGTGGTCCCTTGGCAGGTCTCAAGGAGATTGAGCTCAAAGCCCTGCAGCCGGGCAGCAGTATTATGCCCGGCAAGGTGAACCCGGTAATTGCTGAGTCTGCCGCAATGGTGGCGGCAAGGGTGATGGGTAACGACGCAACCATCACAGTGGCCGGACAAAGTGGTAATTTCCAGTTAAATGTAATGCTGCCCCTCATGGCCAGCACATTGTTGGAGAGCGTTCACTTGCTCGCCAATGCTGCGCAGTTGCTGGCGGATCGGGCTATCGCAAGCTTTACCGTGAATCGCGCCCATATTGACGAAACCCTGGGGCGGAACCCTATCTTGGTTACCGCCCTGAATCCGGTCATCGGGTATCTGAAGGCCGCTGAAATTGCTAAAGCGGCCTATAAAAGTGGTCGTCCGGTGATGGATGTGGCGCTGGAGATGACCGATTTGGATCGCAAAACTCTTGAGGGACTGCTGGATCCGGCACATCTGGCGAAGGGAGGGTTGGTGGGGGAGTAGCGACTCTTTAAATAGGGGGGGTTAGGCGAAGACCGCGATGCCCAGCATTATCAGGGTGACAATCAGTGTCATAAGTATCATCCAGCGGAAGAGACGCAGCAGGGTAGCCTGATCTTCGGGTTCCAGCATTCTTCTGGGCATTTGCGCCTCCTGCGGCGTTGACAGATACCTGCCGATCCCTCACGATTCGACGCCGCGTCGGTAGCTGGGGAACATTTGATTAATTTCACAATGTTTCATGGGGGCTTTTTACAGGCTCTTAGGTGCCGACAATACAATGGTAGTGCCACAAGAAGTGGCTATCTCACCTGTTTTGAAAATCAATGTATCCAGATCACCATGGCCAATAAAAGTCGCCGCTCCTTTATTACCAGCGTGCTCGCCTGTGTCGCATTTGTTGCGGCGGCGATCTTTAGCTGGGACCTGCCTGTCAAGGATGTCCTTTATTACCTGGTCCTTTTACTGTTAGCGCTGTTTGTCATTATTGCAGCTGCGTTGGGTTTTGGGGCCGTATTGAGCTGGTTACGCAGGCGAAAGTAGACAGATGGCGGCATCAGAAGAGGATATTCGTATACCCATTGCCTACCTGGAGCGATTGCTAGAGGAGGCGATACGCCACGGCTGCGACAAAGCCGAACTGCTCGAGTCGGTCGGTATTGATGAGCATGAGCTGGAGGGTGTGGCGGCATTTTCGGCGATAAAATACGGCCGTCTTTACCAGCGGGTTATGTGGCTGGCCCAAAATGAATGGTTTGGCATGCTCAGTGGCGGGCGAGTGCGCTCGGGCTCTTTCCGCTTGTTGTGTATGGCGGTGGTCAATTGCGCCACTCTGCGCCAGGCAATTACGCTCTGTGCCGAGTTTATGGAGATCTGTCGCGGCTTTAAAGTGAAGCCGGAGCTGCAGGATGGAGAAAATGGCCGCGTGCGGGTAGAAATCCACGGTATCAGCTCCCTGGAAAAAGGGGAGTTTGATCGGCTGTTGGCCGCCACTAGCCCCAGTGTGGTGCGCACTACCTTGGCAGTTTGGCACCGTTTCTACTGCTGGTTGGCAGGGCGTGAAATCCCGCTGGCACGTTTGCATTTTTCTTTCTCCTGTCCGGAAGAGTTTCGCAGCTTGGCTCAGAGCGAAGCGGGCGAACTGTCTTTTGAGCAGCCATTCAATGCCCTCGAGTACGATGCACGTTATCTCGATTACCCGGTGGTGCAGAGCCCCCAGATGGTGGAGGATTTTATCCGCACCGCGCCTTATCATCTGGTGATTAGCGACGGCAGTGCCAACAGCATCAAAACCAAGGTTAAAACCATCCTCAACAGGGATGTCAGCGAATCCATGCCCGCCGCCGAAGCTGTGGCAGAGCGGCTCAATATGTCCGTGACTACTTTGCGCCGCCGCCTGCAGCAAGAGGGCACTTCTTACCAGAAATTGAAAGATGAGTGCCGTATGGAAGCGGCATTCCACTACCTGAGTTGCCCGGATCTCTCCAATGGACAGATTGCCGAGATGCTCGGGTTTGATGAATCCAGTGCTTTTTTCCGCGCCTTTAAGAAGTGGACTGGGATCACGCCAGGCGAATACCGCCGCGGGGGTCGAGCCGCTGCTGGCCTGGATATTTGACTGGCCTGGTCACATTTTTTCGAATTCCCGCCTCGATTTGTCACCGCTTTGGACGGATTTCGCCATAGAGAGGGCTGTAGCCTTACTACTATGATGAACCAATCTTATTAATTAGTCACAAATATGACCGGGCAGTTTCTGGCTGGTCTTAACATAACCGAATTGAGGGTATCAGGATGACCGATATCAAAGTGCCACTGCGTGAAATGCGTTTCGTAATGCGCGAGATGCTGGACTCAGATAAGCATTACGAGTCTCTGGGTTTTGAGGAGGCCACTCCTGATGTCGTGGATGCCATCCTGGAAGAGGGTGCTAAGTTCTGTGAAAACGTACTGGCTCCGCTGAATCAGATCGGCGACCAACAGGGCTGTACCTGGAAAGACGGTGAAGTCACCACTCCAGAAGGCTTTAAAGAGGCCTATCAGCAGTTTGTAGAAGCCGGCTGGCCGGCGCTGCCCCACGACCCCGAATACGGTGGTCAGGGCCTGCCGCCCTCTCTGGGCACCATCATGAGCGAAATGGTGGGTATTGCTAACTGGTCTTGGGGTATGTACCCGGGCCTTTCCCACGGTGCCATGAACACCCTGGAAGAGCACGGTACCGACGAACAGAAGGCGGTTTATCTGACCAAGCTGGTTGAAGGCAGCTGGACCGGCACCATGTGTCTGACCGAGCCTCACTGTGGTACCGACCTGGGTATCCTGCGCACCAAGGCTGAGCCCAACGATGACGGCTCTTACGCGATTACCGGTACCAAGATCTTTATCTCCGCCGGTGAGCACGACATGACCGACAACATCGTGCATATCGTGCTGGCACGCCTCCCAGATGCGCCGGCTGGCACCAAGGGGATCTCCCTGTTCATCGTGCCCAAGTTTATGCCTAACGCTGATGGCTCTATCGGTGAGCGCAACGGTGTTGTATGTGGTTCTCTGGAACACAAGATGGGTATTCACGGTAATGCCACCGCAGTACTGAACTTTGACGGTGCTAAAGGCTTCCTGATTGGCGAGCCCAACAAAGGTCTGAACTACATGTTCACCTTTATGAATACTGCGCGTCTGGGTACCGCTTTGCAGGGCCTTGCCCACTCCGAGATCGGCTTCCAGAAGTCCTTGGCTTACGCTAAAGATCGCCTGCAAATGCGCTCCCTGTCTGGCGTTAAGAACCCAGAGGGTCCCGCTGACCCAATTATCGTGCACCCTGATGTACGTCGCATGCTGATGACCCAAAAGGCCATCTCTGAAGGCAGCCGTATGTTGGTTGTTACCTGTGCGCAACTGGTTGACATCACTCATAAAGGTGATGAGGAAGCGAAGAAAGAAGCGGAAGATCTGCTGGCATTCCTAACGCCGATCGCTAAAGCATTCATTACCGAAGCCGGTCTTGAGTCCGCCAACCTGGGCCTGCAGTGCTTCGGTGGCCACGGCTACATCGCCGAGTGGGGTATGGAGCAGAATGTACGCGATGCGCGTATCTCCACCATCTACGAAGGCACCACTGGCGTTCAAGCACTCGACCTGCTGGGTCGTAAGGTATTGATGAGTCAGGGTGAGCTGCTGCGCCACTTCACCAAGAAAGTGCACAAGTTCTGCCAGGCGGAAATTGATAATGAAGCGCTTGCGCCTTTTGTTACCAAGCTGCAAGAGCTGAACAAGCAGTGGGGCGACCTGACTCTGCACGTAGGCGGTAAGGCCATGGAGAATGCGGATGAAGTTGGTGCGGCTTCCGTGGATTACCTGATGTTCTCCGGCTACACCGTGCTGGGTTATCTGTGGGCGCGTGCTGCTAAAGTAGCTAACGAAAAGTTAGCTGAAGGCACTGCTGAAGTAGATTTCTATCAAGCCAAGCTGAAGACTGCCCGTTTCTATTTCGAGCGCATCCTTCCGCGTACCTCCAGCCATGCTGAAACCATGCTGAGCGGTGCGGCCAACCTGATGGATCTGGACGCAGAACATTTCGCGTTCTAAATCCAATCTCAATAAAAAACCGCCGGTCTTCACCGGCGGTTTTTTTTACCGGCGCCGAAGTGGCCAATGACGGAGACATTCCGATGCAATTGCCGGATTCAGTTCAGGAGCGCCTGCGGCGCATAGCTTGTTTGCACCCACTTGCTCGGGTACAGTTCCGCCTGCCGGATGCCTGTGACTTTTATGTTTACGTAAAAGGAGCTCCGAATGATCTCGAAGTGGTTTCTGAGTTCGGGCAAACGGAAGAACCGGCGCTAATATTGGAAATGGCTAATCACACTTTGAATGCGATTTTGGCTGGCCATTTAAACGCTAGACATGCTTTTTTGTTGGGAGATGTCCAATACTCTGGAGATAGAGAATTGGCCGCTGCGTTGGCAGGTTTGTTTCCTGCGCAGGGTAAAGAGGACGATGGGTTTGGAGAGGCATGAATAAGCCTCTTTTTTATTGTCTCGCAACATACTACAAACAATAAATAAATTCTCGCTGGCTCCGAAAAATGGCAGGTTTCGTCTATAAGGGCGAGAGATGTGAGCAAGCGATAACAACAATCAGGAATGGGAGAAGAGAGTTGGACATTGATCGCGGCATTCTCGATGTATTTAAAGGCGCTTGCGCCAAATTTGGTGACCGACCGGCTTTCACCTGCCTGGGGCGAACTCTGACTGTCGGTGATATCGACACCTTGAGCGCGAAGTTCGCATCTTATTTGCAAAATCACACCAATTTGAAGCCCGGTGATCGCATCGCTATCCAGCTGCCCAATGTACTGCAGTACCCTGTAGTTGTATTTGGTGCTTTGCGAGCTGGACTTGTGGTCGTCAATACCAATCCGCTGTATACCCAGCGTGAATTAAAGCACCAGTTGAATGACTCCGGTGCCAAAGCATTGGTTGTACTGGCGAATATTGCTGATACCGCTTCGGCTGTTGTTGCTGAAACTAGTGTTGAGAAAGTGATCGTTACTGAGATCGCAGACCTGCACAGCCCTTTAAAGCGGGTTCTGATCAACGGCGTTGCCAAGCACATCAAAAAAATGGTGCCGGAATTCTCTTTTGCCCAGCAGGTAAATTTCCGTGAGGTACTGGCTCTCGGTGCACAGAAGGGCAGTGAGGATGTTGAGCGCGCACCAGAAGATATCGCCGTGTTGCAATACACCGGTGGCACCACCGGTGTTGCCAAGGGTGCGATGCTGACCAACCGCAACCTGGTTGCCAATATGCAGCAGGTTCTTGAAGCGTTTGGTAGTGGTATGAAAGAGGGGGAGGAGTTCTATATTGCGCCGCTGCCGCTCTACCATATTTACGCTTTCACCATCCATTGCATGTGCCTGTTCTCCACCGGCAACCACTCTCTGCTGATTCCAAACCCGCGTGATATTCCCGGCTTTGTGAAAACCCTGAAAGGGCAGCGCTTTACCGGCTTTGTTGGCCTGAACACCCTGTTTAACGGCTTGATGCTGAATAAAGATTTTGCCGAATTGGATTTCAGCAAACTGCACTCCACGGCTTCTGGTGGTATGGCTCTGACCAGAGACACTGCCAAGCGCTGGGAAGATATGACCGGCTGTGTGGTTATGGAAGGCTACGGTATGACCGAGACTTCTCCGGTTGTTTCTTTTAACCCCACCGAGGGTGTACAGCTGGGTACTGTGGGTATCCCGGTTCCGGGAACTGAAGTTAAAGTCGTGGATGAAAATGGCAACGATCTGCCGAATAACTCTCCCGGTGAGCTCTGTGTGCGTGGTCCCCAGGTAATGAAGGGATACTGGCAGCGCCCAGAAGCTACTGCCGATACCCTCGATAGTGAAGGTTGGTTGAACACCGGTGATATGGCGGTGATCCAGGATGATGGATACATCAAGATTGTGGATCGCAAGAAGGACATGATTATTGTGTCTGGCTTCAACGTATATCCCAACGAAATTGAAGATATCGTCAGTGCCCATCCAAAAGTGACCGAAGCCGCTGCAATTGGTATTCCCGATGAAAAAAGTGGTGAACAGGTGAAGCTTTTTGTTATCAAGGCTGACCCGTCTTTGACTGAGAAAGAAGTTATCGCTTTCTGTCGAGAGAATATGACGGCATACAAGGTGCCGAGAAAGGTTGAGTTCCGTGAAGATTTGCCAAAGACAAATGTCGGTAAAATCCTGCGTCGTGAACTGCGCGATGAAGAATTGAAGAAAAAGGATGCTATCGGCGCTTAGTTATAAGTTTATCCGGCAATTATTTGGCGGATAACTGCGACACAAGGATGTGTCGCCTGTGATAGCCGTTTCCTAAATCCCGCCCTCTAATAAGCCTGTTTAAATCTGCCATTCTCCGCTGGTCTCAACTGTTTCAATATATCTTCAGTTGCGACTAGAACACTTAAGTGCACACTTGAAAAAGTGCTCGGATCTTTCCGTTGTTAATACTTTCGTGACCAACTTTTTTTATTGTTAATTTCCTTATCTTTTTTTGGGAAAACCTAGTGAAGTTAAAGTGACCATTTATTAGTAGGCTGCCCTCACCCCGATGTGGTGTTGAAAAACATAGGTCTAATTGAAGGGGATCTCTATAACGCGTGACAATTATCTAGGATTTGCTTGGATATTTTTATCTTGTGTAGGGAGTGTTTAGCTTTTGTCCGATTGCCATGCCTCGCGATTAAAGTGACGGCAGGTGCTGCAAAACTGAATGAATCAATTTCCAAAGAGTTTACAGTGGTGGCAAGGCCGATGAGAAGGATATGGACTCTACGGCAGTAGCACTGATGGTATCACTGCCGTAGAGTGGCTGGAGAGAGGGTTACTTACGGGCTTCGGCACTCGCATCGCGAATTGCGCGGAACTCGTTGCCCTCATACCAGTTGGGCCAATCGCGGCTGTTGGCCAGTTTCAGACCTAGTTTTAGGCCAAGCTGCAGGTCCATTGCCGAACCCTTCAAGTTCCAAGAGGGGTCGTATTCATCGCCAGGCTTGTGGTAATGCTGGCTAACATACTCAGCACCCTTTGCCTGGGCCCACTCGCGGCCATGCTCAAAGTTGTCGCTGCCGGAGTCGAAATACAGCATGGGCACGCCTTTCTTCGCCAGGCTGAAATGATCTGAACGATAGAAGTAGCCGCGCTCCGGGTGCTCTTCCGGGGCTAAATAGCGGCCTTGTCCTTTGGCGGATACCTCCAGCATTTGCTCCAGCTCACTGCTGCCATAACCGATTACAGTAATGTCGCGGGCTGGGCCCAATACGTTCATGGCATCAAAGTTAATGCCAGCAACGGTTTTCTCCAAAGGAGCGACAGGTTTTTCGGCGTAGTACTTGGAGCCAAGCAGGCCTGACTCTTCAGCCGTTACGGCAACGAACAGCAGCGAGCGCTCTGGGCGATCCAGCTTCACCGCCTCAGCGGCCATAGCGATTAAGCCAGCGGTACCGGTGGCATTATCGACGGCCCCGTTAAAGATCTGGTCTTTACCATCTGCATTTTTGTTAACGCCCAGGTGGTCCCAGTGCGCGGTGTAGACAATCACCTCGTCGGGGTGCTTGTTGCCCGAAAGCTTGGCAACCACGTTGCGAGAATTAGACTTCTGCAGGCTGTTTTTCAGTTTTACGCTGGCGGTTATCCCCAGAGCCTTGGGTTTGAAGCCCTGAGTTTTGGCTGCGTCCATTTCCTTTTGCAGATCGAGGCCGGCGGAGCGGAATAGCGTATTGGCGGCTTGATTGGTCATCCAAGCTTCAATAGCAACCCGGTCTGCATTCTTATTTTCGGCTTCGAGGCTGACTTGCGCACCGGACCAGGAGCCACTAACCACTTCCCATGGATAGCCCGCAGCACCGGTCTCATGAATGATAATCGCACCGTCAGCTCCTTGGCGGGCGGCTTCCTCGAACTTGTAGCTCCAGCGGCCGTAATACGTCATGGCATTGCCATTGAACAAGGCCTTGTCCTGGGTCGCGTAACCGGGGTCATTCACCAAAATAACCGCAGTCTTGCCTTTCATATCCAATCCGGCGTAATCGTTCCAGTTATTTTCTGGAGCGACAATGCCGTAGCCCACAAATACCAACTCGCTGTTCTCCAGGGAAGAGCCTGCGGTCTGTCTTTGGGTGAAGGCCACCATATCGTCTATTGGTTGCAGGTTTTGCTCGAAACCATCGCCCTTGAATGTCAGGGGGGTGGTTTCAATTTCCATTTCCACGATAGGGACTTGCTGGAACCAGCTGGGTTTGCCGGCCGCATCCATTGCCCCAGGCTCCAGGCCCAGCGCCTTGAATTGCTCTGCCAGGTAATTCACGGTGAGTTCTTCACCCTTGGTAGCGGGAGCGCGCCCTTCAAACTTGTCGGAAGCAAGGATCGCAATGTGTTTGTGTAGGTCTGCAGCTATGGCATCGACCTGAGCCTGTTCGGCTTCACCGAGAGATAACTTGGCACCGTCAGCATGGTGGTGTTCAGCATGGGCTGCGTTGTGATCAGCCTCCGGCTTGGCCGCTTCAGTGGTACTTTTGCCACAAGCGGTTAGTGCGCTGCCGACGGCAATGGTCAAACCGAGGCGACGCCAAAGAGTAGGGATTCGCATAATTATGTCCTGTGAGTCTTGCTCAGACACGGATTATGCACGATATAGAGCAAACTAACGACAATTCTTCGGTAGTCGGCTAGTCAAGCAGGCTGGTACCGCTGGAAGAGAAAAGGGAGAGCCCGCGCATACTAACGCGGGCTCTAAAGGATGTTTGTAAGTGAAGAGTTGGGCTGGGATTACTCGCTGCGCAGCCACTGGCCTTCAGTGGATTGGTCTTGATAGTTAATCCAGACCTTGTCGTAGCCCGTGGCTTCCTTCGCTGCTTTTAGGGCTTGGTTCTCTTTGCTGTTGGTGGGTACCTCAAAGATGTATTGGCTGCCAAGGGCTTGGCAGTTGGCGCTACCGTAAGCCCAGGGTCCGGTAGAGGCAGTGGCGACCCAGCTACCGTCGGTTACATTCTTGCAGGCGAAGCTGTATTGATTACTGCAGTTGGCATCATTCCAACGTCCGTTACCCCACTGCATTGCACAGTCTTCATTGTTGAGGTTATTGGGTTCGTTCTGATCCCAGGACCAGATTGCGGCGGCGATACGGCCGTCACTAGTATTCATATTGTCCAGGTTGATAATGTTATGACCCTGGGCAAAGCCATTGCGTACATCGTTAGCGGTGATCCTCTCAATACCGCCATTGAAGATTTCTCCAATGGTGCCGATAGTGGTGCTGTCTTCCCAGACGCGACCGATCTCACCGAGGCCGGTAAATGCCATATTCTTCATGCTGTTATTACCAGAGCATCCGCCATCTTTCCATACGACAACCTGTTTTCCGGCAGCCAGCACCTGATTCTTGGTCAAGGTGCTTGGAATACTTTGGCAGCCGCCGCTGTAGTAGATTCTGTTGCCAAAGCGGCTGGTAATCTGGTCGTAAAGATCCTGGTGGCGCCCGTCGGAGTGGTCTTCGATGTATAGGATAATAACCTCATCCTGATTGGCGCTGTCCTCAAGCCAGGCTTTCACCTCATTAAAGCCCTCGGTAGCATACTTGTCGTTCAGGCTGCACAACCCATGGCAAAGCAGCAGGCGTTTGGGGTAGGAGAAGAGGTTCTCCATTTTTGCCGTCCAGTGGACGTCCAGTTCAATAAATCTTGCTCCCATTCGCAGTTGATCCTTAATGGAGTATTCCTGCTGGGGGTCGAGATAACGGCAACCAACGGAGAAATTACAGGCTCGATAGACCTCTGAGTTGTAAGTGTTGTGGGTACCGAGAATATTATTCTCACTCATTGGGGTGTGGTTATCGATTTTACGTTGCAAGTCAAGGGCTCTGCCTGTCCAGCTATTTTGAAAGTCGGAAACTGTGTCTGCCCATAGTGGTGAACAGATAAGCAGCGACAAAACGGCTGTAATCTGGATTGATTGCATGATATTGAGTTTCATTATTATTCTCCGGGGGCTTTCTGGACGGATAGCCTTTTCGTTCGTTTGGGGTTTTAAGATAAAGAGAGAGATTTTTTAATCTTTTATGTTCAATTATTTTGCGGAACCCTATTGGTACCTTTTTATTGTTTTCTTTTTTTACTATGGGCGGATTTTTCTGTCTAGAGAAAGTGGTGTGATTTAGCAGCTTTTGGGATATTGGTTTGGTTTTGTTGGGATTGCTTGGATAGAAAGTTCCAATATCCCATTGATAATGTTCTGTAGTGACCAGGCATTCCATTTTTGCGGGGTTTTTTAATACAAAAATACTCCAGTTAAGGGTCGCTATTGATGCCATAGGGCAAAGTTGTTGGCATGATAAACCCCTTATACCCACTTGCCTCGGAAGCTGTGTGATGGGTTGGTGGGTTTTTTTTCTTTTTGGCTATTGCCATAAGCCATAGATGTTTGATCTGAACTTTTTGTTCCTTTTGCCTTTGGAAGGGGGTGGGAACTCAGGATTTGAAGTTGCGATACTATTTCATTCAATTTTAAGTGGATTTATGGGGTGCCAATATTGAGCTATTTTGAATTGATAAAATCTATATTTTTTTAAATTTTATATTGCTCTTTGGTCGCCCTCCAAGATAGCAGTACTTGCATATGATTAGTTGCTTTTGGGGGTGTTCTGCAAAGTGTACATCGGTTTGACTTGAGTTTAAGTGATTTCAGCTTTTATGCTTTTTTGTGTTCTTGTAAATGAGGTATAAAATTTTATGTGTTACAAGAGGGAAAAGTATATTGCTCTCTAATTTAATGTTGGATAATTGCTGGTGCTAAAAATGATAAAAATAAATTGTTTGTTGATAAGTTTATTCTTTGGTTTTTCTGTTGCTGTCAATGCGTATCAGACAGCGTATTGTGCCGATCCCATCCTGGAAGTAGATTTTGATGGAGTTGTGATTGCTGGTTCCAAGCAGAGACTAGTGAATGTTGCCCTCAGTGGGGAGCCGATGCGGGTGGGTTGGGATTTGGATTTCGATGGAGATAAACAATCAGATCTCACGCATTGGTCAGATGCACAATTTACCAGTGTGGTATCGGGAGAGGTGGCGACCAAGGTCCAGTCTGTACACCGACAAATTCCCAGACTTGAGGATAGAAAAATAGAGCTTTCCACAGATTTTGGGCAGTGGCATGGTCTGCTGGATAGTCGTGGGATTCTACTCGGGCGTTTTGAGCACTCCAAAAGAATAAATGAAGATCGCGTCCATTCAATCTGGTGCTTTACCGAGCCCACTCGTAAAACCTGGCAAATGGTGTTTCAACATGATCGCGCCGGTAACACTATCGAAGGTAAAAAGTCCCAGTTAGTGGATGCTGTGGAAGGAGGGTGGGCGATACGGCTTGGTAGGCTAGATTTGACAAAGGAAAAATTAGAAAAAGAAATTGCTGCAAACAAAGTAGCGGAACTAGTACCTATCTCAGTGCAAATTTCACCTGAGGGAGAAGTCATTGCGCAATTACCGCAAACTTTTCTTCCAAAGCATTTCCTGGATTCCAGTATCAACCAATATGCAAATAGTAAGGTTCTTTGGGGGGCTAAAGTTAGTACTGCAGGTGAGCTTGATTTAATTTGGGAGGATTTACACAGCGGGCAGATCTCTCGTCAACGGCGCAGCCAGATGGGGCTGGCTTGGTTTGTTGAGCGACCTGTAAAGTGAATTGCTGATAGGCTCAGTTTTATTTCGGAGTATGCCCCGGCTTATTGGGCCGGGGCTCAAGCTGATTTGAAATTACTTCAGGATTTTTAGGGTCTCGCGTATTGGGAACAAAATATCGCGGGCTAATTGCTGGCTGCGGGCTGGGGACCACCCCTCTACAGGGTCAGGCAGGTTGTCGTTATCCTTAAATGGCATTTCCAGGGTCAATGCCAGAGTGCGGAACTGATGACCGGCCCAGGCGGTGCCAATGGTAAGGTTGGCTTCGCCAGGTTTGTCCAGCTCATAACCGTGCTCGGTTTGAAAGTCGGGGCTGATAGCCTCGTAGGCCTGTTTAAAGGTTTCTTCCAGTTTTGCGTGGCGCTCGTCATAGCCGGGAATACCTTCACAGGCAGCAACGAAGTTATAGGGAAGTGCTTCGTCTCCATGAATATCTAAGAAGATATCCCCGCCGATTTCCAACATCTTTTCCCGAACGAGGAATACTTCCGGGCTGCGCTCCATGGTGGGATTGAGCCACTCGCGATTCAGGTTGGCACCAGCGGCATTGGTGCGCAGGTGGCCGCGAACGCTTCCGTCGGGGTTCATATTGGGGACTACGTAGAAAACGGTATCTGCCAGCAGTTTCTGGGCTTGAGGGTTGGCATCATCCAACAGCGCCTCAAGGAAGCCCTCTACAAACCACTCCGCCATGGTTTCTCCGGGGTGCTGGCGTGCAATCATCCATACCCGATGCTTGGCGGTTTCGGCATCTCCGATAGTGAGCATGGTCATATCGCGTTGGTCGAGGGTTTTGCCAAGGGTTTGGATTTTTACCCGCTCATTGCTCTGAGCCCAGGCCAGCAGATCCAGGTGGCGCTCCCAGGAGTAAGGTGCGAAGTAAGCCAGGTAAATACTGGGCTCATCCAGGGTTACGGTAAAGTCGAGAGTCTTGCCATCGTAATTGGCGCCGATGCGGAACCAATTCTGACGGTCATAGGAGGCGCACACCCGATAGTTTTCCCAGCCTTCCGGGTAGGCGGATTTACCTGCATTGACAATACTCAGTGGATAGCTTGCGCCCACCTCACCTTCTAGTCGAAAGTGAAACCACTGGTAGAAATCGGAGTTATTATCCTGGCGTATAGCCAGCTGAATAGGGCTGCTTTCAGCGTTGATCACTTCGATATTGCCGCTGTCAAAGGCACTGGTTATGTACATGTAGTGAGCTCCACTCTTGTTGTTGGGCGCAGGATACAGCTCTGGAGGGATTTTTTCAGGGGGAGAGTGGGGGAATTCGCCACTTGAGGGTGCAATTTTGCGCTTTCTGAAATTAAAAAAGCACGGTACCGAATTCGATACCGTGCTTTAGCCATTCCATGGCGGCACCCGCTACGACTACTGCTCCCTGAAATTTCCGGTGTCGGACCCCTGGCGACTGCTCACTGCCCGGCCTGATCACAAGTGCGTCAATCCACACTGTCAGAAATCGACTACATCTCCTTAACATCCCGCAACAAGTGCTGGTTAAAGTTTAGGCAGTTCGATTGGGCAATTGTTGTACGTTGGTGCAGATAGGCGTAAATTTGCTTATCTTTCACCCCGTCGATAATGAGTTGATTGAGAGCTGTAGGGGAGAAACACAAAAGCTTGGCGGAGCCCATTACAGGGGAAGTATCCGCCTGGACAATATTATCAAAGTTAATAATAGAGGTAGGCCATGAATAGAAATCTAAAGCGTGGCATTGTATTCAGCGGTTTGCTGACCGTGGTGATCAATATGAGTGCTTGTGGTTACTTCCTGTATCCGGAGCGCAAAGGGCAGAGTGGTGGACGGGTTGACCCGGCTGTATTGATACTAGATGGGGCCGCACTGTTATTTGGCATCATCCCCGGTATTGTGGCTTTTGCGGTAGATATCACCAATGGCACCATTTATTTACCGCCAGGGAGTAGCTCTGTAATCGACCGTCACGTCAGTAGCCTGGATGGAGGCGAAGTGCGTCAGATAATCGACGAAGAGGGGCAGGCCTGGCTTGAGATGCCGATAGAAACTTTCACCTCGCAAGAGAAGACCCTGCAGAGCCTGGGGAAAACCTTATCTGATGTCACTGAAAGCCAGATCGATGCCAGTGATATCGTTTGGCTAGAGGACCCCGCAGCCTTACGGGCTGCAACTGCCACCCAGACCGCATCGCGCTAAGTTTTTTCGCTTTCTTTCCTTGAGTTATGGGACTACAAGTTGGCACTTGTAGTCCCTTTTTCCTGCGTCTCAATGAGCGCTGGTTCAATACAGACCTTCTAGCGCCAAAGGAACCACGCTGGCTGCCAGTAAAAGGCCCATGGTGATATTAAACAGTCTCAGGTGGTTGGGTTTGGTCAGAAAGCGCTTTAGCCCTATACCAAAGAACAGCCAAACAGCGACACAGGGACCGCCTATGGCTATAAAGGCTAGGGCGATCTGCAATATGTCTTTCCACACTTCGCCATTTGGGCTTGTGAATGCTGCTAGGGCACCTATGGCCATAATCCAGCCTTTGGGGTTGACCCACTGAAAGGCGATGGCCTGAAAAAATGAAAATGGGTGGCGATCGCTGGCGGAGTCTATCTCGCGTGTTGAAGCGATCAGCCAGGCTAGATATAGCAGATAGCCAATGCCTACCCAGCGGATAATCTCGTGAAGTACTGGAAATTGGCTGAAGACCGAGCCGAGGCCCAACCCTACAGCAATGACCATTGCGGGAAACCCAAGCCAGATACCCAGAAAGTGTGGTAAGGAGCGGCTGGCGCCGTGATTTAATCCAGAGGACATGATCATTAAGTTATTGGGGCCAGGGGTGATACTGGTGGAAAAGACAAAAAGGGCAATGGGCAACAGCGTTTCTATCAAGGGGGCCTCAGGGTCTATTGTGGGCATCATGCTAAGATGCAGGCAAAACCAGAGAAGCACAAGTGAAATTGATCGACAGCCATTGTCATTTTGATTTTCAAATTTTCGAGACTGATCGGGCTCAGGTCTGGCAGCGCTGTGTCGCCAAGGGGATCAGTCAACTGATTATCCCCGGTGTTTGTAAATCCCAGTGGCAAAAGCTTGCGCTATTGGTTGACGGTCAGCCCCATTGGCATGCGGCTGCTGGGGTCCATCCTTGGTGGGTGTCAAAAAACTGCCAGGAAGATGAAGAGTGCATTAATGAGGTGCAACTGAACAGTGCACTAGCCGAGCATTTGCAGCAGTATCGCTGTGTTGCTGTCGGAGAGTGTGGCCTGGATGCCGCTATAGCAACTCCGTTGGAAAAACAAATTACTGTATTTAAAACACAGCTGGAAGTTGCCAGTGACTTACAGCTGCCACTGATTTTACATGTGCATCGGGCGCACAATGAAGTACTTAAGCTATTGAAGCAATACCCTCTCTCAAGGGGAGGAGTGGTACATGCATTTAGTGGTAGCGAGCAGATGGCTTTGGACTACTGGAAAATGGGCTTTTATTTGGGCGTTGGCGGCACTATCACTTACAGTCGCGCGGCCAAAACCCGCAAGACCGTTACACGTATGCCGTTAGAGAGCTTGATACTGGAATCCGACGCACCCGATATGCCACTGTCAGGGCGGCAGGGGCAGCGAAATAGCCCTGAAAATCTGCCATTAATAGCCGCCGAATTAGCGGCGCTGCGCGGTATTTCTTTACAAGAAATTGCCAGCGCAACACGAAAAAATACTGAGATATTATTTACCCTATGAGTTTTTCTGCAGAGCAATTCAAGAAGCAGTTTCCACTTTTTGCCCAGGAGGAAAATGCAGGGTTAGTCTACCTGGATAATGCAGCTACCACGCAAAAACCGCTATCCGTTATTAATGCGATGCGGGATTACTATATTCACAGTAGTGCCAACACTCATAGATCTAGTCATCGATTAGCGCGCAGGTCTACTGAAATGGTCGAGCAGGTGCGCTATGAAACCAAGCAGTTTGTGAATGCCGCTAGTACCAAAGAAATCATTTTTTGTCGCGGTGCAACTGAGGCACTGAATCTGCTCGCCCATTGTCTTTGTAGTGAATTACAGCCTGGCGATGAGATAGTTATTTCCACCGCTGAACATCACGCGAATATCGTACCCTGGCAGATGATGGCCAAGCGCCATAATCTGATTCTGCGCTATGTACCCCACATTGCAGGAATTCCCCAGTTTGATCGACTGGGAGAGGTGTTGAACGATCGTACACGAGTGGTTTCTCTGACCGGTGGTTCCAACTCAATAGGTTTGCGTCCAGATCTCTCATTAATTCGAAAATTGTTAAGACCTTGGCAACTTATGTGGATCGTGGATGGCGCTCAGTTGGCCGCTCATGAAGAAATTGATGTACAAAAAATTGGTTGTGATTTCTTTGTTTGTTCCGCACATAAGTTTTACGGCCCCAGTGGGATCGGTTTTCTCTACGGGCGCGAAACCCTTTTGGAGTCAATGCCCCCTTGGCATGGTGGGGGTGAGATGATCGCGGAAGTAGAATTCCAGCAGAGCCACTACGCCGAATTACCTCATAAATTTGAGGCGGGCACATCACCACTGGCTGCAATAGCCGGGCTGGGGGCGTCACTGGATTTCCTCTCCCGACAGGATCGTACCGCTATGGCCGAACATGAACAAAGACTGACACACTGGCTGCACCGGGAACTCAATGCATCCCCAAACTTTCGTTTGATCAGTCAAGCTAGTCACAACCTCGGAATAATTTCATTTGTGCCGCTCGAAGGCAGTGCTACGGATTTAATGCACTGGCTGGATGAGCGGGATATTGCCGTGCGGGTGGGGCATCACTGTGCGCAAATACTGGGGCGAACCAGTGGCAATCAGGTTACGGTGCGCGCCTCTATAGCGGCTTATAGCACCGACGATGATATCAGGGCATTTCTGCAGGCGTTAGAGGACTATTGTGAGGTCCAACAGCTGGTCACATCTGGGGTAGAGGTTCACTCCAAAAGCTGGGCAAGTGATGATTTTTCCCTGTTGCAACTTGAGCGCCTGGCCTCTCATCAAAATTGGCAGGGGCGTTATCGTGAGCTATTGCAGTGGAGTAAAGTGGTTACCCGTAAGCCCGAGATCCGCAATCCGGAGAATCTCGTTCGTGGCTGTGAATCTGAGGCCTGGTTAGTTCACAGGGAAAAAGATGGGCGTCACTTCTTTGGACTCGACAGCGATAGTCGGGTGGTGAAAGGGCTCGGGGCACTGTTGCTTTCTCAGATAGATGGTTGCACTGCGGACGAGGTCCAAGCATTGGATCTGCCCCAGCTATTTAATGAATTGGGGCTGAGTAAGCACTTGAGTCAGTCTCGCAGTAATGGGTTCTATGCTTTGATGCGCCGCGCATTACATCAGATAGAGAGCGGCGCAGAGCGGTCTTGATGGTTATACACCTTGGTTGGCAGGGCTGAGGCTTGGGACTCTACCGGGCGTTTTAGCTTTCAGGCCGAACAGTAATCGCAGCAAGGGCACCCGCCGAATGATAAATTCATGAATAGCGAGACACCCTATCACCGTTATTAAAAAGACCAGTAGGGGCTCGATAACCGGCCCCATGGAAAACTCTTTCAACTTAAAGAGCGCCGCAACGGTAATTGTCTGGTGCAGGATGTACCAGGGGTAAACTGCCTCTGTGGCATAGGGCAACCATGTAAACGGGCGGTTGAGGCAGTAGTGTCCCCAAGCTAAAACTGTAAGTAGCCAGAACCAACGATTGGCATAAATCACTATCAGTTGAATTAAAGACTGCCCAGGAATTATATCCTCTTCTAATACCCGATCGAACAGCAGGAATAGGCAAAAACAAAGCGGAGCCGCAATCAGCAGGAAGAAGCGCAGGCGCACTAGTAGTTTCCATGGAGCCTCATTGCTGACAAGCAGGTAGCCGAATAGAAAGAAAGTGAAAAATTGTGCATGGGTATACCAATCACCAACAACGGAGTAGTTAATTCCACCAAAAAGCGGGAAGAGATAGAGGCCGTATAAAGTGAGGGGTAGCAGCGGAATGAATAGAAGCTGCCAGGCTCTAAAGCGAGATAGCCAGTTTCCTAGTCCTGGCCCGTAGGTATGCAGAAAATAAGATACTGGAATAATGGCTAGCGTGTAGCAGAGCAGGTAGGGTAAATACCAGAGGTGATTCCAGGTGAAGCCAACATGGCTACCTGCAAAGCTCTCGGCCGGCCAGGGTTGAAACGTAAAGTATTGCCAGAGGAAGCTTAGGTAACCTGGCTCTATGACGCCGTTGGAGAGCGCCTCATAGTAAGCTTGTGGTGGCACTATAACCAGTATGCCGAAGAGAAGTGGGATAAGTAGCTGTCGCAATCGCCTCAGCAGAAACTGAGTGCTCCCAAGCTTAGCCAGCAGAAAGTATGTTGCGGCCCCAGAGATCAGGAACAGCAATGGCATTCGCCACTGGTTAACTGCCAGCATCAGGATCTGCAAAGGTTCACTCTGGTAAGTGCTCTTTACATGCCAGCCCCATTCAGCCACATAGGCCATCCCCAGGTGATACAGAATGAGTAGGGCAAAAGCGAGCACGCGCAGGGCATCAATGTCATGGCGGCGATGAATGTTTTTTTGCATGGCGTCCTTCATTTGGATTTGAAACAAGTTTCGCTATGTTCCTTGGGAAAAAGCCCTGTCTGCCATGCAAAGGACGTGAGATGCACCGTTACAGGTGTGAGTGGTGGTTTTCAGTGATGAATTGTGGCTATGCTACCGGTAAATTTTATGGGATTAAGATAAATGACGGTACAGATGTACCTGGCGCGCAGGCGACAATTTGAAATAGGGCTCTGCATTCTGTTCTTATTCGCACTATGGCTGGTGCAATTTACAGTAGTGTACCTGGAGCATCTCGGAGCGGATTCCAGGTTTAAGCCTTGGGAATTTTTGGTTTGGGAGGGCACCAGTATTCTGGTTGTGGGGCTATTGTTCCCATTGATTCTGATCTGGGATCGTCGCTTTCCCCTAAGTAAGGAAACACTTGCTCGACATTTATTTATACATCTACTGCTGACCCTGCCTTGGTCGCTTTTACATGTTGTTGCTATGGTGGCACTGCGTACGGCGATCTACTACTTCGAAGGCGGCTCCTACAATTTTGGACACTGGGGAATCGAATTTTTCTATGAGTACCTGAAAGATTTTCGTACTTATGGCTTTCTACTAGGGGCTGTTTATTTATATCGTTTTCTCCTACGCCGCATACAAGGTGAGTCACTAGAACTCCCGGGTGAAGGGCGACCTAAAGACTCTATTGAGCGCCAGGAGCGCCTTTTAATAAAGAAGCTGGGCAAAGAATTTCTGGTGAATGTAAGAGATATCGAGTGGGTGGAAGCCGCAGGGAATTATGTAAACTTACACTTGGGAGACAGAATTTATCCCCTTCGCGATACCATGGCAAAGTTACTGGAACGTTTAGACCCAGATGACTTTGTGCGGGTGCATCGCTCTTATATTGTGCGTTTGGATTCCATTGCCGAGATAGTTCCCCTTGAAAGTGGGGATGCGCGTATTTGCTTAAAAGGCGGCCAACAAATCCCTTTAAGTCGTCGCTACAGGGATCTGCTCAGGACTCAGTTGAGGTCGGCTTAGCTTGTGCTTTTTGCCTGTAGAAGCCTTTCTATAGCTCGGGAAGCTGCCACAAAGCCAAAAGTGCCGGTAACCATGGTGGCTGCACCAAAGCCACCACTGCAATCTAATTTAACCCCATTCTGCATGGCGCTTTTCTGCTGGCAAACGTCACCACCGGGTTTCGGGTAAACCATCGACTCGCGGGAGAAAATGGCGTCCACACCGAACTGCCGTTTGCTGCTCTTTTGGAAATTGTGAAAACGATAGAGATGCTGACGCACCTTGGCCAGCATGGGGTCGTTGATGGTGCGACCGAGATCCGCACACTCAATGGCCTGTGGGGAGCGCTTACCACCGGCGGAGCCAACGGTGATCAGGCGCAATTTTCGCGCTTTGCAGTAGGCAACCAGGGAAGCTTTAACTCGCGCATTATCGATGGCGTCAATAACAATATCCAGACAATCTCTATCGGGGTCGATCAGCTCGGCCAGATTGTCTGTGGCGATAAAGTCATCGATAGCGGTGACCTGAATCTCCGGGTTGATCTGCCTGAGTCGGTCGGCCATGACCTCGATCTTCATGTGTCCAACCGTTGAGGAGAGGGCGTGGCACTGGCGATTGGTGTTGGTGATACATATATCGTCGAGATCAATTAGTGTCAGGGCGCCTACACCACTTCGGGCAAGTGCCTCAGCGATCCAGGTACCCACACCGCCGATGCCGATAACTAATATATGGGCCCGATTCAATATCTCCAGGGCATGGTTACCATACAGGCGGCCGATACCGCCAAAGCGTTGTAGGTATTGTTCAGACAGACTCATTGGGGCTCTTTTCCGATACTTCTTCCAGAAAGCGGTGCTTGTTTACCGCAGAGGGCAGTAAACAACTACTGCGCCGGCCAAACCAGCGGTAGCGATTGCGCGCTACCAAATCGTAGAGCCAATCCCGCACTGAGCGCGGAATGTAGCGCAAAACCACAAGATAACGCCAGTAGCCATCAAGGTTGGCTGAGATACGAAGGGCCGCCTCACTCTTATGGTATTGCTGGAAGCAATCTCCCTGTCGCTCTAATAGAATCACGCTCTCATAGGTTTTCAGGGGTAGCCCAAGCTTCCTCAAGTAGTGCTGGCCAGCCTGGGACTGTACTCGGCAGAGCGTGAAGCGACAATGAGGGTCGTACTTTATGAGCAGATGGCTCCAGCCGTTACAAAGGTTACACTGGCTGTCGAAGAGGACGATTTTTTCAGGAGGAGAGGGGGGCATGGGGAAAATAGCGGCCCGGAGGCCGCCAATATCTTTAGTGAACGTGACCGTGATCGATTTCTTCCGCGGTTGCGTCGCGCACTGAGATAACTTCGATCTCAAAGTGCAGCTCCACTCCGGCCAGAGGGTGGTTGCCGTTAATAGTAACTTCATCGCCATCAATATCGATAATTTCGACTTCAATGGGGTGGCCATCGGTGCTCTGGGCGTGGAAAGCCATGCCGACTTCGAGCTCTTCTACACCGGAAAAGGCGCTGCGGGGCATAGTTTGGATCAGCTCTGGGTTTTGCACGCCGTAACCTTCCTCAGGAGAGATCACCGCAGTGAACTTGTCCCCTGGTGCTTTTTCCAGCATTTCCCGCTCAAGGCCAGGAATAATATTGCCCACGCCCTGTAAGTACTTAAGCGGCTCCCCATTTGCGGAGGAGTCGATGACCGTTCCGTCAGCATCTTTCAGGGTGTAGTTGATTTCCACAACTGTGTGGTTGGCAATCTTCATGGATAGTCTCTGATTGAAGAGTGAGTGAATTAGCGCTTACCGCTGCGCTGGAAAACGGGAGGTAAAGGCTGTGAGGATGCAATTGTATTGAGAGGTTACATACGCCGCAACTTGTGCGGCGCAAGTGGGGGTTAACAAGCGATGGAAAGGTCTTGCTCGCAGCCACCGTAAAGACTACTCGCTGTTTGTATAAGACTTGTACTAAGCTGCCATGGAAACCCCAGCTCTTCCAAGCGCGCTTCCAGATATTCGAGCAGGGCGTCAAACAGAGCTGGATTCAGGCCGCGAGCCAGGAAACTGGCGCGACTACTGCGATCAGGCTCGGGCTGTTCAGAAAAGGCGTGGTTTAGGAATTGTGCTTGGCGGCTTTGTTGTTTGCGATGATCACAGGTTTCGTAACTGGAAAGGTGGCGGCCTATGGTTTCGTAAAATTCATTGACTGTATGACAGACAAATTTAGCACCACCGACCTGTTCTAACAGGCTGTTCATATCTCTCCCCCCGGTGAGCAGTTGGTACTGAAATATAAAATTCCGCAGAGCCCAAAATATTGTGATAGAAAAAATGCACAGGATGCACTGGCTCATTAACGGTACAACATTAATTGCTCAGCAGCGTAAGTCATATTCTCTCGGACTGCCAACGTGCTTTAAGAAAATTGTCATTTTGTTCGACAGGTAGTAGTCCAGTTTGCCTTTATCTACGCCAAATAAAAAATTGCTTTTAAGATAGTGTTTTTTATCCCTTTATTCTGAGTTTTTTAGCGTAGATGTTAGACTGCACGCTTGAACTAAATAAAAAATTTGCAACTGATTGGATTAAATTATGGCAAGCATTTTTACTCAAATTTTGAATGGGGACTTACCGGGCCACTTTATCTGGAAGGATGAAAAAGCGATTGCAATCATGACCATTTCCCCCATCAAGCCGGGGCATTGCCTGGTAATCCCAGTTGAAGAAATTAATCACTGGGATGATGTGCCAGCCGAGCTTGCGGCACACTTAATGTTGGTTGCACAAAAAGTCGCCAAGGGACTAAAGGCAGTGTATTTACCCAAGCGTGTAGGTGTGATGATTGCGGGGCTGGAGGTACCGCACACCCATATACACCTGATTCCTGTCGATGAATTGACAGATTTTGATTTTTCCCTGCAAAAGAGTGCAACATCTGAGCAGTTGGCTATTGAGGCTGAGAAAATTCGTAGCGCACTCGTTCAGCAGGGCTGTTCGGAGGCAGAGTGTGTCAGAGGTTAATTTCTGAACGCAATTTGTAGACTATTTGGTCACTCACTTTGTGCCTTTATAAATTTTCTGGAGGCACTGCATCCAATTCGTATACTCGGGTAGTCAAGTAATACGTAACAGTGATAATTACGAGAATTTTGCAATGGCAACCATGAAAAAAGCTTTTTTAGCCCCGCTGTTTGCTCTTTTGGCCTTTTTTGTCCTCAGCAGCGCCCAGGCTGAGGGAGATAAAAAAGAAACTAAAAGCTTCGATGTCAATGGCTTTACCCGGGTATCTCTACGAGGCAGTTCTCACGTTGAAGTGATTCAGGGGGATCATTTTGCCGTGAATGCTAGTGGTCCGGCTGAAGTTATGCCCCATGTCAAAGCGGAGGTGAAGGGCAACACTCTGGAGCTGTATGTGGATGACAACACTCAACACTGGTTCGGTGTGATTACCATTACCCGTGATAGGGACCAGAAGGTGCACTTCACGGTCACCATGCCAAAGGTTGAGGCATTAGAGGTAGCTGGTTCCGGGCAGGCCGTGGCAGAAACCTTAGAAAGTGAAACCATTGACCTTGGAGTCACGGGTTCTGGTACTGTGCGTGTTGCCAAGGCTGCGGCAGAAAATCTCAGTGCTTACGTGACAGGCTCTGGGGACTTGATTCTGGATAAGGCACTATCAGTCAACAGCGAGATTGCCATCAGCGGTTCGGGCGATATTTTCCTCGGAGGCATCACAGGAGAGAAGCTCTCAGCGGAAATCAGGGGCTCCGGTGATATGCGAGTCGGTGGCCGTGTAGCAGATGTCAATATTCGTATCATGGGGTCTGGTGACTTTGTCGGCCGCAGCCTGCGCGCAGATAATGCCAGTGGCGCGGTCATGGGATCAGGGGATATCGTTCTAAAACGCCCGCAAAGTGATTCTTTTTCCGTTATGGGGTCTGGTGATGTTGCACTGGTAGACTAACTGCTCTATTGATCTGCATAGTAGGCACTGCCACAGCGCAGTGCCCTCCTCATTAGGGCCAAACCTTCTTCGGCCCAGTTTTCTATTTTGGAAGTGAACTCCCCATGGAATCGCAGGCGACAGGGTCCGGGCAAGTGAGCCTGGAGTACCCTTCAGATCAAGTAGACAAACGCAGTAAGCGTCTCAAGGAAAAGTTGCGTCACTGGGGACGGGGTGCGCAGGAAAAATCTCATTGGTTGGCAGAGCGCCTTATGGACCGCCGTGTCTGTGTTGGAGTGACAGGTTTGAGTGGGGCTGGTAAATCGACTCTGCTTACCAGCCTTATCTACCAGTTGAGTCACCCGCAGAAAGCACAACTACCGGGCTTTGCCCCAGCGCTAAATGGAGACCTTTTGGGGGCGGAGTTAAAGCCTGCTCTCGATTCTGGCCTGCCAGTCTTTGACTATGAAGGCTGCTTGAGTGCTTTGATGTCGCATCCACCGAGATGGCCACAAAGTACCCGAGATGTATCGGCAATGGAATTGCACATTCACTTGCGACGGCATCGTCGTTTTGGGGGGGGCGATCATAAAACCTTGATCCTGGAGCTGCGGGACTACCCAGGTGAGTGGTTGATGGACTTGCCGATGCTGAGAATGGATTTTCGCGACTGGTGTCGCCATCAAGCCCATATTATTGCGAGCGATACGCGCGCGGGGTTGGCCCCGGGGCTGCTGACACGCTTGGCAGCGCTCTCCCCCGAGGCTGAGGCAAAGGAACCAGAGCTGCAGGCATTGTGGCGGGAATATCGTCAATTCCTATTGGACTGCCGCGAAAAGCGAAAACTCAGCTATCTGCAGCCGGGACGAGCATTGTTGGATGACGAGGATTATCAGCTATTACCTCTGCTGGATCTCAGAGGCTTTAGTGCCGATCAATTGAAACAGTTGCCTGATGGTAGTAATTATCAGGTTCTGCGTCGCCTTTATGAAGCTTATGTGGAGGGGAAGGTGGCCCCTTTTCTCGAGAGCCATTTTAAACACCTCGATCGGCAGCTGGTCCTGGTGGATATGATCGGCACCTTGTTTGCGGGTGAGCAGGCCTTGGAGGATATGCGTCTGGCTTTTACCCATATTGCCGATACTTTCCGCTATGGAGAGTCTGGGTTCCTGAGTAAGTTATGGCGTCCTAAGGTGAATCGCTTGCTCTTTGCCGCGACTAAGGTTGATCAGGTGCTTGCGGCTGATCACGATGCCTTGCGTCAGCTGTTGGGCCAGCAACTGCAGCAAACTTTTAGCGGAGCGCGCCACCGTGGCTTGCCGATCTTTAGTGAAGCCATTGCTGCTGTGCGTTGTTCCCGCGAGGATCAGCGTAATGGGCGGCGTATGCTGGTTGGATATGACCTGGATGGCCGCTATCTGGGTTTTGAGAATGCCGAGATTTTCTCGCGCCTGCCCAGTGAAGAGAGTGGCTGGGGTCATTATACCGGGGCTGCTCCACCCCAGTTGCGCCCCCCGCAAGGTATGGACTCAGGTTCCATTCCTCATATCCGCGTCGATGCGCTTTTGAATTTGTTGCTTGGAGATAAAGTTTGATGGGTGATGAGAATAAACAGGCTCCTCGCCGGGTAACGCGGATAGAGTCCCTGCAGGAACCAGAAAGTGAAGCCCCTCACCGGGATACTACGCGTGTAGAAACCCTGCAAGAGGAAGGGGAAGACATTCCGAGATCTATTACCACGGGAGAATCACTACCCGATAGGATTGCCTTTTCTGAGTTGCGCCTGCCTGTTTTTCGCCTGAAATGGTTAAAGCCGGCACTGCTTTCAAGCGTAGCATTAATAGTGGCTGTACTCGCTTGGGAATTACGCCAGATGTATACCTGGGCGGCAGATAAGCACTGGAGCCTTGGTATTCTCGCAGGAGTGGTGATAGCGAGCCTTGCAGCGGCAATAGTCAGTTCCCTGTGGGAATTTTTCCGTGCTGGTCGGCCGCTGCGCAAGCTGCAAAAAACACAGGCAATGGCGGCCGACATGCGAGAGTGTCGCAGCCATGAAGAAGCGGAATCTCTCCGTCGACAGTTGCAGCTGCATTTTTCTGGAAAGCCTCAGGGTGTACTGCTCAACCGGGTACTGGATGAGGCGCCGGATTATTATGACAGTAGTGAGTTACTGCAGCACTTGGAAGTGACTTTTCTCGATGCACTTGACCAGGAGGCACAACGCCGCGTAGTTCGTCACGCGACAGCAACTGGGGCATTGGTAGGTCTCAGTCCTTTTGCCAGTATTGACATCCTTGTTGCCCTGCGCCAATCGTTACGAATGATTGATGATGTTGCACAAATTTATGGCATTCAACCTTCGCTTGTAGTGCGCTGGCGCCTTTTCAAGAAAGTACTTGCGCTGGTGGCTTATAGTGGTGCCAGTGAATATGCGATCAGCGAGATATGGCCAGATTTGGTCGGCGACAGTGTTGTTAGTACAGTTTCTACCCGTTTGGGGCAAGGTGTGGGCGCAAGTTTTTTTGTGGCGCGTATCGGACTTTCTGCGATGCAGAGCTGTAGACCCATCCCTTTTACTGAAAAACAGCGCCCGCGCCTGGGCGCATTGGTTAAACGCATTGGAATCGGGTTGAAAGAGCGAATGCCGGATGTTTTTTCTATGGTCGGGCTTGGCAGTCGGGCTGGCAGCTCCCCCGCTAAGCCCGCGACGAAGTTCACTAGAAAAAGCTGATTTCGTCGCTGCGACAAGGCCCGCAAGATACTGCGGGCCGAATGTTTTCAGGATGTAGTGACGGCCCTACTGGAACTGCTTTTTCATAAGCAGGCGTGTGTGGTGGCGATCCACCAATTCAGCTAGGGTGGCAAAGCGTCGTTTGATAAAGGGGGCGGGGTTGTTATTTCCAGTATCGTCCCGATATTCAACGCCTGAGCGGACATGTTGCAGTTCTCGAGTTAACTCGTTTATCGCCGAAAAAATATTTTGAGTATCGTCCTGGCTATGGAAAACGTAAGCGTTATTGGTATCCACCAAGTAGGCGTTACATTCATTTAGCCACTCAAGCCGCTGCTCTAGAAATCGAATTGTATTGCGGATACCGCCTTTATATTCTGGGTTGAAGTGCTCGTTTACATATTTGTCTAGGCTGCGCATGCCTGCCCCGACAAACTGCTCTACCACACTGCTGCAGTATTCTTTTGTGAGATAACTAGGATGGGTATTGGCATTGCTAAGGGAGCTTGAAATCAGCAAAGACAAAAGCCCCAAGGTTCGAAGGATGGCTAAAGAAGGAGAGTTCATTGTCTTGCCCATGGGTTACTCTTTCTAGTGGCTGTTATTCTATCCGCCAAACCTGCTCAGTTGTTCTAACACTTTGTTTAGCGAAGTATTTTTTGTGATAGTTGTCACATGAATATAGAAGCGACAAATAGGTGTCAACGGTTATTAAGTGCGGAGTGACAGCTCTGGCGTGAAAGGTGTGTTGTGGGGAAGTATCCCCTGCGTTGTAAGTTAGGTAATAAATTAAAGACAGAGGTTTGCTTTGGCTGAATATGAATTTGATCTATTTGTGATTGGGGCGGGCTCTGGTGGTGTACGAGCTTCGCGTATGGCTGCCGCCCAGGGAATGAAGGTGGCGGTGGCTGAAGATCGCTACATGGGGGGGACCTGCGTAAACGTCGGGTGCGTTCCCAAAAAATTATTCGTCTATGCCAGTGGATTTAATGAGGACTTCACCGATGCTAGAGCCTATGGTTGGAACAGTTCGCCGGCTGAATTTCACTGGCCAACATTGCGTGAAAATAATGCACGTGAAGTGTCCCGCCTCAACGATATTTATCGAAACCTATTAGCAAACTCAGATGTGACGGTCATTGACGGCCGTGCCAAAGTTACTGGCGCCAATAAGGTGATGGTGAATGGTCGCGAATACACGGCACAGAGAATTCTGGTAGCAACAGGAGGTTGGCCTTTTGTCCCAGATATTCCTGGGAAAGAATTCATCCTGACCTCCAACGAGGTGTTTTCCATGGAAGCCTTCCCCAATAGAGTACTGGTTGTTGGTGGGGGGTATATTGCCGTTGAGTTTGCTGGGATATTTGCTGGTTTAGGTGCTGAGACACACCTCTCTTACCGGCGTGATTTATTCCTACGTGGCTTTGATCGCGATATTCGCCATTTTGTCCGTGATGAGATGGTAAAAAAGAATATTGATTTGAAGTTTAACCATCAAGTGAGTGGCATTGAAAAGTTGCAAGATGGTAGTTTTTTAGTACATGTCGAGGACGGCTCCAGTTTAAATGTGGACATGGTCCTCTATGCAACAGGCAGAGTTGCCAATACTGAAGGACTCGGTTTGCAGGAGCAAGGGGTCGTGTTGCATCGCGATGGCACAATCTCAGTGGATGACAATTTCCGCACGAATGTCCATTCTATCTATGCCCTTGGGGATGTTACCGGTGAGCCACAGTTGACGCCTGTGGCCCTTGCGGAGGCGATGGCTCTAGTAAAGCACTGGCGTACTGGAACAACTGCGGAGATTGATTATAACAACATTCCCACCGCAGTATTTTGTCAGCCCAATATTGGAACTGTAGGGTTGTCAGAAGAAGAGGCCAGGGACTCCGGAGTTAGAGTTACCATTTACAAGTCAGAATTCAGACCAATGCGTCATACAGTAAGTGGGAATACCGAGCGCACCCTAATGAAGTTAGTGGTCGATGCCGATACCAATAAGGTGATTGGTGTTCATATGGTTGGTGATGATGCTGGTGAGATTATCCAGGGCTTGGCTGTTGCTTTGAAAGCGGGGGCGACCAAAAAAGTCTTTGATGAAACCATCGGAATTCACCCAACGGCAGCAGAAGAGTTCGTCACTATGCGTACACCAGTACAGTAAGGTGTTTATCTGGTAGTGGATACAATTTGTGGTGACTATCCTCGAGGCGCCTCTTGAGTATTTAGCTCTAAAATTGAGGGCTGCTAAAGAAAAATCTTAAAATCCCCCCGCTTTTAAAGCGGGGTTTAATGCAAAAACGGCGCTGGTGCGCCGTTTTTGCTCTCTTCTAGGATTCTTCTTCGACTTCATAAAGCGCCTGATGACGCTGCGCTTTTTTGCGCTCGCTACGCTCTTTTAGGCAGCGTTCTGCGGAGGCAAATGTGTCATTCACCGCTCGGTGGATAGACTCATTTTCATTACTGATGGTCACGGGATTGCCACTAATGGCAAGTTCAAGGGAGGCTTTGTATTGCTTGCCTTTGCTTTTGTGTTGGTGGGGAGCTTCCAGAACTACACGACTATGTATGATGTCGCCACAATAACGTTCCAGTTTGTGTAACTTTTTAGATACCGTATTTGACAGGGCAGCAGATTTGTCGATATCGCGGAACACAATGTTATCGTTAGGCGCTGATTTCATGGATAAATACCTCCGGTTATAGGAAACCATGCAGGCCGCTTGTGCGGTTTGCTATTCAAAGAAGGTAGGGCGCCCTAATGGGAGGGGTCGAGTCCGCAGTTGAATCGCCGAGTCGCCGGTAGCGCAACGAATAATTGCTGTCTGAGCAGCTCTGGGTGTTTTACGTCCGGGTCGGGTTTCCGCTGTGTTCAGCGATCGTCTCCCTGTTACCCATAATGCTTCCGCTAAAAAAAAAATCAAGCGCTATCGCTTGAAAATGTCACATAAAATTCGGCGAAGCGTCATTAAGACGACTTTAGCACTTAGGTTTAAGGGGATTATTCATCAAATGGGGGCAAAGGGTGGACGAGAGGTCATTGCTCGCGAGCTCAGGCCTGCGTAAAATTGACAGTGCTGCGACAGAGTACATAAAGTTTTGAACAAAATTTAACCTCTGCGCTTTTATCTTACGAGTGTCGAAAAATCGAGAAACAGGTTCTGGACAATGGCGGTAAAGCGGTATTGCTCGCTCTTCTTGGCGGGCTTAGTAGTTTTTAGCGGAATGGCAGCGCAGGCGCAGTCAAACCTCACTGTGGAAAAAAACCGACTGGCGCGCCTGGAGCAGTCCCTGGAAAACAGGCAGGTTGAGCTGGAAGATATTGAGAATGAACTGCTTTCTTATGAGTATAAGCTCGAGCGTGCGCAGGAATCTCTCAACGAGCTTCGCAAAGAGTATGAGGCGAGCCGTGTCGAGCTCGAGGAGGCGCGTAGGCTCCATGAATCCAATGGCACCTCAGATTCTGAGCGTCGCCTGACCAAAGCCAAGCACGGCTTTGCAATGGCCGAGCGAGGGGTGGATAGCCGCAGCCGACGTTTAGAGTTTATCAAGGTGAACCACCAAGAGCTTTTGGCTAGGCTCGACGAAGAGAAAAAAGGCATTGCCGAGACCAAGGCCAAGGTTTCTGCCCAGCAGGATAAGATTAGCCAAGTGGTGGAATCTATGCTGGCCAAGGCAGAGGCTTCTGAGAGGCGTGCCGCTTTGGCAAGAAGTGCTAAAGCTGAAGCAGCAAAGCCAAAGCCTCCTAAGCTGAAGACAGCGGCAATTGAGAAGCCCCAGAAACGACAGGTGCAACCTGAGCCGGTTCCGACTGTTAAGAGAGATATTGATCCCGAGTTGCTTGCCTATGTCGAGCGGGAACAGAAGCGTCTGAGTGAATTACTATCCGACAAAGATGGGGAAAACAAACAGACTTTCCGAAGTTTGCTTCTGAAGCCGTCAAGTGGAGATCGCCAACCTTTTGAGTTCCTGGGGAAAAACCAATATCGTTTGGTGGCAACAGTTGAGGCGGGTAGGCAGACGTACAAAATCAATACTTGGAAGTTCCGTCGCACTATACCCGCAGAAGATGATGGCGAACGCTATGTTTTTATTTTTGATGCTCGGCGCCTTTCACGTCCCCGTTTGGTGATGTATCCAGAATATGCCTTAGACGCTCTCAAATAGGAAGCTCCAGCCTCTCAGGAGGATGCAAAAAGCCCGCTCAGTGCGGGCTTTTTTTATTCTGTGCTTTAGTCATTTAGTAGGGGTACTTTGAGTAAGGAGTGGTAGTGACTTTTCCCTGTCTGGGGAACGCTCTCATAAAGAATGACATTTTCGACTAACACGGATGAGTTTAGGTTGCGCGGTGCAATGTGCCGAAACCCCTCTTTATTGCGACTGCGCGCTAAGGTGATATGGGGTCGATATTCCTGGCTTTCTGGTTCCATTCCAAGCTCGCCAATAAATTGCCGGCATTCCTCATGGAGTTCAGTTAAATTAGTATTTAGGGCTAATTCTACCGCAAGAATTTTGGAGTGCTGTTTTGGGAAAGGAGTTAAAGAACAAATCCTACTTTGAAAACTTCTTTTGCAGTGTGCAAGCTCAATAAGCCCCTGCTTAAGCTGGGGGATTTTTTCTTTCGGAATGCTTCCAAGAAAAGCCAAAGTCAGGTGCCAGTTATTGGGGGTTGTCCAGCGTATATGGCTAGTAGATGTGCCTTTTAGCTGCTTTTGGCACTGAGTGGTTATCTCGTCTAGGAACGCTTGTGATGCCACATCAGGTTTAATACCAATAAATAACCTGCTAGTGGATTGATCTGACAAATTTTCTTCTCTTTGCATTTTTTCCCTTTGGGACCTTGAAATAAAACTTGTGGCCCATATCTATTGAGTACGGTTGGTAGCTTTGAGTGTGAAAGTGCCCCGTTAGCAATGCTCGTGCTTATTGGCGAGCAAAATTGGATATTGCTCTGAATTGAGGATATAACTATGCGTAATTTTGATTTTTCCCCTTTGTATCGATCTGCAATTGGTTTTGATCGTATGGCCAGTCTGCTGGATGCAATGAGCTCCAGTGAGCAAAAACAACCCTCATACCCTCCCTATGATATAGAACTTACTGGTGAAGATAGCTATAGAATTACTATGGCTGTGGCTGGGTTTGAGCAATCTGAACTTGATATTCAGGTTGAGCAAAATCGCTTAAGTGTGAGCGGTAAAAAACCAGAAGATATTGCACAAAGAAACTTTCTCCATCGAGGAATTGCTGCGAGAAATTTTGAGCGACGCTTCCAGCTAGCAGATCACGTAAAAGTGACTGATGCGAAGCTCGCCAACGGCCTGCTTCATATAGAGCTGGTTAGAGAAATACCTGAAGCGATGAAGCCTCGAAAAATCCAGATCAGTGAAGGCGCTTTACTGAATCATGAGCAGGCTGAAAACGTCACGGCGAAAAAAAAGCCTGACACGGTAGCTGCATAAGTTGACACTTTCTTGCCCCCTGTGCCGCCATCGCGCGGCACAACTCTATTATCGAGATAAATTTCGCAGTTATTACCAATGTAATAACTGCGAATTGGTGTTTGTACCCGCAGAATATCATTTGACTCCAGTTGAAGAGCATGCCTATTACAATCTGCATGAAAATTCTATGGAGGATGAAGGGTATCGCCGTTTCCTAAGCCGTTGCGCCAAGCCCTTATTGAAAGAGCTTTCTGCTGCTAGTGTGGGGCTGGATTTTGGTTGTGGGCCAGCGCCACTGTTGGCGCGAATTTTAGAGGAGCAGGGCCATAAAGTTGAGTTGTTCGACCGTTATTACTTCCCTGAGCGTCGGATGCAGGAAAAAAGCTACGACTTCATAGTGGCGACAGAAGTGGTGGAGCACTTGAGCGCGCCTGGCGATGAGTTGTCGGCTTTGTGGGCACGATTACGTTTTGGCGGTGTGCTGGCAGTGATGACCAAGCTGGTTATTTCTCGAGAACGCTTTGCCAGCTGGCATTATATTCGCGACCCAACACATATTTCCTTCTTTTGTGTTGAAACCTTTCAATGGCTGTCGCGAAAATTAGGCGCGGAACTACACTTTGCAGATAGTGATGTTATCTTCCTGAAGAAATCAGGTATTGACCCGGAATAGCTTGGCTCTGACGGTGGCCCGATATTCGCTTGGTGTAGTGGCAAGGAATTTTTTGAACAGTGCAGTGAAGTGTCCCATATCCTGGTAGCCAACTTTTTCGGCAATTTCATTCACGGATAGATTACTGGATTGCAGCAGTTCCCGAGCCATATCTACGCGAACATTTTGCAAATATTGCAGCGGTGTCTGTCCTGTAGCTAATTTAAAGCGGCGGTTGAAGGAGCGCACACTCATGTCGAACATTTGTGCTACCTCACTGAGGCGTACCTCGGTATTACAGTGCTCTTTTAGCCATGCCTGGGCCTGTACAATATCCTCGTCTGGATGTAGATGCACCGAACCTTCTGAGTAAGCAATTTCCTCAAATGGTCGGCGAATTTCATGGGAGAAGTTACGCTCCACATGACTGGCTACAGCGGCTCCATAGAGCTGGCGAATCATATGAACCGTGACATCTGCCAAGGCATTTACGCTGGCGGCACAAAAAAGTTTGTCAGCCTGAGTGATAAAATACTGGCGCTTCAATTTAACATTTGGGTAGTCCGCGCTGAACTGGTCGAAATAGTGCCAGTGTGTAGTGGCGGGTTTGCCATCAAGGAGGCCTGCCTCGGCTAGAAAGCAAACTCCAGTACCCACGGCGTTGATCGCAGCTCCACCTTCGGCCTGGCTCCGTAGCCATCTTAAAAGCTTTCCACTGCGCTTCAGGGCTGGGCGGGGATTGCGCCAAAGCGCAGGAATGTAGATCAAGTCGCTGTCTGGTGCCTCTTCCAAAGACACGTCAGGTTGAAAGGTAAAGCCGCAGCGGGTTTTTACCGCTTGTCCATCTATGCTGGCTGTTACTAGGCGCAAGGGCTCTGCCAGCCTTTCCACTCGGGCGCGGCTTTCGGCACCGCGCAGCATTTCTAAGGGCAGAACTGTGCCGGTGGCCAGCATTTGATCAATCAGAAGAAAGGTAACCGTTCGCATTACATACTCAGGCGGGGTTGCGCCATTGGCCAAAACACTCAATTTTGCTGGCCAGTATGCCCATAACTGGACGGAATCGCCAGCCCCTACACTCCCAAATATCAAATTTGTAGTGTTTAGCTTGGCTGGAGGTCAGGATGCAGCGCCTTCCCGTAATTACCGCGTTCGGTGGTTTTAACCCTGCAGGACGCAGCTCCTTTCACCGGGGCTATGCCCGCATGGTGCTCGACAAACTCGGACAGAGGGAGCGGACTGATACGCTTTCTGATCTCGCCGCATTGATGGGGTTGCGTACAGGCGTCGAGGCCAAAGGCCCCCTCGAGTCAGCGCTGGAGGAAAAGGTTCTCAAGGGCACCTTGGTGCGAGAATTGGAAGCGCGAATCTACGATTACCACAGGTGTCATTTTCACCAGGCGGCGAATCTTTCAAATCCCGCTGGTATTTCTTTTGAGATTTCTACGCGCCAATTACCCCATCCACTGCCAGAGGGATGGCAAGTGGAAACTATTGGTAGTGGTAGGGTTCGTGTGGCTACATCAAGTTTGTCAGTCATGCTGGATAGCTTTCGCGAGATCCCAGTGGGGGCGGCAGGACAGCTGCCCACAGGCTTTGAGCCTGGTGAGCTTTACAATTCCCGATTCCACCCGAGGGGATTGCAGTTGGCAGTGTTGGGTGCATCTGATGCTGTTCTCTCTATGGGGGTGGATTGGCAGGATGTTGTTGCTGCAGCTGGTCCCGGTAATATTTCTGTTTACGCCTCCTCAGCGATGAGTCAACTCGACCCCTATGGAAACGGAGGCTTGATGCAGTCCCGCTTGCGCGGTTCCAGGGTTAGCTCCAAGCAGTTGGCGCTTGGGCTGAATAGTATGCCGGCAGACTTTGTGAACGCCTATGTGCTGGGTAATGTTGGATCTACTGGGGCGGTTACCGGAGCTTGTGCGAGCTATTTGTACAATTTGCGCGCAGGGGTAGAGGATATTCGCAGTGGTCGGGCCAGAGTGGCCGTTGTTGGCGCTACTGAAGCGCCATTGGTTCCCGAGATTGTTGATGGTTACTCTACCATGGGAGCGCTCGCTACCACTGAAAATCTGCGAAAGATTTCTTCGGGAGAAGTGGACTTCCGCCGCACTAGTCGCCCGTTTGGGGAGAATTGCGGTTTTACTTTGGGGGAGGGTACCCAGTGGGCCATCTTAATGGATGACGCTTTGGCTGTTGAACTGGGGGCGAGTGTCCACGGTGCAGTTACAGGGGTGTATATCAATGCTGATGGCTTCAAAAAGTCGATTTCCGCACCGGGGCCAGGTAATTATCTAACGATGGCCAGGGCGATGGCGGAGTCGAAAGCTATTGTCGGGGATGAAAGTCTGAAGAAGCGCAGTTTTGTTCAGGCCCATGGATCTAGCACACCGCAAAATCGCGTAACAGAGTCTGCGATCCTCGATCGTTTGGCTTCCGTTTTTGGTGTGCAGGAATGGCCGGTTTGTGCTGTTAAAGCTTATCTTGGGCACACGATAGCGGTGGCGAGTGGTGACCAGTTAATTTCGACCCTGGGAGTTTTTGATAGGGGAATTTTACCGGGTATCGTCACGATTGACAGAGTGGCAGATGATGTTCACCAGAATAACCTGCAGATCTCTTGTGAGCATGTGGAGAGAGATCCCGCTTCACTGGATCTCGCTTTCCTGAATTCTAAAGGTTTTGGGGGGAATAATGCGACTGCGGCTGTACTCTCTCCTCACTTGACCCGCTCAATGCTGGAAAAACGCTACGGGTCAAAAAAGATGCTTGCTCATCATAGAAAAAATGAGTCTGTCGTGGAGCATGCTGTAGCGTACGATGAAAAAGCAAGCAGAGGAGATTTACAAACTATCTACCGTTTTGGAGAGGGGCTGGTAGATGATGCTCAAATAGGTCTTTCTGTCGATAAGGTCTCATTTCCAGGGTTCCCTCCTGTAGAGCTCGATGTTGATAACCCCTTTACCGATATGGTTTAAAAGACCCGTGCATCGGTAATGTATGATGCTTAAAATTTTTCCTGCCAATTAAGGGGGAAACCTCCTTTGGCAATTGGCGGAGTGAGAGATTCAATGTCAGACATGGATGTTTGTAGTGAAGTTAGTGATGCCGGGGATCTTGGTGCCCGGCTGAAGCTGGTGCGAAAAATTTATGGGATTTCCCAGCGACAACTTGCGCGGCAAGCGGGCGTTACCAATGCCACTGTGTCTTTTATTGAGCAGGGTCGGGTCAGCCCATCTGTGGGATCGCTTGAGAAGATATTGAATAGTGTGCCCATGTCTCTGGCTGAGTTTTTCTCCCTGGAACTTGCCGAGCCAGAACAAATTTTTTTTCGCGCCAATGAAATGCCCGATATTGGTAATGGTCGGGTTTTCTGTCATTTGCTCGGCGGCTCCCGCCAGGTTCGCGCCATGACAATCCTCCGTAAAGTGTTTCCCGCTGGGCAGGATACCGGTTCAGGCCAATTGCTACTCAATGGGGAGGTGGGGGGGATTGTTATTGCTGGAGAGCTGGAGGTTACAGCAGGATCAGAGTTTGCCCTGCTGGAGGAGGGGGATGGTTATTACTTAAATGCACGGCGCCCACATCGCTTCCGCAACCCCGGAAGTATTGACTGTGTGGTTTTCAGTGCCGTGGCTGCCACTCCCTCATCGAATATTCCCTGCGCTTCCCGTCTAAACGAGTCTTTCTATAAAGGGTGATTTACGCCACCGTGCTGAAAAGGTGGATTGATCCGCGATAGACTGGCTCCGCCTGTGTGACCAGCCTGTGAGATATGGCTGGTTGTTTTCTGTACTTTGGCGCTCTTGGTGCCAGTTCTTTTGTAAGAAATAGTATTCAAACAATCGTTTGAATCTGGCTATACTACGGCTGACCATATTGGGCCAAAGTGTCACCGCACACTGCGGGGCGGCCCTTGGTTGCAAAAAAATTCCGACCCCGGGTCCAGGATTGCGGCCCAGAATAAAAGAGGTCAATCAATGTTATTTAGTGGCAAAGCGCTCACGGTTCAGATGCTGGATAACGGCATCGCCGAGCTTAAATTCGACCTGCAAGGCGAATCCGTCAACAAGTTCAACCGCCAAACGGTTTCCGAATTCTCTCAGGCTCTGGATGCAATTGAAGCAGCAGATGGCATCAAAGGTGTGCTGCTGACCAGTGGCAAGAGCGTCTTTATTGTCGGTGCTGATATCACTGAGTTTGGCGGTGCTTTTTCTGCAGGCGCAGAGGGCGTTGCTGATCTGATGAATCAGAACAACGAAAATATCAACCGTCTGGAAGATCTGCCGGTACCGACTGCGGTGGCAATTAATGGCTACGCGCTCGGTGGTGGTTTTGAAGTGTGTCTTGGCTGTGACTTCCGCCTGATGGGCGAAGAGGCCAAAGTTGGCCTTCCGGAAGTTAAACTGGGCTTGATCCCGGGCTGGGGCGGCACCGTTCGCCTGCCGCGTGTAGTGGGTGTTGATGTCGCTGCTGAGTGGATTGCAGCAGGTAAAGAACAGAAGCCGGCTGCCGCTCTGGAGGCTCACGCTGTTGATGCGGTGATCCCCACTGACAAACTCAAAGATGCAGCGGTCAAGCTGCTTGAGCGCGCTATCAATGGCGAGCTGGACTACAAAGCCATTCGCGAACTCAAGAAATCTCCGATTCCCTTGAATGACACCGAAGCGCTGATGGCCTTCTTTACCACCAAGGCATTTGTGGGTCAGCAGGCGGGCAAAAACTACCCTTCTCCTGTAGCTGCGGTTGAGTCAATCGAGCAGGGCTACAAGCTGACTCGCGATGAAGCGCTGAAAATCGAGCAAGAGAAGTTTATTTTCTGCGCGCAGACTGGCACTGCGAAATCTTTGGTAGGGCTGTTCCTGGCTGACCAGGCAATCAGCAAGGTTGCCAAAGGTTGGGAGAAGAAAGCCGATAAGCCGATTGAGCGTGCGGCAGTATTGGGTGCTGGCATTATGGGTGGCGGTATCGCTTACCAGTCTGCCTACAAGGGCACTCCGATCAAGATGAAGGATATCGACCAGAAGGGTATCGATCTTGGTCTGAATGAGGCGAACAAGCTGCTGTCCAAGCTGGTTGATCGCAAGCGCCTGACCCCCGTTAAAATGGGTGAAGTGCTCAACCGTATCGAGCCTACCTTGAGCTACGACGGCTTCAACGATATCGATGTTGTTGTGGAAGCCGTGGTTGAAAATCCCAAGGTGAAGCACGCAGTATTGAAAGAAGTGGAAACCAAAGTAAGCGAAGACACTGTAATCGCTTCTAACACCTCCACTATTTCTATTAACCAGCTGGCTGAGCCGCTCTCCCGCCCGGAAAACTTCCTCGGCATGCACTTTTTCAACCCAGTGCACAAAATGCCGCTGGTTGAGGTGATTCGCGGAGAGAAAACTTCCGACACAGCTGTAGCTCGCGTTGTTGCCTACGCAAACAAGATGGGCAAGAAAGCTATTGTTGTACGCGACTGTCCGGGATTCCTGGTTAACCGCGTTCTCTTCCCTTACTTTGCCGGTTTCTCCATGCTGGTGCGCGATGGCGCTGACTTCCAGGCCGTTGACAAGGTGATGGAGCGCTGGGGTTGGCCGATGGGGCCCGCTTACCTGATGGACGTTGTCGGAATCGATACCGGTGTTCATGCGGAAAGCGTAATGGCTGAAGGCTTCCCCGATCGCATGGGTAAAACCTTTACTGCTGCTTCCGACGTTATGTATGAAGCCGGTCGTTACGGCCAGAAGAACAACAAAGGCTTCTACAACTACGAGCAGGACAAAAAAGGTCGCCCGAAGAAAGTGGCTACCGAAGAGTCCTACGCGCTGCTTAAGCCGCACGTGGCTGAGCGTCGCGAGTTTGAAAAAGACGAAATTATCGAGCGCATGATGGTGCCTATGGCCACCGAGCTGGCTCGCTGCCTGGAAGAGGGTATCGTTGATTCCCCGGCTGAAGCCGATATGGCGCTGATCTACGGCATTGGCTTCCCTCCATTCCGCGGTGGAATCTTCGCGTGGCTGGACAGTATTGGTCTGGATGAGTTCGTGAAGATTGCCGATAAGTACGCCGATCTGGGTGAGCTGTACAAGCCGACCGATCGCATGCGTGAAATGGCCGCAAGTGGCAAAACCTACTACGGCGACAAGTAAGGAGAATAGCGATGAGTTTAAATCCTAGAGATGCCGTAATCGTCGACTACGCGCGTACGGCCATGGGTCGCTCGAAGAATGGTGTATATCGCCATGTTCGCGCCGATGATATGTCCGCTGAACTGCTGAAAAAGTTCATGCAGCGCAATGACAAGCTCGATCCTGCCGAGATCGATGACCTGATCTGGGGCTGTGTTATGCAGCGCGATGAGCAGGGCTTTAACGTAGCTCGCTTTATCCTGCTGCGCGCAGGTCTGCCACACACTATCCCGGCGCAAACCGTCAACCGCCTGTGCGGCTCCTCTATGTCCTCCCTGCATACTGCAGCTGCCAACATCCAGGCTGGGGTTGGCGATGTGTACGTTGTGGGTGGTGTTGAGCACATGGGTCACCTGAACATGATGGAGCATGTTAGCCCCAACCCAATGCTGGGTCGCTATATGGCTAAAGCTGCCGGCTCCATGGGTATGACCGCTGAATACCTGGCGATGATGCACGGTATCCAGCGTCAGCAGATGGATGAGTTCGGAGCGCGCTCTCACCATCGCGCCGCTGAGGCTACCAAGGCTGGCAAATTCAATCGCGAAATTATCGCTATTGAAGGCCATGACGATGACGGCGTACCTTTCCTGGTTGAGACGGACCAAACCATCCGTCCTGACACCACCGTGGAAGGTCTGGCTCAACTGAAGCCGGCATTCGACCCGAAGCACGGCCAGGTAACAGCTGGCACCTCCTCTCAGATCACCGACGGTGCTTCTGTGATGCTGGTAATGTCCGCTGAGCGTGCTCAGGCTTTGGGTATGACCCCTATTGCTCGCGTGAAGGAAATGGCGCTGGCCGGTGTTGATCCGTCCATTATGGGTTATGGTCCGGTGCCTTCCACCAAGAAGGCGCTCAAGAGAGCGGGTCTAACTGTCGGCGATATCGACAAGTTTGAGCTGAATGAGGCATTTGCAGCGCAGGCGCTGCCGGTGCTGAAGGACCTGGATCTGCTCGAGCAGATGGATGAGAAGGTCAACCTGTACGGTGGCGCTATCGCTCTTGGCCACCCCTTCGGTTGCTCAGGCGTTCGCATTACCGGTACCTTGTTGAGTGTTATGCAAAACGAGGGTGGAAACCTTGGTGTATCCACCATGTGTATCGGCTTGGGGCAGGGAATCACCACGATTGTTGAGCGAGTTTAATCTCCCGCACCCCACAAAAGGCGCCTTTCTGGCGCCTTTTTTATTTTTTTTCAGTAAAGTGTTGATGCCTTTAAAATGCTGTGGCACAATCTGCACCCCTTGTCGCGATGAGGTCTTAAAAAAGATCGAAACCCTATATATATCAATGGGTTAGCGGTAAGAGAGTTTCGGGGACGTGGTGAAATTGGTAGACACGCCAGATTTAGGTTCTGGTGCCGAAAGGTGTGGGAGTTCGAGTCTCCCCGTCCCCACCAAATCAAAAACCTTGAAGTCCGTGTGACTTACCCTGGAGGGGTGGGTGCGGGCTTCTTGTGTATTTGGCGGAAGCTCAAAATATTGTTTTGATGTTTCCCCATGAGGTTGCTGACTAAGTCTCGGTGACCCGGTATTCGTTGGCGCTGCGGCGCGATTAAAGAGATAGTCTCACGAGGATAAACATGCAGGTTTCCATCGAAACTACTTCCGGTCTGGAGCGTCGCTTAACGGTCAACTTGCCGGCGGAAGTCGTCGATAAAGAAGTGGACAAGCGCCTTCAGCAGGCGGCTAAGACTGTTCGTATAAACGGTTTCCGCAAAGGCAAGGTGCCGATGAAAGTTGTGCGTCAGCGCTTTGGTGCCGGCGTTCGCCAGGAAGTGCTCGGCGAGGTTATGAGCCGTTCCTTCTACGATGCGGTTCAGCAGGAAGAAGTTAAGCCTGCCGGTCAGCCAAGCATTGAGGCAAAGCAAACTGCAGCTGGCGAGAATCTGGAATACGTCGCCACTTTTGAAGTTTATCCAGAAGTAGAATTGGCCGACCTGGCTGAGGTTAGCGTTGAGCGTCCAGTTGCAGAAGTAACTGATACGGATGTTAACAATATGGTTGATGTGCTGCGCAAACAGCAGTCTTCCTGGAAGGATACCAAGCGCAAGGCACAAAAAGGTGATCGTGTTGTGATCAACTTCTTGGGCCGTAAAGATGGCGAAGAGTTTGAAGGCGGTAAGGCCGAAGGTCACCAGTTGGTACTGGGCTCCGGCCAGATGATCCCCGGTTTTGAGGAAGGTATCCTCGGCATGAAGCCCGGTGAAGAGAAAGATCTGGACCTGACCTTCCCTGAAGACTACCAAGCTGAAGAGCTACGTGGTGCTGCGGTAACCTTCAATATTAAAGTTACCTCTTCTGAAAAGCCTGAGCTGCCCGAGCTGAATGAAGAATTCTTCGCGGCATATGGTGTTCAGGAGGGTGGAGAAGAGAAGTTCCGCGAAGAAGTTCGCGGTAACATGGAGCGTGAGCTGAAAAACGCAGCGCTGAACAAGGTTAAAACCCAGGTGATGGACCAGTTGTTTGAACAGCACCCGGTCGAATTGCCTTCTGCACTGGTCGCAGGTGAGGTTAGCACTCTGCGTGGACAAATGGTTCAGCAGTTTGGTGGCCAGATCAAAGCTGAAGATGCTGAGCGTATGTTGCCGGACACTATGTTCGAAGAACAGGCCAAGCGTCGTGTAGTTCTAGGTCTTGTTGTTGGTGAGATCGTTAAGAAAAACGAACTGTCTGTAGATGCTGACCTGGTGAAAGCTAAGGTTGAGGAGCTGGCTTCTACCTACCAGCAACCGGAAGAAGTGGTTGAATACTACTACAATAACCGCGAGCTGCTCTCTGGAGTTGAATCGGTAGTTCTGGAAGATCAGGTTGTAGATTTTGTACTGAAGTCTGCAAAAGTCGAAGAAGTTAAAAGTACTTATGACGACGTGATCAAGCCGCAGAAGCAGGGTTAATTATCCCTTTATCTCCGAATGCATTGGCGCCCGCTTCAGTCGGGCGTCGTTGCATCTCCTTCCTTTTTACCGGCTGGCTTTATCCTGCCTGACCGGTTAAGCTCTGAAAACCTAATTTTCAGCACGGGCGCCTAGCGCTTGCATGCTGGCCTGCCGAACACGCCACAAAAGGAAGCAATGGTACCTATGGCACGAATCGATTATCCCCAAGCCTCAATTGACCCCTTAGCAACTGGTTTGGTGCCCATGGTGGTAGAACAAACTGCCAGGGGTGAGCGTTCCTTTGATATCTACTCACGTCTATTGAAGGAAAGGGTTATTTTCTTGGTTGGCCCTGTGGAAGACCACATGGCTAATCTGGTAGTTGCCCAGTTACTGTTTCTCGAAGCAGAAAATCCTGATAAAGACATTCATCTGTATATCAACTCCCCCGGTGGATCTGTAACTGCAGGTATGTCCATTTATGACACCATGCAGTTTATCAAGCCGGATGTGAGCACCATGTGTATTGGTCAGGCTTGCAGCATGGGAGCCTTCCTGTTGACGGCGGGAGCGCCAGGTAAGCGGTTTGCCACCCCTAACTCCCGGGTGATGATCCATCAGCCCAGTGGTGGCGCTCAAGGACAGGCTAGCGATATTCATATTCATGCTCAGGAAATCCTCAAAATTCGTCATCGCTTAAATGAGTTGATGGCCCACCATTCTGGCCGTCCGGTCAGTGATATTGAGAGAGATACTGAGCGTGACCACTTCCTGAGTGCCGATGAGGCGAAGGAGTATGGTCTAGTGGATGATGTACTTTCCCGCCGTCAGGCTCTTGAAAAGTAACACTATCAACAAAAATATTTTGCTAAAGGCGTGAAGAGAGAACCTGAGTTCTTTCAAAGTCATTTCTCAGGCAGAGGGGGCTTGAAAAAAACGCCAAGAGACAGCATCTTGCTGTAATAGCTGAATTAAAGGCCCTGGTAGGCCAGTGACCACGGAGTATTTTGATGACCGACAAAAGCAGCGGAGAAGATAGCGGCAAATTGCTGTACTGCTCCTTCTGTGGCAAAAGCCAGCAGGAGGTGCGGAAGCTGATTGCTGGGCCGTCAGTCTTTATCTGCGATGAGTGTGTCGAGCTCTGCACCGATATCATTCGCGAAGAGGTCCAGGAGACTGCGGAGGGCCCGGAGGGGCGCCTACCCACGCCGCGTGAAATCACCGAGATTTTGGATCAGTACGTGATTGGCCAGGAGAGGGCCAAGCGTGTCCTGGCGGTTGCGGTTTACAACCACTATAAGCGCCTACGTAGTAAAACTGGCGTTAAAGGCAAAGATGATGTTGAGCTGAGCAAGTCCAACATTCTTCTGGTGGGTCCAACTGGTAGCGGTAAAACCCTGCTGGCTGAAACCCTTGCGCGGCTGCTGAACGTGCCGTTTACCATCGCCGATGCCACCACTCTTACTGAGGCTGGCTATGTCGGTGAGGATGTAGAAAATATCATCCAAAAGCTGCTGCAAAAGTGTGATTACGATGTTGAGAAGGCCCAGCAGGGAATTGTCTACATCGATGAAATTGACAAAATTTCACGTAAATCCGATAACCCATCCATCACCCGGGACGTTTCTGGTGAAGGTGTGCAGCAGGCACTGCTAAAACTGATTGAAGGTACTGTGGCTTCTGTTCCCCCTCAGGGCGGTCGTAAGCACCCGCAGCAGGAATTCCTGCAAGTGGATACCTCTAACATCCTGTTCATCTGTGGCGGTGCCTTTGCGGGCCTTGACAAGGTGATTCGCGATCGCTCAGAGAAGGGGGGGATTGGGTTTAGCGCTGAAGTGAAGTCTAAGGATGGAACCAGTAACTTTGGTGAAATTCTGCGTGACCTCGAACCAGAAGACCTGGTTCGCTATGGTCTTATACCAGAGTTTGTTGGGCGCCTGCCGGTTACCGCGACCCTGGAGGAGCTCGATCGCGAGGCTTTGGTGCAAATTCTCACTGAGCCGCGCAATGCTCTGACCAAGCAGTATGCAAAACTCTTCGAAATGGAAGATGTAGAGCTGGACTTCCGTCCAGACGCCTTGGATGCTGTGGCTACTAAGGCTATGGAGCGCAAAACTGGTGCCCGGGGACTTCGCTCTATCATGGAGTCGGTGTTACTGGAAACTATGTATGATATTCCATCTTCTGATGATGTCGCTAAGGTCGTTATCGATGAGGCGGTGATAAAGGGGGAGTCGGCACCGCTGTTGGTTTACGAAAGTGAAAGCCAGCCGCAAAAGGCGGCGCCAGAGGAGTAACTCCCCATATTAAAAAGCCCCACTTGTGGGGCTTTTTTTATAGCCAATTGTTATTCAAATCTATCTTTTCTACCTGTTTGACATGCTTAACTACCAGCGGCCAGCCAGTATTCAGTTGAATTCGGCACAAATTGGTCGCGAGATTAGACTTGTATTCCGGGCTCTCCCCCCCCATCTCTAGCAACTGACGGGCGGTGGCCCAAATTAAGCTGTCAATTTCAACAGCAGCATGATGCCGCGCCAAATACCCAGTGATAGGGCCGAGAGGAGTTCTATGGATCAGTCATCCGACACCAAGCTTGAATATCCGTTATTGCCATTGCGCGATGTTGTTGTTTACCCCCACATGGTGATTCCGCTGTTCGTCGGCAGGGAAAAATCCATTGAGGCTCTGGAAGAGGCCATGCGCAGGGATAAGCAAGTGCTACTCGTGGCCCAGAGGAGAGCATCGGAAGATGACCCTGGCGCCGAGGACATCTATCGCGTTGGTACTATTGCCAGTGTTCTGCAGCTTCTCAAGCTTCCAGATGGCACTGTGAAAGTGCTTGTGGAAGGGGGGGAGAGGGTCAATATCCTCGATGTTGCCGAGCACGATAATCACTTTGAGGCTACTGTCGAGCCTATAGAAACTACTGAGCTGTCCGAGGGAGAGGCTGAAGCCTTGGTGCGCTCGGTTATGTCTCAGTTCGAGCAGTATGTCTCCATCAGTAAGAAGGTCCCCAATGAGGTTATTACCTCGCTGTCTGGCATTGATGAGCCGGGGCGCTTGGCGGATACCATCTCCGCGCACATGTCCCTCGAGCTGGCTCAGAAACAAGAGCTGCTGGAAACCTCCAATGTCAAAGAGCGGCTGGAGCATTTGCTCGGTTTGATGGATTCCGAGATCGACCTGATACAGGTGGAGAAGCGTATTCGCGGCCGTGTTAAGAAGCAGATGGAAAAGAGCCAGCGTGAGTACTACCTCAATGAGCAGATGAAGGCGATTCAAAAAGAATTGGGCGAAATTACCGAAGAGCCCAATGAAATTGAGGAGCTGGAAAACAAGATTGCAGATTCAGGAATGTCTGCAGAGGCGGAAAAGAAAACCCGTGCCGAGCTGGCCAAGCTGAAAATGATGTCGCCCATGTCGGCAGAAGCATCGGTATTGCGTAGCTACATTGATTGGATGTTGAGCCTTCCTTGGAAAAAAGCTAGCCGCGTACGGCATGACCTGAAGAAAGCCGAAGAGATTCTCGAGAAGGAGCACTATGGCCTAGAAGAGGTGAAAGAGCGTATCCTCGAATATCTTGCTGTGCAAAAACGTGTCAAGAAAGTGAAGGGGCCGATCCTTTGTCTGGTTGGGCCTCCCGGGGTTGGTAAGACCTCACTCGGGCAGTCTATCGCTCGTGCGACTAACCGCCAGTATGTGCGTATGGCCCTTGGTGGCGTTCGTGATGAAGCAGAAATCCGCGGACATAGACGCACTTACATAGGTTCTCTACCAGGTAAGCTGGTACAGAAAATATCCAAAGTCGGCGTTAAGAATCCGCTTTTCCTGCTCGATGAGGTCGACAAAATGGGTATGGATCAGCGTGGTGACCCCGCGTCGGCCCTGCTCGAAGTACTTGATCCAGAGCAAAACAAGACATTTAACGACCACTACCTGGAAGTGGATTACGACCTTTCCGATGTGATGTTTGTGTGCACCTCAAACTCCATGAACATCCCCGGTCCCTTGCTGGATCGCATGGAGGTTATTCGTATCCCCGGTTATACCGAGGATGAGAAGCTCAACATTGCCCAGCGCTACCTGGTACCCAAGCAGCGTAAAGCCAATGGGTTGAAAGAGGATGAGTTGGAGCTTTCTGACCAGTCAATCCGGGATATCGTTCGTTACTACACTCGTGAAGCGGGTGTGCGGGGGCTCGACCGGGAAATTGCCAAAGTTTGCCGCAAGATTGTAACGGAGCATGTCCGTAATCCTTCGGACAAAAAAGCGATAGTGCAGTCTGAGGAACTGGAAGAGTTGTTGGGTGTGCGCAAGTTTGACTTTGGTCGCGCCGAGGAAGAGAACAAGATCGGGATTGTTACCGGCCTAGCCTGGACAGAGGTGGGCGGTGAGCTTCTCAATATTGAGGCCTCTGCTGTTCCTGGTAAAGGGCGCATGATCAAGACCGGTTCTCTCGGCGATGTGATGCAGGAGTCTATTCAGGCTGCATTGACAGTGGTGCGCTCGCGCTCCCAGGCGCTCGGTATTGGTCCTGATTTCCATGAAACCCGGGATATCCATATTCATGTTCCGGAAGGTGCAACGCCAAAAGATGGGCCCTCTGCGGGTATCGCCATGTGCACGGCACTGGTTTCCGTACTGACCAATATTCCAGTTCGTTCAGATGTGGCCATGACCGGAGAAATCACCCTGAGGGGAGAAGTTTTACGAATTGGAGGTCTGAAGGAAAAGTTATTGGCAGCGCATCGGGGCGGTATAAAAACTGTGCTGATTCCTGCGGATAACGAGCGAGACTTGAAGGATATTCCCGACAATATTCTTCAGGATCTGGTGGTAAAACCGGTTAAATGGATTGATCAGGTTCTTGAGTTGGCGCTTGAGCACAAACCCGAGTCTCTTACTGATGAGGAATATTCTGCTTTGCAAAAGCAGGCTGAAGAGCGCTCACAGAGATCCGTTCAAACCCATTAATCGCATTCGGGGTGACAACTGTCACCCCGTAACAATTTACAAGACCAAAATCTAACCACAAAATTGATTTTTGTTGCCTGAGGTTTGTCTTACCGGCCGGAAACCCGCATGGTTCCTTGACCCGCTACCGGGCAGTTGGTATAAAACGGGCCTTATTTGGCCGGCGCTAAAATTGCCGGTGGTTAGAAAGTTACGAGTAGGGATGCCTTGCCTGAGGGCATGCCCTAAACATATTTAAAAGAACAGAGGGATTAAGCGTGAATAAGTCCGAACTGATTGAAGCTATTGCTGAGTCTGCAGATATTCCTAAAGCTGCAGCTGGCCGTGCTTTGGACGCAATGGTTGACAGCATTACTGATGCGCTTAAAAAAGGCGATCAGGTTGCCTTGGTGGGCTTTGGTACTTTTGCAGTAAAAGAGCGTGCAGCCCGCACTGGCCGCAACCCACGCACTGGCGACCCGATTGAAATTGCAGCGGCAAAAATTCCTAACTTCAAGGCCGGTAAAGCCCTGAAAGACGCCGTAAACTAAGTTTCGGTGAACTTCGAAACCTTGTAAAAGTCGAAGTGCAAAGAGGCGTGTCAATTTCGATACGCCTTTTTTGTATCTGCTAACAGTTGAACAATTAGAGTGAAAATTCGGAGCTGAGCATGCTTCAGTCCATGCGCGATAACCTGAAGGGAACGGCAGCCATTATTGTTGCGGCATTCTTTGGGTTCATTATGGTCATTGGGGGAATCGATTTTTTTACCGGTGCCAGTGGTGGTGCCACCGACGCGGTCGCCGAGGTCAATGGTGAAAAAATCACTAATATGGATTTGCAGCGGGCCATACAAAACCGCCGCAGTATGATCATGAGCCAATACGGAGAGGATGTTCCGGCGGACTTGATCAGTGATGAGCAGCTGCGTGAACCGGTTTTACGCCAATTGATTTCCACTTCAGTCATGCGCCAGGCTGCTCAAGAGAGTGGTATGGTGATGAGTACCGCTGCGGTTAATAAGGCGATTACCGATATTCCGGCCTTCCAGGTCAACGGTACCTTTAACACCCAGCTATATCGTGATGCCTTACGCCGTATGGGGTATAGCACAGCTAGTTTCCCGCAAATTGTTGAGGGCGATCTGTCTTTGCAACAATATGCGGATAGCGTTACTGCCAGTGCCTTTACCACCAAGGAAGACGCTGAGCAGATAGTTGCAGCCTCTATGGAAGAGCGCGACTTTTCCTACGTTGTGTTGCCTGTGCAGGAGTTATTGGCCTCTACAGACGTTAGTGATGCTGAAGTTGAGCAGTATTACCAAGCCAACCAGAGTCAATACCAGCGGCCTGAGCAGGTAGCGGTTGAGTATATTGAGCTGACTCCGGAGGTTTTTGCCTCCAACATTGATATCTCTGAAGAGGATGTTCGCGCTCAATATGACCTGGAGCTTGCTAATTTTGGTTCTGATCTTCGCCGTCGTGCAGCGCATATTCTTCTGGAAGATGCAGATCAGGAAAAATTGAATGAAATTCAGGTGAAACTCGACGCCGGTGAAGATTTTGCTGAACTGGCCAAAAGTTACTCGGAGGATATTGGTTCCCGTGATGAAGGGGGAGACCTCGGCTTCACTACTGGCGATGTATTCCCGCAAGCTTTTGAAGAGGCCCTTGCTTCTCTGGAAGTTGGGCAGGTATCTGCTCCAGTTACCACTGATAGTGGCACTCATTTTATTAAGCTCTTAGAAGTGGAAGAGAGTGAGCCGCCGGTTTTTGAAGAGCGTAAGAGCGCTATTGAAAATCAGTTGCGTACTGCGGCAGCGGAAAGAGAGTTTCTGGATGCTCTGAGTCGCTTGGCAGATCTGGCCTACAATGCTGAAAGCTTGGCAGGTCCGGCTGAGGAATTAGGGGTATCCTTACAAACCAGCGGTCTTTTCTCTCGCTCAAATGGTAGTGGGGTACTGGCTAATGGCCAGGTAGTAGAGGCTGCTTTTTCTCCAGAGGTGATGGAGGACGGCAATACCTCTGATGTGCTGAATCTCAATAATGAGCATTCTGTCGTTTTGCGAGTGACTGACTCCAAGCCTGCAGGTATTTACCCGCTGGAAGAGGTGCGCGAGCAGATTGTTGACGTTCTGAAGCGTGACAAGGCGAGTACTCAGCTTGCCCAAAAGGCGGAAAGCTTGAAAGAAAGTTTGGCAGCTGGCGGTGATTTTGCTGAGCTGGCCCAGGAGCAGGGCTTGACCCTGGAGGCTAGTGATAAGACTCGTCGAGGTGGTTTCGGTGAGCGCGCTGAGATTAATAGCAAGGCTTTCTCTATGCCTGTGCCTACGGCAGGTTCTGAGGAGTTGGCTGTTTTTGCTGTGAGCAACGGCAACCAGATTGTTTTGGCATTGCGTGATGTGCGTCCAGGAGACCTCTCCCAGCAGAGTAAGGAGCAGCGCCGAGCGTTGATGCAGCAGTTAGCATCAGTGAATGGTGGTGCAGAATTGGCTGCAATTCGCCGTTACCTGTCTGATCAGGCCAAAGTGGAGCTTAGTTCTACAGGCGAATAGCAGGTAAGCATGTATACGTCGGTCAATTTGGCCAATAAAAAACCCGGCTTTTGCCGGGTTTTTTATTGGGGTTAATACCGCTTGGAAAAAAGATTAGCTGTTATGTGCACTATCGACGAAGAGAGTTAAACGCTGGCCGGGTTGTAGATATTTTGACTTGGGAATTTTGTTCCAGCGTAAAATATCGTCGATTTTGATACTGAACTTATTGGCAATTCGGTAGAGGGAGTCTCCGCTTCTTACCTTGTATGAGAGTTTGCGAGTGGTACGGTTGCTGCTACCTGAATCCCCATTGTAGGCAACCAGTGTCCGGCCTGGGCGAAGGGTGTCCCCTGGAGCCATGCTATTCCAGTGAGCGAGCTCCTTGACGCTCACTTTCAGTTTGCGCGAGATGGCCCAAAGGCTGTCACCGGGTTGTACTGTGTAGCTCGACCTCTGCCCTTGGCCAGTAGCTTGGCGCTGTTTCACTCTCTGGTCTACGGTGTACGCATACTGGCCTTCTGGACCAGAGGCGCTAGGGATAAGTAGGGTTTTACCCGCGCGAATATTGTTGTTTCGCAGCTTGTTGGCTTCACGAATGGCTGAGATGGTTGTCTGATAGCGTCGTGCGATGGTAGAAAGCGTATCTCCGCGGGCGATAGTATAGCGCTCCCAGGTTACGCGTTGCTCTACGGGCAGTTCTTCCAAGGCCGACTCAAAGTGCTCTAGGCTTTCTACTGGGATAAGCAGGTGGTGATTGCCATTGGGGTCAGTGGCCCATCGGTTAAACCCGGGGTTGAGTAGATAAAGCTCATCCAACTCGATTTGAGCAAGCTCTGCGGCTTGGGAAAGATCTATCTGGCTGCCAACGTTGACGCGGGCATAGTAGGGTTCGTTAGCGACTTCGTGTAGAGGTACCTTGTAATGCTCTGGGCGGGATACTACCTCAGCAAGTGCTAGAAGCTGTGGTACATAGCGTTTTGTTTCGCGTGGTAACTTGATTTCCCAGAACGAAGTTCCTCGTCCTCTGCGGCGGTTGCGCTCTATTGCGCGACGCACAGTTCCTTCCCCAGCATTGTAAGCTGCTAGAGTAAGCTCCCAGTCGCCATCAAAACGCTCGAATAAGTATTTGAAGTATTTTACGGCTGCGCGGGTCGATTCATGTACATCTCGGCGTCCGTCATACCACCAATTTTGCTGGAGGCCGAAAGAGCGACCGGTGGCGGGGATAAATTGCCACATTCCGGAGGCTTGTGCATGAGAGTAAGCAAAGGGATCGTAGGCGCTCTCCACTATAGGTAATAAGGCGAGCTCAAGAGGCATATTTGCCTGCTCTAACTCCTCTGCAACATGAAAGATATAGCGGCGAGACCTCTCTGTAACCCGAGACATATAGCCTTCATTACGAGAGAAATAAGCGATGTAATCCTGCACCTTCGGATCTTCGGTGCGGTGATTGAGGCGAAATCCCCGGCGCAGGCGCTCCCAGATATCTGTAGGGGGCGGGGCTGCTTCCGTGGAAATAGGGGAAGATATCTCAAGGTTTCTTGCAGGGCTGGTTTCTTGCGTCTGTTGACTTTCGCTATCGGGAGATGAGCCAGTCTCAGGTATTTGCGAGCAAGCTCCAACCGTAGCGGCCAGCAATGCTGCGGCAAAATTCTTGTGAACCATGTTTGATATCCGCGAGTAATTCTTTTAATTCCCACTCAGCTCGCGCGAAGGCGCTTATTTTTTGCTAACACTGAGCATTGGATCATAGCCTTCTGATTCTAATTAGTGGGAATAGTTTCGGTCAATGTAGATGGATAAAAAACAGACAGTATTTGAGGGCACTAAGCTGCTGGTCGTGACTTATGGGGTTATGGCCACCTCTATTAGAAATGGTCTTTCCAGTCGCGAAGGCTGGAAAATATTTCAACTTCACTGAGCTCTTCGGGCGTTTCCCGCCCCAGATGATGGGCACCACTTTGAGCAACCTCTGGAAATTGGCAGCGTAAGAAAGGGTTTGTTGCCAGTTCCTCGGAAATGCTGCTAGGCAGGGTTGGCTCGCCGGATTGCCGCAAGGTTTGGGTGTGGGCTAGTCGTTCACTAACAGCAGTATTTCCAGGCTCTACAGTATGGGCAAACCGGAGGTTGCCGAGCGTGTATTCATGGGCACAGTAAACAAGGGTATGTTTTGGTAGTTTGGTTAGCATTTGTAGGGAATTGAGCATCTGCTCTGGGGTTCCCTCAAATATGCGGCCACAGCCGGCGGCAAAAAGTGTATCGCCACAAAATAGATGAGGCTGCTGACTGCCGCTAGCAGATTCCTCTTTCAGAATTATCGCTAAGTGGTCCAGGGTGTGGCCGGGAATACCTCGGACTTCAGTTGGTAGTCCTAACAGTAAAAATGTATCCCCGTCGGCAATTGGATTGGTTACTCCCTTGATGGATTTGGGGCCGAACACTGGGCACCCGTAATGCCTATGCAGTGTTTTGATGCCGCCTGTATGATCATAATGATGATGAGTAATTAATATGCCGCTTAGGGGGGCTTCCCCTAAGGTCTTGATTACCGGCTCGGCTTCACCGGGATCGACGACCCAGTGCTCACCATCCTTCTCAAGATGCCAGATATAGTTGTCATTCAATGCGGAAATAGGGGTTACGGAGAGCATATTTGTTCTGCCTGCCAACTCAATGCCGGAACGATATCATGGATATTAACCGAAAGGTGTAGAGGAGGGTGCTTACCTAGCAGCAAGCTTTCTATAGTGTCTCGTAAATGAATGATCGACATGATGTTAAACTGCATAGCATTTAGAGCTAACCACCATAAAGGATGGCTACGGGAGTGCAGGATAATCAATTTGATTTCTGCCTGGTTCTTAAGGAGAGTGAATGACTGATAAGTCCAGATCTCGTGAGTCGATAGAGTCATCGCTATTGCGCAAAGCCAGTCCGGCCCTTTCTCACTGGTTTTCAAGCAGTCTAGGGCAGGAGATTCTTTCTCAGCAATTGGCGCTGACCCAGCCTTTGGTTGAAGGATTCTTTGGTTACCATCTATTGCAGGCGGGGGTTACTGATGCCGTAGATTTTGCCGCTTCTAGCCGTATTAATCATTGCTTTCGCTTGGCGGTTTGCCCGGAGCAGCAAGGGGCGGCTATTGTAGAGATGGAACACCTGCCACTCCCCTCTGAGTCAATTGATGTGGTCCTTTTACATCATTTGCTGGACTTTTCCACGCATCCCCATCAAATTTTGCGTGAAGCGGCGCGAGTACTGATACCTGGCGGTCACATGCTGCTAATGGGATTCAACCCCTTTTCTTTGTTGGGTCTATCACGCCTGTTATTTTCACGTGGAGCCTATCAAAAAGGCAATCAATTGAGGGCAGCCAGGATTGCTGACTGGATGAACCTGCTGGATCTCCAGGCTGAACAGATGCATCGAGGCTTCTTCCGCCTGCCTTTACAGCAACGTGAGCTACTCGCTAAGTCGGCCTGGATGGAGAGGCTCGCTAACCGCCTGCGCTTGCCTTGGGGTGGCTTTTACATCATAGTCGCGCGCAAAGAAGTGGCGCGGGTGCGGACAATCAAGATAGATTGGCGTGCTGAACGTAAGCCTGCCCTGGTAGCAACACCTACAAGTCCCCGTGTCGCTGCACGGGGAAAACATCAGAAGCGATAGCTCTGGGGGAGTCTCCAGAAGCTGATTTACTCCTATTTCTGGCACTGATTTTGAAGCAAATTACTATCTACACAGATGGCGCCTGTCGTGGCAACCCGGGTCCAGGTGGCTGGGGAGCTCTACTGGTTTACGGAGAGCATGAAAAAGAGTTATGTGGAGGGGAGTCCCATACCACCAATAACCGTATGGAGCTGATGGCTGCGATCAAGGCATTGGAAGCCCTGAAGCAGCCCTGTGAGGTTGAATTACATACCGATTCCCAATATCTAAGGCAGGGGATCACTGGTTGGATCAATAACTGGAAAAAGAATGGTTGGAAGACGGCGAGTAAAAAGCCAGTAAAAAATGCCGATCTCTGGCGTCAGTTGGATGAAGGCGTTGCCAGGCATCAGGTCGAGTGGCACTGGGTGAAGGGCCATGCTGGCCACCCTGGAAATGAGCGGGCTGACCAGTTAGCCAATCGTGGTATAGATGAGCTGTAATTCTGACGGGGAGTGAGTTATGCGCCAGGTTGTACTGGACACCGAAACTACCGGCCTAGATCCCAAGAATGGCCACCGAATTATTGAAATAGGCTGTGTGGAACTTGAAAACCGTAAGCTTACGGGGCGTCATTATCATCAATATATCAACCCCCAGCGGCAGGTTGATGATGGGGCGATTGAAGTTCACGGTATCACCAACGAGTTTCTTGCGGATAAGCCCGTTTTTGCGCAGATCGCCGACGAATTTATGGCTTTCTGCGAGGGCGCTGAGCTCGTTATTCACAACGCCCCGTTTGATGTTGGCTTTATTAATGCCGAGCTAAAGTTGTTGGGCAGTCCACGCTGGCAGCATGTGAATGCTCATTGCAGTGTGTTGGATACTCTGGCCCTTGCGCGAGAAAAGCATCCTGGTCAAAAGAACAACCTGGATGCGTTGTGTAAACGTTATTTCGTCGACAATTCACAGCGAGATCTGCATGGCGCTCTGCTAGATGCGGAGATACTTGCCGACGTCTACCTGATGATGACTGGAGGCCAAACCGATTTGGGGTTGGCTCAGGGGGGCGATGGGCAAAGCTCTGAGGAGAGTGAGCAGGCAAAGGGGGAGAGTGTATCATCGGTAATTCGCAGGCTTCCGCAGAATCGGCCCTCTCTCAGGGTAATCCAGGCTTCGGGACATGAGCAGGAAGCGCACCTGTCTATGCTTGAGCTGTTGCAGAAATCTGCTGGGAAGCACTTCTGGTAAGCAATAAAAAAGCCCGCTAAGCGGGCTTTTTTATTGCTGGTTACTCTTCTTATCATTGGGCCATAGCTTTGGGGCTGCCGGCTAATACTGTGTATTTGCCGGCGAATTATTCTCTAGAGAGTGTAAACCACACAAAACAGAGCTACAGCACTGAGTACTAATGTATAGGGTAGGGCCATAATCACCATGCGGCCGTAGGATAGGCGGATGAGTGGCGCAAGGGCCGACGTCAGAAGAAATAGGAATGCCGCCTGGCCATTAGGTGTGGCAACACTCGGTAAGTTGGTGCCAGTATTGATGGCAATAGCTAGTTTGTCGAAGTGCTCCCGAGTTATATCGCCAGCAACGAGAGCCGATTTAACTTCATTGATATATACGGTGGCGACAAACACGTTATCACTGATCATGGATAGAATACCGTTGGCAACAAACAGTAAAGCCGGTTGTTGTTCAGGCTTTTGCGATAGTACGAAGTGAGTCACGGGTTCAAATAGATGTTGTTGATGTATGACTGCAACAATCGCGAAGAACACAACTAAAAGTGCAGTAAAAGGCAGCGCTTCTTCAAAGGCATGGCCGATACGAGCTTCTTGAACCACTCCATTAAAGGCCGTTAGCAATACAATAATCATCAGGCCAATCATGCCAACTTCTGCAACGTGGAAGGCCAGGGCGAATACTAGAACTAGTGCAACAATACCCTGTATCCAGAGCTCAGCAACCTGGGCGCTGGTACGTTTGCTTTCTTCTTCCTTGGAGAAGTTTACTAAAACTTCCCTAACCGCTAGGGGAAGCTGTACGCCGTAACCGAATACCTTGGTTTTTTCCAAGACTACGCAAGTTATTAGTCCGGCAAACAGGGTGGGGATGGTCACTGGAGCCATTTGTAGGAAAAACTGCACAAATTCCCATCCGGCTTTCTCGGCAATGAGGAGATTTTGCGGCTCGCCCACTAAGGTACACACTCCGCCGAGTGCGGTACCGACAGCGCCGTGCATGATCAGGCTGCGCAAGTAGGCCCGGAACTGATCTAAATCCTCACGGTGATACTCGACCACATGCTCATCGTTGGAGTGATCGTGACTGTGGTGGTGATGGGGTTGTTGTGATGCAACCCGGTGGTATACCGAATAAAAGCCAACAGCAACGGCAATTAAAACAGCTGTTACGGTAAGTGCATCCAAAAAGGCAGAAAGCACAGCTGCCACTGCACAGAATAATAGTGACAATAAGCTTTTAGAATTTACATGAATAAGGATCTTGGTGAAGACAAATAGTAACAGGCTCTTCATAAAGTAGATGCCTGCCACCATAAACATTAGCAACAAGATAACTTCTATATTCTCTACTACCTCGTGGTAAACCGCATCAGTACTGGTCATGCCCATCAACACGGCTTCGATTGCAAGCAGTCCGCCTGGTTGCAATGGGTAGCATTTTAAAGCCATGGCCAGGGTAAAAATAAATTCCCCGATTAGCACCCAGCCGGTGATGAAGGGGCCGCTGACATAGAGTAGGAGAGGGTTTAAAAGTAGGAAGGCGGCGATGGTTAATTTGTACCAGTCCGGAGCCTCACCGAGAAAATTATCTGCAAAAGCCCGGCCAAAACCGCTTCCAGACGCGGTAATTGCATTGTTGTAGGTGTTCATCATTTACTTCCATGGTTTACCCAGTTAAGGGCCAAATTGGAGTGTTGGAATTGATTGGCGAATAGCAGTGATATGCCTACTCCCCTTTCTCTTCCCCTTGCGGCAAAGCTGTTAATTTTTGTACTGGTTGTTTTTTGTGCGCAAGAACAAAATGCGTACAGACGCAAATATCAAAATAGCAAACGCTACTGGGTTTTCCGGAAAATTCAAGTAATTTAGGACTGTCTGCCTTATTGCCGGGGGTTTTGTCGAATATTCGGTGGAATTTGTCTGCGGAAAGGTGGACTCTTTTCGCTATTGGTATAAATTGCCGTTTATTAGGCCTACTCCACAGGAGTTGGTTGTTTTTTGTTCGGTTACAGGAAGAATGTAGTGGTGCAGGCAAAAAGTGAATTGCGCAAGATCAACATCACTTCTGTCAATGTAGTCAAGGACGAGCTGGTTGTTGCAATAGACAATGCCGCCGCTCACCTGGATAAATTTGCAGCAGATACCACCCAGAAACAGTCTTTGGAGCAGTGTGTCGCTGTTCTTAGGCAAGTGAGTGGAGTGCTGCAAATGGTGCAACTCCATGCGGGTGAATTGCTAGCGCAGGAAAAGATCGCCGCTTTGACCGAGGTGATGGAGGGGCGCCAACAGCCTACAGAAGAGCTGATGGAAGCCTTGGGTATGGGTTTTTATGTGCTGGGTCGTTATCTTGACTTTGTGCAAAACCGAGCGATTGCGCGCCCAGAGCTGTTAATACCTTTTATTAACAATTTACGTGCGGCGCGTTCCGAGCCTCCTGTGCCAGAGAGTCACTTTTTTAGCTGTAATCTAAGTGCTTCGATACCTGGCCTGGGGGCTTCGGCGGTAATGTCCGAAGACCTTCGCAGTTTTGTGCGCAGATTTCGTCATATGTACCAAGTTGGTTTATTGGCACTGTTGCGTGGAAAGCCTCGGGGCCCCGCTTTCACAATGATGGCGCGAGCATTAGAGCGTATTGCCAGTATTACCACAGGCCGCCCCAATGGGCGCCTATGGCTGGTAGCTGGAGCGGCACTTGGCGGCATGGCTGCGGCTGAAATGCGGATCAGCCGTTCGCGGGTGATGGTTTTCAGTATGTTTGACCGCTGGCTGCGTGCTTTACAGAAAGAGTGTGATACGGCCCTGGATCAACCGGCTCCGCCAATTCTTTTAAAAGAATGTATCTATTGGCTGGCTCTTTCACGCCCTGATAAAAGTGGAGAGAAACTGCTTGAAGCTTTTTCTGCGGAGGAACTCGAATACACTGAGGATGAACTGGAAAGAGAGCGCGCAAGCCTTGGTGGCCCTGGCGCAACGGCTATTGCTGCAGTTGCGGGTGCCCTTGATGAGGAATTGTCTAGTGTGCGGAGAATGCTCGATGACATCGAGATGATCGGTGTATCGGGTATTGATGAAGATGATGGCCTGACCACTACCCTGCAAAAGGTTGCCGGCACCTTACAAATGCTTAATTTCAGGCGGATTGGAGAGAGCCTGCGTAATGCCATAGCTGAATATCAGAGCGCAGCAGGTGCTGGTGGCTCCGTTGCGGATGCAGCGTTGCAAAAGCTCACAGGCCAAGTGCTAATGGTAGATAGTACTGTGCGGGCGCTAAAGCAAAGCACCAGTATTGATCTTGATGAGTACGGTCATGCGGATATTGCATTTGAGTGCAGCCAGTTGGCCGAGGCCGAGGTGGCAGTACTTAAAGAGGCGGAAGCGGGCCTTGCCCTCATCAAGCGAGCGTTGGCGGCCTATGCAGACTCTGGTTTTGATCACGGGCATATCCGCAATGTCTCCACCACTTTAAATTCCGTTCGAGGGGGGCTGATTGTGCTCAACCTCCGCCGTGCCGCAGCCGTGGTTGAAGGTTTGCTGAACTTTGTTGAAAGCTCAGTGGATAGGCATGATGCGGCCCCTGAAGTGGAGCAGCAGCTGGATATTTTTGCCGATGCGATTATTAGCCTGGAATACTATCTAGGCGAAGTAAAGCTACATCGCCAGGCAGATGTTCAATCTCTGAATCTTGCAGTGGAGAGCTTGGCAGCGCTAGGTTGTCCTGTTGAAACGGCCTAACTTGAGAAAGGAGTCACTTTTTGGTTGATCGCTTTGAGCCTGCCGCAAATGTTTGGGAGGCTCCCGAGTTCTCCCAGCAAATTATTGTAGCGGAGGGCCTGGTTCTCTGTAGTGGAGACCGGTTCATTCACGAGGTGGATCAATTGCCACCTACTACTGCTATCTCAAGCCACTATCTCGGTGAGCTGGGAGGTCGCAGTTGTGGTGTTAGAGTACTTTCAGCTCAGTTTGAGATTCATGGGCATGACTGGCGTAACCTGCGTAGTCTGCTTACTTCGACAGAGGAGTATCTATTTGCTTTAGCTGGCCGAGCTCTGCAGGTGGCTTATTGGGATCGAGATCACCGCTTTTGCGGCCGCTGCGGTACAGAAACCCATTACCATTCTCTAGACCGGGCCAGGACCTGCCCAAATTGTCAGTTGACGGTTTACCCAAGAATTTCTCCTTGCGTAATCATGTTGGTTACCCGTGGGGAGGAGTGCCTACTCGCTCGCCATGCCAATCGAAGAAATATCACCTATACCGCGCTGGCTGGATTTATTGAACCAGGTGAAAGTGCAGAGCAGGCTTTAAGGCGAGAAGTCCGAGAGGAAGTTGGACTTGAGGTGGGAAAACTCAGGTACGTCGGTAGCCAACCCTGGCCTTTTCCGGGGCAGTTGATGTTGGGATATCTGGCAGAGTGGCAGGGGGGGGAGCTATGCCCCGATCCAAATGAGATTGAGGAGGCTCAGTGGTTCCACTATCGTTCGCTGCCAGCTATTCCGCCAGTGCAAACTTTATCTGGACAGTTGATTCATACGTTTTCCAATTTATTGGCAGGCGGATTGAAGCTGTAGATCTTCCGTTTTTAAGGAATTGGCAGAGAGGAGTTAAGTATCATCATGTATATCGTGATCACCTTCCTAATAGCGGTAGTGGCTCTGTTCCTCGTCTTTTGGGGAGCGAGGGTACTATTGAGTGGCTCTTGGGTGACGGGTTTTTTGCGCGGCTCTGTAGGGCTGGTTTTCTTTGGTTTGGCCCTTTGGATCGTTTTGGTTGCTGCGGATGTATACAGTTATCGAAATCTAGGTAATGAGCATAGCGTTGGCGTTGTGTCATTTAAAAAGATCGCGGAGCAGCAGTTTGAAGTGAAGTTTTCTGATGCCGATGGTATTTCGCAAAAATTTGAGCTGTATGGAGATCAGTGGCAATTGGATGCCCGTATGCTGAAGTGGCAAGGCCCATTGATACGCTGGGGTATCGAGCCAGCTTATCGCCTGGATCGCCTGAGCGGTCGTTATCTTACCTTGCAAGACGAAAGAGTACGCGAACGCTCTGTGCATCAAATTGATGGCACAAATTATGGGGTTGATATTTGGCAGTTTGTACGAGGGTTTGATAAAAATCTTCCTTTCGTTGATGCCGTCTACGGGAGCGCAACCTTTTTGCCCATGGAGGATGGTGCAGTTTATGAGGTGCGTATCAGTCACAGCGGCTTGTTGGCGCGACCATTAAATCAGCAGGCGACCACTGCCTTGGATGGTTGGCAGTAGGGCGGCTAAATAATTTTTAATTTGCATGGCAGCAATCTGGAGTATAAGTGGAATTTTTAATTGAATACGGCCTGTTCCTGGCAAAAATAGTAACTGTTATCGTTGCTCTGATGGTGTTGATAGGTTTTATTTTTGCTAATCGAGAGCAGCTTAAAGAGAGGGTGCAGGGACACATCAGTGTTACTCGATTGAATGACCGCTACGAGCAGTTTAAAGAAACTCTGCTCGAAGCCGTTATGGAAAAACACGAGTTTAATCAGCGTAAAAAGCAGCTGGCAAAGGATAAGAAAGCTGAGGAAAAAGCCCTGGCTAAAAAGCATAAAGCGGCGGCCAAAGAGAAAACCTCCAAAGAAGGCAATCTAGGCGGTGAGACGAAAGAGCCACAAGCTGATGCCCGTGAGGCAGAGAAAATCTCGGATTCGACAGATGAGCGCAAGCGTATTTTTGTCACCCACTTTAATGGCGACATCAAAGCCAGTGAGCTTTCGCGTTTGCGGGAGGAAATTACTGCAATTCTTCAAGTTGCAGAGGCTGGTGATGAGGTGCTGCTCTGTTTGGAAAGCCCCGGAGGAATGGTGGCCAACTATGGTCTGGCCGCAAGCCAGTTGGCACGTGTACGCAGTGCGGGCATTCAGCTCACTATTGCAGTGGATAAAGTAGCGGCAAGTGGCGGTTATATGATGGCCTGCGTGGCAGACAGAATTCTTGCCGCACCTTTTGCAATGTTGGGCTCTATCGGTGTTTTGGCACAGCTGCCTAACTTTAATCGCTTGCTAAAGCGTCACGATGTGGATTATGAGCTTTTCACTGCGGGTGAGTTCAAGCGCACAGTAACCATGTTCGGAGAAAATACTGAAGAGGGACGTGAGAAGTTCCAGAGTGATCTGGAGGAAATACATGTACTTTTCCAGCACTTTATCAGTGAGTACCGCCCCAACTTGGATGTTGCCAAGGTTGCGACAGGAGAAGTTTGGTTTGGGCAAAAGGCTCTGACAATGGGCCTTGTGGATGAGCTGAAAACATCTGATGAGTACCTGACAGATTGTGCTAAACATGCTGACCTGTTTCAGGTGGAATACAAAGAGAAGAAAAATATCGCCAAGAAAATGGGGTTGGCTGCTGAGGCCGGGGTAGAGTCGGCCCTGACACGTCTATTCTCAAGATTGAGCGCATGGCGTCATCACGCCCAGTAAGAGATGTCGACAAGGGCAATTTATAGGGAAGTTTGTCATTAGGATAAAGCAGGTATGAATAGTTCTCAGGAAAGGGAGTTTCGGGCCATTAGGGTGGAAGAGGTGGCCGCTGGAAAATTTGATCAACTACTGGTGAGGCGACATCTCCGAGATTTGCCCAGTAACCCCTTGTTGCTTAGAGTTTCCTATTCCTCTCTGAACTACAAGGATGCTATGTCTGCATTTGGAAACCGCAGTATTACCAGAGAGTACCCGCACACTCCAGGGATTGATGCCGTAGGCTCAGTGCTCGAAGACCAAAGTGGTAAATTCAGGCCAGGAACTGAACTCTTAGTCACAGGTTATGATTTAGGCATGAATACCCCAGGCGGCTTGGCGGAGGTTACTGCTGTTCCCTCTGAGTGGGCTCTACCGCTTCCAGAGGGGCTCAGCGCCAGGGAATCTATGGCGCTTGGTACTGCTGGGTTAACCGCTGCCCTCTGTGTGGACCGGCTATTGGAGGCTGGAGCCATGCCAGAAGATGGTGAAGTATTGGTCAGCGGTGCTACTGGCGGAGTCGGGTCAATTGCGGTGGCGCTGCTGGCAAAGTTGGGCTTTCGAGTAGCTGCGGTGACCGGGAAACTTGAAGCGGCCGACTTTCTCGCTGAATTGGGTGCTTGGAAGGTACTTGACCGAGATACTTTAGCGCCATTTGCCAACAAGGCCATGGCTAAACCCTTATGGGCTTGGGCTGTAGATACAGTAGGCGGGGAAACCCTTTTTAATGTGGTTAAATCCCTAGCATACGGTGGTGGTGTAGCGGCATGTGGTATGGCTTCGGGCGCACAGTTTCATGCAAATGTATTCCCTTTTATTTTGCGAGGTATCAGTCTGCTGGGTGTTGATAGTGTAGAGCTGCCAGTAGAAAAGAAAGCCGCGGTTTGGCAAAAGCTAGCTGGCCCATGGTATATCGGCGATAAGCTAAAACTTATTGCGGAAGATATATCACTTGAACAGGCACCGGAATTTCTGGCACGGTTACACCGAGGCCATGGCATCGGCCGCTATGTCGTTAATATGGCACTTTAGATCTCTTGAGTATTTCAGAGTTTATTTGGAGAAAAAATTACAGCTGAACAGGCGAATGACAGTCATCTGCCTCTTTATATAAGTAATGGTGTTTGTCTGTGCCTGTGCTTTTCAATAGCCTTATAGCCAGTAGCGTGATTTATAGCCTGTTTCTGTTGGAAGATGACAGTGTCTCAAGGTAACGAAAAGTCCCTGATTCCGGTGCAGAACAGCGCGTTAGTGCTCTCGGGTGGTGGCGCCCGTGCTGCTTATCAGGCCGGGGTTCTCAAAGCCCTAGCAGAAGTTGTGCCCGAAGATAACCCGCGCCCTTTTAAAATTATTTGCGGCACATCTGCTGGCGCTATGAATGCCATGATGCTGGCCGCTCACCCAGGTACATTTAAAGAAGCGATCGAGAGTATGTGCTCGGTGTGGATGAACCTGAGTGTGGAGCGGGTGTACCGCACTAGCTGGTTTAGCTTAATTAGTAATTTATTGTCTATTAGCCGTTCGCTGTTTAATCAGGGTGTTGGGAGAGAAAAACCTCTTGCACTTCTCGATAATTCCCCCTTGCGTCAGCTTTTACTGGATGTAATTAATTTCGATAATATCCAAAAAAATATCGACGCAGGCCATCTACACGCAACTTGCATTAATGCGCTTTCATATAGTGAGGGCGAGTCGGTGAGCTTTTATCAAGCTGCGGATGGTGTGAGAGGTTGGCAGCGCTTTCGCCGGTTTGGAGTTTCCACCCGCTTGACGGTGGATCACCTGCTCGCCTCATCTGCAATCCCCGCAATTTTTCCTGCAGTAAAAATCGACGATATTTACTACTGCGATGGTGCAATTCGTCAAATGGCTCCCATCAGCCCGGCCTTACACCTTGGAGCTAAGCGTGTCTTTATCGTAGGTGTTTCCGATAACCGCTCTCCGGTTCACTGGGGTAGTCGGCGTAGCAATAATCAGGTTCATTCTCCCTCAATGGCCCAGATTACTGCTCAGTGGTTCAATGCTGCTTTTATTGATAGCTTGGAAGGGGATTTGGAACATTTGGATAGGGTTAATACCTTACTGGATTCTGTGGAAGAAGATAAATTTGCCGATCTCTCTCCTCTTCGGCCAGTAGAATCCGTGGTTATTGAACCATCGCAGAGTCTCGCCAGATTGGGAGGGAGAAAATTAAAGTATCTACCGCCGGCGTTGCGTTGGTTATTTCGCTCCACAGGTGCGACGCGGTCTGGAGGCGGAGTCTCCGCGGCAAGTTACTTGCTTTTTGAGCGGCCCTATATTGAGGAGTTGATTGAGCTTGGCTACCAGGATGCAATGTGGGAGAAAGATAAATTGCGCTATTTCTTGAGGCCTCAGCCCAAACTTGAGGTGGAGCGAAGAGGCCTCTTTGGTTCACGTAAAAAGAGTATCGAGGATCAGCTTGGGCAGGGAGATGTTTCGTCGTAATTTGGACTGCCTGCTAACGATTTAAATTAAGTGTGATTTCTATTTAGGATATCTCGCTCGAACACAGTGTTTCTTGGTTTTCTAATTTTATTCCCTTTGCTTCAGTGGTTGAGTGCATCAGACCAGCCAAATGTCTGCAGAAGCTTCATGAACTTTCCTCGTGGTTCGGCCTGTAATACTAATAATTTTTGACTAGCTGGGTGCTGTAATTCTAATTTTACGGCATGTAGTAGCAGTCTCCCACAATTAAACTGCTGAGAAAAAAAATGGTTGTGGGAAGATTTTCCATATTTGGGGCAACCAATTAAGGGGTGGTGAATATGCTTGAAGTGTCTGCGGATTTGATGTCGGCGACCAGTTTTCAGCTGAATTTCTACCAGTGAATATCGGCTGGTGGAATAGCGATCCACCTCATAAGGTAGTTCTATGGTGGCGAGCCGCTGAAAGAGGGTGATGGCCTCCTGGCGGGGAAGCTCTGACTTGGGGCGTTTCCTCTGGTGTTTAAAGTCTGCTACCGGTGGGAGTGGGTAATCAATGGTCTCCTGTTCGGGGCAGTATCCGCGGCAAACAGCAAGATATTTCTTTAGGGAGCCCTTACCTTCCAGTTGATGTTGGAGCTGAGCGGCGACCGCACTGCTTTTGCCAAAAATAATAACTCCAGATGTAGGCTTATCTAGTCTGTGAACTGGGTATAAATGATAACCACTTAGATTGCGGAGGTGCTGCAGGAGGATACGTGTCTCGTGACGGTCTATCTCGGAACGGTGAACGAGCCAGCCTTCAGGCTTATAAGCGGCAAGCAGGTGTTCGTCCTCATAGATAATCTCTGGTTCACAACTCATGGTTTGATCTGATACAGGCTCATATGTCGGCTGCTTAGTGTATTGCTGAAACGTAGTGATTGCATATAAAAAATGCCTCAGTTAATTGGTTATTAATACCTGATAGTAACTTGTTGAGAAAAAATACTAAAAAGTAGTTTAAATTTAGGTTGACTTATTACGGCTAGGCAATAAAATTTGTCACATAGTTTGTTGTCGGCATGAGTTGCTTAAAGCTGGCATTTTTTATTAGTTATTTCTTGATTGACGTGGAACGCAGCCACGAAGGAGCCATGAAATGCGAAATGTGGATATTAACAACCTGTTTTTTTGATCGCTTTTCATGTGCATCTGCTTGAAAAGTGATTGAGCTTTTCAAGCCAGAATTCTCTAGAGCCCTGGCATTTGCCGGGGCTTTTTTGTTTGGGGCTTTGGAGAGCTTTTAATGATTTATTGGATCAATCCAAGGACTCTATATGCCTGTAAAAATTGTGCTAAATAAAAATGCACAGCAAGGTAGTGTTCCGGTAAAAATATATACCGATGAAATCGAGCCGCAGGCCTTGCAGCAGCTAAAAAATATTGCTCAGTTACCAATCGTACACTCCCATGTTGCGGCAATGCCGGATGTACATTTAGGAAAAGGGGCAACCGTTGGTTCTGTGATCCCAACAGTAGATGCGGTAATCCCATCAGCGGTAGGGGTGGATATTGGCTGCGGAATGAATGCAGTGCGAACTTCGTTACATGCCCATCAGTTGCCTGACAACCTGAAAGCATTGCGGGAGGCCATTGAGGTGAAAGTACCCATTGGACAGGGTCGTCACAAGATGATCAGTGCCAGGGAATCTGCCTGCAAACTTTTAGCTCCCGGTGTGGATAGGTTGTTTGAAAAACATCCTGGGCTACTAAAAAGGCTGCATCAGCCACAGAAAACTTGGGTTACCCAGATGGGGACCCTGGGTGGCGGCAATCATTTTATTGAAATTTGTCTGGATGAAAATAATGCGGTTTGGGTGATGCTGCACTCAGGCAGTCGAGGTGTTGGCAATGCTATTGGACAGCACTTTATCCAGTTGGCTCGAAAGGATATGGCAGGACATATACGTAATCTGCCAGATAAAGATTTGGCTTACTTTTCCGAAGGTAACCACCATCTTGATGATTACATCGAGGCGGTAAGCTGGGCCCAGGAGTACGCTAGAGTTAATCGGGAAGAAATGATGAAGTTGGTTTTGAATTGTTTCAAAAATCATCTGCCAAAATTTACGCTCACCAGTGAGGCAATCAATTGTCATCACAATTATGTAGTGCGCGAACGCCATTTTGAGCAGGATGTTTTTATTACCCGTAAAGGGGCGATCAGTGCGAAAAAAGATCAGCTGGGAATTATTCCAGGCTCAATGGGAGCCAAGTCCTATATTGTGCGTGGACGTGGTATTGCCGAATCATTCCACTCATGCGCTCATGGAGCTGGCCGCAAAATGAGTCGTAGCGCAGCGCGCCAGAGGTTTACCAGGCAGGATCTTGAAGAGCAGACTAGGGGTGTTCAATGCCGTAAAGATAAGGGAGTGATTGATGAAATTCCGGCGGCCTATAAAGATATAGATCAAGTTATGGATAATCAGTCAGACCTTGTCGAAGTGGAGCATACCCTGCGTCAGGTAATATGTATTAAGGGGTAGACTTCTAGTTTGTAGCAGTTTTGAAAAGGAGTTATTTGATGTGGCATAAGCCCGTTACTTGGCTGAGACTAGCAGGAAAACACCTTGGCTGTTGGCACTTGGCTGCCAAAATTTTCGATAAAGGAGAATGTATATGAAAAAAAATCCACCTAAGGGGAGTGGGAGAGTTCGCAATTATATCGCGCGTAATCCACTTATGGGGAAGGGTGGTGCGCACGTTAAAGCAAAGTCAGGAAAACGTTTTTTAAATAAACAAAAAATAAGGAAGGAGGTGCGGGAGTGGAGGGGCTCCCGCGATACTTACTCTCTTGTAGTTGCAGTTCGTTTTATTTTGCCACTGACTCTTGCCGGTTTTTAGGTTCTGCCTTCTTCAGGCTATCCGGGGAGCGCTTCCAGGTACACCCACTTTTTTTTGTAGAGTTTGAACAGGGATACTTCATGAATTACATGTTCCTGCTCATTTTCTGAATACCACGCCTTAAACTCTACCACCGATCTCTTCAGGCCAGCTTTGCTTTTAATAACCTCCAGTCTCGTCCACTGGGTCTCCAGGTCCTCCTGGCGAAGATCTGGACAGGTGTCTGGATGCCAAGTTTTGCGCAGATAGGCCAGGTTTCCCATCGCATAAGCGCAATAACGGCTGCGCATCAGGTTCTCTGCAGTATTGGGATAGGCTTGCCCAGAGAGGAAGAGGTTGCAACAGCTCTGAAATTTCTTACCTGAGCCGCAGGGGCAGGCGTGATCCGTCATAAGTAACTCCGTAATCGGGGGCGCTCACTTTCACTGGTTCGGTCAGCGCGTTTCGTAAACACTTTTTAACCTTGCTTGACGGTGACAGAGGGTAGCATAGCTTGATCTTTTGCTGAGGAGCGTTAAGATACCGACCAGCCGGTTGGTTTGTTAGGTAATCCCGGGAGGTCATGTGTCCAGAGTCGATAAATCTGCCATTGTCCGTGCTGCCGAAGAGGTGGTGCGAGAGAAGGGGGCACGCAAGCTCACTCTCGATGCAGTGGCTACCCAGTGCGGGTTAAGTAAGGGTGGTTTAATTCATCACTTCAGAACCAAACAGTCTCTTCTCAAAGCGATGTTGGAGGCAGCGATTGCCAGGGAAGATGCCAGTGCTGAAGCTTGCACCAAAGCTGGCGGTGACTTGTTGACCTCTCGGCTTAGTTCCATTTTTGAACTAATGGAAGATGATGAAGGCTTGCCCCGTTCATTGATTGCAGCAGTAGCCGAAGATCCGGCACTCCTGGAACCAGTTAAGGTTAAGGAGGCTGAATTGCGCAGTGAAATCTCCCAAACCTACAAAGACCCCGAGTTTGCACAGCTGTTGATTCTCGCAGCCCAAGGTATGTTCTTTGGGCGTGTGTTGGGTGTGGTGGAGCCAGAAGATCCGATGCTCACCCGTTTACGCGAACGTTTGTTGATGCTTTCTGCAGATCTCACCTGATTTTTTTCTTAAACACGCTTTTTGGATGACGAATATGAAATTGTCGGTAAGTTCTCGTGCCTCACTAGCCCTGCTTATGGCAGCGGTGGTCATTCTTGCGGGTTGCTCCGGCTCGGAGAAAGAAGAGCAACGTGCTGAGCGGTTGTGGCCGGTGAAAGTGGCCACCGTTCAGAGCACCAATAAAGTAGCAGATCGACAATTTGCAGGCAGAGTAAAAGCTGTGCAGAGCGTGGACCTTTCTTTTCAGGTTGGCGGTAAGCTCGATAAGCTAAATCTTCGAGAGGGCGAAATCATTCCTAAAGGCACTTTGATTGCCGAGCTTGACGATCGCGATTACCGACGCCGGGTAAAAGAAGCCCGGGTAAATGTAGAGCTTCTGGAGAAAACATTGAATCGACAGCGCTCACTGGCAAGTTCCAAAGTGATTTCCCAGCAGCAGCTCGATGAAACCGAGAGTAACTTTGACCTTGCCAAAGTAACCCTGGAAAGAGCGGAACAGGATTTAGCTTATACCAAGCTGACGGTTCCCTTTGATGCGTTGGCAACACGGCAGCTTGTCGAGAATTACACTAACGTTCAGCCAGGCCAGCCCATTGTGCGCTTACAGAATATTTCTGAGGTGCGTATACAAATTTCTGTGCCGGAAAAAATGTTGGCTACTGTCAACGAAGAGCAAATAAGCTCAGTGTTAGCGGAGTTTGAGTTTCTTCCGGGTGAGCAGTTTGCTTTGCAATACCGTGAACACCAAGCGGAAGCCGACAGTGTAACCCAGACCTACGCGGTAGAACTGGGGATGCCGCGACCGCAGAATGTTCAGATTCTTCCTGGTATGACTGCCCGAGTGACGGTCAAAATGAAAGAGGGCAGCGGAGATTTTTGGATTCCTCTGGCGGCAGTGCAGAGCAATAGTGATGGGAAACCCTATGTCTGGCAAATTAATAAAGATCAATCGGTTTCCAAAGTTCAGGTGGCTCTTGGTCGTACCAATGGTGAAGCCGTACAGATCACTAAGGGCTTGTCAGCAGCGATGAAGTTGGTAGCTGCGGGCGGTCAGCATCTCTATGACGGTGCAAAAGTTCGCAATTATGTACAGCACTAATTTTTTGCTTGAGAGCTCTGGCCCTGTGAACAGGGGGGAAATGTTGTGAAGATTTCTGATACATTTATCGAAAAGCCGGTTTATAGCTGGCTACTAATGTTGATTTGCCTGATCGGCGGACTCTGGGGGCTTTCGGATATTGGCCGCCTTGAAGACCCTGCCTTTACCATTAAAGAAGCGCGAGTGTATACCTTCTATCCCGGCGCCAGTGCACAAAGGGTGGAAGAGGAGGTTACTGAAAAGCTTGAGGTCGCTATCCAGCAAATGGGACAGCTGGATAAGGTTTCCTCTACCTCTAGTCCGGGAATGTCAGAAATCCGTGTAGAAATTAAGGATCAATACGCCTCCGCAGAACTGGCTCAGGTATGGGATGAGCTGCGTCGCAAAGTTAATGATGCCCAAAGTGACCTTCCCAGTGGGGCATATCCCTCGGTGGTCAATGATGACTTCGGTGAAGTCTACGGTATTTATTATGCGATTACCGGTGAGGGTTTTTCCCTGACCGAAATGCGTGAAATCACCAAAGCGATTCGTCGTGAATTGCTCGGTGTTGAGGGGGTGGCGAAAGTTTCCCGTTCTGGAATCATTGATGAAGTCGCCTATTTGGATATTGATGAGTCCCGACTCGCTCAGTTTGGTTTCTCTCTCGATGATCTAGCCCAGGTTCTGCAATCGGAAAGCTCCACACAGAAAGTTGGAGAAATCGGTGGTCAGGATTTGCGCACCCGCATCGTAGTGGATAATCCTGCAAGTGACTTGGAAGCAATCCGTAATATTCTTGTGGGTGTACCTGGTTCAACGGCAATGTTGGCCATCAGAGATATCGCAGATATCTCCCTGGGTTATGATGAAAGCCCTGGCTTTATTGCCCGCTATGATGGAAATCAGGCGGTATTGCTTGGTATAGCGGGAGCTGAAAATACCAATATTGTTAATGTTGGTAAGGCTGTAGAGGCCAAGCTTGAGGAGATAAAACAGGCTCTGCCGCTGGGGGTGGAAATTCACCCGGTTTATGCCCAGCACCAAGTGGTAGAAGAGAGTGTCGATGGCTTTCTGTTTAATCTCGTCTCTTCAGTTGTGATCGTTACCCTCGTACTCTGTGTATTTATGGGCTGGCGCTCTGGCGTGGTGGTGGGTACCGTGCTTGGTCTTACGGTTCTGGGTACCGTATTAATCATGAATTTGTTTGGTTTGAACCTGCAGAGGATTTCTCTTGGTGCCCTCATTATTGCCATGGGTATGTTGGTTGATAATGCTATCGTAGTTGCAGAAGGCATGTTGATGGGGGTTCAACGAAATGAGGAGCCCAAGAGTGCTGCCAGCCGGGTAGTGCGCCAAACATTCTGGCCGCTTTTGGGGGCCACTGTAATTGGTATTATGGCTTTCTCTGGTATTGGACTGTCTGATGATGCCACCGGTGAATTCCTTTTCTCTCTGTTTGCTGTGATTGGGATTTCATTGCTGCTCAGCTGGATTCTCGCTGTAACTGTAACGCCCTATTTGGGGTATCACCTGTTCAAACCCGGTAAGAATTCAGATTCTGAAGACCCCTATAATGGTCGTTTTTACAACATGTATTCCGGAGCCTTAGCAGGAGCATTAAGGCATCGTGGCCTCACCATCGGCTTACTCGTTGCCGTTACATTAGTAAGCTATTTTGCTTTTGGGTTTGTAAAGCAGGGATTCTTCCCCAACTCCAATGCACCGCTGTTTTATGTGAATTACTTCTTGCCACAGGGCAGTGACATCAACCGTACTGATAAGGCTCTTCAACAGGCAACAAAGTATTTTAAAGAGCAGGATGAGGTGGTTTCGGTAACGGCTGTAGCTGGTCGGGGAGCCGATCGCTTTATGCTCACTTATGCTCCTGAACCGCCCAATGCTTCCTATGGTCAGCTAATTGTTCGCACTGAGAATCGCGAGCAGATCGCTCAACTGATAGAGAGGGCAAAGGCGCAGTTACGTGAAGAGCAGCCTGAAGCATTGATTACCTTTAAGCGCCTGGTGTTTGGCCCTGGTGGTGGTGCCGATGTGGAAGTGCGAATTTCTGGTCAGGATTTTCAGACCTTGCGTGCGCTTGCCGTAGATGTTGAGCAACAGTTTCGCGAGAAGGGCCTGGAAGATATTCGCCATGATTGGCGCAGTAGAGAGCCGACTATCCATGCCCACCTTGATGATGAGCGTGCTCGCGTAGCTGGTGTCACGAATACCGATATTAGCCGGATGATTCAATTTGCCTCTGCCGGTTATACCGTGGGTGATTTTGAGAGCGGCGATCGTATTATCCCTATTATTGCGCGAATGCCGGAAGGGGATAGGAATCAAGTGGGTTCCCTGGAGGATCGTTTGGTCTGGAGCCCTAACGAGCAAGGGTATATTCCGGCGGGACAGTTGATCACGGATTTTGAGGTTACTGCAGACGAGGGCCTGATCCAAAGACGCGATAGGGTTCCGACCATCACTGTCAGTGCCGATGCTCCGGAAGGCGTTACTGCTATGGCCGCGTTTGGGAGAATTCGCCCCTGGGTAGAAAGTATGCAGTTACCACCAGGCTTTAAAGTGGAATTTGGTGGTGAGTATGAAAGCTCTACCGATGCACAGAAGTCTCTGGGTAAAGGCTTGCCACTTGGCTTCCTAATCATGATCTTGGTATCGATCTTGTTGTTCGGTACTGTACGTGAGCCCGTAATTATCTGGCTGGTAGTTCCCATGTGTTTGGTGGGCGTAGTTGTAGGCTTGTTGGCGACGGGGCTGCCTTTCGGATTTATGTCACTTCTTGGTGTATTGAGTTTATCTGGAATGCTGATTAAAAACGCTGTGGTTTTGGTCGATGAGATCGAAGTACAAACACATGCGGGCTTGCCCAGACTCACTGCTATTCAGCGTGCTAGCGTAAGTCGCTTGCGTCCGGTCTTCCTTGCAGCTGTGACCACTATTTTAGGAATGTCGCCACTGCTATTTGATGCTTTCTTTGCGGATATGGCCGTAACCATTATGGGGGGGCTAGGTTTTGCCACTGTGCTTACGCTGATTGCTATCCCTGTTTTCTACGCGGTCTTCCACAAGGTTAAACCTAATGAGGTGGAAGGTAATCTAGATGAGATGAATTTAAAGTCGCAGCCAGCCCCTGCTAAAGAGGTTGTCTCTGTATAGTGCGATGAGCCTGCGTTGATCGTGGGTAATTCGAGATCCTGCGCAATGCCTTTTTGAGTATTGCGTGGGATCATCCTTCCTTTCCCAGATACTAGTGGTTTCTAACTGCCTCCGTTGCGCCGGTTCATACACTTATCTTTTCCTTTCGCTGTTTGTTGGTAATTAATGGTTTCGTTTTTACCTCAGTTTGAACCGGTACATACAATCCCAATCAGTTTTCTAGTAATCTAAAGATCTGATTTGATTGGTAGTTGATGTATGAGTGTTCGGTCAATTTCAAGATTTTGTGTGTGCTTCTTTTTATTTTCTTTCAGCTTTTCTGCTCTGGCGATTAGTTATGAGAGATCAGAGTGGTTACCCAAGTGGTCTGATACAGATAGGGATTGCCAAGATACCCGACATGAGCTGTTGATACGGTACTCCCTTTCGCCAGTTACTTATACTCGCGCCAACGGCTGTAAGGTGGATACTGGGTTGTGGCTAGATCCTTATACCGGCAATTTTTACAGCAAAGCTTCTGATCTGGATGTGGAGCATATTGTGCCCCTTAAGTGGGCCCATGATCACGGAGGAGCTGGGTGGAGCCGTGCAAAGAAAAGGCGCTTTGCTGAGGATATCGATAATCTCTGGTTGGTGGATGATGGCCGCAATCAAAGTAAAGGGCACAAAGGGCCTGATGAGTGGATGCCACCCTATGCGCCCGTCGGTAAAATATATGTTCAGCGATTTATTTCTATCGTAGAGAAATATGGACTGAGCCTGAGTCGAGATGAATCTCGCAAACTACGCACAATAGCGAGTGAGGGCTAGCCAGTCTAAATGCCAACTGGCACATTGAGTGGGGAGTGTCGTCCCGGTGGTACAATTTCGGGCAGGACTTTGCCTCTAATTGGAAGCATGGATGGTTATGCGGGACTCCTCCAAATTGTTGGTCGAATATTTCAGACGTTGCTATCAGGCGGATAGTCATGATTTATCACTGAGTAATATTGCCCGGCTTGCGGGTAATCGCCGGGTATTTTTCAGAGAGCGGGACTTTTTAGCCAGTGGAGAGTTGCCCAGAGTACCATTGGTGGGGACCTCGGTTACTAAGCTCGTAGAGCTAACGGATGCTTACCGAAAAGAGCGCAGTTTAATCTATTCGGTGTTCTTGATCTCTGGTGAACTCCCGAGTCAGCTGGGGCTTAGTTCCAAGCGTCAATTGTGTGCCCCGCTACTGTATTTTCCTGCCCGTCTTTGTTCTGACGAAGAGTATTTTGTGGAGGTCAACTCGGCTGATCTCCATATCAACCTTCCACTGCTGCGCTTGATCCTTAAGCCGGATATAGACTCAAGAGTAACAGATAGCTTCCCTATACCGAGCTTTCCGCTGGATAGTCCCCAGGTGGCAGCCATGGGTCGCTGGCTGGAACAAAATAGTCGGTTAACCGGTATTGAAGAGATTAGTCGCTGGCCGAATCTACAGACGGTTGATTGTGATGAGTTGGGTAGGGCTCCAGCTCTGGCAATAAGCAGTGCCTGCGCCCTCATTCTGGCTGATAGGTCGCGGGGATCGCGCGGTGTTCTTCATGAGCTGAAACTTCTAGGCCGAGAACGAAACTTTTCTGCTCCATTAAATTTGGCCCTCGGGGAGGAGGTTGTTGATTTCCGGCAGAGTGACAGTGAGCCGGAGATGTTGCCGGGACTTTTGAGTGAGGCTCAGGAAAGGGCTTTGCGAAATGCTGCGAAGATGCCCTTGAGTCTGGTTTCCGGCCCGCCAGGCACCGGTAAGAGTTTTACCATTGCCGCAATGGCGATTGACCAAATGCTGCATGGCAATACTGTTTTGGTAGTTTCTAAAACCCCCCAGGCCATAGATGTTGTACGACAGAAGTTGCGTGAGGCCTATGACTTGCAGGAAGGGTATGTACATGCGGGTGAAAAGGGTTTTATACCCAGCCTGAAATTTCATTTGGATTCTTTGCTCAAAGAAGGGGTTGAAGCTCCCGAGGTGAGCGTTGCCAACCTAAAGCGTAGTCTTAAAGTAACACTCAAATCAATGCGTAAAGCTGAGCGCCGCTTTAATGGAGCGTTAAGAGCTGCTCAGAAACTCGGTTCCGATGGTTTTGGTACTTGGTTGGTGGCATTGAGATTGCGTATTTTAGGTCGGCAACTGGATACGGAATCACTGTGGGAATTCCAGGAGGTAATCGGGACCTTGCGTAAGAATTTTGAGCGGCATGCGTCTCGATTTATTAATGCTTATCGAAAAGAGGCCCTTCTAAATCTTTTAAAGCATGAAAGAAGGCATTTATCGGCTTTCAATCAGGCTCTCAGGGCTAGAACCTCCAAAACGCAAGCAGAGCGTTTTGCTCAAACGAATATGCAGGTTGTTTTACAGGCGTACCCAATTTGGCTTGTGAGCCTGGATGAGCTAAATGAAGTATTGCCTCTCTCTCGTGAGCTCTTTGATCTCGTTATCTTTGATGAGTCCACCCAGTGTGATATCGCCAGCGTCCTACCAGCATTACACCGAGCAAAACGTGCGGTTGTCGTCGGGGATGGCAAGCAGCTGCGTCACGTCTCCTTTTTATCTGTGGCGCAACAACAACAGTTGTGGGAAGACCTAGGAAGCCCTGAAGAATTACCTATGAAGTTGAGTTACCGGGACCAGTCCTTGTTGGATATTGTCTCTGACTCCCTGGGTAGTCAGCAGGCCGTTACCTTACTGGATGAACACTATCGCAGTCAGCCGGAGTTAATTGCTTTTAGCAATAACGCTTTTTATACAGATCGACTCAAGGTGATGCAGGCTAGACCGGTAGCTTCTAGTGAGAGGACTTTAACTCTGCATTACTTGGAGGGAAAGCGAGCAAAAAATGGCAGAAATCGGCTGGAAAAGGATTGGATACTTGAGCAGCTGCGTGAACATACTCATCGCTATGCCGACTCCCCACTCAAGCCAACGGTTGGAATTCTTTCTCCTTTCAGGGAGCAGGCGGATTATCTGGCATCCGAAGTGGATAAGGCCTTCCCGACAGATGTGCTGAGCAGTTTCTCCGTCTTGGTTGCAACCCCTTACGGATTTCAGGGAGAGGAGCGGGACCTGATGCTCCTGTCTTTTTCTGTAGACAATCAGTCCCTGCGTGCAGCGACTTATCTTAATCGTGCCGACATGTTTAATGTTGCTGTGACCCGGGCTAAAGAGAGGCAGTTGGTGGCTTATTCCATCAGCCCGGAATCCCTGTCACCTGAGCACTTGCTGCGCCGCTATGTTGATTTTGATCATGAGGCGGGCCTAAGTGTTCCACAAAAAGTTTTTCCCTGTGAGTTTGCCGAAGAGGTGAGCGCGAGCCTGCGGATGGCGGAGGTCAGACATTGGGTTGCATTCCCTATCGCTGGCCAGCGTATTGATGTGGTCTGCGAATACCACGGCCGAGTCCTGGGGGTGGATTTGATCGGTTTTCCTGGGGAGTATCGGTATCACTTTACTACCCAGACTTATAAAGTGTTGCACAGAGCGGGGGTTACTGTTTTGCCATTACCCTATGCCAGCTGGAAGCGTGACCCAGAGAACTGCCTTAGACGTATTCTTGCAGTTTTGAAGAGGGGTCACCTTTAGGGTAGTGGGGGGCTCACTCTTAGAAGTGGATACACAAAATGAAAGTTGCGCCGGGGCTGCTAGGCTTTATAGGAGTTCAGCTTGCAGTTTAGCCGAGTACGCCTATGAAATTGTGGTTATTAATACCCTGCTTTTGGGTGACTGCCGTAGCAGCTGTGGATGTGATATTTGTGGATGCCCAGCAGCAACAGGGGGTGCGAAGCCCGACCTTAAGCTTTTGTCAGGCGCGATTCTATGAGGAGGATGACGGCCGCCTTTACTGTAACTGGGCAGTCAATTTTCGCTATGCCTGTTTTGTATGGTGGCCAACCAATAAAATAATACCGGCAGGAGCCAAACTCTCTGAACCAGAGGTTGTCGGTAAGTGTGGTAACGGTGAGCCGGTTTATAAGCTCCATCACTACTAGCTATTCAGCGGGCCTGGTTGCTAGATTTTATAGCATGCTCTGTCTTCGAGTTTAGCGATTTACTTCCTATTGGTACTGCATGATAGAGCATGTTAGCTTCTCTAATGTTCGGTATTGAGTCCTTGATCTTGTAGTTCTCGCGCTTGCTTAAGGATTTCAGGCATGGCGCTGTCTTCCACCGATAAGGCATCAATGATGGCTGCCAGTAGATCTGCAGAAAACATGCATTTACTCACCTTGCTACGCAGGTTTTCCGTGGTCATTGAAATCCCTCTTTCGGCCAGGGCCTGGGCGAGATCCCCGTAACGCATACCCCGCAAAGCCATAGATGCGCGCACATAGCGGGCGATAGCCTGTTTGTACGGAGCCAGTGCTTGCTGGTTACTGAGGCTTTGCTTGTGGTCCATGGGCTCGACTCCGTTACAGTTGATGTCACTTATGTGGTAAATATTATCTTTGTGTGTATTATTTGCAACATAAGTTTGAAATAAGTTATTGACCGCCTTTTTTTTGATGCTATATTTGTGACTAATATTCCACAGCGAGGGAGTCGAGATGACCTGGAACCATGAGAATCTACGCCATTTGGCGGAAAGCCACACCGGATGGGTGGTGGAATCTGAGGGAGAGTGCCTCAGTATTTCCAATGACGAAGGAGTCGATGCATTCGTTTATGTCGGTGAGAAGCAGATCGTTGTCGAGAGCATCTTGTTCCCGGTCAGCCAGGTAGCCGACGTGGTCGCCCTTAATGAGTTGATTCTCCAGACTCATCAACTGGTTCCCCTGACGTCGATCGCCATCACCATGATTGGCGGTGAGCGTTACTATGTCGCTTTTGGCGCTTTGTCTGTGTCCAGTAAGGACGAAGTGGTAATTGAAGAAGTTGAAACCCTGTTCTCCAATGTGGGTGACTTCCTGGATTTATATGCTGATCATTTTGAAATGGAGGGTGTAGCATGAGCCTGAGAAAAATTTGGACTGCCTTGAAAGGCGCGGTCAATGAAGGAACTGAAGCCGTTGCGGACAGCCAGTCTATCCGTATCCTCGATCAAGAACTGCGGGAGGCAAAGGCCGAATTGAAAGCTTGTGATGAGAACCTGACTAAAATCATGGCCAAGCGCAAGCTGGCAGAAAGTAAGGTAGAGTCTCTAAAAGCCGATATTGAGACTTACAGCAACCACGCAATCAGTGCCAGCGAGAAAGGTGATGATAGCCTGGCTTTGGAGTGTGCCGAGCGTGTTACTGAGCTGGAAGCTCAACTCGAAACGGAACAGAGCCTCTTGGATGGCTTCATCAACTCTGAGCGTACCCTGAAAGGGAATATCTCCAAGGCGAAAATTAATGTCCGCCGTATGGAGCAGCAGATTGACCAGATCAAGGCCACCGAATCTGTACAAAAGGCCCAAGTAGCCGTTTCCTCTCGCCATATGGGGGCTAACAGCAAAATCAAAACGGCCCTGGACAGCCTTGATCGTATCAAGACCAAGCAACAGGAGCGTGCTGCGGAGCTGGAAGCTGCTGAAGAGCTGGCAACAGAGGAAAGCGGCTCTGGTCTGGACGCCAAGCTGAAGGCGGCGGGCATTAAGCCCGGTGGCCAGGTCAGCGGCAGCGACAAGCTGGCCCAGCTACTGGCGAGCCGCCAAAAGGCCTGATCCAGTGCTACTTTATCGAGTGCGGCGCCTTCTGGCGTCGCTTTTTGTTAAGGCCAATATACTAACCATTCTTGTCGGCGTGCTGGGTTATGTAATGGGGAGTTACCTATTACTCAGTGCTGCAGGGGAGCATGAGATTGTTGACCCCGCCAACTTTATATATTGGCTGATAGTGACTGCTTCCACAGTAGGCTATGGCGATTTCTCGCCGGTAACGCCCGCAGGTAAAGTGGTTGTGGCAACCTGGGTGATCCCCTTTGGATTGAGTCTATTCGCTTTGGTGCTTACCAAGGTGGGCTTTGTAATTTCAGAGTTTGTGCATAGAGGAAAGAGAGGGTTGCGCATGACAAACCATGTAAATCATACGGTTATAATTGGCTGGAATGGAACGCGAACCCTTCGTTTGATAGAGCTGCTGTTATCGAAAACCAATGGTACAGCAACAGATATCGTGCTTTGTGTCGAGGCCGACATCGAGAATCCCATGCCGGGTAAAATTGATTTTGTCCGGGTTGAATCCTTTTCCCATATTGAGAGCATGCAGCGCGCCGCACTTGTCGATGCCGCGCGAATCATTATCGATAATCCCCTGGATGATGTCACGCTCACCACAGCTTTGTTCTGTGACAAACTCAGTCCCAATAGCCATAAAACAGCCTATTTCCAGGATGAAAATGTCGGTGAGCTATTGCGCTCACACTGCCCGAATATTGAATGCATCCCCTCAGTAGCGGTGGAATTACTGGCTAAATCCTCCCTGGACCCCGGTTCTGCCAGATTACACCGGCAGCTTCTGGATAGCACTTATGGAATGACTCAGTACAGTATTGAGTATCAGGGTGAACGGCCATTGTTATTTTCTGCTCTGTTTGATCATTTCAAAAAGAATTTGTCCGCAACCTTGATTGCGGTACGTCGTCAGGGAATAGTTAAAATTGATGTAAACCCCGCGTTGACCGATGAGGTGAACAGGGGGGATATGCTCTATTACATTTCTGCTAAGCGGCTTACAGAAAAGCGCTGCTTCGATATAAAAATGAATGAAGGAGAGGGGACAGGTACGTGTTTACCAAGCTGATTGACAAACTCAAAGGTAAAGATATTCCAAAGGTGAAAACCCCGGAAATTATGGGATTGCGACTCGGCGCAAGTTTTGAACTGGACCCATTGGCTATTCGCCTGATACTGGATGAACTCACGATTGAATCCTGTTCTCCAACGCAGATTATCAAAGCCGCCGGAATTGTAGAGCTCGATGGAGCCTGGGTTTATCGGTTTTATACTGATGACGATGCCTGGCTACAGGTTGTGGCAGAAGGCGGTCAAAGTGATGAGCATGTAGTAGACGTAAAGCTGTTTCACTTTTACGATACCCTCGATGTCGCCAATCAGCAGGTTTGGGACAGGCTTCTAAAGCAAGAAATCGGTGCAGCTAATTACCAATTGCAGGACCGTAACTATCAGAGAGTCTGGACTGCTACAGGTGATTATCACAACCCGGTGCATATGGCCGAGAAGACCTATGACGCCGATGGGGACTATTCCCTCACCGACCAATTCACCATGCTTTTTGAACGCGATTTGTCCGATCAGCGTACCGAATCCCTGTTCCTTTCAGCGGAAGAGAAAGAGGAGGACGCAGGTTACCTGAGTCGCAGCCTGGTGATTAGTACCGGTATAACTTTGACACCATCACAGCTGACTATTCACGGATAATAAGGAGATGTATTAATGGACCAGCCCTACGATTTGATGACTGGTATCCTCCATTTTGCGGCCTATTTTGGCCTGTCACTGGTATTTTTAATCGCGTTTAAATTTCTTTATGCACTAGTGACACCCCATGACGAATGGAAGTTAATCCGTGAAGACAAAAACGCAGCCGCTGCCATTGGATTTGGTGGTGCGGTGCTGGGTTTTGCCATTGCTGTTGGCGGCGCTGCCAGTAACTCTGTTTCCATTATTGACTTTGCCACTTGGGCAGTGGTTGCTCTAATCGCTCAGCTTATTGCCTTTGCGATTATTCGTTTTGGCTTTATGCCACGTATTGTTGAGCGCATTGAAGACGGTGAAGTCAGCGCGGGTATTATGCTGGCAGCTACCACTATTTCTGTTGGTGTCCTCAACGCGGCTTGCATGAGCTATTAAGCGGAGGTGAGGATGAAGCGTAGTAAAAATATTAATCTTGCGCGGATGCGCAAGGGCAGGGGGGCAAGTTTTGTTTTACGCCCCCTGGCTCTGGGTATCACCGTGGCTCTGGTGGGCTGCTCCTCCGATGAAGAGGTTAAGGTGGTGTCCTCTGTCGAGGACTGTGTGAATAATACACAGCTTGATGAAGCCCAATGTGAGGCGGCCTACCAGAAGGCCCTCGCGGAAGCTGAGCGGACTGGGCCCAAATATGCCAATTTGTCCCAGTGTGAGACGGAGTTCGGTAGTTGTCGCGAGAGTAGCAGCGGTTTTTGGATGCCACTGATGACCGGTTTTATGGTCGCCTCTATATTGAATGATAATGACCGGCGCTATCACTCCTACGGTCATTACAACCCGGTATACCGTTATTCTGCCTCCGGCTCCCGCTATTATGATCGCTTGATGACCGCTGATGGTCAGGTTATCGGTCGCTACGGTAAAAACTCCTATACCGTAGATAAAACTGCGATGGATCCCAAGCCCAAGGTTACCAAGACGGTTTCACGCGGGGGCTTTGGAGCGGTCGCTTCAGCCAAATCCAACTGGGGTGGCGGACGCTCTAGTAGCAGTCGCTCCCGAAGCTGGGGGGGCTGATTGGTGCTGAGGTTGCCGATCGGTGAGCGCCCGCGCTGGAAAGAGCGGGCGCAGGAGTTTGGTTTCCATTTTCACACCATGTATGGGGAGCCATACTGGGATGAAACTGCTTACTATCAGTTCACTTTGGAACAGATAGAGCAGGATATTGAGGACCCCACCGAAGAAATCCACGCAATGTGCCTGGATGTTGTCGCTAAGGTGCTTGAGGATGAGGCGTTGTTAAGGCGCTTCCGCATACCGGAGCAGCACTGGGATTTTGTCCGCGCTTCCTGGAAAAATGGTGACCCCAGCCTTTATTCTCGCTTGGATTTTGCCTATTCGGGGCAGGGTCCGGCCAAACTTTATGAGAATAACGCCGACACGCCTACCAGCCTATATGAAACGGGATTTTGGCAGTGGCTTTGGTTGCAGGATAATGTAGATAGGCGGGCACTTCCCCTACAGTCTGATCAATTTAACAGCCTGCAGGAAAAGCTGGTTAATCGCTTTCGCGATGTACAGTTCCTGACCCCTGGTCGAGAACTACATTTTGCCTGTTGCAAAGATACGGTAGAAGACCGCGGTACGGTTCAATATTTGCAAGATTGTGCCAGTGAAGCCGGCATCACTAATCATTTTGTATTTATCGAAGATATTGGTTGTGATGCGCAGGGAGATTTTACCGATTTAGACGATCAGGTAATTACCTGGATGTTCAAGCTGTACCCTTGGGAGTTTATGTTCCGCGAGGAATTTGGCTCTCTGTTGGGGGGCAATAACGTACGTTGGTTGGAACCACCCTGGAAGGCGATATTATCCAATAAAGCACTCCTGCCCATGTTGTGGAAGTTGTTTCCCGGGCACCCCAACTTACTACCTTCATTTTTCGAAGATGAGCTGGATAAAGCTGAGGGCTATTCGGAGCTGGTTAAGAAGCCCATTTTCTCCCGTGAGGGAGCCAATATTTCAGTAGTACGCGGAGAAGATGTGCAATCGCTTTCGGATGGGCCCTATGGAGAAGAGGGCTTTATCTATCAGGCTATGCATCCACTGCCGAAGTTTGGTCAGAGTTTTACCCTGGTGGGTAGCTGGCTAGTGGATGATATGGCTGCGGGTATTTCAATTCGCGAGGATAGTAATCTTATAACTCAGGATATGAGTCGCTACCTTCCGCATATTATCCTTTAAAATACTTGCCAGAGTAATTTCTCTGGCAAGTATTCGTGTAAGTGTGCCACTTTCTTAAAGTAAGTGGCTTTTTTGCTTTAAGACACAAGTTATTTTAGATATTCAAAGCGCTGTTGTTATCAGTTGCCCGCTTAAAATCAATTCCTCAATTTTGTTGCTGAGCCTATCGTAAGTAAAAGGTTTTTGGATACAGTCGAGAACCCCATCTTTGATAACTTCCTGGACTTTGCTATCGACACTAAACCCGGTTGAAAGCAATGCTTTCACCTCCGGGTTGATGCGCTGCAGAAAGGCGAATAGTTCCTGGCCATCCATTCCGGGCATAATCATATCGAGAATCACCAGGTCTACCTGTTCGTAATGCTGTCGGTAATAGGTGATTGCCTGTTCCGCCGAAGCGAAAGTGGTTACGCTGTGGCCATTCATTTCAAAGAGTGTTTTCGAATAGCTGCGGACAATGGCTTCATCGTCCACCACCATAATACGAAGTTGGCGTTTGGCAGATTGCGGTACAGTTTGTTTTTGCTGTCTACTTACTTTTGCTTCGGCAATCGGCAGGTACAAATTAAAGGTGCTGCCCTCTCCCTCAATGCTATGGCATTGTATGGCCCCCTTATGCAAATGGATGGTGCCATGCACTGCGGCGAGACCCAGTCCGGCACCCCGGCCGCATTCCTTAGTGGTGAAGAAAGGCTCAAAAATTCTGCGGCGCACTTCAGGGGGCATACCTGTACCATTATCGCGAATGGTGATTAACAGGTAATGACCAGGTTGCACTTCAAAATCTGCGATAGTAGTAATTTTTTCAAAGGTAATATTGCTACTACTAAAATGCAGAGTGCCTCCACTCGGCATGGCATCCTTGGCGTTGATGCCGATATTTAATAATGCACTTTTCAACTGGGCGGGATCGCCGACTACATGAGGCCGGCCAGCTTCTAGTTGCTGTTCAACGCGAATACGCCGATCAATGGTGCGCTCAAGCATGGCACAGACATCGCGGGTGATTTCATGGGTATTGCAATCTTTTAGTTGATAGTTACCTTTGCGAGCAAAGGTAAGCAGCTGCTTAGTCAGCTCAGCGGCATGGCGGGCAGTAGTGAGTATATGATTGGTGTATTCGCTGATACGGGGGTCTTCCGCTATCTGCTGGATAACCTCGGCATAACCACTGATTCCATGAATCATATTGTTGAAGTCATGTGCGATGCCGCCGGCTAGCTCGCCAATAGCCTGCATTTTTTGCGCTTGGCGTAACTCCTCCTCCAGCAGGCGCTGTTTGGTGATATCGGTTCCAATACTGAGTATGCCTGTTGGGCAGCCACTTTCATCTGAAAGGATTTTATTAGTCCAGGCAATCCAAACCCTCTTGCCAGACTTGGTGATGTTCTCGTTAATGTTGTAGCGATGTTCTTGTGGATTATCGCAAACATGTTGAATGAGTTGACGTAGATCCCGGCCGCTGGACTCGCAGGCGGGCACTATGGTGCCGATCAGATGCCGCCCAATAATTTCGGCTTCAGAGTAGCCAAAAAGTTGTTGAGCATACTCATTAAAAGAGGTGATTCGCCCGTGCCTGTCGCAGCGCATAATGATGGAATTCGCATGCTCAACCAGTTCGCGATAGCGCTCTTCACTTTTACGTAAAGCCTCATAGACTTGCTGGGAATCCCGGCTTTGGCTACTGGTGACATAAGTGGATGTGGGGAATACCGGCAAGCTGTTTTCCTTGATCACCTATTCTCCTCCGGAATAATTATTGAGTATTTTTTCACCAGAAACTGCATCATGTGGAAACAAAAAAGTATATAGGGAACCTGGGGCCTTTTAAGGGCTGGTTTGCAGTCTTTGCTGACATGCCGACATTTATAAACCCTTTTGTAATTGTGTGTTTATTCAAATGTGATGGGTATCCACTTGCAGAGCAGACGAGTTTCTCGTTAATTCTTTGGGGCTTTTCTTCTCAGAAGCGAACTTTTCTTCTCTAAGTAGTGGCTAAGGTCAGACAAACTGATAGCATTCACCGCCATCTTCAAAACCATTGGATGAATAACTATGCAGCTGCATTCTCGAGTTTTCGGGCGCGGCATCGCGGCTTTGCTTTGTGCCTCGCTGTTGGTGTCTGCCTGCGGAGAGAAGAAAGCCGGGAGTGAGCAGAGATCTCTGGATTTTGCTCGCCTGGATGCTTTCCCTTCAACTTATTCTGTTACTCAGTCCCGGCCGGTGCTGATTCAGGATGCCACTTTGCTTACTGGGACTGGGGAGCAATTAGAGAACACAGACCTATTATTGAAAGGCGGAAAGATTGCAAAGATCGGTCAAGATCTTGAGGCTCCCAAGGACGCCTTGGTTGTCGATGGCAAAGGTAAGTGGGTGACCCCCGGAATTATCGATGTGCACTCTCACCTGGGAGATTATCCCGCCCCCTCTATTGAGTCCTCTCAGGATGGCAATGAGATGACATCCCCCAACACCGCGCAGGTATGGGCGGAACACTCTGTATGGACACAGGATCCCCAGTTCCCCTTAGCCCTGGCTGGCGGTGTGACCACATTGCAGATCCTACCGGGCTCTGCCAACTTGTTCGGTGGCCGCAGTGTAACCCTCAAAAATGTACCGGGTCGCAGCGTACAGGACATGAAATTTCCCGGTGCGCCCTACGGTCTGAAGATGGCCTGTGGCGAGAACCCTAAGCGTGTTTATGGTGGTAAAGGTACTTCCCCTTCAACCCGCATGGGTAATGTAGCTGGCTACCGCAATGCCTGGATTGAGGCCAGCAATTATAAGAAGAAGTGGGAGGAATATGTAGAGAAGGGTGGAGATGAACCAGAGCGAGACCTTGGCCTAGAGACCCTGGCAGGCGTTCTGAACGGCGATATCCTGGTACACAATCACTGTTATCGCGGAGAGGAAATGGCGGTGATGATGGATGTTGCCAAGGAGTTCGATTTCCAGATCTCTACGTTCCACCACGCAGTAGAAGCATACAAAGTCGCCGACCTGCTGGCGGAGAACAATGTATGTGCTGCGATGTGGGCTGACTGGTGGGGCTTTAAGCACGAAGCCTTCGATATGACAGAGGCAAATATTGCTATCGTCGATCAGGCCAAGGCCTGTGCGATGATTCACTCGGATTCCGGTGTGGGCGTTCAGCACCTGAATGAAGAAGTTGCTAAAGCGATGACTGCAGGTCAGCGCGCAGGTTTCGATATTCAGCCAAAGGATGCTGTGACCTGGATGACCATGAACCCCGCTAAGGCACTGGGTATCGATAAGCAAACCGGCAGCCTTGAGAAGGGTAAGATGGCCGATGTTGTTATTTGGTCTGGCAACCCGTTCAGTGTTTATACCCATGTTGATCAGGTCTTTATCGATGGGGAGCTGATGTACGATCGCTCCGATAAAAAGCGCCAACCGCGCAGTGATTTTGAGCTTGGTATTCTCAATGCAGAGGGAGAGCGACTGTGAAAAAAATAGCTGTATTCTATGCGCTGGCCCTGGGGGTTTTGACAGCAGGGGCTCAGGCGCAAAGTATCCTGATTAAGGGCGGCAAGGTACACACCCTGGCTGATATGGGCACACTGGAATCTGCCGATGTGCTGGTAGTGGACGGTAAAGTGGAGCAGGTGGCTCCCTCGCTGAATATGCCTGCCGATCGGGTAATTGATGCGAAAGGCAAGGTGGTGACTCCTGGAGTTATTGCACCCATTTCTGAATTGGGACTGGTGGAGATCAGCGCAGCCAGTGGCACCAACGACCATGCGGTAACTGGTGAGAGTATCGGCAGCGCCTTCAATCCTGTACCCGCATACAACCCCAAATCTACATTGATCCCTTTTAACCGGGCTGGTGGTGTTACCAGCGCTGTGGTGTTTCCAGCTATCAGTACTTGGGATAGCGCTGCGGTAGAGGCCCAGAGAGTGTTTGCCGGACGCGGCTTTGCTATCAAACTCAATGGTGAGTTCGATAGTGTCGAGGCGGAAGATGTTGCCCAGAAGGCTTATTTGGGTGAGGCCGGTGCTCAACTGGCCGGTGGTAGCCGTGCAAACGCCTATGCGAAAATTGAGAATGCCTTGAATGAGGCTAAGGAGTACCGGGACAATCGTGCAGCGATTCGTCTGGGAGAGTGGCGAGAGCTGAATTATAGTCTTGCGGATCTCGAGGCCTTACAGCCGGTGATTAATGGAACGGAACCGCTATTAATTACAGCTAATCGTGCCAGCGATATCCTTGCGGCTATTGAGTTGGCTAAGACTTACAATGTAAAGCTGGTGCTGCTGGGGGCGGCTGAAGGTTGGATGGTGGCGGAGCAGCTGGCCCAAGCTCAGGTGCCTGTCGTGATTGATGCGATTAACAACCTGCCCATTTCTTTCTCCAGCCTTGGCGCCCGCCTGGATAATGCTGCTTTGTTAACCAAAGCTGGTGTGAAAGTTGCCATTAGTGGTCCCGACTACGCTTCTACCCACAATGTATACCTCTCACGTCAGTCTGCTGGTAATGCTGTTGCCCACGGGTTGTCCTACGAGGAGGCTCTGAAGTCTATCAGTACAAATGTGGCAGATATCTTTAGCCTTAGTGGCGGTACCCTGGAGAAAGGTGCCGATGCTGATATTGTAGTTTGGAGCGGTGATCCACTGGAAGTAACCAGCTACCCTGAACAGGTACTGATTGAGGGAGAGCCCCAATCTTTGGTTACTCGTTCAACCCGCCTGCGCGATCGTCATCTTAAGCCGAGCAAGGGGCACGACTTTGGCTATCGCAATTAACTAGTGCTTAGTTTGTGAGCAGATGAAGAGCGGGCAAAGCCCGCTCTTTTTTTGTGTGACGAAAAATGAACAAAAAGGTCCAGCCACTTGTTTAGCATTGGTGTGGTGGGCTGTGTGGTGATAGGGATATATTTACATCTCGTATTAATAAGAAAAAGGAAAATGCCATGGTAAATATTACAGCGCTATATGCCAGCCTCTGTGCAATCCTCATTATCTACTTGGCAGGCCGGGTCGTTCAATTTCGTCGCACTAAGCGAGTAGGCATTGGCACTGGCGAGGATCGTCATAATGAGATTCGTGTGCGCGTGCACGCGAATGCGGTTGAATATACCCCCATCGCATTACTGCTCTTGTTGCTTGCGGAGCTAGGGGGCTTATCTGCACTGTGGTTGCATGTCTTTGGAATCGCCTTTTTTCTATCCCGCATTTTCCACGCTTATGGCCTGACAGCGGGTAAGGGAGGTACCCATGCCGGACGCTTTTGGGGCACATTAATCAGTTGGCTGGTGATACTAATACTCGCAGTGATCAATATTGTGATATCGATAAGATCTCTGTAAAAGCGTTTGTAGCAGTAAAGAATTTTTTAGGCGATCTGGAACGATTAACGATCTTTATGCGGTGAGAGGCTTCAGCTAAATACTGAAGCCCAGCAAAAAAGCCCGGTTGAACCGGGCAGAGTACAGGGATGAAACTTTAAATTACTACCAGAAAATTTCTTCTGGCAGTTTTACTGGTTTGCAGCAAAGGGAGTAACGGTCTCGTCGGAGGACTCTTCACCGCTCTCATCTTCTTCCAGCAGAACTTCTGGTTTGCCTTTGCAGGCTTTGGCCAGGGCATCGCGACGCTTGGCCAGCAACAGGCCGATCTCTTCGCTCACCTGCTCATCAATACCTTCAATACTGCGCTCAATGAGCGTGGTAATGTTGGCTGCAAGCTCCAGCATCTTATCGTGTTCTTCAGCATCTTTTTTGTTGTCGAACATTGCTCCGTCTCGATCGCATTTCCAAACAGCTACTACGGCCATGATATGCCTCCCAATTGCCTTTAAGACATTCCAGTTTGCTTGTATGGCTATACGGTAACTGTATAAATATTCAGTGTCAATGGTGGTTGGAACTGAAGTGGCGGAGGTTTCGTTGCGCTCAAGAGAGTTGCTATTGCGATGATTCGTCTTTAGGAAGCTGTCGTAACTGTCATAATGCGCCACTGCAGCCGGATGTACTCCCCCCAGGCATCCAGGCTGCAACCTCCGCACTGTGCAGGCCCGTTTGCGGGCCTGTTTTTTTTGGGGTGCCTAATCATCATTCTTGCGGGGGTAAGTTTCGATTTTGGCACGCCTGTACGGAGATCGTGCTTAGGTCCTACCCACTAAATAGTGAATACCAAACGTGCGGCCAAGCCAATCAGGAGCAGACCAAACAGCTGCTGGATGCGGTGGCCGAGGTGCTTGCTAACCAGTTGACGTTTGCGGCTGGCATGAACTGCCAGGGCAACGATGCAATACCAGAGTGTATCGACTCCTGAAACCATGGCAGCCATTCCGAGCTTGGTTGTGAGAGCCTGCTGCTCAGATACGAACTGGCTGAATAGGGCAGTAAAGAATACCGCGATTTTGGGATTAAAGAAGGCCACCCCGAAACCTTGTACGATCGAGCGGCGAACACTCATGTGGGGGGCTTCCAACTGGGTCGTTCCCGAGCCGGGAGCCGGGGCTCGGAAGGCCTTCCAGCCCAGGTATACCAACATGGCTGCACCGGCCCATTGCAGAATACTGAATAGTAGTGGAGAGCTGGTAATCAGTACTGCGAGGCCAAAGGCTGTCAGCGCAGCGTAAACGGCAACGCCCGCGCCGTGCGCAATGGCGCTGGCGAGGCCCTGCCGAAGACCGGAGGCGGAACAGCGCATTACGATAAGCAGGCTAGGGCCTGGTGACATTGCGCCTAGGGCACAGATTCCTGCAAGTGATAACCATCCGAGTAAATCCATTATTTAAAGCCGCCCCCTTGTGCCAGCCAGTGCTTTTCTTCTTCAGTGGAATTGCGGCCTAAGGCCGCATTGCGATGCGGATAGCGGCCAAACTGCTCGATAATCGCCTGGTGGGCCAGGGCGTATCGATAGTGGGTGGCGAGATAAGGGGCGATGGACTCATCATCCCCGTACTGCTTCTGCAACTGGGCGAAGTATGCCACGGAGCGCTGTTGGATAGCGGAGTTTTCACTGTGCTCAAGAGGCATGCCGACAAAAATCTGCTGAAACAGCCCAAGTTTTTGCTCATCTGCCCTCTGTAGAATCGACTCGGTGATATCGAGAGCCAGTGGGTCCCCCTTAAAGGCCAGAGAGTTACCGCGGTGGATATTGCGGGCGAATTGATCGCATAACAGCAACAGGGCCAGCTCGCCCTCCAGACTTTGGCGCCAGTGATCCAGCTTTCCCTCAAGGGCCAAATTGGTGATCTCGGTAAAGTCTTCAGCCATTTGTTCGTCCAGCTTTGAGTCTGCCGAAAACCACCGCTTCTGCCGTTCAGGTGTAGGGCGGTAATTTAAAGCGGGATCACCAAACCAAAAGATCAGTATTTCCTTAATACCGGTCATCTACGCGCTCCCCAATGGTTACAGGCCGATTATTGCGACTTTTGTACTTATTGGTCCAGTAGCCATAGGAAGAAGTCCTCTCACAAAATGTTTAAAAAAATATTTTTGCGCCTGCATCCAAAATCAATTCTGGCTCCGTCATAGAGGTGTACAAGGAAAAGCGATCTGGAGGTCACAATGTTTACTGCGGGATCATTTAAGAAGGTACAATTTTGCGCCGTACTGATTTTGGCGCTTGGCGGCATGCAGGCCGGAGCGGCGGAGCTGGGATTCTCGGTGGATGATATTCATCGTCAGCTCACTGAGAAAACAGACCAGCACTTTATGCAAAAGCTCAATGAATGTAAGTCAGGCAGTGAGGTTGAAGGCAGCGGGCTTCCCTACCCGGTGCGGATTGCCGAGGAGAGAGCTCCCCAAGGCGCCACCCCCGGACCTTACAGCCGAGGCCGCATAACAGTGATGTAGCGTGCAGGGCTTCCCCGGGCCGACGGTTAAACAGTACAAGAAAGACAACGATTAGAGAGTAACTAATGAGAGCGAGAAATTCACAATCCCTGCGGGTAGCTACCTACTGGTTGGCGGCGCTGGCAGCTACTTTTGCCGCGATGGGCAGCTGGGCACAGGATGACAGCAGCACAATACCCAACCCGCCAAAGCCGCCGGCAATGGAAAGTGAGGCATCTAAGCCAGATACGCGTGTACGCATCATGCGTGATGAGGAGGGTGTGCTCACCATCAAAACCCAGGGAGAGGACGGCGAGCGCAGTGAGGTCCAGGTGGACTTGGGAGCTGAGTTCGGAGGCCCTCTGAGCCAGCGCATTATCGAGAAACTGGAGCGCAAGGGGATTCTCGATGAGCGGGGACAGGTGGCTGAAGAGGCTCTAGATAGTGTGCCAGACAATGTGCAGATTGGCCTGTCAAAAAAATATGACTCTTCACATGAGGGCTGGGAAGAGTCTCAATCAGATTCTGGTTTCCACCAAGTGGTGACTTTACCAATTCTGGCCTTACTTTGTGTGTTCGGCATGCCGGTGTTGATCGTGTGGCTGGTAACTCGCAATAGCTACAGGAAGAAACAGCTGGTGATGGAAAATATCAATAACATGGTGGCTGATGGTCGGGATGTGCCGCCTGAGATGTTGGATATGCTGGAAGATAGCAGCCCTAAGAATACTGGGGACAGAGGGATTACTCTAATCGCAGTGGGTGCTGCAGTGTTTATCTGGCTCACTTCCCTTGCAGGATTTGGGGTAGGTAGTCTGGGCTTGATCCCACTGTTTATCGGCCTGGCCCGCTTTATCAACTGGAAGCTCGATACTAAGCAGGCGTAGGGACCGAAATATGGACCTCAATGATGAGGATTTGATCAGGCGCACCGTCAAAGACGGGGACCAGCGGGCATATGCCCAGCTGGTGCGTCGCTATCAATCCCAGCTGCGATTCTCGCTCCGCAAGCTGTGTGATGGCGATCAGGGCCTGGCCGATGATATGGCGCAAGAGGCCTTTATTAAGGCCTATAAGGCGCTGCCGGCATTTCGGGGAGATGCCCGCTTTAGCACCTGGTTGTACCGGATCGCCTACAATCTCGTCATGAGCCACAAACGCAAGAACGCTCCAGAAGTGGATCAGGAGGCGGTCGATCGGGCCCAGGCGGAAGAGTCGGTTGAAGAGTCTCAGCGCCTGGGGATGGCCCGGGACCTGAACTCCGCAATGGACTCTTTAAGCGATGCCCAACGCCAGGCGATACACTTGTGTATGCAGCGGGGCTTCTCCCATGAGGAAGCGGCAAGTATTATGAAGTTGCCGCTAGGTACGGTAAAATCCCATGTCAACCGCGCGCGAGCAAAGCTACAGAGCTTGTTGCAGCCGTGGCGCGAGGAGGTGGTCAATGGTTAACTTTGAACAGCGCAACACAAAGGGTGGCGCCTTGGGCGATTTAACTATAGAGGGCAAAGACCCACAATTTGATGCTTGGCTGGCAGAGCAGCTGCAGTTCGATGAGCCCTACCTGGACGATGACGGTTTCTGCGAGAGCGTCATGGCAAAATTGCCAATGCCCTCCAAGAAGAACGAACGTCGCGCCAGTCGTGTTCAATACATCGCTGTGCTGGCGGCTTCGGGTATTGTTGCCTGGCAATTTCCTTTTGGCGAAGTGCTTAACGAAGCCGCGCGCCAGTCTATCAGTCTTTATAGTTTGGTTGGTGTGGGAATGCTTTCCTCGCTGGTAGTGATGGCCGGCGGTATCTTTGCCGCTCGTCGCTGATCATCTTGTAGCGGGGAAGCACACTACACAAAATCTGTGCCGCCTCTAATGATGCATTAGAGGCAGACTATTATGCCTTATACCCCCGGGCTTCTATGGGCTTGGAGATTCCTCTCTTCAAAAGCCCGATGTCTTTTATAACTTAATGCCCCGATTTACTGAGCAGCGCTAATGCATTCAGCATTGAGTTGACTTGAACGCTATATTTTCTAAGCACCTTGATTGGCTGGTGTGGAGTTATGGCGTTGCGCCACATGTCACGATTCTTCCAATTTGATAAAGCAGAAAGTCGCTCGAACAGTATCACGAACTTCCTTGCCATCGGGAAGAGTGCCACCACACTTAATATGGCAGTGGGCAAAGCCTGTTTAACGCCCAGCGGTAATATTCAATTCTTCTAATTCAAACAGTGATGGAGCCTTAAAAGGTGGCTGGCATGGATGAATTAGGTTGGAACTTGTGGCTCTTAAAAGGCGGCAAGCGAAAGCTATGATTTTTCTCTGAATGGAAATTCTAGATTACATCTTTAAGAATTCTCTCTATTGAAAGCTATAGCTTTATCAAGTTGCAGTGTATTTTTGAGTCTTTATATTTAAATAAATTGCTCAGTACTATGTATGATAAATAGGATTCTTGTGGCGGATGACGGTATGCGTTTTCCGTGAGATTATTCTGTCAGGAATATAATTGACTCGCTTTATTCGCAGAGCCATGGGCTTGGATCTTGGAGGCTGGCTCTGATAACTATCCGATACGCGCTGCTGACTTTAATTAATTATCAAGTATATATTCCAGCAGCCGCTGGATTGCGGGCTTGTCAAGACAAGTCCGCTTTTTAGGTTCACTCAAATTGTGTTAGGCGCTCCATAAGAACCTTGCGGATATCTTTCATTGATTTTTCTGCAGTATCACCAGCGGAGTTCATCGCGATTAGAAAAATTATGTTGTGCTTTGGCATGATACGTGCGTCAGTGAGCCAATAGCCGTTACTACCGGTGTGTGTAAGCAGCAATAACTCTGGATCGTACAATGCCCCCCAGCCCAGTGCGTAATGACCATTTACGGGTGAGTGTAGTTTGCGATAAGTTTCGGGCTTCAGTAATTTACCGCGGCCATGTACGCCATTGAGTTGGTCCTCTGCGAAGAGAATCCAATCTTTTAGAGAAATATTGATTGTGCCGGCGGGGCCGAGCGCTTGAGGATTATCACTTTGTATGTCAGCGGGATCGAGTGGTACGAGCTTGCCCCACCAGATTTTTTTATGACCACGCGGTTGGTCCAACTTTCCAGAGGATCCGGGCGCTGCAAATCCTGCATTCTTTATGCCAAGCGGAGTAAAGATCTGTTCCTTGATGAGATCCTCCCAAGTCTTGCCTGTTCGTGCCTCGGCGATGGCACCCGCGATAATGTAACCGAGATTGGAGTATTTAAATGAACCAGTTGCGGATGTAGGTGGCATTGCAAGGTAACTGCGTGCAACCGCAATACGTTGCGCCCGAATACTGGGTACTGACTCGATTAAATCTTCAAATTGAGGAAGTTCATTATTGTCGGTCAGAGGTGATAAACCTGCGGTATGACTGAGCAATTGCGTGATCGTAATGTTGCGGTAAGCGGGGTCCATATTTTTTGCGAAAGACGGAAAAGAATCAGCAAGTGTATCCTCAAATCGCATGATACCTTGCTCAACTAAGCGTGCGATCATTGTTGCAGTTAGCGCCTTGGTATTCGATCCAATATGCCAACGATCGTCGATAGTGACTGGTTCCATATGACCATGTGCACGAAAACCGTCTGCAGCTATAGCAGCAGTCTTGCCATCGATTTGAATCAGCGCGGCGACGGCAGGAAGATCGTTTTTGTCACGTGCTGTGGTAAGTGTCTGTTCGAGAAATTTCTGCAATGCTTCGTCCGCACGTACAGCAATGGTTACTGCTAAGAGTGCGATTGTAAGAAAAATCTTTGACAGAATTTTTGTGTGCCGACTATGCATCATGATAAACCTGTATTAAAAGTAACTTGAAAACTGAGTCAGATCTTAGTTACCGCTAAAAGTGGTACGAAATTTCGAGGGTATTGGCGTACTACTTCGATTTCCGACTGGATCGTTTTGTTTAAGTCCCTAAAGAGTATGTAATTGTGAGGGGGAAATCCTATGCAGAAAATTATTGGCGGTAATTTAAACCGTAATCATGATATTTATAACCTTCCAATACCAAGAAGCTGCTTTTGCAAAGCTTGTAAAAGAGGTTGAGAGTATAAATAGGATAAAAAGCATTTGATAGAGTGTCTTTTAAAAATAATATCAAATAATTTATTTAAGTCATGCGTTTATAAAATTATTGAAAATAGTAAGTTGTTGATGGTCTGCTATATCTAAATCAGATAAGCCGCAGTAGGAAATACCTGCGTGCAACTTTAAGAATCTTCTAGAATTTTTCTTATTGATAGATTTTGAGAGTGAGGAAGCCGGATGTTTGTAAAAGCCAGCTGCCCGAAGGCAGCACAATGAAGTAATTGCTCAGCCTAAGCCCAGTTCTTGCTCAATTTGGGCTTTGCGCCAAACGGAATAGTGAGAAGGCAGTTTCGCTTCTTTGGTGTTATCAGCAATGATGGCACGTTTCATACTGGGCCAGGATAAGACGGCTAAAATTTTCGGAGTGATCACCTGAAAGACTTTGGGCGGCCCCATCAGAGTTTTCAGTTTCTGGATCAGCGGAAGCCAAGAGGCGGGAACTACTTGCTCGGCGATTGCCCAGGATGCTTGGGGTTCACTACCCAACTGTTTGGTAAGGGATTCGTAGCGCAGGGTTGCTGCACGCAGCGCTGCTTGAGGGGGTGCCACTAATACAGTACGAGCTCTCCGCTCGGCGCAAAGAAGGCAAATTTCTCTGGGGAGACTACTGAGTTCAGCCAGCTTAGGGTTAATCGCCCAGCCGTTGGCATTAATATGGCACTGACAAATTGAGCAGGAATACCTCGGGGGTTCAGTGGTGAATAGTGCAGTCACTTTTTGTGGGCGTTCACCGTTGCGCCAGAAGAGTGGGTATTTTTCAAAAATTGCACCGGCAAAGTATCGTGCGTAAATTAACCAATCGATAGCGGTAACATTACCAAAGCGGTCTTTGTGCAGTAAATCTGGAATATCCAAACTATAAAGGTGGCGCAAGCAGTGCGGACAAGGCTTTAGGTTGTCTCGCGGAAAGGACTTTTGTACGGCGGCGAAGTCGCTGCTCGCCCAAAGAGGCCCTTGGTAATTACTTACTGAAGGGCATTTGGGAGAAATATGGACCTGCCCAAAAGAATCTTCCTGTGTTGAGGGTGAATACTCAAGACCAAATACAAATACTGGGATGCCCCGGTAGCGCCAACCGCAAGAAAGTATATCGAGGTCTGAATAGTCCAGCTGAATACCTAAACGAATGGCGCTCGCCAAGCTATTTCGACTCGGCTTGCAAATAGTTAAAGGCTTCTGTTCGGGATTGAGAAGATTTTGAGAGCTTTGCCTTTGACGCTTATGAATAGGCCGCAAGTCGGTTAGTTTCACAGGGCCTCCTCAAGAATCTGCAAAATGTGGCTTTCAGAGTCTCGCACTACTCGGAATGCAACGCGACGAGAGCGATCTGGATCCTCAATACCATTGTTATTGAGGACTGGGCGGGCGGATGAATAACCTACGGCTGCAACTTTTGCACGTACTAAAACTGCTTGATTTGGGGGTAGTAGCGAGTGGGCATATTGCATTACCGCCCGTGACCGCTGCTGAGAAAGACGCAAGTTATGAAAATACCCCTCCTCTGGCGCCGACTGCTCACCCCACTCAGAACTTGTGTGACCTTCAATTTGTATTGCAGCAATGGAATCCATATAGGGGGTCAGTGCAGCAATATAGCGGGGCACAAATGAGGACATAATTTCACGCGCATTGTCACTCAAAGTAAAATCCCCAGTCTTGAATAGCGCATCGCTATTGTTAAAAGAGATAGCTAGGGTCTGTTTATCCAGAGAGGCTCCCCAGCGAGTAAGGTCGCGGGAGAATTCCTGTTGCAAAGTTTGATAAATCGCCAGCTGTGTATCGCGATAGGACTCGGCAAGTTCTCGAATTTTGGCTCGTTCATCTATTAGGGAGCGCATCACGAAGACGGCAATACAGAGAAAGACCATCATTAGGCCGGCCATCATGTCAGATAGGCTGATCCATTGGCTTTCACTGGATTCACTGTTGGAGTGAGCGCTCTCAAACATGCTCCTCTCCGGCTGCCTGCTTCACTTGATTGTCAATTCTTTTCATTTGCTGGATTAACTGGCGAAAATCCCGTGAAAACTCACCGCTCAAGGTACCTAGGGCATCACCCATCGCAGCCATTACACTCTCAACTTCGCTATGTAAGCGTTGATCCAGTAACTCATACTGGCGCTTGATGCTTACGTCTGCATTGGTCAAATCACGAGTGATCACTTGGGATAATTCAGTAATCATCTGTTGATGGGTCTTGGCAATAAGCTGCGCAAGCTCAACCATTGATTCACGATGGCTGTTTGCAGTCTCTTGTATAATGTTGGAAAAGTGGTTGGGGTCGATATTATTTAGGACATCGGCAAGAGCAACGACCTTATTCGTCCTCTGTTCAAAGACTTTCGCCTGGGTTTCACTCAGGGAGATTAGATGTTGAACTTGAGTGCCTAACTGCTGATTCGCTTTTTCGATTCCCTGGGTAATCGACTCAAACTTGGGCGCGATATCCGGAATAGATTTTTGTAGTATTTCAATGGATACCTGCTGTTCATTAAGCATGACAGAGATTTGTTCGGAGTGAGTGCGCTGCTGTTCAACCAGCGAAGGAATAACGTTAAAGATTTTCGGTAATTCAGTAATACGTTGATGCAACTGCAGAAGATTCTCCTGTGCACCATTAATTTCAATCAGTAGAGATGTAGTTTGTTCACGGTATATTGCAGCAAGTTCGGCGTGTTGCTCATGCTGATCGATTAATGCTTGCAAGGCAGGGGATACGGCCTCCAGCTGCCGAATAAACTGCTGTAAGTTATCACCCATTTGTGCGTTCAGCCCCTGATTAAACTTCTCCACAACTGAAGTTAGTGACTGCAGAACCTCTTCACTAATACTGTGTTGAAACTTTGCCAAATCCTGGCGCTGGTGATTGATCGCTTGCAAAATATCATCTGCAGTGGCTTTGGCTGGCTGATCTTTGCTGAATATTTGGAAGATAGTGCGCAAGACCAATGAGAGGAAAAGGCCTAAGATGCTAGTCATAAAGGCGGTTTCCAGACCTTGCATAAGTTCTGAAATTGAGGTGTCGATATCAGCAAGGTCAAAACCATAGATACCAAGAATAATACCGATAAAGGTACCCAGAATTCCAAGAGCGGTCAGTAGAGAAGGCGTTTCTTTTACGAAGCGTGGAAACTTGCCAAATGGGTAAAGGGTCAAGGCTATAGTGCCAAGGGCAAGCATAACTATAAGAAAGGTGTCTGTTACCTGCTCAGGAGATAACTTAGTCAACCAGTGGTAGAAAAACTGGGTCATTATTGATCCTTTACAACTTTCTGCATTGTTATTTCGTGATAAAAGGGCCCGTTGGGTATTCTTCCAGTGCCCTGACTTAGAACTTTCATTTGTGGTAGTGCTTTCACTACATCGGTAATTGTGCGGAACTTTGCCTGCTTATTTCCAGCTGCTTGGATATAGGTTCCAACAAGGCCTGATGGCTGAATCTCGAAAACACCACAATTAACCGGAAGTCGCTCTTGCTTGAACAACAGAAAATGCATCACAGCGCCATTGTTGAGATACTGATATAGCGCATGCGTGATTAACTGAATTTGTTCAGTGGAAAAGAAATTCAGAAGATCCCAGAGTAAAATACAATCCAGGTTTTCAGGCAGGGTGGCCTGTCGTAATGCTGCCTGTACCGCGCTATCAAAGGGTACCTTGCGGCTACATTGCCAGAGAATTGCAGAATAGAGATCGGAAATAAATAGTTCACCCACTTCTCGCTGGAGGTGCTGCATATTCCTACCAGCTTTTTTCCCTACATCCAGAGCTTTACTGACGGGAGAGCGCTTGGCGTGCATTAATGCTTGATCAAGTGCTGTCAAAGGGATTTCGGTAAGGCTTGTTTGTCTAAAAGCGGAAATTGCAGCTGAGGTTCCCCCCGCACGTATAGCGTTTTGTGACTTTACATTACCGTATTCAAACATCAGCTCAATAAGGTCTTTACGCATGCCTTTTCTATGCAGGAGAGAGGAGCGCAGAGAAAAGTTACCCATGGTTTTCATCAGATTGAGCGAAGAGTATCGGTATGTAGGTAATGGCTCCGGCAGTGCTAGGGGGGATGAGTTAAAAGTGAAGCCGGACAAACGCTTGAAGTCAGCGGGGGCTTTAGGCATTGTGCCGGTGTACAGCATTGTGTGGAAGACAGTGCCAGCTTTTAAGTGAGGTCGGATTTCCTCAATTAATTGGGCAATAAGCTCGGGTTCCATAAAGTTGAACAGGTCCCAGCAGAGCACGACATCAAGTTTTACCCGTTGTGGCTTTCTGGTCAGGTGTTCAGTTAACTTTATAGTTCGTGTCTGCAGGTCAAATGAGTGGATTTCAAGTAGCAGGCTACGTAAATCCTCAATAAATGTCTGGCAGGACAGTTCCAAAAAGGTTTGTGTAGTGCCAAATGAGAGGCACCCCAAATCCATTACTTTACCACCTGGTTGAATCACCTCGTCCACCAAGGCGGCAATACCAAACGAATGATGCTGCAACATACTTTCACACCAAAAGCTAGAGCCCCGGCAATAGCCGGGGCTCGTATGGAGGATTAACTGAGGAAGTTAACTCAGCTCTCCACTGTTTCCTCTTCAGTCTCCTTGGTACCAAACAGATAGTCGCTGGTATCGGATAGACGGGATGAATCACTCGCAGTTGAGCTGCTAGAAGTGTAGGAGGAGTTGTTCTGGGAGCGGTTTGCTGGCTTGTCTTCCGTTGCCGGCAGATCTGGGTGCACCAATCGGTCTGAGAATTCCTTGTGGCGTTCTTTCATTTCGGAGTCGGTATCTACCATATCCATAGAGCCACGGAACTTACCACCGTCGTCGAGTTTGATTCGAGGGGCAATCAGATTGCCGTTTACCTGGGCAGTATTTCTGATCTCAATTAACTCATCGGCAAGTGCGTCGCCGTCCAGTGTGCCTTCAACAACAATATTTTTTGCATGGATGTTTGCAGTTACTGCGCCGCCGGTACCAACAGAAAGGTTGTGGCCAACCATAATTACTGTACCGTCTACGGTGCCTTCTACATGAAGATCTTCGGTGCCAATCAACTCACCGCGAAAATTGATACCCTCACCAAGCACTGATTTGGCGCCTGAATTCGAGAGAGATGATTGCTGTTCACCAGCGCTCATGCCTGCTAGAAAAGGTGTGGAGTCATTACTTTTGTCAGTGCTCATCTAAATAAATCTCTTCGTTGTGGAAAAAGTCAGCGTTAAAACTCTTGTAGCCAGGCCCTCGGCTGAAGTCTTATCCGTAAGCCAGGTAATACATTGAGTCGAAAAATTACGAAAGCTCAATGCGGGAACCGTAATCTCTCGATGGCAAAAGATATATGTTCATTTTTTCACAGAAACATGGATATCATTACGCAAATATTTTCTATTATTAAGCCATCTTTATCTCTTATCCATGCTCTTGGCATTGGAGAATTTGGCTGAATACACATTTCATTCAGCAAGAAAAAGTACGTACATATGGTTTCACCTGTACGTAAATCTCTGGTAGATTTTTCATACCTACTCTTAGTAGCTTCAACTTTTTCACAGGCGGTTTGTGCCAGGCTAGAAAATTAATTTAGGCCAGTATGGGAGCATGACAACAGTGAGCACACCAAGTAATTTACAAAACTGAACCCGCAACCTTTAACTGTACAAAAATAGTCCTACTACCTAATTCTAGTGACGATGAATTGCTGGGATTGCTCGACATAACGTCACATTCTTACTTTTACATTAAGGTGTAATTTGTAAGTAAATATTTACTTTTTGTTGTGGAGGGCATACTGCTTATTATCTGCTGATGGGTATTGAGTTCTACTGGGCATACATCAATATAGATTGAGTTGTTACTACCTTACAGCGCGAAAGCCACCGTAAAACGGCTCGGCAATCAATCAAGCTGACCTCGACTTGAATGGGCTGAATTTAGCACGGATTCCACGTTAAAAGTGTGACATAGAGCACTTTTTCCCAGCCCTGACCTGGCTTGCAGTTGCTTTGGTGTTCCAGGTGCAGCAGTGTCAGTGCCATATGCTATTAAGGAGTGTGTTGCTGGGTAGGTAATATGAAGCGTGGAACAATTCCTCATGTATTATGAGCTGACAAAGATGATCTTTTGAATCTAAACCACAAAATACGGATAGTGTCTATGCGTAAATGGGGAAAGCATAAATGAAAGTTTCCGGAAATAAAAATTCCAGCTAGAAAACACTTTCTGGTCGGTAATATTTCGCTCATTGGGTGCGCTGTACATAAAATCCGGACTCTTTTTTGTGGTTATTAAATAATGATCGATTTGGAAAAAGGTTATTCCTTAATTAATGGCATCTTTCCGGAAGGCCAGCTTGAGGTTCTTCAAAATGAGTTTGCAGATTTAAAGCTCGCTAAGCGGACGGGAGGTATACGCAATGTAGAGAAAAAGTATAGCTCTATAGCGGCCTTGGCTACATCGGACTTGATTGTAAATTTAGCGCAGAAGTACTTAATTCAGCGCCCTCGATTGGTAAGGGGTATCCTATTTGATAAAAATGAAAAATGTAACTGGCTTGTTACTTGGCATCAGGATAAGACTGTAGCGGTCTCTTCAAAATTTACTAAGTCTGGATGGGGCCCCTGGAGTGTTAAGGATGGCGCTCACCATGTGCAGCCTCCACTACATGTTCTTAAGCAAATGATTACGATCCGTATTCATCTGGATGATATTGATGCTAATAATGGCTGCTTAAAGCTTATTCCTGGCAGCCATCAACATGGAATTTTGAAGAAAGATGAAATATATCAATATGTTAAAGAGCATATTCCAGTTGCCTGTGAGGCAAAATCCGGTTCTGCACTAATTATGTATCCTCATATTCTTCATGCTTCAGATAGAGCTTTATTCCCTAGGCGTCGCAGAGTGATACACTTGGAATATAGTTGCTATGAGTTGCCAGCTGGGGTTACTTGGGCATAGTGCAACTAGATTCAGTTTTCAGTAATAATGTACGACTTAACGCCCATTACACTACCTTGCTATCAATTAAGATGTTCGTGCTGTATGTTACGATCGAAATTAAAGCATGAAAGGTCGTGTGGCGTTACCTGTCGGGGCGCGGTCCACTGCTTTTGCTTTCTTCTTGAGATTGGGTAAAAAATATAATTATTTACATAGTATTCAGATGTTCTGAGGGGTTGGTCGGCGATCATGTTCTCTTAAATAAGTCGATGATTTTTTAGTTGTCTTGGCTGATTTAAGGGCGCTTTAAGTGTTGGGAATTACTGTTGACTGCTTATCAATTTGTTGTTTAGGTCTTTCCTGTTGTTGTATTTTTTGTCTTGGATTTGATTTTTTCTTATTTGAAAATTTAAGATTTGTTTTTTTATTGGTTTCTCTATTTGGTGGCATTTCGTCTGTTAAAATCATCTGCGGTCAGATAAGGGGTTGGTTTATTTGATTGGATGGAGGGTTTTACCTTCTGAATATAAGAATGATCATATTGAAAATGGTGAAAAATGAATAATCAAATAATAAGGATTTTAGCTTGCTGGGTGTTTCTATTGGGCTCTATTCAGGCTAAGGCATTTGAGCCTAAATCAGATTTATCGGTGAGCTTGGAGCGTGTCCGCTACTGTCAAAACTTTTGGTGTACCCAGCAAGCTACTCAATCTGAGTATCTAGCTTGGGAGCAAGAAGGTGTCAGTAATACATATCAATTATACACTCAGATTGCAAGAGTACGGCAGCCAGAACGAGAAGATGTGCGAAATTTGGTATTTATTGCAGCTGGACAACAGCCTCCGGGATACGGTTCTGAAAGTGCGGTAACAGGCCAAGAGGATAACTTTAAAAGGAACTGTGGTATCTCAGAAAAATCCTGTTCCAGAAGCATAGATGGCCGCTCTCTTGCCCGGCAGGTTTTGGATTCAGAGTATTTTCCAGCAGATGACACCTTCTTTGCCGTAGCTTTTGATGCACAATTTAACTATATGGTGAATAGTGTTGAGAAATCTCGTATAGAAAGTGCCTACCTTAATTGGTTGAAGTCAAAAGCTTATGTATCAAACCTAGAAACCATCTACTTGGCGGGATCATCCAGAGGGGGTTGTTTATCAATGCGCTTGGCAAAGGCTCTGCGTAATGATCCGGACTTTCGTAGCATTCGAACTATTGTTCATAGTTTTGATGGAGTCTGTAAATGGGATCAGAATGAAATGGGAGTAACTTCTTCTTTTTTCCGTAACCCCGAAAACTCAACTTATTTGAGCTACTATACTGATCTCAATACTCAGTTCCCCTATAAAGACAATTTATACATCCGTCAACTGGCAGGCGGTGACGAAGTTATCGAATTTACAGGGGTGCACTCTTTTGTCTATGCAGCAGAAGATATCAATCTAGGTTGGTATGCTCAAAGTTGGGTCGATTTGGATCATATTACTATTGATCGAGATATGTACCCAGCTGTGAGAGATCAAACCGTGGTACCCTTTTTAAAGCATTTGGAAGAAGTTTTTTAATTCGTTACCTTGATTTTAATTAATCTAAAATTCAATATTTGCATGTCTAATTGATTGGGTGTGAGGGCTGCTGTTAAGCAGCCCTCATTAACTAGTTAAGCTTTTTTCTGTGGAGTTCTAATAAGTAAGTGATTAACTGTATTTACGCCGGGTAGTTGGTCAGTTGCTGAGCCAATAAATGATAGTTTAATATAGCCAGCCTGTTCTGAAGGAAATTCCTACGTATACGAATAGAACGGAGAGAAGTGTTACTGGAATTATATGATAAGCGAGAGCTTTTAGGTTTCTGGTTGAAAGATGCGGAATAATCCTGAGTCTTGCGTCAATAGCAAGAAGGAATGTACAGCCCAATATGATTAGCTTATATGAAATAAGTCTCGAAACCGGATTCGAGAAGTTAAACCACTGGGATATATCGGGCAAAAGATTGAAAGCTAGATAGATGCCAGAAATAATCTGTACAAGAAGGGCAGGGATGCCAATTTTTTCATAGCTGCTTTCGAACCTTGAGATAAATTCTATATCCTGACTTCTTAGGGCGGAAGGGAGGATTGTACATGCCAGCACCAGATGCCCCCCGGTCCAAATAGTTGCACCTAGCAAATGCAAAAAAAGTACTACCTCGTACATCTTTATTCCTTTTTGGATCCTTTTAAGCACTATATCTATAAATGTAATGGGTGCCCACTAATTTCTTAGGTTGGTAAGCTGAATATTGTTGACGTGTCACTTGTGAGATTGTTTCAATTAATATGAGATGGTGATTGATATAAATCAAGAGGACACACTGGATCAGATGGTATTAGTTTACTGCCTTCTAATTAAATAGTGCCGAGATCCTATGTCTTTTGTGCATTAGTACTTGAAAAATTCTCATCCCCACTCCACTCGATAATTACCTTAACCTGGCTCGGGTCCTTATCTATTGTCAGAGGTTCTTAATTTAATGCCAATAGATTTTTAAAGTTAAAAATGAAGTCGGTTTAAGCTCGATAAATACTTAAGCTTTTTAGTGGACCTGATCGGCCGGCAAAGATATGTGTTGCGGGGACTACTTACTGTAGGGCTACTTGTAGTGAGTCAAAACTAAGAAATCCTTACTTGGCTCTCAACAGTTGATAAATGATGCCTAAAAATGGAAAAAGTCAATTGTTCGCAATTTGGAAACTCCAGGTACTCAATATAGAAACAATAATGTTTAACCTAGTTCACAAAATAGAAAAAGAATGTTCTTATAATTTTGTTCCAAAATAAGTGTGATTGAATCTGTAGAGAACAATATGAACAAGCTCTCTAAGCTTCTTATGGTTACTGTTTTGTCCGTTTTCGTAATTGCCTGTAGCGGTGGTGGTTCTAGTGACAGCAAAAACAATAATCCAGAGGTAACTAACAATGGTGGTAATGCTGGGCCCAACCCAGGTCCAGGTCCAGGCTCAGATCCAGGCTCAGATCCAGGCTCAGATCCAGGCTCAGATCCAGGCTCAGATCCAGACCCAAACCATGGGGTCATTAGTGGTGGGGAAGGTTACGTTAGTGAAGATAATGTAAAGTCTGCTACTGGCATACTGACTGATAGTACAAACCCAAATAGAATTTTTGAGGAAGTTAATGAGTGGGGAAAATACGGTCGCCTGCAAGTTCTCTCAGATGGCATCTGGACATATACTTTGGATAGTAATCTTTCCGATCCACTAGGTGCTAATGAGCTTGCTACAGATGAGTTTTCAATTGCTGTGGGAGATGGAGATAACTTTACAGTGATTGTTATCGAAGTAACAGGTGCTGATGATGCCTATACTTTCGAACCAGACTCGCCCCTGGCGACATTAATTGTAGGGAGCAGGGAAAGTGCTAATGGCATTTTGTCGCTGCATGATGTGGATGGTAATACGCCGAGCTTTTCAGAGAAAAATATAGAAAGCACCTATGGTAATTTTAACATTAACAGTAGTGGTGATTGGGAATATATCCTTAATGATAAGGCGGATAGTATAAAAAGTGGTGACTCAGTAAAAGATACTATTAATTTCCAGTTGACAGATGGTGCTCAACAATCTGTTACATTTTCAATAGTAACTAAAGACCCCAATGGGTCTGGCTCTTTTGAGCTTTCACTGGATCAAAAACGGGCAATGCTCGATAGGCATAATCACTTTCGTCAGCGGTGTGCCAGTGGTCAATCTGGAGAAGGAGAAGGACCTAAAACTGCGGGAAATATGCAAACTCTTTTTTGGGATGATGCCTTGGCTAAGATGGCGAAGGAGCGGGCATCGGCCTGCTTCTATGGACATCTAGGCGACTCTGCAGGTATTAGGGATTCTTTTGATAAAGTAAAAAGTGAAGTATCTTTTGTGTTGCCCGAGGGATACGTTGAAATTGGTGAGAATGTAGCCATTTATTTTATCAACCCCCCAGCATCTCAATATGATGGCGAGCAATGGGCTGGAGCAGTTCAGGCTTGGTATGATGAGAGCTATGCTTATAATTGGGAGACTGGGCAATGTCACGATGACACCTGTGGGCACTGGGCTCAAGTTTGCTATGGGGAAACTCGTTATGTTGGATGTGCGGTTCAAGAGTGTGATAGGATCAATGGTGTTGATAATCCTGCATATAATGATGGCGCACATGTCGCAGTCTGTAATTATTTCCCCGCAGTCGATAAGTCTGTGTTGCCTTTTGTAGATAATTTTGGGTTTGAAAACTGCAGAACTTGCCTTAATTATGATATGCCTTTTTGTGCAGATAATATGTGCACTGGCGGAATATCAAAAAATTGGAATGCATCTGGTAAAACCGACAAAGATATTGATCAGTGTACAGATGGCTTAGGCAGAGATATTGTACCTTGCAAGTTTGGAGATCATCCGCCACCCGCAAAGGTTAGTGGCTTTAAATATAGGGTAGATGGAATGCAGGTGTTTCTCTCCTGGAATCACACTATTGAAAATGACGGTGTGCTCCATTACGAGTTATCCCGTGATGAAGAATTGCTTGTAAATACCCGGGAACCTTCATACAAAGATTCAGGATTAGAGTTGGGGAAAAACTACCGCTATAAAGTCATTGCGGTGGATCATTCTGGTAGAAAAAGCCAAGAGCCCGCCTTCCTTGATGTTACGATAAGTAATAATTAGGTGCTTTAAAAGCAGATTTTAAATACGACTAATGAGTTAATGAAAGGGAAATACGGGTATGTTCATCGAAAAGGCGATTATCGAAACTGCTGCTAATAAAGCATAATCAAACCGGCTGCCCCTAGTAAATTTGCACCCTAATATAGTGCTTGGTATGGATTTCCTAACTGCCAATAGCCTATTCTAGATAGGTGCAATTCGCTTTTGTGGGGCGCAACCTAAAATAAATAGGTTTTCTAACCTCAATAATAAATAGTTGGATTTTATTTTGAAAAAATATTATATATCTTCGTGGCTGTTCTTTTAAGTTTAAATGCCTATGCTAGCAATGGAAAAGTGCTTGTTGTCGTTTCAGCAGCTGACCATTTGACCCTAAGAAATGGTGGTGTAGTCGAATCTGGGTATTTTGTGAGTGAGCTATCAGAAACCTTGAGGCAGCTGGAAGCTAATGGATATGAATTTGATATTGCCACACCAAAAGGGAAAACTCCTGTAATTGATGGTTTTGGCTTGCAAATGTATTTTTATAAAGCATCAGTGGTATCAAATTGGCCTCAGTATGCTTTAAACCCTAAGATAAAAGCCGAGGAGGAGCGCTTAAAAGATATCGCTACAGCAATGAAATATTTCGGTAGGCTCAAGTTTGCTAATCGTTACGCAAATGACGAAGTATCTGCTTTTCTAGATGATGTTGAATACATAATGGAGCAGCAGCAACTTACTGAAAAACCTTTGCTCTCGCTGGAGTCATTGACACAATCAAAATCTTTAGAAAAATATGATGGAATCTATATCCCGGGAGGTCATGCGCCAAAAACAGATCTCCTGTTTAGCGAGGAGCTGGGTAGTATCTTAACATATTTCCATGAAACCCAAAAGCCGACTGCTATAATTTGCCATGCTCCGATAGTGTTGTTGACAGCAATGGAAGGTATCTATGAACCATTTATCCCCTTAAGTGAAGAACAAAAAAATAACTTCATTTACAAAGGATACAACATTACACTGGGTAACAAGTCTGAAGAGTTAATTCTTGAGAACTTTCTTTATTTAAAAGGCAGTCGCCTAGAGTATTACGTTGCAGAAAAAGCAAGAGAGGCTGGCCTTAAAGTAAGTAATTTTCGTGTACCCTCAATGTCGCAAGTAATCGAAGACAGAGAGCTGGTCACTGGAGCGAATCCGTCCTCGGTTTATTCTCTGGCGGATAAATTTATTTATAAGTTGCAAAAAAGGCAGTAGCTTAGCCAGTAAGCGCAGTTCATTAGCATAGGAGGAATCACGATGTACCTAAAGTGGAGTGATCTCCTTTAAAACGTTTCTGAGTAATTTCTTAACTTGAAGGTTACAGATGTTAAGCGCAACTCTTGTGGGTGGACATTGCCTAGCAAGACCTAATAACTGTAGCCTTCAAGACCTGTCCTCTGGGATAAGTCTGTCACATACAAGCCTGCCTGATTTCAAGAAAAATTATTTCTTTAGAAAGAGCTCATCCCGGCCGGAATTTCCTGAAATTGATTTACGACAGCTTGGTATTTTCTTTCTGTTCGGAAGCAGATAGTTTTTCGTATCATTATCATCCATTTAAGTATTATAAAAACCTACAAAGCCTCAAAGTTGCCGGGTTGCTAAGAAGTGATTCCTTTCGGTTATTTTATTAGATCTTAAATTTGAAACCTAGATAATAAGTCACTTTGTTATCCCCGCAATTCGAATTATAAGGCCCGAAGCTATTGTTTTGTAAATTTTGTAAAGGGCTGCGACCATTCCGATGACTACCATTTGCAGCCTTTGCGACCCGTAAAGACATTGCGGAATTATGAGCGGACCTCCTTAATCTTCAATCTTTCTAATGTCGCTTTTAATAAGTTTAATTCTATTTAATGGCACAAGTCTTCAGATGAATTCCTGACAGGTTGATTTATTGTTCGTTAATTAGAAACCGGTTGTTGTGAAATTTGAAACAATAATCTATTGTCAGTTTCTTACTTTAAAAAATTCAATCCGTTTTATTTTTATGTATATTGTTGCTTTTGTACCAATATTATTTTTAATAGTAGGATGAAATTATTTATTTTCTGTTTTGTTTGTGAGGTTTGAGCTGGTCGGATAAAGTTAATATCATTTTTGCGCCATTTAGGGTCTCTTTAGTTTTTATATCCTTTGCATCTGAGTTTAGAGTTTATTTTTTGGGGAATGTATTGCTTTATTGGTAATTAACATTGCCATTGATTGTTTTAATTTTGTGTTAAGGGTGGGAGATCTTGCTCGGCATATCCTTTTATCAAAAAAATTAAATTTTGGATTTAGTTATGAATTTTAAGAGAGCCGGCCTGTATATCATGCTCCTATCTAGCTTAATCATGCCTACATACGCTCATGCAGGCATATGGGATAATTTCACAAGCTGGATTGCTGAAACCTGGGATAAAGTTGAAGAGAGTGCTGAAGAAACTATCGAAGATGTAGCCACTACAGTAGAAGATGCCGCAACTGCCTCTGTAGGATTCTTAGTAGACACTGGTGAATGGCTATATGATGGCCTGACAAATTCAGTTGAGGGGTCACTTGATTTTTTCTTTGGGGTAGCTGATAACTCAGTTACCGCACTAAACTATTTTGGTCTTGATGTCGATATATCTGATTGGTTTAGCACGGGGCCCCGAAACTCTGAAGATGGCGCACAGCCGTGGACTTTAGCAGACTACGATACTGGATCATACCCAGCCTATCTAGCAGCCTTCCGTGAGCGCCAGGCGGCCTATATAGAGCGAGTTTTCGACTCAGCGAGAGAGGAGCCAAATAATGACCACATGGTTCTCAGGGCTTATCTCGGTTTGCCCTTGGATAGGGCAGCATTGGCTCAGCGATTAACAGAACTTTTCACTCCGGGTAAGCATGCTTATAAAAATCCAGACATGCAGTTGATTCTATATATTCGTGTGTTGGCGGAGAGTGATGAGTACGATGACTTGATTCTAAATGAAATTAATAAGCTCCCTTATTGGCAGGACGAAGACACCGAGCGAGTACGTGTGTATACCTCTGAAAATCATGTGCTTATGTGGCTTTCCACTAGCTGGTTGTTATGGGAAATGGAGGGATGGAATATTGGGGGCGGGCCACAGAAAATCAAAGAGCGCCTTATACGTTATTTAGAAGTTAAAAAACGTTATGGTGTTTATGAGTCTACTTCAAATACCTATAGTGGATTTTCGATATCCGCGCTATTAAATCTTTACGACTATGCCAAGGATCAGGAGATTAAGGAGCTAGCCGGGGAGGTCGCATTAATATTTCTCAATGATATAGCTATGGTGACAAATGATCTTGGCGCTGCAACGGCTACAGATTCAAGGAGCTATGCGGGAAGTTATGGAGGAGTAAACACTATGAAAAATAGCTTCTCAGAGTATATGGCTTTAGTCACCGGCATGGGTCCACAGGTATTTACCGCTGGTAACCATATAGATATATTTGCCATGACTAGCCTTGATGCTAGCAGTGTTGCTTATAATCGTCTGGAAAAACTAAATGGCGAGGTCAATATCAGCTATTACTCAGGCCACCCCATCACTGAGGTGGATTCGGTATGGGCAGGTCTAGATTTGCAAGATAAGATTATTTTTTCCCAATCTGCTGGTGCCTATGCTCATCCTGAACTGGCTGATGAAATGTTGGAATACTACCTGACGCCTGTTGCCGGATTAAATTTCTTCTTTGAAGATATTATCGTGGAATCTAATCTAGCAGACGATTTGGTTGATATGTCTGGAGTCCTGCTTACGGAGACCAGTGCGCCTTTTACTACCAGTTCTGTAATTTCAGAAAAAACCTTGGATCTCTATCGCCATGGTGTAGTGCAGTTGAGCTCTTACCAAGATTACCATGCGGGCAATGCCGGTTGGCAACAACAGCCTTGGGTTGCCACAACCGGCACGCTTCAGGTTACCACGCGTTCAGGAGCGGGAAATGGTGGTTGGAAAGCTGGTGGCCAGAATATGATGAATACGAACTTGCCCTATATCAAGCAAAACAAGAATGTGGCTCTGGTTTTGTACAAGCCGGCTATGGAGTTGCGCTTTATGGATGGCGTAGGTAACGCCACGGATTTTCTACCGATTGATGACTTTGTTACGGAATCAGTTAACTTAACTTGGCCAGCTGATAAGTTTGATGAAACATCCAGATTCAATAACTGGTTATTTGCAAGAGAAGGGGAAGGTTACGTAGCTGTCTATCGTCATTGCCAGGATACAAAAACCTTTATAGATCACGGAAAAACTATAGAGCTTTTCAGCTGCAATGACGACGAGCAGGTTTGGGCAACCGTTGTTGGTAATACTCAGACTCATGGAGATTTTAGTAATTTTATATTCACAGTTTCACAAGCCAAGATTCAGAGCAAGTGGCGTTGGAGTTGGGCAGATAAGCGACATGTATGGGAAACTACTCTTGAGGTAGACGGAAAAACACTGGGTTACAGTTGGGAAGCCAATGTCGATGATTTAACCGACCAGGAAATGTGGAACCTGGCGGGTGCTAATAGCTCATCTACCATAGAAACGGCATCTGTGCGCGGTTACCAGGTAAATGATGTAACTAGTAATTTGACTCCTACAGGCCAAGGTAACTGTGAAAGCTCCAATGATATTCTTCTACATCAAAATGTGAGCTACCATGGTTCTGATCCAATTATTTCAAGAATATCGGAAGACGCTAACGGCGAGTGCTTTCTGCTGAATGTGGAGGAGCAATCTTTGGATACTGAAACTGACCACGGCGGTGAGCAAATCGATGTGGTGCATTTTCAGAATCGACGTTTTGTTGGAGGGGAAGCGGATAAAGTCTATGCCGTAGACCACGAGTGGACCACAGTTCAGCTGGATTTTAGCTATACAAACCCAGTGGTATTCACTTCTGTCATTGGTATCGCCGGTCCCGATCCTATTACGACTGAAATTCGCAATATAACCTCCAATAGTTTTGAGGTTCGGGTAGCAGAATTTTCATGGAATGATGGCGTTCACTTGCCTGAAACTCTGCATTATGTGGTGATGGAAGCGGGCACTTATACAACAGCTAATGGCGCTGAAATTCATGTGAATGCTGTATTGCTAGAAGATAATCTAACTGGTACCCCTGAGTTTCAAACCGTAGGTATTGATTTACAGGATTACCTCCTAGTGAGCCAAGTGCAAGGCAAGAATATGAATGAAACAATTGGTACTCGTATCAAGGATAAACAAACAGGTTCTTTTGACATTAGTTTAATGGTGCAAGAGGCCCACAAAGAAAAAGGAGAAAATCTGCAAGCCGTAGTAGGCTATATAGCTATTGGTAAACCCGCGGTTAAATCAATGAAAATTGCTTTAAGGGGCCACCATGGTAAATATTTGACCGCAACTAATAATGGTGGTAGAGGGCAAACAGTCAATGCCAATGCTTCAACAATCGGAAGCCATGAGACTATTATTCTCAGCGGTAATAGCAACCAGCAGGGCTGCTTTGTCGATGGTGACGATGTGTGGCTGCAAACCACCGATGGTTATTATTATGGTGCCCAAGAATGGGGAGCACTTGATGTAGCCGTTTCTGCCAGATATAGCTGGGAAACATTTAAATTAATTAATCATACGGACAGAACAGGCTGTTTGGAGGATGGTGATCGGATCTCCTTGTTCAATGTCCGACATGGTAACTATATTGTTGCTGAAGAAAACGGTGGTGCAAATGCAAATCGCAAGAATCTTGACATATGGGAGATGTTTACTGTACATAACTTGATCGTTAATTAAGCAATACGAAATGGGCACCTCAACTTGATGTGGTGGGGTGCCTTAATTGATTATGAAGAATCTCTCTCTGGATTGGATTTTTGCACTCAAACTAAACGAGCCCTTCATATAGGAGGGCTTACTTGAGTAAGAATTCCTATACGAGGACAGTTAGTCTGAACTTATGAATTTCTTAATTTCCAAACTTGAATGCCGACTACACCTTGTATTGGCATGGAAGGTAAGGCTTCCACTTCTCCATTTTCATTAAGGATATTTCGGAGCTTATCTTTACCTATGAAAGCTGGATAGCTGCAGGCGATGGCACCTTCGGTGACTGGAGGCAGTGTGAAGCTGGCGAACTGAACTAACTACTGATTTAATTGGGTATGTTAAGAGATTTCTGCATACCCAGGTTAATAGGCATTTATACGGTAAGGGTGTCGATCTTTGATCAATCTTAAGACCGACGCCTTTACTAACTGCAACAATACTCTTCTTTATACTTGACTCCTGAGAGTCTGAATAAAAAGTAATACTTAAAAGCTTGTTTGCTTCCATTCATTCACAGCATTCAGGAAAAATTTCTGACCAGTGTCACTACTGTTGCACCTATAAATTTGAAGTTGTTCTCCATTGTCGGCACTTACCCCTGGTGTATCAATACAGTATTGCCAATCTTTGTCGCGATTTTGAATAATACCGCTTTCCTGTACCTGCCATTTTTCTGAATTGCCACCATCGCAATCCCACAGGTGTATTTTATCACCATTGTCTGCAGAGCCTGAGTTGTAGTCGACACAGTATTTATTGTTGCCTTTAGGTCTTAACTGTCCCTCTGCGGTGTAGACAAACTGCTGTTCGTTGCTCGAGTTGCAGTTGGCCAAGGTCAGGTTGGAGCCATTGCCATAGCCTTGAGAAACATTCATACAGAGATTTGGGTTTTGAATGGACTGGATACGAAAATAACCAGGTAGGCTTTTTCGCACACCGACAAAGGGAATAGCTTGGCCGGTATAGCTGGGCGTGTCATTGACGGTATTTGGGTCCATGCCAATAGCGCTAGCGCCGTGTGCAACAGCGATATAGGAATAGCCAAAATCTGTATTGCTGAAGTCGCCAGAGCTGCTCCATAAATGCATCAATTGTTTACTGTTGGCCGCTTCATTGGCTGTTATTTGGTAGTGATCACCGGCTTTTACATTACCGCAAAATATCTTCTGGGAGCTGCTGGAATCCATGGAGTCGACATTGCCAGAAAACTCTTCAGGATCGGCAGTATCTACATCAGGGCAGAGGAAGGCATGTAATGGGTAGTTATCCAGTGCCGATTCCATACGATTATTGACGTTGCCACTCTGGCCACCGGTAAACATGACCAGGACTTTTTTATTCTGCGATTGCAGCTCGCCCAAAGTAGGCCAACCTATATTCTTTAGGGTGTTTCGATAGTCGGAGGAGGGGGAGCTTGCCTGTAGATGTGCTAGTAAGTCCTGGTAGCTGAATTGCAAATCGCCTAAGTGTTGCTTGATATATTGATCCAACACATATATCTCATCGGCATACCAGGCAGCGAACCAATTACTGTCTGGCTTCATATCAATATAAAGCATTAGCGGTGCATTGAGTTCGTTGTTGTTAAGCCATGCCTTGATGTCGTCAAGGCAATGAACCAGTCGATCATTGTCACCATTACTACGACACATATGATTGCCGATATCACTCTGGCCGTGGGCTACATAGGGCCCATGATTACTGCCCTGCCAGATGCCGTGGTCAACAACATCCACTTCCAACGAGCGAAAGCCCTTATCCAGCCAATCCGTAAGAGTTTCTTCAGTTGCAAGGCGCTCATAACTGTTGTGAGGTTGGAGGTAGTAGAGTTGGTCGATACGGTGATCATCTTGAGGGGGCTTCGCTGTTAATTGCGGTGTAGAAGCGATGCTTGCTTGTGGGCTTGCACAAAAAAAGAGGAGTAAGGGAAATAAAAATGAAAAACTAACTTTATTTGGCACAAGGATATCCATTTTGACTGTTATTATAAGGTTGCCCTAACTGATAGGGCGGCAATATTAGTATGGGTGTGTGAAAATGATATGACATCTAATAAGGTGTTATATTTTTATGAGATTGACCATGCTTTTCGATTATTATTTACAAGCATTATTCTAGAGCACAGACTGTGCGTTTGGATTCTTCAGTGACTAGTGGGTTAAATTTAGCAAGCCTGCTCTCTCGAGGCGTTAATAAATAAAGAGCGCCTGCACTGATTGAAATGGTTTGTAGATCTTTTACAAAGGTGTACACGGAGGAGAGCGTAACCAGGCTTGAAGCGGTAAGGCTGAGTCTTGACTTAAGGCTTCTTTTTTAATCTTTTCTCTACCTGCTTTTTCTCCCACTCAGGCCCAAACAATGTAAAAGGTTTAAAAGTTCGCACAGCGTGGGAGGCGATTCCAATGCCCCAACCAAGGGCTGCCCAGAGGGACCAAAGGTACTCTGGGATGAGGATTAAATTAGCTATTAAAAGTCCAGCAATCACTATCAAATAAGTAATTAGGTGTTGGTAAAAGCCTTTGAGCTTCCTTACATGCTCGATGGCTTCCTTCTCTCTTGCAGAAGTTGCTTGCTCAGGCTGCATTTTTTGATCTCAGTGATAGATACTGCGGTGTTATATTTTATTCATTATGTGCAGAATATTAACCACTGCGCGCTATGGTGGGCAAGTGTAAAAGATGGGATAACAGTTGAGTTTTGTTAAGAGTTTTATGACTGGATATTCATGTAAGCCAGAGCCCGGAGAAGCCGGGCTCTGGCTTACTTAAATAGACTATACAGTGCTATCGGGTTGTTTTTCGGGGTGAGCATCAATAAAGGCCGCTAATTCGTTACAGGCCTGGGTGATCTTTTGTATTTTGGGGTACTGATTCATATCCATACTAAAACGTTCGGCGTTATACACCTGCGGTAGTAAGCAGCACTCAAAAAGCCCGGGGGTGTCACCAGCGGCAAAAGGCGCGGGTTCTAGCTGTTTCTCCAGGGCGGCAAATCCCAAGTGAATCCAGTGCTGAATCCACTGAATTTTCTGCTCTTCAGTCACTTTGAATTCAGAAATCAGATATTTGAGCACGCGGAGGTTTTGCAGGGGTTGGATATCGCTGGCAATGCTTTGTGCCAGGGCTCGAACATGGGCGCGAGCCTCGGCATCTTTGGGTAAGAGCGCTGGCTCTGGGTGAGTTTCTTCCAACCACTCCAAAATAGCCATAGATTGAGTGAGGCTGATGTCCCCGTCATTGAGCGTTGGCAGAAGCCCCTGGGGGTTTAACTGGCGATACTGCTCGCTGTGTTGATCGCCTTTCACTAGATTGACTGGGAGATAGTTATAGCTCAGGCCTTTTAAATTAAGCCCAATACGCACTCGGTAGCTTGCGGAGGAGCGGAAGTATCCGTAAAGGTCCATTCTCTTTCCTTTATTGTCAGTCATTATGGTGGCGGCTGGGAAAGCTGCCGATTAATTTATTAATTCTTTCCCCTGTTATTGTGGCGTTTTCCAGGAGTTCACGTAATCCTCAAACTCTATCGCCTCGGCATCCGGCAGTATATCCCATGGGGTGCGGCTATCGATCATGACCGCCACTTCATCGGTTGCCTTGCGAGCATGTTTTGCGCCGGTGGCAAATGCCTTTGGGTGGGGCCCATGGGTGAATCCCATGGGGTGCAATGTGAGCATGCCGGGGTGAATATTATCTCGGCTGAAAAAATTACCACGGTGGTAAAAGATAAGCTCATCGTAATCGTCATTACTGTGAAAAAACGGTACTTTTAGAGCGCCGGGATCACTCTCAATGGGGCGCGGCACAAAAGTGGCTACGACAAAGCCCGGGCCCACAAAAGTGGTGTGGGCAGAGGGGGGCAGATGGTAGCGATGACTCATTACTGGGCGAATATCTCTCCAATTGATTCTTACCGCGAGGTTGTCACCGGTCCAACCAGTGGCATCTAGTGGGTTAAATGGGTAGGTGATCTTGGAGAGTTGTTGGCGTGCCTTCACCACTACCTGCCACTGGGTGTCTCCCTGTTGGGCGAGAAAGGCTTCGTCGATGCTCGGCACATCCAGGATTGCCTCGTCAAAGATAGCATTGGGGCCGAGAATCCCCTTCTCTGGGAGCTGGAAATGCCCACCGCTTGCCTCGATCAGCAGTAATTCCAGGGGCTCGTTTTCGGTGGGGGAGAGTCTCCACATGGTCCCGCGTGGTAGGAGTATATAGTCACCATCGCGGATACTCAGCCGGCCAAAATCACAGAACAGCTTCCCACTGCCGTTATGGACGAAGAGAAGTTGGTCGCCATCGGCATTGCGTATTAAATGGTCCATGGGTTCCCGGCAAATCCATAGGCCCACCAGGCTATTTTCATTGCGCAGAAGGGGTTTCTGGTCCCAGGGGCTATCGCCTGAATGTTGCAGTTTGGTGCTATCGAAGGCGTGTGGTCGCAGTGGGCCTGTGAATTGGCTCCAGCCTGTGGGGGGATGGCTATGGTAGAAATGCGTACAGGGGCCAAAAAAGCCCTCCTTGCCCATTTCCCTCTCAAAGGTATTGGCCGGGAAATCTGCATGGGCCTGTCGGCTGGTCTTCCCTTCAACGCGGGGAAAGCGAATCCACTTGTTCATGGGCGGCCTCGCATCTTGCTCGCAGGGCGGCTGGCGGAACATTGATCAACTCGATGGACTGCCACGCATGTTTTTTGCGTTTAACCGGCAGACTGGTAACAAAAATGGCGCTGAAAACCCTATACTGTGCGACCAATTTTGTCCGGTGCTCCAGGATGTTGCTGCGCAACATTCGCGCGCGCAGTGGTTACAATTGAAACCAATGTTAGTTAAATTGGACATCTGGTACAACCGGGGTTCGAAGATAGGCAGGTGTGAGAGCAGCCATGACCAATGACCACAATGCGCCGGATGCGGCGGTAAAGCAGGATGAGTTGCGCCTGGAGAAGTTCTTGCCATATCGCCTTTCGGTGCTCTCGAACCGCGTGAGTAACGCTATCTCCCAAGCGTATGGTGCGCGCTTCCATCTCACCATTCCCGCCTGGCGGGTGATGGCCATTCTCGGGCGCTTTCCCGATCTTTCTGCCGCTGAGCTGGTGGAGCAGACAGCCATGGATAAAGTGGCCATTAGCCGCGCTGTTTCCTCTCTACTGAAGAACGATTACATCACTCGCAGTGAAGACCCTGCGGATCGCCGTCGTCAGGTGTTGAACCTGTCTGAGCTGGGGAGTGAGGTATATGCGCGCATAGTGCCGCTCGCGCAGCAGTATGAAAATGATTTGATCGCCTCGCTCTCCTCTGAGGAGAGGGAGCAACTGGATGGCATTATCGAAAAACTGATGGTTCGCGCTAAGGAGTGGTCCGAGCGCGGCTTGATAGACCAATAAATAGGATAAATAAAGGAGTTTTCAAATGTTTGAGCATTTAAGCAGCCTACCGCCAGACCCAATTCTCGGCCTGCTGGCCAGCTACCGTGCGGATGAAAACCCCAGCAAAATTGACCTTGGGGTAGGGGTCTACAAGGATGAGGCCGGCCACACTGCCGTTTTACAGGCGGTAAAAGAGGCAGAGACTCGCTTACTGCAAAGCGAGGAAACCAAAGCCTATATTGGCCCTGCGGGTACCCCAGGGTTCAATTCGGTGATGCAGGAGCTGATACTGGGCGCTGGCCATCCGGCCATGATTGGAGGCCGAGTGCGCTCAGCGCAAACCCCCGGTGGATGTGGAGCCCTGCGCGCTCTGGCAGAGCTGATCAATCGCGCCAAGGCTGGGGCCACGGTTTGGGTGAGCGATCCTACCTGGGCGAACCATGTTCCGCTTCTTGGTAACGCTGGCCTCAACATCAAGAGTTACCCTTATTACGACCGCGCTACCAGCAGCTTGCAGTTCGACAAAATGGTGGAGACCCTAAAGAACGTGGGTGAGGGTGATGTGGTTCTGTTCCACGCCTGCTGCCACAACCCCTGTGGTGCGGATCTTTCTCGCGAGCAGTGGAAAGTACTGGCTGAAATGGCGCAAAAACAGGGCTTCACCCCATTTATCGATATGGCCTACCAGGGCTTTGGCGAAAGCTTGGAAGACGATGCCTATGGTCTACGCCTGATGGCTGAATCTGTGCCCGAGATGTTAGTGGCAGCCTCCTGTTCTAAAAACTTCGGCCTCTACCGTGAGCGTGTAGGCCTGGCGATGGTGATCTATGCCAACGGTGAGAGCGCCGATAAAGGCCATAGCCAGATGCTGAGTGCCATTCGTGGGAACTATTCCATGCCACCTTCCCACGGTGCAGCGATTGTGGAATCTATCCTTACAGATGCAGGCCTTAAAGCGAACTGGGAAGCGGAATTGACCGAGATGCGTGAACGTATCAACGGGCTACGCGCCGGTTTGGTAGAAGGCCTGGCCGCTGCCGGAGCTGCTGGTGATTTCGGCTTTATCCGCCAACAGAAAGGCATGTTCTCCTTCCTGGGCATTAGTCCAGAGCAGGTGCAGCAGCTGCAGAAGGACTATTCCATCTATATGGTGGACTCCAGCCGCATCAGTATTGCCGGTTTGAGCTCCAACAATATGGAATACTTCTGCAAGGCAGTTGCCAGCGTGCTGTAAATTCGGCACATTTGGGGGTGAGCGTATTGCTCACCCTTAAGTTTTACCTAAAGATGTAAGAGTGAAAGATGGAAGTTGAGCTAGGAGTCCCAGTGTCTGAATCCCCCACCCAAATCTGGACCCCGCAGAGCTGGCGAAACTTCACCGCACACCAACAGCCTAAATACACCTCCACCGATGATGTTGCCCAGGTTGCCAAACAGTTAGCTGGCCACCCACCTTTGGTATTTGCTGCCGAAGCGCGTGAGCTGCGCCGTCAATTGGCCCAGGTAGCGGAGGGTAAGGCGTTTTTGTTACAGGGCGGCGACTGTGCCGAATCTTTTGCCGATTTCAACGCAAACCGCATTCGCGATACATTTAAAGTGCTGTTGCAAATGGCTGTAGTACTGACGTTTGCAGGTAATTTACCCGTAGTAAAAGTGGCTCGGATGGCCGGCCAGTATGCCAAGCCCCGATCTGCCGATACTGAAACGATTAATGGTGTTGAGCTGCCAAGTTACCGTGGAGATATTATCAACGGTATCGACTTTACTGCGGAAGCTCGCCAGCCAGATCCTCAGCGTATGGTCACCGCTTACAACCAGTCGGCGGCGACTCTCAACTTGCTGCGCGCCTTCGCCCAGGGCGGCCTGGCTGATTTACACCAGGTGCATGGTTGGAACCTGAGCTTTCTTAAGAACAATCCGCAGCGTGAAAAATACGCACTCTTAGCCGAACGCCTGCAAGAAGCGCTGGAATTTATGGCGGTGTGCGGCGTTACCTCAGAAAATACTCCCGCAATTCGAGAGACGGTGCTTTACACCTCACACGAAGCACTATTACTGGAATACGAGCAGGCGCTCACTCGCACCGATAGCCTTACCGGTAAATGGTATGACTGTTCTGCGCATATGCTCTGGATTGGTGAGCGAACTCGCCAGCTGGATGGTGCCCATGTGGAATTCCTCTCCGGGGTTTGCAATCCTATCGGCGTAAAAGTCGGCCCCAATATGCAGCCTGATGAGTTGCTGCGCTTGATTGATAAGCTCAATCCTGAGAACGAAGCTGGCCGCCTTACCTTAATTACCCGTATGGGAGCCGATATCCTCGCCGATAAGCTGCCCTCACTGGTACGTGCAGTGCAGGCAGAGGGTCGCTCTGTGGTCTGGAGTACCGACCCCATGCATGGCAATACGGTAAAAGCTGGCAATGGCTACAAAACCCGCGATTTTGATAAAGTTTTACGAGAGATCCGCGACTTCTTCTCGGTACACTGGTCCGAAGGCAGTCACCCCGGCGGTATTCACCTGGAAATGACCGGTGAACATGTTACAGAGTGCACTGGTGGCGCCTGGAAAATTTCCGAAGCGGATCTTGCCAGCTGCTATCGCACCCAATGCGACCCAAGACTGAATGCCGACCAAGTGCTGGAGCTGGCTTTCTGCGTATCTGAATGGCTGCGTGCTGGGCGAATTGCCTAACGGCTTAATTTAAATACTAATACATTAAAACCCCTTGCTCTGAGATCGTTAATTGGGCAAGGGGTTTTTCTTTACTGGAAATAAAGCTGAGGGTTAAGTGCGAGCTGATAGTACCAGCGCTCAATCATTTCAAATGTGAAACCTACATCCATTTCGTGACCCAAACAGACCTGAGATTTCGAACGTCGTGACCGTTATTTCTGAGAATTTGTAGATTGGTGATGAAAGCCTAATGAAATCAATGGGTTGGATGCGGCAAGAAGTCTGTGATAGTGGTCATGATGATCATTTTTCCATTTGTGAAGATGGTGCCACTTGATTGTATCTAGTTGATTTTTGAGGGCAAGTCAGAGCCATGGCGGGAATTTGCATCTGAAATAGTAATCAAGATAATAGTGGTCGTGATGATCACTATATAAATGTTAGCTTTACATAAAAATGAACATCGAAGAATTATCAGAAAAACTATACGAAGATCTTAATGGTCGAATTACCGCTGTGGATTACACAGATGGATTAATAATCAATTTTCAGTGCGATGATTGGAATGGTCATGATCAAAGTAGGTTTTTTAAGATCACGTGTTACGGCGTAAAAGAGACTGATGCACAGCCGTCTGAAGTTGGTGAAGTAGAGTTTACTGATAAAAACCCGTTGCTATGGAATCATAATGAGCCGCATGGGTACCTCTACTATTCTTCAGAGCCAGAAAGTAGATATGAAATATTGGGGCGTATCTGGGAGGTTCATGAAAAGACTTTTGGTGGCTGGCGACCATTGACAGACTTTGCTAATACGTATCACGCAGGTCAGTTCATTGAATTCTGTAAGGGCTCTAATGGTCAACTGGCTCAGGGGCCGAAGCAACTTATGGAAATTTATCAGGCATCAGTAATCGATAAAATTAAAACCAATTTTGTACCCTCATATACTCCTGAGGGCGGGTACAAAGCCTTAGTCTTTGATTCTTGCTTTGTGGTTTGTAAATCGGTGGCCGTGGACGAGGTCAGCAGCTAACAATGCAATGCAGCCGACGTCTTACTTTGTGCACTTTTTGCACGGTCGCTGCGCTCCCATTTTCGTGCAAAAAGCACACAAAGTAAGCCGCGTCTGATTGCGGCGTTAAGAGGCAAGTATGAGGCTAATTAAATACGGTGTAATCTGGTATCTTATGGGTGCATTCAGTTGGTACTTGTCCGGCGTTGCTCTTAGTTTTTTTGAGGGCCAAGAAATTTATTTTAAAGGAATCGCCTTACTAGCTAGCCCTATAGTTGTACCGTTTACTTTGTACGATTTTATGTGGAACTCTCAGGAAAAGTTAGAGAGTAGCGTCGTTCCTATGGGGGTATGTTACGCGCTTGCTTTAATTCTAGTGTTAGTATTTTGGTGTAGAAATAAAAATGCCTCTTAACGAGGCCAGGTAAGATTGCCTAGCCGGTGGCTGGACAACCTACGCTCTGCTTCGGCTGCCCTTGCTGGCAGTGTTAGGTGTACGGATGGAGTATCATGACAATCAAAATGTTCGGCTCGGGGGTATCGTAGAGTTAGATATGCCAGATGGCCGAGAAAAAGCAAGAGTTGTTATGCTAGGTGATACCTATAAGCATCTTGAATTTGAGGCCTCTTTTGAGTCGTGGGTAAAAAAAGATAAAATTTTAAAATCTGACTCAATTGTAATTGAATGGCTTGGTAAAAACCCTTTGGGTCATAGTGACCCAAACTATGATCTGGTTGGTAATTATTTGTTTACAGGTATTAGTGCAGATTTAAAACCCATTGGTAGGGCTAGGCATGAGTAAAACACCTAACAAACAGCAGCACGCAAGCCCGGCAAAAGACGCCGGGCAGGACGGCCTACATTGCGCTTCGCTTCATTTCGGCCGCCCGTGTGCTGGGCGTTAGGTGCTACCTTGATCCAAATATTTGAGCTTCTAATTACATTACTAGTGGTCGGCTGCAGTACTCAAACAGTTCTGGAAGAGAGATTGGCTAAGCTGCCATGCTATCACGGATGGAGCAGCTATAAGACTGGAAGTAGTGTGGTCTATTTGCCTAACGAAGTAGAAGTGCTCAATGTTAAAAAACAGCTACCTGTAGATCGAGAACTGGGTTGTTGGCATCTGAAACCCTCTGGTGAAATAATTGTACTGTCAGTTGATCCAAGTGGTATTGCTCGTTCAACTGAATTTGTTCGAGAAAAAGAAGGTCTAACCAAAACTAATAGCCCGGAGGAATTCATTGTTCAAGTTCATTAGTACTATCGCACCTAACAAGGCGCTGTTGTCGCAGCCTTCGGCTGCTGGGACGGCCTGCTACACAGTCCGCCCAAAGCTTAGTGTTATGGTTCCTGAGAATCCATGAGAAATTTAATATTTATGCTGGCTGTATTTCCAATTTTTGCAGCTGCTTATGACACAACCAGATTACATTCACATCATGTCTATGTTGAAGGCGTCCTCCCTGAGCCATATAAAAATGTATCTTTGAAAATTGATTTAGATCCAGAAAATGATGATTTAAAGAGCATCACTCTTAATGTAGATGGAAAATTAATCAGTTTCCCCGAGTCAGAGAGGGCAAAGCTTACTGATCTTGACTTACATACATACATTGCAAATTGAACATGGAATATTTAGTGCTCATGATAGTGAAATGGGCGATGTTCTTTATATAAAAATCGCAAAAAAAGAAAGAAAGTCAATGAAGTGCAATTTTGATCAAGACGGCCTAAACCACGGTGTCTACGATGTTGCATTAATCCAGTATAACTTCGAAGCCCCACCCTTTGTCATGTTGGATAATCCGTACAAATATTATGTTGGAAGTTACCGGTGGTGCATCGAGGAGTAAAAACCATAACAGTCGCAGGCAGTTTGCTCCGGCCCTTCGGGCCTCCGAGGGACGCCCAATGCTGCGGGCGTTATGCATCTTCTGGTGATTCATGAGCTGGTTTCGAAGACAGGACAGTAAAAAGAACAGTGACTATCTTCTCGAGGGTTTGCTCGCAGGGATGGCAGTCTCTCTTGGAAGTTCATTATTAGTCATAGGAGCTTTGGGTGGCTGGTTAGGATTTGTATCCTTTGTCGCTCTTTGTACTGCTACCTACTGGTGTGCAAAGATATTTATATACAAAAAGAAGCTTTTATCGGGTATCGGAAGAAGCGAATTTTGGTGGCTAGGTTTTTTCGCTGGCGGCCTTATCTTCATGGGCTACGGTTTTGCCGCATTGGGAGTGGTAAATGCATAACAAGGCGCTGTTGTCACAGCCTATGGCTGCTGGGACGGCCGAAACCTTCCCCCATTGAGTAGACGCCTACCTTTTGAATAGGGTAGGAAAAAATGCCGAAAATACTGAGTGAAGAGCGGGTTGTTGAATATTCAACAGAGTTTAAAGTTAGAGTGGTAGCTCTCACTAATCAACTGAAAGTAGATACGACCACTATCGCCAACATTATTGGTTTGCATCCAGTAATGGTGTATAGATGGCGACAGGAAAGTAGAGAAGGCAAGCTGGTCGAGAAGCCCAGTCGTAGAATAAGTATGGCAAAGACAACGAAAACTCAGTCTCAAACTGATGATAAAGAGATAAGATGTCTAAAAAAGCAGGTTGAGAAATTGCAAAAGGAAAATGATTTCCTAAAAAAGTGGGAAATGTACCTGAAAGATCCAAAGCTGAAAGATTCTCGTTCATAGCTCTTAATCGATCAGACTTTGGTGTCAGGTACTTATGTAGATACTTGAATGTTTCACCCCAAGGGTTTTATAAGTGGCTCAACCGTGATGAGAGCACTCGAGACATAGAAAATAGGCGAATTCTTGGGTGTATCGAAGCTATCTATGCGCAGCATGATGGTAATTATGGAAGCCCAAGAATTAGCGCAGAGCTGAAAGCTAATGGTGAACGAATAAATCACAAGCGCGTTGAACGCCTTATGAGAGAGGCTGGAATCGTGGGGAAAGCTGGAAGGATCTATCGTCGACGCCCTTTGCCTGGAAATCTTTGCATTAAGGTTGAAAATTTACAAAGAGAGCATGGTATGCCGATTAAACCAGACTCTCAATGAGCTGGTGATGTAACCTATCTGAAGATCAATGGGCAATGGCAATATTTAGCTGTGATTATTGATCTTTACTCCCGGAAAGTGTTGGGTTGGGAGCTGTCGGACACTCGAACTGTTGAGCTAACACTGTCAGCGCTAAATAAAGCTGTCCGTCGCAGAAATATAGAATCAGATCTAATATTTCACAGAGACAGAGGTTTTGAGAACGGTGCTTATGCATACCAAAACCGACTCAAGGAGCTGGGTATTGAGCCGAGCATGAACCGTCCAGGATTTATGAATGATAATGTGTATGTAGAATCATTTTTTCAAACACTGAAAACTGAGAGTTTCAAAGGATTTAATTTTGAATCCGTTGAGGAGCTAAGAACCAACTTATCTTGGTATCTTGATAGGTACTATAACTTTAAAAGAAGACATGGTTCACTTGGGTTCAAAAACTCAGATGAATATGAAAGAATGGCCGCATAAGATGAATATAAGGTGGCGTTTACTTTAAAGGCGGAGGCTTCTTTTTCGTAGCTTTGATGCTGTAAACCTGTCGCTGTTTGAGGCGTAATGTGTAAATGGACTTCATGGCATATTTGATTCTAGGCATATTCGTAGTAGTGGTCTTTGCACCATTAGTGATTCCATGGGGAAAGAAATTACTAGCCTATTGCTTGGCTGCATGGTTTTTCTTATGGATTATGTTCTTTATACAGATCGAACGTGAAAGTGATCCTAGCTATGATACTGGTATTGTAAGTGATAACGTTGCACTGGGGCTGTCAGTATTTATATTTATCATAATCATCGCTATTCGTAGCTTACTTCAATTTATTTGGTCAAAAGTCCTTGCAAAACGTAATCATACATAATAAGAAAGTGAACTTCGCGCTTACGGTGTCAGACAGTCGAAAGCGTGGCTTCGCCACTGGCTGCTGGTTATTTGGACGCTACGCTTGAGTTGAGAATGAAGAGGATTTTTTTATTAATACTTATTGGTATTTTAGGTACTTTATCTTCAGGAGTTCTCGCGTCATGCTTGCGCTCATTAGAAAGTAACTCTGTAAAGTTTAAGGAAGTGCCTCAAAGTGGAGGTCCATTGGTCAAGCTAGTAGCTACTTTTCCATATGAAGTCGAAGGCTGGCCACTTAGATGGGTATCATTTTCGTATTCCTTGGATAAAGGAAGGCACCTTATTCTGACCAATCTAGAGTACAAGCCTCATAAAAACGGCTTAATTTCAACAGTAACGTACAGCCAGGAACATTCTGAAGCAGTAACGCTCTCAATTCTCTATCAGGACCCGAAAGGTAATTGCGGAAAAGAGGCGGTGTATAGTGGTTCTAGCCGAGCATAACAATTACAGGCAACTAGGCTACGGCTCTTCGGGCCTCCGCGGGACGTCTTATCTTATGCATGTTTTACGTGGTCGTTTCGCTCCCATTTTCACACAAAAAGTGCATAAAGTAAGCCGCCCCAGCTGTGGGCGTTAAGCGTCAATTATGACTGAACAAGAATTTATAGAATCAATTGACTTTAGCTTTCCATACAATGACAAAGAGAAAGCTATTGAGCTGATCGTACAAGGAAGAACCATATCAGCAAATGCTACGTTTATGGTTCTTCACGAAATAGTTCGTTCGCCTAGTGAAGTCAATAAGATAACTAAAGAGTCACTTTTTAACCATTGGAGCAAAGGGTTCTCTCATGAACTTCTGCCTCAGGTGAAAGAGGCTGCGTCAGCACTTCTAGCCAACGAAGAACTACCCGTTGAGCGTGCTATAGAGCTAATGGAAAAAATAAAGAATCATACGGGTGAGTATTGCGCTCTTAGTATTGTCTACTTTTCGTGCGATGATACAGAGGGTAAAGCAGACGAAAAATACAATCAGATAGTTGAACAATGGCAAAGCGCTTAACAGGCAAAGGCAGCATCGCCCTCCGGTCTGGACGCGCTAAAGCGCGTTGCTGCTTTGGGCGTTAGCTGCTATTTAGCATTTACTTTTTCTCGGAGAATTGAAATGGATTGGGACAATATTTTTACGTTTATTGCTGTGGCAACATTGCTCGTGATTTCTCCTGGGCCTAATGGATTCCTCATAACGAAAACGGTTCCTTTGTCAGGGCACCGAGCTGGTCTAGCCAATATCGCGGGGTTCGTGGCTGCTTTCTATGTACATGGTACGCTGTCCATATTTGGCATATCTATTCTCTTGGTGCAATCTGCAAACACCTTTCTTGTTTTTAAAATGCTGGGCGCAACATATTTAATTTGGTTGGGGTTAAAATCGCTTAGAAATGCTATAAGTAAAAGCACAGCTGAAAATAACTTAGAGGCAGTATTGCAAATAAAGCCAACATCTATAAAAGGGGCTTTTTTTGAAGGTTTTTTAACTAATACTCTTAACCCTAAAGTATCAATCTTCTATCTCGCTGCTTTTCCGCAATTTATTCCCGTAGATGGCAGTGCTTTCAGTGCATACTCACTTGTTACTGCACACTCACTGGTTAATGTTGTATGGTTTTCGGCTATGGTCTTCACTTTAACCAAGGTAAAAAATACTACCAGCCACCCTAAATTCAAAACTTGGTTAAACTCTATTACGGGTGTTGTATTTATTGGATTTGGCACTAAATTGGCCTTGGCGAAGAGCAGCTAACAAACCAAGTAAGCGGGAAAATTATACGTGGGCTCCCGTCACTCCGTTCTGTATTATGGCCCACTTGTTATTGCCCCATCTTGGGGTGTTAGATATACATAAAATCATGGCGACTCTATCAAAAACTAAAGCAAGCTTGAGGGTTATCGGAGATGAATTATTACCTGAAGAAATCAGTGAGTTATTAGGCAGTGAGCCTACAGCGAAGATGATTAAAGGTGAGCCATTTTCGTGGATGCGTAGTGGAAAACCACGCATAGCAAGGTCTGGAATGTGGCGTATTGAAGCTAATGAAAAAGTGCCAGGTGATTTAGATTCTCAAATATTCGAAATTCTAAATAAGCTGACTTATGATTTAGAAGTTTGGAAAAAACTCTCAGAGAAATATAGGTTAGATTTATTTTGTGGTCTCTTCATGGAGCGTTCGATGGAGGGTATAAGTATAAGCTCTGAAGCGCTGCTTGCGTTGGGGCAGCGTGGAGTTGAAGTAGATTTTGATATGTATGGCCCGGATGATGAAAATGTATAACAAACGCAAGCACAACTGGCCACTTCGTATCTTGGACTTCCAAATCGCTGTGCAGCTTTATCGTCTGTCCAGCAGGCGTTAGGTGATCATGAGTACAGACGGAATAGCCTTAGTCAGCTACATCTTATTTTTAATATCCTGTATCGCCGCGTTGGCAGTTGGGTTCATTGTTTTTTTCTATATCTTGGAGGCGAACAAGAACATGAAGGAAGGAGGAAAGTGGGGCGAGGAAATGCTGTTTGCAGTTTCTACGCCTTCGTTTTTCTCGTGCTACGAGCGTTATGCATAAGACTTATCCATGAAAAGAATCTTTACCTGATGAAAGCCAATAAAGAAGATTGGAGAGCGATCACATTCGCTTTTTACTCCCTAGTACATAATGACCTAAGAGATTGGGAAAAACTTCCAGATGAATTGAAAAATAGTGAGATGGGAGATTTATGCCAGAAATATATTGATACTAAAGATACCCGGTATCTAATAGAGGCAGGTGAAATGCTTGCAGGTAAAAACTGGTATACAGCTCTCGGAAGAACATTTTGAGCTTTTAAAATAACATGAAAAAAAGTTGATAGTCAAGGATTGTTTAGCATTTCAAAATCAAGTGTGATTGTGTTGCCTTATGTCTACACATTAAGAAAAAATGCTTCCAATCTGGGTTGAACTAAGCACCTCAGGTGGAGGCATTTAATTTAAAACGGTCCATCTCAGTATTCTAGGGCAGACGTCGCTTTACAAAGAGTATGTGTTCGGCTGTTTTATCAAGAGTGTAGTAAAAGCAAAGCGCCCAATTTGTACGAAAATAAGGGGGTTGAATTTTGTGATGCGTCAGTTGAGTTATTTGTTAAGTGAAAATTCAAAGAGTTTGGCCTGGGTAAAATTGTCTCTTGTACTATTTGAAAGTTTGACAAAACCAATAAAATGTTGAGGGCTAGGGTATGGTTTACTTGGGTTCAGAATTTCAGGTAATATGAAAAATTTTCGTATAAACTGAATAAAGGTGGTATCTACATTGAAATATCTCTCCCTAAGCTTGCTAGGTGATCTGTTGATGTTTTAAGTTGGTGATCGCCAGATATAATTTTAATACATTTAACTCGTAATTTTCTTAGTCAGTTTTAAAAGGTTGAAATTATATGGGAGGGTGTTGGATTAAAGTGTTTTCTTGTGAATTTTGATTTTTATTGATGGATATAGAAAATTGAAGGTAAAAAGCAGTCGAGGAATATTTCTCAGTATTGTAGCTATGCTCTGTATAGCTGGTATGGATGCAACCGGTAAACTACTTGTTCAAACCTATCCTATTGTGCAAATTATGGCTGTTCGATTTGCAACTTTTTTTATTATTGTAATGCTTATAGCTTCATTCAAAGGTGATCTCAAGCAGGTTCGAAGTAATATTTGGGGTACTCAAGTTTTAAGGTCACTTTTACTTGTGGTTGAGGTTACGGTATTTATACTTGCTTTTAGTATGATGCCATTAGCTGATGTCCATGCAATCGCTGCAATGGCCCCATTGTTCGCCATACTAATGGCTGGCTGGTTTCTTGGGGAGAAGGTAGATAGAAGAAGCTGGATTGCTGTTGCTATTGGTTTTATAGGTGCTTTGATTATTATTCGCCCTGGCTTAGGTATTATGAGCTGGTATGTTGTCATACCGATCAGTGGAGCTATTTTATGGGCGTCCTATCAAGTTCTTTCTCGCCGTGTCAGCCAATTTGATAGTTCCGCTACAACAGTCTTTTATACGGCCTTTATAGGTCTCATTGTATTTGGTGGACTTGCTCCCTTTAACTGGGTGGAGCCGACGTCGATTGGCTGGCAACTATTAATACTTAATGGGCTGCTTGGTGCAATGGGTCATTATTTGTTGATTAAAGCTCTTACCTATGCTCAGGCTTCAACTTTGCAGCCTTTTAGCTATACTTTGTTGTTTTGGGCTATAGTAATAGGCCTTATTTTATTTGACGAACTGCCAGATGAGTTCACACTGATTGGTGCAGCTATTGTGTTGAGTGCGGGGATATATGCTTCGGATGCTGGGCGAGGAATGAGTGCTTCTTTTTTGGGTGAAGCTAAAAAGAGGCTTCGTAGCATTCGGACTACGTCAAAAACAATGAATTGAACTTTGCCCAGTCAAAGTGTGGATTCCTTTAAGTTGGCCACATTATCTTTTAAGTGCTTTTTCTAATTTATTTTTAGCGATAAAGAGTATTAAAGTATGTGGCCGTTAAGTCATTGTGATACAGTTATCTCATTGTAAATTATAAGGACGCTTTGGCTTGCTTAATAATTAGAGTTTGAGCCTGAAAAGTGAATGGTTAATTGATTCTTATTTTTTGTAAGAAATAGCCTGTTTAAATTGGCTAATAATGTGAGGCGTAACATTGCAATGACTCTCAATTAAAAGTGTGCCCTGCCTGATCATCTTGTTATTCTTCAAATAAATTTATGCTTACAATTCTACATGCTCCGATTGCCATCCATAAATATTTTAATCTCTGTAATTATTGCCTCTGAAGGTGAAATATGACTGAGAATAAGTATAAAGAATATTGTGGATTACCTTAACGTATTAAGATTTATGTAAGATATCTGAAAGTGAATGATATCTTTTATAGTTCCCATAAGTCTGCAATAGAAGATTCGTAGCAGCATAAATTGTACCAATCCGTGAAGGATACTTATAGAAGTTTCAGGAGGCCCGCTTCACGATTATAATTAGTTCCTTCACGCAAGAAAGGGGGCTCCCCCCCCGGCTAGGCATCAACGAAGATTACTTCACCAGTTATAAATCCATCTACAGAGCGCTCAAAAGCTTTTCCGACCAAGTGCCCTGGCACGGGCTCAAAGCCTGGCATCATATCACCGTAGACATCCCAGGCTTCTTCCAATACCGTCGGATTAACCGCATTGATTCGAATTCCCCTGGGGAGTTCATAAGCAACGCATTTGACAAAGGTATCAATTGCTCCACTAGTTGTTGCATCGGCAATTGCCATGGGGATCGGCTTGATGTTTAGAATGCCGGATATTAGCGTAAAGGATCCTTTATCGGCGATATACTCTTGGCCGATTCTTACAAGATTGATTTGCCCCATCATCTTGCTTATTACCGTTGTCATCCATTGCTGCTCAGTCATATCGACAAAGTCTGCGTATTCACAGAAACCTGCGGTGTTTACGACAGCATCGAAGTCACCCACTGTCTCAAACAGTCGTCTGATGGACTCTTCATCAGTTATATCAACCTGATGGTCACATCCCTTGCCCAAGCGACTTGCTGTGATAACCCTGTGGCTGCTTAACCCTGTTAATGCGGCCTGTCCCATTTTACCTTGTGCGCCAATGAGGATAACATTTTTCACTCTAAGTACCTGTTTTATATGAAGAATTTACTGCTTGCCGCAATGCGATACTGCTCAATTACTTGGAGAATGCTAGTTTTATTGTGATACAATGTTAAACAGTATTTATTTGTAAGAGATACAAGTGTGAACCAAATAAATCGATTGGAGGTCAAGCAACTCCGAATATTCCAGGCATTAATCTCTGAAAGAAGTGTATCTCGTGTCGCAAGCCAGGTCGGCCTTACTCAGCAAGCTGTTAGTGAACATTTAAAAAAGTTGAGAGATATTTTTAGTGATGAACTTTTTCTCCGGAAAAGCAATGGACTAATTCCAACGCCGACAGCAATAAACTTAGGGAAAAAGGTTGATGTGATCCTCCAGGGGTTAGATAAATTGCTGGCTCCAGCAGTTTTTGACCCAGCTAAAATAGCGCAAACCTATACCATCGCTGCGACAGATTATTCCCAGCAAGTGGTGCTTCCCAGCTTATTGCCTAAACTCAGAGCGTTAGCTCCCAGCTTGAAAGTGGTAATACGGGATATTGCTACAGACAGACTGGAAAAGTTAATGAGTGAAGCCAAGGTGGATTTAATCGTTGCAGATTCGGATGTAAATTCTGAGCTGTACTCCTCTATCACGTTATTTACTGATTACTATGTCTGCGTTACGGCAAAGAGTTCGCCTCTGACCAAGAAGAAACTGAGTTTGGAGGAAATAGCTTCTGAGCCGCATCTTATGGCATCTCCGCTTAAGTCTGGTGCGGCAGGAATTATTGATGGTTGGTTTGCAAGGTACCGTTTGCGTAGAAATGTTGTTATGTCTACGCCATGTTTTACCACGGTTCCACAATATCTCAAGAAAACAGATATGCTTGCTTTTTTACCTAATCGGGTAGCAAGTGATTCAAACCTTGCCATTCTTAATCTGAAAAACAAGCCTGTAGAGTTTGATGTTATAGCCGCATGGCACCCTCGTTCAGATCATGATGCTTTACATAACTGGGTTGTAAACTTGTTGAGAGAGAGTGTCTAGTAAACTTTAGTTGATATTAAAGTACATAAAGGTGCGAGAGGGGTATAGGGGATTCAGGAGGTGCTGAGTAAATGAGATCTTTAGAAACGCAATTTTATCAGAAAAATAAATGACTTTTGATTTTTGTTCGTGCAATAAGAAGTTGAATAGGAGAGGCACGTCGGAGAGGGTGGCGTAGAAACATATCAAGCCCTTAAATGCAGAGATTTTAATAAAGTATGAAACTTTGCTATTCCTGTTGTGATGCCACGGTTTAGCTCTGTGGGTGAGCATACCGATTGTGATATTGAGGAGATGTATATCATTTTAAAATCTAAAGGCATTTTGACTGTCGAAGGCGAGAAGATACGAGTTTCCACTGAATGTATAATTTTAAATAAAAAGCTGGAATCCATGGATTAGTTAATGACTCATCGAAAGAGATGGAATTGTTAATTAATCAAGCCAGTTTGAAGTGGTACCACCTTAGTAAGTCAGTTAATTTGACGGTATAGAATTACCAGGCTTTAATGCCCCAATTTTCATTGGGGTGACGATTTAACAACGTGATTGGGAGTGGGAAAGAGTGTTGAAAATGCGAAATTTCTTAAGAATGGTCTTTATTGGGATTGGTTTATCTGTGGTTAATGTGGCTGCAGAAGAAGTCGAGATAGATAAAGATCTCACTATTTATTATGAACAATCGGGGAGTGGCGATACTGCCATTATTTTTATTCCTGGTTGGATGATGTCGGCAGACATTTTTGAGCATCAACTTGCCCACTTTAAAGATTCTAAAAAGTACCGTGCGCTGGCATATGATCCCCGTGGGCAGGGCAAATCATCAAAGCCCGTCGAGGGGCACACCTATCAACAACATGCTAGAGACCTGGCTAAGTTAATAGAGACATTGGATATAGACAAAGTGATCTTGGCAGGTTGGTCATATGGCGTAACAGAGCAATTGGCCTATTTGAATCAGTTTGGTTCCGATAAGCTGAAAGCGATGATAATGATTGATACTGGACCAGATATAGCGGGAGCAAGCCGTGATGAGTGGGTTTGGTATCTAAATGATGATTCGGACGGCTATTCACGCTCATTTACTGAGGGCATTATAGAAGATCGAGATAATGTAATTAGTGAATTTGTGAAATGGATGCTTGAAAACCCTTCAAAGGAAAATATTGCCTGGGTTACCCAAATTGCTAATCAGACCTCTAGTAGTGTCGCTTCAATTACCAACGCGACCGGATTTTACCTGGACTATAGTAATGATCTTGTGGCATTGGAAGGTAAATTGCCCCTACTGTATGTTGTGAGAGAGGAAGTTAAAAGTGTTGCGGATAAATGGATTAAGGCCAATACACCGTCTGCCACTGCTGTTTATATGGGAAAACACATGATGTTTTGGGAGAGACCTAGAGAGTTTAATCAGGTGCTCGATCAGTTTCTTTCTGCCATGGAGAATGATAAATAATATATAAGCCCCTGCTTTACTTAACTTGTATTTAGAGTGGTTTCGTGGTGATAAACACAGAGGATCAAGAAAATCTGGTTCTCTGTAGTTTTGTTTTAAAAGTTAAAGTGCTCCCCAATGGGGAATGATTTGTAAAGCGCATATTATGTCTAGAAAAATATTATCCTTAAAGGTAAAAAGAAATACGGAGCCTAAAAAGTTTGATAAAAAGCAAGAGGATACTTCTGATCCAAAGAGGCGGTTCTTAAATGGCGTAGCTATTAATCCATCTGAGCCTATTCGCCTTGAGTCAGGTTCTCAGCAACTTACGGTACGGGCGATGGATTTGATTACGCCAATTGGCAAGGGGCAACGAGGCTTGATTGTGGCTCCTCCGGGCTGTGGCAAAACCACTATCCTCAAGCATATCTGCCAAGCAGTGGGGAAGGCTTACCCCGAAATAAAGCTGTACGCTTTGCTGATTGATGAAAGGCCAGAGGAGGTTACTGACTTCAAGCGAAGTGTACCGGCGGAAGTTTATGCTTCCTCTTCTGATCATAGCTATAAAGAGCATGTGCGGGCAGCTAATGAACTCCTTGATAGGGCCTGTAAGGAAGCCGGTGAAGGCCAGGATGTAATGATTGTTGTTGACTCGTTGACAAGGCTATCACGGGTGCATAATGCGCAGCAGAGTGGTAGGGGACGTACAATGTCAGGTGGGATAGATGCCAGGGCTATGGAGATACCCAGAAAGCTGTTTGGCGCTGCGAGAAAGATTGAAGGTGGTGGATCACTTACGATTCTGGCAACGATACTTGTGGATACCGGAAGCCGAATGGACCAGGTGATATTTGAGGAGTTTAAAGGTACGGGAAATATGGAGGTAGTATTGTCAAAGGAAGTTGCGAGACAGCGAATTTTCCCTGCCTTGGATATTGCTAAAAGCAGTACTCGCCGTGAGGAAGTCCTGTTTAACTCGAAAGATATTGCAGCTATAAGAGCTTTACGAAGAACGTTTGCCAGCCTCAAGACTGTAGACGGCACTAAAAAACTTATTGAACTCCTTAAAAAGTACCCGACTAATGCGGAGTTACTTGGCCACTAATTTTGGTTAAGTTTAAGGGGAGTATTTAGCCGCTTAACATTTTAGGGGTTAGTTACTGAAAACCCGAGCCCTTATTATGACAGCTGTTAGTCAGTTGAGGGCTTCACACTTTAATTCTGTGGTGTGTTTTTGCAGGATGCTCTTCAATAGCTTCTCCCTCTAGTATTTCACTACCAGTTTGGTAGCGCATTGTCATCTGGCCAGTTGCAAGCAGGGTTCCTACACTGTCATAAACTTCGGTATAGGTATAAAAGATTTTATGCCCCGAGCTGGTCAACTTACCTATGGCGGTTAACTGGTTGGTTTTGGCTCGACCGGTGAAATTGGTTGTTAATGAAAGCGTGAGGGACTTACGCCGACGATTTGGGTATGGGCAGTAGAGACCACAGTAGGAACCGGCAATATCAATTAACGTTGTAATAAATCCCCCATGGGGTACTCCGTGGCTATTCAAATGCTCAGGAAGTACGGTTACGCTGATCACTACACGACCTTCCTGCCACTCATCAATTTTCACACCCAAATGATCATTAAACGGTGGTTGTTTTTTATTTTGCCAGTTCATTTGGACTTACCTTTTGGGAAGTTAGTTAGGAACAGGGTGCGTTCGGGCAGCCTGCTGGGTGGAGAAATACACTGTGAGCAGACCTGCTGTGACCACTATAAAAATTCCTATCAGCGCAATTGTGTTAGGTAGATGTTGCCATATCAGCCAGCCAAAAATGCCAGCAATAACCACTCCAAAATAGCTGATTGGTGAAACTACACTGGGTTTTGCATAACTATAAGCTTTGGTATAGAGCCATATCGCTAATAAAACAGAAACACCATTAAAAGCCAGGTAGGGAATAGTCCAGCTAGGTATTGATTGCCAGTAGTAGATACCCAGGGGCAGGCTGCACATAAATGAGATAAGGACATAGTAAAACAAAATAAGACTCGACTTATCAGTGTGAGACAGAATACGTGTGCCCACCATAGAGGCAGCTAGAGTAATACCTGACAGTAAGCCGAAGGCGTGGCCACTGCTGATACCATGGATATCAGGTTGAAGAATCAGTGCGATACCAAGTAGCCCAAGCACAATGGGTAGCCAGCTTGTGGCGGGAATCTGTGCACGCGCCCAAAGCCAGGCTACAAGCGGAACAAAAATAGGGGCGGCATTGCGCAGTAAGCCTGCCTCCATCAATGAAATACGGCTGAGTGCATAAAAGTAGGAAAAGAAGCAGAGCCAGCCTGCAAAGCCGCGCAGTAAATGGGTTTTCCAGTGTTGTGTTATGAGCTTTTGGGGTGACTGGCGCACCAGCCAGGGAATAAGTAATAGTAAGCAGATGCTGTATTGGCTGAGAACTATTAAAGGTACTGGTACGGCGGGTGATATCCATTTACTGGCTGCGGCGGCTGTACTGGCAACCATGGCGGTGGCCAGTGCGTAACCTATGCCTTTCCAATTGTTTCTCTTAACCCTGGCTTGGATCGCTTTGTGGTGATCTAACGGTTCTGGTGATTGTTCGAGTTGCAGCTCATTAAACCGCATCTGGCTCAGTCGTAGTTTCGATTCTATTAACGTATCAGGCCTTGTCATTGTGTTGCCAATTAATAATCTCTCAACTTTGGCAATAAGGGTAACCGGTACTTTTACCGGTTACCCTTGAGAAGCGAATACTATCGCTGATCGTCTGCCCATTTCGCAAACGTTTTACCTTCTTTTACCAGTTGGACGAGCAATGGTGCGGGAGTCCAATTGGCTTCGCCATGTTGGTCACGGAATATGCAAATTGTATCGTAGATCTTTTTCAGGCCGATGCTATCTGCGTAAAACATGGGGCCGCCGCGATGGGGAGGGAAACCATAGCCATAAACATACACAACATCAATATCACTGGGACGTTGGGCTATTCCATCTTCCAGAATCCTGGCTCCCTCATTAATTAAGGAGAAAGTAAGGCGATTAAGAATTTCTTTATCAGAGATTTCTCGCCGCTCTATCCCGTGCGCTTTGGCTTGAGCCTCTATAATTGCTTGGACCTCGGGGTCACTGGCACGAGCGCGAGTTTCTGGGTCATAGCGGTAATAACCGGCTCCACTCTTTTGGCCCAGGCGTCCCAGCTCTACTAAAGCATCCGCAATGCAGTAGGTTTTGGGCTCGCCTTTTTCTGCTTCGCTCAGGCCCTCGCGGGCCTTGTGGCCAATATCGAGACCGGCCAAATCTCCAACCGCTATGGGCCCCATGGCCATGCCCCAGGATTGCATTAGGGTATCTATTTGCTCCGGGGTGGCTCCTTCTATCAAACAGAGTTGCGCTTCACGGACATAGGGCCGCAGCATCCGGTTGCCAATAAACCCATAGCAGTTTCCGGCCAGCACGGGAACTTTCTTGATAGTTTTTGCCAACCGCATTGCGGTAGTAATAACATCGTCGGCGCTCTTTGAGCCACGAACGACTTCTAGAAGTTTCATAACATTGGCGGGGCTGAAAAAGTGTAACCCGATAACATCTTCTGGCCGATTGGTAGCAGCGGCGATCTGGTCGATATCCTGGTAGGAAGTGTTTGTTGCGAGAATGGTACCGGGTTTACAGTATTGGTCCAGCTTGGAAAAAATTTCCTTTTTAAGTGTTACATTCTCAAACACAGCTTCGATAACGAGGTCTACCTCTACCAGGTCGGAATAGTCAGTGGTGCCCTGGATTAGTGAGAGACAGTGTGCTTTTTGGGGCTCTGTAATCTTCCCCTTTTTCATACTGATATTGTAATTCTTGTCGATTACTGCCCGGCCACGTTCTACGGCAGCTTGATCGATATCTAGCAGCTTAACTGGGATACCGGCATTGGCAAAATTCATGGCGATACCTCCCCCCATAGTGCCGCCGCCAATAATGCCGACACTGTTTATTTCTCTGATAGGGGTATCTTTGGAGAGACCCTGAACTTTTGTCGCACGTCGCTCGGCAAAGAACATATGCCTCAGGGCGGCGGACTGACTTGAGAGTAGGCATTCGATAAATAGATCCAGCTCTTTAGCCAGCCCTTTATCGAATGGCAGTTTAACTGCTGCCTCCACACAGGAGACAATATTCTGTGGGGCCAGTTGGCCAGGTGCTCTTTTTTCCAGTCGCTGGCGGAAATCATCGAACAAGCCCTCTGGAATACTGGCTGGATCTATTGTGATGTCCCGGACTCTGCGTGGTGGGGCTTTCTGGTCAATTAGCTCACGAGCAAAGGCGAGGGCCCCTTCGAATAGATCATCATCAACCACGTGATCGACCAGCTTCATGCTTTTGGCCTTCGCGGCCGGGATTGGGGCACCCTTGGTGATCATTTCTAATGCAGCTGCAACGCCGGCCAGACGTGGAGTGCGCTGAGTACCACCGGCCCCAGGCAATAACCCCAATTTAACTTCAGGCAGGCCGACTTTGGCAGATGCCAGGGCACAGCGATAGTGACAAGCCAGTGCCACCTCAAAGCCCCCGCCCAATGCGGTACCGTGAATAGCGGCAATCACTGGTTTACGAGAGTTTTCGATTTCGGTAATCACTTCAGATAAGGCAGGTGCCTGTGGTGGCTTACTAAATTCTGTGATGTCTGCACCAGCAATAAAAGTGCGGCCTTCACATATCAAAACCAGTGCCTGAGAGGCATCTTCCTGGGCACTCTTGATCGCTCCCCAAATGCCTTCGCGCAGCCCGTGGGAAAGCGCGTTGACAGGGGGGTTGTTAAGTCGAATAACACCAATATCGCCAATAAGTTCATAATTTACGGTAGACATTGTTATCTCCAGATCTTAAATGACTATTAGATTGTTTCTCCTAGAGGGTCTCGCCGGTTTTTATATACGCTCAATAATCACTGCGATTCCCTGACCAATACCAATACACATGGTGGCTAACCCGTAGCGCCCGCCGCTACGCTCCAGCTGACGTAATGCTGTGAGTAGAATGCGGGCTCCGCTGGCGCCGAGCGGATGCCCAACTGCAATTGCACCACCATTGGGGTTTACCCTGGAGTCCTCGTAATCAATCTCGAGCATTTTCAGGCAGCCCATGGCCTGTACAGCAAAAGCCTCGTTAAACTCCATGACATCCATATCTGCCAGGCTCAAGCCTGCACGAGCCAATGCCTTACGGGTAGCCGGGACCGGGCCTAACCCCATTACTCTTGGCTCCACTCCTGCAATAGCACTGGCGAGAATACGTGCGCGGGGCTTGAGATCTACGGCCTGCCCAGCCTCCTGGCTGCCAATAATGAGTGCTGCGGCACCATCGTTGATTCCAGAAGCATTTCCAGCAGTTACTACGCCGCCTTCAAATAGCGGGCGTAGCGTTTGCAGGCGCTCCAGGCTGGTATCGGGGCGGGGATGCTCATCAGTATCGATAAGGCGGGGTGGTTGCTTTCGGTCCTGTGGCACTTCAATAGGAATAATTTCATCGATAAAAAAGCCATCAAAACGCGCGCTTTCATATTTTGCTTGTGAAGCTAACGCAAAGATATCGCACTCTTCCCGCTGAATATTCAGGTCTGCGGCGATATTGTCTGCAGTTTGCGGCATGGTATGGCTGCCAAATTCTGCAACAATATCGGGATTGGTGAAGCGCGGACCCAAAGTGGTATCCGCCAGTTGCTGGGTGCGATCGAAAGGGCTGCTTGCTTTGGAGAGGACCAAAGGGGCACGGCTCATGGATTCAACACCACCGGCAATGAATAAATCACCTTCCGAGGCCCTGATGCAACGTGCTGCATCGGCAACGGCAGATAAGCCTGAACCACATAGGCGGTTTACCGTAATACCACCGGTGGAGATTGGCAGTCCTGCAATTAGCCCGGCAAAGCGGGCGATATTACGACTGTCCTCACCGGCCTGATTGGTATTTCCGGCAATCACATCCTCAAATTGCTTGTGATCGAAATTATTACGTTCAACCAGGGCTTTAATGACATGCGCGAGCATATTGTCAGGCCTGATACTGGAAAGGCTACCTCCATGGCGACCAAAAGCACTTCGGCCGCCATCATAGATATAAGCTTGTGGCATTGTCAGTTTTCCCAATGATTGATTATTGTTTTGTGAGCAATAGTAAATGTCCGCGCTTAATCAAACTCCAGCGCTACCGGAATGTTTTCCAATGCCTCTTCTGCTACCGTTTTAGCTGAAGGTTTTTCCAGACGAACTTTTGCAACCTGGCCCAGGGCACTATCAAAACGGGCAGAAAACTCTGCAGATATATTTTTTTCCTGAAGTGCCTGGCCAATAACATATTCGGTAGCGCGATTACGCAAAGCGGGTTTGAATACCTTGGCTACAGCGGTTAGGGGGATTTCATCAATGATCTCGATCCGCTTGGGTATCGCTGCACGTTCAGAAATCTGGGTGCGGCAGTAGTCGATAAGCTGCTCTTCCGTGGGAGGATTTTCGGACGGATATAGAGTGACATAGGCCACCGGAACCTCACCGGCATAGGCATCGGGCTGGCCAACGGCAACGGCCATAGCCACGGCGGGGTGACGGCTTAGCGGTTCTTCAATCAAGGCTGGATCTATATTGTGGCCGCCACGAATGATTAAATCCTTGGCTCGCCCGGTCAGATAAAGATTGCCATCGCCATCGACATATCCCATATCGCCAGTATTAAACCAGCTGTGGTCAACCCAAGCCTTGGCGTTATCCTCTTCGGAGAGATAGCCTGAAAAAATATGTGGCCCCCGTGCAAGTACAATACCGACTTCACCGGTGTTACAGGTTCTCACTAGCCGGTTTCCATCCACTTCGGCAATTTTCATTTCCATATAGGGGAGGCGGCGGCCGACGCTGCCCTCGGGTGCTTGCATATCTGTTGGGGGGCGGGCCAGCAGGCAGCTGGACTCTGTCATGCCATAGCCGTTACTTACCGTCACATTGAATTTTTCCTCAAACGCACTCTTAAGCGCTGCGGGTAAAGGCGAGGCCCCGCAGCCAACATCTGTCAGGCAGCTGATGTCATTGTCGCCCACAGGGATTTGCATCAAGATGCCGAGAATAGTGGGCACGGCGCCAAAGCCCTGTACACGGAAGCGGGCGACGTGATGCCACCAGTTGGGGAGCACATTGGGGGAGCGAAAACCTGAGGGGGTCATTATAACAATCGTGCGGCCGGCGAGCAGAGTGCCAATGCCGGCGACCACAGTGCCGAAAATGTGAAACAGAGGAAGGCCACTGAGGGTAGCAAATCGCCCCTTACTGGATGTTGTGTCCACACTCAGCTGTGCGACAAACGCAATATTGCTGTGGGTCAGGCGTGCAATTTTAGGCCGCCCGGTTGTCCCTCCGGTGTGGAAGTAACTGGCAATTTCATCGCCTTGAATAGTTCTCCCACTAATTAAATGGTCATTTGGCTGTTGGGCAATAGCCAATACAAAATTCTCTACCTTAATGCCGGAAGGTATGGATAGGGTGCTAACCGGTTTTTTACTGATTAGCAGCAGTGCCTTCAAGGTTGGAACCTGCTTAATGACCTGCGCAACCTTTTCCCAAATCTCCTCACTGAGATCCTGCCCAAGGCTGACTAATACCTTGGCTTTGGTGGCATTCATGATCTCGGCGATATGCTCCGGTTCCAGCAACGGATTGATAGGGCTGGCGATTCCCGCGGCTTGTCCACCCCAGAGTGCAAAATGCGTTTCAGGAAGGTTGGGTAATAGTAATGAAACGGTATCTGTCGAATTAACTCCGAGAGAATGGAGTAGATTGGCGGTTTGGTGAACTTTTTCGGATAGCTGCGAGTAGCTCACAGTCACACTTTCTTCATCTGGTACAGCGGTGGGAAGAAATTCGATGGCTGCATCTTGTTGGTAAAGACGGGCGGCCTGCCGAATTAAATCGTAGGTGTTTTCCCAGGGATAACGTTGTAACAAAGGTACTTTTTCATATTCCTGGATTTCTGCAAGAGATTGCAGCATGGGACTGCCAGTGGAAGTGGACGTGATAGACATGGGGGCTTCTCTCACTATGGTTATTATGTTGGTGACAATATCAAAAGTGAAAAGAGCATTCCACTCTGCGGAATTCAGTGGTAATGTTTTGTGCGTCGAGTGGTGATTTAAAAGCTAATTGGTGGGAATTGGCGGATAAATATTTACACCAGCTATGTATAAACGCCACTAAGTAGAAAGTTGCGTCAATAGAGTTGGCTCGATAATTGAGGATCTACTTGCGTGAGTCGGAAAAAGTCAAAATAGCGATGCTCAGATATCAATATCATCCTGAAATTGTTTGTAGATAGGTTTACTTAAGACAAAGAGTGGAGCTCGCCGAGCCAGATCGAAAGTGAATTTATTCCGCTTGTATAAGGGAACTTCCGAATTTAGTACATGTTGATTGTGCAAGTTGGTGAAGGAAGTTAGCTGAAAAATCTCTGCCAATTGCACCCATATAAACAGGAGCAAGCGAATGAATATAGATTTTTCCCCCGAAGAATTAGCTTTTCAGCAGGAAGTTAAGCAATTCCTGCAAGAGAAGCTTCCGGCGGATATCAGTGAGAGGACTCTGGATGAAATTCCCCTGGGAAAAGAGGACTATGAACGCTGGCAAAAGATCCTGTACGAACAGGGTTGGGCTGCGACTAACTGGCCAGTTGAATATGGGGGTACCGGTTGGACGCCAACACAAAAATACATATGGGCCAATGAGTGTGCCAACTTCGGCGCGCCAGATGTAATTCCTTTCGGCTTTAAAATGGTTGCACCGGTTATCTTCACTTATGGTAGTGAAGAGCAAAAACAGCGGTTTTTACCAGATATTTTGGCAAGTAATGTTTGGTGGTGCCAAGGGTATTCGGAGCCAAATGCGGGCTCTGATTTGGCGTCGTTAAAAACCACAGCAGTGCGAGACGGTGATGAGTATATCGTTAATGGCACCAAAACCTGGACTACTCTGGGACACTGGGCCGATTGGATTTTCTGCCTGGTTCGTACCGGAGGCCCCGAAGTCAAAAACCAGGCCGCAATTACTTTCCTATTAATTGAAATGAACCACCCGGGCATTACTGTATCGCCCATTATGACTTTGGGCGGTCATCATGAAGTGAATGAAGTGCATTTTGATAATGTACGGGTACCAGTGGCCAACCGTATTGGAGAGGAAGGTCACGGCTGGACCTATGCCAAGGTACTGTTGACCCATGAACGCACGGGCATTGCACGGGTTGCCACTTCCAAAAAACGTTTACAGACTTTAAAAAAACTGGCAGGTGATACTTGTGATGGTGACGTCAGCCTCCTGGAAAATCCAGCCTTTGCGCAAAAGCTCGCAGAAGTTGAAATAGATCTTTTAGCTTTGGAGTTTACTGAGCTAAGAGCACTTGCGGCAGTGAGTACCGGTAATGCCCCGGGGCCGGAATCCTCCATTTTAAAAATTAAAGGAACTGAAATCGCCCAACTTATTGATGAACTTTACATGGAAACTGCGGGTTACTACGGAATGCCATTTGTCCGGGAACAATTTAAAAGCGGATTTGATGGCGAGCATGTAGGCCCTGGAGTTATTACCAGCAGTGTGCCCCGTTACTTAAATAACCGTAAATCCTCGATTTATGGTGGCAGTAACGAAATTCAGAAAAATATTATCAGCAAGTGGGTACTTGGCCTGTAAACGCGACGTTTAATGAGGATTGGAACGATGGATTTTTCCTATAGTGAAGAGCAGCAGATGCTACAAAGTAGTGTGAGCAAATTTATTCAACAGGATTATGACTTTGATCGTCGCAGTAAGTTAATAGACAGTGATACTGGGTTTAGTGAAGATAACTGGAAGTTATTTGCTGAGCTGGGCTGGCTAATGGTTCCATTTAATGCAGAAGACGGTGGTTTGGGTGGCTCTGCTGTTGATCTGATGGTAGTGATGGAAGAGTTTGGTCGTGGCCTGGTAGTGGAACCCTTCCTGGCCAGTGCAGTTTTAAGTGGTGGACTAATAGCAAGCGGTGCCAATGAGGCGCAGAAGCGAGAGCTAATTAGCTTGTTGATGGAAGGCCAGTTGCAGCTGGCATTTGCATTTGCTGAGCCCCAGAGCCGTTTCAATCTGTCTGATATTGCCACTAAAGCTATAAGGAGAGGAGACAGCTACGTAGTGAATGGCCACAAAGCCGTTGTTTTGAACGGCTCAGCCGCAGATAAACTATTGGTGGCAGTACGTACTGGCGGCGGCCAACATGATTGTGAAGGTATCACTTTATTATTGATAGATGCCAACTCTGAGGGTATTCATCGCCAGGGATATGCCACTGTGGATGGGCACCGTGCGGCTGAGGTAAAGTTTAATAACGTGATGGTCCCTGTGGCAAACCGAGTTGGGGAAGAGGGAGCAGCTTTACCTGTAATCGAACAGACAATTGACCGGGCCACACTGGCGTTGTGTGCCGAGGCAGTAGGGGCCATGGAGAAAATTTATAAAAAGACCGTGGAATATACCAAGACCCGGGAGCAGTTTGGCGTTCCCATTGGTAAGTTCCAGGCCTTGCAACACCGGATGGTGGATATGTTTACCGAATATGAACAGGCCCGCTCTATTCTATTAATGGCAGCGTTACAGTTGGATGTGAATAATGGCGTTGCCCCTAAGGCAATTTCTGCAGCAAAAAGCCGCATTGGAAAAGCTGCCCGGTTAGTAGGCCAGGAAGCAATTCAGTTACATGGCGGTATAGGGGTTACAGAGGAGTTGGATGTGAGCCATTATTTTAAACGCTTAACCACAATCCAGTATTTCTTCGGTAGTACAGATTATCATACTCGCCGATTTGCCGGGCACTAGCGAGGCAGGCAGCCGTGAGGTGATGAGTTATCCCCCAGGTTGGTCGCATTGCGCTACTAACCTGGGGTTAAGCTATCTAGTAGCGGATCAGCATGGCCTCTATATTGCCGACCATATTTTTCAATAAGGGGGCGACTTCTTCTTCCAGGAATTCTGGACTCAGGCGGTAAGCAGGTCCGCCCGCATTAAATGTATAAATGCGCCCCTGGCTTAATTGTAGGGGGACAGCAATACCATTAACATCGCGGTTCCAGTCGCCAAAGGAGCTACAAAAGCCGCGCTGCTTATAGCTTGCTACCGCTTCTTCAATTCCAACCTTGATTTTAGGCCAGCGCTCGCTATTTCTTTTCTCCAGGTGCCCATAAAAGTACTCGCGCTCCTCTTGAGGTAGCGCTGCCAGGAAAGCCCTTCCTGAACCACTGGTAGCTAAAGAAACACGGTTACCTATTTCGTAGCGAAAAGTCGTAACATTAGCGGCTGCACAAAACTCGACAAATATCATGTCGAGTCGATCACGGTCAGACAGCCCTACAGCAGTTCCTGTGGAGTTTGCAAGGTCTTGCATTAGGGGTTTGGCAACCTGCCGAATAGCCAGATTAGAGACGAAAGAGTAACCCAGCGCTAGTACGCCGCTACCTAATTGGTACTTTTCCAGTCGGTCTGAGTAGGTCAAATAGCCTAATTTTGTCAGAGTATAGGTTAACCGTGAAATACTGGAGCGAGGCAAGCCTGTGCGTTGGGCGATTTCAAGGTTACCCAGAAAGCCATCACCGGGCTGAAATGCCCGCAGAACATCCAGTCCTCGGGCGAGGGCTTCAATAAACTTGCGATCGGGTTCTGCGCTTTTCTTTCTTGGGAGATCACTCAGCGGAGCCATGGTCTTAAATCCTGCTTCTACAGTAGCAAGTATACAAATTTTACTCCTGGATCTGAAGTTAGATACTTAGCCTTAAAGAGAAATTTAGGCCTGTGAAGGGTGTTTGGATAATAATGAGCGGTAACGTAAATTGTGGTTGTACTTGGGGGGGCAACTGTGAGTCCGGGGCAAGAGTGTTCTTTAAAGCCGATATGGTTTAATTGTATTTTTTGCGAAATACCTATATATACATTCTATTTATCGTATTTTGCATAGTTGCTGCTTGTTTCAAAGGTGAAATTAGTGTTTGAATCCGTTACCAGTGAACTTTTCCAGGTTTGAGCTCATTTAAAAAAGAATTTTAGATATGATAAAAAGGCTTCTCATTAGTATCACAATGGCTTTGATTGTCGTTAGTAACTGTTATGCCATAGATGATAATGTTGGAAAAGAAATAAAATCAGCTCTGGAAGAGCTGTCTAATAGCAACCGCTTAATTGGCTCACATTTTGTTGCGGTAGTTGATAAGAACGGGCTTGATTTCTTTTATGCCTATTCTGAAGGTGGCCCTCAAGTTACAGAGAACACGCCTTTCTTAATCGCAAGTCACACAAAGTCTTTTACCAGTACTTTGATGGCTATCCTGCATAACTCGGGCAAGTTAGATTTAGATAAACCCATATCATCTTATAAGCTCTAGCTGGGGCTTGAGGGAAAAGTTGACACCAATAAAATCAGTGTTAGGGATTTACTTACCCATACGTCTGGATTTACAAGTGTTCAACATACCTTCAAGTCAGCTTTTTTTGGTTATTCCGGTCAAGAGGAGCTGGTACATTCATTAAGTGAGAATCTACTTATAGCGCCAGATTACAACTTTAGGTATTCAAATACGGGCCCGATAGTCGCGTCGATGATTGCAGAGAATGTCACTGGAAAAGCTTGGGGAGAGCTTATAGAGAAGTATATAACTGAGCCTCTGGATATGAATTCGACTACGAATAAGGTATCCAAAATGGATAATTTTCTTCCATCTATTATCACCTCCAGTGATGGTAATATCTTTACTTCAGGACATTTCAAGTCTGATCAAACGATGCACCCCTCAGGAGGCTTGGTTTCTACTGTAAGTGATTTGGTGACATGGCTTCAGGTAAATATAAGTAAAGATAGGTCAAATGTATCTAAGATTAATATTTTTGATGAGCTTCATGAAAAGCAGGTAGATCAATCAAAAACCTATTTCACCTATAAGAGAACAGGCTACACCTTGGGGTGGGATCTGGCAGAGTATAATGAAGAGACTCTTTTAACTCGGTTTGGAAATTATGGTGGATATAGCATCCATGTATCATTTATACCAAAAAGAGAGATTGGTGTAATTGCATTCACCAATCAGGATGCGGCTTATATGTTACCCCATGTAATGGCTAATTATACTTATAACTCAATTTTAAATAAAGCAAATAGAGATACGCTGTTTGAGCAGGAGATTAAGCGGCTGAAGAAGTCTGTCCGAGGCGAGCTATTGGAAGCGCCAGATCCTGCATTGGTTGTCAGTGCCGAAAATTTTCCAGGAAACTTGCTTGGTATCTATGTGAATAGTAATGGCTGGCCGGAGCAAAAACTCTATATTGAGGGTGGTAAAATAATGGTTAGTTGGGGAGGGCTCAGTGGACCATTGCTAAAAACTGGGGAGGTATATAAGGTGCATTTAGGAGCGCTCCAAAGAGATCTTTCATTTCATTTTCAGGGTAAGGGCGTTGTAATGTCTCAGAATGGATCAGTCAAGTTTATTAAAATATAAGCTGGGTGCTAAAGAGGTGTTCCATGAAAGAAAATACAGATTTTTTTGTCAGTAAATCCTTGGCCTCCTGGGATGAGGCTGGACCTGTTCACTGGGAATTCAGCAAGCGGCTACTTGAGAAAGTCTCCGAGTCTAATTTTAATGCCTTAGAACAAGACTTTGATAGCATGTTGGATGGGTTTGATCTTTCCGGAAAGTCAGTGGTTCAAATTTGCTGCAATAATGCGAAAGATTTAATCTCCATCAAAAAGAAAGGTGCCGGGCTCTGTGTGGGGATTGATGGATCCCAAGCTTTTGTCGATCAAGCTCGGCTTTTGGTAAATGCCTCAAGGTGTTCGGATGTAGAAATCGTATGCTCTAACATCTATGAGTTGCCTGATGAGTATATCGGCCGTTTTGACTTTGCGGTTATCACTATTGGCGTACTTAATTGGATGCCGGATCTAAAGCAGTTTATGAGAATTTGTACTTCCTTGCTGAAGTCGGGTGGTTATCTTTTAATGGAAGAAATACATCCGGTTCTAAATATGTATGAGGAAGGTAATCCCTCACACATTGCCATGTCTTATTTCAATCGCGAGCCGCAAAAGGATGATCAAGGTTTGGGCTATTTGGATGGTAGAAAATATCAGGCTAAAGAAAATTATAATTTTCATCACACCTTGTCAGATATTTTGATGGCGGCAATTGAAAGTAATCTATCTCTAAAGAAGTTTGTTGAACTCGGGAAGAATGTGGGTAATTGGTGTGGAGATTTGGAAAGCTCTGAATGTGTTCCGCCAATGGCAATGCTGGCTTGTTGGAAAAAGGACGTATAGATTTTGACGTTCACCAAGGTCCTAAGCTATAGAGCCAATAGAAATAGGCTAAGAAAAGAGGCCTGCCATTAAATTTGAGTCTTAAATTCCTTAATTTTCGTATTTATACGGACAATATTTCTTCCGGCAGTGATACCTCAATATTTTAGAGGGCGTGCCACTGTTGTCTACTTGGTGTTCTGTAGATTTTCTTGGGCAGCAGCATCTGTATTGAGATCGCCCAATTTGCTTTATTGAGAGGCTAAATGAGCCACATTGGCTAATTATTCGAATGATTTATAAGTTCAAATGAAATCACTTAATAAATCGTTATCAAGATAAGGTATACTCTTTATGTCCATGGTGGCGCCGGTAGTCCAAAGGGGGAGGTTGTCGCACAAATCACTCACTTAGCCGCAGTTTCAGACTGCTGAGACGGTAGAATTGGCCGGCATAGGCCAAGAGAGGGTAGAATCCCGCTCTTAAAACTATTAAAAGACCCTTTTTTACGAGGAGATAGCAAATGCGTCAGACAATGATCGCACTAGCCGTAGCCGCATCCCTGGCGGTTGTGGGCGGTTGTGGTGAAAAGGCAAAACAGGCTGAGGTAGCTAAAGACACTGTGAAAGCCGAAGAGTCCATGGCTGTAACTCCAGAGCACGCCAGTAACATGCTGCTGGCAGAGTGGACTGGTCCCTTTGGTGGTGTACCTGCGTTTGACAAGATGAAGCTGGAAGATCTCAAGCCCGCAATTGAAAAAGGTATTGAGATAAGCCTTACCGAGCTAGGTGCGATCGCTTCAGATTCCGCTGAACCAACCTTTGCTAACACCATTGTGCCGATGGAGCGCAGTGGCGCCGAGCTAAGCCGCGCAACGGCTTACTATGGAATCTGGGCTGCGAATATGTCTTCACCAGAGTTCCGCAAAGTTCAACAAGAGCTGGCACCAATCTGGGCTGATTACGAGTCCAAAATTTATCAGAACAAAGACTTGTTTAAGCGCATCAAGGCGATCTACGACCAGCGCAACGCGATGGACCTGGATGCTGAACAGAAGCGTGTGGTTGAGCTGATCTATACCCAGTTCTCTACCAATGGTGCGACCCTGGAAGGTAAGGCCAAGGAGCGCTATGCGGAAATCAACAAGCGCCTGGCTGAACTTTATACCAAGTTCTCCAACAATGTACTGGCAGATGAGGAAGGCTACGATATCTTCCTGGGCAAAGATCAGTTGAGCGGCCTGCCGGAATCCTTCGTTGCAGCGGCGGCAGCACTGGCGGAAGAGAAGGGCGAGAAGGGTAAGTACGCAATAACCAATTCCCGCTCCTCTATGGATCCATTCCTGACTTACTCCGATGATCGCGAGCTGCGCAAGCAAGTATGGACCAACTACTACAGCCGTGGGGACAATGGCGATGAGCACGATAACAACGCCATCATCGCTGAAATCCTGAAGCTGCGAGATGAGCGCGTAGGCCTGCAGGGCTTCGATAACTACGCTGAATGGCGCCTGCAAGACCGTATGGCTAAAAATCCTGAGCGGGCCATGGACCTGATGGAAGCGGTATGGCCCGCAGCAGTTGCCCGCGTGAAAGAAGAAGTAGCTGATATGCAGGCGGTGGCGGATGCCGAGAAAGCCAATATCACTATTGAGCCCTGGGACTATCGTTACTACGCCGAGAAGGTTCGCAAGGCCAAGTACGACCTGAACTCCGATGAAGTGAAGCAGTACCTGCAGCTAGATAACCTGCGTGAAGCCATGTTCTACGTGGCTGGTGAGTTGTTCAACTTCAAATTCACCCCGGTGAAAGAAGGTTCCGTACCGGTATTCCACGAAGATGTTAAAGTCTGGGAAGTCACTGACAAGACCAGTGGCGACCATATCGGCCTCTGGTACCTGGACCCATTCGCCCGTGCTGGCAAGCGTTCCGGTGCTTGGGCAACCATGTATCGTGACCACTCCACCTTTGATGGCAAGAAGAACGTCCTGTCTTCTAACAACTCCAACTTTATCAAGGGCGCGCCAGGTGAGCCTGTGCTGGTGAGCTGGGACGATGCCGAAACCTTCTTCCACGAGTTTGGCCACGCGCTGCACTTCCTTGCTTCCAACGTGACTTACCCGACCCTGAACAGCGGTGTTCGCGACTACACCGAGTTCCAATCCCAGCTGCTGGAGCGCTGGTTGTCTACCGATGCGGTTATCGATAACTATCTGGTGCACTACAAGACTGGTGAGCCTATTCCTGCGGATCTGGTGAAGAAGATTAAGAAAGCCGCCAAGTTCAACTCTGGTTTTGCCACCACTGAGTACTTGGCCTCTGCGCTGATTGATATGAAGTTCCACACTGCTGATCCAGAAGGTATCGACCCAGATAAGTTTGAGCGTGAAACTCTGGACAAGCTTGGCATGCCGAAAGAGCTGGTCATGCGTCACCGCACCCCGCACTTTGGCCATATCTTCTCTGGTGAAGGTTATGCAGCTAGCTACTATGGTTACATGTGGGCCGACGTGCTGACTTCCGACGCCTCTGAGGCCTTCTCCGAGTCTAAAGGTGGCTTCTACGACAAAGAGGTAGCAGCCAAGTTGGTGAAACACCTGTTTGCACCGCGTAATGCTGTAGACCCCGCTGATGCTTATCGTGCTTTCCGTGGTCGTGATGCCAATATCGAAGCGTTGATGCGCGATCGTGGCTTCCCGATCCCGGAGAAGAAAGAGAGTACGGTTGCCTCCAAGAACTAGTTTATTGATTTAATAAATTGTTCATGAAAAAGCCGCATCTTTGGATGCGGCTTTTTTTGTTTAAGTGGTCTTTGAGTTAAGAAGTGCTCGAGAATAAAAATTTATTAACCATATGTTTGCGGCATATGCAATCTGCATTGTAAAAATTTCCTATTCAATATTGGTCTCGTGATCCCCTCATTGGCTGGTAAGTAGATACCCAGAAGTTATTTCTAGGACGAATTTTCAATACTGGGCAAGGTCTTCATTTATAAAAGTAAGTCCCTAGCTATATCTGCTGCCCTCTATTTTTAGCGGAATCAGATAGCTGGTTCTTATGTTCCATTTCTGATTGGTCGTTGTTTTTTTGTTTTGTTATTTGTTAAAAAAATTTAACTAAAAATATTAGGTTGCTTGTTGAAGTGTTCTTCTCTTTTCTGCCCTTGTGCTTATAAATTAGCAATAAATATCCTATCGACCTTAAATTTCAACGGCTGTATTCTTGCCCGCGTCGACATGCCCATTGATATTTTATTATTTTGACTTATATCAATTGGTTTTGTCGCCTTTCAAAATCTTAAACACCAGATTAGGTTACAAATCCGTGAATTTTCAGAGAAGGAACATGAAAATGAAAAAGTTAACCGGTGCAGTGCTGGGGGTTACCACAAGCTTGGCCTTATTAAGTCAATTGACACTGGCATCAGGCCAGGCAGTGGCTAATAGCATTCCAAACTTTACCGAGAATGAATTTGCACAACTGGAAGAGCAATTCTCCTCAAGGAAGGTGATGGTTGATGGCAAACTCTATCAGTTAACTGGGGATATGCTGGAGCTGGTTCCACAGGAATCCGGGCAGGTCAGTATAATGTCAGCCTTTGAGTTGTCAGCAAATAAGTGGCCTGAAGGTGTTGTCTATTATGATTTTCATGAAGACGTAACAGAAGAAAACCGCCAGCGATTCGTTGATGCTACCAAGGTTTGGGAAGAGGTCGCAGATTTACATTTTAAATTGCGCAAAGACCAAACCAATTATATCTACGTGCGAAATGGCAGTGAAAATCGATCTATGGTTGGAATGTCTGGTGGCGGGCAGTTTTTCAGTATGAAAGACTGGAGTATGAAATATATTATTGTTCATGAGCTGGGTCATGCCATCGGCATGAGACATGAGCAGCAGCGTTCTGATCGGGATCAATATGTGATGATCCTGGAAGACAATATAAAGCCAGCGTATATCTACAATTTTGATGTTCGCCAATCACACAACTACAGCGAATACGACTTCCTGTCAGTCATGCACTATCCCTCCCGCGCATATAGTGCTAATGGGGGTGCGACAATTGTCCCCAAAAAAGGCTATGAGAAATATGATGGCATTGTAGGGCAACGCGTTGACCTCGGAGCTGGTGATCAGGTAGGGGCGGCTTTTCACTATGATGCAGTGAATATCAACATTCCTGATCCGGCATTTAAATCTTATTTGCTTGCTTACTTTGATGCAGATAATAATGGTGAAATCAGTAGTTTAGAGGCGGCGAAGGTTGAGAAAATTCATACCCCTGGAAACGGTGAAATTCAATCTTTGCAAGGTATACATCTTTTTCGATATCTAAAACATCTTACTGTTGCCAGTGAAAATCTAACCGAGGTTCCTGAGTTACCCAAGCGTTTGGAGTCTATGAATTTCTCTGGCAACCATTTGGATTCCGTTCAATTTGAGTGGGTAATGGATAAGCCTTTCCTAAAAGAGGTAGATTTCACCAATAATTTATTGGATGTTTATTCCTGTGAAATGCTCACTTTTATCAATGGTGTGATCGAGGGCGGTAATATCCAATACAGCCCGGTTAAGGGTGGTGAAACATTTATTTGTGATGAAGAGGCGGAGCGAACACTTATTTCTGGCAAACCAAGGGTCGACTTACGGGGGAAAGATGGCAAGCTATTTCACATTGATGTCCCTGAAAATGCTCAAAAACTGACTATTCAAACAGAAGAGTCGGAAATAGGCGGTGAGATGAATGTATATGTGGCTCATAACCGCCTACCCGATACCACAGATTTTGACTACAAGTCTGAAAATGCCGGTAATATCGAAAACATACAGATCATCTCGCCTCAGTCAGGCCGTTGGCATGTATTGCTCACACCGGTAGAGCGTTCATTTGAAGGCGTGGATCTAACCGCGACTCTGGATTTGGGAGGTGAGCCTGGCAACCAGCTAGTCAACCTTCAGGAAATAGGTGGGTTGGCTGCCAGCAAGGGGGAGGCCTTGTATTTCACTATGAACGTTCCCCAAAATGCTAAAGATCTACAGTTTGCCATGAATGGCGGCAGTGGTGATGCAGATCTCTATGTGCGTTTTGGTGAGAAGCCAACGGAATCTGTCTACGACTATCGTCCCTATATAAGTGGTAATGACGAAACTGCTTCAATTGCTAATCCGAAAGCGGGTGTGTGGCATATTATGCTATTGGGCTATGCGGATTTTGAGCAAGTCACTTTAATGGGCTCCTTCAAAACGTCTACCCCAGAAGAGTTTCTCGTAGCTGGCGAGACCATCGCCGACTTGGATGGCAAAGCGGGTGATGCGCTCACTTTTAAAGTTCAAGTGCCAGAGGGCGTAGCCAAACTCTCTATTGCCACCGGGACTTCATTTATCGCTTCTCTTGGTGATGCAGATTTGTATATAAAGTACGGTGAGGAGGCTTCTGTGAGCAACGCGGATTTCACTTCAGAAAACTGGACCAGTCATGAGTCTATAAATGTGAATGCGCCCCAAGCAGGTGCCTGGTATGTCACCGTTTATGGCTACACTGATTTTGAAAATCTCTGGTTAAGTGTTGATTATTAACGGCTAGGTAATTTATTGATTTTGGGTGATGGGTTGATTTAAATTTAAATCAACCCATTGCCTGCTTTGCTTTTAAAAAATTGATCAAGTGCAATATTTTGTGTGTGTGCTTGATTCAGTGAAAGCTATTTAGGGAAGGTTGGGTCATATTTTATTGGCGATATTGGTTGAAACTACTTAGGGCTTCATCCTAGGAGGGGTTAAAGCTCAGTTGATCTCTCACTTCCATAAGTGCAAAGCCCATAAGGTTAAGGCCTGCCCAGCTTCTTGGGTCTTGTATTGTCGAGCTATCCTGCGCTTGACCTACCCCCCAAATTTTATCAACGGGGCTAGCCTCCACCAGAATCCTATCCTTTGTATTGAGCAGAAATCTCTTCAGGTCATTATTTTGGGAAAACTTAGCAAGGTTACCATTAACGACAATCTCAAATCGTTTTTTTATCCAGATATCATGGTTAAAACCAACAACCTGCCGGCCTAATTCCTTGGCTTTACCTGGGTGATCTGAGGTTAGAATCTTTTCACAGGCCTTGTGGTCCTTAAAAAGTTTGGCCTTGTGGTACATCATGTAGTGTTCAGCGGTAATAAAGTGATACCCATCTTCCTCGAATTTGGTGTCATACCACTGGCTAAGACAGCTCTTTGAGATCTGGTTATCTATTTCTTGATGCCCCCAAAAAAAGACATACTTAACTTTATTTCCTTTGTCTACGAAGTCGATAAGTTGATCTCTTGACCTTATATTCATTTTTCATCCATTTAAAGATTGTTTTGGTGTAAAACTCTTTGTTCGGAGAGTTTGTTACTGAAAAGCTATAGATTCGCTTTTAATGGAACATTATAGATATAATTGGGGTCGCTGGAGCTCCAGATCACATACTTTTAGTATGAGTTTAGACAAGTATCTGGGGATTTATGCAGAGAATATAACTCTTAGCTAATTATAATTATTGCTGAGATTCTTTCTCTCCTTCAATCCAAGTTTGCAAAACCTATATCTGCCAGATTTCTTGTGAGTCAATTTCAACAATTCATAACTCGAAAGATAAAATCGGAAAACTTTCTGGGCGGTAGGTCGCCATGATCTCTTCCTGATGGCTGGCATAGGCTGCATTCAGGGAAAATGCATATAAAAAGTCTCAGAGCCATTACTTCTATGGTACGCCAGCCTCTAGTGGGGGTACTCAGGTGGTCAAGACGGGTTACTATTGTATGGAGGCAATCAGGGGGGAGCTGCAGGAAGCGGATAATATCTCCACCTGAACCACCTGCGCTGGCGATATCCTTACTGACTTTTCTTTTTATCCAGGGTCTCAAGAACCCTGAGTACGATGTGGTTGGCTCTACAGCCAATTTCATGTTCGTTTGCCTGAAAATTGTTATCAATGGCCAGCTTTAGTAGCGATAACAGTTTTCTCTCTGGGTCGAGCTGCAACCCTTTCTCCTATCAGTAGTCGTGATAGTATTCCAGAAGCGCCTTGCCACGCCTGCCCAGGGCGCCATCGGTAGATAATTTAATACTGCGTATGTAGTGTCGCGCATCAAAGTTGATGCTAAGAATTTTGTTCTCAAATAACTTTTTTTAGAAAATGAATTGCTAGAATTAATCTTAAATAGAGTAAATGTTGCTAAGGGCAATTTTTTGACTTGGATAGTAGTTTGTTTTGCCATTTGAGTGCAGCACAAAGCTAGTATGAGCGCTCAGATCCACTGAAGGTCAACATGGTTAGATGAAAGGAAATAAGCTCAGGTCTTTCGTGTCATTATTTTAAGTCCGAAATCATCATAATTACATCGCACTTCTTACTTGCATGTCACTTGCGGTTAAATGTTGACGCTTATTGTTATGTTGTGGCGTGACACATCATTAATGTTTCCAAGGTGGCTAACTAAGGTATTTATTCGCATCGTATTTTAGCACGCTGGGCGAGAATATGTAAATAAGCTCCCTAATGTTGTGAATTTTTTGAGGATCTTACATATTCTTATTTGGCATGGTTGAAAAGTGTTTGTAAATGGCGACAATATTTTGTGATTGAAATAAAAATTTTTTTTAGATTAATATAAAGCCGAATAAAATGAAAAAAATAATTTACTTTCCCTTGCTAGCTCTTTCTCTGGCTGCAAATGCTGAATTCTATGATCCTATTGATGTGGATACTTTTATAGTATCAGATACCTATAAAAAATTGAGATTACAAAGAGATTTCAATTTAAAGACTCCATTTTCGCAGCAAAGTTTTTGGGGGTCGCACAATACTTACAATACTTACTCTCATAATTACCCATGGCCTAACCAGGGTATCAGTATATATGATCAGTTGCGAATGGGGGCTCAATTCATTGAACTTGATTTGAGTTACGAAAGGAGTGGAATTCGACTATGCCATGCAGTTTGTGGGACTGTTGATCAGAGTTTGAGCGATGGCCTTTTAGAAGTAAAAAACTTTCTTGATAACCCGTCTTTTAAGAATCAAGTTGTTATTATCTACTTGGAAGATAGAAATAATAATGTAGGTTATAGTGATAACGCAAGTGCTGAGCTGTTGGATACAATTAACAATACGATTGGAGATTATATCTATAAAAGCAATGGCATTGGTAGTATTCCGAAGAATTTAACTCCGCAAAATGTTTTGGCTCAAGGCAAACGCGTGGTTATTTATAAAGATCGTGATGTTAGTGTTAACGGTACATTAAATAACATGCTGTTTACTGGCTTGGGGCATATTGGTAGGAGTGCAGAATCAATTGCTAATGATTTTATTCCTCCCCAGAACCCATGGGAGAGTTTTAAGGATTTTGACTTCGATAAAATCCAAAATATTCACAGAAGTAACCAAGCTAATCTAGTTAATCTTGACCATATTGGTGGAGAGTACAATGACCTTGCCGCAATGGTTTGGAGTTGGGATCCGCTAATGAGAGGAAATGCAACTGGTGATAGTTACTTGAGGGCTATTGCTTCTGATGGTGTTTACCTCAATTCTGGCTGGAATGTCAGTGGTAATACATCTGAAAAGGCGCGATTTGCTTGTACAGATGGGAATACCTGGAGGATTACAGCTGGGGAGAACACATTTAATACAGGCGAGACGACCTGTCAGAATGAATTTAATGAGGGATATCACTTTGCGTATCCGAGAAACGCCTATGAAAATCAGCAATTAATAAATGCAATTACGGAATTGTTTCCCGATAGTACTTCTCTGATTGTTTATGACAACCAGCATAAGACTGGCGAGTCAAAGGTCATCAATGTTGAGGGTAGTTTTGGAGGAACCATAAATTTGAGTGAAGACTGGCATGACCGAATAAGCTCTCTGGTGGTTCCGAGTTGCTGTTACATAACAGCATGGACTGAAGAAGATCAAGGTGGGATTCCACAATTTTTCTACGGAGGAACATATAATACCATTTCGAATGGTTTTGATAATGCAATCAAGAGTTTTGCCATTTCTGAGAGGGGGCCTAGCGATCCCTACCGTCCACCGGTAAAAGTGTGGTTAGCATTGACTGTGGGGGACAATCAAGCTACCACTACTACCACACAGGCTTTTTGCGGCCAATCTGAATTGCCAGTATCAGATAGCCTGCCAGCAGAACATACAAATTTTTACAATGGTGAAACTCTGCTAACCACTAATAAGGCTCGCCTTGAATTTAGTGGTGGGGAATTGAACTACTATGTGTGTGAAAAAAGAGTATGGACTTCTCCCAATTGGAGGCCTACTAATGACTCTCCAAGGGTGGTTTTCCAGGGGGACGGACACCTTGTAATTTATGGTTCATTAGAGGGTGGATTCCATCATCCCGTTTGGGGGTCGGGGACACATGGTAAAGGAGTTACCGCGCTTCGTATAGACGAAAACTGTAAGCTTGTATTTGAGGATTCTAGCGGCGTAGTTAAAAAAATATTAGTTGATGGGTCATCTAACTGTTCCAAATGATCGGCAAGGAGTCGCTCTTAATTGCAATGATAAGATTGAGGGTCCTTATTGCTTCAATTTAATCGAATAAATCTTAGTGCAAGTATTTCTTCTATAAAGTTGAAACATATTTTCCTTGCTTTAGATAAAAACTGATAAATCTGCAGCTTATCGATGCACAAACAGATCGCTCAGACTAGTCTGAGCGATCTGTTTGTGAAAAAGTAAATAGGGAGCTAGCAAGTCCTTGTAACTATTTACTATGAACTAAGATCTGCCCTTTAATACGATATCTGTAGAGTCGCGGCTTTAAATTTACGGATCCGAATCCTGCAGTGGATATTCGTTGACCACTCAGGGCAGGAGAAGTGTAGACAAACCTATAAAAACGTATTCTGGTATACCCTTTTCCCCTCAACCCAGGTCTCCATTACTTTTACTTTCCAGATTTCCTGAGGGTCAATCTTAAAGATATTTCTATCCAATAAAATAAAGTCTGCAAATTTCCCTGCTTCAAGGCTGCCAATCATTTTCTCTTGGTGGCCGGCATAGGCTGCATCCAGGGTAAATGCGCGTAGGGCTTGCTCCAGCGTCATTGCTTCTTTGGTGCGCCAGCCTTTGCTAGGGTTACCCTGGCGGTCGCGGCGGGTGGTTGCGGCATGAAGGCCAAACAAAGGGTTGGCGGGTTCAACCGGGAAGTCGGAGCCAGCGGCTATTGGTGTGCCCTGGTTGAGAAGTGTTTGCCAGGCGTAGGCGCCGATCAGGCGTTTATCACCAAGGCGGTCACCCGCCATATTTTTGTCGCTAGTGGCGTGGGTGGGCTGCATGGAGGCAATCAGGTTGAGCTGTGCGAAGCGGGGAATATCCTTCACTTCTATAACCTGTGCGTGCTCTACGCGGTGGCGATACTCTTGCTGACTTTTCTTTTTATCCAGGGCCTCAAGATGGTTGAGTACGATATGATTGGCTCTATCGCCAATCGCATGTACGTTCACCTGGAAGTTGTTATCCGTGGCCAGTTTCAGTAGCGATAACATTTTGCTCTCTGGGTAGAGCAGCAACCCCTTCTCCTGTGGGCGGTCGTGATAGGGTTCCAGAAGCGCTGCGCCACGGCTGCCCAGGGCACCATCGGCAGATAATTTAATGCTGCGCATATAGAGTCGCGTTTCTGGGCTGCCGATATGGCCAGCCTTCAGCAACTTAACATAGTTGTGGCTGTCCACCGATAACATTGGATAAACCCGCATAGGAATGGCGTTTTCCTTGGCCAATTCTCGGTAGGCAGTGAGGGTTTGTTCGTTGATACCCGCATCGTGCACACTGGTCAATCCCAGAGAAAGCGCCGTAGTAAAGGCGTTTTGCAGGGACTTTTTTTCCTGGGCTAGGGTGGGGGAAGGTACTGCCTGTTGTAGCAGGCTCATGGCGTTGTCAATTAAGATCCCAGTGGGTTCCCCTTCGCTATCCCGCAAAATCTCTCCGCCCTCAGGGGCCTGCGTGCTCTTATCGATACCGGCAAGATGCAGGGCTTTGGAGTTTGCCCAGCCTGCGTGGCCATCTACCCGCCGCAACCAGATGGGATGATCAATCTCCAGAGCGTCCAGTTGCTCTCGACTGGGGAATTGTTTACCGGGCCAGGTGACTTGGTTCCAACCGCGGCCAAGCAGCCACTGGCCTGGTTCCAGTCTCTCGGCTTGGTGTTTTATCGCCGCAAGGGAATCCTCCAGAGAGTGGTCGCGTAGATCCAGTAACTCATTAAGTTGCCCAAGGCCCAGCATATGTCCGTGAGCATCAATCAGGCCGGGCAATAAGGTCTTGCCCTTGGCATCTATCCGTTCAGCATCTAAATACTTTCCATCCAGCTCAGTAAAATTACCAGTCTCCAGCACCTTGCCCTGGTCGAAGGCCATGGCATTGAACTGAATTAACGCTTTATCTGTGGTTTGGTATCCTGAAAAGTTATGGATGAGTGTCACTGCCTGGGAGCTGATAGAAGTGGCGGCAAGTAGTGCCGCCGCCAAAGTTTGGGCTAGACGCATATTGGAATGCCTTGTTGTTTTCGTTATTGGCCATTCTATGGTGGCTTCATGCCCCCTGAAAAGTAGATTAAATGGCTACTGGGTTAATGAGTGTGGGAGTAGGGGGCTTCTTACTGATCGGGTTCTATACGAAGTAAATGGCCCTGGGGTCCATCGGTGATGATGTAGAGATTGCCGTCTGCTCCGATTTCAGCGTCTCGAACCCGCTCACCGATGACAATTCTTTTCTCAATATTCAGCGGATCCCCTTGTGGATTGATTACCCTCAGGTCTTGGGTGACCAAACCAGCGGAAAGGAGGTGACCACGCCACTGTGGAAATGCTGTGCCGGTATAAATGGTGAGGCCGCCGGGGGCATGGGTATCAATCCAGGCAAGGAACGGAGAGGTAAATTCCGGGCTGGCAATTTTGAAAGAGATATTGGATCCATCCCGATAATCCCTACCAAAGGTCACCCTGGGCCAACCGTAGTTAGCGCCCTTTTGGACTTGGTTTAATTCGTCTCCAGCTGCAGGACCGTGCTCTGAGGACCAGATAACCTGGCTTTCAGGGTCGATAGCAAGCCCCTGAGGGTTGCGGTGGCCAAAACTCCAAATCTCTGGGAGGGCGCCTTTGGTATTTACAAAGGGGTTGTCATCAGGTACTGAGCCATCAGGGCCAATACGGATTATTGAGCCAAAGTGTGTTTGTAGATTTTGTCCCTGCTCACGGGCAAAGATGTCGAGAAAATCCTGTGGGGGATTGCCGCCGTCCCCAATACTGGCCAGCAGGGTACCGTCAGGGAGAAAGGCAAATCTCGAACCAAAATGTGCACTATTCTTTTTACCTTGAGCTGCCTTGAATATCTCTTGAAAGTCCACCAGCTGGCCACTTTGCCACCTTCCTTTACCAATAGTTAGGCGGTTACTTTCAGTATTGCCACTAGCGTAACTAAAATAAAGTAGCTGGTCTTTGTCAAAGTTTGGGCTGGCAATTACATCCAGAAGCCCTCCTTGCCCCTCAAAGAAAACCTGCGCTGGAAAATCAATAGCTTCGGAAAGGGTATTGTTGCTTATGGTGCGTAACTTACCATCTCGCTGAGTGATGATTAGAGTGCCATCAGGGAGCAAGGCTATACCCCATGGATATGGAATAGGGCCTGTCACCTTACTAATCTTAATTTTGTCTATCACGGGGATCGCGCCCCGGGAAAGAAAAGTATCAGCAGAGCTTACACCAGAGATGATTGTGCAAGTGAACGCTAATAATGTTGTATAAAAAGAAACCCTTCTCACTTTAGGCGACCCCTGGGGTAGGTGGGTGTGCCGAACAGTATAACAATAGGGCTATTGACAACAATATCGATTTGCCCAGTGCAATGAGCACTACGCATTGCATGAAGAGTCTCTTTCTTAGTGGTACCTAGTCTATACTGAACTATTTTTTATTTTGTAAAAATTCAATAGTGAAATAATCAACCATTTCAGCCTATCAGCTAAAAGTAGTAGGAGAATAGTTTACTCAAAATTTTTTAGGTTTTCCGCTTTCTACTTATATCGAGATTGTGATAATGGTAGTGAAATTAGCTGATGTGGCGCCAAAATACTTTTGACTTGTGGGAGTAGACGGGTGTCAATGAATAGCAGATAACGGGGGGGAATAGCAGCTCTTTTGGTGAAAAAAATAGCTAAGGGGGGGAGTTGTTCAGGATATGTAATTGGAATTTATAGGCTTTATGGTTAAGCGGTATTTTAATTGAGCGTGCTATGTAATACCTATGTTAATGCTATGGCCTTCATTTTCTGGGGTTTAAGATCTACATTGACAGGCCTTAATAGTCAAGCAGGCTATAGCAACTCTTAAAGAGTTCTTCTCAAGGAAATCTGATGTTTCAGCGGATCCTACCCCAGCCTCATTGAGGCTAAACAAAGAAGTTAACTCCCTTCTTTTTGAAAGCAAGCATACATGTACTCCATGTATCAACCAAGGAGTAATGGCTACCGGCACAGGCTGAAGTTAAAGAAAGCCTGTTGCTTTTCCTTTCATTGGTGAATAGCTGTTACTCAGGCGACTAATAATTTAGTTTTACGCTATATAATAAGCCATATCTACTAGTTAGGGTTGTTATTTGTTGAGATAGAAATAACGTGTTAAGCAGCTCTTTATATTTTTATTTCAAACAAAACTATTTTAATACTTTTGTCTTAGTGACGATTGTTGTGTTTAGCAGTTGCTTTTATATTTGCCACTTGCCTTACCCCAAGCCCGAACCTTTTGGCAACTGCTGATCGAGATTCACCAAAGTGCAAAGCTTGTAAAATCTCACGATTACGTGCCTGAATGTCGATTTGTCGTGATGTGGGTAAGGTGAGATAGGTACCGCCATAGATGTCACTAAGGGTTTGCAAGGATTGGATGGGTAGTATATCTATCAGCTTGCTTCTCTCTGGATATTTAGGGATATAAACATCCTGCCCTCCAAAAGAAGCTATCAGTATAAGCATATCGCTATAGCCAATTAGCTCGATAAGCTCTTGCATCAGATCTGGTAGCTTCTTGTGATCAATCTCCACACTATAAAAGCGGTTTTGGTTCCCTTGCTGCATTTTGTCATCCTTGTCAGATATAACATGCAACGAGAGTACGATTAACGATATACCCTGGCGTAGAGTGAAATGGTTCCCAATGCGTTATGGTGTGGCTTTGTGCTCTTTTGATTTTTTTAGGGATGGATGAAAGTGAAAAAAGATTTTATGATGAAAGGAAAGGTAGTATTTACAAGTTGTGGGAAAAAGTAACACCGGAGTTTGCAGTATCCGGGGTTGAATTTTGATTTTTTGATCTTTGTAGATATTTAGGAAATATATGTGGGCCCAAAGGCATTGACCTGCTAGCCGATAGCCAAATACTTTAATTCATCATTCTATGGTGGCTCGTTGTTAATGATGAATATTGACATTTTCAATAAATGTCAATGATTTAATACTTCTTGGTTGGGTGGGATTAATCATTGGTTGATCTCTACTTGAACTTTTCTTCTTTTAAGGGGCGTTCTATGAAGCAAGCCCTCTTGAAATAATTGTCTGGGAGAGGAGCTGATAAAAGTTAGTAGCCGCTTAAAACCATGTAGATGTAACTATCAGAGGGGTATTGTTTGCCCATACTCCTAGGAGTCAATCCTTTGATGCTTTATGCTCTTTAGCCGTAATTTATAGGTAGTGCGATACTAAAAGATGAGAGAGAATGTTCACTTTAGAGAATAGTTGTCAGTTTATTGGGTGTGGGGTGGCATTCAAGAGTTGAAAACACATGCCTCATACCCTTCTATCATTCTATTGGAAGAGAAGTCTATATAGGTGTTTGAGGCTTCTTTGCTCCCTATCTTCTTTGCGGTACAGGCTTTACTTTACAGCTTATGAGGATTCTCTATTTGTCTTTATTTGATTAAAAGAGATAAATAGAAAGTAAGAGTATAAAAATTTATTTTTGAATTGTGATGTAATTCACTTGCTGTGTAAGTGAATTACATTGATGTATAGAGTTTAAGTCTTAAAAATTGGTTTCATGTAGGACCGTAATAATGCTTGTGGGGTGTTGTTGCTCTAAGAATTTAGTAGTTTTTTCTTAGAGGAGTCAGTGTTTTTAAATAAATTTTTTTAAACTGGCTGAAATTATTTTTTAATTAGGAGGGTGGTTGTCTGGATATGATAGGTGGCACTGTATGGTAATGTTTGATGTAAGTGCGCCCAGCGGATGGCCAGGCGCTATTTTCCTACTGAGTGTCAGGTCTGTTGTACAAGGTGTCTTCAGGTTCTAGCAACTTTTCGCTGTTTAAATTCCTGGCTGCATTGGGGGCAAAAAATAACTCTGCGCAAACCCATATTGCTCCAATGCCTGGTATGGCAACGATCAACATACGACGGGGTAGCCCAGAACTGCGAAGGCGTTTGCTGCATACTGTTAGCGAAACCCAGATTATGCTTAGCTGAACCGGGACACTGACTACCGCCATAAATATTTCTGCAGTTTTCCAAATTCCATCGCTAAAATTAAAATTGCCATATTCCAATATTAACCCAGTAATAAACTGAATGCAGAGCACCGGTATTATAAAAAGCAGCCAGAACTGTCGCCGCGTTACGTTACCATCAAAGTTGAAATAAAAATCCAGATAGTCTTGATCCCTCATGAGCATTTCCTCATCTGATTGTCAGAGCTTATATGGTGTGGTTCCGAGGTGATGTATTATCATCGGGAATTGCTTCACTGTTTTTCTTAAGGCTCTCAAGTTGGGAACGATAAACGGCTTCTCTCTGAAATATTTTGCGCACATAATGGCGGGTTTCCGTGCCGCGGCAATAGCCATATTTTACCTCTGGACTATTGTAGAACTCTACTTTTTGCAAGAGTACGATGTAATCTTCAACTCCTTTGCTGTTGCTGGTTGAGAACCATTGGTTAGGGTTCACCCCATCCTGCAGTGCTAGTCGGCGGGCATCTAAGACGTGTCCTGCACCTGCGTTATAGGAAGCAAAAGTAAAGGCCATGGCATCCCGTTTCGGTAAATTCATCCAACGTTGATATTGATTCAGATTGTACTTGGAGCCACCTTGGATATTTTGTGCCGGGTTAAAGTTATCCTTTACTCCCATTTCATTGGCAGTTTCAGGCATTAACTGCATTAGCCCCTGTGCCCCGGCGCGGGATATGGCATTAGGCCTGAAGTTGGATTCTGTAGATGCTTGTGCGGCGAGCCATACCCAATCGAAAGGTTCAATTGCATAGCGTTTAAAGAGCTTGTCCCAGGGGCTTAGCGTGTTATTGGGTAGGATATATTCTTGTTGGTAGCCTATTCTTAGCTTGTTCGGTTGGCTCAGAAATTTCTGGAGTATTGTCTGGGCCTCAGCACTTTCCAGCCAACTGTTGAGGTCGTCTAGGAGAGAGGTATCATTATCCTTAGTTAAAGCAAAAGCAACCTTTCGATTTTCCCCAAATACCAGCGAGGTATCTAAGTTATTTCTGTAACCATTACTTCCATTCACGATATGTTCATCGGCGATAGTGAAATCTATTTCCCCCATGCTAACGGCGTCAATAAGTTCAAGAATTGATACTGCTTTATCCGCAAAACCAATTCTGATTGCTGTCATGTTTTTTGCGCTTCCGGGATAGGTCAGGGGAATTTCTTGAGATAGGGCTTTCTCCTCTATTTCATCAAGATAGGCGCTATCTTGATGAATAGTGAGTGTTTTTCCTTTTAGATCCTTGAATACTGCTAAAGCTTTTTTCTTGCGCTGTACGAGCACCTCCCGTGTTTCAAATAATGTGTGACTAAACGTTATTTGTTTTTCCCGTTTGCGGGTGTGAGTAAGATCTGCAGCTGCTATATCTACGTTTCCTTCTTTCACTAAAGTTAATATTTTTTTAATCGATGACGCTTTTTTGAATTCAATATTTACGCCCAGGTGCTCTGCATAAGCTTGTAGTAAATCGCATTCCAGCCCGGCAGGCTGACCACGATGATAATAACAGCCCACCCCATCCATTCGTGTGGCGACAGTTAACGTATCTATTGCCAGGATACTGTTGAGTCGATTCTTCGGGATCTTGCAGGCATAGATAATGACTCCTGAGAGGATCATTGCTGAGAGAAGGAAAATCCAACTTTTATTGAATGACTTCATGATAGCTCCTTGACTTGGTTTAAATCTTGGAGCCTATCGATGTCTCGCTGAGCCAAAAGGAGGAAGCAATTCCCGATTAACTGGTTATAAATCGCGGTTTAGAGTGATCGGGCTACATACCTAGCAACCCTCTAAGAGAAGGAAAAAACATGTCTGATGAAACTGATAGCAACTTGGAAGGAATTGATCCCTCGCCTTACCGGGATCGGCTCGACCCCAAAGTATCTGATGAAACCACTTCAAGTGCTGCGAAAAGCCTAAATCTAGATGGATTGCGCGATCTGTCTGCACTTTCCAAATTACAGGTACGTGAATTTACTCATACCAGTTCTACCCAGATGCAGGCCACATCCAATGCCATGACACAAATGGCTGCGGCTGGCGCCACTGCGGTAAATGCTATTTTGGGTAATGGTAGTAAAGGGGAGGGGTAGAAAGATACTGCACAGCTATCTAATCGCTGATGGAGAAAAGTTTCCCGATTATCAGTGATTGGGATTTTCCGTACAGTGATATAGCCCAATAACTGGGTTGATTAATTAACTGATTGAAAGGAAAAAATTATGTCTGATGAAACCAATACTGTAGACGGTATTCAACCTTCCCCTTATCGCGATCGTGTTGACCCTAAAGTGTCTGACCAGACAACCAGTTCTTCAGCACAAAGCCTGAATCTGGATGGTCTACGTGACCTGTCTGCGCTCTCCAAGCTGCAGGTTCGTGAGTTTACTCACACAGGTGCAACACAAATGCAAGCAACCTCCAATGCTATGACGCAAATGGCGGCGGCAGGTGCAAAGGCCGTAAATTACATCATGGATGGCGGTAAGTAAGGTTTTTGACCTTCAAGGGGTAGCGGTTTATCGCTACCCCTTAATAAAAGGAGCAAGTTATGAGAGATACTTTCCGAGATCGCCTGGCGACTAAAGTGGTTGATCAGATGGCAACTTCTTCAGCACTTAGCCTTCATCTAGATGGTCTGCGCGATTTGTCTGCACTATCTAAACTACAAGTACGTGAATTTACCCATACCGGCGCAACTCAAATGCAGGCAACAGCAAATTCAATCCTGCAAATGTCGGCAGTTGGGGCGCGCACATTTAAAGATACCTTCTAATTTACTGTCTGAAAGGATGAACAGATGGCAAAGGATGATGATACACCAACGCTTAGGGAGCTCTCCGCAGGGAAGGGGAGGCTGATTGATGTGATGTCTAGTGCTTACTTGCAGCGTTCCATCAATAGCGCTGTGGAAACTACGCTGCAAGATCAAGTCAATGCGCGTAACCAGCGTATGTTGTTGATGACTAAGCAGCTAAATAAAATAGTTGATTTGTAATTTTATGAAAGACGAGGGGGGGGCAGCAAAAGAAGGGAAGCGTATGTCTTCCTCTTTTTTGGTTCAAAGTGCAGCCGATCATGTAAGGGATACAGCCTTACAAACCTCTACAGTTGCCGGGAAAGCTTTTCAGAAATGGTTGACCCAACCATTCAACCTCATCTTCCTGCTGATAATTATCGTTGCACACATACAGTTGATCGTGGCTGTGATTCAGAGTTTCTTGATGCTGTTGCTTTCAATGTTCATGCGTTAAGGATTTCAACTTATGCCTAATACAAAACCTACAAGAGAAAGTTACCTCCCCCCGGATTTTGAAGAGCAGCTGGATAAACTGATTAGCAGTCAAGGCACCGATGTTGACTTGGGTGAAGAACTACAGCAGTCAATCATGGCTATCTGCCGAGAAGTTAACGATGCATTGACAAAATCCTTTTCGGATATATCAACTACAGGCTTTGAGATGGATGACCAAATAAAGGGGCAAGGAGAAGATAATGAGTAATCAGACAAAAAATACTTTTCAGCCGGATGTGAGTAATATTTCCAAGCAAATTGTGAGAAACGCGGTAGAGCTACAAGGAATTCACATTTTACAAGGAAAATCTGACTCGTTAAGGGATGAAAGACTTAGCAATATCATGTTAAAAAATAGTGTGATGATGAAGTGGCTTCAGAATCCATCCAATACCAGCTATAAGGAAGTATTAAGTGGTATAGGTGTCAACTCACTAAAAGACGATGTCAGAGAAGCTTATCAGTATGCTCTTGAGATGGTCCATCAAAAGAGTGATAAACGTTAACATAGCGCTCCAGCTGATTTTTAGTGACTAAAGGGCAATAACTCGTGGGGTTTCCTGGAGAGACCGGGGAGAGAAAACACAGCAAGGAGCTTGCTGCAATGCAGCCAGATTATGATTTTGCGATTTTTATCGGCCGCTTCCAGCCATTTCATTTCGGCCATTTGGCTGTGATTTAAGGTCGCTTATAAGAAACCAAATTTTTATATATTGAGATAATTCTAGTTCTCTAGAAAAAATCTTCAGAAATTTAGATGGGCGACGATTGATTGGATAGAGGGCTTGGTTAATCTTTTTTTCTACACTTCTCGTTAGCGGCTTCTCCAATGCTTGATCTGTTCACCATGAAATAAATGTATATGTAATCAGGCTAAGGATTAAGATACAAAGTAAATGCCAAGAGTATACAAAAAGGAGAAACATAAAGACAAAAAACCTTTCTAGTTAGCCCTAGACTTCTGCTAGCTATGTCAATGTAGCTTATTGAACCCTCTGTAATTTTTTAAGATAGGAATTAATGATGCCAGTAACACAACTTAGTCAATTACCCCATGCTCGCGCAATTTGGAGTGCAATAGATCAGTACAATATTTATGTGGTCGCCACAATGAGCGATTCGTTCGCACAAATAGAGGACACTGGAGCCGACTTTCAAATGCCACCTCCAATACTTATGTATCATGAAGGAGACATGTGTGCACTTCTTATAATGGGAGAAAGGCATGGCGCACAATCTCAGGATATAAGAGCAGCTGCAAAAAATACTGCAACTGCAATTTTAAATGTTCCCGACATGATGGTAGCAGTTGAAGAACCTATTGAAGTTAATGATAGACTCTATTCCAATGCTGGGGCTCAGAAACAATTATCATTAATTGGTGATCAAAACCTACTTACATACGACCCTTCTTTGAGAGGTGCAATTAGCGCTGAGCTTGCTGATCAAGGCTATCGTCTAAATACTGATGCTCAGCCCTACCGTTTTTCTGCAGAACAAGGAAGGCGTTATGATCCTAGATATGGACAAAATGGAAATGCGCCAAAGATAAACACCCAAATGGCCACTTCTTTAAGCACCTATGCTAACACGGGGGCACTCATAGTTTATCCAGTTGGACCCGACCATCTAAGGTTTGGGCCCGATGCCTACGTCAGAAATGAGAATGAAACTTTACAAAGTCAACTCCTAGCAAAAAATTGGACGGTACTTGAAATTTCAGAACCTCCTCGTGGCGGTAACGGTAACGGTAACGGTAACGCTCAAAATTAACAGATAAATAAACATATCAAATTATTAATCTGTTGTAGTTCAGACTTGATCTGACAGTCACCGGTTTTTCAGAAGGTGCTCTGTCAGGTCAAATTCAGTTTACGAGCTCCTCCTTCCAGATACTTTTACCCTCTTCAAAGGTTGCTATCGGTGTGCGACCACAACACTTTTTACCCTGATGAGTTCGATCATTATTGTAATATACGAGCCATTCGTCTAGATCCTTTTGTAGGTCTTCTATTGATCCATAGATCTTTCGTCGCAACGATGGTTGGTAGAACTCTTGTAATATAGTTTTATGGAAGCGCTCACGATGGCCAGTACCAAACGATTAGCGAGCAGCAGTTAAGAGAGTGTATCAATCAGCTTCGCCCGGTATTTCGCGATGGCAAGCTGTTGGTCGATCAGGATTTTGAGGCCATCCGCTTACTGGCAGAAATGCCCACACAGGAGGGAATGCTGGCAACAGCTATCTGAGTTCTTCTTATTACATCGCGTTCAAGAGCCGGCTTATACCGGCTTTACCATTCATTGGCGACTGATAGCCCAACCTTATAGAGATCTTCTGCCAAGGTGTGAATTTCTTCCGATAAAGAGATTTGCTGGGCCCATTCCTCAGGTATTCCAGAAACTCCGTAGTAAGCTCCGGCTATTTGTCCGCAAATGGCTGCTGTTGTATCAGCATCGTTGCCAATATTGGCTGCCAAAAGAATGGCTTCCCGAAAACTATTGGTATTGAAAAAACACCAAAGCGCCGATTTTAGGGACTCGATAACGTAACCACTTCCGGTTAACTCTTCATAGTGCTGGTCTAGAAATTGCCCACTGGCAATGGTTTTTACTTTTTCATTAGTTGGAGTTTGTTCGATAGAGGCGAGAAGCTCATTTTTATTGATGCCAATAAATATGGAAAGTATAAGATTACAGAGGAGTCGGCAGCTTTCGATGCATTCGTCCGAGCCATGAGTGGTTCTGGAGCTTTCCCCTGCGAAATAAATGGCATCCGAAGTTGTTGAAGAAAAAATATGGGAATTGGCGCTAAGCGCATGAGTGAACCATTACCTGACGAGCGAGTAGATGTTGAACCACTAAAAGGATCACCTGTTTGCAGATATCGATTTAATGCGGATAAAACTGTTGAGCCAATATCGAAGCACTTACCCGTAGAGCTCATATACCCATATTGGTACCAGTTACAGTAACGATTCATCTGATCAGTCGCACTAAAGCCTTTTTTCTGGAGTAAACTGTGGGCCAGGCAGAGCGCCATGGAGGTATCATCGGTCCATTGCCCCTTTTTTAATCCAAATGGTCCTCCACCTTCCATGTCTGATAAAGGAGTGAATTCCCCTTTGTACTTAAACTCCAACGTGGTGCCCACAGCATCACCGCATGCGAGTCCGACTAAACAGCCTTTTACCTTGTCTAGCGTTTCAATATTCACCTATAAAATCCTTCTTATACCTGCTTGAGAGTGATTGCTAAATAAAGTTAGGGACAATGGGGCAGGGCTATTGCTCCAGATTCCGCACGAAAGTATGTTTCCCTGAACCTGGCCGCAAACTGTACAACGCGGCCGGGCGACCTCGCTCAGTACGTTTTTTACCGGTATCTATCAGAAGATCTGCCTGCTCAATCCTTCTGCGAAAGGACTTTTTCTGCAGTGGCTTGCCGATAATGACTTCGTGCACCTGTTGAAGCTCGGGTAGAGTGAATTTCTTTGGCAGTGCGTAGGCTGGGATAATACTGTAAAGAGCCTTTTGAATAGACGCTCATGTGCCTTATTAATAATTTTGAGATGATCAAAGGCCAAGTTCATTTTCTTAACTTTTTCGATAGGCAGCCAGGCGACATCGGAGATGGTTTCTAATTCGCTTTCACAGGCCTGATGAGCGATCAGAGCAGTGTAACAAATGGTTACAGACCAGCCCCGCTGATCTCTGGAGCCGCCACCAAAGGTAGCTAGCTGCTCAACAAAAGGGGGAACAACTCCGGTTTACTCCTTGAGCTTTCGGGTGACCGTATCCTCTAGGGTCTTATCTTCGCTCTCGGAAATGAAACCGCCCGGCAGCGCCCATTTTCCCTGTTCGGGATGATTGGAGCGCTCTACCAGCAAAACTTTGAGTTGACTATCTTGATAAGTAAACAAGACGGCATCTACGGTAACTAGAGGGGCTTCAAAGTTGCCCTTGTCGTAGGCGGAAAGGAATTCTTTCTCGTTCATTGCCTCACTAAGAGTCAGTTGGTCACTTATGGTAGCTGCCTAATCCTGAGTGCTCAAGGGGGTTAGTGGGGTAAATAAATTCTTCTTGTCAATTGAATAGAGCAAAATGAGAGGAGAGATATGTCACGCTGGTTGATAATTACTGGATTGGTCCTGATAGTCGTTGGTATAGCGCTGCATTTTGCCCCCTGGCTATTTAACTGGTTTGGCCGGTTGCCGGGGGATATTCGTATTGAATCTAGCCGCACTCGTTTTTATTTTCCAGTTGTCTCGATGATTATTGTCAGCCTGATATTAAGCCTCTTAGTTAATTTTTTCCGCAGATAAATATTCTATTGATGCAGCAGAATAAAAAAAGGCCGCATGGGGGCGGCCGCAAGGGACTTATAGGAGAGTATGAGAAAAGGAGGGTGCGTTCTCCGCTAGTCAAAAAAAGGTCGTCCGTGACCTACCTGATTCAGCCTCTGAAATTGCGCAAAAGCGCAAAGTGATTTGTATTTCAGGGGCTTTGCTGGCCGTGACCAGCGACGACGCTTCCTTGCGTCGTATCAATCCGGCTATCCACAAATTAGCCGGATTAATAACTTAGAAATCGTACTTAATGGATGCAGAGAAAGTACGGCCCGGAGCAGAGTTTACGTAGATATCACTGTCTTCATCCCAGCCAGCAACATTTAGGTAGGACACATACTCCTTGTCGAGCAGGTTGTTGACGGCCAGGTTGAGAGACATCTGCTCCATCAGCTGGTAGCCCAGTGTCCAATCTACAGAGCCATAGCCTGGAGTCCCTGTTTCGCCTTCATTGACATGTTCCATGCGGTCTGCCCAGCGCACTAGTACTTGGCTGGAAAGTTGTGCGCCTGTGTAGCTGGCACCAACGACACCGGAAAGCGGGCTGATACTGGTAAGGTATTCGCCGGTGGTATCGTTTTCACCGCGTTGATAGCTGGCATTAGCAAATAGCTCGAACGCTGGAGATAGGTACCAATTTGCGCTCAGCTCCACTCCTTTGATCGTCACTGAGTCTATGTTTTGGTATTGGTATTGCTCAAACACGTGCGAGAAACTGCCATCGTTGTTGAAGAAAGTTTCGCTGTCTATGAGTTCAGTTTGGAGGAAGTCATCATACTCGGTAGTGAAGGCGGCAGCGCTGAAGGCAATGGGGCCCAGGTGTCCACGCAAGCCTAGTTCGAAAGAGTCGCTGGTTTCTGGAGACAGATCATCAGCCGGTAATACCTCGTAAGCATAAGTAGAAGTTGGCTGTTTATAGTGCTCGATATATGCCAGATCGTAGGCTGGTACTTTGAAACCCTGGCCGTATTGGATGAAGGCAGACAAGCGAGAGTTGATTTTGTAGAGGGCTCCCAGATTGAAGGAGAGGTTGCTCTCCTCAATCGTGGCAAAAGGAGTACCGTCAGCTTTTTCTGCACCACCGGGGTCCATTTCGTACCAATCGTAGCGTACCCCTGGGGTTACAATCAGCAGTCCATTGGCAAAAGTCATTTCATCGTTCAGGAATAATCCCGCACGGGAGACTGCATTTTCTGGGAACTTTTCTGTTGGGATATTCATTGTGGATGTACCAGCCACTTCACGGTACTGGAGTAGGGTACGACGGCTTTCGGTTTTTTCCAGGTCTAGGCCGTATCCCAGCGTGTGGGTCTCGCTCAGAGTCTTGCTGGCATTGGAGAGGAAGCCAATAGTATCTTGGCTATAAAGGCCAGTTTCCCACATATCACGGATTTCAAAAACTCCAAACATAGGGGCATTGATGTCCAGCTGGCCATACTGCTCATCTTGCTGTTCGGATTCGTTTTTATACAGGCTAATATTCAGCTGGTCATAGACTGCACTGGGAGTCTCGCTGTGGTAACGCAGTTGGTAAGCGCGGACCTCTTTATCGGAGATTGATTTTTCCTTGACGACGCTGTAGCCGTAATCGGCCAGCCCGCGGAAGTAGTGAAGCAGGCCGTCGGCGCTGTCGCCGGTGCTTTCCTGATTCCAGTGATCAATGCTGAAACTGACAAAGTCCTCACCACCAAGGTTGTACTTGGCCTTGTAAAGCAGGCTCTTTGACTCAATTTCGAAGGGGGCCTGGCTTTCGTCGAAATTTTGTTGCTCCTCTCCATCGCGGAAGGTGGTATGCAGTAGTTGTTCAAAGTTGCCGGTGCGCAGAGCCAGGGTAGGGGAGATGTGTGATTGAGTGGTAATACCGGTGTATCCGGTTTTGATCGCACCGCCGAATTGCTCTCCGTCCTTTAAGTAGTCGCTGGCATCTTTGGTGGTGAATACCACGATGCCGGCAAGCGCGTCAGAACCGTATAAAGAAGACGCAGCGCCCTTGGCCACCTCTACCTGTTTCAGGGTATCTATTTCAATAAAGCCGCGGCCCACGATGTCATTTTTACCATTGGCTCCATAGCCTTCGTTAACCCGCATACCGTCTTTGATAATCAGTACCCGGTCGCCACCCATGCCGCGTACCAGGATATTTTGTGCACTGCCGGCGGCGCCGGTTACTTCAACTCCGGGCTCGTATTGGAACAGCTGATTCATATCGTTCAGCTGAAGCTGTTCGATGTCCTCATTGGTGACAACAGAAACACTTCCTGCGACATCTTTCAGCGGCTTTTCCGCGCGGCCGCTGACCACAATCAGTTCCAGGTCGCTGTTGGCTGCTGAACCTGAAGTTTCGGCATGCAGGTTAGCGACGGAAGCCAGGCCCAGTATGGCCGCTGCAATTGGGCGAAGTTTCATGGTGTTGTCCTTGAGGTAATTTCTGTACTTCTGCTCTTGTTGGTCGGCAGTGGTTAGTTGCTCACCACTGTCGCCGATTGAGGAGGATTATAGGGATGATTTTCTTAATGTAAAGCTAAATGCGAATCACTATCAATTAGATTAAATTTGACGTTGATAGGGAGTTCCGTTAGTTTCCGCGGCCATTAATACAGAGCGAAAGTGCTGGGCTGAGGAGACTTGTAATGAATATTTCGATAATTGAGAACCTGATGGCCGATGTGGCTGATTTGTTTATGGCCCCGGTATTGCTGGCGATTCTGGTTCTTTTTATCTACGCACTTTACGCAACGGGACGCTTTCTCTCCCTATGGCTGCTGCGCCGCCGCAATGCTGGCACCTACAGCTTGGCCTTAAAGCAAGGTCGGAAAGAGGAGCTGCCAGGCTATCAGGTGCACAACTATTACGTGCGACACCCTTTGGCATGTGATGACGAGTTGGAAGTTTTTGCACTGAAAAAGTTGGAGATGCTGCGTATGGCTACACGCATTGCCCCCATGTTGGGCTTGATCGCCACCATGATCCCGATGGGGCCGGCGTTGCGAGCCTTGGCCGATGGCAATATCCAGGGGATCAGTGAAAACCTGATTATCGCTTTTGCTGCTGTGATCTGGGGCCTCGCAATTTCTACCCTGACCTTCTGGCCGGCCTCGGTAAAGAAGCGTTGGTTTGCTGCTGAGCTAATTAACATTCGCAAATTGAAGGAGGCTGCTTAATGCGCTTCCTGGATGAAGATGAAGAGCTCAACCCGATTTTGAGTGCGGTTAACTTGATTGATGTTTTTCTGGTGATTATTGCTGCACTGCTTATCGCTATCGCACAAAACCCGCTAAACGTGTTTTCCAATGAAAAGGTCACAGTCATCAAAAATGCCGGTGAGCCCAATATGGAAGTCATCGTAAAAGATGGGGAAGAAATTAAGCAGTACAAATCCACTGGTGAAATTGGTTCCGGAGAGGGCACTCGCGCTGGTGTTGCTTACCAGATGGCAGACGGCAGCCTGGTCTATGTACCGGAAGGAAAAGAAGAGTCCGCAAAAGACAAGGCTGTAGGGGGTAAATAGTCATGTTGAAGAAGGTTTGTATGCAATTGGCATGCTTCGTCGTAATAGCCTTCACTACGATGATGGTGCAGGCTAACGATAAACCCAAAGTTTTGCTGATGATGTCCAGCCATACCGCGAAAGCCAAGGGGGAGCTGTTATCTGATTTGGCTGCGGACCAGCCGTTTACCCTGGAGATATTTAACAGTAAAGGGAAGAGTGAAGAGCAAATAGCGCAGGCCTGGGGTTCCTCCAGCCTGGTGATGCTTGACGGTATCAATCCGGCACTCTCCCAATTTATGTTTGGAAAATACCAGCCGCTGTTAACCCAGTTCCCCAAAGTGCCTGTGCTTTCCCTGGGAGATGTCGATAACGCCTCCATGAACCAGGGGCTGACTGTTGAACAGCACCAATCCATCGCTGCGTATTTCAATAATGCTGGGCGTCAGAACTACCGGCACTTAATGCAGTTCCTCTCCTCCAACGTCTTTGGCCTCTCTGAGCAGTCTGTAGTTGACCCAATTATTGTGCCTAAAGTGGGTTTTTATCATCCGCGTCTGTCAAACCTGGTGACTGACAGCGAAGGGGATTTCTTTAATTGGCTGCAGGTATCCGCAGAGCAGCCGGTTATAGGTCTGGCTATCCATCGCTCAGTCGTGGATTACGAGCAGCAGCAGGTTGTAGATGCCATCTTGGCTGGCCTGGAAGAAAAAGGTGCTAAGGCTTTTGCCTTTTTCTTTGAAGGTGAGGATCTGCCACTTTCCTATCCGGATTTATTGCAAGACGAAGCGGGGCAAACGCGTGTTGATCTGATGATCAATTACCGCTCCCTCCATTATGTAAGTAAACGTCGCGCGGAGTTCGAAAAGTTGGGTGTCCCGGTGATTCATGCCCTGAACTATACCGAGGGCAGTGAAGCGGATTATCTTGCCGATAATAGTGGGGTCTCTCCTTCGTTAACTCCATTCTTTCTGGTGATGCCTGAAGACACCGGTAGTATCGATCCGGTAATTGTTGCCGCAAGTGAAAGTGGCAATAAGGTTGTAATGACAGACCAGCTCGATGCGTTGGTGGAACGCGCCTGGAGTCACGCCTCTCTTGGCTACAAAAAAAACAACCAGAAAAAAGTGGCTACCTTTATCTGGAACTACCCTCCCGGTGAGAAGAATATTGGTGCGGCTTTCCTCGATGTCCCTTCTTCTATTGAGTCTATCGCCAAAGCCATGACGGAGCGTGGCTATCAAATAGAACAGCAGAACTCCAAGACCCTAATCGATTGGGCCGGCCAATTGCTGCGCCCCTATTATCGCCGTGAAGAGAGTGCTGCACTGATTGATAAAGGTTTGGCGGACTGGATGCCACTTTCAACATACGTCGATTGGTTTAATCGTTTGCCGGCTTCTGTGCGCGATCCTATTGTGGATCGCTGGGGTAATCCGGAAGATAACGCCATGTTGGCAGATCATAACGGTGAGCGGGCGTTCGTAATCCCACGTATGACATTGGGTAACTTGATTGTTCTGCCACAGGGGGTGCGCGCGGAGAATGCCAAAGACCATTCCTCCCTGTATCACGATATGAAAACGCCGGTAAATCATGCTTATCTGGCGGTTTATCTTTACGCGCGCAAAACTTTCGGGGCCGATGCCTATATTCACCTGGGCACTCATGGCTCCCAGGAGTGGCTAACGGGCAAGGAGCGTGGACTCTCTGTGTACGACGCGCCAAATTTGGCCCTGGGCAATATCCCGGTGTTCTATCCCTACATTATCGATAATGTGGGCGAGGCCATGCAGGCCAAGCGTCGCGGCCGCGCGACCATGATCAGCCACCTGACTCCGGGCTTCGCTAAAGCGGGTCTTTACGCCGAAGTGGCTGAACTCTCTGAGTTGATTGGTAATTACCTGATACTGGAAGAAGGGCAAACCCGGCTGAATACCCAGGAGCGCATTATCGCCCTGGCGGACAAGCTGAATATGCTCAAGGATTTAGAAATCAGCGCTGAAACCCTGCAAGCTGATTTCGATGGCCAGCTCAGTCGTCTTCAGGACCACTTGGCCCAACTGGCTGAAATGAGCCAGCCACTGGGTATCCATCGTTTTGGTCAGCTGCCCAAGTCAGAGCATCTCACCAGCACCATGCTGCAAATGCTGGGTGAAAACTTTATCTCCGCCGCCGGCCAATATGAGAGCGACCAGGGCCTGGGTTTGCCGCAGGATCAGGTGCTGGATGAACGCAATGTAGTCGCCTTGGAAGCACAGCCGGGTTATCAGCTGTTAAATGCCTACCTGGCTGGCCACCAATTGCCGGAACTTTCTGAAGAGCTGCAAAATTACCTGCAGCAGGGCCGGGAGTATGCCGATAACTTTGCCGGTATCGCTGAGCTGCAAAACCTGATGCTGGCGCTCGACGGTGAGTACATTCCGGTGAGCTATGGGGGTGACCCTATTCGCAACCCGCAGGCAGTGCCTACCGGTCGCAACCTGATTGGATTCAACCCTGCCAAGGTGCCGTCCAAGGAGGCTTATGAGGCCGGCGTGCAACTGATGGAACAAACCATTGCCGACTATCGGGAAAAACACGGCCGTTTCCCGGATAAGCTGGCATTTTCCCTTTGGTCCCTGGAGACGATGCGTCACCAGGGGGCGTTGGAAGCGCAAATACTGCATGCGCTGGGTCTCAAGCCCAAATGGAATCAGCAGGGCAATGTTACTGGAACTGAGGTGATTCCCTATTCAGAGCTAAAGCGCCCTCGTATCGATGTGGTGATCTCTGCTACGGGCCTTTACCGCGATGCATTCCCTAATGTGATGCTGTGGCTGGCGGAAGCCATCGATAAAGTGGCGCAGATGAAGGAGGAGAACAACTTTGTTTATCGCCACAGCCAGGCCTTATTAAAGCAACTAAAGGAAGAAGGCAGTTCCGAAGAAGATGCCCGCTATCTTTCCTCTGTACGCATTTTCTCCAATGAAAGTGGCAATTACGGTACCGGCTTGAATGGTGCCAGCCTGGCTTCCGACAGCTGGGAGACAGACGACAAGCTGGCCGATCTGTATATGCGCCGCATGGGGTTTGCCTACGGTAAGGATGAATCCCGTTGGAGCGAGGACCAGCGCAATGTTGCACTTTATAGCAAGGTGCTTTCCGGTACCGATGGAGTGATATTCTCGCGCTCCACCAATCTCTACGCAATGATGACTAATGACGACCCTTTCCAGTATTTTGGTGGTATGGGGCTTGCGGTGCGCAATCTCGACGGTAAGACACCCGAAATGTATGTCTCCAACTTGCGTCGCAAGGACAACATTAAAACCCAGACCCTGGGAGAATTTGTCAATCAGGAAATGCGTAGCCGTTATTTCCATCCCCGTTGGATTGAGGCGATGCAGGAATCCGGCTATGCCGGCGCAACGGCAATCCTGGATCGCGTGAACAACATGTGGGGCTGGGAGGTGATGACTCCGGAAACCATCCGCGACGACCAATGGCAGGAGATGTTTGAGGTCTACGTGGAGGATAAATACCAAATGGATATGCGTGAGTTCTTTGAGGAGCACAATGCGGAAGCCCTGGCACAAATGCTGGAGCGTATGCTGGAGGCTGTGCGCAAAGGCTACTGGCCTGCCGATGCAGAAACGCTAAGGAAAATGGTGGAGACTTACACCGAGCTCGCCAACCAGCACGACGTAGCAACAGACAATGAGAAATTTACTGACTTTGTGAATCAGCAGGCCCTTGGATTTGGTCTTGCCCCGCTTGTGAGTGGCCAGACGGTAGATAATGTCGCTGCCAGCGCTCCCGCGTCTCAGCAAGTTAGTGGGCAGAAACTAGAACAAGTAAAAGAGCCCACAGCTCAGGACAAGCCCCAGGACTTCTTGTGGTTATTACTGTTGGCAATTGTTATCACTGGATTTATTAGCGTATTTTTTGAGCGCTTTTTTGAGGGGGCAGGGCAGCGAGTGACCCATGCCTAGGCATTGGGTATTACCCTTGGCAATAAAAGCCAATCCTAAAGTCACTTTTTGATCAGTTAAGGCCAGCAATTCTTACCAGCGTTGCTGGCTTTTTCTTTTTTGGCAGAAAAAATTTTGAGCTAATGTTGTTGTCATTTTTCAGGAACCTGTCGATATTTTTTCGTATCCAGCAGGTAAAGTCAGAGAACACTCACAGGCTACCCATACAGGGATGACATTTTTGTGAAATAATTCTGAAAAATTAATTGCGTGGAAATTAGCATTAAGCGTCTCAGCATAGTGGTCCATGTTAGGAAAGGTTAAGTCTCGGTTTTGCTGTAGCTCATTAAGTAATCAGCACCATTGAGTTTTTTTCTGAGCTAGCATAAATATTTTGCAGTGAGAAGCTAATGAGAAAAATAATTCCACTGATTGCTCTCCTTTGTGCGGGGGGGTATTTTTTCTGGGCAAAGAGTCAAACAGATAGCCCACAACCGATTACTGAAAAACCAGTCTCACCTCCCTCCAAGAAAATTGTTCCAACTGAAACTAAATCTACAGAAGAAGTGGTAGAGATGCCTTCCGCCCAAGAGCAAGAGGCGAACCCTGATAGTGCCTTGATGTGGGCAGAATCGGATGTCGCAAGGCAGATTTTACGTGAATCAGGACGCTTGCCGATCGATTTAAATGGAGAGACATATCTTGAGGTCGATGTAGAGGCTCTGAAGAATTTATCTATCGGAGACTATGTTGATATAGAAATGCCTGGAGTGGAGGGAAGCTACGATGCCCAGGTGGATAAAGTCCAGGAGCATGCCAGTGGAAATAAAAGTGTGCAAATGAATTTGCCCGGTTATGGCAGCGTGTATTTTGTAAATTTCACAATTGGCAAAAACTCGGTATATGGCAATTTAACATTGCCTTCAGGCTCATACTCCCTAGAGGCGCAGGGAAATTATGCCTGGGTGGCTTCGAAAAAAGATTTAACCAGGAGCCACTTGGAGGAAGAGGTAAAACTAAAATAAGAATTTATCTAATGTTAGGGCAGGAGTTTTCTGACCCGGCTAGCAGCAAAGGGAGTGCTGCTTGAGGTGCCTGTTACTGCCAGAGGCGATTGCTTTTACAGGTGGAGAAGAGAGCAGGGAGTAATCTATTTTCCAGTTAGGGCAAGTAAATTTTGTGATTTGGTCAGTGCGGCTAAGAATGTAACCGGTTTCATTGGTCGAATTGCAAAGATTGGGGTAAATAATTTAATAATAAAAGGAACTGCTATGAAGCTAAGAAATAGTTTGGCTGCCGCAATAACGGCTCTTACAATCTCTGGGGTGGCAAGTGCGGAGACGATAAAAATTGCGGTTTGGTATACCGATCCTGCGGCTCAGCATACCGGGGATATTTCCGTAATGGTCGATAATCTGATCAGTACCTCTAACCGCATCTACGAAAATAATGGTCTGGATATTCAGCTGGAATTGGTAGACTCAAGAGAGTATTCCAAGGAGGACCTCCTCATTAATGGAGACAACCTCACAGAATTTTCTGGTTTAACTGAGGCCTTTGAAGAGGGTATTGGGACCCTAGATGAGGTTGCGCAAGTTGCTCCTGGCCCAGTTGGGGTGCAGCGTCAGCTTTTTGAAGCCGATATGGTTGCTCTGCTAGGTAAGGGAGAAAGAGTTTGGGAAAATGGGGTTTTTAAAGGTACCCGCTGTGGAGTAGCCTGGCCCGGATATGGTAGTAACGGTGTTATGCACCCTAGTGCCAAGCGCTTGGCTTATAGTATGACCGCAGTTGATTGTGGGGGTACTGACCTTACATTTATTCATGAGTTGGGCCACAACATGGGGTTGGCTCACTCTCGCACACAAGGTGATACCAATGGTTTTGTTTACTACTGGGGGCTTGGCTACGGTGTAAATGACAGCTTCTCCACTATTATGGCGTACCCATCAGCATTCGGAAGTGAAGCTGTAAGGCTGGATACATTTTCTGATCCAGACAAAATCTGCAACGGGTTTCCGTGTGGCCAGAGGGATCGGGCTGATGCTCACAGAGCATTGGAGCCGATTATTGATGATGTAGCTGGCTATTATTAATCTACTTTTACTCTCTTGATCTATTGAGAAGTTATTGACCGTTAACTCCATTGTTTTGGGGAGGGCTTTGCCCTCCCTTTTTTTGTTCTTTAGCTTTTTGGTTGGCTTATTCTGCAGGTGTCTTTTTTATCTTTTGGTGCAATTTATCGCATCTTTTTTTGGTTATAACTTTATAACCATTTAAGTTCGTCAAGTGGATGAACTTCTCAATATTTTTAAGGACCTATACTTGTTGGTTGCGATGAGGTTTGCAGTTTTTTATGATTTTGTTGTCGACTTCAGTTGCGGTCATTTGTTTATTTTTCTTATCTGTGAAGTGTTTTCAAAAAAATATTTTGAGGTCTTGATACCATTCTTCGTCTGAGTCTGGGCGATAGCGAGAATGTCTGGAAGTAACCTTTTCTGGTTGATATTGCGAGAAAAAATTTTCTTCTGAAGCTTTGGGGGTTTCGGGAGTGTTATTTTAATAAATGAATGTTGGGGTAGTGAGCTGTGAAGAAGTTGATATTTCCTGTTTTGGTGATCTTACTAGGGGCTGGATATTATTTTTGGTCTAAAGGGCAGTCTAATACTGAAAGACAGGTCGCAAAAATTCCAGAGCCTAAACTGGCTATTGATAGGTTTCCTGTAGAAGACACTTTGGATGAAGTTGTTGAAGGTGAGGCATCTGCAATGGATGAGCCTCTGGAAGAAGTTGAAAATATTCTTTGGGAAGAGTCAGAGCTAGCCAAGCAGGTACTTCATGAAAATGGTCGCCTACCAAAAGATCTCAAGGGTGAAACTTATCTTGAGCTTAATGTGGATATGTTAAGGAATTTAGAGATAGGCGAATATGTTGATATGGATCTTCCTGGAGTGGAAGGTGACTACGATGCTCAAGTGGGAAGTATTCAACAGCACGCGAGTGGAAACAAAAGCTTGGAATTAAACTTTCCGGGGCATGCACGCCTCTTTGGGGCCACAATAACGCTAGGAAAGGATGTGGTTTATGCTCAGTTGAACCTGCCATCGGGCTCTTACACTATGGAGGCACAAGATGGTTTTGCATGGATTGCGCCTAATGGGGCTTTAATTCAGGGTCATGTAGAAAATGGTGATCTACGTAGAAAGCCATCGTCCCAAGGTAAGAAGTTAGAAGGCGGCGATCTTTTAGTTGAAGATGAGCTGTAAAGAATCTAAAGATGAGAGATGCATAGTTTCAAATCTTTAGGTCGACAAGGGATGTGTCTATAGGTAACCCGTAAATATTAAGAGTTTATTTTCTCGATAGGTTAGAAAAAAAGGATAGTTTCTTTGCGGGTTAGGGTGCAAAAGCATGTTATGTTGGCAGTTGATCAATTTTTGCAGCTGCCAAAAAAGTACATGCATTAATTATATAAAAAAGGAAGACTACAATGAGTCTCAAAAAAAGTTTAGCTGCTGCCGTTGCAGCTGCTGCAGTTTCCGGTTTTGCACAGGCTGAAACTGTTGATGTAGGCATCGTATATACAGATCAAGCGGCAGCTCATACTGGTGATATTTCTGCAAAAATTGATCAGTATATTGCTTATGCCAATAATTCTTTTAAAAATAACCTTGTTGATATTCAGCTAAACTTGGTAGGTACAGCGAGAACCTCTACAGATCGCCGCCCTACAGAAAGTGACATCGATACTATCACCGCAAGCAGCAGCTATAAGAACTGGCGCGCCTCAAAAAATGCCGATATGGTAATTTTGCTGGGTATGGCCGAAACTAATGGTAATTATATAACTTGTGGTATCGCCTGGGTTGGTCAGGGTAGTAATGGTACTATGTATGCCTCTACCCGTGATGAAGCTTATAGCATCACTGCCGTAGACTGTGGCTACAACACTTTCGTCCATGAACTTGGTCATAATATGGGCTTGAGTCACTCTACTGCTCAGCAAGGTACTCCAGGTGTGTTCCCCTATGGCTATGGCCATGGTGTACAAAATAGGTTTACCACGATTATGGCTTATCCGCATGTATTCGGTACTACAACCCAGTTTGATATTTTCTCAGATCCGGATTGGGTAGCCTGTGATGGTTTACCTTGTGGTGAAAGAAGAAATGGTGTTGATATCTCCAACGCGTACCGCGCAATTGGCCCGATCGTAGATGATATTGCAGGTTATTACTAATAGCTCGCTGTATCTATATGATCAAAGCAAGCCGTCATTTTATATTTAGTGGCAGAAGCTTGCACCTCTAGTCTTCGACTAGAAAAAAGCCGGGGAAAACCCCGGCTTTTTTGTTTGACGACTGTTAGCCGCTAAAATTGTGCGGATACAACTTAAGCTATGTATGTCCGAGCCAGGCGAGCTTATAACTTATTGAAAAAAGCGAATACTGAGTGGGTAGCGCCAAAAAACGCCCTCATTGGCTCGGATGGCCCCAATAAGAATAAAAACTACATTGATTAAAGCGAGCACGATCAACCCCAAAAGACCTACGCCGAGAACGATAAGAATAGTGCTCACAATAGAGTAAATAAACAGGCTGATCATCCAGTTGAAGATCATCTTTCCATGCCTGTCAATCTCTGGAACCTGATCTTTTGTGGTTGCCCACATAATGACTGGTAATACAAAGCCTGCACCAGGAATAATAATCCAGGTCAGTTGACTCAGGTGTAGGAGCATTAGAAACGTATTTCTATCTAGTCCCCATGGTTTATAACTATCCATTAATGCCTTCTCTTGCAATTTTACGTTTCATGTAAACTTTAATATGGCTGAATTTCACCCGGCTAGCGTTCAGTTGCTAAGCGAGCGGCAAGGCCGAGGAAAATAGCCCCCAGGATGCCCTCCGAATGTCGAGTCAATGCGGCGGGCTGTTTAAATACGTGTCCCAACCTGCTAAATGAAAGAGAAAATATTGTATTGACTATGAGGGCTGTGGTACTGAGCAGAATGCCAAGAAGTAATATTTGGGGCATAAGGGGCTCTGTACTTGTGGTGAACTGCGGTAAGAATAAGCTAAAAAATAAAAGCGCCTTCGGATTCATTAAATTATTAATCAGGCCTCTACTGAGGAGCTGCCAAGGAGTTAGCCTTTCTGTTACAGGTTGAGTGTTCTGAACAGAGAGGTTGGCGCGCCAGCTACGCAATAGATTAAATCCAAGCCAGGCAAGATAGAGGGCTCCGACAGTTTTTACAACTATGGCGACCAATGGCATGGCCTGCATTATTTGGCCGAGGCCAAATGCGACGAGTAGCGTTTGAATAAGTCCTGCAATGAAAATCCCCAAACCGATTAAAAATCCAGCTAAAAAACCTCTTGTGGCGGAGTAGGTCGATATCAACACTAAATCTGGACCTGGTGAGATGGCCAATAGGGCAGATGCACCAAGGAAGGCGGTCAAAATATGAATCTCGGGCACAAAGAAAGCTCCTAGGGGACTTGTAGCTGGGGGATTATAACCCTGGGGTCACTACTTCCCCTGAAAAGTAATGTCATGTTATGAGGAAATCCAAATTGTACTTTTGCTTCAGATGATGCAGCGTAGTTATCTGGAGAGGAGGGTTATTGGGGAGATAATCGGAGTCTTGGGTTTAAGTCAGAAAATGAGCCTTTACTAAGAGTATTTATTTGTGGGTCTCTTGGATGTAAAGGGGTATTCACCTTCTTCGAAAGCAGGCAAGGGTTGATAGTGTAACCTTAAGTCTGTTTGGCTCTTCGCACAATCAACCCCGCCTCTGCTTCTCAGTAGGCCCCTACTGCTCCTGTATCATTTCCACTGGGCCATGATCATCACAGTGATCACCGTGTACATGATGCAGGTGTCCATCTACCAGGTAATCGAAGTGATCTCCATGGGGAATACGTTCGTGTCCGCAGTTTTCCCCATGGACATGAGTGGCGTGTGTGCTGGTAGTGATAGGATTGCAGCTCGCGGGATTTCTGCTGCTGACTTCCAGCACGTGCTCATCGTAGTGGCCATGGTGGGGATGGTGTAGATGGCCATTGTGCAAATAACAAACATGGTCTCCATGCCGTATAGCGGCATGCCCGCAGTGGGGGCCGTGCTTATGGGAGTGGTTGTCCGCCTGATGACATGAAGAACTGGTCATTTTGAGCCCTCAATGGTGGCACTGAACTTCTAATTACATCCTTGTCAGCTACAACAAGGATTCCTTCCGTGCATTCGCATAATTCTACTTTAGAAACGTATTGACCCCTTTCAAAGCAATAAATACGTTTTAGGGTCTGTGGCAGCGTCTGCTCACTTCACCGGGAGGATGTCTGGCGGAATCTTACTTCCTTAGCAAATATGACCAAATACAGGAAATGGCCACAAATTACCCCGTCACTCGCATTGCAATCGATTGCAATCCTGCTCTATAGTTGTTCCAAAGTGTCGTCTCACAGGACGGGTACATAAATTGCAATCGTTTGCATTGGCGTGTACCAGACACATCTCAAAATCCAATAAGAATGACGATGAGAGGGAAGTTTTAATGAAGAAGAATCCTCTAGCGCTGGCTATACCTCTTGGGGCCATGCAGCTGGGCTTCTGGGGCTATGCCACAGCCCAGGAAGCCACTTCACCATTGGCGTCTGAAGATAGGGTGATTGAGGAAGTGATCACCACGGGAACCCCAGGTGGCGCCGGTATAAAAAAGCTGGATGCGAGCTTTTCAATCACAACCCTGAGTGACGATGAAATCGGTAAAGCTTCCCCGTCTAGTACTGCAGATTTGCTGAAGTCTATCCCAGGTCTATGGGTTGAAAGCTCTGGCGGGGTATCTGGCGCAAACATTGATGTACGGGGATTTCCGGGCGGCAGTGACGCTCCGTTTGTGACGGTCTCTATGAATGGCTTGCCACTTTACCCGGCACCGACTCTTTCTTTCATGGAAAACTCTTCTCTATTCCGGGTGGATGAGACTATCCAGCGCGTAGAAGGCCTGCGCGGTGGCCCTAACCCGGTTTACTCTAACGGCCAGCCGGGTCTCACGACCAATTTCATTTTGAAAGAGGGGACCGAAGAGACCGAGGGTCGCTTTAAATACACCACTTCGGACTATGACCTTCAAAGGGCTGATGCCCTTCTGACCGGGAAGCTCAGCGAAGATGTGTACTACATGATGGGTGGGTATGTGAGTTCTTCTCCCGGTATTCGCGATGCCGGTTTTGATGCGGAAGAAGGTCACCAGTTCACCTTGCATCTGACTAAAGAGATGGATAATGGCAAGGCCGGTTTCTACGTACGAGATACTAAAGATACTGGCACCTGGTATCTGCCAAATGCTTCCTTCCTGGCAACTGACTACACCCAAGTGGGTCCCAGCAATCGTAAAGTTTCAGTACCCATTTCCCAGGCCGACGGAAATGGTGGCTCTGAAACACGCTGGGAAACTTTTGATATGGGAGAAGGCCGTGGTTGGGACGGTAGCGTAGCTGGCGCCTACCTTGAGCTGGACTTGGGCAATGGTTGGAGTCTTACTGAGCGTTTTGGTTTGACCAGCGGTAATGCCGATACTTTAGGCTTTGTTCCAAATGGTCGCCCGGTATTACCCAGTGAGTTGCGATACGACGATGGTACAAGCGTGACTTCAGCTACTACCGTGTCTGGGGCTGAGGTCAGTAATGATACTTTGTTGCAGCAATTCGGTGCTTGGGTAGTACGAAAAGATATTGAAGCAACGACTAACGATATCAGCCTAGCCAAAGAGTGGGATGACTTTAAGGTAACCGCAGGCTATTACACTTCTAGTTGGGAAGTTGATGAGTGGTGGAGTCTTGGAAACCAAGCGTACTATGTACTTGGTCATGATGGTGAGCAAGTTGCTGGCGATATTTCTTGTGATGATAAAGAACTCGACCCAGTTCTCTGTTGGAGCCATGATCTTGAAGCGATAGGTGATGCCCGAGAAAACGCATTCTACATTGCAGGTGAGTTTTACCTGGGCGATTTCACTTTTGATTTGGGTGTGCGCTCTGCAAATCGTGAAACTAACTACTCAGTAGATGAAGGTGTTCGTGATGGGATTTTTAACACCTATAAGGCGGATGAAGAGGGTACTGCCTATACAGCTGCAGTAGATTGGGCCTTCGCTGAAAATATGGGGGCTTTCTTCCGTATAAATTCAGGCTTCAAATTTGCGGACTTTGATAATTATCGCGAGTTTGGCGAGAGCTTCCGCGCGGGTTCCGATTTGATTATCGATATCGACCAATATGAGCTGGGTTACAAGCTGCAGGATCAAGACTACTCGCTGTTTGCCACCCTTTTCTACAATGAAACCCAGGGAATGCCTGATTGCATTATTGGTAGCACCACATGCGCCCGCCTGGAAACAGAGGCGTTGGGTCTTGAGCTTGATGGCAAGGCTCACTGGGGTGACTTCACTTTGGGCCTGAATGCAACTTTGCAGAAGCCAGAAATAACCAGTGGTGACTTTAAAGGCAATCAAGTGATGCGCCAGCCCGAGTACCAAGTACGCCTAAGCCAGAACTACGATTTCACGATCAACAATATTGATATGGCAGTGTTTGGTGGAGTAAGCCGCGTGGGTGATCGTTTCAACGACAGTAAAAACTCGGTGACCCTGCCGGGTTATACCAAGGTTGATTTTGGAGCAGTGGCCTACTTAAACGATATTACCGTCCAGCTTGCACTGGATAACCTCACCGATGAGGAGGGCATTACCGAGGGAGATCCAAGGGATCCTCAGGCAACCAATGTTCGTTATATCCTGCCGCGCAATATCAAGTTAAGCATCGCTTACGACTTCTAGTTTGACTCAAACCTCTCCCGCAGGTTTTCTGAGCTTTGCCGCACAATTTCTATTGTGCGGCTTTTTTATGCCTGCCTTCTTGCCACTTGTCTATAAAATGCCAGACTTGGTCGAATTTTCAGCATTATTAAGATTGATTATTGTCCCTAGCAATTAATGAGACTCTTATAAAGTAAATATTATAGTGATTTCCCTGGCAAAGGTTTTCTGGGATAGTGCCTGTAGATGTTGCTGGATAAATTGGTAAGTTGTACGAGTTGTTCTTTCGACAGGTATATTGTTCAGTTAAATATGCAGCATTAAGAACTACGTCTGTGTCGGGTAAGTAGTGTTATTTGATTTAGGTGAATGAGGGATAGGAGTTACTGGTTTGATAATGGTTTGGGTGCCGATATTCACCGTAGATATTATGTAAGCTATAAATTCCAAGGAAGATTATGAAAATTTATGCCGCATTTCTTCTCAGTGTTCTTTGTTGCTCAGTTTGGGCGCAAGATGAGCATAAGTATGAGTTTGTTACCATTGGAGGGAATACAATATCCTATCTTTGTAAAGAGGAGGGTGAGGGGAAAAAAGTTGTATTGATGGTTTCAGGTATGGGGTTAGATGCCCATAGTACCTATAAAAATACCTTTCATAAATTCTCTTCTAATGATTTTATGCTTTGTATCTACGATCGGCCTGGAGCTGGAAAAAGTGCGCATGCTGTTCCAAAAGTTAGATCGATGGATGCGCTTTCTGCTGAGCTTGAGGCCTTCGTGGAGTTTAAAAAATGGGACTCCGTAGTTCTTGTGGCCCACTCATTTGGTGGTTTAGTAGCAAGGGCATTTGCAAGTGAAAACCCCAGAAGGGTGTCTGCCCTTCTATTTGTGGATGCAGCCCATGAATCCTGGTATGGAAACCTGAGGTCTTCTTTATCCAAGGAGGGCTGGGCAACGATGCAGTGGATTATGGCGTGGGAAAAGGAAAAGCATTCCTTCGAAGATTTTGCAGAGTCTGCATCAAAACCAGAGCGTTATAAGTTAAAGAAAGAGATTCCAATCACGGTAATGAGTAGAGGGTTGCCACATACCGCAATTCGTCAGACTAAAATGAGTTATGCAGATGTAGATGCTTACAACAGGACTTGGGATCAGTCGCAAATTGAACTCACCAAGATTAGTGACAGCGCCAAGCATGTAATTATGAAATACTCCTCGCATCTGTACGATGAAACCGATCCGTGGATTATACTTGAAGAGCTGAATCAACTTTTATCTAGAGTTAAGCCTTCCCCTGAAGAATATCTGGGACGTGGGACATCAAACTAAAGTTTGATGCTATTAAAGAATCCCGAGCTCAATTTTGGTGAGAATTTTTATTTTTATAAATGTGTTCAGGGTTGATCTGGTAATGTGTTGCTCCTAAATAGGGTAATTGTCAAATTAAGCCTGAACCAATAGGTGGGACGGTTTTCATGCTGCGGGCTTAATAAGTAGTGCCCACTTGCAATGACCTGCCAAAGAGTACCTGTGATCAAGATGTAAACTGGGTCAAAATAATGTGAATCGCGACTCAGTCCCAAAGAATTAAGCCTGTGTTTCTCTGTTGGCACTTCCTGTCTCAGGTGAATGGTTTAGTTGTACGTCAACTTTTCTTGGCTATTAAATCCAATTGCCTCGGTTTAATTAAAAAAGAAGCCTAGTCATCAACTTAGATTACACTTCTATAGCACCAGAACACTATTTTCTGTAAAGATCCCAATTTCAGTTCAATAAGAGGGTTGCATGTCTATTGATCTTATCGATGCACAGGTTTCATCTACAGGGCAGTTTGAGATCCTATCCAAGTATGAAATTAATCGGCTTAGTAGCGAGAGCCGTGGTTCACAATACCAAACCTTTAGAAACTGCTCACTAGCGGTGCTAAATAGTGGCGGTTTTATGGATGATGGTAAGGAGCTTCTGGAAACCTTTGCTAATTTTGATATCTCTGTTGTCCCCACAGAGCGCAGTATAAAACTACAGCTTAGAAACGCCCCGGCCAGTGCTTTTGTTGATGGCAAAATTATCAGTGGTATTGCAGAGCATTTGTTTGCGGTATTGAGAGATATTATTTATGTAAATAGTGAAATTACCGGCAGTAAGTTACATGACTTAACATCTTCTCAGGGCATTACTGATGCGGTTTTTCATATTATGAGAAATGCCGGTACCTTCGATAGAGTCCGCACGCCTAGGCTAGTAGTATGCTGGGGAGGGCACTCAATCTTATCTGAAGAGTACGATTATACTAAGCAGGTCGGTTATGAATTGGCTCTGCGCCACCTTGATATTTGTACCGGTTGTGGGCCGGGAGCAATGAAGGGGCCAATGAAAGGTGCCACAATAGGCCATGCCAAGCAGCGCGATCGCCATGGACAGTACCTTGGTGTTACCGAACCCGGTATTATCGCTGCAGAAGCACCAAATGCAATCGTCAATCAACTGGTTATTCTCCCAGATATTGAAAAACGCTTAGAAGCTTTTGTACGCACAGGCCATGGCATTGTGGTTTTCCCAGGGGGGGCGGGTACTGCTGAGGAGATCATCTATCTCCTGGGGATACTCCTACACGAAGAAAATAAGGATCAACCATTCCCTGTTATCTTCACCGGCCCACCTAGTGCAACGGAATATTTTGTTCGTATTGATGAATTTATCGCCTCTACTTTGGGTAAGGAAGCTCGTTCAAGATACCAAATTATTATTGATAACCCACAGGAAGTTGCTAGACAAATGTCGGTAGGCATACAAGAGGTCAAGTCCTTCCGCAAAGCAACGGATGACGCCTATTATTTTAACTGGAAGTTAAAAGTCGCTAACGAATTTCAGCAGCCGTTTATACCAACTCATGAAAGTATGCTGAACCTCGCCTTACATAAAAGCCAAGAACCTTATCTATTAGCTGCCAACCTGCGACGTGCATTCTCTGGCGTCGTATCTGGTAATGTAAAAAATGAAGGGATTCGGATGGTTGAGGAGTATGGACCTTATGAGCTGCGTGGTGATTCGAGCATTATGCGCAGCATTGATATTATGCTGGAGTCTTTTGTGAAACAACAGAGAATGAAGTTGCCGGGTAAAGAGTATGTTCCCTGCTATAAGGTAATTTCCAAGTAGTTTCAGAATTTTCTATCAGAAATAGTAATGTGCAAGGGATGCTAGGTGGGGTAGGGCTCTTTACAATGCTGCCCTCTATTTGAGAAGGCCTCTGGAAAAATAATTATTATGTACAGTAAGAATTACACTCCTTTGTGAGTTTGCTGTGTAACCTAGATATAAAAAGATGTTTAGTGGGACTAAAGAAAAATCTCTGCTTTAATTGGCTTGTTATTATGACCGGTTAGTTGTTAATAAGGATTTATATGAAAGACCATAACTATTACAACAAGATTTGCGAAGGTAAACTTCCAGGGCTTCTCGGGATTGAGCTTGTGAAAGTTGCTGAGGGCGAGATCCATGCAGAGATGAGAATTTTGGAGTCTCATCTGGCACCTAATGGCTACTTGCATGCTGGTAGCGTCGTTTCTTTGGCCGATACGGCCTGTGGCATTGGTTGCTTGGCAAACTTACCAGAGAAGGCTTCTGGCTTTACTACTGTTGAACTGAAGTCGAATCATCTGGGAACAGTTCGTGATGGGGTTGTTCTTTGTGCTGCAACACCTGTTCATAAGGGGCGGACCACTCAGGTATGGGATGCTTCCGTAGTTTGTAAGAGTACGGGTAAAAAGCTGGCTTTATTCCGCTGTACGCAATTGATTTTATACCCGTGACCGATGATTGCCCCCAGCTTGAACAGCTGTACTTATTTGCAGGGGCTCCTTCTGGAAGTTATATTCTTACCATATTGGGAGGATGATCGATCAGAGTCACTCTCCCCCTTGCCTTATAAGAATAATCCGCTGGTGCTTTTCAAATGCTTCGTCCATTTCTACTTGCTCTAATACTTCTCTCTTTCGTTTTTCCCGTTCTCGCAGAAGAAAAGCCATCTGGCCAGCTAGATAGTTGGCGATTGGTGAGCTTTAAAAATGAGCCGTTATTGAATTTACATCTATATTTGTATGAATTGGCAAGAGATAAAAATCTATATGCGACTCTAAAGAAGGAGGAAGGCATTGTTGCTGATCAGTTGTACCTCTTCGAGAGGGCGATCAATGATTATATTACACATGGGGCTGAACAAAATATTAATATTATTCGGTCTAGCGGGGAAGTGGCAGATCTAACAGCGATGCTTTTATCAGGCACTCCTGTCGATTCTGAATCAGTTAATAATAACTTATATGCTCATTTGCAGGAGCTTTCCACTCTTTATAATGAGCAAATGTGGGGTCTGCATAGAGAAAGTAACTTTAGGTGGTATCTAAGCTTACGGGAAAAGCTGGATGTGTATGGTGACCCAATTACTAGCCTGCTTGAAGACCTCTTTGGTGAAAAACTGCTAGTAAATGCGCATACAGTGAATATTGTCTATAAGCCCGGTATGCGACAGGGAGCTACCACTTCAGGAAGAAGTTCTCAAACCATTATCAATAGTACCTATTCAGATTACTCAGGCTGGCTTGCATTAGAAATGTTTTTTCATGAGTTAACACATGCTAACAGTGTGAATCGCAAAAGCAAACTTCAAGGGATAATCAGCAGTGAGTTTGATAAATATGACTTAAAGGCTCATAAACATATTTGGCATCCAATTCAATTTTATACAGTTGGTGAAGTTGTTAGAAGAGTTATTTCAGAGGAAGAGCCAAATTTCACAGATTACGCAACACTGAACGGTTTATATGTTGGGCGCTGGAATTATAAATCCCTTCTTGATAAGTATTGGATGCCTTACTTGAATGGTTTGGTTTCAATGGAGGTGGCGGTAGCTGATCTTGCCAAAAATCTGTCAAAAGAAAAACGTGAGAATTAAGTGCCTCTTTGGTTGGGATCAATTTTAAGGTTATTGTTAATTTCATTATAGGTCTTAAAGGAATAGTCATGCAGCCTATCAAATTATCTGAACACCCTGAAGGGGGGAGATTTCTTGAGGTTTTCAGATCCAATGCAGTGGTGACCAATAACAAAGGACAGAGGAGATCAGCGCTCACTCACATTTACTTTTCATTAGATAAAGGCGAGGTAAGCCGATTTCATAAAGTGCAATCGGATGAGGTGTGGAATTTATATCAAGGCGCAGGGCTCTATCTTTATACTTGGAATGACTTGGATAAGAATGTTCAGAGGATGGAAATTTCATCCAAAAATAATACGTTTTGTCAGGTTGTTCCAGCTGGAACTTGGCAGGCAGCTGAACCTATTGGAAAGACAGTTCTGGTAGGCTGCTCCGTTGGGCCAGGATTTGAATTTGCTGATTTTAGTCTGATCGATCCACAATCGATTGAGGCTAAAAAGTTAATCTCCATAAATTCCGACATGTTGAAGTTTGTTTAGTTTTAGATGGGTGATTGTTCTCCTGAAAATGAAGGGGTAAAAGGGTATCTATAGCATTGTAGGCCATATATTCCTTACTATATTTGGGGGTTGATTGTTGGTTTGGGGTTTATAAGTCTGGGGAAATGGGGCTGGTAATTTTTTGCTCAATCACACAGTGAATTCTTAGGAAAGGTCAGATACTTATTCTGGTTTTATTTCTTCGAGTACACGTATTTTCCAAATATGCGATATAGGGTGATTTCTCCTTTACAATATTAGAAAGCAAGTAACACTGAATAGAAGGAGAGCAATCTTTCTATTCAGCTTGAATATTGATTTTGCAACAGCTCTTACATTTAACTGATTGAAGCTGCGTGGATAGCAGAAAGAAAAAAGTCTTTAGGGACGAACTCCGACAGGCTGCCGACAATAAAATCAGCTTCTCTCAGGGAATTTTCACTCCCCACCCCAACAGCAGTCATTCCCTTGGCGGCTTTGATCGCAGCGACCCCGGCAGCAGCATCCTCAAAGGCAACACAGAGTTCAGGTTCAACTTGTAGGCCTTGCGCTGCTGCGAGGAAAATATCCGGGCAGGGTTTAGGTGCGGACTGTTCTGGATCGGCAATTGTTGAGAAGTAATGTGATATCTTCAATGCTTGCAAAACGGCCGGCGCATTCTTACTGGCTGATGCCAGGGCAATGGGGATTTGTTTCTCGTTTAACCAGGCGAGAAGCTCTCCAGCACCGGGCAGTAGATCTTTTGGAGATAAGCTGCGAATCAGTTTCTGATAATAACTATTCTTTCTGCTAGCTAGATCGATCTTTTCCTTTTCACTAAACTGATCGCTCTCTTCCCCAAGAATCACTTCCAGTGAGGCCATACGCTCCAGCCCCTTAAGCCTTTCACTGGTATCTTCAGCCCATGGGCGTTTGAGTTCTTGGGCCAGTTGGTGCCAGGCTTTCAGGTGTAGTCGTGCGGTATCTGCGAGTACGCCATCCAGATCAAAAATTGCAGCACGATAGATCACTGTGTTACCTCCACTGGTGGTGCTATCTCAAATGTTTGGGTTTCGCCTGCTGCGAGAAATACGGGTTCTTGGGCGTGATGTAGGGTGATAGGCTCGCCGTTTACCAGGGTATAGCTAGCCTTGCGGCCACTAATTTCTACGGCCAGGGTGCGACCACGGAATTGCAGGCGGAAGCGATAACCTTCCATACCCGCGGGTACAAACGGGGCGAAGCGCAATTCGGTACCATGCAGGCGCATACCGGCAAAGCCCTGCACCATGCACATCCAGGTGCCGCCCATACAGGCAGTATGGATACCGTGCTGAGTATTATTGTGGTGATTGTCCAGGTCCATTCGTGCTACTTGCTGGAAGTAGTCGAGCGCTTTTTCCGGGTATCCCACCTCGCTGGCAATAATGCTGTGGATGCAGGCGGATAGGGTGGAATCGTGTGTAGTGAGCGGTTCGTAAAAGTCGAAATCGCGGCGTTTTTGTTCAATGGAAAACTCGGAACTTTCGAGCAATAGTCCCAAGACTACATCTGCCTGCTTGCAAACCTGATGTCGATAAATTACCAGTGGATGGTAGTGCAGTAGCAGGGGGTAATGATTTGCCGGTGTTTGCTCAAAGTCCCACACTGGCTTGTCGAGGAAGCCATCATCCTGCGGGTGGATACCTTGGGATTGGTCGTAGGGAAGGTACATGGCCTTTGCGGCTTTTGCCCAAAGCATGGGCTCCTGTGGGCCCAACTCTATACGCTGGGCCAAGGCCAGGCACGCTTCTGGATCAAAGGATTGCAACCATTGGTATACCTCTGCAGCATACTCCAAATGCGCACGGGCCATCAGGTTGGTATAGAAGTTGTTATCTACCAACGCAGTATATTCATCCGGGCCAGTGACTTCATTAATACAAAATTGGTTGTTTCGGCGAGGGTTGAAGTGGCCAATTTCCATCCATAGGCGGGCCCCCTCAATAACCAGCTCCGCCCCTTTTGCCCGCAGAAACTCTGTATCGCCAGTGACTCGGCTGTAGTGGCGCACCGCATAGGCGATATCCGCATTGATATGAAACTGGGCGGTGCCGGCAGGGTAGTATGCAGAGCACTCCTCCCCGCCAATGGTGCGCCAGGGAAAGAGGGCGCCCTTGCTGATCGCCAGCTCTCGGGCACGGGCGCGGGCCGCATCCAGGATCGAGTGGCGATACTCCAGCAGGTGGCGGGCCATATTGGGCTGGGTGTAGAGAAAAAACGGCAATACATAGATTTCTGTATCCCAGAAGTAATGGCCGTCGTAACCATCTCCCGAGAGCCCTTTAGCAGCGATATTCGTACGTCCATCCCTGCCAAGGGATTGGAATAGGTGGAAAAGATTAAATCGAATACCTTGCTGTAGACTGTCGTTACCAAGTACCTGGATATCGGATTCTTGCCAGAATTTATCCATCTCTATGCGTTGGGCCTTGGCATATTCGGCAAAACTTTTATTGGCGCTGAGTTCAAGGTATTTGCGCAATGGTCCAGCTTCAATCGGCTCAGCACTTTGCTCTGCGAAGTAGGCTAAGTATTTGGTCAAGCACAGGGGCTTGCCGCGCTGGGCATTGCAGCGGTATTCGGTGGCTACTCGGTTTTCATGACGTAGATTGGTCACGGTGTGACCCGCACTAGCCTGCAAGCGGTGTATGGCTGCGCAGCGAATCTCATAGCCGCTACTTCTGACTGAGAGCGGTAGTGCCAAGTAGTCACCATCAGCGACGTTATCCAGCCATTGGATATCCTCCTGATTGATGGGAGAGGCCAAGCGTGGATCATCGCTGTGCTCGGCTTGATCGATATTGCCATCCAGCCCCGTCAACAGGCGTATTTCCCCATCAAAATCCAGTGGAGTGACTTCAACATGGATGAGCACTAGGTGTTTTTCAGTTAGGCAGATTTGGCGCTGGGTTTTGAGCCTGAGAGTTTTCCCAAAAGGCGAACGCCAGGTGAGGCTGCGCGCAAGGGTTGCGCTGGCCATATCCAAGTGGCGCTCATATTCAAGTAGTGCACCCTCCGCGAGGCTGAAACGCTCCCCATCAATCCAGATTTGAATACCCTTGCCGTCCGGTACCGTTAGCATGCGCTGATTATTGCGGGCGTAGCCGTAAGCGGCCTCGCCGTAGCGAATAGGTTCACTGGCGTAGACCCCATTGAGGTAACAGCCATCAGAAAAGGGCTCGGGATCAAAGCCTTCCTCAAAGGTGCCTCTCAGTCCAATAAAACCATTGCCCAGGGAGAATAGGGTGGCGTTAAGAGGGTAGTCATCCGCTTGAAACTCTCTTTCCAGCAGGCCCCAGGGGTGAATTTCAAGCTTATGTTGTTGTTCTTTCTTCATACCACTTACACAGAAACTGATGGTTAGGTGCTTTGCCAAAGTAATTAGTACTTTCGGCAACTGCCTGCAGTCTATCGCTTGTACACATTAAAATGCAATCGATTGCATTTCGGGGGTAAAAAATCTCCTTGTACGGTAACTATGTGCTATTTGCGAGTATAAATATCCATTAACTTATTGATAATAAAGAATTTATTGGCATTGTTGTTATCTAGTAACCCGCTAGTCTGACCGGCGATCGCGGAATGGTCTCTGTTTGGCAGCTTGAAATATTGCAAACGATTGCAATTCTTTTGTGGTAAGTCATACTGCTGAGTTCTGGGGGCGTGAAAATTTACAGTCATCAACCCACACTAAGAGATCAAAAAATGTACAATAACAGGCTGGTACGGCTGTACGCCTGAGCCATAGACCGATAAAGATTTCCTTATGAACAATCAGCGCATACTGCTTTCCCTATTCGCCATCTACTTTGTATTCGCCATTCTCTTGAACAGTGTCGGCACTGTGATACTGCAGGTGATTAATACTTACGGCGTGAGTAAATCTGCAGCCAGTGTATTGGAGGGCTTTAAGGATATCCCCATCGGCATCGTATCTTTTCTGGTGGCTTCGCAACTGCCGCGTTTCGGATTTAAGCGCGCCATGCTTATGGGGCTCGCTATTGTTACCGGGGCTTGTATTGCCATGCCCTTATTGCCGGGTTTCTGGACAGCAAAGCTACTGTTCCTTTCCGTGGGAGTCGCATTTGCCTTGGTGAAGGTCGCGGTTTATTCAACTGTGGGCCTGTTAACCCGTGGTCCAAATGAACATGCGAGTATGGTGAATACCCTGGAGGGGGTATTTATGGTGGGGGTTCTTGGTGGGTATTGGCTGTTTAGTGCCTTTATCGACTCTGCAAATCCAGGTTCCACAGCTTGGTTGAGTGTGTATTGGGTGCTGGCCGCGATTTGTCTGTTTGCCTTTATTTTATTGTCGCTGACAAAAATGGATGAGTCGGGTACCCGGGTTGAGGGCACCAGTCCACGGCAGGATTTCTGGGCAATGATAAAGCTGATGGCCAAGCCCCTGGTTTATATTTATGTAATTTCCGTTTTTATCTATGTGTTGATCGAACAGGGTATCGGCAGCTGGTTGCCCACGTTTAACAATGAAATTTTGAAGCTACCAGCGGCGATGAGCGTCCAGGCTGCCAGTATTTTTGCCGCAGGGCTCGCCTTGGGCCGCTTGGGGGCAGGGGCTATTATGCGGCGTTTACACTGGTATCCAGTGCTGAATGTCTGCCTGCTGGCAATGGCATTACTGGTGGTACTGACTCTTCCGCTATCCAGTGATGTGCAGGCCAACCCGGATATCAACTGGTTCAACGCGCCGATTGCGGCCTTTATTCTGCCTCTGATTGGCCTGTTTATGGCTCCCATTTATCCGGCAATCAACTCGGTGATGCTGAGTTCACTACCGACCCATCAGCATTCGGCAATGACCGGGCTACTAGTGATTTTTTCTGCACTGGGGGGCACTACCGGTTCCCTGATTACGGGTTCGGTTTTTGAAGCCTTTGATGGCCAAGTGGCCTTTTACTTATCACTGGTGCCGATCTCGGTAATTCTAGTCAGCTTGTTCTTTTTCCGTAGGGCAGTGGAAGGGCGAGAAATTGGGGCCTCAGCCAGGCTGACGGTTTGAGCTATCAGGGTTCATTTTACAAACTCTTGTAGCACGCCTAAGATGGCGTATTTCCCGCGAACAAGGTGAAGTACGCATGCCTAAGGATTCCTCCTCTCCCGTCTCCATGTCCGATATTGCACGGCTGGCGGGAGTTTCTGAATCCACTGTTTCCCGCGCGCTGAATAACAACCCGCTAATCAATGAAAAGACTCGGGAGCGTATTCAGCAAATCGCGCGTAGTATGAATTACAAAATCAACGAGAGTGCACGCAATCTGCGTTTAAAACGCAGCCATACCATTTCTGTCGTCATCAATACCGGCAGCGCCGGAGGCCAGACTTTTTCCGACCCCTTTATGTTGGACATGATTGGCGCGATTGCCGATCGCTTGGCCGAGCACCGATATGATCTACTGTTTTCAAATCGTATCGTTACAAGTGACGATTGGCATGCCTACTTAATGGGGTCCCGCCGCGCCGATGGGGTAATTGTGATTGGCCAAGGGGTGGACGACAGCCCCCTGCGTGAACTACAACGCCAGGGCGATCCGTTGGTAGTATGGGGAGGTACTACCAAACCAGATCTCGATTACTGCATTGTAAGTAGTGACAATCAGATGGGAGGGCGCCAGGCCACCGAGCACCTACTCAAGCTGGGCCGTCGTAACATCCTCTTTCTTGGTGATACTGCGCACCCCGAGATTTACGGTCGCTACGAGGGTTATAGGGCCGCGCTTAGCGCAGAGGGGCTGGGTAATAGCGAGCGTCAAATTCAGGTTTCTTTCTCCAGTGAAAGCGGTTATCAATCCATTGCAGACTTGCTAAAAACCGAGGGGTTGAGCTTCGATGCGATTTTCGCCGCAAGTGACAGCATTGCAATGGGAGCCATCAAGGCTTTGCAGAGCCAGGGTTACAAGGTTCCCGACGATATTGCAGTAGTTGGATTTGATGATATCCCCATCGCGCCTTTCTATACGCCCCCACTAACGACTGTGCGACAGAATATCCAGCGCGGCGGTGAGCTGATGGTGGAGAAGATGATGCAGTTGATCGGTGATAAGACAGCAGAGCCAGCAGTGCTGCCAACCGAACTGGTGGTACGCTCTTCCTGTGGCGCTAACCCTGATTTCCAACCGATCCAGGAATATAGTCAGTAATCAATCTTGGCAGCTCCCCCTGGAGTTGCCTGATGCGTTCTTGGACTTCTTCTGGTTTCTCCAGGCACGCCAATCTTCTACCGAGTCCGTTGCTCTACGACCTAATAAGCCAAACTGTCAAAGCAATGGTCTTTGCTCTGATGAAAGAGAGCGCTCGGTAGAACTCAATGGCAGATTCCAATACATCCAAAAGTAAAGAGAGGTTGTTGGCGCTGATTGGCCTCAGCTTCGCTGTATTTTTGGTGGCAAATGATCTAACCATATTCCCCGCCGCCATCCCCACCATTGAGCAAGAGTTTAATTCTGACATTACAAGAGCCCAGTGGATTATCAACGGCTACATCCTCGTATTTGGTGTTCTGATTATCACGGGTGGACGCTTGGCTGATATTTATGGGCGACGACGCATTTTTTTTATAGGTGCAGGTTTTTTTGCCTTCTTTTCGCTGCTTGCCGCTTTATCCATGGATATTTGGATGCTGCTAGTGTCCAGGGCCTTAATGGGAATTGGTGGGGCGCTGATGTGGCCGGCAATATTGGGGATGGTCTATGAACTCATACCAAAAGAGCGCGCGGGCCTGGCCGGTGGTCTAATCATGGGGGTGTGTGGAATCTCTGACTCCTTTGCCCCAATGTTAGGAGGCTTTTTAACCGAGTTTGCGAGTTGGCGATGGATATTTCTTCTCGATGTTATAGTCGCTGCATTAGTGTGTTTAGGGTGCTGGAAAACGGTCGCTGATGATAAGCCAGAGAAGATTGAAGAGCATATTGACTACTTGGGAGTGACGACACTCTCTATTTCTTTGTTTAGCTTGTTAATGGCCTTGGATCTTGTCGTAGAGCTGGGCTTTAAAAGTCCGATAGTTGTCCTCTTATTTATCATTAGCGTATTTTTCCTAGGAGGCTTTACTGCTGTTGAGCGTAATGCCGGAAGTGATGCACTAATTCCCAAAGATGTTATGAGTAACAGGCGTTTCTTTGCAGCATGTGTAGTGACCTTATTGCTTTCTGTAGTCTTCTTTTCTGCGCTTGTATATATTCCACAGTTTCTCACCAAAGTGCGGGGTTATTCCCCAACATTGGCCGGCATTGGGCTGATGCCGATGATGATGGCTTACGGCTTGGTTTCCTATATATCCGGTAGGCTTTACGAAAAAATAGGAGCCAAGGTGATCATAGCGATAGGCTCGGTATTTATCAGTGCAGCAATGTTTATGCTCTCCCATATACAAGTAAATACCAGCTTTCGAGAGTTGATACCAGGCCTATTGGTGCTTGGTGCCGGGGTTGGTTTTTTCTTTTCGACGGTGACTACAGTTGCAGTGACCATTGTTGCCCGCAACCGATCGAGTCTGGCTGGCGGGATTATCTATATGTTCCAGATTGCCGGCGGTGCATTGGGCTTGGGAATGAATACCACCATAATTGCCTTAGCCCCAGATCTGTCAACCGGTATAGACCGAGCTTTCACGATTAATGCCTACTTAGCACTCATCGGTCTGGTGGTATCAGTTTTGTTTATTGAGGGGGAGCCTTGTAGGGTAGGGAGTACAAAATAAAATTTCTAAAAGGATAGTAACTCCATTTATTATCAGAAAACCTAAAACTCCTTTTTTCCTAACAAGCAATATTGTCTAGATATTTATACCAGCATTAATCTTTTTGGGGGACAATATGTCTCTAGGAGAAATCACTCTTAGGTAAGCAGTCTTTATAGAGTTGGTTGTGTAGGGTGAGAGTGTACGAAGGGTTGATATGGAAGGAAATTGCTAAATTTTAGAGCTTGTTTCTAAGGATATTTTAAATCTTAGTCCGTATTATTTGCTTGGTAACTACCAAGAGTTCGCCCACCATGCGGTAATCCGTCAACATTATAATTCCTCTAAATGTTTCCTGTTTAGTCAGGAAGTGGCAAGAAACACAGAGGGCGGATTAGTCTATGAGTATAGGGATGTTACAGAATTACTCCCAGGAAACCTTGGGAGCTAAGATCTGTATTGATAAAAGTTGGCCTTTTTTTCTGCGCGCCTTGGATTCTATACCAAATAAAAAATTTTGTACCACTATCGATTATGGCGCTGCAGATGGTGGTACTTCTATGGAGTTATGGGGGCGAGTATTTAAAAAACTCGGTGATAAAACAATATGCCATATCGCTAATGATTTACCATCCAGTGATCTGTTAACACTCGCTGATAATCTAAACGAATTAAGAGCTAAGTTTGAAAATCTAGTGGTCTTTATACAACCCAGTAGCTTTTATAGTCATGTGGCACCCCAGGCTTCAATCAATATTGCTCTGGCGGCTACCACAATGCACTGGCTATCTAAAATACCTGGCACTTTTATAGAGCACATACACGCAAACAAGGTGCGTGGCTTGCGGCGCGAACCCTTTAGAGCGCAGTCCGTGAATGATTTTGATTCACTGCTTGAGGCGAGAGCCTGGGAGTTTGAAGTGGGTGGTCAGTTTGTCCTTGTGGATTTGGCTCAGGATGATAGCGGCCATTTGCTGGGTAATAACGCAAAAGATAAAGACATGTTCGACACGCTGTATGATATTTGGTTGCAGCTGTATAAAGCTGGAGAAGTATCGAAAGGTGCCTTTGAAGGGGCAGTCTTTCAAAATTATTATCGCACAGATGAAGATATTTGGCAGGTTTTAAATATGCCTCATCATAAGAAAAACTGGATCGTGCATGAAGTGTCAATACAAATGACAACATGCCCATATCGCAGTCAGTTTGATTTGGATGGAAATGCTTCAGCCTTTTCCGAGGGGCTAATGAAAACCATACGGAGTTGGAGTGAGCGAACATTTCATACATCAATTGATGAGCATGGAGGAAGTTCAACTGCGATTAAAAAGTTATATGATGAGTTGCAAGAACGTATTTTTAATAGCCCTGATAAATATAGTATGGATTATGTTCATCACTATATTCGTTTGGAGCGTCGCTAATACGGTGGATCTATCATGAGCGTAGATTTACTTTCGATAGAAATGTCATGCGGAACACTCCACTTCGCTTGCGCTAAAAGAAGTTCGCTGCCAGCGAATGGCGGCTTGAGAGTATTAGAGTATCAGAAGGATGAATATGCTGCTGATGAAGCTTGTCAGTTAGCAGAGCGAATGCAGATTAAGCACCAAACTTATCATACAGGATTTAGGGGTGGGAAAATTGTTGCAAATGTCAACAGCATATGGCAAGGATCCTTTGATGAAATTATTACCATAGCGGCATCAGAGCTCAATAAAAGAAAAGGGGATATGTTCACCGGCGCAGACCTTAACTTTGGAAACACGCAAGTGATGCGTCTAGCTGCGAAAACCCAATATGTGTTAGCGGCATTAGGTTCAAAGATGCATTATGCAGAAGCTACGGCATCAGGTGCTTTAGGTGCTATTGCAGCGGGAAAATCTGCACTCAATATACCAAGGGCAAGGGTTCTAGTGCATGGCGCAGGAGCTGTTGGGAGCAGAATCGTTAAAAGGTTGGTAAAAATGGGAGAGCTGGTATCTGTTTATGATCATATCTTGGAGCGGGGGAATATTTCAGGTGCCGTAAATTCTGAAAATATAGAAAATTGGATTTTACAGGACTGGGATATTATTGTTCTCGCCTCAGCCTCCCGGATAATTGATGTGGCTTTGGCCAGGAATCTAAAAGCTAGAGTGTTAGTTTGTGTGGCTAACTTACCTTTTGCAACTGGCGCTCAACAAATATTGGAAGAAAAAGGCACGATAGTATTTGATGAAGGGCTTTCTAGTGCCGGTGCAGTGATGGCTGATTCTATTGAATTTTACAATCCAGAGGTTTGGCGATCTGTGAGTCCACGGCAAGTGTATCATTTTATATTTAGTAGAATTTCTGAAGCTTGCTTTAAAAAATTGGAATCCGGGTACCCCCATCTTAGTTATTTAGGAAGACAGTTTGTTGGCTACGGTTAGAGCGTTAAGATGACAAGCTACTATGATGTGATAATCATTGGTGCGGGTATGGCAGGGCTGAGTTCGGCTTATGCGCTACGTAAATCTGTGGATTCCATTCTAGTTTGTGACCAATTCCAGATTGGAAATACTTTTGGTAGTAGCTCCGGTAGTACGAGAATGTTCAGAGCGATGTACTCCAATCCATATTACTGCCAAGCTGCAAAATATTCTAATGTACTTTGGGAGTCTCAGGAAAAACAATATGGTAAAAAACTTAGAGTATCCCATGGCCTGTTATTTTATGGTGAAGACTGGGGGGAGGAAACCATTGAAGGGAGTATCTGTGCGGCTAAACAAGTCATGCAGAGGCAATCAATACCTTTTGAAGAGTTGACTGCAAAGGAAATTAATGCGCGCTGGCCACTGCGTACCAAGCCCGGCTGGCAAGGGCTATTTGAGCCAGCAGCAGGCGCTGTGTTATCCGGCGAGTCCTTAAATTTTTGGAAAAATGAAGTGATTCGTTGCGGCCATAAAATTAGATTAGGAACCAAAGTGGTTTCGGTCTCTGATGGTACTGATGTAAATGTCCTACTTGAGAATGGTACTAAAGCTTCATCCAAGCGTTGTATTATAGCAGCAGGCCCTTGGTCTAGATATTTCCTTGAACTATTGGGGTATCAGGTACAGCTTCAGATTTGGCCAATGTTATGGGCGTACTATACGATTGAAAGAGATCGTATGGATACCTATCCACAGTGGTTCTGTTTTCAGGAAAAAGCAAAGAATGATCCTGATCAAGGGCTTTACTATGGGTTTCCTTATATGGGGGATAAGAAGAACGGCACAGGTTTGATCAAAATCGGTATTGATTGGGCACCAGATAAGTTAAAAAGGTCAGATTACATTCCCTCTTCGAATATGATAATTCCCACAGAACTATTGCAAATTCTAGACGATTTTGTATTTTCTTATATAGAAGGTGTTAGGTCCCGCTCAGAGGCGCACTTATGTCCTTATACAATGAGTACAGACGCAGGGTTTGTATTAGATCGCTTGAGCAAAAATATTTTTATCTTTAGCCATGGTTCAGGTCAAGCCTTTAAGTTTGCCCCAGTGATTGGGGAGAATTTAAAGCGTCTAGTATTGGATGAGACACCTTTGTTTGATTTGTCACCCTGGTCTGTAAAAAGAGCCGCTTTGCAAGTTTGAAGTGTTAAGGGGTATGAGAATCAATTAAGATAGGTACTAAATGTTCGCGTAAATGTTTTTATTTTTAAGTCAAAAATAATTGCCGATTAAGTTTTTGATTGGTTGGTTATGTGCCCATAATTTTTTCGTTAAAATCCAAGACCATTTGTGGTCTGTCAGTAAATACTCCATCCACACCCTGTGAGGCAAGTAGTGCTAAGTCGTCAGGGTTATTTACAGTGAAAATATAGTTTTTTAACCCTCGATATTTGGCATCGTTAAGTAAATCTTTGTGGAGGAAGTCCAAGGCAGTATGTAGTGAATAAGCTTTCAAAGGGGCTGTACATGCGGCTAGATCAAGGGGAACCCCAACTATTATTACACCGCGGCGAACTTCTGGTAGTAGGCGTAGGCATTCATATAATTGTAATTGATCAAATGAAGATACTATATATTGATCAAAAGTAGCCCCCCTATCTGTAACAAATGTACGAATCTCTTGTGCCAATAGTGTCGCACAATTAGGGCCTTTGAGTTCTATGTTTAATTGAGCCTTGTCACCTATTAAGTCTAAGACTTCTTGTAGCGTTGGAATCTTACTGCCACAGGGTAGAGGCATAGCTCTAAGAGTTTCTGGTTGCATGTCTGTAATAATTGAATTCCCAGGTTGTAAGCGACCTAGGCGCCTGTCATGAGTAACAAGAAGTTGACCGCCAATATTCCATATATCAATTTCCACTCCTCCAACCTTTAAATCCAGTGCTTCGCCTATTGCCTGTAAGGTGTTTTCACTATACGAGTCTTGGTAACCTCGGTGAGCAAAGCAGAAGAGAGTGCCTAATGCCATTTTCAGAAAGTCCAAGTAGTTGATATAAATAAATGATTTATAAGGTGTATTCTAGAAGATTGTATTGTTATTAATGCTAATCGATAGTGGCTTGTAAGTGTTAATGGGTAGTTCTCTCAAATAGTAATGTGTTTCCTTAGCTAATTTGGCTGAGACTTAATAGGTCACTGTTATGGGTTGAATTATGAATCCTTGTGGGGCTTACCATTTAACAGTGGCGTGAAATATTGTGATACAATTATCTTTATGGCATAAATAATAAGTGGCTATATTTAACTCTATCTTAAAGATAGTGTATTTGATAGGTTTTATGGATTGGGTGTGTTATTCGCTTCTATGATTTATAGGTTTGGTGTTTTAAATGTGGAATTATAATGTCACGAATATTGGTTGCAGGTGGCGCCGGCTTCTTAGGGGCTCATCTATGTGAAAAATTATTGGGAGAGGGGCATGATGTCTACTGCGCTGATAATTTACACACGGGGGTAAAGCACAATATAAAACATCTGTTATCGAATTCATGTTTCAATTTTATTCAGCATGATGTAACAAACGCATTATATGTTGATGTTGATGAAATTTATAATCTGGCTTGCCCAGCTTCGCCAATTCATTACCAGGTTGATCCAGTACAGACGCTAAAGATTAATATTAATGGCGCAATTAACATGCTTGACCTTTCAAAGCGAGTTAACGCCAAAATACTCCAGGCTTCATCAAGCGAAGTCTATGGAGACCCTGAAGTGCATCCTCAGTCTGAGCAGTACTGGGGAAAGGTAGATCCGGTGTGTATGCGTTCATGTTATATTGAAGGGAAACGGTGTGTTGAAACCCTGTTTTTCAGTTACTTCCGTCAATATGGATTACAAATTAAAGTAGGTAGGATTTTCAATACATACGGACCAAGAATGCACCCAAATGATGGGCGTGTAATAAGTAACTTCATCGTTCAGGCGCTTAAGGGTGATGATATAACCATATATGGTACGGGCCAACAAACACGAAGCTTTTGCTACGTTGATGACTTAGTTGAAGGATTGATTCGCTTGATGGGGGCTCCAGCAAACATAACGGGCCCCATCAATCTGGGAAATCCATCTGAGATTACTATTAGTCAGCTGGCTCAGCGTATACTTTCATTAACGGGGTCATCTTCAAAATTGATCTACCTACCATTACCTAGAGATGATCCTCGTCAGCGTAAACCAGTTATTGATCAGGCAAAATCTTTACTTAATTGGGAGCCCAAAGTAAAGCTAAACGATGGACTTAAACAAACCATTATTTACTTTGAGAAGCTGCTTTGTGCAAGAGGGAGCTCTGGGTTATTGAAAAATTAATTTCAAAGCCTTAAACATTGAAGTTGGCAATATTGATTGATAGATTAATACACATTAACTTCCTATCTATTCATTCTGGTGAAAATAAAATGCTTTAGCATTTTGCCAAAGAACTTGGTTGGCTCCCGTTTCATCCAGGGTATTTTTAATTAATGTGACATCCTCATCTCGAAAAGGACGCGGTGCTCTAGTAGACGGTAAATCTGAACCGAACATAAGGCAGCTAGGGTTAGCCTGATAAAGATCCTTAATGGCGTTAGATGGATTGAAGTCCAGGCGCCCAAATCCTGTTGCTTTCACTCGTACACCTTTTTCGGCAAGAGATAGCAGCAACTTGAGCCCAGATTGACTCAACCCCAGGTGATCAATAGACACGCTGGGTAGGGTTAGTAAGGTGCTTTCTAGAGGGGCCAAATTGGCTGAATCTATATAGAGTTCTACATGCCAATTGACCAGATCATAGACTCTTTGTGCGAAATCTTTGATAGTTGCTGCAGAGATTGAACCCCCACGCTTTAGATTGAATCTTACAGCACGGACGCCATGTTCATTGAGCGCCAATATCTTTTCATCTCTGGTATCTGGCGGAAGCTGGATCACTCCTACAAAATTCTTCCCTAGGTTTTTTAGGGCATCCATTAGGTAGGTGTGATCATTACGCTGAAAAGACCCGGAAATAACTGCACCACCGAGAAGGTCGTAATTTTTTACCCGGTCCAAATAGTCGCTGGTGGTAAAGAAATCAGGCGTAAATCCTTGATTTGAAAAAAGAGGAAAACCAGGGGTAATAATGTGAAAATGACTGTCGAAAATAGCAGTTCTATCTGTAGGCATAATAAATAACATCTAAAGACTTTGGGTTGAGTGACTTTCTAAAAGTAATGCGCTCACAAAAAATTAATACTAAAAGGGTCAGATAGGCCAAACTTTCTAGAACGATTTTTTAGTTCGTGCTGTAAAAATAAGTGCCGGGAAGGATACCATGACAGAAACTAGGACTCCCCTGACAAAAACCCAATTTTGGGGTTTGGTAGCACTCAGTCTAGCGGTATTTCTTATTGCAAATGACTTCACAGCTTTCTCTGTAGCGATTCCTGCAATGGAGAAGGAGTTTAACTCTGATATCACTACGGCTCAGTGGGTAATAAACGGATATACCCTGGTTTTTGGCGTTCTAATCATCTCCGGAGGGCGCTTGGCCGATATGTTTGGGCGCCGACGTATCTTCTTTATCGGCACTGCAATCTTTGTCTTTTTTTCTCTTCTTGGTGGACTGGCTGTAGACATGTGGATGCTCCTAATATCTCGGGCACTAATGGGTATTGGAGGCGCAATGATGTGGCCGGCCATTCTGGGGATGATCTATGGATTAATGCCGGAGGATCGTTCAGGCTTGGCGGGTGGCTTAATTATGACAGTCTGCGGAGCATCCAATGCCATTGGGCCAATGTTGGGAGGAATACTAACTGATTTAGCTAGTTGGCGCTGGATCTTTTTTATTAACATCCCCATTGCGATTCTGGCTTGCCTAGTTTGTTGGAAGGTGATCGCCGATGACAGTCCGGATAAAATTGATGAAAAAATAGATTATGCAGGAGTAACGACCCTGTCTATCTCTTTGTTTGGTTTGCTCGTTGCGCTGGATTTGGCGGTAGACTTTGGTTTTAAAAGCCCCTGGATAGTCTCTTTATTTGCAGTTTTCTTGATATTTTTGGGGCTTTTTATCATCGTAGAACGCAATGCTGGCAAGAATGCCTTAATCCCTGAAGATGTAGCTACAAATAATAAGTTCTTTGCGGCGGGTATGGCAACATTACTACTCTCTGTGGTCTTTTTTGCAGCATTGCTCTATATCCCTCAGTTTCTGACCAAGGTTAGGGGTTACTCAGCAGCATTTTCTGGAATAGGGTTGTTACCTATGATGGCGGTATTTGGCATAGTTTCCTATATATCTGGCAGTTTGTATGAAAAGCTTGGAGCAAAAGTGATTGTTTCTGCAGGTACCATTTGTATGTGTATAGGAATGTTTATGCTTTCGCACATGACTGCCAATACCACCTATCCGGTGCTTATTCCCGGCTTGATGATTCTGGGTGCGGGGGTTGGGCTCTTCTATTCCACAATAACGACTGCGGCGATAACGGTAGTCGATCCATCCCGATCAAGTCTAGCTGGAGCAATACTTTATATGTATCAAATAGCCGGTGGGGCATTAGGATTAGGAATGAATACCACCATCGTTGCTATGGCTCCAGATCTTCCCACAGGTATTGATAGAGCTTTTACAGTCAATGCCTACCTTGCCTTGGCAGGCTTTGTAGTGTGTGTTTTGTTTGTAACAGGTAAAGATGTGAAGGTAGATTATGAAGAAGAGGGGATTTTGTGAAGCTCTTTAGAGAATTTATAAGGTGCTCTAACTTAAGTTATTAGGGAGGACAGAGATTCTCAGTGATCACTCTTCAATGATTGAAAGCTATTTAATCAATAGAAACATCTTTGGTAAATAAAAATCACGTAAAACCAGATCTAAATTAAGCCATTCTATGATGTTTAATAGTCTACAATCATCTAGGCAATTTTTAAGTGCCCAATAGAAAAACAATTTTTCAGTCAAATCGATTGTATTAATGCTGAGAATAATTTGCTGATGTTGAGAGGATGCCTATGAATTATACTTTTATACAAAAGTTATCTGCAGAATTGATTGGTACCTTCATTCTCGCTGCAGCGGTATTAACCTCTCTAACCCCAAGCAACCCTTTTCCCATAGCGACACCTATTGCTGCGGGGCTTGCATTGGGCTTATGCGTATATCTCCTTGGGGGCATTTCTGGCTGTCATATAAACCCAGCAATTTCTTTTTCCATGTTAATCTCCAAGAAGATTAGCTTTAAAGACTTTCTGGGTTATGTAATTGTTCAAGTTTGTGGAGGAGTTTTGGCGTTACTGATGGTAACCATGTATGTGCCATTGGGGCAGGAAGGTTGGCTGGTTTCCCATAAAGCCTCTGTTTTTAGCGGTATTGGTGAAGCATTGGGGACTGCTTTCTTTAGTTTTGGGGTTATGTCTACGACATATAATAAAGATATAAGTAAGGCCACCTCAGGGATTGTTGTCGGTGGCTCATTACTGCTAGGGTTGATTGTATCCCACAACGCTTCATACGGAATTTTAAACCCGGCTGTGGCTTTGGCAACAAAGGCCTGGAGCTGGGATTATTTATTCATGCCCTTTGTTGGTGGAGCTGTAGGAGCATTGATTAGTTATTTACTATTTAGGCCCAGTAAACATACTTAGTAGCATTGTAGAATCACCCTTTTTAAGTATAAGTTTGATTTTTATTGTAAATAGATTTCTTTCCTTGGAAGGATTTATAAAATTTCAAATGTGAGTCGTAAGAAAAGGTATCTAGCCTTGTTTTATAATCCTTTATCCAATTAACCAGCATATTTAGATTTGAATCTTGAGCTTCTTTAGAGTCATACTTATGCGGTTCCCATGGTCTAGACTTGGCATTGTGTATACATTGCTCAATGCTAAGATCCATAAATATGATTTCAGTGGCTTGGTCAGCCAGAATTTCTAATAAATCTGTATAACACCCCTCTACCACCCAGTTTTCATGTTCCTCTAGAAAGTCAATGACCTTTAATTGAGATTCATCTAGAGGCATTCTTTGCGGGGGAGAGGTTGGCAGCCATGCTAAAGTGTCTAAATCTAAATGTGCAAGTCCTAACTTCTGGGAAAGATACTTTGCTAGAGTGGATTTCCCTGAGGCTGAGTTACCAAATATTAACACCTTGCTCAATGATGTATCCTATAAAATAGTTGAAGAGAATTAGTTTAATAACTCTTCCTGTGGATTTTAAGAGCAGAAATAGTAGTAAAGAACGATGTATGTGCCTAGCTTGTCTCGGTACTAAGGTTGACCAAGAGTACTATTTCTGCGCGTTGAATAGATATTTTCTTGTGATGTAAAATAGCCGATAGTTATATTCTACCCCATAATAACTTTCGCCATATTTAGATGCGGATGCTGTGGATTATACTTAATTCCGTTGTTCGGTGAAAAACCGTAATGCTCTGCCAGCGCTGTTACAAGCACGTAAGTATAGAAGTCGCCTATGGATGTATCGCCACTGAATTTGCCAGCAGCATCTAAGAGTTTTTGCTTGTTTTCTGATAATTCTAGAGCGGTTTTATTAAAATTTTTAAGGTCTCGTATATCGCTATACATCCACGCGACAATAATTGTATTTCCTACTGCTGTTGGTGCAAAAAGACCAATGATATTTGAAGCAATAGCCAGAAAATCACGACGGACAGCTCTATAGTGTTCGCTCCAACTGGTATCCACCGCCCCAAGATTTTGTTTTAGACTTTTAAGTGCAAGTATAGTGGCCACAATTCCATTGATCTTTGAGGGGATATCGTGGATGGATGAGGCTAAAGAAGAAGTTGAAATGCCAAGGTTAATTTTTCTGTCTTTTTTGAGAGCATTATTTTTCTCAATTTTCTTGTCAATATTGTTTGTAAGGTGTGCTGTGGAACAAAGTCTTTGATAATCTACAACCGTTAACAAAAAGCTGTTTTTCATCGAGTCAAGCTGTGAGATTTCACTAACTGGCACTTTAGAAGTTAAGTATTCCCTGAGAAAGGAGTGAATAGCCAAAATACAACTAACTTCACTGTTAAGGTGATTCCAATATATCTGACCTTCTATAGAACGATCGCGGCCAGCAACGTAGTTGTTGCTGACATCTCTCTTGATAATTTTACCCCATACATCATAGCCAGTAGAGCAAAATTTAATCATTTGCTGGATTTTTAAGTCGGTGAAAATATCTGGAGTCATATGCAATCCCTTGATGAAATTAAATGTTCAGTATTTTCTCATTATTATTAGTTCTTCAAGCGCAAGAAAATTACTTAACCAAAAGATATAGGAATAGCTAGACAGGTTGTGAGTAAAATTTGATATAAACCATATTTTGAAGAGGCTGTATACCAAATGCCTTTACCTATAGCTACCCGTTACAAACCGAGCGAATACTAGCATACTCACTTCTCAAGCAAATTACCTCTTGGCACACTGACTTTAAGGGCTGGATTACTGGCTTGAGATGAAAGAATCTGAAAAGAGCCAGCTATGAACACTTACACCTAATTGGCACCAATGTGCACACTGCAGCGGACTTCAATATCTGTACTGACGTTTTAGTTAGTCTCTTTATGAGGTAATGATGAAGTGGATTGTACCAGATATGGAAAGTTTGGCACCTTATGAATCTTATTATATATCGGTCTGATACCCGTGCAGGGTGTGATTTGAACGATGTTTCATTGAGTTGCAGCACTGCAAGCGCAGCATTCTTTTCATAGCGATAGTACAAATAATACGATATGGCTGAGCCTTTTGGGTCTTTCAGGGTTCGAAATGCTTTATTGGATTAATATCGGTTTAACCTACAGTTAACAGTTTACTTAACTTAGTAAACCAAACCCAGAGCTCTGTCGATTGACCAATATGCACTAACTACTCCAACTGGATAAATAATGTACCCTGACTGTGCGAAGATATATTTATAAAAAAATGAAACGCTCCACCTTGAAAAGGTCCACTTGATCAGGAAAATTGAAGCAATCAAGACTAAAACAAAGAGTATCTGCCCAAGCTCTACACCTATATTAAAGCTAAACAAAGCGATGATTTTCTGACTTTGTGGAAGACCTAATTCTGTTAATGCACTGGCAAACCCGAACCCATGTAACAACCCAAATCCACCAGCTACAATAGCAGGATAACGCCAGGTCAAAGTATTTTTATTACCCCGCTCAATGGCGTATACAATTTCTGCGGCTAGAAACATAATGCTTAATGGGATCAAAACTTCCACAACATCAATTCTAATGGAGAATAGATTTAAACTTGCGAGCCCCAATGTGAGGGAGTGTCCTAATGTAAATCCACTAATAGCGACTAAAATACTCTTAAGGCCTTGGGCAATAAATACTAAACATAATACAAAAAGCAAGTGATCATAGCCCTCTAGTATATGTAGAAATCCAGCCTCAATATACTGTTTAATACACTCCCAAATAGTTAATTTGTAAGGTAAGTCTATTACTAAGATCTTTGGGCCACTAAAGATGTTGATTGTATCACCCTTAAGTTTTTTATATTGAATTAAGCTTGATAAGGCAGGGTTAGCAATTGGGTATGAGATTTTTAATTTAAGGGTGTTCTCTGCTCCTTTAAAATCATGCAGGTGGGAGGCTTGACATAGATAGCTCTTAACATGACGCCCAGAAAAATCTAATGTAGTTGAGTGCCTTTGGCAAAAATTTCCTGTCAAACTTACTTCAGGCTCAGTACCTGGTTGCATAACTGGCGGTGTTTTCCAGCGAAGGATGTATCTGCTTTCCGAGATCTCTTTTAATTCAATGTAAAGCGGTCTTCCATCATGCGCAAAGCTTAGATTATTAAAGATTGTACCTAGTAAAGAAATTATAATGGTTGTAATGGTCTTGTAGAGACTTCTATTTAGCATAGGTTGTTTCTATAGGCACATAAGGTAAGGAGTTGTCCCACTCAACTCTATACTCAGCCAGCAATTCTTTAAATTTCATTTTTTTATTCACTTCCAATTTTTCTCGTCGATAATCCTCTAGAACTAATGGGTAGGCCTCGCTAAGGCTGGGTAGGCGACTTTTTTTGTGATCGCTAACCAATATCAGGTGTAGACCATATGGGGACTCAAGCGGGCCAGACCAGGTGTTTAAGGGCAGGCGGAAAACATTCTGCGCCAAAGTATTTCCGAGATGGTTAGCTACTAGTTGAGAAGTTCGTTCTACATAGTTTCGATGGAAAAGAAACCTATCCCCATAGAGGGAAGATTTTTCAAAAGGGATTGATTGTTTTAAAAGTTGATCCAAAGTCTTCTTGGCGGTCTCCTCTAAATTTTCTTTAGAGTAATGCCTCGCATCAAAGAAAACATGGGTGAAAGTAATTGATGCTTCGATGCGATATTTTTCTTGATTAAGTTGAAAGTAATTTTTCAAATCTTCATCAGTAATACTTATCTTACTAGAAAAACCTCCAGTTACGTAGTCCAGCTTTTGAATAAGTCGTCTTCGTATAATTTGATCATGCTCCTGTAAACCTAGATTGATCGCTTCTCGATAAAGTATTTCTTCCCTAATGTAATCATCAATCAAGTTGAATTTTTCAGTTTGAGTTAGGCTTTGCCAATAACGCCTAGCAAATGTTTGGTTGAATGTTTTTTTCTGAAATTGGAGGTGCTCAATGATCTTGTCTTCGTTTATAAGTAGGGTGTATTCTTGATTGAATCTATTATCTTTGTTTAGAAATTCTGCAGCGATGAATAGTATTAATGCGATAATGAAAAAGTGTAGAAGGGGTTCTTTTCTTAGTTCTTCAAACTTCCACTGCATTTAATGTCCTCCATTGATATTTATAGAGAGTTTCTATTCTTCATCAGAATGGATTAACGAAATTAACCATCAGGCTTCTTTAGTTATCGGGTTTATTAAAGATATTAGGGGGTATACCAGATAGGAGAAGTGTAAGCACGCTCCTGGAGAACCGCGGGCCCTTCAGGTGGTATCTGAATACTTCCATTATTAACTTCTTTTGAGGCTACGGCATCGTAGAGTGAATGGCGTGGAGTAGGGATCTGCAATACTCGAACATAGTAAAAAGCGCGTGCATTTACATCAAAATCTGGGTCTTGCCATAAAGTGGATAATTCAATAGAACCAATCTTATTGGTATATTGTCCTGTTTCTCGATTTACTGTATCACCCACAGAATCTAATTTTCCTTGGTTGTTAAGAGTACGTTCCCCAGACCAAGCAACATTGAATATTTTTTCATGGCTTTTTCCTGTCGTATCTAACCAGGATTTAACAACTTGGATTCTATCCAGATTTGCTCCTTTGGGATCTTTAACCGCACGTATGAGCAGCTGAATTGGTTTGTTAGCTTCTTGTGGTTTGGTCAAATCTCCTCCCATAGGTACGCCATGGATGTATCCCAATTCGGCGATATTTTCAGCATTTATGGCGTGCTTAGGGAAGTTCCAGCCGGCAAAGACACGTACCTGTATTCTAGGTCCGGTAGTGGCATACACTTCACGGCGTTTAAACGCAGCGAAAAGGCTCTCTCTTGTATTTTCTTCTGCCCAAGCGGCAGCGAGTCCAGAAGCAGACATATTCCAGCCAGTAGCCTTGGTCCCGCCAATGACAGTGTTGGTGCGCTTGCTAGTTGGTATGGAATCATGGGCAAACTTACCCCAGAAATTGTTCTCCTCTGCAGTAGACATACCAGTATGTGAATCCGTGGACCCTATAAAACCCAACTTATAAGGGTTTACACCAATCTTATCCTGTATCTCAAGGCCAGTACGCAAGGCGGATCTAATGAAGTCACCTTTAGCAATACGGTAAGCCTCTGGATCAGCTTGTAAGTAAAATGGATAATTTTCGAAGTCGGCGAAGGGATCTTGCGGCGAAAGTTTTGAATGGGTTTCTGAATCCCCCTTAATTTGTGTTATTTCGACTAAGGGCTCCCAGCGCATACGTGTGCGCGCATACTGTGCATCAATTGGCTCACCGCGCAGTGTGGTTTCTGCGAACATGTAGCCTTTGGAAACATTGGAGTTATGGGGAATGGCAATAAATTCACTGCCAGTTCGTTGAGAAGTCTCATCTAACCAGTACCATAAATCCTCTGGATATTGGCTCTGGTCAGACCCAAAAGGAAGATACTGCCTAGCCTTTTCTGCACCATCTGGGGACACCACGACCCGGTGTAAATTAGCCCCGGTTGGTGTTGAACTCCATTCCCAGCCTATAAAGCTGGTGAAGGTACCTGGGTTATTGTGACGCTCTGCGGCGTCGATTATATCGTTCCAGGCGTTTGTCCGGGTTTTATTCAAATCTCCAAGCACTGGTTCCGGGGGCTGGTTAGCTGGATCCTGGACAGGATCAAGGTAGGTTTCCGAGTCTAGTGCTTTAGCTGGCAGCAGCTCATTGAAAATATCCATACCCTCATTGATCGATACCTTATAGCGAATATGCTGCTTGGCAAACCAGCGCATCATCGACTGATAAAAGGACATCTCGCTATCGAGCTCATCTGTTTCATTAACCACTGCTCTCATAACACCCAATCCTTCAGCGTGATCCGATACCACTAGAAAATCCAGAGGTGTATCGATACGTACTTTTGCATGGGTATAAGGGTGAATGACCGGTTGCCCCTTTGCCCAGCGGTAAGCGGTATCCGGGGTTGCCGAATAATTTTGGCTTAAGAAGGCATCAAATGAGTATGAGGTATGAAGGTGCATATCTCCCCAAAAAAGCTGAGTCGGCTCATTGGCAATAGCAACATGATGCACAGTGGCTACTGCCAGCCCGGTAAGAAACACAACTTTTTTTATAAGACTTTTCATGTTTTTAATCGTTATAGTTGTTTAACTTTTTTAAAGCATAGACTCACTTAACATGCCAAGATTGTTAGGATAATCTTGACAGGCAAGGAAATGAGTCAGTGGATGCTAATCGATTGGCTTATAGGTTTCTTTGCCGATAAGGCCAATCTCTTGACTAATTAGGACATATGTGTAAATGGCTGAGTATGGACACACGACCATTGCAACCTGGGTATTACCCATTATTGAGACCTTGAAACCATATTGTTCTGCCCAAGAAATCCTACGGTGTGCAGAAATTGACCCAAAATGTATTGAGGATGCAAATCAAAGAATACCTCTAGATAATATGAAAAAACTATGGGAATTCGCCGAAGCTATCTCAGGTGATGATTGTATTGGATTGCAAGTTACTAAGTACGTCAAACATACAAATCTTCACGCTCTAAGTTATGCTCACTTGTCGAGTAGCTCCATTAGAGAAAGTTTATTGAGGTCAGCACGATTTTCAGAGGTGGTCACCACCGCAATGAGAATTAATATACATGATGAAAAGAAGCAAGTTATAGTATCTTGGAAAAAAGTCGATGATTTTATTTATGAGCCAAGTATTCATGCTATAGATGCCTTTATGGCATTGCTAATAAAGTCCATTGGGAAGATATGCCCAGATGTCCATCAACACTTAATATCTATTAATCTACGGAGACCGAGACCTTCCGTTCTTAAATACCATCAACGGATGTATAGGTGTCCAATCAATTTTTCGGCTAATGCTTGTGAGATTAGATTTAAGCAAGAGTTTGTTGACCGGAAGCTCTCTTCAGGAAACAATGAGTTAGTTAGCATTAATGAACAGGCCCTGATAAGTTATTTAGAGCGATTGCGGAAGAGTGACATAGTCAGTATGACTAATAGAGTGCTTATTGACCTGATGCCCTCAGGAGATTTTTCACAAGAGGCAGTGGCCAGGGAACTTGCTATTAGTTGTCGTAGCCTACATAGAAAACTCAAAGAAAAAAATTCCAGTTATCAGATCATTCTGGATAAAATACGTAAATATCAAGCGGTTCAATACCTTAAACAACATGAGCTTCCTATCACTTTAATTGCCTATAAACTAGGTTTCTGTGATACTAGTAGTTTCTCTCGAAGCTTCAAAAAATGGACTGGACAATCACCGCGCGAATTCCGGAATAATTGTAGTGAAAGTGTCTCTATTTAAATTCGTATAGGCTGAGTGCGAGTATGATCTTCCAAAGAGACAGCGGCTATATTTGAGTTTTGTATATGTGAGATTAATTGAGTCCAGATATTCTCTTGTTTGGTGTCGGTGATCCTGATCTTCTTGAGGCTTCTATATACAGGCCTTTGCATATTGAGCTATTCAGGCCAATCCATTTTTGGCGATCTTTGTTGTGCGAATATAGTGTGAAGATCTATTACTTTATGGGCAGTATCTAGAATATTAAGCTCGTATTTCTTGTCTCCTATTACCATATCTTTGGTAGTTCGATGGTCTTCTTAGCTTTAGTGTTTACGTCCTGGACGATCCAATATGTAGGATGGTGTAGCACTGACAGGCTCTTTGGAGGATAGTTGGAATCATATCATCTACTATTTACTAGGGTAGGATGGCTAAATTTACGGCCATAAAATTTTAGGCTTATATATGATTTAATACTGTGCTAACAATCAGTAGCATACAGTAACTATGATGAAGTATGCCCCATATTGTTGTCTCAGCCGTTAGAGGCTAATTGTCAAGGGTCGGTCTTAGTAATGTGCTATTTGTGGATACTTTACGCTGGCTATAGATAGCCTCTATACATCTTAGAATTTGTCTATTTTCTATATATCGAGTACTCTCATCACTGTTAAGCCGCTTATAAAAAACTTGAGGTTTAATATTCAAATTTCTACACAAGTTCCTGACACCAAAGTCCCCCCGATTAGATACAGCGAATACAAATCTTTTAGTTTTTGATATTTCAGGTGCGCTCTTCAATTTTTTAGGAGACTATTATCCTTCTGTAATTTTTTAATCTGCTTTATTAGACGTTTTATTTCTTTGCCGTCATTCTAAGGTTAAGATTTCATTGTTATCGTCATACTTAATCTACAACTGAGCTTCTCGACCACCTTGCTTTCGCTACTCTCCTGTCGCCATCTATACATCATACTGTATGCAGGCCAATGATATTGGTGATAGTAGTTGTTTCTACTTTCAGTTGATTAGTGAAAGCTACTGCGCTAACTTTGAACTCTGTTGAGTATTCAATAATACTTTTTCGCTCAGTATTTTTGGTGTTTTCGTCTACCTTATTTAAAAGGTAGGCCTCTATTTAATGAGAGATGGTTTCAAGCATTCTGAGCAGCCTAGTCGAGTGATTTTCAAAGTACCTGTTATATGTTTTATTCATTAATTACACAGAACCCATTACCAAAAGGGTCTGAACAATACGCAATGGAACCCCATTCACCACTTTCACCGCCTTCATGCTTCCCTCCTAGCTTAAGAACTCGATCAACTATTTCATCTACGTTCTCTGTTAGAAAGTCAATATGGATGGGGGTCCAATGACGAGAATAATTTCGTTTGGCTGACTCCGTGGGAGCTGAAATTGATCCCGCTTCTTTCTCTTGCAGATAAATATCACAATTTTCAACAGAAATTACAGACATACTACCTTGATCTCTTAGTTTTTTACAGCCAAGAGCTTCAATATAAAAATTTTCAGCTTGTTTAAGGTTAGAAACATCAATGCTGACAGAAAGCTTTATCATAATATATCCTCTAAAATTAATTTTGGACAAATAACACTAAGAAAGAAGGCATAAAGCATAAAGGCTGTGCGAAAATGGCGGAGCTGCTCCACGTTTGAATCCCAACCCCAAAGCAGCGGTGTGAACATCATTACTTTGCTATGTACCATTACCTCTAAGCTGATTACGAATAACCATCAACGCAAAACCAAGGAGGTTTAATCCTCTCCATTCATTAGGGTTCTGGCATCTATCATCGTCTTCTGCCAGACCTATCCCCCAGATCTTATCTACTGGACTCGCCTCAACAAGAATTTTATCGCCTGTATTCAGAGGGAATTCCTTGAGCTTATCATTATTCTTGAATTTGCAGAAATTCACACGAACAACAATATCAAAGCGTTCTTTGTCCCTTATATCTTGATCGAATCCAGCTACTTTGCGACCTATCGCCTTTGCTGCACCTGCTTCTTTGACTTTAAGAAGTTCTGCTGCTGCAGAGTTGTCTCCAAGCAACCTTTAAACTTAGCAAATGTCTCTCGGGTTTTCTCGATTGTTAGCATCTTTCTAATCGTGCGAGGATGTGGCAACCGCCCTCGCCATCGATAATAACCCAATCTGGAGACTTTTAAATGTCGACACATCAAGCTAACCGGAATTGACCCTACATGCTCTTGTATCAGTGTGTACTTTACTCTTGGTGGTTCGCAAAGTACGCAGCTGCCTTTTTAGAAATACAACCTCCGGACGAGCTTCATGCAGTTCCTTTTTGAGCTTGCGAACTTCAGCGCTTTCCTGTTTGGAATAGTCGATGCCGTCTGAACTATTGAACTGCTTATCAGACAGTCAATTAAATTGACGACGCCAGTTGTAGATCTGCTGTGCGCTGACGCCTAACTCTCGTGCCACAGAAGCTGTTATTGCTCCAGCTTTTTCTGCTCACTTAACTGCCTCTCTGCGGAACTCCTCCGTGTTAGGCCTAAACCTAACTATACGGGGTGTCTACTAAGCTTGGGTGAGTCTTAAATATAACGCCAAGCTAAATGGACTGAAAAGCCGCAAGGCTTTTTGTGTCCATTTTGAACGTCTTGTTATATGTTTTTATTAGCATGTAGGGTCTCTACATAGTATTCAAGTGGTTTATTGGGCGACACTAAATCTATGATTGTAAAAGGTAGTAGGAGTATATGACTATAATGTTTTTCATTAACTGAATAGGTATTAGAATGATGGAGCTCTCCGTTTTTATATAGGTCAAATTTATATATGAAGAGGTCTTTATTTTCTCCCCAAGTTGGGATGAGGCCTAAGCTCAGCGCACTAATAAAAGAATCGCCACCTGCACCTCCGTGCCAATATTTGATATCTATATCAAGGTGGTAATTGCTCTTAGCTTGGGCTGTGTGTACTGGGACGGAGTCTAGCCTAACGCTAGTATTTAGGGATTCTTTGGTTTTTTCAAGAATATCATTCCTAGTCCATACTTTTGTATTTTCACTGATACTAATTGAATAAGAGTGTATTTTTATGGGAGATTCATTGGTTGCTTGCTTCACTACGGGTTCTAACTGGTAGGTGGTGCAGCCAGAGACAACCAGAATCAATATGAAAAAATAACCTTTAAATTTCATGAGATGCTTCCATACATATAACGCCCTGCATAACCGGCAGACCGTGCAAAGCGTGGGCTGTTCGGCGGAAGCCACGTAGTGGCTGGAGCGAAGTTGATGTGCTTGTTATGAGTTTCTACCTTGGGCCCATAGGCTTGATAGTCTGAGGTCTGGAAACTACTTTCTTTGGAGCAATAGAACTTTTAGAGCATTTTGGGCAACGAAAATCTTCTATATTTTCTTTGTAACCTGCTGACAACATTATTTGAGGAGGAAATGTACACTTGCAGAGGTTATATCCCAAAGCTTGAGCAATCTGAGCTTCTGCCAATTTCGATGCTTTTTCAGCTTCGTTAAGCCCCTTATCAATTAGATCTTTATCTTTCGAATTAGGCAGAGCATCTTTAGTTTTTTTGGCAAGTCCAATGGCATCTGAGAGTAATGACAAACCAACCTTTACACTCTCCATTGCGCCGTTAACTTCATCCATAAATTCACCTTTTTGATTCATAACAGTGTATTCAAAAGCAGCTGTATTATATCCCCATTCATATATCCCAACACCATAAGCTACCGGCCTAGCGAAAAAAACCAGAAAATTCAGTCTTTAAGACATAATTAGTACGAACGTCAAAATGTGGATATAAGAAGCTGCATAGTTACCTTGTTATTTCGTGGCTTTTGATTTTAGGATAATCGAGCGAACAGCGCTGTAGCTACATTGTTTTAAGCATTATTGCCATTTAACAGTGACATTTGTGGGTTTGGCTAAATAGGGTGGGGCTGTGAGGTGGGGAGGGGGTGGTCGGTGATTGTGATTTTGAAGTAAAAAGAGCGGGCTTTGCCCGCTCTCTCAGCTCTGAAGGCTTACTGCCCCAAGCTAAACAGTTGCGTATTACCACCAGTGGCAACGGTATTGATGGTTTTGGTTTTCTCGGTGGCAAAGCGGAACAGGTAGTGGGGGCCGCCGGCTTTGAAGCCGGTGCCGGAGAGGCCTTGGCCGCCGAAGGGGTTTACACCTACCACTGCGCCTACCATATCGCGGTTTACGTAGCAGTTGCCCACGTTCACACGCTTGAATACCGCGTCGGCGCGGCCTTCGATGCGGGAGTGCAGGCCGAAAGTGAGGCCGTAGCCGGTGGCGTTGATACGGCGGATCACGTCTTCCAGTTCTTCGGCTTTAAAGCGCACTACGTGCAGGAAGGGGCCGAAGACTTCGCGCTTGAGCAGGGAGAAATCTTCAATTTCTACCACTTGCGGGCCGAAGAAGGTGCCTTGGATGGGTTTTTTGTTTTCGTCGAAGGCAAATAGCGGTTTTGCTTCTTTGGCCATACGCTCGCGATGAGTTTCCAGCAAGCCCAGGGCTTTCTCGTCGATTACTGGGCCGATATCGGTTTCCAGTTTACTGGGGTCGCCAAGGGTCAATTCTTCACAAGCGCCTTTGAGCATATTGAGCAGGTTATCTGCAATTACGTCCTGCACACACAAAATACGTAGGGCGGAGCAGCGTTGGCCGGCACTCAGGAAGGCGGATTGAATTACATCGTCCACTACTTGCTCGGGCAGGGCAGTGGAGTCTACGACCATGACATTCTGGCCGCCGGTTTCGGCGATCAGCGGTACGATCGGGCCCTCTTTAGCGGCCAACTGTTGGTTGATCAGGCGCGCAGTTTCGGTGGAGCCGGTAAAGGCTACGCCGCCCAGGCGCGGATCTTCGATCAGCAGTTTACCCACGGCGGCGCCGGTACCGGTAATCAGGTGCAGTACCTTGGGGGGAACGCCGGCGTCGAGCATGATACGCACGGCGTGCGCGGCGATGATTGGGGTTTGCTCGGCGGGCTTGGCCAGTACGGCATTACCGGCGGCGAGGGCGGCAACCACTTGGCCGGTAAAGATGGCCAGGGGGAAGTTCCAGGGGCTAATGGCCACAAATACGCCGCGGCCGCCAAGGAACAGTTGGTTCTTTTCACCGGTAGGGCCGGGCAGCTCGGTGGGCTCAGCAAAGTGTTGGCGCGCGGCATTGGCGTAATAGCGGCAGAAGTCTACCGCTTCGCGCACTTCACTAATGCCGTCGTTGAGAGTTCGGCCCGCTTCCAGGCAGATAATGGCTGCCAGTTCGTTGGTTTTCTTCTCATAGAAGTCGGCGATACGATCGAGAATCTCAGCGCGGCTGTTGCCACCCTGTCGGTCCCAGTCGATCTGCGCTTCGGTGGCGGAGGCGTAGGCCCGCTCAATTAAATGTTTGTCGGTATTGGCGGTATGGCCGATTACTTCGCCGCTGGCTGGGTTGTAAACCGGCTCTTCAGACTTGCCCATTACGCCATCAACAATAGGGCCACCGAGGAAGTGCTTGCCCTGTTGTTTTTGTACTTCTTCCAGCAGGGGTTCTACTGCGAGTGGGTCGGTCAGTTCTATGCCGTGTGAATTTTTCCGTGGCAGGGCCTCTGCGCCCATATAAATATTCTCCGGTACAGGAATTTGCGGGTGGCGGAGTGGGTTGCAGGCTTCGCTTAAATCGAGGGTATCCTGCACCAGTGCTTCAATGGGTGTGTCTTCATCCATAAAGCGGTTCACAAAGGAGCTGTTGGCGCCGTTCTCCAACAGGCGACGCACCAGGTAGGGCAGCAGGTCGCGGTGGGCACCCACGGGGGCGTAAACCCGCACGGGTACACGCTTGCCGTGTACGGCTTCGATCTGTGCGTAGAGCAGGTGACCCATGCCGTGCAGGCGTTGGAATTCAAAATTGGTGCGCTCGCCGGCCATTTCCAAAATCAGGCCCACGGTATAGGCGTTGTGGGTGGCGAACTGCGGGTAAATCGCTTCTTCCGCGTCCAGCAGTTTTTTTGCACACACTTGGTAGGACAAGTCGGTGTGGCATTTGCGCGTGTACACCGGGTAATCGCTCAAGCCCATTTGTTGGGCGTGCTTGATTTCGCTATCCCAGTAAGCGCCTTTAACCAGGCGCACCATCAGCTTGCGGCCGGTGTCGCGGCCCAGGGCGATCAACCAGTCGGCCACATGGGGGGCACGCTTCTGGTAGGCCTGCAAAACAAAGCCGAGGCCCTGCCAATCTTTCAGTTCCGGGTCGCGGGCCAGAGCTTCAAAAATATCCAGGGAAATATCCAGGCGCTCGGCCTCTTCCGCATCGATATTCAGGCCCATATCGTATTTGGCGGCGGCCACACACAGGCGCTTTACCTGCGGCAGCAGTTCGCCCATTACACGCTCGCGCTGCAATACGCTGTAGCGGGGGTGCAGGGCGGAGAGTTTGATAGAGATGCCGTTGGCCTCGACAACATCGCGCTTACTATTGTCTTTGCCGATAGCTTCGATGGCCATCATATAGGCGTCGTAATAGCGCTGGGCGTCGGCCATGGTGCGCGCACCTTCGCCGAGCATATCGAAGGAGAAGCGGGTGCCGGGCAGGTTTTCCTTGGGGCCGCGCTTCAGGGCTTCTTCGATGGTGCGGCCCAATACATATTGGCCGCCCATAATTTTCATGGCCTGCATCATAGAGGTGCGCACCATGGGTTCGCCGATGCGGCTGATCAGGCGCTTCATCCAATGAGAGGGGCGCTCGGTGATATCCGGGTCCAGCTCGACAACGCTGCCGGTGAGCATCAGCCCCCAGGTGGAGGCGTTCACGAACAGTGAATCTGACTGGCCACGATGGCTGGACCAGTTGCCGGAATGCACTTTCTCGGCAATCAGTTTATCGGCAGTATCAGCATCGGGAACCCTGAGGAGGGATTCCGCTAAGCACATCAGTGCCACGCCTTCTTTATTGGAAAGGCCGAACTGCTGCAGGAAGGCATCGAGTGTGCCGCGCTTGCTGCGCTGCTGGCGCGAGTGGCGCACCAGCTCGCGCGAGGTGTTCAGAATTTTCTTGCGCAGGGCGTCACTGGGGCGGGGGGCGGCCAGGAGCTCGCTAACACATTGGTTTTCGTCGGCGTGCAAATACTCGTGTGCCCGCTCTCGGGCATTCTGGAGATCTCCGGCGAAGTTTGTCGACATATCGTCTCCCAAGCTCTATATCTAGGGTCAGAATAAAAGACCGGATTATGTGCGAAAGTGCTTAGAATTAATCGCCATTTTGGCGACGGTTGTGGTTAAATATCACGCCTAAATGCGTGATTGCCAGTAGGGTATTTTGTAATGTCTCGACAGTTGGAAGATCTGGATCGTATCGATCGCCAAATACTGCGGATTCTTCAACGGCATGGCCGTCTGCCAAACGTAGAGTTGGCGCGCCGTGTGAACCTCAGTCCCACCCCCTGCCTGGAGCGGGTCAAGCGCCTCGAGCGAGAGGGCTTTATCCGTGATTATGTGGCGTTGCTGGACCCTCTCAAGGTTCATGCCGGCTTGGTGGTATACATCCAGGTGACGTTGAATAACACCGCTACCGAGGCCCTGGAGGCCTTTAACCAGCATGTGGCAGGCCTTGAGGAAGTGCAGGAATGTCATATGGTGGCCGGCGGCTTTGATTATCTTGTGAAGATTCGCATTAAGGATATGCTGGGTTACCGCCGTTTTCTCGGTGAGAAGCTGGCCTCGGTACCGGGTGTACGGGAAACCCACACCTATGTGGTGATGGAGGAAGTAAAAACAGATACTGCCGTGGCGGTACCTGATCCAGAGCCTAAAGGTAAAACTACCAGGCGCTAGGCCTGCGTTTGAACGGTCAAGGATGGCCGAAACGCTCACCACTTGGCAGATAATAAACAAACAAGGTTGCCGAGACGGTGGGGGAGAGAGCACTCTTAGGTATCTTTCCGGGATAAGCTCGAACAGGGCTACACACCTAAACACTTCCCAGCACCGCAAACCTTTCTATTGATTGCAGATTTCCCAGGGGAAAATGGCGAATTGGCAACCAATGTCTGCCAGGATTTTATTATCCTCAACATTATGAGTGAGCGGTGCCCTGTGCCGCCCATCCAACCGCGATAACGATAAAGTAGGTACTGTATGGATTTTTCACTGAGCGAAGAGCAGCAGATGATTCAGGATGCGGCGCGTCAGTTTGCCGAGAGCGAACTGAAGCCCATCGCCGCAGAGCTCGATAAAACCGGTAACCGCGAGTTGATGCTGGCCAAGCTGAAAGCCTTGGCTGAACTGGGTTTTATGGGGATCAATATCGATCCCAACTACGGTGGCACCGGTGCCGGCACCATAGCTTTCAGCCTGGCGATTACCGAGCTCGCCCGCGGCTGCAGTTCCACGGCTACGACCACTTCTGTTACCAATATGGTGGCCGAGGTCATCCAGGCCGTCGGCAATGAAGAGCAGCGACAAAAGTATTTACCCAAGATTTGTAGCGGTGAATATGCCGCGGGTTCTTTTTGCCTGACAGAACCGGGGTCAGGTTCCGATGCCGCAGCCATGCGCACCCGCGCCGTGAAAGACGGTGACGAATATGTGCTCAGTGGCAGCAAACTGTTTATCAGCAGTGCTGAGTTCGCTGGCATTTTTGTAGTTTGGGCAGTAACCGATCCCGAGGCGGCCAAAGGCAAAGGCATTAGTTGCTTCCTGGTGGAGGCTGGCACACCGGGTCTGATTATCGGTAAGGCCGAGGAGAAGATGGGGCAGAAGGCATCTGTCACCAATGAAGTCTCCTTTGACAATTGCAGAATCCCCGCCGCCAATCTGTTGGGTGCAGAGAACCGCGGTTTCCGCATTGCCGCCGGCGAGTTGGCCGGTGGGCGCATTGGTATCGGCTCACTAGCGCTGGGCATCGGTCTTGAGGCATTGGACTGCGCTCGCAGTTACATGCACGAGCGCGAGCAATTCGGCAAGAAGTTGGCGCAATTCCAGGGTTTGCAGTGGCAACTGGCTGATAAATATACCGAGTTGGAAGGTGCTCGTTTGCTGTTGTTACAAGCCGCATGGCAAAAAGATGCCGGTCAGGCATTCGGCCCTGCGGCCTCTATGGGCAAGCTGTTTGCCAGTGAAAAAGCCAATGAAGCCTGCTACCTGGCCCTACAAATTCACGGTGGGGTGGGTTATACCCGCGAGTATCCGCTGGAGCGTATGAGCCGCGATGTACGCATTACCACTATTTACGAGGGAACCAGCGAAATACAACGCCTGATTATCGCCCGGCATCTACTCGATGTGCGTTGATGGATTTATGTAGCCAGTGACTTGTGGCCCTGGGGAGGTGGACTATTTCCGACTTGCCCAGTGCCCCCGGAGCCGCACCTTATAGTGTCCCAGCCAGGACACCCTGGCTGGCCCCGCCTTTCATAGCGGGGCTAGTGACTAACGACCTTCCTCTGCCAGCCTATAATCCTTCCTATTCTCTACAGAAGAGCCTCTTCTTCCACTTTGCTCTCAACCATTATTTTTTACTAATCGGCAGATCCACTACAGGGTTTGGCGCAATTTAATATCGGGTGAGAAAAATGAAAAAAAACCGAGGTGCTATTGCTAGAAATGGCGCTCTGATCTTATTTTTTTTGTTATTCATTCCCAGTTTACTGTTGGCGTACGAGCCAAAGCCTGCCAGCGTAATTACAAAAAAAGAAAATCAGGCGGTACTGAAAGAGTTGCCCTTTGCCAATCGGGAGGATTTTGCTGATGTAAAAAGGGGATTTATTGCCCCACTTTTGAATGACGGTATTATCAAGAATGAAAAAGGTGATCAGGTATGGAACCTGCAGGCCTTCCAATTCGCCAATGACCAACAAGCCCCTGCCACAGCTAACCCCAGTCTCTGGCGCCAGCTTCAGTTAATCTCCCAGGGCGGTCTCTATGAAGTGATACCGCGAATTTACCAGGTGCGCAGTGCGGATCTCTCCAATATCACTTTTATTGAGGGGGATACTGGGGTCATTGTTATGGACCCCTTAATCTCTACGGAAACCGCAAAAGCCGGGTTGGATTTATATCGTGAGCACCGAGGGCATAAACCGATAGTGGCAGTGATTTATACTCACAGCCATGTCGATCATTACGGCGGTGTGCGTGGGGTTGTTAATGAAGAGGAAGTAAAATCTGGCAGGGTGAAAGTGATCGCACCCAAAGATTTTTTAATTGAGGCGGTCAGTGAAAATGTGTTTGCCGGTAATCATATGGCGCGCCGTGCCAGTTTTATGTATGGCAACCTTATACCCAAAGGCCCAATGGGTACTCTGGGATCGGGCTTGGGGCTGGAAACGTCCACAGGTACGGTCACTCTGATTGAGCCTACCGATACGATCAGTAAAACTGGTGAAACAAGAAAAATTGATGGCCTCACGTTTGAGTTTTTGATGGCACCGGGCTCCGAGGCCCCAGCAGAAATGCACTTTTATATTCCCGAATTAAAGGCGCTTACTGCTGCGGAGAATGCCACTCACACACTGCACAACCTTTACACCCTGCGTGGCGCCAAGGTGCGCAATGCCCGAGCCTGGTCTCGCTATCTCAATGAGACACTTCAGCGTTGGGGGGGGCAGGCGGAGGTGCTCTTTGCTCCACATCACTGGCCCACCTGGGGGCAGGAGAAGGTCGTCAACCATTTGAAAAAGCAGCGCGACCTATATAAGTACCTCAATGACCAGACCCTGCGACTGGCCAATCACGGCTATAACATGGTCCAGACTGCCGAGTTAATGCAGCTACCCCCAGAGCTTTCCCAATACTGGGCCAATCGTGGATATTATGGCAGTGTCAATCACGATACCCGAGCGGTCTGGAATTATTACCTTGGGTTCTTCGATGGAAATCCAGCGCGGCTCTATCCAATGCCACCCACGGCGGCGGGAAAAAAATACGTTCAATATATGGGGGGTGCGGCCAATCTCATAAAGCAAGCCAAGAAAGATTATGAGGCTGGAGAATACCGCTGGGTGGCGGAAGTGCTGGACAAGCTGGTTTCCGCTGAGCCCAACAACCGCGCTGCCCGTGACCTGCTGGCGAATGCGCTGGAACAGATGGGTTACCAACAAGAGAATGGTACCTGGAGGAACTTTTTTTTAAGTGGTGCCAGGGAATTGCGTGATGGTATAGAGCGATTGCCAGTGCCATTAACTGCCAGTGCCGATACCATCCGCAGTATGCCTACTGTGCTTATTTTTGATTATTTGGGAATTCGATTAAATGGGCCCAAGGCCACCGGGAAGCAGATTGCTATCAATATTAGTTTGCCGGACATACAGGAAGCGTACTCTCTTGTGCTTGAGAATGCTGTGCTCAACTACGGCCCGCCAATAGAAAAGCCCCAAAGCTTCGTTACTATTAATCGCAATGATCTCAACGATATTATCCTGGGGGCATCCTCTATACAGGAAAAACTGAGTGAAGGTGCGGTGAAAATTGATGGGGATGTGGGGCAATTAAAGGTATTGCTTTCCCTTATGGATAGGTTTGATTTTTGGTGGAATCTGGTTACTCCAGAACCTATGAATATAAATACTCCAGCGGAACAGCCTTAACCATTTTTCTCTGGCTGATATTAGAAATTATGGGGTTTCATTTTCGTTGGTAACTATAAGTCGGAATGCTTATGAAAAAGGGCACTTTGGCGGAAATGCTTAAAGGATTTGGCTCTATAGAGGAGGTTGCTGGTGGATTTGAAATTACAAGTCTGCAATCCCTGCGGGTATGGGTGATGGTGGCATTGGTAATGCTTCATAAAGTATTTGTTCTGCCATGGCAAGGGAAAAAGAAAAAACGATTGCTTGATGATCTGGATTCACTTAAAAACCTGACTGTAACTATTTCTCGAGATAAGCTGGATAGGCCAAAGGAGGGGGGCTGCTTTCTCAATGAAAAAGATTTAGACTTTTTTGAGAAGAATGGTTATCTGCCTCCGTTTCAGGTTATTTCTAAAAGTGAGGCAGAGCAACTTAGGGGTGAGCTACTGGACGAGTTTTCATGTGATTTTCATGGGAAAAATTACATGAGCGAAAAAGTTAAAGACATTGCTGAAAGGCACGATCAGTGGTCGATAGAGGTGGCCGGGCTTTATCAGGCATTGAGAATAAAGTCACTAAGAGTACTATTTCGCAGGCCGCAAATAACCGAGCGCCTAGCTAGCTTGTTGGGTGATGAAGTTATGTGTTGGCGGAGCCAAATGTTTCATAAGTTCCCTGGTGCAAGGGGGACGATATGGCATCAAAATGCTACTTTCCGAGAGACAGGGAAGTATGCCAAGTTACAGCCAAGCCAGAAGATGGACCCAGCTGTTATCCAGTTGAACGCCTGGGTGGCGCTTACAGACTGCACGGAGAAAAATGGTTGTTTGCGTATATTGCCGGGGTCAATGGGCGACGCTCGGATGGATTATCTCTATGGTTATGTTCAGGACAATCAAATCTTTTACTTGTCATTGTTGCCATTTTCTATTTCTCATTTATATGCGTTGCTCAAGATAGCGCTCTATGGAACTATTTTTGTTAAGAGTACACTACTTTTTCGTACAGCAGTTGAGCTGTTAGGTGAGGACTACTTTGATAAGTTTAAAGTTGTTGACCTCCATATGAAGGCTGGTGAATGCCTGATTTTTTCCTCCTTGAATATGCATGCTTCATATCCAAACACCAGTAATGATGATTCACGGTTTTCTGTTGTGGCTCGCTGTACACCAAATCATGTTAGGGTGGCTCCATCAGGAGTTGATGTGTATTCAACGGCAGAAGGGTTAGTTGAATACAAGCTTCCAGACGTACCCAATTTTCAAGTATATGGGACAGATAGTTATGGCTACAATAAAGTAATGGACGACTAAGTTTTCATTCTTGAATTTTGTATAAACCTTCGTTTATTAGCTTCACTAAAAACCTTGCTTCTCCACATAATACTGGGGCATCGCTTAACGATCCTCTCTTGTTTAATGGGTGGCCATATCTTCTGTTATGCCAGTGTTAGCTGTTTCTTTTTCTAAGTTTGCGGAAGCCTTTTTTGATTGAAAGGTAAGATAAGCATCCTTAATAGGCTCCTGTAGTAAAATTTTGCAATCTTGTTCGTAATTATTCAGTAGGCGCCACGGATATTTATTGCCCTGGCGGGGAAGGGCATGATTTCCTCTTCTGACATAACCGGAACTCAGGCTGCTCATCACAGAGTTGATTTCAGCACAGGCCTCGTTATCTTCCGCCAAACAAATCTCATACTGATGTTCATCCATATAATTGATTAAACGGCAGATGTAGCGGGCAGAGATATCTGCTTTTAGGGTCCAGGGGGCATTAGTATATCCAAACACCCAAGACATATTGGGGACACCTTCCAAGAGCACAGCTTTGTAAGTGAGCTTCTCACTGATGGGTACTTTCTTGCCATCAATACTCAGCTGCATGCCTCCGAGCACTTGGATATTTAATCCGGTAGCTGTGATAATGATATCCGCATTGATCTGTTGCCCTGATTCCAACTCGATACCCTGTTTGTCAATGGCTTTTATCTCCCCGGTTTCTACTGAGGCTTTGCCTGATTTTATTGCTGCAAAGAAATCATCATCGGGCACTGCGCAAATACGTTGATCCCAGGGGCTGTAGCTCGGTGTGAAGTGACGCATATCAAAGTCGTTGGGTAGGCTTTTGCGAACACCCCGCAGGAACAGTTTGCGCATAAAATGTGGCCAGCGTTTAGAAGCCTTAAAGAGCCAGCGTTGTATTTTTATATTTCGCCAGCGCGCAAAATTAAACACCCAGGATTTTGGTAGAAACTTTAGTAACAGTGCCGAGAGTTTATCGAACGCGGGTACGGAAATAACATAACTAGGAGAGCGCTGTAACATGGTGACATGCTCGGCTTGATCGGCCAGGGCGGGTACCAGGGTAATAGCGGTGGCACCACTGCCAATCACAACAATTTTTTTGTTTTGGTAATCCAGTTCTTCCGGCCAGTGCTGGGGGTGGATGTAGTCACCCTGAAACTGTTCGGCACCAGGAATTTTTGGGAGATATCCCTGGGAATGATCGTAATACCCGGTACATGAGATTAAAAACTTGCAGCTGTAGTAACAGGGCTTGCCGCTCTGAGTATTGCTTCCCTGCAGAATCCATAGTTCTTTTTGGCTATCCCAGTTGGCGCTGAGGAGGTCGACATTAAAGTGAATATCTCTACTAACTGCATACTCGTCTGCAGTATCAATGAGGTATTGGCGGATAGAGGGTCCATCAGCAAGTACTTTCAGTCCCGGCCATGGGCGGAAGTCAAAGCCAAAGGTGAACATATCTGAATCCGAACGAATACCTGGGTAGCGGAATAAATCCCAGGTGCCTCCGATTTGAGAGCGACGCTCTAGGATGGCAATTTTCTTGGAGGGGCATTCGCGGCGCAGGTGGCAGGCGGCTCCGATACCGGAAAGCCCGGCTCCAATAATTAGCACATCAAAGTGAAGTGGTTGCAAAATCATCATCCTTCTTGTGTCTTTAGACGCAATAGACTGCGTAGATGTGGAGCCTTTTTATTGCTACATTGCGACAAAAAATTATCTTGAGGCGTCAGCTGGCGCCCTGGAGGAGCAATGGGTAGTTTGATACGAGCCAGTGTGCTTACGGGGTATAGCGAACTGGCATCGGAGTTTGGAGGAGATGCCCGCACATTTCTTACGGAATTCAGTATTCCTGAGGATATTGTCATATCGGATAGCCGCTTGCTGTCACACTTGGATGTAGCGCGCTTGCTGGAACTAACCGCCGAGCGGTTACAGTGCGCTGACTTTGCCCTTCGTCTGGCAGCAAGACAGGGGGTCGATCGATTGGGGGGGATTGCGGTGATAGCCTGCAACTCCACTTCGGCTAGAGAGGCGATTCTGGCGGTGGCTAGGTTTATGTCATTGCACAGCCCCGCTATTCACTTGCGTATTGAATCTGTCCCTGGTGGTACTTTTGAGCGCCTGGTATTCGATCAACTCGATCCGGCTTTATCGTGCTTTCACCAGATCCATGAGCAAACCTTGGGGAATGCGCTGGTGATGTTGCAAATGCTGATGGGCGCGAATGTGGCACCGCAGCGAGTCCTGTTGCCACATGCCGCTCTGACCGATCCCGCCGATTACTTTGAATACTTTTCCTGCCCGGTGGAATTCCTTTCCGGTTACTGCGCCATGGAGTACCCGGCAGAGCAGCTGGATACTCCGCTCGCTTGTGCCGATCCAGTTACCAAACGGTTGGCCATCAATTATTTAGAGCAGCAGTCAGTTTCTGCCGATGCCTCTTTGAGTACACAGGTTAGGGAATTGATGCGGCAATTGCTGCCTACTGGCCAGTATCAGGTGGGGGTGGTCGCGGCCCACTTAAGCCTACACCCACGTACTCTGCAGAGACGTCTGGCAGGTGAGGGTTTGCGCTTTGATGCCTTGTTGGACCTGGTGCGCAGGGAGATGGCTGCGGAGTACTTGGCAAATACCGAGCTGGCTCTGGGACAGATTACCGGGCTGCTGGGATATGCGGAGCAGAGCACTTTTCAGCGCGCTTGTCGGCGGTGGTTTTCGGATACGCCGCGTAACTACCGTCGCCGGCTGGCCCCTGCCGATCAATAGTCTGTGGGCTCAACCTCTCCTGGGCGCCAGGTCTTCTCCAGCCAGGGCCCCAGGGGGCCATAGAGTCGCAATATCACAAAAAACCCCTTGCCCGGCACTGTCTCCAGCCAGTTGTGTTCGAAGCCCTTGGGGGCTTGGGGACCAAAGTAGATATCGTAAGAGCCGTCGGAATTTTGTTTGATCCCTTTGCTCTGGCTGCTTACCGAGGGGAATTTCTGGCTTGTCTTGAGCTGTGAGCGGGTCTGGCTGTCGTAGATATTAACGGCCCAGAAAGCGTTGACAGGCACCTCCGGCGGTAAGTGCAGTTTGTACTTCTTGGCGCCATCGAAGGGCTCCTTATTTTCATCGACAAAGGCGATGGCGTAATCAGAGCCCTTGCCGGGCTCAAGAGCAATCATTGCCGGACTTACCCCAGTGTAGGGGTAGAAATAGCTGACCCGTGCATCGCTATTGATGGTTTTGCCATCGGGGCCATTAAAGAAAATATTCTTGCCGGGAAATGCCATTACCCAGGCGCTGTCGGTGCCGGGGTAGATCTTGATATCGGCAAGGGATTTGTCGGTGCGGGGATACCAGACGATAGAGCGGGCGATGCCATTGCCGATGGCAACGGCATCGGTAAGGATCTTGGTCATGCGTTCATCGGGGCTAAACGCTTTGCCTTTTTCGATACCAATAGAGGCAAACAGGCCGCGGGTTTCCGGGTTCAGCATGCCAATCCATTCGTACTGAATGACTTCATTGAGGTGTTTATAAAATTTGTAGTTGTTGGGATGAATGGTATTGAAAGCCTTGCCTGAAGCGCTAATGAACACCATCGGCGGGGGGGTTCCCTTTCTGGAGAGGGGGTAAATCCTGAGGTGGTCTTTGACACTTTGGGCGGCGGCTTCCAATGGCTGTTCCCCTGGTGAGCGCATAAATACCCATACTCGAAAAGAGCGAGGGTAGACGGGAAAATACCCAAAGGGCAGATTGCCTTTGTAGTCTGGCGGAAGAACCAGATATTTACCGCCGCGCCCTTTATCTGGCCCGGAGCGACCAATGTCCTCCACATAGCGGAACCAGGCATCATTAAATGCTCCCGAAACCCCTGGTGGTGAATGCAGCACAGTGGGGCCATCGCGCTTGAGATCCAGAAAGGCGAGGGTGTAAATCGTCGATGTGTTTCCGGTTAGAAATAGAGATTCAGAATTCATCAGCCGATCAAAGATTAAAACCTCATTGGCGGCTTTAGCTCCCAGCTCACGAGCGCCTTTCATTAATCCGTGCACCGAGGCCCCTTGAATGCCTTTTAAGAAGCTATCTACTGCACGCATATGATCCAGGTAGTCGTAGAGTTTCTCTGCCGTATCGGGATAAGGGGCGCCATCGCGAAACTTGAGCAGCCCAATGCTGCTTTCTACTTTATCTGGTGTACTGATGGATTCTACAGACTCCCTACTCACATCAGCGCTTAGGTTAGGATGCAATAGCGCAATGAGGATTAATGGAGTGAGAAAAATCATCCGCGAGGTTATGTTGGATTTTTGCGGCTGGTGGGTGAGCGGCAATGGCCAACTGTTCAATCTCAATTCCTCTTTGATTTTCTATGACAGCTCATAAGACTGATGCAGTAAAAACTCGGGCTGCAAATCACATAAATCATCTTTATCGTTTACAACTTCTGTAGCGAGATGTATTGACCGGAATGCGGTTCAAAAAAACTATCGACGCAAGCACATCCTGGGAAATATTTAGTGACTGATGGTTCAGGTTTTTGCGGAGGCTGGAAGCCAATAAATCGGCTTCTGCTTTGCCTATATTGTTTCCAGTGAAACTATTTGTGCCGCATGAAATTAAAAGCCAAGTGAATCCCGCAAGACTCTTCATGATCAAAACCAAGCGTTGGTCTGATTATATTAGCCGCTACTTCTAAAAGCCTTTTTTGGCTTAATTTTCCACCAATTCTTGTTAAGAATTTGGCCATTAGCCTGATGGAAGTGTCGCCAATAACTCCCCAAAGAGCGCACTGGAATGGCTGTGTTGGTTCTGAGCTCGTGGTGCCTGATGCATTTAATGCCGAGAAGCACAGTAAATAATTTTTTTGTTAGATGTTTAATGTAACAAAAGGTCAACAACTTAAAGATATAATGTCAATTTCAAAAGGTTAGGTTGGCCATGTGACTATTGAGAGTGGTGAGATACTTTAGAGATAAGCCTCATTAATAATGGAAATAATTTGCACATTAATAACTGATTTGCGGAATTCAAGGTGTCACTAAAAAATAGTTTCCCTTTGCTGCCCACCAATAAAATTATTTTTCTGCTGAATGTCCTGTTCAATAATAATCAAAAGTCAACATAAAAAAAATTTAGGAAATTATGACTTTCCTGAACTGCATGAGCCGGAATGAAAACTTCATCACAGGATTTCAAGATAATGCTTGTCATTATGGAGAGCTCACTTTATAAAATGATCGTGCCATCTAGGTAGCTCCAGTTTCTTTTTTGGGGGGAAGTCGGGAGCTATAGAATAATTTTTAAAAAAAATATTTGGACTAATGATGTTCTCGCTTGCCGACCTGTTCGATAGGGTTATTAGTGGCTTCTGGAGTGGAAGCCTTGAAAATCTGACTGGGGAAAACTTATCAAATCAATGCTGTGAGAGGGCTCTGTCTCTTTTGCAGTTGGCCGATACTCCGTTGGTCCATGGAGACAGGCTGGTAATCAGAGCGCAAAACGATATTCCTACAGTGGCAACAATGTTGGCGGCCTGGCACCTCGGTTTGGTGGTGGTTCCCGTCAAGGGTGATGCCTCACAATCCGCAGTGAGTACAATAGCAAGCGACTGCAATGCCAAGGCCATTGTGGAAGGTGAAAATGTTATTTCGCTGGCTACTTATCGACCGCAGCAGCGATTATTTGAACTCAGCACACCTGTCAGGGTGACAGGTGTTGACCTGGCCCTCATTATCTATACCTCGGGAAGTACCGGTAAGCCAAAGGGCATAATGCTCACCCACCAGAATGTGCTTACTTCTCTGGATTCACTCTCGCAGTATCTTCGCTTGGCTGAGACGGATCGCATACTCTGCCTTTCACCATTGTCATTTGATTACGGTTTATACCAGGTGTTGTTTGCCCTCAAAACGGGGTGCTCAACAATTCTTTACGATAAAACGTTCAACCCTCTTCATGCTTTGAAAGTAATATCTGATCAGAAAATTTCAGTGTTACCCATTGTTCCGGCGATGGGGGCTGCCTTGGCGAAACTTTTGACACTGGTAAAACCTGATCTTTCTGTACTTCGCGCTTTAACCAATACTGGTGGGCACCTACCTGAGTATGTCATTCGCACTTGGAAAGAATATTGTCCGGCGCTCGATGTTTTCTCAATGTATGGTCTCACTGAGTGTAAAAGGGCCCTTTATCTGGAACCGGAGCTTTGGGAGCAGAAGATGGGGTCTGTGGGTAAGCCTATTCCCGGCCTAGATGCTCGAATTTTTCTAATGGATGCCGGTACCAACGCCTATAGAGAGGCCGAGGTCAATGAAATTGGTGAGCTTTTCGTGCGTGGCTCCGGAGTTATGCAGGCATATTACGATCCCTGTGCTCAAGGGGGGGCACAAATCTTTAATGGTCTGTACCGGGATGATAACTGGCTTGCTACTGGCGATTTATTTAGTCGGGACCAGGAGGGTTTCTATTACTTCAGGGGGCGCTCCAAGGATCTGATCAAGCAAGCAGGTTTTTGCCTTTTCCCCAAAGATTTGGAAGCCGTAATTGATACATGCCCGTTGGTACACCTCAGTGTAGTGCTCGGTTCTTTAGATAAGTTTCAAAATGAGGTTGCGGTTTGTGTAGTTGAACTGCAGGAAAACACGCCCGAAAATCAACAGCAGCTCAAAGTGTGGTTGAAAGAGAATCTGGATGCTGATTACACTCCGAGGGAAGTGCGATTTGTTGAATCAATCGACCTGACAGCAAACGGCAAAATTGATAAGAAAAAACTTGAACAAGAGCTTCAAGCATGAGTTTTCTCAGTTGGAAATACTGAGACTATTTGGTCGGCGGGCAGCGGACTAGCTTAATAATAAATAATATTTTAGACCGGTAAGTCGTAAATACGGCTGAAATATTTGTGCCCTATATAAGAATGAATTTAAATTTATCCTGGTGATATCATGAAAGCTTCATTGGAAAAGCTCGTTGCCCAGCTGAGCCAGCAAAGGCAACACTTTTCAACACCGTGCTATGTCTACTCCCTAAAAGATATTGCCGATAACTACCAAAAACTGAAAGGCCGCCTGGGAACATCTCTCATATATTCCCTAAAGGCGAATAGCTGCCTTGATCTTGTCGTACGTAGTGGTCATGTTTTTGAAGATGGAGTTGAAATTGCCTCTGTGGGGGAGTTGAATCTTCTCCCTCGAGGTGAAAGCCCTCGCTATATCAATAACCCTTCCGCAGATAAAAGTTTCCTCAGAGCGGCAATTGCAAGTAAGTGCACACTGGTGATCGATAATCTATCCCAGTTAGAAATCGTTAAGGAGTTTCAGGGGAAGCGTCCGATTAATCCGCTGATACTTCGTTTGAACCCCAGTACCTTGGATCAATTTGAGAAGGCTCCGGTAACCACGAGAAGAGACCACTTTGGCTTTGGTTGGAGTGATGTTGAAACGGCCTTGGCATTCTGTAAAAAACATGAGTTGAAAGTTGCTGGATTCCATGTGTTCCGAGGATCCTATAATTTCGCAAAGCTCGCTTTTAATACTGCGCAAGCAGCTTTGCAAATAGTTGAGAAATTTGAGAGGGAGCTCGGCTATGCCATTGATTTAGTTAACCTTGGCGGTGGCTTTGATCTGAATTGGGAAAGTATTGATTTTAATTTTGAACAATATAGGGAATTACTTGGTGAATTTCCCTCTCACATAAAAATCGCCCACGAAAGTGGGCGTGCTCTGGTTGCCAGTGCGGGATATTTTGTAACTCAGATTCGCTACGTGAAATCGATAGAAGGGCAGCAGTACGGAATCTGTGATGGCGGCATGGCGCAGAACTTCCTTTTAGCGAAAACGGAAAGTACTTTTAAACGCTTCAGTCAGCCACTGATATTGCGTGGCGATGAAATATTGGAATTTGAGAGCAGTACAGAGAGCTGTTTGCTGGTAGGTACTTCCTGTAACAAGGAAGATGTGATCGGTGAAATAAAAGGCGGGCCTGTACAGCCTGGCGACTTGGCTGTTTTCAGCAATTGTGGAGCCTATAACGCGAGCTATACCGTTGCTCCATTCCTGAGTTTACCTTCTGCTAAATCCTACCTCATGGAGTAACTTATGGAACTGCAATCTATTGCCGGTAGCTTTGTAATCAATCAGCTTTCTTCCGTTTCTCCAGTGCCAGCTTCACTGCAAGGGCTTCTTGAGGAGGCCTGTGTGCGTCTGTTCGACGCTTCAATGATCATTGAAGACCCTCTGACAGAGCCTGCCCCTCTTCGAGAGCCATCGGTCAAGCAGCCACTAGAACAATTTGAACAAACTTTTGTTATTGATCAAATTATTGACAAGGTGCGCGATGAGGGGTTGGCCCACCATTTCCATGAAATGATAGGACTGTTTGGTTCCATCATGATGAGCCTGACGGCGACTGAAGATCAGCTGGCTCAAGTGAATAACTGGGTGGAGCAGGGGATTTTTGGTCACTTCTTGATGACAGACCCCGGTGGCCCAAGCCTGCAGAGCTGGAAGACTGAGATACAGGATGATGATGGTGTTTTGCAGCTTAATATCAATAAAATTCATGGTATAGAGGCACAAAAGCTAGGGTTTGCCATGGTTGTTGCCAAACAGGCAGCAAGGCCATTCCCAGTTACATTGATGCTGCCTCCTGAACTCTGTGCTGAATTGAAGCAGTCATCTGTTGGTGAGCCCTTCCTGGATGGCAAGCTGCAACTGGGGAACTGCCGTGGTCGTGTCCCAGTTACTAAAGAGATGCTGCTTAGCAAAGGTGGTCTGGGGAGTGTTAATCGCTTCCTGACACTTGTGCGTCCCCGTTTTGTGAAGTCTCTGATGCACTTTGTGCTTTGGTTACGAGATCAAGGGGAGGTTGAGTTGTCTGTTGCGGATCAGGAGATTGTCGAGTATCTGATTTATCTCTGTAATGAGCAAACCTCGGCCACCATCTTCTCAATGCATAGTGTGAATAGAGTGCTGGCAACAAAATTTGCCAGTAACGAATTACTTTTGCACTTGGTATCTTCGGGTAAGGTACAAAGCAAAACTCGCCAGCGGGATTTGCTGGCGTTTACCAAGATGGAAGGAAGTTCCTACCGCTGCTTTTTCGAGATTTATAGTAAGGCGAAAGGGCATCGGCTATGAGCTTATACCTGAAGTCAGCGGCATTTACCCCCATAGAAAATATTACTTTTGCAGAGAGTGGAGGCTTGCAAGAAGCCTTCGCACAAATCGGTGAAATTATATCTGAACAGAGTGCTCGTGTAACAGAGGTTATTCCAGAGGAAGTAAGGGCTGAGATTAACCGACACTTTCTTTGTTCAACCATGATTGAGCTACCTTTTACGACTGGGGCCGTTAATACGGACGATTTAAACTCTCTGAAAAATCGACCAAGTATTCCTGTGACCAGTTTTGTGAACACTTATGAGTGTGCATCCTGGGGTTACAGCCTGCGCTATTACTTGCGACAAAATCCCGCTGTACGTTATGTGCTAGTCAGTATTCTGGATGCCAATCTACTGGATTTAAGCTTTTGGCAGAGTAATGAAAATTGGGGCAAGAGCGGCTTTGGTTTATGTACATTGCTCTTGGAAGTCGACTCATTCAGAGTGGAAGATATTACAGCTGGTTGTGCGGTTACCTATAACACAACACCAGAGTTTGCAACAATTATCAGAAAGATGGCCAGTGCTGGGAAGGATCTAACTTTATCTTTGCCATTTTTCCCAGAAAACATACGACAAATATTTACCCGTTTACTCAGTAGTTTCCAGCAGCTTCCCGATCTTCATGAAAGGTGGGGGCACTGTTTTGGTAGTGATCCCTGGTTAAACATTATTAGCCACGGAGTTGAGGGTAGATTCCAAGAGGAAGAGAAGCTATTGGTATGTTCTATTGCTCTCAATGGCTATTACTGTACGGCTGAAGTTAGGGTTGACCAGGGTAGCACTTTTTACTTGGCGGAGGCGGTATGAGTAAAGTGATAGAGCTTTCCAGTAGGTTACTGCGCAATCCCTATCCGCAAACCCCTAAACTCTGCGCAGCCCAGACATTGCCCTTGAAAGGTGAATCTGATTTTCTAGCAATTTCTCAGTTACCGGTGGGTACAACTCCAGTACTTTTAAGCTTTGCTGAGCACTATCAACTCTTGGTTGAGCTATTGGAGTGCTTGGATCAATCTGGGGTTCTGATCGAAACAATCTTGATGAGAATGCAGATGCCTGCTGGTGGAAGAATGCCAAAAGTATTTCTACATGAGCGCGTCTTAATGTTGCAGGATATTCAGGCTGAGGAATATATCTTACAAAGGGAGGGCAAACCGTATCTGGTTATTGAGGATAACTTGGTACGACACCCTCTGGAAGCAGGCAATAATAGTATTCACATCAGGATATCTGCTACAGAGAACTGTGAAAAATTAGTTTCTTTATACTCTGAAAAATTATTGGAATTAGGTTTTGGTGCCATTGAAAAAATGGCCAGGGAAGGAACCGCATAAAATGTATATAAGAAGCCTCTGGGTTGATCATAAAGGGGAAACAGAGCAACTGTTGAACTCCCTAAACCATTACCTTTCGGGATTGGATTATATCCCAGAGCTTGTATATATCGTTTCAGCCGGCGAGGCTAATGTGTTACTTGAGCGGCCGGTTATTGAGTTTCTAGTTCAGCTGGAAGAGGCTGGGCATAACATTCAATTTGTAGGTAGTGCATGTACCAGTTTTCATGCTGCGCTTTTAAGTTATTCCAAACGTCATGAAGAAGACGCCCTAGTTATAAATTTAGAGCTGGGTAAAGAGCGGCAGCAGGAATGCCTGGATGCCCTGGGTATAGGAATAAAGCCTGGGCAGGACGGTTTGGATGTGATTACAGGAGTGGCAGTTTCCTGGTTATGTAGGCATTACCACGAACGGAGTTTATGCCAAATTTCCAGTTGTGATATTTTATCGCAAGCGCCATCACTCAATGGGGCGCCTGAGCTGGTGCAAAACCTCAAGAAATTAATGGCGACTGATCTGGACAATTCCTGCCGTGTAGTGTCCTTTGATATTCAATCTCGCTGGGCGAAAGGATTGCTGAAAGGCTTTTCTCATGAGGATAAAACTCATTGGCTGCCTAGTGTTGAGCTTGATGGGCTTCACTATCTTAGTATTAAGCCTCTTGCGGAGATTGATAAATATTGTTTGAGAGACGAAATTGAAGGTCTCTGGATAATCACTCTTGGTGGCGGTGGTAGGGCTGGTTGCCTCCGGGTACACAGAACCCCACAAGCAAATGGACAGCTGCTTTCCCGTCTGGTGAACACAGAGACCGTTTCTCTTGAAGAGGCTTATCAGGGTTTTAATGCAGCACAAAGTCTCGAAGATGCATACGGCCAGGATCACCTTCCTCATGTTCGCGGCGCCATGATTTATCCCCAGAAAAAATACCGGGGAAGACATAACCAAATATTTCACTGGGTGCTGGGTTCCGGCAGCTGGCGGTCACTCTTGGAAAATCAAGGAGCCAAACATGGGTAGAAATATCTATAAGTCTGATTTGCGGGAATTTAAATTTCTTATTGAAGACCAGTTTCATCAGGCCAAAACACTATTTGAGCACCCTCGCTATAGTGATTGCTCTGCTGAAATCGTAGATGATGTTCTGCAGCGTGCGAAAAAATTTGCTACCGAGGTATTGGGACCAGGTTATCAAGAGGCTGATGAACAAAGTTGCCACTTGATTGATGGCAAGGTACAGCTGCCTTCCTCTTTTCCGGAGATGTGGAGTCGTTTTAAAGAGGAATGGGGAGACTTATCTTCTAGCAGTGGCGGTCAGGTAACCGATCTTCCGCCCTTTATAATGCAAATGCTGTTAGAAATGTTTATGGGGGCTAACCCCAGCTTTATGACCTATGGTGGTTTTTGTTTGCCATCTTCTACCCTGGTAGAAAAATATGGTTCAGAAATTCAAAAAGCACTATTTAAGGACAAATTGGCTACTTCTGAGTGGACCTCTTGCCTTTGTTTGACTGAGCCACGGGCTGGCAGTGATGTTTCCCTGGTCGATACCAAGGCCGCGCGGCAAGCAGACGGTACCTATTTACTCACCGGCGAAAAGTACCTAATCAGTGCTGGTATGCACGACCTAACAGATAATACCTTGTACTTTGTGATGGGTAGAGGGGAGAAGAGTGGCTCGGGAACCTATGGTTTGTCTTGCTTTATCGTACCCAAATACTGGGTTGAAGAAGATGGCAGCCTAGGAGAGTTTAATCATGTTGAATGTATCTCCCTTGCTGACAAAATGGGTTTTAAAGGTTGTGCCAATACTCACCTTACCTTCGGCAAGAATGGCCAATGCCGTGCATATTTACTAGGTGATCGGGAAAATGTTGGATTATTGCAGTTCTTGACCCTGATGAATCAGGCAAGAATTAGCACAGGGGTTTATGCCCTGGGAATGGCTTCCTCGGCTTACTACAACGCTCTAGCCTATGCCAGTAAACGCATTCAGGGTAAACGTTTTCATGAAAGCTTCAGCGCTACGGCCAGTAGGGTCAATATTGTTGAGCATGTAGATGTGCAGCGCATGTTACTGGAAATGAAATCCAAGGTTGAGGGCTGCAGGGCCTTGATCGCCAAGCTGACCCTATCTGAAAGCTTACTCAAGACATTCGAGGGGAATGAGGCTAAGAAAACTGAGGCTACCTATCATCAGGGGCTGGTAAACCTGCTGACTCCCGTGGTGAAAGCCTATATCAGTGATCAGGCATGGCGCATTTGTGAACTGGCCATTCAGACCTGTGGTGGCCAGGGTTACCTGAAAGAATTGGGTATTGAGCAGTATGCTCGGGATATCAAGGTACTCGCCATTTGGGAAGGAACTAATTATATCCAGAGCCAGGATCTTATCCGAGATAAGTTAGGGCTGGGCAACTCCAGCAAGCTGTTTCAAATTTATAAGAGTGAATTTGAATCATTTATTAATAGAGCGGGTGATTTCCCCAATTTCAAAACCGAATTTAGCCGCCTTCAAGAATCCTTTGAGCACTTGGAGACTGTCCTGAAAACCGTACATGTGTGGGTCAGGACCAAAGAGATGTTCAAAATTCCGGCTTACAGTACTCGTATTCTGCACATGATGGGGGACATTACTCTTGCCTGGTTGTTGCTAGAAGCTGCCTGTAGTGCATCCAGTCGCCTGAGTAAAGGAGAGGGGGATAAAGCTTTCTACGAGTCCAAGGTCACTAGCGCTAAATTCTTTATCAGGAATGAATTACCCAGAACCAAGATGGTGATGGACATTATTCAGGATCATGATTCATTTTGTCAGGTTGACTCTCCCGTATGGGACTCTCTTCTCACTGGGGTGGAATCGCTGTGATGAATGCTTTCGATCAAATACAAAAAGAATATGACGTTGTCATCATTGGCGGTGGCTGGGCCGGGTTGACTCTGGCTCGGCAAATTAGACGCGGTGACCAGGATGTTTCAATTTTGGTTGTAGAAGCCAGTGATAGTTTCCGTGCAAAAGTGGGGGAAGCTACTGTTGAGATGACCGGCCATTACTTTATGAAGCAGTTGGGCTTGGTTAATTATCTCTATAGGAACCACCTTCCGAAAAACGGTTTGCGCTTTTTCTTTGATAAACCTGATCACAGCTTGTCTCTAACCGAAATGAGTGAGCACGGAACTACTAGTATTCCGCCTCATCCAGCTTTCCAGCTGGATAGAGCTCGCTTGGAGGCGGACCTGGTTGAAATGAACCGGGAAGATGGTATTCAAGTTCTGATGGGTGTGAAAGCCAAGGGCCTCAGTATTGAGTCTGACGATAACCGTCATTCCGTTCAGCTGTCTGTGGCTGATTGCAAGACTGAGATTGCAGCCCGCTGGTTGGTGGATTGTAGTGGGCGCAATCGCTTTGCAAAGAAACATAAAAAGTTAACACGCCAGGAGAATGTACCCGAGCACTTCTCTTCCTGGGGACGCTTCAAGAATATCCGGGATATTGACTCCATGGGAGATGAATCTTGGAGAAAACGGGCTTTTGGCCGCTTCTTATCTACCAATCATTTTTCCGGAGATGGCTATTGGGTGTGGTTTATTCCACTGAGTGGTGGCTATACCAGTGTCGGAATTGTCGGTGAAAAGGATAAGTTTGAAAAACCACCCACCAAGCGTGAAAGCTTCCTGGATTTCCTGATGAATTATCAGGCAATTTCAGAATTGTTAGATGGCGCTGAGCTGGTGGATTTTGAAGCTTGGGGGCAGCTTGCCTATCGTGCGGATGAATTTATTTTCCCCGATCGTTGGGCCACCTCTGGTTTTGCCTCCATGTTTCTCGATCCCCTGTTCAGTGGTGGTGGCGATATGATCGCTTTATTTAATGATCATATCTGTAAATATATCCTGATGGATCTCGCTGAACCTGATAGAGACAAAGCCCAGAATATACTGAATCAGGAGCTAGCCATTGCGAACCAGACCGTAAAAGAGTTTTATCAAGGCCTCTATGCTCATGTGGCCAATGTATACCCGGTTATTGATTCTGCTGAGCTCTGCTCACCTCTGTTGGCATACAACACTGCTGCTTATTTTCTTGAAATCGCCTGGGACTATATGTCAGGCAGCTACCTGGATCAGGAGTACTGGCAGCGTAAAAGTTACCTGCGCCGAGGTTATATGGCATTGGAGCTTATATTACAGAGGCAGTTGATAGATACCGCGAAAGTTCTTAAATCGGAAGATCGTTATTACCGTAGGAATGATGAAGGATTTTTTGAGTCTGGAGCGGATCATTACAAGTATTTTGTCTACCTGATGGGCACTGCTGGTCGGGATGGTTGGCGCATTGATTTAAGGGTAAAGCTGTGGGTTGAGATATTTCTCAAGGTGATTGAGGCCAAATTGGATTTCCCTGGGCTAGCTAACAAAATGGTAGTTCAGCAAAGTATATTGTTGCCGGATTTATTGGGGAGGCCCAATTTAAGCACTGCCGATAAGGGGTGGTTGCTGGAGAAAATTTCTGAAAAATTCTCAGAAATACTCTCAGATGAAGCGGAGCGCCCTGTTCAAGTTAGAGTGACGGAAGACTCTTTCCATACGGAAGCGCTGGAAATTAAGGATTCTTCGGGAGAGCTAACTATAGATGAGCTTGACAAGCTCGCTAAAAAAGCCAAATCGCTCTGGTCTCAAAATCAGGAATACATTGCGATGCCAGGTATGGTACCGGTTTTCTTGGCGTTTGCACGTAGCCAACCCGACAGCATTATGGATTCTGTAATTGATCAGAGAAAAGCTATGGGAATGGATCAACAAGCCTCAGAAAGTCCTGTAGTGGAGGCGGTGTGATTCAAGAGTTTTTCAAAGCGCGTGATAGTAAGAATCTGGCATTTCGCTGGCTGCCAGCAGAAGATACAGAGACCGCGCTCATATGTATGCACGGCAGCACTTTTAGCAGTCAGTGGTATTTAATGTTTGGGCGAATGCTACACAAACAGGGAATGTCCATTTGCTTACCGGATTGGCGAGGGCATGGGAAAAGTGAGGGGCGTCCTGGAGATCTGGATTATCCGAACCAATTACAGGATGATCTGCAGGATCTGATAGCGCACCTCAAGGAGAGAGGAGTTCGCCGTTTTGTACTCGGTGGGCATAGCGCCGGCTCCCTTGCCTCTCTGCGATACCTCGGAATATATGGTACCAAGGACATCGTGGGTTTTTTTGCTATAGCACCACCGCTAACCCAGGCAGAAGAAACTCGAAAGTATGATATTGCCACTTCAGGACTTGAGTACTTTATCCGCTATTTTCGTAAACGGCGACACAGCAGACCAATGGCGGGCCCAGAGCAGCAAAATTTGCCCAAAATAAATCTTTGGAAATATTGGCTGGCGATGCTTATTCCTGCATTCAGGCGGATGCCTGTTTTAAGCTTCCCTCCAGTAGGTTCAGCTGCTGGTAATCAGGGTAGGGTACTTGATTGTAGCTTCAACTTACTTAGTGCTTACACTATTAAGAGATATACCGATCTATTCGCCAGTATTGATATCCCGTGTCATATCACCGTGGGCCAGTACGATGAAGTAGTCGATGCACATACCTTATATACGGTAATGAATTGGTATATCTCACCTAAAGTAGAATCCTATTTAACTGAGATTCCGAATGCTACCCATATGTCAGCTATCTCAGCTTCGGCTAAACCGATCTCCAGCTGGCTCGATAAGGTGGTAGAGAGGCGATTGGAGGCTGCTTTGTGAAACAAATGGTTTATGATATTTCTGGGGTAAAGCCTGTAACACTAGCAGTGGGTGCGGAGTTCTCTGTGTTGGACTTATACCCCGATAAATATAAAAAATTATTGAGTACATCAGGGGTTAAGCATAAGGGTGTTATCCAGAGAAGTGATCGCAATTGCTTTCACATTAAAGTTGCAGATTTGTTCAATTTGCCCCTGTATTACTTTACCCTGAATGAGCAACTGTTCATCAGTGCGAAATTGTCTTCATTTTTGGCCGTAGGTGCAGATAAAGTCGATCTGAACTATTTGGTTGAGCTTGAATATTTCGGTTTTCCTACTGAAAGAAAAAGCCTGCTGGAAAATGTCAGAATGATTTTTCCGGGTGATGAGGTGACAATCACAGCTGAGTCATTAATCTGGCTGGATGATACTCTTGCTACAGAACCTAATTTGAAAGCTGCTTTGGTAAAGCCTCAAAGCAGAGGGGAGGCCTTATACAATCTTCTCCCCATGGTGGCTTCACAATTATTTACACCTTTCGATCATGTGTTCTTTGCTCAAGTGTTTGAGCAAGTAGAAGCTTGTGAAGAGCTTTTGTGCGAAATTAGTAAAAATAGCCTGCCGCGAAAATTTGGGTTTAATCGTCAAAGGTCAGATATCTTTAAAGCGGCGCACAAGTCCAGAAAGGTTGAAGGTATTGATCTGAAAAACTATGTTAGAGAGATTAATGATCAGCTTGAATCGAGCTGGGAAGCTTCTGGTAAGGAACAGGATAGGGATGTCTACCTGGCAGAGTATTTGTATCATCCTTATATTCTTTTTCATCTGAATATTCTGGCTGCAGAGTTAGGTAAGGAGGTCAGGATTGTCGACGAGAGTAATTTGAAAGAAAAGGGTGGTCTGAATCAAATTTTCTCTTTGGATGACAACCCTATAGTTAATGTTTATGAGTCTTTTCAGAGGGTGTTTTTTTACGGAAACCGATGGCTTTCACGCATCTGGTTTTTTATACCCCCTATGATTAGCGCCAAGATTATTAAGCGGCAACAGAAATACTCTGAAGGTGAGCAGCATGTATGTATATATGCTTTGACCCTAGATTATTTGTTGCGATTCTATCCCTTGAAAGTTGGTAATGTAACTGGAGATTAGGTATGTCTACAGCAGTCGTAGAGAGCAAAGTACAGGAACTCTGTGAGCAGATCGCTCTTATGCTGAATGTTGATTCTGTTGATGCGGATACCCCTATTGCTGAGTTGGGTGTGGATTCACTCAATATTGTTGAAGTGATATTGATTTGTGAACAGCTTTATCCTGGTGTGATGAGCCCAGAAAATCTGGTTTTTGATGAGCACACTACCCTAAAGGAAATGGATACACAGTTGCTCGAAAATTCAGCTGAGATTTAAATCTTTTTTAGGGGGTAGCCCATGTTTAAGAAAATGCTAACAATATTAATAAGTAGTCTTCTGATTGGTAACATTATTGCCTGGTTTTCAGGGGCTGCTCCCATTGACTTCAAAAAGATAGACTATAGCAAAACTGAATTTGAACAATTGGAGTTTCTGACAGCTGAGCTGGATCAGAATCAATCTGACCCTGAATTAATGTTGCAACTTGGGCAGCTGTACAGCTACCACAATGAAATAGACAGAGCGGATAATTTACTGGCTACCGCCTACCAACAAGATCCTGAAAATATGCTGATTAAAGCAGCCTATTTTTCCAATGAAGGTAAGTTGGCTGGTGCCATGTTCGATCCGGCCATGGGGTTGTATAAACTTTATCGTCTGCGTCAAGCGATGAATCAAGTGGATGAAGCGGCGCTACAAGCTAGCTCTGACTTTAATGTGCGACTGGTTCGGCTGCTCACTTTTTCTTTTGTTGGTGAAGTTAGCGGTCACTTTGACAGAGTGTTTGAAGATGAAGACTGGTTCATAGCTCTGATAGAAAAAGATAATGATGCTTTACCTGGGGAAGTCAAACAACTTGTGTATCTGGCTCTCGCTAATGCCTACAGGATTAAAGGGTTGGATAATAGTAATGAACTTAATATAGCTCTGGATTATTACCAGAAAGCAGAAAGTTTGGCTGAATGTCCTTCTACCATGTTGGATGCCTGTGAGCAGTTGAGTCAAATGGTTATTACTTTGGGCGAAGCCTAATGTTGGTTGAATTGCGCAATGTATCCAAACGCTATGCTATGGGTGATATCTGGGTAGACGCCCTAAAAGATATCACTCTTTCCTTGGGAAAAGGCGAATTTCTCGCTGTGAAGGGGCCTAGCGGTAGTGGTAAGAGTACTTTGCTTAATATTTTGTCGGCTCTTGATCAGTGCGATTCCGGCACTGTTCAGGTTGGCGGTGTCAATATCGGTAAATTGGGAGAGCACAAGCGTTCAAAATTCCGAAACCGGCACATTGGCATTGTATTTCAGTCCTTTAATTTGATACCAGTGCTTACTGCCCTGGAAAATGTGATGTATCCACTGACTCTCAGGGGAGTGAAGAATGCCAAAGCAAGGGCTCTGCAGGCACTGAAAGATGTAGGCCTTGAAAAACAGGCTGGGCAAAGACCAACCCAGTTATCGGGGGGGCAGATGCAGCGGGTAGCTATAGCCAGGGCGATTGTCACACGGCCTGATATTGTATTAGCAGATGAGCCTACGGCAAATCTGGACTCGAAAACCTCAGAAACGATCATGGCGCTGATACAGAAATTGAATAGAGAGCAGGGCATAACCTTTGTTATTTCAACACATGACGATTATGTAACTAGCCTGGCATCCAGAGTGATTACTATTTTGGATGGAGAGTTAGTGAGTGATCGCCTTAGTGGTGACGTTCTGGCTAGTGGGTATGATAGATCCAGTATTACAAGTTCGGGGGTTGAGGTATGAAAATACTTAGCACACAGGATTTTCTGAAGGTACTTACAGTTTTCTTTTTTCTGTTTGTCAGCCTTCCAAAGGTGATTGCTGAGGAGTACATACCCCCTTCAGAGATCCCCTCTTCTAACCTCGAGAGAGTTCGCCTGGTTGAAGATTTAAATGAAGAATCCACACCAGAACAAAAGAAAATTGCGTATTTGGCCGAATTGGCATTGCTGACTTCCTCAGGGGATACACGAGTTGAACAAGTGGAATCCCTGGAACAAAAAATGACCAAATTGAAGAGCACGCTGAACAATGATCCAGAGTTGAGTGCCGCTCTAGGATCGGCAATTTCCTTTCGATCTAGTTTCTATCTCGATCAATTGGCAAAGCTATCCTTATTTTCAAGGCGGGGAAATCGCATGATGGATAGGGCAGTAAAGCAGGCCCCTTTCAATCTTGGGGCAAGATTGCAGAGGGGCATCAGCTGCGCAAATATGCCGGCCTTCTTGAAACGGGCCCGCTATGCAGTAGAAGACCTGGAGTTAGTTCAACAAAAAATTGGTGGTAAGTACGGTGATGAGTTCCAGGCATTTGTCGACTACTACCTTGCACAGGCCTATGAACGTAATGATCAGGCAGATAAAGCCAGAGAACTCTGGACAAGGTTGACAGCTTCAGAAACCGAGTGGGCGAAAAAATCTCGCCTGGCCCTGGAGAAACTTTAGTTATGACTCTGGGTTGGAAGGTAGCGCTGTTAAATATTCTTAGAAACGGTCGACGCAGTATAATCACCCTTGCGGCGGTTATTTTTGGCTGTACCAGCTTGATTGTGTTCGGTGGTTTTGTTCAGTCCATGTACGATGGCATGCGTGAAAGTATGATTCGCTCGCAGCTAGGGCATATCCAGATTTATGCCGATGGCTACAACCAATATGGTAAAGCCGAGCCAGAAAAGTACCTGATTCCCTCTGCCAGCTTAGAGCAGATTACCCAGCTAATTGAAGAGAAGAGCCAGGCTTTGGTTGTTGCACCGCGACTGAATTTTAATGGTCTTCTGAGTGATGGGAAGCAGTCAATTGCAATATCGGGTATTGGTATCGATGCTGAAAAAGAGGTACTACTTTCCTCTGCAATCCATATTGTAGAAGGTGAAGATCTATTTCCTGAGGATGTTGCTGCTGCGCATTTGGGAGAGGGGTTGTTCAACTCCCTGGACGCTCAGGTAGGGGACTACCTAACATTGCTTGCAAGCACCCAGGATGGAGCAATAAATGCGGTAGACATTCAGATAGCCGGTGTGGTGACCACTGGCGTGAAGGAATTGGATGATCGCTTACTCAGAGTCAATTTGCCACTTGCGCAGGAATTACTTTATACCTCGGATCTAACCCGGCTGGTTGTATTGCTTGAAGAAACTGAACAAACCGATCTGGCTGTAGACGCCTTGCGTAATGCATTTAAGCAACAGAATCTAGGGCTGGAATTAAGAAGCTGGTGGGACTTGGCGGCTTATTATCATCAGGTTGTTGGCCTATTTAATGGAGTGTTTGGTTTTATCACCTTAATTGTCCTGGTGATTGTAGCTCTAAGCATATCCAATACCATGTTGATGGCTGTGATGGAGCGCACCCGAGAGATCGGAACTATTCGAGCCATGGGCGGGACACCTACGCAGGTAGTTGGCTTAATTCTTTTAGAGTCTGTGTTTTTAGGTATTATCGGTAGCCTCTTAGGATTGCTTATCGGAATTCTTGCGGCAAAGGGCATTACTTATGCCGAATGGATGATGCCGCGGCCGCCGGGCAGTACTCAGGATTACCCGATAAGGGTATTTGTGGTTAATGAAATTCTTATCAAAACCTTTGCCTTAGGTTTTTTGGTCTCCTTAATTTCTAGTGTTTATCCAGCAGTAAAGGCTTCCAGAATACCGGTAGTGAATGCGTTGAGGTTCACTTGACGGTAATGCAATAGGTTTATAGTAGTAGGGTAAAAAGATGAAAAGAATCCGTTTTATTTTTTTTGTTGGGTTTTTATTCTCCCTGGTCGTACCAGCAGTGGCTGAGGTAACGGCTGAATCCCTGGTGAATCGATTAGATGAAGTTAGGGGGTATAAGGATCAAGGATTTGTTTTTAATATTACTAATATCAGCTATAAGAAAGATAAAGAACCTCGAACTAATACGCTCAGTGTTAAAGTGTTTAACGATAAATCTTTGATTCACTTTGAATCTCCCGCCCGTGAAAAGGGGAGGGCCATGTTAAAGGAAGGTAACAATATGTGGCTCTATATTCCCGGAACTCGCCGAGTTATTCGTATTGCACCGTCTCAGCGGCTGATCGGGGAAACCAGTAATGGAGATGTTGTTGGGACTAATTTCTCCAGAGACTATCGTGCAGAAATTATTGGAGAAGAAACCCTCGAAGGGCAGGATTACTGGTTGTTGGAGTTAACTTCAACGGCTTCCGGTGTGGCTTATGCAAAAGTGAAAGTGTGGATGGAAAAGACAGAAGGAAACCAACCCTTTAAGAGTGAATTCTATTCCCGGTCAGATCGCCTATTGAAAACAGCTTTTTACAAAGAATATAAAACCTTTGGCGATGAATTGAAATTACATAAGCTCCTTCTCGTGGATGCCCTGTTGCAGGAAAACTATACCTGGATGAAATTCGATGATTACCGTCTCAAGGAATTGGATCAGGCTATTTTCCAGAAGGCCTCATTGGGTAAGCTGAATTAATATAGAAAGACCATGGCGATGCCAAATTTAACCCAGCATAAACTGGCCATAATCTTAAGTGTCTCTGCCTCAGCTGCTTTAGCTAGTGCACAAGAGTATAAAGACCCTTTCTCTAATGAGCTCTCTGAAAGTTCTAAATCACAAGATCTTTCATCCAGTAATAGGGAAAGTGGTTATTATTGGAATTATGATATTTCCGCTATTGCCTATCAGCAGCAGAATAGCGTGCGGGAAGACCAGTATTTTAACCCTGGAAATCTACAATTTGGTGAAAGAGAATCTTTGCTAGCACTGGATTTCAGTAGTCAGTTTTTATCGGGGCCACACTTTTCTACTTTTACTCGCCTAGCCTTTATTCAAGACTATAAGGTGGATGACGGTGGCGCCTCTTCAGAAGAGTTCAATGCCTACTTATTGGAGGGATACTTATCTTCGTACACATCTAACCGGAGACTGGGTATTAATATTGGCAGGATCAAACCTCAGTGGAGTAATGGTTACAATTGGTCCCCTGCCAACTTACTCAAGCCTGTCTATGACCGACCAAATCTGGATACAGATGATCTGACTCAACAACAGGGTTGGGATATGGCGCATCTGGATCTTCGCTACGGTGACTGGAACGCGGGTATCTACATTGCTGAAGTGGAAGATAATCTGGATCGGAAGCTGGACCATCCGTTTGCTGACCACGAGTATCAATATGCATTGGTTCTGAATAGGGAGGGAGATCTGGATACCAGGTTGGTAGTACACCAGTTGGACGGTGGAGAACTGAATGCGGCCCTGGGTTTGAGTGCATTGGCACGTGATAATATTACTCTACGATTTGAGGGGGCCTGGGAACAGCAGCGCGAGCTGCCAGTGGCTAGTGATATCTCCTATGGAGGTCTACAGGATCACGGTTACCTAAAAGCAGTGCTAGGTGCTCAGATGAGCCTTAAAGGCGGCTGGGATATTACGGCAGAATATCTTTACAACGAACATGGGTATGAGTCAGAAGAGTGGGACCAGGTTATCGAACAAGTGGATCTTGCCAAGCAAGGTTTACTGTCTGTTCAGGCGCCAGCTGCCTTTAATTTCCTGATTGATAGCTATGAGCTGTTATCGGTGGGGCAGTTGCGCCGGGAGTATTTGTTTTTTATGTGGGGTAACACCCGGATTGAACGCAAGTTTCAGTATCGCCAGAGTATTCAATATAACATTGATGATCAGAGCCAGTATCATAACGTGGAATTAATCCAAAATTGGACAGAGCATTTCAGCACTCGACTTCAGGCCCAAGTGTTTAGTGGCTGTGAGAGCTGTGAGTTTGGCCTAATTCCGAATGAGCACTTGCTCCGCTTGAGTTTTTATTACGATTTTTAGTAATCTACTAATTGTTTAGCTTCAACTAAAATAATAGAAGGCTTTTGGGACTACTGATCGCTTCCAGCAAGGAAGTTTTCATATTTTTTTGCCTTCTCCAGGTTGCCGGATTCCCGATTAATGGAGATTAAAGCCCGAAGGATATCTATTGAGGAAGGGAATTGCTCAAGCCCCTTCTCAAGCGTTGCCAGGGCTTGTGTAGAGTTGCCGGCGGAGTGTAGTGCGATCGCATAGACATATATATAGCGGCTATCAGTCTGTTTAGCCTCAGAGGCCTGTTTGAGATAACCGATAGCCTCTGAGTGACGTTTCTGTCGTATTAATGATAGCCCTAAGGAGTGTTGTATTGCTGCCTTCCTCTCTGCTTTATCCAGAGCGTTTCGCAGCACTTCTTCTGCACTTTTCTCTTTTCCCTTTATTCGATAAAGGTCTGCCAGATTGATGTATGCAGCTGTGTAATAGGGCGCTTTACTTATAGCTCGATGATAGAATACTTCTGCTTGCTGAGAGTTATCTCTCTGTTGAAGTAGACCCGCCAAGTTGGATAAGGATTCTGGTCGATCACTGTTAAACAGTTCTGAGGTTATATATTCCTGAAGTGCCAGAGAAAATTGCTGGCGAACCTGAGCAGGGTAATTTCCCAGGGGTAAGGTTGCTAGAGCATTGGCGGCCAAAGAGCGGGTGACGCGTTCTCGCTCGTAGAGTAGAGGTATTCCCAGGGCAGGTCGTAATTGCTCCGGTATTCTATCTAATGACTGTGCCAGTGCCAGACTGAGTAGTGGTTCATCGCTTTGTGCTATGGATTGCAATAGTTGTACAGAATCGCGGCTGAGGTATTCCGCCAGAAAGGTTATAGCGGTTGCTCTAGCGATTGCTGGCTGTTCTCGGTCTAGGATCAATTTACTTAATTTCTTCTCTGCATCCCATGCTCCTGTAAGGCCTGCGTATAAAGCCTCGCCAAAGTGTTTTGTCTCTGCTGGGCCAAATCGCTTGCGCAGAACTTCAGCAGCCCACTGATTGCTTTGATTCTTATGGCAATTGATACAGGCATTTGGTGTTTTTAATTGATCTGAAAGGTCTGGACGGGGGATGCGAAAACTGTGATCGCGGCGGCTATCTACCTGCATAAAGTTCTTTGCTGGCATATGACAATTGATACATCGCGATCCGGGGCTGTTTATTGGGTGAAGATGATGATTGGTTTGAGCGAACTTCTCAGATAGATGGCACTGGGCACAAACCCCGTCGCCACTGCTACGTAACTGTAAACTATGGGGCTCATGACAATTGCTACAGGTGACGCCTGCGCTATACATTTTACTTTGTAAAAAAGAGCCATAGACATAGACCTCTTCGTTAATTTGACCATCCGCATGATAGAGAGGTGGTTGTAGCAGGGCGAGGTTATAGTGATCCAAAAATTTACTCCCAGCAGTTGCGCCAGGTGAGAATGTCGCGCGCCTGGAATGGCATTGTGCACAAGTTTGTATTTCTTTGGCGACCTTGGTTGATTTGCTTGAGGCTATTCCAGTTTCAAGGTTCATTTTCCACTGGTTTGTATTTATCCTCTGTAATTCATGAGTAAAGCCAAAATTTTGAAGGCTCTGTTGTTGATTCTGAGCCCATTCAAGATGCTTGGAGGCGGGCCCATGACAGGATTCACAAGCGATATTTATCTCAGACCAACTGGTTTGAAATGTATCAGTTTGAAGATCGTAATTTTTTTGTAGATTAGTAGAGTGGCAATCCGCACACATAAAGTTCCAGTTTTGATTAATACCACTCCAGTGTAGGTAGTTTGTATGTTCGATCTTTTCATTAGGGTATAAATGGAACCAGCGTTGACCACCATCTACTGCTGGGCGGTTATCCCAAGCGATACTGAGCGCCTGTAGCCTCCCGCCGGGAAATTGAATCAAGTATTGCTGGAGAGGAGTTACCCCAAAAGTGTATGAAATGGGGAATTTTTCTAGAACACCTTCAGTTCCTTCGGTCTCGACAAAAAAATTTCCTTTTCGCTTATAAAAGGTTGTAATTACTCCGCCGTGGTCAAAGGTGGTTCCATCGAAGTTGCCGAGGACAGTGTCTTCACTAGCTGGCATCATAGCTTGCGCGTGATGGGAGTCTTTCCAGGCAGTGCTTTCTTTTTGGTGGCAGTTTTGGCAGGATGCTGAACCGGTATATGTTGCGTGCTCTTTCTCCGAATGATTTATCTGATGGGTAGTGGTTAAGATAGATTCGTTTTCATCAGTTTTACCCATTTCGGATTTTTCATTGTTATGCCCGCCACATCCAGCTAGTGGTAATAGAGCGAGAACAATGAAAATCATGTAAATTTTTCCAGCTATATTTATCATATATTTAGTTTTATTGACTTTTCTGTTGGATTGATCTGGCTTTGACAAGCCAAGATTAGTTCACTGTGTGCCACTTCAAGCAATCCATGTTTACTTGAGTCTCTTAACCTAATGGCTTTCTCTCAAAGAAAATTGACAGTTTTTTGCTTGCTGCTTCTGATAAATATTTTCCTTTCCAGCACGGGTGTGAGTGAAGATCTTCCATCATGGAATAATACGTCAACAAAATCTGCCATCGTAAGTTTTGTAAAGAAAGTGACGCAAGAAAGCAGTTCCGACTTTGTTCCTCCAGAGCTACGTATTGCTGTATTCGATAACGATGGCACTTTGTGGGCGGAAAAGCCTGCTTACGTTCAGTTACTTTTTGCGATAGACGAGATTAAGCGATTGGCACCTGAGCACCCGAAGTGGCAGAAGGAGCAACCTTTTGCCTCCATTCTAAAAGAAGATTTTCACAGCTTATTGACCCTTGGCAAAACGGATAGGTTAAAAATAATCAGTACGACTCAAACAGGTATGACAGATACGGAATTTAATAAAATTGTAAATTCCTGGCTTACTGCCGCCAAAAATCCCCTTACGGGAAAGCCCTATCGAAATATGGTTTATCAGCCGATGCATGAATTGCTGGAGTACTTGCGTGCAAATGGCTTTAAAACCTATATATCTTCAGGTGGTGGAGTTGATTTCATTAGGACACTCTCAATGAGCTTCTACGGTATCCCGCCGGAACAGGTTATTGGTAGCCGTTTTAAATTACGGTATGAAGATGATGATGGTCATCCTCAAATCATTACAACGGATAAACTTGACTTCGTGAATGATGGTGTAGGTAAGCCTATTGGCATAAGCCAGGTTGTAGGGTTCCGTCCAATTTTTGTTGCTGGAAATTCAGACGGTGATTTGCAGATGTTGGAGTGGTCTACTTCCGGTAAAGGGCCTCGTTTTGGCATGTTAGTTCACCATACCGACAGTAAGAGGGAGTGGTCTTATGATAGTGGTTCTAAGGTAGGGCACCTGGATAAGGCTTTAAAAGCTGCCAAACTCTATGGGTGGACGGTTGTAGATATGGCAAAAGACTGGGCAGTGGTTTTTCCTCAGTCTAAAGTCACCACACCTGAAAAGGAAATATCCGAAACACCGGCTGAGGATGGTGGTTAACATCCATCTTTCATGCCCTTAAACTCATTGCCGGAAAAACCTTCCCGTAATGAACGATTCAAACAAGTTTGTCTAATCTTGTTGTATTACCCTTCCTAAAAAGCGTGAATTTACATCTATTGGCACCAGTAATTTTTAAAAGGGTTTTGTTGTCAATAGAGGTTTATTTGTCGCTATATGCACTCTCTATAGATGTTAAATGATTTATGAGACCCAATATGTTTTCATCCAATCTGGTATTCCGTCGATTGTTCATGGGTGCAATTGTATTGTGTTTTTTGCAATGGCACGTTATTGCTCAGCCTCAGCCTCAGCCTCAGCCTCAGCCTCAGCCTCAGCCTCAGTTGGAGGAGCAGGGGCAAACTCAAGCCCCACCGGAGCTTCAAGTACAGGACACCCCGCTTACAAAGCCCAATATCCTGGTGATTTGGGGGGATGATATCGGTATTTGGAATATCAGTTTTAATAGCCGAGGCATGATGGGTTATGCCACGCCCAACATTGATCGATTGGCTGTTGAGGGGCTGTCATTTACCGATTACTACGGCCAGCAATCTTGTACGGCCGGAAGGGCCGCTTTCCTGGCAGGTAATGTGCCAGTGCGTACTGGAATGACCAAAGTAGGGCTCCCAGGAGCCAAGGAAGGCTGGCAAAAGAGTGATGCGACAATTGCCACGGTTATGAAAAGCCTCGGTTATGTTACTGGTCAGTTTGGTAAGAATCACCAGGGTGACCGGAATGAACATCTGCCCACTAACCATGGGTTTGATGAGTTTTTCGGAAATCTCTACCATCTCAATGCTGAAGAAGAGCCAGAGAATCGCGATTACCCCAAAAATCCTGAATTCCGCAAAAAATTTGGCCCGCGCGGAGTGATCAAGTCTTATGCGGGTGGCTCCATTGAGGACACAGGCCCGCTCACTAAAAAACGCATGGAGACAATTGATGATGAAACTCTAGCTGCAGCTATTGACTTTATAGAGCGTGCTCATCAAGCCGGAAAGCCTTTCTTTGTCTGGTGGAACGCTACTCGGATGCATTTTCGTACTCATGTGCGAGAGGAGCATAAAAATCTGGCTGGACCGAACAGCAACGAGTATATGGATGGCATGGTAGAGCATGACATTCTGGTGGGAAAATTACTGAGCTTACTCGATCGTCTGAAAATTGCTGACAATACGATTGTATTTTATTCCACCGATAATGGACCACACTTCAATACCTGGCCTGACGCGGCCACAACTCCCTTTCGCAGTGAAAAGAACTCCAACTGGGAGGGGGCTTATCGGGTGCCGGCTTTTGTTCGCTGGCCTGGAAAATTCCCAGCAGGCACTACCCTGACGGGCATCGTTTCCCATGAAGACTGGCTGCCAACACTGGCTGCCGCCGGCGGAAACCCTAATATCAAAGAGCAACTAAAGCAGGGGGTAGAATTGAACGGTCGTCGCTACCGCAACTATGTCGACGGTTATAACATGTTGGATTACTTTTCTGGTAAGGCCAAGTTGTCACCACGAAAGGAATTTATATATGTTAATGATGATGGTCAAATAGTCGCTATGCGTTACGAGCCATGGAAAGCCATTTTCCTAGAGAATCGTGGTAAAGGTTTTGAAGTCTGGCGCGAACCTTTTACTGAACTGCGTATTCCTTTACTGTTTAATTTACGTCAGGATCCTTTCGAAAAAGCACAACATAGCTCCAATACCTATAATGATTGGTTTATTGATCGTGCATTTGTATTGGTTCCTATGCAGCAGCTCGCTGCCAAGTTCCTGAGCACCATGAAGGAATACCCCCCCAGTCAAGTTCCCGGCTCTTTCAATTTGGAAAAAGTACAAAAACAGCTAGAGGCTGGAGCTTCGGGTAGTAACTGAATTTTCATAGGGCGCTAAATTAGGTCACAGGGCATGAAAAGGTGATGAATTACTCTCTAAATAGAGAGGGAGGGTAGGAAGCTCAGGTCTATAGTAATCGCTTTAAGTCAAGTAAAGCACATAGGTGATTTTTCCTGGATGCACTTTGATGCGTAGCAATAAGCTGTTGTAATTAACAACGCTCTGGTTTGATACAAATTGTCATTCAGGTTTAGGGGAGTCAATTATAGTTGCTGTGGTTTTAAAGGTAACCTAATGATTTTTCCCTTAATCTAAAACAAGGCGTTTCCCCAAAGTTTGAATAGTGTTCAATTCTTAAAGTTAAAAAGTTATTTTAAGTTATCTTTCCCCCTTGTTTTCGGTTCTATCGTACCTTATCTGCCTGCTCAAAAGTTAAATTAGCTTACTCCCTTTATATGCCTGTATAGTGTCTCAGGCGCCTTATCGGCGTTTCTGTATATGAAATTTACAAATGGAATTTGGTGATATGTATAAATTTATAATATTGATCGCTTCAGCGGCTCTATGGTTGCCCCTACAATCAAAGGGCGCTGATAGTGCTCCACAGCAAGCAAAACTTTTGTTTGAACAGGCCGTTTCCTCAGATACTGTTCCTGGTATTAGCGTGGCCGTTGGCGATACTAATGGCACTCAGTGGGCTAAAGGATTTGGGTATTCAGATCTTGAGTCTAAAGTTCCTATGACCAAAAAAACAAAACTCCGTATTGGAAGCGTTTCTAAGGTGATTACTGCGGCTGCTTTGATGCGTCTGGTAGAGCAGGGAGTTTTAAATTTGGATTCAGAGGTAAGACTTTTGGTGCCAGACTGGCCTGAAACCCACCCAGCGATAAGCTTGCGCCAGTTAACCAATCACACCGCTGGAATTCGTGACTACATTATTCCGCATGAGTTTCTCTCGAATGTGCAATACAACAACACTTTAGAAGCTTTGAATATTTTTAAAAATGACCCTTTGCTTTTTATTCCCGGTTCGGATCAGAGTTATTCTACTTATAATTGGACTCTACTGAGTGCGGCAATGGAGTCAGCAAAAGGGGAAACCTTTAAGGAGATAGTTAGTACTGAAGTTTTTGAACCTCTAGGATTGAAGAGAACTACCTTTGATGATGCGGCACCAATTATCCCAAGTAGACAGGGCGCTTATTCTTTTTTTACAGGTGTGCTTATAAATTCTCCAGAGGTGAATAGTAGCTATAAGTATGCTGGCGGTGGAATATTATCCACGCCAAAAGATGTGGTGAAATTTGCGCTTTCTCATCTGAAGCCTGGTTTTCTGCAGGAGGAATCCATTTCTGAGCTATTTACTAACTCTAAACTTTCAGATGGAACAGAAACCAATATTGGTATTGGTTGGTTTCTTGGGGGGGAAGATTTCTTAGCTGGATATAACTCGGAAGAGTATGCGGATATAAGGCGTATTCTCCAAGTACACCCTAATTTGCTATACCACACGGGGCTAAGTATAGGAAGTACAAGTGTGCTTATACTTTGTCCTGAACACCAGCGGGCAGTGACTGTTATAAAGAATGTGGACTTGGAATCCAGTGCGGATCTGGTTGCCCTTGCCCTAAAGACCCTAGATCTCTTTCATAGTAATGAGCAAGTAAAATAGAAGACTCAACTCTCTGCGTGTACCTTAAACCGGCCTCGTAGTCTCTGGATTGCGAGGTATCCCCGATCCTGAGTTGAAATTAATTGCTGTTTACCCACTATTGTATTTATATACAGTATTTGATAGGTTTGTAGTAGATGGAGTGCTGACCTGTGGAGAGTTTGAGTTAAGAATGAATTTTTAGTCATTGCTACTATGCATCTTTTAGCTCTGCAGTTATTGCATCCAATTGAGAGATGGTTCTATCTAATGCCTTTTTGTCTTCTGTAGAGTTGTTTTAAGTTTGATTGATTTTCTAAATTTCACTTAGTACCAATTGGAGGGTTTTATGCCACATGTAACAATTACAACAGTTAAAGAGCTAGTTGATGAGCGTGTGAAGAAGGAGTTGCTGAAAAAAATCAGTGATATTATGGTGGAGGTCGAAGGCGGCGGAGATGAGAGTTTTAGGCAGCATGTGTGGGTTTCTTTAGACTTGGTTGAGGCAGAAAACTGGTCGTTAGGTGGGCAAATCTTAACGAAAGAGATTGCCTTGCAAATCAAAAAGAAAGCAGATTCCTGTAGAGCGTTGTAGAGTATTTCCTTCTGATACTTTTATCCTGCGCTTAAAATAAGCTTAATGTGATAAATAGGATGGTACTGTCCACAGCATATTATTAATTTCTGACTGTAGATTATTGGAAATGGGATTAACGAGATGATCAAAGCGATAGATATCGGTATTCCTAATGCCCTCGCTTTCAGGGTATCTGATTCAATTACAGAAAGTGATGTTTCTGAGACTTTGGCTCAAGCAAAGTTGCTTGGTGAGAAGTATAAGAGGATCACTATCTATGAGGAAATTGAGTCATTTAAGGGGCTTGAGTTCTCGGCAGTGCTAGAAAAATTGAAATACTTGGTTAATGTTGGTATTTCTAATATCTCTGCGGCAGCCATTCTGACGGATAAGCAATGGCTACAAAAGATTGTGAAGGCTGAAGATAAGATATTTAGGAATATAGATATCCAGTGCTTCTCTTTGGAACAGCGTGACGAGGCGGTTCAATTTCTCAACCGTTACAGGCCAGAAAAACTCGATTAACTCAGCAAGAGGTAGTTGTGGAATTTTTCTTCGGTTTGGGGCTCAAAGCAAGGAAATTACTACAGGGAAGGAGCTACCCTTAGTAAGGTGAACCCCTTTAGTTGTTCATCCATGCACTTAGCTGTGTATTGGAATACAAGTAACATCAATAATTGATAAAAATGAGGTAGTTATGGTCGTTGAACAAATTCCCGGCTTTGATCTGGTGGGGCTCTGCGCAAGAACAAAGAATGAGAATGAGGCGGATGCCTCTACTGCGCAAATAGCTCCCCTGTGGGAGAAGTTTAGTACCGAGGCAGCTCCCAAGTTTACGGGAGCTCCCCAGATTTATGGGGTTTATACCAACTATGAGTCAGACCATAGCGGGTTGTTTGATGTCTATGCTTGCTCAGATCTGCTTTCAACAGATATGTCCGAAGATTTCAAGCCGATACATGTGCAATCGGGTAAGTATCTGGTGTTTTCCGCCCAGGGAGAAATGCCGCAGACGGTTATCGACTTATGGGGTGAGATATGGAATTACTTTTCCTCTCCAGATTGTCCTCATCAAAGAGCCTACACCACAGACTTTGAACATTACCTGAGCCCAAATGAGATAAGAGTTGCCATTTCAATCAAATAGTGGCCTTGGGGGCTCCTAAGAAGACTGTGCCTACAGGTTTAGGGCCCCTCTATCTTGCTTCGCTTCTACAAAGAGCTTTTGCCGAAAGGCTTTCTGATGGTTGAAAAATGATCGCCTGCTTTACCAAAACTTCATGACGCCCAGATAGACAGCATGGTCACTATGGACATGTCCCAGCGCCAAAATAGACAGTACTACTATTGCTGTCTCGGTTCGCTTGTGCATTAGGTGCTGGTTGGTGACATCCTATTTCCCACCTCTTCGATACTTTGTCTTTGCAGGTACCAATTCTTCCTCCTTCAAGTTTTCTAACCACATTTTCCTAATTTCCTCTTGAGAATTCCCATGAAACTATGGGGCTAGGAGGGAAATACAGCTGGGCAGCACACTTCTCCTTACAGGCTTCGCAGTTGTTTATTTCTTACTCTCGTTGTTCCTGGAGTCGTTTAGTCTCAGCCCTGAGAGCATCGGTAAAAAGCAAGCTAGCATGATTAAAAGGCACTTGTCCTGATTCCAAGGTGCAAAGGGTAGGCCTTGTTAAAGTCCATAACACTAGATAGTCTTTAAGCCCCCTTGGACTGGCGGGTCTGTGCAAATTAGTGGCTCCCTTTGCATTATTCAGTAAGGTTGGAAGCTTTTTTGCGCAATATGTCTCGTCTATCACCGCATTGAAAAAGCAGGTTTATGAGCAACAACGAAAAGCGTCCCTTATATATCCCGCATGCTGGCCCCTCTCTACTGGAAATGCCACTGCTAAACAAAGGCAGTGCATTTACCCTAGAGGAGAGGCTCGAGTTTAATCTGGCGGGTCTCTTGCCGACCAATGTAGAGACTATTGAGGAACAGGCTCGACGGGCCTATTACCAGTACCAACAGTGTAAGACTGGCCTGGATAAGCATATCTTTTTGCGTGGTATACAGGACGATAATGAAACGTTGTTCTTTTACCTGATTGAGCATCATATTGATGAAATGCTGCCGATCATCTATACGCCTACCGTTGGGGCGGCCTGTGAGGAATTCTCTAATATTTATCGCAACCATCGAGGTCTGTTTGTTTCCTACCCAGACCGAGAATACATAGATGATATCTTGCGCAGTGCCACTAAGGAAAACGTCAAGGTTATCGTCGTTACCGATGGTGAGCGTATCCTCGGTCTTGGCGACCAGGGTATTGGCGGCATGGGGATTCCCATTGGTAAATTATCTCTATACACCGCCTGTGGTGGTATCAGCCCAGCTTACACACTTCCGGTCACTTTGGATGTTGGCACCAATAACCGCACTCTGCTCAGCGATCCTATGTATATGGGTTGGCGCCATGAGCGTATCTCTCAGAAGGAGTACGATGAGTTTTTAGAGCAGTTTATCGAGGCGGTGAAGCGTCGCTGGCCCAAGGTTTTGGTGCAGTTTGAAGATTTTGCTCAAACAAATGCCATGCCGTTACTGCAGCGCTATAGGGATCAAATCTGCTGTTTCAATGACGATATCCAGGGTACCGCCGCTGTTACCCTGGGCACTATTTTGGCTGCTTGTAAAACCTGGCAGGAGCCCTTAACAGCCCAGCGGGTTTTGATTGTGGGTGCTGGTTCTGCCGGTTGCGGAATTGCTGAACAGGTGGTGTCCGCCATGGTACAGGCGGGGCTCAGTGATGCGGATGCGCGCTCGCGTATTTTTATGTTTGATCGCTATGGATTGGTCACCTCGGATATGAAGGGGCTGCACGACTTCCAGGCGGCGCTGGCTCAGTCACCGGATATCTTCGATGGGGCGCCAGAGTCAGACCTGCAAAGTCTGATCAGTAGGGTGAAGCCGAGTATTCTTATTGGCGTATCCGGGCAGGGTGGGTTGTTTAACCAACAAGTAATTGAGGCGTTACAAGCTGGCCATGAGCGCCCACTGGTGATGCCGCTTTCAAACCCCACCTCCCGCGCGGAGGCGACTCCTACGGAAATATATACCTGGACTAAGGGGGAGGCTCTGGTGGCTACCGGTAGTCCTTTTGCTGCCGTGGAAATTGATGGGCGCCACCATCCGGTTGCTCAATGCAACAATGTGTATATCTTTCCTGGTATCGGTCTTGGGGTGATCGCAGCCAACGCCACACGGGTTACCGATGGCATGTTGATGGCAGCTTCCAACGCCCTGGCGGAGCAGGCACCAGTGGTGAAGCAGGGGGAGGGCGCGCTGCTGCCGCACTTGGATGATATTCGTGAGGTGAGCATTGATATCGCCAGAGCTGTAGCTGCTCAGGCACAGCTCGATGGAGTTGCCCCCAAAGTGAGCCACGAGCAGTTAGAGAGGTCTCTCAAGCGCAACTTCTGGCACGCAAACTATCGCAGTTATCGACGCCGTTCCTTCTAATCACCCTTAAAAAAATTTAAGCCGGGTACTTTTTACCCGGCTTTCTTTCCTTAAGCCAACTGCTCCCCAGAGTAGAAAACTTCCGGCCGGCGCAGCACAAGATAATCCTCCCATTGAAATCCGTTGCTTAGGAACTCGATCGCCGCTCTTACGCCGGACAGGAACAGGTGTTCGCAGTGTTCTCCTGGCATGGCGAAATCCAACCAGTGGGGATGCTCACCGTTGGTCATAGGTTCTATAGCGATCTCTTTCACCAGCGTGTGGTATTCCGCATTTAGGCTGGCCCGCACATGGTTGTCGAGCATGTTACGGCAGGTATTGATTAGCCCCATGGCAAAGCGCCCCACCTTGTCAGACTTGGGTTGATAGTGGTCCACTTCCAACTTAATACCAAAAGTGGGTAGTTTGGGGGTACCGACTGGCTTGTGGAAGATATCAAAGGGGAAGTTGGATACCAGGCCACCATCCACAAACTGAATTTCTTTAGGAAAACCATTTTTAAAGAACAGCCTGGGATCACCAATTCCCTTGATACTGCGCCAGTTCTCGGCCACTGAACTGCATTCATCCAGCTGGGGAATATTCTTCACTGTATAGGGTTTGAAAAAACCCGGCACAGACATAGAAGCCCGTACGAATTCGGCGGGATTTATCGCATCCGGGTTGCTAAAGTAGAGAGGGGCTTTTGCCGGAAAAACAGCCCGTGTCTCAGTGGTAATATCCGCTGCTACCAGCGCCACTTCTGCAGCGCCCACCTGATGATCGGGTTCTCCCCGATAATGGAGAGTGGGAAACTGGTTGATACGCTGCTTAAGTTGCGCGGTATTGGTAATGCCCAGCTGGCGTAACTCTTCTTGCAACCATTGGCTAAAAGCGTCGCCAGGATTGAGGCCCTTATCTCGCAATAGCTGTTTGCAGGTACGCAGGGAGTCGAATGGGTGTAGGGCCAGGCTACTAAAAAGCCCTTTACCTTTGAGCAGGCGCTGCACCGTTTTACGCGCAAAGCGCTCACCATCTTCAAAGCTGGCAAAGTCCGCCTTAGCCATAATATCCAGTAACTTTGCACTCTTAAGTGAGCTCGGCGTACCGGCAGCGGCTAAAAATAGTGCATTGATGGCACCTGCGGAAGTACCTGCAACCTTGCGAAAGCGAATACCGGCCTTCTCAAGGATGTAGGTGTAGCCCACCAGGGCAATTCCCAGCATGCCACCGCCTTCCATCACCAGGTCGACATACTGGAGGCCGTTAGGGTCCTGCACATCACTAAATGACTTGCCTTCGATCGATGTCCGCGAATTTTGCCAAAGTGTATCGGCTTCGGAGATGGCGCTGGTCACCCACGCTGTGTTACTCATATGATCTTTCCCTGAGGTGGCAGTAGGTTCCATACGAAAGTTGAAATTAGTATCGGCTAAAAGAATGGGGCAGGGTATCATCCAGAATCAAATTCGCCATAGCATCCAGTTTGATTTCGTGTCTTCCCACTTGGGCATCACTAGATCCAGTAAGCGGTAAAATCTCTAAGGCAGTGCTTTTACTAAATGAGGATACAAAGGTGGGCGTGCACGGATACGGTTTTCGTTGCTACGGTGGCCTTCATCGATAGGCGCAATCAGGTCTGCACTAAAGGTGAGTAATCCGGTGATTCGATTTGAGATCCGGCTGGAAGCTCAGCGCCTTGTCCCTTGCCTGTAGTACCACAGTCAAGGGCTTGCCAAAATCTGCGGTATGCCAATGTATGGCATCCACCGTCGCTGCCAAGCTGCGCAATAAGCTCTAGTAGCCGTACAGTGCCAAATACCTGCCAGTAACAGACAGTGATCTTACAGGTTTTATTGTTGAGTCGAGTACGGTAGCGGGATCATCTTCAGCAGCCGTTGGAGCGTCGGTTAGCTGATCAACAGTAGATCATTGGATCATTGTCACCCAGGACCAGCTCTCTGCAGGCAGTGTTTTGTTCCGTGCTGGGCTGCACACTATGTCCGTTAAGTGGTCTTTAGATTTTTGTGAAAGTGGCCAATTTTCACCTGCAAAATGAAAGGTCCACTGGCGCCAACTCTTGGCGCAGTATTTACGAGAGCACACCCGGCTCTGATTTCTATTGCGGGCTTCGTGGCTTGGGAGTGAGACAGAAACTTAATCCTGATTGCATAGTATGGCCAGCGCGGGGATCTTCACTGCGTATTCTTTTCGTAGTTTCGGTACGGCTATGTAATTAATTCCACGGTAATAGATATCTCCAAAGGGAAATCTGTTTCTTATTGGGGTAAAATTTTTTCCGGGCTGTTGAGAAACTGAGAAAGCGTTATTGCCAGTCCGCTACTAACGAGCTTGTGCTACAGGTGATATAGGTTAGAGGCCTGTGAGGTTGCAGGCTTGTTTAAAGTAGTGGGCAAGTTGTTGTGTCTACTATCCGGTGGTTTTGGGGCTGGGTAGACTTTGGTGTGAGTGACTGTGCGTAGTTTCCGAGTACTAATGTCACGGCTAGAGCATTAAACATGTTATTAATGCGCCACACCCTAAAAATGCGAGAGGTTCACTTTTTGAGTTGGGCTGCCAAATAGCTAGTGAATAATTCATATTATCCACTAGCTGAAATTACTGACTGTTAAATTGATACACCCATATTGTCTTTAGTGCCGACACAATATCCAAATATTTCGTGGAAATAGAGGCTTTTACATTCAAAGTTGGATTCGATATGGAAAGTGTCATTTGGGAATTTAGGATCGTAGAGTCCCAGGTTGCTTTCGGTTCCCACACAGTAGATATCACCTCTTGGGTCACCGGGCCTAAAGGCAATCCAGTCCAGTTTCCAGCCGCCCAGATCACCCTGATCATCCCACTTGTTATCAATGGGGTTCCATTTGCCTACGTTACCTTTTTCACCAACACACCACATTTCTCCGGAGTTATCGAAGGCAATCATTTTTAGGTCCCAGGGCTTTTCAATGTCCGGTTCCTCCCATGCTCCAGTGGTGGTATTCCACTTGGCAAGATTACCTTTAGTTCCAACGCTCCACATTGCATTTGACTTGTCAAATGCAATCATTTTGGAATCCCAGGATTGGTTGTACTCTTTTTTGTCAACGAGGCCAAAAGTTCTTGAATTCCACTTTCCGATGTTATTCGAAGTTCCCACACACCACAGGTTATCTTCTCTATCAAAAGTGACCATATTTAAGTGCCACGTTGAGAGGAATCCTCTGTCTTTAAAGTTCATTTCCATGATTAATCTCCTTTGGGTTTTTGGATCGGGGCTTTCTAGTGCTTCGGGGTACCAAAATCTGAAGACTTAAAGTGAATTCATTGGATAATTAGTTAATAAACCAGCTGGAGCCTTGGTAACATTTTTGTTGGCAGTTTTCAGGAAAAAGTATGCGTAGCCTTTTGAAAGGATAAGTTTTTTATTTACGCTTAGTACTTTCCAGTAAAGACTTATTTTGTGCCGGCTTATTTATTTTCCATTCGCCGGATACGGTCTATTCAATGGCGGCTATTGCTGCAAAAAGTGAGATTGAGGCCTTGTGGCTGGTTATATTTCTGTCCACTGAAGGGCAGAGCTGAAGGGTAGAACTGGCCACTCGGCTTGATAAAAACCTCCTAATCAGTTGTTTCAAGCGATCTTAAAGCAAAGGTCTGTAATTTAATATCCTCCCCCGCTAAAAGGGCGGGGATTCCTACAGGTGGTTGGTGCCATCTTGGAAATGGTCTTCCAATAGAAGAAAAGTTAGAAAAATAAAATAATTGCGGGATCCCTAGATGTCGGGGATGGTGATTCAGCTGCCGGATGGCGTCAAGGGCATTTATACCCTTCTATCCTGAGCGTGATGCAGCGGCTTAGGCTGTGGGAGTCACTACCGGATAACTCGTGTTGGTGACAGACTCTCCTTGATTGTTTTTTGCGCTGCTGTGGTGGGCCTTCGGTATGGCTGGGGTAGCTAATCTATAGAGAGCCCTGTTCGCGGAAGGACTGTTGAGGCGCTAATGACGCCAGAGCAGTGGCTGGGGCTTGTTAGCAGGGAGAGGAGGTCAAATATGATTCGGCATATTGCATGTATCTTGGCGAGCCTGGTTCTGGGATTCTGTGGGAGTTTGAGCCTGGCCGAGGCGGAGCAAAACAAAGGAAGGTATCTCGGGGCCTTTAATGACCCGGTGGCCTATTGCCGAGTCGTGGTCAATGCAGATAACCCGGAAGAACCCTATATAGGCCCGGCAAAACCGCAGGTAGTGTTATCGGGTATTTACCAGGCGGCTGGTATTTCTGCCGGTGCTCCGAGGGATTGGGTTGCGGGGGGTACTTTTTGGCGTTGTATGCATGGTGGAGTCTATGCGTGCTTTGTCGGCGCCAATCTTCCCTGTGAAGAAAAGGCGGACACTTCGAAGGAGCCCAGTGAGGCAATTGCCGCTTACTGTAAGAGCAACCCTGCGTCGGAATCTATACCAGCCGTTGTGACTGGACGGGTGACTATCTATGCATGGCACTGTGAGAATGGCGTTCCAGAAATTACCCGCCAGGCGCTACAGGTTGATGAGCGGGGTTATATTGCTAATTATTGGTATCGGATGGATCGATCAGGATAAAGAGTAATTTTCGCGAAAGTGGTTTGCCTTATGATAATGGAGGGCTTCTGCTACTGAGGTGTAAAAACATAACGCCGTTGTGAAATGCAGGTAAACTATTTTGGGTTTAGCGCACTTGGGGTTAGCGTACTTAGTGTTAGTGCCGGAAAGGCCCTAGGGGAGGGGGTTACTCCCCCGCTGCTTTTGTGGTCTCTAAAATCTGCAAATTTTCCCCTTTAGGTCTGCTCGTTATCCAGTTTTTTCGCGAGCTTGTGCCCTTCATCAGAGTCCCCAAGTTTCCAGTAGCTGGAAATGTAAATATGGGTTTTGGGGATTTCTTTATCCTGCTTAAAAAATTTTCGTAACTGCCGCATGCTATCAAATTCGCAGGCGGCCCAGATGGCGGCTTGGCCTGGAAGCCAGGGCAGTGCCTGAATCTTAGGAAGCAGTAGTTCGCCGGTGGGGAAGGAATTTACCACCCAGTACAGTTGCAGGTTTTTTGGGTGTTTCAGTGGCTGAATATCCGATTCGCTTGAAACTTCTATCACCGCATATCCGCTGGCCTCATCAGGTAGTTGGGCCAGGTTAACACTGATGGCGGGTAGGGCGGTCATATCCCCAGCGAGTAAAAACCAGTCGGCCTCGGGGTTAACCAGCTTCTTGGGGCCTGGTCCTCCTATCAAAATAGAGTCTCCGGGTTGTGCATTGGCCGCCCAATTTGAGGCTGGCCCTTCATGTTCATGCAAGGCGAAGTCGATATCGATTTCTGTCTGCCGTTGATGCCTGATGGTATAGCTTCTCATCAGTGGGCGTTCACCCTCACCCTGAGGTAAAACCAGTTTTATATAGGCGCTTTCCTGGTCGCAGGGGAAGGATTCCAACTCTTCGCCACCCAGAGTGATACGTAACATGTGTTCTGAGACTTTGGTGGAGCGCAAAACGACCAGCTCTCGTGTGCGTTTTTCAGCCATGTATTGAGGCTCCTTAATCTGAAGTAGAGTGTTCGGTCAGGTTCTCGATCATAACGCTGGCGATATGGGCAAACGCCTTGAGTTCTTTTTCGCTCAGATTGTGAGTCATTACAGCGATAACCTCTGTTTCCAGGTTATGCACTTTTTCAAGAATCTTTTTTCCTGATGCTGTGGGAGCAAGGAACTGACTGCGGCGGTCATTGGGGTTGTCTGTTTTTTTGATAAGTTTGGATTGAACCAATTCATTAAGAACCCGTGTAATCTGGGCCTTATCTTGATTCATTCGCAGTGCAATTGACCGTGCGGTACTCTGCGGATACTTGCAAATTCCCTTGAGCACGCGTATATGATTTACCGGAAGGTCAATTCTTTGCTCCTGAATGCTGATCCGCAGCTGCTTTTTGTAAGCGTGGATTAGCTGGTGCAGGGTTTCGTTGACTGAGTAGCTAACAGGGTTGCCGCATTAACTTGATTGATATTATCAACTTTATTTTAGGTGGTTGATTGTGTCAACTAAATTGAAGAGTATTGTTTTGGGTCGAAAGAAGCTTTTCGGCGGGGGAGAAATTAGGGGGTGAGCTTTGCAAAAACTTTCGCCTTTGGGCGCGGAGTATTGAAAGCTAAAAAGCCGACTAAAGGGGAGGGGGAGCCCCTCCCCAAGAGCGAAAGGAGTCGCGCTTACCAGGTTAAGCTGATATCGGTTCCATCAAACTTTACATCTGAGTCATACACATATTTCAATGTGCCCTTCCAGAAGGAGCCGTGCCACTCCCAGTCGGCATCGTAGCTGACCTCATTGAGCACCTTTTGACTAAAGGCTTCAAAGCTGCCATAGCGCTCCTCGCTACCCATAATCACTACCCAGGTTTGTTCGTTCCAGTCGCAGCTAACGGTGTTGGAGTCGCCGTTGCCGCAGGGATAGCGCACGGCGATATAGCCGTCGTCTTCCTTGCCGAATTTCCAGTTACCGCTGCGCTTCTCCTGCTCGAAACCTTCAGGCCACTGCAATGCTACGTTGGAGCCGCCGGAATGGAACAGTTCGATTGCCGGATAGGGGTTGTATTGGATTACGGCAACATTGTTCACCTGCTTAATCTTGGGGTGGTGATCGTTTTGCATGGTGCTGTTGCCATCGCCAACCTTCGCCCAGACCGATTGGGTGCCGGTAGTGGCGATCCAGGGTGTTTGCTGATAGCCCTGGCGACCACCCCAGTAATTCTGAATGGAGTGCATCATCACACCGCCATCCTTATACATGGAAAAGTTAGCGCCAGAGAGCACGGAGCTGCGGCTGAATACCGCTCCGGCCTTGGCGGCAGCAGGGGCGGCAGCTTCTGAAAGCCCCAGGAACTGGTCGAAGGCCTTCAGTCCTTCATAGCCTTCAAGTTGATATTTACTGACGAACCAAGCGGTATCGGCAGCTACATCCGGGTGGAAATAAGCCCCCTGACTCCAATAGAAAGGCACGCGCTCTTCGCGGGGGAAGTCAGCATAAATATCGTTTTTGGCATCGCCGAGAGAGTGGCCTACCGAGTAATTCATATTCAGGTCTTTACCGAAATACTTGAAGATGTCATCGGTAATTTCCAAGCCTGAGGTGGCCAGCATTACACCTGCGGGGCTCGGTGTTCTCACTGATTCCTTACCGAGACCCGTCAGCAGGTAAATGATGCGGTTGATGTTGCCGCCGGAACCGTTCCTGCGGTAGCCATCATTACTGCGGCCTGCGGCTGAGAAAAGGATGCCCTGGTCGTTGGTGACCAGCAGTATGTCCTGCAGCAAGCGTTGCGCAGCGCCCGTGGCCAGCTCGCGAATTTCTGCATCTTCAGAAAAATCGACGAGGTTAAGTAGCGCAGATAAGGTGTAGGGGTAATAGACCGGGGAGTAAAACTCATAGAAACCATACTGGTTTTTTACTTCCAGGTAGCGCTTTAAGCGCTTGTAAGTTCTGTCGTCTTCAAATGCACCGTACTTTTCCTGTAGAAGATACTGGGCAGATGTGTACATGATCATATGGTTTTCAGAGGCGAAGACGTGATCCCCAGTGCCGCCTTCCTTAAACCAGAAATGATATCCGTCCAAAGCAGCAAAGAGCTCATCTTTGATTTCTGGGCGGAAAAACAGGATACGGATGAGCCTGGTAAGGGTGAAGTCTGAATTCTTCTTGCCGCCATTACGCAGGACATCCAAATTCTTATTCAGCGCCTCCCAATTGAGCTCATCGCCGGTGTATGCCTGTAAGACGACAGCGGTATCATTAGTGGAAGAAACGCCCTCTTCAATATATTGCAGCTGCCTATCTTGATAGGCGCTCTCATCAAAAGACTGCGCATTGACACTGGCTGAATGTATCGCCAATCCTAAAAAAATCGGGTACAGCATTCCTACTACTGGTACTTTCATCAGTACTTGTTCCTATTTTGATTTTGATTTCTGGTGTTAAACACCATAAATGTACCACTTGTGTATTACAGGAATTTATTGGATTAAACGATAGGTATTTTCTCTCGCTGAAGGTTGCCGATTCGATCAGCTGGGTCCCTTGGTTCTCACTTTTAAAATATATTTTTACTCAGGTTTCTTTTGGGGCTGATTGTTTATTTTTTATGTCTTAACAATGAATTCTAGTGCTTGTTAATTGGTACGGTTTGGTATTAAAAATAAGTTTGCTATTTGTTTGGGGGTAGATGGTCTATTACAGGTTGGTGGGTTTTGTAGTCTTTTGAGGCTGTGCAGAAGGGCTCGAATAAAAGGCGTTGAACGGTTGCTGCTTTTTGCTGCCGTAAAAATTTGTAGTGGTGGTGTTGGTCTGTTGATAAGGAGCTTGGCTTGGAGGTCTCTAATTTATTCAGGCGTGAAATCTTGGCGCGGATTTAAGTTTGCTACTTTAAAGTCAGCGTTTAAGGTTTAGGCTTCTACAGGTTCTGGGGCAAAAAATGAAAAAACTACTAATTTTCTTTGCGGCAGGCTGTTTGGGTGCTGTGGCAAATAGCGTTGTGGTCTGGTTGTTTGGGGATTTTGGAATAACCCCATCTCTCGGTGTATCTATCACCCCTACATTATCTGCTGAATGGCTATATCCCAGAGTGGTATGGGGTGGCATTTGGGGTCTGTTTTTTATTCTTCCTTTCCTACCATCAAAGCTGTTGTTGAAAGGAAGCATCTTGAGTCTACTCCCCACGGCGTTCCAGCTTTTTGTTGTTTTTCCTGTGATGGCCGGTAAAGGTATGGCAGGGCTTGAGCTGGGGGCGCTTACCCCAATTTTTGTAGTATTTTTTAATTGGATCTGGGGGATTGTTACCGCGCTCACCATAAAGTGGGCTGAGTAATTCCGCTTGGTTCCTTTTTTGATCGGTTTACATTAACAGGATTCTTTTGGCGGCTTTCAAGCCCCGGCTGGTCGTTGTTGAAAGCCCCTCCAGCCAGTGATCAATAATGCGGTAAGCAAGTTCGTGTCTTTGCGGGCCGCTTCTACTCTCAGTTAATTCCCCCAGAACCCAGTGATTGTGTGCTATCCAGGTATCCCGAGCGATAGATCGAATTTGTGGGTCTGCCTCGCAGAATAGGGGCAGCGCCGTACTGAGATTGCTGGATTGTTGTAAGGTCTCCCTGCTAATAGGTGTTTGCCCTTGGGCTTTCCACCAGTCTCGGGCGCCTTCGGGGTCGTGTCCAAAACGTTGTTTGAAAGATTGGGTGAATGGGCTGAGGAAGGGCCAGTTGCCTCCTTTTACTATCCGCTCAACGATTTCTCTGGTGGTTGCCCGGTCGCCAAAATTCTCCGGATCGTAGAGCACACGGTCTTTAGCTGCGGCATGTATTGGGCTGGTGGCATCGGCGGTAATCTGGGTATTTGCCGGCAGGGCAGCTGCGGCAATCGGCAGCAGTGATGGAGCACCGAGTCCTAGGCAGTGGAATCTTTGCAAGGGTATGTTGTGATCCTGGTAGCCATCTGTAATGCCTTTAAGCACTTGTGCCAAGCGCACATAACGGCGTGGTACAGGCCTATCCAGTTTGAAAGAGGCTCGGTTGAGCACAAAGAAGTCTGTCGCATTTAAATCCCCGCAAATACTGGCCAGTCCTAAGGCAGCTGAATGCACCCCGCTTTGTGCGGCCAGCCGACCGGCGTCCCGGCCGGTGTTGTAATCCATTGCGCTCAGTACTGCATAAACAGTCAAGCCTTGGCTTAGTGGGTGTTCAGCGATTTTTTCCCATAGTCTAAGGCTCTGACGATTGCGCGCGGCGATACGCTCTGGTCGCCAGCCGGTAATTTCCCGCTCCAGGTCCAAAGCCACCAGGCAGGTAGTGGCAAAGTCCTCCTGAGCGATCAGGTGGGTGGGGTGCATTAATAGCTGGCGTTGCAGCAGGAGATTGGTATCAATGCTATTTGAACGCTCATTACAGTTGGCCAGCACTCTCTCCGCCAGTGTATCTGCTAATATGCGCAAATCTTTTGGGACTTCATTGCCGCGGGGCAGTTGACCCAGTTGACGGCGCAGAGCTTTTACCCGCAGGGTTACTTGTCGGGCTTCTTCAGAGAACTGCGAGATGACCGCATCAATCAGTTGTTTGGTGCCGTTATCGGCAAACAGGGGCAACCCTCTGCGGCGCACTTCTGCCGCCATTTGTAGATTGGGATTGGTAATCCGGTGGGCAGATAGCAGGTAGCCTTCGGCGGTAATCATATGGTTGGCAAAGGCATCCAGTGTCTGCCGGCGTAAATTGGCGATAAATCGCATGGTGGTCATTTGCCAGCAAAAGTCTCCTCAAATCAGCGCGTGGGAGCAGGCTTTGTATTCATCGAGTAGTGCGTGGGCTACTTCCAACTCAATTTCGAGCTCCAGGGCTATCTGCTCGAACAGGTCCCAGGCAGCGAGCACGTCTGGGTGAGTTTCAATGCACTCGGATACTGCGTGATCCATTGGCTCTATGGGAAAATCCATTTCATCCTTTTGATGTAAGTTGGGCAGGCTGGGTATCGCTGTCTCCAGGCATTCGCTGCGCACTGCCTCTTTGGCGGCGTGCCACTCCGCTTTTGCCAGCTGTGCCATCGCCAGAAGTACATCTAATTCCGCAATCTGGTCGTGGACTCTGTCCAGTTCTGTCATGCATCCATCATCTGGTGGCATAGTAGCCCTCCTAAGGACGAATTAGGGGCGTAAATAGTAGCTCTCCGGCCCCCAAGGTGGCCTCAGAGTGCTCATCAACTTGGTGGGCACCAAGAGACCAGTAGAGATTGGCGTTGCTACGCCAGGGCTGGAACCAACGGTTGGCGAGCCTTATAAAGCTCACTTCGAAGCTGGACTTACCAATCTCGACCAGGGCCAGGGAATCGACCTCAACGGCGGGTTTACCATCGAACAGGCTTGAGTGATGTCTATAAGTGCCACTGAGTCGGCAGAAAGCGCCTGGACAAATACCGGCATGTGGTAGGTGAGCAAAGCGCACCACGGCATTTGCCTCGGCATTACTGGAGGGATCTTTCAACATCAGGTGGCTTAATAGCATGCCGCCCTCCTGAGGTGGGGAGGTGACCTCTTCGACAAAGCCCCTGATTTCAACAAACTCTCCCTCTGGAGTGGCTTCTAGCTTCGACAGTTCTATATTTTTACCGTTGGGAAGCGTTGTCGAAAAAGGCATGGTGTAGATATTTTTCTGAAGGTTTTTGATCTCTCTATCGGAATTAAGCCCCTCGCAACCAAGCGCAAGTCGATAACAGGCAGCCTGGCTAGCGATGGCGATGCGGGTGAGAAAGTGCGCATCCACCGCGAGATCGCCAAGCCTCTCCGCCAAGCCGCCACTACCACGTCGCAATAATTCAGTAATTGTGTTGTGTATTACAGCTTGAGCGCTTGCGAACTGGGGGAGCTTGCTCTCAATATCTCCGGCCAGAAACAAGCACGCCTGTTTGATTTCCACTGATTTTCCAAGAAGTAGGGCGCTGTAAATACGCTTGTGACCACTTTTAAGTAGGCTGGAAAATACTTTTATAATCGTTTTAATGGAATGTATATTGCGCTTGGAAAAGTCGGTACTAGCTGCTTCAGTATCTAGAGCAATATTGAATTGGGCATGTGTTAGCGCGAGTAGCCCTCGACTTAGGCACATGATGACAGCATCTGCAGCACTATTTAATCTCAGGGCCATTGAAGATGTATTTTCTGGAAAATAAGCCTTTAATAGGTCTATATTTTTTATCTCCCCATTAGCTAATCTGGCCATGGATTCCTGCAGGTTAATTCTCTCGTCCAGGCCTGCAATTTTTTTGCGTAAACGCGTGAGAGTCTGTTCTGAGAGCTTATTACCGGCTAATTCTTCTGCTTTAACGAGAATCTTATTTAACCGATCTTCGGGGGCCATGCTGCGAATTCGCTGCTTGAGGTTTTCAGACCATTGGTTTCGACTCTCACCAATAGCAATGCCACGCAGCACAAACAGAAACTCTAAACCCATACGGTGATGCAGAGTGTGCAGATAGTTGGTGCTTTCTAAGTGGCCTTGAAGATTGCGATACTCACCATAGCCCAACCCTATACAGAGCCGTGCCTGTTGATCTAGTTCTTTCCATGAGTGAGATAATATCGATTGTTGAAGAGTCAGGGCCTCGCGAAAGAGTTTCAATAATTCAGTAGGCTGTTTGTTAAAGGCAGGGAGTAAATCAAACTGGGCACGCTTTAAAGTATCTTTGAGAGGGTAGGGGCTTTCATTGGCCATTGGCATCAGTGTCTCCTGGATGCGATGGGTGGCTCAATATTTACTATTGGCGAAATTGCAACCTTTTCTATTTGGCATGTTATTAAGCATAGTAAATTGTTGGGCGGACATACTTTCGGAGGCTTATTTGCTTTGATGCTTACTTGGGGTTGGGGTTGGGGTTTATATAAAGATAGGTCGGTCTGATTTAGTTTAAAATTTTAGGTTTTCAGGGGGAGTATTTTAAACACCCTTTAATTCAACGATTTTATTGGATTGAAAAATGGGTGCGGTATTTATAGTTCTATAGGTCAGAGCAAATGAGTTTCCCGTCAGACATACTGTTGAGAACTCTATCCCTTATTTCAATTTTTACTGGCTATTGAGTTGCTCATTGCGCTGGGTTTGGCGCTCTATATTTGAGATGTGAATATAAATATATTTCTATTTTCGATTCATTATAAAGGGTGGCATATTGGTTACAGTTAAAGCTTGCTATATTGGGCTGCGCCTAAATCAAGGTGTTTCTTGGAGATCTCAGGTTTCATCTTAAATATTCATTAAGAGAGAAATAAATATGTCACAGGTAAGTGATGACGTAGATTTGGTGGCGGAGAAAAGTTCCAGTCCAGTGGTGGTGAAACTTTCATTAGCAAAAGCTTTCAAGCATAGTGCTCCATCTATTCGCGAAACTCAGAATACGTACAAGCAGAATGTAGTTGCAATAAACACTCTGGTGACTAGCGTTTTGTCCTCAAGCTTGCCTACCTTAAATCAAAATCCACCGGATTGGAGTGAGTTTGTAGCGGCCTATACACAGGCCAATACTGATGCGCTTGATTGGGTGAATAATGTACTGGCCAGGCTTCTGGATGTGCCCAGTGAGGTGCAAAGTTACAACGGTATTATCAGTCAGTTGTTGCAGGATGCTTTAACCCAGGCAAATACACTCAATAGTGACCCAGGTAATACATCGGCTCTTAATATATTGAAGAACGACCTGGATTCAATCACCTCTCAACTGGGTATTGTTTCGACCTTTATCAGTGGCGCAGTTCAGGCAATTCAAGGGTTTCAGGATAAATTGCCTGATATGGCGACTCAATTGCAGTCAATTGCCGATAAGTCTGTTCAGGATGCACAGGCCGATGAACAGCAAATTGCTGATTTAAAGAAAGAAATAAAAAATCTTCAGGCAGATATCAAATCACTGACAACAAGCATTGTTGCTCTTGGTATTGCAGATGCTACGGCTATTTCTTTGGGTACTGTCGCTTCTATAGTAGCCTTCCCTGAAGGCCTGCTGACCTGGTTTGTTATGGGGCCAGTGGCTGCAGTGGCAAGTACCTTTATTGCACTGGATGCTGCCAAAATTGTTGCAGACCAAAAGAGCATCAAGGCTAAGCAAGCAGAAATGAATCTGGTAACTGCAGATGTATCAACTCTTCAGATGTTGTCGCAAAGCTTTGGGCAGCTCGCTGAGGAGACCCAGCAGGTTGAAGATAATTTGCAGGCTGTATTGCAAGAGTGGCAAACTCTTGAAAGTGATGTATCTGGCGCCATTAGTGACATTCAGACAGCCATTTCTGACGAGGAGGGCGCTAACTTCTCGGCCGTAATCAATGACCTCAATGATGCGATCACTGAATGGGATGATGCCTATTCCCAGGCGGGCAGCTTGTATCTTGAGCTTAATGTGAATGATGCAGATCTAACAATTGGCATGAGCTCAGATCAGGTTCAGTCTGCTTTTGCCAGTGGCAATGCGGTTGGAGTAATTCAGTACTACAACAGCCTCTAGAAATAGATAACGCAATATTTATTCAAAGGCTTATTTCGAGGGAAATAAGCCTTTTTTATTTATCAATTAAAAAATCTATCTATTTTTCCTGCTGTTATGCTTAGGGTTATGAGGAGTTGGCCTCTACTCTTCGTAACGGATTTCAGTAATAAAATAGGTCTGCCATTTTTCCCCCTGACGAATATCTATCTCATCGTCGAGTCTGCGCCCTAGCAATGAACGAGCTACGGGAGAATCCATAGAGATCAGGCCGGCTTTTACATCAAATTCATCTGGGCCAACGATTCTGTAGCTTATGACTACACCTTCTTCATCTTCCAACGTGACCCAGGCACCGAAGAAGACTTTTTCACGGTCTTCAGGCACTTGATCTACTACGGTGATTTCCTCCAGGCGTTTGGTCAAAAAACGCACACGGCTGTCTATTTCACGCAGGCGCTTTTTACCGTAGATATAGTCGGCATTTTCCGAGCGATCGCCCAGCTTAGCGGCATCACTTACCGCCTGGGTGACTCTGGGGCGCTCCTCCTCCCATAGATACTTAACTTCGGCGCGCATACGTTGCGCGCCCTCCGCAGTGATATAGCGGGAGCCGCGCGGGCGCGGTGGTCTCCATCTTCCCATGGTATTAATGGCTTCCTCTAAAGGTTTGGGATGATTGATTACAGATTCTCAATGGTAATTCCGGGGCCGGCTTCAGCCAGGGGAAAATTGAAAATACGGCTGTAAAATTCCAGCTCTCCCTCCAGGGCCATTTTGATGCTATCTCCACTACGGAAGCCGTGCCCTTCATTGGCAAAGGTGATATGGGCAACCGGAATACCGCGCTCTTTCAGGGCTCTCACCATAGTTTCCGCCTGGTTTGGTGGTACTACCTTGTCTTCCAAACCTTGGAAGAAAATCACCGGGCAGCTCAGTTGCTCCACATGATGAATAGGAGAGCGTTGCTGATAGGTTGCTTCGGCGGATGGCCAGGGGCCGACTAATTTGTCCAGGTAGCGGGATTCAAACTTGTGAGTGTCTTTAGCGAGACTGCTCAATTCGCCGATACCATAATGACTGGCCCCGGCTTTGAAAGTATTGTGAAAAGTCAGTGCTGCTAACACGGTATAACCACCTGCGCTGCCACCCTTGATCAGCAGCCGCTCCGGATCGGCCAAACCCTGATTGACCAGGTATTCGGCGCCTGCACAGACATCTTCCACATCATAGATGCCCCACTTATCGGTAAGGCGGTCGCGGTACTCGCGGCCATAACCGGTGCTACCGGAATAATTCACATCCAGAATGGCGAAGCCGCGGCTGGTCCAGTACTGTACTTTCAAATTGAGGCCGGCAGAGGTGGCTCCAGTGGGGCCGCCATGGCTAAAAACAATAAGCGGGGGGTTTTCGCCCTCTGGTGCCTTGAAGTCCGGGTTGTGCGGGGGATAGTAAAAACCGTGTACCTCTCGCTCATCGACATAGAAAGTAATGGCCTGGGCGCTGGAGAAGAGTTCGGCAGCCAGTGAGCGTTTGTTACTGCTGGCGATTGTCTCAAGGGCCTCACTTGCCAGATCAAAAGTGATTATTGCAGGGAAGCTGTCTCTTGCGGCGGCAATCATAATCGCTTTGCCATTTTCACAGCGCAGGCTCTCAATATCACAGTAGGGCTGCTGGATCAGCTGGTGTTCCCCAGTAAGGGTATTTACGCAGGCCAAATACCAAAGACCATTCTCGGTGTAAGTACAGAGAATTTCCTCAGTACTGATAAAGCCATAAGTGGACATTCCGAACACCCACTGCGGTGTGGCGAATTCAGCCTCTTTTTTCCAAAGCGGGGTATCTTGTCCCAGCTTGTATAAATTCCACCAGTTGTTGCGGTCGGAGACATAGTAAAGCTCCCCCAATGGCGACCACTGGGGTTGGAATATGGATTCGTTATTTCCGCCGGCCACTTGAGTGATCTCAATGGCCTCTCCTTGCTCACTCAGAGTGGCCAGGCACAGTTCGGTGCCATCCCAAGGCAGGTTGGGGTGATGCCAGCGCAAGAAGCTCAACAGGTCTCCGCTGGTGTTCAAGGTGGGGTTTGAGTAGAAGTCTGCGCCTTCAACCAAAACCCTTGGGGGGCTAGTCAGCGGAGACTGTAGGTCGATGGCGATAATTCGTGCACGTGCTTCCTGTCCCTGAGCGTGGCCGCTGTCGTCTTCTTCAATACAAATCAAACGATTTCTTTTTGTGTCGAGGTGCAGGTCTGCATAGCGGGATTCGTTTTCTGGAGTAATAGCCTCAGGCAGGTCGCTACCGATCTCCATCCGGTAAATACGCTGATCTTCCGCAAGTACAAAGTACAGGGTGTCGCCGTGGACTAGGTAGCTACCACCGCCATATTCGTGCGCCTTGGAGCGAATACTTAGCGGGGTGGGGGTGAGATCGCGCCGGCCATTTTGCGGGCAATACTGCACCAGAACATTACGCCCCTTTTCTGAAGGACGCGACTCTAACCAGTAGTAACGCCCATCCACCAAGCTGGCTTCCGCCAGGCGAACACTGCCTTCAACCAATAATTCTGCGTTGATTGCAGATTTCCAGCTGCCATAAGGGGTGGAGTTTGTTATGGAGTGATCACTCATCGGATACCGGTTTCCTAAATTAGATTTTTTTGCATTCTGCCGGGCCTGTTTTAGCGATACAAGGTGCCTTTTTACGGGTTAAAGCCTGTGTTAGTCTTTGATGACCAAGCAAGCGCTTGGTGGCGGGGTTTGATACCTCCTTCATTAACCCCAAAGTATGGATGCGGCTCAGGGTATTTCGCGCACGGATGAGGCGCAGGTACTGAGAGCATGACAATCAGCGGAATTCGGCAAAGCCTAGTGTGCCGAACCTAAAGCGGCCCAAATAAAGATAATTCAGGAGAGCCTGCGATGTCCGATGAAGTGGTAATCACCTGCGCCCTAACCGGGGTGCTCACCAATCCGCAACAACACCCGGTTCCGGTAACGCCGGAACAAATGGCAAACTCAGCCCGCGAAGCCTTTGATGCCGGGGCTTCGGTAATGCATGTACATTTTCGGGCTCAAGAGCCGGGCAAGGGGCATCTTCCCAGCTGGGAACCGCAAGTGGCGTTGGAAATTGCCGATGCAATTCGGGCTAAGTGCCCCGGAGTTATTTTAAATTTTTCCACCGGCACTATCGGTCGGGACCAGCGCGGACCTCTCGAGTGTGTGCGCGCAGGTAAGCCGGAAATCGCCGCCTGCAATGCGGGCAGCTTGAATTACTTAAAAGCCCGTTCCAACGGCACCTGGGCCTGGCCGCCGATGGTGTTCGATAATCCGGTAGACAAGGTGGAGGAACTGCTGGCGGTATGTCGTGAAACGGGTACCAGGCCAGAGTTTGAGTGCTTTGATGTAGGTATTGTCCGCTCCGTTGGTATGTATGCCGATGTGGGTATGGTCGATAAGCCCAACTATAACCTGGTGATGGGGGTGGCTTCTGGTATGCCAGCGGATCCCGAGCTGTTGGAGTTGCTGCCTAAATATATGCGTACAGATAGCTTGTGGCAGAGTACTGTGATTGGGCGCGAGGAAATCTGGCCGGTGCACCGCAAGACTGCGGAGCTGGGCGGCCATTTACGCTCTGGAGTAGAGGACACTTTCTATTTGCCTGGTGGCGAGCGTACCTCTGGCAATGGCCAGTTGATTGAGGCTTTGGCCGTGATCGCAGAAGAGAGTGGTCGTAAGGTGGTGTCTCCAGAGCGGGCGCGGGAAATCTTCTGCTAATTCTTTTCAGTGCATAGACCAGTGGACCCTCAGTGTCACTGGTCTACCTCTCAGAGCCCACTTCCTGTTGGCTTTTCCCCATTTTATACCTGCTCTATCTTGCTTGGGCGCCAAGAGCCGAGAATCCTTTTCGCTTCCCTTTCCAGCTGGTCTGGATTTTTTAAGCGCCATAGAACCAAGTGATTCTTACTTTTCCTGCAAAAGGTCCGCTTGGTTACCTACCCGTTAGCACTGTAGCGGCTGCTAGTCTTTAGTGGGGATAGCCGTTTCCAGCGGTTGATCTATGCATAAATATAGGCTGTGCCAGGGAGCGGTGGATGCAAGAGTTGTTGGACCGAATAATCAAGGCGATTGATTGGGCCAACCGGCTTTTGTGGGGGGGGATTGAAGGGCAGTGGTGGCTCGGTGTCCTGATTATTGCTTTGCTACCTATTGGCCTTTACTTCTCCATTCGCAGTCGCTTTATTCAATTTCGCCACTTTGGTCATATGGCGATGGTAATGGTGCGAGGTATTCATAAGGATCATCCGGGCTCAATTTCCGCGTTTCAGGCGTTTGCCACCAGTGCCGCAGCACGGATTGGCACCGGTAGTTTGGCGGGTGTTGCCGTGGCAATTACTGCTGGGGGTCCTGGGTCGGTTTTTTGGATGTGGATGGTGGCTTGGCTCGGTATGGCCACCAGCATGGTCGAAAATACCCTCGCGCAAGTTTATAAAGAGAAAGGTGAGCAACCTGGGACCTTCCGTGGAGGACCGGCTTACTACATCAAAAAAGGCCTAGGCCCTAACTGGAAGTGGCTTTCAGTAAGTTTTTCCATCTTCTTACTGATGTGCTACGGCTTTGTCTTCAACTCCATTCAATCGAATGCTATGGCCACGGCCCTAAACGACGCCTGGGAAATCAACCCCATGCTGGTCGGGATTGTGGTAGCTGTGATTGCGGGCATTATTGTGTTTGGTGGTATCCGCTCTATCGCACGCTTTGCCGGAGTGGTGGTGCCTTTTATGGCTATCGCCTATTTAACAGTGGCGTTTATGGTTTTGCTGATGAACCTGGGGGAGTTGCCCAAGATTCTGGGTATGATATTAAGGAATGCTTTTGGACTGGAACAGGCTGGCGCAGGAGCCCTGGGGGCGGTAGTTTCCAATGGAATAAAGCGTGGGCTATTTGCCAATGAGGCGGGGCTTGGCTCTTCACCGAATGTGGGTGCAGCAGCGGATGTTAAGCATCCACTGGTGCAGGGCTATGTGCAAATGGCTTCCGTTTTTCTGGATACCATTGTTATCTGTACCTGTACCGCGGCAATTATTTTAGTTGCCGATGTGTATATGGTGGGCAATGTGGAGGGAGTTAAATTAGCTCAGGACTCTCTGTCTAGCGTGGTGGGTTCCTGGGGAAGTGGTTTCGTGGCGTTTGCACTGCTGTTTTTTGCCTTTACTTCGATTATTGGTAATTACTATTACGGTGAAACCAATATTTTTTATCTTTACCATACTCCCACTTCTATATTTTGTTATCGGATAATTTTTTTAATTTTTATCCTGTTTGGTGCCTGGGTTTCTTACAGTGGAAGTACTGAGAATTTTACCTTACTCTGGCGCATGGCAGATGTGGCGATGGGATTTATGGCCTCTACCAACATATTGGCTATTACCTTGCTCTCCGGTGTCGCTTTCAAAGTGCTGGGAGACTATGAAGCACAGCTTAATCAAGGAATTAAGGAGCCGGTGTTTGATGCGAGAAAATACGATATTAAAGGGATAGATCACACAGTATGGGATCGGAATTGAGCTCGCTGCCCACTGAGTTGTGAGCACTGGCTTTGTGGGCAAATTGAATAAAAAAATGTATTAGAGAGTAGGCTTTTGAATTGCCAGATAAAAAATAAAGCCAATCTGCACCATGGCCAAAAGAGCCGCGATGATGCGTGTACGTTGAGGCATGGATTGGCGCAGTGCGAAGAATCCGGCAACCACATAACCGAATACCAGTGCAACCTTTACCGCAAGCCAATGAAAGACAGCCGGATTCCAGCTGCCGATAACAACCAGCGCTACAGCCGCAGATAACAGCAGGGTATCATTGGCATGGGGCATCCAGCGAAGGAAGGTTTTTCTCCAGTGAGGCTTTCCTGAGAACTCCAACCCCATTCGCAACAGAAAAAGAGAGAGGCTAAGTACTGCGGCTGTGATATGGGTATGCTTAATCAGTGTGTAGGTAAACATCTATAAAGCTAAAGGGTTGTTTCAAATTAAATTTCTTAGTCATGGTGTAAAAGTCACCAAGTTTGCTAAGAGTGCAACTAGAGCCGCTGCTGATAATAGCGGCTCATAGCGATTCTGTACATCAAAAAGATAGAAGGGTACTTTTCTGCGTAAGTAATTGAACCCTATCCATATTCAATATTTATCAGTTAGTAGTGAAGGGGCAAGCGGCTCCATGTTGACATTTGGATAGGTTGCTGGTGAGTTGCACTCCGGTGATGCTCTCTAAGGCTTACCTTTATTTCTTTTTAATCTTGGAGTGTTTGCTGCGTTCCTGATGCAGGATAGTGTGAGAGTCTGAGGAGATAAGGAGTAAAGAGGTAACAGGCTTTTATTAAATTTGAAAAAAAATCAACCGAGTAGATGCTGGGTGTCAAAGATATTTGTTTGAGTGACCAGTGAGCTTTTGTAAAGCAACTTGCTTTCAATAGATACTTTGACTTTACGATTCAGTCCTGTTTCTATCGCACGATTACAGTTAGCCTACATCTGTTTGGTGGATATTCTTGAACTCTCTCTCATGGTGAGTAGACTGAACAATTCGAAATGGCCTGTAAATACGAGTGTTACTCGAGAGGCAGTGAGAGAAATTGTTTACGGCTTAGTGAAAGCTATTTTTCTTAAAGGATATGTCGATATGCTAAAGGCAGAGTATCGTGAGCGCGGCCCTGTGCCGCAGGATGTGATTGAGGCGGTTCCGTTTAATGAGCCGGAACTGGAAGAGGGGCAGGTATTACTGGAAATGCTGGCTACACCTATCAACCCCTCAGATGTACTCACGCTGACCGGTGAATATGGCATGTTACCGCCTCTGCCTGCCATTGGCGGGAACGAAGGTGTTGCCAAGGTAGTTAAGCAGGGTCCGAATGTGTCAGGCCTTGATATTGGCCAAACTGTTCTGTTGCCCGTTGGCAGTGGCACCTGGGCCACGCACATGGTGGCAAATGCTAAGGGACTTATCCCTCTGCCAAATGAGGTAGATCCCATACAGCTATCCATGATTACCATTAATCCCCCAACGGCCTACCTCCTGCTCAGTGAGTTCGTCGATCTGAAAGAGGGAGACTGGGTGATTCAAAACGCAGCAAACTCTGCGGTAGGAACTTATCTGACAAGTTTGGCAAAAATTCGTGGTCTGAAGGTAGTCAATGTAGTACGCAGATCCTCACTGATCGAGCCAATGCTGGAAGCCGGTGCCGATGTGGTGCTGGTAGATGGTGATCAGGAAGGGGAGAGCCTAGCCAAGAGGGTTAAAGCTGCAACCGCAGGTGCTGAGATTCGCTTGGGTATAGATGCCGTTGGGGGAATGGCTACTGCTAGGCTGGGTGAAGCCCTTAGTGAGGGTGCCACACTAGTCAACTATGGTGCCCTGAGCGGTGAACCATGTCTGCTCGCTCCAGGGGTGATTATCTTTAAGGATATTACTGTACGTGGGTTCTGGCTGGCTAAGTGGTTTGCTAATGCTTCACCTGAGCGGCAGCAGGAAGTTTTTGGAACCATTACGAGCCTAGTTGCCCAGGGTAAGCTTTCTGCACCAATTCATGCAACTTATCCCCTTAGCGATGTGAAGGAAGCCGTTAAAGTTGCTGCGGCAGGTGAGCGTAACGGTAAGGTTCTTCTAATTGGTGAGTCGCTACACGTTTAACTTACAAGACATCTTCTGGTAAGAATAACGTCACACTGACTTATAGGTGCCCTTTTAGGGCACTCTATAGTAGAAGTTGCGGGGTGGCTTATTAACTTCAGGCTATCCTTATTTTACACTCTAATCAGCTAGTTAATTTTTCACCGGAGAAAATAAGAATCTGTATTTTACAGTTTTCGCAAATAATAATGTATAAATATGTAATCTGTTCTAGGTAAGCCCGCTAATTAAAATACTTTACCAGCCGCTCAGATCTTCTGTATCTTCTCCCCAGGAGCTTGTAGTCACTCGCTCTACAGTGCCGGTAACAACCTGGCTGCCTTCTTCCATTTTGGTAAGCTCCAGGTTATCCATAAAGTCCCACAAAGGAGATTTGCTAATGCGCAAGGCTTTTTCGCTGGGAATATGATGTGGAGGCCAGAATTGGCTGGGGGTGTATGCAATATGTAGAAGATGCTTGTCTGATATGTGGGTATATAGGTTGAAACACCAATTTAGACTTTGGTTACCGTCAATAATTTCGTACCAGTTTCTGCCCTTGAATTTGTATTCTTTAATTTCTTCTATGTTCCAGGCGCTAAAAGCGTAATTGAATCCAGAATCAAGGAAATGGCCCAGATTATCTTTATGCTTATTAAATATAAATTGCTTTAACTGGTTGTGATCAGAGAGGTCGAAGACTCCAGATTTGGATGGTTCCCGTATCTGGATCACTCGAATCTCAAAGCAAGCAGTGCCAATAATCCAGGCATCTTCCGATCCCACATCTACACTGCAGCCGACATTGATTGAGTGAAATTCAAACCAAATATAGGGGCTCTTATTGCCCCAAAGTGGCTGTCCACCATAAAATCTTGGATAGCTATCTTCTTTGTTGATTGGCGTAGTGTATGGGGCATAATGATTGCCTCCATAAATATGCTTTACTAACTTTCCTGTAAAAGACAGGTGCCAGCCGCCTAAGTCGTAATGGTGTACGGGTAGCGCATTGAAGGGCAACCAGTAAATATCATTGAGTTGCTCAATAATAGGGTGGCCTAGATCCAGTGAGTCTACCTTAGCCATACTTAACCCCATCCATCTTTGAAGTTTCTTACAAATCTTATAGCCGCGTCTGAGAAAGTACGATTATTGTCAATGCTATTTATATATTTATTTTGATAATAATTGCTGCCCCCCTGTATCATTTTGTCGAACTCAGACCAGGGCGCATCCATTTTCTGGAGGCCAATCACCGCGTTATCTCCATCCTTTACTTGGTGCACTTTACTGGCTATATCATCCAGGCTATGCCTGTAACTGGTCTTTTTCGTTTGTGCACCTACGGCTTCAACTTCCCGCATCAAAAGCCCAATATTTTCTCGTGGGTTAACAAAATAAAAACAATGCTGTTGTAGCTTTTTCCCTCCGGCTATCTGGCTAAACTCCTTCAAAGTACGGTGAAGCATCTTGGCACCCTCTCCGAAAACATACCAATGATGCTTTAAAGTTTGATCTCTCTCATCCCAAGGTAGCGATTTATATAACAGGCGGGCAAGCTCTCGAGGTCCGGCGTCTGGCCCAGAGAGTTTCTGAGTCGCCGTTTTCCAGACTCCAAGCTCATCGACGAGATAGCTTGGAGCATAGTAGAGTGAAAAACAGTCGTTTAGTTGCTTTTGGTTTGCATTTCCTGTGGTCTTTAAGTAGGCACCATATTCTTTTGAGGTAGATAACGCATCATATTTAGTACCATCAAAGAAAGCGCCAATTGCGCCAATTACGGTGGGAATAGTGTCATCTTCAATGGATTCAACTCCCCATCCTCCCCTTCCTAATTTCGAGAGATAAAATCCTGCTGGCAGAGACTCCCCTCCGGAAATTCCGTTGGCTCGCTTGAGCTCAGTGATATAAACACCAGGACCTCTATTATGACTATTGCCCTCTTGATACACGGTATAGCTAACCTGTACAGCCCCTATATTTTCGCGGTGTTGAAAGCCATTAGTTTGGTTACTTTCGGAGGTGATTCCAGCAGCGGTACTGCTGAGCTGATTCATTTGGTTTGCCGTTTTTCTGCCCGCCTCCGAGTTGATATCGATCAAATCAATAAACCGAGGAAGCAGTTTTGGATCAATAAAGACAGGCTTTCCATTTTGTCCTTTAGTGGTTTCGTGGAAAAAGATAAAGCCTGTGTAGTCAATATTGTGAGGGTTAGTCATATACTCTCATCCCTGATAGTCATTCACCATAGCGCTAAGGCGCTAAATCCATTGCGCGATCATATCATGGAGTGACTTGATATCTGCCAATCTTAACTACTGCCAATAAGGGTTTTTATGTGATTTATTTCACATAGAGAAAATGTGGTACGTGTGTAATATTTTGGGGGTTGTGGGTGATGAGTTGAGAGCCTTGCTTAGGTGTAATTGGCTGTAATTTTTGTGCTGAGAATAACCTTGACATAGTCGCCTGAGAGGAGGTTGGGTGTGTCCTTTTTGGTTATGGCTGTTGTTGGATCACTTGATTTTCTGCTGTCTTAGCGATTTTTTTGTGTTTTGCGATACGTATTATTGCTATCCATAAATGATTTTCTAGTGTTTTTCTTTCAGAGAAAATTTTCTGTAAGTCCTATTCTTTTCTTGCTTTATAGCGGTTGGGAGGGAGCAGCTGAGGCGATGCTCTTCAGTGAAGTTGTTGGTCTGGATTTTATGGTTGGCTCTTAAATTCAGTTGTTTGAATTCATTATTTGGGTAAGAAATACAGCCCCTTTGTATGGTTTTATTTCGCTTTTTGGCTGGTGATTTCAGTAAAAAATATAAATTATTTTAGCTTTGTTGAGTGAGGGGCTTGGTCTGTTTTCCAGGTGCGGATATAAATATGGGCTTATGTGCGGGTCAACTGTATGCTTTATAAGGGTTGGCACTATTAGCATGAACGTGGCGTATTTAAAGTCTAATTAATTTTCTTTTGGGGGCTTTCCTGTCAGGTAAAAATAGAAGCTTTTGTCCCTTATATACCTATCCAGTCAATCAGATTTGGTTTCATTCTATGATTTGATTATTTGTTTGATTAATATCTAGAGGTTCCGACTTGGAATGTATGCCTTTCGCAAGGCAAGATAACAATAAAGTCACTATAGTGACACAGGTATATCATGGCAATAAAAAAACAAATGATCAAATTATCCCTTTATGGGCGGCTAGTAATTCTTATGGTGGGCCTTTTTCTAGTTCCGGGCGTCAAGTCGACAACAACTCAGGGTGTTATACAACTGTCCCTGCAAGAACAGTTAGATAAAGATGTGCCTTTCAACCATTCGCAATGGGTGGGTACTCACAACTCTTATAATGCGCGGGAGTGGGACAGTGCCTACTGGGCGGATCCCAATCAGGATATTTCAATCTATGATCAGTTAAACTCTGGTGTGCGTGAGCTTACTTTAGATGTCGGCGATTACGGAACATTTTTTGGGGAGAATCAGCTGCGGTTATGTCATGGTGTCTGCTTTGGTGGTGAAAAAAAATTTCGCCGTGGGCTGGAAAGTATTGTTCGTTGGTTGGAAGAGGGGAATGTTCAGTCAGTCATATTATTGAAGCTTGAAATAAATTCTGATCATTATGGCCAGATAGCCAGTCAGTTGAGAGCTGAGTTAGGAAGCTATCTTTATGAGGCGAGTTTCTCTGGAGGGGGATCTAATCGTTGTACCGGCCTACCGGTGGATTCCTTGAGTAAGCAGAATGTGTTGGATTCTGGAAAAAATATAGTTGTTGTAAATACGGATTTAATCTGTCCACAATCAGGGAGCTTTAGGTCTGTGGTACACCTCGGTCTGCAATATCAAGGGTTCCACAAAGACAAATTTAGTAAACCTACAGACCCCAATACTTGTGAGTTAATGACAACCTCGGTAAGCAAGCAAATGACGCGGTTACACGATCCAAGTACTCTTTATGGCATTGGTAGTGGTGGTAAAGGGCCGCAAGACAAAGAAATTACTGAGTCTAATGTAAAAAGCTATCTTTCCTGTGGGCTCAATATTTTTGAAATGTTCTGGTTCAATGGTGATGGTAGTGCGGGGCATCTTGAGCCCGAAGACTTACTCTGGTCTTGGGAAAGTGCGGAGCCGAACAACTGGAATGGCAATGAACATTGTGCTATTTCAAAGGCGAATGGTCGTTTTAATGATGTGGTGTGCTCCAAAAGCTATCGCTTTGCTTGCCGTGATGAAGGTGAATGGAAGATTACTGCTGCTGATGCGGACTGGTCTCAGGGAAAAATGGCTTGTAAATATGAGTATCCGGGATCAGTTTTTGATGTTCCATTCAATGGCTATGACAATGCACGCCTTATGAGTGCCAAGATCGGAGCTGGGACTTCCACAGTTTGGCTAGCGTATCACGATCTAAATCAGGAAGGCCTTTGGCAAAAGGGTGTGAACAAACAATAGAATAATACTGCTGCTTCACATAAGAGGAAATCAAGGAGAGAGGTGGCCTTAATGATGAAGTAATATTTACCAAGTATTCTCGCAATTGTTGGGGGGCTGGGTTTATCGCTTGTTCTTTGCTGAGAAAAGTGCAACACAGCCCCGAATTTCTATTGAATATTCTGAGAATCTACTTTGCAGGAAATTTTCCAGATCTTTCTGGCTGTCTAGGGTGTTAGAGAATATTCCTTTCTTGTTGTAGAAGGTCATTAATCGTTTGGCGATTGCACTTTTGTGAACACCTTCATGTAAAATTGTAGAGCCAAAGATAGTGCCATGATCTGAGAGTAGTTTATTAAGATAATCTATGGCAATAAGCTTTTCTGATAGTCTCCCCGGTAAGCAGTGGAATAAATAATTAACAGAAATGGAATCAAATGGCTCTATATCATTAGGCATTTCACCCAGTACGTTTGTGCGAAATAGAATAGGTTTGTATCTTGCAACACGCTTTGCTGAGATATCCAAGCAGTTCTGGTTTAAATCCATAAGTGCCAATCTGATATGAGGTGAGGGGAAATGACATTTATCCATAAAATAGCCGGTGCCGACACCCACGTCCAAGTGGTTGACGCTTACATTTTCATCAAACTGCTGAAGAATTGTTGGGGTAGGGCAGCGCCAAATAAAGCGATTTGATAAAAATAACACCCAAAAATCATATAGCCATAACAGTGTCTTGGAATATGCGGCTTGGCCCTTCCAGACTTCTTTACTTATTCTCATGATACTCTCCAAGCTACTGGGGTGGCCGATAGCTGATAAGGTTGCTCCTGATTGAGGATGTAAGCGTCTATCGTGGGAAACCCGCCTGAACCTTTTAATTGATCTCCTGAGTTTAATTATATGAATCGTACATTTGTGGCCTTTAAGGTCAGTATCCTTGCCTCGGTTTATGTCTGCGCCATCTATTGATGGATTGGTTGGACACAGTGGGATATAGCAAAACATGAAGATGTTGGTATGAAATGCTAATGGATTAATAGGTCATATCAAGGGAAAACCGATCAGTTACTCCAGGCATAAGTAGCTACAGATTAAAAAGAGTGGGGAAAATGAAGGTGAGCGATTATACGACAAACCAGCGCCGGTTATTGGCCGGCGCTGGTGACATATGGCGTTAAGCTTGGGTAGTGAGGTACTTCAGAATATCGATAACTTGTGCAGGGCTCTGGGCCCAGGCTTGGGCTGAACCATCGACTTCTTTCAAGGCGTGAACCAGGGATTCATCGTGTAGGGTGATATAAGGCTTTCCCAGAGCTGCACAGTAACCGGCATCGAATGCGGCGTTCCACTGCTTATATTTTTCTCCAAAGCGAATGATCGCCAGGTCGCAGTTCTCAATAGAGTGTTTGATTCGGACGGCATTGACCTTGGCCGATTTATGATCACGCCAAAAAGAGTTGGGCTCTTCACCAAGACCGTCACCCGCCGCATCACTGGCATCGTGATCAGTCACTGCGGATGAAAAGGTGATATCTAACCCTAGATTTTTGCAACCCTCTATAATTTGGGTTCTCCAGTTAGAATGAATTTCACCGGAAAGGTACACTTTTAGCTTCATGGGGCCGCCTCTTGGGATAATAAGCACTATGTATCGTATAGCTGTGGCTTATTTTACATGATGCTGCAGTGGATAGGAAAAGACACGGTATTGGCTGCAGCCTCTACAGTGAATGTAGGGCTGGCCCTAAGGCCAGCACATTGAGCTTAACTTTAAAGTTAGAGTTTTTGCTTGATAAAGGTTACTTTATCTGGCGTTTTACCAGCTGGTAGCCGGGTAGAATGCATTTGGCGGAGTAACCAGTTCCCATCTACCTTCGCTAGGACGGCACTCTCCAGCCAGATAACATCCTCGCTTTTGTTTTTCTGGGTAAAGTTGGCTTTGTTCCAATAATTGACAGTCAGTAATTCGCCTTGCTGCTCGTAGTTGATGATGCTGAAGTAATTCGTTCGGGTGTAACCAGCGGGCTTAACTACATTAACAAGATCCTCTATGGTCCAGATCTCCCCATGTTCTAAAAGGATGAATGAATCAGTAACCGTACTTCTCATTGCCTGATGATCAAAATTTGACATGGCGGCAAAAAGTTTGTCGATGGTGTTAAAAGCTTCAGGCCTCTTGTCGGCATAGCAGCTGGCGGTGACGAAGAGGAGTAGCAAGCCGAAGAAAGTTCTGGTCATAATGTGTATCTCCCTATACTCATGCATTTTGATGGAAACCTGTGCAGGTCTGCAGTGATTATATCTTTGCAAAGCAATGGCCGGTCAATACTGATCTTATGTGGTTGGTATCTTGAGCTGTATTATTTAGGAAGGCTTCACCCATAAAGGCTCCCCTTTAATTCCTGTTATGTTTATTTGGGGGCTCGGCAGGGCTTTTGCCGGGTTGATGAGGTGGGCTTACTAAGGAGCTACTAATCCGGCCGGGATGCAGCTAACTCTAATATCGCCTGGCATTGAGATTCGATGGTGCTTGAGTCACAAGAGGCCTTTTTTGCACTCCATTGCAGTGCATGCCAAAGCACACATAGATATTTATAGATAAGCCGCCAATGGTAAAGGCGCTGCCTGTCATCTCCATTTGGTGGGCGATGGAGATAATTGACCAGTAGCTGTTGTTGCTCCGCAGGGGAAAATTGGTGCTCCTCCACCAAAGCGGCAAGGTCATAAAATCGATCTCCCATGGAAGCATATTCCCAGTCGATTGCGATTAGCTCCCCGTTGGTACTTTCGATCAGGTTTTCTTTGGTTAGGTCATTATGACAGAGACCGGGAGTATCATTTGCAGCCTTTAAAGCGCTAATACTGCTGGATAGTTCGCGGTGTAATTGTTTAAGGCGTGGATAGAAATCAGCTCGAGTATTAATCGATGACCAATAGCGGTCTATTTTCTGATCAATATCCAGGTGGTTCTTAACCGGCGGGAGAGAGTGAATGCTATTAAGTCGTTTGGCAAGCCGCTTCAAAGAGCTGGGGCCCTCTTTGTGCCAGGGCTTACCTTGAATAAACCTTGTTACCAAATAGTGATATTGAGGGTCACAATAGACAAGGGGAGCACAGAGCCCGGCGCGAGTGGCCTGGTTGAGGACTTGGGCCTCTGTTGCCCGGTCGAGATCCAGTGCTTGGCTAAGTGGGGAGTTATGGCGAATAACCAGGAGCTCTTCCCCTGATGAAACTAAATAGGTTCGATTGGTCTGCCCACCTGCCAAGGTCCGTATAAACCTAGGCCTGGACTGGCTCCACTGATGCCAGTCGCAGGGAATGATGTCGCTTAGGCTTTGGCTCATAGGTATAGAGAGGGCGAATTGCTACTGTAAAGCGGCGGAGGCTTGTCTTCCCGTTAAAGAGGTTAGCCCGGGCTGCTCGGCCTGATTTTGCTTATTGTAGATGGATCTCCACTGGAAAAAACCAATAACAACCAATACCACGTAGAGCAAAAAGAGGAGCGCAGTCAGGTAGAGCCCTCTATCCAGGTAAAGGTAGATGGAGGCCCCATCCACTACAACCCAGTAGATCCAGTTCTCCAAAACTTTGCGGGTCACCATGTAGGTGGTCACCACAGCTCCCAAAGTGGTGAAAGAATCGAGATAGGGTAGGGCGGCACTGGTAAAGTTATCTAGCAGATAACCGAATACTAGGGTTAGCAGGAAAACACCACTAATCACCATCAAGTGGGTTTGCAGTGGCCAGCGATGAATTCTTAAATCTTTGTTTTTATCCTCGTGATGACGCCATTGCCACCAGCCAAAAATCGCCATGCCCAGGTAGAACACTTGCAGTGCTGATTCCATTAGCAGGCTGACATCCCAAAATAAAACTAAATAGATTGCCGTGCTGATAAAGGCAGCATACCAGCAGCTGATTTTCTCGCGCATCGCCAATAACAGGTAAGCAAGGGCGAGAACAACAGCTGCCACTTCCCAAAGAGACATGGCTGCAATTGAGGTGCGCAGAATTTCTAGGAGCTCTGAGTTAAGCATGGGGTTTTGCCGGGGCTAGGTCGCCATCAATAAATTTACAAACAAAAATAGCGCGTCCAAACTGCTCATAGGATTTGCGCATTTCTATTTTGAGAACATCCATTAGCAAATCATATTCGCCAAATACCTGAGTGCTCATAGTGTTAGTGATTACTCTCAGGCCTGAATGGCTATTCAGGCGTTCAATAAAGGCTCGAATACTGGGTATGTACTCATCTTTGAGAGGGTACATGCTGATTTCTGCGGAGAGCTGCATAGCTTTTCTCATTATTCACCGAGATCCAGGGGGTAACTATCCTTGGCTCCTATCTATCCAGCCCGATTAAGTTCGTGAATTATCAGATAGCTATGTATCTGATAATTCACGGGCGTTAACCATTGGCTAATTGCTAAATTACAAGGTGTCCTATTGGAAAGTATAAGTACCGGTTATCCCGGCAATACGTGGTTCACCCTGTTGATAATAAGCTTCTGAGGTATAGCCATTAACTGGGTTATTTCCGAAATAAAAGCCTCTGGTATAGTAATCCTCACCTGTCAGGTTTCTACCCCATAGGGAGACTTCCCAGTTATCAAGCCGATAGGTGAGGCGGGCGTTAACCAATTCGTAGGCCGTGGATTTTTCATTGTGGCTATTAGAGAAGTAAAACTCATCCTTGCCTTCCAATTCCAGACGCAGTACCCAGTGGGTAGTGAGATCAATCTCGGTGCCAGTGAAGAACTGATAGCTTGGCGCATGAGCTACATCACGCCCATCCAGATTTACCGGTAGTACCGTGCCGGTTTCTTTATCCATCTCTGTATCTACGTGTGTACTGCTTATAAAGTTTTCAAACTCGGCGTTTAGCCAGCCTGCAGAAGCGAAGAGGCGCACAGTATCCGTGGCTTGGAAATTTATTTCCGCCTCAAAGCCGTAAGTTTCACCACCTGCTGCATTACCCAGGTATTCCCTAAACTTTTTACTTTCTGGATTAAAGAGTGATTGTTTGGCTTGAACATCGCTGCGGTCTTGGTAGAAAGCTGCTAGCTGCGCCTGTAGGCGGTTATCCAGCCAGTTGCCTTTGGCGCCGAGTTCGTAGTTAAGCAAATGCTCTGTATCGAACTCGAACATCTCCCTGTAAGTTTCTTCATTACCCGCGAACTCTGCGATGATCGCACCGTTCACACCCCCTGCCTTATAGCCGCGTGAAACGGTGGCGTACAGTAGCGTGTCTTCAGAATAATGATATTCCAGGGTTATATTTCCACCCCACAAATCCTCATTGCTATCTGCCTTAGTGGAATAGGAATCAGAATAATCCGCGCTGCGTTTTTCCAGGCGAAGCCCGGTAATCAGGTTGAGAGCGTCGGTTAGTGTGGTGCTCAGCTGTCCGTAAACAGCGCTGTTTTTGGTATCAAACTCACTGCTAAAAAAACTGTATTCCGTGATTGTGCCTTTAGTTTTTCCTGAAGTCTGCAGGAGGTCTTCTTGCTCATTACGATGATAAACCCCCAGTACCCAGCTAGTGCGCCCCGCAAAGAGTTTGGAGCTTTCAGTGGAGAGCAGGCGTAAATCCAGGCTGGCGTTGTCTTTGTCCCGCTGGTAATTGTCAGTTTGGCTGTATTCCAAAGGGTGAAATCCGATATAGCTCCAGTCCTCATCGTATCCGTATTCGGTATCGGAATTGGCATGGCTTAGGGTGGCTCCAAGAGTGAAATTCTCGTTACCAGACCACTGCCCAGTTAAAGCGCCAGCCCAGCTTTCCTGCTGGTCCCGACCGGGCTTGTCGGAGAGGGTCTTGCGGGTATTGTATAGAGAGAAGGCATCGTAGCCGTTATCGGCGTCAAGGTAGAAAAGGGTGAGGCCGAGTTTTAAATCGTCACTGGGAGAATAGGCCAGCTTACCGCGCAGTACGGATTCATCAATATTGTTCGTGTCATCACGACCCAGGTACTGATTTTCCATATAGCCGTCGGACTTTCGCTCGCTGGCGGCTATACGGTAGCCAAGCTGCTCAGTCAGGCTGCCGCTGCCAATGGCGGTAAGGCTGCGACCACCGTATTCACTCAACTCGGCGGAGACTTTGCCCGTTGTTTCTGAAGTGGGCGCGGCACTGCGCATATTGACCAGGCCTGCTAGGGCATTGGCACCATACAAGGTGCCTTGCGGGCCACGTAGAATCTCGACTTGTTCTATGTCCAGGGTGTTGGCGGCCAGGCCTAGGCCTGTGAAGTCGATACCATCAATAACCAAGCCGACAGAAGGGTTTACTGGGTCGATAAATTGGCTGCGTTCACCGATACCACGAACCTGGATAAAGCGCCCCCGTGAGGCGCCCGTAGAAGAATTGACATTAGGTGCCATGTTCAGGAGTTGGTCCAGGTTGCCAGCTCCGCGCGCCTCAATACTGCTGGTGCCGATTACACTGACACTGCCGGGTAGATCTAGCAGGTTGGTATCACGTAATTGAGCTGTCACTACCACTTCCTCAAGCCCGCCCTCCATGGGCTTAGCGGCCATTGCTAGCCCAGCGGACAGGCCAGCCACAAGGCCGATAGATTGAGCAATCGGGCGGATTGTGAACAGTTTTTTCATGGTTCTCTCTCGAATCAACACTAATGAAAGAGACCCGGAGAGCGACGAGGGGAGGGCTTTGGCACGCCTACCTATTCCTACGCCGGTATTAACCGGATCAGGTTCAAGGGTTTGCTTAAGGTGATCTTCTTGATCCCTTTGCATCTCAGGCCTTGGCCACCCCTTAGGTTTTTGCGGGCGCGATGATAGCAGATGTTTCGCCTTTTATGGGCAGGAAGGCTCTTTTGAGTAAGATTGTGCCGCCTGGCTATGGGGGATAGAAGTATTGGTATTGAAGGATATTCAATATAATTTTAGTTTTCGGTTGCCAGGCTATGGCTAGATTTAGGTGTTGGAGTAACAGTGAAAAATTGTCCCGGTTGTAATGAGAAGCCTATCTCTCTGATTGGCTGGTGTAGTGGTCTCAACTCGATAAAATGTGTCTGTAAAAGCTGCGGTTTGAATTTGTCAGCAAATTTTGTCACTTGGCTTGTAATGTTTGTCATTGTTGTAATGATGGGTGCAGTTGCTTATACCGCATTAGTTCACTTCGATGTGCATTTTAAGCAGGACCGGTGGTTGCTGATTGGTTTGATCTCTATCCCTGTGCTTATCGGATAGTTGCTGGGGTATTTGGTTGGTGGCTACAAGGTGCAGAAAAGGGGCGGTAGGTAGAGTAGGGTATATGCAAGTATTCATCGTGTGGTGACTCCCTACGTTGAAGGGGCTAATAGTGGCATTTCAAAGGCAGTGTCACTCTCTTGAATAGTAACTTTTGTCCATTGCCCATGGTAGATTGGTAGAGAGAAATTGATGGAATTGGTAGTACAAGAAAAATTAAAAGCACTTGAAGCTGAGAAAGGTATAGAAATTTTATATGCCTGTGAGTCTGGTAGTCGGGCGTGGGGCTTTGAGTCGCCGGATAGTGATTGGGATGTACGTTTTATTTACAAGCGAGATCTTAACCACTATTTGACACTTGGGACTCCTAGAGATGTTGTAGAAGTGCCTTTCGATAAGACCTTGGGGGATGAGCTTGACCTTGTTGGCTGGGATATCAATAAAACCCTGGGACTGTTAAGGTGCAGCAATCCGACATTAATCGAGTGGCTGTTTTCACCAAAAGTGTATTTCAAACGGCAAGAGGTTTTGGATGAACTTCGGAGCCTGGCACTCAAGTGTTGGCAGCCGCGGGCCTTAGCGCATCACTATATCAGCATGGGGTTTAACTGTTATACAAAATTTGTGCAAGAAAAGGACGCTGGTGTTAAGGAAATTAAGGTTAAAAAGCTGTTATATGTAATACGCTCAATTCTGAATGCGCTTTATATAAAAAGATTTCTGTCAATCCCTCCAGTCAACTTTATGCAAATGTGCGAAGAATTACTAGAGGATGATCAAGAGGAATGGCTATTCAAGCTGATAGTCAATTTGATTGAGCAGAAAAAGGGGGTGGATGAAGGCAGGTTGGTGGTTCTGGATGGTCAGCTTGATAGCTGGATTAATGCCAAACTGGATCGCGGAGTGGCTAACTCAATTGAAGAACGACCTAAATTAGATTTGCAAAGTTTTGATAAGGTTTTTCATTGGGTGTTTGGTGTAAATCTTAAGTGATATTTCTTTAAAGTTTGGGACCTGACTGATTCAGCTTGGATAGTGGGTATTTTATTTTCGGCTTCTCAGTTTTATTGTTTTCGAACTTAAATTAGTTTTTTTTCCAAAAAATCAACAAAGACTTTTGTTTTTGCTGGCATAGCTCTACCGCTTGGAATTAGGGTGCTTTCCGGTGGTCCTGGTACTTCTTTTTTAGGGGGCTGTTGAACAGTTTTACCATTCCGGATGGATGTAAATGGTTTGGTTAAACCTCCTGTAGTTTTCTCAGTAGATATTGCTTGTATTGTAAATGCAACTCAAACATCAAGTTTGCTTCTTTCTATTTCATGGGAGGCCAGCTTTTATCTTGACTCTCTTTTAAATAATGGTTTAAAAATTTCTGGGTACCATTACATGGTCTTACAGGTGAAAGGTAATTTCCACCTTGAGGCATTTATAAACTCACAGTATTCATTAGCTGTTCATGCTGCTTTCCATATTCTTTCAGTGACTTTTAGGGAGATCCCCTGTTTCAACTTTATTCACCGGATGGAAGGAAGCATCTTATGACTGAGGCAGAGAAAAGACAGAGAGCAAGAAGTCGCTGGAGACATTTGCGTTCTACATTGAAAACGCTGGGGCTTTTAGGTCGCTCAAGGGGGGCAAAAATGGTAGCCACTCCTTATTGGCCGGAAGTTCATCATCCCAATCACCAGGCGACTCATGGCCGTAATGGCAATGTCCGCTATCTCTCCGACCGGGATAGGCAGAAACATCTGGCCACATTTACAGGAAACATGCTGGTTATTCCTACGCAAAGAAGGTTTGAGCTGGGTATCTTGCAAAACACTGCGGGCAACATAATTTATGTTGTGGATTCACAGCGTAATTTCTATGTCGGAAGAAAAAATTTAGGTCATTTCCATCATTCCTCATTTCTGGCTGGTGGGTCGGTGTTGGGTGCAGGAACCATTGTGCTGGGTGCTGGTTATCAAATACTTGAGGTCAATAACCACAGTGGCCACTACAGGCCAGGTGCCCGGGAATTGAAGCGGGTGGCGCTTGCTATTAGTACGCTCGGTGGGGATTTGAATCAGATACCATTTCGTGTATCGGGGGCTGGGCCCGATGTTGTTTATGGTAATGGGTTAGCACTTCTTGACGCGGCGATCTAGTTGGTTTGGTTAGTGCTTAATAGGGGGAAGCTGGAAAGGGCTTGGGTCGACCTAAGTTTTCTGTATATGAGATTTGTGAGGGGTTTCAGGCAAGGGATTTAATTGGGGAAATAGAAGAGGACAATGCCGGGGTAGAAGCAGTGTGCCCTTGCCTATGTGGACAGAGGCACACTCAGTCGAGTATCGACCTTAGAAGCGTCTGCGGAACATTGGCAGAGGTTGATCTACACCGGACTGATAGCTGTCCCCAAAATCCTGTAGGGATTCTTTTAGGCTGGTGAGGGATTGGTTGCCTTCAAAGGCGTAGGCGTTAAAGCCACAGCGCTGCAGGTAAGTGAGCTGGTCGCGCATAAAGCCACCCACCGCACGCAGCTCCCCTTTAAAGCCAAAGCGCTCGCGCAGCATACGGCCGGCGGTAAAGCCGCGGCCATCGGCAAATGCCGGGAAGTTAACTGCGATCAACGGAAAATTATTCGCCTCGTTGCCGATAAGCTCAGCACCTTCGTCGCTGTCTATCCAGACCCCTACTTCTGCACTGCGTTCTGCCAGGGCCTCCCGATGGGCTAACCACTGGCGCAGCGGTAGGATCAGCTTGCCGGAGGGCAGGCTATTTGGATCAATAGTTCCCTCTTCCTCCAGTTGAGGTAGTAGCTGCCAATCATTGGCGCTGACCTCACCATTGAGAATTAGCTCGGAGGGGTTGCCCGGCTGTGGGCCCAGCTTAACTGGCTTTGGCATAGACTCTCTCCTTGAAGGGCTGCAGGCCGATGCGGTTATAGGTGTCGATAAAGGGCTCTTCTGTCTGGCGCTGTTCGATGTAGAGATCGAGGATCTTGCCGATCACCCCAGTAACTTCTGCACGAGAGAAGCTGGGGCCCAGTACCTTGGCCAGACTGGCTTCGTTGGAAGCACTGCCGCCTAGTTGTATCTGGTAGAACTCCTCGCCTTTCTTGTCCACACCGAGGATGCCGATATGGCCCACATGGTGGTGACCACAGGCATTCATACAGCCGGAAATGTTCAGATTCAGATCGCCCAGGTCGTAGAGGTAATCCATATCGTCGAATTGGCGCTGAATGGCTTCGGCGACTGGGATCGACTTGGCGTTGGCCAGGGAGCAGTAGTCGCCGCCGGGACAGCAAATCATATCGGTGAGAGTGCCAATATTGGGTGTGGCAAAGCCGTGTTTGCGCGCCTGTTGCCACAGCTCGTACAGTTGGCCCTGTTCCACATCGGCCAATACCACGTTTTGGTCGTGGGTGGCACGGGCTTCGCCGAAACTGTAAGCATCGGCCAGATCGGCGATGGCCTCAAGCTGGCGGTCGGTGACATCACCAGGGGGCACACCCGTTGGCTTGGTGGAGAGCTTGATAGCACGGTAACCCGGTACTCGGTGAGGGTAAGTATTGCGGTCCAGCCAGCGCGCAAAAGCCTTGTCGCTATCAGCCTGCTGCTGCAGGGCTGCCTCGCTGGCTGTACCATCAAAGCTCTTGTAGTCAGGCTCGGTAAAGAAGGACTTGGCCCACTGCAGAGCTTCTGGGGTCAATTTCTCTACCCCGTCTTTAATGTGCTGCCACTCTTCTTCCACGCGGCGGCCAAATTCTTCGGGGCCTAGGGCTTTCACCAGAATCTTGATGCGCGCCTTGTATTTGTTATCGCGACGGCCCAGCTGGTTGTATACCCGTACAATCGCCTCCAGATAGGAGAGCAGATCTTCCTCCGGCAGGAAATCGCGGATGGTTTCGGCGATAACCGGCGTGCGGCCCTGACCGCCGCCGACAAGCACCTGGAAGCCAATCTCTTCGCCGCGCTTCACAATCTGCACACCGATATCGTGTACACGAATCGCAGCGCGGTCCTGCTCGGAACCGCTAACCGCGATTTTGAACTTGCGCGGCAGGAAGGCGAATTCCGGGTGGAAGGTGGACCATTGGCGGATTAGCTCGCAGTAGGGGCGGGGGTCGGCAATCTCGTCGAGAGCGATGCCCGCATAGGGGTCAGAAGTGGTGTTGCGGATGCAGTTACCGCTAGTCTGTACAGCGTGCATCTCCACTTCGGCCAATTCGGCCAGAATAGCCGGTACATCTTCCAGCTGGGGCCAGTTGTACTGCAGGTTCTGGCGCGTGGTGAAGTGAGCGTACCCTTTATCGTAGTCTCGGCTGACGCGGGCGAGACGGCGCAGCTGGTTGCTGTTGAGCAGGCCGTAGGGCACGGCGATGCGCAACATGGGGGCCAGTCGCTGAATATAGAGGCCATTTTGCAGGCGCAGTGGCAGGAATTGTTCCTCACTCAACTCGCCGGCGAGGTAACGTTCCGTCTGGCCGCGGAACTGGGCAACGCGATCATTGATGATGGCGCGATCCCGGTCGTCGTATCGATACATAACAGCTTGATTCCATTGCCTTTGTGCGCGGATGGTGGAGAGAGGGGCAAGCCCCGGATGGTTCTCCGCTGGCGCCTAACATACCAGTACGCTTATGCAATAAATAACAATATTTTCCGCTATGTCTGTAACCAACAGTTATAAGAGGGTACCGCTGGCTTAGGAGAACCGGCAAGTAAGCGTTTTCTGTTCCCGTTGATCATATTTGATTGCGGGTATCTCTGTAGATTATAGCGACAACGCTTTTCTGAGGGTTAGCCAGGGTAACTCGCGTGAAGCCAAGGAGTACCAATGGAGAGGGTTTCTGCGTTGTCCACCTTACGGACTTCGATAATGGTCATGAGCTTGTTATGGAGGTTACTGGTTTAAGAATCTATGGGAGAGATGCTCAGGTATGTCGATTCTGGATTGCTGTAATTCTGATCTTATTGGCCGGGTGGCTATAGCGGCTCTCGCAGGATTGCATTCCTAGGAGTCCCCTCGTGTATTCTCTGCGAAAGTAACGCATCCTCAATAGCAATAAGGGAATTGATATGAAGTAGATTGTGGGCACACCTTTGTCTCTTATCAGAGCTTTCGGTACACACGATGCTTTTAGCGATGTGCGCCAAAATGAGGTGCTGCATGAGTGTAGTGCAAGAGATTCTTACAAGATGGCCTACCGATTATGATCGCTCACTATACCTGTGGCCCAATTAATGCCCCAAATTCTGTTGATATTTTCAAAGCATAGTAATCAATATTTAGTGAAGGCTTCAGGGGTAAGGGGTGTGGACTTCAACCTAGCCGGCATTGAGGCTCCTCCCGGTATCTGGCCGGAAAGGGAGGGCTGTGAATAGCCCAGCAGAACTCCATCGGCCTGGTTTCCCGATTTCGTCGCTCCCTTTATTATCTCCAATGCTTCATTCTTGAAATCTCGTTTGCGTTATCGGTACCTTCGTTTTGATTATTGTATCCATTAATTTTTTAGGGGGGTAGGGCTGTTACGGATAGTCGTTTTGTAAATCTAGCTTGAAAAGTTTGAAATATTTGGCTTTCGACAGTTTTTCTTGTTGAGCTTTCTTCACATTTTTTCGATTCTTTCATTTCATGAAGTCCCAAAAAATTTTTAACAGGTTGGACTATAAAAAATTGCTTATAAATGTTGGTCCGCTAATCCAGGTGAGTTGTATGCAAGGCTGAAGCGGGTGGGGGTGATCGGTACTCTCTATTGAGTGCATTTTTCGGCTGCAGCCCTAGAAGATATGGAGAAGAAAGGTCAAATGCTTGATGGGCTATCTTCGGGAGGTTTTAAGGTGTATTACATTCGGGATTATACGGTTTCCAAGATATCGTAGGGGGTGGCCAAGCTCCAGTAAAAATATAAATGCAACTTGTGGGTGTATGAATACCCTGACAACTTGTAGTAATGCCGTCACCGGGCAAATCTAACAACCTTAATACCAGCCTGACAATTGGATAAATTCATACATTTTTTATAACTTTTATCTCTTTTTTTGTGGTGATTTAAGTTAAGCTAGCCACAATTTCGTGTGTTTCATTTTTAGTCTTTTTGTGGGGTTGATGTGTCCAAGGATTGGAAGTTATTTTTTGCTGTATTTTTCTTCTACTTGTTTTCTTTGTTGACGACCTCGCTGGCTTATGCTGGGATCTCTGGGCCTTCATCCAGTTCTACAGGAAAGGTTGTTATCTCGTACACAGATATTTCACGAGCATCAGAAGCCGAATTTAGAGTATACAGGGATGGGGCTTATGATGGCACTTATTCAACAAGTCCCCGTGGAGGTACAAAAACATTCACCCTTTCAAGTGGTAAGTACACGATTAAACTCTACGGGGGTAGAGCCTGCTTACAGCCTGGGCGCAATGGTGAATGTTTTGAACCCGGTGATATGATTTTTCGCGGCTCTCATAATGTTAATGTCAATATTGTGAAGCCTGGCGTTGTTTCCTTACCGGCTACTAATACCTCAGGAAGTTTCACTGTTAGCTGGAAGTCACCAACAACAAAACCAAGTCGATATATCTTGTGGGAGCGCAAGGATGGGGGTTCTTGGAGCAGTCCCTACCATGGGAGCTCAAATTCGAAGGCGCTGACTGGGCGCACAACAGGAAAATATGAGTATCGGGTTCAAGCGTGTTTTAGCGGTTGTAGTTATTATACTTATTCCAGCGCGATCACAGTTGTAAGAACACCTGCGTCTATTAGCACTCCTTCATCTAGCACTAACGGAAGTGTAAAAATCTCCTGGCAAGCAGTTTCCGGTGCCGCTAAATATGTTTTACAGGAACAGAAAAATGGCGGCTCGTGGAGCGGAATTTACACTGGTACGCTCACTAGTAAAACCTTTAGTGGGCGTGGAACAGGCACCTACAGGTATCGAGTAGCAGCCGTTGAGGGCAGCTTGACAGGCTCGTTTAAAAGTTCTGGTGATGTCATTGTTTCCCGTGCACCAGCAGTACCGTCGAATTTTGTAGTGCCAGGTGCTAGCTCTAATGGAAACTATAGGGTTAGTTGGGGTGCCGTTTCAGGGGCAACAAAGTACTTATTGGAGCAGACAGGCAGTACTTCTGGAAGTTGGAGTCTTTCATCGACCAGTAAGACATTCACTTATAGTAAAAACAGTAGTTACTCTTACCGGGTAAAGGCTTGCAGTACTTATAAGAATGTCGATTCCTGTAGTGCTTGGACGAGTAAAAAAGACATTACTGTACGATTTTCTGAGCTAGTTGTTCAGTCTGTTTCTAAGACTGGTGTAGTTACTTTGCTATTTAACACTGACTGGCCAAAAGCGCAGCGGTGTACTTTAAGGCGAGGTTTTGCAGTTGTTAGCAATACAAACTATGGTCCAGGTGAGGTTTTTCGTGAAACGTTAAATGTCAGTGGTACTTACCACTATCAATACAATTGCGATGTTTGCTTGCAGGGGGCATTTCCTAACTGCTCTGAGCCTGATGAGGCAGGGTCTGCCTCGGTGTCAGTTACTGTAGTGATTGCACCCAACCAGACCACGCTCTCTATAGGGAGTTCACAATCTTATGATGGCACCGTAAGTCTGACTTCCAATAGCTCTGGCCCCATTGAGAAAGTGCATTGGCAGAAACGTAAAGCCGGTAGCAGCTGGCCTGCGGATAATAGTTACAGCACAGCAACTAGCAGTACCTTTTTTGTCACCAGCCTCGCCGATGGCAGCTGGGAGCTTCGTAGTAAAAACTGCAATTCTTCCGGCTGCAGTGCCAGCTGGAGCTCCCCTGTCGCTGTTACTGTCCGGAACCAACCGGTACCCACGGCCCCGGCGCTGGATGCCATAGGCAATAGTGTTACCGGTTCACTTAAACTGAACTGGAGTGATCGTTCCAGCCAGCAGGTTTACAAGTACAAACTTTACGAGAACGGTAAGTTCCTTAAAGAGCTCACAACCAGCTCTGCCAAGCCCGCGCCTCTCACCGGTACCACGCTCAAGCGCGATGACGGCAGCTACAGCTACTACTTGATAGCTTGTAATTTGCGTACCTGTTCCGCGGCCGGCAGTGCCCAATCTGTCATCGTCGCCAAAACCCCAGGTGCGCCCAAATCTCCTAACCTATCGGCAAGTTTCTCGCGTTCCGGTGAGGTTGATCTCACTTGGGGGAGTGCCAGCGGTACGGTCGTGCGCTATGAAATTATTGCCGGTACCGCATCTTCTGCAGAGGGGCCGGTAAGTTGGGGTAAAGCCGCCCCAATTAAGCACACAGATCTCAAGCATTTGAGCAAAACGCTGTCGCTGGATAACGGCTTTTTTGCCTATCAGGTCCGTGCCTGCAACCAGGTATCGAGTTTCAGTAGCTGCTCAAATACGGTTGCCACAGATATTGTTCAGGTTGACCAAACTCCGCCACCGGTAACGGTGGAGGTGCCTCCCTATAAGGCCACAACACTGTCTACTACCGACCCTCGTGTGTTGGCTTCCGATCGTGTCGGCATATTGCCGGGGGAGTTCCGCGTGACTGAATCTGGCGCGGCGACTTATACCATTCCGCTCCAGGTGGGTCCTTCATCCGGTGGCAGTACACCGGCGCTCAGTGTGACATACAGCAGTTCCGGTAATAACGGCCCTCTAGGAGTTGGCTGGGGTATCAGTGGGCTGTCCGTTATCACTGCCTGTCGCAGAACGTTTGAAGAAGACGGTGCTAATGGCAGTGCCTTCGATCGGTTCTGTTTGGATGGCCAGCGTTTGAAGCTCGTGTCTGGTCAGTATGGCAGCCTCGGCAGTGAGTACCGTACAAGTGTGGATAGCTTCGTGCGTGTACGGTTGGTCTCGAGTGCCACTGGCAGTGGCCAAGGCTTTGAAGTGTACCGTAAGGATGGCTCTGTCTCTTATTACGGTATGAACGCAGATGCGCAGCAGGAGAAGACCTGGTATTTAAATACCCAAGAGGACAGTGTTGGTAACCGTATCGAATACAGCTACCTGAAAGACACCGCACTCGGTGAACACCTGATTGAAGCGGTCGATTACTCCGCGAATGGTCACTATACAGCGCTGAATCGGATTCAGTTCCACTACGATACAAATCGTAGCGATAAACGCTATGGCTACCTCTTCGGGCAGAAGACCGCAGCAACCCGCCGACTCACCGCCATTACTTCCAGTGCGGACTCGGTGGAATTACGCCGCTACAACTTCAGTTACCAGAAAAGCGCTACAGGACGTTTGCTCCTGGAAGAGGTTGAGGAGTGTGTCCAGGGTAACTGTCGCAGACCCACGATATTTACCTATGCCCAGTCCGCTGGGGCAGGCATGGTGAGCGCTGCAGCCAACCCCAATATCTTCCACTCAGGTTATGAGGGAGGTAAATATGGGGATATCAATGGCGACGGTCTCACAGACCTGGTGTTTATCCGTTACGACGGCAGTCATGGGAAACGGTATATTCGCGTTGCCTTGGGCACTGTCGGGGGTGAGTTGTCGCTGCAATCTGGACAGATGCGCATTCGCGCCAATGAGCGTAGGGAATGGCACTTGCTGGATTACAACAATGATGGCAAGGACGACCTACTACATGCGCCGATAGACGACACCGGCACTCACTGGGCCGTGAATTTATCCAATGGCAGCGGGTTTAGTAGCACCGATATCCCCACAGCAATTAGCTATCAAAAGGATCAGTTGGGCCAAATGCACGACTTTAATGCCGACGGCCTACCCGACTTTGTGCGCTTTACACGGGGCTTTTCCACCCACTCTAGCAGCCAGTCCCCTCAAATAATGATCCGGGAGTTGCAGCGCAGTAATAGTAGTGGAGCATTATCATTTGTGAGCAAAGATTCTACGCGATCTTTGTTCCTTCCTACCGTTACCCCGCCCGGGGGAATTGATGGTCTATACAATAAAAGCACCGCTATAAAACTCCGCGGTGAAGATATCGTTGCTGATTTTAATGGCGATGGTATTGCAGACCTGACCGCGATTATGTCAACGAACTGGGTATGCACAGAACTTCCTATAGATTGCTATAACGGCATTAGGTCAAGAACAGACTATCACTTTGTTGTGCTTATGTCGGATAGTGGAGGGCGGCATAGCAGTGTTTTCTCGAGCAGACTACCCGATGGGAACGAGGGTGACTCTGTGCAACATAGGGTGGGGGACCTCAATGGTGACGGTCTGCCTGATTTACTTTTCCGCTTAAATGCAAATATAGCCTGGGGTGCGCACTATTTTAACGGAGAAAAATTTGTCTCCGCAGGTTTCCTGCCTAAGCAAGTAGATGACGATATCCAGTTGTACGACTGGGATATGGATGGCCTGGTGGACATTCTTTACCCCAATGCCAACGACAAAGAAAACAATGAATACCAGTATCTCTATGTACTGCCCAATCAATCCAATGGCTTTGGTAGTCCTATCGATACTGGCCTGTTGTTAGGCGCCGATGCCAATGATCATAGCCACTTGGTGATGGATTTGACCGGTGATGGTCGCCCTGAAATTGTTGAGAACTGTGCGAACCGCGATGAGCAAGAAAATCACTGCGATGACATGCGCAATCGCTCAGGTTTCTTTAGTGGTCTAGGTGCTACAGATAAATATGTGCGTGTGTTCAAGCCCAAGCATACGGATAAACCGGTGGATGTGCTTGAGTCTGTAGAGAATGGCTTCGGGGTAAAAACAGAAATCCGTTACGCGCGCCTGAATGATAACAGTGCGAATGTTTACACCCGTAAGAAGGGCTCCTTTAAGCTGAACTACGGACGCGGCTCGCCGGTATTTGATTTGTACTCACCGATGTACGTGGTGCAAAAAGTAATCTCCGATGCACCGGCGGCCAATGACAATAACAATACGGTCGAGGCCCATTACCACTACGCCGGCGCGCGTATGCAGAGTGGTGGGCGAGGTTTCCTCGGTTTTGAGTCGGTCACTACTTATGACCCGCAAAATGAGGTGAAGACCACTACCCACTACCGTCAGGATTATCCCTTCATCGGTATGCCCTCACAGACGGCCAAGGTGATTGAGTCCAATGCCAGTAATATCAAAACCCCGGCTACCTGTGAGGGTAGTGGGCTCACCCTGATCAGCTGCTCTATTAACACCTTGGAATCCATAGCACCGGTATCGGGCAAAACGGTAATGCCCTATATCCGTCAGGCAGAGGATAAATCCTACAGCCTGAGCGGGAGTTATCTGGGTAAGGTGGTAACAACCACCAACTACACCGCAGCCAATGATATTCACTATGGCAACGTCAGCTCGGTAACGGTGAAGCACTATGATGCTTCTAATAACTTAGTGCAGAGCAAAACCACAAGTAATACCTACGACAATGTGGTGAACAGTGATCGCTGGCACTTGGCGCGCTTGCGTGAGAGTAGTGTTACTACCCAGAGGTATGGAGCCCTGGCGGCACCGCAAATCCAGCGAACCGCGCATTTCGATTACGATAACCTGACTGGCCTATTAACCGATGAATGGGTAGCTAAAGGTAGCGCACAAGAGTTACATACCCATTATGAACACGACCGCTTCGGCAATCGCGTTGCATCCACGGTAACCAATGCACAGGGCGAAAGCCGTACCGGTCGCACGGGTTTTGACGGCTATGGCCGCTACGCATTAAATCGGGTGAACGGACTTAAACAGACCGCCGAACAAGCTCTGGAGATGGACCCCTTCGGCCAGCCACAGCGCGTGCTGGATATCAGCGGTGTGGAAACGCATTACGCCTATTCCCCATTCGGCAATCGCTATTTTGAACACCACGAGACCGGCAGCCATGCTACTACCTTGAGTACACTCTGTGCTGATAGCGGCGGCTGCCCCACAATAGCCGGAGTGCCGTCTCACTTTAAAGTGACCACTAGCGGGATAGAGCAGGCCAAGAGCGTGACGTACCACGATCGCCTGGGCCGAGAGATTCGCAAACAAACTCAGGATTTTCTGGGTAATTCAGTGTTTGTCGATACCCAGTACGATGAGCAGTCCCGCGTTAAAAGGGTCTCCGAACCTTATAGCAGCGGCGGCTCTCCACGCTGGACTACATACTCCTACGATATTCTCGGGCGCACCACCAAAGTGGATGCTCCCAGTGGCCAGTGCGATAGTACGATTACCTTTAATGGTCTGACGAAAACTATTAAGAACTGTGCTCAGCAAGCCAAGGTTACCCAGAAGAATGTCCTCGGTGAGTTGGCTCAGGTTACCGATAATATCGGCGGTAAACTGCAATACAGCTACTATGCCGATGGCAACCTCAAACAGGTGCGCACCCTAAATAGCGGCGGCGGTGAAACATCGGCAACTTTTATTGAGTACGATAATCTCGGCCGCAAGACCCGTATGGTAGATCCGGATAAGGGCACCTGGACTTACGGTTACACAGGATTTGGTGAGCTGGCCTGGCAGAAGGACGCAAAGGGGCAGGGCACCGCCATGAGCTATGATGCCCTCGGCCGCATGGTGACTCGCGCAGACTACACCAGCTTCGACAGTAACAGCCAAACGGGCACCCTGCAGAACTTCAGCCGCTGGTACTATGACCAGGACCCCGGCTGTGACTCCAAATACCGTTTCGATGGAAAGTTGGTCGCTGTAGCCCAGGCCCCTGTCGCTATTGCTGCAGGCTGCAATGCCAATATGGAGGATGTCAGCTACCTCAAGTTGCTGCACTACGATATCTACGGTCGTCTGGGCGAGACTACCACCGTGCTCGGCGTACTGGATGGCGAAGGGGACTTTTATGAAAAAGTTACCTACGACCAATACAGCCGCGTCAGCCGCAGCTTCGATGCCAGTAACCAGCAAGTAGGTAAGGATAATAAAGACTATTTGCGCGGTGTAGAAACGGTATACAACCCATTTGGTTTTAAAGTGGGTGTGCGTGATGTAACCGCCCCCGCAGATAGTGGTTATTATTACCGGGTTAAGCGCATGAACCTGCGCGGCCAGGTGGAAGAAGTATTGCTCGGCAATGGCCTCACCACCACTTATGCTTACGATCCACAACATCACCGCCTCACCAGAATCCTCACCGATATCAATCCCGGTGTTGGTCAGGTGCAGAATCTGCATTACGACTGGAATGCCATCGGCAACCTGCTCTCTAAAACCGACCTCAGTGGCGATGGTAGTTACAGCAAGGACCTGCAGGAACGTTTTGAGTACGACGGCCTCAACCGCCTGCGCTATGCGCGCCTCTATCAAGCCGGCAGTCAAGCTGCCACCCAGGAGGTGCGCTACGATGATGCCGGCAATATCACCTATAAAACGGGCGTTGGTAGCTATGAGTACAGTGGCCCACGCCCTCATGCCGTAACCAAAGCCGGCAATACCAGCTATCACTACGACGACAACGGCAATATGAGTAGCGACTCAGGCAGTCGTACGCTGGATTACACCGTCTTTGATAAACCCAGCCTGATTAGTAAAGGCGGCCATGATACGCGCTTCTCTTACGGCCCGGACCGCAGCCGTTTCAAGCGGGTGGATGACAACGGCAAAGGCACAGTGGCCACCTTGCAGATCGGCAGCATCGAGAAAGTGATTGAGCGCAGCACCTCCGGTGCTTTTATAAAGAGCTTTTATCGCCGCAATATTGCAGGGGTTGCTATCGAGCGTATCGAGCTGAATGCATCCGATGAAATTGCCGGTACCAGCACCCAGTATTTACACAAAGACCTCCAGGGTTCCCTGGATGTGATTACCGATAGCACCGGTCAGGTTGCCAAAGATACTGCGGGCAACAAGCTGGTTTACAGCTTTGATGCCTGGGGCAAACGCCGCAATGCACTGAGCTGGGAACAAATTGCCGGCGCGCCTGCAAATACGGTTAGCGCCCTCAGTGTGGGAGCCTTTAATCACCTGAGTAGCAACCGCGGTTATACCGGTCATGAAATGCTGGATGAGGTGGGCCTAATCCATATGAATGGACGAGTCTACGACCCAACCCTGGCCCGTTTTGTCTCTGCGGACCCAATGATTGATGGGGTCACCTCGGTTCAGGGCTACAACCGCTACGCCTATGTGCACAATAATCCGCTGACTTATACGGATCCATCTGGGTACAGTTCCTGGAATAAGTTTAGAGATGCTTTCATTAATAGCCGCGATATTCATCGCTATATGGCCGGCAAGCCATTCTTGAATGCAATTGCACAAGTTGCCATTTGTGTAGCTTCTAATGCTGGTTGTCCGGCGGCATTAGCCATGTACAACGCAAATCAAACCTATCAACTAACAGGAGATATAGGGTTAGCTTTCCGCAATGGTGTCTTTGCAGCAGTTTCAGCGGCAGCCTTCTCCGGCATGCCCAGAGGATGGAGTCCGACTAATATTGCAATCCGTGGAGTAACCGGAGGTATATTGGCAAAACTGGGTGGTGGAAAATTTGCGCACGGTTTTGTCTCGGCGGGAGTTGGTGGTGGATTTGGGAAAAATACGCATGTAGCCGTTAAGATGGTGGTTTCAGGGCTGGTATCTGAGGCCACTGGTGGCAAGTTTATTAATGGAGCTGCGACTGCTGCGTTTTCGACGATAATGACTTCAATAGCCAAAATGAATTTACATAATGGCAGTGGTAAAACTAGTGATGATTTGATGTCTGAAGCTGAGATATTAAAAGCTTTAGAAGAAATGAGAGGATATGAGGAGTTTGCAGCTATTGAAGAAAAAGCTGGAAAGTTCAATTTAAAAATTGATCATACAGTTCGGAGTAGTGAGTTTGATCCAAAAACAAATACCATAACCATTAAACCTAGTGATTTGAATAGCGAATATGGTGCGACCCCTCCACCCGGATTTGAGGAAAGTTTGGAACACTTATCTTTTGAAGAGTGGGATAGGGCAATAGAGAATTACCCCAAATGGCATCGTTTTAGTATTCAAAGAATTCTATTTCACGAGGCTCTCCATTCTTTACAGCCAGCGTCAGGATTAAAGTACGCGCTTAATCCAGCAAAATATGAAATTCCAGTAATTGAAAGGACAAATGAATTTATGTACAAACATTTTAATGAGCCATATCGAAAAGATCATACTACTGTCAGGTGGTGATATGAGGTGGATTATAATTTGTTTATTTAATTTAATTTGGAGCCTATCTTGTGCCGCCTCAACTTGTGACATTGAAAAGGTGAGAAAATATTTCGAGGTTACTGTTTATTTGTCAGAGCCGATCCCAGTCGATACTATCGAGCTAAAAGAATCGGTTGAAAACGAAAAAGGTGTCTTTTTGCCTTTTGGAAACCTTAATTCTGAGTGGTTGGCTTTAAAGAATAAATACAAAGAGGGCGATTGTTTTGTTTATTTCAAAACCCCCCAGCTAAGCTGGAAGGCTTTACATGGCAGGGAAGGATATTTACTTGTCCGCCAAGGTGAGCCTATTTCAGCTTTGATAATAAAAATGAATTAGTGAGCATTTTGAGGGCCTAGCGGGCTATTGCCTAGTCTCCATTTGAACAATTGGGGGCAGAGTTTTGAACACCCTGATAGATCTTTCTATCGGGGTTCTGTTTTATCTTTATTCCATCCTGATTGAGTCTAATGCCAGGCCTTATATCTGAGGAGCCTAATAATTCTGTCTATAGACAATTGAAGTAGTATTACAAAGATTTACAGGAAAGCTTTGAGTACGACGGCCTCAATCGCCTGCGCTACGCACGCCTCTATCAGGCCGGCAGCCAAACTGCCACCCAGGAGGTTCGCTATGATGATGCCGGTAATATCACCTATAAAACAGGCGTTGGTAGCTATGAGTACAATGGCCCACGCTCCCATGCGGTAACCAAAGCCGGTAATACCAGTGGAGAACTAAGATTGTGTCACTATCGAAAACTAAATTAATTTTCTTGAGCTACCTCTTTCTAGCTTCTTGCATGTCACTAAATGTGATGCCTGTCAGCGAAAAGCCAAATATACAAATGCTGAATAGGGGGGTTGAGTGGAAGATTCGAAGAGCTATTTCACCGAAAATGCTTTACCCTAAAACTGAGTTTGATAAAGGCCAAGAAGGTTGGGTGCTTGTTCGAGGAGATATAAGTAAGCAAGGAATTGCGAATAATCTTAATGTGGTAGATTTCAGCCCGAGCGCTGCATTTAATTCAGCTGCAATAAGATATCTAAGGGGCTCCCAGTTTGAACCCTATAAGCAGAAAGGTAAGGCCTCTATTCTTAAGGATTATTACTTTCTAATAATTTTTGAGTTAGGTGAAGAGCATCCTAGATATAAAGGATAGAGAGGAAAGCTAGATCTTTATTTTGTCCCTAGTGATAAAGAGGAGATTGAATTCCCTACGCTTAAATAACACTTTCTATCTAACGGAACCACTACTTAATAGCCTCGGCAAAGTACTTGTTGGGGTTCTGCTTTTAAGATATATCCCCCTTTTCGAACTCAGTAATAAGTTTTGAGTTTCATAATTTTGCCAAAAACCGATCTTTGTGGCGATCACAGCTATAGCTAGGACTTGCTAAAGAGCATTGAATAGAATGGCTTCAATTGCCTGTGCCAAGCATGCCTCTATCAGACTTGTATTCAAACTGTTACCCAAGAGATGCGCTACTATGATGCCAGCAATACTAGCTATCAGTGCGACAACAGCGGCAGCATGAGTGGCGACTTGGGCAGCCGTAAGCGGTATTTGATAAACCCAGCCTAGTCACTTAGGGCAGCCACGATACGCGCTTCACCTACGGCCCGGACCGCGGCCGCTTCAAGCGCGTGGACGACAACGGCAAAGGCACTGTGACCACCTTGCAGATCGGCAGTGTAGTGAAAGTGATCGAGCGTAGCACCTGCTGTGCAACTATCAAGAGTTTCTTTCGCCGTAATATCACAGGGATTGCTATCAAGTGTATCGAGCTGAATGCATCCGATGAAGCCGCCAGTATATAGAATGAGCGCAAAGATCCCTAAGGCTCCTTGAATCTCATCACCGATCGTTCAGGCAGGTTGACAAAGATACTGCTGGTAACAAACTTGTTTAAAGATTTGATGGCCCAAACGGGTACCAGAATACACTGATTAGGAAGTTGAAAAGATTTAATTTCCGTATTTATGAAGATGAACAGCTTCACTCTGTATAGCAACTTCCTTATCTCCCATATTGAGATTGCTCATGCTTGTTTGAGAAAAGATTACACATAAGAAACAAGGCTGTGTAATTTGAATTGAAGCGAAAACTTAAATTAACTTCATAAAAGGAAATGTTATGTCATTACCAAAAGATATAGAGGAGATGGGAGCCGCTGTTCACCCTGTTGGTGATTTTGATTTGCACTATCAAAATCCAAAGCCCCATGAAAATGGTAGCCGTTCTATTTTGACGATGAATGTATCGGTATATCTTGAGCTCGGTTATCAGTCTAAGCACGATAAAATAGTACATGGATATTGCAGTAAAAACGATATACAACAAAGAAATACTGATGGCAGCCAGATTTATTATAAGGATAATCCTAGTGCGGATAAGGTGCTGAGTACCTTTTACAAAGCGCGTGCAGAGACTGCTGCAGTGATAGCAAAAGATTATTTTGTTGATCAGTGGTTAAAAGGAAAGACACTTCAAGAAAATAAGAAGATGTTCCCCTCTGTGCAAAAAGATGAGCAAGACGATGGTTATCACTATGATGTTACATGTTACTACACTCCGGATACTACCTATGTAGTATTTCATTGTCATCCGCCGAAAGATATCAAAGTGAAGCTTTAGTTAGAGTTTAGGTGAATTACTGATTTAGGTAATGAAGCTTTATGATTAACCTTCCAGGCTAGATAATTTGGTCTTCAAGGGAACATTTGCTTCTCTTGGAGACTAAAACATAGTTTTTACTAAAAGAATTGCATAGTATTTTTCAGGGTTCTATTTGTCAGCGATGTTTATCTTTAGGGTATGCGCAGCATTTCCGATTTAGATGATTTTCGATTGAGTATGGAAATTGCCGGTGCGTTGGCGAATATAGTTAGCGCCCTCTGCGTGGGAGTCTGTAATCCCCCAAATTGCAATCGCAGTAATATCGGTCATTAAATGCTGGATAAGGCAGACCCTTTCCCTATAAATGAACAGATCTACAATCCAACCCCGGCCCACCTTGCAACTGCAGACTCAATTTGCTCTACTTGATACGCCGCTGCCTGCGGCTCACCTACTTTGAATAACAATAATGTGTAATCGGAGAAATTCGATGAAGGAAGAAGTAGCTGTTACCCCGGAAGAAGACAATTTCGCAGATGCCATCGCCGCTGTAGCTCTGGTCGCTATCTTTGTTGCAACCTGTATTTTCTGGGTTGCTACCCGCTGACCCATATGATGTCCCGACCCGGAGCCGAGCCGTACCGGGTACTTCTCCGTAAATCCCCCTCTATGACTCACAGCAATACCTTCCATAGGGCTATCTGCTTGGGCTGAAATCTATTTATGCAGAAATTTGAGTGATCAAGCGGGCGAACTGCCCGCTTTTGCTGAGAGAATTCTAGCTGGGGGAGAGCTTTAGCCCATATTGCCCAGTACGGTCTTTACGATCAGTATCAGGGTTAAGACAAACAAAATGGTGAAGACAATTCCGGCGACAACAAAGTGCATCATGCTGCCGCTTTGAAAGTCCTTCTCTCGGTTCTTGTTGCTCTGAACTCCAATGGCCCCTGCCAAAGTGCTTAGTACAATCTGGCCTAGTCCGGGCTTCCTTGCTCGTTTCTTATTATTTTCCTGCATGGGGGGATCCTCACTCTTCGAGATTTGGGCGCAGCCAGCGCTCCAGTTCCTGTTCACTAATTCCTTTGCGCTTGGCCAGGCTTTGCAGCTGGTCCCGACCGATTTTACCGACATTAAAGTATTTGGCCTGCGGGTGGGCGAAGTACCAGCCGCTGACTGCGGCCGCTGGCATCATGGCGAAATGCTCGGTCAGGCTGACCCCGGCACTTTCTTCGGCGTTCAATAAACTGAACAAAGTCGCCTTTTCTGAGTGGTCCGGGCAGGCGGGATAGCCGGGCGCCGGGCGGATACCCTGATAGGCTTCTTTGATTAGCTGCTCATTGCTCAACTCTTCGTCTGCCGCATAGCCCCAGTATTCCTTGCGTACTTGGCGGTGCAGGGTTTCAGCAAAAGATTCTGCCAGTCGGTCCGCCAGGGCCTTCACCATAATTGCGTTATAGTCATCGTGCTTGGCTTCGTAGTTCTGTGCCAGTTCGTCGGCGCCAATGCCAGTGGTAACTGCGAAGCCGCCGACATAATCGATATAGCCGGAATCCAGAGGAGCAACAAAATCTGCCAGTGAACGGCACAGACCATCGCCGCCCATCTTTTGTACCTGTTGGCGAATATGATGTAAACGCGCCAGTTCATCACTGCGCGCTTCATCTTTGTACACAATGATATCGTCGCCGATGCTATTGGCGGGCCACAAACCGAACACAGCGCGGGCGCGCAGCTGCTTTTTGGCAATCATCTCTTTCAGCAGGCGCTGGGCATTGTGGTAGAGATCGCTGGCAGCCTCGCCGACCACTTCATCCTTGAGGATAGCCGGATACTTGCCCGCCAGATCCCAGGATAAAAAGAAGGGTGTCCAATCAAGCGTATCGAGGAGGTTTTCCAGTGGAAAATCTTCGATAACGGTAATTCCCAGTTTTTTGGGTTTTACGGGTTGGTAATTTTGCCAGTCGAATTCAGGGGCGTTATCTCGGGCTTCCGCATAGGTCAGCCGGGTGTCGTTGCGCTTTCTATTGGCGGTGCGGGTGCGCACCTTTTCATATTCCGCGCGGACCTTTTCAACAAAGGCGGGGCGCAGTTCATCGGAAATCAAGCTGCTGGCCACCCCCACAGCGCGCGAGGCATCGGCCACATACACTACCTGATTGCGATTGAATTGGGGATCAATCTTTACTGCGGTGTGTGCCTTGGAAGTGGTGGCACCGCCAATCAGCAGGGGGATATCGAACTTCTGGCGTTCCATTTCTGCGGCGACATGCACCATCTCATCAAGGGAGGGGGTGATTAAACCGGATAGGCCGATAATGTCACAATTCTTTTCCCGGGCGGTTTGCAGAATAGTTTCTGCGGCCACCATCACGCCGAGGTCGATTACCTCGTAATTGTTACAGGCCAGCACCACCCCGACGATATTCTTGCCGATATCGTGCACATCGCCTTTTACCGTGGCCATAAGGATACGGCCGTTGGGCCGGCTGTCCTCGGTTTTTTCCGCTTCGATAAACGGTTGTAAATAGGCGACGGCCTGCTTCATCACCCGTGCCGATTTCACCACCTGGGGCAGGAACATCTTGCCCTCGCCAAACAGGTCGCCAACGATATTCATACCGTCCATCAGCGGACCTTCGATCACATCCAGGGGGCGGCTGCTATTGGCGCGGGCCTCTTCTGTGTCTGCCTCGATATAGTTGTTGATTCCTTTTACTAAGGAGTGCGCCAGACGTTCTTTGACCGGCAGCTCACGCCAGCTGAGGTCTTCCTTGCGCGCAGTGCCGCCGCCTTCACCCATATATTTGGGGGCGATATCCAACAGGGCTTCGGTGGCTTCGTCATTGCGATTGAGGATGACGTCTTCCACCTTTTCCCGCAATTCTTCAGGCAGCTCGTCATAGACTGCCAGCTGACCGGCGTTGACGATGCCCATATTCAGGCCGGCCTTGATGGCGTGGAATAGGAATACCGAGTGAACGGCCTCGCGCACCGGGTTGTTGCCGCGGAAAGAGAAGGAAACGTTGGAGACACCACCGCTGATTTGAGCACCCGGCAGGTTCTCACGAATCCAACGGCAGGCCTCAATAAAGTCCACCGCGTAGTTGTTGTGCTCTTCAATGCCAGTAGCGACGGCGAAAATATTAGGATCGAAAATAATATCGGTGGGATCGAAACCAACTTCTTCTACCAATACCTCATAACTGCGCTTACAGATTTCGATTTTGCGCTCAAAGGTATCCGCTTGACCTTGCTCATCAAAGGCCATCACCACTACGGCGGCACCATAGCGCAGGCACAGTTGCGCCTTCTCAATAAACTCCTCTTTGCCTTCCTTGAGGCTGATGGAGTTCACGATGGGTTTACCTTGGATGCACTGCAACCCGGCCTCAATCACCTCCCATTTGGAGGAGTCCACCATAAAGGGCACCTTAGCGATGTCGGGCTCGGTGGCTGCCAGGTTGAGAAAACGGCGCATGGCGGCGTGTGCATCGAGCATCGCCTCATCCATATTGAAATCAATCACCTGCGCGCCATCTTCCACCTGTGCGGCGGCGACCTGCAGGGCGGTATCGTAATCCTCTTCCAGAATCAGTCGCTTGAAACGGGCGGAGCCGGTCACATTACAGCGCTCGCCCACATTGACGAAGAGGGCGCTTTCGTCGGCCACAAAAGGCTCCAAACCGGAAAGGCGTAAAGCCGGTTTGATCTCGGGCAACTGGCGTGGAGGGATATCGGATACCACCTCTGCAATGGCGCGGATGTGTTCTGGAGTGGTGCCGCAGCAACCGCCGAGAATATTGATAAAACCACTGCGGGCAAATTCTGCCACGATCGCCGCGGTTTGCTCCGGGGTTTCGTCGTATTCGCCAAACTCATTGGGCAGGCCGGCATTGGGGTGCGCGGAAACATAAGTGGCACAGGCGCCAGATAAAGCCTCTACATAGGGGCGCAGTTCGGTGGCCCCTAGGGCACAGTTAAGGCCAACGGAGATGGGCTTGGCGTGTGCGATGGAGTAGTAAAACGCCTCGGTAGTCTGGCCGGAGAGGGTGCGGCCGGAGGCGTCAGTAATGGTGCCGGAGATCATAATTGGCAATTCGAAGCCCAGCTCCTCAAACAGCTTCTGCATGGCGTAAATGGCCGCCTTGGCATTGAGCGTGTCGAAGATGGTTTCAATCAGGATCAGGTCACTGCCGCCCTCGATCAGGGCGCGGCCGGCTTCCACATAATTGTGTACCAGCTCATTGAAAGTCACATTGCGCGCACCCGGGTCGTTGACATCCGGGGAAATACTGGCGGTACGTGAGGTAGGGCCAATCACTCCGGCCACCCAGCGGGGGCGCTCTGGGGTGGAGAGGGCATCCGCCGCGCGGCGGGCCACTTCTGCTGAGGTTCGATTCAGCTCTACTACAAGATGTTCCATGTCGTAATCAGACTGGGACAGCTCAGTCGCATTAAAAGTATTGGTCTCGATAATGTCGGCGCCAGCTTCCAGGTATTGCCGGTGGATCTGTTCGATCAGGTAGGGACGAGTAATGCTTAAAAGGTCGTTATTACCTTTCAGATCCTTATGGAAGTCAGCAAAGCGGGCGCCGCGGTAATCTTCTTCCTGTAATTTTTCCCGCTGAATCATGGTTCCCATAGCGCCGTCGAGAATCAGGATGCGCTGAGCGAGCGCGGCTTTGAGTTGCTCCAGGCGTTGATTACGGGACAGCGCAGACATTGACCAATCCTTAATTGTCTATGGCGGGAAAGGCATCAATCTTAGCACACGGATACTTGTCAATAGGGGCTAAATTGATGGGCAAAAAATACTACGACACAATAACCGGTAAATTTTTACTAACGGCGTGCAATTTCTATCTATAGTTTGGCCTTCACTAGACATAAAAACTCAGGAGAGGGCCTGGCTCGCCAATGGTACAAAAGGTTGTACCAAGTGAAAGTCTGGCTCAGTGAAGGAGATACATCGTGCAATCAATGGATAAGAACCGCCGGGTTGTATTGGCTTCCCGGCCCGAAGGGGCACCGAGCGAAGACAATTTTAGTATTGAGGAGTTGGGGGTGCCCGAACCTGCTCGGGGTGAGGTGTTGTTACGAACGGTTTTTCTCTCCCTGGACCCCTATATGCGCGGCCGCATGAGTGATGCCAAATCGTACGCAGAGCCGGTACCCCTGGGGGGCGTTATGGTGGGTGGCACAGTCAGCCGGGTGCTTGTGTCACACCTGGATGATTTCGAAGAGGGAGACTGGGTGCTTGGTTATTGCGGATGGCAGGATTATGCAATCTCAGATGGTGAAGGATTGGTGAATCTTGGTAAAAATCCCAGCCACCCCTCCTATGCACTCGGTGTTTTGGGTATGCCGGGTATTACCGCCTATTACGGGCTGCTGGAAATTGGCCAGCCAAAAGCAGGGGACACTCTGGTTGTCGCTGCAGCTACTGGCCCTGTGGGCTCCACTGTAGGGCAGATTGGTAAAATTCAGGGGTGCCGGGTAGTTGGTATTGCCGGTGGAGCAGAAAAATGCCGCTACGCGGTAGAGGAGTTGGGCTTTGATATCTGTCTCAACCACCGAGCAGAGGAGTTTCCCGAGCAGTTGGAGGAGGCCTGTCCAGACGGTGTGGATGTGTATTTCGAAAATGTGGGCGGAGATGTATTTGATGCGGTTTTACCGCTTCTCAATGACTTTGCCCGGGTTCCCGTGTGTGGGCTGGTTGCTCACTACAACGCTACGTCACTGCCCGAGGGTCCGGATCGCCTGAGCTTGTTGATGCGTGAAATCCTTACCAAGCGCCTTAAAATCCAAGGATTTATTATTTTTGATCAATATGAGCGCTTCGGCGATTTTATTATTGGTTTGAGTCACTGGGTTGGCGAGGGTCGCATCAAATACCGTGAGGATCTGGTTGAGGGGTTGGAAAAAGCGCCCCGCGCCCTGATGGGGTTATTACAGGGGGAGAATTTTGGCAAAGTCGTGGTGCGCTTGGGTACCGACGATTAATTGCAGAACTGCATCAATAACAGGCACCAGGGAGGTCGCCGATGAAAATTTTAATGGTTTTGACTTCACACGATAAGCTGGGCAATACCGGTAAGAAGACTGGTTTTTGGCTGGAGGAGTTTGCCGCGCCTTACTACGTCTTCAAGGATGCCGGGGCGCAAGTCACACTGGTTTCCCCCAAAGGCGGGCAACCACCGCTAGACCCCAAAAGTGATGAACCAGATTTCCAGACCGATGCCACCCTGCGTTTCCGCCAGGATCCGGCAGCCCAGCAAGCGCTTGCCAATACGGGCAAGCTTGCCAATGTGCAGGAGGCGGATTTCGATGCTGTTTTTTATCCCGGTGGTCACGGCCCCCTTTGGGATCTGGCAGAGGATAAGGATTCCATTTCCCTGATTGAGGCGTTCTATGGGGCTGATAAGCCGGTGGGTGCTGTGTGTCATGCACCGGCCATTTTTCGCCATACCCGGCGCAAAGGCGGCCATCCCTTGGTTTCCGGCAAGAGTGTCACCGGCTTTAGTAACTCCGAGGAGGAGGCGGTGGGATTGGTGGATGTTGTGCCCTTTCTGGTGGAGGATATGCTTAAAGATCGCGGAGGTAACTACTCCAGCGAAGACGATTGGGCACCCTATGTGGTCGTGGATGGCAAGCTGGTCACTGGTCAGAACCCCGCTTCTTCGGAGGATGTGGCACAAACCCTGATGGGAATGATCCCCGTTTGAGCCATTTTCGGGGGGCTGCTCGCGGCCGTTACCCTCCCGAAAAACACACCGGTTTCACTTGGGCGTTTCTGAGAGTAAAATACCCGACAAAGAAGCTCGGTTATTTGAGAAGGCTTATGTCAGAACTGAATGTCACCATCACTGAATCCGCGCAGGAGTACCTGAAGGAACTGCTGGCCAAGCAGGACTGCGAGGGAATCGCGATTCGTATGTTTGTCTCCAATCCAGGTACTCCCAGTGCCGAAACTTGCATTGCCTACTGTCGCCCCGGCGAGGAGGAGGCAGAAGATGTGGTGATGGAGATGAACGGCCTCAAGGCCTACTTTGAAGGCCGCAGTGTGCCTTACCTGGACGATGCCAGGGTTGACTACTCCTCCGATAAAATGGGTGGCCAGCTCACCATTCGCGCGCCCAACTCGCGAATGCCGAAGATCACCGATGACAGCCCAATAGAAGACCGTATTAACTATGTACTCTTCAATGAGGTAAACCCCGGGCTGGCGGCTCATGGTGGCCAGGTGAGCCTGGTGGAGGTCACAGAGGATAAATTTGCCGTGTTGAAGTTTGGCGGCGGCTGCCAGGGTTGTGGCATGGTGGATATGACCTTGAAAGAAGGTGTTGAGAAAACTCTAAAAGAGAAAATCCCCGAACTGGCCGGTGTTAAAGATATTACCGATCACACTGATAAGTCTCAGGCTTATTACTAATAGTTGGGTCCGTATGCTCTTCCCGGAGAGAATTAAAAGGCGAAGTAATACTTCGCCTTTTTTCTTGCTTATCTGAACTGGTTAGTTCCTTTCTTATGATTTTGCCTCCCTTCTTACCTGTCGCTGCACTCCTTATTAACTTCTGAAGGCGCCTGGGCCGCCCCGGACTTTGCCTGCCCCGTATATATTTTAAAGACCTCTTGGATTTGTAGCTGGGGTGGTATCCACGCTCAAAAGGGGTGTATGGCGCCTTGTGGGCGCTCTGACTTCAGTGGCTATAGCGGGCAGGCCGGGATAGAGTTCTATGTTCGATCAGGTGGTATTCGCCGGTGGAGGAGTGCGCTGTACCTGGCAGATTGGGTTTTGGCAGTCTGTTGCAGACAGGATTCAACTTAGACCCAAGGTGGTGAGTGCCGTCTCAGCCGGCGCCCTGGTTTCCAGCCTGATATTGATGGGCAAGTCCTTGGATGCAGTAGAGTATTTTGCCGAGGCCTTCGAGGAAAATCCCAGCAACGTTCACTGGGGCAATCTCTTTCGTAAAGACCCGCTATTTCCCCATCACCACATCTACCGTAATGGTATGAACCGACTGTTTGAGGGCGGTTTTGAACGCCTGCGAGAGGCTGCAGAAATGCGAATAGCAGTTAGCCATTCGCCGGGCTGGTTAAATGGCTCTTTAGCACTAATTATCGGAGTTGGTATTGATTACTCCGATACCTTTCTCACTCGTTCTCTGCACCCAAACACCGCCAAGCGCCTTGGTTATCGACAGTCCTTTTACTCGGTACGAGACTGTAACAATGTGGGCGATCTGCAAAAACTGATCCTCTCCTCCTCTTGCACGCCACCTTTTACGCCCAGACAACAGGACGGGGGTAGAGAGGTTCTGGATGGCGGTATCGTAGATAGCGTGCCGGTAGGTGGGCTTAAGCCGGGGCCAGGCCAGGTACTGATTCTGTTAACCCGCAATTACCCACAGTACCCAAATCATTTCAGTTGCCAAAAGGGTGAGCAACTCTGGACTTATGTGCAGCCGAGCCAGCCCTTGCCGGTGAGCGTCTGGGATTTTTCCAATCCACAGGGGGTGTGGCAGGCCTTTGATGCGGGTTATGCCGATGGAGAGGCATTCCTGGCGGCATATTCTCCCGAGGGGAGCGCCAAGTGAAGAATTGGGTTATTGCTAGGTGGAGCAATTAAAGGGTGTTTGATCAGGTGGTATTTGCCGGTGGGGGTGGCCGCTGTACCTGGCAAATTGGGTTTTGGGAAGTGATTGCCGACCAGATAAAGCTCAAACCGAGAGTGCTCACAGGGGTTTCTGCTGGGGCCATGATTGCAGGTTTGATATTGATTGGTAGAGCAACTGCTTCGGTGGATTATTTCTCATCGGTATTCAATGAGAATCCTCGCAATGTGTATTGGAGAAACCTTTTGGGCAAGGCGCCAGTGTTTCCCCATTATGAAATCTATAGGGAAGGTATCAAGGAGCTATTTAGCGACCGTTTTAAAGACTTGAAATCCGCCGCGGAACTCAGGGTTGCTGTTTCCCGGCCACCCAATTGGCTGCCAGCATCATTAGCATTGGCTGTTGGAGGGGCAATTTATTATTCCAACAAATATTTGCACCGCAAAATGCATCCAAAAGCGGCGCGGCGGTTGGGTTACAAACAGGATTTTTTCTGCGCTCAGCAATGTACTGATATCGGAGAATTTACGCAGCTGATCCTGAGTTCATCGTGCACACCACCATTTACGCCAAGGCTGAGCTTGGCGGGGAAAAAAGTTTTGGATGGCGGGGTAGTGGACAATGTACCGGTTGAGGGCATTGACCCTGGTGAAGGGCGAGTGCTTATTTTACTGACCCGTCGCTATCGGGGCTTTCCCGATTGGTTTACCCAGTCTCAAGGCAGGCAATTGTGGACTTATGTGCAGCCATCACAGTCGCCCCCCATTAGTGTTTGGGACTTCACTAACCCTGAAGGCTTGATCAATGCGTATGAAATAGGGCGCCGCGATGGACGTATATTTATGCAGAACATGTTGGCTGAGCGGGGTTTTTATACGGGCTCGCAGAAAAAGTAACCCGGTATTTTAACCGGCATAAACAGGCGCCAAGAGATGATTGCTACAGATTAGATTTATTCAGCGGGGGAAGTTCGGTAAGTGCCGGCTCAGGAAGAGCGGTACAGTGGTAACAGGGAGCTTTTCAATGTTTGATCAGGTAGTTTTTGCTGGCGGTGGCGGCCGTTGTATCTGGCAGATTGGTTTTTGGGAATCTGTATCTGGTGAAATCAATCTATCTCCCAGAGTGGTGAGTGCTGTGTCGGCGGGTGGTCTTGTGGCGGGCTTACTGCTGATCGACAGGGGCCCGGAGGCGGTGGAGTATGTTCGCTCAGTTTTTAGTACCAATCGCAAAAATATCTATTGGGGTAATTTATTTAGGCAGGAGGCGGTTTTTCCCCAATACGCTATCTGCCGCGATGGGATTCGACAGCTGTTCGAAAACGGACCTCAGGCCCTGCAGAGTGTGGCTGAGCTGCGTCTGGCGGTTAGCCACCCGCCCGCCTGGATGTACGGTCCTTTGGCGCTAACTTTTGGCGCAGTCATTTATTATGCCGACAAGGGATTTACCCGCAATCTGCACTCCACGGCAGCCACCAAACTTGGCTTCCGCCAGAATTTTTACCGCGCTCAAGATTGTAAGAATATGGATGAACTGGAACATTTAATTCTGAGTTCCTCTTGCACCCCCCCATTTACTCCAAGGCTCCATCTGAATGGCAGGGAAATTCTGGATGGCGGAATCGTGGACAATGTGCCGGTAGGCGGATTGGATAGCAAAGAAGGCAGGGTGTTAATTCTGCTAACCAGTCGCTTCCGTGATTTCCCTGACTGTTTCACCCAGCGTCAAGGTGAACAGCTATGGACCTATGTGCAGCCCTCCAAAACGTTGCCGATTAAAGTGTGGGATTTCACTAACCCGGAAGCGGTTAACAAGACTTTGGAGATAGGTCGAGCTGATGGTAAGGCCGTATTGAGAAAGCTTAGAGAGGGCTCAACCCTTAGTGATGACCTAATCGCGCTTTAAGCTAATTTTGCTGATTAATTTTAAAAGTTGGGTGGCTCCACGTGGGAGTAAAGGGGGCTGCTTTCTTGGTGGAAATACCTGGGATGGCAGTGCTGAGGCCCCTGGTTGCACTAGCCTGCTGAATCCATTAGCTTATGCAATTAGTTGCATATAAGCTTTGTGCGGCGGTGCCCTAAGTGGAGATCGGCTTTAGGCTTTACAAGGGCAGTTTGCCCATTGAACAGGAAAGGATGCATGTTTGATCAGGTTGTATTTGCAGGTGGCGGCGGTCGCTGTACCTGGCAGATTGGCTTTTGGGAGTCTGTTGCCGCAGAAATTGGGCTTTCTCCAAGGAGGGTAACCGCAGTTTCTGCTGGGGGGCTAATGGCAAGCCTGATCCTGATGGGGCGTATTGAGGCGGGTAGGGAGCACTTCTGGTCGGCTTTTGCCGCCAACCGCAAGAACGCTTATTGGGGCAACGTGCTAAAGAAAGAGCGGGTGTTTCCCCAGTACGGAATTTACCGCAATGCCATGCTGGAGTTATTTCGCGATGGCCTTGAGCCCCTGAGTGCGGCCGCAGATCTGCAGATTGGTGTTGTACACCCACCGCGCCTTTTGCCTGCTGGGTTGGCGTTTGGGGTGGGGGCTTTGGCCTATTACACCGATAAGCACTTATTGCGCAGTCTTCATCCAAAAATAGCTCTGGGCCTGGGTTTCAAGCAGAACTTTTACCGCGCACAGGATTGCCAGAGTGTGGAAGAGTTGGTGGAGCTCATTCTTTGCTCATCCTGTACGCCGCCTTTTACACCGCGTTTGCGTCGTGCAGGAGATCCCGTGCTCGATGGTGGAGTCGTGGACAATATCCCCGTGGCTGGGCTGGATAGTGAGGCGGGACGGGTGTTGATTCTGCTCAGCCGCTGCTACCCCCGTTACCCAAACCGCTTTACCAGGCGCCGCGGAGAGCAGCTTTGGACCTATGTGCAGCCCTCGCGGCCGCCTTATCTCAGCGTTTGGGACTACACCAACCCTGAGTTGGCACAAAAGACTTACGAGCTCGGCCGTACCGATGGTCGGGAGTTTTTACAAAAACATATGCTTGAACAGGAGATGCTCAATGAGCAATACCAATAACCCAATAGCGGAGTCAATCGCCCTGTGGCACGAGATGGTTGCGGAGCGGGACCTCAGTCGCCTGCCCACTATCGTTGCGGAGGATGCGGTATTCCGCTCACCGGCGTTCTTTAAGCCTTACCACAGCTCTGCGGCGGTTTGCCTTATCCTCAATACCGTAATGCAGGTATTTGAAAGCTTTGAATACGATCGCAGCTTCACCACCGAGTCAGGCCGCGATCTGGCTTTAGAGTTTAAGGCCAGCATTGGTGACAAGAGCCTTAAAGGGCTGGATATCATTCGCTTTGATGAGAATGGCAAGATCGTGGAGTTTGAGGTAATGATACGTCCCCTCAACGCCCTGCAGAAACTGGCGGAAGAGATGTCCGGCCGACTGTCCCAGTATGTGACTCAGTACAAGGACTCCCAGCCGGCCTGATTCCCAATTTCCACCCATCCAGTTGGTGATGGGTGGAGTTTTAGGCTCCATGAAAGTGAGGTTTACGCTTATTCCTCGGTTTCGAGGGAATCGAAATACTCAAAAACGTCGATGCCATCCATATAAGCACCATCGAAGCCCGCATCTACGATCCTGAAGATATAGGAGCTGTTGTTGCCATAGATAATGTCCTGCCAGCCGGCTTTCCAGTACTCCACGTAATAGTTGCCCGATTCATTGGGGACTTCGTCCAGTAGCCAGGCCGGTGGATCGGCGGGCCAGGAGCTTTGCCAGTAGTAGCGGTTACTCTGGGCCATGCCAATATTGACATAGGCCATCAGCAGGCGATCCCCGCCATTGTTCTTCTTCTTTAATTGCTTGATCTGCTCTTCTGTATAGGTCTGGTTATCCCTAAAGAATAAGTCGATGATCAGCAGGTCGTAGTCGGTTTCGGATAACTTGTCCACGAATTCCTGGGGTGTGGAGAAGCTCGTAGTATTGGTGATATTAAGGAAATTTTTGACATCTTCCAGTTTATCAATGTCGTCATTGTTCACATTGAAAGGTTTTTCTGGGTAGGAAGGAATATTGTCCAGAAGCGTATTGTCGGCTGCGAAGGAGATGTAGCCGGCTTTCTCGTTCTCCTCGTAAGACTCGTCAATATTGCGTTCGCTATAGGCGTAATCGGTCACCAGGATTTCACGGCCTTTCTCCTTGGCCAGGTTGAGATAGTCCTGCAGGCGCTTGCTTTCAGTTTCGCTGGTGGGTTGGTCTACATTACCGTTCTGCCCAAAGAAGACCGCCTCCTGGGCGATACCATCGGTAGAGTTCACATAGGCGTCATCTACCGGGCCATTGGTCCTGGTATTGGTGGTGATCAGCTCAATACCGTTTTGCGGAACGATAATAAAGTCTCGCTCAAGGCCCTTTGCATACTTGCTGATATCCTCCACAAACAGGCGCATTTCTTCATCGTAATCGATATTTACGGGAATAATGATGTCAGGTAAATCATCACTACAGCCAAGAAAGAGTAGTGGGCTGAAAAATAGCGCTAGCTTCCTATGCAAGGTCGTTCTCCAACTAGATGTAATAGTTAAGCTTAGATGTTTTGTCTGTTAGTAATCTATTGGCAGAAAAGTACAGATATTGTTCCCCATTGGCAAACGCCAACTTAAATTGCTGCAATCTAGTGGGGGATTGCTGAATGTGGACTTAACAGGGCTGAAAAACTTGATTTGGGGCTCTTAGGAGCCCCTGGGGTTATCCATTCTCTTTTTAGTCTTGTTGGTGGCGACCGCTGTGCGGGGGTCATCTGGCCAGTAGTGCTTCTGATATTTAATACGCAACTCCTTTTTGACCTCTTCGTAGGTGTTTGCCCAAAAATTAGCCAGATCGCGAGTGATCTGTACCGGGCGACGAGCAGGGGAGAGCAGGTGAATCATTAGCGGGTATCCCCCACGCAAAACTGCGGGGGTTTGTGCCAGGCCGAAGAGTTCCTGTAAGCGCACAGCTAGGATTGGTGGGGATGCTTCGTAATCGATAGCAATGCGTGAGCCGCTGGGTACGGTGTAGTGGCTGGGAGCCAGCTCATCAACTTGCTGAATATGGGCCCAGTCGAGTTGTGCGCGCAGAATATTGAGCAGGTCCAGCTGCTTGAGCTGCTCAAATTTATGGAAGCCATGTAGATGCGGTAATAGCCAGCGCTCAAGGTCCTGCAACAGCGTATCATCACTCCAGTCGGGCAGCGGAGCGCTTTCCAGTGGTGACTTGCCACTTTCCTCCTTTCGCAAAAACGCCACCCGCGCGCGAAATTGTAGGGCTTCTTTACTCCAAGGCAGTAGAGAAAGCCCTTTTTGGCGAATGGCATCAAGTAGTGCCCGGCTCAATAACTCTGATGGAACATCTTTGGCGACTTGCTTCTCCAGCACCAGTTTGCCCAGTGTGACCTGCTCCAGGGCTTCGGCACGCCCGGCGGTATCATCCCAGCGAATAGTGGTATTTTGCTCGATTTGGTCGGCAAAACAGCGCTGTAAGGCGTTTTTTGAAATTGGAGCGGCCAGCTGTATTCTCGCATCGCGCCCCAGTCCATCCAATTCGGCAATCACAAGGAAGTCGCTGAGAGCCAGGGCGTCTTCGTGCGAGAAATGTGCGCCTCGGCCGCTGCAAAGCAGGTAGCGGCGTGCACTATCTTGGCGGCTTTTGGCAATTCTATCCGGATAGGCGAGCCCCAATAGCACCCCGACTCTATCGGCCTGGTCAATGCTATCGCTGTTACGAGGTTCTTGCGGCTTGAAATCCTTTAATTGCCCCTGCCAAGTGTTGGCCTGCTGGCGAATATGTTGCACCGCACCGCGGTCGATATTTTGCCCCTTAGGATGGGCCTGTAGTGCTTCGATACGTTTGCTGATGTCTCTATCCCAGCGTGCTTCTCCCCGGAAGATATCCCTCTCTGACAGTAGCGCCGCGAGTAGGCAGGCCTGTTGTGATAGATGCCAGTCGAGGCTGCGAAGCATCATATGGGCGAGGCGTGGATGGCAACCCAGGGTGAGCATGGCGCTGCCGTGTGGAGTGATGCGCAAGTCTTGGTCTAGTGCGCCCAGTTGCTTTAATAGTGCCTGGGCTTGGGCTAGAGGACCTGTGGGGGGAAGGTCCAGCCAGCTCAGGTCGGTGGGATCACTGACTCCCCACTGGGCTAATTCCAGCGCCAGGGGGGCCAAATCGCTGCGTATTATTTCGGGGGTGTTTTTACTGCTGAGGCTGCGTTGACGGCCCTCGCTCCACAGTCGCAGGCAAAATCCTGCGCTGAGGCGCCCGGCGCGGCCGCTGCGCTGGGTGGCAGAGGCTTGTGAGATTCGGCAGGTCTCCAGCCGATTCATACCGCTGTTAGGATCGAAGCGAGACTCTCGCATTAAGCCGGAATCCACAACTATGCGGATTCCCTCAATCGTCAGGCTGGTTTCTGCCACATTGGTTGCTAGCACCACTTTGCGTTGATCAGGAGCGGCCGGAGCGATGGCCTGATCTTGCTGTTCGCGGGTCAAGTCTCCATAAAGTGGGGTGAGAATAATGCTATCTGGTTTGAGATCAGCCGCAGAGGCGAGTTGTTCGCGCAGTAACTCCTCCACCTTGCGAATCTCGGAAACTCCCGGAAGAAATGCGAGCACACTGCCTGACTCTTTGCGAAGTGCTTCGAGAATCTTGCGACTCATGAGCGCAGGCATAGAGCGGTGATCATCGGGCTCCTCCCGCGGGCCAAGGTAATCGATATGTACGGGGAAGCTGCGCCCCTCACTACTGACCACTGGCGCACCGCCGAGCACCCTGGCTACCGCCTCGGTTTCCAGGGTTGCAGACATTACCAATAGTTTCAGGTCTTCGCGCAGATATTCCTGGGATTGCAGGCACAGTGCCAGGGATAAGTCGGCTTGAAGACTACGCTCGTGAAACTCATCAAAAATAACCAGCGAGGTTTCTGACAGTTCCGGATCAGACTGCAGCAGCCGGGTAAGAATACCTTCGGTAACAACCAGGATACGGGTTTTCGCACTTCGCCGCCGTTCCCCGCGTACCTGGTAACCCACAGTCTCGCCTAGCTTCTCTCCGAGCTGGGCAGCCATACGTGCCGCAGCCGTGCGCGCAGCCAGGCGACGAGGCTCCAACATAATGATATTGCGTTGCCCCAACCAATCGGTTTCGAGCAGGGCCAAGGGAACAACGGTAGTCTTGCCTGCGCCAGGAGGAGCTTGCAGTACCACATTGTTGTGTATTTCCAGTGCTTTGAATAACTCTGGTAGGGCGGAATAAATTGGTAACTCTGGCATAGCAGAGAATTATAGAGGATTAAGGGGTGTGAGTGTATGGGGCTATTGTACTCCTACAAAGTAGTAATCATTTGGCACTGAGTACTATTTGTAACTGATGACTACTTATAATGCCCCATCTTTGCTAAGAAACTGAGTGGTATTTCTGAAAAGTAAACTAGCCAGTAACCCAGTGAGCGATAAGCAGAGAAAAGCGATCATTAACGCATGAAATCCAGAGTGAAATGATGCTTGTCCCCACTCCAAAACTTGAGAATGTAGCGAAGAATCTGGGAAAACTCTTGTTACTTTTTTAAGAGGTTGAGCTCCAGTTATAAAGGGGAGAACATCCAGCATATTAACTTGGTGCTCATTGGAGAGAGTTTCTTTTGAGAGCTTTGTGAAAGTTCGGACACTGACAGTGCTTACTATTATTCCTGTGAATGATATTCCTGCAGCATACCAGAGGTAGGTGTTAGAGATGAACAGCCCATAAGCTGCTCCCTTTTCATTTTTTGGGGCACTTTGAACTGCTGCAAGATTGGTTGAGGAGTACATTATTCCAGCAGTAATGCCCATAAAAACCATGCCGAATATGAGGTAATGCCAGGACAGTTTATCTGGCATCAGTATTAGTGATAGAGCAGCTGTTAGGCAGGTAAATTGGGCAAAGACGATGGAGGGGATGGGGTTGAATTTATTATTGAATATTCCAGCTGCAATTGAGGAAAAACATAAGAATATTGTCATTGTGAGAATGATGAGGCCAACCTTGACGGCTTCATAGCCAAGTATATTCTCTAGGTATAAAGGTAAAATAAATAGGAAAGAGCCAAATATCATTTGAAAGCATGCGCGAGTTATAAGTAATCCTTGGAAAAGTTTGTTTTGGAGTAGGTTCAGGTTTATCAATGGTTGGGATAGGGTTCTCTGCCAAAGGAAAACAAAAATTAAGATAACTAAAGAGGATGCAAGAGGTAGAATAAACTGAAAGCTGGCTATTCCTTTGTGAGGTTCAAGATTAAGTGAAAGTAATATTAGGAGGTAGGCAGCTAGAATAAGAAATCCTGATTTGTAATGAATATATATTTTTTTGTTTTGAGTATCTCTTTTTGCGAAAATTTGCAAGATGGTGAGACATAGCAAGCATACAGGAATATTGATTAAAAAGGCCCATCTCCAACCCAGGTGGGTGACAATAAAGCCGCCTAGAATCGGGCCTATTGACTGAGCTGTAGCGGTAAAGATCACCAGTAGGCCAACGGCTAGGCCTTGTTCAGACTTTTGAAAGTGACTTTCCGCTAGAACAAAAATCATGCCGAAAGAGGCTGCCATGCCAGATCCTTGTATAAACCTGCCGGCGATTATGGTCTCAAGGTTGAGGGCTGCACTGGCAATTACTGATCCTAGAAGAAAAATGGTTATGCCCAGCATGAGGGTGTTTTTATGACCAAATCGATCTCCAAACTTACCCGTAGTAATGATTAGCCCGCCCATGGCAATAAGATAAATATTGTTAACCCACTGCAGCTGATATATTTTTGCGGAAAAATTTTCTCCTATAGTAGGGATCGCAAGGTTGATCACGGTGACATCAATATTAATGATCATTAGGCCAAGTCCAAGGCCGCCTAGTACCCACCATCGATGTTGATAAGGAAGTTCCGTTTGCTTACTCATGCCGTCCAATTAATCATGACTTTAGGGAAAGTGAGGGGATCTTTTTAGCTTGTAAGTAAAATATCTCAATAAATGAAGATGTATCTGCTATCAGAATTTTGGAGTGTCTTTAGTTTCTCTAGAATCTCATTATGTATGGTAATTGAATGTTTGATATTAAAAGTTATAGCTTTGTTATTGGGGATCTATTACTTATTGGATTGGACTGTAACAATATATGACAGTGATGTTCATTATTTGGTTGTCTACTTGAACCTATCAAATTTTAGGGGGCATCTATTGTTGATTAAGTTGATCTGAAATCTGAGTGGAGAAATGTATGGGGCTAAATTTAAGGCGTGTAGTAACAGGGCATGATAATTCCGGTAGACCTATTGTGGTTCTAGATGACAGCGGTGAACATATATCTAGCTGGCGCTCGCATATGGAACAGCAACAATTCTGGACGACAGTTGAGCTGCCCGTAGAGATTGACTCAGAGAATAGTGATAAGGGCGCACGTGAGGTCGGTACTGTGATACCTGGTGGCTCAATCTTCAAGGTGGTGGAGTTTGGTCCTGGGGTAACTCCTCGTATACACCGCACAGATAGCCTGGATTATGCAATTGTACTCTCCGGAGAGATCGACATGGAGATGGGGGAGGATACGGTAATCCACTTATCGGAAGGTGATGCTTTAATTCAGCGAGCTACCATTCATAACTGGGTCAATCGGGGAGATAAACCCTGCAGAATTGCGTTCGTATTAATCAGTGCCCAGGGCGATACTGCTATCGGTTAGCGACGGACTATTAAAAGCTAGTGGAGAAGGATATGCCACCCATGAGTTAAGTGGAGAATTATTGATTGTGAGCCTATCGGAGCAGGTTTGCTTTTCATTAGAAATACATCTCTCTGGGCATCAGGCAGTGTAAATATTCAACACTGAAACCGGGCTAAATTTGGGGCTTGGAGAGAATAGGTTCATCAATATCCTCAGTGTGCCCCAGTGCAGCTTCAATTCCGGCATGTACTCCGAGAGCCGCTGTCTCTCTCGACATACTGGGGGTGCCGATGTTTTCTGCCAGCGCGGCTACTTGAGGTAATTGAGGAAGGTGTATCCAGCCTGCGCGAATATCCAGCTGATTGGTAATAATATAGTGAAGTACCCCGTACATCAGGTGGTTACAGCAGAAGGTGGCGGCAGTGTCGGAAATATCTGCGGGAGCGCCGGCATTGCGCATGGCTTTTACCATGGCGCGAAGCGGTAGATTACTGCGATAGGCCACCGGGCCATTGGGAATGGTGGGCTCATCCTGCATCTCCACCCCGCGGTTATCTTTAAGGCGGTAGCGTGTTGAGTCATTATAGTTTTGTGCAATTCTCTCTACAGTGATAACTGCACGGCCGGCATATTCACCGAGCATCATCACTATTTGTGGGCGAAGTTCGTTAATAGCCCTCGTGACGATCTCGATACATTCGAAAAAATTGTTTGGCACAAGTAGACCGCAGACTTCAGCGCTGCCAATACGGGTGCCATCCAGTACACGCATCACGGATTCGGCCGGGTTGATTGGTGTATGGCCAAAAGGTTCAAATCCAGTAACAAGAACTTTTGTCATGGCAGTTTATTGTTGATAGTAATTCGATGAGATCCGTATCTAACTAAATCCCCGAATTCACATTTGCCAGATCCGGGGTTTTAGCTCCTGGGGTTTACTTGATCAGCCCAAGCTCCTCAAGGAAAGAGTATTTATCCCAATCCACCCAGCTTTCTACCATCTTTCCACCTTCGTAGCGATCAGTATGGGTGCCTGTCCAGCTGCTGGTTTTATTGGTGGCCTCATACTGCATGAATTTACCTGTGTGAGTGGCCGTTACGCGCCAACGGGTACATACATAATCACCCTCTGCAACTTGCAGTAAAATCTCCATTTTTACGTCGGAGAAGCTATTGTGAAACTCCTTCACTAAGTCTTGCCACTCCTCCAGCGTTTCTGTTGAGGTACCTCCAGAGGCATCTGGCATTTGGTGATTTTTGTAATTGGCAGATAAATAATCTGAGGCTTCATGTGGGGTATTGTCCCCCCAAAGCTCAAGTAACTTTTTAGAAGTTGCTTTATGGTTGGCGGACATAGTGCTCTCCAGGATTGTGGATGGCGACATTTGTGTTGTCAGGCAGGGCAAGCATAGTGTAGAGAAGGAAAAATGCCCTATTGAGGCTGCTAGAAATTGTCCTTTTACACGGCTATTCGATCAGTCTTCCGATTGTGTATCGTTTTGATATTGTTCGACAAAGGTTTCAGAAAGGTTCAACCAACAAGAAAGGGGCCTTGCGGCCCCTTTAGTTTGCTTCGCAAACTCTATTGATAGGTCATCAGTTACTAATCCTGTTAGCGGTAGTTACTGATGCACTGATTGTATTCGCGGATGTAGATCTTACCACCATTCGCATGGTTACGGTTCGCCTTGTCTGCCGCGAAATTCATGCAGCCTCTTACTTGGTCTTGAGTCAGACCGTAGTAGCGAGGCGTAGGCGCACGCCAATAGTAGTTAGGTCGAGAACCGCGCCAGTAATAACGAGGCTGAGAACCGCGCCAGTAGTAACGGGGCTGAGAACCGCGCCAATACATATTTCTGGGCTGCTCATATTGACGGATAGCTGTGGGCGGATTTACTGGGTAAAAATAACGGCCTTGTTCATTAAAGGCATAAAAGGTATTTCCGCTTTGATAGTAAGTCTTGCCGAGTATTTGTACTGGTGAAGAGCCGGCAGGTAGCTGAGCGAGACGCTCTTGAGCTACACCGTACCCCGCAAGAGAGAACAGTAAGATCATTGAAAATAAATAGCGCATAACGTTTTCTCCTTCTCCCAACTTGGCAACAAGTCTACTCAAATGTGTGTTGTGTCCCAATGCGCTCTATTGGAAGTTTCGGTTGCTTCACCACTAGTTTTAAAGACTACAACGAAATAAAGGAAAATAAACCAATAGTAAAGTTTTCTGATATATTCATGGGGTGCAAAAATTGCTCTAATTGATGATGTTTTTAGGGAATTTAAATTCTACTCCATGGCAAAGATAACAACAGGGCAGGTAAAAGTGTTTTTCAGTTGGAGGGAATATGAAGTTGATTGTCTTTTGGTCGTCTAGCCCTGAAAAGGGCTTTGCCATGAGATGAATATATTTTTTTATTTTCAGTTGTGTGGCTGTGGGGGGGTGAATTCTGTGAGTATTAATGATGCCTGTTGTGTTTAACCTATATAAGGACACTAGTGGGGCCTACTTTGCTGGAGGTGCGGATGTCTTCCAGGGAGTGATGTTTGCCATGCAGAGCAGAGTTGGCTAGTGGCTGGATAGGGTATTTACTAGGTTTTATCGCTACATCGGTTGACTTGGTGGGATTGTTGCTTTGTATTTGGCTGGTTTTGATCGTTCTTAATCTTTTATCGTAGTGTATCAAAGCGTATTGTTGAGCGTAGATGAAAAGTCACTCAGTCTAGCTATTGGTCGCACGCAAAAGATGGAAGGGTTTAAAAAGTTTTCTGAATTAAGCTCCTCATTTACTACGGGTTTGGTAATAGTCTACGGGTGTTTTCTAAACACATATTGTATTCGCGTATATAGATTTTGCCACCCTTAGCAGGATTGGCATTAGCCTTGTCTGCTGCCATATTCATACAGCCTGCAATTTGTCCTCGAGTCAGCCGCGGCCCTGGCTCCGTACGAGTAGAAAGAAAAGATAGGTTTCTTGGGCGTTCATATTGGCGAATAGCGGTAGGAGGATCTACCGGATAGTAGTAACGTCCTTTTTCACTAAATGCATAGAAGTTATTGCCACTTTGGTAGTAAGTTTTTCCGAGAATTTGTACTGGCTGGGCATCAGCTGGAAGTTGTGCGAGTCGCTCTTGAGCAGTGCTGAAATTGGCAATGGAGAGTAACAATAGTACCAAAAATAAAAAATGCATTCTGCGACCTCCCTCGCGCAACCTAGCAGAATTTTACTTTAGTTAAATGTAAGCCCCAATGTGCTTTTTAGGGCTCCTATCTGCTGTGAGAAAGATAATTTTAAAGCGATTTATAAAGACAGTTTCACTTTTCCAAATAAAAACTGAGCAAATTAATCTATAGAGAGGTGGCATATGGGGAACCAAGATCTAAATTCGGAAGCTTTTGGTTTCATAATCTGTCTGTTAGCGCTTCACCCTGGATATCACCAAGCCAGCTTGGTTTATGTAAAAGGTATAGGTTTGTCGTTGAGATAAAGAGAGGTTGTGACTGGTGTGGCTTTGGCTACCGTTTGTAGCGACATACAGGCTTGCCGGCAGCAGTGGGCAAACTCCACGAGTTTTTCCTCGGTCTCATCACTTTCTATAATCAAGTGAATCTCCACCCGGTCACCCTGGCCAAATACCTTTTCGGGTTGAATTCCACCAAAGTTAAGAGTGGTTGAAAATTCGGTCTTTTGTTCAAGCCTTACCTGCTTAAGTTGAATATTAGAGAGTTGTGCCAGCATCTCTACATGAGACATCATGCAGAGTGCCAACCCTGCAGAAAAGTACATGATGGGTGATGGAGCGCTACCCCGGCCTCCAACCGCAGTTCCTTCATCACATATCAGCTCCCAAGTTCCTCCATTAGGCACATTCGAGAAAATAGTTGCCTTCTTTAAGTGATGTCCTTGGGGCATTTGTTCCACATTGATATGGGCATGAAATCTTAAAAGCTCCCCCTGTTTCACTTTGTCCAGGTGAGGTGGGGGAAATGTATCTTGCTCAGCCTCATCATTAAGCTTACGAACGATGGTTGTCGAGGACATATCCCATTCTACGGATTCCATAGTGGGTACCTCTTAATGGTTGTGGGTTGGTAGTGGTTGTGGGTTGGCTTTGAAAGTGCCAGATGCTCAAAAGAACATAGAAATGTCGGTAGTTTAGAGTTTCTGCTATGGGCTCCCCAATTGCAGGGGGAAAATCAGGGTGTGTAAATGTGAGGTTTTTCGCAGAGCCTTTAGGAGTTATGGTATTTGTCTATTGATCTTAGGCAAGCAGTGCTAGGCCTGTCCGTTGTTCTAACTCATAAGCATAGCGTTGAGCTTCTTTTAATTGCTGGTAGGACCTTGCCGTAATGCCCTCATTAAAAGTCGCGTATTTGAAAATAAGCACTACCTGATAGCTGGTATGGCCACTTCTGCTCTCTTTAGAGTGGTGAGAGTAGGAAACTATTTTAATACCTTTGAAAATCGTGAGGGGCTTTTCTTCTGTCCAGTTGTGCCAGAGAATTCGATTCTGAGACACGTATTGCCTAGTTTCAAAATCAATATAGTGATCTTTCTTGAACGAAAAAGTGATTACGGCGAGAAGGCAAAGTAGGGTGGTGGCAATCCAGGAGAATACAGAGCCAGTATCTAGGGCAAAGCTCAGGCTCACAAAGAGCCATATCAGGACAAAACCACCCAGTATATAGGTAAGTATTTTATTAGACTGCAGTTCCATTTAGCTGCTTCTATTCTAAAAGATTTATTCTTGATCAATATTTATACAGTCTTGGTTCCCTGCATATCTGGAAAACGAGGGAAAACCACTTCCTATGCCCTGTTTACTGTGGGGAGGGTACTCCTACGGCGTCCCATTGTCAGCCTTTCTGAGGCTTTTGGTGGTTAGGAGATATCTAAGCTCGCCATGAGGACGCTTGGGAGGGGCTGGCAGCCAGTATTAGAAATAAATAGCTGCCAGTTAGAGAAAAAGGGGGCACAGCCCCCTATAAAGTCACATACTTAGCAAGTTCTACTCTTCAGTGGCTCACGCAATTGTTCGGCCATACCCAGTAATAGGGACTCGGTAGTTTCCCAATCAATACACTTGTCGGTAACAGAGACGCCGTATTCCAGGTCATTCAGATTGGCGGGAATCTTCTGATTACCGGCTTTCAGATTACTCTCCACCATAATGCCAATAATTGATTGATTACCATCAAGAATCTGGTGAGTCACGTTATCTACCACCAGGGGCTGTAATTCGTGATTTTTATTGGAGTTGGCGTGGCTGCAGTCGACCATGATATTGGGGGTAATACCGGCGCTGCGTAGTTCCTGTTCACACATGGCAACGCTGACCGAATCGTAATTTGGTTTGTCGTTACCGCCGCGAAGCACAACATGGCCATAAGGGTTGCCGGAGGTATGAATAATGGCAACCTGACCGCGCTTGTTGATACCGAGGAATCTGTGGGGATTAGCGACAGATTGCAAGGCATTAATCGCTACTTCTAATCCGCCATCGGTACCATTCTTAAAGCCCACAGCAGAGGAGAGGCCACTGGCCATTTCCCGATGAGTTTGGGATTCGGTAGTACGTGCGCCAATGGCTGACCAGGAAATCAGATCTTGCAGGTATTGGGGAGAGATTGGATCCAGTGCTTCTGTTGCGGTGGGCAGCCCCAGTTCGGCGACATCTAAAAGTAGCTTGCGGCCGATATGAAGGCCTTCCTCAATCTTGAAGGAATCATTCAAGTGGGGATCGTTGATCAGGCCCTTCCAACCAACTGTGGTGCGGGGCTTTTCGAAATAGACTCGCATTACTATAAGCAGGGTATCGGAAACCTTATCTGCCACCGCTTTCAGGCGCTTGGCATAATCCATTGCAGCGTCCACATCGTGAACGGAGCAAGGTCCGATAACCACCATCAAGCGGTGGTCTTTACGATCGAGGATATCACGCACGGCGCTGCGCCCTTTGGCGACGGTCGCTTCGGCTGCATCGCTAATGGGGAGTTCTGCTTTCAGCATCTCCGGGCTGATCAGGACTTCCTGGGAGACGACATTCAGGTCGTCGAACTGCTGTGTAGTCATAGCGTCTTCTGATTACTCTGTTCCTTAGTGCCGCTCTGCACCTGCAGGCGGATGACTTATCCTACTGTGCCGCAAAGAATAGGGCGAGGGTTTCATTTGCAACCAAATATTTGGCCTGATTTTGGGATGTGCATTTGTATTTTTCCTATGACAGTTTGGCACTTCAGGAGCGTTTAGAGGAAGTCTCTTAGGAGAGTTTTGGCGTGGAAGAAGTGATGATTTGGAGCTTCATCAGTTGAGTACAAGCCTACCTATGAGTACCCAGTGATTAAGAGGTGATCAATGGACCTTCCTTTCAGAGTTGTTCATGCTGAAAGGAGCTAGCTTATGATGAGCCACTCATTATGTGAGAAGTTCAGTTTTACAGAGATAGGAATAGCAATCCAAGTAACCACCTTGATAGATCTAATGCCAACTGCTTAGATGGCTTAACTCAGGGTAAAAAATTTAGTCTGTAGCTAAAACGTCTTATATAGCCTTTGCGGGAGAGTTCAGAAGTACCCCTGAATATGAGGGGCAGTATTCATGAAGTAAGCTGATTTCCCCGGACTGCACCTTGTGTCAACAAAGTACTAGGAAAGCTGAAGATGAAGAGGGATTGATCTCTAAGGCTTAGATGACCTTATATATTGCGCTCATCCCTGAGCTTTACATTTCTAGACTTTTCAAGTCTGTTGATGTTGCAAAGAAATCGTTAGTTACTCAAGAAGCGCCAATAAATAAAGTAAAAGCTAAAACCTATCATTAAGCACAGGCAGGCATAAGTGTAAACTAAGTACCACCCTTTTAAGTGATACTCTCTTGGTACCCATTTCCCGTTCATAACAAGAATGTTGAGTAAAGCAAAGATTGGAGCACAAACGAAAGATAAAGTGGTTACAAAGTCGATAAGGTTTTTTAATTGATCAGCAAATAGGGAGATAATAAACCAGCTTATAAGGCTTAGTATAACAAGGGTGGATACGTAGACTCTATTTTCTGGAATCTTGATGTTATTCGATGATCTCAAGGCACTTCGCCAAACTTGAGGAAAGCCATCGGAGACTGCAAAGGTGGTTGAGAAAAGCGCGACAAAACAGATAATGCTGATTGTTAAATGGCTCCAGTCACCAAGGGATTCGGTATAAATATTGATTAGCTGACCAGCAAATATGCCTGCAGATTGGGATAATTCGATATCTTTCCCAAACATTACTAGTGCACCTAACCATACAAATACAATCGCTAATAACAAACTGGTGAAATAGCCAACCTTAAAGTCAAATATGAGAGATTTCCTGGCAAACCCTCTATCTGGTTTTTCCTTTATCCTTCGCTCCGACCAAATAGAGTGCCAAACAGAAACTTCAATCGAAGTTGGCATCCAGCCGACTAAGGCGACAACAAATGCGATGCTCACAGCTGGTACTATATCGGCTGTTAAATGGGATTTAGAGGGAAGAAGCCCATATTGACTTATTGCAGCAATGAGTGTGATCAAGCTGGCAATAGCCAGTATGAGGACCATCCACTTTAAGCTTTCATTCAGCCATTTAAATTGGCCAGCAATCAATATTGCACAGGTAATGACCAGAATGATGGCAGACCACTCTGAAACATTTAGGATGTCGCCAAATAAATTGAGCGCTAAAGCAGCTGTGACAATCGTAACTGCAGCTTGAACAAAGAACATTGTTAGAAATGTGAGAGCCATATAACTATAAAAACCCACTCGACTGTGTTTTTTATAGCCTTCCAATAAACTCTCGCCGGTGACAGCTGCATACTCTGGACCGATTTTGAAAAAAGGGTATTTGACTAAATGCGCTAAGAAAATAAAACCAATCAAAGCGAAAGCGTAATCTGCTCCTGCGCGAGTAGACTGCACGATATGAGACACGCCAATACTGCTTGCGGCCCAAATAATTCCAGGGCCTAGGTTTGAGAAAGTGCGTTTAAATACATCCATTAAATCAGAACTGCTCGGAATGATGTTGCTCAAAAAAGCTCTTAGCCACATCGATAAAGGTTTTAACCTTCAAGGAAAGCTCGCAGCGATGAGGGTAGAGCGCAAAAATAGTCAGTGGCTTTATTGTGAATTTAGGTAAAATCTCAGTGAGTTGGCCAGAGTCGACATAAGATTTGACAGAGTAAAAAGGCGCTTGGATTACTCCTTGTCCTTCAGCAGCTGCCTCATTCAATAGCCTCCCATTGTTAGATTGCCAGGCCCAGGGGAGTTTGATTTTTTTTATCTCTTCTTTGTCTTGAAATAGCCAGTGATCCCCTCGTATGCTGTGGTTAAAGAAAAGTAATTGATGCTTCTTTAATGAATCCATGTTTTCAGGGAGCCCATTCTTCTCAATGTAAGAATCACTTGCCCAGAGTGCTAGCTTAGTTTTCGCGATAGATTGGACGATATAGCTAGAGTCGGGTAATTCTGGTGCGATTCTAAAAACGAGATCGATTTTATTGTCGAGTAAATCGAGTGGGTCATTGCTGAGGTGAAAATCCAGAAATACCTGAGGGTATAGCCTGCGGTAATTGGCAATCAATCCTGAAAAATATTGACTGCCTAGCTCTATGCTGGTCGATATCGATAGCCTGCCTCTGGGCTCTTGATTATATTCAGACATCGCCTGGTCGACGGAGTGGAGTTTTTTTAGTATTGGTGAAATTTGCTTATAGTAATCATCGCCCGCTTCGGTTATTGATACTTTGCGTGTATTGCGCATCACCAACAGGCAGCCCAGTTCCTCTTCTAACTGCTTAATGTACTTACCAACCATTGCTGCGGAAATGCCGAGTTCGCGAGCAGCAGCTGCAAAGTTTTGTTTTTCGCATACCAAACAGTATGCCTCAAGGGCGTGTAACTTGTTCATTGACTCCCCTGATGGCTAGTCTTCTTCTCTTCTTAAGGTGGGCGTAAACTGGAGTATACCGATAAGTATAATAAACCAATAGTTTATATACTATAAACTTAAATGACATTTAAAGTGTATCCCAAATGACGCAAAATTTTGCTATTAGGTTAAAAATCCCCACAGTCTTCTTTTAGATAAGTACATGAAAATAAAACAAATTTTTATTCTAGTGGCTCTATACATTGCTACCAACGGCGTTGTATTCGCAGAGGAAAGTAAGCTAGAGCAAGTCTTGCTCATTAACGCCAATATAGTGGACGTTAAATCGCTCAAAATTGATGAAAGACAGTCGATTCTTATCGAAGGCGATAAGATCAAGAGAATTTCTTCAACGAATAAGCTCTCCAAAGTGAGGGGGGCCAGTGTTGTCGATTTAAAAGGGAAGTTTGTAATCCCCGGCTTGATAGATGCGCATGTCCACCATGCAACAGATCCGGATAGCTGGGATAAATTGTCAATCACTACTGAGCGACTTCGATACCTGCTTCGTGGTGGTGTCACTTCTGTGAGAGATATGGGCGGTGATGCGCGAGCCTTGGCCTACTTAAGACGTCAAGCAGAGGTCGACGCCATCGCTTCGCCAGACATTTACTTTTCAGTCATTATTGGCGGGGAATCCTTCTTCTCGGATCCGAGAACCATTGCCTCAGCTAAAGGGCGTACACCAGGCCACACAACATGGATGAGAGCGGTAGATCATAATTCAGATATGGACTCAGTAATGCTCCAGGCCATAGGCGCTGGTGCAACAGGCATCAAGATATATGCAGATGTTGAGGCCGAGACAGTGCCATTGCTTGCAAGTGCAGCCAAAAGACATGGTTTAAAAGTCTGGTCACATGCTTATATTGGCCCCTCCAAACCTTTGGATATTGTCAATGCTGGTGTTGAAACTATTTCACATGCCTCTGATATGTCCGCTCAGCTAGTTGATAACTTCAAGGCGTGGCGCAGGAAAACAGCTGAATTCGATGATTCAACCTGGGAAAAAATGCTGCAAAAAGATAGCTATTTAGTTCTTTTTGACGCGATGAAAGAGAAAGGGACAATATTAGATGCGACGCTTACAGTATTTGAAAGAAGAAATGACTTAAACGAAAAATACAGGCAGCTTGATCAGCTCAGTACACAAATGACACAATTTGCCTATCAAAGCGGCATTACCATTGCGGCTGGCACGGATGCATTTAGTGACCTTGAAAATGACACTACACCGATGATTCATCATGAGCTAAAGCTGCTCGTAGATGAAATCGGCATGACACCTCTCGAGGCAATTCAAGCTGCAACTTTAAATGCGGCGAAAGTGATAGGGATAGAAGGTTCTGTCGGTAGTATTGAAGAGGGAAAGAAAGCAAACATGGTTGTGCTTTCAGAAAGTCCCGAAACAAATATTGAAAATAGCCAGGCGATAGCTCATGTAGTAAAGAACGGTCGTTTTATTTTTATTGGTGACGATCCACAGTTGCCTTTCTCTTCTTCACGTGAAATGAATGGAACCATTTGGTTATCCGGGCAAATCGGTAATCATCCTTCAACTTTAACCTTGGCAGGTGAAAGTCTGGAAGCTCAGATGCATCAAACAATGAAGAATATTGGCCAAGTTCTTGAGAGCAAAAACCTGGGCTTTGACGATGTAGTTAAGTGTACTTTGATGCTCGCTGATATTGATGATTGGCCAGCGGCGAACAACGTCTACATCCAGTACTTCAGTGGAAAAAAACCAGCGAGGAGTGCTTTTGCAGCAAGCGGCCTGGCACTTGATGCCAAAGCTGAAGTGGAATGTATTGCTTCACGAAGCACTGATTAATTCTGGAGTGGGGATCTTATGAGCGATATAAATAGAAGAGCACTAATTAAATCTCTAGTATCAGGTGGCGTTGGTTCATATTTGGCTATTAACTCGGGTATATTAAATGCTTTTTCTGGGGTTAATGCAGGAAAATCAACGTGGAATTCATACGGTTCATCGATTGTAATTGATGGTCTCAGCGTAGCATTCTCGCTCAGGGAGCCAGTCTCTGAAGAAGCTCTGGGAATATTCAAGAGCTCGGGGATTAGTGCCTTGAATATGACAGTTCCCTATCCAGGTGATGACTATTCCGAGACTTTAAAGAAGGTTGAAAAAGCTAAGTCCATCATCGGGCAGAACTCAAACTACTTGCGCTTAATTCAATCCGCATCAGATATCCTGAAAGCGAAGCAGGAGAGTAAGCTCGGTATCATAATGGGATTCCAATCAACTGAAATGTTTGATGAGTCACTTTCAGGTATTTCAGAATTCGCCAAAATGGGCGTTAAGATAATGCAGGTATCCTATAATGGTCCTTCTATCCTTGGCAGCGGCGGTCTCGTTAAGGAGGATTCAGGGATAACTTCCCTTGGCAAGAAAGCCATAGAAATAATGGAGGCGGAGAAAGTTCTGATCGACCTCTCGCATTCAGGAAAGAAGACAGTTTCCAGTGCTATCAGTCAATCAAAAAGACCGGTTGTGATCTCTCATACTGGCTGCAACGCAATTTACGACCACCCTAGAAATAATGACGATACAGAATTAAAAGCTGCTGCAGACACCGGTGGCTTGGTTGGAATCTACTTAATGCCATTTTTGGAAGGTGGCGAGCATGAAATAAAGGCCGATGTGGTAATAGAACATATACTGCATGCCTATAAAGTATGCGGTGAAGATCATGTTGCCATAGGTAGTGACCAAGGCGTAGTGCCGGTCAATGATGGTCCAGAGTATCGAGAAAGTATTCGTAAGGAAGTTGAGCGTCGTATTGCGGCTGGAATTTCGGCGCCCGGCGAAACACCAAATCGTCCACCCTTTATTCCGGAATTAAACTCCGAGAGACGGATGGAGCTTATTGCCTATAAGTTAAGCCAAAAAGGAATTCCTGATCGAGTGGTAGAAAAAATAATTGGTAAAAACTGGTTGCGTGTTTTTGCTACCGTATGGAATTAAAGGAAGGTGAGATTCAATGGTTAAATATATAAAGTTTGATGATGTTCTATCTCGACTGGTTGTTTGTGTTACGCTTCTCTTTTCACCTTTGCTTTTTGCTGAAGAGCTTAGCACTTACTCAGAATTTCCAAAAGATTCAAAGACTGAAGTAATTCCTTTTCCGATCGAATTTGCCTCAGATATCACCTTGAATGGTATTGAAGAGCTTGTGTTTCTGCCTGGTATGTATAAACAAGAAAAAGAAGATTTTTTTAGCTATGCTTTTTCTTGGACCCACAAGCCAGAGAAGAATCAAGTTTTTGGAAAGTTAGAAATTCAGGATTTTATAGCCGCCTACTATAGGGGGTTGTACAAAGCTGTCACTGAAGGCAAAGAGTATGAGCCTGCTATTACAATGGAGTGGGTTGATCGCAAGTATACTGGCCAAATAAAGTGGATTGAGCCATTTATAACTAAAAAAGAACAGACCCTCTACTTTAAAGGGGATCAAGTTAACTGTAAAAAAACGAGTGAGCTTCGGTGGTACTTTATTGTTTCTCCACAGAATTCCTCTCATCCTGTATGGAGAGAACTTCAGTCGATAAAGCCCAAAAGCTGTTAGTGATAAAAATCAAATGTTATCAATCCTTATAAAGTATTTTATTTTAGGGGAAACCATAGAAAGCTCACAGCTTATACTCATCTGATTTTCAGAAATTTTTTTGGTCTTTTAGGTGAATAGGCCCTAAGTGTTTCTCTGCTTTGGGCCAGCCCCGTTCGTCATAAACAATGACTTGGCTGTCTGGGGTAGTAACCTAGCCGGCGATTTATTAGTATCCGACTATCAGTAAATTCCTTCTTATATAAAGTATCTCTTATCTTTAAAGAATCTACACCACTACCAGCATTCAAAGGCTGAGGGATGGCTATATATACCTTTACGAGAAACGCACCTGGTTGGGCTCATAACATGGTTCGTTTGTCCTAACAGCAATAGTCGAGTAGATTTTTTTCTCCAGGCCTTAATGCAAAAGCTAAAGTAATAGTTAGGCGTTGATTTCAAAGCCCTTTTGATTGCTATTCTTAGCAAGTCGATATGGTTAAAAGACCATTTGAAGCGCGGGGAAAAGAACGAGATGAATATTATTGTTATGGGCGCCGGAGCCCTCGGAAGCTACTTTGGCGGCCACCTGGCGAGGGCAGGACACAAAGTGCTCTTTATTGCTCGAGGGAGGCAGCTGAAGGCACTTAAAGAGCGTGGTTTAACGGTGCTGCCACTTGAAGAAGAGCCCTTTACTATCCAGGTTGATGCTGCGGAGACTACGACTTCGGTGGGGGGAGTGGATCTAATCCTATTCTGCGTTAAGACCTACGATACCGAAGCAGCCATAAAGCTTATCGCCCGTGCTGTAGGTGAAGATACAAAGGTGCTTACCCTGCAGAATGGTGTCGACTCCTTGGATTCCCTGAACGAAGCCTTTGGGCGAATAGCTATTCTGGGCGGTATCTCATGGACTAATGTGGCGATCGAAGAGCCTGGAGTTGTGCGGCACAGATATCCCGGCCCACTTGTCTTTGGTGATCCAAATGTAACTGGCTCAAAGCGCACCCAAGTGCTTAAAGATACATTTCTACAAGCTGGGGTTGTCGCTGAGGTCAGTGATGATATCACTCGGGCTATTTGGGAGAAGTTCCTGTTCATCTGTGCGGTGAATGGAATGACAGCACTCACACGATTGCCTGTGGGTACGCTCCTAGCCTGCCATGCCTCTCGCGAGTTATTTGTTGACATTATGTGTGAGGTTTATTCCTTAGCGCGGCGAAGTGGAATAGAGCTTTCGGAGGATACGGTTGAGCGTACAATTAGGCATATGGAGAAGGAGTTGCCTCCTGGAGTACTCAATAAGACTCTTGGTTCGATGTACTTCGACATAGCATCTGGAAGGCGCCTAGAGCTTGAGTCTCTAAATGGTGCAGTTGTGCAAAGAGGGAAGCAGCTGAAGGTAGCAACACCGGTTAACAGTTTTGTCTACGGGGCATTGAAGCCCTGGGCCAATGGCGAGCCTATGCGCAATGGGGTATAACAAGTTGAGCAAACACCCCGTATATAGCGCCTGATTCAAACGTTTGCTCCCATTTCCTTGATCAGTGTACACAAATAAGCCGTTGCTGAGTCGGATTCGGGGTTACTCCATAAAAACACAATCATGGAGTTCTTGGGTTAATGGTTTGGAGTAGTCGATAACTCCCGTTTAACCAGATACCGCCAATGTGGTCATGTAGTGACCTATCTTGCCCTCCCCATTACAACCATGCCTCAATGGTCTCGCGTATCCGGAATCCCCTGGAGCTACCGGATCAGTGTGATGTCATGATCGAAAACGATTGTTATAGTAATAATATTAGCTGGAGGGGCCTGTGACTGTGTTCCTCACCTAGAAGGTGGCTTCAACACGGACCATAGGCAGCAGGTAAATGAAGGGGAGGCATCCCCACTGAGTAAAGGCACGCTCGTAACAACTAGAGGACTAGGTTCTGAGAACTAGAGAAGAAGCATTTCAGCTATTGGACAATCTGGATGCGCCCCAGCATCTCATTAATCACGTTACATTAGTTGGTGAGGCGGCCGATCTCCTGATTAAAAAGTTTATCGAAATGAAAGTGAATTTCGATCCGGACTTTGTCCGTGTTGGTGTAGTGATACATGATATTGGAAAAATTATACATACCAATGAAATGTATGGCCCAGGATCACAGCATGAACCTGAAGGTGAAAGGATATTACTATCAAAAGGTTTTACACCAGCAATCGCTCGATGCTGTCTTTCTCATGCCCGTTGGAGTGATATGGAATGTACGATAGAAGAGCTAGCGATAGCGCTCTCAGACAAGTTGTGGAAAGGTAAGCGCGTAGAGGAGCTTGAGCTCCAAATAATAGACCGAATATCACATATCTTAGATGTGGAACGTTGGGATATCTTCTCCGAATTAGATTTATGCTTTGAGAGTATTGCTAGTGAAGGCCTTAAGCGGTTACAGCGGAGTGTCACTAGTGGATAGATTATTCGAGATTCCTCTGAATAAAATGGTACGTTTTTTCTAATAAAAAGCATTCAAAATTTACGTCACTTTATTAAGAAGCTCCAAGATTATAAATTAACAGCCAATTGATATATCTCTTTCCTTAAATCCTGATATGGTTACTGGGGAAAATGATGCACGTGTTGGCAGAAGCCAGTGATTATCTACTGCTTGATCTGCTTTTGTAGGATGTGGAAACCGAAGCTAACAGATCAAGGGGGTATTGTCGATTTGATTGTTTTGAGTAGTCTTAAGCCTTGATAGCCGAATTACTGTGAACCTTACTCAAGACATAGAAGTTTTTGGGTTTATTTTTGGTTCGGATTTGAACTCATTTTTAATTGGCGCCGTAATCTTTAGATTCGATAGTGAGTTGAAATATAACTTGCATCAGGTTTGAGGGTGAAATGATACTTGTATTAAAGAAAGATTATAAATAAGGTGCTGGGCACCAAGGGAAGATTGTGATGTGCAGCAAAGAAAAGTTGGCTGGTTGGGCGTTATCAATATATGCTTTTCTGTCACTTATAATATATATTTTTGGTTTTGTTGTTTTCTATTTTTTCTTTTTTAGTGAATTTCCTGAGTTGTTATCGTGGGCATTCATAGTTCTTTTAGTGTTATTGATATCTATCAATTCTATTGGTCTGGCAGCAGGTATAAAGTTGATCCAAGAGGATAGAGGGGCATACAAAATAGCTATCCCTTATTCAATATTCTGCTTACTCAATTTTCCTGTCGGCACAGTGGTCGGCTTTTTCTGTCTGTGGGTATATTATGAGAAGGACGGTTAAGTCATGGTGGGTAGATATTTCGTAACCAGCCTCTCTGTGGTGAAGAGTCTATGTATTCTTATGTTGAGTGCTTAATATTGTTGGCCACATTTATGGAGTCATGATATGAAGATGAACTATGTGGTTCTCGGTAGCAATGATCTGGAGACATCAATAAGGTTTTACATTTCACTTTTTGAAGATATGGGATTTGAATAACTATTCTCTAATGAAAGGATGACTTTTTGGCGGTACAAAGAGTTTACATTTTCGGTGGCAGAGCCCTTTGATGGGGAAGAAGCCACGAATGGAAATGGAACAATGATTGGATTTAATACTGAATTAAAGAAAGAGGTGATAAGACTATATGATAAAGCGGTTGAACTGGGTGGCACCTGTGCGGGTAAACCAGCTCAACGGGGCTTGAAATTTGCTGCATATGTAAGAGATTTAGATGGAAACAAGATATGTTTTTTTGAATAGAATTTATGTTATTTCAATGAGGTGGGTGATTTTTAACTTTAGGTTGTCTGCTTTTGGTGTAATAGTTTATAGAGTTATAACTATCAATTGATAGAGTTTGATAGGAAGCGTCTTGAGAAGAAGAGTAATGCACAGTGGCCTGATGGCAGTTTCTGTTAAAGCTTAAGTCTACTAAAATTGTTTTTTATTGCAGCCAAAAGGGAATATAGGCAAGTTCTATGCTATTGAAATTTAGAATGTCATGGAAAGAGCTGTATGAATAACGTCAGGGTTTCCGAGCTGGATTGGTTAAGAGTCATATTGATTTTGGCGGTATTCCTACACCATGCATTAATGCCATTTAATGGGGATGAATGGCATATCATGAATGCGGAGTCTAACAAGTTGCTTGATGATGTTATGGTATATTTTGAGCAATTCAGGCTGCCAACACTATTTTTTATTGCTGGTGTAGGAAGTGTATTGTTGCTCCGTAAAGTCTATCCATCTCAGTTTTTACGAGATAAATTTTTCAGATTGTTTATTCCTTTACTTGTAGGGGTGTTACTTGTTGTGCCGCCTCAGAATTATATTGAGGATATTGGTCAATATGGCTCATTTTTGCAGGCCTTCCCTCAGCTTGCACTTAAGTTTGATTCAAACCACCTATGGTTTATTGAATACTTGGTCTTCTTTTCATTGCTTGCAGTACCGTTTTATTTTTTTCTAAGGTCACAATGGTCAAGTTCATTTAAAGGATTTGTAGAGTGGTTGTCGGATACATCAAGTGGTCTATTTGGATTAGTTTTGGTATTGATTGTAATCAGAGTGGGGCTGAAATTATATATTCCTGATAATGGTCATGGCATAGGCAATCTGTCTTCCACTTTGTTTTATCTTTATTTCTTCTTTGTCGGTATGTTTTTCATACAGTCTCGGAAGGTTTGGGCATCATTAGAGAAGTATCGGAAGGTAAACTTTGTGTGGTTGCTGGTCAGCTCATTAATTTTTTATGCTTATTACTATTCTCCGGACTTAAGCGAGTATTTGTCGTTGCAAGCTCGTTGGTCAATTTGGTGGTTTGTAGGTTGTTTAGTCGCCTGGTCAGCGTTATTGACCCTGTTAGGTTATGCTCAACGCCACCTAGCAAGCACCCCTAAATGGCTAAAATTTAGTAATGAATTGATATATCCATTTTACATTTTTCACCAAACAGTCATCGTTGTGTTTGGTTACTTTGTAATTAACTTGTCAATGTCTTTGACGTATAAAGCTATGGTACTAGCTGTTGGTTCTTTTTTGATAACTACAGCTATATGCTTGTTAGTTGTATATCCATTCAATGTAACACGTAGACTCTTTGGGCTTAAGCCTAGAAGAAGTAACGTAAGTGATGATATTGCTTGTAATAAAACAATTCACGGGACTGTCAGGTGATCGTAGTGTAAGTATGAGAGTTGCAGTTTCTAACTGATAAGGCATGGTTGTTATAAAGAGTAGATGGAGTACCGTGATGAGCTTTTCTAACTTTATTAGGAGAGTGGTCACATAATAATTTATAGGGCTACTTTGGTTGAGGACACCTGTCTCTAATTAGCAACTTTTAGCTCCTAGTATTGTAGGTGAGACGTATGTTTTAATTTTTTGGATATCACTGGTTCTGAGAGTTAGTATTAAAATCTTAACTTCCCACTGATGACAAAGCTGTAAGTGGGCTCTGCGATGATGGGGCTTACTGGAGGAGCGTGGTGATCCCTTAGACGGTAGATGTACTTAAATGGAAAAGAGTAGCAAAGAAACTCTTGCAAGTTTAATTGGACTACGGAGCTTGCCTGGCCATGAATGGTAATCCCCACTACAGCAGAACAGCTCAATATATCTAGTACAAAAATCTCACCTAGAAGATGGCAAGTAAGACCATGGTATCAATTTTACTTCAGAGTAAACCCGGACTACTCAGCGTCTCGCCCTATCAGATATTGATTCGGAAAACTGCTCTTCTTAAGTTGATAGTTTTGATTAAGTAAACTGTAAGGATAGCAGTTACTTAAAGTGAAAATTGGAATAATCTTTTAATAAAAATTAAAATCAATGTTATATTCGATTTTTGAGAAGCTTCTTTGTACAACTTCGTTACAAAAGGATAGGGGTAAAATGAAAAGATTAATACTTGGCATATTTCTGCTGATGTTGAATTTAAATGTGTCTTTTGCTGATGTGATAGAAGATAGACAGAGGCGTTACAAAGAAATTTTGGTGGAAAACGTTAAAATAGGTGAGCCTGGCGTCGCGGTTATTGTCAGTAAAAAAGGAAAGGTAATTTTCCAGGGGGCTTATGGCCTCGCAAATCTAGAGCACAATATACCTTTGACAGCTAATAGTGTATTTCGCTTGGGTTCTATCACTAAACAGTTTACTGCAGCAGCAATAATGATGTTGCAGGAACAAGGTAAGCTTTCACTAACGGATAATATTCATAAATATGCACCTGATTTTCCAACTGAAGGGAGTGATGTAACCATTGAGCATCTTTTAACTCACACTTCTGGTATTGCTAATTACACTGAAGATGAGGAGATTTTTGCTAAAGAAATACGGTTGCCGACAACCATTGACGATATGCTAATTCGATTTGCCAAGCACCCGATGAAATTTAAGCCAGGCGAGCAGATGCGTTATTCGAATACGGGTTATGTTCTTTTGGGAAAAATTATTGAGGTTGCTAGTGGGCAATCATATGCTGATTTTATCGATGAAAATATTTTTAAGAAAGTCGGCATGAAATCTAGCTACTATGGTGGTTCCAAAGTTATCCCAAATAGGGCTAATGGTTATGATACATCACCTGATGGCGTAGTTAATGCTACGTATATCGATATGATGTGGCCTCATGCTGCTGGAGCACTTTTATCTACTGTGACAGATCTGGATATATGGTTCAAAGCTTTACGAGATGGCGAGGTACTTTCCAAAGAAAGTTATCAGAAAATGATTGAACCGTTCAAGTTGAATGATGATTCTATGTCAAATTATGGTTATGGGTTGGGCATCGGAAAACTTAGTGAATATGACATGGTAGCACACAGTGGTGGTATACCAGGTTTTACTACTGATGCATTTTATATTCCATCTGAAGATTTGTACATTGCCGTCTTAAGTAATCTAAGTAGCCGTAACCCAAGTTTAATTAGTAAGTTATTAGCAGCTGAAGTTCTTGATATACCTGTGCCGAAGTTTAAATCAGTCGAATTAGATGAAAGTAAAGTTAAAGGGCTTCTGGGTAGCTATAAGATTGATGAAAATTCCGTTAGGACATTATCTTTGGAAGATGGAATTTTTTATTCTCAACGAAGTGGTGGTCCAAAATACGAAATTATTCCAATGTCTGAGAATAGTTTCTATTTCGAGAATACTTTGACCTATATGGTTATTGAGCAGGATAAAAATGGTAAGCAGGTCATGAGTTTCTATAATGATCTCGCCGTAAAGCCCCAGCAGGCAGTCAAGTTGTAGAAATATTTTACCCCCTCTTAAAAGAAGGGTAGAGAGGGGGTAAATTGCCGTCATCAGGTGTAAGGATAATATGAAAGTTGACTTAATCTTTCTTTATCGTATTCATGTGTAATCAAATATGGGAAAGCTTCTTATGGATAATGCTCCCACTGCTACGATAGGCATATTCTTAATGCCTATTCTAATAACAGGAGGGGTAATCCCAGAAACTCATGAAGATTCTTGTAGTTTTTTTCGCATAGTAGAATTAAAGTGGAAGGCTCGACAGAAGTCGCTTGGGCAATCAACTGAAATAGCTTGGATAAATTAAAAGAAATGTCGGAATCACCCTGTAAAAAATCTAAGAGTAATATCATCATATTCAGTAACCATATCTGACGAATTTGTATTTCAATCTACCAATTGAGAATTATGAAAATACACCATTTAGAAATTGTTACTCTAAATGTAGATAAAGTATGTGCAGCATACGAAGCTGCTCATAATGTCTGATTTGATGATGCCGATGAACTTCTCGGTGGAGCTCGAACATATAGCTTAAAAGATGGCAGTATCGTCGATGTGCGTCGACCTTTACGAGAGTCAGAAGAGCTCGTAGTTCGCCCATATTGGCTTGTTGAGGACATAGAAAAAGCCATAAGCTTTATTAAAGCTCAAGGGGCAAAGATTGCGGTTCCACCATTAGAGATACCTGGTAAAGGGATATTCGCTATTTATATCAATGGCGCTCTTGATCATGGATTTTGGCAAGTTTGACAAGGGTAATTTTATTAGCTATCGAGTAATAGCTCAAAAATTGTCTTGATTTTATTACGATGATTGAAGCTAGGTTCACTCTCTACAAGCCCTACAATCGATCAATTTTTGATCTCCATGTAATTCATCTTTGTGGTAGATGAGAAGGAATTTAGGGGACGTGGATTCTCCCTCTAACAATTAGTTTAATTCTTATCTTAACTCAATAATCTATATGCAAGTATTCCGCTAGAGAATGATTAAAGTATCTCTGGCTCAGCTGGCTTCAGATTTAAGCATGTGATCAAAGCATTGGGTCGACGGTTCGGTACTTAATCTAATTATGAAGCCTGGCCTGAGTAGAATAATTTTTACAAGATCGCCATATATCCCTGCTTAGACAAGTAATACAGTTAAATACGCATTTTGGATGCATGTAAATTTTAATAAGGAAGCCTTTAACTACAGTTTAATCTGGCAAATTTGGGGTGACTAAAAGACCTTGGTTTCAAATGGTTCTTTTTTATATGTTATAATGGATTTAGATTTTAGGTTTAAATATGCGCCAGTTGACGGGCTTTACGTTTTACGTTGGGCTTTTCATTGTTCTGAGTATTTTTCATTAAAACATTATATTTTAAGGTTAAATCTATGTCGAAAGTTAAAGTAGAGTGGAAAGTTATTTTACTCTCCGCTTTCGCTGGGGCTTTCTTAACGGGTGTATCCCAATATTTACTTTTAAATGCTTCATATGATAATGATATTAAAAAGGCAAAATTATTGGTGAGGCAAGAGCTCCTTATGAAAGAGCTAGAAGAGCGTAAAAAAGCATATAAAGGTATAAGAAAAGCTGTCCTGGAGTTTCATAACGCCAGGTCTGAAAGAGATATGCTGGTTGCTGGAGTTAAAATTAATGCCCTTAAGCCATATTTTGAAAGGGTATATAGATCTCAAGCAAGTGTTGAAGCTTGGCGGGAAAAAATGATGGAAAAAATTAAAAATAAGGATAAAGAAGCTTCTGACGATTTTTTTGAAGAGATGGAGGCGGCTTTTCATGCAGATTTAAAAAGAATTGAAAGTCAAATACTTGAATAACCTTTAATCAGCACATCCGTCAATTAAATTCCCTATGCTTCTGAACCCTGATTTTGAAGACGTAAGCTAATGATCTAGCTTAAGGTGTTATTTTAATGATAGATTTAACTTAAACCTGTAACTCTAAATTAAATATAAAATGTGATCAGTAAAATACTGATTTATACACCCTTAAATGAGCATGGCTTTTCATACTTCATTTCGACGGCTTTTTGTTCACGATATTGACCGAGTAGTGAGATTCCTATTCCGGCCATGATAATAATTCCTCCAATAATTTGAGCAAAGTTTGGAATCTCTTGAAGGATAACGAAGGCGAAGAAAGTGCCTGCTACGGGGGTGATGGCGGTAGCGATAGAGATGTCGGCAGAGCTGGCCCCTCCTTGGAGCCCTTTAAACCAGGTGATCTGCCCAAAAACAATAATGACCGCTCCATATACAAGCATCCACACCCAGAGGAATGGGGAAAGGAGGTCGTTAAAGTGGTTGGCCCCAAATACAGAGAGGACAATGACGGAGAAGAGGATCACACCTGCAAGCATGCGGAAAACTGAAAAGACGCCAATAGGGACGCGATCAAGCAGTTTCCGACTGACCTGAACGGCAATGACGCCTAAGAGTGTTGCTACAGCGGTTAAAATTTCTCCAGCTTTGGGGAGGGTTTCTAGGAATTGGTTCATTGCTGGATTTCCAAGATTCAGCATTTTCATGCTCATTGGATCTTCCATCGGAGGTTGGTGTAGCACAAAAATTGCAATAACACCAACCGTTACCACAAGGGCACCCACTATTGAGAACCCTGTTGGCTTCTCCCGGAACATTAAAAAAGCAAATAAGAGTCCTAAGGGAGCATCTAAAGTTGCGATTAAAACGACATTAGTCACCTCTGTGATCATTAGAGCAATAAAAAAGAAAGCTGGGGCAAGAACACCAGACATCAAGATGAGCACAAACATGTAAAACCAGTCCTTGAAAGGGTACTGTTTTAAGATGCTGAGGCGCCAATCTTTCCTATAGATTATCAAAAGGGTGATACCCGCCAAGAGATTTCCTGCGAACAAGAGATTGCAAAAAGAGATGGGATTGTTTCCATTAATGAGATGATGGGCACCGAGCTCCCCGATTTTCGCAACAACAGAGTTGGAAGCGGCAAAGATAAGAATCGAAATCCATAGCCAAAATCGGGTACTTTTTACGGTGTGCTGATTTTCCATTTTGATTCCCCTGAGTGCTATGGCAGGCTTAAGCGGATTTACCTCGCCCTTTGCCAACTACGACTTATCTGATAGTGAAGGTGGGTCATTCTAATCTGGATTAGTTTAGACTAAATCTCATAATCGGCTGCCTAAAAGCAGTTAAAATTAATCTATATATCCACGTCAGAGTGATTTTTCTGGTCAATGTTTGAGGCAATGTTACACACTTTCCACCTGCGCCCAGTAAAATATTCGAATTTAGTTCGGAAAACATGATTGTGAAATTTGATTGGGCGGATAGATTTTATAGGCGTAATTTCATCTCTTATGCTGCATCGTCAAACAGTCAAGAGATGGATATTTTCTACGAGCTGAAAGTTTTTATGACTTAGTGACGCTAATGGATGAAGCTGGATGTTCGACTGCCTAAGATGGTAGATCTCTTCTCGATGGATAGGGTGAGGCCTAGGGCTTGGAAGTCGATAACTACTTGATCGTTTTTCACTTCCTGCACTGTGACTGAGACACTGTAAATAATTCTTAGTTTTGGACGGTTGAGCGCTAATGGTTAATCGGCTCGTTTTCTGCTGACACTCAAGATCAAGGTAAGTATTCTGAGCTGGGGAAGCTTGGTAATAAGTGGTGCCTGTAGTCTCAGTTTGGTGAACATAAGGGTAGAGAGTCTCGACTTGTTAAAGGTGGGTGTTAGGTCCCAGTGATTAGGGATTTTTTCCAGAGTAATGAATATATTTTACTCTTTTATCTCGAACTAACTTGGTTAGCTGGTTCTTCATGCTTCGTTTAACTTTCTTCTTCAGTCAATAGTCTTGGTAGTTTATATTTTGCTGGTGGGTAGCCAATGGTTACTTCGACTGTATCTTTGTGAAAGGAGTGCTAGATATCAAGCCGTTTCATCTATCGTTCGTTGTTCCAAACCTAGAAAAGGCAAGGGAGTTCTACGTAAACCTACTTGGCTGTGCTGTAGGCCGAGATACAGGAGAATGGATTGATATAATATTCTATGGACATCAAATTACTATACATCAAGAAAAGGATGGAATGGTAGCCAAGCCTATAGATCACTTTGGCCCATCACTAGAGAAAAAACAGTGGAGTGAAATATTAGCTTTACTCAAAGACAATTCGATCCCATTTGTACTGGAACCACTAGTGAGAGGTGAGGATTCTGAAGGTGAGGCTGGTAAATTTGTGGTTAAAGATCCGGCGGGCAATTTACTTGAGTTTAAATACTACAATAATTTTTCAGGCACTGTGGCTGGTAACAATAAATAAAAAAGACAGCTAATAGCTATAGCTGTGTATTACTTAGCAAGTTAGTTCGACAATCCAGACTTGATGCATCTTGCAGTCTAATCAAGTTCAACCTGTTTATCTTTATTGAAGATCAATTCGGGGTGTTTCCCGGTGGGGAAGCATTGTGAGCGATGCCTGGTGCCTGGCGGCAGAGTAAGTGATGGGCTTTAATGGGGAAGGCGGGCAATAGGCTCTTAAAGCTTGGGGGCTTTTCAATTTATTCAGGGTACTCGAATTTCATATTAAAGGATGTAAAGTTGGCTGGTTGATTTTTAATTTTTCTAAGTATTCTTTTTAACTGTTAGTCTAGATGAATTGTACTTCTGTTTTGTAGGTGTCTAGGGGTATATGTTTTCAATAGGGTTGCCAGATTCGGATTAAGATTGAAGAAATAACTGTACTAACTATGACAGCAGTTCAACTTCTTTAATTGTGGTTATTAATGCCTAGCTTATCAGCGATTAGGTAATCTAAGCTAAATCGACCAGGACCTGTAGTTATTAACCATACAAATAAAATAATATATAAAACTTGGGGTAGGTAAATAAACCAGCTTAGCCAATCCAATGGCCCTATGCCTTTGGGGATGACATGCTCAATTTCAACAGTGGTGATAGCAACAATCATTACGATAATTAGTATAATCGCAACAATTGTAGAAAAAAGCCCTGCTATTAATAGTAAGCCACCAAAAAATTCTACAGAAGCTAAAAATATAGCCATAAGCTCATGAAAGGGCACTCCTATTTCTTTCATTAAATTTATTAGGTCTGCATGTCTCTCAGGTACAAATAGCTTGTTATACCCAGATACTGAGAAGAATAACCCCAATGACACACGTGCTACTAAGATAGGTATCCATTCCCAATTATGAGCACCAACAAGTATTTTCTTCGTCAGTGGAGAATTTTGTGTAAACATAAGCGCCTTCTTATATAGCTGTATTCTAACTGTCAGTTTAATTTTAAATGCTTCGTATGCTTTTAAAGTCTTCTTTGCAGTCGGTGCCAAATGTTGAGATATTTATATTTCCACCTGTAGGTGTGTATATTTTAACGTCTTTTTTCTGGGAGCTGTCTGCAAGCAAGTAACCAGCTCAGTCATTAATATTGCGTCGTAAATAAATTATTTTTATTTGGGTATTAAGCGCAGCTAAAATAGCTGGCGCAGACGCAAATTGCCTTATTCGTTATACATCGAATCGGCATGATTGGGCATATCCTAAATGCCAGTGACCTATCTTGACTGCGCACTCATTTCGGGTGCGAAAGCTAGAGAGATATTAAAAAACACGACAAATGCAATACAATCCGCAATGCTTCCACCATCTTAGCCTATTCAAATGTCAGGGCAAATCAAATCGATGATTGACCTTTTTCGCGCCATATGACGTGTTTGTGGTTGGGAGGCCCGCAGAGCTCCTTATCCAATGGAAGCTTTACACCTATTTCTGATTTTTGCCGGAACTCACTTATGGTCAAGTGTGGAGATGGATCAGAATATCCTGTAGCCCTTTTGCAATCGTGGTGAACAAAATAATCGATAAGGAACAGGAGGCAGTGAGTGGCTATATCAAGGAGAGAGATTTTAATGGGGAGAAATGTACAAATGAAAATTGCCGCCTGGCTTAATTCAAGAATTTATAAGAAGCTCGGACAAAAACAAGAGCAAAAAAGCATACTCTTTCTTCTTTAAAGATTTGCCCATTTTGCTTCCTCTTCTGTAACCGAAATATTATCCCCAGCTGTTATTTTTTACCGTTTCGGTATTTTTGATCAATCTCTTTCTTTTCTACCGGTGCTCAAACTGCGGTGGGCATTCCTTGATGAGTTCGCTTGGAAAGTGGCTTAAAGCCGGAAGGTAAGGTTGGGGCCTGGGTTGTGTTCTTTGTATAGTAGGTATGATAAATTTTGTAAATGTAAAGATGCATAATATAGAACAGCTATTTTTGAATTAACTGTTAACCTCTTTAAGAGATCATAAATTGAATATTAAAATTCGTAATGAAAGTGGTGGAGATGTTGAGGCAATCCACCGAGTTACAGCCCTAGCATTTCGGGATGCTCCACATACTAATCACACTGAGCAGCTTATTGTGGAGGGTCTTCGCAAGGCAGGTGCATTATCTTTATCTCTGGTGGCTGAGTCAGATGGAGAAATTGTAGGTCACGTTGCCATTTCACCAGTAAACATTTCTGATAGCTCGACCAACTGGTTTGGACTTGGGCCGATCTCAGTATTGCCAGAGTATCAAGGAAGGGGAGTTGGCTCGAAGCTTATGGAGAAAGCTCTTGCAAACCTTAAAGAAAAGGGGGCAGAGGGTTGTGTAGTACTTGGGGACCCTAATTACTATGGGCGCTTTGGCTTCAAGGTGATCGATGGATTGGTTTTGCCAGGGGTTCCAGCTGAGTACTTCCTGGCACTGTCATTTGGTAGCAGTTTTCCGCAGGGAGAGGTTGCGTACCACGAGGCATTCTCGGTACAAGGTTAAGAATCGGTCACGTTGATTGGCTACTTAGCCTTGTTAAGCCTTGCCGTTTTTTTAGTCGTTTTATATCAGCTTGACAAGGAGACTTTAAGTTGACAAATGTTATTACAAATCGGATACGTGTTTCCCCAAAAAACAATGAGATAAGCAAATCTTTAATTGAGATGCTTTTATTTGAAATTAACCATTTTAGCTACGGGAAAGTTTTATACTCCGTCTGTACCGGCAGAAACTTTACTGATTTTGTATTTTGTTCACAGCGACCTTTTGACCCTCCTAATTTGGATAAGATACTCAGCTATAATGATGTTTGGCTATTGACGTCAGACGAAGGTGGTTTTCATGATTGCTTTGCTCACCTTAATGTCCAAGATAGCTACAGGCCTGCCGTATATACTGCAAACCAAATATTAATCAACGGAAATATATATAAGTTACATGGTTTTATTAAGAAATTACTTGGTGAAAGGTGTAATGATAGTTTACTAACCTCTGAGAATACGTTGTTGTGTGATATCTCCTCCACTTTTAAAGCGAGTAACTATATAAGATTGTGGAATGAGAATGGTGTTGTGGAGGTTGATCAAACCTCAATCATTGGTGAGTCAGATAGCTCCGAAATTAAAATTATTGATGGAGACTTAGAAGTCTTTGAGTCTATATTTTATAACAAATTATGCTCAAGTCCGGATTCGTCTGATTATAGGATACATAATGAATTAAAGTCAGTAAAACTCTTATTTAATAAAAGAGTGGTTAAAGATTATACATATGCACGAAGCCAATCGAATCCAGATCGCTTCTTTTGGACAGATAACAGCGCAGATTATTGGGATAATTTGATAGCTGCTAGTTAACTATGTCTCATAGCATAGTTTGATTAATATTCATCATAAAACTCTATCTGAACTAGTATAAAAATTGACGTTGCTACCTTTTCAAGCTTTTAAGCTACCAATCCTTACAGTTTTTTTTGCTGTCGTACAAGGTGGTTGAAGCTGCTTTCTTATACTGTGGATGATAAGGAGATCTCCGCGAGTTTTTAGTAGTAAGTCTCTACTTCCATTTAGTTAGCTGGCTCATAGTGTTTTGTTTAGCTCTCGCAGTGCAGTCAGTAGCTTGAGTATCTCTGCAACAGCTAGATTCACGAACCCTGGACTTCTACAGCCAAACTAAAGGAAGAGCTTCATTCACGATAATTTGGCTATGTAAGCTTAGATCCGTGGCAACCACATTCCCATCGTAGCGGCAAAAATACCAATGGCCATAAACACAGTCAAAGGTATCAGGGTACTGACAAAAGCAATCTGAGTACCTTGTGCGGTTCCACGCTTTTGACAGTGAAAATACCATTCCAGCATGGCCAGCGGGAGGAGGTATTGGCCGAAGCCCAGTGCATACAGGAATGGCCCGGTAAAAGATTCCCAGTCGACTCCCCAGCCGCCGGTGAGCATTGCCCAGCCCATCAAGGCTACACGAAAGAACCACACCGCACTGGCAGCCATAAATAGGCGTAAGGCCCAGCGACGGTGCTCAGCAAAGCGTCTGGCCATCGCGGTACGCACCGCCAGAAAGGCAAACACCAAAATTAGTATGCCGTCCATGGTGATACTGATCTGTGATACCAGATTACCAATAGTGTGCCGCGTCCAGGTCATGTAGAGCCCCGCAATACTGGCGATGACGGCAGTCAGCAGATAGCTGCGTCCCAACCAGCGATGGAAGTTGGGGGCATGCCGTCGCACCGAAGGGATCAGCTGCAGGGGCCCACCGCCGATTACAATTGCGGCCAATAGCACGTGGCTCACCGAAGCCAGGTTGCCCCATGTATCTCCCTCGCGGAAGCCTGCCGGAAGGTGCAGTCCTTTCAAGCCGTGCACTCCCGATTCAGCAATGGGTGGGTAGAAGACGGCCAGGATATAGGCAAAGAAGATCGCATGGCCGATGGCCGCGATGCAGAACCAGGTTTTTACCGACAGGTAAACGGCCCGCCGGGTGTCGAATGATCGCGGCAGTGTTTGGCTGAGTACAGCGTCGTTCATGGGGTTTCTCCAGGCGTTTATGGTGCGTGCTTGGGCTGAATGTGCCTGCCGAGCATGTTCGGTTTTTCCAGGCACACGCACATCGGCCACAGGCAGGAATCTGACCTCCCCCAAAAGGTGGAGATGCGACTGCTCCCGCCTCCCCCGAAAGCCCCATGACAGCTGGTTGCGCCTGGTTTAGCATGCGGAAATGAAATCGTCGTCCCTAAATACACCTGCGCCGAATCCGCTCAACACCAGCTCGGAACTACCCAAGCTTCCGGTGTGGCAGCCCTTCCGCGGGCCATTCGAACGCAGGCCGCACTTGACTGATCTGCTCATCGCCCTGCTCATGTTTTTGCTGACGCTACTGATGTGGTCGCGCGAAGAGGCGCGGGAAGTGCTGGCCATGCAAAATCTGGGGGATGTTATTGCTTTCCAGTGTGCGTTCATCGGGTCCTTCGCTCTGTTGTGGCGCCGCACACACCCCTGGCAGGTACAGGCCATTATTCTCGGCGCAACAATATTGCTGGAACTGGGTTTACCGGCGGATGGCATCGTTGCCATGGCGGTTTCGCTGTATAGCCTTGGCCGCTACGAGGCCAACACCCGGGCCAGTTTTATCGGAGTCATCGCAACGCTGGTTTTTGTGGCGATTGATCAGAGTCTTCCGGTTAAACCAACCGCGGCAGGCACCGTAACGGTGATGCTGGTATGGGCGCTGTGGTATATCGGTCGCCGGCTGCGCTTTCGCGGTGAATATCTGCGCTTGCTGGAAGAGAGAGCCAAGTATTTGGAGCGCGAACGCAATGCCGAATCCGAGCGCGCGGTTGCGGCTGAGCGCACCCGAATCGCCCGCGAGATGCATGATGTGGTGGCGCACCAGGTGAGCCTTATGACCGTGCAGGCTGGTGCCGCCAGGGCTATCAGCCGCAATAACCCGCAAGCCGCCAGTGAAGCCATGGTTTCTGTGGAGGCTGCTGGCCGTCAGGCCATGACAGAAATGCGCCATTTACTGGGCGTACTGCGCCCGACCAGCAGCGACACTGCCCTCACGCCGCAACCGGGTCTCAATGATTTACCAGCTCTGATTGAAAAGGTCCGGCAGGTGTTAAGCGAGGTCGACTACGAAACCCACGGTATGTTGGAGAATATACCTACCAGCGTCGCTCTCACCGCCTATCGTATCGTTCAGGAATCTCTCACTAATGTCATCAAGCACGTTGGAGCCGCTGCGCGGGTTCAAGTGAGCCTGCGCGTAGACCATGAGACTCTAGTGATTCGTGTAGCCGATTATGGCAACACCACTGGCGACTGGCCCATGGTGGAAACAACTATTGACGAGCAGCCTGGCGGTGGGCACGGCATTGCAGGCATGCGCGAGCGCGCGGAATTGCTCGGCGGCCATCTGTATGCGGGCGCGGTCGATGGTGGTGGTTTTGAGGTGTATGCACAACTACCCACAGGAATGGTGAAAACATAATGTTGCGAGTGATGGTGGTGGATGACCAGGCTTTGGTACGGTGTGGTTTTGCGCTGATCCTGAACAATGAGCCCGATATTGAGGTGGTCGCCGAGGCGGGTACCGGCATTGAGGCAGTTGAAGCCGCACGAGCGCATCAGCCGGATATCATCCTGATGGATATCCGCATGCCGGAGATGGACGGGCTGGAAGCCACGGCACGCATCCTGGAAGCTAGTGATGCAACTTGCCGTGTCATTATTTTGACCACGTTCGATCCCGATGAATACGTGTTTCGTGCGTTGAGGGCAGGGGCCAGTGGCTTTGTGCTCAAGGATATTCCCCCGGAGGCACTGGTTCAGGCAGTACGCACCGTAGCAGAGGGCGGTGCCATGCTTGCACCGGGCATCACTCAACGCCTGATCAGCCAGTTCGCACAGAAATTGGGGGCAGGGCGCAACCTGTCAGAACGCCTGGAGCGCCTCACTACTCGCGAGCGCGAAGTACTGGAGGCCATCGCCGCCGGTAAAAGCAATGCCGAGATTGCGGAGGCCCTGTTTATTGGCCCCGCCACTGTGAAAACCCACGTTTCAAGCCTGCTCTCCAAGCTGGGGCTACGCGATCGTGCTCAGGCGGTCGTGTTCGCTTATGAATGTGGCCTGGCCACAGTAGGGGAGCGTGATGTCGGCTTCTAGATCAACACGTGTTTTGCAACGCAATGCACTGTATCGGCTTGCCGCCATCGGCGCAGTAATTTTGGGTTTGTTCCTCACTCTCGGAGCTCAAGGTCACTTTACTGCCGTTTGGCCACTGGTAACCAGCGACGGAATGGGTTTATCCCGTCGCTTGCTGTTGATGTTGCCCGGCGTGATGCTCGCCGGCACCGCGGTGTTGAACTTCCTACTCTCCAAACCACTCTGGCAAGAACGTGGTTACGCCCTTAACGTTACGCTTGCGGGTAATCTGCTTGCCATGAGCTATTTGCTCTACCTGTTGTTACGCGGCGTACCCAATCACCCTATTGGCGTTTTCCTCGCATTGGAGATGTCTTTTGTACTGCTGCTCGTAGTAACAAGGGCGGGACTGGTCTGGCCTGCGGTAGCAGAAGCGCCGGTTGAGAAGGGCATGCAGTAATGTATACGCTCGGGGATTGCACAAGCTACCCGGCACCTTAAACCTCAAGCTTGTTATTAACTTGCTAGCTTCTTTCTGAAGTCAGACAAATCGATTTCTCTTTGTACTTTTGAAGCCCTGACCGGGTCGTTTTTGGAAAACAACTTCACCCGTCAAAATGATTTTGATCACCACCAAAACTTTCAAAGTGAAACATCTGTACGTTAGTCCATCTTAAAGTGATTCGAATCGAGTCTTCCCGATAAGCGTGTTGCTTTTTCGCCAAAGCTCGATCGATAGCTTCCCGCATAAGCTTTGCTGAAACAAAATCTGCCTGAATGAATATTGATGTTTAGACCAGCATATCCTTGTTCAGAGTTCTATCGAAATCTTACTTTAAATATATGTGCCAGCTAAAGTGAGGGTTCTTGGTCCTCTTTATCTTTTTCGCTTACGAATGTGGTCTAGCCATTGTGGGGGAGCGCGGTGCCGGCTTCTAGATCAAAACCCGCTTTGCAACGCAATGCACTGTTTTCTCCCCGAAAATTTCAATTAACTTTGTTATTTGATCGTAAGTTTTCTCTGCTACAATCGGTGCGCGTGAAAACGTTATCTTTATGGCAAGAAGTCTGAAAGATGGATGAACTATTAAATAATTTAGATAAGTTAGCAGTTAATAATAGGCTTGAATCTCAAGCTCTTGAGGGGGCAAAAAAATGGGTGAGTTCCAAAGATTTTGATATAGATAATTCCGTAACTAGAAAATTCAAGTATGAATTTCATGCTCATAAACTATGTTTCAAACATGAGTTTAAGACTGCTCCATACATAGAAACATATTTTAATATTGTTCTTGATGACGTGGAGGTAGGTTATTATTGTTGGGTTTCTGATCTAAATGGTGAAGTCCTTGACGATTTGTTAGTAATAACAGATCATGAGTTGAAGTATGGCTAACAAGGCTCTGATATAAACAAGAGGCTTTTATCTTAATTCGCCGCTGTAAGAATCCAAATGGGTAGATTTCAAAGTTGGAAAAAAACAAGTAATAGACTTGGGAGTTATATGTTCCCTTTGGTGACCAGCTTGGCTGGGGATTGGTTTAGGAAATGATCTTAGAAATCAAGAGTATGATAATATTGTAACCACAATCAGAAGTCATGAATTTCAAAACAGCTGTAAATTACAGCTGGATATTGAAACAGTATTCCCACTTGGTTGGTCACCATCCAGTTTTGATATTAAATTGGAAAGGGATGGGAAAGTAGTAAGTACTTCAACAGGTAAATACTTCAAGCCTGATAGGATCGAAAGGTCCCCAGGTGAGTTTTATTACATGTTTAAGTGGTCTGAAATGCAAGAAGGGCGATTAATAGCCTCATATCTAGAGATGGAGATTGAAAGAGGGAATGCACTCAAATGGATAAAGGTCTCCGCTTGCGAAGTATTGGAGAGGGATGACTATTTTTACGCTAAAACTGATTTTTGTGTGGGTGAAAAGAGAGTCGTAGTTCAATGCTCTTAATGATTTTGTCTTGCGAACGGTTTCTATTTTGCTTCAACTATTCGAAAATCACGGCATTATTATGATAATCACGTTAAATAAAGCGCTATCTGATAGAGGGCAGCTCCTCAAGATATTAGGGTCTGTTCACTTCCTGCTGATGCTAAAGTTTGGGTAGATATATAGCGGGAAATAAGCACGGTAATTGATGATATAAATCAATGTGAGGGGTAGATCGTGCCGATGAGTTTTGGGTTTATAGAAAATCGTGGTATATATGCGCTGTAAAATTAATTGCTGGTCTAAAAGGCAGGGTTTGAGTCGCTGGCTTGAATATGGAGTAAAAATTGGACGTTGTATTAAAGGCAAAGAAAATTCGTTCCGAATTAGAGAGGTTTAGCATTCCGACAATTAAGCTTTTTCCAAAAGCAGAGAAAGCTGAGCATGCTTGGAGTACAAAATTTGGAGGAAAACCATATTGGCCAAAAGGTAAAACATACCCTGTTTCAGATGATGGAGCCAAGTTGATTCTTCTAGCTCAGCTTAACTTTGATGAGTTGCCTAAATTGGATCAATACCCTGAAAGTGGAATACTTCAATTCTTTATTGAGGATGATGATATTTATGGGATGGATTTTGACCGACCAATCAAGGAAGTAATTTCATCGCCAAGCGGCTATCGGGTAATTTATCATCCTGATTTTGAACGGAATGAATTGCATCTAGAAAACGATCTGCCGGAAGCAAATGATGAGAGCTATCTTCCCGCTTCAAGGGAATATCGAATTGAGTGTACTCTCGATAAAGAGGTTCCATCTCCTACTGACTACAGGTATGAGATGTATGAATCTGATCCACTTGAGTATGAAGAAGACCTTGCTGAATACGTTTACGATACTTTTTCTGCTGAAGGTAGCAAGATCGGCGGTTATGCTAACTTTACACAAGAAGATCCACGCGTCTCTGAAGAAAAAGATAATTGGCTTTTGTTATTCCAAATGGATTCAGAGTTTCTTGGTGAAAATCAAATAATGTGGGGTGATATGGGGGTAGGTAACTTCTTCATCGAAAGAGAGGCGCTTAAAAACAGAGACTTCTCTAGAGTCTGGTATAACTGGGATTGTTGTTGAGAGTCGAAAGCTAACAATAATAGCTAGGTGGCAATCTACGGGAAGTCTAATTTAGATGTTAGCGTGAAATTAAAGCTTTAAAGTATCCTATTTTTTATTAAAAATTAGACAGCATTGAGGGGGTTGTGTCGGGTCTCCTTCCTCGGAGAGTTCGTATCATGACTAACCCACATTATCTACTTTCTCTTTCCTTTTGAATCACACGTCGACTTCTCCTCGATGAAGAAAGGAGGGAGCGTGGATGCCTACCTTTACTTGATTGTCTTTTACTTCCAGTACTTTTATTGAGATATATGTTCCAATGCGTAGTTTATCGCTTAAGAGAGTGTTCGTCGTTGATGGGTAAGATCATAAAGGATGTTAGATTCAGAAATGGTGAAAAAGCTACCATGTTTAAGCATGCCAATGGATATTGGCATTGTCCTGTATGTGGTAGTCCTGAGTTGGGGGCTCCTGCTTACTTAGAGGACGGTAGTGGCTCTTTTCAAATATGTAGCTGCGGATTTGAGTTTGGTTTCGATGATGAACCATCGGCATCCGGTACAAAAATTAACTCTGTCATTGGTAATTGGGAAGTTAAAAGGCATCGTAAGTTACAATACTTATCTTCCAAGTCCGATCAATATAAAGAAATGCTAACAAATTTAAGATGTATCGGTATTGAGCTAAGCACATAGTAAAAGCATGTATCTCTGCCCCCCATCGGGTGATTCCGGCGTTGTGTATTTTAACTGGTCCTGCATTTCATCCAAAATAGAAAGTGGAGAAGACCTTTAACGTTTGTGTGTAGTAACTCGAAACGAGCTATGCAGCCTATCGAACCAGTAGTTGAATACATAGGTATATATTACGATGTAAATCACCATGACTATCTCAAGCATAAATGCTTCTAGGATAGTCAGACTAAAGCTCCAGGCGATTACTGGCAACGTCAGTACCAACATACCCCCCTCAAACAATAACGCATGTATGGCTCTAACGATAAATGTCTTTTCTGGGTTTTTACGTATATTCAATAAGTACCAGTCAAAGGCGTGATTGAAAATCATGTTCCAGACCAACGCAAATAATGATAGTCCAGCTGCTATTGCCAGCGACTGGTGTACCTCCAAATCAAACATTGGTACCACTAGTAAGCCACCCGTGAGCAACAGGAAAAATTCGTAGGAAACTGCCTGCACTAAACGATTCTTCAATGAAAAAGTCATCAACCATACTCACTCTGCTTGAGAAAATATGCTTGAATGATATATAGTTAAGTTAGATGGAAAAAGTTAGATACCATATGTTAGATAGATAGATAGATAGATAGATAGATAGATTGAATGAATGGCAGTTTCTATTGAACAACTGGAAGCATTTGTAGCTACTGAGCAGGCTGGCTCGTTCTCAGCGGCTGCACGTAAATGTGGAAAGGCACAGTCGGTAATCAGCTCACTGGTATCGAACCTGGAGGTTGACTTGGGAGTCAATCTATTTGATCGAAGTCAACGATACCCGCGATTGACGGAAGCTGGTGAGTCACTGCTGGAACGCGCACGGAATCTTATCGAGCAACGCGAGCGTTTGATGGCGATCGCACAGAGGTTGTCTCTGGATGTCGAGGCTCGGTTGACGTTGGCTATTGCCCAGCATGTTCGTATTAAAAACCTGGGGGGACTCTTTCAAGAGTTTGAGACCAAATATCCGCATGTTCAAATTACGCTCAGAGCGGGAAGTGTTCAGGATGTACAGACCTGGGTTGAAGGGGATATAGCCCAACTCGGGATTATCACACAGCTGGATGAAGTGCCCGCTGGATGCGATTTCAGAGCCCTGGGCCATCTGAAGCTTACAGGCATCGCCTGCGTTGATCACCCGATTGCGAGACTCACCGAAGTTACCTGGGAAGACCTGAAACAACACCGACAAATCTTATTGCAGGAGTTTGAGATATCCAGCCAGACTCGCTGGCTGGTGTCTCCCGACGTGTGGAGTGTGTCACGTGTCGATGATGCACTTGACCTTGTTGAGGCCAATTTGGGTTGGGCAGTATTGCCACTACACGTGGTTGCGAAGGGGATAGCGGCGAAAAAACTGATACAGCTTCCCCTAGTATTTGAGCAGGAGAAAGAGCTGTCACACGGTGTAGATGTTATCTGGTCCAGTAAGCGTCCACTGGGTCCCGCAGCCACTGACTTGATGAAGCGGCTGAGCACAGAGGACGCAATACTGAACAAGGATCAGTCGCTACGAAGCGTTTGACAGATCTCGGGCAAAATCTGTGATAGTTGTATCTGGTTTACCTAACACCTGCCAAGTTTTTTGACTCACTGGTTGCTCCTTTAGCTGTTCTACGTAAGTCAGCATATGCTCCATGAATACTGCCTGCTCTTCGGGCAGTCCCATTTCTGCAATGGCGGCGATAGGGTGGAGGACAATTTCTGTTCCCGGAGAATAGCCCTCGACAAACTTCTTGGCTGCTTCAGGCAAAGACATCCCCTCAGTACCCTGAACCGAAAAACTCTGGTTGTAAGCCATCTCATTCCCGATAGCATTACCGATCATCTCTGCCAGATCTGTTGTATTGGTGTAATAGATAGGGTGAACATGATTACCGATGATAGCAAATTGATCGTTCTCAATGAATGTAGGAAAAGTATCTAGGAAGAACGAACAGAAGAAGAAAGTGTAATCAATGCCAGAATTTTTAATGGCCTCTATGCCCGGTTTACGGATTATATTGCTCTCATACTCTAGGCCCTTATCTGCTAATTCCGGATGTAGATAATCAATACCTGCAATCTGCATAATGTGCTGCACACCAGTGACCTTTGCAGCCTCAACGATATTAATCACTCCTTCACGTTCAGTGTGAAAGGGTAAGCTAGGGTCAAGTGACGTAGTATTCAGGGTAATATAAAGCGTTTTGGTACCAACCAGTGCCGAGACCAAGCTCTCTTTGTCCGAGACATCTGCTTCGAGAAGCTGGATACCCTCCGGGAGGATAGTGCGGGCGCTAATTACGTCCCTCACGATCGCAGTTACCTTTACACCTTTTGATCCAGTTTTCGTGCTACCTGACGACCTAAATAACCTGTGGCGCCAATAATCGTAATAGTTTTCTGCATGATTCAACCTTTAAAGTAATGAATGAAGTAGCCCATACTTTGCCTAAGGTCTAAAAAATCTTACAGTTATGTACCATCTATCAAACAGATACTACAGCAGTTTTCACTGTATCAACGTATCTAAGCGACCGACAGGTTTTAGGGGGTAATTAACTTAAAGTCGGCCATGACTGACTACTCTTTAGTCTAAATACTAAAATATCGTCTGCATCAAATTTGAAATTTGCGATTTCGCCTTCTGATTAAATGATCACCTAATTTGGGTGGCGGGTGTCATCGGGTATTGGTATTCAGTTTATTTTGCTCATCCATTTATTATTAATGTATAGCAAGTATTCCATTCGCTATAGGTTTCTTTACCACATAGCAAGTCTCTTAGAATAACTAGCGTCCATTTATCGCCAAATACATCCAGTCCGTTCACGATAGGGCAATCGGAACGCATAAATTGATCGTCAGGGCTCGTACACGCACACTTATACATAAAAAATGAAATGGTAGATTAGTGACTTCAATTCCGTAGGTAATGGTAGAAATTCATGCCCAAAACATCAGGAGAGTGTTTGTACCGTTTTAATAGTTATAATTGCTCCGAAAAGCCTGTAATGGCTGGACACGGCCATTGTACAGATTGTCAGAAAGTTAGTGCCGCAGGACACATTGCCGATATTGCTGTTCCTCACGGAATTTAATCATAAGCGGTGATTTTGCGTTTCATGAGACGCAGGTGGATAGTAGAAATACAGTAAGGAGGAGTTTTTGTCCTCGCTGCGGTTCGCATAATTATGCAGAAAACAGTGGTATGCCGTGGTTAGAATTTGTCCATGCCGGAAGTCTTCATGATTTGGAGCAATTCAACCCTACGATGATCGTATATGAAAGTAGCGGCGAACCTTGGGATAATCTGGACCCAGATTTACAAAAGATTGAAAAAGTGCCAAAGATGTGATTCTAGCCACTCGGACCAGAGGCCTACAAGACAGTTCGAGCTATGTCTAGTGGGTGCTTATTACGTTCCTGCTTGTTTGAGATTGTTATTAAGCGGCGTTTTATACAACGTTTGAAGATTTGTATTTCTACGAGTAAGCCTGCATAAGATGCCATAAAGGATTTACCCCTCGAGAGAATCAGCCAATGAGAAATTTAGCCATATTGATATTTCAAACTCTTGACGGTGTAATGCAAGCACCCAGTATACCCGAGGAAGATTTTTCAGGCGGCTTCCGTCATGGAGGTTGGGCAAAGGATTGTTGGAATGATGTTATGGAACAAGTTATAAAGGAGGCAATGTCGGAACAGTATGACCTGCTATTAGGCCGTAATACATATAATTTATTTGCCTCAAATTTTGCCAGTGCTGAACCTGATAACCCAGTAGCAGACAAACTAAATCGGGCAAAAAAATATGTGGTGACATCAGGTACTGATGACCTAGCATGGAATAATTCCTTCAAACTAAATGGCTCTAATGCAGCTGTAGAGGTCGCAAAAATTAAAGAAATAGATGGGCCCCTGTTACAGGTTCACGGTAGTTGGCAGCTAGTGCAGTTACTTCTTAAGCATAACTTGGTAGATGAACTTAGACTTTGGACCTTTCCAGTAGTTGTTGGTGAAGGAAAACGCTTATTTGAAAGCGGTGAAATTTCGTCGAAATACCAGCTCATAAAATTTGCGACGTGTTCTTCAGGAGCCTTTATGCACTTCTATCAACCACTAGATCGCAGTGCAGTATGAAATTTTACTTAGATAGACACTCACTCGTATGGTCTCTGATGCAAGGCAATATATTTCTTTTCGGGTTGAGTAATTTTCGCGGTTAACACAAAAGTGAATCCACAGAGTGACCAGTGATGCAAATGGCACTCGACGAGATTAAAGAGCATATTGAGCTATTTACAAACCAAATGCAAAATGATGGTTTAATCGACGATGAAGATTTTAGGTAGAATACTTCATACCATACCCCACCTGAATAGATTGTAAATGGCAGAAATCAGACTGGTAAAATCGATCAAGATTTGCACAATGAATTGTCTGAAACCCCAATCGATTTCATCCCTTTAGGTTAAAAGGCATAACCGGTCAATACATCAGCCGGTAAATAATGCAGTTACTGACTTAGGTGTTTGTGTGATATCTGTATCTTGCTGTCTAATACAGTTTTATCTTCTATTGATAAGACTCGGCTGGAGTTTCCTTCCTTGAAGAGTTTGTTCTCAACACCTTCCAGTGTCTAGTTCTTGTTCTTTTTTACGCTCACGTAGATCTCTTCTTAATGGACAGGGAGAGATTTGCGGTGTGTATGTGTACCAGTACCCATGCTGTAAGAGTGCAGCCTTTAGAAGTGAGGCCTGGTAATTTGTTCTTTGGGGATAAATAAAAGAGTGTGTAGGGATGGAAAGTGGCTTCTTGGTCCTATTTATTTTAGTGTATGACCAGGCTGATAAGCTTTGGAATGATAGAAAAGCGTGATATATAGATATAGTTTCTGAATTAATTGAAAAGGTATTTGATAGTGTGGTTCTAAAATATGTTGCCTAGTAAGCGTAAGGTCATATGGATCTTCAAAAGGGATTTAAGACGTAAATTACAAATAATTGGGGTAATAAGATAAAGTATTTAGCCTCTGAGATAGCTAATAGTATTCAAAGCCACTATCCCAAATTATCTAAGTATCAAATGTACGCAACCAACAAGCAGCTGTTATTCCCTTGCCAGACGAAGAGCTGGGAGAACAAGTTGGAGCGGCTATCGTATGTGCAGACAAGACGCCAAGCCTACAAGGATTGCGCTACTTCTTAACCGAGAGGGGCCTGGCCAACCTTAAGCTAACAGAGCAGCTTTATGTGTTACCGGTTACCGCAGTCGGTAAAGTTGACAAAAGAAGCTTCTAGAATTTAACTCTTAGCGCCTGTTTTAATAGTCAAGTTGTCGATTTTAATTGGCTAAAAATTAGTAATTGTATTCATCTGAGGTTCAGAAATTAGTGAAAATAATACTATTGATATAGAGCTGTACGGCAGACTTTTACTCAGTCAAGTAACATTCAAGAAAGGAAGCTTTGGCATGGAATATCGTCATAGAAAATCAGTATTTGCTCAACCTCTCCTCTTATTCACGCTATTAATCTCCAACAATGGAAATGCTGTAGATACTAATGCTTCAGCGATTTATCTTGATAGTCCGGAAGTATACAATGAGGTATTAAAACCAGGTAAGAAGCATACTATTGATCGTATGATTAAAAAGTATATGCTGGACCACAGTATTCCAGGCATGGCGGTAGCTATAGTTACCAATCCAGAAAAGCCTGTTATATGGTCTAAAGGCTACGGTGTAAAAAGCCTTGAAAATAATGAAAGGGTTACCAGAAATACTTCATTTTGGCTGGCATCCATCAGTAAGGTAGTTATGGGTACTGCTATGGCCATAGCGCAGGAGGACGGATATCTCTATTTAGATCAGGAAATTCAAAACTTACTGGGTGAAGATGACTTTAACATTGACAATCCAGACTCCTTACCTATCACCATCCGAGACCTCGTAACTCACAGTTCGGGAATTAAAGATAGCGTGGCTTACCGGTGCAGCTACTATATCGATCATGGTGACGGCACTCATACAAAGTTGTTCAACTTAATAGAGCCTGGATTCTGTCCAGATAACAGCCCAATTACACTGGATGGATTTCTCGGTGCCTATTTGGACAGTGAGGGGGAATTTTACGATTCCAGTAGTAACTTCACTGGCTTACCACCCGGGCAAGACTACAAATACTCAAATATCGCCGCAGCATTAGCAGGCTACTCAGTGGAACTTAGCACGGGCTTAACTCTGGCTGATTACGCAGAGCAAGAGATTTTTACCCCTCTTGGTATGCGCAATACCAGCTGGAATTTCTCCAAGTTAAACCAGAGTAACCTGGCAAGCCCTCATACCACAGTTGACAATACCCTATCTTCAATTCCATTTTATGAACTCGCAACCTGGCCAGATGGTGGCCTACGGAGTAGTGCATTTGATATGGCGAGATTTTTAGCTGCAGTAATGAACGAAGGAGTGTTAGCTTCACGAAAGTCTGGCATCAAGATCCTCGAGGCAGAATCAGTTATTCAAATGCTGACGCCTTCCCAGAATGGTTTTGGGGTCTTCTGGTATTCTGATTGGCTTTGGAATTATGGGGGTAAAGACCATATTCTAATCGGTCACAACGGAGCTGAGCTTGGATATTTTTCCTACCTAGTGTTCAACCCAAAGGATAACGTCGGAGTAATCTTATTGGCTAACACTGATCGTGGAGATAAGACAGAGAGTATTGAAGAACTAATTAAAGATCTTTTTGAGGCGACTCAAGTACGGTGACAACCTGTTTCAGGGCTCTAAATATTTCTAAGGGGGAATAAAATTCTCCCTTAGAAATACGACGTTGACTTATGTCATTGCAAAGTGCATGGCGCTTAAAAGTGTAGGAAGCACCTATCTGCCAGATATCATGATTTTTCTAGTCAAACTCAGCATGTTCAAACACGTTTACAACGTAATCGCTATCTTGCCAATATTGTGCAGTATCTATTCAGCACTCATATACAGGGAATCCGTAAGATAATAGCGAAAGCTCGCACCTACGTGAAATAACTTTTACTGAGCTTTTTCGACCATTGGAAACTGCCACCCGAATAAGCTTTATCAATCGTATAAGACCAATCCAGCTGACCAAAGCTATAGCCACCGAGCAATTACATACAAGCTCTGTTATATTTTCTGGACAACTCTAATACTCCTGTACTAGAGAAACTCTTGAGTGATCTTACCAGATCGTAGGCAAGGGTTGTATTTAGAGTGCTGGGATGGCATCGCTGAATGCCAAGTCATGGAAGGCTCAAAGGGCTGTGTCATCACATCAAACAAAGATGGAATAATTTTAGGCTCTAGAGAGTATGAGATTGCTTCAGAGGGTATTAAGGAAACCTGTCACCATGGTTATAGTCTCTATAGCTGGGCAGTGGTTGAACGAGTTGAGGAAGTTAATGGGGCAGTTTATATTTTTGTGGATCAAGCATTAGCTTTAATTTTTACAACTGAATCATTGGAGCTAATAAATTTTAAAGTTAAATTTTTAGATGCAATAAACAAGCATATGTAACACGCCCAAGATACATTTAGGTCAGAATATGATCTCTGTCTTTTTCAATAAAGATCTCTTTTTCTTTCAATATATCGTTTGAAAACGTCTTTGGCCTGAGTTCCCCAATGGTGGAGTAGCGCGCAGGAGAAGAAAGTTAGGTATTAACCTCGGTAAACGGCCTTGTCTATATGGCATTGAAGCCTTGGATCTATTGCTGGCCCGTGCCCAACCTCGTGCGTCATTACCAGATACGTTAAGCGTGCGCTCACACTGGATGAGGGGCTGGAGAGAGGTTTAGCTGCCAAATAATCTAGATACGTCAGAGAATCTTATAAATCTCATATCTCAGCTTGGGGTAATATTTCTAGAATAAACGAAATACCGTTACTATAAGGGGTGCTACTGGAGCAAAAGTAAAGAACATAGGCCTCTTGCGGCACCTTTTGAATACATCCCTGGAGACTTGTAGTCGGGAGTTTGCGTTATAAGGCTTTGCATGGGACCTATTCAGCCAAACCGGCTATTCACTAAGCCCAATAATACTATCAGTATCAACGTGCATCTTTATTGCGCAATACTATTGAGTAGCCCTTTAATCGGCGTATCTACACTGGTGACTTGGTGATTCATTTATCGTAGTCTTGACTGACAACTGATTAGCACCAAATTCACTCTGAGCTAATCAGAAGTTCCCTAGGATTTGAAATGGAACTATTGCCAAACGAAACTGTGACACATAATAATTAAGGCGGTGACAATCCTATGTTAAGTTTTGAATTTAATACTACAAAATCGATTATAAACAGTCCTGGCGGGTTAAATAAAATTAGTGAGATATGTGACCAACTAAATATAACTAAGTTGTTAGTGGTCACGGATCAAGGTATTGTAAATTGTGGTTTGGTTGAGAAACTGAAGGAGCAACTACATAGTAAATTTGCGACCATTATCTTTGATGGAGTTAGTGCTGATCCTAAAGAGCAGATCGTATTGTCGGCAGTAGCCTTAGCAAAGCAGCATAATGTTGATGGTGTAATTGGATTTGGTGGTGGCAGTTCAATGGATACCGCTAAAGTTGTTGCTGTTATGATGGATTCTCACCAACCTTTAGAACAGCTTTATGGGCTTGAACGAGTTCAAGGAGGTCGTGTACCTTTGGTTTTAATACCTACCACTGCTGGCACCGGTTCAGAAGTAACACCTATCGCGGTTTTAACAACAGGGGAAACCACCAAAGATGGCATCGTCGCTAAACAATTATTACCAGATGTTGCCTTATTAGATGCACAATTAACTCTAGGGTTACCAGCTCATGTGACTGCTGCAACTGGCATTGATGCTATGGTGCATGCCATAGAGGCATATACGTCTAAGCATAAAAAAAATGCCTATTCTGATATGCTAGCTAAGCAGGCGTTGTTATTGCTATCAAGAAATATAGAACAGGCCACACATCATGGCGAGGACATAGAAGCAAGACAGAATATGTTATTGGGTGCCTGCCTTGCAGGTCAGGCTTTTGCCAATGCACCAGTTGCCGCTGTACATGCTCTAGCTTACCCATTAGGGGGGCATTTTCATGTGCCTCATGGATTGGGCAACTCGTTAGTATTACCACATGTAATGCGCTTTAATCAGAGTGATACAGCCAAGCTCTATAGTGAATTGGCGCCATATATTTGTGAACACATAAATACGTCTCAATCAGATCAAAAAGTGTGTTCTGATCTCATAGTCTTAATTGAGCGGCTAATTGAACGATTAAAATTACCCCGGACCTTAAAGCAATTAGATATTGGCGAGCACCATTTAGAGATGCTCGCCACCGATGCAATGCTACAAACTCGCTTACTAATCAATAATCCGAAACCTCTGTCTCATGATGATGCACTCTTGATTTATCAGGCTGCTTATGAGGAGGCTTTGTGAGTAAGCAGGCTGTGTTACGTACAGATTATATTTATTTTGAAGAGTTAACTACCAGATGGATGGATAATGATGTGTATGGGCATGTAAATAATGTAGTTTACTACTCATATTTTGACACCATTGTGAACAGCTTTTTGATTAATAAGGCTGAATTAGATATCAAAACCAGTGAGAATATTGGCTACATAGTCAAATCTGATTGTAATTATTTGGCCAGTATTTCTTACCCTGAAAAAATACTTGGTGCTTTTAGGGTTAATAGAATAGGCAATTCTTCGGTGGAATATGGTGTTGCGATTTTTAAAGAAAATCAAGAAAATGCATGTGCGCATGGCTCTATGACGCATGTCTTTGTTAATCGCCATACCGAACAGCCGACAAAAATTTCTGGTCAATTGCTCAAGGCGTTACAAAGTGCATCATTTGGTGCTGGTTAACTTTTTAGTCGATAGGGTTGAGGTTATACTTTTTTGATTGGTTGGCGTCCAGGATTACTCTTTACGTTGATGACCTATTTTCGTTCAGCCGGTTATTAAGATGAATGGGAAAAGGTAACTGATAAAATTAGAGTATACAGATTGCAGTAACGCTAGCTATTTATTGAACTCAGTTGATCGTCCCAGCTAGTCTTGGTTTTTCAGTTATAGAGGGTGGGGAGTTATTTTCTGATAAGTGTGAAGATAAATGAAGGATTGTGACATTGCCCATCATAGAAATAGTGTGCGCTCAAAGGTGCCACTATGATAATGAAAGAGGGGAGGAGGTTTGGTTGGTGTTCCCTCCATTGTGAATCAGCTCCCACTGTCTTTCGGTGCCTACTTTTTGTTCTCTTTTTATACATGTATAGATCTCTTCACGATAGGCGGAGAGGGAGTTGGGCGCGTACATGTCTATTTTTTCTTGATTGCTTTTCAATTCTAGTACAGCAAATGGGACATTTGGTCCTGTTTAAAGGCTTTCTCCGGCTCGGTGCTTTAGGGTCAACCTATTTGCTCCCTAGTAGCATTCAAGCAGTGGGTGGGCAACCCTTGCTGGGGGAGCTTGGTAAGTAATGCTTTTCGGTTGGGGGATGGCCGCAGTGGTGTAAGCGACCTCGGCACAGTAGGGGTCGTAAGGGTATAGATCACGGGAGATGGTATTTTTAGAACGATTGAGCTGTAGCGTAATGACTCGGGCTGAATAGTTCTACCCATTGAGATCCTCGATCTGGTAACCTTCCTTCAGGCGCAGCTGGTTGGTAAAGGTTCCGATGTGGTTCCTGGCTTGTTTATCTGAAAGCTAACCACCTACTGCTAGCTGGTACCCTTTCCTATCGTCAGGTATGTCGGTTATTGTGAGTATCTAGGAACAAACAAGGCTATTAATTGGCTGATTTTGATGTAACTTTATCAGCATTAATTAATGTATTCTTTAATTTAATATTATCCCCTTTTTAGACTATTTAAAGGATGAGCCTGGGTTTTTCAATAGTTAATTCGAGATAAACTCTTACTTATAGACAATTCCCCTTCTTTTGGATTATTTATTAACTACGTGGATCTCTTCATTTTTTACAATGTTGATGTGATCGACATTTTCTTGTTTATCTGTTTCACAGACAAACGATTGCAGAGCTAATAAGGTCGCGTTGGCTTTGGTTTACATACAAGTCAAAGACCAATAATGATCAATAACTATATTTACAGCGGCATACTGGACGAATAAATCTCATGGGAATTGTTTTTAACAAGAAACTAATGGCTCTGGCCTTGACTACATTACTGGCTGCTTGCGGTGGAGGGGGAGGGTCATCGACAGATGCTGAGCAACCCTCGAGTAGTGGACCGAGCTCTGGTGATAATGGGGGCTCTGGTGATAATGGGGGCTCTGGTGATAATGGGGGCTCAGATGATAGCGGGAGCTCTGATGGTGGGCAAGGTGGCTCGGATGATACCCCAATTCCAGATAATGTCGGTACTTCTGTTATGGTTGGGGACGTGGAAGTAACAGAGCTGGGCTTTGCTACTCTGACTGCTGTGGATGTTACACTACCGGAAGCAATGAATAACGCCAAAGAAGTGTATCAAATGGCTCACTACATTGCTCGTACCGATGGTGAGCAGAATGAGAACGATATCAATATTCCCATTCGTAACTATGTGGCAACTTGTGCGACCGATACTGAGACACCACGTATGTTCGTCTCGACTACTTTATCGGAAGGTGCTAGTGCCGATGATTCGACTTATGGCTCCGTATATGAGCTGAAATATAATCCTGAAACCTCGAGTTTTGACCAGACTGGTAATGCTTCAATTTTAAAGCAGTGTTATGAATCTCATGGCATTGCTGTCAGTAAGGACTGCTCACGTGTGGCGGTACTCTGTAATACTGAATATCGAGCGCATGAAAGATATGAAGTTCAAGGGGACCTTATCGAGAAGTATGGCGCTGGCTATATGAAAGTTGAGGATAATATCGATAAAATTGAGTCACTAATTAGTAATAATATTGGCTTGATGATTTCAAATAATCATGGAAAATATATCAGTTTCTTTACTGATCATCCTACACTCAAGTTTGAAGATTTCCTTCCAGGTTTGAAGGATAATTTTCCGGATACTGATTTTGGTGATTCTCCTTCATTTGCCACTATTAAAGGTTCTGAAATGCAGGAGGAAATGAAGTATATCATTGATAATCTTTCTGAAACTGATCATGCAGATTTTCTCCAACATGTACGCAAAAATGCTTATAAATTTAATGATCAAATCTGGTTGTTGGAATGGGATAATGAACCTCTGAATGAGATACCGGAGGCTTATATTGTCAATAAAATGCATGGTGGTACACATGTAGGCACTGAGGAGCTAATTTATGTTGATACAGACAGTCAAGAGCGTTCCAGTTATGCTTTCTCTGTATCTGCGCGTGTTTTTGATAACTATGGAGACTCCCATTACTCGGCAGGTCTGACAGTAATTAATCGAAATGATTGGTCATTGAAAATGAGTGGCTCGGATAATCGAGGTTGGGACTGGGCTTGTGGAAACGGCCATGTATTAAACATTCGATCATTTTATAGCTCACACACTGAGAGCTATGGAGCAATTTGTACTTCTGATTGGAACGACTCAATCAAAGCTACTCATGGTCAACTCGGTAATATATCTATAAAAATGGAATGGAGTAATTCCTTTGAAGGGTATCCAAACCATTTTATACCATCTACTTCTGCGATGGTATCTAACGGTGGTGGACATACCGTAGTGCCTGTGGATGAAGTAACTAATTTATCTGTTATTGTCTCTCCCAAGTTTATTGAAGATGCGGATATGGAGCGATTTCTGCGAGATGAAGTGAAAGTGGATCCTAGTGGTGAAGGTCCATTTGAGGACGACTGTAGTGCCTATGATGAATTTAATTGTTTCTTCTCATATATGAACTATAAGTATTGGTACCCAAAAAGCGATGATTTTCCATCCATAGCACGTCAGGGGCTCTATTCTGGTGGTAATTTAGACTCTTCCTCTCTTACTCGTATTGGCATAGCAAAAGTTAGCGAGAAGGGAAGTATTGATGGGCAGGCCTTTAAGTGGTTGGTAGAAGATAATGATTGTCAAATCAGTGATCCTCAGCTAGTTGATCTAAAAAATGGTCGTTATTTGTTTGGGTATGCCAAGTTCCAATGTATTTCAGATAACTTGCCTTATGATCGGATTTACAGCCCAAAATCACTGCGTCTTTTGGTTCCGAAAGCCTATTACGTGATGGAAATTGATGTGGACTTGAATGTTCTTGAAGGACCGATTCAGTTGCCTAATCATGGTTGGGGAGGATTGGATGAGCCAATGTATATGGGTAATGGCAAAGTAGCTTGGAGCTACATCAAAAATCCAACCTTTGAAAACTATGGTGGTGGTCAGCAGAACAAGTGGCAAGCGATGGTTTACCACTCGAAGAGTGCTGAATAGACAATAGCTTTCCACTAGTTCGAAAAAGTTTCTTGTTCTTCAAAGGTGTATTATAGACAGCAAATAGGAGGGGTTATCTACTATTTGCTGTTTCTCGACTATTTATAATTTTTCCATTCATTTTTCTGTCGAAGTGGAGTGGGCGAGACTGCGAGAGCGGTCGGCGCAGAATGGAGAAAAAATTCAGAGCTTAAGAATCTTTACAAGCTATTGAGTTTACTCTGTTTTAAGTCATCGATATCAATATTTTTCTCTGATCATCAGAATCTTGTTCACCACTCTAGTTGGTGGGTGTTGCTCGTACTACTTGTAAAAACTGCAATATATAATTAGGTAGCGTAGTCGAGCCGGTTACACTTTGTATTTTTTATGGTATCACTATGCAGTTTCACCATAAATACCGCATTGTGCTGGCCCACTGACTACGGCGCTTAGGCTGCAGAAAAACCTGTGTGTATCTAGGACTCTTCAGATACGGACCAAGTAGGGTGTTTCTACGTGAGTTCTGATTTAGTTTTTACTGGTAAGTAAGCTATTTTTCACGTAGAAGCACAATGTAACAAGTGAGGTAGAATTTTTCTACACCCTCATTTCATTAGTGCGACAATCAAAGCTTGGTGTATCTTACTGCCTAAGAATGCTTGGCCTCACTATATTGGGCACGGATGTGGTCTCCATCCTTGGAGAGTCTATCCTCAACACCTTCAATTGCCTACTTTTTGTTCTCTATTGATGCGCACATAGATCTCTTCCCGATGGACGGGGAGGGATTTGGGGGCGCGGATGCCTATCTTTACTTGATTTCCCTTCACTTCCAACACTGTGATCGAGACATTCGTTCCAATTCTTAGGTTTTCGCCAGTTCGGCGCTTTAGGATCAGCATGTTTGTTTCCTAGCGATACTCAAGCTGTGGGTGGGCATTCCTTGGTGGGGAAGCTTGGTAAGTGATGCCTGGAGGTAGAGTGGGGTGGGGCGCGGGGGCGGTGGGCGCAGAATAGGAAAAGGCGGGCGCTAGGCTCCCAGAGCTTGGGGAGTCGCTCCAAGCTGCTGATTGTGCTCCACTTTATTGAAGACGAGCGGGTTTCTAGCGTAGTATGCATACAGCCATCTTGATAGTGTGTTTATCAATTTGGTTAGCTGGCCCCTGGTGTTGCAGCACCTTGGGTCAGTGCCTTTTCTCTATTCTTACTTCAAGTTACTGTTCCCCTTTTGACGGCATGACTCTGTTAGAAAATTCTTTGAGCCTCTTGCGATGCAGGCCTTTAAGAATCAGTTTTAGCCATGGCCTACAATGCTGATAGATGTTTATCGATTTTACGCGGCTTGGACGCGGGGAAAAACCTAATAAATTCCAATAAGATTATTTCTGCGCCTATATTTCACTTTCGAAGTCTTCGATTTATTATTAGATTTATTGTGTGAGGTACTGAAGTGACATTGATGAGATCCAATTTAAAAAGCCCTGAAGTAGATTTAGGATGCTGTTCAAGAGAGAACCTATAATTTGATTTAGACTGTGACTGAGAGTTTAGATAGGGGTTTCTAAGAAATGCGGAGACTTAGTGTGATAAAAATAATTTGTATGATTTCGCTATTGTCTATTCTTTGTGGCTGCTCTAATCAAGCAACTATGGTCATTTTTTCTCAGCCAGAGGGTGCTTACATCACAGAAATAGACACAGAAAAGCCCTATGGGATGACCCCTGTTTCTGTGGTTTACAATCCTGATGCTTTGGAGGGACATATAGACTCCGAGGGTTGTTATCTTGTTAAGGGGTTTCGGGCTCAATGGGTTAGTGGGGCAATCTCGATTGTTGACCCTATTAAACTATGTGGTAGTGCAACAGGAGAATATAATATATCCATAAATCGACAATCATCGCATGCTAATTTAGATAAAGACTTACAGTTTGCACTCCAATTACAAGCAATAAGAGCTCAACAGCAACAAGCTAATGCAGCGCAAAACTCTGCTATAGCAGCTCTTTGGTCTGCGTGGGCTCAAAGTCAGAATAACAGTGTTAATTGTATAGTGAAGCCTGTAGGGAACTCTGTGCATACAAATTGCAATTAGATTGTATGAAAATATATAAGCTTGAAAGGCATACTTATCTACATAGAGATTGATCTTTAGGTGATGGGATACATAAAAGGCCCAGAGATAAATCTGTGTTGTCAAAAGAATATGCCATTTGGTTTAAGGATTGTTCGACCAGCTCTGTTGTGACCCATAAAGAGAGGCTGATTAAATCCGCTAGGTGTTTTGGCGGCCTTAAACTATGTGAGTTTTGTTAGATTTTTGAAGAGGTTTGATTGATGGGGAAATATATACGAAAAGAAGTTATTTTCATCAAAGCTGTCGGCTTATCAATATTGCCGTTCATGTTTTGTATGTTGCTTGTAAATGAAGAGGTCCTATATATAAAATTTCCTGTTTTAATTGCAGGTCTATTTGTAAGCAATTTTTTGGCTAGTAAGTTTAAGCTAACTCAACAGAAATATAATATTGAGTCATTAATTTTGACGGCTTCTTTGGTTTTGGTTGCCGTTATTTTCTATTCTCTTGAAAAGCATTTGCCAATCTATATTGATAGTTTTGGCATAACTATGGGAGAAAGACATATTTTTGTAGCAGTATTTTTCATTCCATTTCTTGCTTTAAAGATTTATCGGTATTTCTCTAGCTGAAGTGAGGAAGATTGATAGTTTTCAAATACTATATGACTTATTTGCTACGGGTACCTGGCTGAACCAGGTAAATCAGGTTTCTGTTGCGCACGATTTGGGTCAAACCTAATAGGCGTAGTTTCGGAGATGGCCTATTTCTTACCACTATATAAAAAGTGCAGGTGCGAGCCCTGCACTATGCCTAGCGCACCCTAATCCAACTCCACCAACCTCTGCATCAACGGAAAATACAGCGCACACCGAATATTCCGCTCCCCCCGCGCATAAAAGAGCTTACGGTAATTCTCCAACTGATTCCGATACTGCTCCAGCTGAGCCGCAATAAACTCTTCCTGGTTTTCCTCGCCACTGGGCTCTGCGGTTTTGTAATCGACAATCCAGCGAGTTCCTTCATTGTCGATAAAAGTGCGGTCCACAATGGAGCGCCGTAACTGCCGGCCGCCGCTGTGGAGTTCCAGTTCGCAGGCGGATTCCCTTAGTGAACCATCTAAGAGCCAGCGGCCGGTGGGGCAGTTGAGGCTGTTGCGTACGGCGATTTCCACTTTCTCGGCGGCGCGGTCCAGGCTGGTGGCGGATAGCCCCAATTGCTTTAGGCGCAGTTGCCATAGGGGGCGTTGGGCTTCCAGTTTGCTGGGTGTCCAGTCGTTAATGTTGGTCTCGGCAATGGTGGCTAGGGTTTCGTGGGCTATGGTGCCGGCGTGTTTTAACCAGCGCAGGGCTACCTGGCCCAGTTCGGGAGTATTGTCTTCTTCCTCGGTTTTGGGTTGGTAGTCTGGCATGCGGTATTGGGCCAGCCATTCCTGCCGGGGCATGGCTTGGGGTTGCCATTGGTTGGGCAGGCGCAGTAGGTAGTCGTGATCTCTGCTGGCTTCGCCCTGGTTGAGCAGGGGTTCTTCCGCTTCCAGCCAGTGGCACCAGTCGCTTTCCTGGTGGTGCAAAACACTGGGCCAGATGCCGGCGAGTAGGGCGGCGCTGCCGGGGGCTTTTAGGTGGCCCTTTTTTTCATCCCGGTTGATGCAGGCTAAAAGATGCAGTGAGCGGATGGCGCGGGTGCAGCCTACATACAAAAGGCGGGTGCCTTCCAGACGTTCGCGTTCGCTGTTGTCGTGCTTCAGGTATTCAAAAACCGGGTCGCGGCCGCCGCGCGCGTTTTTGGGAGCGAGCAGGAAGCGGCTTTCGCCTTCGCGGTTGAGCCATTCGCTCCAGCGCAGCAGTTGGTCGCTGCCGGGTTTTCCGCCCTGGTCCAGGCCTGGGATCAGTACGTGTTCGAACTCCAGCCCTTTGGATTTGTGAATGGTCATCACCTGCACTTTGGCATCCTGGGCGGGGCGAGCGTAGAGCTGTTCCAGGGCGAGGGTGAACTGTTGCCAGTCGGTAATGGCTCCGCCGGTATCGAAGGCTTCTAATAATTGCAGAAAATCCTGCACATTATTCAGGTCGGATTTTTGCGCGACGGTGGCGGGGCCGCCCAGTTCCAGCCAGAGCCCTTCAATCCAGGTGCGCAAGGATTTGCGGCCGCGCTGTTGCCAGGCGTGCAGCAGTTTGGGGGCCACTTGGGCCAGGCGCGTGCGCCCTTCGTCGCTGAGCAGGGCGATATCTTCCACTTCCTCCAAGGCCATTAATAATGGGCGTGCGCTGGTATCGGTTGCGGTGATATCCCCATTGCCCCAGTTGGCCAGGGTGTAAAGGTCTGGCAATAGCAGTCCGCACCAGGGGGCGCGGAGTACGGCCAGCCAGCTGATTCGGTCGCTGGGATCGAGCAGGGCGCGGGTGAGGCTGAGTAAATCCAGCACCACCATTTTGCTGGCGAGTGGCGCCAGCTCTGGGGCCTGGAAGGCGATATTGGCGGCGCTTAGGGCTGGCAAAATCTTTTGTAGATGTTTTTTCTTGCGCACCAGAATAGCGATGCGGCTCTCCGGATCTTGCGCTTGTAATTGCTGCACCAGCTCAACCGCTTGAGTGGCTTCGCGGTTGCGGTCTTCGTCATCGATGCAGCCGTAGAAATTCACCGAGGGCTCGGCCCATTTGCTGCCTTTAAACGCTTCGGATTGCAGATAGCGCACAGCGCCGCGACCGATATTGTCCGCTTGCGGAAAAGCCCTTTGGAAAGTCTCGTTGACCCAGTTCACTACCGCACTTTCGGAGCGAAAATTTACCTGGAGGTCGAGGGCTTCCAGGGGCACTTCACCGATACCGCGTTCGCGTGCATCCAGGAAAATACCCACGTTGGCATTGCGGAAGCCGTAACAGGACTGCATGCCGTCGCCGACAATAAATAGGGTGCGGCCGTCTCCCTGCTGCCAGCCGGTAGTGAGTTTTTCCAGCAGTTGTAGCTGGGTGTGGGAGGTGTCCTGGAACTCGTCCACCAGAATATGCTGGGTTTGCAGGTCCAGTTTCAGGGCCAGGTCTGTGGGGTTATCGCTATCGCCCAGGGCGATCAATGCGGCTTGGGCCACTTCGGTATAGTCGGTGGCGCCCAGCTGCTGGAAGACCAGCTTTAATTCTGCGACCAATTTGGGCAGTACCTGGGCGAGCCCTTGCAGCAGTTGCCATTGGCTCTGTTGCAGTCCGCTGGGAAGCTTGCCCACTTCCCGCAGGGCGGAGAGCAGCGGTTCGTTGCCGGCCAGTTCTGCCAGCAGGTCTTTCATGCGCTGTTTGTATTCTTCGGCGATGGGGCGTTCGGGATCTTTTTTATCCGGCAGGCCAAAACCGAGTTTTTTATTGATGCCGCCGCCTTTGCGCAGATCACCGGTGGTGGTGAGGAGCAGGCTGCCGAGGGCGAGCCAGGCGGGCAGACCGCTGCTATCTGTGCTGGGGAAATCGTCCAGTTCGGCGAAGAGGCACAGGCCGTGGCTGGGGTTTTCCTTTTGTAAATTGCCGCCGGCATAACTGGCCAGCTCCAGCAGTTCCCCGGCGACACTGCCGAGGGCTGTGGTGAGATCTTGCAGTTTTTCTGCTACCAGTTCGTCGATAACAAAATGGAAATAGTCCTGGGCGCCATCGAAGTTAACGCTCAAAAGTGGGCCGAGCCATTGCTCGCGCTTGTCCAACAAAATGCGCAGTAGCTTATTGAGCTGGCCCAGGTCGTTGTCCAGGTGGAGCAGTAGTTGCTGTAGGTCTGCATCTGGGGTTTCGCCATCGAGGTGTTTGAGCAGGTTCACCACGGCCAGTTCGAAGGCGATTTGGGTGCGCTCCAGGGGTTCACCCGGTGCGCCAAGGCCGCTTTCGATCGGCAGTTGGCTGGCGAGGCTGCGGCAGAGGCCGTCGATGGTTTGAATGCGCAGGCGCTGGGGTGTTTGCAGCAATTCCCATTCCAGTTCGCGATCCCGCTCCAGCAGGGCGCGGGCCAAATCCCAGGTGATGGCATCGTGGGGGTTGTCTGGCCGGGCTTGGTCGCGGGCGCTGTGCAGGGCGTCGATCAGGCGCTCGCGCATTTCACCGGCGGCTTTGCGGGTGAAGGTAATGGCCAGCACTTCTTCCGGTTGTTGGCAGGCGGCGAGCAACTTTAATACGCGCTGGGTGAGCAGGCCGGTTTTACCGGAGCCTGCCGGGGCAGATACGGCAAAGCTGCGGCTGATATCCAGGGCTTGGCTGCGGGCGTCGGCATCGATGGGGCGGCGCAGGGCGGGAGTGGTCACAACTTCGTTCATTCGGTTATTTGCTCCCTTTCCGGCCAGCGGTTTAGGGGCCAGAGTTCACTGTTGTTATCGGTGGGGCGATCAAAGGCGAGGGTGGCTACACCACTGCGATATTCGGTGGCGAGGGATTCCAGGCTGTAGCGCCAGTGCTCCACCAGATTGCTCCAGGTGCCGTAGGGGGATTCCTTTTCCGTATCGCCCACGGCTTTAATGCCGGTGATGGGGTGCTCCAGGTCTCCGCAGCCATTCCATTTGCAGTCGCCGTTGCGCACCTGGCCGAAGGCGATGGCGTGGGCGTCCGGTTGGAAGAGGGCGTAGAGCGGCAGCTGGGGTTCGCGGATGCGCTGGGTAAGCCAGTCGCGAATACTGGGGACGCCGGTTTTGTAATCGATTACCAGTTGTTCGCCGCTGGCGAGTTGATCCAATCGGTCCAGGCGCAGGTTAAAGTGCAGCCCGCCGATTTCCACGGCTTGTTCCCATTCGACTTTTTCTACGGAGAAATTGGGCCTGTCCAGTTCGACGGACAGCCATTGTTGCAGCAGGCGCTCCAGGCGCTGCTTTTCCATGGCCCAAAATCCGATCGGCAGGTGATTGTATTTTTTGCGCACACTGCCGAGGGAGCGCTCCACTGCGCGTTCGATTTGCGCTTGGCGTTGCTCGTCGTCCATGGCTTGCAGTTGTGTGAGGGTGCCGCACTGTTGCCAGAATTCCGCCAGCACCTGGTGCACCACATTACCGCGCTCGGCGGGGCCGAGGCCGATATCCGGTTGGGTAAAACTGCTGGCGCCGAGGCGGAAACGCAATTGCGCATTTAGCGGGGACAGGGCTTGGGCCTTGAGCACAGAGGCACCGCCGCGCACCCGCTCGCATTCGGCGGGGGTGAGTGGCGGTAGCTTTTTGTCTTCGATTTTTTCCAGCTGGCAGGCTTGCGCCAGTTGGCTGTAGTGATTGTGCAGGGCGCCTTCGGCAAAGTGCTGGGCTTGTTGCGGGCTTTCAAACAAGCTGCTCAGTCCCTGCTGAACGCCGTCTTCTTCACAGGTGTAACTCACGACGATATCGCCGCTGGCATTGAGCAAGTCGGCGGTGAGTTCGCGGGCCAGTTCCAATTCCCGCTCGGCGCTGGCGCGGGGCATCTTCCAGTGTTTTTGCCATTGAATTGGCAGCAGCGGATTGGGTGCCGGTGCCGGCGGCCATTGCTGCTGGCCGAAGCCGACCAGGCGCAGGTGATCGAAGGCGAGGCCGCCGGCTTCCAGTACCCCGAGAATTTGCAGGGGGCCATCGCGGGTTTCCGCTTGGAAGGGGGTGCGGCTGGCAATCTGACGCAGCAATTGCTGGGCCTGGGTGAGAGTAAGGTTGCCACCGCAGGCGCTGAGTGCGGCGAACTCTTCCAGGATGGATTCCCATTGCATCAGCTGCTGGTATTCCTGGCTGTCCGGGTTGCGGTTGCCGGGCCAATTTAATGCAGTAAGTGTTTCGGAAAAGCGCGCGGCCCAAATTTCAGCGGGCGCTCGCTGCCAGCGCCGGGCGCGTTCGGCCATTTGTTCCAGCTGGCGGGGCAGTTGCGGTGATTCCAAGTGGAGGACTTCTGCGCTGCGCTCGGCCCAGTAGCGCAGGGTTGCGCCGTCGATGCGTCGCAGTTCCAGTTTTTGTAAACGGCGAAACAGGGCGCTGCGCAGCCAGGTTTCACTGTCGTCACCCCAGAAAGGGCTGAACAGGATATTTTGCAATTGGGGGTAATCCCATTCGTCTTGCAGCAGCGATAGCAATTGTAGGGCGGCGCTGCCGACCGGTGTCTGTGCCAGGGGCGTACCGGCGGAGAAGTTAAACGGCAGTGTGTAGCGCGGTTGCTGCGGGTCCAGGTATTGGGGTTCGAGCACACGGGAAAATACCGCTTCCACCTGCGCGCGGCACTGGCCCAGATTGTTTACCACTATGCCTACGCTGTGGCCGGGGTTTTCGGCGAGCTTTTGCCCGGCCCAAAGAGCTGCTTGGTAGAGTTCTTCATCTAAATCGGCGCAGGCGGCTGCGGACAGTTCGCTCTGCTGGGAGATTCCCGGCCTTTCGAAAACGCTTGCGGCACCTGCGTGAATCAGGGCATTGGCGAGGGGCGAAATCTGGGCAAAGCCGGCGGTATCAATTTGCGCGACGGGTTCCAGAATGCCTTCCTGGAATGCGCGCAGGATCAATTGATCGCGCTGGTCTGGCGTGATGGCGCTGTGGGCCTGAAGCTCAGTGGCAAAGGCTTTGATCATGACGCACAGCGGCAGCTCGTCGCTACGCATAGAGAGTGCGAACTGTTCCAGTAGGGGAGTTAGCGCTTCATCTATTTGCGAGAGATCGGAAATCAGCTGCCATTGGAGCAGCTGCGCCAGGGCGCTATCGGCATCCCGGCACAGTTGCTGGCTGTTGAGCAGTTGCCGGTCCAGGGACTCATCCAGGGCGCGTTGCCAGAGTAACTGCCGCTGCTCGCGATTCAATACCTGCTGCAAGGCGGGCTGCCAGTTGCGTTGTTGCAGCTGGAACCAGAGCTTGTCCAGCCAGCTTCGCAGGGATTCCACCGGCGGCGGCATCCAGCAGGCACCGGGCGACTGCTGCGCGGCAAACACCTGTTGGCAACGGTTGCGCAAACGGTTGTTGGGGGTGAGCAGCAGTCCTCCGGGGGGAAGCTGCGCAAATATTTCGAGAGCGGGAAATGCCGGCTTCAGCATGAATTCGGGTACCGGTTAGGGCTTGTTATTCGGGGAACGGTCGCGGTTTGTGACGGAACTGTCAACCCAGGTGCGCAGTTCTCATCATTTTGGCGATCTTAGTTGTTGGATGCGAGGGGTTCGGCAACCGGGGCGAACTCGCGGAAGGCCCGTTCGATATTGCCGGTTAGGTCAACCGTGCTGGTAATCAGGCGGCCAGTATTTGGGGCATCCGGCAGTATCAGCTCAAGTTCTTCCAGCCACCAGCGCACTCGCCGGGCGATGGCTTCGCCGGAATCCAGCCATTGGATTGAGCGAGGGGCGAACTGGTCCAGTTCTTCTCGCAGCAGGGGAAAGTGGGTGCAGGCCAATACGGCAATATCCACTTGGTTACCGCCGGCGGTGTGGAATACGCGGTGCAAGACCGGCTCCAAATCCTCTGCGGTGATGGCTTCGCCGCGCAGTTTGCTTTCCGCCAGATGCACCAACTCCGGTGCGGGCACATTAATTACCCGGTTGCCGTTAGCAAATTGCTCGATCAGTTCGCGGGTGTAGCGGCGGTTTACGGTGCCTTCGGTGGCAATCAGGGCAATGGTGCGGGAACGGCTGGCGGCAGCGGCGGGTTTCACCGCGGGCACAACGCCCACTACGGGTTTCTTCAGGGATTCGCGCAGTTGGGGCAAGGCCAGGGTGCTGGCAGTATTGCAGCCCACCACTAAAATATCGGCCCCGCAGTGTTCCATCATGGCCTGGGCCTGCTGGACGATCCGCGGGCGCAGCTCCTCTTCGCTTTTATTGCCGTAGGGATAAAATCCGTTGTCCACACCCAGGTGCAAGGTCAGGCCCGGCATCAGGCGGCGGATCTCCCGCGCAATGCTGATGGCGCCCACGCCGGAATCAAAGATCAGGGCGCTGGGGGCTGGGCTATCTGGGTGGGCGCTGTGTTTGTGCATGCGTTCTGGAGTACCAACATCGAAACCAATCCTCCAAGAATACCCTAAAACCCTTTGTAAGTTACTGCTGCGCCACGCATCCTCGGTAGGCTTCATTGGGGTTAAGAGTACTTTCCCTGGCCAAGCTGTTAGAATGGCCGCCTCGCCCACGGCTAGTAGTGGGTATGTCGATTGCGGGCGCTTGGTCTGAGCAGAAGCCTGCTTCACACTTCTATTCCGGGTCTGGGAGTACCTCTATATGCCAGCGTTCCCGCTGCAATTGAACGCCGATCACGCGCTATTGGCGGCTATCGCCTTGTTGATCTTGCTGGGGCTCGCTTTCTGGGTGGGCCGTTCTGCTGGGCGCAGAAGAATCCTGCAAGCGCAAACAGCGCAGCAGGAGGCGGTAGCAGCTCAGAGAGAAACTTTAGCGGCGCAGCAAGTCATACAGGCACGCCTGGATACCAGCCGCGAGCGGGAAACTCAATTGGGTGAAGAGGTGGATACGCTGCGCGGTGAGCTGGCGGCTAAGTTACAACAGCTGACCCGCAGCCAGGTACTGGTAGAAAAAGGGGAGGCGGCCCTGGCGGAGCAGCGCAAGCTGATGGAGCAAATGCGTATTGCCATGGGTGAGCAGTTCGAGAATCTGGCCAACCGGATTTTTGAAGAGAAGCAGCAGAGCTTCGTGCGCCGCAGTGAAGACAGCCTGCGCAAAAGTCTCGATCCGCTGGAGCGCCAGCTGGGGGATTTCCGTAAGCGAGTAGAACATGTCTACGATCGCGAAAATGCTGAGCGCAACAGCCTGCTGGGGCAGATTAAAGCGTTGCGCGAGCAAACCCAGCGCATCAGTGATGAGGCCCTGAACCTGACTTCGGCCCTGAAAGGAGATCGCAAGATCCAGGGTAACTGGGGTGAAGTAGTGCTGGAGCGCTTGCTGGAGGAGTCCGGCTTGCAGAAGGGTCGCGAATACGAAACGCAAGTCACGCTGACGAGTGATGGCCGCAGGCGCCAGCCAGATGTGATTGTGCGCCTGCCGGAAAACAAAGACCTGATTATCGATTCCAAGGTCTCCCTGGTGGATTACGAGCGCTACAGCTCGGCGGAAACCGATGAGGAGCGCACCCAAGCCCTGAAACAGCATGTGAATTCCCTGCGCGCCCATATCACCGGCCTTAACAAGAAAGCCTACGAGCAGCTGGAGGGTGTGCGCACCCTGGATTTCGTCTTTATTTTCGTGCCTATTGAGGCTGCGTATATGTTGGCGATGCAGGCGGACCCGGACCTGTTCCGTTTCGCTTATGAGAAGCAAATTGTCCTGGTGAGCCCCACCAGCCTGATGGCGACCCTGCGTACCGTCGAGAATATCTGGCGCTACGAGAAACAAAACAAGAACGCGGAAAAAATCGCTGACGAAGCCGGCAAGCTGCACGATCAGTTTGCTATGGTGCTGGAGTCACTGGACGTTCTTGGTGACCGCTTACGCCAAGCGGATGACGCCTACCAGCAGACTTACAAGCGACTGGCGACAGGGCGTGGTAATGCGGTGAAGCGTATCGACAGCTTGCGCAAGCTGGGTGCTAAAACCCGTAAACAGATCTCTGCGGACTTAAGGGAACGAGCGGATCAGCCCGAGGTAAAGGGTTTGCCACAGGCTGAGGAAACTGCTGCGGAAGAATAACTTTTTATGGAAAATCTTGTATTCGCGCTATCAGTCACAGGGCCGATTTTCCTGATGATTATTGGCGGATACCTGCTCAAGTATAAAGGGATAGTTCGGGACAGCTTTATTGATGATGCTTCAAGGCTTGTTTTCCACGTAGCCTTGCCGGCACTGCTTTTTATTAATATCTATTCCTCGGATACCAGCCCCGCGCAAGAAATAGACCTACTGGTAGCAGGGGTTCTCGGCACTTTTGTAATGCTCCCGTTGGCATGGTTGCTGGCGCGGCCGGTAGCGCCAATGGATCGCAGTGCATTTATCCAGGGAGCCTTTCGTGGAAATGTGGCGATTGTCGGCCTTGCCTGGATCGAAAAAGCCTACGGAAGTGAGGGTGTTTCCAATTCCGCAGGGTTGGTCGCGGCACTTACGATTCAGTTTAATGTTATCGCCGTCGCTCTTTTCGTGCTTTACAATAAGGACAGAAAATTTGGCTGGCGGGTGATGCTGTGGGAGCTGGTCAAGAACCCTCTTATCCTCGGTGTAATCGCAGCCATTGTGTGCCGTTTGTTGGCTGTAAGGTTGCCGGAGGTGCTGCACGATACCATTCAGTATCTTGCATCTGTGGGCTTGCCATTGGGGCTTATTTGTATTGGTGCCAGTATGAAAATGCGAACACTGATGCGCAGTTCCCCTACGGCGCTGGCGGCCTCATTACTTAAACTGGTTGTTGCCCCGATTGTCTGCCTGTTGATTGGTTTGGCATTGGGCATGAGCCCTGAGTACTTGGGATATTTGATCCTGATGGCGGGTGCTCCCTGTGCGATCTCGGCCTTTGTAATGGCCCATGCGATGGGCGGGAACAGCCAGCTTACGGCGAATATTGTGGGGCTCAGCACATTGCTTTCTGTTGTTACTGCCAGTATCGGGCTGGCATTGCTTAAGGTGTACTTTTAATGACCGTTTTCCCAACCTGGTTGCTTATTCTTGCAGCAGTAATCATTTTTGCTCTCGCTATTGTGGCTGGCTACTATCTACGCAAACTATCAGTAGCGCAAAAGAAACAGGCCGAACAACTGGCGGAGTTAGAGCAAGCTGCCGAAGATCAGCGCGAAAGAGTAAACGACAGCATCCAGATTATTGCCCGCACCCTGTTGGATGATGGAGTAGGGCTTACCGAAGCTTCCATTCGCATCCGCGTACTTCTGGATGCGCTTCAGGTGGAAGATAGTGTGCGAGAAGAGTTTGTTGCTTTCTACACCATTGCAGAAAAAACCAGCCATATTCCAATTCTAAAAGAATGGAAAGCACTCCCTCGCAAAGAGCAATTTCAATATGAGCTGGAGATGGCGCAAGTGGAAGCAGACTATAAAGATTTCGCCCTAGATGCAGCTAAGCGTATTTCGGGTCGTACTTTTTGAACTCAAAAACTGACAAGTGAAAAAGTACTCAGCGAGCAGAAATCTGCTCGTTGAGATTAGGTGAAGTCTTTCCTCTAAAGCCAGTCTAAATCGCCACTTGAATTAATTTTTTATTAAATCTCATATTTGTGAAAATATATCCCAGTTAACTCACCTGCTATCAATTGTAAACGCCAGCTTAGATATGTTTATAAGTTGACATCTAGCCTGCTTTTTAGCCTAATCCGCTCAAGGTATCTAAAGCCAAAACCAGCTTCGTCTGTTTGCCGCACTTGGAAGTGGGCTAACTCATTGATTTTTAATGAAATTAGCAGTTTTATCTAAAGTAAAGAAAGCGAATATGTAAAGAGCCGGTGTTATCTGTCTACCAGGTGACTCTATCGTCGATAGCTTTCATTTGCTGAAGCTCTTATTTCTGCTATTTAAGCCGGTTAGAGATGTAGAGAAGGGTGTTATAAGAGCGTCTGCATAGAGTTAATTGCTAGCTGATATAAAGCGTATGGAAGTATTAATAGTCCTCTTTTTCTCCATTATTTTTCGAAAAGCAAACGGGAAGCATATATTTCGACCTAGTATGAAAGGTGCAACTTATGTGGATAAGTGGGTTTCAGGTTGCTCATTAAGTATCTTTCGAGTGCTTGGCGGGGCTAGTAATTGCTTGTGGATTAAAATCACAGAGAGAGAAATAGAAATTGGCCCTCACTTTCCATTTTCGCTATTTTTCTTGCCAGAGATTTGGGGGTGTGAGTGCCAGTTGAAGAAAATAGATCTTGTAAAAGTTGAGAAGTGTTCGGTGGGAGTTTTGCTCTTATATGAAAAAAATGGTCAGAGAAAAGAGCTTAGACTATATCCTTCGGACCCAAAGAGATTCATTCGGACGGTTAATGACTAACAAGCCAAAGTAGAGCGCTGGATTTTCTGTTGCACCCTTGACCTCACTGGGAGATCGCATTCGCTGGGTGCTACGTCATTGGTGGTTGGTTATGAATAATACAAAAAAGGAAAGATAATATTCTAGAAGGAATTGCAGGGGTTTCCTGCAAAAATATTTTTCCGGTATTTAAAATTGTGGCTGGATATATTCAGGAGTTTGAAGATGTGCCCTTCGGCCAAAGAAATAATGTTAGTCAAATATGTGAATATTTTATGGATGGGTTCTTAGGGCCCGAAGGCTCACTGTTTGGACTGGTGAGGTTTGTTAAGGTTGTGCCAGATAATAAGCATGAGGTATTAATTCAGTATCTTAACAGTTTAATTGATTGATGTGTTTAATTTTCAAGGTGAAGTATAGAGGTTAAAGTGAAAAGTATATTATTTTTGGTTGCGTTTATTTCTATGGGGGTGTCTGCTCAGCAGCCTAAGGTTGATTTGGCTATGGAGTTGATGGCGATTATGGATTTTGATTCTCAAACGGATGTTATAGTTCGGAATCTAAGTGCTATGCAAATTCGTCAATTGGAGCAGTTCGATATTCCTGAAAAAGCCAAGCCATTAATAAGGGAGTACATGGAAGAAATCAATAATCTACTCTTCTCTACTTTTCAGTCCGAGGAAGTAAAGAGGCAGTATGCAGATTTGTACGCAAGTGTATTCTCGGAAGAAGAGCTGAAAAGTATACTGGCATTCTATAAAAGTGATCAAGGAAAGGCTTTTTTGAAAAATTTTCCAGAGATTGTGGCGGGCATAACAAAGATATCAGAGGGTCAGGTTCAATCTATACTTCCGCAATTAGCTGCGATAGATCAAGAGTTTAAAGAAAAGCTGGAGGGGCTTGATTAAGAATTGAGGGGTGCTTGGGGGCTAAATTAATTTTCCATATATTATATTGTGATGCGCTCCTGCCATTTGTAAAAGCTGAGATAAATGACGTGTTAACTATGAAGAAAGTTGAAGATTACACCATTCAAGAGTTGCAAGAAGCTATTGATGGAATAGATCAGGAAAAGTACCGAGAAAAATATAGTGAGCTTCAGTCTGAACTATCCAAGAAGAGAGTGGAGATTCAAGAGCTAAATGCTCAGATTGTGAAGTTGTCTGGATCCACCCCTTTGCAGGGGGCGATGGATGAAAGTCAAAACACATTTACTTTCAAACGTTGCTTTTTAGCATGCTGTTGCAGTATTGGGTTGTTATGGTTGCTTCTTGGTATTCTAGGATTTTTTGGTTTTGGAACAATCATCGCAAATGGTGAGCAAGTACACGGTATTAGTGCATTGGTTTCCGCAGTGCTTGGTGGTGGTATTAGCTGCCTAATCTTTGGTTTTATGGTTTGGCTGGGTGAGAAGGCCCTTCGGATTTTCGAAGGCGCATGAAGTAATTCGCAAGTGAGACGATTTGTCATTAAGTTCGAATAATAAAGATCGAAATGGAAATGAATAATACATTTTACCTGGCTGCCATTTTTGTGATGGAAGACGCTGATAAACTATATTGGGTTCAGTTTCCCTTATTTAAGTGGCTATCTTGATTGACCTTCACTGAGTTGGAAGTTCTGGGTGAGTTATCCAAAATCGGAATATCAATATTTGTTGTTGATATTATCTGGTGCACAGGCCTACCGGGGTCGGGTAGTCAAGTTCTGGTTAACGTTTGTAGTTGATTTAGGTGAAAAGTAGTGAAAATAGAAGCAAGACAAATGTTCCAGTCAAGTGGGTTGATTGATGATCTTGTCCTATATGCGAATTCAGAGGATTACTTGCGGCTCGCTGATATTGTTGGAATAGCTATTAGTTCAAATAAGCCAATGCTCATGATGTCTGAGTCAGAAATATCAATCGAGATTATTTGTGATGAAACAAAAGAGGAGCTTTTTACGGCTCTTCAGAACAGGGCTAACGACTACTTCTCAATGGATGATTGGAATAGCCGGAACATTTTAAGAGTATACGGAAGTGGTGATATCCTTGCTAACTTTCAGCAGTTTCTGGTCAAAGTATCTGGGCGAGTTCCCGGGTACAGTTATATCAGTGAATACTCAGAAGACTATAGTTACTCGCGCTATTCACCTGAGTGGAGGCTTCATGTTGAATCCTGCTGATAAGTTAATAAATATCGTCACCAGATAGCAGCACTCTATGTTGTTAGTTCTTAGCTGTGGGCGCCTGAGGTTTTAAGTACAAATTAGATTATGAATGATATTTTACTTGGGGTGATTTTATTTGGTCTTCTTGTCCTAGGTCTGTTTGGGGTCATTTTTTTGATTCCGCTTTGGTTAAAGGCGTCAACTGAGTCAGAGCGAGATCCCAATCATCTTTACAGTATTTTTTGGGAGGAGGCTGGCTTTAAAGGAGAAAAAATTTCATCCGCTTCAGGGTGTCTTTTCCCCTTCATTGTTTTGGCTAATCCTAATTTTGATATTGAGGGGTTGATTTTATGTATTGTTGTTTCGGTAGTTTGCGGGCTATATCACTCTTCTGTTTATAGAGGTTATGCGATAATTACCGGCAAAATGAAAGTGGCTGGTGTGGCAGCTCTATGTATGCTTACTGCCGTTAGCTTTATGGTAAGGTATCAAGCGTTATCAAGCTTTTATATTATCTTCTGTGTCGCTTCAATTGGTGCTGCTTGGGGTAGTTATGCTGTCTACAGGCGCGCTTACCTAATTCGATTAGAAAGGGTGGTATGGAGAGTAAAAAACCAGACTAAGCCGCCTCTTGTAAGCTAAGCCCCATATGAATTCTACTAATAGGCGAAGTGGTGTAACCTATATCTGGCTAAGAGGCCGCAGGAGGATAATATAGACGGCTAAAGCGACTGTCATTACATCTCTATTAGGCTGGGTGGTTATCATTTATGATACAGAGGTCTATAAATGGTGATGTTTCACGTTTCATAAGGGGCTGCCCTATATGAGCATAAAACCGTCAAAGATTTTACTGATAAATATATTGATTACTTGTGCATTTTATGTGGCCGGTTTTGTCGCATTAGGCAGCTCGTATCCAACTATCGATTCTAGTGGTGAGCAAATAGTCCATTGGTTTTTAAATAATGGATCGAATGCTCGATTTTATGCTTGGACAGCCGCTTTCTTTTCTCTTGGCCTCGCTATCTTTGGTGGGCAGGTTTCAGCTCTGTTACCAAAGCCGAGTAGGTATATCTTTCTGGCAGGTGTACTAGGGTTTGCTATCACTGCCCAGGTGCAGGCTTGGCTATGGGCAGGATTGGCACTGCATCCTGAAGGATTAGAGCCTGCAGTTGCTCGCACACTCTTTGACATATCTTCTTATTGGGGACCTTTGGTGAATGGGTCAACAACTGCGATGGCGGTAGCTTTCCTTGTTGTAGGGTTTGATAAATATGTTGAGATCCCGCGTTGGCTTACATGGCTCAGTATCATTTTCTTTGTAGAGCAGGCAATTGAGACGATTACTGTATTCGGTCACAAAGGCTTTATAGCCCCGGGGGGAACTATGAATGTCTATTTAGGGGGCCTTATAGGGTTTCTATGGATTGCAGGGGTTGTACGTTGGGCGATACCACGCATCAATCAGTCCTCTTAATATAAAATTAGTAATCGCAGTTTTATTTCGCTTATGTGCTGCACTAGGAATACCTGATGCGAATTTTCAGCATTGGGCTGTATAAAATTTTAGGTAATGTAAGGGCTGAATCTAAAAGATTAGGAAAGAAACTTAGCGGGGGGTTCCTTTGGTATCTATGGAAACCTTCTCAGCCGTAAAAATTCTACTCTAAACTCATCGGTCAGGGTTCTATAGATTTCTTCATATTTACATTATCAGATTTCGATTGCTACATTCGTTTGAGAGCTGCAATCTGTTATGGTGGCTAATTGATAAGGTATGGCAAGGCATAAATACTAATAGGTTGTAGCAGACCTTTGGTTTTCAGTGAGATAGTAATGCTACTTGCCTGTCGCCCCAGTTACGGATATTAGAGGCTCAGGAGTAAAATGACACCAGCGATTTCTATGGCCAAGAAGGCTAAAATCTCTCATAAAGTACATGAATACACGCATGATTCATCGAGTGAATCATACGGATTGGAGGCTGCTGAAAAATTAGGGGTGCACGAGTCTAGGGTCTTCAAAACACTAGTTGTTAGCCTGGAAAACAAAGAGCTGGCCGTTGGGATAATTCCTGTTTCATCAATGCTCAGTATGAAGCTCTTAGCAAAATCTGCTGGCGCTAAGAAAGCCACAATGGCTCCAAAATCAGATGTAGAAAGATCAACTGGTTATGTGTTAGGAGGTGTTAGCCCATTAGGTCAAAAAAGGCGACTTAAAACCATCATTGATTCTTCGGCTAGAAATAACGCTACGATTTATATTAGTGCGGGCCGCAGGGGGCTTGAAATAGAGCTGGCTCCTGATGACTTAGCAAGTCTTGTCAGCGGAGTTTTTTCTGAAATATGTCAGTAATTACATATCTAATTGTATTGAGTGATTAAACTAGTAGGGGAGTGATTATGATCAAAGTACAAACTTTCAAGGGCTAAACTTAGCAATTCCATACGTTTCAAACTACACAAGGGGTGTGCTGGTAATGGGGATTGATACACCATTGCGAACAATAAAGCTGAAAATACTATGAAAGCTATCGAATATCTAAAATTTAGCGAGGTAAATCCGCACAAATTTCTGCCTATATTAAATGGCCATAAGACAAGAAAGCATCTGATTGAGCATGAGATATTTACACTTAAAACAGTAACAGAATGGATGCATTCAAAAATAGAGGTAGATAAAGAGGCTGGTTGTAGAGTTAGAGCCATTATTGTTGATGATGAATTAGCTGGTTGGTGTGGGATTCAACAAGAATGTGGAAAGTATGAGATCGCGATTGTCATTGATGACCAGTTTTGGGGGGTAGGCAGAATAGTGTTTCAAGATCTAATGAGGTGGGCGCGGGAGCTTAATCATGATGAGGTATTAGTCAACTTCCATCACACTCGTCCTATTTATAAGTTCTTGGAGAAAATCGCTGAGGATATTCATGAGTCTGAAATATATGGCAGTAAATTTACAACGTATAAAATCAAGTTGAAATAACATTGTTCAAAAATCAATGTTGATAGACACTAGAAAATTTAGTACTCAGGATGATTCGAACGTTCATTGCTACAGACTTTCCAAGAATCTTGGAGATCTATACTCTCTCTAAGTTAGATGAGCTTAGATTTGAAGCTGTGGAATTTGAGTTTCTACCGTTGGAAAAAGATGCGAAGAGGCTGTCAGCGCTAAGGGAGTCAGATATTTACGTCTACGAAGATGAAACAATTCTTGGCTATGGCGCAATGTTCCAGCAAGAAATTCGAGCTCTGTTTGTATGTCCGAGTGCCAGAGGGGAAGGGGTAGGGAAGTCGATACTTGAGTTTCTGCTAACAAAGATCAGTGGCCAAGCTAAGTTGTTTGTTGCAAAATCTAATTGGCCTGCAATCAAGTGTTATAAAAAGGTTGGATTTGAAACAACTAAAGAGTTCACTGCTGAATACAATGGTACGCCGGTGCAGGCTATCGAAATGGTTTGTTCAAATAAGAAATGTTAGCATCTCGATGCTTAATACTCCGGCCCTACAGGGCTCCCAGAGGTTGCCCTAGCTTTACCAGGCGCTGGCCTAGCTCTTTCTAAGGAATTAAATATGACTGGTAGGCTTAATTATTTGGGATTGGCGGGAATACTTACTCTGATCATTACAGGGTTGCATGTTGGTTGTATTCTGTTTGGTGCGGAATGGTATCGATTTTTAGGTGCCGGAGAGGCAATGGCTCAAATGGCTGAAGCTGGAGATTCTTATCCTACAATAGTTACAGGGATTATTGTGAGTGTTTTGCTAGTTTGGTCTGCGTATGCTTTTTCCGGGGTTGGCCATATACTCAGACTCCCATTATTACGCACAGGGCTTACACTTATATCTCTAGTGTTGCTTGTGAGGGCGCTCGGTTTTTACTTTATAATGCCGGCTTTTCCAGATAACTCATTAACCTTTTGGCTTGTTAGTTCAGCATTGTGCTTTACTTTAGGTGTAACCTACTTGCTAGGCTTGCTTCAGTCATGGGAGCGTTTATCCAGCGAGGCCTAACCAAGCTGTCAAGAATTGTTACTAAAAATACAACAGTAAGAATCTAAAGCATCGCTTAATTTGCATGATCCTTTTGATCAAAATAGAAGTAGTTTCTAGAAGTTTTATATTAATATCTGATGTAGCCAACATAACTTTGTCATCTCAAAGAAGAGGATATATGGGGTTGGATGTATCTCTAAAAGAGCAACTCATACCCTGATTTTTTAAGTTCTTTGTTAACGAGTCTACGTAATTTGGCTGTGCACCTGCGGTTAGCCCTCTGGTTATATAAGCGGGATATCGTTCGTAGAGAAGGGAGTCTGCGGCTACCAATGCCGTCGATAACCACAAAATGGCTATTAATCTCATCCCATACAATATTAACCGTACGTAAGTCACGAACGACAATAAAGGTCTGCTCTAACCATTTTAGTAGGTCAATAAGGCCGTCGATATGCTTCTGGTTGAACTCCTGACTGGTGATCAATTTATGAAGAGTATCAGCTAACTCTCCAGTATGTTTTTTAACGGCTCTTACAGTAATCCCCAGCCCTAAGTTAGTATCCACAAATCCTTTAAATTCTTGTACAAAGTGCGTATCTTTCACCTTACCTTCGCGCAAATAGATGTGCTCGGAAACCTCCTTTATGTATGGCCAATAGTAAGTAAGTCGGCGTAGCCGAGTGGAGATGGAAAACTTGTAATCCATTGTTCTTCTAAACTGATCACTAATTACTTTAATAAGGAGATCATCTGATTCCGGGTGAGGAAATACTAGCTTCTCATTTCCCTTTGCGATGGCTTGGTCTAACCTTAACTGCATATCCATAGTGCTTGCTCAAGAAAACTAGTCTTTTTTATTTTGTATTCCACTTTGAGGCTTGGTAGCCGATCAAAGGGAATGACTACTTAATTATAGTTAATATTTACTTTTTCTCTTGCGAAATATTAGTTGAGAGAAAATGAGTTTAACTACTGTGCTGATACTGGCTGTAAACTTTAGTGGACTTTATTTGTATAGGTACGGTGGTTTAGCAATTGGTAGTTAGGGAGTGAGTAGATGTAATTTTTCTGGAGACTAAGAGAGCCTCTGAATAATTTCGTGATACCTCTGGCCTTTAAATCAAGACGTGGCTTTGCAGGGGTGTCTAAACCTTTCAAACAGTCGCAATGCTGAGTATGAATGGCTCTGCAAGCACCGTAAGAGCTGGCCATGGAGGCCAATGGTGCTGCGTGCACGAAAAATAATCGAAAAATCTGATTTGAGAAAGTAATAGAGTGTGCTAAGCAACACGTTTGAAGGAATATGTTTTTATAAACTGAATAGAGGTTATATGTGTGCTGAGGGTGCTATTTTTGGAAACTTGTCGTTAATGGTTATGTGGGCTTACCTATTGCCGGTGAAGAATAGCAGTATTTTCTTTAGGTTTAATGAAATCAGATAATGCTCGATTTTTTAAAGATTAACTTATGCTCCTTGTCATTTACTGCGATGATTTTCTATCTTAAATTTTCAGACACAAGCAATAGTCTAACCGAAGCCTAATGACTATTTCTCTCCACTATTGACTCTATCAACCAAAAGAGTCATATATTTTATCTTTGGGGTTTATCTATCAATACCCTCGCTTCGCCGATACTTCGCATTTGGGGTGTTGAAACTCATTTTATTTCAGTGCTTACTATAAAACAGAAAATTGAAGTTTTCTTTTTAGAAGCCTTTTTAGTTAATTTTATGTTGTGGTCTTAATAAGAATGATTAATGTAAAGAGAGCGGGTTTAGGTGCATTGGTAGTTTCATCGGTTCTTATGGGGTGCTCTGTTGCCGATAATAAGATTGGTGTGACTGATAAGAAAGCCGTTGACGATTCGGTGTTACTCCATAGCTTAGCGGATCAGTATGCCGAAGTATATTTAGAAAATTTCCAACCATATGCTTACTTCTCAGATATGGAGCTGGACAGGCACAACCTTTTCTTAAGTAACTCCCCCGCGAACTCTGCCTCTCTAGCGGCCTCTGAGGACAAAATTCTCAGTAAATTGGCTGAAATAGATTTGAACGGGCTAAAAAGTGATCAAGAGAAAGTGTTCTACTTCAAGCTGAAAGAGCGATTGGAGTCGAATGTTGGCTTAAGGGTCTGTAAGACTGAACTCTGGTCTGTTGATCATATGTTTGGCCCCCATATCATACTTGGATTTTTGACGGAGGTTCAGCCGGTTGAAACTGCCCAAGACAGGGCAGATGCGATTGAGCGTTGGCTTGACGCGGCTCGTTACTATGAGCAAGAAATAGCCAATCTCCGCCGTGGGTTGGAGCAAGGCTACTCCGCACCTCAGAGTGTGGTTAAGAGAGTCATTCAGCAAGTTGATGGTTTGACCCAAGTACCCATTGATGAGCATCCTTTCCTGGGTTTAGCGAAGAAAGCTAAGGACCCGGAATTTGAGGCAGCATTTAAACAGGTACTTTCAGATCACGTTATCCCCTCAATGGTGAATTATAAGAATTTTCTAGAATCCACCTATTTACCTGAAGCCAGAGCCGAGCTTGGCATCCATGCGATTCCAAATGGCCGTGAATGCTATATGGCCCAGTATCGTTCTTATACGACATTGCAGAGAACACCAGAAGAAGTTTTTGAGTTGGGTTTAAGTGCTGTCAACGCAAACAAGAGCGAAGTGGTTCGCTTAGGTAAGGCGTTCTATCAAGTAGATTCTTATTCTGAGGCAGTGGCAAGGGCCAGTGAAGATAAAACTCAGAAATTTAACAGTGCTGATGAAATGCATCAGTTTTTTGATCGCTTGGTAGATAAGTCTAGAGATTTAACCGTAGACTTTTTCCATGAAATGCCTTTGATAGAAATGGAAGTGAAGGCCATCCCTGAACATGAGCAGGGTTCTGGTCGCAGTGCACACTATATTCCGGGCTCTAAGGAGCGAAAGGCAAGATTTGGATATGACCCGACAACCTACCAGGATGAGTCATACGCTTCTGCAGAGAAGGTAACTATCCATGAAGGATACCCGGGCCATCATATGCAAATTGCTCTCGTACAGGAGCAGGAAAAGTTCCACAAAATAGAAGATGCTTTGTCTAACTCTGCTTTTGCTGAAGGTTGGGGTAGGTACTCTGAACATCTAGCGGAAGAAGCGGGGATGTATCAGTACGGATCAACCAAAATCCTTAGGCGTGCTTGGCCTGCGCGAGGTATGGTAGCGGATACCGCAATGCATATACTTGGTTGGAGTGATGAAAAAGTTGCGGAATTTTTGCAGGATTCTGGCGCTTCATTTGCGAAAGGCCCGAGGACTCTGATGGACCGAATGGCGGTTATGCCTGCGCAGCTTACCTCTTATGATTCTGGTGCCCTCGAGATTTTCGCCTTGCGAGAACTGATGCAGAATGAACTGGGTGAGGACTTCGATATTAAGGACTTCCATGAGATTATTCTGAGAAATGGCAATGTCCCTATGGCCGTACTGAGTGAACAGGTAAGGGACTTTATCGAAAAAAAGAAGAAAGGTTAATTTAGGATCTTTACTAACTCAGTCCCACACCCATGCGGGACTGAGTTATAAATAGGCTTAGCAAGAGACTTTTATCCTGCTCCTCTAAATTCCCATCTGCCTGGAAGCCAGATCCCGCATTATTTCTTCAGATCCGCCACCAATCGCATTCACTCGCACTTCACGATAGATACGCTCAATCCGACTGCCACGCATATAGCCTGCGCCACCTAACACCTGCATCGCTTCCCGGGCGCAGAATTCAAGGGTTTCTGTGGCTTGGACTTTGAGTAGAGCGATATCGGCTACCTTGAGCTGATGCTGTTGCTCCGCCCAGGCGCAGAGGTCCAGATAGGCTTGGGTGGCATTGATGCGTTGAAGCATCTGGGCAAACTTGTGTCGAATCACCTGGTGATTGGCGAGGCGCTTTCCGAAAGTTTGGCGCTCTTGGGCCCACTCAATGGCATCCTGCAAGCAGACCCGGCTGAATTCTACACAGGAAGCGGCAATGCCCAGGCGCTCGCGATTGAAGTTGTGCACTATGGGCAAGAAACCTTGGTTCTCACCGCCAATTAGATTGCTCGCGGGCACGCGCACCTGATCAAAAAAGATACTGGCCGTATCAGAGCACCACCAGCCCTGCTTTTTATCGAGCAGCTGCCGGCTAACCCCTTTGGTATCCGCAGGGATTAAGAGCAGGGAGATACCGCCGAAGCCTTCTTCACCAGTGCGCACGGCAGCAGTAAACCAGTTAGCGCGCATGCCGCCGGTGATATAGGTCTTTTCGCCGGTAACGATATAGACATCCCCATCACGCTCTGCGCGGCACTGGAGATTGGCTACATCGGAACCTGCGCCTGGTTCGGTAATTGCCAGGGAAATATGCTTATCACCACGTAATACCGAGGGAATAACCTGATCTTTTAGGGCCTCACTGCCATAGTGCAGTAATGGGGGCAGGGCAATGCCGTGGACCATCAGGCTGGCGTAGAGGCCACCAGCGCCGGGGCGGGCTAACTCCTCTGCGGCAACAATCATATGGAAGACATCGGTTTCGATGCCGCCGTAGTTTTCCGGATAACTCATCTGCAGAAGGCCAACTTCTGCGGCTTTTTTCCAAAGCTCGGCGGGTAGTTGGCCGTCTTCGTCCCATTGAGTGATATAGGGGCTGATTTCGCGGTCGACAAAGCGGCGCAACTGGGTGCGCCATTCCTGATGGCCTTCGTCATAAAAGGGGCTTGCCATACGGGAGGCATCAATATCGTACATGCTGATCTCCTTTAGGAAGTAGCGTCACTGGGAATTTTGGCGGTTTCCGTGGGAGCGGCTTCGATTTGAACTAACAGCTGGCCACCGCGTACCTGGTCTCCTTCACAGGCGCCCAGTTTAATTACGGTACCGTCGCGGTCTGCGCGCAGGGCGTGCTCCATTTTCATGGCTTCCATTAAGGCGATAGTGTCTCCCCGCTGAACGCTTTGATTGGGCTCAACCAATACCTGCACCAGGCAACCGTCCATAGGGGCTGTGATGCGGCCACTGCCTTCATTAAGGCTTGATTTGGCCGGGGCGTGGGTGATATCGACAAAATGAAATTGCCTGCCGTCTAACAGGAGATGCAGATTGCTTTGGTTGGCTAGGAGCAGTCTCTTTTGGCTAACGCCATCCAGCAGGAGTTCAGCACTGTAAACTCCACTTTCTTTTTGTGATTTCTCAAAATGGACCCACTGAATCAGGAACTGCTGGTCGCCTACTGAGATTTGATAAGAATTATCTACTAACGCCAGCAGTTCACAGTTTAGGGTTTGTCCTGCAATTTCCAGTCGGTAGTTGATCGGCACGCTGCTGTCGCCACTGCGCCAGTCACTGCGGCCGCTACGCCGATCCTGAGGGTTGGCTTGGTGTAAGTGATTAAGTAATGCGGCTTGGGCTGCAATAACTGCTGGAACTGGTTCTGCGGATGTCAGCGTGCTGTTTTGGTCGAGGAAACTGGTATCGGCATCGCCAGCGATAAACTGTGATTCGGCCAGGATCTTCTGCAGGAAATGGATATTGTTTTTGGGGCCGATAAATTCCAACTGGGTCAGGGCCTGGGATAGCTTGCGCCGAGCTTCTTCTCGATCCTGCCCCCAGGCAATTAATTTGCCGAGCATGGGGTCGTAAAATGGCGTAATTTCACAACCATTTTTCAAAGCGTGGTCGATACGGATTCCTTGTCCCTTTGGCGCTACCCAGTGGAGTACTTTTCCGGCCTGGGGCAGGAATTGTTGTTCCGGGTCTTCGGCATACAGGCGGACTTCAATGGCGTGCCCCTGCTGGGTGACTTGTTGCTGGGAAACGCATAGGGCTTCGCCGCGTGCTACTGCCAGTTGCCAAGCTACCAGGTCAAAACCGGTTACCATTTCTGTTACCGGGTGCTCTACTTGCAAGCGGGTGTTCATTTCCAGGAAATAGAATTCGCCGTTGGGGCAGAGTAGAAACTCTACGGTGCCCGCGCCTAGATAACCACAGGCTCGCGCGGCGTCGACAGCGGCTTGCCCCATTCTTTCCCGCAGCTGGGTGTCGACCGCTGGGGAAGGGCACTCTTCGACCACTTTTTGATGGCGTCGTTGTACGGAGCAATCCCGCTCCCCCAGGTGAATACAGTTGCCATGACGATCCGCAAATACCTGGATTTCGATATGGCGAGCGTTGACCAGTGCCTTTTCCAGAATTAATTCGTCGCTGCCGAATGCACTCATGGATTCACTGCGGGCGGCGCGCAACTGGGATGCCAGTTCGCTGTCTCCGTGAGCCAGGCGCATGCCGCGCCCACCACCGCCTGCGGCGGCTTTGATCATTAACGGGAAGCCAATGCGCCGCGCCTCGGCGATCAGGGTATCGTCGTCCTGGGCACCCTGGAAGCCGGGAATACAGGGTACGCCGGCAGCGGCAACAAAGTCCTTGGCTTTGCGTTTGTTGCCCATTAGCTCTATGACTTCGGCACTCGGGCCAACAAAACTCAGTTCATTCTCTTCGCAAGCGCTGGCAAATTCCGCATTCTCAGCGAGAAAGCCGTAGCCGGGGTGGACGGCGGTGGCTCCGGATTTTTTAGCCGCGTCGAGAATTTTCTGGATATCCAGATAGGACTCCGCCGAAGTCTGCCCGCCAATGGCTACGGCGATATCGGCAGTCTGTGCGTGAAGTGCATCGCAGTCCGCATCGCTGTAGACGGCGACTGTGCGATAGCCCTCCGCCTGGGCAGTACGCATAATTCGCAGTGCGATCTCGCCGCGGTTGGCGATTAACAGGGTCTCTGTTGTCGACATCAGTGCTGCCACTCCGGTGATCGTTTTTCCAGAAATGCACGGGCGCCTTCGCGCCCTTCATGGCCTTGAATTGCACGGGAAAACTGTTGTGCAGCGCCGTCGAGTAGTTGGCCGAGGGCAGTCTCATCGCTCACCCGCGCTGCATCCAGCAAGATCTGCTTGGTCGTTGCCAGGGCGCCGGGAGCGCAGGCATTGATCGCGCCCAGGTGTTCCTGCAGCGCGCCTTCGAGGTCTTCGGAATTATCGAGTAACTGATGAATTAACCCAATTTCCAAGGCCTGCTGTGCATTGACTTTGGCTCCGCTGAGGGCCAGGCGGCGGGCCTGGGAGAGGCCGACCCTTGCCACGACAAAGGGGGCAATTTGTGCAGGCGGTAAACCCAGGCGGGTTTCCGGCAGGGCAAAGCGGCAACTGCGATCGGCGATGGCAATATCGGCACTGCAAGCGAGCCCGAAACCACCGCCCATTACGGCACCTTCCAATACCGCAATGACTACCAGGGGAGTGCGATTAAATCGCTCCATCAATTCGCCGAAGCGGCGGTTGAGATGGAAGAACGCATCGCTATTACCATTACTCGCGCCCTGTTGCGCATTGAGCATATCGGCAATATCCCCACCGGCGCAGAAATGGTGTTCTGCGCCCCGCAGTACCAACGCTCGCACCTGCGGGTCTTCTTCCGCTTCTGCGAGCTTTTGCAGAAGCTCATCTACCATTTGCAAACTGATGGCGTTGCGCTGTTGTGGCCGGTTTAGAGTGAGGTGGCAGGCGATGCCGATGGTTTCATCAATGATTGTCTGCATGGCCTGACCTTATGCGTTGGGTTTACGCTTGCCGGGCAGTATGCCCATCAGCTTACAGATAATGCCGAGCATTACTTCATCGGCGCCGCCGCCGATTGCGGTGAGGCGGCTATCCCGATAAGCGCGGTTGATAACGGTTTCCTCGATATAGCCCATGCCACCCCAGAACTGCAGGCACTGATCGGGAATAGAACGGGACAGGCGGCCAGCCTTGAGCTTGGCCATAGAAGCGAGGGTAGTGACATCTTCACCGGCTACATAAGCTTCCACCGCACGCCAGGTTAGAGAGCGCAGGCATTCCACTTCAGTCTGCATTTCTGCGAGGGCGAAATGGATAGTTTGATTGTCGATCAATGGTGCTTTAAAGGCATGGCGTTCGCGCACATAGTCGATGGTGGTACTTACGCAGTTCTCCAGTCCTTTTAAGTTCAGCGCGGCGCCGGCGAGGCGCTCTTCCTGGAATTGCAGCATTTGCAGCAGGAAGCCGGCACCCTCATCGCCGATGCGGAAATGTTTGGGCACTCGCACATTGTCAAAAAAGATAGGGGCGGTTTCTGATGAGCGCATGCCCAGTTTGTCGAGCTTTTCGCCGATGCGTACCCCTGGCGTTTTCGCCGGAATAATGACCAGGGATTTGTTGCTGTGGGCTTTGCCCTCACTGGTATTCACCAGGGTGCAGAAAAAGTCTGCGCAGGGGGCGTTGGTGATCCACATCTTGCTGCCGTTGATCACATAGTCGTCGCCATCGCTTTTGGCAGTGGTTTTAATCGAAGCAACATCGGAACCGGCGCCCGGTTCGGATACAGCGATTGCGCCGATCATCTCTCCGTTCACGGCGGGAATCAGGAACTGCTCTTTGAGATCCTGGCTGCCGAAGTTGGCCAGGGCAGGGGTACACATGGAAGTCTGCACCGAAATCGACAGGGGCACGCCGCCACAGTGGGCACCGCCAAGCTCCTCCAGAAAAACGGTTTCATAACTGAAGTCGAGACCCAGGCCACCGAAGTCTGTGGACTTGCTGATGCCTAGCAGGCCCAGACCGGCCAGTTGTTGGAAAATTTCGCGGATGGGAAAGCGGCCGGCCTTTTCCCATTCGGCCACGTTGGGATTGATTTCCTGCTGTACAAAGTTTTGTACGGTGCGCTGCAGTTCCCGGTGTTGATCGCTAAATATCATTATTATTTTCCCTGCCTTGAAGTGTGAACCCGGTGATGGTGTGAATGGGCAACTGCACTTCCTTGTTGCCCAGTTTTTTCGAATTAAAACCTAGCTACGCCAAAGGTATTTTTGTTAAGTTTGCTCTGCTCTGCTTCATTGCAAACTTCTAACAACATACCTAAAAGTTTGCGCGTATCGCGGGGATCGATAATGCCGTCATCCCAGAGGCGCGCACTACAGGCGAGAGCATCGGAATTGCCCTGCATAAATGCGCTGGTATCGTTTTCCAATTTGTCTAATACCGCCTCATCGATATTGCCGCTGCGTTGCATTTTTTGCTCGGTGACGATGCGCATCACCTTACCGGCCTGGGCTGCACCCATCACTGCGGTGCGTGAATTGGGCCAGGCAAAAATAAAGCGGGGATCGAATCCGCGACCGCACATGGCGTAGTTGCCGGCCCCATAGGAACCGCCCACGACAATACTGAGTTTTGGCACGCTGGCATTGGCCACGGCCTGAATCATTTTGGCGCCGTGCTTGATGATGCCGTTGCGCTCCACCTCGGTACCCACCATAAACCCGGTGGTGTTATGCAAAAACAGCAGTGGCGTGCCACTCTGTTCGCACAACTGAATAAACTGCGCGGCCTTGTTGGCGCCCTTGGGGGTGATCGGGCCGTTATTCCCAATAATTCCCACAGGGAAGCCTTCGATACGAATATGGCCGCACACTGTTTGCCGATCGAATTCCGGCTTAAAATCCAGCATGGCGGAGCCGTCGGCGATACGAGCCAGTATTTCGCGCACGTCGTAAGGCTTTTTACTGTCTGCTGGAATCAGGCCGAGCAGGTCATCGATAGGGTGCAGTGGGTCCCGGTAATCTTTATCTACTGAGTTTTTAATGGGTGAGGGTAGGGCGGCAACAATCTCTCTTGCTATGCGAATACCATCGGCGTCGTTCTCTGCTAAGTAATCGCCACTGCCGGACTCGGTACAGTGCATTTCCGCTCCGCCGAGGCTTTCCGCATCGGCAATTTCACCGGTGGCAGCTTTCAGCAGCGGCGGCCCAGCCAGGTACATGCCGGTTTGCCCGCGCACCATAACGACATAATCTGACAGGCCCGGCTGGTAGGCGCCGCCGGCAGTAGCGCCGCCGTGTACCACAGTAACTTGCGGAATACCGGCGGCGGACATTCGCGCCTGGTTGGCAAAACCCCGCCCACCGGGAGCAAAAGTGTCGCTGGCGTACATCAGGTTGGCGCCACCACTTTGCGCCAGGGCGACTACCGGCAAATGATTTTCCAGAGCGATCCGCTGCATTCGCAGGGCTTTATCCATCCCGGCTGGTGAGATGGTGCCGCCTTTTACGGCATAGTTATCAACCCGAACCATACAGCGTCGACCACTGATTTGACCGATGCCGCAAATGGCACCGCCACCCGCACCGGTACCGTCCTGGTCGTCAAACAATTTATAGCCGGCGAGGGAGCACAGTTCAACAAAAGGGGCGCCGGGGTCGAGGAGCAAATTGAGGCGCTCCCGTGGCAGCAGCCAGCCCCGTTCACGATAGCGGGCCGCCTTACTTTTTTCAGCTTGAACCGGGCGTTGCTCAGCTTCACGAAACTGGTTGATCTGCTCCAGCATGGCAGCCTGGTTGTCATTGAATTCTGCCGAGCGGTTGTCGAGCTGGGAATCAATCGGCTGCATTAGAGCTTGCCCTCCGCTTCCAACTCTTCCACAACTTGCGGCCGGCGTTTGCGATGGAATCCGTTAAAGCGTTTAGAGTTGTTCGCGGCTTGTGGCTGCCAAAGAGGAGAGTGGTGTTTGAGGCTGGAGCCACCATCGATACGCAGGGTTTGCCCGGTAATATAGTTGGCCGCATCGGAAAGTAGGAAGCACACGGCCCCGCTAACTTCCGCTTCTTCTCCCAATCGGTAGAGGGGAATGCTGTCGCGGAAGCCCGGTAGTAGCTCGCGCAGGAATTTGGGGTCGTAAGTATCAAAACCGCTGGAAAGAATATAGCCTGGCGCCACGGCGTTAACTCGAACGCCAAAAGGCGCCCACTCCAATGCAGCGGTTTCGGTAATATTTTCCATGCCTGCGCGAGCGGCACCGGAGTGGCCCATCATTGGCATGCCGCCGGCGTTATCTGCGGTGATATTTACGATACTGCCGCCGTGCTGTTTCATAGATTGAACAAAAACTTCTCGGGACATTAAAAAGCCACCGAGCAGGTTACTGCGTACAACAGCATCGAACCCTTTTGTGTTGATCTGCTCAAGGGGGGAGGGGAACTGGCCACCGGCATTGTTCACCAACCCATGAATCTGGCCTTGGGCCTGGACAATTTGCCCAACCGTTTCCTGAACACCCTCTTCATCGCGAATATCCAGGCTGAACAAACTGCACTCACCACCATCGTTATTGATTTCACCGGCAACCCTTTCCAGCTTGTCCAATTTACGCCCAATCAATACAACATGGGCGCCGAGGCTGGCCAGTTCGTGGGCGATACAACGGCCAATACCACTGCCGCCGCCGGTGACGATATAGGTTTGCTCGCTAAAGCTGCCTGAGCGCAGCTGGCTTTGATAGCGCATGAAAGTTTCCTTTTCTTGGGCCTTTAAGGCCTATTCAGTTTTTATTGTTCTTGTTGGCGCTTGCGCCTGCGTGTGGGAAAACGCAGAATAGCTTAACGCTACCAAGCAAGCGCTTGGTATTCAAGGGTTGGCGCCTTTTTGATTGTGTGATTGTTAGGTTGCCGATTAGTCTGCAAAACAAAGCAAAAAAGAAAGCAAAGAATTGGGAGTGTTTCGTGCAAGAGGGCGCACAAGTGGTGGTAGAGGTGCAAGGTGCTATGTCGCCACAGCAACTGATTGGAACCCTGGTAAAGGCAGGAGAGCTTACGGACCCGGCCTCCCCGCGGGGGCGTTTGCTCAATGCTGCCGCGCGCCTGTTTGAGCAAAAGGGCTTTTCACGTACTACTGTGCGAGACCTGGCGGCGGAAGTGGGCATTCTGTCTGGCAGTATTTTTCATCACTTCTCCAGCAAAGAGCAGATTCTCTGCGAGGTGATGAAGGAGGTAACTATTTTCGCCAGTGCTCGTATGCGTAGTGCGGTGGAGCAGGCCGCGTCACCTCAGGAAAGACTGCGGGCCTGTATTCAGTCTGAGCTTGAGGCGATTCACGAGCGGGCGGTGCCGGGCTTTTCCATCTTGGTAATGGAGTGGCGTAGTCTGTCAGATAAAAGCCAGAAAGAGGTGTTGTTGCTGCGCGATGAGTACGAGCAAATATGGCTGGATGCGATCAATTCCGCCCGTTGCCCAGGTGGGGATGCCACAGTGGTGCGCCGACTTATGGTTGGTGCATTGAGCCATACCTACAGCTGGTTTAAAGCCAGGGAAAATGGATTGACCATTCCCGAGCTCGCCGATCGGGCCTATCAAATCTTCGCGCCCAAATCCTAAGCGTTAACAATACGAGTTACTGGCAAGGTGCCGTTAAAACTGTGCACTTTGCCACCTTTCCTGCCAATTTCTCTCTTTTGAAGAGTTTCCTGAGAACTGGTGCGCACCTGTTTTTCTCCGAATCTTTTACCCTGCGCGCAAGATGATAAGAATGTGACAATAAGCGTCACTTGGTGACAGGAGAAGGGAATGTCGGGCCAGGATTTATACCAGGTGGTTTCCACGGGAAGGACACTCCACGCCAAAGAAGCAGGGGCTGTGACTCGGGATATCGCCAAACTATTTTCGGTTCCAGAGGCCCAGGCTCGCAGATTACTGTTAAAAGGCTGGGTGATTAAAGACAGCCTGGCATCGTCACAGGCCCTGGAGTACAGGGCCAAGCTGCACAAGATCGGTCTTCGTGCCGAGGTTTGTCCTGCGGGAAAGTTCGATAACCAACAGCTGATTGCAAAAATCAAAGTGGCCCAACGGCGCAAGGCCAATGCAGCAGAAAAGATACCGACAAGTACGGCCTCGAGAGATGCATCCAAGGCTGGGACTGCACGAGAGCAAGAGGTAGAGAAACCGCTTTCGGTGAGCAATACCAAAGGAAGCGTTGCCCCCCCTCTGGATTCCGAAAAGATCAAACCACAGGCAACAGAGCCTGAAGCCAATGAAAAGAGGCCGCTCTTCGGCAATAGAAAAGCGCAGCTGGCTACAATGGGTTGGCGAGTGCTTTTCGGATTACTCCCTGCTTTAACGGTACCTACAATTTTTATCGGCTTGGCAGCTCTGTGTCTCTATGGTGCCGGTGCACTGCTCTGGCAAACACCCTTGGCAGTTTGGCAGGGGGAGTTAACTGGTGGCACTTTACTCATCAGTCTAGGGGGGGCGGCAGTCTTTATTTTTTTATTGTTGCTGGTCGCTTTGCCTTATTTTTGCTTCCCTCGAGAAATGCGTCCAAGGCCTGGCGAAGTCCCTCTGAAGCAAGCGGACAACAAAGATTTATTGCCCTTACTTGAGCAATTGTCTAGTGCAACAAAACTGCCCAGGGTGCAGGAGCTGATAGTCAGTCCAGACGCTCGTATTTATTGCGAGCCCAGGTTTTCTGAGGTGATACGTCAGCAATTGCGGTTAAACCTGGGCCTGGCCAGTGTGGCTTCCCTTAGTGGCCGCGATACCCTGGCGTTAGTGGCACGCAGCCTTGGCTTTTATCAGGGAAAACTCAATGGGCTACTGGCTTGGCTGGTGTTAGATGGCGTTAGGCGCTTGGAACTGATGCAGTGGGCACTGGAAAATGATCGAAGTGTGTTGTACCGAAGCGGGGAACCGGGTCCGCTGAAATCCTTGCATCAATTACTGGCAACTTGTGGCCACTTTCTATTGCCATTGATTGAGCGGCTAGAAAATCTGCACCGTATTGTCACTCGGGGTAGCGCACGCTATCTGGAATGCCGGGCTGATTTCTGGGCTGCCGACTTGATTGGCAGTGGGGCTTTTGCCGAATTTGCCGGTAACTGGCATCGCCTGGTGCATGCTGACCTAATGGTTGCCGAGACCGCCCGCGAGGCCTCGGCAGTGGGGCAGTGTTTTGAGAACATCCCTGCCGCTGTAGCCTGGACACTGAACAATCTGGATGAGGAAACCAGTAATACCATTGAGCTTGCGATGGCTCAGGCCAGTGATCCTTGGGATGTTTTTGAGGCGGCGGATCTACAGCGTATTGAGGTGGTTCAAAAGCGCAATATTAGTGGGCGTCTACAACGGGAGCTTGGCTGCACGGAGCTTTTTGCCGATTTTCCCAAGTTGGCCAGTGAGGTCAGCGGGGAGGCTGGCGCATCGGACTGTCAGGTTGTGGAGAATCGCCGATTGCTTTGTGCCAGTCGCGAAGCGGAGGAAGCGCTACAGATTCTGGATGTTTATTTTAACCGTCTGCCGCCGCTCAACCTTCTGCCACTACGCAGGCCTGCAACTCAGGAAATGCAGGCGATGGATTTACAGGCCAGTATCAATTGGCTAAGGAGCAAGCTCATTGAGCTGCGTGAACTCCGGGAACAACGCGAGAACACACGTCAGCTTATGGTGTCGGTGCAACTTGGCGCGGCGCTGATTCGGGCCAAGGTGCGTATCGAACCACAGGAATACTCTCTGAATAGCGCAAGCCTTGCAGCGGCGCAGGAAGCATCGGCGTTAAAGCGGTCTGAGTTGGAGGAAATCGAGCGTCAGCTGCAGAAGATCTACTCGGTGTTTTACCAACGGTTGTGCTTGGCTTTAGTCGCTATGCCGGCACGGGAGCGCCAGCAGGCAAGGGGAATACTTAGCCAGTTGGCTGCTTACGACGCGCTGGCCACACACCTCGAGCGCCTTGCGGGGTACAGTACCAGCCTCTCTGTATTCTCACGCCGCTTATCCCCAGGTCTTGCCGAGCGGGAGTTGGTACAGAAATACCTGGCCCTCTCTGCTCGGGAGTTGGATGCGACCTTTGCCACAGTGGAGTCTTCTGAGCTATTAAAAGCCCAGGGTTTGGATAGCGCACTTTGTATCAAGGCAAAACGCGAGCCATTGCAACAGCTACCGCAGCGCCACCAGGAGGCATTGGCTGTGGTGCGTACTATGGAGTCCCGCTGTAACTATGCAAGTACGGTAATTCTGGAGCGCTATCAAATCCAGCTGGCGGCCCTGCTGCAACGTTGTCTGCATAGAGAAGGGCAGCTGGAAGTGAATCCTTTACGTCTCCTGCAAGCGGTTTAGAGCCTGTTGGTATTCAATGAGTTGTCGCCAGGCTCTATCCGCCGGCAAGCTTCACTTTGTAGTTTTTGGATTCCAATAGCGCTTTGATTTCCGCGCGCTTGTCGCCCTGGATTTCGATCACACCGTCTTTCAGGGCACCACCGCAGCCACAGCGTTTTTTCAATTCCGCCAGTAGTAACTTCAGCTCACCATCGGTGCCGTCCACGCCACGCACACAGGTAACCCCTTTGCCCTTGCGTCCTTTAGTCTCTCTTTGGATGCGCACAATCCCATCACCCTGGTGACGCTTCTCTGCTGCGGGCTCTTCTTTGATACGACCGCGGTCGGTGGAATAAACGAGACGGTTCTCCTTGGCCATGGTTGGGCGCTCTCCAAAAAATTGTTGCACAGGGTAACTGGGGCGCGATTGTGCCCGAGGCGTGGGGGAAGTCAAAGAGGTCGCGGCTGAATATCTGGATGAGGGTGGAATAGGGGGCGACCCACCAGCCCCCAGCAGGTAAAATTTGAGCGCAAATCCTTGGTAGCTGGTAGAAGAGGTTGATCCATGGCGTTGACTGGACGTCGCAAACTGCTCAATGAAGTGATCTTTGGCACCGAGACGCCCGCAGGGCGCAATTTTGATGTGTTTTTGATCTGGGCAATTTTAATTAGTGTGGGACTGGTACTGCTGGCTTCAATTGGACCAATAGCTGACCGTTACGGCACGCTTCTGATCACATTGGAATGGCTTTTTACCGGGCTGTTTACTCTGGAATATGCCGCCCGTATCTATTGTTCAGTAAACAGGCGCAAGTATATTTTCAGTTTCTACGGTGTTGTTGATCTGCTGGCAATTCTGCCCAGCTATCTGGCTCTTCTGTATACCGGTGCAACCTACCTATTGGTAATCCGTTTGCTGCGGGTGTTGAGAATCTTCAGGATATTGAAGCTGGTGCGTTATTTACAGGATGCCAACCTGCTACTGCGGGCCCTGGGTTTGGCCCGGCGAAAGATCCTGGTGTTTTATTCCAGCGTACTAGTGATGTGCGTCATCTTCGGCTCATTGATGTTTGTGGTAGAGGGGCCGGAAAATGGATTTACCAGCATCCCCACCAGTGTTTACTGGGCCATTGTAACGATTACCACGGTTGGCTACGGGGATATCTCTCCGCATACGCCACTGGGTCAGGCGATAGCGGCCATGACCATGTTGATTGGTTATTCAATTATCGCTGTACCCACCGGAATTTTGACTGCAGAGCTGGCCGGTGAGATGCATCGCGAACGCAAGCATCACCGCTGCAACAACTGCGGGCGCAGTGTCCATGATCCAGATGCTGAGTTTTGCAAGTTTTGTGGTTACCGGCTCGAGCCGTCTTTACAAGTGGAAGAGGTTTGATTTGATTGCGGGTGCCTCACAGAGGCTCCCGCTAACCCTAATTTTTGCTGATTACCATTCATCGGGTACACGTACCGCGACTACGTCGGCCTTAGCGCAGAGGCGCCCGTCACTGCTGAGTTCACAGTGCAGGATAGTTTTCTTGGGGCCGCGCTCGACAATGGTGGCTTCCAAGAGTACTGGTTGATCAATAGCGGCGGGAGCCAGGTATTTTATGTCCAGCTTGCCGGTGGCGAACCAGATCTTGTCTCCGCTACCTACCTTGCGACCAGCCTGCAGATAGCCATCGGCGATAGCGGTACACACAGTGTGGCAATCGATGACTGTGGCGATAATGCCACCGTTCAAATATTGAGCGGGCCCTGCATTGTGGTAAGGGCTGGGAGTGAATAGACAGCGGGACTTATCCGGCTCTACCCAATAGCTTTTAATACGCAGGCCTTGGTCATTGTCCGGCCCGCAGCCAAAACAGTGGTTGCCTTGAATCTGATCCTGAATGGCGATTTGCTCAGTCATAACTATCCCTCGCTGTGGACGCGCATAGTAACGATTTGCGCCAGGGAGGGGAAGAAACTAACCTTGCGGACCTGCAATAGAGTTACCCAAATTATTTGGACCTAGATACATGGAAATATACGGCTTTTGCGCCCCCGGTTTTGAAGCCCTGTTCGAGGCTTTCGCCAAGAATTTTCGCGAGTGTGGAGATACCGGTGCCGCCTTCGCGGTGCGCCAGCATGGCGAGTTGATCTGCTCCCTGTGGGCGGGCAGCGCCGATCGGGATGGGGAGCAACCCTTTACCGAAGAGACTCTGGTCAATGTGTTTTCATCCAGCAAAGGTGTACTGGCACTGCTAGCTATGCAGCAAGTACAGGCTGGCAAACTGGATCTGGATCGCCCGGTTGCAGACTATTGGCCGGAATTTGCACAGCACAAAGAATCTGTCACCGCGCGACAATTACTTAGCCATCGCAGTGGTTTGGTCGCTTTTCGCGAGCGGGTTAAAGACAGTCTTATTTACGATTGGCAAGCGGCCTGCGATGCGGTTGCCGAAACCGCCCCCTGGTGGGAGCCGGGTAGTGAACAGGGATATGCGCCTTTTCTCTACGGCTGGAGCCTGGGCGGCCTGATCGAACGGGTTGCTGAAAAACCTCTGTTGGAACTTTATCGGGAAATGCTAGCCAAACCCCTCAATCTCGATGGCGGCTTTGGTGCGCTGGGGCATAGTTCAAGCCGAATTGCCGATGTGAGCCCATTGAAACAGCCATTGCCGGAGTTGCGTGAGAATGCCATTGGCCGGGCAATTAAAGAGGATCGCAAAGGCCCCGTGGCCATGGCGTTTAGCAACCCCGTTAGCTTGATGATGGGCACCAATAGCCCCGAGTGGCGCGGTGCCCTGATTCCTGCAGCCAATGGCCATTTCAGTGCGCGGGATCTTGCTGCAGTTTACGGAGACCTGGCGGGGGGAAATCCAATTACCCTGGGGCAAAAATGGGTCGATGAGGCTTCAAAAGAGCAGAGCCGAGGGCGGGATAAAGTATTACAGGCCGAGGTGAGTTTTGGCTGTGGCTTTATCCGTAGTACTCAGGCGGCCGATCTGCGTTTTGGTGGAAAGCAAGGTTTTGGTCACCCTGGTGCTGGGGGTAGCGTCGGCTTTGCCGATCCGGAGCAGGGACTGGGGGTGGGTTATATCACTACACGACTGGGACAGAGCCTGTTTATGGATCGGCGCGCAGTTAGCTTGGTTGAGACTCTGTACGGATTATTGAAATGACAGAAGACGTTTTAAAGCTGATGGAGCGAATTGACGAGCTGGAGACTCGCTTGGCTTTTCAGGAAGATACGATTTCTCAATTGAATGATGTCATTGCGCGCCAAGATGCGGATATTCGCTCTGTAGTAGCAAGAATGCGTGAGCTTGGAGAGAAGTACAGCGCGCTGACCTTTGAAATGCAGGCTGGCGGCAAGCCAGTCGACGAAAAACCCCCTCATTACTGAGGAACATTAAAAGCAGGGCAATAAAGTAGGCGGGCACGCCACTTGATTGCCTTAATAATATGCTGGCGCAGAAATACAAATTTGCCGGCTTTGATGAAATTTATGTCGACAGGCATCGCCAAAATTTATTGAAAATAACTCGATGTCACTTCGGCGCTGCCTTAAGTATTAAAGCATCTAAAAAAGTTTGTATTGTATCGTCTTTGCTATTGACAAACTTTTCCACACTCAATAGCGGGCTAACTGGCGCTCTAGTATTTATCGGCCCAGCTGGTACATAATTTATTGTGTCGCCTATAACTCGTTGTTTTTAAAGAGAAAACCAGAGAGTTTAAAAAATAAACAAATCGCTGTAAGCGAGAGTCAATGCCGCCTGGCGGGGACCTTCGTTTATTAATGCACAAAGTTATCCACAGAAGCTGTGGAAGAAGTTTGCAGCGTTTACTTTTTGTGCAGCAACTTAGTGCGAAAGTGCCGCAAGCTGGAAATTCGATGCTTGCAATGGGGACTGGTCAATAGAACTGGTAATGGCTTCGCCGTAATCTTCACATAATTTGGTTGGGTTGATTCAGCCGCCGGTCAGCTTTTAGCTGGATAATGCCGGCACTGTGATGGAGCACTGGGTTCAGTGCGTCCCGATACCCATTTATTAAAAGTGCGTTAGGAGAACCAATAATGAAACATTGGGTAGCAATTCTCGCTATGGGCTCACTGGTAGGCTGTTCCACCCTGGATCCCTACACCGGTGAAAGCAAAACCAGTAATGCCGCCAAGGGGGCCGGAATAGGCGCCGTAGCAGGTGCTATTGTCGGCGTGGCAACAGCGAGTAAGAAAGACCGCAAGAAGGGAGCTCTGACTGGTGCTCTGGGCGGTGCCGCGATTGGTGGCGGTATCGGTTACTACATGGATCGCCAGGAAATGGCTTTGCGCCAGCGTCTGGAAGGCAGTGGTGTGCGAGTCCAACGTGAAGGGGACAACATTCGCCTGATCATGCCGGGCAACATCACTTTTGGTTCCAATCGCTCAGATATTCGCACGGATTTCTATGACACACTCGAATCCGTAACGGTAGTTTTGCAGGAGTTTAATAAGACCGCCATCCGCGTGAGTGGCCATACCGACAGTACTGGTTCCGACGTGTATAACCAGTCCCTGAGTGAACAGCGGGCTAACTCTGTGGCGAGCTTCTTCAGCCATAACGGCGTTTCTTCCGGCCGCGTACAGGCTGTTGGTTATGGTGAGCGCTATCCGCTGGCCAGCAATAGTTCTGAGTCTGGCCGTCAGGCCAACCGTCGTGTTGAGTTGGAGTTACTGCCTCTGTAAACACTTTGTGCAGCGGGTAAACGGCTGCACTGTCAATCACTGCGTCTCGATAACCCCAAGCTCAGGTGGAAGTCTTGTACGCAGTGAAGTTACTTTTCTTTTTTAGCTAATAAAATTCCAGTTGAAACCCTTCCCTCTGTATAAATTCTCTCCTTTCGATTTCTATTAGGCACTGAGTTGCACAAGGTTCTAGCGGACACCCTGGACGTTTTTTGCACCCATATAAGTTTTGCTCCGACAAATGATTCCGGTGCATAGCTGAAGGTTAAAAAACCCGGCGATTGGCTGGTTGGCTGTGCTATCTCTACATCTACTAATAAGTAAATAGTGGAGCAAAGCCGTGAGTCATCGCCTGTTCAAATGGAAATCCATATGGGTCTTTGCCTTGGTGCTAGTGGCCATCCAGGTTTTTGCCTGGCAGGAGGAAATGGCGGAATCCAGCACTAACCTGGAGGTCCGATTTGGCGCGGCTGCCGTAGTGGCACAGGTGGAGGTCATAGGTATTCACCGGGATGTAGACAGCGCGCTGTCGGAGCCGGGTGTCACGGCGATTTCAGGCTATGTCTATTCCGCGGTGCCAGGCCAGGTCTGGAAAGGTATTGTGGCGGACCAAATTACCTTTCGCCTGGGATTGGAATATTGCGACAAGAAGCTTGAAAAGGGCGAGCGCTATCTGATTTTTGCCAGGCTCGATAGCTACGGCAGGTTGCAGTTGCAGAGCTGTGATTCCGCGGTTGTTGAATCGGAGGCTGAGGCACTGTTGGCTGAGCTCAATGAATTCAGCTCCCAAGGCTGATTTCTCCAAAAGGCCACACTCATTAGAATATTCGGTTGTAAGTCGCGGGCCAGTTACAGCAATCCAGACTCTTCTGCGTAACCCCCGTGCCTTGAAGAACCCTCATGCCGGGTTATTCTTATCATTATTGGCGCCACCTTCTTTGGCCGATTGAAGTTGAACTTCCTTTGCTTCGGCGTCAAGAGGCTGCAAGGCCAGCGATTATCGCGCGGAAGTAGGTTCCCAGAACCCTGGGGGCTGGCCAAGCAAGAGCGCAATTCTTGTAACTGCCTGGGGTCGAGAGGTCGATATATGAAGAAGCTATTGATTCCACTGATCATCCTGCTGCTGATCATCGGATACTTTATGTCGCGTAGCGGCGAACATAAGGCCAAGGAAGCCTACGATTCGATGAACACTCCGAATAGTGAGCAGATGAATGACAGTTCCAAGCCACCTGGCAGCGGAAGTGATTCAACTACTCCCAACAGTACTACCACGCCACCAGACGGTATGGGTAACCCCGATGCACAGATGCCACAGGGCTCTGGGCAGACAGATCCAACACCGCCTGGGGGGAATGGCTCCAGCAGTGGGGAAGGCCCGGATACTATGGGGGCTGGATCGACAGGGGATGCTGGCGCCGCGGGTGCTCTTCGTGGGCGTCCTGGTGAGCCTGGCGCAGAAGGGGACTCTGCAGATACGCCTAATGCAGATTCAGATACCCCAGCGGGCAGCGTAGCGGAAGATGCCGCCAATGAGGCCCAGAAAGCTGTGGAAGGTGCAGACAACATGGATAGCACTACACCGGATGGCGATAGTGAGATGGATCAGGGCGTGGACAACAACGAAGACCAGCCCTAATAAAAGGATTATTAGATACTCAGTTAATAAGGAGATATTGCGGGCCACCTGTTGAGGCGGCCCGCAACCTGTGCAAAATGATCGAACATAAATGGCTAGAGGGACATACCGTTTTACAGGTTCGGCCGCGTGGAAAATTTACCGCAGAGGATTTTCATCAGCTGGCAGAAAAAATAGATCCGATTATTCGCGAGCAGGGCAGGATAGAGGGTTTACTGATTGACGCTGAAGATTTTGCCGGCTGGGAAAATTTTGTCGCGATGGTCTCGCATTTTCGCTTTGTACATAATCACGAGAAGCATATCCAGAGGATTGCGGTGGTGTCAGACAATCCGGTTCTGAAATTTATGCCGCACCTGGTTTGCCATTTTATCAGTGCGGAGGTTCGGCCTTTCCCCCTTAATGATTATCCTGAAGCCCTGGCATGGTTAAAAAATCCGGGTTAGCATCGCGCACCGTTTAACTGTTATATGGAGTGCCGGTGAGCCCAGTCTTGGCCATTATTGCGACGACTTCCGCAGACCTGCCCAACGCCCAGGAATTATCCAGTCAACTCAACCTTCCCTGTTTGGGTGTTACTTCCCCCACCGAAATTAATGAGGTTCCCCAAGTATTAGCTTGTGGAGAGCAGTTGCAACTCTGTGCGACCGGGCGCAAAGCACCGGGGCCAGTTTCTGTTGATTTCGTTGGTGGGGCTTTGGCGCACCGACGCAAATATGGTGGGGGTAAAGCCCAGCCGGTTGCCAAGGCCGTGGGTTTGCGCCCTGGTTTTTACCCTCGCGTGTTGGATGCCACTGCCGGGTTGGGCCGTGATGCTTTTGTGTTGGCGACCCTGGGTTGCGAAGTGAAGATGCTTGAGCGCAATCCGGTTGTACGCTTGCTCCTTCAGGATGGCTTGCGGCGATTGCAGGAGGCTGCCACTGCCGACCCGGAACTGGCCACCATTGTTGGGCTTTTATCTCTGGCCGATGATGTTGCACCGGCCGCAGACTGGCTGGCCCAGCAGAGTGAGGAATCTTGGCCGGTTGTTTATCTGGACCCCATGTTTCCGCCCCGGGGCAAAAGTGCCAAGGTAAAAAAAGAGATGGTGGCTTTTCATCACTTGGTTGGAGAAGACCTGGACGCGGACGATCTGCTAGAGCCAGCTCTCAGGGCCTGTTATTACCGCACCGTGGTCAAACGTCCCAAGCTGGCACCATATCTTGCAGATAAAAAGCCAATGCTTTCTTTTGAAGGGAAGTCAGGGCGTTTCGATATTTATACCAAGCACGGTGTGCCGGGGTAATAGGCGGATTTTAAATAGAGTTGGCACCTACTAGTATTTTTGGATTTTCTACACCTTAAGTCATTGTCTAGCTTATCTACACTGGCAGATAGTCATTCGCTAAGTACCTAATCCGATAGAGTGGGGGGGTAGCTGTGAGGCGTAACATCGACGAATCGCAGCAGCCAGATATATCCAACCGTAAAATATTCTCTGCCAGCGCTCTAGGCTTTCTCACCGCGGCAACGATCGTAACCAGCCTTCGCAATTTGCCCATGATGGCGCAGGAAGAGATGACGATGTTTTTCTACATCGGCATTTCCGCCCTTTTATTTTTGATTCCGGCTGGACTGGTGGCAGCCGAACTGGGCAGTGCTTTCTCCGATCGCACCGGCGGTGTTTATACCTGGGTGGGAGAGGCTTTTACGCCCAAGATGGGTTTTGTCGCTATTTGGTTGCAATGGGTGGAGTGTGTGGTCTGGTATCCCACCGAGTTGGGGTTTGCCGCAGCCGCTATTGCTTATGCGCTCGGAGAGCAGAATCTCGCCAGTAATACCTACTATATCGGCGGCTTCTGTATCGTTGCCTACCTTATTGCCACTGCTGTCGCCCTTTCGGGAACCAAGTTTCTGGTGGTAGTCACCAAGTATGGATTCCTGGTGGGCACATTAATGCCTTGTTTGATTCTTATTGCCCTGGCAGTGGGCTGGGTGGTGATGGGAAACCCCTTGGGCTGGGAAACCGCTACCGACCCGGCTGTAGCCGTAAGGGAAGATGGGCAAGTACATCCACGCTGGTTTCCCCATATTACCGGCCTCGGTGCAGTAGCCTTTCTTGGGGGGATACTGCTCTCTTTCGCCGGAATTGAGGCCCAGGCCAGCCATGTCTCCGAAATGCCCAATGCCCGCCGTGGTTATCCGGTGGTTATTGGCATTGCCGCTGCCGTTTCTTTTCTGATCTTTACGCTTGGGGCGCTCGCCATTTCTGCCATCCTTCCCTATCAACAGATATCTATAGAGACGGGATTATTCACAGCGTTTGGTCAGGGGTTTTCCCAGTTGCTGGGTATTGGTTGGCCGGTTCAGATTCTGGCGGGATTGATTGCTTACGGTGCCCTCGGGGGAGCCCTGGCTTGGTTGGCCGGTCCCAGCAGAGGGCTATTGGCCACGGCCCAGGATGGCATGCTGCCCCCCTGGTTTCAGCGGGAAAATGCTCGCGGCGTACAGAAAAATATCCTTTACGCCCAGTGCCTGATTGTCTTACTCATCTCATCGATTTATATCCTGGTGGATAATGTGTCGACCGCCTTTGTTTTGATCTCGGTTATGGCGATAAGCCTGTATATCATTATGTACTTAATGATGTTTGCTGCGGTTATCCGTTTGCGCTACACCCAGCCAGACCTTCCCAGGGGTTTTAAAATTCCCGGTGGAATCACCGGCGTTTGGATTACTGCAGGCACTGGCATGGCCGCAGTTTCTTTTGCGCTGTTGGTGTCCTTTTTTCCTCCTCAGCAGCTGTCAGTGAGTGACCCCAGACTGTATGTAGCTTTGGTCTTTTCCGGGATTGTTATTACGGTGACTATTCCGCTATTTATTTTCTACTGGCGTAAGCCTTCCTGGCGTAAAGAGGGTGGGCATAAGCAGCAATCTTTTTCAGACATTAACGAGTGACAAGGAGGTCGGTCGTGAAGCAAAAGTCGCCATTCGATATGTTTTTTGATGAATACAATGAGGATATCCCTGAGGATCATTTCCCCAAGGGGAGTATCTCTGCGCATGCGGCGGAAGCGATTGTTACCAGTGAGACCTGGTCTGATGCCAAGCCGGCCATGAATCTTTCTTCTTTTGTCACTACATTTACCGAGCCAGAAGCTTTCGATGTCGCTAAAAAACATTACCTGAAAAATTATATCGACCACGATATGTATCCGCAGTTATTTGCTATGGAAGCGCGTATGGTGCGCTGGCTGCATCAACTGTGGAATGGACCTAAAGGAGTGGAGCCCTATGGTGCTGCAACTATAGGATCCTCTGAGGCCTGTATGTTGGCGGGATTGGCCCATAAATGGAACTGGCGCAAAAAGAGAGAGAAGACAGGCAAGGATACTTCCAAGCCAAACCTGGTTACCGGGGCCAATGTTCAAATTGTCTGGGAAAAATTTATGCGCTATTTCGATGTGGAACCGCGCATAGCAGCCCTAAAACCTGGGCATTACCGCTTTAATAGCGTACATCTGGATGATCTGGTAGATGAAAATACCATCGCGGTGGTGGCGATTGCCGGGCAGACTTTCACAGGAGAAGACGACGCTTTTCGCGCTATCCATAACTGGTTAGACCGCTACCAGCAGAAAACAGGTCATGATATCCCAATGCATATTGATGGCGCCTCTGGAGGATTTGTAAACCCGTTCTTATACCCCAACTACCACTGGGATTTTCGCCTGCCGCGGGTGAAATCTATTAATGCGTCGGGGCATAAGTTTGGCTTGGTGCCACCGGGGCTGGGCTGGGTGATTTTTCGCGAGTGTTCTGTTTTTGATGAAGATCTGATGTTTTATGTCAATTACCTGGGGGGAGAGATGCCTACGGCTACTTTGAACTTCAGCAGGAATGCATCACCGGTTGCCTACCAATACTACAACTTTATTCGTCTCGGTTTCGAAGGTTATAGAGATATTATGCAGCACACTTTGGAGAATGCGCAGCTATTACGCCATCGTCTAGTAAAAAGTGGCTACTTCGAAATTATGAATAAAACCCAGCGTATACCTGTAGTGTCGATGACCCTGAATTCTAAATATACCAACTTCAATGAATACGATATATCTGACAAGGTACGTGAACGCGGCTGGGTATTATCCGCCTATTCCATGCCGCCTAATGCTCAATCGGTAAATTGCTTGCGTATTGTAGTGCGCCCACACCTTAATCTGAATGCGATTGAAGGCCTTGCTGACGATATTATCCATGCGTGTGAGTGGCTAGAGCAGCATGGGGGTAATGCCACTCCACCAAAATTGCATGATCCTCATAAGGTAGCGGCGAGTAAATGTTAAGAATTTGAGGTATCTCTGTAATGATTATTTAAATAATCGATGAGTAAAAAAGTAGAGTGACTTAAATTGTTCTGCAGAGAAGATTGAATCCAACGGTAAATCCTATGGAAAGGTGTGTGCTGAACAGTGACTTGCAGGAACCGGAAGGCCCGGTCTGTTTGCCTGATGGTCAGGTATTTGTTGCTGAAATGTCGAGCGCACGGAATTGTGTTAGTCGCATTGATATACGAGGAGGATATCATCAGGTCGGCCATCCCGGCTGGCGGCCCAATGGAATGGCGATCGATGGCGATGGCAATTTTTGGATAGCGGGAGGCGGGGGGAAAAAGCTGGTACGCATGAGGCCCGATGGGACAGTCCTCAATACTTATGAGGGACCTGCAGATCGCCCCTATCTTTGGCCCAATGACCTGGTATTTGGTCAAAATGGTTTGCTGTATATGACAGACTCCGGCATTGACCCGGATAGCTTTGTTGAGGGGCAGGCAATCCGGCCCGACTTTCGAAAGTGTGATTATGATGGGAGGGTACTTGAAATTGACCCTCGTAATGGCCGCGTATTGCGCATAATAGATACGGGTTTGTTATTCCCAAATGGCATTGCATTTGATGCCAATGACTTACTGTATGTGGCAGAAACCCTAACAGGAAATATCTACCGCTACGATCTCAGCTCCTCAGCCCTCGGTGCCCCTGAGCTATTTGGCAATGTTAACCTGGGATCACCAGAAGAATTTATTGGGCCTGATGGAATGGCTTTTGGTGATGATGGCCGGCTTTACTGTGCCGTATTTGGTCAGGGTGATGTGAGCGTTTTGGATCACGTTGGCAGGGTGGCTGAGCGCATTCCGACTTGCGGGAAGCGCCCCACCAATATCGCTTTTTGTGAAGATCAAAAGGGTGGGGCAGTGGTGACAGTTTTAGATGCTGGTTGCCTGGAGTGGTTTGGCCTGTCCTGTCGAGGTAGAGACCTCTATCGTCCTAAGATACAAGATTTATCTAGGGGACAATAAATTTTAATAATGAAACAATGGGGTTGATTGCTCTTAGCTGCTAAATTTCCTTGGTCAATGTGACTGCCTTTCGCATTTGAGTCTTGCTCAGGGTCAATAGCCTGTGATTCTCTAATTTCTTCTCGAAGGTTATAGATTCACCTGAGTGGGCTTTGTATCACTATTTCAAAATTTTATTTTCTTATTTTAAATTGGTGTGCTGTTTTCTGTTGTCCCCGTTATTTAGTTGCTTGTTGCTTGTTTGGGTGATGCAGGATTTGCAGGTTAAAAAATATGACTGCTTGGTGGTTGTGAGTCGTGATTTATTTGAGTGAGGCTGTATAAAAATTTGAACTTTTCTTGCATATTTTGATACCTGATTGTTAAAACTTTTTTCTTTTTTATTACGTTGATTTGGTTTTTTTTATCTTAAACATCATTTTAATGAAACTGCATCCCGATTTTTGTTGACCGGAAAGTCAAAATAAATTTTAGGTCAGGTTTTTGGTTTGTTTAAAAAATATGCGGCTATTATACTCCGCGCTCCCTCGGGAGCAGTGTATTTAAAGGGGTGTGCTGTGATCTGAGGATGCTTATTTTTAAGAAGTTTGATTTAAAAAATAATACTTCTAAAGCATATTTATAAGGTATAAGTTTCCATTTTTTGCCTTGATAGATTGAATCCCCGTTGATGTCTTTGTAGAGATATTTATGCGTATTTCGTTGTTTTTTCTGTTGGCTTTTTGTGCCGCTTTCTCTTCTACAGTAGTTGCAGCTACGGGGATTCAAAAAAATGGATATACCATTTATCAGGGCGATATCAACGATGATGGCCGTGAAGACTTATACTTTGAGTATAATCGTCCATTAGTTCTTTTACATGGAGATATAGTTACCCCTCTGGTAATGCCGCAGTTACCTAATTTTGTCTTGTACTTAAACAAGGACAAGGAAAGTTATGAAGATCCGGTAGAGACGACTCTTACCGATTTGGAAGTTGCCAATCTTCAAAAATTAGAAAAAAACCTTTCCTTATTTGGCGATTTTAATGGTGACGGTGCAACAGATTTGCTCCTTCTTGCCTCTATGCCTCTGATTATTCATGCACAGGGAAATGGCTTGCCAGCGCTTATTCAAACTCTCTCCACCGATAACAGTGATGACACAATAGCTTATGCGGCAGCAATCCTCGCCAGTGTAGGTGTCGACTCTATTGTGATACAGGATAAGAATGAAGATGGCAGAGAAGACATCACTGCGGGGGACTTTGTTTTTCATGCAGACGAATCCGGCGCTTTTGGTGAGTATTCCACTCCAGCTAATATTCAATCGCCCAATATGGCTGGGGCTTCTGGGGGGCAATTCCGAGTCAATGAATCCGGCGCGGCGACCTACTCCTTCCCAATCGCAACTGCTGCAGGTACAGCAGGAGTTGTACCAGAAATTTCTCTGAACTATAGCAGTGGTGGTGGTAACGGCCTGGTTGGTAAAGGTTGGGCTATTGGTGGCCTTTCTGGAATTTCCCGCTGCCGCCAGACATTATCAATTGATGGTAATGTTCGGCCTATTAGCTGGACCGAATCCGATCGATTCTGCTTAGATGGTCAGCGCCTAATACAAGTTAGTGGCTCTCAATATGGCGCAGTTGGTGCGGTATATAAAACTGAGATGGATTCTTTTGCCACAGTCACATCAATAGGTGGCAGCCTTGGTAAGCCGTCTTATTTTAAAGTGGAACGTAAAGATGGATCGGTCAGTTACTACGGGAATAGTAGTGATTCCAAGCAGCTTGCAGGGAGCAATGTGCTCACTTGGGCACAGAATCGTTTTGAGGATAGTATTGGTAATCCAATCGAGTTTTTGTATGAGGGTGATTCGGAGTCAGGGCACCGAGTTCGGTCTATCCGCTATGCCTATGGTTCGGGCTCCTATGAAGCGGAAGTAGAATTTTTCTATGAAGACCGCCCAGAGCACCTTCGAGGCTATACCGCAGGCTATGAACTTAAAACTACTAAGCGCCTGGAAAAAATCACCTCCAGCTCTAATGGTAAAGTAATTCGTGAGTACAATCTGGGGTATAACCCAGTCTTACCCTTTGTACCCAGTGAAAAATATAATGATCGAACTTCCTTACTGACATCCTTACAGGAATGTGTAGGCTCTAGTTGCCTTCCCGCGATCAGCTTCGAATGGTTACAGGCGCCGTGGTACCAATTTGGAGAGAAGTCAGAAGCTATCGATTTCTCACCCACAAAGCACCGTTTTCTATCTGATTATAAATATGCAGATTTTGATGGCGATGGTAAGCAGGATATCGTTTGGATCGAAGGGTACGCTGATGACGGCAGCGATACGGATATTCGTGTTAAATATGCCCTTTCATATGGCTCAGTTTTTTTAAAACAGAACTTCACTGGCGGCGTGTTTACTTCTGAATACTTTACCGGTGCTAATGTTGGTGAGGGGTTCGCTATCCGGGTATTGGACATTAACGGTGATGGCCGCCATGATCTGGCCATATATGATCCACGCTCTAATTATAATTACCCTGCTGGGGTCTGGCTTGTCTACCCGAGTCGTTACGATACCGCGAGCAAGCGCTGGAAATTAGATTCCAGACCAATTAATACCCACAGAACCAATAAAGATGCAATCTTTGCCGACTTTAACGGTGATGGCCTGGCAGATTATATTTCTGTTAGCTACAGCAGCAGTTCTGGAGCAAAAGTTAATGTTCGCTTAATGGAGCCTGCGGACAAACCGCTTTCCTCTATTCGATACTATGAATTTAGTGATGAATACACCAGTTATCCACTGAATATTTCTGGCGCTGCCAGTATGAAGGCTAGCGGACGTGTGCCAGATACCCTGGGGGATTTTAATGGCGATGGCGCCATGGATATCCTCGTAGCAACTTCCGCTGGGTTTGAAGCTGCGGTATTTGATCAAGAGACAAAGGAGTTCCGCTCAATTGGTGTGCTCTCGACGACGAATACTTCAAAAAGTCCTATTGCGATAGATATTAATAGCGATGGCCTCACGGATATTGCCTACCCTGGAAATTCCGGTAGTTTTTATAGCAAGCTAAGCACTGGCACAGGCTTTAAGGATCTGGGGTACCTTGGAAGCAGTAGGGGTTCTTTTGTAGACCTGAATAACGATGGTTATCAGGATTTTGTCTGGCCGGTTTCTTCTCCCTGGAATGATGTAAAAGTTCGCTACTTTGATCAAAATACCGGCGAATTTATTGACTCTTCCGATAGCAGACCTTTTGACCACCTCTCTGACTGCTCAGGTAGTGCTACCTATTGTGGCACTATAGCTTCTAATGACATGATATGGTTTGCGGACACGAATGGCGATGGAGAGGCCGATTATCACCGCTATGATGCCTCTAGTGGTATCGTTTACACCCGCCTGGATAATACCCGCGATTCTCAATATAAGAATATTCCGCGCAATGTAATTAATAAGATAGATAATGGTCTTGGTAATATTACCAATATCACTTATCAAAATATGCGGCGCGATGAGATTTACACCCGCTTGGATGTAGAAACGGAAGGCAGTAGCGCTGCTTTCTATACCGCACTCAATGGCGATTGGGATTTACCTGCGGATAGTCACACCTTAGGCAAAGATAAGCCGGTATTGGATATTCTGAGCCCCATGTACCTGGTTGCTAAGGTGGAAAGTTCTGCCCCTGCCGCCGCTGCCGAACCGGGTTCTGTTGACCAGTCTGCCCTCAGCTCGGTTTCCTACCACTACCATCAGATGAAACTCCAGGCCGCTGGCCGGGGTATGTTGGGTTTCCAGAAAATCAGCACTACCGATAACCAAACCGGCGTAGTGACGGAAACCACCTACCGCCAGGACTTCCCCTTTGTAGGCATGCCGCTAAAGACCGAAACCCGCACTGCCGAAGGGCAATTGCTAAGCCGGGCGAGCAACAATTGGCGTCTACAGGGCTGGAATGGTAGCGGGAAACCACTGCCGCCTTATCAACCTTATATTTATCAAGCGGTGGAAGAAACTTTTGACCTGAAGGATGCCGGTAGCACCCAGGGAGAACTGCTGCAAAGCGTTACCACCACAAACAGCTACGATGCCTATGGCAATGCGCTCAGTATCGATGTTGTCACAAAAGACGGCATCTCCGGCGATCAGTTTGTTAAGAAAACGGAAAATACCTATGGCAGTAGTGTCTGGGAAAAAGAAAAGGGCCGCCTAACTGCAACAAAAGTGACCAGTACTCGCCCGGGTATGCCCAGCCATATTCGCGAGTCAGCCTTTACTTATTATGCATCGGGCGTGCTCAACGGCCTTTTAAAAACCGAGGTTATTGAGCCTAATAAGCCAGAATACAAGCAGACTACCGCTTATGAGTATGACAATTTTGGCAACGTTAATAAGAAGACGGTAACTGCTCCCGGCGAAGCCGCTCGCAGTGCAAGAACGGTGTATGACCTTTCCGGCCGCTATGTGTTTGAAAGCTACAATGCCCTCGATCACCTAACCGAAAGGGTGGTTTCCCGTAATCACTTTGGCGCACCGTTGGAAGTGAAGGGGATGAATGGGCTGGAAACCGGGTTTGCCTACGATAAGTTCGGCCGTGAAACCATCAGTCAGAGTAATACCGGCGCGGATAAACTGACGGACTATGAGCGCTGTGTTATCGCCTGTCCGGCCGGTGCACAATATATGGTGACCACTCATAGCAGTACCGGTAGCTGGAGTAGGGAATACTTCGACGCACTGGGGCGCTCTATACGGACTGAAACCAAGGGCTTCAACAGTAAAATCTATACCGATAAAGAATACGATAATCTGGGCCGCGTGAAGTTTGCCAGTGAGCCTTATTTCTCTGGTGATACCCGCCTATGGTCCAAGATGGAGTATGACCTGCTCGGCCGCCCGAGCCGTGTGACTGCGCCAGATGGCTCAGTGTCCAGCATCACTTATAGTGGCCTTAAAACCATCACCACCAATGATAAAGGCCAGCAAAAAACTGAGATCAAAAATGTGGCTGGTGAGTTGGTAGAAGTCATTGATGCGATCGATGGCCGCCTCACCTACGAATATGACAGCCAGGGTAATCTGCATAAAGCCAAATCCTGGGGCAAGGCGAATACTGCCGGTGCACATATCGATGAGGGCGACGGTCTCAGTTATCCCATTGTGGTCACGATCGAATATGACGATCTTGGCCGAAAAATACGAATGGACGACCCGGATAAGGGAGAGTGGTACTACGAATATACCGGCTTTGGTGAGTTGAAAAAGCAAACCAATGCAAATGGCCACACCGTAGAGTTAACCTACGACCAATTGGGCAGACAGTCCACGCGTATTGAAAAGTCTAAAGGCTCTAGTGCCCCCACTAGCGATGTTATCTGGTTGTATGACACTGCCACTAATGGTTTAGGCCAGGTGGAAATGATTACGGACAGTGTCTCCGGTTATGAGGCCTTGTATCAGTATGACCAGGTAGGCCGAAATCATATCCAGGCGGTGGATTTTGATGGGGCTGGTGCGCAACCTTCTTATATCACCACTACAAAATTTGATGGCCATGGCCGTGTTGAATACAACTACGATGCTTTAGCCAAAATACTCGATGACAATAAGTCTGGTACTCAGAATTTCTACAATGCCTATGGGTACCTCTACAAGGTAGTAGATCTGGCCACCGGGGACCTGATTCAAGAGGTGAAAGCCCAGACCGCTCGCGGCCAACTGAAAGAGCAGCTATTGGGTAACGGCGCAACGTCTAATTTTACTTACGAAGCTGCCAGCGGCCGCCTAACAAAGCAGACCTCTACGGTATTGGGAGCCTTTGGTATCCAAGATATCAGCTACCAGTGGGATACCCTCGGCAATCTCACCAGCCGTCACAACCAGAGCGGAAGCAAGGATCTGCGAGAGAGCTTCTGCTATGACAAGCTCAACCGTTTGATAAAAACCCACAAAGGTAGCAGCAACGTTAACTGTAGTGGGCTAAGTACGTCTGAACAGGATATTCGCTACAACGCCATCGGTAATATCACTTACAAAGCCGGCGTAGGGGATTATATCTACGGTGAAAATGGTGCTGGCCCCCATGCGGTAACAACCGCCGGAGGCGTTAGCTATAAATATGACCTCAACGGCAATATGACTTCGGATGGTTTCGACGGTGGCCGTACCATCAGCTACACCACCTTCGATAAAGCCTCCGTAATCAAGAAGGGAAATAACACTACTGAGTTCCTCTATGGCCCCAGCCATAGCCGCTACTACCGCAAGGACACCAATAGTAGTAACGGGGAAGTGACAGAGACCTGGTATATCGGCGGTATCGAGCGTATCCAGAAGTCCAGTAAGCCCAATGAGATCGAGTGGAAGCGTCACTTGCTGGGTACGGCGGTCTATACCGTAAAAACCGACAAGGAATTCAAGGTACTCTCCACCGATAAGCTGTTCCTCTACAAGGACCACCTGGGCTCCATGGACCTGATTGCCGATAAAACCGGCAAGGTGGTGCAGGAAATGTCCTTCGATGCCTGGGGGCAGCGTCGCAATAGCGCCAACTGGAGTGCGTTATCCCTCACGGCGCTATCGAGCTTCGATCACAGCCGCACCACCCGTGGTTACACCGGCCATGAAATGCTGGATGAGGTGGGGCTGATTCATATGAATGGCCGTATCTATGATCCGCGTTTGGGGCGCTTTATGCAGGCGGACCCATTTATTCAAGCCGCTAAAGATACGCAGATGTATAACCGCTATAGCTATGTGCGTAATAATCCGCTGAATGCTAGTGATCCTAGTGGCTATTTCTTAGATAAGCTGTGGAAGAGCGTCAAACCGTATATAGGTGCGATTGTTGGTATTGCGCTAACAATTTGGCAGCCATGGTTAGGCCCAGGTTTGTGGCAGAGCTTTGTGTATGGTGCTATTGCTGGCGGTATAGGTGCTGGAGTCAATGGAGGTAATGTATTTAAGGGAGCGCTAATGGGCGGGGTTAGTGCTATGGCCTTCTATGGAGTAGCAAAAGGCTTTGAACAGATGCAAGTTGCTGAAGGAGCGCAACATGCGATAAAAGCAGGTAAAAACCTTTACCTCTCACCGAGCAACTTTGCCAAACTGGTTGTCGCCCAAGGCTCAGTGGGCGGCGTGATGTCTATCCTTCAAGGGGGCAAATTTGGGCATGGCTTTGCAAGTGCTGGCCTTACAAAGTTAGCAACGCCAGGAATCCTGAGTTTTGATAATATTGCTGCGGAAAGTATCGCTTCTGGTGTTGTTAGTGGAACGGTTTCTGAAATAACCGGAGGAAAATTTGCCAATGGTGCGACTTCGGGGGCATTCCTCTATGCGTTTAATGCATTAAGTTCAAATTGGGCTGAAAATGCACAAAAGGATCCAATTCTTGAAAAAGCTGATAACTTAGAGGCTGATGGGCAATTTCGATTTGCACGAAGCTCTGCTAGTTCTACCGCAAGACATTTGGGGGAGGCACATGAAAGTGACTATGGAATTATAGTGAAAGCTGACCGCAGGTGGTATGAGCATCTAGGAATTGCTCGTGAGCCTGGAGCTCTTATCGATATACCAGACAACAAGTACTCCATTACAGAAGCTTTTGTTCGAACTGCATACAGTCCCGTTCAACCTGAGTCATCTGGTTATATATATGCTCCGGCAGATATCACGAATGCTGTAGCTGTGAGTATTTATAGATTTAGTAACAATGCTGTTGTGGACTATAACGCTTATGCAAAATCTATAAGCGCACCAGTTTATGTTCAGTCAAGAGAGGGTGGATGCACCGTATATGGTGCATCTTCATCACGAGGGTGTTAAAGCACATGAAGTTGAATATTGTTTTGATTCTTGCGATTGCGGCTGCCTTATTGGTAGCGTGTGACGAAGGTGATTCCGTAAAGCTAGTTTCTATGTCAGCGCTGCTTAGTTTTCCGGAGGAATTTGATGGCGATAAAGTGGTAGTTGTCGGATATCTGGGGCGTGGTGCAGATCTTTATTTAACTGAAGAGCACTCTAGAATTGATGATAGAAGTTCAGCTTTACTTTTAAACCTAGAAGGTGAGTCGAGGGCAGAAATTATTAAATCTTCATGTAAAGGGAAGTTTGTAGAAGTCGTTGGAAATTTTGGATTGGTTCGTATCTCGGGGTTAACGCCGAGGCTAGGAATTACTGAAGTTACAACCATCTTGGATGAAATAACCCGAACTCCTTGCAGCAATAGATATGAACAATAATAAATGGGGTCAGAGTAAAGTATTGGCGTTATATGGCTCTTAGTGAGAATGATAGGCTTGGGAGTAAGTGGCCGATGCTGATTTGGCCTTCGAGAATGACTTTTTATAGTGTATTTTGATGGCTAGGTCTTTGATAGTTTTAATAGTGCTTCTCTGTGGCTGTTCTCAGGCGCAATCAGATGCTGGGAATTCAGATTTGAATGGAAAGGTATCTGGTTTTATGGATGGGGCGGAATCAACTTTAATAAAATTGATTCCGGAGATGCGTAATTATTCGAATGGTGAGCCTGTCTATACTGATAAGTTTTTATGTTCTATAGATCCTGATACAAATGAGAGGGAAAAGTATTTTTTTATAAAGAATTCTTTGCTCTTGATGACAGGAGAGGAGTTTCCTTGTGAGCGAGGTATAGATGCTTATAGGCGATACTTTACATTAGAAGATGAAGCTCTTTACTGGGTATCGTTGGTGTCAGGAAATGAGAGGTTTCTCAATTATTTTGAGAGATTAAACGGTGTTTGTAAGTTGAGTGAGCGGTACCCTGAGTCCTTAGAGTTTCTAAAGTACCGTGGTCATAAAGATATTGCTGAAAGGCTTGAGATTAAGTGGCTGGGTTGTGATCGGCAATAGCTAACTTTTACTGGGGTAAGAATAAAGTATTGGCGTTATATGGCTCTCTATGGATAGATTGATTTTTAGGGAGCAGGCTCGGCTGTCGAGGTGAGGGTTGGGCCGAATATAAGCCGGCTATTGCCTCGGTTGCTGCAACTGATTTTATTGTTTGAATAATGGCGTAAGGTGTTGATAGTGAGTGGACTTAAGAAGTGTTTATTTTTAGGTATGGTTTTTTTAAGTGTTTCGGCGGTCGCCTACGAAGGTCCATTTGTTTCTGATGGCACTCCTTGGGCTAGGCTGGCATCTAACGGTACCTTTGCAATTTACCCTATGCCTACTGCCGCTAGCTGTTTTGACGATAAAGTCAGTGTTGTCAATACAGAGGACCCGGAGATGAAAGGTATGGTGATGTCTTTAGTGCTTGCTGCACAAATGTCTAACAGAAACGTTAAAATGTGGGTGGAAAAATATGATTCCACTACGCCTCAGCGCTGTAAATTGGCATTTATAGAGATTGATTGATTGCATGCTAGTGTATGCCATTATGGGGTCTAGTTTATGTCTGCGAATAAAGCCTGGTTCTAGATTCTAAGTAATTACTCTTTTTTTGGTTTGTGAGAGTTGCCAATGAAAAGCATATGTAGAGTTTTATTTTTGGGGTTTTTCTTCTTGAGTGTTTATGCGTCAGCTGCGGAAGGCCCTTTTTATTCTGATGGTACCCCTTGGGTTAGAGTGTCCTCCAATGGAGATTTTGTTATTTATCGTATGCCCTCTTCGGCAGGCTGCTATGGCGATAAAATTAGTGTGGGTAAGCTGGAAGACCCCGACATGCGAAAAATGGCTCTATCTTTGGTGACCGCTGCCCAGATGTCAGAGAGAAGGGTTAAAGTATGGGTGAATTATGTTGGTTCTACTACGCCGCAGCGTTGTACGCTGGCATTCATTGAGGTGGAGTAATAGATAGATTCCCCTGCCTGCGATGGGCTGTCTTTTGTTAGTGGTGGTGGAAAAGTATCAGCCATCTTCATGTTGGGTTTTGTTTTCATGTTTTTGGTGGGTAGCCCTAAGGATTATTTATGAAAAAAATTATTTTTGTCTTTTTAATGTCTTTTGTTGCTCAGGCCTCTTTGGCGGATACTTCCACTCCGTTAATTACTATTAAAGCTATTGGTACCGGCTGGGGATCAAGTGACCTTTTTATTGAGTCCAATGAAAATGTCATTGTGGAAGATTGTTCAAATGTAAGGTTGAAGGTAAGTTCAACCAACCCGATGTTTAACCATATCCTCTCCATAGCACTCTCCGCTTACCATACTAAGTCGAAAGTAACCCTTAGGGTGAAAGGCTGTGATGGAACCGATATGAATGCAGTGGCGATCAAGATTACAGATTAATCCTTTAAGCTCTTAGGCTTATGAGTGTGGGCCAAATAGAATCCTGCGTGGTTAGGATTTGTTGTTGAGTCGAATGATAGTATCGGAAGTTTTTGTGAAAAAATATATTTGCGTTTTTTTGTTGTTCTTTATTTCTCAAATCGCTATGGCGGATACAACTACGCCTCCAATTACCATTAAAAGTGTTGGGATAGGTTGGGGCTTGGCCGAGCTCTATATCGAGTCTAATGAAAATGTCATAGTGGAAGACTGTGCTTCTGCAAGATTGAAGGTCAGTTTAACTAACCCAATGTTTGATCATATTCTCTCCATAGCACTCTCCGCTTATCACACCAACTCGAAGGTGACCCTTAGGGTGAAAGGCTGTGATGGCAGCGATATGAATGCTGTCTCTATAAGAGTGTCCGAAGACGTTTAAGGTTTGCGGTAATGATAGATGCAAAGGCAGTGGTAAAGACTAGCTCTGTTGCCGGCTGCCTATAAGCTAGGTAAGTCAATGAATTCTAATGACCCGATCAAGTTTATCAAGAGTTTATAATGTGGCTTTCCCTATAAGCACTAGGCGTTACTCCACCCCAACGCTTAAAAGCTTTTCCAAACGCACTCTCATCCGTGTACCCAAGCGCTACAGCGATTTCCAGGTTGGTTTTTTCCCCCTCTCTTAACCACTGCTTTGCATAATAGCTGCGTACCTCATCCTGTAATACACGGAAGCTAAGCTGTTCTTCTTGTAATTTTCGCGCTAGGTGCCTTGGGCTAAGGCAAAGGCGCTGTGCGACTTGCTCACGTGTTAAGTTTGGAGCTTGCTGCAGCAATAGGGTTACTTTCCGGTGCAGGGATTTCTTTGTAAGCGCCTGTAGGAGGGCTTCTGCCTTTGGCTTTAAGCAGGCCTCCACTTCTTTATCTGCGGCGATTAATGGCAGCGACAGATCTTTAGTGGGAAATTGGATTGCCGACACCTCTGCATTGAACTCTACGGGTATTTGTAACAGTGCCTGATAGCGTTGCTGCAGGGCAAGGCTAGGCGCAGGGTAGGCGAGTAGTAGTTTAAGGGGCTGAAACTTCCCGCCAGTTAAAATTCGGGTTTGCGCAATACAAGCAGCGAGCACCGTTTCTACTCGGATTTGCGCAAAATTCAGGAAGTTGGGGTGATAGCAGAGGTTTACCGAGAATGCATCGCGTCGCAGTTCAAAGTGCCCACCTTCGCCCAGCAGTGGGTGGTAACTAATCAATTGCTCTATCGCCTCTCCCAAATCTTTTTGCGTCATCAGCAGGTAACCCACTAGGCCGATTTGGTTGGCCTGCATGGCAAGCCCGAGCTTAATACCCAGTAGAGTGTCGGGGTAGCTATTGATTACCGACTCCCACAGCCGCTCCTGCAGATGAATAGAGATGCGTTCCTTCTGGTGTATTTGGGACAGGATTTTATTGGTTTCCCCCGGTATAGGGAGATCCATGCTGGCTAGAGCCTCTAGTAAAGCTTTGGTATAGCTCAGATTAACGCTTCTGGTGTCGGTCAAATCCATTATGAATGTCCCAAAATAACCAGTACCTGCCCGATAATGACGATCCTTAGGGTGTTTGTCACGATATATTCCTTCTGACACGTCTCTTAAACAAGTCATCAGGGAGGGGCAACTACCGTGAAACCTTACGCCGTAATTGGTGCCGGCCCTATGGGGCTTTGCACCGTTCGAAATTTACTCAAGCATGGTATTCCCTGTATCGGCTTTGAGTTGCACGGTGATGTGGGTGGCTTATGGGATATTGATAACCCCACCAGCACTATGTATGAGTCGGCCCACCTTATTTCCTCCAAGAAAATGACTGAATTCGCTGAGTTTCCGATGGGGGAGAGTGTTGCTGACTACCCAAGCCATCGGAAGATGCGGGATTACTTTTGCTCCTATGCGAGAGAATTTGGCCTTTACGGCCATTACGAGTTCGATACAGAAGTTTTGAGATGCGAGCGCAGTGGAGAAAACTGGCTGATTACCACTCGTAGAAAGTGGCAGGAAAGAACTCGGGAGTTTAGCGGATTACTCATTGCCAGCGGCACTTTGCACCACCCCAATCAACCCGCACTTCCAGGCCAATTTAGCGGGGAGTTGTTACATTCTGCACAATACCAGTCCTCTGAAATCTTTGCTGGAAAAAGAGTCCTGTTGATTGGTTGTGGCAACAGTGGAGCGGATATTGCTGTAGACGCAGTCCATAAAGCGAAAAGCGTTGATATCAGCCTGCGCCGAGGCTATTACTTTCTGCCGAAGTACATAGCCGGTAAGCCTATCGATCAGCTGGGCGGCAAGCTTCGGTTACCGCTCTTTGTTAAGCGGCGCCTTACAAAAGCGCTGGTCAAATTTTCTTTAGGCAGCCCATCTCAATATGGTTTGCCAGAGCCCAATTACCGACTCTTTGAATCCCACCCGGTAGTCAACTCCTTACTGCTGCATCATATTGGCCATGGCGATATCAACCCCAGGTCTGATATCAAATCGGTGCATGGGAATAAGGTGAAGTTCTCAGAGGGTGGATGTGGAGAATATGACCTGATCGTACAGGCCACCGGTTACAAGTTGCACTATCCGTTTATCGATAGCAGTGAACTGAACTGGAGTGGTTATGCACCGAGCCTGTATCTGAATGTATTTCACCCTGAATCCGATAACCTATTTATGATGGGTATGGTGGAGGCGGCTGGATTGGGATGGGAAGGGCGTAACAAGCAAGCAGAGCTTGTTGCCCTTTATATTCGCCAGTTAATTTCTGGTGCACCATCTGCTAGTAGATTTAGGAAAATCATTCAGCAGAGATCAGCAAATCGTGTAAACGGCGGTATGCATTATCTGGACCTTGAGCGCATGGCGTATTACGTACACAAAGACGCCTATTTAAAGGCACTCAGAACGCACAAGGCAGATTTACAAAAAGACCTGCTACCGCGAGAGGAGGTTTTTCATACAAATAGATCAGAAGCGACTTCCTGACAGGAGCCTCAGAATGAACAAGCGGGTTTTAATTACCGGGGCGGCGGGATATATCGGTCATCAGCTTGGGGAGCAATTGAGTAAGACTTTCCCTGTGATCGGGGTGGATATTCGAACTAGAGCCGCGCGTTTTCCCGTTCTGGCGCGGGATATTTGTGATAAAGACCTTGGCCAGTTTATTCAGGCGGAATCTATAACCCATGTGATTCATCTAGCCTCGGTAATGGCTGCGGGTCGTGATCATGCCGCTGAATACCGTATAGATGTGGAAGGCACAAGGAATATATTAGAGGCCTGTCTCTACGCTGGGGTTGAACATATCACTGTGACAAGTAGCGGCGCCGCCTATGGTTATTATCCGGATAATCCACCCAGGCTCGAAGAGCATCATCCCTTGAGGGGGAATCCTGAATTTGGCTACTCCAATAACAAGCGTAAAGTAGAGGAGTTGCTGGCAGAATACCGTGAGCGGTATCCGTATCTCAAACAGCTGGTTTTTCGCGTGTCTTCTGTGTTGGGTGCAAAGACCAATAACAAAATCAGCGCACTTTTTAGCCGAAAAGTACTTCTGGATCCCGGTGGGCACAATTCCCCCTTTGTTTTTATCTGGGACCAGGATGTGATCCGCGCACTTACATTTGGTGTGAGTACTGGGGCGAGTGGCATATTCAATCTAACCGGTGATGGCAGTCTTAGCCCCAGGGAAATAGCTCAGACTCTGTCTAAGCCACTGGTAAGGCCACCAGTCTGGCTGATAAAAGCGGTTCTCTGGCTGGGTTACAGCCTCTACTTAACAGATACCCACCCAGACCATGTAGCCTTTTTGCAATACAGACCGGTATTGGATAACCGCCGCTTGAAAGAAGAGTTGGGCTTTATTCCGGAGAAGACTTCCAGAGAAGTCTTCCGCCTGTTTGCAGAAAAATCTCTCGGCATTGTAACGCTCTCCAGTAAATCGCCCTTGCTTGTGGAGGATAGTTGAAATGGTCACAAATCAGTCGGAAAATTTACAGAAGACTTTTGTGATTACTGGGGCAGCTGGAGGCTTGGGCTGGGCGATTACCCTGTGCCTTGCAAAAAAATATAGAGCTGAATTTGTTCTGGTTGATATTTCCACCGAAAAACTTCGCCAAAGAGAGGCCCAGCTTAGGGCTCTCGATGTTCGAGTCAGAATATATACCGTTGATCTATCAAATTATTTGGCCGTAGAGGAGCTGGTTGAATCCTTACGGAATGAGTACTCGAGAGTTGATCTGCTGGTAAACAATGCCGGCATTACACACCGAAGCCTCTCTACACAAACGTCCAGCGCGGTTAATCGTAAGGTGATGGCGGTGAATTACCATGCACCGGTAGAGCTTACTCAAGGTATGTTTGCGGAGCTTAAAGCGGCCTCTGGCTGTGTGGTGAATATCAGTTCAATGGCGGGATGGATGCCGGTATTGGGGCGCGCGGGCTATTGCGCAGCCAAGAGTGCATTGCACCAGTATTTCGAGGTATTCCGTGAGGAAGTTCGGAACGATGGAGTTAGTGTATTAATGGTTTACCCAAGTTTCCTGGCTACAACGATTGAGCAGAACGCTTTAGCTGGAGATGGTGGGCAGGCCAAGCACCAAAGGAGCACCGTGGGAGCAGTGCGTAGCCCTGAGTGGATGGCCAATCAGATTATGACGGCATTGGAAAAGGGCAGGGAGCGTTGGTTTCCGAAAGATATAAGCCTGATTGGAGCCTACTTGTACAGGCTGGCCCCGATGACCTTTCTCAAACAATTAAGAAGGCGCTTTCGTATGGAGCTAGGTACAACTCCCTAAGGTACAGCTCCCTAGTGGGAGCACTCTAGGACGCTGAGTGAACTATAGCTAGAGAGGAAAATCTTTAAAATAGGCCATTTATAATACAGCTATTGAGTTAACTGCTTCATTCCTACCCTTAATTTCTATTTTTATAGACACGAGTTAGCTTTAGGTGCTACTATCCTGATAGCTGGTATAAACGCCCAGTTTTTATTTTAGTTCAACTCGTAGTTTTAGTCATAATCCTTCGTTCTGTCTCTTTTAAATTCTCAGTTTTTGCCCGCTCGACCAACAGGTCAACTATGATCAATTTATTTTCTCAGGATATTTATTATGTCTAACACAACGACTGGTACTGTTAAGTGGTTTGATGAAGCCAAAGGTTTTGGTTTTATTGCACAAAAATCCGGCCCCGATGTTTTTGCACACTTCAGCAATATTGCCAGCAGTGGCTTTAAAACATTGCAGGAAGGGCAAGCTGTAGAATTTACAGTGACCCAGGGTGCCAAGGGCCCTCAGGCAGAAAATATTATTTGCCTTTAATTTTTAAGTCTTATTGCTTTTTAGTGATGGCTTGTTTGTCGCCCTTTCGAGTTTTGCTCGTAAGGGCGATATCGTATAAATTGTATATATAGTTTATGCTATTTCTTCAAGTAGCCAATCAAGAAACACACTAACCTGCTCGTTATTTATATTACGGCCTGGGATTACTGCGTAGTATGAAAGCCCTTCAGCCTTTTGCTTTATAGCTGCGCTTTTATACGGCACCAACCATTCGTTCTGTAAGGCATTCTGAATCAGTAGGGAGCTGACTAATGCAATCCCCTGGCTCGCTAGTGCGGCTTGTATGACATGATACTCCTGATCATATTGACGAATGGTAAGGTTTTTATTGAAGTCGCCAAGTAAGGATTTCCAACTGAGTGGGGTTAAAGAATGGTTGATCCACTTGGTTTCTAATAGCTGCGCCTGCTTGAGATCGGTTATGTTTGATAAGTAGTTCCGCGTAGCATACATACCCACTGATTCAGTAATAAGCTTTGTGGTATTTTTGGCTTTTGGATCAAATTCACCGTAGCGAATAGCTATATCAATGTGTCGGTCGCGCTCAATATCATCTATCTGTTCACCGGTCGAAATGGATATCTCGATACCAGGATGCTTCTGATAAAAGCGCTCCAGGTGGGGAACCAGCCACAGAGCCGCAAAAGATGAAGTTGTACTGACAGCAATCACACGATTTGAGTTAGCGATTTCACCTATTGCTGCGGCAAGTTGCTGAAAAGCTCGTGAAGTTGTTTCTGCGAGTAGCCTTCCTTCTTCTGTTAATTGTATTGCGCGGGTTTTACGCTCAAACAGCTGGCTGCCTAGCGTTTCTTCCAGGCTTTTTATCTGATGTGATACTGCTGTAGGGGTAATAAAGAGTTCCTCCGAAGCTTTCTTAAAGCTACCGAGCCTCGCAGCTGCATCAAAAACCTTTAAGGAATTGAGGGAGGGTAGGTTTGGATACATGGACTACTCTTCCTTATAGATGAAATTAATTCATCTATAAGGAGAAATATCTCATTTGTCAAGAATGCTTATAGACTGCACTATCGCTGGACCAAATGATGAATTTTTCGAGGTCTAGTAGATGAAAACCCTTCTTCATATTGAAGCCAGCGCTCAGCTTTTTGGGGCTATTCAGGTACCAGAGGAGTATAGGGACATACCAAAACACTCCTCTATCTCCAAGGCCGTTGCCGCAAGTTTTGTGAAGCGTTGGCTTGGGCTAAGACCAAAAGATAAACTCATCTATAGGGATGTTGGCCAGACCCCGCCAGGGTTCATTTCCCAGGACTGGATTGCCTCTGTATTCACTCCAGAAGATCAGCGTAGTGAAGAGCAAAAATCGTTGGTTACATTATCGGATACTTTGATCAATGAACTCGACCAGGCGGATGTCATAGTAATGTCCTCCCCAATGTATAACTACGGTATGCCGGCGGCTTTAAAAGCCTGGTTCGACCAGGTGATACGCATCAACAAGACCTTCACCTTTGACTTGGCCCGTGGAGACTATCCGCTTGAGCCCATTATGTCGGGGAAGGTTCTGGTGCTAATTACTTCTGCCGGAGAGTTTGGCTTTGCAGAGGGGGGAATACGCGAGAACATGAATCACTTGGGTCCTCATATCAGGACACTGAGCCATTACCTGGGGGTCGATCAGGTATATGAAATCAATGCGGAATTCCAGGAATTTGCGGATGAACGGCATCGAAATTCGGTAAACCAGGCCTTGTTGCAAAGTCAGTCATTGGCCGAAGAGCTTGCGACTAAACTCAAAAGTCAACTTACTCACTCTCATTCAACGCAGCCCAAAGCGCTCGCCCTAAGAAAGCAAAGTATTGCTCAAATACAAGATTGAACTGCTGGCGCTGGTGCCCTATCGGGAAGAGGCCAAGCTAGGCCTCTTTACTGACCTTTAAGCCCGCCATCAGAAGAGTCATAAAAAGAAGATGTCCTTGGCCGACCATCGATTCTATTTCGTCCCCCAAATTTTTTAGCTCTATGAAATAAACTTCAGGGTTTGGTCAAGCGCTTGCTCAGTATTACAGCGTTGCACCTCTAAATGATGAACGCCATTGTTGTGAAGCTTCTCCTGAATTTGAGCTAGCTCCTCATCACTGGTGAGGTGAGGATGTCTGGTAAGGCGTACTTGTATTGCTGTTCCCGCCTCGACGAGTAGCTCTACACATTGCCAGGGTGCGGTACCGCTACCATCCACCCCGGTAATGGCTGGGTAATTTTCCGGTAACGCTTTTATATCCAGCCCAACCCAGTCCAAACTGGGGATCAAGTGACTCAGTTTCCGAGGGTAGATCCCGGCAGTATGTAAACCTATCCTGAACCCCAGGCTTCGGGCTTGGGCAATGGCGGCTTCCAGTGCCCCCTGGGCAGTTGGCTCTCCGCCAGAAAATACCACCGCATCCAGCAGTCCTTTCCGGCTGGCTAGAAACTCCAATATCTGGTCCCAGTCGTACGCACTGGGCGCGCGGGCCGGCAACAGGTCACCATTATGGCAGTAGCGGCAACGCCATGGGCATCCCTGGCAAAAGACCACCGCGGCCAATTCACCAGGGAAGTCGATAGCGGTAAATGGTGTAAAACCGCCTACGCGCAGCTTTTCAGCCATAGCTATTTGTCACTACCAGCAACAAAAAAGCGGCGTTCTCTGTGTTCCGATTGTTTGCCTGGATTCCAGAAGGAGACCGGGCGGTGATAGCCCATCACCCGACTCCAGACTTCACAGCGGGTGCGCTCTTCATTTTTGAGTGGTGAGGTTGGTTTATTCATGATGTCTCTCCTTGATGGTTGGTTTTAATTGCTGCAGCAAGATTGCTCACGAGCGAGCAGGGCCTCATCGCAGCGGGGACAGAATTCGTGCTCGCCGCTCAGGTAGCCGTGTACTGGGCATATAGAAAAGCTTGGAGTTACTGTGATATAGGGCAGCCGGTAATTTTTCAGGGCGCGCTGTAATAAGCGGCGGCAGCTATCGGCATCTGGTAGTTGTTCGCCCAGGTAAAGGTGCAGCACAGTGCCACCGGTATAACGGGATTGTAGGGATTCCTGCCGGGCCAACGCTTCGAAAGGGTCATCGGTAAAGCCGACTGGCAGCTGGGATGAGTTGGTATAATAAGGTGCTTCCGCGCTGCCTGCCTGAATAATATCCTCATAGCGCTTTTGGTCTTCGCGGGCAAAACGGTAAGTAGTTCCCTCAGCGGGTGTTGCTTCGAGATTATAGAGGTGGCCGGTTTGTTCCTGGAACTCTGTCATTCGCAAACGAATATGGTCGAGCAACTGCTCGGCCAGTTGTTTACCAGGCTCTGTGACGATACTTTCACGGTCGTCGCTAAAGTTTCGCAGCATTTCATTAATGCCATTAACTCCAATGGTGGAGAAGTGATTACGCAAAGTGCCAAGATAGCGACGTGTATAGGGAAACAGGCCGGCATCCATATGCCGCTGGATCACTTTTCGTTTCACTTCCAGGGAATCCCGTGCAAGTAGCAGCAGTTTATCTAACTGGGTGAGGAGGAGATCCCAGTTTCCTTTATACAAATAGCCCAGGCGTGCACAGTTGATCGTTACTACTCCGAGAGAGCCGGTCTGTTCCGCGGAGCCAAATAATCCATTGCCACGTTTAAGCAGCTCTCGCAGGTCCAGTTGTAGGCGACAGCACATGGAGCGCACCATGTTTGGACTGAGGTCTGAGTTAATAAAGTTTTGGAAGTAGGGCAGTCCATAGCGGGCAGTCATGGCAAATAGCCGCTCCGCATTTTCGCTCTCCCAGGGAAAGTCCTCACTGATATTGTAAGTTGGAATTGGGAAAGTGAAGACCCTGCCGCGCGCGTCCCCCTCGCTCATCACCTCAATATAGGCGCGGTTTATCAGGTCCATTTCCACCTGCAGGTCACCATAAGTGAATGGCATTTCTTTGCCGGCAATCACCGGCACCTGGTCTTGCAAGTCTTGAGGACAAACCCAATCGAAAGTGAGGTTGGTAAAGGGAGTCTGGGTGCCCCAGCGGGATGGCACATTCAGGTTAAAAATCAGCTCCTGCATGCACTGGCGTACGCTGGCGTAATCCAGCTGATCCTTGCGTACAAAGGGTGCGAGATAAGTATCGAAGGAGCTAAATGCCTGGGCTCCAGCCCATTCGTTTTGCAATGTGCCAAGAAAGTTAACGATCTGCCCAACTGCACTGGTCAAGTGGGCGGGCGGTGCCGACTCCACTTTGCCAGGAACTCCATTCAGCCCTTCGTGCAGCAGGGTACGCAGTGACCAACCGGCGCAATAGCCGGCTAACATATCCAAGTCATGGATGTGTAAATCACCATCCCGGTGGGCTGCACCAATCTCCGGGGAATAGACATGATTTAGCCAGTAATTGGCAATCATTTTACCGGCACTATTTAAAATCAGGCCGCCGAGGGAGTAGCCCTGGTTGGCATTGGCAGCGACACGCCAATCTGCCTGCTCCAGATATTCTTCAATGGAAGCCCCAACATCTACCAGAGTTTGTCGATCATTGCGAATGCGCGCATGTCGCTCCCGATAGGCGATGTAGGCCCGAGCAGTATTATATAATCGCAATTGATTAATATTTGCTCGGCAATATTTTGGATTTCCTCAATATCGACTGGTGTCACAGCATCAAAGCGATGATTAATCACCTTCAAGATGCCCTGGGTTAGCCAATCAACTTCATCTTCACCAAATTCACCAGTTACTTGTCCTGCGCGTATCAACGCCGAAGTAATTCGTTGTGGGTCAAAAGCCACAGCGCGACCATCCCGCTTTCGCACCAGAAAACTGCTTAGGTTTTGAGTAGGAGATGCGTCACTGTCAATTTCTGGGGTAGAGGTACTGGTCATGGGCTTTCCTTCACAGATTGTGAGGGAAGGTTATAGAAGTGCAAGAGAGGAGCGCTTGATCTGGATCACTATATATGGTGTCTACTGATAACTTTTAGCACATTATATTGTATCCATTGGCTGGGGTGCCTAGCTGAAAAATATTGTGTCTTCAAGATGTCGGCACTGGGGTAATGGGGGTAAGGGTATAGGATTTTCAGGTAGTTCGTATAAGAAACAATCTATTTGGTACTTGGCGCTAGATATCGATATGTCATTGATATTTTCATATCAAGTGATTGGCACTATTAGAAAATGATTAGAATGCAGAGCCTTTGCTCTTTCTGAGGGGCTTTAAGGATGTTATTTTTATGTCAATATTTTATTTGGCTTCATTTTTTCAAAAACCAAATATGATAATTATGCGAGTTTTCTTGGAGGGGGTAGTAGATATGCCTGGTTGTGATTTGGGGAGTGTCAGTGAAATTTGGTGATGCGGTTAGACGTGTGGCTTTAGCCTTCATTCGAGAAAAACAGTTACCCGAAAGTGTTTGGTATGGAGATCGTATCGATTTCACATTTACCTCATTGTTTTGGGGAGCGCTTTTGCTTTCAGCCTCAATTGTACTTTCCCCATTAATTTGGATACTTCTCCAGCCCGTGCTTTATTTTATATCCCAGGATATATCTAATCCTGTGGAGAGATGGCTCTGGCTTCTTCTGCTAGTTGTATTTATGGTAATTGTTAGGGTGCTTGATAGCTTTGTTCGGAAGGCAGATAGGAAGCTTAGAATTTCATATGATGACTTGGGTTTGGGAGAAAAATTGATCTATTGGTTGGCTTCATTAGCTGCATTCAGTTGGATGTTTTCTCCTGGATTGGTAACAACTATGGATAGACTGTTTACAATGTTATTATGTATGTGGTATGTCTTTTTTTGTTCTATTCTTGCCGGTATGTTTTAGAGAAGTAGTCGCGATCAGGTATGTTCACTAGCTGCCTTGGTTGTTAAGGAATGGAGAATTGGAGCTAAAATAATTAGGGTCAGAGTAAAATATTTACACCAAATTATACTTTTCCATTAAGTGGATGAGCAGAATTCCCAGTTGCCGCCCACAGCTTGCTAGCCCCATCCAGCAGCTGAAAAACCTTTATCTTTGCAGCAGCTAAAGAAAGCAACTCAAAAATAAAAATAAACCTCCACTAATTGACCTCAGTGAGAAAAAGATCGTTCTCCTGGTTCTATTGGCCATCTCTTGTTTGTTACAGATAGGAAGTGGAACGGCGAGAGAGTAGGTGTTGCTGAAGCCTGGGTTGCTGCGTGAGAAATAAAAAATCGCTCAAAAATAACTGCTGTAGATTGATCCAGGCTTAGCAGAAAATGGCAGAAAGAAAGCCTCGACAATCTCAAAAGCCGCACCCCAGTGCTTTCGCACCTTTATACAGGCCAAGCCCACAGCCTCTGTTAATCCCGGCGGTTGCCTAAGGCAAGTTTCACCAATATATCTGAAAAAGAGCTTGTGCCCAAAGGGAAATTCTATTCGATGAAATTTAAACCTGGATATCTATAGATTAGAGAGCTGAAGTCCAAACCATATTTTGTTTTTGCATGCACTTTCGTGGAACCGATCATGAGGAGAAAGAGGGGGCTATTAATAAAGAGTGATACTTATTCCATTGATAGTTGAATCATACTCCAAACTATCCCCTTTTCCTTATGAGCCAATCCGATTTGAAATTTCCTTCAAACGAATAACCTGCTGAACATAGAGTGGTAATGCAGATACCTTCCCAATAAAGTCGAAAACGTACATTAACAGGGCAACGATCAATCCATAGTTCACTAGGCCCCCATCGATTGCCGCTATGGGAGCGTAAACAAACAAAGCGACTATGCCAGCCCACAATATAAAGTAAGTACCTGTTTCCAGGTCGCTCAATTCAATATTCCACCGCATAAGACGCCGGAAGTGGGCTTTTGCGTGCTCAACATTTGGCTGTTTAATCGCATCAACCTGATATTCCAGCTCATTATTATAAGATTCATTCAGCTGGTAATTGGTATTCCCGATTACGCAATAGATCAGGGTAATCAGAGCTAGGAGAGCCAGGCAAGCGAGAAAGATATTGAGATTGATGGCGCTAATAATAATGAGTAACCCCACCGTGCCAATAGTAACGGTAATAATTTCCGGTAGGCTGTTTTCAAAAAATTCGACTATTTCAGTTAATAAACTAGAGCGCGCAGTAATAGTCGATACGGACTGCTTCTTTGCTTTTTCACGGGCTACCATTTCCGAAGTAACTACTTGATAAATATGTGCGTAGACTCTGGTATCGTAAAATCTTCGGGCGCTTCCTATAAGAATAGAAATGCTACCTAAGGTTGCCAATAAATAAATGCCATCATAGGACTGTTCTAATAGACTATTGATAGCCCAGCCGATGGCAAGTGGAAAAAGTAGTTCGAGGAGTGTTTCAATAACCACTAGCGATAGGGTCAGAGATACTCGCCACTTAAATCGGGTAAAAATCGAAAGTAAAGAATGTTTGTGCTTGCCTTTCGTATAATCATCATCTGTTGATTTTGAAACAGTGGTAACTGGCTGAGTCATTTAACAACACTCTCAATGGTTAACGAGCAACGCCATTGCAAAATGTGTGAAACGCTAAATCGGCCAGCGTATCGTGATCTATGGACTCTGCATTTTTTGTTAGCCAGGATGTATAAAGCAGGCCCTCTACCAGGTTTACCACCCAGGAAGTAGGAAGTTTCTTGGACAGGCTGCCTTCAGATTTTGCGTATTCCACCAGTGTAGCGATTTCACTCTCTTGTTTCTCATAGATAGCGGTGAGCTCTGGGTCATCTTCATTAAAGTCTCCCAACTTCATTAAAAACTCCATTTCGGCCGACAGCGGAAAAATCGCTTTAAACATCAGGTGGAAGGCTTGCAGAGCCGATTCAGCCTCGCTTTCCAAGTGTTCGGTCGCTTTATCAAATGCCTCCAGGCAGTGAATCGCAACCGCCTTAATCAGCTTTTCTCTCGTGTCATAAAGACGGTAAAGGGTAGTGCGCCCAACTCCGGCCGCCCGGGCAATATCGCTAAAGGATGCCTCCCTATTTTTGCTCAGGAGTTCCATACCTGCCTTCATGATCGCAGTTTGTGACTTCTGAATACGCGCATCTAGGTGATCAGTCATGGAGTTATTACCCGAACTTTATGGAACATACTTGTATCATAATGCCTTGCGAGTTATGGTGCAAGTGTGTTCCATAAATTGTAAGTTGTCTAGGCATGATGAAAATTGCGGGAATCTGGTTAAAGCGGCGGGCTGCAGGTATTGCTGCCACCAGCTTGCTGGTCTTGGTGGGGCTGTGGCTTATGGTTGAGCAACAGCCAGCAGCCATGGTGGAGAAGCCCAAAGAGTTTGGCCTTACTGTTACTGTCGTGGAGGCAGTACCGGCGGATGCTCAGCTTGAAGTCAAAACAACAGGCATAACACAACCCCGCTGGGCGACTGAAGTTATCGCCTCAGTCAGCGGGCGTGTCACCCATATTGCTAACCACGCAATGCCGGGCAATCTCATTAGGAAAGGAGAAATACTGGCGTCGCTACAGGATACTTTTTATCAGGCTGAGCTCAGTGCTGCTCAAGCCAGAGTGTCAGAGGCTGAACTCAACTTGGCCGAGATACTCACGCGTCAATACGTGGCAAAACGAGGGGATAAAGCGAAGTCATCATTTGGCCGACTGGAGCCGCATGTCAAAGCCGCAGAGGCAAATCGAGAAGCGGCGAAGGGAGCTCTCGCATCCTCACAGCAGAGGTTGGCTGATACACAAATTAAAGCGCCTTTTGACTCGGTGATTATTGCCGATTTAATCCATCCTGGCCAATGGATAAATGAGGGGGATGTACTCTTTCGAGTAGCAGCCAGTGAGTACCTGGATATCCAAGTTGAGCTTTCTGAGCAGACTTGGCAGCGGTTAAACGGCCTTCAGCAAGATCCCTGCAAAATCACTATAGAGGCGCCTGACGGACAACAATGGCAGGCCTCGGTCCGTTACCTAAGCCCAATCATGGATGCGGACACCCGCCAGCGCAGCCTTATGTTGCAAGTGGCTAACCCCTTTCAGCGCGAAATTCCCTTGCTCGCCGATCAGCAGGTTGATGTAGTGTTTGGAGGCAACACGCAGAGCTATGTTGTCAGTGCACCAGCATCGGTTCTTACAGAAGATGGGAAAGTATGGAGCGTTTCTGAACAATCACTCCTTTTGGAAGAGATAGAGCTACTGGATATGCGGCCGGATTCGGTTCTATTTCGTTACAAGAATCGACCCCACCAGAATCGTCAACTTATTCGCTTTCCTTTGACCAACTTTGTAGAAGGTCAAGCGGTTGCAATGACTATCCACTAAGGCCTGGAAATGAAAACACTTTCACGCTGGTTCCTGGATAACCCAGTTGCCGCTAACCTTCTCATGGCTTTCATTCTGGTTGCAGGCTTGCTGACCTTTCAAAATCTGCGGGTGGAAAGCTTTCCACAAATTCCACCTACGGAAGTCGAAATCTCCGTTGTCTACCCCGGCGGCACTGCCCGCCAGGTCGATGAGAGCATTACACAGCGTATTGAGGAAGCTATTAGTGGTGTTGCAGGAATAAAGCGCATAACCAGCCAATCAAGCAAAGGTTACGCTTCATTGGTAGTGAAAAAAAATACTAATGTGAAGCTGGATCGTTTGATTGAAGATATTCGCAATCAAGTTGAAAGTATCGAAGGCTTTCCCGCATTGGCGGAGCGGCCGCGTATTTATCGCAGTGAATATACGAATCTTGCGGCGTTTGTCATGGTCTACGGTGGTGACAATAATGATTCGCTTCAGCAGGTATCCTCACGAGTAGAGCGAGTGCTTAAGAAACATCCTGCTATTTCCAAAGTGACAAATCTGGGGAAAAGAAAGCAACTATTGGCTATAGAGCCAGACCTCAGGAAACTTCAACGCTACGGTTTGTCTCTTGAGAACCTAACGGAACGTATTCGCCAGTGGTCAGTGGAATATCGCAGTGGTGAATTAAGAACGGCCAATGGAAATATTGTGCTGCAGGGCAGTTCCCTGGCTGACAACTTGGCGGAACTGAGGAATATCCCCATTATCACTACATCGACAGCACGAGTGAGACTCAGTGATATCGCTACTGTTAAGCGAGATTATGAGCAAACCGACAGTATTGTTCGATATCAAGGGCAACCTGCAGTCGCACTGATGGTATCCACCAGCCAAAAAGACAACCTGTTTCATATCCATGAAGCCACAAAATCAGTATTAGAATCATTGGAATCGACATTACCCAGGAACATGCAGTTGGATGTAATGGCGGATATGTCTCCCTATATTTCCGAGCAATTAGACTTGCTAAGTTCCAACGCCTTGCAGGGATTATTAATCGTCTTATTGCTATTGGTGCTTTTTTTAGATACGCGGCTAGCCTTTTGGGTTGCCTTAGGTATTCCCATATCCCTGGCTGGTGCGATTACATTGATGGGTTTTCCTTCCCTGGATTACAGCATCAACGATATCACTTTATTCGGTATGATTTTGGTACTGGGGATATTGGTAGATGATGCCGTTGTGGTCGGTGAAAGTATTCACCAGGCGAGACAAAATACAACTGACACCAAAGAAGCTGCCTGGAAGGGGGTTGAAGCCGTAGCCGTGCCCACAGTTTTTGGCGTATTGACTACAATCGCGGCCTTCTCACCGATGCTATGGATTGAAAATGAGTTGGCAAAGGTGCTGTCAGGATTCTCTGCTGTAGTGATATTTGCACTGATATTTTCATTAATTGAGAGCAAATTTATATTACCTGCGCATTTAAGCTATCCAAATACACATACTCAAACTAGTGGCGCAATAAAACGATGGATTGAGATTGCCAGAGAGAAATGTAACCGTTTATTAAATCAATTTTCGGATAAGATATATACTCCGCTTTTGTCATTGAGCCTGGCAAACCGGAAAATAAGCATTAGTCTATTTGCCACCTTTCTGCTGCTGGCCTATGGCGCTATGTTCAAGGGGCATATCGCCTCAGTATTCTTCCCTGAAATTCCCGGACGCTATGCCACGGTTAAAGTCACTATGCAGCATGGAGCTGCAAATACTTTAACGGAACGTAATACCGATCAACTTGAACAGGCCATCAAGCGCACCGCAAATAGGTTGCAACAGGAGTATGGGTTGCCGGAGTCACCTGTTAGCAAATATATCGTGTCAAAGGAAGGCACCAAGACCATAGAGTTGACAGCGGAATTAACACATGATGCCCTGGCCAGAGTAGAGAGCAACCGCTTTTTAGAGGAGCTGCGGCTGCAAACAGGTATCCTGGAGGGAAGCTATGCAGTGAAGTTTAGCCTTACGGAAGAGCCGGCGGGGGATACTGCCATTGCGGTGTCTGCCAGCAATCGAGATCAGGCGAAACAAGTGGCTGGCCGCCTCAAGGCTCTACTCGCGGAGTTACCTGGTGTGAACGATGTATACGATGATAGCCAACTTGCCAAAAGACAGCTGAAAATTACGGTCAATGAGCGGGGAGCCAGCCTGGGAATTGATCAAAGTCATCTGGCAGTGCTGATAGGGGGAGCATTCGGCCAGATTGAGATACATCGCCTGTTGGATAAAGGTGAAGAAACTCTAGTGTTGGCTCGCTTTCCTCAAACAGAAACTAAAACACTTGAGCAGTTAAAAGCTACACCTATTAACCTGGATAACAACAGCTATGTAAGCTTAGGCGAAATTGCCCAGCTTAAGTACGAGCGTGAACCCGAGGTTATTTATCGACGTAATCGCGATGAAGTGGTCAGTATCTATTGGCGTCAGAATCGCTCTGTCAATTCACCGGAAAACAACTGGGAGCGGTTAAAAGAAGAGCTGGTGCCAGAACTGGAGCGCCTTTATCCGGGTGTCCAAATTAAAGCCGTTGGTGAATTCGCCGAAATAGTAGAAGTACAGGCTGGATTTAAAAAGTCCATGTTGCTGACGCTTTTACTTATCTACGTTTTGTTGGCGATACCACTAAAATCCTATTGGCAACCTTTGATTATTATGTCGGTGATTCCAATGGGCTTTGCAGGGGCAATTATTGGACACGGCCTGTTGGGCTTCCCAGTAAGCTTATTATCCTTGTTTGGAATGATGGCAATGACTGGGGTAGTGATTAACGATTCCCTGGTTTTAATGAGCCGATTTAATCAGCTCTACGCGCAGGGCGTACCAGTAAAAACAGCGCTACTTCAAGCTGGGAAAAGTCGCGTAAGGGCAATTTTCTTAACTACGGTGACTACTATCTGTGGGTTGCTACCCTTATTAGCCGAAACCAGCGAGCAAGCCCAATATTTAAAGCCAGCGGCTATATCCCTGGTATTCGGGGAGCTATTTGCTACACCGATTACCCTAATCTTAATCCCTTTGTTACTTTCTTTTGGGCAGTACAAAAATACATCTAGGAGTGATAGCGCTTCACTTACTGAGCAAAGTTTACTTCAGGAAGTGAGGCAATTGTGATCCCTTCATTACTAAGTGCTTATTAGATCCATCACTAAATGCTTATTGTCTGACCATTAAGCTTACCGGTTACTCGGTAAGAATCAAAATTGGAATCCCTTTAAGTCAACTTTGGAAAGTAGCTACGCGAGTATGATCAGCTGCTTTCATGAGCCTTTTTGTTAGCGGAGTGTATTTTTCACCCAATTTGTATATAGGTGACAAATTACGTCAGAAAGGCACCGATATAGGCAGGCTTTAGTTTCTTCATTTTTTTAAATGCGACACAGAAAATTATTCACGAAAAAATAAAATTATTTTCGTATTTTCATTTCGTGACTCATTGGAACTTAATTCTTAATCCTTACCTAACACACAAATCAAAAAATAAGATTTCAGGCGATTATGGACAAGTTATTTAGCAAGAAACTATTGGTGCTGGCATTAACTGCAGCTTTGGCTGCGTGTAGCGGCGGAGGGGGCGGTTCTTCAGACTCTGAACCTGAGACACCAGCTGTGGGTGATGGTGGCAGTAATAATGGTGGTGATCAGGGTGGCGATAACCAAGGAGGTGATAGTGGTTCCGGCGATACTGGGAGCGATACGCCCCTTCCCGATAATGATCCCTCAACGGTAACGGTTGGAGACGTTTCTACTTCCGATCTGGGGTTTGCCACTATAACTGCTACAGATATCACCCTGCCTGATGCAATGGTAAACGCCCAAGAAGTTTACCAGCTTGCACACTATATTGGCCGAACAGATAGTGAGCAAGATGAAGAAAATATCGACATCCCTATTCGTAGTTATACGGCAACTTGCGCTACGGATACTGATAAGCCGCGGATGTTTGTATCCACTACATTATCAGAAGGGTTAAAAGCTTCTGATCCAACATACGGTTCTGTTTACGAGCTGCAGTATAACCCTGAAACCTCAAGTTTCGATCAAACGGGTAATACCACGATCCTTAAGCAGTGCTATGAAACCCATGGTATTACTGCAAGTGCAGACTGCTCTAGAGTCGCTGTTTTATGCAACACCGAATATAAAGCCAGTGAGCGCTATGATATTAAGAAAGACATAGTGGAAGAGCATGGCACTAGCAAAATGAAGATTAACGAGGATAACCTCGCTAGTGTTGCCGGTACTGATAATGAGAAAAAGTACAATGATCAGATTTGGTTAATGGAGTGGGATGACAAACCCTTATCTGAAAAACCGGATGCTTACGTCGTTAACAAAATGCATGGCGGCACCCACTTAGGCACCCAAGAGCTTATATATGTTGAGAATGACAGCAAAGGGCGTACAAATTATGCTTTTTCAGTCACTGCACGTGTACTCTCAAGTGGTTCTCATTATTCAGCGGGATTAACCGTGATTGATCGGGATGATTGGTCCTTAACAATGACGGGAGATGATCGTAGAGGCTGGGATTGGTTATGTGGGCATGGGCACGTACTTAATATCCGGGCTTTCTATAACCCTGGAAATGAAATGTTTGGGGCGCTCTGTACCAGTGATGGAAATAAATACCACCCTTCACCTGGCTTGAATGCAATTGCGATCAAAATGGAAGATGATGGCTCATCCATCTTGGAAGGCACCTACAATCACGTCGTTCCTACAACAAGTGCAATGATTTCGAATGGGGGAGGCCACACAGTCGTTCCGGTAGATGCTAATACCAATCTCTCAGTGGTTGTTTCGCCGAAGTACATCGAAGATGAGGATATGGATAGGTTCTTACAGGATACACTCGGTATTGATACCAGTGGAGATGGCCCCTTTGATGATCAATGTGCTGCTAAGGCCAATAAGAATTGCTTCTTCTCGTATCTCGAAGAGATCGAATATGATGAGGGTAACTATTCACTGATACCAAGGCAAGGGCTCTATTCTGGCGGCGCCCTGGATAAATCATCCTTAACTCGTGTAGGTATTGCTAAGGTTGATTGGGAAGGTAATATTGAGGGAGTTGGCATCAATTGGTTGGCGGAAGATTCCGACTGCCAAATTAGTGACCCCCAGCTCGTCGACCTGAAGAACGGCCGCTACCTGTTTGGTTATGCACAGTTCCAGTGTATTTCCGATAACCTTCCCTACAATCGCAGTTACAACAAGAAAGGCGAGGCTATGCGTATGTTGGTACCTAAAGCCTATTATGTGATGGAGATTGACGCAGACCTCAATGTACTTGAAGGGCCAGTAAAACTCACCGATTATGGATGGGGTGGATTGGATGAGCCGATGTATCTAGGTAACGGCAAAGTGGCCTGGAACTATATCAAGAATCCTACCTTTGAGAATTATATTGGCGGTCAGCAAAACGTGTGGCAAGCGATTGTTTACCACTCTAAAAGTGTGAACTAATCCAACTATTCATCTTTATACGGGGGTAGGCTTGCCTACCCTCGCAATTTCTGATGCTTATAATTGCACGGCTTTAGTGAGTTTAAAATAATTAAAGGCTCAAGTCGTATCTATTCAATATGATTTTAACTTTTTACTGCAGTCTTAATATTACATCTTTCAACTACATCATAGATTTTTTTAGATAGCTCTTTAAGCATATTAATCTGAGGTCTTTCTGCATTCCTGTTGGTGAGAATGACAAGTGCAAGCCCTGTTTCAGGAGCAACATAAGCGGCCGTGTATACCCCAATATTGCCACCCCAATGGCTTAAATAGGAGCGCTTTTTGTAGTTATAGCTATTCCATGCAACAAGTTGACTTTCCAGATGGTCTGGAATGCCACTCATGGAGCGCTCAGCAAACATCTCTTGAAGCACCTTTTGGGAGGAAATAGTCTCCCTCATAAATACACCTGAATTAGCAACCGCACCGAAGAATTTTGTCAAATCTGAAACTGTTGAGCGCAACATTCCTGCCGGATATCCGGGAGTACTACTTTGTGCAACTGCGACAAGCTGGCCATCAGAAAGGGCTTGATAAGGCGTTGCGACTTCTAACCCAGACGTATCTGCTATAGTCCAGAAGGTATGATCCATTCCCAATGGCTCAAAGAAGTTTTTCTGAGTCCAATCTTTTAAATTCAATCCAGATTGTTGCTCGGCCCAGTTGCCCAACAAGTTATAGCCCATATTGCTGTAGCTCCATTGCTCCCCGGGCGGGGATTTCAGGAAAGACTTATCTGCTGAATAATATTTGCCATTCTCTAGAAGGATATCTTCCAGCAGCTCGGAAAGCTTCATTGCTGAATCTTGCCCGGGCGTTCTGAAATCCACCTCATAATACATACCATCCTGTATGCTGGATGTATGTGTAAGCAGTTGGAGTAGGGTGATTTCCTTTGAGGGGTGATGGGGGTTCACTAGGAGAGAGCCTGATTCAAGAGTCACAGAACTTTCTAGTTCGACCAAGTGCTTATCAGCAATCTCCATTACCGCCAAAGCTGTGATTGGCTTGGTTACTGAGGCAATCTGGAAAATAGTGGAGGGAGTAACCGGTGTTTTGTGTAACTTGTCAGCAAAGCCAAAACCTTCTTCATACACCAATTCTCCGTCTAACGCTGCTCCTATCGCTATCCCCGGTATATCGGCCTCAACTCTAAGAGCTTCAATATCCTTTGAAAGGTCTTGTAACTGAACAGAGCAGTTTGTTTGAGCTAGCGCTCCCCAAGACTGTAAGAAAAGAGTGAAGATGATCCATTTTGTCCGCATTGCCATCCTCCATAAATATATTTATAAACATATTTATAAATATATTTGAAGGTTATGGTAGAATCAAGCATCAATACTCTGCTGATGAGCCCCAAATTAATTTGAAAGATGGATGAGAGTTGTCTTTTATGAGCCCTGAGAATTACTTTATTGGCAAGACTGCGGAGACTATCTCTACTCTTATCACCAAGCAGTGCGAGATAATTCTCACGAGAAATGGTGTGCAAGTTCCGGTTAAATCTTGCTCAATCATCGTGACTTTGCATCGATTGGATGGATTGTCATTGAATGAAATTGCTCGTGAGACAGACTCCTCCCCTCAGCTTATTAAGCAGAAACTTCCGAAGTTACTTAAGCTCTCACTCATTAAGCATGAAGATGACTCAAGTGATAAGCGAAGGAGGCTTTTCTTTCTGACAGATAAAGGAAAGCTGCAGGTAGAGAAAATACTTGAAACATTTCAGGAGTTAGAGCGTTCACTGGATAGGCTCAATAAACATCTGGGGTTCAGCCTTCCCGAAAAGCTCGATGAAATAAAACGGGCACTTACTGAAGTTCCACTTCATTCAGATGGCGAGCATTCTATTAAACAATAATTTGCCTTTGAGGAAGGTGAATTATGGAGTAATAACACCTTTCCTCAATAATGTTCATGGTTTATGAAGCTACTAAGAGAGTGCGGAGTAAACAATTGATAGGGGACATGAGACATTCCAACAATATCGTGGTTCTAAGGTTCCAATTGAATAGTTCTCGATAGTGATCCTGCCTTAATGACAAGAGATGAGCATGTTTTGGGTGTGCATTTTTGAAAGGGCAAGCTTGCCGAGGCCAAACCCAGCCCCGGCATAAAGAAGCCCATCAGCAGTTGACGGCGTTAACCGCCAGCCCGCCCAGAGAAGTCTCTTTGTATTTACTCTGCATATCGATACCGGTCTGGCGCATGGTTTCGATCACGCTATCTAGCGGTACGATATGGGAGCCGTCACCGCGTAGGGCCAGGCGTGCGCCGTTGATGGCTTTTACCGCGCCCATGGTGTTGCGTTCGATACAGGGCACTTGCACCAGGCCGCCGATGGGATCGCAGGTGAGGCCCAGGTTGTGCTCCATGCCAATCTCGGCAGCGTTTTCGATTTGCTGATTACTGCCGCCTTCCACGGCGGCCAGGCCTGCGGAGGCCATGGAACAGGCTACGCCGATCTCACCCTGGCAGCCCACTTCGGCGGCGGAGATAGAGGCATTTTTCTTAAATAGCATGCCGATGGCGCCGGCAGTGAGCATAAATTTCACCACCTGCTCTTTGAGTTCTCCGTGTACTTTCGGGTCGTGCACAAATTCCACGTAATAGGCGATCACTGCGGGAATAACACCGGCGGCCCCGTTGGTGGGAGCGGTAACGATACGTCCGCGAGCAGCATTTTCTTCATTGACGGCAAGCGCGAACAAACTCACCCAGTCGAGGATGGCGAGGCCGCGATTGCGCTCTTCCGCTGTTTGTTTGCTCAACTCCTGATAGAGCTCGGCGGCTCGGCGGCGTACCTTCAGGCCGCCGGGCAGAATTCCTTTTTGTTGGCAGCCCCGCTCTATGGAGGCTTTCATCACTTTCCAGATATTCCACAGGCGGTCCTTGACTTCCTGCTCGCTGCGAAATGCTTTTTCGTTTTCCATGGCCAACTGGGCAATGGTCCAGTCGTGCTGATCGCAGATCTTCATCAGCTGTTCGGCACTACTGAAATCGTAGGGCAGCAGCGTGGCAATTTCTTCTTTGTGAGCGAAGTCTTCTTCTGAGAGAACAAAGCCGCCGCCGATGGAAAAATAACTGCGCTCGAATAGCAGTTCTTCGCCGCAATAGGCTTGGCAGGTCATGCCGTTGGAGTGTTGCGGTAGGAACTCTTCCATATGGAAGAGCAGGTCGCGATCGCGAACAAATTCTATTTTGTGGTCACCATTAAGTGTCAGCGCTTTTTCGCTGTGAATGGCGGCCATCTTCTCATCGATACTATCGACATTGATGGTATCGGGGGTTTGGCCAAGCAGTCCCATCAGTACCGCCATATCGGTGCCGTGGCCGATACCGGTCAGGGCCAGGGAACCGTAAAGGTGTACTTGAATGCGATCGGTTCTTGCGAGTTGGTCGCGGTCGCGCAGGTCCTGAACAAATTGGCGGGCGGCGACCATTGGGCCCACCGTATGGGAGCTAGAGGGGCCTACGCCAATTTTAAACAGTTCAAATACGCTAATACTCATATAAATTCTCTGCGCTGGGCCGCAGACAGTCGCGGCCTTCCCTTAAGGATATAGTTGCACCATTTGGGGGCGCACTTTGCCCTACAAGGCGCAACAATCAAGATGGCAGTCGCTATTCCGTACAAAATTCTATTTGTTACGGCTTTTGCGGAATTTATGAGTTTCCAGATTGTGGCTGTGAAACAAGCTATGGCGCTTCCGCGACCAAAACAGCCCGTTTGGGCGCGGGGTGACCTTCTATTGTTTTGTCCGGTGATTGCGGATCGAGAAAGTCGGCCAGTGATTCAAAGTGCATCCAGTCGGTGCGCCGCTGTTCCTCCAGGCTGGTGATATTCAAGTCTACTGTCCTAGGATTGCGAAAACCGCACTTTCGCAGCCAACTTTCCAGGGTGGCGCAGCTGGGAAAGAACCATACATTGCGCATTTTAGCGTAGCGGCCCTCTGGTACCAGGCAATCCCCGAGCCCGCCATCAATCACTAAGGTCTCCAGCACCAGTTGTCCACCAGGGCGCAGGGTCTCGCGCAACTCGCGCAGGTGGTCCATCGGCGAGCGGCGGTGGTAGAGCACACCCATTGAAAAGGTGGTATCGAAAGCGCGCAGATTTGCGGGCAGGGCTTCGATGCCGAGTGGCAGCAGGTCTACCGGCTGTTCGTCGCCGAGATATTTTTTCAGGGCGTAAAACTGCGCGACGAATTTTGCCGAGGGATCTATGCCGATCACCCGCCGGGCCCCAGCGCCATAGGCGCGCCAACAGTGGTAGCCGTTGCCGCAGCCAACATCCAGTACCAGTCTGTTTTTCATAGGCGCGAGGTGCGGCAGCACCCGGTCCCACTTCCAATCGGAGCGCCACTCGGTATCGATAGGCAGGCCGAATATTTCCCAGGGGCCTTTGCGCCAGGGGTGTAGTTTTCTCAGTTCCTGTTCCAGTCGCTGCAATTGCTGAGGCGAGGCGTCGCTGGCCTTGCCGATACGCACGCTATTGCTGAGCTCGATGCTGGAGGGAGCGATATCCGGTAGGGCTTCGACAGCTGCGCGCCAGTCGGGCAGGTCGCCCCAGCGATGAGGGCTAAGGTTTTCGGCTACCTGTTGAGGAAGCTGAGCCAGCCAGCTGCGCAGCTCTGGGATATGTTGCAAGCCTTGGTAGAGTTGGGTGTAGTCAATCACGGGTACTTACTTATCGGGGCTGCCTTTGATGGCGATCAGGGAGGCAAAGTTAAAACATTGGAACCAGACATCGACGCTAGTGAAGCCGACGCTCTTAAGGCGAGAGCGGTGGGTGTCTAAGGTCTCTGGAATCAGCACATTTTCTAAAGCGGAACGTTTCTGTGCAATTTCCAGTGCGCTGTAGCCATTGGCGGCCTTGAAAGAGTGGTGTAACTCAATCATCAGTTCATTGTGGTCTTTATCGGCGAAGTCCACTTTCTCGGAAATAATCAGGATGCCGCCGGGGCGCAGTCCCTGCTGGATTTTGCGCAGGATTTCCTCGCGCTCCTCAACCGGAATAAATTGCAGGGTGAAATTCAGTACCACAACGGAGGCGTTTTCAATCGCCACGTTTTGCAGGTTGTCGCAAATGAGTTGCACGGGTACTTCACCGCTATCCGCTTCGAGTACCGTGCGCGCCTGGGATACCATCGCTTCGGAATTATCTACGGCAATGATTTCGCAGTCTGCTGCGGGAATACGGTGGCGCATGGCCAGGGTGGCGGCACACAGTGAGCTGCCCAGGTCATAACAACGGCTGCCGGCTTGGGCATAGCGTTCCGCGAGGGTGCCGATCATGGCCACGATGGTGGTGTAGCCGGGCACGGAGCGCTTGATCATGTCCGGGAAGACTTGCACCACCTGCCGATCAAATTCAAAGCCGGCCACCTGGCCCAGTGGGTTTGCGTAGATATTATCTTGTTTGCTCATCGGGACTTCGCTTAGGGATCACGGCATGGATCCAGGAGAAATGATTACTGCCGAGTACTATTTGTCTGCAAGCGGGTAAAACCGGCGCCCCGGCAGCTAATACTGCCGGGGGCCTGCCTCACTTACAGTTTTTCTTCTTGCAGGTTGAGCTTCGCAGCCGCTTCACTGCCCTGGGGGCCGGTGACAATCGCGGTGCTGGCTTTGGACGGTTCCAGGTACGTGGCACCAACGCGCTGCAGGTCTTGCAAAGTAACTTCGGTTACCCGCTTGCGGAACTGTTGGCGTACTTCGTGGCTGCGTCCATAGAGGCCTGAGTGGAAATTCTTTTTGGCTTCACCGGCGGGTGAGCCGGGTTTATCCAGGCCACCGATTACACCGAGGATGGACTCCTCCACTTGCTCTTCTTTGTGCTTGCCTTCGGCCAGCCACTGCAGGGAGGCATCGAAGTCCTCTAGGGTTTCTCCCATACGCGGATCACGATAAGAGTAAAAGCGGAACACCCCGATATTGCTGTCGTGTCCGGCACCACCACCGTAGGCGCCGCCCTGTTCGCGAATCGTGCGGTGCAGGAAGCCATTGCGCAGGAAACCGCTCAATACGGACAGCGGCGCGGCATCCGGGTGCGACATGGGTACGGTGGCGTAGGCTTTGGAGCAGAAATTCACCTGGCTGTTGGCCACCCAGAGCTCCTGTACCCGTTTGCGCTCGAAAGGCGCGTCCGGATTGGCCGCAGCCGTGCTGGATGAAGAGATAAGTGGTGCCAGTGCCTGGCTGAAGTCACTGAGTTTTTCCTCTTCGCCAATAAGCAAGAACTGGCGCGGGGCGGCGAGGATTTTATTGTGGATTGCCTGGAAGTGCGCAGAAAGTTGCTGCAGGCCATCTTTCTCATCGAGCCCTTTGACCATGGCTCTCAGGTTGCGCAGGCCAAGCAGTCCGCCGCTAGCGTGGCTCTCCCAGGCTGCGCGATTGTAGCCAGCACTGGCGGCTGCCATGGCGAGGGCATGGCCGTTGCCGACAACACCCTGTTCGCGGCGCGCCAGGGTCTGTTGCAATAATTCTTTGATACGGGCGTGCTCATCGAAGCGCACCTGCGCCATGGTGGCCTGCATCAGTTCGGTGAGTTCGCCCTGGTTTCGAGAGAGTGCCTTGCCGGAGAGAATAAAGTGGCCGGACAAGTGATCGAGGTTGTCGATGGCGGTGCGGCTGCTGGTGAAACCGTGCAGGGCACCGGCGACACGGGTCTGCCACTGCTGGACTTCCAGGTAGTCTTTATCGGCGAGGCCAACCTCGCTCAATACCTGGCAGTAGTAGGGCAGTAGTGCCTTTTCCTCTTCGCTAAACTCGGGCAGGGCGCACACCATTTGTTGGTAAACCAGACCGTTGGTGCCAGCGCTGTAGCGGGTAAGTTTTTGTTCGCCGATCTCAGTGATTTCACCCTCGGCATCGGGCATTTCTGCGGGAATATCCTCTACCCCCACTTTGGGCAGGATGGAGGCATCGTCTTCGCGATTCTGGCGGTCTGTGAGGGCCTTGGCAGTTTCGACAATCTGGGCTTTTTCCTGCTCGCTGAGGCTTGCTTTGATCTGTGCCAGCTGTTCCTTCTCCGCCTGCTCTTTGCGCCCGGCCAGTTTATCGTCCGGGCTCATCACCAGGCGCACGCGGTGCTGGTTTTCCAGTAGGAGTTCGCGTGCTTTATTGGCGATAAACATCGGGTCTTTGATCTGATCGCGTAATTTTTCCAGGGTAGCGTCGATATTCAGCAGGCCAACCGCATCACCGCGGTGAGTGGCGCCGGTAAGCGCGGTGAGGATCAGTTGCAGCCCGTAAGGGTAGCCGTCACCACCGATTTCGCGCTGTTGCAGTTCCAACTGATGCAGACTGGCAGCTACTTGCTCGTAGGGGATGCCTTTCTCGGCGACTTCTTCCAATACGGAGAGCACTTGTTTTTCCAGCTCGTCGGCGCGCTCGCGCTCGCTGCCTTCAATGCCACAGACAAATACCAGCTCCCGCTGGGAATCGTCCAGCCCGATAAGGGGGGAGGGGGAGGTGCCGAGGTCAGTGGTCTCGAGCAGTTTCATCAGTGGGGAGGCGCTGTTATCCAGCAGCACGCCGGCGAGCAGGTGTGCAGTGAGGGCTTCTTCCAGATCGGTAACGTCGCCGAGTAGCCAGCTCAGAACGATATGGGTTTTTTCTTCCAGTGCTTCACCGCTAAGCGGGTAGTGCTCTTCCACCTTGAGCGGGGCGTGATAGCGGTCTTCGCGGCCCACTTCGATCGTCTTGTCCAGCTTCTCAAATTTGTGCAGCGCTTTTTCTTCGAATGCTGCCTGGTGTTCGGCGGCGGAAATATCGCCGAAGGTCATAAAAATGGCGTTGCTGGGGTGGTAGTGACTGCGGTAGAAATCTACCAATTCCTCATAACTGAGTTTGGGGATATCTGTAGGCTCGCCACCGGAGTTGAAGTGGTAAGTCGTGGTGGGGAACAGATATTTACTCAGGGTGTGCCAAAGCTGCGAGCTGACCGAACTCATGGCGCCCTTCATTTCATTGAACACCACGCCTTTGTATACCAGCTCGCTGCTGGTGTTTTCGGTTTCGGCAAATTCCAGGCGGTGCCCTTCCTGGGCAAAATCCAGTGGGTCCAGTGTGGCGAAAAATACCGCATCCAGGTAGACATCGAGAAGGTTATTGAAATCCTTGCGATTCTGACTGGCAAAGGGGTAGGCGGTCCAGTCCGAGCTGGTGAAGGCATTCATAAAGGTGTTGAGTGAACGCCGAATCATCATAAAGAAAGGGTCGCGCACCGGGTATTTGTCACTGCCGCACAGTGCGGTGTGCTCGAGAATATGGGCCACACCGGTGGAATCGTGTGGCACAGTGCGCAGTGCCACCAGGAAAACATTTTCCGCGTTGTCTGCGGCAATGTGCAGGTGTTGGGCACCGGTGGTGGTGTGGCGGTATTCCTCGACACGTACGCCGAGGGAATCGATATCTGCGCTGGTAACCAGTTCAAATGCAGGATGTGAGTTGTTCAAAAGACAGCTCCCTGGAGTTATAGAAAATTTTCTGGCCGGCCTCTGCTGCCGGCGAAAGGGCGCTATTCTACCGCTTGCACACACCGGAAAGACAGTGTTGACAAGGATGTCAGCAAGGCGAAGACTTCACCTACCGAAGCCCCGGCATAAATGTAGACGAACAGGGAGATAGAGGTTGTCCTGGTTGGATATCGCCAGCGTCACTGGCTTTTTAATCACATGGGTCGGTTACACCGTCTTTGCACGCAAGAAAGCCAAAGAGACTTGGTGTCTCACATCATCATTACAGTGGTACCGGGTGGAGTGGATGCTGCGCATGCTCGATCGGGATATGCGCATGGCAGATACCGCAATCCTCAGTAACCTTGAGCGGGTGATTGGTTTTTTTGCCTCCACTAGTATTCTAATTTTGGCGGGCCTGGTGACGGCCTTGACGGCGAATAAAGCTGCCATCGAAGTACTCACCAGCTTGCCTTTTGCCGAGCCCACCACGGTTGAGCAGTTTGAACTGAAAGTGATGCTGCTTATCCTGATTTTTATTTTCGCCTTTTTCAATTTCACCTGGTCCCTGCGCCAATACTCGTTTGCCAATGTGTTGATTGGAGCCGCACCTCCGCCGGAAGCGGGTGAACTGTCGGAGGATGAGCGCCTTCGTTTTGCTATCAGCACCGCTAAGGTGATCGACCACGCCGGGCACAGTTATAACTACGGCCTGCGCTCCTATTACTTTTCCATGTCGGTGCTGGGCTGGTTTATCCATCCGCTGCTGTTTATTGCCGGTTACCTTTTTGTGGTTTGTGTCTTGTATCGGCGGGAATTTATGTCCCGCGCACTCAACTCGATTTTGGCGGCGCGGGAGGGCGGCCTGGAGCGCCAGCAGAGGAAGAAGTTCAGTGGAAAATAGTGAAATTGTGGCGGCTTTTGACAAGGTAGCCAAGCTGCGGGGCTGGGAGCAACTTCATACGGCAAAGAACCTGGGGGTGGCACTTTCGGTAGAGGTGGCCGAGTTGAATCGGCATTTTCAATGGTGCGAAGACGCGGATATTCATTCGCTGATGCAGAGTGAGAATGCTAAAGAGGTTGCTGCAGAGCTGGCGGATATCCAAATGTACCTGTGTAAGTTGGCAGAGGTGCTGGGGGTGAATATGGATTTAGCGCTGCGCGATAAGATTGCGGAAAACGAGCGCCGCGCGATAGAAGTTTTAAATGGTGGGGCTCCATGAGTGAGGCAGGATTCAGCGACAGGAACTTTGACGACCTGGCGCATCGATTTCGCGATCGTATTTATGGCGGCCTCAAGGGGGATATCCGTCTGGCGGTGCTGAATCGGGATTTAGCTGCGATCGTCAGCCGGGAGTCGCGCACCTTAAAAATCGTGGATGCAGGTGGTGGCCAGGGGCACTTTGCCATGGACCTGGCTGCTGCGGGGCATCAGGTGTACTTGGCAGATATTTCGGCGCAAATGCTGGAGCACGCTGCCGCTGAAGTTGAGGTGAGACATTTACAAAAGCGGGTAACCCTTTTGCATAAGCCCCTACAGGCGTTGGCGCAGATGAAAGCGTTGCAGGGCGCGGACCTTGTGATTTGCCATGCAGTGCTTGAATGGCTGGAGGAGCCACGCTTGGCCTTACAGCAGCTACACCGTTTGCTCAAGCCGGGTGGCCATTTGTCCCTCACTTTTTACAATCGGCGCGCGCTGGAATTTCGCTTGTTGCAGCGTGGCAGTTTTCGCCAGCTGGAGCGCAATATCGATGAAGACTATTGGGGTGGGCACCCCGGGAGCCTGACACCACAAAACCCACTGCTATTGGAGTGGGTGAGCGATTGGCTGCAGGAGGCCGATTTTGAGGTGACCTGCCACAGCGGTATTCGTTGCTTTCACGATTTTATGACGCCTGCTATTCGTGACAAGTTACCCGCTGCGGCAATCGTACAAAAAGAATTGGAGTATTCTCAGACCGATCCTTATCGCCAGTTGGCGCGCTATGTTCACCTCTTGTGTCGTGTACCAGAATAACCTTGCCCTGATAAAGAGTTGCGATCAAAGCGTATTCAGCAGCAGTTCTTTGGCGGCATTTACTCGTGAGGCTAGATAGTCGTTGCCGCCGCGATCCGGGTGTAGCTTTTGAATAAGCTTGCGGTGAGCGCCGATAATTTCATCGCGTCCGGCATTGGCGCCAACCCCTAGAATTCGTCGCGCTTCGTGTTCACTCAGAGGCGGCCCTTGGTCGGCCTGGGCGGCTTTTTGTTCCTGATGGGGTTCTTGTTCTTGTTGTTGGCTTTGATTTTGTCGATTGCGCGCATAACGCTCGAACAAGGGGGCCAGCCAGGGCATTAAACGAGTGAGTTGATTGAGCAGGCGGCCCAGCACCGGTAGGATCAACAGAACCATGGCACCGACCCAGTGCAGCCTTCCGCTGACGGCTAGTAACACTACGATGACTGCTGCACCCAGTAGGGTGATAAAGAAAATCTGCTTGCGCCTATCGCCTTTTGAGCTGGACTTGATTTTCTGCCAGGCATACCAGATGCCGAGTAAGATCAGTATTAGAAGAATTAAACGTGCCAATGGCGGCTCCTTAGGTTCTGCACTTGCCAAGTTTGTGCCCAGGGCTTAAATATCTTTTCGATCCCATGGATTGTCAGGTTAACATGGCTCGCCTCAAGCCTTTCCAATCTCTGGGCGGAATGAGGGCTTGTGGCTATCCTGTTTGAAGAAAATTTCAGCACTTGAGATAACAGTATGCAATACGACAAATTCCAGATCCCGGATGCGGATCAGATTTTGCCCGGCCGACCACAGCCGATGGAAATCACCGGTATCCATCATGTCAACGGCAATTCAATCCAGGAGCCATTCCCCGAAGGCATGGAAGTCGCAATTTTTGGCATGGGGTGTTTCTGGGGTGCAGAGAAACAGTTTTGGGACATTGACGGTGTCTATGCCACTGCGGTGGGTTACTCGGATGGTGCCACCGAGAATCCAAATTACGATGAGGTATGTAGTGGGCGTACCGGGCATGCCGAAGTCGTTAAGGTAGTGTTTGACCCCAACAAGGTCAGCTACTCGGAATTACTAAAAACTTTTTGGGATATGCATGATCCCACCCAGGGAATGCGCCAGGGCAATGATATCGGTTCCCAATACCGCTCCTGTATTTTCTGCACTCACGAGGGGCAAAAGAAAGAAGCGGAAGCGAGTAAAGAAGCGGTGCAAGCAGCCTTGAACGAAAAGCAGCGCGGTGAGATTACTACCGAAATCAGTATGGCCCAGCCATTTTATTACGCCGAGGAATACCACCAGCAGTATATGGCGAAAAATAAAGAGGCCATCTGTCCAATATTGCGCAACCCCATGTACGATTGAGTCAGATCCGTTCGGCCAGAGGGGCGGTAACCACCGCCCCTTAATCCTGCCTGCCCAATAATCTCATTTTATTTCTTACTCAGCTTTTTCATGGTCTGTCATGTCAGCTCATGGTGCGTTTATTGAGGGTGCTGCTTTCAGCTTTATTTCCCTTGCCGTTGATGCGCGCACCAGTCACTCCAGCTGCCGGGATAGAGCAGGGAGTCCCGGCGTCCGGCAAGTTGTTGGGCAAAATAGTTCACACAAGCTGTCACCCCGGAGCCGCAGTAATTCAGAATCGGGCGTCCATCGGAGCGAGCGTCCCATAGTGCTTGGAGTGCTGCAGTTGACTTCACTTTACCTGCATCATCGGTCATTTCGCGCCAGGGTTGGTTAATCGCACTGGGAATATGGCCGGCAATAGGGTCTATGGGTTCGTGTTTTCCGGCGAAGCGATCCTCATCGCGGGCATCGATCAGCTGCCAGGGTGCATTGCCCAGGGAGGCCTTGAGGGTTTCGTAGTGCACCAGCAGGTTATCTTTGGGGTTTGCTTTGAAATTACCCTCTGGTGTGGTGGCTGGTTCACGGGTCTCTAGCGATAGGCCGGCATCGAGCCAAGCCCGCAGGCCCCCATTGAGAACCTTAATATTGGTGTGGCCAAAGAAGAAAAACAGGAACCAAGCCCGTGCGGCAAAGCCCAGGCGATTATCATCGTAGACAACGACTGGCGTCTCGGTGTTGATCCCCAGTTTGCGGGCGAACTGTTGGAACTGGGCGCTGCTGGGCATAGGATGGCGCCCACCTAATTGATGGGTAGGGGCCGATAAGTCCCTATGCAGGCTGGCATAGTGGGCTCCGGGAATATGCCCCGCTGCATACGCCAGGGCGCCACTCTCCTTATCGGCGAGGTCATAGCGACAATCCAGAATCCCTGCGGTTTTGTTAGCGATTAATTCCTGTAAGTCTTCCACCTCAATAAGCGAAGCGCTGCGAACTCTGTCCATGCTGTTTCCTGCTGTCCTTCAAAGACACCAATTGATTAAGGGCTGCTTTCTGGGGCCTGTACTCCGCTGGAAGGAGCCTCTGTCTGTTCATCTTGGTTCTGCCCCTGCTGTTCTTCCTGGATCTGATCGGCCAGCTCCTGCTGGCGGCAGGTTTTGGTGGGCTCGGTCTGGTCGCTCGTCGGGTTATCGAGAAAGCGTGCTGCCGCTTTTTCGGCACAGCTGCTGGCGGAAATAATATCGTGAGCTAATTGAGGGAAGAGCAGCCACTGGTGATTGGGTAGTGCCTTGCGCGCTACATCTACATCTTCGGCTGATAAAACAGGATCTAGGCCGCCGTGTAACACCATAACCGGCGCGGGAGTGGCGATGGGTTGTGATTCCAGCAGTGGTGCGGCGGGGATCGCCCAGATTCGGCATTGTAGTTGCAGCAGCTTCAGGTCTGAGCGCACGGCGCCACCGAGAATGCCGGTGTCCTCGGCGCTTTCGCGGGCCTCGTCGAAATCGACAAAGGGGGCTTCCTCATAGCAGAAATGGCTGACTCCGGCGGCATCGCCGAAGTAGGGGTCCAATACGATCTCCATAAAGTGCCCTATCGCCTTTTGCGCGGGCTTCAGACCTTCATCGCCACTGTTTTCCAGGCCCTCAATGAATTTTGGCAATTCACTGTAAAAGTTCTCGTTGTATAGGGCTTGGAACAGTACCCGTAGCAAGCGTTGGCCAGTGAGTACAAAGGGGTAGGGCTGGTTGGAATAGCGGTGTTTGATGGAGATCGTGCGCGGCTCTTCATCCAGGGTTTGCACCAGATTTTCCAGGCGGCGGCGCAAGTCTGGGTAGCGGCTGTTGCATTTCGCATCTTCAATACAGTGCTTGAGGCCGCGCTCGTAAGCTGCCAGTGAATCTTGTGCCAACTGTTGGGTGTAGACAATATTAGGAAAGACGGCGCTGTTGAGTACCAAGGCGCGGGTTGAATCGGGGAAATCCCGCGCATAGGTGAGGGCATAGCGAGAGGAGTAGGAAACGCCGTAGAGGTCGAGTTTATCGATTTTTAACCGCTTGCGGAGTTCATCTACATCCCGCGCAATCACCGAGCTGTTGTACTGCGCCATATCTGCGCCCTTGCTCAGGCGGCTATAGCAGCGCTCCATACTGAAGGCGAAGACTCGCGCTTCTTCTTCCGGGGAGAGGTTGCGTTGGAAAGCTGTCTGCGCATCTTCGATAAATTCGCTGCAGGTAAGGCGCGGCCTTGCCATGCCGGTGCCGCGCGGGTCTATCACAATCAGGTCGCGCCCATCCTCTACAGTCATGGCGGCGTAATTCAGCCACAGCCAATCGCTGGCGTTTTCCGGTTCCAGGCCCATGCTGGCACCGGGGCCACCCGCCCCAAGATGCAGCAGCGGGGCCTTGTTTGGCGCTGGATTCTTGGCGCGAAAGCGAATTACCGGGAAGCGGATTTTGCGCCTTTCTGGATGGGCGTAATCCTCCGGTACTTCCATCATGAAGCACTGAGTGGCGGGCCAGCTGTCGTCTGTTTTGAACCAGCAGGATCTGGGGTATAGGTGGGTATAACTTCTGGGCTTTTTCGCTGCGGGGGAAGTTGCCCCCTGTTCAGACCGATCACAGGCACTCATCAGCAGGCCGATCAAAATGATGGAGGCGGTCAGTGGGCGGAAGTTTCGCACTAAGAGTATTCCTGTGGGCCGAAAAAGTTCTGGGTTTTGTAAATTGAGTCGCTCAATGATTGCCAAATCGGGCAATGGGAGCGGATAGATTCCATCGCAAGGCCGCTAAGCGAATTGACAAGGTCACCACTACAGCGATGGCAATCACCAGATCCCCCGGCAACTTACCACTGGCATCCAAGGCAACTAATGCAGCGGCGCCGGTAAGAGCTGCTGTGGCATAGATCTCCCGGCGCAAGAGCAATGGGATATCGCCGGAAAGTACATCGCGAATTACTCCTCCGAAGGTGGCGGTCATCATGCCCATTACGATCGCAATAGTGGCGGAATAGCCAAGTTCTAAACCTTTCTGCGTGCCGATTACTACAAACACCGAGAGGCCGATAGCGTCTGCCACCATCAGCAGGCGCATGGGTACCTGTAGATAGCGTATCAGGTAAAAACTAATTACACCGGTCGCGACAGCAATCCACAAATAGTAGGTGTCCTGCAGCCAAAATACGGGGATATTGAGGATGATGTCCCGGATGGTGCCGCCTCCCGTAGAGGTAACACAGGCGAGTACTACTGCGCCAAATAAATCCATCTGCTTGTGACCTGCAGCGAGTACGCCACTAAAGGCAAAGACTGCGATACCGATCATATCGAACCAATGCAGCAGCTCATCCATATCATCATTACATCCTGGAATTGGCGGGCAGGGGAGAATAGCACTTCTATTTAAGCAAAGGGAATCGTCTACTTTGCCGCTGGAGAGAAGTGTGAGGTCGCGCAGAGTGGGGCATTAGAGCAATTCCGTTAGTGGTTGCTATGTTTGGCAAAGCGGGGAGTTGTTTTCTTCCGTTCCAAAAATTTTTACCCCCCTATAAACGCTAAAAAGAGAGCCTGCTGAAGTGGTAGCGAAACGGGCAGAAGCACAGGATGGATAACTCTTAACATGCCAATTCATAGCATTTTAAAAGCGCTGGCTTGTGTATTCATCATTGGTATGGCCTATCCGATTGTTAAGTTGGCTCTCAGTGATGTTCCCCCTTTGATGCTCACGGCGATGAGATATGCCTTGGCGTCTATTCCATTTGTTTGGTTTTTCCCTTTTCCAAAAACCTCAGTATGGAATGTTGTCCTGATAGGCGTATTTTTACAGCTTCTCACTACGGGACTGGTTTACTTGGCGATGCGCACTGATGCGCAGGCAGGAATTGCCTCGCTGCTGGTGCAGTCACAAGTGATTTTCACCTTAATTTTCAGTATCTGCTTTTTTGCGGAAAAAATAAGTTGGCAGCAGCTTGTGGGTCTGTTGATAGCGGCCGCTGGCTTTACATTGTTTTTCATTGATGCCGATAAGGGAGGGGCCACAACGCAGAAAGGGTTTTTGCTCTTGATGGGCTCGGGTATGGCTTGGGCCATTGCTAATCTGGCTTTGAAAAGAATGCGGGGAGTAAATTTATTCCATCTGATGGTCTGGGCATCGCTGGTGCCGCCAATTCCTCTATTCGTATTGTCCTATTTCTTGGAAACTCGAAAGCCCGTTCAGCATTTACTGGAGGCCTCGCCAATAGCCTGGGGTGCGATCCTCTATCAAAGCTTATTCCTTACGTTGCTCGCTTATGTTTGGTGGGGGGACTTGATTAGGCGTTATTCAGCTGCTTTTGTTGCCCCCTTTGGGCTGCTGGTACCGGTATTTGGCTTGATGGGATCCTGGGTGATTTTAGGCGAATCGATGGATGCGATGGAGTGGGGTGCATCTCTATTGGTTTTTATCGGAATTGCTTTTTGTGTGATTAATGTGCAGGCGATAGAGGCACAGGCCAGGCAATAGCAGTGCGCTAAAAGGGAGAGAAGTTTACTGTGAGCGCGCCACCCGCGTATGCCGCGGGTGGCGCCCGGTGAGGCGTTAGACGAACGCCTGTAGGCCGGTTTGGGCGCGGCCCAGAATCAGGGCGTGAACATCGTGGGTGCCCTCGTAAGTATTTACCGCTTCCAGGTTCATCACATGGCGAATCACGTGGAACTCGTCGGAGATACCATTGCCGCCGTGCATATCGCGGGAAATGCGGGCGATATCCAGGGCCTTACCGCAGTTATTGCGTTTCACTAGGGAGATCATGGTGGGGTCGAACTGCTTGTTCTCATCCATGATGCGGCCAACGCGCAGGGAAGCCTGCAGGCCCAGGGTGATTTCGGTTTGCATGTCGGCCAGCTTCTTCTGGAACAGCTGGGTTTGAGCCAGTGGGCGGTTGAACTGCTTGCGGTCCAGGCCGTACTGGCGCGCTGCGTGCCAGCAGAACTCACCGGCACCCATGGCGCCCCAGGAAATACCGTAGCGGGCGCGATTCAGACAGCCGAAGGGGCCGCGCAGTCCGCCAATTTCGGGGAACTTGTTTTCTTCGGGTACGAAGACATTGTCCATCACGATCTCGCCGGTGATGGAGGCGCGCAGGGAGAACTTGCCCTCGATCTTCGGCGCGCTCAGGCCTTCCATACCCTTCTCTAGTACGAAACCGCGAATGATGTCTTCGTCATCTTTGGCCCAAACCACGAATACATCGGCAATGGGGCTGTTGGTGATCCACATCTTGGCGCCGCTGATACGGTAGCCGCCGTCTACTTTTTTGGCGCGGGTTTTCATACCGCCGGGATCGGAACCTGCATCCGGCTCGGTCAGACCAAAACAGCCAACCCACTCACCGCTGGCCAGTTTGGGCAGGTACTTCTGCTTCTGCTCTTCGCTGCCGTAGGCGTAGATCGGGTGCATTACCAGGCTGGATTGCACGCTCATTGCGGAGCGGTAGCCAGAGTCCACCCGCTCGACTTCGCGGGCTACCAGGCCGTAGGAAACGTAGTTGAGACCGGCACAGCCGTAGCCTTCGATGGTGGAGCCCAGCAGGCCCAGCTCGCCCATTTCGCTCATGATTTCACGGTCGAAAATCTCGTGGCGGTTGGCCTCCAAGACCCTCGGCATCAGCTTGTTCTGACAGTATTCGCGTGCGGCATCGCGCACCATGCGTTCTTCGTCGTTCAACTGCTGGTCCAGCAGCAGGATGTCGTCCCAGTGGGCGAGTGGCTGATGTTTACTCATGGCTAGTCTCTTCTACTTCTTCCGTTATTAATCGGCACCGGGGTTTGTCGCCAATCCGGCAAAAAGTTGCCGAATCTTGAAAGGGACATTGGCAAGCATCCCGCGGCAAAACCCAGTGACCATTCAGTTTATTGTGGCGCATCATACCTAAGTAGCTGCGATGGGGCACTCCTAACGGCAGCAAAATTTAGACTGGTTTGAGCATGGCTGTGTAAACAAGGGTAAAACGCCTTGCGAGCTATTTTTGTCGGAAGATAATGGGCGCAATAATTCTCTGTTTTTCCTGTTTTTAAATACTTTTCCGGTGATTTTTCTTGGGCTTTTACCGTGTTTTGGCAATTTGTGTTCCACTGCTGGCCAGCTGTTCCTCTCAGCCCCTTGAGACTGTCGAGCCGCAGGATATTTTGTCTCTGCCGCAGACATTCAGCGCCTCGGGTGCTGAAGCGGCCGATGTCCGGTGGTGGCGAGGGTTTGAAGACCCACAGCTCGACCAGTTGGTAGAGCTGTCTCTGCGGGATAATCCCAGCTTGCAGGCCAGCTATTGGCGCCTGCGCCAAGCTGCGGCGGCGGCCCGTGGAGCCCGTTCAGGGCTGTTCCCCCGAGTGACTGCCCAGATAGAAAATACCGAGCAGCGCTACTCCTCTGGGGAATTTACCGACCCTTCCAACGAGGGTAACAGCTGGAGTACCCGTATCGCTGCCAGTTATGAGCTGGATCTCTGGGGACGCGTGCGCGCAGGAGCCAGCGCGGCTGAGGCAGGGCTTCAGGCCCAGCAGCAAAATCTACATACCGCCGCTCTGAGCCTCGCGGCGGAAGTCTCCTCAACCTGGTTGCAGCTGTGCGAACAGTGGGGGCAGCACAACTTACTGCTGCAGCAGCTGGAAATTAATCGGAAGTCTCTCAGGGTGCTGGAGTCGCGTTTTGCACGCGGGGTCAGCGACGCCGCCGATGTGCTGCAGCAGCGCCAGTTGGTGCAGCGCTCTGAGCAGGAGCTGGAACAGACAGGCGCCGATATTGAAGTGCTGAAGGTGCAACTGGCCACTTTACTGGGCATCAATCCGGATCAGTTGACTGGATATATCCACAAAGAGGCGAGTCTGCCGTTTTTGCCGGCCCTGCCTGATACAGGCATCCCATCGCAACTGTTGCTACGGCGCCCAGATGTACGGGAAGCCCAGCGCAAGCTGGTGCAGGATTACCACCTGGCTGATCAGGCTTGGGCGGACAGGCTGCCCGTACTGAGTCTATCCGCTGTGGCCAGTAACGGTACCAGCCTCATCAGTGATATTACCGAGAACTGGCTGTTGGCTATCGCCGCCTCCCTGGAAGGGGTGATCTTCGATGGCGGTGCGCTCAGTTCCGCAAGGCAGCAACAGGATGCGGCTTTGCAGGAACGTTGGGCGCTATATCGAGAAACCGTGAATCAGGCACTGTCAGAAGTCGAGCAGGCCCTGATTCGCGAAGGTGCCTTGAATCGGGAACTCGAACACCTGCGAGAACGAAAGCGTTTATCCGACCTGATCGTGCAGCGGCGCAACCGTGCCTATACACGCGGTGCTGTCGATTTTCTCAATCTGCTGACGGCTACCACCGAACAGCAGAGCCTGGCTCGTGAGGTGTTGTCTGCCGAACGCCAGCTGCTGCAAAACCGAGTCACATTATATCGCGCACTGTCCGGGGGGCTGCCGCAGCAAGACCTGCCCGAACCGGAGCCCGCAGACCTGGAGTTGTACTTGGAGGGAAATAGTTGATGTTAAAGAAGTTCAATCCGCGCTCGCTCATACCTGTGGCTTTACTGGTGTTGGCAGCTGTGATTGCCGCCTGGATGCTGCGGGAGAAACCCACAGTCTCTCGCGGTGAGCGCAAGATGCCACCGCCGGCTGTGGATGTGGCGGTGGCGGAGCAAGGGAGTTTCCCCATGACTTTAAGCGCCCTGGGAAAAGTGACCGCGCGCGAATTGGCGGAGTTGCAGCCTTTGGTAGACGGGCAGGTGGAGTGGCTCGACTACGATCTGGGGCCGGGCGCGGTTCTACCCAAAGGTAAAGTACTGCTGCGTATTGATTCTGAACCCTACCAATTGGCCTTGAAATCCGCTCAGAGCACCCTCGCCGGCCGGCGTGCGGAGTTACAGCAAGAGTTGGGGCAGCAGCAGGTGGCACAGGAAGAGTACGAACTGCTTGGCACTGCTCTGGGAGAAGCCGACCGTGCACTGGTATTGCGTGAACCCCAGAAAGCTGCGGCCGAAGCAGCCGTGCAGTCGGCGGAGGTCGAGGTGGCTCTGGCGCAGCGTAATCTGCGCCTGACCGAAGTGCGTGCCCCTTTTGACGCATTAGTGGTGGCGCGTAATGTGGATGTGGGGGATCGAGTATCCCCCGGGATTAATCTCTACAGTTTGGCCAGCGCTAGCCGCTTCCAGATTGCTGTTGAGGTACCTGCTAGCCAATTACACCGTCTGGATAGTGGCGATGTGGAAGTCCGCATTTATGGCAGTCAGTGGCCCGCCGGCAGTTTCCGCCAGGGAGAGTTTGTTCGGGTGATACCGGTGCTTGAGGAGCAGGGGCGGCTGGCACGCGTACTGGTGGAATTGAAAGATCCTCTCTCTGTATTGGACCCCTCTCAGCCGCAGCTTTTGCTGAATGATTTGGCTAGGGTGGAAATTGTCTCACGAGCTGAGGAAGCGCTGGTGCGAATCCCCCTTACGGCCCTGCAAGATGACAACCTGGTTTGGGTGGTACGCGACAATCGCACCAATATCCAGCCGGTTGGGGTTGCCTATACCAGCGGCGATTTTGCAGTGCTCGATAAGGGGCTAAACGGTGGCGAAACCCTGGTTACGACTCGTCTGATCACCGTTACCGAAGGTATGCCGGTACGGATTGCGGCAGGCCCCGGTTCGGTCAAAGAGCTGCCCGCCGATGCTGCTGCTTCAGCCAGTGAGGCCCCGGGTGCCGGAGCGCGACGCCGTGAAACTGGGGGTGACAATGACTGAAGGCAAAAAAAGTGATGCGACTATTGATACCCGCCAGGGCGCTATCGCCTGGATGGCGCGCAACCATGTAACCGCCAACCTGTTAATGCTGGTCCTGATTGTGGGCGGGCTGGTTTTCTCCCTGGTGGTGAAGAAAGAGGTTTTTCCTGAGTTCAGTCTGGATAGGGTGACGGTTTCCATTTCTTATCCCGGCGCCAGTCCGGAAGAGGTGGAGCGTGGTGTATTGGTGGCCGCCGAACAGGCGGTACAGGGTATTGTCGGCATTAAAGAGATGCGCGGTGCGGCCAACGAGGGTAGCGCTTCACTGATTCTGGAACTTGAGGGCGATGCGGATGCCAATCTGGTTTTTCAGAATATTCAGCAGGCCATTGATTCGGTGACCACCTTCCCCGGTGACATTGAGCGCCCACAGGTGAGTCTGGCCGAGCGTAAGCGCGATGTATTGGACCTGGTCCTGCATGGCAATCTGGAGGATCGCAGTTTGCGCGCCCTGGCCATGCAGGTGTACGACAAACTGGAGGCGCACAGCGGTATCACCCAGTTGGAGGCCCAGGGCGTTCGAGATCTGGAAGTGGCCGTTGAGATACGTCGCGACGATTTGCGGCGCTATGGCCTGACTCTGACAGAAGTTGCCCAGGTGGTAAAAAACGCGGCGGTGGATATTCCCTCCGGCAGTGTTAAATCCAATGCCGGCGAAATCCTGGTTCGGGTTACCGAGCGGCGTGATTGGGCGCGCGAGTTCGGCAATGTGGTGGTAACCCGTGGCAGTGGCGGCGGCCCGGTGTATCTGCGTGATATCGCCAATATCAGCGATGCCCTTGAGGACGAAGCGCGCAACATGGTGTTTAACGGGGAGCCCGCCGTCAGTATCAAAATCTACCGCGTAGGTGAGCAGACACCGATGAGTGTCAGCGAGGCGGCGCGGGAAGTGCTCGAAGAGGTCAGAGCCAGCCTGCCGCCAGGAGTGACGCTGACCATTCGCGATGACGACTCGGAGATCTTTAAAGAGCGCCTCTCTCTGCTATTGAAGAACGGATTTATCGGCCTGCTGCTGGTATTTGTGGTACTTGGTGCCTTCCTGGAGTTGCGTCTGGCATTTTGGGTGACCCTCGGTATTCCCACCAGTTTCCTCGGTTCACTGCTGTTTCTGCCTGGGCTGGATATCTCAATCAGCATGGTGAGTATGTTCGCCTTTATTATCGCCCTGGGTATTGTGGTGGATGATGCCATTATCGCCGGGGAAAATATTCACGAATGGCGGCAGAAAGGTTATAGCAATTTAGAGGCGGCTATTGCCGGTGCTCGCCAGGTAGCGGTACCACTGACCTTTGCCATCCTCACCAATATCGTCGCCTTCATTCCTTTAATGGAACTGCCCGGGTTTATGGGCAAGATTTTTGGCGTAATTCCTTTCGTGGTGGGTTCGGTATTTATCATCTCCTGGGTGGAGGCGCTGTTTATTTTGCCGGCGCACCTGGCCCATTCACGTCGGGGTTACAAGAGTCGGCGGGCCCGCCGTTTCGCCGCTCGACAAAAATTGTTGGCACGCAGCCTGGACCGTTTTGTACAGAGGCGTTTCCGGCCCTTCTTGAATCTTTGTGTAGCGCACCGCTACAGCACCATTGCCATCGCTATTGCCATCTTGTTGGTGATGGCGGGCTATGCGGCCAGTGGGCGTATGGGCTTCACCTTAATGCCGCGAGTGGAGCGGGATTCTGGACGCTTCGCGGTAACTTTCCCTACCGGTACCCCTCAACAGCAGTTGGAGAAAGCCAGGGCGCAGATTATTGATGCGGCCGATAGAGTGCTCGAACAATATGATCGTGATCAGGTTTTCCTCGGTAGTCGTGGCCTGATCGGGGATGATGCGATTCAGGTGGATGCCTATTTTGTTGCGGCGGATCAGCGCAGTTTTTCTACCGGGGAGTTTGTACGTCAGTGGCGAAGGGAGGTAGGGCCGATAGCCGGTTCTCTCAGCGCAATTACTGCATCCGATCGCGGTGGGCCCGGTGCCGGTTCCTCTCTCACTGTAGAGCTCCGCCATACCGATACGGACATACTGGAACAGGCCGCATTACGCTTGGCTGGTGAGCTGGAGAAATTCCCCAATGTCAGCGACATCGATGCGGGTATTTCTCTCGGTAAAACCCAGCTCGACTTGACCCTGACGGAAACGGCCAAAAGCTTGGGCGTTTCTGCGGAGGAAATTGGCCGCCAGCTGCGAGCCTCCCTCTATGGGGCTGAAGCCTTGCGTCAACAGCGCGGGCGCGACCAGGTGAAGGTGATGGTGCGCCTGCCGGAAACTGAGCGGGTTACGATGGACGATATACACAATATGATGATCCGCGCCGGCAATGGCCAGTGGCTGCCACTTCTCGACCTGGTCGAAATTGAGCAGGGGCGGGCCTACGCCAAAATCAACCGTCGCGAAGGGCGTAGGGTAACCACGGTTACTGCTAATGTGGAGCCCAGCGATCAGGCGGCACTGGTGATTAACGAGCTGAATATCAGTGTGATGCCGCAACTGAAAGCGGAATTTCCCGGCCTCGGTATCTCCTATGAGGGACGTCAGGCGGATGAGCGTGAGGGACTCGCCTCACTGGGGATGACATTTATGCTGGCGATGGCGGTGCTCTACCTGTTGCTGGCGATTCCGCTGAAGAGCTACATACAGCCATTAATTGTGATGATTGCCATTCCCTTCGGTGTGATCGGCGCGTTGCTCGGCCATTTGGGGATGGGCTATGGCCTCAGTATGGTGAGCCTGCTGGGTATGGTGGCGCTCGCCGGGGTGGTTATTAACGATACCCTGGTGATGATCGAATACAGCAATCGCTTGCGCAATGAGGGTGCTGATCTGGAAACTGCAATTAAGCGTGCAGCGGCGCGCCGTTTTCGCCCAATTGTGCTGACTACAGTTACCACTTTCTGCGGCCTGATGCCGATGATTTTTGAAACTTCGGTGCAGGCGCGCTTTATGATTCCGATGGCGATTTCCCTCGGCTACGGAATCCTCGCAGCTACAGCTATTTCTCTTTTGTTGGTTCCCTGCCTTTACCTGATGTTCGGAAAGGATATTCCCTTGTTGTTGGAGAAGGCGAAAGTAGCGATTAAATCCCTAGTCAGGCCAGCGCAGGTTTAATCCCTGCGCAGTTCGTCTTTGGTGGCGATAGGGTTGGGGAAATTCATCACCACGATATAAGAGGACACCAGGAAGGTCAGGATGGCGGTGGCCTGTATCAGGTGCGAGGCTTCGCTGCCGATGAGATTCTGGCTAAAGGCCAGTAGGGCGATCAGTAGGGAGAATTCACTGATTTGTCCCAGGCGGAAGCCGATATCCCAGGCCAATATTTTGAGTTCGCTGTGGCCACCGAGTAGATAGCGGAATACCACCGGCTTGGCTAGCAGCACCACCACGGCAGTTACCAGTGCAGGAACCAGAATTTCCGGCAGCATCGACAGTTTGAACTGGGCGCCAAGGCTGAAGAAAAACAGGATCAAAAAGAAATCCCGCAGGGGCTTCAAGTTGAGGGCTATGTACTGGGAAATTCGGCTGGCAGCGAGGGTGATGCCGGCGATAAATGCGCCGATCTCCCGCGACAGCCCCAGCGTTTCCGCTAGTTCCGCCATGCCCATGCACCAGCCCAGCGCCATCAAAAACACATACTCGTGAAAACGGTCGAAACGGCTAAATAGTGGCAACAATAGGTATTTCACCACTACCCAGGCAAACGCTACTAATAAGGGCAGGGCTCCGAAAGATAGGGCTACTTGTCCCAGGTGCATATCCCCACTGCTGTCACTGAGCAGAATCATCAAGCAGACGATGGCGACAAAATCCTGAAACAGTAACAGGCCCACCATCAACTCCCCCAGCTTCTTGTGGTGTAGTACCGTGGTAGGCAATAACTTGATACCGATAATGGTGCTGGAAAACATCAAGGCCATACCGATCACCCAGCTCTCCATAGTGGTAAAGCCAAACAGCTGACCGATAGAAAAACCAATACCCAGGAAGATGGCGCAACTGATAATGCCAACAAAGGTGGCTTTGCGCAGCACCGAGACCAATGCCTGGGGCTGCATATCCAGCCCCAGCAGGAACAGCAGGAAAATGATGCCCACGTTGGACATATCTGAGAGCAGGCGCAGATTATCGATGACCGCAAGCCCAGATGGTCCCAGCAGTACACCCAGGGCGATATAGGCGACTAATAAGGGTTGGCGGCCGAAGAGTGCCAGGGTGGCAACTATCGCGGCGCCACTAAAAATGAGAAAGAAGGATTGGAAGAGGGAGCTGTCCGCCACAAGTCATCCTTGAAAGTGAGCGAGGTCTCATCATTATCCACAGATGGGCGAACAGCTAAACCCTTATCACTCCTGGTTTTCTGAGGGAATGGGCAGCTCAGTGGTGCTTTTGATCTGCTCCAGGGCGAAATTCGAAATGATATCGCTGATGCCTACGTGCCTGATCAACTCCTTGTAAAAGCGGTCATAGGCAGAAATATCGCTCACTACCACTCGCAGCAGGTAGTCGTAGTCCCCGGCCATTCGGTAACAATCCACCACCTCCGGTAGTTGTCCTACATGCTTTGAGAAGGCTTCTGCCCACTCCGGGGTATGCTGGTCGGTTTTTACCTGGGCGAACACCGAAACTGGCAGGCCCAGAATTTCCGCATTGAGCAGGGCGACCTTGCGGCGGATGATGCCGCTTTTTTCCAGCTTCTGCACCCGGCGCCAGCAAGGGGTCTTTGTGAGTCCCACACGCTCCGCCAGCTCCTCAATAGAAAGGCTGACGTCCGATTGCAGAATAGCGAGCAGGTGTCTATCAATCGCGTCAAGTGAGGACATAGTGCTACAGCGCTCCCTTGGCCTAGGGTCTTGTGTCCCTGTATCGAAGTAGAAGCCCTCACTGGCATTGCCCTGGCGGTGGTTTGATGTTCTGGGTGGTTAGAAGGCTGGCAGGTAGTTTGCCTCTTCCTTTTCCACCTGACGTAACGATAGGCTCATGGGAATTGCGCCGGTAGTGGAATTTTCCCCAAGTGCAACTTCAATGAGAGCACTTTGTGCAAATAGGAAGTGGATGCGGGTATTGAAAGGATATGGGAGAGAGAGTGCCGGGCGCTGTGGTAGCGCCCGGCAGATAACTTTTAGGCGGCATTCTTCGGCGGGAAGCGGGGCTCGAACAAACCAAGCTCAATGGCTTCGCGCACCATGGCCATCAGGTCAATTTCGGTAAGCTCCTGCAGCTGCTGCAAATTGTTCAGAACATAATAAACCGGCTGCACAATGTCGATACGATAAGGCGTGCGAAGTGCGTCGATGGCGCTGAAGTCGAAGCGCTCTGGTTCATTACTCAGTGCATAGAGGGTTTCCTTGGGAGAGGAAAGGATACCGCCACCGTAAATACGCAGGCCGTCTTCGGTGCTGAGCAGACCGAACTCCACGGTGAACCAGTAGAGTCTCGCCAGATAAGCGCGCTCTTTAGGGGAGGCTTTTAGGCCTAACTGGCCATATTTCTCGGTAAAGTTGGCGAAGGCCGGGTTGGTCAGCATGGCGCAGTGGCCAAAAATTTCGTGGAAGATATCCGGTTCCTGTAGGTAGTCGAATTCCTCAGGGGTGCGAATAAAAGTGGCAACAGGGAATTTGCGATCGGCGAGCAGGCCAAAAAAGGTTTCAAAGCCGATCAGAGCGGGTACACGTGCCACTTCCCAGCCAGTCTCCCGGCGCAGTACAGAGGAGATTTCCTCAAGCTGGGGGATGCGATCGCGGGGCAGGTCGAGCAGCTCAAGGCCGTGCATATACTCATCACAAGCGCGACCGGGCAATACTTCCAGCTGGCGCTCTATCAGGCGCTGCCAGGTTTGATGTTCCAGCTCGGTATACTCAATAAAGCCCTCGGCGTTGGGCTCTCGGGCCACGTACTGGGTGCTCTTCTTGGCTGCTTCTTTTTTCATGATTTTGTCTCCTGCGGCCTGCCAGTCTCTCCAAGTGTTGGAGGCTAGTGGCCCCGCCGCTGAATCCTTGTTGTTATGTGTCACCTCTATTTTTAGTCAGAGGCCTGCCTTTAGGGGAGGCTTAGCGTGGAGGTATTGCGTCCTCCACTACAAACCTCTTACACTTTTTGTAAAGAAAACTTTACAGGTGGGCTGGTGAGAGTCGAAATAACCTGCGCTAATCGTGTCGGTATTTTGCATGAAATTATGCAAATATTCGGCGAATATCGGATTAATGTAACCTCTGGGGAGCTGGGGGGGGACAGTGGAGATAAGGTCTACCTGTTGGCGCCAGGTATGCTCACAACCCAGTACCAGGCTATTGAGAAGTCTCTCTACCGTGTTCCCGGTGTCCAAAGGGTCAGGCGCATCTCGTTGCTACCCTTGGAACGGCGATATTTTGAACTGGATACCCTCTTACAGCACGTGACCGATCCAGTGCTCAGCGTGGACCATGCCGGCCGGGTTATTGCCGCTAACGTTGCTGCTGCGCGCGCCTTCGGGGTCAGTCTCGATCGGGTACCGGGTTTACAGTTACAGCGTTTTCTACCGTTGATGCAGGTAGCCGAGTTGCTGAGAGATTTTGCGGTGCCCCGTTTTGGGCTCCCGGTTGTGGTACGGGGACAAAATTTCCGTGTGGACTGGTCACCGATAGCCTTAGATAACACTGGTGATGTGGACTCTTTGGCCGGTGCCGTGTTGCGTATGCAACCTGCGGAGAAAAGTGAGTTTGCTGCAGGACTTCCACGCCCTGTGGCGCTGTGGGATTTTGATTTACGCCGGGAGACTTGCCTGCAACTGCAGGACCTCTCTGAATTGAATTCTCCTTTGCTGGTTTGTGGCGAGGCGGGGACCGGTAAAACTACTTTTGCCTGTGCGGTGCATTATTTATCACCCGCTGCTGCCCGTGCAGATTGCCACCGTATTGTGCCCCAGAATGGGAAAATGGAAATCCCCAGGCATCTGCGCTCAACTGGAACCTTAATTTTGGAGGATCTTCATCAGCTGGATGGCGAGGCCCAGCTGACAATCGCCCGCCGTTTGCGCAGCCTGCCACCTTCAATACGCCTAGTGGCCACTTGTTCCGAGCCTCGGTCATTGGTGCCGGCTCTAGCTCAGCACTTTAGTGCGCTCTCCTTGGTCTTGCCTCCTTTGCGCAATATGCGACCGGCGCTACCACGATTTGCTGAAACGCTCTTGCGACAGGAGTTCCCCGATCAGGAGGCGCCTGTTTTGGCATTGGAGGTGCTCGAACTGATTCGCCGTCATGACTGGCCGCAAAACTTCAATGGTTTACGTGACTACCTGGCAGCTGCCCTCGGCAGCTGTAAACGTCGTGGCGCCAGCACAATAGATATTGAGGACCTTCCGGACTTAACCGTGCCGGCGAGTTTACCCTGGCGGGAATGGGGCAGGGGGCTCAGCTACAAAGAGATGATGGAGCAGCTGGAGCGATCATTACTCAGTGAATTGTTGGTGGGGCGCTCCTCTACTAGAGAGCTAGCCAAGGAGTTGGGCATTTCCCATACCGCTGTGGCCAACAAGCTGCGTAAATACGGCCTGTCGGCCCACAAAAAATAGGCGAGTTCAGCGTTCAATACGCCCCAACAGCATATCCTTGAACATCACAAAGTCCCCCATAAAACTATAAAAGGGGTACTTAAAGGTGGCAGGTCGATTGTGTTCAAAGAAGAAATGCCCAATCCAGGCAAAACCATAACCAGCCAGCGGTGTAGCGGCAAACCACAGCATATTGCCTGTGCTGATCGCTGCGATCACGGTGGCAAATACGAGGCTGGTACCAATAAAGTGCAATCGTCGGCAGGTTAGATTGCTGTGCTCTTGCAGGTAGAATGGGTAAAAGTCGCGGAAAGATTCGAATTTTTGGGCTTCTATAGCAGCCATGCTATGCCTCCTTATTTTTATTGCTCCCGCAGTGTAAGGCCAATTCAATAGTCTTCCAAGCTGGGCGCATATCGGGAATATCTGTTAGTCTGCCGCAAAAATTTTCGGGGATGCACCCCGTATTAGTGAAACGAGGAAGTTATGGCAGGACCGCTCGCGCATCTCAAAGTACTCGATCTCAGTCGTATTCTTGCAGGCCCCTGGGCCGGACAGGTTTTCGCCGATTTTGGCGCCGAAGTGATTAAGGTGGAGCGCCCTGAGCGCGGTGATGACACTCGTCACTGGGGCCCTCCCTACCTCAAAGACGCCGAGGGCAATGACACCGCCGATGCTGCGTATTACCTGAGCGCCAACCGTGGCAAGAAATCGGTCACTGTAGATATCACCACGGAAGCCGGCCAGGACTTGATTAAACAACTGGCTGCCCGCTGCGATATTCTTCTGGAGAACTACAAGGTAGGTGGCCTAAAAAAATACGGCCTGGATTATGACGCTATCAAGGCCATTAATCCTGGAGTGATTTATTGTTCCATTACCGGCTTCGGTCAAACCGGCCCCTATAAAAACCGCGCCGGCTACGATGCCATGATTCAGGGGATGGGCGGATTGATGAGTATCACTGGTGTGCCCGAAGGGCAGCCAGGTGCCGGGCCGCAAAAAGTGGGGGTGGCCGTTGCCGACCTGATGACGGGCATGTATGCGGTTTCCTCGGTGCTCGCCGCTGTAGTGCACCGCCATCAGACGGGAGTGGGGCAGCATATCGATCTGGCCCTGCTGGATACCCAAGTGTCCTGGCTTGCTAATCAGGCCCAGAACTACCTCACCTCGGGTAAAAGTCCCGAGCGCCAGGGCACAGGCCACCCCAATATCGTGCCTTACCAGGCTGTGCCCTCGCAAGACGGCTATTTTATGTTGGCGGTTGGCAACGATGACCAGTTCAAGCGTTTCTGTAAGATCGCGGGTATAGAACAGCTTGCAGAAAACCCCGCATATGTCAGTAACTCCTCACGGGTAATAGCCCGCGATGAGCTGATCCCTCAAATTGAGAATGCTACCCGCCAGCAGAACTCTGCCTGGTGGTTGGAAAAACTCAGCGAAGCCCATGTGCCTTGCGGACCGATCAATACTCTCGAAGAGGTCTTTGCCGATCCACAGGTGCAAGCGCGAGGTATGGTGGTGGAGCAGGATCACCCGCGAGCCGGCAAAGTAAAAACTGTTCGCAACCCGGTACTCTTTTCCGAATCTGCCCTCGATTACCAGCAGGCTCCACCGGTATTGGGTGAGCACACTGAAGAAGTACTGCGCGAGTTACTGGGAAAAGATGAGCAGCAAATTGACCAACTGCGCCGCAACGGCGTCGTGTAGTTAATACCTGGGCCCGGCAAACATATTTTACCGGGCTTAAATCACAATATTGAGTCAGATTTAACTGGGGAGGCAAGGAAGCCCGGCTCTTAAGACATGCTGTGAATAGATCGTGATTGGCTCGTAAACGGTTTATTTTTTGCCTATATCTTATAAAGGAAATAGCACAGGGAAGCATTATGCAATTGGACCATTTCAATATCACTGCACCTTGGAGTCAGCTGCTGCAGGTGCGGGACTTCTATACAAAAGTCCTTGGCCTCACAGAGGGAGAGCGACCAAACCTTAAAAACAACGGATTCTGGCTCTACGGTAATGGCAAACCGATTGTCCATCTCATGGAGGGAGAAGTCTCTGAACAACAGGCTACAAAGCCCTATTTGGACCATATGGCTTTCCTTACCGAGGACCTTCAACCGATAAAACAACAGTTGGATTCGATGGGTGTTGCCAGCGAGCAGAGGGATGTACCGGGCCGTAATCTAAGGCAGTTGGTATTTTTTGATCCGGTGGGGATCAAGGTGGAAGTGAATGCGCTGGTTTAGGTGGTTAAAGACTTCCTAAAAGGCTATATGTTACTGATCTGAGATGTTCAATCTGACATTGGAAGAGCTTATCAGTAGTTATCATCAGTCGGCTGGGAGTAACAGGTTTGTCAACGTTGTTGTCGTTCAGCATGATCAATTGGTAATTTATGGAGCTGTTGGCTTTAGACTTTTCCATTTCTGGATAAAGAGTATAGATATGGAAGTGACTTTGAAGGAATATTGTAAAATAAATCCAGCAAAGCCACTCATTTCCACTTTTAGAGTATTAGGGTTTAACTAAAACTATTGGTGGTTGCGGTAAGCTTCCTCGAGCAGATGCTGGAGGGGGAATTCCGCAGTGGGGAATTCGTTGCCGCGCTCGTCTTTTGCGAGAACATGAATGAAGTGTTCATCCCCTTCAGGACCAGAAGTGGTAGATATGTTGAGTTTGTATGGCGCAGCAAATTTAGCTTCATTGTTAGCCATAGGGATCGGGATATATAGCTTTGCTTCCCCGTTTCCAAACCATAGTGAATCAATAACGATGACACTCTCATGGTTGTTGTTTGGGTTCGCCGCTATCTTGTCGTTTAGTGATAATCTGAGCCTGTTCCCGTCGAGAGTAAGAATTTTAATATCAGTGACTTTTCCTGGGGTTACATCAACCAAGCGACCTCCGACATGAAATAATGGCTGTCCTTGGTTTCCTGGTTGATTTGCACCGATAAAACTCTCTGCTTCAGATACAAAGCCGTCAATGTAAATATTCTGATCGCTAGAATTTTGAAAATCTACACCATGCACTTCAATGTTGAGTTGGCGGTATACCCAGGTGTTGCCAATTGTGGCCCGGTGTAATCCATCAGTGGAGTTGAAATTCCTTACGGATAATTTGGACGCATTGGGGAAGTTTACATCTAGCGAGGTTATCACAGCGGGAGATGAAGGATCTGCCTGATCAATGATCAGTGTTGCAGAGTTGGCTCCATTTAAGTCGAGGCCTGGATACTGTATTGAGGCATTAGATGAAGTAATATCTTGAATTTCGTATTTGAAGGTTTTTGCTTGTGCTTCAAAGGCAATGAAGGCTGCAGAAATAGCTGCTGTTACTAAGGCATATTTAGGAAACATATCAATCTACTGCTTAATAATTGTATTTTTTCACCAAGTGATGCTGAAGGTCTAAATAGTGAAGTTTTTGGCCTGCCCACTTGACGTGTTAAATGTCACACTTTGGAATAGTGTCTCTTGAAAAAAAGCTCTTTAAATCTTGAAGTGTGAAATAAGTTGTGAAAATTTTCAGTTTTTTCAAGCGATTGATCGCTTGAGGTAAAATATCTGAATTAATTTATCCCTCCGTGATTAAAATTATCCGATAATTTGTGGTGAGCTTACAGTACGGTTTTAAATAAGTAAATAAAGCTGGCTTCAAGGTGTGCACTGTATTTGGTACTGTAATTCCATATTTGTTAGTCTTTTGCTCTTTTAAGGTTCAATTATGATTAGATGAGCTTGAGTGAATGTGCTTCGTTATTTTGGCAGAGTAGAAACGTGTATGAATATTCATGTGAGTGAGTTTGCTTTTACGGTGAGTGGGTTTAGGTAGGGCCTAGCAATGTGGCTACGATGAGCCCCGTCCGTGTTGGTTCGCTTTTGGGTTTACGCTGTTTCGATGGACCTTCCATTACTCAGAGAGGCTTTGAAGAAATGGCCGAGATGGATCCAGTTAGAATGTTAAAAGTTGGCGCACCTGGCTACCCAGAAGTTGATTTTTAAATCACTGGCGGCGTTATTACTTTGGCATGGTAGGTAGCTAAGATTTTTCTTTGCAACTGTTATATCACCAACAATCTTTTTCATGTTTGGTATAGATGCCTATAAAAAATCGTCAAAACCATATATGTAGGGTTAGTCCACGCTACTAGTATCTTGATACCCTCTATGCCCTTCACAGGTAAGGCAATCCTACTTCCAATCACTTCTCATTCGCACATTTACCACTTCATCTGTACTATATCCGCGTTAAAAACAGCATGCAGTGTGACTGAGTCAATAATTCAGTTCACGCTGTCAGGATTGATAAGGAAAATAATGATGAAGCGTATTCCTGAGCCATTCCGCATTAAGATGGTTGAGCCGATCAAAATGACCACTCTGGACGATAGAGAGAAGGCTCTGGCGGAAGCTGGTTTGAACCCTTTCTTGCTGCGCAGTGATGATGTCTATATTGATCTGCTAACAGATTCTGGCACTGGGGCCATGAGCGATAACCAGTGGGCCGGTTTGATGTTGGGGGATGAGTCTTACGCAGGTAGCCGCAACTATTACAACTTGTGCCAAGCAGTGGAGCACTTTTTTGGTTATAAATTAACCGTTCCCGCCCACCAGGGCCGTGGTGCTGAACAGATCCTGTTTCCCGCTCTGATTGAGCGTATGCGCCAGGTACGTGGTGGTACGACACCAGTCTTTATCTCCAACTATCACTTCGATACCACCGCGGGCCATATTGAGTTGAATGGTGGTAAAGCGGTTAATGTGTTGGACAAGCGGGCCTTTGATACCTTAACGGCTTATGACTGGAAAGGTAATTTTGACCTGGATCTTTTGGTCGAGACCATTAAGGAACATGGGGCGAATAATATTTGTGCAATTATCACCACGGTAACTTGCAATAGCTCGGGTGGCCAGCCAGTTTCCATGGCGAATATGCGCACAGTATATGAGATAGCCGCGAAATACGATATTCCAGTAGTGATCGATTCGGCACGTTACTGTGAGAACGCCTACTTTATCAAGCAGCGCGAAGAAGGTTATCAGGACAAGTCGATCCTGGAGATTATTCGCGAGATGTATCAATACGGCGATATGCTGACCATGTCTGCCAAGAAAGATCCGATGGTGAATATTGGTGGCCTATGTTGTATCCGTGATCATGAGGAGCTTTTCCAGGCGGTGCGTACCCGCTGCGTACCTATGGAGGGCTTTGTAACCTACGGGGGCATGGCGGGGCGTGATATGGAAGCATTGGCGCGGGGTCTTTATGAGGCCGCCGATGAAAATTTCCTGCAATACCGCATCAGCCAAGTAGCCTACTTAGGTGAGCGTTTGCGCGAGGGTGGGGTGCCCATTCAGTCTCCAACAGGTGGCCATGCGGTGTTTGTCGATGCGGCTAAGATTCTGCCGCATATCCCACCAGAACAATTCCCCGCACAAGTTTTAACTAACGCGCTGTATCTGGAAGCGGGTATCCGTGCGGTGGAAATTGGCTCCTTATTGTTGGGGCGTGACCCGGAAACCGGTGAACAGAAGAAGGCGGATTTGGAATTGATGCGCCTGACGATTCCGCGTCGTGTATATACCAATGATCATATGGACTATATCGCTGATGCGATTATAGAGCTGCAGAATCGAGCACATGAATTGAAGGGGCTGACCTTTGAATATGAGCCGCCAGTGTTGCGACACTTTACGGCTAGATTTAAGTCTCTGTAAGTAATGGATGGCTCAGGAAATTTCTTTTAGTTTTTTCTGCTGGGTCATTTATCTCCCTAAAAGGGCCCTTCGTGGGCCTTTTTTTTTCTGAAGTTCTGATCTGCTATCACGCGCTGGCTTTTTCTTTCCCTGTCCGTTGGCAATAAATGTACCCAGGTGCTAAAGGCTGCTCCCCAGTTTTCTAATGAGCTAAGGGCTCCTGGAGTGACGGGGCAGTCTGGCAGTGCTTTTTGTGTGAGTGCCTCGGAGAGCCCCTTTAGTTTGTGACTTATTAGTCTGGTTTTCATCTTGTATTCCCGGCAAATATCCAATTTAATTAATCAGGTGATTAATTAAATTGGATATCAAGTTGACTAACACCATACCCAGTCGTGGCCGTGGACGGCCCAGGGACCCAGAGCGTGAAAGGCAGGTACGCGAGTCCCTGATGCAATCTGCCCATAGACTTCTTCGTGAGAAAGCGTTTCGTGATATCTCAATTCGCGAGATCGCTCAGGGTGCTGGGGTAAATTCCGCCATGATCAGCTATCACTTTGACGGTAAAGAAGGGCTGATTATCGAGGTTATACGCGGTCAGTTTATGCAGAGTGGCCCGGCATTTCTCACTATGAGTCTGGGGGATAAGGAGCCCAGTCTAGAAACCCTGAGGGATGCAATGGCTCGTATTATCCGCCTTTATATCCGTGAGCCCTGGATACCTCGTTTTATTGTGGGGGAGGTGGCCTCCAAGCCTGGTCGAATGCGCGATTTATTCACCGATAGGCTGGCATCTGTACTGGGCCCTATGTTGCGGGAGCTCTTACAAGCGCTTCAATGCGCCGGCCACCTACGCCCAGATTTAGATATTAATCTTATGCCGATTTCTTTTGTCAGTTTGGTTGCATTCCCCTTTATTGCGGGGGATCCCTTCAAGGAGATTTTCTCTTTTAGGTTGGATGAAGAAACCAGCGATAAGTGGATTGACCACACCGTTAAGTTGCTGCTCCATGGAGTGGCCAACAACGCTATAGCCGAGTAACAGTCGAATATTGGGAGATTGGTGGTGATGAAAAAGGTACAGCTACAGAAACTGATGAATCGCCGCCTGGCGCTTCCTATTCTTGTTGCCGTTGGTATTTCTCTTTCAATGGCATTGGTCATGAGTAAGAGCCCGCCCAACCACGATGTGCAGGATGCACTGATCACCCCGGTAAATGTTGTGTTGGTGCAAGAGCTGCCGCTACGTGCCCAAGCAGTAGCTTACGGTGAAGTGAAACCCAGCACCTTTCTTGAAGCCAATGCTGAGGTGAGTGGTCGGATAGTCTACACGGCGCCGGAGTTAGAGAGTGGAAATATTATTCCTGCCGGCACCCTGGTATTGAAAATTGATGATACTAGCTACCAATTAGCCTTGGCGAGGGCTGAAAGTGATTTGGCAGCTAACCGTGCTAATTTGCAGGAACTCAAGGTGGAGGAGGTTAATAGCCAACGCTCTTTGGAGATTGCCGAACGTACGTTGAAGCTGGGTGAGAAAGAGTTAGAGCGCAAGCAAACGTTAGTGGCCAAGGGCACGGTTTCTCGCTCAAGTGTGGATGTCGAAGAGCAAAATGTGCTGCGCCTGCGTCAGGAAGTGCAAAACCAAACCAGTCAGCTCTCCTTATTTCCAACGCGCCGCAAGGTAATCGAGGCCCAGATTGCGCGCTCTGAGGCTCAAGTGCGGGATAGTAAATACAGTCTGGAGCGTACCCAGGTAACCTTACCCTTCGATGCGCGTATTGGTGAGGTCCATGTAGAGGAAAATCAATATGTGGCAGGCAATGCGCGCTTATTCGATGCCAGTGGTCTGGATCAGGTGGAAATTGCCGCTGAGCTTCCCATGCTTCATGTGGCGCCACTGTTGCGTAATCTCAGGCCAGGCAGTGACCTTGTGCCAGCGCCAGAAGAGCTTCCCAAAATACTATTGGGCTTGGAGGCGCGCATCACTCTGGTTGGTGGGCCTGGAGACAATGAGTGGAAGGGCCAGGTCGTACGTTTGGGAGGGGCCCTCGATAGTACCAGTCGTACGCTTTCAGTAGTGGTTGCCGTAGACGATCCCTATGGCGAAGCCCTCGCCGGAAAAAAGCCGCCGCTGTTTCGAGGCATGTATGCTCGTGTTGAATTAATAGCACCCTCCGCTCCAGCCCTAGCCATTCCCCGCCGCGCCTTGCATGAGGGTAGGGTGTATCTGGTGGAGAATGGCAAGTTACGCCTGCGGCAGGTGCAGGTGGATTACCATCAGGGCGATACTACGGTAATTCGTGCAGGCCTGTTGCCCGGTGAGCAGGTTATTGTCACCGATGTGATACCGGCGATTGATGGTATGGGCGTGTCTGTGAGCAGCGGCCAGCAGGCCGTGGTGGTGAATACTGGAGGTACACTGCAGTGATTCGTTTTTTTGCCGCACACCCCACCGCAGCGAACCTGTTAATGGTTGCACTCATGTTGAGCGGACTGTTTGTCCTACCCAGTATGAAGCGCGAAACCATGCCGGAAATCGATAAATTCGAAGTGCAGGTTTCCGTCCCCTATGCCGGTGCCGCCGCTGCTGAGGTCGAAGACAGTATTTGCCTTCCTTTGGAGGAGGCCACTGACGGTATCAGCTTTATTGATGAACGCCTGTGTGAAGCTAAGGATAATCTCGGGCTGATGACCCTGAAAATGCAGGAAGCTGGAGATATGAACCAGTTTGTTGCGGATGTGGAGTCTGCGGTTGATAGCATTGATTCGCTGCCAGCAGAGAGAGAGCGCCCGGTAGTCAAGGAAATGGGGCGCACTCAAGGCGTTGTCAGTATTGCTATCAGTGCCGATCTGCCATTGCCACAATTGAATCAATTGGCGGAACACTATCGCCGCGAATTACTGCGTGACCCAGCCATCCCTATAGTGCGTATCTCGGGCTTCTCAGATCATCAGCTGCAGATCGAAATATCCGATTACAACCTGCGCCAGTACGGGCTCAGTGTGATGGAGTTGGCCAATATTATTGATCAGCAAGCTATTGATATGCCTGCCGGCAAGGTATCCACACCTGATCGTGAATATCAGCTGCGTTTTACTGAAGAGCGCCGTAACGTAGAAGAGTTGGAAAATCTTGTAGTCCTTAAAGGCGAAGATGGTGCCGAAGTGCGCCTTGGCGATATCGCGAAAATTTATGATGGCTTTGAGCTGGCGGAGGACAAGATTATTTTCGATGGTCATCGCGCAGCCTTGCTCAATGTAGAAAAAAACAGTGTGGATGATAGCCTGCGTGTACTGGAAGCTGTGCGTGCTTTTGTCGATCGTGAAAGTGCGAAGTTGCCCGAGGGGATCAGGCTAACCCTTACCCAAGACAGCGCCTCCATCGTTGCCGATCGATTGCAAATGATTATCTCCAATGCCTGGCAGGGCCTGATTCTAGTTGCCCTAGCGCTGTATCTTTTCTTTAGTGGTCGCTATGTATTCTGGGTGGTGATGGGACTGCCGGTATCCTTTCTAGGCTCCTTTGCCCTGATCACCGCCATGGGCGTATCCATCAATATGATCAGCTTGGTAGGTTTACTAATTGCTATCGGTATTTTGATGGACGATGCCATAGTACTTTCAGAAAGTATTGCCAGCGAACATCGCGATGGTCGCTCCCCGTTAGAGGCTGTAGTGAATGGGACCAAGCGCGTTGCCCGTGGAGTCCTGTCTTCTTTTGCAACCACAGTGATGGTATTTGGTGGGCTGATCTTCATTAAAGGGGATATGGGGCAGGTGCTTAAAGTGCTGCCGATTGTCCTGATTTCAGTATTAATTGTTAGCTTGTTAGAAGCCTTCTTAATTTTGCCTGCACACTTGCGCCATGCGCTTGAACACAAAAGCCGAACACCCGCTTGGAAGAAGGCTTTTGCCAAACGCTTTGAAGGCTGGCGTGAGAGTGTGGGGCGTGCGGCAGATTGGGCTGTTAAATACCGTTACGCCTTTGTTGGTGGGGTGCTCGGTCTATTCTTCTTGACTGTAAGTTTGTTGCCGGCTGGGATTGTGAAGTTTCAGGGGTTTCCAACTTTGGAGGGCGATCTGCTGCAAGCTCGCATCCTAATGCCTCAGGGTACCTCCTTGCAGGATATGGAAAAACTGGTCGATAAACAGTTAGATGCTCTTGATTTAGTAGCCGCTGAATTTTCTGAAAGGGAAAGCGCTCCTCTCGTCAATCACGCAAGTGTAACCTTTGGTGTCAATGGCGATGCCTTTGAAACTGGACCCCATGTGGCAACGATTAATGTCGACTTACTGGCTGCGGAAGGGCGTAAAACCAGTTTGGATGAATTGCGCCATGCTTGGCGTGAGGCTGCAGGTGAAACCCCTGGTGCGATCGCGATTCTTTATAAAGAACCAGCCTTAGGTCCCGCGGGCCGTGCTATTCACATACGCATCAGCGGACTGGAGCTGGATCAGCTGAAAGAGGTTTCTATTCGCTTGCAGAATTGGCTGCGAGGATACGACGGTGTAGTGAATGTGGTGGATGACCTACGTCCAGGCAAGCCGCAATTAAACATAAAAATGCGTGAGGGTGCCTACGCATCTGGCCTGGATGCCAGTAATGTTGCCAACCAGTTACGTGCGGCTTATCAAGGAATGGAGATTGATGAGATTCAGTACCGGGGAGAAACCTATGAGATCCAAGTGCGTATGGATGCGGATTCCCGTGGAGCCCTGAGCCGTTTTGATGAACTGGTCATTATCCATCCTGTTACCAAGCAGCGCGTCCCCTTGATTGCCATTGCCGATGTTGAGATGAATCGTGATTACGCACGGGTTCAGCGAATAGATGGTGAACGAGTAGTAAGTGTATTTGCCGACGTCTTTACTGAGAAAGCTAATGCGGGCCAGGTGCTTGGGGATACCCAAGAGAAATTCCTCGCTGAACTTAAAAAAGAATTCCCCGGTCTTCGTGTCGATATGCAGGGAGAGATTAAGAACAGTGAAGTCACAGGTAAGTCCATCGGCAGCGCCTTGTTGGTCGGTGCTATTGGTATCTACCTGATATTATCTTTACAATTTCGCAGCTATGTAGAGCCCTTAATTGTATTGGTCGCCATTCCACTAGCGTTGATCGGCGTTATCTGGGGCCACCTAATTATGGGGCAGAATATGTCTATGCCAAGTATGATGGGCTTTGTCTCTCTTGCCGGTATTGTGGTGAATGACTCCATCCTATTGGTGGAATTTGTAAAACGGCGTGTACGCGAGGGTATGGATGTTCATAGCGCTGCAAGCCAAGCCAGTCGAGACCGCTTCCGCGCAATCTTCTTGACCTCCCTTACAACGATCGCTGGTCTTTTGCCCCTACTGTTTGAAACAAGCTTGCAAGCCCAGGTGTTGGTACCCCTGGTAACCAGTATTGTATTTGGAATCAGTAGCTCAACGGTGTTGATCCTTTTGGTGCTGCCGGCGCTTTATGGAATTTTGGAGGACTTTGGGTTTACGGAAAACCTGGAGGAGGGAGACACGGCAGGTTCGCATCAGAAAGAAACACTTGTTGTAGCCTAGTTAATCCTAGACTTGAAGAAAGTCGTATGATCTTTCATGCGGCTTTCTTAATCGACTTTGCGCTTGGTGGGTTTAGGCGTTCGACCAGTTTTATTATTTTTACCGCTTGAACCCATATTGAAGTGTAGTGAGCAGTCTCGGTATGAGTCATGCTGACCTATTCAGCTTGATAAGAAGATGCATTGGATTGTCAGTGAAGCTATCGTTGGAGTGGCTGGAAAGCAGAATATGAATATAAGTACCTATACACTCTCTGCAGGTTCTGCAGCGGTTTTCTGATTGAATTTGAATCCGGACTCCCTGGCAAAGTGGTTAACTAAGGTTTATCCAAAAATTCCTGTGCGTTTTTGCTAATGTTTGATTTATAGCTAGGCCTCCCAGACTACCCACTCTTTCTAGCCTAATTCCACTTAATTACTAGATGACGGCTTACGAATCTTCGTACTTGGTTGTTATCAATTTTGGTTTAGTTCCCACCATTAATTGCTGCGCAAAAAATCATCGGGAGATGAAGACCGGTAGAGCCATCTATTATTTGACGGCGTGCGACTCTTGTCGCATACTTGCCCTCGGTGTAGCGAAAATGCGATTAACGTCACGAGAAAAAAATAATGAAAGAAGCCAAACCTTCCCCCTCAGAGCTTACTTTGCTAAAGGCGCTCTGGAAGCAGAGTCCACTAAGTGCAAGAGAGTTGCATGAAGAGGTGAAATCAGAACTCCGCTGGTCCTATTCATCCACCAGGAAAACGTTGGACAGAATGCGGGATAAGTCTTTTGTGATTCAGTCTGAAGTACACGGCATTCAAGTCTATAAGGCAGCCCTTGAAAAGGTCGAAACACTTGCACAATATGCCACAGACTTCGCCTCACGGGTTCTTGAGCTGGATGGTCCGCTTCCTATAGCTATGTTTGCTAACAGTAAATTAATGAATGACCAGGATCTGGAAGAGCTACAGGAAATGTTGAATGCCTGGCCTGAAGCAGACTGAATCGGGGAGGCTGTGAGATTATATGCAGGAATTACTATCCTCGTTGTCATTCTTTACGCCCAATCTTTTTGTTACATCCATATTTTCCGTAATTTGGGCATGCTTCATTTATATCACTGTAAGAGCAATAACCTCTCTGGCCAGTTTTAAGTCTAGGCGTGTTACTAGCTGGCGTAGCTTTTGGGTGTGTGTTTTATGTGTGATTAGTCTGCCATTTTTTCTTGCGCAATTTTTGGGTTTCTTTTCAACGGGCTTGGTGCCTGAGTTTAGATATGATCTTACGCCTCCAGAGGCGGCTTTTAATTATACAGTAATTGAAAGTGCTCAGCTGGAGAATAAAACACTAACTTTGAATTATATCGACATTCTAACGGGCTCCTGGATGATTTTGTATCTTGGTGGGGTATTACTGAGCCTGATAATAATGTTTAGAAGGCATAGTCGATTGGTTAAAATGCTGGATATTGCTAATGAGGTGGACCTCAAGCGACAAGTTGCCAGTAATCTGCTAACCAGTAAACAGTCTGATTACCTGTCTAAAAAGAATGTAAAACTAATTGTTACAAAGGCCCAGTGCTCACCTTTCGTTTTTGGTTTACTTAACTTGAGGCTCGTTTTGCCTGGTTATCTAATGTCGATGGATGCCAAGGAAAGACAATTAATTATGGAGCACGAATTAACCCATATAAGAAGGCGAGACCCTTTGCTTATTATGGTTGCCCATGTTTTGGTGAGTTTTTTATGGTTCATTCCATTTGTTAGGTGGGCTAAAGAGCAAATGTTATGGGCTATTGAGTTATCCTGCGACCGAGAAGTATTAAAATCCTCCGAAATAGGAAGTGGAAGAGTATATGCCCAGGCAATGCTACGAACATTACAGCAGTGCTCTGGGCAAACCAGCTGTAAGGGTGTTGCTGCCTTTTCAGTATTTGAAGAGGCTAATCAGTTAACTTTTTTTAAAAAGAGAGTGGTGTATATCAGGGAGGCTGCTTGTGAAAGTTCTGAGCTTAATAGATTGGTTTCAGGGATCTTTAGAGGAGCACTTGTATTTTTTACCATATTTCTAATATTTTTTGGAGTTTTTGTAAATTCTAGCTTTTCAATCGCCAGCTCTAAAAAAGAAACATGGATAGCCCCGGTTGAAGGTGCACGTATAAGCAGTCAATTTGGAGGTTTAGAGGAGTTCAGAAGGAAACCTCACCTTGGTACGGATTTCGCAGCTCCGCTGGGTTCGCCAATAGTTTCTGTTACTAGTGGAATTGTTGTTGTTTCAACTGATCACTACAAACATAGAAATTACGGAAAGATAATTATAGTTGATCATGGAGATAATACACAGACACTTTACTCGCATTTAGATTCTCGGGAGGTGAGGGTTGGTGAAAATGTGAAAGCCGGACAAAAGATTGGAACAGTTGGTGTTACCGGGAAAGTAACAGGTCCTCATCTTCATTTTGAGTTGATTGAGCAAGGTGAAAGAGTTGATCCGGAACATTTGCTTGCATTGTGGTTTGGTTGAGATATGAAAAAGTGTCTAGTTGGAAATGCTGATTCTGAAAGAATACCGTTTTCTTTTGGCAGTATTACTCTTAAATTGATTTATATTCTAATGATGGTACTGCTATACCCAAAGGTACTTCAGGCAAAGTCTTTTGATCAGAAAGAGAGTATCTTTAAGCTTAATGAAGATGTTCTGTCTATATTTTATTCGGCAAAAACGGATAGGTTCTATTTGAGGGTGGAAAATACTCAAATTGATGAGTCTGAAATGGGTGGTGTATCCCTTGTTACCAATAAATATGACCGAATAAAGTCCGTATCGCTTGCTAAAAATCAGGGTTTGTTATCCTTGCTTATTGAAAACTCCGTTGGTAATAAAGATGCATATAGAGTCATACAGCTTTTATCTGAGCACTTTGATGTCAATGCAATACCAGTGGGGAAGGTTTTTCAATTAACTTTTGATGAGCAATCACGGTTTCAAAGTATTGGGGTGAAATTGGCATTTGCTGAGAGTCTAGAGATTAAGAAATCTAGTCAAAAACTCATCGTTATCAGGAAGAAAAACCCAACTACTTTGCAAAAACATTATGTTGAAGGTGAGATTGCAGGTAGCTTATATAAGTCTGGTCTACAGCTTGGTCTGAATAATGCGATACTGACTAAGCTGAATGAAATTTTAAGTTACGAGATAGATTTTCAGCGTGAGATTCGTTCAGGTGATCGCTTTTCCATCTTTTATAGTACTTTGCGGGATGATATAGAGGGTGATGAAGTTTTCAATGCAATACATGTTGCTAAGATTTCTCTAGAAAGTGATTCCGTTTCCCTTTATCGCTATCAAGATCATGAGTCAGGCGTTGTTGATTACTTGGACCCTAGTGGAAAAAGCTCAAGAAGCTTCCTTATGAAGACTCCATTAAAGAATGCACGTCTATCATCATATTACGGCAGACGTAAACATCCAGTATTGGGGTATACAAGAATGCATAATGGCCTTGACTTTGGTGCTCCATCAGGTACACCAATACTTGCCGCTGGAGATGGCACTATAGAAAGGGCCTCTTACTTTGGTAGCTTTGGAAATTATATTCGCATTGCCCACAAATCGGGCATTCAAACTATTTATGCGCACCTTAAAGGTTATGCCAAGGGTATCAAGGCCGGTATGAAAGTGAAGCAAGGGCAGGTGATAGGTTATCTCGGGGCTACAGGTAGGGTTAAGGGGCGGCATTTACATTATGAAATTCATAAAAATGGTAAAGCAATAGATCCACTTAGATTGGATCTTCCTACTTCTGATCGTTTAACAGGAAAAAGTTTGGAGCGCTTTTATGAATTTGTTGAGGCGGTAGATGAAACCTTAAGGGTCTACAAGGCACTTAAAAGCTGAAAAATTATTTATTTGTTTGAGCTAGGGGCCCAGTATAAATGATAGAGCATTTTTTCTATCTTATGTGGGTGGCAGAGCTTGAGCTTAGCTGTACTGCATGTTTGGTTCCGATAGTGATCGTTTATTAATAATGAGAGTAGGAAAGCAGAGGCCTGAGATTTACCTTTGAGTGAGATAATGGTCTCGGTTGGATATAAAAATCTAAACTCCTTACTTGTTGCCAGGTAATTTCTTATTTTCGCTTCTATGCCGCATGTCTCTCATATACCTGTGGTAATTAATGCTTTTATGATCTGATTGCTATTTGGGTAGGTAAAGGTTTTTGGGGTATAAAAGTAAACTCTGAGGAGTAGGGTGTGTATAAGTTAAAATGTATTGTAGTCGTGTTATTCCTATATTCCGTTCCTGTGCTGGCTGAAGAGCTTGTTGTTCCCAAGCCTGGAGCTTTTGAGCTAGATAATTCTGAGGTTTTTACAATTCATTCAAAAATATTAGGGCGAACATATGATTTATACATTAAAACGCCTGCTGGGTATTATGATGATTCTCAGAGTGATCGAACTTATCCCACCCTTTATCTAAATGATGGCCCTTATACTTTCAAAGTCGCTGCAGGTGTGACACATCTGAAAAGTATGAATAAGGCGATTGTAATCGGTATCTCTTTTGCGCAAGGGGAGCTGGGACAGTTTAGTCGAGTGCGGGATCTTACCCCGGTGGTTGATAAAAGTTGGAGGCGCTACAAGACCGGCGGTGCTCCAGAATATCTTAGGTTTATTGAGGGAGAGGTTATCCCGTTTGTAGAGAAAAATTATCGTGCAAATCCTGTAAAAAGAATCTTGGCTGGTCAGTCTTTAGGCGGGTCATTTGGAGCCTGGGTATTGTTGAATAAGCCGGATCTGTTTTCCAGTTATATTCTCACTAGTCCATCGCTTTGGTATAAAAATGAAATGATTTTTGATATTGAGGAGGCGTATTCAAAAAGGAATAAATCATTAAGTGCAAATATTTACCTTGCAACTGGTGCTCTGGAGACTAAAGAAAACGGGGGGATGAATCATGACATGGTGGGCGGTCACAAGGCCTTTGTTGGGCGTTTGCGTTCACGAAATTATCAGGGTATGTCTCTCAATGATGAGGTGGTAAGCGGGGCTGATCACTATTCAACCTTTCCAATTGGCTTGGCAAAAGGTTTAAGGTGGCTTTATCAGGATCAGTGGAAGATGCACTAATGCATCACGACATTGAATTTAGGTAAGCTCTTTGATCATCTGCTCATAGTAAATAGGTGAAACCTAAGTAGTGGAGGGTACCTTGGTGTGTATATGAAGCTAGTCTTTTTATAGCATTTCGGTATACCAAATCTTAGGTGTACCTATGACTTCAGCCTCTTTTCGGGAGTCATGTAACTCGTTACTGTTCACGAATGCTTCAGCTTTCTCCTTGGAGGTGAATTCATGAATCACGGTCACATTATTGGGGCTGCCTATTTCTTGATACACTGATGTATTTGTACTGCCCATTCGCTTTAAAATTGGCATGAAGTCTATAAGGACTCCCTGCCATTTATCAAAATCTTTCACTGAGGCCTGCATAAAGAGGTAAACCATTAGATATTCCTCAAGCAGTGGTTATTAGGGGGCGTCTGGACTAACTATAGCATCGAACACTTCTCTTCGATGTGGTCAGTTAGAGGCCCGGCAAAAGAGAACAGAACTCGCCTAACTCTTCGCCGGGTTATAGATGCAGGTGCCTTGATAAAGAATTTATCTTATAGCCAGATATTAGTTCATCACTCCAAGCTTACAGCCCTTGTTTTTGATCTTGACCCATTTGCTCATAAAGTTAACTGGTGATGTGTAGGCTTCATAGATTACCGCTTGTCCCCAGGGAGTTACTGCACCTTGCATAGGTTTTGAATAAGAGAAGGCCCCCATTACCCAGGCACTCTTGGTAACGCAGTCTCCACTTGTGGGAAAGCTGGAGGTAAGAGTTGGGTTGTGGTTATAAACAAGATTGGTGGCGTTCAAGAGCTGTTGGGCTCTATTTACAACAGTTGCTACTTCGGTATTTGTAGCAGGGTGTACATAGATAGTGATGTCATTTGCTGAGCTTGGGTAGAACATAACATCATTTACAGTCCCATGGGTTTCACCAGTGGCAGAGTTTTGTGCCCAGGTTTGCCAGCTGCTGTCGCAGACTTCGTCCCAGCTCTGTAATCCGTTGGCGTCCACAACAAATGGTGATACATGTCCACCGCCTATGGTCTTCTTAAAATTACTAAATGACGTTAGGGTTTTACCTGCTTGTATCATTACACCTATACAACGCATATTGGCTTGAGGTACTCCCAGAGCGGTGCTCAGATCGGCGAGCATGTCATTGCAACTGGTAGCAGTAGTGCGGCTCCGGACTTGATTGGGCATAGCGTATTCTCCTTCAATATAGGGGGTTGTTTCTATTGGGTTCTTTTTAAGGTGGTTTTTTTAAGGCAAAACGAATTGATGTTGATTTAAATCCGTAGTTATTTTCAAAAGGAATGTTTAAGTGGCCACTTCTTTAGCATTACTTACAGTTAAGGTAAATTAAAAGAGAGTGGATTAAATAAAATCTTCTGGGAAAAGCCTTTTTTAATTTTTGCCTACAGTATTATTTAGTAAGTCTGTAGGCAATAAAGACCTTCGATTGTTATTGGTTTGCTTGTTTGTGTCTAATAGCACTAAATGGCTTTATCGGCTCTTTTGAAAAGAGTTATTGCTTTCAGAGACATTTCTTTCAGCAGTTCGATAAAACGTGTTGCTGTCATATTTCTTTCAGGGGAAATGTAATATTGCCCAGGGCCTTGTTCAGTAATTCTTAGGCCGTTTGGAGGGGTTGTTCCGGCAGGGAAGCGACAGACCCATCCGATGAGCGTTGATTGATTAATGCTCTCTTGGTCGAAGATTCTTATTCCTTTTCCGTTTGCAATAACGATGCTGATATTATTTAGAAAGGTAGTATCCAGATTAGATATCAGCATATTGACATCCTCCTCTCTGGAATAACCAAATTTTGGTAAGGAATTGGAGTCAATATAGATTTCTCTGAGGGACATCTCTTTCTCCCTTTTAAAACCAATTTGGCCATTGGTCAATAGCTGTTGATAGTTGCTAATTCAGAAGCTTTTTATCTTCTCTACTTTTTTGAAAGCAGAAGTGTTTTTTTTAATTTTTTTGCTTCTTGACTTGAATCATAACTGTGGCTTGGTGTTTGGCGCAACAAGTACGATTGTTTAACTGTTATATTTTATAAAATTCGATAATTGGCGAGTGTAAAGTTCACACTAGTTCACATTTTGTCGCCTTTTGTAACTCCGGGGGAGTTCAACTCGTAAGTTAATCAAAAATTCCAGTTTATGAAGGTAATGGCTTTGATAGAGGCGTTGTTGGAGAAGGTTCTCTTGGGGTTGGGATTGGAGTTCTGGGTGGTGAAAAGGCTTAGTTTGTTATAACTCATTGTGCTGACATTTTGCGATGCTCGTTTTAAAACGAGATTTTACTGGTTGCTTAAAAATATGTTCTAGATAGGCTTGAAAAGCTTTAGAGTTAAATAATTAGTATTGGTTTTTTAGATTGTATCTGTTTCATCCCTTAGCGTGCGTCGTGCAGCCTTTAAAACATTAGAGCGAATAACTAATATGGATAAGAAGAAAACGCCGGAGAAAAAAAATCATCTAGCAGGCATTGACCGAAGAACTTTTACCAAGCGCGCCCTTCAAATGGGCTTGGCCGCAGGTGCTGTTGCTTCTGGGTTTGGCTCTGCATTTTCGGGTAGTTCAAATCAGTTTTATGATGTTTATGATTACGTAATTGTTGGTTCTGGTGCGGGAGGGGGTCCATTAGCGGCAAACCTGGCAAAGGCGGGCTTTTCGGTATTGGTGCTTGAGGCGGGGGCCAATGACCTTAGTGATGACACGCATAATATTCCCGCTTGGCACCCTTTTGCGTCAGAAGACCGCAAGCTGAGCTGGGATTTCTTTATTAAGCATTACGCGGATTTTAATCAACAACAGCTGGATGATAAGTATATTCCAGGTAAAGGTGTTTTATATCCGCGGGCTAGTACTATAGGGGGCTGTACGACACACCATGCACTGATTACTGTCTATCCCCACAACAATGACTTTGACCGTATTGCTCAAGTGACAGGAGATAGTTCTTGGGGCAGCAGCAATATGCGGCGATATTTTGAGCGGCTTGAGCGATGCCAATATGTTTCCCGTCCAATATTTTCGAATCCCTCTCGCCATGGTTTTGATGGATGGCTTCCTACTAATAGAGGTAATCCGGCTTTGCTGTTGGAAGACCCGGCAATATTAAAAATCGTCAAGGCAGCATTGGCGAAATACGGACTGGAGGGGGCCTTTGAACAGATTATTTCTGGAAACCTACGCTTAGATATCAATCACTGGGATGTGGCCTCAGGAGAGGAGGGGCCTTTTATTGCCCCGATGGCTGCAGATAGCAGAAGTCGTCGCAAGAGCGTACGGGAGCACCTTTTGGATACCCAGAGTCGCTATCCAAACCTGTTACATATTCGCACCAATGCGCTGGCAACAAGGGTGATGTTTGAAGGTAAAACGGCTATTGGGGTGGAGTTTATGGAGGGGGCGAACCTCTATAAGGCTGACCCTTATCACGATGATACCGGCTCCATTGGTACTATGCGGCAGGTGAGGGCGAGTAGGGAGGTGATTCTTTCGGGAGGGGCATTCAATAGTCCTCAGCTGCTGAAATTATCCGGAGTGGGTCCAAGCCAAGAGCTTTTTCAGCACGGAATTGATCAGATAGTTGACTTGCCTGGTGTAGGTGAAAACCTGCAGGATCGCTACGAAGTCGGCATTGTTAGTGAGATGACCGAGGATTTGGCCCTTCTCAAGGATTGTACCTGGGGCGAGCAGGGTGACCCCTGTCTGAATCGATATCGCTACGGTTGGCTGAATAAAGGCCCCTACAGTGGCAATGGTCCAGTACTGTCTTTGGTGAAGCGCTCCCACCCCGACCTACCAGATCCTGATTTGTTTATTTTTGGAGCGCCCTCTGATTTCCACGGTTATTACCCCGGTTATTCTCAGGCGCTAAGGGATTACAAAGATCGCTTCTCCTGGATCGTACTTAAAGGTCATACTAACAATACGGCTGGGCGGGTAACTTTGCGCTCTGCCAATCCGCAGGACACCCCAGAGATTAACTTTCACTATTTTGATGAGGGTAGTGGTGATTATGAAAAAGACTTACAGGCCGTAGTGGAGGGTGTAAAAATATCCCGGGATATTATGTCGGCCCCTATCGTTGGCCAGCAGGTAGCCAGGGAGTTATTGCCCGGTGGAGATGTGCAGACCGATGAGCAAATCGGTCAGTTTGTTAAAAATCAGGCATGGGGTCACCACGCTTCGTGTTCCAATAAAATGGGGCCAGCCAGTGATCCAATGGCAGTAGTGGATAGTAAATTCCGGGTACATGGCACCAATAATTTACGAGTGGTGGATGCTTCGGTATTTCCACGTATTCCGGGCTTCTTTATCGTGGTGCCGGTGTATATGATTAGTGAAAAAGCTAGCGATGATATTATTGCGGCGGCAACGGGCCAGATTGCCTGATAGGGCCTTGCTAAACCCAGGTTGAAAAAGAAAAAGCCCCGCAGAGCGGGGCTTTTTAATTAGAACGAGATGTTCTTTGGTGTGCGCGGGAAGGGGATAACATCGCGGATGTTACCCATGCCAGTTACGTAAGACACGATGCGATCGAAGCCCAGACCAAAGCCTGCGTGAGGTACTGTGCCGTAGCGGCGCAGGTCGCGGTACCAGTCGAGGTGATCTTTGGGGATGTTCATTTCATCCATGCGCTCGTCGAGCTTCTCAAGGCGTTCTTCACGCTGAGCACCGCCGATAATTTCTCCGATACCCGGTGCCAGTACATCCATGGCGGCTACAGTTTTACCGTCATCGTTCATACGCATATAGAAGGCTTTGATATCCTTCGGATAGTTCAGAACAATCACTGGCTTCTTGAAGTGTTTCTCAGCCAGGTAGCGTTCGTGCTCAGAGGCCAAGTCTATGCCCCAAGAGACGGGGAATTCGAACTTCTCTTTACAGTTTTCCAGGATTTCGATGGCATCGGAGTAGTTGATGCGAGCAAAATCATTCTCGATGATGTTCTCCAGGCGGCTGATGGCCTCTTTATCGATGCGCTGGGCGAAGAAGGCCATATCGTCGGCACGTTCCTCCAGTACGGCTTTGAAGATGTACTTCAGCATTTGCTCAGATAGATCAGCAACATCGGCCAGATCGGCAAAAGCCACTTCCGGCTCTACCATCCAGAACTCGGCTAGGTGGCGAGTGGTGTTGGAGTTCTCCGCACGGAAGGTGGGGCCAAAGGTGTAAACCTTGGATAGGGCCAGACAGTAGCTCTCAACATTCAGCTGGCCAGATACGGTGAGGAAGCTCTCCTCGCCAAAAAAGTCCTTGCTGTAATCGATAGCGCCTTGCTCATTGCGTGGCAGGTTTTCCATATCCAGAGTGCTGACCCGGAACATTTCGCCGGCGCCTTCACAGTCAGAGGCGGTGAGAATGGGCGTGTGTACGTAGTTAAAACCGTTCTCGTGGTAGAAGCGATGAATCGCCTGAGCGATACAGTTGCGAACTCGAGCCACCGCGCCGCTGACATTAGTACGGACGCGTAGATGCGCGTGTTCGCGTAGGTGCTCCATGGTGTGGCGTTTGGGGGACATTGGGTAGGTGTCTGGGTCTTCTACCCAGCCGACCACTTGAACTTCAGAAGCTAACAACTCGATCGATTGGCCCTTGCCTTCTGAAGGCTTGACGGTTCCAACAATATCCACTGCACAGCCGGTGGTCAGGCGCTGTACTTCAGACTGGTAATTGTGCAGATGATTCTCGGCAATGACCTGAATAGGGTCAAAGCAACTGCCATCGTGTACTGCCAGGAAAGAAAGACCGGCTTTGGAGTCGCGACGGGTTCTGATCCAGCCCTGTACGCGAACTTCTTCGCCCTCACGGCCGGTGGATTTTAATAGGCTATCTACGGATTCGACTTTTACTGTCATTTTCTATCGGTTTCTCGCTAGTCCTGAAGGTGGTGTTCTGCCGACTTGCCTAAAAGCTGACCACGCCACCAAGGTGAAGTTACGGCGGGCATATTGACCTGTTGCTGAGGGGAAATCCAGTCCCTTGGCAATTTGGAAGCTTGCCGGGAGAGCGGGCCTATTTGGGTGGCGCCATTGAAAAGCATCAGGATTGTGTGGGTAAAGCGCTTGGCGGCTTGCGGGAAAGAGAGAGTGGGGCCTGGGTTAGATACCTGCCCCAAAATCGCACGGGCCTAGCCGCGCGGCTTCTTCACCGTGTGCAGTACTGTGTCTCGCTCAAAGAAGACATAGAAGTCGTTGTATTCCCAGCGGGTGATAGCGGGCTCGCCGACGGGACCCATAATACTGAGGGGCTCACCAAGGCGCGTGCTGATATCGTTTTTCTTCATGCCGCGAGCTTCACCAAAGGACAGCTCTGCGCCCTGGGAGCCTACAGGAATCTCCAGGGTTTTTGCCTGGGCGCCAAATGCCAAAAGAAGTGCCACGGTACCAGCGATCAGGGCCACTCCGTTGCGATTTCTGCTGAACATTTATTGTTCTCCGATTTAGGTGTTCGAATACGCCGGGCCATTAAAACAGAAAAAATGCCAAAACACTTGGACTTCTTCACGTTTTTATACCGAAGAAGGCGCCTTGTAGGGGAAAAAGGTACGGGGAAGGAGGGTATGTGTGTGCTAGGCTGACCATTGGGCTTAGTCCTGTGGGCGGGCATGGATGCGACTCTCAAAAACCTTCTCAGTTCTGGGGCTATTGCTTGGCGCTATTCTCTTTGCTCTCTCTCTTACGCCCTCTCTGATTCCACGCACTGCCCTCATGCAAGGTGTTCTCGCCGGAACCTCCTTCACTTTTGGCTATGTGATCGGCTTGTTTATGCACTGGCTGTGGAATTACTTTGAGCTTCCCGACATTCCTCTCGGTCCTGGGGTGCGCAGAGTGCTTAAACGCTTAGCGCTGGTTGCCTGCATATGTCTGATCATTATTTTTCTTTGGCAGGGGGCGCACTGGCAGAACTCGGTGCGGGCCTTGATGGGTATGCAGCCAGTTACCGGGATCGGGCCCTTTACCGTGGGGTCCGTGGCCCTGCTGGTCTTTCTCTCATTCTGGGTGATGGGTAAAGGGTTTCGCCGAGTCATTCATGCTGTTACCAAGTATCTATCCGTGCATATTCCTGAAAGGGTGGCTTTGCTCATTGGGTTGCTGGTGGCAGTGGCACTTTACTGGGGCATTCTAAATGGGGTGCTCCTGAAGGTAGGGGTGCATATTGTCTCGGTCATTTGGGAAAAACATGATCAGGCAATTGCAGAAGGGCTGAAGGCACCTGAGGACCCCAACAAGGTTGGCGGTGCGGACTCTCTATTAACTTGGAAAAGTGTCGGGCATCAGGGGCGTCGCTTTTTAACCCTTGGCCCCTCTGTGGAGGATATCCGTGAGGTTGCCGGGTTAGGCAAAGAGCCGATAAGGGTCTTTGTGGGTTTGCGGGCTGCAGAAACTCCATTGCAAAGAGCTTTCCTGGCACTTGCTGAACTAAAGCGCCTCAATGCATTCGATAGAGAGATATTGCTAATTGCGACACCCACTGGCGAAGGCTGGTTAGATCCTGGGGCTATAAACTCCCTGGAATTTCTTTATCGAGGGGATGTGGCTACCGTTGCTACCCAATACTCCTTTTTGCCAAGCCCGATTGCATTATTAACAGATAATCAATATGGGCTGGATTCCGCCAGGGCTTTGTTTAAGGTGATCTACGAATACTGGGAGGAACTGCCAGTTGAAACTCGCCCAAGGCTGTACCTCTTTGGCTTGAGTCTCGGTGCTCAGTTATCAGAAGCCTCCTTTGATTTTTATGACATTATTGATGATCCTATCGATGGCGTACTCTGGGCAGGGCCGCCATTTGGCACAGGCATCTGGCGCATCATCACGGATAGTCGCGACCCCGGAACCCCAGCCTGGTTACCGCAGTTTAAGGGGGGAGAGGTTGTTCGTTTTGGTAATCAATATGGCGGTTATTTAGGGCAGGAACCCTGGGGAAGCTTTCGAATCGCCTTTTTGCAGCACGCCAGTGATCCAATAGTCTTTTTTGATCTGCGTTGGATGTTTCAAATGCCGGATTGGTTGGAGCGCCCACGAGGGCCGGATGTCTCTCCAGACCTCTACTGGTTTCCTATAGTGACCATGCTGCAACTACTGGCAGATCTAAACTTGGGGATTGCGCCACTGGGGTTCGGGCACCGCTATGCACCTGAAGGGTATGTCCTCGCCTGGATGGCGTTAACCGAGCCGCCCGACTGGAGTGACGAGGAGTTAAAGCGCCTACGGGAAAAGCTCAGAACTTATCCAGTGCGTTGAGTGCGGTCTGCCGTAAGAAGGTACTCTTTCAAGATCAAAAACATTTCTGGCTGTTTATTGGGTTACATGGGGCTGTTCAGTGAGAAGTTGGCGCAAGCCATTTTGATCTGGGGCTCAAGCTTATCGGCGGCATGAATGCAAAAATTAACCGCTTTCTCAATTTCAGGTTTACTGTTGGGCGCGATATGCTTCGCTCTGAGCCTCACTCCTTCTCTGATTCCTCGCAATGCCTATGTGCAGGGTATTCTTTCCGGTTTTTCATTCACCGTTGGATATTCACTGTCTGTGCTGGTCCGCTATGTTTGGAAGTATTTGGGGGTTCCCGATATCCCGCTAGACCATCGGCAGCGACAAATACTGAGGGGGCTGATAATTATTTTGGGTGTCAGCCTTATTTTAGTTTTTCTTAGGCAGGGGACGGAGTGGCAGAATTCAGTGCGCTCATTGATGGGCATGCCGGCAATTTCTGGCGTCGCCCCAATTACGATTGGTGTTGTTGCGCTCTGCGTATTCCTGCTCTTTAGATGGGCAGGCAAAGGCTTTCTCAGGGTGGTTTTGCGCGTATCTGCCCGTTTAGAAAAGACCATCCCTCCAAGGGTGGCAGCCCTTACCGGGCTGCTTGTCGCGTTGTTGCTTTATTGGAGTGTGTTGAATGGAGTGTTGTTGCAGTCGGGCCTCTATGCAGTCTCACTTATCTATGAAAAGCTGGATCTGATTGTTGTTGCGAACTTGCCGCCTCCGCAAGATCCCAGCAAGTCAGGTGGAGCGAACTCGCTACTTGCCTGGGATAGGTTGGGACATGAGGGGCGCCGATTTTTGTCTCTTGGGCCATCTGCGGAGGATATTCGGGAGGTTGCAGGGGAGGGCATGGACCCCATTCGAGTTTATGTGGGAGTGCACTCAGCAGACACGCCACAGCAGCGTGCACTATTGGCACTTGAAGAGTTGAAGCGCGTAAAGGCGTTTGAGCGAGAAATTTTGCTGATTGCAACCCCGGTTGGGGATGGCTGGATCGACCCAGGGGCAGTGAATTCTCTTGAATTTCTGTACCGAGGAGATGTAGCTACAGTGGCCGTACAGTACTCGTATTTACCGGGCCCCATCGTATTGTTTACAGATGCTCAGTCGATCAGAACATCCGCTCGCATACTGTTCAAGGTGATTTACGATTACTGGGAGGAGCTACCGGTAAACACTCGCCCCAGACTTTATCTATACGGGCTAAGTTTAGGAGCCAAGCTCTCCGAAGACTCCTTTCAGTTCTACGATGTGATTGATAGCCCCATTAATGGTGCTCTTTGGGCTGGCCCTCCGTTTAGTATGCGGTCCTGGAGAATGATTACCGATAATCGTGATCCCGGCACCCCCGCTTGGCTCCCCCAGTTTAAAGGGGGAGAGGTGGTGCGCTTTGGAAATCAGTACGGTGGTTATTTGGGGCAGAAGCCCTGGGGTAGATTCCGTATCGCCTTCCTGCAGCATGCTAGTGATCCGATTGTCTTTTTTGACTTTCGCTGGGCGTTTCGCAGACCTGACTGGCTGGAGCGCCCCAGAGGGCCCGATGTGTCTCCGGACCTTCGCTGGTTCCCTGTTGTCACTATGTTGCAGCTGTTAGCGGACTTTAATGTAGGGGTCACACCACGGGATTTCGGACACCGCTATTCGGCAGCAGGATACACGCTCGCCTGGATTGCCCTGACCGAGCCTCCGGATTGGAGCGAGGCAGAGCTGCAGCGCCTGCGGGCTAAGCTAAAAATTTTTCCCAAGCGCTGAAGTTGTCTAAATCCTTGGATTTCTTGACTATTTTCCGTTTAAATCGGCTCTATGTTAAAACCTGTCCCCCTTTTTATTGGCCTGAGATATGTGGCTGCCCGCCGCAGGCAGCAGTTCATTTCCTTTATTAATGGCTTCTCCCTGATTGGCATGGCGTTAGGCGTTCTTGCCTTGATCGTCGTGACTTCTGTGATGAACGGCTTCGATCGTGAGTTGAAAACACGGATATTGAGCGTGGTTCCCCACGGCTTTATCGAGCGCGAAGGCGGCTTGCAAGAGTGGCAGGGCGTGGCTCAGAAGCTTGAACAGCAGCCCCATGTGGAGGCGGTGAGTCCCTTTGTAAAAGGGTTTGCCCTGTTGAGCGCCTACGGCGATAGCCACGGGGTCGAGTTCCAAGGTGTAGACCCCAAGGCCCTACGCGACGTCTCTGAAGTTGGCGAGCATATGGTGATGGGTAGCCTGGATGAGTTGCAGCCCCGCAGTTACCAAATAGTGCTCGGCCGTATTCTCGCTCAGCAGCTCAATGTGCTGCCCGGCGAGTCCGTCACTCTGACCCTGCCCGAGGTGGCGGTAACTCCCGCTGGTATCTTCCCACGCACCAAACGCTTTACCGTCGCTGGAGTTTTCTCGGTAGGCGCTCAGGTGGACCAAAATGTGGCATTGATGAATGTAGAGGATGCAGCCCGATTAATGCGCATGTCCGGCAGGGTGCAGGGATTACAGCTGCGTTTTGACGATATGGATAATGCCCTGGGTAGGGTTGAGCCCTACGCCGCGGCCCTCGGAGAGGGTTTTAGTGGTGAGGATTGGAGCCATTCCCAGGGAAGCCTGTTTCAGGCGGTGAAGATGGAGAAGACGGTGGTCACTTTAATGTTGATGATCATCGTAGCCGTAGCGGCTTTTAATATTGTCTCGGCCCTGGTGCTGATGGTGGCGGACAAGCGCTCCGATATCGCCGTGCTCAGAACCCTTGGGCTCACTTCACGCCAAATAATGGCAGTGTTCGTTGTGCAGGGCAGTGCGATCGGGCTAATAGGCGCATTTACTGGCGCCTTGCTGGGAATCCTAATCGCGCTCAATCTCACCGAGATGGTGAGCTGGATAGAAAACCTTTTGGGCGCCAAGATTTTTGATCCGCGGGTATTTTTCGTGAGCTATTTGCCATCGGAGTTTCGTGTTGGCGATGCAGTGGTAGTCTTATCCGCCGCTATCTGTATGAGTTTATTAGCGACACTGCTGCCCGCATGGCGGGCGGCCCAAATCGAGCCAGCGGAAGCTTTGCGTTACGAATAATTGTCATATAAATCATATAGCTACGATCAACATCTAAAGTGATTTCTCAGAATTTGGAAGCGGCAAATATTGATGAATAGTCGAGTGGAAATAGACACTGAGAAGGCGAGGCCGGCAACGACTCCCGGTGATGCTGTCCTGGCCTGCCGCCAGCTGCGCAAGAGCTATCGCCAGGGCGGCAGAGATCTTGAGGTTCTGCGTGGTGTGGAGTTGCAAGTAGAGCGGGGTGAGAAGCTTGCCATCGTGGGGGCCTCGGGCTCCGGCAAATCCACCTTGCTCAACTTACTCGGCGGGTTGGATACGCCGAGTAGTGGAGAGGTTTGGGTGGCCGGTCAGAACCTGGCGACACTCAATGCCAATGAGCGCGGCTGGTTGCGTAATAGCAGTCTCGGTTTTGTCTACCAGTTTCACCACCTGCTCAATGAATTCAGTGCCCTGGAAAATGTGGCAATGCCACTGCTGATTGGTAAGCACAGTGTGGCCAATGCCCGGACCGAGGCCAAATCCATGCTGGAAGCGGTAGGTCTGGGTGAGAGGGTTGATCATAAGCCTTCGCAGCTCTCCGGGGGAGAACGTCAGCGTGTAGCGATTGCGAGGGCGCTGGTGACTCGCCCTGCCTGTGTGCTGATGGATGAGCCCACTGGCAACCTGGATAGAACCACGGCAGGGGAGATTCACAAATTGATGGACCGACTCAATCAGGAGATGGGTATCAGCTTTGTGATTGTCACCCATGACCCGGACCTTGCCGCGGCCCTGGATCGCTGCTTGCACCTAGTGGATGGCGAGCTTCTCAGTGATTGGCACCAAGGTGATCATGTTTAAGCCACTCCCAGCCTTTATCGGCCTGCGCTATGCCGGAGCCCAGCGCCGCAGCGATGACTCCGTAGGCCTGGTGTCATTTATTTCCGGCCTGTCGATGATTGGTCTGATTCTCGGCGTTGCCTTGATGATCGTGGTGATGTCGGTAATGAATGGCTTCGATCGCGAGCTGCGTGAGCGTATTCTCGGCATCATGCCACACGCGACTATCTATAACGCCACTGTGGCGGTGGATTGGCCTGCTCTGCGCGATCAATTGGCGGCGGATGCTGAGGTGGAGTCCGCGGCGGAGGTTTGGCAGGTGAACGCACTGGCTCGTCGTGGCAGTGAGGTTACACCACTGTTGGTGCAGGGCGTAAATCCGGACACCATCGTCAATGTATCGAATATTAATGATTTCCTCAGCCCTAATGCTTTCTCAGCCATGCTTGATGATTCCGAGCCGGGAGTAATTCTCGGGCGCGGAATCGCAGAAAAACTGGGGGTGGAGCAGGGCGATTACCTGTCTTTGATAGTGCCCAATAACGATGCGGCCTCGGGTAGCCGTCGCGCCGCACGTGTGGCCGGTTTCAAGGTGGCGGAGGTCTTTCATTCTGGGACAGTTCTGGATCAATCGTTGGCCCTGGTTTCCTGGGAGCAGGCCCAGGGCCTGGCTGGCCAAAAGGGTGGCGCAGGCATCCAGTTACGTGTGACCGAAATGCTGGAAGCCAACTGGATTATGCGGCGGCTGTTGAAAGACCTGCCTCGCGATGGCTATTACGGAACTGATTGGAGTCGCACCCACGGTAATCTCTACCAAGCGATCCAGATGTCCCGCAATCTGGTGGGTTTGTTGGTGCTGCTGATCATTGCCATTGCCGCTTTTAATGTGGTCTCGACTTTGGTGATGGTGGTAATCGACAAGCACTCGGATATCGCCATTCTGCGCACAATGGGCGCTAGCACACGGCAGATTCTCCTCACCTTTGTCAGCCAGGGGGCGTTAGTGGGATTAGTTGGCGCACTCGTTGGCGGTGTATTGGGGGTCCTGGCTTCACTGGCGGTCACCGACCTGGTGGCGGGCCTTGAATCCACATTAGGCATTCAGTTCCTTAAGTCCGATGTGTATCCGGTGGATTATCTGCCATCAGAACTATTTTGGGCAGATGTGGCTTTGGTAGTTGGTGCGGGCTTCCTGCTCAGTCTGCTGGCCACACTCTATCCTGCGTTCCAGGCCAGTCGTGTGCAGCCTGCCGCGGCGCTGCGTAACGAATAGGCGGTTTTGATTGGTGCCGAGCAAGGCTTTCCATGTTTTGCGCAAACTGCTGCCGCTACCGGCGGCACTTACTGCCTGGGTCCTCGTTCTTGTGGCGAGCCTGAAATTTGAAAGCTGGCGGGTAATGACCTTCTGCCCGGATGGTATGCGCGAAGGATCTGTGTGCTATGTCGCAGGTTGGCAGGTCTTACCTCTATGGTTGATCTGCCTGGGCGCCATGATCTCTGCCTTGGTGGTGGTTTGGGTGGTGGCCTTAACCGCCGCAGGAAGTCGGGTTAAGGCTGCATCCATATCTTTTTTGCTAGGGACTTTTGTAGCCCTGGCATTGGGGGCTGTCACCGATTATGCCCTGCCGGCACTGCTGGCCATAGCAGCAGGCGCTGCGGCTTTGGGTTGGGTCGGCAAGTGCTATGGAAGTGAGGCTAGCTGCTGACCGCAGAGCGGCGCTCAATACGTAGCTTCCAGCGTTTTACTACATGCCAGCGCCATAGGGCGCGCATAGAAAAATAGGCAACAGTGGCAAAGAAAACCCCCGCCAGCACTGAGCCAAAAAACAGCGGCATCCAGATTTTCCCTACTTCTTCCGTCAACCACTCCCACGAGAGCTCGATATCAAAGTCTACCGGGGGCGTGCCCAGAATCCATGCGCCCAGTTTGTAGGTGCTATAGAAGATTGCCGGCATGGTCACCGGATTGCTGATCCACACCAAAATAATCGACAGTGGAAGATTGCAGCGCAGCCATAGAGCGAGCAGTGCGGCAATAATCATCTGCCCTGGCAAGGGCAGGAAGCTGGTGAACACGCCAACGGCAAAGGCGACTGAAACTGAGTGTCGGTTCAGGTGAAATAGGTTGGGATCGTGGAGAAGAGTCCCCAGAAACTTGAGCCCATTCTTGGCTCGGATTTCTTCGGGGCTTGGCAGCCATCGCCTGATAATACTCTTCGGCATAACTCTATCTGAAACCTGGGTGCTGGCAGCCTTGTTAATGAGTGCTGTACCGGGGTTTGGAAAATTCGTTCGTCGGGATTTTTTCCCTACCCCAGATAAGCATAGAGCGCCCAGGGTGGTAGGGCATGCCGTATCTGGCGCGGGCGCTATTATGCCCACTTAGTGATGGCAAAACTACTACCGTGATAGAAGTCATTTTACGCCATTAATTGTCAACAATTAGTCATGCGGATTCGAGTTGACGCCCAGGTCGCACTCATTTATGGTCTGCAATCCCAAAGAATTGTCGACAATGTTAAAGTCATATGGGTGTCACTGGAGCCAACAGCCCCTTGCGGGAGCCACATCAGAGCCTGGCTGAGCGCCTGTTTTTGACCTTGCGCGGTGAAATTGTGGAAGGTCGCATACCTGCAGGCAGCAAGATTAGTGAGCCGGAATTGGCCCGCCGCTTCAATGCCAGTCGCGGCAGCTTGCGTGAAGCCCTGATGCGTTTGGAGTCTCTGGGTTTGCTGGAGCGCCGGGTAAACATAGGTGCCCGTGTGGTGGAGCTGAGTGAGCGTGGTCTGCTGGAACTCTACGAAGTGCGCGAAGCTTTGGAGGGCATGGCCTGCCGCCTTGCCGCTGAGCAGCGCAGCGAGGAAGACCTGTTGGAACTGCGCCAGATGTTGTCGCGCCACGAACAGCAGGAAGAGCTGCAAGCCGGTAAGGCGTATTTTCAGCCGGAGGGAGACTTCGACTTCCATTTCCGTATTGTGCAGGCCTCGAAGAATGATCTACTGATCGACACCCTGTGCAACCGTCTTTATTACCGTGTTCGTATGTATCGCTACCAGCTGGGCATGGCCAGCCCCAGGGCACAGCGCGCTTTTCGCGAACACAGCCACATTATCGAAGCCATAGAAGCGGGGGATGGTGAATTGGCGGAGCTGTTGATGCGCCGACATATCCGTGCTTCCAGGCAGAATATTGAAAATAAACTGAGGTAGAGCATGAGCCAAAAGCCTTCCGCCGGCGCGCGTTTCCGCAGCGCCCTTGCCGAGAACCAACCGCTTCAAGTGGTTGGCACCATAAACGCCTATTCCGCCATTATGGCCGAGCGTATTGGCCATAAGGCGATTTACCTTTCCGGTGCTGGTGTTGCCAATGCTTCCTACGGCCTGCCGGATCTGGGTATGACCAGCCTAGACAATGTGCTAGAGGATGTGCGTCGTATTACTGCAGCCAGTGAGCTGCCGTTGCTGGTGGATATCGATACCGGCTGGGGTGGCGCTTTTAATATCGCCCGTACTGTCAAAGAAATGATTCGCGCCGGTGCCGCAGCGGTGCATATCGAAGATCAGGTGGCACAGAAGCGCTGTGGCCACCGCCCGAATAAAGAGATTGTTTCCAAGCAGGAGATGGTGGATCGTATCAAAGCTGCCGTGGATGCACGCACCGATGATGACTTCTTTATCATGGCCCGCACTGATGCCTTCGCCCAAGAAGGTTTGGATGCCGCTGTTGAACGCGCTCAGGCCTGTATCGAAGCTGGTGCAGACGGTATTTTTGCGGAAGCTGTCACCAAGTTGGAGCACTATCGCGCATTTAAAGACGCGCTGAACGTGCCGATTCTGGCGAATATCACCGAATTTGGTAAAACCGAGCTCTATAACGCCAAAGAGTTGGGCGAAGCCGGCGCAGATATCGTACTGTATCCGCTGTCGGCGTTCCGAGCTATGAACCGTGCGGCGGAGAATGTGTATACCAGCATTCTGCAAAATGGTGACCAGAAAGCGGTAGTGGATACCATGCAGACCCGCGAGGAGCTTTACGACTACCTCAATTATCACGTATTCGAGCAGAAGCTCGATGAGCTGTTCAAGAAGTAATTCACTTTATAAACCGTGTGAGATGCCGGGTTAGGTTGCTTGCATGGCGGTTTTCGGACGAACACAGAAACTGTGCCTACAAAGGGGAGATAAGGAAGATGGCAGAAAAAGCATTGAGTGGCGCCGGCTTGCGTGGCCAGGTTGCGGGTAAAACTGCGTTGTCCACGGTAGGTAAATCCGGCTCCGGCCTCACTTACCGCGGTTACGATATCAAAGACCTGGCCCAACACTGCGAGTTTGGAGAAGTTGCCTACCTGATTTTCTACGGGGAGCTGCCCACCAGCGACCAGTTGGCGGAATACAAGGCCTTATTAAAAGGTATGCGCGGTTTGCCGCAAGCACTGAAAGAAGTGCTGGAGCGTATTCCTGCCGATGCCCATCCGATGGACGTAATGCGTACTGGATGCTCCATGCTGGGCAACCTGGAAGGGGAAGAGTCCTTCGCGCAGCAGCTGGAAAAAGCCAACCGCTTACTGGCTGCTTTTCCCTCCATCATTTGCTACTGGTATCGTTTCACCCACGACAACGTGCGCATTGAAACGGATACCGACGATGACAGCATCGGCGGCCACTTCCTGCATATGCTGCGCGGTGAGAAACCCAATGCCCTGCATGAGCAGGTGATGAATGTTTCCCTGATCCTCTACGCAGAGCACGAGTTTAACGCGTCCACTTTCACTGCGCGTGTTTGTGCCTCTACCCTGTCTGATCTGTTTAGCTGCATTACCGGTGCTATCGGCACTCTGCGTGGCCCGTTGCATGGCGGCGCCAACGAGGCGGCAATGGAAATGATCGAGCGTTTTGCCAACCCGGATGAAGCAGAGAAAGAACTGCTGGGTATGCTGGAGCGCAAAGAGAAAATCATGGGCTTCGGCCACGCGATTTATCGCGAATCCGATCCGCGCAACGAGATCATCAAAGCCTGGTCTGAGAAACTGTCTGAAGATGTGGGCGATAAGGTCTTGTACCCGGTTTCCGTACGCTGCGAAGAAGTCATGTGGCGCGAGAAAAAGTTGTTCTGTAATGCCGACTTTTTCCATGCATCCGCTTATCACTTTATGGGAATTCCCACCAAATTGTTCACGCCGATTTTTGTAATGTCGCGTGTTACTGGTTGGGCTGCCCACGTATTTGAACAGCGTGCAGACAACCGCATTATTCGCCCGAGCGCTGAATATGTAGGTGTCGAACCGCGCGAAGTACCGCCTATCGCCGAGCGCGGTTAATTTTCATTTCACTATTGAAATGAGGCACACCCAGTGTGCCGGCTTCAGGTTGCCTTTTTGGGCGATCTGGAGCCTCTCTCAGAAGAGACACGACTTTAAAAAGATTCGACTGAACTGATTTACCTAGCTATGAATACTGATTACCGCAAATCACTGCCCGGTACCGACCTCGATTATTTCGATACCCGCGCCGCCGTTGACGCGATCCAGCCCGGAGCCTATGCCAAACTGCCGTATACCTCACGTATTCTGGCGGAAAACCTGGTGCGCCGCTGTGAGCCGGAAAAACTGACCGACTCCCTGAAGCAGATTATCGAGCGTAAACGCGAGCTGGATTTTCCCTGGTTCCCGGCGCGAGTGGTGTGCCACGATATCCTCGGTCAAACCGCATTGGTAGACCTGGCCGGTCTGCGCGATGCCATTGCCGATAAAGGCGGTGATCCCGCCAAGGTAAATCCAGTTGTTCCTACCCAGTTGATTGTGGACCACTCCCTCGCGGTAGAGCACCCCGGTTTTGAGAAGGATGCTTTTGAAAAAAATCGTGCGGTAGAAGAACGCCGCAACGAAGATCGCTTCCACTTTATCAACTGGACCAAAACCGCATTTGAAAACGTCGATGTGATTCCCCCCGGTAACGGCATCATGCACCAGATCAACTTGGAGAAAATGTCTCCGGTGGTGCAGGTGCGTGAAGGCGTGGCCTTCCCGGATACTTGTGTTGGTACCGACAGTCACACGCCGATGGTCGATGCTCTGGGTGTGATTTCTGTGGGCGTTGGCGGCCTGGAAGCTGAAAGCGTAATGCTCGGCCGCGCCTCTTATATGCGTCTGCCGAATATCGTTGGGGTGGAACTTACCGGAAAATTGCAGCCCGGGATTACCGGTACCGATTTGGTACTGGCTCTCACTGAATTCCTACGCCGCGAGCGTGTGGTCGGAGCCTACCTGGAATTCTACGGTGAAGGGGCTTCCAACCTGACCCTGGGGGATCGTGCCACTATTTCCAATATGACTCCAGAGTATGGCGCTACTGCGGCCATGTTCTCCATCGATGAGCAAACCATCGACTATCTCAAACTCACCGGCCGCGATGATGAGCAGGTAGCTTTGGTAGAAAAGTTTGCCAAGGAAACGGGCCTCTGGTCCGATACTTTGAAGGATGCCGAATATGAGCGCGTGCTGAAGTTCGATCTCACTACAGTGGGCCGCAACCTTGCAGGTCCTTCCAACCCCCACGCGCTGCTGCCGGCCTCGGAACTGGCCAATCGCGGTATCGCCAAGGCCTGGGAAGAGAAAGCTGGTGAGATGCCTGATGGTGCTGTGATTATTGCGGCGATTACCAGCTGCACCAATACCAGTAATCCGCGCAATATGATTGCCGCAGGCCTGATTGCCCGCAATGCGAACAAGCTTGGCCTGACCCGCAAACCCTGGGTGAAATCCTCCCTGGCACCGGGCTCTAAAACGGTAAAAATGTATCTGGAAGAGGCCGACCTGCTACCGGATCTGGAGCAGATGGGTTTCGGTGTAGTGGCTTTTGCCTGTACCACCTGTAATGGCATGAGCGGTGCCCTGGATCCGAAAATCCAGCAGGAAGTGATCGACCGCGATCTGTATGCTACTGCGGTCCTGTCTGGAAACCGCAACTTCGATGGTCGTATCCACCCCTATGCCAAGCAGGCTTTCCTGGCTTCACCGCCGCTGGTCGTTGCCTATGCTATTGCCGGCACCATCCGTTTCGATATCGAAAAAGATGCGCTGGGATACGATGCCGATGGCAACCCGATTACCCTGAAAGATATCTGGCCCAGCGACGAAGAGATCGATGCGATCGTACGTCAGAGCGTGAAGCCACAGCAGTTCCGCGATGTGTATATTCCCATGTTCGAAGAACGGGATGCCGCAGAAGAGCAGGGCCACGCACTCTACGACTGGCGCCCGATGAGTACCTATATCCGCCGCCCACCTTATTGGGAAGGTGCCCTGGCAGGCGAGCGCAGCTTGAAGGGCATGCGCCCGCTGGCGGTGCTGGGTGACAATATCACTACCGACCACTTGTCTCCCTCCAATGCCATTCTGGCCAGCAGTGCTGCCGGTGAATACCTGGCGAAGATGGGATTGCCGGAAGAGGACTTTAACTCCTACGCAACCCATCGTGGTGACCACCTCACTGCCCAGCGTGCAACTTTCGCCAACCCGAAGCTACTCAACGAAATGGTGCGCGATGATAAGGGCGAGATTCGCCAGGGCTCTCTGGCTCGTGTCGAGCCGGAAGGGCAGGTTACCCGTATGTGGGAGGCGATCGAGACTTATATGGATCGCAAGCAGCCGCTGATTATCATTGCTGGTGCCGACTATGGGCAGGGCTCTTCCCGTGATTGGGCTGCGAAAGGTGTACGCCTGGCCGGCGTAGAAGCGATTGCCGCCGAAGGCTTTGAACGTATTCACCGCACTAACCTGATCGGTATGGGCGTGTTGCCGCTAGAGTTTAAGCCGGGAACTACTCGCGAAACCCTGGGTATCGACGGTACTGAAAGTTTCGACGTAATCGGTGAGCGTACCCCCCATGCCACGCTGACTCTACTGATCCACCGCGCCAACGGTGAGACAGTTGAAGCTCCGGTAACCTGCCGCTTGGATACTGCAGAAGAGGTTTCCATTTATGAGGCTGGGGGTGTTTTGCAGCGCTTTGCGAAAGACTTCCTCGAAGCAGAGGCGACGGCTTAAATGTTGAAATTTGCTCCTCAAGTCAAAATCCCCGCGACTTATATGCGCGGGGGCACCAGTAAGGGCGTTTTCTTCCGTTTACAGGATCTACCCGAAGTTGCGCAGGTTCCAGGAGAGGCCCGTGATAATTTGCTGTTGCGGGTAATTGGCAGCCCGGACCCTTACGGAAAGCATACCGATGGGATGGGTGGAGCCACTTCGAGCACCAGCAAAACAGTGATCCTGTCTGCCTGTGATAAGCCCGATCACGATGTGAACTACCTGTTTGGCCAGGTTTCCATCGATAAGCCCATGGTCGATTGGAGTGGTAACTGCGGTAATCTCACTGCGGCTGTTGGAGCTTTTGCGATTAATAGCGGTTTTGTGGATGCTGCGCGAATTCCAGAAAATGGTATTTGTACAGTGCGCATTTGGCAGGCCAATATTGGCCAAACCATTATTGCCCATGTACCTATTACCAACGGTGAAGTGCAGGAAACCGGAGATTTCGAGCTGGATGGTGTAACTTTCCCGGCAGCCGAAGTGGAAATTGAGTTTATGGACCCCTCGGACGGCGAGGGTGCCATGCTTCCCACCGGTAACCCAGTCGATGATCTCGAAGTGCCAGGAATTGGTGTACTCAAGGCGACCATGATCAATGCCGGTATCCCCACGATCTTCGTCAATGCGGAAGATATTGGCTATACCGGCACCGAGCTGCAGGATGCCATTAATGGCGATAGCAAGGCGCTCGCCATGTTCGAGACCATCCGTGCCCACGGTGCGGTGAAGATGGGCCTGATTTCCTCTGTGGAGGAAGCCGCGGCTAGGCAGCACACGCCGAAGATCGCCTTTGTCGGCAAGCCGCAGGACTACATTGCCTCCAGTGGAAAAAAGGTAGCGGCGCAAGATATTGATTTGCTTGTGCGAGCCCTCTCCATGGGTAAGCTGCACCACGCCATGATGGGTACAGCCGCCGTGGCTATAGGAACTGCAGCGGCTATTCCCGGCACCCTGGTCAACCTTGCCGCCGGTGAGGGTGATCGTAACTCCATTTGCTTTGGCCATCCTTCAGGCACATTGCGGGTTGGAGCCCATGCGAAAGTGGTTGATGGCCAGTGGGTTGCCACCAAAGCCATTATGAGCCGTAGTGCGCGCATCCTGATGGAAGGCTGGGTGCGAGTGCCAGGCGATAGTTTCTAGTCTTGGTATAATCACATCTTTAGGGGCGTGATACGCCCCTTTTTAGTGGTCGACTTGTACTCTTGAAGGGTTTCTATTTTATTAGCCGGCTCACACAATACTTTCGTAGACTCTCATACAGCTTTGGGCTACCTTTCCCTGCACCCCGAGCCACCCATTCCAGCCCCTGGCTTATCCTCGGCCGCAATCTCACTCGGGTCTTACGCTGTTTCTATAAGAATACAGTTTGATTATTAGGTAGTGCTCTTGGCGAAATTACACATCGCCGTGCCTCTTATTGTTAGCAGGAAATAAACTTGGTAGCAGCCAAATCGTTAATGTCGCTCGGTGGCGATAACACTACCGATGAAACTCTATTTGCACACATCGCTAGGGATCTTACCGAGCAGGGCTATAGTATTCGCCATGCCGCACTACCCGAATCACTCTCCAGTGCGCTTTTTACCTATCAGCAGGAAATGAACGGAGAGAAATTTATTGATGCAGGGATCGGGCGAGGTGACGATTACCTACGGAATGAATTCGTGCGAACGGATGAAATTTGTTGGATTACCGGGGAGTCTGCTACAGGAAGAGATTGGCTCAGCTGGGCGGGCCAGCTTCAGGTTTATCTCAACAGGCATCTTTTTCTGGGGCTTTTCTCATTTGAAAGCCATTTTGCCCATTACCGACCTGGGGACTACTACAAAAGACACTACGATGCATTTCGCGGAGAGGCGAACAGGGTACTCTCATTAGTCGTCTATCTTAATCCAGGCTGGAGCGCTGCGGATGCTGGTGAGCTTGTGCTCTACAAAGATGAGCAGGATAGGGTCGGCACCAAAGTAACGCCGTTAATGGGAACGGTAGTGACTTTCTTAAGTGAGGAGTTTCCCCACGAAGTTCTACCAGCCAATCGGGATCGCTACTCTATTGCAGGCTGGTTTCGGGTAAACACTTCTGTAACCGATCGGGTTGACCCGCCCCGTTAAATTAATGAGTTACCCGCTTAAAATTAACCTCTAGTAAATCACCTATCTAGGTAAACCTACTAGCGCCCTGCGGTAACCGCAGGGCTTATAGGGCACTAAATCATCGTCCGATTGATTTAGAGATCCGATTGATCCTAATCGCGATCCGCCCCATCGTATCTCAGTTTCACAGAACTCTCCTTTTTGAGATTTTAACCTAGCCGACGTACAGCCGACGGCCCGTAGGTAAGCCACGCATAACAATCAAACCGGCTTTCCTGTTGCAGCAGATTGGAGAGACATCAATGACAATTAAAAAACCACTTACCCTTGCGATTGCAATGGCCAATATAGCGGTGGCCTCAGCCTGGGCACAGGAAGCTAGTAATCAAGAAGATGACTGGGCGTTGGAAGAAGTCACTGTTACTGCGACGAAGCGCGAAACCAACCTGATGGAAACTCCAGTAGCCATTTCCGCTTTCACCCAGGAAGAGTTAGATCGTCAGGGTATTAAGAATGTAAAAGATCTGGGCAGTACAATTCCCAATGTGGATATCGGCTATGATGCTTCTCAGTCTTCACCAGTGATTTCTATGCGTGGTGTTCGCTCTACCAATACTACTGAGTTTGGTGATCCAGCTGTTGGCTTACACTTCGACGGTATTTATTCTTCGCGCCCCCAGTCTGCAATGGCAATGATGTTTGACTCTGAAAGGGTAGAAGCCATGCGTGGGCCTCAAGGTACTCTTTACGGGCGTAATTCTACTGTTGGTGCCATTAATGTTATTTCAAAAAGACCGGTAATTAATGAGTTCGAAGGTTCCGTGGGCGTTGAGCTTGGTCGCTGGAATCAAGAGCTGGTCAAAGGCGTTATCAATATTCCGGTTTCAGATACCTTTGCTCTGCGTGCGTCCTTTATGGATGAGACACGGGATTCCTACCTTACCGGGTTTTATGACGTTAACCAGTGGGATAATCGCTATATTGATGCTGACTCTGTAGGTGCGAGCGTTTTATCTGATGACGCTTCAAGAACCTTTATTCAAGCGAATAACGCTGAAGGAGCCACAGACTATCAGCTGGTTAGGGCGGATGCTGAAGATTTTTATGGGAATGTTGATCAGCAAGCGGTGCGTATAGGTGCGTTATGGGAACCGACTGACGATATTTCTTGGTATGCCGTAGCGGAACACTATCAGGATAGTAGTGCAGGCGGCATCAACACTATTGACTGTGAAAAGGCTGAGCAGCGCGAAGATGGAACAACTTGTGAAACCTACTACGGCTCCGGTGCTGATGAGTACACCGTAGCGGTGAATGTACCAGGTGAACTTGATCTCACCATGACTTCATTCCGTTCTAACTTCCGCTGGGATTTCAGCGATACCATGGCGTTTGTGTATAACACCGGGTATGCAGTTCAGGAACGAAGCAACCTGATTGATATTGATGCTGGTCGCAATACCTGGGATATGAGTATGAGCATTACAGACTCAGAAAATGTCTCTTACTCCCATGAGTTACAGTTGCAATCTACAGGTGATGGTCCCCTACAGTGGATTACAGGTTTGTTTTATTTCCACGAGACCACTGATCTGAATGGTTACTTCCTGGCCTCATTAGATAATGCCGTATTCTGGAGGCAGCCAGATAGAACTATAGAAGCCAGCGCAGTATTTGCTCAGGCTACCTATGACCTTACTGATACCCTCCACCTAACTGTTGGTGGTCGATATACGGAAGATGAGAAGAGTGATGTAGGTGGTAACAACCTGAGTTGCACTCGAGACTGGTCCACTGAATCAGATGAAGAGTATGGCTGCTTCCCTGCCTATTTACAGGGCACCTTTAATAGCTTCTCTACCAACCACTTTGCTGACAGCTCAATTTATACAATTGATACTTACAATGATGCCAGCAAGAGCTGGGATTCATCCGACTTTCGAATTGGTCTCGATTATGACCTGACAGATGAAGTCATGCTGTATGCATATGTTGCAAGTGGATTTAAGTCCGGTGGTTTGGGTGATGTTGTCATCCAATATGAGCAAGACCCGGACACGGCTGAGTACATCTACGATGATGAGGGAAATCGGGTTGTTCAACAGGTAATTGACACTAGCTATGATGAGGAGAAGGTCATTACTTGGGAGCTAGGAGCAAAAGGTACCTTCTTGGATGGTCGACTAAATCTGGCTAGTACCTTCTTTTTCTCCGACTATAAGGATATGCAGCTAGCTGCACCTGATACTGCATACTCGTACTATGCGGTAGAGCGAGAAGGTGAGAACGCAGGTGAAATTACGACCGAGCCCGTCGTCATTTACCTTACTAAGAATGCTGCTAGCGCAGAGATTATGGGGCTAGAGTTAGAGTTTGACTGGGCCCCCTATCCGAATGGCCGAATCAGTGGTTTTGCTACCTGGATGCAAACAGAAATCACCTCTGATTTTCAGAACCGCTGGAATTTCAATAACCAAGCGTTATTCGAAATTTCGGATTACGGCTTAGCTCATGACAATACTAATGAAGAGCTCTTCCGAAATTTGAAGGGTAATGAGCTGCCTGTATCACCTGAATTCAGCTTCACAATCAATTATGATCACACCTTTGAGTTGGTCCACGGCGGTGCAATTATTCCGTTTATAGGCATCCACTGGGAAGATGAGTCTTATCTGACCTACTGGAATGTTGACAAGCACGACTTCCCCACTGGTGGTACTTCTGCTTTTGATGACAGTCGTGATTCCTTCTGGATGGTAAATGCTTCCGTGAAGTATGTAAGCCCGGACGATCAGTGGAACGTTGAAGCCTTTGGTAATAACCTGACTGATGAGATTGTTCCCTACTACGCTGATGGAAGTGATGGCCTCGTATCTGGGCCATTCTCCACTCCAATGAGCTACGGTGTACGCTTTAACTACAACTTCTAAGTAGCTACTGTTATTCCATAGTAAAAAGCCGGGTCAATTTAGATGGTCCGGCTTTTTTTATGGCTCGTGAGTGAAGTCAAAACTTCTCACGAGTACTTTAGCCCATATCAAGACATGCGTGTATCTTGGGGCTATGTAAACTGTTAGGTTCTGGTTTTACGCCAAATTATGCGAATCAGATAAAATACAAATAGGGCGATAAGCATCCAGGGTAAAAGGTAGGCGATTGCAGTGATTGCCTCAGATAGCCCATCAGACAAATTTTCACCAAAATGAGATAGGGAGTCTAATATGGGACTCCAGAAAGAAGTATAAGATTTTGAGTGTAATTCAATTTCAACCACATCCATCTGAATTCGCTTGAGCAGTTTAGCTTTTTTACCTTGTGAATACTCAATATCAGATTGTACCGATGCTAACTTTTCAGCAACCTTTATTAGAGTATCAATGTCACTCGCAGATTTTTGTTCCAGTTCTATAAGTCTCGATTGATACTGGAGTAACATTTCAAGTCGTTTTTGGCTGTCGATAATTACATCCTGTAAATCTTCTGCTTTGGTTTCCCGCTGTATCACTCCTCCTTGCTTTGATGCCAGATCAATGATTTTATCGACTCCGGTGGGGTGTATTCTAAGGTGAATCCTTCCGTAGGGCTTTTCATCATTACGGAGACTAGAATGCAATATAGTGCATTTTTTCTCCATCTCCTGTTGGCAAAGTAATTGGAGTTTGTGGAATACAGGTTCAACTTCTTCAGCAGGTAGTTCAGCTGTCAGGAAATGTTCGTAAGCAATATACTGATCTTGTCCACCTCGATTGCCCCCTGTGATAGGTTCCGGGAACCGGATATCTGCAACCCTGTTGCTGGTGGTATGGGCATTGGGACTGTATGAAGTTGTTGATCTATCACTGCTTGATTCTGAGCAGCCAGAGCTACTGCCCAATATAAGCAGGGCAAAGACGTAGTTAAAGAGTCTCATTTTGATCCCGTTTTTTAGTTAATCCGAATAGATTCGAATCTAACATTGTCCGGTTTAGTTATAAAGATATGCGCCGCTGTACATGTTGTTTACTTAGAGTCATGCATTTGGGATTCATTAAGGGTCTCAACATTTATGTTATTCTCATATGGGGCTGAGTGTTTGTTCTAAATTTGTGTATTGATGGAAAATAGGTGATGTCGACAATAGAACTGGAAGAAAGGCGAAAGTTAGAGCTAATCGAAAAGATTAGGGGTTATTTGTCTAAAGAATTTGAGTTGGAGATTGGCAGTTTTGAAGCGGAGTTCTTTATTGATTTTCTTGCAAAGGAGATGGGGGCAGGGTTTTATAATCAAGGTCTACATGATGCTCAGGTAATAGTGACCTCTAAGTTGGAAGATATTTCTGATGCAATTTATGAAATAGAAAAGACTGTCGACTAGAAATATTGCCCCTATTGATGGCAATTTGATTCTATTGTTCTTGAGTTGTTCAGGGGTATTTTTTCTTGGGTTTTTCTGCTTGGATAAATAACATGGCTGCAAATACTAAGATTATTCCAGGTATAAAGTTGATAGAGAATTTCGTCATTTCCAATGCTGTAGCCAATGCCAGTACAAATACCGGATTCAAGAAGCTGTATGCTGCAACTTTGGTCGCCCCGATTCTTATTGTGCTAAATTGCAGTAGGAAAAAACTGATTAATGTTGTGAATAAGGCTAAATAGAATAGCCCTCCGTAAGTTTCGATAGGTATATTCCGCCATTCTATTTGGCTTAAACTTGGGAATGAAAGCAGTAATAACCAGAGGGCGCCAAATAGAATAACCCAGAATGTCATAACCTCTGTAGGCTCCCCTGAGTGGACTCTCTTGATCAGTGGATTATACAAGCTGAGCGATATAGCACCTAAGGTGAATATCCAATCCCCTCTATTTAGATCCAGCGTTATCGCTGTTGTAATACTCCCTTCAAATACAATCCAGGCCGCACCCAATGTTCCAAGGGTAAGACCGATGACTTTGCGGGCGCTGCTACGCTCACCATTGATGATCAAGGCAAAGACGGCAGTCATTGCAGGAACGGTTGTAAAAAGGGCGCCGGTATTTACTGCTGTGGTGTATTTGAGCGCTTCAAACATACACCAGAAAAAGATAACCAATGGGATGCTGAGTAGCGCATAACCCAGTAGCTTTTTGAGGTGTGGAAGCTGAAATCCATGCTTTAAGAATATGAAGGGCGCAAATAGCCCTGTTGCAATTAAGAACCGAATCATCATCAAGCAATCTGCCGGTAACGAATCGGCGATTAACGCACCAACAGGAAATGAGCCAGCGACAAGTAATGTGCAGGCTATCATCAAGCCGTGAACCCACCACAATGATGTGCCGCTGCTTGCCGTTGCTGTAGGGTTGATACCCCTTGAAAGTTCACGCATGACTCTTCCCTCAATAAAAGCGAGATCAGAGTAACTCGTTTCTGATAAACTGATAATCCATCAATTAAGATACATACTGTTGAGAAAAAGGAAACAGTAGTTTATGGAAAGTTTTGCAGCCATACCGGTATTTGTCACAGTGGCCGAAACCGGTGGCTTTTCCCCGGCCGCCAAGTTGCTGGGGATATCCAAGTCTGCAGTTAGTAAACGGGTCAGTCAGCTGGAAGAGCAACTTGGGGTAAAACTATTGCATCGCACCACCCGCAAGCTGAGTTTGACAGAGGCGGGCGAGCATTTTTTTCAGCATGCCCGAATCGCTTATCAGGCCGCACAGGACGCTCAGGATGCAGTGACTCAGCTTCAAGGTGAGCCTCAGGGGCGCTTGCGAATCAATGCCCCAATGTCCTTTGGCAGGTTGCATTTGGCACCGCTTATCCCAGTGTTTCTCAAGCGCTATCCAAAAATCACGATTGATCTGGTGATGGACGATAAGGTGGTAGACCTGATTGGAGAGGGGTTTGATATCGCTATCCGTGGTGGTGACCTGCCTGATACCAGTTTGATTGCCCGCAAGCTGGCGCCTCTGCAAAGCGTGCTCTGTGCCTCTCCCGCGTACTTGGAAGAGTTCGGCAAACCGATCGAGCTTGAACAGTTAACAGAGCACAATTGTTTGATGTTTACTTATTCCAGGGATGTAAAAGAGTGGAATTTTATTCAGGATAACCATCTGCACACCATAGAAGTCAGGGGTAACTACCAGGTCAATAACAGCGAAGCGCTGCGGGAAGCCATTCTCCAGGGGCTTGGCATCGGCCGCCTGCCGACTTTTGTCGCAGGAGCAGATATCAAGAGTGGTCTCCTGGTGCCGTTGTTTGAAGAATATCAAATGCCGGCCAAGACTATTTATGCCGTATTTCCTGAGCGGCAGTATATGCCTGCCAAGGTACGGGCCTTTATAGACTTTGCCATTGAGTATTTTGGTGGCGACATTCCCTATTGGGATTGCTAGTTTGTTAACTTTTTCTCAACAATCATTTAACAAAAGAGCCCATTATCAAGCCAGAAGAAACCCAATAAGCTTTCTCTCATCGATATACACAAGATGATTAATTGTCAGAGGGAAATTATGGACCTGTTTACTGCTGTTGAAACTCGCCGTTCGGTAAAGCATTACGATGTATCTGAAAAGATGACATCAAGTGAGTTTAACCAGCTTATCCAAGCCACAATGTTATCGCCAACATCCTATAACATTCAGCATTGGAGATTCCTGCGAGTAACAGATTCCAGGCTTCGAAGCAGACTTAAGGATGCTGCCTGGGGTCAACAGCAAGTGGAAGATGCGTCTGAGCTGATTATTCTTTGTGCAGATATAAACGCTTGGAAAGATCGACCAGAACGCTATTGGGCTGATGCACCCAGAGAGGCGAGGGAACTTTTAGTCCCAATGCTAACTGATTTCTATAGAGATAAACCTCAATTGCAGCGAGATGAAGCAATAAGGAGCTGTGGCTTAGCGGCGCAAACCATGATGCTTGCGGCAAAAGCACTGGGCTATGACACCGGCGCACTGGTTGGGTTTGACTCAGATAAAGTGGCCGAGCTTATAAACCTGCCAGAAGGTTACCTGATCGGAATGATGATAGTCGTGGGTAAGGCTAGCAAAGCAGCGAATGGACGTGGTGGCCAGTTAGCATTGGGTGAAGTGTTATTTGAAAACCAATTTTGAGCATAACTTACATACCGTAGTTTAGTATTTATGCTTGCAATCTGTAGGGCTGTTCTTGTGATCAATTATCCATATCTCCGCTAGTGGGATAATTGATCACAAGTGGATTAAAGCACAAAGTCAATTGGCGGTTATTGGGTGGGTAAAAAATGAATCGGGTAGTGAATTGTTGTTCTTCGTGTGTCGCTGGCACCGAAGTTAAATTCCTGAATCTTTGCCATTAACTGATCGGTAAACGGCTTGGAATCGAGGCTGGAGCTGGCCAATGCGATATTGGCGACTTCGCCACTAGGTTCAATATCGATAATAAATTCTGCGCCGCCTTCAAGGTCAGGGTCTTGTTTGCGCGCACTCAAGTATAAACGATAAAGCTGGCCTTTGTGTTTATCAAATACCTGCTGAATTTCTACTCTGCTACGCTCTCGCTTTTTCTTAACGGTTTTTTTAAGGGTGGCATCTGCTATGGCTGGTGGTTTTTTATCAGAGAAGCTGGCGTTTCCGCTTTGATCGACCCACTGATAAATTTCCGCGCTTGCAAGATTACTGGAGAGTGTGAGACTGATACAGAATAAGCTTTGATAAGTAAATCGGTTCATTTTTCCATTCATACTTCGATATTCTTGACCAAGTACTTAGTCTACTTTAGGTGCTACCTCTAGGGGGAGATTAGCGTATCGATTGGTTAAACCTAAGGTTCGTGAATTTTCTGTAGCAATTAATCGCCTGGCTTTACAAGGTATCTTTGTACAATTTTCCCATCTGCTTCGATCTCAGAATCCAATAATCCACCACATGCCTTAATTGTATTGGCAGAGGCGGGGTTGTCTTTGTGACAGTGAATGTGAATTGTCCCGGCTTTCATTTCCTGAAGCCACTGGATCGAGAGCTCCATCAGGCGTTTACCGTACCCTTTGCCTCTATACTTGGGTCTGATCCCCAAACCAATATGCCCACCGCAGTGGGTAATTCTATCGTTCAGGTAGTGGCGAATATTGGTGACGCCTACGATTTCAGTTTCATCAACAAGCCATAGTGTAGAACTTGGGACAAAGCCTTCCGGTAGGTTTTTACCCTGTGCAAAGTTAATGAGCTTTTGGATGAGAGCTTCGAAGTCCGCATGATCAAAATCCATAGGAAAGGGATAGCGCTCTTCATCATTCAGCTCTTCTATATATTGCCGATAACTAGCCTCATAGATTGCTGAAGGGGGTACTAATTTCAAAGTAATGCCTGGGAATTCGAGTAATGAATAGGGTGAAAGCAAAATTTAGCCTATAAAAATTAGCTGTGTAATCTTTAAAGAATTGTTAAAACATTTGAGTTGGCAGAAGGGGAAAAGGGACGGCTGTAAATGACTGCATCCCGGGCGCCCTATGCCAGGAATAGGACCCCAAGACGGTAAAAAAAAATTTTAAGCTGCCTGAAATTTCAACAAGACAGTACATCCTGTTTCTGACTGGGGAATATGTGCTGAGCCAATGGGGTTGTGAATAAATGATCCCTCGGGATGATCGTCTCTGCCATCATTAAAGATCCCTGAAATCACAAAAATTTGTTCTGCACCGTCAATATGTGTTTCCACACCTGGGTATCTGGCTCCAGGTAGAAACTCGAAGACAGACACCCAGCTTCCTGCTTCCTCTCTCCAAAGACTTCTCTCGAATATGCCGGGAGCAACCTCCCTGGCTTCAATATTCTTCCAGTGACTAGACGTGATGCCAGAAAAATTCACTTGATTCATAGCAGTACTCTTCCATCTTAAACAACAATATTTTGCGCGCAAAGTATTGTTGTTTAAGTTCGGGTTTACCGTCAAGTACTTTGCGCGCATAATATATAGATCTGTTCAGTGAGTAATCAAAATGACTCCAAAAGAGTTCAATCTCCAAGAGTTGGTGTGTTTTGCCTTATATTCGACAGCGAACTCTATGGTGCGTGAATACAGGCCGGAGCTTGATCAGTTTGATCTTACCTACCCGCAGTTTCTGGTGATGATGAGCCTTTGGAATGAAGACTCTGTTTTTATCAAAGAGCTAAGCCATCAGACTTACCTGGATGCAGGCACCTTGACTCAAGTGCTGAAACGCCTAGAGGCTAAAGGGTTTATCGAGAGGCAAAAGTCCAGCGTGGACGAGCGGGCAAAAGTGATTGTCCTCACCCGAAAAGGGCGCGATCTAAAGCAGAAAACCTCTCATATACTTGTAGATATGGCCTGCAAGGTCAGATTAACGGCTGAAGAGCAACAGGACTTGACCTCACTGTGTCATAAAATTTTATCCCGGCTGAAAAAATAGGGTTGGACCTTATTCAATCGTCCATCACTTTGGTTTGTTATTTATGATTTTTTAATAACTCTTTGGCTTTGTTTGGAACTGACTCATAACTTGGGTATTCAGGAGCCCTTGATGCACAAAGACTCAGTAGCTTTATCGCTTCCTTTTTCTGATTGACTTTAAGGTAAGCTATCGCTAGAGAAAGTTGTGCATCTGGTAGGCAGTAGTGGGGCTTTAGATCAATGGCTCTTTTTAAATCCGCTATAGATTGTTTCCAATGATTTAATTCTTGGAGGCACATACCATAAGCGATGTAATATCTTGGGTCATTAGATGAGGCCGTTAACTGTGCATAAAGCTGGAGAGCTTGAGAAAGCTTCCCAGAAGTTTGGAGCTCACAAGCCCTGCGATAGCTTTTATCTCTGTCCATATTGATAGTGCTAAATTTAATCGTTAATTCCTACATATATTTCAATCCGATCCACATTCCCGCTCTCATCCAACACTGCAATTTGATGCTGCCCACTCTGTGGTGAGAGTGCAAAATTTTGAGTGCCCAATGTTTCATCCTTAGGTTCGCCGTTGATAAACCAGTAGCGTTTCCCTTGTCCTCCTATCGCGCTGAGATTTATACGTGGTAAAGGAGCGCTGTTACTGGTAGGAAGGTATTGGTTACCATTGATGGCACCGACAATTTTCAGTGGGGTACCCGTAGTTGCGGTTGGGGCGTTACATTCGGGCGCTGTCGGTGGGATTTGTTGGTGCCGAGTTTGGTTGGTGGGCAACCAGGACTCCAGCTCCTTTGGCCACAGGGCAAGGCTTCTCTTTGTAGCAGAGGAGTCCATACAGCTGGGTTTTACCCGCAAGCCCTGTTGGTTGGCAAAGAAGTGGTAAGTTTGTGCAGCACGTAAAGGTTCTCCTTTTGGGGGGAGGGTTCGGGGCGCCCGGCCCTGGATAAGCCAGGCATTGCGCTGTTGGTGGCAGAGTTCATCTTCGGTTAACGACTTCTGGCCTCCTAACGGCCAGCAGATTTCTGTTTGGATTATTGATTCGGGTCTTGCCAGGCGTTGCTGCTTGTTACCTGGTAGAGATGAAATCACTGCGTTTAACAATGGCGTTGCACTGATGGAGCCGTAGTAGCCGGGGAGGGGGGTGCCGTCTGGGCGACCTACCCAAATTCCTACGGTATAGCTGGGGGTTACACCGATCGCCCAAGCATCGCGGTAGCCGTAACTAGTGCCTGTTTTCCAGGCAATATCTGCTTTGCTTTGCCTTACTAGATTGCGCCAGCGGCGTGAGCCACCACTGTTGGAAGCCAGCATCTCAAATGTGATCCAGGCGGCCTCTGCAGACATCAGGTACCGCTCTCGCAGTGGAGTTTCGGGTAAATAGCGGGGTGCTGCGGATAGCCCGCCGCGTGCTAGGGCTGCATAAAGTCCGGTGAGTTGGTCCAGGCGGGTGCCAACGCCACCTAAAATCATGGCTAGATTAGGTTTGCCGCCGCTGGGAAATTGTAGTGAGAGGCCGGCATTTTCCAGTGTCGCTGCGAATCGGCCGGGGCCGTAGTGCTCCAGCAATTGCACGGCTGGGATATTGAGAGAGCGCTGCAAAGCGGCAGAAGCACTGACCGGGCCGGAAAAACCACGGTGGAAATTCTCTGGGCGGTAATCTCCATAAATTCGCGGTGCATCACTGAGCAAGGAGGCGCTGTGGATCAGGTCTCCATCGATTGCCAGTCCATACAGAAATGGTTTGAGAGTAGAGCCGGGCGAGCGCGTGGCTCTCGCCATATCTACATAGCCATATCGACGTTTGTCACCGAAATGGGAGGCTCCCACATAGGCGCGTACAGATAAGTCGGAATTCTCCAGTACTATAACGGCGGCAGAAGTTTTCTGCGGATAGCTCTCCATATAATCGCGCAGATAGTCCTCCAGTCCACGCTGAATATTGCCGTCAATGGTGGTGTTAATCACCTCTTGATCACCGATGCTTTCTACCAGCCAGCGGGATAAATGAGGGGCATTCTGTGGAAATTCCAGACGCTCCGCATAAACGTTTTCTAGCTGCGCGCGCTCGACCTCGTTTGCGCTCCAAACGCCGTAGACCTGTAACCGGGTCAGAACTTTATCCCGAGCTTTTTGTGCTCGATTTGGGTACCTGTCCGGTCGCAAGCGACTGGGCGCTTGGGGTAATACTGCAAGGAGTGCCGCTTCGGCGTGGGTGAGATCAGCGGAGGATTTACGCAGGTATAAACGGCTGGCGGCTTCCACGCCTTCAATATTGCCGCCGTAAGGTGCCAGATTGAGGTAGAGATCGAGAATTTCCTGCTTGCTGAAATGCCATTCCAATTGCAGGGCGCGCAACATTTGTTTGGTCTTACCGATTAAAGTCCTGTGATGTGGATCTAGCAGGCGCGCTACCTGCATGGTCAGGGTGGAGCCACCGGAGACCACATGTCCATTGCGAAGGTATTGGCTGGCCGCCCGAACGAGCGCAAAGGGATTGATACCTGGGTGCTGATAAAAATGGCGATCCTCATAGGTGAGTAGTGCCTCGATAAATCGTGGCGCTACTTCATCTTGCGTGATGGGGTAACGCCACACGCCGCGATTATCAGCGAAGAAACGCAGTGGCTTACCATGGCGATCAGCCACTACCCGCGCAAAACCATGTGTTTCAGGCAAAGGTAGGGGGAAAATAGTATCCAGGGCCAACAATGTGACTAAAAGAAAGAATGGTGAGATCAGCAGCACGCGAAACATGCGGCTGCTGTTTTTCCATCGAGCTGTTAGTGTGGCTAACAGTTTCAATGCTTGCCGATTACCTGTACTTGCGCCATTGGGTTCTTGCCAATGGAAAAGCGTTCAGGGTTATACATATCCTCCACAAAGGGAGGTGGTACCTGGTAGTGACCGGGAGTTACTGCTCGGGCGATATAAAAGAGGTTGGTGGGTTTCCACTCAGATTGATCCAAGGCTGCCACAAATCGATCATCGCGGAATTCCATGTGTTGTATATTGTCCTGGTCGTCCTGCCATTGGGCGATACTCTTACCGTCGAATTTAAGCTCATCCACTTTGACACTATCGGCGAGGTTCTGGTTTTCCAGCTCAAACCCTGCGGGTAGCAGGTCTACTGCGAGAAGATCGGGCAGGCGTCGGTCCGCGTCGATTTGCAAGCGCACCAGATAGAGTTCACCTTCACGTACCTGAGTCGGCACCACACTTGAACCGTCTAGTTTGTGGTAGCTGCGCGTGATTTTAACGCCCTTATCCATCACCTCTGTAGGTGCCTGTTTGCTGTAACCATTAATGGTAATAGCAGCGAAGAGTTTTTCTATTTGGCTGGTTACCTCAAATACCTCTGCGGCTTCACGACCACGGAAGAGAGTATTGTGTGGATTATCATCATTCACTTCCCGTAAACCATCAATGGTTTTTAATAAAGCAGACCAATCTTCACCGCCATTAAGCTGTAACTGAACGCCGGCCATAAATATACTGCCTCGTTCCTGCGTGCTTAGGTACTCCCGTTCACGGAGCAGATTCACCATTTCAAACAGCATCTCTTCGGCTTTGTCGGTAGCCAAATTATGCTCCAGCAATAGGGAGATCATCTGTGCAGTATCGCGCAGGTTAGAGCCATAATCGCCGTAGTAACTAAGGCGCTTGCGCTCAATGGAAAGGGCTTTTTGTAAGGCCTCTTGAGACAGGGTGTTATCGCCCATGGCCTGGAGAGCAATTGCCATATGTAACTGTGGTAGAGGGGATCGGGTTAAGTCAGCACCGCTTTCGTAAAGGCTGCGCAATTGGCCGAGCGAGATTTTTTGCACACGGGATAGCACATAGGCGGCATAGGAGCGGGCAGCATAAGCGTAAAAGTCAGGGTCACTACTATAGCGCTGTTGATAAAAGCTACCGCGCTCGCGGGCATATTCCTTCAGGCGCTTGAGGGTGGACTCCAGGCGTGTGTTATCGAACACAATACCTTGATCACGAGCGCGCAGAAGTAAGTCGGCCACATAAGCGGTGAGCCATTGGTTCTCTGCTGATTCCGCACTCCACAGGCCAAAACCGCCGTTGCCTTTTTGCATACTGAAGATACGTTCGATACCTGCATCGATACGTCTCGCACGCTCGATTTCGTCCAGGGGTTCGATGCCCAATTTTTGTTGCTGTAGCGGCGTTGCCATCACCAGTGGATAAACACGGCTGGAAGTTTGCTCCAAGCAGCCATAGGGATAGCGAAGCAAGTTTGCTAGGTGGTCCTGAAGTTGCAATTGCGGGCGGCTATCCAGGGATACTAATGTTTGTACCGTGTCCGGCATCAGAGAATCCAGGAAAGCCTTATCCGGGCTGAAACCCTCATCCTGCCCTAGAAGACGGCGTTGGGTGCGCGTAGTGGCGGGCCAGGCCGGGCGAACACCCAGGCGCCACTGGCGTTCGATGGTGATATCCTGGCCATCTTCATCTAACGCACCATTTACTGTCAGTTGGAATTCCGCTTCACCAGTGGCGTTTTTGGCAGTAATTGGGAAGCGCAAAGTCTTGCGCTCGCCATCGGCCAGCTCTAATAAGCGCTCCCCCATTTTCATGTCTACTGCACCGACAGATTGCATTTCCACAGTTAGTTTTTGCCTACGGCCACTCAGATTATTGAGGTCCAGCGCCAGCGTGCTGCTATCCCCGGGAGCCATAAAACGGGGTAGGGCAGCTTGGGTCACTAATGGGGAAGCTACTGTTAGTTCTCCTTCAGTACTGCCGACCCCCTCTTTACTAAATGTCACCGCCATTAGGCGCAGGCTGCCATTGAATTCCGGCAGCTGAAGGGAAACTTTCGCTTTGCCTTGCTGATCGAATTTCACTGGCCCGGAAAATAGCGAAACGATCTGCACATCGGAGTTAGGCTCTTCTCCACCACGCGCCAGTTCAGCATCTCCACCGAAGCGTTGCTCCAACAGCTTGCCATTACCAGACTCAATAATTCGGTGATAGATATCGCGGACATCGACACCATAGCGGCGCTGGCCGAAAAAGGCTTCAAAGGGATCTGGTGTTTCAAAGCGGGTGATATTGAGCACGCCCACATCTACCGCTGCCAAGGTGGTCCAGGCTGCGCCGCCATTTTTGCCGATGGAGTCCAGGTCCGTGATTACGGTGACTTCTATCTCTGAGCCGGGCAGGGCGCGTGCCGGGGCTTCCAGGCGCACAGGCAAGCGTCGGGCTTCCCGGTCCAGTGGCAAATGAGCCAGTCCGAAAGCGCGATTAGGGGCGATACGCTCATTCTTATCGGCCGGGCGTAGTGCAGTTACGGAAATATAGGTATCGTGACTGTCCCAGTCTGCTGAAATGGGAATTTCAACTTTGGTGCCCGATTTCTCTACCGATACACGCTCGGACCACAGCAATCGATCGCTCTCTACCAACACCAGCGCTTCACCGTCTGCCGGTGGCACTATAGTGAGCTGTGCTAAATCTCCAGGTGCGTATTTGGGTTTATCTAAAGATAAAGCCACGGTATCCGGGCGGGCTGCCTGGCCTTTCGCTACTTGGTCCTTACGCCACCAGTAATACCAGTCGCGCCCAGCATGGAAGCGCAGGCTGCTGGTGGCTCCGCTATTAGTATCGGTAATTTCCAGACGGTAGTGGCCATATTCCACTGGTACCGTGAGCTTTAGGGGAGTCTCTTCATTAAAATGCAGTTGGCGGCTGAAAGATTCGAACTCGGCAGTGGAGTATTCATAGTGCCAACCCTGGTTAGCGGAGTACTCCCAAAAATATTGACGATCCTCTGAGATTAATACCGCATTGAGGTTGCGACCTATGACGGGTTCACCCAGTGCATCGGCTACAACAATTTCGAATTCCGGTCGGCTATTGGCCGAGGGATTCTCCTTGCCAAAGTTAGGGCGAATGCCGACTACTGGATGCTCGGGCCAAACCAGAACGGGATGTTGCCGAGTTACGGGGCGGCCGCCGGACTCGAACAGGCTCGAAACCAGATTAATTTTCAGCGGGCTCTTCGCGTGATTCCAACGGGATCGCAGCGGTAATTTGCCAAGCCCTTCAGCATCCAGCTCAATGGTGGATGCATTAAACTGGCGCGCGGGCAATCGCTCAGTGGCGTCCCCAAACAAAAACCCTTCCCATTGAGGGAAGGGTTCCCGGTAGTGGCTGACTTGTACCAGAGTTTCCAAGCGGTTGTTGGCGGCCGGAGCACCGTACAGATAGCTACCTTCAACTTCCAGTTCCAAGGCTTTATCGTGCCCCTGAACCAGGCTGCGCTCTTCACCATCCTGTAGTACCAGCTTCATACGTTCCGGTAGAAACTCCTCCACCTTGAACGGGTAGCGCACTTTGCGTCCATCAGCCAACTCGGCTTCCAGGCGCCAGTCACCCGTCGGAGCATTTTGAGGTAGGGGAAGCAGCTTCTCGTAGTATCCCGGCGCGCTGGCGTGCCAGGTGAATGAGCGGGCACTGGTGTTATCGGGTTTAATCAATTGCGCCTTGATTGGCAGGTCTTTTAAATAGCGCCCATCGTAATTGCGTAGCAGGCCGCTAACCTGGATAGATTCTGTGGGACGATACAAGTCCCGGGAACCATAGATAAAGAATTCCATCGGCCGGGAAGGGCGTTGGCCTAATTGAAAGTCCGACAGGTCCAGCGCCGGTTCGCGCAAGTCCAACAGAGAGAAATGGCCTGTATCTGGGTCTCGCGCAACAAAGAAGCGCTGGGAGTCCTCCTGCTCCTGGCTGAGCATAAAACGAACATGCCCTTCTTTGGAGGTCGTCTGCTGCTTGATCAGTCCTCCTTTGTTATCCAGTAGCTCCACCTGGATGCCTTTCAATGCTTGACCCTCATCCAGAGAGGAAACATAGAGGTCAATGTTTTCCGGGTAGTAACGGGCATGTAAGCCCAAGTTGGAAATAGAAAAGTGGGTGACATCGAAAAGATTGGTGTTGTATACACCGGCCGGCTGCATGACAGCAACATAAATGCCTGGCTGCTTTAATGGTTCAATATGGCCTATGGAGAGATCGAAGTCTCGCTGAACATATTTTTCTTGGGTTAGATCAAAATGTGCACTGTAGACTAACTCAGCAACATTGTTCAGAGCCCTTAACTGGTAGTAGTACTTCAGAGACTGATTGTTGACCAGACTAAGGAAGGCGGAATAGTGTTCAGGCTTCACTCTGTGAAAATGGATTTGCACCGCTTCAATGCTGACGGCAGTCACTGGCAAGCCAGGTGTTACCGTAACTGGAAATATACTGCCGTTACTGGAGAAGCTGATACTGGGTTCGATACGCCGGGTGTGAACAGTTTCCTTCTTTAACTTTCGTAACTCGAATCCATCCTTACTGGGCAGGCCGGGGTGTATCGCTACACTGTAGCGTGTATTCGGCTCGATATTGGTGAAGTAAAGGATCTTCTGGTTGTCAGATAAAACCCAGCCCCCATCGACATCTTCACCATTTTCCTGGGTGAGGGTTAGGTAAGAACCAAAATGGGCATTCCCCAGCAGTGGCTCAGAAAAGATCACCGCAATAGCTCGCGCATCTTTGTAGACCCGCTCACCTATATGGAGCACCGTAAGAGCACTTTCCGTTGAATCCGCAACCAGCGGCATCGTGTCGTTGTTGGAAGTAGAAGCCTGCGAAGGAGCTTCTTCACTGGACTTGCTTAGGGGTTTGGTATCGGAAGTTGTTGATCCAGTCTCACTACTAGCCTCTTTAACACTAGCCTTTGGGGCAGAGACTAATGGGGGTGTTTCTTCCTTTGAATTTTCATCACCGCTTTTGAGTGCCCCATGGGTAGATGCCTTTTTAGTAGAGGGCTCGCTCAGCTTTTCTGGCTTCTCAGGCGTGCAGGCTATAGCAACAAGACAGAGAAGAATGACCGCAATCCAACGCGGTAAGCGGTGAGGGAACATGGATATTTCCTAGTTGGTAAAGAAAGTGGCGGACAATTTAGTTGGTCTTGAACGTTGTCTCAAGCTTTCGTATTGCTCAATGTGAGTTAGTAAGGGTATTGAGCTTGGTAATGAGTATTAGCGAAGGTGGGATAAGGAGCCAAGGAGATATCGGCAATAGGAGAATATGGTTCGTTATTGCTAAAAGAAGTCGCGCAAGTAGGGTCGCTTAGGCTCGACTAAACTGTGAACACGTCTTTGACTAGGTAGAAATAACAAGATATTAATTATTAGGCTGACTTTCTCTTGCGTTTGAACAGTTTTACCCAAAAGATCCCCTCAAAAACAACACCCAAAGCGAGAAAAAAGGCCCCGCCAACAGGCACACCAAATACATAGCAGGCAATGGCTGCTAGTAAGAATAGTAGGGCGACGGTGATCCTCTTCAATTTGGTGCTCCTTTTTGTGTTGTGTGTGGGCACAGGCTCAAGCTTGGCACACTTCAAAGACTATACTGAATGCCAGACCGAAACCCAACATAAATAATGCTTAGGCATAGAACTACAGAGCAGAATGCTAAAGGTAGATAGAGTTTGTAGGAACCATGTTTGATTCTATTAACCGTGGCCAATACAAATGAGCCTAAGGCCAGGAGAGTCGATAGACACAGCGCCATGAAGATGACTCGAACTTCTGTAATACCGCCATTGCCAGCAACCAAAGTCGGCTCTGGATAAATTAGGTTGCTCTGCCCGACAGATACCATAGCTGAAACACTTCTGGCTAGAAACAACTCGCTACCATCTAGGCCTAGCCAGTATTCCATAGTGGCAATAAGAATTGATATTGAGCTTGCTATAAGACAAAGACAGATTTTTGAAATAGTCATCATTTTTTATGGTATTCGCTGCTACTTTTTCTAGCACTTATCCATATTAAACTTATGGGGATATTTTTTTATGAATAAGAACTTCTTAAGAAGTATTATCTATTTGTGTGGGAAGCCTACAAAGTATTTTTAATATCTAGTTCATTTCTTGTTAATATGTCTTTTCGTATCATGGTACTGCCAGAGAACGTTAATAATCTTCCAGTCATTTTTTTCATTCTTATATAAGTGCATATAATCAATCCAATCATCGACTGTAAGCTTTACCGAGGCTACACGGTTATCAATATCAAGTATGTTGATATCAACCCTGGGGGACTCTGTAAATTTATCGCCTTCCTTATTGTAGTTTTCGGCCAACCAAACCATGATTTCATAGTCTGTCTCCATGATGAATTCTGAGCCGTCCTTGGATTTCCAGTAGGTTCGCTTGGCTAGTTTCGTATCTAAACCTCTTTCCATTAGGCTTGGTTCAACTTTTTGTTGTGATTCAATGTAATCGAGTACGGCCCTGCGTATTTTGGTGTTGTCCTCGGCGGAATTGGCATATACATATGAAGTTAAAAAAGTTAATAGGATTAAAGGTATAAATTTGTACATAATATTTTCTTGGGTAACTTTTATTGTGGGGTTTGTAGAATAACGGTTTATTGGTTAGTTGATGAGCTTTCAGATTCTGCTTTGACAGATTGCTGAGTAGATGAATCATTAGAAATCATTGCGTCAATCCAGCTTGCATAATGACTTAAGCGAATGGAATAGGAAGTCTGGCCATAGGTGCCAGGGCGGAAGGTTCGTATATCAACGTTTTCCGCGTGCTTCCAGGATGTGAGTCCTGCGAGTAACCACTGGCCATCAATTTCAATTAGTACTGGGCCGCCACTGTCGCCATTTGTAGACATACCTTCAAGTGGCAACGCACTTGGGGCCTGATCAAAGTCATAGCCAAGCCAACGATTTTGAGTTGATGAGATTATGTTAAATGCTCTACGGAGTTCTGTTCGATTGGGGCCTTTGGGGTCATGGCCGAGGTCAGCTGTACCCGTTGCTCCTTTTCCGATCAGCTTTACTATTTTTCCTTGCTCATCACTTTCACGGTAAATTCCTACCGGATTAACATCAATGATAGGCTGAGAGAGTTTAATTAAGGCAATATCATCGGATGTGGCCAATAATGCTTCAATTTCACTGGCATCTCCCGTTTCTAGTGCCTCATCAATCATCCTTTGAGGTATCTTCTTGTAGCCGGGGTGTATCACCAGCTTATCGATACTTCTGGAAGTGCCTTTAATGATGACCTCTTCAATACAGTGTTGCCAAGTAACGGCATGCGCAGCTGTCGCAATCCACTCTGGGGAGATAAGTACACCGTGTCCTTCTCCCGGTAAATCTACAAGTGCGGGGAGTTCAGAGGCATCGATACGGTATCTTGATTCACTCACATCATCGCGAATGGTTATTGCTGTTACCACAGGTGTTAATACTAATTGGAAGGAAAGAAAAAGATATTTAGTTGTGCGTATCATGAGCGATCTTTCTGTAAGTAATTGGTTATATAGATCATTGATGTCTGAAAAAATTAGATCTGACGTAGAGGCCTTAGCCTAGTTGCCACTAGTGAATCCTATCGCCAGATATTGGGCTGTAAATTAGAGGCTCCATTGAATTTAATTTCGGAACCTCGTATCCCTGAATTGAAGCTAACTAGCAGTAAAAGCTATATTTTACGGAATCTTTCAAAATAGGCACTAATTGTAGGTTAGGGGATGTCACTTCCTTAGTTTGACGGCAGTCCCAAAGACCATCATTTCACAAGACCCTTCCATAATGGCACTTGTTGAAAATCGGATACCTACTACGGCATCGGCTCCTTTCTGCTGGGCACTATCAATCAACCGTTGAAGGGCCTTATTTCTGGCTTCGGATAGCATTTCTGTATAGCCTCTTATCTCACCGCCAACGATACTCTTTAAGCCCGCCATAACATCACGACCAATATGCTTGGATTGAACAACGTTACCGGTAACCACTCCGAGTATCTCTTTAATTTCATGTCCTGGTACGATTTCAGTGGTTGAGTAGATCATAATACGTTCTTAATGTTGCTTGGTATGGTTCTTACTATGATTGCATGGGACATGCCTTGAAAAGAAGAAAGTATTACATTTTGATGAAACTAAAAATACGCCTTATTATTGGGGATGCTTGGAATTAGACTTGGATTTTGATATCCAGCTTCTTGCCATCGTGATCGCAATAGAGAACTATCTAGGATATTCAAGAAAGCATTAAATGCTCTTTTTTCTCCGTCTCTACGAAATTTAAGTACGCGCTTACCACATGATCAGGCGCCTCCCATTGCGGATAGTGCCCAATTTTTTCCAGTTCAATAATGTCTGCTGCCCGATCTATCAATTGACGAAATCGATCCACCATATGTTTCCCTGAAACTGGGTCCAATGAGCCATTGATTAGCAGTAGGGGGCCAGGGTATTGGTTTAGCGCGTCGATCCAACGCTGACGATGTTTGCGCCTGTCGTACATGTAGGTGATCAGTTTATAGAGGAGCCGGTTGCCATTCTTATATTGGAGAATTTGCCACAAGTCTCGCAATTCTCTGTCGGAGGGTTTTGTCTCTGGTCCGAAAATGGCACTGAAGCTGCGGCAAAACTGCTGGTAGCGCATTAGTTTATTGATTAGAGAGCCAATAGGAGAAAGCAGGAGTTTCTGCACGAGGCGAGCTTGATGAGTTTCTGGGAATAGACCGCCATTCAGCAGGCATACCGAGATATACCCTGTAGTGCCGCCGTTGTTGGCTCTGGCGAGTAACTCCTGTGCTACGGAATCCCCATAGTCATGCGCCAACAGGTGGACCTTGTTGATGTTTAAATGTTGCAGAAGAGCTTCATGTAAATCAGCTTGCTGGTGGATACTGTAGTTATGTTGTTTGGGTTTGTCTGAATAGCCAAAGCCCAGCATATCCATAGCAATACAGCGATAGTGCTCTGTCAGTTGGGTCCATACCTTTTGCCAGTCATAACTACTGGTTGGAAAACCGTGAATCAAAAGCAGTACTGGTTTATGTCGACAGCTTGGGTTGCTATCGACATAGAAGAGTTGGTGGTTTTGATAATCAAATATCTTTCCATTTGATAACCATTGCTGAGGTTGCATTGGCTGCTCCATTTCTTATTGTTGTACTTGCTGTAAAGATTGCACGATGAGCGCGCAACCTCAAGCAGCGGCTATCAGATGGAAAGTATTTATCTTGTTCCTTGCAATGCGTAAATCGCGGGCTTGTTGATTATTTTCCATACAGAAAGCAGGGTAACCGAGGCGGTCAGGCCGATAATAAGCAGTGGTGGCAGCAGCCAGCCCCAGAGGCTGGTTTCAATGCTGAACTCGCTTTGCTCAAGCCAAAGTGCCAGTGGGACCACTACCAAAGTCGTTACAGCGATACCGATAACTACGGGAATCAGGCTATCGATCAGGGTGTGATAGAAAATCGTCGCTGGGCGGGCGCCGATTGCCATGCGCACGCCAAGCTCAGTGCGCCGCAGTTGTACACTGTAACTGAGCACTCCAAAGATACCGATGGCAGCGAGGCTGAGTGCCAGTAATGTTAGGGCGGTGGTTACCCAAACTGAGACTCGGTCATTGCTTAGGAGTAGGTCTCGCGCCTGCTCCAGGGAGAATAGCTCGGAAACTTTGTACTGCCTGTTTACTACGGCAAATTCCCGATTGATTTCTGTGGTGCTGAGCGGTTGGTGAGGCTTATGTCTGAGTACGAGTAGGGGATAGCTCACGTTGATACCGCGCACAAATAAGCGGGCGGGTTCCTTTTTGCCTGGCAGGCTTGCGTTACGCACTACACCGACCACTTGGTAGGGCAAATCACCTCGCCAGTAGTAGCGCTTGCCTAATACTTCTCCATCGGGTTCCAGCTGCTGGGCCAGGGTTTCGTTAACGAGCATCATGCGATTGTTATCGGAAAACTCAGCCGCATTGATATGGCGGCCAGCTACCAGTGGCATACGCAAAATGGAAAGGTAGTTTTCGTCGACTACTGTGGTCTTGGCCATCACCGGGTTTTGTCGGCTGGCATCATGACTCAGGGATGTGGTCCAGAGTGGCCGGCTGATAGAGATAGGAGTGTTTAAGCTCAGGCTGGCATTTTGTACTTTAGGGTGCTCCAGCAATCTCTGCCTGATGGCCTTCAGGTAACTCTCTCGTTCGGTAGTGGGGGCGCTCCTAAGATTGCCGATATTCAGAGTCATCACTTGAACGTTGTCCAAGGGGAAGCCAAAGGGCTGGTTAATCAGTCGGTTAGCTTGCAGGAAAATCTGCAAGCTGGCGACGATAAGTAAGCTAGTCATCGCCACTTGGCTGCTGATGAGGACTTTGCGGATCAGTGGTGAAATTTGTACACCGGAGCCTTTGCCGCTGCTCTGCAGCATTTGATTCAGTGCGCGGTAATTAACCTGGCGACTGACTATGGCTGAGAAGAATAGGGCGAGCAGTAAGGCACACAACAGTGCAAAAACCAGTGTCTGCCAGTTTAAGGTGAGCTCTTGAATGCGAGGAATTTGTTCCGTAGCCATCACCTTTAATACTTCCGTCGATCCCAGGGCTAAAAGTAGAGAAAGTAATGCTGCCCCTAACATTAGTAGGCCGATTTCACACAGCAGGGCCAAAAAGATATGTTTTTTGTGTGCGCCCAACGCGACCTGTATCGCCATATTGCGTTGTTGTTTGGCAGCGCGAGAAAGAATCAGATTGGTAACATTGGCGCAGGCAATTAACAGGAGCACCAGTGTACCGCCCATAACCATTAGGGTTCGTGTGGCGCTGTCGCCAAGTATTTTATTAGCGAAGGGGGTGAGTCGGTATTCAACGGACCTCTCTACCGAAGAGGATCTTCCCGCTAGGGCAGCTTGATACTGGGCATCCATTAATGTGCTCAATTCATGCCCTGCGCTGGTGGGGTCAATGCCCGGCTTCAACTTCCCTGTGAGCATGCGGAAAGGCAAGAAGCCTCTCCAATTATTTCTGCGCTCTACTTGTGTATCGTTAAAGTCCCAGGGTAGCCAGACCGCCGTTTGTCGGCCCTGTTTATAGATCTGGGGTTCAATGAAGTCTTTGGCAGTGACGCCGACAATGCGAAAGTCCACCTCCCCAAATTGCAGGCTTTGCTCCAAGACATTTGGGTTGCGCCGGAACATCTGCTCCCAGGTTTGATAGCTGATAACCGCCACAGGGACTCGGTTGTCGAGCCCTTCATCGGCATTAAATTGTCTGCCCAGGGCCAGGGGTGCTCCAGCCAGCTGGAGATATTCTGGAGAGACATAGGAAACATTAACCCGTGGTGATCCGGATAAATTGCGGACCACATCTTCCCAGAAGTACACCAGGGCGCTGGACTCGAAGAAACTGTCGTTTTTATAGATTTCAACCAGGGCGGGGTATTGGCTGTTGTTTTCCAGCCGCAGCTGCTTGTTCTGGTAGAGATTACCATTCACGACATACAGCCGATCTTCGTCCGGGTAGGGTAGGGGTGCGGCTAACAGTTGGTAATTGAGATTAAATAGTGTTACCAGGGCGCCGAGGGTGATACCCAGGGTTAAAATAATAGTGGTGGCGTAGCTCCGCGCCCGATTGAGGGACTGGAGGGCAATGGACAGGTCCTTTGTGGTGATCATAGGGCCATCTCATGGGGCTCTTTTATGGGCTGCGGCGTTGAGATTTTTCCATCCAGCAGATGCAATTGGCGGCTGGCCATGTCAGCGTAACGAGGATCATGGGTCACCATACACAGGGTGGTCCCTTCATTGTTGAGCTGCCGCAGCATTTCCATTACCGCATCGCCATTGTGGGAATCCAGGTTGCCGGTGGGCTCGTCCACCAGTAGCAGGGATGGATTGCCAACTAGCGCCCGGGCTATGGCGATTCGCTGCTGTTGGCCACCCGATAACTGATTAGGTTTGTGAGAGGCCCGGTGACTCATCCCCACCTTCTCCAGGCAGTGTTTCACTTTTTTGTCGGCTTCAGACTTGGGAATGGGATTGCGTCGGTATCGCAGGGGCAGGGCGATATTGTCGTAGACAGAAAGCTCGTCAATCAGGTTAAAGGACTGGAAGATAAAGCCTACTTTCTCGTTACGAATTGTCGCCGCCTCACTTAGCGTCAATTGAGCGACTTCAGTGCCTTCAATCTGGTAGCTGCCACTGGTGGGGAGATCCAGCAGGCCGAGAATCGAGAGAAGTGTGGATTTACCGCAACCCGAGGGGCCGCAGATAGAAACAAATTCCCCCGAGTAAATACTCAGGTCAACGCCCCGCAGGGCGTGAGTTTCCATTTCTTCGGTGCTGAACACCTTAGTGATCCCGGCCATATGAAGGATTGGCTTGGACATAGCGAACTCCCTGTTCTCGCTTTGGGTTTCAGGCTTTAGTCAACAATCTGGATATGCTCAGCTTCATTAAAATTGGCCATATCCGAGAGGATGATGCGGTCCGCTTCATTGAGGCCTTGGGTGATCTGGATATATCGACCTGACTCCTCGCCGAAGCTGATGGGTTGGAGTGCCGCTTCCTCCCCGTTTTCGTTAATCAGGAAGAGATTGGCCTCACTGTGCCTCTGCACATTGATAGGTCTCTCGACGAACAGTGTATCTTCCATAGTGGCGGTGAAGATCCGGGCATCGACGTTGAGTTGTGGCCTGGCAGACTCCGGAGCGCCTGCGCTAAAAGCAATTTCCACTTCAATATTGCCGTCCCGAACCTCAGGAGTAATACGGGTTACCACACCTTCGACTTTTTCCCTGCGGGTATCAATTTCAGCGGGCTGGCCAACCTCCAGTTGTTCTGCTTTAGATTGTGGGACTTGAACCAAGGCGAGTAGATCTGTCTCGCTGCCGATCAGAGCCAGTTCCTGGCCGGGGTCGACACCTTGCCCTAGCTCTACTGGTAGTCGTTGTAGTATGCCGTCCAGGCCGGCGCGTACTGTGAGGCGATCTGTCCGCTGTTGGATGCTCTGCAGTTGGGTCTGGGCTTGGTTGATTTGCTCGCGCTGGATTAACTCTGATTCGACGGCGACTTTGCGCAGGTGGTTGATACGCTGTTTTTGCAGGTCCACACGTTTTTTCATCTGCTCTTGGCGTAAGACGGTGGTTTGGTAGGTGAGCTGGGAAACCACTCCACTTTTTACCAGTTCGTCCTCAGCTTCGCGGCGCAACTTGATCACTTGGTAATTGGAATTCAGTTCCGCGAGTATGGCTTCCTCCGCGAGCACATCGCGCTGGTTGTTCAGAACAAGCCGGCGCAAATTAGCTTCCTCTTGTTCCAGGGAGGTTTCGGCTGCATCCAGATCGCGCATTAACTCTGGATTGCTCAGTTGCATAATGACGCTATCACTTTGTACTTCTGCACCGGGACGCAACATGATTTTTTCAACATTCGCTGCGGTTAGGGCGGTAATTAAAGTCTGCTTGTCTGAACGCAGCCTACCGTAGCCATCTACCACAACCTGCAGGTCTCCCCGTTGGACGGTACCTAGCATCAGCTGTTCCCGCTCAACTTTGTAGGCGCTGTCAGGAAGTAACAGGAGGGTGCTGGTAAATGCCACAAAAGCTAGGGCAGCACCACCCAGCATTAAAGGGTGCTTAATCAGGGGGCGTTTCTTAGGTTTAATAATATCCATATTGCGGCATTTCCTTGGTTAAGCAATCGTTACACGCTTTTCTGCTGTGAAACCTTGATGCGGAGGCGAGTTAGAGGTGGAAAATCATAACTATTTAAAACGGGTGTATTCCTGTTGGAACTCCGAGGGAGGGCGGGTTCTTATCTTGTAATTAGTACTGTCGAGCATATTTTTGTGATCAAAACTCAGGGCTGTATAAGGGTTTTAGGTGAGGCTGAAAATGCAGGAAAATTGGCACAAGAACCAGTTCCTTGCGGTGAATGGTGGGGAAATACAGGACGGTTTGAATATTGTGAGGCGGGCAGTCACTTGAGAAGTTTAACGATTACCCAATGAATTTTGGGGATCAACTCACAAGTTAAAAGGAAGAGATATGATGGAAATAAAGGTGTCGTGGCTTAGTGAATCCGGTGGTTTGTCTAAACCACTACACCGTTAACAAAATAGGTTTGTAAAAAGAAGGGCTTGATAAGCCTTAGTGCAAATTACAGGCCGGGGGTTATCCCAGAGCTTTGACCAATAGCGCCTGTTGAAGTTGATCGTCATCAACCCCCTCTGGTCGGGGTATCTGCACGATATGCCCGGATCCCGGAGCTACATCGATCGCTTTGCCTTCCGTATTCTCCATTTGTTCCAAGGGGAAGAACAAGCTACCGCTGGGAGTCATTAATTCCAATTGATCACCGTGTTCAAAGCGATTTTTAACATCAATCGTCAAATACTCTGGATTGCCGTCAATAAGCTCGCCGACAAACTGCTGGCCCGGAGTTGATACCAATCCCTTTTCATATTGCTGGTATTCTGCTGGTGGATGGCGGCGGTAGAAACCTTCCGTGTAGCCCCTATTCGAGAGGGTTTCCAATTCGTCCATCATCTTCATGTCGAAGTCTTTTCCTGCTGCAGCGTCGTCTATGGCGCGACGATAGATCTGAGCAGTACGAGCCACATAGTAGTGGGATTTGGTGCGACCTTCGATTTTTAAAGAGTGAACCCCCATTTCCGTGAGGCGCTTGACATGCTGTACGGCCCGCAAATCTTTGGAGTTCATGATGTAGGTACCGTGCTCATCTTCGTAGGCCGGCATATATTCGCCAGGGCGACCTTCTTCCTGTAGTAAAAAGGCCTGGGAAGTATTGTCACTGGCGGAGGTGGGTTGCTGGATGGGTTTTTGGATAGATTCCTGGTTTTGCACATGAATCAATTCGCCAACTTCATTCTCTTTGGCTTCATGAGCTTGGTATTGCCAGCGGCAGGAGTTGGTGCAGGCGCCCTGGTTGGCATCTCTATGGGTCATATAACCGGATAGCAAGCAGCGCCCGGAATAGGCGATACAGAGTGCACCGTGGACAAAGACTTCCAGCTCCATCTCAGGCACTTTCTGGCGAATTTCCTCAATCTCATCCAGGGACAGTTCTCGGGAAAGTATCACCCGAGATAACCCCTGGCGATGCCAGAACTTTACGGTCGCGTAGTTTACCGCATTGGCCTGTACGGATAGGTGGACTGGCAGATCAGGCCAACGCTCCCTTACCATCATTATCAGGCCTGGGTCGGACATAATAAGGGCGTCAGGTCCCATTTCAACAATTTCTTCCAGGTCCCGCAGGTAACTGCGAACTTTATCGTTGTGGGCGGCGATATTGGAAGCGATATAGAACTGTTTTCCTTGCTGGTGTGCTTCTTCTATACCTAGGCGCAGGGTTTCAATATTTTTAAATTCATTATTGCGCACACGCAAGCTGTAGCGGGGCTGGCCTGCATAAACGGCATCGGCACCATAGGCAAACGCATATCGCATATTTTTTAAAGTCCCTGCGGGGGACAGTAACTCAGGTTTAAACACGGAAAAACTCATAGTGGAATAGTCGGACGCGGCCGCATGTTAACGGTATTCAAGATCGCGCTAATTGATATAAATCAATTAGCGCTGGGGTGGGGGTGATAAGCTGATCTGGAGGGAATCTATGCCTGTTACTCTAGCCGAATAATAGACCTCTAACCTCTAACCTCTAACCTCTAATTTTTGCTGTGTACTTTTTAGTTCTGTAGGACCTGTTGATAGCCTTGTGTATAGACCCAGTCATTATTCTTGGCTGGTAAATGGCATCCAAAACAGTTGTTAAGCCCGCTGCCCTTCCAGGTTTTGGTTTCACTTTTTGCTACCCCTGGCTTGAATAAAGCCCATCCCCAACCTTCTGCCCAGGCCTCATTCTTGGGAAATCTCCCTTCTGTGTCCTTTACCATCATAAAGGTGAACTGGAGATCAGTAGAGTAGTAAGCCAAGCCTGTGGTTAATGGTTCTGATTTGGTGCTGTTGACATCTTTTACCAGGACTGCGCCATCCGGGAATTTTCCATTTTTGCGAAAGGCTTTAACTGCTTCAGGTTGAGTGTAAACAATGTGAGTATCCCAGCCCTTGCCACTGGATGACTTTACTCGGTAAGAGCCGAGAAATGTCCATTCTTGGCGGTAATCCTTGGGTAATGTGATGTTTCCCTGTGCGTCAACGAAATGACTGAAAGTGGACTTTAGATTCTCTTGAGCTATGGCCTGTAGGCTAAACAGTATTCCCAGTGTAACTAAGCAGATTGTGCGCATAATGCCTCTTCCTATGTTGATTCCATGGAGGTGGGGACTAGGTCTAGCCCTCATTGTTTGGAAGTATAGGGAGGAGAGGGACGATCAACTGTCAGCTAGCTGACACTAAAGCCAAATTTAGCCTTGCGCTAAGCCTTCGAGGGCGCCTTTGTTTAGTAGGCAAATATGTTGGCGTGTGTAATCAATAATGCCTTTGTGTTTCCAGGTGCTAAGTAGTTGGCTAACAGTTTGTCTACTGCCGCCGGCCATAGCCGCTAGCTCAGATTGTGAAAGCTTTACATCTAATTCATGCCCGTGAGCGCAAGGTTGCCCCCGAAAATGAAAGAGTTGGGATAATAAACTTGCCAATCTAACAGCTAGGGGCGCGGTTATATGCTGAAATATACGCTGTTGTAATAAAGACTCCCTGTTGGCTAGATGCTCTATAAGGTCTTGCTGGGTTTGTGACAGTGAATGTAACAGGCCATTGAGATTTTCTGGAAAAGCGACTTCTAGCTCACAACCTATTTTGGCAATTGCTTCTATTTCTTGTGAATTTCCGCCAAGACCTGGGCCAAACCAGGAGCCTGGCCCATACAGGTCTACAAGTCCCCGGTTGCCATTAAAGTCCACTTTATGGATAAGAACATAACCGGCATGTATAAAATAAATATTTCGGGAGGCCACTCCCTGACGAAATAACACTGTTTCTGTGGTGCAGCATACTCTTTTTGTTTTAGTCGCTATTGTTTGCAATTTAGTGTTTTCTTATTGGAGGTTGGAGTGTATAGACTAATCACAAACCCTCTTACCTTTTCAATCTTGGTCGAATATTAGTGAAATTCACAGGATGACAATATACACGAAAAAGCAAGCCATCAATGTCGTAGCGCTCAAATCTTGTTATCCATTTACAAAGTGAAAGATACAGCTAAAAAATTACTAGGCTTATTTAATTTCTTCACAGTACCATCAGGCCTTCTGTTATGCGCACCGACTCAGATCAAACTGGCCATCTAATTTATGATCAGGTAATCCAGGATATTGCCGATTACGTTCTCAATTTTGAAGTTTATTCCAATGAGGCCTGGCAAACAGCGCGCTACTGCCTGATGGATTCCTTGGGTTGTGCTTTTCTTTCACTGGGTTTTCCCGAGTGTACGAAACTATTAGGCCCTCTAGTTGAGGGGACGGTGGTGCCCAATGGGGCTCGTGTGCCGGGTACCCAATTTTGCATGGATCCGGTTAAAGCTGCCTGGGATATAGGCTGTACTATCCGCTGGCTGGATTTCAATGATACTTGGCTGGCCGAAGAGTGGGGGCATCCATCTGACAATCTGGGCGCTATCTTGGCGGTGTGCGACTTCCTTTCTCAGAAGCGGTTGAGTGCAGGGGAAGAGCCCCTGACAATGGGAAAGGTGATGGAGGCGATGATCAAGGCTTATGAGATCCAAGGTGTACTGGCATTACAAAACAGCTTTAACCGCGTCGGCTTGGACCATGTATTGTTGGTTCGCGTGGCTTCTACAGCGATTGCTACTTGGTTGATGGGGGGGGGCAGGGAAGAATTACTGGCGGCGATTTCCCAGGCCTGGGTAGATGGTAGCGCCCTGCGTACCTACAGGCACTTCCCCAATACGGGTTCGCGTAAATCTTGGGCGGCAGGAGATGCCACGGCAAGGGGAGTTCGCTTGGCGGATATGGCCATGCGTGGTGAGATGGGTATACCAACCGTACTTACGGCGAAGCAGTGGGGCTTTTATGACGTGGCTTTCAGTAAAACCAATGCTGATCAGGTAATAAAACCGTTGGAGGAGCGGCAGTTCCGTTTTCCGCGTCGATTCGGCTCCTATGTAATGGAGAATATCCTTTTCAAGATTTCCTTCCCGGCAGAATTCCATGGCCAGACGGCCTGTGAAGCCGCGATAGTTTTACATCCATTGGTAAGGGGCAGGGTGCAAGACATAGAGAGAATTGTCGTGACTACTCACGAATCCGCAATACGAATTATTAGTAAAACCGGCCCCCTCTCCAATCCGGCGGACCGCGATCACTGCCTGCAATATATCGTGGCTGTGGCTCTTTTATTTGGGGATTTGCAGGCTAGTTTTTATGAGGATGAATTCCATCAGTCCCATCCGGAAATTGATGAGCTGCGCGGGAAAATTACCGTTGTTGAGGATGGCTGCTATTCGAAGGATTATCTTGATCCGGAGAAACGTTCGATCGCAAATGGTGTGCAAATATTTTTTAGGGGGGGCAAGGCAACAGAGAATGTAGTGGTGGAATACCCCCTTGGTCATCGTCGACGCCGTAAAGAGGGGATACCGCTTTTGTTGAAGAAATTCCATTCCAATCTGGCTGCACGTTTCCCTTCAGGCCAAGCAGAGAAAATATTAGCTTTATTTGCTGATCAACAACAGTTACAGGCAATGCCAGTTCATCTTCTTATGGATAAGTTGGTTATTTAATAAGCTGCCGCATTGCGGCTTTGGAACTTCCAACAAAAAAGGCGACCATAGGTCGCCTAATTCAAGCTCTTAAATCATACGACGGTCAAACAGCGCTTCCCAATTCGGATGATCGTCGTTAAAAGCGCTCTTAGAACTTGTATTCAGCACCGATACCGGCATAGCTGCGGTCGTAATCGCCATCAGCTGTTTCATCGGTGTAGAAGCCGAATACTTTAGCGGCGCTGTTGAACTTGTAGTCAACACCCAGGCTGTAAGTTTCGCCGTCTTCTTTCTTAATGTCAGACTGACCGTACTGTGCTTTCAGAGTCCACTGCTCGATTTTGTAAGCTACAGAGCTCATCCAGCCGTCAGCGTTTTCACCGTCAGCGTTTTCCTGGTCTTCAAACAGGGCACCAACCTGTACAGGGCCGATGTTGTACTGGGCTACAAAGCGCTGAACGTCAACGTCCTGGCCTTCCACGTCTTGGTCGAAAGCGTAGGCCATGTAAACGCCGTTGTTGTCGTAAGCAATAGAAGTGGAGATGCCATTATTGCGCTTGATTTCTTTGCCTAAGATGTCACTGCCATCATCATTTTGGCCAATGATCTCGTAACCAATTACCTCATCTTTATTGCTGATATAAGCAGCAGAAGCTTTGAAGCCCGCGAAAGACGGGGTAGTGTACTGCAGAGCGTCTTCTTCGCGGTTGTCGCTGCTGGTGATCAGGCTTTTAATATCGCCTTCCAGGTCGTTGAACAGGTCAACTTTCTTCTGGGCAACTTTCAACGGGGTGTCGAACTTACCCGCGATTACCTGACCGAAGCCGCCTTCCAGTCCAGCGTAGATATTGCGTTGAGAGAAAGTGTCATCAGCGTCGCCGTCCATATCTACTTCGTATTCCATACGGTAGATACCCTTGATGCCGTCGGTCAGGGCGATCTCACCCTTAACGCCCAGGCGGGAAGCGTTGCTTTGAACATCGGTTACAGAGCCGTCACCTTCGTCAGCAGACTGGAAGGTAACATTGGCTTTGCCGTAAAAGTCGAGGACATCGCCTTCTTCTTGGGCGTTGGCCAGAGTCGGGATCATGGCAACAATGGCCAGAGAGAGAGCGGTCTTATTCATAGTCGTCTCGCACAGTTTATGGTTGTGGGTTGAGGGGAAGCCTTCCGTTCAGTCTGTTGGTTGCCCCTCGATTTGGTGCGGATTCTGCGACCTGAATATTACAAACATGTTAAACATGGCATTTTTCTTAAAAAAATATGACCAGCGGGTGCCATGTATAGCAGTTAAGGCAGTCACTATGCGGCATGGCGCGCCGGTTATAGACATGTTTTGGTTCTATGGTGCCTGTTTTGTGTGCGGTGTCAAATTTTCTGATCTATTGCTATCACGGGGCTTCGGACAAGGATGAGAACCATAAACCCTGTACAAAAAAAGTGCAGGCTGGATGTGGGTTGGGACCCTAAGACTACTCTGTGGCTATGGAGCCCTACGCTGGCCCTTTGGGTCTTCTCTCTATCAGTTGCTGCTATTGGTTTGTTGCCGTCTCTACCAGAAATAGGGGGAGTACTGTGGGTATATATTATTGCCTTCCTATTGTTGGTTTCCCTCCCTCAAACACGCGCTCTCTGCCTATTACTTGTCATCTCGTTGCTCGGTGCTCTCTGGGCTTTATCGAGCAATAAAGCCGCGCTTGAGCAGCGTTTACCTGAATCGGCTCATGGCATTGATCAACGTCTAAGGGTTGAGGTTGTATCCCTCCCCGACGAGGTCAGGAGTAATCCAGCGTTACAGAGGGGTGCTACCCGGGATATACGCTTCCAGGCGAGAATACTGGAGGCGGGGCCGGGGGAAGTTCATTCAGGTAGCCTTCTTTATCTCACCTGGTACCGCGCAGATGTTGAGGTGCAAAGGCTGCTGCGAGGTAATAGCCACTGGGATTTACCGGTGCGGTTAAAGCGTCCACGCGGTAGTGTAAATCCCCATACCTTTGACTATGAGGGCTGGCTCTTACGGCGGGGTGTTTATGCAACGGGGTATGTGCGCCCGCAAAATGGCGACCCACAGTGGTTGAGCCAGGGCATGGGGCTATCCGCCCTGCGAGATGCTTTTAGGCAGAAGCTTCAAAGGCTACCGATAAACCAAAGCGCCCTGGTTACAGCACTGTTACTAGGGGATCGCAGCGGCCTTTCCCGTGCCGACAGTGACCTGTTAAAGCAGACAGGGACGGCACACCTTTTGGCAATATCGGGCCTGCATGTGGGCATGGTGGCTGGGTTTTTACTGCTGTTGGGGCAGGTATTGGCGAGGGCTCTCGGGGTATTGATGGGGACCTGTCCCAGGTGGATTCCGATGTTGTTGGCGCTTATTGGCACTCTAACCTATACCTTGTTGGCTGGTGCTCCTCTCTCCGCCCAAAGGGCCCTGGTGATGACCTGGGTATTGCTGCTGGCTTGGCATTGGCGGCGACGGGTAGGCGCTGGCTTGGCTTTTTCTCTCGCTTTGGCATTAGTGCTAATTATCCAGCCATTGGCTTTCTTCGGAGCCGGGTTTTGGCTGTCATTCGCCGCTGTGGGTGCGCTTCTCTTGGGGTTTTCTGGGCGTAGCTCTGTTAGGCAAGAGAGGACAACGGAGAACGGTGTGGAGGGAAGTGAGGCGAGTGCTCATGTGGGGATGAAAAGGCACGTGGAAGCTTGGTTTTTACGCTGGTTCTCCACCTTTGTACAATTATTGCGCAGTCAATGGCTGGTGGCGCTGGGTTTGATTTTACCCTCGGTAGTGTATTTTTCTGGGTACAGCTCTGGCGGAATGCTGCTGAACCTGATGGCAATTCCCTGGCTTGGTTTGATAATACTGCCGGCCTTGATGCTTGGCACCTTACTGTTAGGGACTGGCCTTGGAATCTGGTGCTTTAAATTTGCCGACTGGCAACTGACTCTTCTCATGGAAATGCTGAAGTATGCCCGGGATTTTGTTCCTACCTGGCAGCCTTTGATAACGCCTCAAAGCACAACCCTGCTTGTCTTATCCGCACTGGGCGCCCTGTTATTAATCTTACCCAGGGGTGTGCCGGGACGATATCTGGGCTGCTTGTTTCTGCTTCCTTTGCTCCAATCTATGCTGCCTGTTTCGACACCAGGTCGTCAGGGGCTTACTTTCACCGCTTTGGATGTTGGCCAGGGTCTGGCTCTCTCGGTCCGCTCCCAAGAAGCGCGCCTTGTCTTTGATACCGGACCTCTCTCGCCATCGGGTTGGAGTGCTGGAGGGGCCATTGTTGCTCCTTATTTGAGTGGAGTCGGGGTGAGAGAACTCGATGTGTTGGTTGTCAGCCATGGTGACAGGGATCATGCGGGTGGGGTGGCGGCGCTATTGCAGTCACTGCCTGTCAATAATTTCTATGCTCCAGGGCAACTGGGAAAAAAACTGGTGGGGGATTTTGATATACGAGCAGACTCCTGTGTCGCGGGTGAAAGGCTTTATTTCGGTGAGCTCTCTGTACGTTGGTTATGGCCACTGCAAAAAAAAATTGATGGAGAGGAAAATGATCAAAGTTGTGTGGCTCTAATTGAATGGCAACAAGTGCGTATTTTACTTACTGGGGATATCACAAGCTCCGTAGAACGCCGTCTTGTGGAGCTTTATCCAATGGAGAAGCCAGTAGATTTATTGGTGGCGCCTCATCATGGTTCTAAGACTTCTTCATCCCAGACTTTACTGAGCTGGGCAAGGCCTGAGCGAGTGATATTCAGCGCAGGCTATCGTCATCATTTTGGCCATCCCCATGCGAATGTAGTCGCACGTTATCGTGCGATGGATACGCAAATTTTTAATACAGCACAAAGTGGAGCTGTCGAGCTTTCTTGGCAAAGAGGCACCTCGGAGCCTGTGATCAGCTGGGGTCGTTCAACGCCACGGTTTTGGTATGCGGATCACAATGGCGAGGCTGAGCCGAGTGGAAGACTTAGCCGCCGAGAGCAGCTGTGATAAAGTGCGACTCCTGCGTCTAAGATGCAGAAGAAATTCCTGAAATCCCTCTCGCTGTTTAGGGCCAAGAAAAGTGTTTGAAATAATAAAATCTGGCGGCTGGTTGATGTTGCCGATCCTGTTGTGTTCCGTTGCTGTTATTGCTATCAGCATTGAGCGTTTTTGGACGTTGAATCCCCAGCGTATTGCACCGCGCACTTTACTTGGAGAAGTGTGGGGGTGGCTAAAAAGCAACCAGGTCAATAGTGAGAAACTTAAGGAGCTGCGTGATTCCAGCCCACTCGGACGAATTTTTGCCGCAGGACTTTCCAATTCCCGCCACGGCCGTGAAGTAATGAGAGACAGTATTGAGGAAACTGCAAGCCAGGTAGTACACGAGCTGGAGCGTTTCCTCAATGCCCTCGGCACCATCGCCGCGATTGCGCCATTGATCGGTTTGCTTGGGACTGTCATCGGTATGATCCAGGTTTTCACGGCAATTATGCTGGAGGGCACCGGCAATGCGGGTATTTTGGCCGGTGGTATCAGCCAGGCTCTGATTACTACGGCGGCGGGTTTGACTGTGGCGATTCCAGCGCTAATGGCGCACAGATACTTCCAGCGCCGAGTGGATACTATTGTGGTAACCATGGAACAGGAAGCCGTGAAGCTGGTGGATGCCTTACACAGTGACCGCAAAATTGAAAAAGCGGCCTGAGTGAGGTAGCAATCGATGCAATTTCGCCGCCAAACCAAAGAGCAGGATGGGGTAAACCTTACGCCATTAATCGATGTGGTCTTTCTTCTGCTGATTTTCTTTATGGTGTCGACCACATTCACCAAAGAGAGCCATTTGAAGTTAAATTTGCCCGAGGCCGCTGGGCCTCAGGCAGAAGAGCAGCCTCGTTCTGTTGAAATTCTGATCAGTGCCGATGGTTCTTATTCGGTAAATGGCCAGGGGTTGATCAACAAAAAGTTGACCACTTTGAAATCTGCGCTGTCGGAAGTTTCTGCAGGCGAGTACAATCGCCCGCTTGTGATAACCGCCGACGCTACAGCTCACCATCAGGCTGTGGTGCGGGCAATGGATGCCGCTGGACAGCTAGGCTTTGTCAACCTAAGCATTACTACACGGCAACCAGAAGAGAACTAGCGCGCTGGGCTTTGCTTTAATGCCAGGGATGGACGATTAGCCTTGCGAGCGTACTCGCCCCACTGCCTAAGGGGTTGGGGCGAGTCCAGTCATTGGTCTGTATGAAGAAAGTAACCATGCCCCCCCGTAAACCACAGCACGGGGCGCACACCTATCGTCGTTTACTCGCGTACGCTCGGCCGCACCTAGCGATTTTTGCTGTTGCAGTGCTGGGATTTTTCCTGTTTTCCACCATGGGCGTCAGCTTAATTGCCGTTACGGAGCTGCTGTTAGATGCGGTGGGCGCTGGCATCCAAGAAAGCAGAGGTTTTCTCTCGAAATACGTAGCCTCCTATTATCCCGATGGGGTAATGCCACAGGAGACTGCGCGTTGGCTGGTACCTCTGGCCATGCTCATCATTATTCTGCTGCGTGCGATTGGTAACTTTGTTGGCAGTTATGGTCTCGCCTATGTGGGGCGCGCAATTATTCACCAGTTGCGCTCGCAGTTGTTTGAGAAGATTGGCCAGCTGCCTAGTGCCTATTTTGACCGTTACACGGGTGCCTACCTGATTTCCAAAGTCTCATACAATGTTGAGCAGGTTACCAATTCCATTACCAAGGCGGTTAAGGTTTTATTTCGCGAGACTTTTACTACCGTTGCGCTGCTGGCTTACTTGTTGTTGGTGAACTGGAAGCTGACATTGACCTTTTTCCTTTTTGCCCCCTTGATTGCTCTAATCGTGCGTACGGTGGGCAAACGATTCCGTAAACTGAGCCATCGCATCCAAAACTCCATGGGTGATGTCACTCATGTTACCCAGGAGGCGATTAATGGCTATCAAGTAGTACGGATGTATGGTGGTCAAGAATATGAGAATTCACGTTTTGAATCTGCCAGTGACAATAACCGCCGACAATTTATGAAGCTGGTGGTGGCCAACAATGCCAGCGTGTCGGTGATTCAGATTCTGGTTGGCCTATCTACTGCCACTATTGTGTGGTTTGCCCTGGCTCCGGGTATGGTGGAATCCATGACCGCGGGGGTCTTTGCCGCTTATATTGGTGCCGCAGCTTCTCTGGCCAAGCCGGTTCGCAGCCTTTCAGAAGTTTTTGCAGATATTCAGAAGGGAATTGCCGCCGCGGAAAGTATTTTTGAAGTAATGGATACCCCCAGTGAGCCAGAGGGCGGCCGCGAGGTGCTGCCCAAGCCAGTGCGTGGTGCGGTTACCTTTGAGTCTCTCGATTTTAGTTACGATGAGGCCGCTCCCCAGGTGCTGTCGAATATTAGCTTCTCGGTGGAGCCGGGCGAAACAGTTGCGCTGGTAGGGGCGTCGGGTTCCGGTAAAACAACGCTTGCCAGTCTGCTGGCGCGTTTTTACGAGCCCACTGGCGGGCGGATCCTTCTTGATGGAGTCGATATTTCAACGGTTCCCCTACAAGATTTACGCCGACATATCAGCATGGTGTCCCAAAATATCGTCCTATTTAACGACAGCGTCTATCGCAACATCGCCTATGGCGATTTGGAAGGAGCACCGAAAGAGAATGTCTTGCGGGCTATCGAGTTGGCGCATGCGGCTAACTTTATTGAGGAGCTACCTCAAGGTTTGGAAACTGTATTGGGGGACAATGCCCAGATGCTTTCCGGTGGCCAAAGACAGCGATTGTCTATTGCGCGGGCGCTATTAAAAGATGCACCGGTATTGATTCTCGATGAGGCAACTTCAGCACTGGACAATGAATCAGAGCGCCATATCCAGTCGGCTCTGACAGAAGTTATGAAAAATCGCACCACCTTTGTGATAGCCCACCGTCTCAGTACGATTGAAAGTGCGGATCGAATCCTGGTTATGGAGAAAGGGCGTATCGTAGAGAGTGGCAAGCACAGCGAACTGCTCGCCCGGGGTGGGCGCTATGCCACATTATTACAACAGCAGACAATGGGTTAGGGCACTGGATGTCACTGGAAGACTGGTTCAACAAGCGCTGGTACAAGAAGGACGGTACAAGCCCTGCCTTATCTCTGCTTACGCCTTTGGAGTTGCTCTATAGCGGAGTGAGTAATCGGCGCAGGGTGATCAGTTCCCGCACCCCACCGGAACCACTATCGGTACCTGTTATTGTTGTAGGCAATATCACCGTCGGTGGTGCTGGTAAGACGCCATTGGTGGCAGAGTTGGCTCGCTGGCTAAAAGAGCGGGGGAAAAATCCCGGGATTGTTAGCCGTGGCTATGGTGGCCGTGCAGAGCAATATCCCTACCAGGTAACTGCTCAGTCTCACCCTCTGGAATCCGGTGATGAACCGCTGATGTTGCATTTGATCACCGGGGTACCGGTGATGGTTTCCCCCAATCGCAGTGAAGCGGCGAGGGCGTTAGTTGATTACCACCAGTGTGATGTGATTCTCTCTGATGATGGTTTGCAGCATTACAGCCTCTGGCGAAGCTTTGAAATCTGCGTGGTGGATGGCAGTCGCGGTCTCGGTAATGGGCATATGCTCCCTCGTGGCCCTTTGCGGGAACCCATTAGTCGTTTACAGAGTGTCGATTTGGTGGTGAGTAATGGCGAGCCTGAAGCCAGTGTGAAACAGCAGTGCGGTGCGCTACTGGAATACCAGATGACTTTGGAGCCTGCCTGCTGGCACCAGTTTAACCTTGATCAGACCTCTACGCTGCGCCTGACCTCAGGCCCTGAGCCAGGCCCCTGCCATGGGGTGGCAGCGATAGGAAACCCCAAACGTTTTTTCCGCGCACTGCAACGTATGGGCTACAAGGTGATGGAGCAGCCCTTTGCGGATCATCACCAGTTCAGCCCCCAGGAGCTGCATTTCGATGGCGAGACACCAGTGATTATGACGATGAAAGACGCGGTGAAGTGTCGCGATTTCTGGGAGAGTCACTGGTGGGCGCTGGAAGTGCGTGCCAAGTTGCCAGATCTTTTTTATCAGAAGGTGCACCAGCACCTGCAACAGTTCTCCAAAGATGAAAAATAAACACTCATTTGATGTCATTATTCCCGCCCGCTTTGGCTCCAGTCGTTTACCGGGCAAGCCCTTGGCAGATATTGCCGGCAAACCCATGGTTCAGCATGTCTTTGAGAGGGCTTGCGAGAGTGATGCAGAGAGGGTCATCGTTGCCACCGACGACATGCGTGTAGCGGAGGCAGTTCGAGGCTTTGGCGGTGAGGTGTGTATGACCTCTGCTGATCACGCATCGGGCACTGACCGCCTACAGGAAGTCGCTGTTAACCTGGGTTTAGCCGATGACCGTATTCTGGTGAATGTACAGGGGGATGAGCCTTTAATTCCTGCTCAGGTAATTAATCAGGTAGCCGCTAACCTTGCGGAAAATACCCGCGCCGGTGTGGCTACCCTGTGCGAACCTATTCTTACGGTGGAAGATTTCCGCAACCCTAATATTGTTAAGGTGGTTGCTGCACAATCCGGGTTAGCCCGCTATTTCTCCCGTGCCCCAATACCTTGGCCGCGCGATGCCTTTGCTGCGCACGCAAATGAGTTGCCGCAGGGGTTGGAACCACGTCGTCATATCGGTATCTATGCTTATCGTGTAGCGCTGCTGCAAAGTTTTGTTACTTGGCCAGTGGCGCCGCTGGAGCAGTTTGAAGCCCTAGAGCAGCTGCGTTTTTTGTATCACGATGAGAATATTCATGTGGCTGTTGCCTGCGCGGAGGTGCCCGGTGGTGTAGACACCGAGCAGGATCTCCAGCGAATGCGTGAGTTTCTCGGTTAAAGTTACCTGCATGATAGAAACTGATATTGATCTGCAGCCCCACAACACCTTGGCAATTTCGGCTCGTAGCGCCCACTTTGCCAGGGTGCAAAACCTGGATCAGCTGCGAGAGGCATTGACCTTTGCCAGAACACAGAAACTACCAATCTTACCCTTGGGGGGTGGTAGCAATGTTGTGTTGACCGATGATTTCCCAGGTCTTGTTATCCAGGTCGACTTGCGAGGACTTTTAATAGAGCCCAATAGTCAGGGGCATACTATTGAAGCTGCGGCTGGGGAAAATTGGCACCAGCTGGTTATGGCTACTGTCAACAGTGGCATAGGTGGACTTGAAAATCTTGCACTGATTCCCGGTAAGATTGGTGCGGCACCGATCCAAAATATAGGTGCCTACGGTATCGAGTTGTGTGATCGCTTTACAAGCTTGCAGGCTATGGAAGTGGCCACAGGTGAGCTGCACGACTTTACTAAAGACGATTGTGGTTTTGCCTATCGGGATAGTGTTTTTAAAGGGCGTCTGCGCGACCAGTATATTATTACCCAGGTGAATTTGCAGTTGCCACAAGACTGGCAGCCGCGCGTTGACTACCCGGCACTGCGCCAATATATTTCGCAGCACAATTGGGATGCAAACCACCCGACACCTACTCAGATTGCTCAAGCAGTTATTGATATCCGGAGTAACAAACTGCCTTTGCCTACTGAGATCCCCAATGCTGGGAGTTTTTTCAAAAACCCGGTGGTAGATACGGATCTCTATCAGAGTCTAAAAGCAGAGCATCCCGATCTAGTTGCTTTCGCGGCCGGCGAGGATTGGAAGCTTGCCGCTGGTTGGTTAATAGATCGCGCTGGCTGGCGTGGTTTACGGCGCAGTGCGGTTGGAGTCCATGAGCGCCAGGCACTGGTGCTGATTAATCCTGGCAGGGGAGCAGGCCGTGAATTAGTACAGCTTGCTCAGGATATTGCTGCCGATATACATTCAAAATTTGGTGTTTCCCTCGAGCCGGAGCCACGCTTTTACCCTTAAAACTCAGTAAATAAACTGCCTTTCGAGTATTCGCAAAGTGCGAGCCCTAAGTCCTGTCTGGTTTTGATGACAGGACTTTATACTGGTTTCTATAAAGAATTCTGCTATAGCTGTTAGAAATATAAAATCTATTGACTATTGCAAAGTACAAAAATTTTTTTTTATTTCTTGAACTTTCGTTTCCTCAAGTCATGCGGCAAAGGCCGGCTTGAGTGCAGAATGATTAGCTGTTACGTTTCTAGGTTATAATTAATCGCTATATACAAGCCAAGATCCTGCGGCTAAACATCAGTTAAACAGCATTTGAGACGGTTGTGGCGCTTTGCAGTAGCGTTTTTGTCTGGTATGTTGCGACTGGATTCTTGGGGAGGATCTGCGCGGAGTAGTTTCTCCGTGAGTAAAAAGAAGAACGCAGTTCAAGAGCACGCGCGAGGGGATTGTACGCCGCGTAGCCACTGCACTTATCCGTAGTTGGGGATAGCTTGATCAAAGTCTTAGTGGTGGATGATCACGACCTTGTGCGAATGGGGATTTCGCGCATGTTGAGTGACGTCGAGGATATTGAAGTTGTTGGCGATGCGAATTGTGGCGAAGAAGCGCTGGAATTCGTGCGTGAGACTGCGGTTGATGTCATCTTGATGGATGTAAAAATGCCAGGAATGGGTGGCTTGGAGGCGACCCGCAAGCTGTTAAACCGCTGTCCTGAAGTCAAAGTAGTGGCTGTTAGCGCCCTGGATGACGACCTGTTTCCTGGCCGCCTAATGCAAGCCGGTGCTATGGGCTATGTGACCAAGGGGGCAGATCTTGAAGAGATGGTGCGTGCAATTCATACAGTAATGAATGGTGGAGTTTTTATCAGCAACTCCATGGCTACCAAAATGGCTCTGCGCAATGTCTCAGGTCAATCGGATAACCTTTCTCCCTTTGAAAAACTTTCTAAACGTGAGTTGCAAACTGCGGACATGATTGTGAATGGAGCCAAGGTTGCTGAGATTGCCAAGTCCCTTTCGGTCAGCCCTAAAACCGTAAATAGCTACCGTTATCGGATATTTGAAAAGCTGAATATTAACAGCGATGTGGAATTGACCTTGCTTGCCGTCAAGTACCAGATACTCGACCCCGAAGCAGCGCTCTAATATCCGTGTATTTACTGAAGCGGCAAGACCGGTTGTCAGATGTTCGATAGCAAGCGTTTTCTCTCTACAGTTACCCGTAAGCCTGGCGTCTATCAAATGTTCGATGCCAGTAACCATATACTTTATGTGGGTAAGGCGAAAAATTTACGCAATCGGCTTGCCAGTTATTTTCGCAGCTCTGGGCTCACAGCCAAGACCATGGCGCTGGTGCAGAAGATCGGCAACATCGAAGTAACTGTTACTCGTAGTGAAACCGAGGCATTAGTACTCGAACAGAGCCTGATTAAATCCCAGCGTCCGCCTTACAATGTGATGCTGAAAGATGATAAGGGCTATCCTTACATCTTTCTTTCCAGTGTTGACACTTTTCCCCGTATAGCACTCCATCGTGGAGCTAAGCGAAAGAAAGGCCGCTATTTTGGTCCTTTCCCCAACGCCTCTTCTGTACGTGATAGCCTGAATTTTTTGCAAAAGACCTTTCGTATTCGCTCCTGTGAAGACAGCGTGTTTCACAATCGATCCAGGCCCTGCCTGCAATATCAGATTGAGCGCTGTACGGCACCCTGTGTAGACTTCATCAGTCCCGAGGAGTATCGCCAGGATGTACGCCACGCAGAAATGTTTCTCACTGGCAAGAGCGATAATATTATTCGTGAACTGGCCGATGAAATGGATGAAGCCTCAAGAGCGTTGGAGTTTGAAAAGGCCGCGCGCTTCAGGGATCAAATATCCGCACTACGGCGTCTTCAAGCGGATCAAGTGGCAGAGGGTGATACAGGGGATGTTGATGTCCATGGTGTTGCCACCGAGGGTGGTAGCTGCTGTGTGCATGTACTCTTTATCCGACAGGGGAGAATTCTTGGTAGTCGCAGCTTTTTTCCCAGTGAGCGACTGGGCTTAAGCCACCCTGAATTGCTTTCGGCCTTTGTGGCTCAATTTTATCTCGGTAGTCCAAGAGAAATTCCCCGTGAAATTCTAGCCTCGGAATCTATAGAAGATGTGGTTCCGCTGCAGCAGGCACTCGGTGCTCAGGCAGGGCGAGACATTTCAGTTACCCATAAACTGCGAGGCAAGCGCGCTACCTGGGTGGAAATGGCCCAGCAGGCGGCTCAGCAGAATTTAAGTAGCCGCACTGCAGCGCAGCAGAAGTTGTTTAGTCGTTTTGAGGCCCTTCAAGAAGTGCTTGGACTGGAACAGTTGCCCGAGCGGCTGGAATGCTTTGACATCAGCCACTCCTCGGGTGAGGCCACGGTTGCTTCTTGTGTGGTTTTTGATTCAGGCGGTCCAGTTAAGTCAGATTATCGTCTCTTTAATATTGATGGCATTCAGGCTGGTGATGATTATGCTGCAATGGGGCAGGCACTTAAGCGTCGCTACACGCGCCTATCGGGAGGTGAGGGTAAGTTCCCTAATATCCTGTTAATTGACGGTGGCAAGGGGCAGGTCAGTCAGGCGGTGGATACCCTCAATGGCCTGGGCGTTGTAGGTGTTCAGATAATCGGAGTGGCCAAGGGCACTACCCGTAAAGCAGGTTTTGAGACCTTACATATCGTTTCCAGTAATCAGGAACTGGTACTTTCGGCGGACTCCCCGGCATTGCACCTGATTCAACAGGTTAGAGATGAGGCCCATCGATTTGCAATTACCGGGCACCGCGCGCGGCGTGACAAAAAACGAAGGGAGTCCCCTCTGGAGGGTATTGCTGGCGTGGGCCCCGCACGTAGACGCGCATTGCTTCGCCATTTTGGCGGTCTTCAGGAAATTAAGAAGGCTACAGTGACAGAAATTGCTAGTGTAGATGGCATCAGTCGCAAGCTTGCGCAGGATATATACTCGGCACTACATCACGAGTAAAAATGCAGGGCACAGGCGGCGGATTTTTTCTCCGGGTTTCTCATTGAGCGTTTCAATTTGCCCCACAGCTTGATAACGTACGCCCTCCGCAAGAACAGAGAAAAGTATGACACTCGCCAACCAACTTACACTGCTTCGCGTCGCACTGATACCTGTCCTGGTTTTGGTTTTCTATTTACCTTATAAATGGAGTTACATTGCTTCTGCCGTTATTTTTTCAGCTGCCGCAGTTACCGACTGGCTTGATGGCTACCTAGCAAGGAAACTTAATCAGAGCACTGCCTTTGGCGCCTTTCTTGACCCTGTTGCAGATAAGTTAATGGTAGCTACTGCGCTTGTATTGCTTGTGGGTCTGCACAAAAGTGCCTGGTTCACTGTGGCTGCAGCCATTATTATCTGCCGGGAGATCGCGGTCTCAGGTTTGCGCGAGTGGATGGCAGAACTGGGGCAGCGCAGTAGTGTTGCTGTGTCCTATGTCGGGAAGATAAAAACAACTGCACAAATGGCGGCAATCATAGTTCTTCTCGCTTTTGATGTCCGCGACTTTCCTGTAATGGAAACTCTGGGCTATCTACTGCTGTATATTGCCGCGGCTCTGACCCTTTGGACCATGGTGATGTACTTACGCGCAGCCTGGCCTGTATTGATGGCAGATAATCATAAGTCTCTGTAACCTAGACCCCTGTTATTGCCGATCTCGTTATTTTAGGTGTCCTTCTGCATGCTTTGGGGCACCTATCCCTCCATGACCTAAATCCTTTCCTTCCTGTCGGAACCACTGGGCCTTTGTAGGGCCTGGCCACTCATAAAAACTTTCTAGTTGTCGCCACTTATAGCGCTCCCATGACACCTTTCTTCTAGAGTGATGCATTGGGGTTGTAACACTGTTAATAAAAGTATTGCACTTCCAGCCACACTTACTGAGGGAGGATGGACTGTGACAGTGAGGCAAATCTTGATCGGGTTACTGGTGTTTCTGAGCTGGATGCCTGTGCAGGCACAGATAGTACATGACGCTGAATACTATGTGTTGAAAATGCAAAATGGTGAGCGTTGGCAGCAAGAAGACTCAGAAATAACCAGGCGTTTACAGGCTCTACGGGATAAATATGGGCAGCCCCCCAATATTGTTTTCCTTCTCTGGGATGACACCGCCTTTGGTGCTGTTGGATTTCCTGCATTACAAAAAAATTTCGGTTACTCAACACCCAACTTAAATAAGATGGCCGCAGAGGGTATCAACTTTACTCGCATGTACTCTGAACCTTCCTGTACTCCAACCCGCGCTGCTGTGCTTACCGGTCGCCATCCGGTGCGTTTTGGCATGGGGGCTGTGGGGATGCCCCATGAATTTTCTGGGCTTCGTGCTGAGGAGGTAACTATTGCGGAAGTGCTGTCCAGAGCTGGGTACGCCACAGGGTTCTTTGGGAAAGGCCACTTGGGAGATATTGAGGAGAGCTACTTGCACAACCAGGGGTTTGATGAGGCGTTATTTACCCCAATGAACCAGATAACCTCTCTTTTTAATCCTCAAGCTAATGCCGTAAATGCGGTGCTGGGTATGTTTCCTGAGATATACCCACCCGACCCTTATCGCCTGGATAATCCCGGTTTGGTTCCCACCGGTTGGGTAATGAATATTGAAGGTGAAAAAGGACAGCCTGGTAGGGAGTGGTGCGGCACTTCCAATGAGTGTTTCAGTAAGTTCGACCCCGAGGCAGAGCGCCGTACCATAGCATTCATTCGTAAGAACGCTGAAGCCAACAAGCCTTTCTTTGTGGCCTACTGGCCTAATTTTTTGAATTTCATGGCCGCCTTTATGCCCAAGCCATCCGTTTCTGGTTTGATGGTGGCGGATTCATTTCCCGCAGTGGATGACTTCGCCGGCCAGTTAATGGATGAGCTACAAGCGCTGGGTATCGCAGAAAACACTCTCTTTGTAGCCATGGCAGACAATGGTCCCATGGTGCACAGTCCCCCTGCGGGTTGGGGTATGCTCCCAATGTTATATCGGGGAGGCAAAGGGGATTTCACTGAAGGAGGAGTAAGAGTCCCAGCCTTTGCCTGGTGGCCAGGTATGGTTCAACCCGGCCAGGTAGTGGGAGATATTATTCATATCGCCGACCTGTACACCACATTTGCCAGGCTTGCTGGCGCCTCTGAGTATATTCCAACCGACAGAGTGGTGGATGGTTTGGATCAGACTGCACTGCTGCTAAATGGCGATACCCATAGTCGTCGGGATTATGTCTTTATCTATACCGGCAACCAACTAGGAGCTACGGTTAAAGGGCGCTATAAGCGTCACTGGATAGGCGCTGGTGAGGTTGCGTCTTCAGGAATGCCAGAGGCCTACTACGATCTTTACATGGACCCGCGTGAGGAATATCCGCAATTAGTGCCTTTGATATACACCCAAGGGCAGTTCAATCATATGGTTGCAAGGCATCGGCTCTTTAAGAAAAAGTATCCTGATGTGCCTAGCGGAAAGGGTATCCCCTACACCGGACTTGCCAATGCGCGCCCTGAGACCAAAGCCATTGGCCAACGAGTTCGAGCAGTCGTGGAAGAAATGCCATTTAGCATTGAGGAATACCTGGAGTTTCAAATCCCTGGGGCCGATAAGGTTGGGGATTGGGGGCATTAATCACCGGATTTTGATCTGGACAAACTGGTTCAATCATTCGAGAGGGCAGGTTAAGGGTGCTTATTAATAGAAAAAAACTTTCAGCTTCTATTGTCGGTTTGCTGTTTGTCTGCCACGCCTCAATGCTTTGTGCGGATGACTCACCAAAAGGGAAGTTACAGCTTGAACTAGTAAATGATGCACTTTTCCAGACGGACAGAGACTATACCGGCGGTTTCTTTGTTCGTTGGAGCCCTATAGGAAAGCCCTACACCTTGAGGTTTGGTCAGGAGATTTATACTCCAGATCATCTTGGTAGATCTGAACCCATTAATGAAGAGCACCCCTATGCAGGTTGGAGCTATTTAGGCATAAGATACAAGTATCAAATTTTAAATCAGTGGATGATTGATTTAACACTTGATGCCGGAACAGTCGGCTCTAGAGCGGGCGCTCGCCAAACACAGAAATTTATGCACTGGATTGTCTCGTCTTCTCCCCCCAAAGGATGGGATTCCCAGGTTTTCAATGAATGGGGATTGATGCCTGAGCTTAAGTTAGATTATCACTTACTCCAGAATGTCATATGGGGCACAAGCTATCGACTAGTGCCTTACCTTCGTTGGAAAACAGGTAATATCGTCAGGGACTTTGGTGCAGGGGTGCGAGTTGTATTGGGAAGCTCTTTACCCGCCTTTAGTGCCGCGTCCTCCCCCCTTGAGGGTGGGCGTTACTGGTATTTACAGGCTGGGTTAGAGCATAGAACTGTTCAAAGGAATGTATTGATGGAGGGCAATTCAAAGACTAAGGGAGGAGTAAAAATCTTCAGCTACGGTGTCACCCCTGAGAAGGAGGTGACGTTTGCGAATATCGGCGCTTTCTTTGGTCGAAACTCTTACGAATTCGGCTTGAAGATCATGTATAACACAAAAATTTATGAGTCCCAGTCCCATCCTGACGAGGGGTTCCTCAGTCATAACAGTGCACCAATGGGTAACTTTGTAATGTCCCTGATCCTTACCAAGCAAATTTAGCGGGTGAGTAATGAGGAGGGCAAGCAGGCTCGCAATCCACAGACCGACAAGTAGTAAATCAAGCGAAAGAGTTACCGATATTGGTTCAAGTGAATGACCCCACTTCTATTCACCTTAATTGAGGGAAGTAGTGATTTACGCAAGCCTATTTTTGCTTCTAGTTCATAGGGTATTGAGTGCTGATTTAAGTTAATGAGGTTTACAGCGGCAAAGATTGAGCCGACTATGCTAGCTGTTGCATCCACAGCGATATCATCCTGGCCGTAGGGGGCGATGGGCATCAGGTTATTTGAGGTTCCCATCAAAACCTTATGCCCACCTAGCCGCAGAGTGTAGAAAAGACCGGAGAGTGCCAATTCACTATTGTTTGGGTTGAAAACACGAAGGTGAATTCGAAATCTGAGATTATTGCCATCTCTTGCAGGAAGAGGTTCCACGGCGACCACTTCTACTTCAGGTTTTTGGAAGCTCGGTGAAAGTGCCGCACAGCCACTAAATAGTACTGTAATCAACAATATTAGAATAAATCGATAATAATTTGTCACTATGATTCCTTGGTTTTCCTAAATATTGACCTGGACACCAGATTAAGGTGATGTTGTGTGTGTATTTTGAGCGTATTGACTTTTAATTGATCGTTGAGTGTTTCCAAACCTAGCTGGCTCCTGACATGCCGCAACGTCTCAGGTTATAACCCCAATCGTGTACAAGACTACTGGCATCAGGAAATCATAATGAAGACTTGGCTTATAAGTTTGACAGCAGTGGCATTAATATTGTTTGCGAGCTGGAAATGGCTTTTGCTGCCAGGAATTGAGCGAAGTTTAAACAAGATTAGTGTTGGTGAGCCCCCTAAAATTCCCGAACAAGCTGAGGCTTTGCATAGATCACTCATTGTTGGTGATTTGCATGCAGATAGCTTCCTCTGGTCTCGTGATTTGTCAAAGGAGGTAAACTATGGCCATCTGGATCTACCCAGGGCACGGCGTGGTAATTTGGGAATGCAGGTTTTTACCTCTGTCACTAAGTCTCCCCGGGGCATGAACTTAAATGAAAACTCTGCTAGTGCTGGTGACAATATAACCTTACTGGCAATTGCTCAAGGTTGGCCGCCGCGAACATGGAATAGCTTGTTGGAGCGGGCACTTTTTCACTCTGAAAGGGCCACTAAGCTACAGGAATCTTCTCCCGAGAAATTTCGCATTGTGCGTAATGCGGAAGATCTGAGGCAAGTCCTCCAGGCCCGGCAACAAGGCGCTAGCACCCTCGCAGCAATTCTTGGTATTGAAGGGGCCCACCCATTAGAGGGTGAGTTATCCAATATTGACCGCCTTTATGAGGCCGGTTTTCGAGTGATGGGATTACAGCACTTTTTTGACAATGAACTGGGTGGATCTTTGCATGGGCAAAGTGGGGCTGGTTTAACAGAGTTTGGTCGGTCAGCTGTGCAGGAGATGGATAAACGTTCAATTGTTATCGACGTAGCCCACTCCTCAGAGCCTGTTGTGAGGGATGTGTTGGCTCTGACCAAAAGGCCTGTAATTATTTCTCATACTGGCCTGAAAGGTATGTGTGATTCACCGCGGAATATTAGCGATGACCTAATGAAGGAGATTGCCGATCAAGGGGGCTTGATCGGCATTGGATTTTGGGAAGAAGCGGTATGTGATAATAGCCCTCACAATATTGTTAAAACAATCCGCTATGCCATAGATCTATTAGGGGTTGATCATGTTGCCCTTGGTTCAGATTATGATGGCACTGTTGAAGTTTCTTTTGATGCTGGTGATTTGGGGATTTTGACCGCAGAAATGCTAAGTCAAGGGTTCACTGAAGAGGAAATTCGAAAGGTCATGGGTGAAAATATGCGAGACTTTTTCCTGAAGAACTTACCCCAAGGGGATTGAAATTTACTTTCTGAGGTTATTCGAGAGAGAGTTGTCATTCCAACCTGTAAGAACTGGATCAGAGTTATTGGGATGTATTCGGGAGATTGTGATTCTTGAAGGGCATGTGAATCACTATCCATTTGTTCCGAGCCTGACAATCTCCTAACAATTTAACTTCATCTAGATATTAATCCAGACATCTAGAAATATCTGATCTCGCATAACATTGTAACATCAAGGGTAAATAGGGTTGCCTTGACTTGTTGACTACTATGAGCTCCGAAGTAGTTGCAGTGAATAAAATGACAAGGACTAATGATTTATTCGAGTTATGTAGTATGTTTGTGCTGGGTAAATTGAGACGCTTTCTCTTTGTACGCCCCTCTTTCAAGGGGCGTGCGGTAGAGAAAATTAGCAGCAACTCCCATTGGCGCAAGAGTTATCTAGATTGTGGGTGCTTGCCTTGTTACCTCCAAGAAAAGTATTTTCTGATAGGTAGAAATCTGTAAAGAGCTTTTCGAAATCTTCAGGTACTGATTTTTCTGGCAATCCAGTATTCAGAATGGCAGTTTGCCATGCCTTTACTTTTGGGTAGTCGACAATGAAGTCGTACCCGGAACGTGCTTTGATAATGGCAGCTCGGTGAAGAAGTGGTAGCCAGGCAATATCGACATTACTTAGCGTCGCGCCTTTAAAATATGGCCCCTGTCCTAAAGCCTTTTCAGCTCGCTCAAAAACTTTGCTCAGTTTTTCGCTGCGCTCAGCCAGTGTTTGCTCATCTTTACTACGTTGAGCAGAGCACTGAAGCAAATAGTTCTTTGCTGCCTGGTAACTCCAGGCTCGGTCGCGCGCACGTTGTTCTGGAGTGAGCCCTGACTCTAGAGGTGGGGCTATTTCATTTAAGTACTCAACAATCGCATCGGACTCAAAGAGGGCCTCCCCAGAATCGGTGATCAGAACTGGTACCTGGCCAGTGGGCGAGATATCCAGGAACCACTGAGGTTTATCATTCAAGCTAATGTATTCAATTTCATAGGGAATCTCTTTTGCTTCAAGAAGGGCGGTTACTCGCTGAACAAAAGGGCATATTTTAAAGCTGACAACCTTGATCATAATTCGTCCTCGTCATTGGTTTGTATTTATATGACGGAGGCTTTTTGAAAAAGACGAAACTATTTAACAATTTTTATGGTGTTTTGAATTCGGCACATAATCGATCACTGTTCCATGGCTGTCGTGAGTGAAATGGCAGCAGTCCTCAAATAGTTTGCGCAGTTGGCTTCTACCTTTTTGTACTCTGGATTTTAAGGTGGAGTAGGGGATTTTATGCTCTGTCGCATAAGATTTTTGTGACTGACCTTCCAGTTCAATAGCCTTTAGTAGAGCAGCTGACTCCTGTGGGAGCGCGTTAACAAAAGGCTCTATACAGGCTGATAACCTACGCTGCGTTTCTGAATCCTCTTCAGGTAACAACAAGTTGTCTTCGAGTTCTACTTCCTTGAGCCTTCCATTTTCACGGTAGAAATCAATAACTGTCCTGTTGGCTATCTGAAATAGCCAAGATTTGATACTTTTTTGATCCCTTACTGTATGGAGATTCCTGTGAATCTTTATCAGGATCTCTTGGAGCAGATCATCAATTGCATCGGCAGATGAAACCTTTGAGCTGAGAAAAGCTCGCAGGGCTGAACGATATTCTTTCCAAACAGAATCAATAGTCATATTTTTTATCGCTCTTGCGTTATGCATTTTTTTGACCAGCTGGTTTCAGCCACTTGTTCGAAATTAGATGAGAAGAACCCTTTCGCTTTCATCTAAGTTTAGCGGCGGTGCAAGACACTAATCAAATCCAGTAGATAAGAGTCGGTTAGAGGGTAGGGCCAGGTGTGTAGAGAAATCACTAGAGGAAGGTGGAGTAACTGGATACTTCTCGGGGGTCGAGCTTTGTCTAGAAGTTGCCTTTTTTAATAGTCGCTAATGACACATACTTAACCGTTGATGATTAAAGCCCCGGCCAGTGTGAGGAGGCTACCTGGAGCGCAGCCGAACCTTTTCACTGACCGGTGAACTGCGACGCCCCAAACTCTGGTCAGACAGCTTCTAATGCTCTTCCGGCAAGAGTGATACGGTGCATTAGGCGGAACTGTCCCTGATAATCATTTTCGGCAGAATGCCAGGTAGAGCGGTTATCCCAAAATGCGACTGAGCCCGGCTCCCAATTGAAGCGGCATGTATAGCCATTAGTGAGCACGTGGGCAAATAGGAAGTTCAATAGAGGTCTACTTTCCTCAGGTGTCCATCCCTCAAAGCGCAGTGTGAACCCTGGATTTACATAGAGAATCTTGCGCCCGTTATCGGGGTGCTGGATTACCACCGGATGAATCGCTTCTCCAACTTCGTTGACGCCCCCAAGTTGTGATGACAAATCTGTTGATTGGTAGTAACCATCCTCACCATATACGTGGACATTGGAATGTACGGCCCTAAGTGTTTCCAGTGTTTGCTTTAGCCCATTGGAAAGACTTTCGTACGCCTTTTGTAGGTTGGCGAAGTGGGTATCGCCTCCGGATTTGGGTAATTCTCTGGCAACCAGAATCGAGCCGAGGGCTGGTTCCTGATCATAAGAATGATCAGTATGCCATCCACCGCCTACATTGGTTTCCTGATCTTTCTCCTTGCGTACTTCAGCGATGCCTGGATATTCCTGAGTGTGGGTAAAAAACTTATTGATGACAATTTCGCCCCAGCGGCGGGCAAAGGTCAGGTGCTCCTCAGGGGATAGAGACTGGTTGCGAAAAAATAGCACGCCATGATCAGCGAAAGCTTGGCGTAGGTCGCTTAGCTCGGTACTAGATAAATTAGCTAGCTGTATGCCTTCCACGAGCGCACCACAGCCTGTTGAGAACTGAGAGATATGCATGATAGGTGTCGCATCAAATGAATGTCATCGCATAATAAGATATTCGTAAAGAGGTTCAACCTTTTGTAATTCACTTTTCCCATTGATTTTGGCTCTATCAAAATAAAAGGAAATAAAATTAATGAGTTACAAAAATTGATATATTTTGCGTCATATTTCTATAGATCTATAGCAACTATCTCATAACGCAACTTTGATGCTAAGCAATAAAATCTCAATATTTAATAACTTGATGTACTTCCTGAGTTCCGTGCTGGTTGCACATTCATCTGGTGCGACCTTCTCTAGAAATTACTCTGAATGGCCATATCTCCCACGGAGTAATGGCTATCCTGCGGGTATTAGGTGCCAAAGTGGAGGTTTACAGTCTTACATGTATTCCTACATGCCTTACCCCATGAGCCCAATTACTACAGTCGCAGCGCCGTAGTGCAGACCCCATACTCCACCGATGCGACGGGGTGATCGTGCGGCTGGTAAGAGAAACCATTGGGGATTGATAGCCTCCCGGCTGCCGCTTTATGAAAGCAGCAGCCGGGCTAGAAGTAATAATCCCCCGTGCCCTGAGTCGGGGCAATGGGGCAGGGAAGGGGAGATCATGCAGGCGATGGACTGGATTAATGAAAAGTTTAGGCGCGGGAATTTGTTTTTAGGGGCCGAGGGTATCTAGAAAAAGTGGAAGATACGTCAGGTGTTTACATCGCCTGCCTATACGACTCTATGGGGAGATTTGCAGAGGGAAGTAACTTAAGGGGTGGTATAGCATTAGCTTTATGGATAAGTGTTTCACTAGATATTGGCTTTGAATAGCGAAGATGAAAAGATATAACCACTGGTTGTACGTTTAGCTGCCGATATTTAAAACTACATTTTTGTGCGGCGAATATACAGAAAGTGAGTCCTCTTTTTCGCCGATAGTAACTTCAATCCAATGAAATCCAGAAGATTCAATATTGATTGAGTGCTTGACTTTTTTATTGTTGAGATTCACAAATCCAGAAAGGGTGCAAGGCCTATCGAAATACACCAGCATAAGGTAATTGCCGCTTTCAGAAAGTGCACTAGCCTCCACGTTCTGTTTTGTTTTGCTGAAATAACCGTAAATACTTATTCTCGCCAATTGTGTGTCAGCAGGCTTAATACTTAAATTAGAGTTTTCGTTTGGTTTAGCGAGTTTCGCTATGAAAGGCAAAAATTCATGTTTTTCTCGTTTCGTGGGCCAGGCTACGCTTTTTGAATCATCAATTTTTACAAGCCACAGTGGACTGTTAAGAGGCTGCCCGAAAATAGCTCCAGGGATCACCCCGAATTCTATAGATAGCTCGTTTTCTAAATTTATTACAGAAGATAGCTGAGGATGGACTTTTGTGTAAACTGAAATACCTTCTATTGCATGCAATGTGGCTGGATAGAAGAAAATGAAGATGAAAAATCTTAAAAATCGCACTTTATCTCCTTGCGTATAATGCCTCGTATAGGGGTGGAAAAATAAGCGCAGCGTTTTGGCTGTCCCAGCATCCATCGGGAGCGATTGTGGCGGTTTGTTAGGCGCTAGCAGCGACCTCGCTATAGACAATTTTTAATGAGTCTGGTGATATGAGGCTTGGAGCTCGGTGATTCTCTGAATCTGGGCTACTCATGCGAACACTAAAACCGTGCTGAGACAAAATGGCGAGTTCCCGGAGTGATTCAACTCGAACGTAGTCTTTTTTAAAGCGAGACATGCTGGCAACATATCTACCGCACTTATGTTTATGCGGTTCAAGTACCGTTCCAGCTTCATTACCTCTAGACACGATGTAATTGATTGTAACTACTTCTGACATCGATATTTCCTTATGGGCCCCTAACGTCTCTAGCAATGGCAAATTACGGAGCCAAAGGCAGAGTAATTTGTCCGTTTGTCTAAATCTATTAGGCCTCTCATAGTACGATCTCATTGGCTTTGATTGCAGTTGCTCTTGCGCTATAGCTGGTAATATTCTCCCAAGTGCAGTTATGATGCTTGGATATCGTATTTGCAGGAATAATATCGTTACCTACAGTTGTGTGGCCATCCGCTATGACGGTGACAGTGTAGCCAAGCGATAGGGCACACCTTAACGTACTATCTACGCAAAACTCACTTTGCATGCCGCATATAATTAGCTCCTGAATATCTAATCTATCCAGGTGGTCTTTGAGATCGGTGTCCTTGAAAGAGTCTGAGGCCTGCTTTCTTACGTAAATATCTGAGTCTGAGTTCTCTAGCTCTTTTGGAAGTTGCCAGCTCTCTGTTTGATACCTTAAAGCATCTGACTCAGTATCATGCTGAATATAAATGACCGGGGCACCAGCCTGTCTTGCTCGCGACGCAACTAGATTGATGTTATCGATTACCCCAAGTGCATTATATGTAGCTCCTTTACCGTGACAAAGAGCGTTTTGAACATCGATAACTAAAAGGGCTTTACTTTGGGACATTAAGATTCCATATGTTGTTGGTCTGACAGTTACATTGTGACCTTATCACAACGACTATTATTTCATTTGCAAATATACGCCAACTAGCTTCTTCCTGCAGCTAAATTAATAGGCTGCAGCTACTTGGCACTGTAGAGACAAATGGAAAGTGGCCATCATGACCGCTATCAACTTTTCTAGTGATCACGTGGCTCATTGGTTAGAAGGGGGGACATTTGATTTTTAAGAGTCTCCCAGAAATAACAGCGCGATGATCGAAAATTTAATTGAGTATGATTATAAATGGCCCGGTATCAGGTCAGTCCAGGTTGATTTCTGGTGGTAATTTAAGAGGATAAAATATGTTCAAGGCTCATGACTAACTCATCGATATACACAGAATAAAATAGGCTGTTTTCTTAGGCTGCGATTTCCCAGAAAGCTAGCAACTAAGGGGCTTGAGGGCTTCTCTATTAACTACTGGTGCAGTATGTGAGTATCTCAATGGGGTAATGTTGAGCAATGATGACCGTAAGCAGGCTGGGGCGATAAGCGCGTGGTGAGAAAATGCTATTGTAAGAGTTATTCTGGCTCGCCCGTGAATGGCTTCTTCTGGTGATGGGAGGAAAGTGTCGACTGAGGTTTATTGAGCAAGAGTCAACTCAGATTCATGAATCTCTTAGGCTGAGCTCACTCCCCTATTGAAAATTTAGGCAATTACCTCTTTTCACTCTTTGTAAATCATGGGTGGAGAGACAGAGTCCGCATTTATTTCTGCTGTATACAATGCTAAGAAGTAGCGTAGCTCCCCTATTTTTTCGGGAGCAAGAGATGTCGGCTGGCAAAAAAGATGGCTGAAATCTATCAGGCAAATTATGGTAATTTGAAAATCTGGCCCATGGTTTCTTAAAGCTTACTTCAGTCAAGTGCCTTACCACCTTGTGGGATCGACGAATCATTAACCTAGGTGGTATTGATGTCCAGGGGCTTGACTATGTTACAGCTGTGGTTATAAGGGCGGGCTGAATTTAAATAGAGTGATTAGGGGAGTAGGAGTAGTTTTGAATCAAGAAAACGATTTCTACTCTCTCTGTCTTAAGTTTTGAGAAAGAGTTTAGAGATTCTGAAGAGGTGCACAAAATTTGTGCTAGGATATATTTCGCTTTTTGATCCTAACAAAATGTGTGGTGCCCGGGGCCGGACTTGAACCGGCACGGCCGTGAAGCCGGGAGATTTTAAGTCTCCTGTGTCTACCAATTCCACCACCCGGGCAGCTCCTTTGCGAGGGGGGAGTTTAGCACTTTTGCTCTTCCCTGGATCCTCACGTTCAATGCAGTTCACAGGATTCTGCAATGAAAAGGAAAAATGGAGGCTAGGGTCGGAATCGAACCGGCGTACACGGAGTTGCAGTCCGCTGCATGACCACTCTGCCACCTAGCCTTTGTTCCACATCGTGTGTGGATGAGAACGCTGCGAATTCTATCTGATAAATCTGAAAAATCCTAGCGTTTTCTTATACTTACGTGCCCTTGGCTGCGTAAGTGGGCGCTATTCTATGGACTATCAGAGATTAGTCAAGCGTTGTTTTCAACAAATTGTAAAACTTGAGGAAAAAAGTCTGGAAAGTTCACGGATGACCTTATGGCAATAGACTTAATAACTTTTAGTACGGTTGCCAATGAAGCTATTTCCATTTGTTCTTAATTTATTGGAAGGGTTGCTGGCAATCCATTGAGGGTGTTCGATACTGTCTTTATCTGGCTAACATGTCTCCCCCCAAACGTGTTATGCAATGCCGGTAGGGCACACCAGGATGGTATTTGCCCGTAGTGTAGCAAGGATGAAATCCTCCAAGTTTCACTCCTAATGGTCTTGGCCCTGACGCTCTCCCCCCCCGTCGTCAGGGCTTTTTTTTATCTGTTGTATGATGTCCTTAGAATTTTTCTCGGTGAGGTTTTCTAAGGCCAGTGCTTTTACGGGTCTACCAGCTGCTTGTTCTGACAGCTTTCGAAAGCGTTCCAAAGTCACTTCGCCACGGGTACTCGCGAGTGCTTTCGCAACCTCATCAATACTGGCTTTACCGTCGCTCGCTTCACGAATCTCTTTATCGAGTTCCAGCATAACTCCCGCTGCCCGCGCTGTAACTGGCCCTGAGGAGCGTTTCACCAATAGAGTAGGGGCCTTTTTTCCCCAATTAATCAGTTTATCCATTGCCTCTTGGTAGCGGTCATCACTGATGCCACCAGTTCTTCTTAAAATTTCAAGGGAGTAAAATTCTGCAAGGCCCTCCACAATCCAGTCACTCTGGTCATCTCCATGGATACCTGTTCCGACATGTACTAGCTCGTGGATCATGCTACTGGTGCGGTTTCCACTGATCAAAGGCCGATCGGCATGCATAAATAATGAGCGCGTCCCGGATAATCCCCCTCGCCACATAGGGTCATCAGCGGTAACGATCAATAAATGGTCTGGAAATAGAGGGAAGATTTTTTTAAGTTCTGGCAGGTTCCAATTGAGAAATGCAAGAATGTCCTGTCGACGGATATTTTGCCCCTTAGGGCCGGAAATTCTGGTATCTGTGTTGGCAATCAAATCCTGGCGGCTGCCGATCTTACCAACAATCATCCATCCCTTTGGTCTGACAAAACGTCGCTTTTTGTCGGATATTTGATAGAGATTTTCTTCGATTTGAGGGTAGGGCAGAGCGGAAGACCAACCTTCAGGCATCTCTAACTTCAGGCGGGTATCCGTGGCCCGTCCTCGGCTAGTAGCAGAAATTGGCGGAATTAATTTATCGCTGCGTAGAATTGCCCAGTCTTTGGTAATGCGTGAATCATAACCACCGTTTTTCCTTTGGTTATTGATAACAAAACTATAACGGAGTTTTGCCTCGTTGCCGGCGGTGTGCCAAATAGCCTTTCCTTCCTTTTCTTCCAAAGGCTGCGCGCTCTTCAGGTCCTTATAACGGCCTGAAGCCAGGTTCAGGGTTAGCTTACTGGGTACGTCTTCACCGTTCAGAGCTACCTCAACCAAGGCCTTCTTACTTTCAGGGTCGATTTTTGCCGTGTATAAGAGCTCATATGCCCTAGAAACCGGTGAAAGGATAAGAACAATCAAAGACAAAGAGAGAAGTTGTTTACGCATCATTATCTGGCAGAAAATCCAACAAGTTCCAATTTGGACAATGAGCAAGCCTACAGGTGCCGACATGTCGCCATCAAGCAAATGAGTCACGGCACCTGGGTTTAATCATTCGTTCCGGTGCGTCTAGTTAGTGCATGTAGAAGCAGCTTTTACTATCAAGTCAGATTAAAGAATACACTTATAAAGGCGTTATCAATGTAAATGGTATATCTAAGCACAACCCAATATGTCACTAGAGGTTGTGTTATGTAGAAAAGCGCCGCCGAAAAATGTTGATAGGGGAAAGGGTGGTTGATTTTTATTCAAGCTGTGTATAGGGAAAATGGCCCATGCGCAAGCATTGAGGAATGACGTAGATACAGAGGCCACAGGTTCCCGTGGCCTCTGTGGATGTCTCTACCAATAACGAATGGAGCGTGGATCCATAAAGGGCATTCCATAGGCAAAGGCGAAGCCGTCTGGGAAAGTACCCATCACTGGTTGTTGGGGGGGCATTCCGCTAACCTCTGCCCCGTAATAGGCCGGGACAAACTGATGGCCGGACCAGTTTGCTCCAGCCCCCGCATACCCTTGCATTGGCGGCACGCTATATCCGGTATAAGGAGAAGCGTGTGGGCTTGTGGGCTGGGCGGCAGATACACCAACACCTTCGGTTTTTGCCATTTCTTTGGCTGACTCGAATAGAGAATCAATACCAAATAGCCTGGGAACACCGGCTCCTACTCTATCTGCCCCAAGATTCATTGGTGATGTTAGTGTTCGGATCAGTTGGAAGAGGCCGGTTGTACGCGAAATATCACGCTGCCTGAAAGTGGTTTTAAATAATGGGTGGTGGGCAAGTAGCAGGGCAGCCAGACCAGTGATATGAGGTGCTGCCATGGACGTGCCTGACTGTACATCAAATCCTTTATCTGGCACCGATGACACAATACCCACTCCCGGAGCCGCTACTGATACCTCTGGTCCATGGCAACTAAAGGTGGGTAAGAAAACACCATCTGCAGTAACGGTTGATGGAATAACGGTTTGAGCATCCCAGGAGTCTCTTGGAAATTCATTGAGCATTCCTATTGCCCCTACAGCCATAACATTGGGGGATCTTGCAGGATACTGAACAGGGCCGCCAGAATTGCCAGCGGCAACAACGCAGGCGATACCATGTTGCACGGCATCTTCAATTTGCTGTTCAACGGCTTCTGATGAATCTGTGCTCCCCAGGCTCATATTGATTACATCAATACCTATTTCAATGCAGTGAGCGACTGCATCAATCAGGCTACTAAATTGGCCGCCAGGGAAGACTTTAAATACATAAATTTCAGCTTCTGGTGCAAAGCCACGTATAGCATCAGTCCCAGAGGGTTGGCCGGCAATGATACCTGCGCAATGGGTTCCATGTCCGACAATGTCTTCTGCCCAGCTTTTGCTGTCGTAATTATTAGTGACATCAATGCCATTTTTTAGATGCGAGAGTATTGGATGTTGGTTATCGGCCCCCGAGTCAATGATGGCGATCTTAATACCTTTACCGGTATATTCATCGGGAAGTTGATCTAGGCCCATGTACTTTTGCCCCCAGCCATAGGGAGCGTTATTTGGAAAGCTGGGGATTGCCTCGCTTAGTGAGTGCAATTTGACCAGGTTTACTCCTGTCAGAGAAAGTGAGGGGCAACGAATATATTTATTCCAGAAATCTTTAGAGGGGCGGATAAGAAGGGATTTGATCTGGGCCCCGCCACTCTGGGCGAAAATATTGATTGCCACTTCCCCTTTGTTGTTGGTTACGCCCTCTTGTGGGAAGCCCGCACTTTCTACAATTACTTGAGCATCCCGAATCGGTTCACCCTTTGAGCCGACCACTCGGAGCCGGACTTGTTGGGCCTTAGCATGATATTCACGCAAGAGACCGGGTTGCTGGGCAAAAATTGCAGTAAAACTTGGTGCAAAATTAGCTTGCCCATAAGAAAGTAATGAATCCAGTTCAACGGCAATATTGGGAGGGGCCGTTTGGTAGAGAGTAGCGGCAGCATCAACATCCATACGCACTTTGTAGATGTTTGTTGCTTCATCTGCAGTTGAAAGTGTTTTTAGCTTTCTACCTGGCCTAATTTCGCGAAGCACTTCACAACCGGGCTGCCTGGCAATAGTTGAAATTATATTGTGCATTGAGCCAGCGTTTAATAGCTGGACTCCCATAGACTTGGCCACTTGGCTCCGGCGGGGAGAAATAAGTAACTCGACCTTCTCTGCAACCTCGACCGAAGGTTCTCCTGCGGCCTTTTCTTGTCGGGATTCAGTCATGTTTGTGTTCCTTCGCTTTCAGTGCGGTGCTGACTTTTAGCGTGTACTTAACGTCCGAAAGTAATGAATCGAGAGGGTATTCAATATTAGCCGATTGGCTGAATAGGTCTGTCTGGATCTATGATCACTTTCCCGCCTAATTTCCTTCTTAAGTTTTCAACTGCATCTGGTGTAGCTCGTAGTGTGACATTGCTTTTGCGCAAGACGACTTCTTTCACATCTGGGCAGTTTTTTGCCTCGCGTGCCAGCTCCTCCAATTCTATGGCGGTAGCTAATACCTTGCGGTTAGGGACAGCCACATACTGCTCAAATTTTTTCATTATTTTTCTCTGATAACGATCAACTTAAAGAATGCCGGGGCAAGTTATATAAAACTGGTGGCGGAAAATCCGCCACCAAGAATCAGTGTTTTATTAGTGTAAATAGGATTGCTGCTGTAGGGGTGAGTTAGGCTGCTGCATGGCCTGGAATGGGTATGGCTGGCCGATACTACTTAAATTTTGCAATCCTTGATATGGAGTCTGTGGTATTACCTGAAATGGCAATGTATGGCCGATACCAGTCATTGGGTTCATCATTTGAGCAGGGAGGGTCCCCAGCTGCTCTTGAATCTGGGGAACAGGGGTAAACTGATTTAAATAGGGCTGTGTCGTTAATTGTGGAATGAACTGAGGCATGGCCTGAAATGGCAGTAGCTGACCTAGTCGCGCAACATTGTTGAGAAGTTGGCCCTGTGGGCCACCAATGTAGTTGCCAATTACCGGCGCAGCGCGGTTTATCAGTTCTCCTAGGAAACCCTGGGGCGTATATTGTGGCGCAGCCTGGAAAGGCAGTAACTGACTGAGGTTATTCACAGCATTCACAAATTGGTTTTGGGGGGCACCCAAATAGCCCCCAAATTGTTGCGCTGCCCGGTTGATTAATTCTCCAATATATCCCTGAGGAATGAATGGCTGGGTAAGTTGAGGCTGAATTTGTGGTAATGCTTGGAAGGGAAGCAATTGACCAAGACCGCCGAGGGAATTGATCAGCTGGCCTTGAGGTCCACCAACAATACCGCTAATTAATGGCGCCGCCCGACTCACCAAATCACCCAGGAAACCTTGGGGGCTCAGTTGTGGTACAGCATGATGAGGGAATATATTGGTGAATCCTGCGACTGTGTTGATTGGAGGAATAGCGTAGTTAAGTGGCTGTCCAAAAGTCCCTTGAGCGTATGCATATGGCTGGTACATGAACGTACTCCTTGAGTAGGCCTTTATCGATATAAAAATCTATCGTCCAGGTATTTCATGGTTTCTGGGTTGAGAGTATTGAGACTTGATAAAGCCCCATTAACAATTTGACCAGCTAGAAGTAAATCAGGTGCCAATAATAGGGGGAATGCTTTAAGTGTCGGGTATCCAGCTGGCTGAGCAGAGTATAGAGAAGCTTTCGCAGTGTGCTGGAAAAGTTTAAGAATTTTTTGTGGCTAAAATCGGTTGAATATAAAGGCGTGAAAAATGTTTGTACCTTTTTAAAAATGTAACGTTTTTTAGCCGATAATTCACTCAGTTTTCTATAAGATGCAGGCCGTGTTGATTCTAAACTTATACATTGTATTGTTTGGAGGAGGCGATGTATTCATCCCCGCTCAAAAGTTTCAGGGTGTGACTTCAAGTAGGCAATCTTATTTAAATTCCTCCTAAATAATAATCATAAAGCATTTCTTCTTTTCTGAGTTGTTTTATGTGTAAGCTAAAAATTCTTCTCTATGGAATCAATGTGGGGTAGGGCGGAGGGCTTTTTTATTCTGCATGTTTCACATGGATCTTTATCAATCTATTGGCTTCGCCGGGTTTAATAGCAGCAGGTAGTGCTGAATGAAACTCTATGTGTGCTGTGAAAAATCTTGGTGCAGTTAAAAAGACGTAGTATCCAGGATCAAGGTAGAGGTCACCTGGTATCAGGCTACGAATAATGTGATGGACACCCATTAACTTGGAAGGCACTTAAATAGCGGTTAAAAGAATGCACTTATAAAGCCGTTAACATGCTGTTAGTTTCAAGCAAGTATCATCTATATCTGGTCACCAGTGTTGAGGTGAGTGGTATCTACGAAGCAGATGATGCCCTGCAATTGCAGGAGTCCATTGCTCACCAAGTGCACCGCATGCGGTATTTGCCGAAATGAAGGAGCGAAATCAGCAGGAGTACACTATTGATTGAAATATATCCAAAATAAGACTCCCGAATGGGCAAGCCGGTTATTTCAGAGGGGGCGATAACATAAAGCCAAAGATGTTCGTATAGCGGGGAGAGATAAAGCCTTCAAAAGCCATAAAGTAAGGTGGTTGAATGCAAAATGTACGAAGATGAAATTTGCGTCGAAAATACTTGACCGATAAAAAGTGGGCGCGTAGTATTCGCGACCTCGGTGAGTAGCGCAGCCTGGTAGCGCACTTCGTTCGGGACGAAGGGGTCGGAGGTTCGAATCCTCTCTCACCGACCATTATTTAAAAAGCCCGCATGCTGCGGGCTTTTTTGTGTCTGTCAGCTTGCTTCTTTTCTCCTGAGTATTTCTAGCACCAACTTTCCACATGGTTCAAAAGCCTTATTAATAAACTCCGGTTATTGTGCTTGGGAATGGTCTGTACTTTTCCATTTTTTGCTCTTATGGGGCAGGGGTTAAGAGGGTGCCGCACATGTAGATGAAGGTATTTTCGCGAGCCCCTAAAGCGAAATGACTCCATACTTCTCACACTTCAAAAATGCAGAGTGGCCTGTTACGTATCCTAAGAAGAAAACTGCCAGTTTATGTCGGCGAGATCGCCAAATTGGTAGCGATTGTCTTTGTGGATTAGAAGGGACTATTCACCCGTGGAGATCCTGAAGCTATTTATGAGATTTTCAGGTAAAAAGGTTACGCCGCTCATTCCCGGCTGGGCTATCTCTACCGATACAATGAGTGGCGCTTTCTTGTCTGGCTTTCGTTATAACCTTTCGATTTAGCTTTTAATTTGTCGAATGAGGCCTTCTTGTGCGGTAGAGGCTACCAACACGCCATCGCGGGTATAGATCTGGCCGCGGGTAAATCCACGTGCACCACCGGCAGATGGGCTATCAGTGACGTACAAAAGCCATTGATCGAGACGGAAGTTGCGATGAAACCACATGGCGTGGTCAACGCTGGCTGGCATCAGGTGTGGATCGAATAGGGAAATATCATGTGGCTGCAGAGAGGTGCCCAGTAGTCCCATATCAGAGGCATAGCAGAGTGCTGCTCGGTGCTCGATAGGGTCATCAGACATTTCGCCCTCTGCACGCAACCAGAACATACACTTGGCTTCTCGAGTTTCGGCACCAAAGTAGCTTTGTGGATCTACTGGGCGGAAGTCGATCATATAGCGGCGCTGGTCATACTGCGGGCTAACGAGGCCAGCCTCCAGAGCCAGTTCCTGAGTGTTTTTTAAGCTTTCTGGGTCAGGTATGTCCACAGCAGGCATGTCGGCCTGATGGTCGAAACCAGGCTCCTGGATCTGGAAAGAGGCCGACATGTTAAAGATCGCGCGGCCGCGCTGTTTGGCCACAACGCGGCGGGTGGTAAAGCTGCCCCCGTCACGTATTGGGTCCACCTCATAGATTACCGGTAGCTCGCTTGATCCAGGGCGTAAGAAATAGGCATGTAGGGAGTGTGGCAGGCGATCCTCGACGGTACGGGCGGCGGCCATCAGGGCTTGGCCAAGCACCTGGCCCCCAAAGAGTACTTTTCGATAATTTTCGACGTGATGGCGACTGCGAAAGAGGTGGCGATCCAGCTCTTCGACGTCGAGAAGTTTGCTCAGCTTTTCCAACATGGACGACTCTACCTGTTACCTATAAGTGATAGTCGGGTTTGCCTGGGCTGGCATTGGAGGTCTGCCCAGAAGAGCGATAATAACAGTAGATGACGTAAAGGCCATTATTAGTCATTAATTTTGCATCAAGTTTCATTGGTGGCTGATGGTTCACTTAGTTGGGCGCTTTGCGTTAGTAATGTGATGTCATTCATGGCGAAAATGATGGCTAACTTGGACCTTAAATGTCGTATTAGGACAAAATTTAGGCGGGCTGCTCTCTCTTTGGGCGTATTTTCTAGGCTAATTTCCCGATTCTCTTTTCCAAGCGACTCGAATTGCCTATCATTCATGAATGAATAGTCAATTTCAGTCCCCAACATTACGGGCAGAGAAGGTCGGAAGTATGGATAAGGCAAAAGAGAAGGTTCAGAGGTTTCGCGCGCGAGAGCAGCGCATCCTGGATGCGGCTCTGGAGCTTCTGCTGGAGCATGGTGAAGAGAAAGTCACGGTTGAGCAGATTGCTGAGCGTGTAGATATAGGCAAAGGCACCATCTACAAGCACTTTATCTCTAAAACAGAAATCTATATGCGGCTGCTGATGGACTATGAAAAGTCCCTGGCAGAGCGCCTGAAGATCGCAGTAGAGAATGCAGAGAAAGGCGACATTACCGCGCCCGCCCGTGCCTACTTTGAGTCCCGTATGGCTGATCCTGGTAAGGATCGCCTCTTTCAGCGCTTGGAAGAAAAGATTATCTCTCTCAATTTGGCGCCTGAGATGATCTCCGAATTACACGCTATCCGTAACTCCAACACCTCGGCTTTAAACCGAGTATTTGAGCGCAGGATAGAGCAGGGGATGCTGAAAAAAGTGCCTGCCTATTTCTATTACTCCACTTACTGGGCCCTAGTGCAGGGCGCAGTAGAGCTCTATCACTCCAAATCCTTTGCCGATGTGATCGAGGATCGTGAGGGATTGATGGAGTTTATTATGGATGTGGGTGTACACATTGGTGATACCTCACAGCGTAAACCCATGGAGAGCGGCCATTCTGGCGACACGGCGGGGTCCTCCTTTGGCTGAGCCACTTTTTCAGCAACTGCAAAAGTTGCAAAAGGAGTTCCACGGGCACCCACCGGTTGACCGGTGGGACCCGGATTTCTGTGGCGATATGGATATGGTGATCAAGAGTGATGGTCGCTGGATTCATGAAGGAACCGAAATCCGCCGCCAGCCACTGGTGAAGTTGTTTGCTAGCATTCTGAAGAGGGAAGGGGATGAGTACTTTCTGGTCACTCCTGTCGAAAAGCTGCGAATACAGGTTGAGGATGTCCCCTTTGTAGCTACTCAGGTTGCGCGCAGTGCCTCAGAGGGTGAGGAGCAGCGGCTATTATTCACTACGAGTGTGGGCGATGTCATCGAGCTGAATCAAGGTAGCAATTGGCAGCTTCAAGAATTCGGCACACCTGCGCAGCCAGTCCCCTACGTAGAAGCCCGAAATGGCCTAATGGCCAGGGTGTCCCGTGATGTCTTCTACCAGCTGGTAGATTGGGCAGAAGAGAGAAGGCTGGGGGAAAATGGTTCTGGGCAGCTGTTTATACGCAGTGCGGGTGGTGAATTTCTTTTGGGTTCTTATTAGCAAGCGCCCTTTTCTAAACCTGGGGTTGTTTTCTATTCCCCCAGGTTTATCTAACTATTTAGATAAGCCCCTCTTGAAATCGCCTTTAACGTAAGTTCTCCCTAGATTCATAACTTTCCATATTTTTTTGAAGTCTTTGTAGTCTTGTGCAAATTGGCAAGATTTAATGGTTTTTATATTTCTTTCATTTTTCTGAAAGCGTATGTAAATCCAAGGGAAATAAAAAATACAATTAAATGTAAAGTTCAAGTTTCTAGTGCAAAAATTACTGAAAACATATAAAAAGTTAACAAATTCGCAATACGCCGTTTCTACACTCCCCTTCGTCCTATTCGCTTAGGCGTAAAAACAAACATAGTGTTCAGGCAGTCAATTATTTGATTTCAAGTTTTTACCTGTAAGTAAAATCTGAGGTCAATATTCATAGGCTGCTCATATTTTGGATATTAATTCCTTTAGGGGGGGGTATGAAGCGTATACAAAATCGAGTTGTCCTGGCTGCTGTAATTGCGGCTTTATTGGCGGGTTGTGATGGTGGTGGTGTCAGTGTTGAGCCTAAGACCGTAGATAATTCAGTAGATAACTCTGTTGATAATTCTGGAAGTGGTTCTTCAGAAAACCCCTGTGCAATTATCGAAAGCTCGGGCGTGCAAGGTACCTACGAGAGTGGTAACTGCCGATATGGAACCGATTTTGTTTCTGCATCCAATCCTTTAATTGAAGATTTGTACCTCCCGGCGCTTTCAGAAGGTGGAGCCCATATTTTTGATGGTAGTCTTTTTGTTGGTGAAAATTTCTCTAGTGATGCCGACTTGCAGGCCGCTGGTATCACCAAGGGAGGAGATAACGTAAAGCTGGAGATACAGGCTGGGACAACCGTTGCGTTCAAGGATAACTCGGCTTTTATGGTCGTGAATCGTGGCTCGCAAGTTTTTGCCCGTGGTACTGAAACCGCACCAATTACCTTCACTTCTGAAACTGATGTTCGCGGCACTGTGACTGCTGATGCAGTATCCCAGTGGGGTGGAATGGTTATCAATGGTTTTGGTGTTACCAATAAATGTAAATATAAAGGCTCTATTGGTAGCGGAGATTTGGTCTTGGATGGAGAGTGTCATGTTGCTGCCGAGGGGTCTACTGACGATAACACTTCATACTACGGCGGCGACAACAATGCGGATAACTCTGGTGAGCTTTCCTATGTCGTCGTAAAACATACTGGAGCCTTGGTCGCTAGTGGCGATGAGCTCAATGGTATCTCATTTGATGCGGTTGGAAATGGGACTGTGGTAAACAATTTGCAGGCTTATTCCACTTTTGATGATGGGATTGAGTTCTTTGGTGGTGCGGTAGATATTAATAATTATGTTGCTCTTTATGTGCGAGATGACTCAATCGATATTGACGAGGGTTACCGCGGAAGTATCACCAATGCCCTGGTGATTCAGAGTGAAAATGATGGCAACCACTGTATTGAGGCAGATGGAATCGGTTCTTATAAAGACACGATTGATTACACCGCACTGATTAATCAAGGGCTTAACAGTCGCCCTATGATTGATGGTCTGACTTGTATCGTTTCTGCTCAAAAAGAAGGTACGCATGATCCGGGTGCTGGGTGGCGCTTGCGTGAGGGTATTTACCCAATGATTACTAACTCAATAATCGTTGCCTCATTTAAAGCTGACGAAACGGCTGATGATGGTAGCAACTACTGTTTACGTATGGAGAGTGCTCAAACCCGTAACGAAGCGACCTCCGGAAAAGAGCTAGCCCTGACCTCAAACATTTTCGCTTGTGAAGATCGCACTAAAACCGACGAAGCTTCATTCGATTTAGTGGCCTGGGCTGAAGATAACGGTAACCAGTTTGCCCCGATTTCTGGTGCGGTGAGCCCAACCATCGGTATTGATACCAATTTTATTTTGCTAGACGGAGCCCCTGCAATCTATACGGTGGCTGCTGATCAACAGCGCATCAATGATGCCGTGCCTACTGTAACTGCGTTTGAACGCGCATACTTGGGTGCCCTCGATATAAATGGCACTGACTGGACTCAAGGTTGGACTTACGGCCTTCACCAGGGCAACCGTGCACAGCCTCTCTGGTTTGAATAATTAGCTTTAGGGATTGTTAGGAGTATTTCTCCTGAACCTGCAGGGCGCCGCCTTCGCTGATGGGGTTGGCGCCCTGTTTGGTTTTGATACCCCAAAATAGGAATGATAAGAGGCCCGTGTAATGGCTAAATATGAAAATTTCCAGAGACTGCCGTTGGTAATGGCTATTACCGCGGCCTCTGCTATGGCTCCTGGTGTATTTGCCCAGGATGCGGATTTGGTGGAAGAAAGCACTGGTACAGCACAAGGGATTGAAGAAGTGGTAGTTCAGGGGCGTTTGCGGGACTCCGCAGAGGCCCTGGTCAGTGAGCGCCTGGAAGAAGAAGTGGTCACCGATATCCTTGGTGCCGAGATGATCGGTCGGGTAGGGGATTCTACAGTGGCGGCTGCGTTGCGCAGGGTGTCAGGACTGTCGCTCGTGAGTGATAAGTTCGTCTATGTACGTGGATTGGGGGAGCGTTACTCAAGTACCACGCTAAATGGTGCGATAGTGCCCTCACCGGACCTGACCCGAAATGTAATCCCCCTCGATTTATTCCCTACTTCTATAGTGGATTCCCTGGCTGTTCAGAAGAGTTACTCTGCTGATCAGGCTGCTAGCTTTGGCGGTGGCAATGTGGATATTCGCACAAAGGGAATTCCCGATGATCTGACTTATTCTGTAGAGTTAGGCACAGGAAGCAATACGGAAACCAGCGGTGAGGTTCTGAGTTATCAGGGTGGGGATGATGATATCTTCGGAACTGATGATGGTACCAGGGCACTCCCAGGAGAAATATCTGCAGCGCTAAAACGCTTTAGGGGAGGCTTGGGTATCTCCGATATCAGAAAAGTTCTGGTCGAGGAGGGAAATCAGTATGCCAGTGAGCAGGAGGCCGATGATGCAGCTCAAGCGCTAAATCGTGAACTGGCCTTAAATCTCAATCGTGATATTTCTATCGAAGAGGATTCCAGTGATTTGGATGGGGATGTGAAAGCGAGTGTAGGCAATCGTTTTTCCCTCAATGATCATTGGGAGTTGGGGTTTCTGGCTGGAGCTTCTTATAAAAATAAGTGGAGGGAGTCTGAGAGAACCCTACGCAATTTTGGTGCCCCCAAAGAGCAATTGAATAATCGTAACAAGTCAACTTATTCAGTGGATATCAGTGGGAATTTAAATTTAGGTATACGCTTTGCTGATGAGCATGTGATTGAAACTACGAGTATATTCCTGCGCAATACTGATGATGAAACTTCTATTACTGATTACTTTAATGAGAATCGACAGGTGTCGGACGGTTCTGGTTATCGTGAGTATTTGCTGAAGTATGAAGAGAGAGAGCTAGCCCTGAATCAGGTCAAGGGCAGTCACTCTCTGGGGCCTGAGACCAAAACTCTTATGCCCTTTGACCTCCTCAATTGGGTTCCGGAAGAGGTGGTTGTCGATTGGTTTTATTCGGATGCAACAGCGACCACAGATATCCCCAATCAGGTCGACGTCATTTCCGATACAGTTACTGATCCTACGACGGGTGAAGTGCTTAGCTCTAAGGTCAGTACGGGTTCTCGAAGTGCAGGTTTCCGATTTACAGAGCTTGAAGACGAAGTCAAAAATTACGGTTGGTCAGTCAACTTGCCTCTAGAATTTTCATTTTCAAGTTGGGAGTTGACGGGCGGCTTCGCGAGGATGGAGATGGGGCGCTCATACAAGCAAACTGAGCTGCGCCTAGATATCTTCAGTGTGGCTACTGAAGATGTACTCGTTGGCCCGCTGGGCGAGGTATTTGGTGATGAAAATATCACCAACAATGGAAATGACTACGTTTTCGACTTGGCGGGAAGTAACAAGCAAAGCTATTTAGCAGCTACGGCTACAGATGCAGTATTTGGTAAATTCGATTGGACATTATTTGAAACCTGGCGAATTTCGGCTGGGGCGCGCTGGGAGGATTACAGTCAAGTGGCACTTGAGTGGAATCCTTATGGCTACACCATAGATGACCCTCAAGTAATAACTGACCCGAAAGAACTGCTGGAAGCCGTATATTCTGAAGATGACATTTATCCATCTTTCTCACTGACTTATATGGGAGAGTTTTGGACGGAGACTTTTCAGCTTCGTTTTGGAGTCTCAAAGACAGCTGTACGGCCGGATCTTCGTGAAATTACCGATGCGTATTATATCGATCCTATTACTGGAGAGCAGGTCAAAGGTAACCCCAGTGTTCGTCCCTCTGAAATCCATAATTATGATCTGCGTGCCGAATGGTTCTTCGATAGTGGGGACAACTTAACGGTTTCCGCTTTTTATAAGGATGTTATTGACCCCATAGAATTTTTTGAAGCGGCTTCCAGTGATACCAATGTAGCCAGGGAAATTATTAATGCCGAGTCTGGAGAAATTACCGGTATTGAAATCGAGGGCATGAAGCAGCTCGGCTTCCTGGGTGACTCGATGGAGAGTTTCTTTGTGCAGGGCAACGTCACTTTGCAGGAGACGGAATTGGTTGCGGGGGGTGAGGCTGATGCGCCTACGAATCCTGAGCGGGAAATGACGGGGGCTTCGGAGTTTGTCGTGAATATGCTTTTGGGCTTTGATAGTCCTGATGGCAACCATTCGGCAACATTGGGGTATAACGTATTTGGTGAGAGGTTGCATCTCGCCGGCCGTAAACTCGATCCAGACTCATATGAACAACCTTTTCATTCTTTGGATTTGACTTACTCCTGGTATCCCATCGAAGAAATGACAATAAAAGCCAAGATGCAAAATTTGTTGGATGAGTCTATCGAGATTGAGCGTGATGGCGTCATCGTATTCGAAGAGAAGCTTGGCCAATTCTTTGCCTTAAGTGCTCAGTATAAATTCTGATTTTCTGCCTGCTAAATCCTGCTTCCGACTTCTGGGAGCAGGAGTTCATCTGGTTTTGCGTTCTTAGAAGAGCGCTGACTAATAACGCGGATACAAAAATGGCGCCCGAAGGCGCCAGAAAGCAAACTGCTTACATATTTGGGTAGTTGGGGCCGCCGCCACCTTCTGGAGTAACCCAGACAATATTCTGGGTTGGGTCTTTGATGTCACAGGTCTTACAGTGCACACAGTTCTGTGCATTTATCTGGAAACGTTTGCCGTTGGTATCTTCAACCACTTCATAAACGCCTGCAGGGCAGTAACGCTGAGCCGGTTCATCATAAATCGGCAGATTGTGGTTAAGCGGAATCTCCGGATCCTTCAGGGTTAGGTGACAAGGCTGGTCTTCCTCGTGGTTGGTGTTAGAAATAAACACAGAGGAGAGCTTGTCAAAGCTGAGTACGCCATCGGGCTTGGGGTAATCAATTTTTGCGCAGTCCGCAGCCGGTTTCAGTTGTGCATGGTCAGCTTTGGTGTCGCGCAGGGTCCAGGGCAGCTTGCCTTTGAAGATATTGATATCGACAAATGCGTAAGCTGAACCGAGGATGTTGCCCCACTTGTGTTGTGCCGGGCCGAAGTTGCGCTGCATATGCAGCTCTTTCCAGGCCCAGCTGTCACGATACTTGGTGGTGTAGTCGGTCAGCTCTTCACTGTTGCGCTCTGCGGCAAGGGCTTCCACTACGGACTCAGCGGCGATCATGCCGGACTTCATCGCGGTATGATTGCCCTTGATCTTGGCGAAGTTCAGGGTGCCGGCGTTGTCGCCGATCAGCAGGCCGCCAGGGAAGGTCATCTTCGGCTGAGATTGCAGTCCACCTTTAACAATGGCACGTGCACCGTAAGCGACACGCTGACCACCGTCCAAGTATTGTTTGATTACCGGATGATGTTTGTAACGCTGAAATTCGTCAAAGGGGCTTACGTGTGGATTGCTGTAAGCGAGATCGGTAATTAGGCCAACCACAACCTGGTTGTCTTCCAGGTGATAAAGGAAACCACCACCGTGGGTGCCGCTTTGCTCCAAAGGCCAGCCTGCTGTGTGAACTACCAGGCCTTGCTGGTGTTTGTCCGCAGGAACTTTCCAGATTTCCTTAACGCCAATGCCGTAATGTTGCGGATCGGCATCTGTATCCAGCTTGAAGCGCTCGATCAGTTGCTTGCCCAGATGGCCGCGACAGCCTTCGGCAAAAAGAGTGTACTTGGCGTGCAGCTCCATGCCTGGCATATAGGAGTCTTTCTGCTCACCATTTAAGCCAATACCCATATCGCCGGTGGCAATACCTTTTACAGAGCCATCTTCGTTGTACAGAACTTCTGCAGCGGCGAAGCCGGGGAAAATCTCCACCCCCAGGTTCTCTGCCTGCTCGGCCAACCAACGGCAAAGGTTACCGAGGCTGATAATGTAGTTGCCCTCATTGTGCATGGTGCTTGGCACAAACATGTTGGGCACTTTGATGGAATTCTCATCGCTGCGTAGAACGTAGATATCGTCGCCCTTGACCTCTGTGTTCAGCGGGGCGCCGCGCTCTTTCCAGTCTGGGAATAGCTCATTTAGAGCAGTTGGCTCAAAAACTGCGCCGGAGAGAATGTGGGCGCCGACCTCGGAACCTTTCTCCACAACGCATACTGAGACATCTTCATTGAGCTGGCGAATACGGCAGGCCGCTGCCAATCCGGCCGGACCGGCACCCACGATCACTACATCGTATTCCATTGATTCGCGTTCCACGGCACTCTCCTCAGCAGTTGTATTCAACTTTTTGCGGCCATTCCGGCCTTATCATTTATATAGAGGGCGGATTATATAGGCGTTTATTCAACCCTACCAATTGCATGACTATTCATTTGCTATGGCAAATGTGCTGTATTTCAACAGCTTAGGGAAGCTGAATAGATGGTCTCTATTTCCTGAAATAGATTGCATGAATGGCAGAAGTCACTTCTATTTGGCTATTGATTTTGCGGTATAGAACCGCCACCATACACGCCGTTCAAACACCTGTTTGACCAGAACACCGTATCCGTTCGCGATGAGAATCGTCAGTCGCGGCTGTTAAAAAGCATATTTGAGACGGGATTTCCATGAAAGTTCTTGTAGCTGTGAAACGCGTTGTCGACTACAACGTCAAGGTTCGCCCCAAGGCGGACGGCACTGACGTTGATACTGCCAACGTCAAAATGTCTATCAACCCCTTCTGCGAAATTGCAGTAGAAGAGGCGGTTCGCTTGAAGGAAAAAGGCGTTGTTAGTGAGATAGTCGCCGTTTCCATGGGTCCCAAGCAGAGCCAGGAGCAAATTCGCACAGCACTGGCGCTGGGAGCCGACCGAGGCATTCTGGTTGAGACCGATGCCGAACTGCAGCCTCTGGCTGTGGCTAAGTGCCTGAAGGCGATTGTCGATAAAGAAGAGCCGCAAATGGTTATTCTCGGCAAGCAGTCTATCGATGGCGACAACAACCAAACTGGCCAGATGCTGGGCGCATTGACTGGTATGGGGCAGGGCACCTTTGCTTCCGAAGTGGTTGTAGAAGGCGACGCTGTGAAGGTAACCCGTGAAATCGATGGCGGCCTGCAGACTGTTGAGCTGAAGCTGCCAGCTATCGTGACTACCGACCTGCGTTTGAATGAGCCACGATATGCATCTTTGCCGAATATCATGAAGGCCAAGAAGAAGCCTCTCGATACTACTACTCCCGATGAGTTGGGTGTAGACATCGCTCCTCGCACTAAAACCCTGAAAGTCGAGCCACCAGCAGAGCGTCAGGCTGGCGTTAAAGTTGCCGACGTGGCGGAACTGGTAGAGAAACTGAAAAACGAGGCGAAGGTAATCTGATGAGCATCCTGGTTATTGCTGAACACGACAACGCCGAACTGAAGGGCGCTACGCTCAACACTATCGCCGCAGCTAAGGCTATCGGTGGCGACATCGCCGTCCTAGTCGCTGGCGCAGGCTGTTCTGCTGTTGCAGACGCCGCTGCTAAAGTTGATGGCGTAAGCAAAGTATTGCTGGCTGACAACGCTGCTTACGAGCACCAGTTGGCTGAAAACGTTGCCAAGCTGGTTGCCGATCTGGGAAAAGATTACGGCCATATCCTGGCGCCAGCCACTACCACCGGTAAAAACATGCTGCCGCGTGCCGCTGCGCTGCTGGATGTTCAACCGATCTCTGACATTATCTCTGTAGAGAGTGCCGATACTTTCAAGCGTCCAATCTACGCTGGCAACGTTATCGCGACCGTGCAGAGCTCTGACGCCATTAAGGTGATTTCCGTTCGTACTACTGCTTTCGACGCAGTGGCTGCAGAAGGTGGAAGTGCAGCTGTTGAGGCTGTAGATATTGCCGATGACGCCGGTGTTTCTTCTTTCGTAGGAGAAGAGCTTGCTAAATCCGACCGCCCTGAGCTTACCGCCGCTAGCGTGGTAGTTTCCGGTGGTCGCGGTATGCAGAATGGCGACAACTTCGAGATGCTGTACAAGTTGGCAGACAAGCTGGGTGCGGCGGTTGGCGCCTCACGCGCTGCAGTAGACGCTGGATTTGTGCCAAATGATATGCAAGTTGGCCAAACCGGTAAGATCGTTGCTCCGGACTTGTACATTGCCGTTGGTATTTCCGGTGCCATCCAACATTTGGCTGGCATGAAGGATTCCAAGGTTATTGTGGCTATCAACAAAGATGAGGAGGCTCCAATCTTCTCCGTTGCTGACTACGGCTTGGTGGCAGATTTGTTTGAAGCAGTCCCCGAGCTGGAAGCAAAGCTGTAATTTCTGATTAGTATACTGATCAGTACTGGAAAAGGCGGCGTATTGTCGCCTTTTCTCATTTTTGGCTTCTGGACTACGGAACTAGTGTGCAATTTCGGGGACGAAGTGTTGGTTTGCAACGTTTAACTGGGCAGGAGCGTTGCCTTTCGAAGGCGAAGGCAACAAAATAGGCGTCAAAAACCAATAACCTAAGAAAGTTGAACTTGTATGTGGGTATGTTCATGTCCCCATTAAAGCGAGCCATTGGCTCAGTCGGTAAAGGCTTTAGCCAGGGCGATTCACGCAGATCGCTCTCTCGTGGCACCATGGCGGCATCTGCGGTGGGGTTGCTGTGGGTATCTGGCAATCTACTTGCCTATGGCTCTTTACTGATTCCTGCAGAGCCGGAAGAGTCTCTGCTGGCCGAGCGCAATGATAGTCGTGTGAGTGCCCCCCAGGCAGCTTCAATACCGAACACTCCCTTCTTTGGTTATGCCGAAGCCAAGAAGCAAGAAGCTGTTCCCGAAGTTGATCTCTCCAACCTCCCTATAACCCAGCTGAACATCGTCCTCTCTGGCGTTTTGGATAATTCGGACAAGAGTAAAGCCAGCGCCCTGGTTGCCGAAAAAGGCAAGCCTGCAAAGCGTTTGTATGTGGGGGATTCCCTTCCTGGTGGCGCAGAACTTTATTCTGTTGAGGTAGACCATGTAGTTCTTCGTCGTAATGGCAGGATGGAAAAGCTGACATATCCCGAGATGGATGGCCGCCCCAATGTCCCGCTGAAAAACTACTCAAGCCTGTCACGCAAATCTAGGCAAAGTAGTAGTGCGGGAAGTTCCTCAAGACGTGAGGCGAGCCAGGAAAGTATTCGAGAGCGGATGGAAAAGCTGCGTGAACTGGCCCGTGAGCGTCGTGCTCAGCGCCAGCCCCAATAAAAACTGTCTAACTAGATTGTTTTGAGTTTTTTGAACATTTACTAGAGCCAGATAAATAATGATGAAGATGTTTTATCGACGGCTGATTGCGGTCGGGTTTAGTTTTTTTGTGTCTACTGCAACGCTGGCTCAGGGCCCGGAGAGAGTTACCCTTTCTCTCGACAATGCCGATGTTCGCGACCTGATTAACTGGGCAGCGGATTTCACCGGAAAAAATATAATTGTCCACCCCAATGTAAAGGGAAAAGTCACCGTTGTTGCCGGTGACCCTATGACACATGATGAAGCCTTCGATGTTTTTATGTCGGTGCTTCAAGTAAATGGTTTCAGCCTGGTAGAGCAGGGTGGTACCTGGAAAGTGGTACCCGATGCCCTTGCCAAGCAGCAGGCGATTCCGGTTGCTGATGAAAATACCCGTGCGCCGGCCGAATCATTAGTCGTTCGTACTGTTCGAGTTGAGAATATCTCAGCTTCCCAGTTGATCGCTATGTTGCGCCCGCTGATTCCTCAGACTGGCCACCTGGCAGCTTATGCTGATACCAATACCCTGATTATTGCTGATCGTGCTGCGAATATTGACCAGATTGTTCTATTGGTAAAACAGCTCGATCGTGCAGGTGCCATCGACATTGAAGTGGTGCCACTGATGTTTGCTTCCGCCAAAGAAGTGAAGCAAATTCTCAATGACTTGTTGCAGGCGTCTGGTGGCAAGGGCGCTGGCCGGGAAGTTCAGCCGTTGCGAATCGCAGTGGACGAGCGTTCCAATAGCGTTCTTTTGACCGGTGACCCAGTAACACGCCAGCAGATCAGAACCGTTATTGCCCGCTTGGACCAGCCGCTGGATGGTGATGGCAATACGGCTGTGGTTTATGTTCAGTATGCCAATGCCGCCGACCTGAAACCAATTCTGGAAGGCATGAGCGGTAGTATTCAGAATACAGAAAAAGACCAGCAGGCTGCGAACGTTGAAGTCAGTATTCAGGTCAACGAATCCCTCAATGCGCTGGTTCTCACCGCGCCTCCGGCACTACTGGAAACAATGAAAGGCGTGATCGCACGGCTGGATGTACGTCGTGCTCAGGTGCTGATTGAGGCCATTATTGTCGAGGTTAAAGAGGATACCAATAATAACCTTGGTATCAGCTGGATCACGGGTGATGAAAACCTTGTTGCCGGCTGGAACAACCTACCGGCTGAAGACGGAGATGGGAATATCAATCCGTTCTCCCTTCCTTTCACGAGTATCACTGGCGCGAATGCATTACATTTAGGCTATTTGAGTGGAAGTGATATCCGAGTTGCAGTGAATGCGCTTGCCACAGCGGGCAATACCAATATTCTGTCTACGCCGACCATTATGGCTTTGGATAACGAAGAGGCTGAAATCCTCGTCGGGCAGAATGTACCCTTTATTACTGGTGAGCAATTGTTGTCCGGTAGCAATGACGACCCTTTCACCACTATTCAGCGGGAAGATATTGGTACCACCCTCAAAGTCACTCCACGTGTAAATAACAATAACTCGGTAACTTTGGAAATTGAGCAGAAGGTTGAAAACCTGCTTTCCGCTGCTGCTGATGCCGCTGTGGGTGCCTCGGACATCGTTACTAGTAAACGTGAAATTCGCACCAAGGTATTGATTGATGATGGTGCGATTTTGGTTTTGGGTGGGCTGATAGAAGATAATGTTACTGACTCCGTGCAGAAAGTGCCTCTGTTGGGGGATATTCCAGGAATAGGGCGTCTGTTCCGAAACAACACCAAGAAAGTCGTAAAAACTAATTTGATGGTGTTCCTGAAGCCCAAGATTCTGAGCACCCAGTTGGCTGGCTATGAAGAAACCCGCAAACGCTACATGGATATGCAGCAGAAGCAGATCTTCTTGAAAGACAGAACGAGCCTGCTGTGGGATTGGCACCGCGGTGATGCACTGCCTGACCTGATGCCGCCAACAGGAACTTATAACGAAAGCCCAGCGCCGGTAGATGGTTCTATCAATGCCGTTGACAACCTGGAAGACGCCCTTGAGGGAGTACCTGGCGAGGTTGAAGTGTTGGATGGTGAGGTTGAGGTGCTGGAGGTAGAAGAATCTAAATGACGGTTGATACAGGAACAGGGACTCCAGCAATTCGTCGCCTTCCATATGCTTTCGCTAAGCGCCACAAGGTCCTGCTACTGGAGCAGGAGGGGCGCCCGCTGTGCCAATACGTTGCACCGCTGAGCCCCTCTGCGATTGCCGAGGTGCAACGTATCAATGGTGGTGCGGTAAGCCTGGAGTCGGTGGAAGATGAAATTTTCCAGGTAGCCTTGCAGCGCCTCTACGAAAACCGTGAGGGGGGCAACCTCTCCGAAGTCGAGGGGCTGGGTGATGACTTGGATTTGGCCGCAGTTGTAGATTCGCTACCGGAAACAGAAGACCTACTAGAGCAGGAAGACGATGCGCCCATCGTTAAGCTGATCAATGCGATTTTTGCGGAGTCCCTGAAACAGGGGGCTTCGGATATTCACATTGAGACTTTTGAAAAAAGCTTGATTGTGCGTTTTAGGGTAGACGGCGTGCTGCGCGAGGTGTTGCAGCCTCGGCGCGCCCTGGCTCCGCTATTGGTTTCCCGTATCAAGGTAATGGCCAAGCTGGATATCGCTGAAAAGCGTATTCCGCAGGATGGCCGTATTTCGCTGCTGATGGCCGGGCGTGAAGTCGATGTACGTGTTTCCACCATGCCGTCCTCGGCAGGTGAACGGGTGGTGATGCGCCTGCTTGACAAGCAAGCGGGTAAAATGGACTTGTCCAAACTTGGCATGTCCGAGCGGGACCACAATGTCATGACTGAGCTTTTGGCTCACCCACACGGCATTATTCTGGTTACGGGCCCGACGGGCTCAGGTAAAACGACCACTCTCTATGCCGGCCTCGGCAGCATTAACAGCCGCGAAAAAAATATCCTGACGGTGGAAGACCCGGTCGAATACAACCTGGAAGGGGTTGGACAGACCCAGGTCAACACCAAGGCAGATATGACTTTTGCACGGGGCTTGCGCGCAATTTTGCGTCAGGACCCGGATGTGGTGATGATTGGTGAGATTCGAGATCTTGAGACTATGCAGATCGCCATCCAGGCGAGTTTGACTGGTCACTTGGTACTCTCAACCCTGCATACCAATACTGCACTTGGTGCTGTTACCCGTCTGATGGATATGGGCATCGAACCTTTCTTGCTGTCCTCCAGCTTGATTGGAGTTCTGGCACAGCGCCTGGTCAGGGTGCTTTGCCCTACCTGTAAGCAGCCCCATGTTCCCGATGAAGGGGAGAGGGTAGTGCTCGGCGTCGCTCCCGCTGAAGATGCTCTCATCTACCGCCCCAATGGTTGTGATGAATGTAACCATAGCGGCTATGTGGGCCGAATCGGTATTTATGAGTTGGTGCCGCTTAATGAAATCATGCGCCAGCTGATCCACGATCGAGCCTCCGAGAGCAAGCTGGTGGCAGAAGCACGTAAATTGGGGCCGAGTATCCGCGATGACGGTATTGCCAAGGTCCTGGCCGGCAGGACTTCCCTTGAAGAAGTCATGCGGGTAACCCAGGAGTCTTAATCGTGGCAGCGTTTGAGTACACAGCCCTCGCGGCATCCGGTCGAAAAAGCAAGGGAACCCTAGAGGCCGATAGTGCCCGTTCGGCGCGGCAGCAATTGCGTGCTAAAGGCATGGTGCCTCTGGATGTTACCCCTGCCGCCGAGCAATCTGAGAAGAGTGCTGGCGGTTTTATGTCCGGAAGTCCCGGGCTCAGCATTAAAAATCTGGCCCTGCTTACCCGCCAAATTGCCACTTTGTTGCGCGCCGGTATTCCGTTGGAGGAGACCCTAGGGGCAATTGCCAACCAGACTCGCAACCAGAAAATCCGGCGGGTAGTGCTGGCGGTGCGCGGAAAGATTTTGGAGGGCCACAGTTTTGCCCAGGCCCTTGGGTGTTTCCCCAAGGCTTTCCCCAAGCTCTACCGGGCTACCGTGGAGGCCGGTGAGCACTCCGGACACTTGGATGCGGTGCTGGAACGTTTGGGAGATTACACCGAGGGGCAGCAGCAGTTTCGTCAGAAAGTGCAATTGGCACTTATTTACCCCATGGTATTGGTATTTATCTGTGTCCTCGTGGTTACTGGCCTGATGGTTTATGTGGTGCCGGATGTCATTGAGGTCTTCACCGGCACAGGACAAATTTTGCCGCTGCCCACTCGGATACTGGTCTCAATGAGTGACTTTATTGCCGCCTGGGGCTGGCTGGTGCCTCCAGCGCTAGGGGCCATTATTGCGGGTGTGGTCATTATGCTGCGCCGCCCGGCGATCAAATATAAGTTTCACCATCGCCTATTGGACCTGCCGGTAATTGGTTGGATGGTTCGCGGTGCGCAGAGTGCCCGTTATGTGGGAACCTTAGCGATCCTTACCGGCAGTAGTGTCCCACTGGTGCAGGCAATGGGTATTGCTCGCGGGGTAATGACCAATGAGTTCTTAAAGGATCGTCTGGAAACTGCACAGAAGACGGTACGTGAGGGCGGTAGTTTGCACCGAGCTATGGAGGATATTGGGTATTTCCCGCCAATGATGATCTATATGATCGCCAGTGGTGAGTCTTCTGGCACCCTGGACGAAATGCTGCAGAGGGCTGCGGAGTCCCAGGAGCAAGACCTTCAGGGGGCGGTGACTGCTTTTGTGAGCTTGTTCGAACCGCTGATGTTGCTTGTTATGGCCGCTATCGTACTATTTATCGTGATGGCCATCATGATGCCAATTATGAGCATGAACGAACTGGCTATGTAGAGTTCAAAGTAGTGAAGTCCACAGATTCAGGATGCAGGTTATTTAGGAGGGGAAGATGAAATCCTTACTAAACAGCCGTGGCTTTACCCTACGCGAGGCCTCAAGGGTACTTATTGGACTCGGCTTAGTAGGGGTGCTCGGCTTCTTACTGCTTTGAGAGTGTAGATAGATCTCTTTTTACAAAAACTGAATATTTTTAAATTGGGGCCACGATTCCCTTCGTGGCCCTGGGGGTTCCCAGCTTTCAGCTGAACTTGGAGAAAAAAATGCGAAACCTACGCAGAAGTGGTGGCTTCACCTTGATTGAAGTCATGGTGGTGATTGTGATCCTCGGTGTTCTCGGCGCCATGGTGGTTCCCAGTGTTTTGGGCAAAACTGGTGAAGCCCGTATGAAGGCCGCTCGCGTTGACCTTCGTGCTATCGAGACTGCCCTCGACATGTACCGCATGGACAACTTTGTTTACCCAAGTTCTGACCAGGGTTTGGAAGCTCTAGTTTCCCGTCCCTCCGGTTTTCCCGAAGCTAAAAACTGGACTGAGCCTTACTTAAAGAAAGCGCCCAAGGACCCTTGGGGTAATCACTACCAGTACATCAGCCCCGGCAGTGCCGGCGCATTCGATTTGTTCTCCCTGGGTGCAGATGGTAAGCCTGGTGGAGAGGGTGAAGCCGCCGATATTTTTGCCGCTGACCTGTAACTCGGTTCAATCAGCAATCGATGTATAGGCGATCAGCCCGCAGTAGGCTCAAGCGTAATCAGGGTTTCACGCTGGTCGAGATTCTGGTGGTGATTGTTATCATCGCCAGCTTGGCTGGCATGGCCATGATGTCCCTGGGCAGTTCCGGGGTGCGTGTCTGGGAAGGGGAGACTCAACGTCTCTCCGCCTTGTTGCAGCTTGTCGCGGACCGTGCCCTGATAGATAAAGCCCATTACGGCGTAGTGCTTGAACCCGAGTCTTATACGGTAGTGCGATTTGATCCCACTTCAATGACTTGGCAGGCTCCCGATATGGCTGCTGCCGGTCGGCGCAGCCAGCGATTTGCGGCTCATGAGCTTCCCGCTATCGTTCGTTTGGAGGTGCTTGAAGAGGCGGAACTGCCTTCCACCCAATCCACAGAGTTTGCTGAAGAGCAGAGCGATGAGGAGAAGATCAAGCCGCAGTTTGTCGCTTTATCGAGTGGTGAAGTTCTCCCGATCAAACTAGCCGTTTTTCTGGTCGAGGATGGTGACTTCTCTCGTGGCGCGACAATTTCTTACAGTAGCCTCTATGGCTTGCAGCTAGAGTGGCAAGCCGATGATCTTTAAGCGCAATTCCCTGGCCCGACAGGGCGGTTTCACCCTGGTTGAGGTTTTGATCGCCCTGGTCATCTTTGGGGTTATTGCCGCCAGCGTATTGCGTACTATGCAGAGCAGCGTGCAGCGCCAAAGAGTTATGGAGGAGCGGCTCGCAGCTAACTGGGTCGCTCAACAGGTACTTTCGCAAATTAGAGTACAAACTCCCTGGCCCCCGATTGGTGAGAAAAAAGAGGAAATGTCCTTTGCGGAGAGAGACTGGGAAGTGACCGCAAAGGTAGAGGCAACCAGCGAAGAGCGCCTTCGCCATATCGTGATTCAAGTGGGTTACCCCGATGCCGAAAACCCAACTTTGACACTGGATGCCTGGGCGGCGCAGGAGTAGCTTCTATGCAGATTTCTCCAATAAAGGGCCAGTCAGGCTTTACTCTGGTAGAAGTGCTCGTCGTACTGGTGCTGGTGGCGATTATCAGTGTTGGTTCGTTTTCCCTTCTAGAAGTTTTCCATAATTCCGACAGTGTTGTTGAGCGTCGTGCAGAAGAGTTGCGCCGTTTTTCCATGGCTCTCTATCGTCTGGAGGAGGACCTACGCCAGGTAACAGCGCGACCGATTAAAAATGCCTATACGGGCTATGAACCCGCTTTGCGCGGTGATCAGGACGAATTCGAATTTACCCGCCTTGGGGCGGCAAACCTTATTGGTGAGCCTCGGGGTGAACTTCAGCGGCTGGGTTATAGTATCGGCTACCCAGAAGACGATGAGAGAAGCAGCTCCTTTACTGAAGAGGAAGATCCTGGGGCTTTGTTATTGCGCAGTCGCTGGCAAGTTTTAGACCGAGGCCCTGATTCCGAGCCAATTGTTGAACCTCTGCTCGCCGGTGTGGAGAGCCTGACTTTACAATATTTTGACCCTAGCTCAGATGCCTGGGTTGCCCAATGGCCGCCAGCCGGTACTACAGCATCTACTACCAGTGCAGATAGCCGCCTGCCAAAGGCTATCGAGTTCGTGTTAATGACTCGTCAGTACGGTGAAATACGCCGCGTATTCTCCTTCTCAACTGTAGAGTTCAGTCCTCCTGGAGCTAATTCCGGCAACGGTGGTAATGGAGGGGGGAACAACTCTGGAGGTGGGAACAACTCAAACGACGGCAATTCAGGTGGGGATAATTCCGGCGGAGGTGGTAACGATGAGCGGCTCTAAGTCGATAAAGACTTTTCGCCGCCAGCGGGGCGTGGCTTTAATTACCGTTTTACTTGTAATGGTGATTGCAATTGCCCTGGTCTCGCACGCCATTACCCGCGATCAGATTTCCATCACCCGAAGCGGTGCTCTTTTGGCCAATTCGCAATTAGCCGAGTTTGTCGCTGGGGCTGAGGCCTGGAGTAGGGTGGCGCTTCTCAAGGATTATGAAGAGGATAAAGACGCTGCCCAACCTGCCGATCACGCTCTTGAGGCCTGGGCAGCACCGGCGTTGCAGTTCAATCCTGATAACGGAAAAATACGCATAAATATTAAAGACTTAAACTCTTGCTTTAATGTAAATAATCTTGTCGATAGCGGTAACGGCACCGATCAGTTTGATATTTTTCGCCGACTGGTGAGTAATGTTACAGGAAAATCAGACTTAGCCGGGACTATTGCCGACTGGATGGATGACAACGACACGCCGCGTTCTTCAGCAACCGAGGACGATGGCTATCTCGGTAGGGATCTTGCCCATCGCACCCCAGACACCTTAATCAGTGATATATCGGAACTGTCTTCTGTACAGGGTATGGAGCCGGAAGACTGGCAGAAGCTGGCTCCATTCCTGTGTGCGCTGCCGGAGACTGGAAGCAAGATCAATGTCAACCTGGCTTCTCAGGAGCTTTTGGAAGCGGTGGACCCCTCTGCTAGCGTGAGTAAGTTGCTGCTGTTTCGAGAGTCTGGCGGCATCCTCAGCCAGTCGGGGGATTTGTCCTCTCATGGCTTCAACAACACCAACCAGTTTGTGTTTCATAGCCAGCACTTTCTGGCGCGTATTGCTGTCCAATTGGGAGATAGTGAAGACTACCGCCAGTATTGGGAGACGTCTCTATGGCTCGATGAGGGCGGGGACGGTGAAGTCAAAGTTGTACAGCGCCAGCGGCGCACTTTTTCTGGTGCAATGATGCAGGAATTACTCGACTACAAGGCACCGTAGCGAGTCTAGATAGTAGATAGCCAATAAGATTGTATGTTTAAAAAGAAAAGCGTAACTGAAATCGGCATGCCTGCAGTGCCACCCAAGCCAGCTTTGGTCTTGCTGCGGCTCTCTGAAACTGGCGCCGGTGGGCTCACCTTACATCAGTGGGAGAATGGCTCTTGGTGTGAAGCTGCTCTGGATGATGAATTCCTTTCAGCCTTCAATCCAGAGTTTGAGGCATCGGCTGTACCCGACATCCACCCAGCGTTGAACTTGCCAGAGGGCAGCAAGGCGCTGCTACTTCTGCCTGGTAACTGGGTTTGGAGTGGCGTTGAATCTATCCCCAAAGCAGCTAGACGTCAGGCCAACGCTATTGGCTATATGGTCGAAGAGCAGCTTGCGGAGGATGTAGAAGATCTGCATTTTGTCTGTGCGCCTCGCAATGGTGATATCTGTAGCATTTACGCGATTTCCAAAGACAAAATGGAAATTTTGCACAGCCAGGTGGAGCGACTCGGCTGGCCTTTGACTGCGGCATTACCAGAATATTTACTATTGGATCTACTCGATATTGACCTTTCCCTTTGGTTGGATGGAGAGCAGGCTCATTTTTGGCAGTCGACGGGGCAGGGATTGTCGATCCGCCGCGAATACCTCCAGCCTCTGTTAGGCTCCCTTCTTGACGTAGATAATGCTTCTGAAGAAGGTGCTGATGAGGAGGAAGGGGAAGAGGGCAAAGAACTCCTGTTACTGGGTGGCGGTGAAGAGGACGGTCTTGTTGTTGCCGAGCTGGAATCACTTTTTGCCGATCGCCTACAAGTCAATCAGCGCCCACCTGAAGAAGTTTTTCTTGAGCGTTATAAGCCCGGCAAACTTAGTAATTTGCTCAGTGGGGATTATCAACTAGCCAGCGGCAAAACTGAGTCGGTATGGTGGCTAAAGCCGGCCAAAGTAGCCGCCTTCTGTTTTGCCGCACAACTTCTGTTTTTTGTCGGTGCTGGGGCCTACTACCACTGGCAGGCTGAGCAGGCAGAAGAGCAGGCTAGAGCCATGTTCACAGAGATGTTCCCCAATGTACGTCCCTCGGCCCAGATGCGTAGGCAGCTAAATGGCTTCTTAAAAAATGCGGGGAATCAGGGCGGCGCCTTTACCACCCATATGCAGCAGCTCAGTAAGGTGTGGACTCAACAGCGAGGTAAAGAGTTGCAACTTCAATCACTTCGCTTTGATGGCCAGCGCGGTGAAATGGTATTGCAGCTTAAGGCACAGAACCTCTCAGATTTGGACACTTTTGTCAGCAAGCTGTCTGGCAATGGTTTGCGTGCAGATTTACTTGGTGCCAATGAGTTGAAGACGGGCGTATCCGGGCGGGTGCGTGTGCGCTAGAGGCGCAAGGTATAAGGCGAAAGAATTCGGTATTTAAAGCAGAATGAAAGAACAAATCGAGCAGTGGAAACAGAAGTGGCAGGCGATGTCACCCAGTGATCAACGCGCCTTGAGCATCCTTAGTCTTTTTGCCGGGGCGCTTTTTATTGTCTATGGCCTTTACAGTCCGGCCAAAGGTTTTTTCGATGAGTCTCGCGCGCGAGCAGAGGAGTCACAGGAGCTGGTTCAGTGGATGGAGTCCCAGCGACCCGTGCTCTCCCGTGTTAAACCCAATAGTGGGGGCGGCCAGGCTTCCGGCACTTTGTTGCAGCGGGTAACTAATGCGGCCAAGCAAAACCGGGTCACGATTAAACGATTTGAGCCCGAAGGGGAAAATCGTATTCGTCTATGGGTTGAGGAGGTGCGCTATCAGGATCTTCAGCCATGGCTAAACCAGCTGATGAAAGAACAATTGGGTGTTCGCACCATCAACCTTGATGCCTTGCCGGAGCAGGGTATGGTTTCCGCTCGCCTGACTATTGAGGGCTAAAGGAGCCCTATCATTTTCTATAGAATTTGGAGAAGTCCGGATAAGATTAGGCTTCTCCTTATCAATCCATATGTGTTCTGCAGATCACAAGCTCTTTACAATTATGTGCTCCTCCTTGCCCTGTAGCTGCATTTCTTTTTTACATCTTTTCAATAAACCCTAATTTAGCCAGAATTGTCGCTAAAAGCCCTATACTGAAGATGGGAAGTGGAAAAAGGTGCCACTATGCTTTTTAAAGATGTAACCACCAAGCACTTGGTTGAGGTGGCAGATGTTGTCACACTCTCGAATCCCTATGAGCTCACGGTAGTTGGCCGCTATCTGTGGGGGGAAGAGGTACAAGACCCAGAAGTTTTCGATAAAACAGACTTATGTTTTCTGTCTGGTGAGCCACTACCAAGATGTTGGCACGATAGCCGCTATCGTGAGAAGGAAGTGCGTCGTTTGCGCTGTGGAACCCACGCGCAGGAAGATGGTGACTATTATCAGGGTGCTTGAACTGCCAGTCATGTTAATGGGTGAGCTGACCGACTGTATTCGGCCAAGTCTTACCTGTAGCTGTTAAGCGCTGTACAATGCGCGCCAATTTTTACAAGCGAAGATTTGCATGACTTTTGAGCAGTTTGAAGAGTATTCCCTGTGGTTGGGAATTGGCGCACTAATCTTATTCATGGTGTTTATCGTCTGGAACCTGGCCAAGGATTCTAAAGCGGGTAGGTTTGGCACCTTTATCCTGTTTCTGGCACTCGGTCTTGGACTGCTCGGCTTTATTATAAAAACAGTACTGGTTGAAGTACTTGGGATAGGCTAGGGACCTCTATGTCACCGGATACCCAATGCTCCAGGGAAGGTCGCTATGACATTATTTGATCGCCCTGAACTCAAGGTGCAGAAGGATCGGCGTATTTGCCGAGCCACCGATATGCGTATCGCCAAATATAGCCGGCGAGGCATGGTGCTCTCATTCTGTGCATTTTTGATCGCGGCCACTATCGGAGATATGCGCCTGGAGGCTCCGCGCTTATTGCTGATTCTAGGGGCCGGGTTAGTGGTTCTCACGCTGATCCGCGGTTACTACGTTTTTCGTTTTGGTCATTTGTATAGTTCGGGACCCAATCGCTGGCGTAATCATTACTTTTTTGTATCGATTCTTGGCTCTATCTGGTGGGGCCTGACTTTATTCTATTTTGTTTACTATATGGGGTTTGCCCCAGAGACCCACTTCCTGTGGATCTATACCGTCATCTTCTGCTCCAGCGTGACCACGGTATTCTCGCCTTATCACCGTTTTCTCTCTTGGTTTACGGTTACTTCTTTACTGCCAGCGGCATTGATGGCTCTTTTCTCTGGCATGATCCTCGGCACTATTTACGGGACGCTCACTCTGGCCTTTATCTGGCTGACCGCTCACCAGGGGCGGCGAGAGTCGGAGAATTATTGGGAACGTCTGTCGGCTATGCAGGAGTTGCAGCAGCGTGCGAGCAGCCTGGCTGCAGCACGAAAGCACTCTGAAGCGGCCGTTGAATTGACGAATGAATTTATTGTTAATATTGGTCAGGAATTCCGCAGCCAGCTTTCTGATGCCTTGGGGGCCTTGTCTCTTTTGGAGGCAGAACCGCTCAGCGAGCGTCAAAAAGAGTGGGTGGGGCTGGCCAAAAATGCCAGCAGCCAACAGCTTAAGCTAGTGGACAATGTGGGGCTTTTTACCCGCGTTGCTCGCAAAGATATCCGTATGCGCCAGGGGCCATTTAACCTGGTCAAAACCATTGAAAAGTCCTTCAAGTTCGCTGCGCGAGCAGCCCATAGTCAGTCTTTGGAATTTAACTTTCAGATTGATGACAGCCTGCCGGTAATGGTCACTGGCGATAATCGTAAAACAGCTCAGTTGATTCGCAATCTGGTGGACTCGGCTACGGGAATTGCCCAACGGGGAGAGCTTTGGGGCGAAGTGAGTTTTACCCCGATCACCTCTGTAGAAGGGCAGTTGAATATTACTCTGAAAGACGACGGCCGCGGTGAAATCCTGCCCGATGAGAGCGAGCTGTTTGGTGCTTTTTCCAGAATGGATACCAATCAGGTAACTACAGGTTTAGGGCTGTCTATCGCCAAGGGTCTGGCGGAAGCTATGGGGGGGTATCTACAACTGCACTCCAATCAAGACGGTAACCGCTACCAGGTCGTAGTCAAATTTACTATTGAACCTAATCAGCGTACCTACTTAACCCCGGACCGCCGTTTGCAGGATAGTGAGGTTTTACTGATACACCAAAAGGGCCTGTTTATTTCCGGCTTGATGCAGATGCTGCGCTCCTTTGGTATGGATGTAAAGTCCCAGCGCTGGTGTGAAGGTTGCGAGTGTGAAGTACAGCAGCTCCTTCAGCAGGCTTTGGAGCGAGGGCAACTGATCATGTTGGTGCCCGCCATGGGCGATGAGATACTCTTCGAATCAGTTACACCATTCTTTGAAAAGACTCATGCTGAGGACCGTGATTGCCCATTGATATGCCTGGGCGGCTTTGGTCAAAAGTCCTCTTTTGCGGAATTGCAAAGACTCGTACCTTCGGCTCTCTATCTGGGACGACCGGTAACCCGTAAGGAGTTACACGATACTCTGGTGGAGAGAATCTTTGGCGGCGCCAAGCGAACTACTCGGCGTGTAGTAAAAGGTGGTGCCGACCAGCCACGGCAATATTCCCTGCTGTTGGTGGAGGACTCCCGTCCACATCAGTGGGTAACGGAAGAGATGTTGCAGGCACTCGGTTACCAGGTGGATATCGCCAGCAATGGAGAGGAGGCCTTGCTGCGTTTATCAGAGGGGCATTACGACCTGGCCCTGGTAGATTGTCAGCAAAATACCGATCACAGTGCCGAGATAATCGAGATACTGCGCCGATGGGAAACAGAGCACAGGCCTGATGATCGATTACCAATCGTTGCTTTAACCAGTACCACGGAAGAACAATTCGAAGGGCGTTGTTTAGCGGCAGGAATGGACGATTATCTAACCAAACCCCTGAGCAAGGATCTGTTACGGGAAACCTTGGCCCGTTGGTTGGGTAGCGCCTAGAGTTGCTGAACTAGGATTATTTAATAATTGGATAATAGAAAGCCGCGGCAATTGCCGCGGCTTTCTTATGGTTAGAATTCGTAGCGAACGCCTATACGAGCACTCCAATAAGATGGTTCAGCAACCCGTGTCTGGCCTGATGGCTCTAAGAATTTATTGAAAACGTAGCGGCCTTGATCATCGATATCAGCCTCTACAGCAGCCTGATAGCGCGGGAAGTCTCCTTCATACATCACGCCCCAATCATCGTTAATCAAGTTCCCCAGATTTTCTACGATAAAGTAGGCGTTGATCCTGTCATCCGCACGCCAACCGGGTAATTCCTGGTCAATACGTAGGTCGAACTTGGTCCACCAATCACTATGGATTTCATTTCGTTCCATAATCTGACCGCGATCAAGATCTTCAGAATCAACAAAAGCGAAAAAGGCTTCGGTATCGAAGTCTTCAGCAAATACTACATTTGCGTCATCGCTACCGGTTGGGATGTACAGTAGGCTGCGGCCGGAGCCTGCATCGCCAAATAAGCCGCCGCCAAAAGTATAGCTATAGGGTAGCCCTTCATTTGCACTGCCAAACAAGGTAAAGCGCGTTTCATAGCCTGCAAAAAACTCGTGAGCGTAGTCCATTTTGAGAGTGAAGCGGTGGGGTACCACATAGTTGGAGGTAGCGGCCCCCGGATTCTCGGCATCGATAGTTGCAATTTTGGTGTAGTTAGACCAAGCCACAGAACTGGTCATTGGATTCACATCCTCGGCTTCTGTGTAGGCATAGCCCAAGGCTACATTGAGACCAAAGTCGAAGGACTTGCTTAGACCCAGGGATAGAACGCTGGAAAAACCGGAATCTCCTTTTACGTTAGTGAGCATAAAGTCTCCGCTACGACCATTGGCGCTTTCATAAATTGGGCGCTCATCCACAGCAGTATCCACTTGTTGCAGGGATATATCGCGGACAATGGCTGCATCTTTATAGTCGCTATAGAGGTAGTCAGCAGAAAGCAAATAGCCGGATTCAAACTCGTAACTAGCACCGATGGCATACTTCCAAACTGAAGGGATTTCGAAATCCGGGTCCATTAGATTGACGCCACCGGATCTTCCTTCTCCATTGGCAACCTGGTCATATAGATTTTGCGGTATGTCATAGATGGGGCGGCCACTGCCAGTCCAGTCCATATCGAAGAGCGGGGTTTCACTACTATCGGTGGTTTCTATCTGTAATACCCCGTTGTTGGAATAATTGTTGGAAATCCAAACGTTGGGATTGCCACCAGAATATAGGCCCAGGCCACCGTGTAGCTCCAGGCTGTCATTGACATTCCAGTTGAGACCGAGACGTGGCTGTAAAAGGTCTATGCCATCCATATTATGCTGGTTACTGAAACCGTACGTTTCTGTGATATCCAGATTCTTCACCGGCCTATCGTCACTGCTGTAGCGGTCATAGCGCAAGCCTGCTACGACTGTGAGATCAACTTCGGCAAAAGTGTATTCATCCTGCAGGTAGAAAGTATCGATGTCATAAGCAAACTCTGCTGCAGCATCCAAGGGATTATTGGTGAAGGCAGCATTTTCATAGATAATTTTGCTGGCAACGCCGTTTTCAAAATCTTCGATGCTAGCAAACCGGTACTCCCCCTGTGCTTCCTGAATAAACAGGTTAAATACATCGAAACTTTCATGTTCGTAGCCGGCGGTGAGATTGTGCTCACCCAGCAATAAGCGCCCGGCGAGTTTTATGCTCAAATTATCGTAACTCAGCTTATTGGCATGGCGGGAGTCATCAGATCCCAAGTAAACCGTTGCGCTCTTTAGGCCTTCTTCGTCCTTACTGGTAACCTGGACTTCACCAAATTCAGTACCACCGAGAGAGAGTTGCCAGTTATCCAATTCTGAATAACCGATCTTCATTTCTGTAGAAAAGATATCGCTCCAATCGGAAAACAGCTGAACAATATAAGAATTCAGTTCGGCACCGCGCTCATAATAATGATTGGATAGCTCTAGCTCATTGTAGTCGTCGTCGGATTCGGCAATAGAGTAGCCATCGTTGTAATTATAGGTAAGAGAGGCTCGATGATTATCGCTGATATTCCAGTCTAGCTTGATCAGCAATTTCTCATCTTCTTCCGGCAGGCTTGAGGGGAGTCCGCCAGGGTTATAATCGTACACATCATTCGCGATGCGCGCGATTTCCTGCAGCTGCTCCTGAGATACGCCCTCAACCTCAGAGGGAGAGTTACTGCCTGTTGGCCCCCGGTCAAAAGTAGCGACACCTTCTAGATTTTCGTAAGCGGTGAAGAAAAAGAGTTTGTCCTGGATAATGGCTCCACCTAAGGTAGCGTTGTAGCGCTTTTCATCAAAACTGGCTACAGGGAAGTCTTCACCCTCAAGAGAGTCTCCACGGAAACCATCATCGGTATAGTCATAAAAGAGTGAACCATGCCACTCATTGCTGCCGGATTTGGTCACTGCATTGATGTTACAGGCGCTGAATCCGCCGTATTGCACATCGAATGGAGCCAGCTCTACAGCAACTTGCTCGATTGCATCGTATGAGAAGGGCATACGCTCTGTTGGATAGCCATTGCTATTCAAGCCAAAGTTGTCATTCATGCGCACCCCGTCAACAGTAAGGCTGTTGAAGCGCGGGTTGGCGCCAGTACATTGAATAGAGTCATAACTGGCTTCGTCGATGTAAACTCGTGGGTCCAGGCGTAGCAAGTCCTTGATATCGCGGTTTACTGCGGGTGCACTGGCTAGGTCATCGCTATTGAAGTGAGATGCCGGGCCTACCGCTAGTCGGGAAGTAGTGATAGCTTGGCCAAGCACGCTGACTTCCTCAAGGTTACTTGTGTCGAGGGATACCATCAGGGGCAGGGTATCGCCTACTGAGAGATAAATATCTTCAAAGGTACGATCCCCCTGTTCGGTTTCAATTTTGACGATATAAGGGCCACCCACACGCAAACCACTGAGATTAAACTGTCCTGATTCTCCTACCTCGGCCACTCGCCGACTATTGGATGGCGTGTGCACTACGGTAATTTTTGCATCGCTGATGGCTTCGCCTGCGCTACCAGTAATAGAGCCGCGAATGGCTGCGGCAGTTTCCTGAGCGTAAGAGATATGTGTTGAACCAATCGCGGAGATAATCGCGGCGGATAAGCACATGCGCCGGAAGATAGAAGGTTTCATAACTAAATCCTGGTCTTTAAGTGGGCCAACAGCGTGGCTTTGAGAGAACTGGTTGTAATCGGCTCCCGAGACTCATCCCCAGGTCTCGGCCAGAGTGCTTTTTAGCGGGTGAAATTGAAGGGCTGGTTAACGATTTGTTGCAATTTTGTAACAGGCTCGTGAGATGGCATTGATGCATACCAATTTGTCACAAATGTTTATTAAGCTTGCCGCAAATTTCTGCAGTGGATGATTGAGATGATTAACCTAAAAAAAATAATTTGTATAAATATTCTATTGGTTGGGCTGCTCAGCACCTTAAAAGCCCATGCTTGGGGAGATGATGGCCATAGAGTGGTTGGAGAAATCGCTTGGTATTATTTGGCACCTAATGTAGCCGCAGAAGTTGAATTGTTACTTGATGAGGTTGGGGAACCACATCTGGCAGAGTCAGCCACCTGGGCGGATCGTATTCGTTCCAACGAGCAATATAATTGGGCAGCGCCCATGCACTATATCAATCTATCCCGTGACTGGAACAGCTATGACGCGGAGAGGGATTGCCCTCCAACAGGGTGTATTGTCAAAGCCATTCAGCAGTTTGAAGAAGTTCTTGCAGATCGCACCCGGTCAGGGACAGAGCGTGCCGAGGCCTTAATGTTTATTGCGCACTTTGTAGGGGATCTTCATCAGCCGCTGCACACAGGTCTTTATTCGGATCGTGGTGGCAACGATGTATTCGTGCACTTTTATGGAGAGGAGACCAATTTACACGCTCTTTGGGATATCCATCTTGTCTCAAGAGTGGTTACCGATTGGCAGGGTTATGCAAAAGAACAGACAGAAAAAATTGGTGCAGTCCAGAGCCAGCTTTGGCAGTCTACAGATGCAACAGACTGGGCAAAGGAGTCCCATCAGTTGGCTCATAAACTGGCATATACCAATGAAACTCAATTGGGGGAAAAGTACTTCTTGCGCTGCAGGGATTCCTTAGAAATGCGTCTACAGCAGGGTGGTGTGCGCTTAGCTGCCGTACTTAACAAAGTTTTGGGTGGAAGATCATTGAAGATGGTCGATCGATAATTAATCTAGTGGTCTTATTGTGGTGTTAGCCTCCACGAGATAAGGGAAACTAGCATCCATCGCTCATTGCGTGAAGGAGTTTTCCTAAATACCGGCTTAAGGATGGTAGATTCTAAATAATGCAATTCGAGCTCTTTTGACAATTAAAGTGCCCGTCCAAGCCCGAATTGCTTCTAAAAACTGGACATTAGTTTAGAGCTACTTCTCCTTGAGCATGTGAGTGCAAAAGTAACTGTTTGGAAGTATTTGAAGACATGCTATCTCCCAAGCTCAACCTGGAAGAACTCCCAGGCTAACTGATTATCTGAAGCGGACAGGTTACGATTTGCGTCCGCCATCACATATTTTCCGTGGGCTGTTTTCAAAGTGATTTTGTCATTTTGATTCAAACAGGCCCATCCGTTGGAATGGTTGTAAAGGACAAATTTCTCCCAGCCTAAAAGCACACTGGCTCTTACATCGACATCATGGCTGTTATGTGGAGTGGCACGTAAGTAATGACCGTTATGGGCGCGCAGTGAAACCGTGTCACCACTCTGAATACAGCGGTGATCCACCCACTGCTGGGTGTTCCCTTTTTGCTCCAGCGCAAGAGTAAAAGTCTCCCATTCTGCAGCCGCAGCAGGCATATTTTTTGCCTCATCGTTACCACCGTAGACAGCCTGAATGCGTGTGTTGTGGTGGGTATTAAGCAGGGAAGCTGTATGTGCCCTCGCATAAGTGGATGAATAGGCGGCAGCGTGATTGGTCCAACTTAATGTTGCCGTAATGGGGTTGTGATCACTGATACTCTGGTGGACTTCATCATACCGGTTGGTAGAGAAGCTAATTTGCGAGTTGCCGCGAAAAGCAATATGGTCAACACCCTTACAGGGGCCCTTTACATCGTTAATATTCGTATTACCTGTGGCATAACTTACCTGGCTACAGGACCAGGTTAAGCCCAACTCGGAAGCCCAGCGCCCCAACTCCGACTGATTAGGGCCTGGCTGCCAGCCGCCGTTGTCAATCCATGCATTAAAGTCGCCCATTACAATCACTGGATATCCGGCCGAATTTTGTTGAATAAAATGTTTGAGCTGGTTGAACTGGCCTGTTTTCTCCTGGCCGTTACTGGTGTCCATATGAGTATTGTAAAAGTGAACTTTTAGGTCCTTGGCTAACTGAACTTCAGTGAAGGTGAAGCCTTTTTCCGTCTCACAATCGGGACTTGAGCCGTTTGCGATAAAGTCTGAGTAGGTACCCTTACAGCTTGAATACTCAACATGCAGCTGCCTGCCATTAATGGGGTGTTTGCTGATAGTGCTTAAACCATCGCCAAAGCTGAAGACCCCGCCCTGGAAGTGATCACTTCGATAAGGATATTCTGTTTGGCTAAGGGGAGACATCACCGCGTAATTTCTGACCCAGTTTTCCTGGAGTCCGACAATATCGTAGGCCTGTCCGGCAATATAGGTGGATGAAAATAGAGATGCCTGGCTATCAGAAATACCCTGTAAACCTTCAGGAAAGCCCTTTATGTTGGCTGCCATTACTCTAATTTGGCCACTTTGCCCAGCCAAGCTTCCCGGCCTGCTATAGGCTTGATTGCCCACAGTGCCGGTAAAACCTACTTGAGTGCTGGAACTAACCAGAATATCCCATATTTCTGACAAAGTTATTGCTGAAGCAGAAGCGCTTAGGCCCAGGCTTCCTACGATAAGAGCTGATCTTAATAGTTTGTTTTTCATTTTATTGTTATCCGTTATTTAAATTGTCCGATTTTATTGCTCTATCAATGGTGTATCTCGGATATCGTCTATTGATTGTGCGTGGCAAAGGGAACGATTTTTAATTAATTGTGGGGCCTCCTTAACTGACTAATTTTACTAGCAATATTTAAGCGACTTTTATTTGGCGTCTACCGAACGGATAAAAGACTTCAGTAATAGATACTAATTGTCATTTCATCAATAAGTAAGAGAGAAAGAGCTTTAGCGGGCTATGGCCAAAATAAAAGGTTGGGCAAGCGTACTAGAAAGTAATTGTCGGAATAATAAAGGATTGGTGATATGAGTGGATACCGGATTAGTAAATTTTAAAATCAATAATAGACTGGGCAGTTCCGCTTGTTGTCTTAGCTGCCAGCCTGATTAACAATGGTTGCAGCTTAAGTACACAACGCCCACCTCAGGCTCCAGAGCCTGGGAAATATTAACAATAATGTAGTAGGTGTACATACATGGAACTGGTAGGACCTTACCGGAGCCTTAGGCTCTTCTGCGCCCCTCTTATTGTGGCTTTACTGACGAGTGGTTGCTCGGAATCCAACGACAGTAGCCCTAAAAACCGTTTGGCCTTAGCCCAACAAGCGCTGACTTTGGCGCCCGCTGATCCAGAAATTGCTGAAATCTATCAGCGAACCTGTCGCAGCTGTCACAGCACTGGGGTCAGCGCTGCGCCACTCACAGGGGACATTGCCGGCTGGGAACCGCGTCTCGACAAGGGAATGGATGTATTGGTTGAAAACGCGATTAATGGTTTCCAGGGGATGCCACCACTGGGTCTTTGTTTCGAGTGCTCACCGGAGCAGTTTGAACAGTTAATTGTCTTTATGGCCTCTGCGGAGTAAGGGATTATGCAGCAGTCACGTCGCCGCTTTATTACAACTATTGCCGCTGGTTCTACAGCTATCGCTGCTACTCCAATCTCCTCTATGGCACGCACCTTGGTACAGGCGAGTGACCCAGTAAAGCGTAAGGGTATCCGCTGGCGCAACTGGTCTGGTTCGCAAAACTGCCTGCCCAGTGAACGTCTGGCACCAAAGACAATCGCCGAACTACAGCAACGTGTAGCTGATGCTAGAGGTACTGTTAGAGCTGTGGGGGCTGGGCACTCCTTCACGGCCTTGGTGCCCACCGATGACACCATTCTCTCGCTCGGGCGCATTAGCGGTGTGGCCGATCATAGTAGCGAAACCACCCAGGCTACGATTTACGCGGGTACACGAATAGCCGATCTTGGCCAGCCGCTTGAAGATATTGGTCAAGCCTTGATTAATCAGCCGGATATTGATGAGCAAACTCTCGGCGGATGCCTGGCCACTGCCACTCATGGCACTGGGGCCGGTTTAGGTTGTATGTCCAGCTATGTAACGGGATTGGAGCTGGTTACGGCAGATGGCAGCACTCTGTGGTGCGATGCAGAGCAAAACCCAGAGGCTTTCATAGCAGCCAAAGTTTCCCTGGGTAGCCTGGGGTTAGTGACCAAGGTGCGTATGCAGAACCAGTCCAGTTACAAACTCCGGCGAGAATCCTGGGTGGCTCCCATGGGGGAGGTGCTTGAGCAGGCGGAGACACTGGCGGAGTCAAATCGCAATTTCGAGTTTTACTATATTCCTTTCTCGGGAATGTGTATGGCTGATACGCACCAATTAACCGATGAAGAGATCTTTACCACCGCGCGTGAAGATACTAACGAAGCTGTAATGACCCTTAAAACTGTTCGAGACTGGCTTGGCTGGTCGCCCAGATTACGGCAATACGCCTTACAGTCTGCAATGGAGGATATTGAAAAGGAGGTGGTTGTGGAGTCCTCTTGGCGAAACTACGCCAGTGAGCGAAATGTTCGCTTCAATGAGATGGAATACCACCTTCCCAGGGAAGCCGGACTGGCCGCTTTTGAGGAGCTGCGCCGTACAATCGAAGAGAACAATCTTAATGTGTTCTTTCCTATCGAAGTGCGCTTTGTAAAGGGGGATGATATTTGGTTGAGTCCCTTCTATCAGCAGGATTCCGTATCTATTGCGGTACACCGTTACTTTGAGGAGGATTACCAGCCCCTTTTTAAGGCACTGGAACCCATTATGCGCAAGCATGGCGGCAGACCGCACTGGGGGAAACTTAATACCTTGCACCGGCAGGACCTGGCTGGTTTATACCCCCGCTGGCAGGATTTTCTTGGGGTAAGACGTGAGCTTGACCCTAAAGGAAAATTTTTAAACCCGTACCTGAAAAAACTAATTGGTTGATAGGGCCCTTATTCATCTCAGGGCTGAAGAGAGACTAGGGGAGCGAACTGTGCAGAAAACGCGGAGAAAATTTTTACTGGGCGGAGCGGCATTGGGGGTTGCGGCCGCATTTCCTTTGTTAAGGCCTAAAGCTTTGGGGCAGGGGGGGCACACTAACTATTTTCAAAGTCTCTCTAAGGCTCTAGATTCCGCAGGTTTCTCTGGTCCCACAATGGTAGTGGATTTAAACCGCCTGAGAGCCAATGCGACTGTGCTTTCTGGGCATCTAAATGGGCACTTTGACTATCGAGTTGTTGCCAAATCGTTACCAGCTCTGGGGTTACTGGAGGCGGTTGCCAAACAGACTGGTACGCAGCGGTATATGGTTTTCCATCTACCTTTTTTGCAACAGTTGGCGCAGTCACAACCACAGGCAGATATTTTGCTGGGTAAGCCTCTTCCGATTGCTGCGGCCAAGAGCTTTTATAGCCGCCCAACAACCAGTGGATTTGACCCTAGAACACAACTTCAGTGGCTGATTGATAGCCCTCGGCGGCTACAACAGTATGCGGCACTAGCCGGTAGCCTTGAACAAAGGTTGCAAATCAATATCGAGTTGGATGTGGGGTTGCACCGCGGTGGAGTCAGCGATGCTCGGGACCTTACTGAAATGCTCAATATTATTAAGGCAGAACCACTGCTTACTCTGTCGGGATTTATGGGCTATGACGCCCATGCGGCTAAGATGCCGGGTATTTTAGGTGGCCCAGAGAAAGCCATTGATCGCGGTTTGGAGATTTATACTCAGAGGCTTGAGCAAGCTAAACAATTGTTGGGTGAGCAGTATCCTAAAAGGTTGACGTTGAATGGCGCCGGCAGCCCGACTTACCAGCTTTATAAATCACGCTCAGATAGTGCACCCTGTAATGAGCTGGCGGCAGGTTCCTGTCTTGTTAAACCTACAGATTTTGATATCCCCACCCTCAGTGATCACAAGGCGGCTGCATTTATCGCCAGCCCAGTATTGAAGAAGTTACCGCAGACTCAAATTCCTGGTTTGGAGAAACTAACGGGTACGATGCGTTGGTTAAACCCAAATCGCGAGCAGACATTCTTTATCTCTGGGGGGTATTGGAAGGCGCTGCCCGAATCTCCAGAAGGTCTTTCGATCAATCCTATTTATGGACGATCTACAAATCAGGAAATGCTCAATGCTTCCAATCAGGTTGTCCTACAAGAGGATGACTGGGTTTTCCTGCGACCAACTCAAAGTGAGTCTGTATTTCTTCAGTTTGGGGATATAGCTGTGTATGACAAAGGGGAGATCGTGGAGCGCTGGCCTGTATTAAGTAACTCCTGAAAAAACATCTTTACATGGTTCTAAATAGATGACGCTGTACTGTATATAGCCGTATGTAATCACAAGTAATTATTATAATAAATTTGGAGAGTAACGTGATTTTTGAGCTGGTTTTAGTGCTAAATACTATTTGGTTTTTAATGGGTTTCAATGTTTTCTCCTTGCGGGGAAAGATTTTTGCCAAGCTGGTTGTTCCTAGAGAGCATAGGGATACCCCTGTCTTTGGAATACTGGCTGAGTCAGGTAAATTTCTAGGCGGGTTTAATTTTTCATTGGCGCTAATGAGTATTCTTTTGTTGGTTAATCACGCCTCCTTTTCTGGGGATATTCAAAGATCTATATTGCTTTTTGTTTTTTCTGTTACACATGGTTCTCAGTTTATTTATAACTTGCCAGTCGCGCTAAAGAACCGAAAAGGGGGTGGGCCTTGGAAAGTGAAAGGTGTGATGAAGTTTATATTTATTATGGACTTTATCATGATGATGATTAATTTAACCCTGGCGCTTTGGTATTGGTTGTAATGAGGCTGGTCGTTCGGTGTCGGCTAGTGTTGCCATTGCTGTTATGGGTGGCTTTTACGGTTTGATAGGTGATGCGATATTGAGTGATATTTTCCATATGAATATGCTGCGTTGAAGGGATGTGAAATAGGTGCTTAAATTAACAGATGTACCTACTGAACAAGTTTCGGCAATAACAGACTTGGTATTGGCTGTATTGGCGTTGTTTATATTTCTTTATTTTATTAGGCCGGAATTCAAGTCTGGCTGGAAGAGAAATTGCTGGATTTGTTTCTTTGGGGTGATGTTTATCGTTGGCCTATTGGGTTCGGTAATTCATGGTTTTCAGATTGCCGGGCCTGAAAGAATATTCATGTGGCATGTTTTATTTTTTTTCCTCGGTCTTTTTCTGGTGTCGTTTACACTTGCTATTATTGGTGATCTTGCCGGTGAGCGAATATCAAGAAAGTTATTGCCCTACATATTTTTAATTGGCCTGATATTTTATTTCATTGCAGTATCTAGAATTGATGGTTTCATAGTCTTTGTGGGTTATCAAGCGTTAGTGATGATTCCTGTTGTTATTGGTTATACGTGGATGGGGTTTAGGGGGCGTTTACCCGGGGCTTGGTATATGGTTGTCGGCGGGCTTATTTCTCTCCTGGCTGTGGTATTACAAGTCAGAACGGCTCTGGAGTTTACGTTTGTTTGGACGTTTAACCATAATAGTCTTTATCATCTGGTTCAAACAATAGGCGTGTTGTTCTTTTTTGCAGGAATAAGAAAGTCATTGCAGGCATCAATATAATTTTTTACGTAATTTGATTCTTTAGGTTTTTCTGAATCGAAACCCTCTACTCAAAGTGCTGTGATCTATAGGGGGCTGAGAAAAGGCGCCCACACCCCCCTAAGTATTCATGATTGAAGCTTTATAATAAGGCCCCTGGCCAGCTTTAGGTTTATAGTGTTTTAGGCTGCAAAATTTATAAAGAAGGCATTCTATGGGCGCCCGAAATACTATCTATGAATATGGGGCAGTAGCTAAGTGGCTTCATTGGATAATAGCATTCTTAATTCTAGGATCTTACGTCAGTGTCTATTACCTCCAATGGTTTACTGAAGAGGATACCCCAGCAAACTGGATTGCCTTACAGCTGCACTTGTCTATTGGCATAACGATTGGTGCTTTTGTACTGTTACGGATATTTTGGCGTTTGACTAATCCCACTCCGAAACTGGAACCTGGCTCCAGGCTAGAGCACTTTGCCGCGCATACAGGCCATTTTCTGTTATATGTAGTCATGATACTTGCACCATTAACCGGATACCTAGGAACTGGGGTGAATACTGAGTACTTTTTCCTGTTTGAAATCCCTCAGTTTGCTGACACTTCCCTTTTTGCCCACCTTGTTCAGAATAAAATGGGCTTGACCTTCAAACAGTTCGAGGAACCTATCGATTTCATTCATAAGGAAGTGCTGGGTGAATGGCTTATCTGGTTACTTATTTTGGGACACTTCTTGGCAGCCCTTTATCATCACTTTATAAAGAAAGACCGTACACTGATTAGGATGACTACGGGTAATCAGTGAAACAAGTACTCTTATAAAGTCATTTACCTTGCCCGTGATTTAAATGGCTCTACTATGTGTTCGTTGGTCGATAACCATAAAGCCAGAGTGCTCTGTTTGACCCTTGATAATGTTGCCGAGACCAGGAATGTATTTTTGAAAATCAGTTGTGCCCGCATTAAGGTTTTATTTATGACTAGTGAGGAAATTACTTTACCTAATCACATCCTCAAAGATATAAAAGGCTTTACTGGCGATTAAGTCCAGTATCTGAAAAGTTGCAGGGGGCTGATAATCTTGGTCTTTCATACCTATGTAAGCGCTATTGAGCTAAAAAGTTCTCCGCACCTGACAGAGTTTTGAGACTAGTATTGGCGCCAGATTTCCGTGCCGTTCCCGCAATTGATGTTTATATAAATTTTGGAGATCCTTCTAAGGAAACCTGAATGTTTATTGTACTGAGTAATTTGCATATATAACCCCGCCAAGATTTTACCCAGGTGTATTGGCAGAATTTGATGCCAATTTGGCATAGAAGTTTGGCGCTCGGTTTTCTAATCTTCTGCCCATAACAATGTACCCATCCATAGAGATGGCCTGATAGTTTGGAGTCCAAGTAATAACCGGTATGGTCGTTTACTGCGGGTCCTAAGTGGTAGCTTATGTGTAGTCGTTTATCTTGGATATTGTGGTCCGGAGCTCTCTTGTTATTGGCTGGCTGTGATCCCCCCGGGGAATTCCACCCCATAGCGAGGGTGGAACCATTGGTCATACTTTCAATTGAAAGTCTCTAATCAGCTATCTGATTAAGTTACTGCATTGATCATCGGGTTGTCTTCTTCGTTGTGTTTTGGCAATGCAAGCGAAATGAAGGTTGCCAAAAACAGCAAGCACGTGGATACCAACAGGCAAGCTTGTAAACCGGCAATCTGAAAAATCCAGCCCGACAACAGAGTTCCGGTAAGGCGGCCCAGAGCGTTTGCCATGTAGTAAAACCCCACATCCATAGAAACGCCATCTTCTCTGGCATAAGCGATGATCAAGTAGCTGTGCACAGAAGAGTTCACTGCAAATAACACAGCGAATACCATGAGGCCCAACAAAATGCTGAGTTGAGGGTGGAAGCCGATATAGAGTGAGAAGGCAATCAGCGCAGGTATCAGAGTTAATGCGCAGCCCCACAATAGGGCGGTTCGCCCATCAGGCAGTGCCGAAGAAAAACTTCCAGTGATCCTTGGGGCAAAGGCTTGTGCTGCGCCATAACCGATGATCCAGCAGGCTAGGAATGCACCGACTTGCCAGTGGCCCCAGTCGAATTGGCTCGCCAGGAAAACGGGCAGGGCGATTACAAACCAAACATCACGAGATGCAAATAGGAACAGTCTTGCTGCTGCAAGGATATTCACCGGGCGACTCTTAGAAAATACATCTTGAAAGCGGGCTTTCACCTTTGCTTTACCCAAGTCTTTTCGTAAAAATTTCTTACTCAATAGCAGTACTGAGGCGAGAGCGACTGCCATTGCGAATATAGCCCCACGAAATTCCAGTAATGCCAATAGGCCTCCGCCCATAAAGAACCCAATGCCTTTCAGGGCATTCTTGGAGCCAGTCAGTAGTGCAATCCAGCGATAAAGAGTTCCTTGGGTATTGTCGTCAGGTAGTAAAAGCTTGATTGAGCTTTTCGCGCTCATCTTGTTTAGGTCTTTGGCTATGCCAGATATTCCCTGAGCGGCCATAACCAACGGCACACTGAGATAGCTAGAAGGGACCAATAACAGAGCTAAAGCGCAAATCTGTAATGTCAGACCAATATTCATGGTTCGATTAAGGCCTAGCCGGGCACCGAGCCATCCCCCCACCAAATTGGTGACCACTCCAAAAAACTCATAGAAAAGAAACAGTAGGGCTATTTCGAGAGGGGTGTACCCCAGGGTATGGAAATGCAGAAGCACCAGCATGCGCAGTGCACCATCGGTTAGAGTAAAAGACCAATAGTTACCAGTCACCAATAAATATTGGCGTACCGAGGGCGAAAGGGTGGAGAAAAACTGCATGGGTTTGGGCTCTAACTACTAGGGGCTCCTGGCCTGAAGATCAGGCCAGCCCCGTATTTATCAGTTTTTTATTGGTGGGATCTAGGACATTGGCTTATCCAATCAGGCGAGCCAGCTCTGCAGTACGGTTGGCATAGCCCCACTCGTTGTCATACCAGGTATAAATTTTCACTTGAGTGCCATTGACCACCATGGTGGACAGTGCATCAACAATGCTGGAACGTGGGTCGGTTTTGTAATCCACAGATACCAGAGGACGTTCCTCATAACCGAGAATATTTTTCAGCTCGCCCTCTGCTGCGGCTTTCAGTAGGTTATTAACTTCATCCACAGTTGTTTCCCGTTCTACTTCGAAAACACAATCTGTCAGGGAGGCATTGGCCAGCGGGACTCGTACGGCATGGCCGTTCAGCTTACCAGTCAACTCCGGGAAGATGGCGGTGATTGCTGTGGCTGAGCCGGTAGTAGTGGGTATCAGACTGGCTCCACAGGCCCTTGCGCGGCGCAGATCTGAATGGGGCGCATCAAGGATTGTCTGGGTATTAGTGATATCGTGGATAGTAGTGATAGAGCCATGCTTGATGCCCAGTTTTTCATGTATCACTTTTACCACCGGGGCCAAACAGTTCGTGGTGCAGGAGGCTGCAGTAACAAATTGATGCTTGGCTGGATCATAAATGTGCTGATTCACCCCCAAAACAATATTTGGTACCCCGTCTTCTTTTACGGGAGCCGAAACCAGCACACGCTTTACCCCCTGCTTTAAATAGCCCTCTAATTGCGCGCTAGTCTTCATTTTCCCAGAGGCTTCAATAACCAGGTCGCAAGCACTCCAGTCTGTGTCGGCAATGGCGAGATTATGGCTACAACTTATTTCCTGGCCAGCAACCGTAATTGTGTTGTCCTTAGCTTCTGCATAATGCTGCCAACGCCCGTGTACCGAATCAAAATTCAGTAAATGCGCAAGGGTGGAAGCATCTCCAGCGGGGTCATTGATTTGCACAAACTCCAATTCTGGCCAGTCCCAGGCTGCGCGCAGCACAAGCCGACCGATACGACCAAATCCATTGATTCCGACTTTGATAGCCATGTTGTAACTCCTGAGTAATCTGAATATATGAAAAATCGCATATATCCAGGTAAATTTTTTCAGCGACTTAGTGATATTACTTGCCAGCAAAATACCTACTGCCGTGACTTAGCAGCATAGGCTAGCTCTTTGGGGCCTATCTCCCATTAGGATCAAGTTGCGAAGATCTTCGGCAATAAAGTGCTGATTTGCCTGCAAAGTGTCTTGAAGGATCGATTTGGCCCAGCTGCCCAGTTCAGGGTTGATGCGGTAAAAGATCCACTGTCCCTGGCGGCGGTCCCGCAATAAATCAGCGCCGCGGAGTAGGGCTAAGTGCCGAGATATTTTGGGTTGGCTCAAACCCATAGCAGCAGTGAGCTCGCACACGCAAAGTTCTCCCTCGTGGGCGGTCAGTAGAAGCGTGCGCAGGCGGGTATCGTCTGCCAGGCACTTGTAGAACTGAACTGGGTTCAAGGCTTACCCCAAATCTTGTTTATGCCGCTTTCACGGCCTTGTTATACACCAGTACAAAAAGTTTGATGCGGGTACTCAGTTCCAACACCGTTGTGTAAAAAGGTTTGAAGCAATGCCGACTGGCAGGGTCTTCAAAATTCCATGAAATCAGCCTACCGTGCCCAGCGGTGGGTACATACTCGTTATGGCTCTTGTCACACAGGGTAATGACCAAATCAAAGTTCCGGTCAGCTACCTCTTGCAAGCTTTTGGAACACAGTCCCTTGATCGGAATGCCGAAGCGCTGAAGGGCTTTTATAGCTCGGACATCCACGGGGGTGGGATCTGTTCCTGCACTAAAAACCTCAAAGAGCTCTCCCCCGTAGTAGCGCAATAAAGCCTCAGCTATTAACGAACGCGCTGAATTTCCTGAGCAGACGAACAGGATGCGCCTCTTCATAGGAACGCTCCAGAACGGCAATCCGTTCAACTTAGTGGGCATTATATATGGAAAAGCGAATATTCAAAGGACCAAAAAAAACCGGGAGCAGGTCCCGGTTATTCACTAAATGCTTAGAGCTTGAACTCTGCCCAGACCGGCGCATGGTCTGAGGGGCGCTCCATAGCGCGGATATCATAATCGACCCCTGTCGCCACACAATGTTCCATCAGAGGGCTTGTAGCCATAATCAAGTCGATCCGCAGCCCACGCTTGGGCTCGCGGTCAAAACCCTTACTACGATAGTCAAACCAGCTAAATACATCATCTGTATCAGGATTCATTGCACGGAAAGTATCCGCCAAGCCCCAGGCCTCAATTTTCTGCAGCCATTCGCGCTCTTCTGGAAGGAAGCTGCACTTGCCGTCGCGCAGCCAGCGCTTGCGATTGGGCTCGCCGATACCGATATCTTGATCACTCGGAGAGATGTTCATGTCGCCAATAACCAGCACCGGGGCTTCGGGATCGCAGGTGGTTTGTAGATAGGTATCGAGGTCAGCGTAGTACTTTTGCTTCGCCGGGAATTTTACTGGGTGTTCACGATTCTCGCCCTGGGGAAAGTAGCCGTTGATGACGGTGAGAGGTTTACTGCCGCCAATATCGAACTTTCCCATGACCATACGGCGCTGGGCGTTATCGTCGTCGGTAGGAAAGCCATATTCGCGATCGATAAATGGTAGGCGTGAGAGCAGGGCAACACCGTAGTGTGTTTTTTGGCCAAAATAGATTAGCTCGTAACCCAGGTCGCGAATGGCATCTACAGGAAAGTCTTCATCGGTAACCTTGGTTTCCTGAAGACCAATGATATCGGGTTGATGGCTATCTACCAGAGCCTGCATTTGGTGCAGGCGAGTGCGAATACTGTTGACGTTAAAGGAAACGACTTTCATTTCTTCCCCCAAATGAAAAAGGTCGGGCAAGCCCGACCTAATTGTTTACTGTGCGCATGGGTGCGCTTGGCACACCCAAAGGGCATCACATCTTTAGAAATTGGCGACTTGCGGCGGTGCCTTGCTGGCTTTGTCAGCCAGTCCAATAAAGTCCGCCATTATATAGCCCGCTTCGTTCAAGATTGGATCTTTTTCCAATTTGATTTCCACAGGGCCACCAATGGTTGCCACTTCTTCAGACTCACTCTCTTCATAAGCCTCGAAACTCTTGTAGGGTTCAAGCCCTTTTGCTTCGCGACGTCGGTTCTCCATGGAGAGCAGGCGCTGGTTTACGTTTTCACGTTCTTGCTCTCGCATTACCTCATTAAGGGAGAGATGCTTTCTGTCGGCGCGTTCGCTTTCAAACTTGAATTGATCGCGCAGGAATATGAAGTCCGGATCTGATGCTGTGCGCTTATTGTGCTTAGTGAGCAGATTAGGAATCAGAGTCTTCAGATTAAAGTACTTGGCGTGTGGTACGGCGTGGATACGGTCCCAGGGCAGGGCGGTATCGTAAGCGCTTTCACCAACACTCTCCGCATCAATAAGTTGCGGCATGGGGATATCGGGTTTCACGCCCGCGTGCTGGGTGCTATCACCGGATACGCGGTAGAACTTGGACTGGGTAATTTTTAACTGGCCTTCTTTCAGGGGCGCCATGGTTTGCACGGTGCCTTTACCAAAAGATTGATTGCCAACAACCAAGCCGCGGTTGTAGTCCTGGATGGCGCCGGCGAAGATCTCGGAAGCTGATGCCGAGAGGCGGTTAATCAATACCATCAGCGGGCCGCGATACATTGCGCGAGAGCGGGAGCGGTTGTGCCGTGAAATCTGCTCATTAGCGTGGCGGATTTGGACTACTGGACCCTGATCGATAAACAGGTCGGTCAACATGGTGGCTTCCTGTAGGGAGCCGCCGCCATTGTTGCGTAGATCCAGAATGATACCGTCTACCTTTTCCTCTTTCAGTTCGCTGAGCAATCTAGCCACATCGCGGGTAGTACTCTTGTAATTGGGGTCGCGGCGACGGTAGGCGTCAAAGTCTATATAGAAGGTCGGCAAGTTGATTACACCGATCTTGTAGCTTTTCTTACCATCTGAAAATTCGAATACGGCCTTCTTGGCAGCCTGATCTTCTAGCTTCACTTTACTGCGCTTGATCAGGATGGTCTTGTGGGTGCCGTCGCCGCCGGTGGGAATAGTTTCCAGGCGCACGAAGGTGCCGGCCTTACCGCGGATTAGATCCACCACGTCATCCAGCCGCCAGCCGACGACATCGACCATTTCACCATCCTTATCCTGGCCAACCCCTACAATCTTGTCGTTAGGCTTGATCTTACCGGTGCGGTCAGCAGGACCACCCGCTACCAATCGGGCAACCTTGGTGTATTCCTCATCCCCTTGCAGCACGGCACCGATGCCCTCCAGAGACAACGACATGCTCATGTTGAAGTTTTCCAGGGAGCGTGGGGACAGATAGTTACTGTGGGGATCATAAAGGCGAGTCAACGAGTTCATATAGAGCTCGAATACGTCATTGCTGTTTTGCTGCTCAAGGCGCTTCTTTTGACCTTTATAGCGGCGTTCCAGCAAATCGCGAATATCCTCATCCTCTTTACCTGTGAGCCTCAGGTTTAGGACGCTGCTCTTCAGGCGCTTACGCCAAAGATCATCGGCATCACTGATGGAGGTGGGCCACTGACTCTCCTCACGGTCGAGTTCGAGGGATTCATCGCGATCGAAATCGAAAGCGGGCAAGCCTTTTTCGAGCTGGGATAGGATATTGTCCAACCGATCGCCCATACGCAGGCGGAAACGGTTATAAATCTCAAAGCCTGCTTTGACATCGCCAGCGCGTAGCTGGTCATCCAGCTTGGTTTGCCATTCGCGGAACTCATTGATGTCTGAGGCGAGGAAGTAGCTTTTGGTGGGATCTAGAGCATCAATGTACTCGTCCCAAAGGTCTTCCGACATTTCGTCTCCGACCTTGATTTTGTTGTAGTGCAGCATTTCTAGCTTGCCGACAATCTCCCTGGCAGTACTGCCCTGGTCCTTTTCAGGTGCCAGAGGCTCGGTCTCTGCCAGAGCGGTTGTGGAAAGCAGGCCAATGACCAAGAAGCCGGAAAATAGAGCGGCGATCCGATTGGTAAGCATAGGGAGTCTCTTTATACGTCCTACTTCATAGGCGACCAGCCTTTATGGCTTAGCGACCTATAGCTTAGGACAAGTATAAAGGCTGAAAGCTCCGAAGGGCATGAAATACCTCCAATCAGAGATGGATCTTTTCCTTATTAGGCACATTTAGCAAAATAGAGTTTCCTACTATCCATTATTTAGGGCATTTGGTCTCAAATGGAGGCGGTTGGCACGGCTCGGTTTTGATGATTTTTACGTCTGAAGAGCATTTTTGACCAGTTAGTCGATCATGGAGTGATTGAGTGCCGGGAAAATGGATACCGCTAAAAAGAAAAGGAATTGAGTTGATACACCCGCTGTTTTAAGAGCCCCCTAACAGTTCCGGGATGTCTTTAGCGTTCTGAGTGGTTCGGGTGAAAGTGCAGCTTCGCAAGGATATCTGGTCCTCAGAATGAAATCGCAACACAGAGTGAACTGCTCTAAAAGACTTACCGGAAGGCCCCCTAAGGCCGAATTTTCTTTTACGGCGAGCGGTGCCAAGCAGCGGCAATCCTCAAGTCCCGCAGAGTCATTCTGAATTAGTTCAGAGGCCTTTTAAATGCGTACTGCTTCAACGTGGCTTAACGGTCACGCCCGAGGGCTCAATTAATGGGATTGGTTACCGATTATTTATATCTAAGACATATGTATTGATATTGAAGGTAAGCATCTAGGCGAGAGTTAATTGCGGTTCAGGTCAACCTTTTCTGCTTAATACTGCTCATTATTCCCGGTAAAAATGTTGCACTGAATCGATCTACTGGCTCCCTAGTGCTTTTCCATGGAGTTGTAGGATGAAGGTTGAATTTGCAACGTCGCGTTCACAAGAAATCTATGAGATGGCTGACCTAGCGGTAATAGGTGTAAGTCCTTTCAACAGCTACTTTTCCGAGGGGCAGATTGCTCGGCTTGCAAAGTGGGCGCAAAGTCACTTTAAGCGAGTCATGTTTTTTATTCCCGATAATGCTGCTGAATATACACAGATCGCACTTGGCTATGAGGAAGAGAAGGCGAGAAAAAGAGCTCGACGACAGTGCCACTATCTGCATAACAAGGTCTATCGCGCTTCGGGCTCGTGTGCAGTAGACAGTGAATTGGTTGACTCCGAGTGGTTGAAACAATCTGAGCTCTATTCTCGCTGGCTCTATCAGTTTGAGCAGGAGTTTCACTTGAATGATGGTTTCCGCGAGGGTTGCTTGGAGGCTAGTAGATGGGTGCTGGAGCATCATCTTGCAGAAGAAGAAGTTACTGTCGAGATGGTTTCAATAGCGGTGAGATATCTTTTGGCGGAGTTGCCGGTGATTTTGCATTCTGCAGATATCGTGGGTACAGATTCCTCATGTTTCTGCTATCACAGCTGTCCCAGATATTTAGATGACCTTTTTCACGAGAGTGGCCAAGAGGCTGCGGGAGAGAGAAATGGTTATGTGATTGTGAGAAATGACGGTGAGTAATAGTAGACGCTGTGGCCTGCGAATGTGGTGTGAAAGGACACATTTAAGCTATAAAATACATTAATAAATATATGTAACACATTGATATATATGTGTTTTATAGAACTTAATGTAAATTCTAACTTTCAGAGGGCGAGTGAAGCAAAAGCACCGCTCGCCTTTGGTTCATTGGGTTAATTTGGTAGTTGCTTGGTCATTATGATGTGGTCGATATTGTAACCGTGCTTAGTGACAGCCAATTCAAGCAGCTCATCTACAATGGCCTCATCCAGTTGTGGAGTTCGACTTAGAAGATAAAGGCTGCTGCGATCGGGGTCGCCCACGAGGGACCATTGATATGCTGGGTCTAGCTCTAGAACCCAGTAGTTACCATTGGTTTTCCCATCGAAGAATGAAACCGCAAGTTTGCTATTTGTATCATCTAGAGGGGTAGCGGTACCTTGCACGCTGATGGGAAAACCGTACTTCGGGTGTAGGATTCGACAAAAGTTGAAAACACTGAGTGTGCCATCATCGTTGAGACCATAGTCTGCCGTGACTGCTGTACAGGCAGGCTGGAAGATCTGTGGCAGTCGGGCTATTTCATACCACTTGCCAACGTACTGATAGACGTCCACGTAGGGGACCGTCTCAAGCTCAGATTCATTATCAGCCCAAGAGAGCTGCCCTCCAAAAGCCAATAGAAGAACCCCCAAACCTTTTACCAAACCCTTCATATTCACATTTCCTTGTCATTGGATTGAATCACTTTCCACCGTACCAATTGTGCGATGGCAAACTCTTTACGGAAGGTAAGCTGGAACGGATTAACCAATTGTCCGTTTGGGGCAAAGTTTCACAATAACTTCAAGAATGGCCAGGAGTGCCCGCTGAATTTAGGCCAATCGATTGACAAAAAAGGCAATCTTGACTAACTGCCTATCCATTAGCGCAGTAACAAGGGAGCAACAGTGAGCAAAACGCCATCACTATCGGCCGTAGTTACATTGACATGGGCGGTTAGCTGGAGAGCAATCCTTCTCAACCTTCCAATTTACATGCCGTTTTCCTTTCTACATAAACTGGGCTATGAGTTTCCAATCTGGCTTGGTACCTTCTTTGTATCGTGGGTGGGTTTTTGTCTTATGTTCTTGCATTTTGGTGGCTCTTCTCGCGAGGTTACGGCGCCCCAAATCTCCGGAAATTGAAAATAGTTGAATAAAAAAACAGCAACAAGCAAGTAGCAAACGAGATAGATTGAGGTTGTTTTTCCGGCATCGTCGCAAATTCATTGCGGCAACTAGGGCTGATAACTACTCCAATCATGCCAAACCAATAAGCAGGCCATCCTATGTCACAGGAAATTCCCGTTGATGTACTGATCCTAGGAGGTGGTATTCAGGGGGTAACCCTGATGAGAGAGTTGATACCAGAGTACTCGGTGGTACTGGTCGACGATGAGTTCGGTGACGCCGAGTCTCTACATTTCCACGGTTATTTCTCTTCCGGCTGGAATGCGGCTAACCCCCAATCTGCTGAAATTTACCGATGTGCCGCGCAGCGCTGGCACAAAGAACTTGCAACTAGCGGCGTGAATAGTCGCATAACAGATTTCCATGCAGCACTGACTCCGGACTTTCTAAACACTGTTGAAGATAACTGGGCCAGAGCGGCTATTCCCTTTGAGGAAGTTGAGTTGCCCGAGATCTTTGATCCGGATAATTTGCCATCAAATCGCAGGTTCAGATTTCCTGATGATCTTATTTTTGATGGAGCTGCAGCCTATCGCAGTGTGAGCGAACCTTTGAGGAAGCAAATCTATCGTGGGAGGTTGGCCTCGTTTCAGCTTGGGGGGGCAGGGATTGAGCAAGTAACTCTGGATATGGATGGTCGCTCGTGTGAGTTAAAACCAGAGCTGGTGATTTCTGCCTGTGGTGCGGGGAATGCTGAAGTAATTCGGCACTTGGGTGTGGCAGAGGAGCAGATACAAAATGCCCAGTTAGTAAGGCCTCTGCATATGCTCTTAGCCCGCGGCCCCAATATCCCGCCAGTTTCAGCTTTGTTGATCGACTTGGTGGTGATGTACCACCCGCTGGAGGATGGGGAAGGGCTCTGGATTCTTACGCTTAACCCAGAAGTTCCCAAGTTCAAGGCGGGTGTTGTCGATATGTGTATCCCGCCAGAAATAGAGAATGATCTACTTTGTGCATCTTTTGAGCGCCTTTCCAGCGCGATGGTGGCTTTTGAGGCTTGGGCGCAGGGCTGCCAGTGGTCGGTATATGCAGGCTGGAAAACAGATGCACCGGGACCAGATGGTGATCTATTAGTGCACTTGGATTATCCCACTCCATACCAACTGGATGATTATGGCGTAAAAAATTTTCTCGCAGTGTGGCCAAACCATTGGGGATTAGCTGCTAATGTCGCCGATGATGCTGGAAACTGGGTGCGTTCCAAGCTCAATAGCCGTCACCCCCAGCCGGGCGCTAATAGTGGATTATCTCCAGGTTCGGGGGTTGGCCATCCCATAGAAAATAAGTGGCTGAGCGACAAGCTCAACTGGCTGTGCTGGGAAGATTTCGCTCGAAAAGTAGGCTATCACCGTTAACTTTAACCTCTTCGGGTTAATCAATTTGATTGGTTTCTGTTCGCTGTGGATATAAATACATCGCTCTAAGAAACAAAATAAACGTCATGCAATGAAACTGTTGCTTGCAACGGTGAGTTTTTTCTGTATCTTAAAAACAAAATGTAACCGGTTACATTTTGCTGCAAGGGTCCGTGAAAGAAGAAGTGGACCAATAGCGAGGCAAGATACTTGGCCGGATAGAGACTCAAAATAATAAGAACCTGGTTGCCAGAGGCAGCTATACGGGAAGTGGTATGGGAAAAAAAATAAGAATGGGCATGGTCGGTGGTGGAGAGGGTGCCTTTATTGGTGCTATCCATCGTATGGCAGCTTCCCTCGACGGTGAGATAGCGCTGGTGGCGGGATGTTTTAGCAGCAATCCCGAGCGTGGCCGTAGCAGTGGAGAGAAGTTGGGCCTCAACCCAGAGCGCGTTTACCAGAATTATGAGCAGATGTTCCTGGAGGAATCCCAGCGTCCTGTTGATGAGCGCATAGAGTTTGTCTCTGTGGTAACTCCCAATGATTTACATCTACCAGTTTCTATTGCCGCACTGCGAGCGGGGTTTCATGTTCTCTCTGATAAGCCAGCCGCTTGCACACTTGAGGAAACCCTTGCGCTCAAAAACGAGGTCGTACGGAGCGGCCATCTCTATGGTTTGACTCATACCTATGCGGCTTATCCACTTGCGACACAGGCCAGGGCAATCTTAGCCAGGGGAGAGCTAGGGCAAGTTCGCCGGGTAACTGTTGCCTACCCACAAGGCTGGCTGGCATTGGCTGGCGACTCCAGCGGAAGTAAACAAGCCAGTTGGCGGACAGATCCCACACGCTCGGGGGAAAGTGGCTGTTTTGCCGACATTGGTACTCATGCTCATCACTTGGTCGAATTCTTTACCGATCAGCGTATCACTGAGGTCTGTGCGGATTTGCAATCAGTAGTCGACCAAAGGGCTCTGGATGATGATGGTGCGGCGCTATTTAAATTAGATCAGGGTGCGCGCGGCACCCTGACAGCCAGCCAAGTCTGTGGTGGGGAAGGGAATAACCTGAATATCAGCGTTTATTGCGAACATGGCTCGCTGTTCTGGGAGCAGGAATCTCCCAATCAATTGCAGTTAAAACGCAGGGGGCAGCCAGTGGCCCTCTTGAAGGCTGGTGCAGACTGTGGATACCTGGATGACGAGGTCCGAGCTCTTTGTCGAACCCCGCAGGGGCATCCTGAAGGTTATATAGAGGCCTTTGCGAATATTTACCGCGACTTTGCTGCCCAGGTTAGATGCCGCCGGCAAGAACAACCCATTAAAGAAAGTTCTGTCGTGGGGGATATTGATGCGGGTGTCCGTGCTATGGCATTTGTGCGCGGTGCATTGGAAAGCAGCCGTGCGAGTTCTTCTTGGGTGGCGCTGTCGCCATATTGGGAATAAGCAGCTAAATCGTATTGATTCATTTTCAAATAATTTTGGAACCTCTGGCAGGGTGGAAGTCCGGCAGTTAGTACGGCACAGGGAGGTGTCGATGTCGGCCCAGTGCCAGTCCGCTTTTGGAAAGACTGCATTTTGCTTTTCAAAAGAAGCAAGCTGATCACCCAGGAAGGATTGATTGGTTGCAGAGGTAAATAAGTACAGCAGTAAAAAGGATAAGAATAAATGAAGGCACCCAGAATTCAGGGGCCCGGGATATTTCTCGCCCAGTTCCTCCCTCCGAGCGACCAACCGGCTTCACTGGAGTCTATGGCCTGCTGGGCATCGGATCTGGGTTATAAAGGCATTCAGGTTCCCACTTGGGACAAGCGCATCTTTGATCTGGAATTAGCCAGCAGTAGCCAGGCTTACTGTGACGATGTTTTGGGAATCTGTGAGAAGGCGGGAGTTGAAATCTCAGAACTGTCCACGCATTTGCAGGGCCAGCTGGTTGCAGCGCATCCAGCATATAAAGAGATGCTGGATATTTTTTCCCCAGAGAAAGTGCGAGGCAACTTGCCAGCCCGCGCTGAATGGGCGAGTAATCAACTGATGTTGGCTGCTCGTGCCAGTGCCAATCTAAAGCTTAAGTCGCACGCTACATTTTCTGGCGCACTACTTTGGCATACTTTTTATCCCTGGCCCCAACGCCCCGCAATGTTGGTGGAAGAGGGCTTTCGCGAATTGGGTCGGCTGTGGCGCCCTATATTGGATGCGTTTGACAGTGCTGGAGTTGATGTTTGTTATGAGCTTCACCCCGGTGAAGATCTGCACGACGGGTTGACCTTTGAACGTTTCCTCTACGAAGTGGAGGACCACCCAAGAGCGAATATCCTCTATGACCCCAGCCACCTGCTTTTGCAGCAGATGGACTACCTGGCTTTTATTGATATCTATCACGAGCGAATCAAGGCGTTTCACGTGAAAGATGCTGAATTCCATCCGAGTGGTAGGGCCGGAGTTTATGGCGGTTATGCCCCTTGGATTGATAGACCTGGCCGTTTCCGTTCCCTGGGCGATGGTCAAGTGGACTTCCGCGGGATTTTCAGCCGCTTAACCCAATACGGTTACGACCGCTGGGCGGTACTCGAATGGGAGTGTTGCATTAAGGATCAACAACAGGGGGCCAGTGAGGGGGCACCATTTATTCGCGATCACCTGATTACCGTGGCAGGCAAGGCTTTTGATGATTTTGCTGGTGCAGAAACAGATCGCGCGCGAAATCGTCGGATTTTAGGATTGGATTAAATTTTTCCAAACCAAGTGAATAACCAATAACAATAAATCATGCGGAGACTGGATAAATGAGTACGATGATAACGCCCCAGAACAAGAGAATATTCTTGGTGGGTAATCTCTCCATTTTTATGATTGGCTTGGGCATGGCTGTGCGGACGGTGATAGCCACTAACTTGCAGGAAGATATCTATAACCATATAGACCTAGCTAACTCCACCACTATGCTCGGTGAAGCAATTGGTATTACCTTTGCTGGATTTGCTTTCACACTTCTATTTGGAAGCGCACTTGTGGACTTGGTCGGTATCAAGCGAATGCTGATGCTCTCATCTATAGGTTATGTAGTGGGCAGTTTGCTTATTATTGCGGCATCTATGGTGACTCCAGGGGAGGGGGTGGAGAATCTGGTACTAGCTGGCCTGTTACTGACAGGCTTGGGCTGGGGTGCCGTGGAGGCAGCCAGTAATCCTATGGTTGCTGCAGTCGACCCAGAAAATAAAACGCAACGTTTAAACGTACTACATGCCTGGTGGCCTGCGGGCATTGTGGTTGGAGGATTACTGGGGTTGTCAATCTCTGCCCTCGAGCTTCCCTGGCAGTTGAACCTTGTCGTGTTGGCACTGCCGGCTGTTGTTATGGCTTGGCTTGTGGTTAAAACAGATTTCCCAGTTACTGAACGGGTTTCTTCCGGTATCAGTTATGGCGAAATGTTTAAAGAGGTATTCAAGCAGCCGATGTTTATCCTGCTGTGGGTGTGTATGTGGCTGACCGCCGCAACCGAGTTGGCCCCTGGGCAGTGGGTAGACCTGACCCTGTCACGCGTTGTTGGCATGAAGGGTATTCTTATTCTTGTTTATGTCAGCATGTTGATGTTTGTGATGCGCCACTTTGCCGGACGGCTGGCAAAGAAACTGTCTCCTATTGGACTTCTATGGTTAAGCAGTCTCCTTGCCGCAATTGGGCTCTATTGCCTGGGTATGGCGAGAACGCCAGTAACTGCATTTTTGGCAGCGACTGTCTGGGGCATTGGTGTTTGTTATATGTGGCCCACTATGCTGGCCACAGTTTCCGAGCGTTTTGTGCGCGGTGGGGCATTGTTTCTGGGATTGCTGGGTTTTGCCGGTGGTATGTCTATTCAATTTGTTCTGCCAAAGCTTGGCGCTATTTTTGACAATGCCAAGATTGAGGCAGCGGGGGGCTTGGAAGCCTTTGAAAAGCTGAGTGGGGATGAGTTAGATGCGGTATTAGCCACCGCTTCTGTTGAGTCATTCCAGTCATTGGCAGTAGTTCCACTTATCCTGCTCCCCATTTTTGCCTTTATTTGGCTTTGGGATCGAAGGCAAGCAGCCAGCAAATCAGAAGCAGCCGTTTCAGTGGGAAATCCATAGATGGTATCCATCTGTGCGAAAATAACCCGCTTCTAACAGGTAATTAGCAGGAAATTATGTCAAACATTCGCGAAGTTGCACGCCGCTCCGGCGTATCGGTCGCGACCGTATCCCGAGCATTGAAAGATCCACAGATGGTCTCTCCGCGAACCAGAGAGCGGGTGCTAAAGGCTGTAGAGGAGGCGGGCTACCGGCCGAACCTCCTTGCGCGGAACTTCAGTTCGGGCAAGTCATACGCAGTGATGGTTTTGGTTCCCAATATAGCTAATCCATTTTTTTCCCGGGTCATTCGCGGGATTGAGAAAGCTGCTCAGGATCAAGGCTATTCGGTGCTGCTGGGGGACACAAAAGGGGATTCCAGCAATGAGCAATTTTATGCAGGTATGGCGCTAACCAATCAAGCGGATGGTGTTATCCAGCTTGGTAGTCGCTATCCGTTTGCAGAGAAGGACGCAAACCTGGCTGCATCTGTTCCTTTAGTGAATGCCTGTGAGCGTATAGTAGAAGATGATCGTTATCCGGTGGTGGAATTGGATAACCATGGTGCGGCCCAGGAAGTTGCGCGGCACTTGATGAAGATGGGACACCGTCGCATCGGGGTTATTACCGGGCCCTCGCAGAGCCCTATAGTGCGAGACAGGCTGTCCGGATTTTCCGAGGCGCTAAAAAAACGTGGGTTAGAGCTTGATTCTGAAATGGTCGTTCATGGGGAATTCACGATGACCTCTGGGCAGAAAGGCGCAGAGACTTTGCTATCGACCCCTCATCGGCCGACTGCCATTTTTTGTATGAACGATGAGATGGCAATTGGTGCTGTGCACCAAGTGAAGAGAATGGGCCTCAGGGTGCCGGAAGATGTGTCTGTTACAGGGTTCGATAACATTGAATTCTCACAATTCACAGATCCGCCTTTGACTACGATCAACCAGCCCGCAGAGGAGTTAGGCCGTTACGCAATGGAAACGCTGCGATTGATCATCGATGGCAAGCCATTGAAATCCAGCCGGACTATTTTGCCATTTGAGCTGGTGGAACGGGAGAGCACAGCCCCTTGTTCGGACAAGTGAGAGCCGCAGATTCCCATGGACTGTTGCCCTAAGAAGAGCGGCATTGATTAGATAACAGCGTTAGGTGTGGAGATAATAATGATGAAAAACCTTACTAAAGCCAAATCCAAACTATCCGTAGCGATTGCAACAGCAGTGATGCTGGGTGCTGCAGGTTGCGAGCGGGTGCCCGTGTCGAATGCTCAGCAAGTGGACGGAGAGTGGCGTTACCTGTTTGATGGAGAAACGTTACGAGGCTGGACTGGCACAAATGGCTCGCAAATTGGAGAGGCCTGGCAGGTTGTTAATGGCAATCTGGTCTTAACTGCCGGGGGTGCTGGGGACCTGGTAACAGCTGAACAATTCGAGGATTTTGAATTGCAGCTGGAGTGGAAAATTTCTGAGGGTGGCAACAGTGGCATTATTTATCGTGTCGCTGATGGAGATGCGCCAGTTTGGATGAGTGGCATGGAATACCAGGTGTTGGACAATGCTGCGTTTCCCAATCTGGAAAAGCCAAGCCACAGCGCCGGCTCAGTGTTTGATATGTATGCGCCCAGTGAAGAGAGTGTCAAACCTGCGGGGCAGTTTAACCAAACTCGTATACGCGTAGAGAACGGAAAGGTCGAACATTGGTTGAACGGCAACAAGATTGTTAGCTACGAGCTTTGGTCAGAGGATTGGGGCAAGCGTTTGGCGGGCAGCAAGTTCTCAAATTATCCAGATTTCGCACGCTCTGAAAGCGGCTATATCGCTTTGCAGGATCATGGTGACAAAGTCTGGTATCGCAATATAAAAATCCGGGAGCTATAAGCTCATGGGTATTTCAGGAATCAGTCTCTGGCAAATCCTGATAGTACTGGTGCTTGCAGTTTTACTGTTTGGCAGCGGCAAGATTCGTCGTATGGGAGAAGACCTGGGGGGAGCAATCAGTGGCTTTCGCCGCTCTTTAAAGGATAACGGAGAAGAAGGCTTCTCTGCAGAATCTCCCTCAAAATCTGCTGCTGAGATTTCCCAAATAGGAGGGCGGCAATGACTATCAATAGAAGGCGGTTTTTGGCAAATAGTGCAAGGTTGGCAGCTTTGGGGCTTGCTGCTCCCCTTATTGGGTTCAGTCGTCTTAGCCACAGCGCGGCAAGTGAGCGCTTTTTTAAAATCTCATTAGCCCAGTGGTCCCTGCATCGGCAACTGCGAAGTGGAGCTCTTAAGGTTCTGGACTTTCCAGTAAAAACACGCAAAGTCTTTGGCATTGAAGCGGTTGAGTATGTCAATCAGTTCTTTAAGGATCAGGCAAAGGACTTGAAGTTTCTCGCTGCAATGAAGGCTAGAGCAGAAGACCATAATGTTCGCAGTCTGTTGATTATGGTTGATGGCGAAGGCGACCTAGGCGACCCCGATAAAGGCAAGAGAAAGCAGGCCATAGAGAACCATTACAAATGGGTCGAAGCGGCTAAGTACCTCAATTGTCACTCTGTGCGTGTCAATGCCGCAGGGCAGGGGAGTCGCGAAGAAGTCGGCAAGGCTGCTGTTGAGGGGCTGCGCGCGCTTTCGGAATTCGCCCAGGATTTCAATATTAACGTGATTGTTGAGAACCATGGTGGCTATTCATCGAGCGGGGAGTGGTTGTCACAGGTCCTTCAGCGTGTAGATATGTCCAACTGTGGCAGCTTGCCGGATTTTGGAAACTTCGGAGATTACGATCGCTATTTGGGGGTTCAGCAACTGATGCCGTTCGCCCAGGGTGTTAGTGCCAAAAGCTTTGAGTTCGATTCAGCGGGAATTGAAATCAATACGGATTTTGCTCGGATGTTACGGATAATTCGCGATGCGGGTTATCGAGGCTATATCGGCATTGAGTTTGAAGGGCCGGGAGATGAGGACCATGGAATCCTGGCAACTAAGCAGCTGCTTGAGCAGCTTGGCAGGAAGGTGGAGCTGCCCGCGCAACTAAATGAAAAAGATTGATAAAATTTAGTTTCGCATGTAACCGGTTACATATTTTTAATTTCTTCATACGTAAAAATATGTACTTTAATGTCTGTTTTCTTTAAGAAATCAGACTCCAACGCTAAAAATATTAAATCTAGACTTTATAAGCGCCGAAAAAAGCAGAAAAATTTTCCAAAAATGTAACCGGTTACAGGAAAATATTTCCAGCTGATAGAATTTATCCGGTCAGAAGAAAAATAAATGATCATGTAGGAGAGATGTTATGGCGAGTGAAGATATCGAGAATAAAGAGTACGACGCCTTAATAGTCGGCTCTGGTGCTGGGGGCGGCATGGCTGCCTATGTACTGGCCACAGCCGGTTTAAAGGTACTGCTGCTTGAAGCGGGACGATCCTACGACCCGGTCAAAGAAACCCCTATGTTTAACTTGCCCAAAGACGCACCCCTGCGCGGTGGTAGTACGCCAGAAAAACCGTTCGGTTTTTACGATGCGACAGTGGATGGTGGCTGGCAGGTACCAGGCGAGCCCTATACCCAGGGATCTCAAGAGAAAGGTCGACGTTTTGACTGGTGGCGAGCGCGTATGCTGGGTGGCCGCACGAACCATTGGGGGCGTATTTCCCTGCGTATGGGTGAATACGACTTTAAGCCCTACTCAAGGGATGGGCTCGGCTTTGACTGGCCCATCAGCTACCAAGACCTGGCACCCTACTACGATAAAACCGAGATGCTTATTGGTGTCTACGGCACCAATGAGGGATTGGAAAATACTCCGGACTCTTCCGACGGCGTATTATTGCCGCCCCCTAACCCCCGTGCTTATGAACTGTTAGCGAAAAAAGCTTGTGATAAGCTGGGTATCCCCGTGATCCCCTCACACTTGGCGATTCTCAGTGAGCGCCTCGACCATGAAAATATTCCGCAGAAACTGTTCCCCGATAACAAGCTTGCCCAGGATGTAACCCGCGAATCGATGAAATCCCGCGCAGCCTGTTTTTGGGCCACACCCTGTGGTCGCGGTTGTTCCATCAAGGCAAATTTCCAGTCCACCACAGTACTACTGCCTCCTGCGTTGGCTACAGGCAACCTAGACATCATCACTGACGCGATGGTGCGCGAAGTTACCGTTGATAAGAAAGGCAAAGCCAACGGGGTTGTTTACATTGATAAAGATACCCGTCAGGAAAAGTTTGCCAGTGCCCGCGCCGTTGTCGTCGCGGCCAGTGCCGCCGAGACATCGCGTATTCTTCTCAATTCAAAAAGTACCTTATTCCCAGACGGTCTCGCCAACGGCAGTGGTGTTGTAGGTAAATACCTGATGGATACTGTGGGTGCCGGAGTCGGTGGCCAAATTCCAGCCCTGGAAAATATGCCCGCCCACAACGAAGACGGCGCGTCGGCAATGCATATGTATATGCCCTGGTGGCTATATAAAGAGCAGTTGCGCGGAGACCTGAATTTTGCGCGCGGTTATCACATTGAATTCGGTGGTGGCCGCAGTATGCCTGGAGCAGGCGCCTTCGGTGGTATGGGTGACTTTACCGAAGGTGCCTATGGTAAAGATTTGAAAAAGGCCTGCCGACGCTATTACGGCTCCTTTGTTTGGTTCGATGGTCGTGGGGAAATGATCCCTAATGATGATAGTTACTGTGAAATTGACAAGAATCAAGTTGACCAGTGGGGTATCCCGGTTCTGAAATTCCACTGGAAGTGGAGCGACCAGGAGCTCAATCAGGCTGCCCACATGCATAAAACCTTTGCCGAAATTATCGAGGGTATGGGCGGCAATGTGACCACAACGGTACAGACCGATGGTGCCAAGGCCATTATCAACGGTGGTGCGATTATTCATGAAGTTGGCACCGCGCGAATGGGCTCCAACCCGAAAGACTCTGTGCTCAACCCTTACTGCCAGTCTTGGGAGGTTCCGAACCTCTTTTTAACCGACGGCGCTCCCTTTGTTTCCAATGCCGATAAAAACCCAACCCTGACCATTATGGCGCTGGCTTGGCGTACCTGTGACTACATCGTGGAACAGTTTAAAAAGAGGAACATTTGATATGAGCAAGGATAAAACAAACCTGAGCCGCCGTACTGCCCTGCGTTTGATTGCTACTACTGCGGCTGCGGTCCCAGTAATCGGTTGTTCTGAGAAAGCAGCACCAAAAGTTGAGTTGAAGGAAGATAAAGCAGCTACAAAACCAGCGGTTAAGAATCTTGACGCACCTAAACAAACTTTAGCCAGGGGTACACCAACAGATCCTGATCTGCTTAACCCCGTCGTACCATGGGAAATGCAATTAGATGCGCGTGAGTTGGCGGTACTCGCAGCACTTTGCGATGTGATTATACCTGCAGATGAAATTTCACCGAGCGCTTCTTCAGTAGGTGCACACCATTACATCAATGAATATGTCAGCGCACCTTATTCCAACAATAAGGCGGACCTTGTCACTATTCGCGGAGGGGTGGTCTGGCTAGATGGAGAGTCCAGGCGCAGGTACCAAGGCCCATTTGTTGAGCTGAATGAATCTAAAAAAAATGCAATCTGCGAGGACATCAAATGGACTCGTAACGCGAAGCCAGAATTCCAAGCCGGTGCACGTTTCTTTGCCAAGGTAAGAGTTCTTGTATCTACCGCATTCTACACCACCGAGGAAGGCATGGCGGATATTGGCTACGTAGGTAATAGGCCTATGGCCAGCTTCCCTGGCGCACCGCCTGAAGTATTAAAACGACTCGGCTTAGAAAGCTGATAACCGTGTAAGGCAACCCCCTGGGAAAGGGGTTGCCTATAAAAGTAAGCCAGGGATGGATAGATCTGAAACCGGGCTTATTCCGAAAACTTGGTATGAGGGTATGCCGAGTTTAGAGGGTGCACGGAAGGCTCAAAAATTATAATAAAAGTGATGCTTAGCTATGAAAGAGAAAACCCAAAAAGAAAACCGCAGGGCGGAGTTACTTCGCACATCCGCCAGTGCACTAGTGTTATGCAGTGTCGTCGGCATGGCACAGGCGCAAAATACAGAGGAAGCCCAAAAAGAAAACTTGGCTCTTGAAGAAGTAGAGGTATTGGGCATTCGACAGAGCATGGAGAAAAACCTCGATGTAAAGCGTTTTTCCAATGCGGTGGTGGACTCAATTACCGCTGAAGATATTGGCAAGTTCCCAGATAAAAACGTAGCCGATGCCTTACAGAGGGTGCCAGGAGTCTCTATCGTACGTAGTGGTGGTGAAGGTGCGGAAGTGAGTATCCGCGGTACTGCTCCGGAGCTTACCTTTACCCAGCTGAACGGTAACTATATTGCTACTCCGGGCGATGAGCCGTCACGCTCGCTAGATTATTCCTTGTTGCCCGCAACAATGATTGCCCGTACAGATGTTTATAAGAGCCCTGAGGCAAAGCTGGATGAAGGCGGAATCGGTGGTACTGTCATTTTGCATACCCGCAAACCTCTGGACCTGGACGCGGGAGAGGGCATGCTATCGGTTGAAACAACCTACGCGGATGTCACTGAGAAGTATGAGCCACAATACACGGGTTTTTACTCATGGAAAAATGATCAGGAAACCTTTGGTGTATTAGTTGGTTATTCCAAGCAAGACCGTCAGAACCGGGTGATTAGCACCACCACAGAAAACTGGGGATGGCAAGGTGATGAAAAGCCCCATGATGGTGTAGAGGCCAGGGGGGCTATGGTAGATATCGATGGTAATGAGTACCGGGATTTCTATGCCCCCAGAGCCGTAGTGGGTAGCGTTTTTGAAGAGGAGCGTACCCGCGAGGGAATTCAGCTCAGTGCTCAGTGGCGTCCGGTTGAACAACTTGAGCTAGGTGTCAATTATTTTCGCTTTGAGCAGGGTGGCAACTCAGAGAATTACCGTATTGTATTTCCAGAGTGGAACTATGGTGATGCAGTTGCACCCGGCAGCCTTAAATTTGATGAGGATGGCGATACCTTACTCGGTATTGGCATGTTGGACAGAGGCCAGGCCGAATTGCAGTCTCCTCAAGTCGCTGGTGACTACACGCGAGCTGAATATGTGTCAGATACCTTGGATTTTAATGCTATTTACCAAGGAGATGGATATAGCGTGCGATTGGTTGTGGGCAGCACCAGTGCGGAAGGCGGACCTTCGGAGAAATTGTTTGCCTCAGTAAACTCTCGCTATGGCACTGTGACTGACTGGAGCTGGGACCTAAGCAGTGGTACCGCAGAGATTGATACCAGTGCCGATCTGGGAGACCCCAATACTTACCCCTTATACGATTGGTTTTCTTCGCACTGGACCAGTAGTGAAGATGATGAAAACTACTACCAGCTAGATGTATCTATCGATATGGATTACGGCTGGCTGACTTCCCTTGATGTAGGACTTAAATACCGCGACCACGAAATTAACCGACGCATTACTAAACAAGCTTGGGATGATGATAACCCGCCGTGTCCGACTATTAACTGGCCGAATGAAGACGGTAAAGATGGTCTTTGTTATCCCTGGTGGCCGGACGATTCTTTCCACACCGACCCTAATGGCGTTCCGGATACGATTGATATCCTTTCCAGTGGCCCACTCGATAATATTATTGGTGGTGTAAAAGTGCCCAACTTTGCCCACCTGGAGTTTGAGAAGCTAAAAGAGTTTCTCTATGAGACTTATGGTGATCCTACAGTAACCGTAGAACGGGACCAGGACTATCGCATCGGTGAGGAAGTGACTGCGGCCTATGTACAGCAAAATTTTGCTTCTGCCACTTTGCGCGGTAATTTTGGTGTTCGCGCGGTGCAGACCAAGCAATATGCCCGAACCTATGACAATATTGACGGGGTTTTGCAAGATGAGCCCAATATTCGCGATAGCAGTAACACCGATTTTCTGCCAAGCGCCAATATCGCTTGGGATATTAACGATGATTTAGTAATGCGTGCAGCCCTCGCAAGGGTTGTTGCCCGAGTTAATTATGATGACCTCGGTGGCTCTGAATCAATACACGCCCCACTGCCAGGAGCGACCGTAAGAGATGGATTTGCGGGGAACTCCGAATTGGAACCCTACAAAGCGGATCAGTTTGATTTGGGTCTGGAATGGTACTTCGACGATGCTTCCGCAATGGGAGTAACCCTGTTCAGGAAGGATATTGCATCATTCGTCATTAACGGCAGTTCCCTGGTAACCAGGGAAATAGATGGTGACATTTGGAATGTAAATATGTCGATGCCTGTTAATGGCACCGATGCCACCGCTCAGGGTGCCGAGCTGTTTGTGCAATATGCCTTTGATAACGGTTTTGGAGTTTTTGCCAACTATACCTATACGGACACAGAACTGGCCAATCTTGACCTCGAAAGCGGTGAAACAATCAAAACAGAAATTGCGGGTACCTCTAAAGATCAATACAACCTTTCGGTGTACTACGAGAATGACCTTTTCAGTGTGAGAGCCTCTTACAACTATCGCAGCGCCTATGCGGATGGCTATAGCAACGGCGTGAATACGTTTACTGATGAGTATGATCAGCTTGATGTAAATGCTTCTTATAGTTTGATGGAAAACCTAACTCTCACTGCCTCCATTATTAATCTCACCGAAGAGAAGGTGGATAGATATTGGGGGGAAGAAAACAGAGTCTTGGGTTCCTCCTACTCAGGTCGCCGCGCCTATATGGGGCTGACTTACAGCTTCTGATCCCGCCATAACTTCGGCGCACAGATACAGTAATGTCTCTGTGCGCTTTCCACTTGAGACAAATCATTGTGATCAGCAAAAGAAAATTCCTGAAATACTCCTTCCTGGGTACTGCTGGCGCCCTGGCAACCTCTTCAGTGGCAGCTATGGCAAGGCGTTATACGAAGAAGGGAAAAAAGCCCGTAGTCATATCAACCTGGAACCATGGGGGCCCAGCCAATGAGGCAGCTTGGCAGGTTCTCAGCGAAGGTGGCAGGGCTTTGGATGCCGTAGAGGCAGGTGCTCGGGTGCCGGAAGCTGACCCGCAGGTAACCAGTGTTGGCTATGGCGGTTTTCCCGATCGCGATGGTGTAGTGACCCTTGATGCCTGCATTATGGATGACAAACAAAATTGTGGTTCAGTGGCTTTTTTACAGGGTATCAAGCATCCCATCTCGGTTGCGCGAAAGGTGATGGAGGAAACTCCACATGTAATGTTGGTCGGCGAGGGCGCACAGCGTTTTGCCGTTGAACAGGGGTTTGACATTGAGAACCTGTTAACTCCAAAAGCTGAAGCCGCCTGGCGTGAGTGGAAGCGCGAGTCCCGTTACCAGCCGGTAATCAATATAGAAAACCACGATACTATCGGCATCTTAGCCGTGGACCAGGACGGCAACCTCTCAGGTGCCTGCACCACCAGTGGCGCGGCTTTCAAGATGCACGGGCGGGTAGGGGACTCACCGATTATCGGCGCCGGACTCTATGTCGATAATGAAGTGGGTGCGGCTACTGCCACGGGTATGGGCGAGCTAATGATCAAGACTGTCGGTTGCCATCAAGTAGTGGAGCTGATGCGTCATGGCTACACACCGGAGGAAGCCTGTCGTGAGGCGGTGGAGCGTATTGCGCGCAAGCTAGGGGACTATAAGAAGTTCCAGGTGGGTTTCCTGGCTTTAGATAAAGCTGGTAATTACGGTGCTTACTGCATTCACCCAGGCTTTAATTATGCAGTAAGAGATGCGAGCGGTGCACAATTAGTAGATTCGAAAAGTAAACTCGGCTGATTGTCTTCTAGGGGCAAGCAGCAGTTAGTTGACTTGCCCCAATAGGAAGAAAATTCGAATTTGCTCAATACACTGCTCAGTGCAAAGTTCGTGCTTGCTGCCTGTTTAGACGCAGTTCTGGGGAGAAGCGAATCATATCTAGGAGAGCATCAAAATAATGTTCGCCTAAGTCGCCAAGGTCTACAAAGCGAGGAGAAAGAAGCCAGTCTTCCAATACACCAAAAAGGCCTCCGTGAAGCATTTGTTGGGCCAGTTTCAAATCCAAGTCAGCAGGTAATTGACCGACTGATAGTGCAATCTCCAACAATTCTCCCATTCGCTCCAGCCGCTCTGTGCGGCCTTGCTTAATACGGTGAGTGGACTCGCATACTTCACTGATTGGGTCACATGGCAGGAAGATAATCTCCAGTAAGCGCTGCCATTCATCATTACAGGCAATCTCATCGAATAGCCATATCCAGCGGGTACGCAGGGTGCCTAGAGGGTCTCTCTTCAACTCATCATCACCGGCCGCCGCGCAGAGGTCTTCACCGGGCAGGCGCATGCGCTCGGTTAGAGCGTTGAGTAGCCCAACTCTGTCGCGGAAATGGCTATGCAGGGAATCACGAGTGACTCCGGCAAGCTCTGCGACTGCCGTTAGTGAGGCGTGGGTGACGCCAGATTCGTGAAAAACACGAATCGCGGCGTCTAAGATACGCTCTCGGGTGTTAAGTATTTGTTCTTCTCTATATTTAGCCATGGGCAATGCAGCTTCTTCATTATCGTAATCGCCTCATTTGACCGCATATTCACGGCTGTTCGCCGCATGAAAACAAATGAGACTTTAGTGCAAACCCTTGAAAACACTGGGTAAAAGCGCATGTTAGTCGATATTCATGCGCTGATGAATAGTTGATCGGATTTCATCACTACACATAAAATGCGTGGCCACTGGAGTTTGACCTTCCTGTCACCATCTCTTTTTCTCCCGAACTGACCGCAGTATCCAGGCCGTCAGCCCTGATCGAGGTAACCATGCTCAATAAAAAAGCGTTTATCAGTCTTTTGATCACTAGTGCATTGCTTGCCGCTTGTGATGAAAGAACCGCTGCGCCACCGATGCCCGCGCCACAGGTGACTGTGGTTACGCTGGAATCCGAGCCGGTTACGCTTACCAGAGAGCTGCCTGGTCGCACTTCACCTTTCAAGGTGGCGGAAGTTCGTCCACAGGTAAATGGCATCATAAAACAGCAATTGTTCCGTGAAGGTGGGCGTGTCGATGCAAATCAGCCACTTTATCAGCTGGATGACGCCATTTACCAAGCGGATGTGGATAGTGCGCGCGCTAAATTACAGGGGGCAAATGCGGCCATGAATATCGCCCGTCTTAAGGCCGAGCGCACCGCAGGCCTTGTTAGGAGTGGCGCGGTCAGCAAGCAGGAGAATGATGTCGCGGAGGCAGACTTGCAGGAAGCCCGCGCCTCTGTTGCAGCTGCCAGGGCGGAGTTACACCGAGCCGAGATCCAGCTGGACTACGCCCAGATTACCTCGCCGATTACTGGCCGTATTGGTAAATCCAGTGTTACCCAGGGCGCCTTGGTAGCGGCCAATCAGGCCGCAACTTTGGCCACTGTGCAACAGCTGGACCCAATCTATGTGGATGTTACCCAGTCCGCAGCAGAGCTGGTCAGCCTGCGTCGGGCCCTCCAGGCGGGTACATTGGCAGATGCCACAAACCTGCCAGTTAAGATTTTGCTGGAAGATGGCAGTGAGTTTGAACATCAAGGCAAGCTCGAGTTTGCCGAAGCCAGTGTCGATCCCTCTACTGGCAGTGTGTTGCTGCGAGTCGTTGTCCCCAATCCAGACAATATGCTGCTGCCAGGCATGTACGTGCGCGCGATAGTGGGTAGCGGTGTACGGGAAAATGCCATTCTGGTGCCTCAACAAGGTATTGCAAGGGACCCGAAAGGCAATACTTCGGCAATGGTGGTCAATGAAGAGAATATTGTTGCCCAACGCTCTGTTCGGGTCAGTCGCACAGTCGGTAACCGCTGGCTGGTAGAAGAGGGACTGGAGCCCGGTGACCGTGTCGTGGTGGCTGGATTACAGAAAATTCGCCCCGGCGCGCCGGTGCAGCCTAGTGAACGTGAGGATAAACAGGCACCAGCAGCAGCTGGTGACGGCAACGCCGCTACTGAGCAAGGTTCCTGAGGGTAGGGGTTATGGCGAGCTTTTTTATCAACCGGCCCATCTTTGCCTGGGTTCTGGCAATTATCACCATGCTGGCAGGTGCATTGTCTATCAGCAAGTTGGCGGTGGAGCGCTATCCGAATATCGCACCGCCCTCTATTAATATTGAGGCCAGTTACCCTGGCGCCTCCGCCAAAGTGGTGGAAGATTCGGTGACGCAGATTCTGGAGCGGAATATGAAAGGTCTCGATGGCCTTCTCTATATGTCTGCTGTCAGTCAATCCAACGGTGGTGTGTCTGTCTCCCTTACGTTTGAGAATGGTACCGACCCGGATACCGCACAGGTGCAAGTCCAAAACAAGGTACAGCTGGCAATGCCGCTGTTGCCCCAAGAGGTGCAGTTACAAGGGGTCAATGTCAGTAAGTCCCGTGGTGGCTTCTTGATGGTTGCAGGTTTTGTCTCCGAAGACGGCAGTATGAACCGCAACGACATTGCTGATTACATCAACTCAGCGATTGTCGACCCGGTTAGCCGGGTGCCAGGTGTCGGTAATGTGCAGGTGTTCGGCTCCAAATATGCAATGCGTATCTGGCTCGATCCCAACAAGCTGACGACCTATGATTTAACGCCGAATGATGTAGCCGCGGCGGTCCGGGCCCAAAATGCCCAGGTCACAGTGGGCAGCCTTGGTGGCGCACCGGCGGTGCCAGGGCAACAACTCAATGCCTCTATTACCTCCCAGGAGCGCCTGCAAACCCCGCAACAGTTCCGGGAAATCGTGGTACGAGCCAATGATGATGGCTCCATACTACGGCTTGGCGATGTCGCCCGCGTTGAGTTGGGGGCAGAGAATTATGAATTTATCTCCCGCTACAATCGTCAGCCGGCTACCGGTATCGCCATTAACCTGGCCACCGGTGCCAACGCACTGGAAACCGCCGAAGGCGTGAAAGCGAAGCTTAAAGAGCTGGAGCCTTTCTTCCCTCGGGGGCTTACTTCGGTCGTACCATTTGATACCACGCCCTTTGTGGAGGTCTCCATTAAAGGTGTGATCAGCACATTGATTGAAGCAATTGTACTGGTCTTCCTGGTGATGTATCTGTTCCTGCAGAATTTCCGTGCAACCCTGATCCCTACAATCGCAGTACCGGTGGTGCTGTTGGGTACCTTTGCCGTACTCGCAGCACTGGGCTTCTCGGTCAATATGCTCACCATGTTCGCTATGGTATTGGCCATCGGCCTGCTAGTGGACGACGCTATTGTGGTGGTGGAAAACGTAGAACGGGTGATGCGCGAAGAGGGCTTATCGCCAAAGGAAGCCACTAAAAAATCCATGCATCAGATTACCCCGGCATTGATCGGAATTGGTGTCGTGCTGTCGGCGGTGTTTGTGCCAATGGCATTTATGGATGGCGCCACTGGCGTAATTTACCGGCAGTTCTCAGCAACCATTGTTGCTGCCATGGCCTTGTCTGTATTAGTGGCGATTATCCTGACCCCCGCACTATGTGCCACCTTGCTGAAACCACTTTCAAAAGGGGAAAGCCACGGTGAGAAAGGCTTCTTCGGTTGGTTCAATCGCAACTTTGAGCGCGGCAGTCGGCGCTACCAGGGCGGAGTGCAGGGCATCCTAAAACGTAGCGGCCGCTTTATGCTGTTGTTTGTGGCCCTCTCCGCTGTGATGGCCTTCTTATTCCTGCGTTTACCCAGCTCCTTCCTGCCCGATGAAGACCAGGGCGTGCTCTTCTCTATGGTGCAGGCACCCGTGGGTGCGACCCAGGAACGCACCATGGAATCTATCCGCAAAGTGGAAGATCAATTCCTGGATAATGAGCAGGGCACTGTGAAGTCAGTATTTTCGGTGCAGGGCTTTAGCTTTGCCGGTAGCGGCCAGAATACCGGTATCGCCTTTGTGAATATGGAAGACTGGTCTGAGCGGGAAGAAGAATCGCAAAGTGCTGGCGCAGTAGCCATGCGTGCTATGGGCGCTCTGATGCAAATTAAAGATGCCATGGCTTTTGCCTTTGCACCGCCGCCTCTGCCAGAGTTGGGTTCTTCTGGTGGCTTTAACTTTTACTTAAAAGATAACGGCAACCTGGGGCACGAAGCGCTGACCGCTGCCCGCAACCAATTCTTGGGAATGGCCGGGCAAAGCAAATTACTCTCTAACGTACGCCCCAATGGCCAGGAGGACACGCCGCAGTTTCGGGTGAAAATCGACAACGCCAAGGCTGCGGCCCTCGGCTTGTCTATTGCCGATATTAACAGCGCGCTGAGTACCGCTTGGGGTGGTTCCTATATCGATGATTTTATCGATCGCGGCCGGGTCAAGCGGGTTTACATGCAGGCGGATGCTCCATATCGCATGGTGCCGGAAGACTTCCAGCTTTGGTCTGTGCGCAATAATAAAGGCGATATGGTGCCTCTATCTTCCTTTGCCAGTTTTTCCTGGGAGTATGGATCTCCCCGCTTGGAACGCTATAACGGTGTGCCCTCCATGCAGATCAATGGCCAGGCCGCAGCGGGGGTCAGTTCAGGTGAGGCCATGGCAGAAGTGGAGAGCTTGGTAGCGCAATTGCCGGCGGGGGTTGGCATTGAATGGAGCGGTCTTTCCTATCAGGAGCGCGCCGCTGGTGCACAAACACCACTGCTCTATACCCTGTCATTACTGATTGTATTCTTGTGCCTTGCGGCTCTTTATGAGAGCTGGACAGTACCGACTGCCGTATTGTTGATGGCACCGCTCGGTATTCTCGGTGCCGTGCTTGCCAACAGTTTGCGCGGCATGGAGAGGGATATCTACTTCCAGGTGGCTATGCTGACCACTGTCGGCTTGACCAGTAAGAACGCCATTCTGATTGTGGAGTTTGCCAAGCAAAATCTGGAAAATGGAATGGAGCTGGTGCAGGCGACCATGCGCGCAGTCCGTGATCGGCTGCGCCCAATTTTGATGACTTCTTTAGCTTTTGGCTTGGGGGTTCTTCCTCTGGCGATAGCCACTGGTGCAGGTTCCGGCGCACAACGGGCAATTGGAACCGGGGTACTGGGGGGAATGGTTGTGGGCACTCTGCTTGGAATCTTCTTTATACCGCTGTTCTTTGTAGTGGTGCAGAGACTGTTTGGGCATAAAGCTAGCAGTACTGATACTGGGCAGGATCAAGTTCTTGCCAATAAAAAGACAGAAGCTGTGGAAGCTTTGTAAGTCTCAAGCCTGAGAAAAGCCAGGCCGCACTTTCCGGCCTGGCTTTTTTGTATTCGCTCTTTGATAGGGCACACCTTAAATGTAAGTGAACTCAGTATTTCCCAGGCTGGCAGTAGCTTCGGCTATTTTCTTCGCCCCATGCCCAGCTTCCGAGAAATGCGTTCATTTCATAAAATGAACAGAGTAATCCTTGATTCAAAAAAGCGGGATTTTGATACTGAAGCTTTCTTGTATTTTAGAGGCAGGGGCAGGATGGAACACTGCAAGTACGACATTATTGGCGATATCCATGGCCACGCCAGCGCATTGATTGAGTTGCTCGATGTGCTGGGTTATCGGGAAACAAGCAGTGGTTATGCTCACCTTGAGCGAAAGGTCATATTTCTTGGAGATTTTATCGACCGCGGTGAGCACCTGGTGGAGCATCGCAAACTCCTAAAGGTAGTTATGAGCATGGTAAATAATGATCATGCCAAAGCAATTATGGGCAATCACGAGTTTAACGCCCTGGCTTATCATACCGAAGTCAATGGCAAGCCCCTGCGCCCACATACCGATAAAAATACAAAACAGCACCAGGCTTTTTTGAATGAGTACCCGGATAACGATCCAGAAAAATCTCAGGTATTGGATTTCTTCAGATCATTGCCTCTGTGGCTTGATCTTGGTCCTCTGCGTGCGGTACACGCTTGCTGGGACGAAGAGAAAGTTAATTTTTTAGCATCGAGAACCGATAGCGGCAGGTTAACGTCTGAGCTTTTGCTGCAAGCTAGCTCCCCGGGCAGTGATGCCTTCAAAGCGGTGGAAACTTTGCTCAAAGGGTGTGAAATTGAACTGCCTCAAGGAGTGAGTTTTCTGGATAAGGATGGTAATCGCCGCTCTGCTGTCCGCGTTCAATGGTGGAACGCTTCTGCAAAAGCGCTGGGGGAGATAGCGTTACCGCGTGGTGTTGATATCGGTTCCGCCGCTAGCTTGCCTATGCCTAGGGGTATTCCTTATTACCCTAAAGCAGATAAGCCCTGCTTTATCGGTCACTATTGGCTTAAAGGTGTGCCAGCACCTCTAACCGAGAAAGTTGCTTGTCTCGATTATTCCGTGGCGGGTAACGGCAAACTGGTTGCTTATCGTTTTGATGGTGAACAGGTCTTGAGTGAAGACAAGTTTGTGTTTGTGAAGTAGATACCGCCCGCTTGAGTTTCCATTACAGGTTTCTAATGGATAGCTGGCCTGCCTGTAAGCTCCATGCCGAGAATTGCTGACATTGACACATAGTAAGGCCACTTCGCAGAAATTACGCTGTATAAGCCAGGCTTGAGAATAGAGCCTGGCTTTTTTAATTCAGCAATATTCTTCGTTTAAGCAAGTTCAGCAATACGTTCATTTGCCGCAGTGGTGGCTTTCTCTTTTGCCTCTTCACCAGTGGCAAGCCCTTCGGAGTAAACAAACTCAACATCAGTGATGCCCACAAATCCGAGGAATTGCCGCAAAAATGTGCTTTGTGCATGGTTGTCACCGTAGTAGCCCCCCCGAGCAACAAAGATGATCGCTTTTTTATTTTTCAGTAACCCTTCTGGCCCATTTGCCGTGTAGCGGAAGGTGATGCCGGCTCGGGCGATATGGTCAAAATAGGTGTGCAGGGTAGAGGGGATTGTAAAGTTGTACATAGGTACGCCGAGGACCAAGGCATCTGCTGAAGAGATCTCTTCGATCAGTTTGTCTGAAAAATCGACAATCGCCTGCTGATCTGGAGTGCGCTGATCAGCCGGGGTATTGAAGGCCTGGAAGCGATCCAAGGATAAATGGGGTACCGGATCTGCTGCCAGATCACGCTGAACAACTTCGCCCTCCGGATTATTCGCCTTCCAGCGCTCAATATACTTTGCCGCCAACTGGGAGGTCTGGCCACCGGCTTGAAACATGCTGGATTGGATATTGAGCAACTTTGTCATGACGGGTTCCTTATGAATCATTTAACTTGAGCACTATTTAACCATTGATTAATTAGATAAAAAATTAGAAAATTATGCTAAAATCCATCTAAAAATCCGATATATGACTGATCAGTTAGCGAACCCGGCTTTAAGCCCGAAGATCACCCTGGAGCAATGGCGTTGTTTAGTTGCGGTTGTTGAAGGGGGAGGGTACGTACAGGCGTCGGAACTCCTACACAAGAGTCAGTCTTCCGTTAGCTATGCGGTACAAAAGCTAGAATCCATCCTCGATGTAAAGGCATTTACAATCACTGGTCGCAAAGCGGCACTTACGGCTGCTGGGCAAATGTTATATCGCCATGCCAAACAATTACTGGAAGATGCTTCGGCAATGGAAATGGCTGCCCGGCGTGCTTCTGTGGGTTGGGGGTCGCTGGTGTCAATTTCTGTGGAAGTGCTGTTTCCAACTTGGCTATTGCTAGATTGCCTGGAGGTATTTGGCCAAGAGAGCCCGCATACCCGAGTAGAGGTTTACGAAGTGGTGATTAGCGGTGCCCTCGATGCCCTTACCGAGGGAAAGGTGGACTTTGCGATTGATCCGAGAATTCCTCCCGGTTTCAATGGCGAGTTACTGCCAGCACCGGCACGCATTATCCCAGTGGCCCACCCCAGTCACCCATTACATCAACTGGAACGCGAACTAACCCTGAAGGATCTGCGCAGTCATCGGCACCTGATCGTTAGAGATTCAAACCCCCAAAGCGATAGTGAAACCCTAACAGTTGAAGTTGCCAAGCGATGGACGCTGAGCAATATGGCAACGGTAATCGGGGCAACTTGTAGGGGCTATGGGTTTTCTTGGTTGCCGCAGGATAAGATTCTTGGGGAGCTGGCCGATGGAACACTCAAACCTCTCCCCTTAAAAGGAGGGCAAGAAAGGTGGCAGCCTCTGTATCTTATTTTTCCTAATCGCGATGACATATCGCCCGCAGCGCGCCGGTTGGCGGAGATAATCCGCCAACGACTTGAAAGCTTACATATTGGTGCGTGATAAGGCGTTAGGCGCTGTCTTTTAGTTGCTTGGTTTTTTCAAACCAGAAAGCATAAAAATCTTCTGTTACCAGCTGCTCGATATTGGTTGCCTCTTCACGGGGACAAAATACGGTCGCGGTGATGACATCATGGCCAAGATCATTAGTGGTCACGCTTACTTTTGCGTCAGGGCCTGAGAGCTCTACACCCATCCGATTCTCAATCAGCTTGCAGTAGCGCTCGGCAACTTCCCGAAAAGATTCGCAGTGCTCTTTCAGCCGTTCGGCAATAAACTTCTTGGCTTCAAAGGGGTTTATCTCACTGCGCTCACGGGTTATCGAGAAAGTATGCTCGATATAACGGCGCATAAAATTCAGGTTCTTTACCGGCTGAGTAAAAAAAGCATTATTGGGAATATAGAGAGTGGTCCCGGTATAACCATTGCCGAGGCCATGGGGGTCAATCTCCAAAAGCGTGGTGCTTAACCAGTCACTATCAGTAACTTCGCCAAATTGGTCGCCCACTTTAATCCAATCGCCAACAGTAAAGGAGCGCATATTGGCTTGGTATAGGCCACCCACCAAGCACTGCACGGCCTCTCGCAATGCGAGGACAATCGCTACAGAAAAGGCGGCAATAGAGAGGGCAAAATCTCGTAATTCTGTCACCCAAACGGCAATTACACCGATGACCAATAGCAGGTTGCCGATGTTGTGTACGGTGTTGATCCTACGACGCTTATCTGCTTTTGCCCAGTTACTGCGAGCAATGGCAAGGGTCAATAAGCCGCGGACTAAAAGAATGACGGCAACTACACAGAGAGTAATAAAGAGTTTGCTGTGGAAAATCTGTTCCAGTAACTCGGGATTCATTCGGGGTGGTAGACCTCAGTTTTTTTGGTTGTTTCTTAGGTTGTAGCCTTATAAACCCATCTGTTTAGGTAGGTGCATTGAGAGCACTGGGCCAGTTGAAGGCGACATCAGTGGGCTGTAATAAGAAGGAAGGTGCGCAATGTATCTTTAGGTGGCCCATTTTGTAAATGGGCAGAGTAAATTACAGCCTTGATTGGCTATTTCACCCCATTACTGCCTACTCCGAATGTAGTTATCGGTAATCGGGATTGGAGAAGTCAGGCTTGCAACCTGCATCCCAAGCAGAGCGCCGGTTCCCATGGGCGGGTATGCCCCCCGCATCTTTTATCATTCGGGCCATATGCATTAGGTTCCAGGTCATGAAGGAGGTATTCCGGTTGGTAAAATCATTTTGTGGCCCACCAGAACCGGGGTCGAGGTAAGAGGGGCCGGGACCGGCTTCGCCAACCCAGGCGGCATCTGCTTGTGGTGGAATGACATAACCCAAGTGTTGCAGGGAATAAAGGATATTCATCGCACAGTGTTTAGCGCCATCTTCGTTACCTGTTATCAGGCAGCCGCCGACTTTTTCATAATAGGCATACTGCCCCTGATCATTAAGGTTTGACGAGTTGGCGTAGAGGCGCTCTATGGCTTGTGTGCAGATAGAGGATTTTTCACCGAGCCAGATAGGGGTTGTGATGACGAGAATATCTGCCTCGTTAACCTGGTGATAAATTTTTGGCCAGTCATCGTTTTCCCAACCGTGCTCGGTCATATCTGGATAGACACCGAAGGCGATATCATTGTCAACGGGCCTGAGCAGGCTTACCGATATGCCATTTCTTTCCATAATCTCTCGTGAAATACGAATTAGTCCGTCGGTATGGGAGAGTTCTGGCGTTGGCTTGAGGGTACAGTTTAGGAACAGTGCTTTCAGATCTGAGAAATCCCAGTGGCTGGATTCGCACTCTTTGATTTGTTGATTGTTGAGAGGCATCTCAGAGCTCCTTTTGCAGCAACTATTGAGCAAGTGTCGAGATTTGAATACAGGTATAGCAGCCAGGGAGCTATTAAAGCTGCCGGTTGGTTCCAACAACCAATGGCTAAAGGCATGAGATTAGCGCGACTGCTGTTCTCGCTGCCATAGATCCCAGTGGTGAACTTCAACGATTGATAATGAGAGCGAAATGGGCAGGGAGCTACAGGCCTGCTAGCTGAAATTTGAATTGGCGCTTCTCTTCCACTAAAAGTCTGAAAATTTTAGGAGGTACCTGGGTTAATCCGCTACTTTATTTACTTAAAGTTCACAAGCGACTTACCGAGGTGCACCATGAAGGCGAATCTACCTCTGACTTATAGGTTCCTACCGGCCGTTTTCATTCTGACAGCTCTTTACTCTGCTCCATTGAGTGCAAATCCTGACATGAAAAATACTTTAGATGGCACTTGGTGTGCTGTCGATGGGGAGTCGTTTATTTTATATGAAAGCCAAAAAGACGCTTTGGATGTAGGTAAGGATATTTATTGTCGAACGTTCAAAGTCCTTAAGAAAACTAAAACCGGTGGGGGTGGCCGCTTCATTGACAGCTTCAAGAAGCCTGCTGACTTTAAGCATAAATTGGGCGGTCACGAAGAGACAAAAAATGGAGCGACTACCAATAAGGATGTCGGTATCTTTGTCTTTTCGAACTCCGGTGATACCACTCGTATAGTGACTGTCGACGTATCAGATGAAAGCGTGGGCAACTTTACTCTCGACAGTAGCGGAATAATGCAGGGGTTTACCGAGGAGGTGACTTCTGATGCTCAAGTTCACGAAGCGCATGTGGGAGTTTTGACTTTCAAGAGGGCTCCAGGCCCTATACCAGCAGCAGCAAAATTTGATCAGGAGTGGGAGTCCGTCTTCCAGGCGACACATAAGAAGCAATAAGTGTTGGGCCTACCAGCAAAAGGAAATAGCCGCGTCTTTCGAAAAAGAGTGAAAGACGCAAAGAATCACCAAGCAACAATCTAGCAAGGGGAGGGTTGCGGCTTAGAGAAGCTCTGCCATTTTCTTTATTAGAATGGCCGAGGCGTTCTCACTAAACTGCTGCCCCTCCTCAATATATTCCCACACGGTGGCGTCGCTCTTCCAGCCACCTTGCTTCTTGATAAGCTCAAAGCCAATCTTTTCACGAGCCGCAGAGGTCGATAAGCCACGGCGAAAGCTGTGGCTGCTTAACTCGTCAACAAAATCAAATCCGCAGGAGGCACCCAAGTTTTTTAGTAAGTCATTAATTGCTGCTGGGTTTAGCTGCCTGCTTTGCACCGTATCCCACCGGTTCACCGCTCGAAATACGGGTCCACTTTCAATGCCGCTGACCTTGAGCCAGGTTTTCAGAGCTCTTGCAGGGCAAGCCTCAGGAGCACCAAAGGGCAGGGCGCGCATCATTCCTTCGCCACTTTGGTCTGTTTTTGACTTGGGAAGCTTTACGATCACGCCTTCCTCCTCCCATACCAGGTTTTCCACCTGAATAGCCACTAGCTCACTGCGACGAAAGGCACCAAAGAACCCTACCAGGATAAGAGCCAGATCACGTGTGCTCTTCCTCGCCTGGGGTTGAGTGCGTAAATATCGGGTCATGCTAGCAATGTGCTGCAGGCTGAGGGCTTTTGATTTCTCTTTAGGTTTGCCGTGAGTGCGACGGACACCACGCATGGTTTTCTGAACCAATGGGTCTGAGACGGGGTTTAGCATTCCCTGGTATTGATGCCATTGCCCGATTGCGGTGAGGTGAAGGTCTAGAGTGCGAGGATTAAGCTCCTCAGCACGGCCGAGGACATAGCGCACCAGAGTGCTGCCATCAGTGGGTAGCCGCCCTCCCCATTTTTCAAACTGACGAATTGCCGAGCGATAAGCCCTGCGGGTGTTATCGGATGTGGCGGCACTCAGGTATTTCTGAATGTCCTCATCGGTCAACAATTCACCAGTGCCCCCAAGTGTACTGGGAGTTTTCTTTTCGAGGTGCTTTTTGGCGGCAAGAGATTTGTGATGTTTCATGATGCTCGAACTGCTGGGAAGCCTCCTGTTTGTACTGGAGGTACGTTATTACGGGAATCTTACAGAAATATAACCTGCGATAATAGTCATTATCGAAGGTTATACAGCGGCATTTCCCAGGTATGAAAAAATATTAAATAATGTAATATTACGTATTATGTAATTTGTAACGAAATAATCTAAGGTGAAGCTTATGGCACGCACTGGGGTCACGTATTTGGATATTGTTCAGGCCGCCAAGGCCATCAAGGCCCGTGGAGAAGAGCCCACCGTTGATCGAGTGAGGGCCCAGTTGGGAACCGGCAGCAAAAGCACTATTGCCCCTCTGCTTAAAAGATGGCGCAGTGAATCTTCGAGCAATACGGATAGTAGTGGGCTTCCGCGAGACCTGGTGGATGCACTGAAAGGCCTACACCAAAGGATCCAGGAAGCGGCAAGCAAGCAGGTAGAGGAGCTTCAGCAGGAGTTCCTCGTGCAGGAAAAAGAGATCACTTCACAGTTAGAGGAGTTGCGAGCCACTAGTAACCAGCAGGCCGCCAGTATTCGTGATCTTGAGCACAGGCTTTCGTCGACCGAGGCGGAAAAGCGTAGATTCAAGCAGTCCTTACAAGAGACTCAGACTGCCCTGGAAAAAAGTGAGTACCAGAAGCAGGAAGCTTTGCAGCGTATTGCGGAGCAAAAAGTGATGATTGAGGAAATAAAGCAGGAAAATAGGGATGTCCGTGAACACTTTGAGCACTTTCAACAGCGTACTGCCAATGACCGGCAATATGAGAGAGACCAGTATCGCTCAGCTGCGGAGCAACTGAAGGGGCAGATCGCAGTACTTACTGAACAGCTGACCCTCGCAGAGCGTAGATTCAACGAGCAGGAGTTGCTTTACAAGCAGGGACAGGCGCTGATTGCTGAAATCAATCGAGAGAAGCAGCAGCTTGGCGAACAGATTGGGGCGGCTAGCACAGAGGCTACAAACCTAAGGGAGCAGGCAGAAGTGCAGGCAAGCGAGCTGAAAGACAGGCAGGCAGAGGTGGCTAGCTTGCGAGAGCAAATCTCTAGGCTGCAACGTGAAGGCTCTTCGGCTCAGAAGGAAGTGCAACTACAACAGAGTGCCCTAAACAGATTAGAGTTGGAGCTTACCGCTACAAAAGATCGCCTTGAACAACTCGCCGATGAGAACCGCACCCTTATTCAAGAGAAAGCGGTGATTCAGGGGCAGTTTTCTCAGCTGGAGAACTCTCTAAAACCCTAGACAAGTCTTGGGCTGGCTATACTTCTAGATGAAGCTCTAATTGAGCGATTCAGGGCAAATAGCCTCCCTTTTACTAAATTTCCAGCCCTCACTTTGAATTGGTTAGACTGCAAATAGCTGTTTGCGGCAGTATGTCCAGGCAGTCTCGCCCCAAGCTGCCTCTAAAATGAACTTATCGCCTTGGCTGACTAATTCGTAGGCAGCTAAACTTGCTAGCAAGCCACTCAGTTTGCCTCTACCCCAAACAAACGGATTCAGCCCCACATTTTAACTCCAGGCTGACAAGCACGTTTCTTTTAATTGGCCTGATCAGTTCTTTGAGCATCCTGGAGAGAAGTATTGGCAGGAAACTTTCAGCGGATCATCGATAAGCCAACTTTCTTTGGGGCGCTTGGCTTGCTTCTCATGGTTACCCTTCCGCTCATTATTTATCCAAAACTGGGGGCGAAGTGGATTCTGAACGCGAAGAACTTTGTAACGGATGACTTGGGTGTTTTTTATCTGTTGCTGGGAGTTGGTGCATTACTGTTTATGACCTACATCATTTTTAGTGATATCGGTCAAATCAAACTTGGAAAACCTGAAGAAGAGCCAGAATTTAGCACCTTGTCCTGGGCCTCCATGCTTTTTTGTACAGGCATTGGGGCATCTATCTTGTACTGGTCAATGGTGGAGTGGATCTATTATTACCAAACGCCGCCATTTGAATTAAAAGGGCTTACTCCGGAGGCTGCCCGCTGGGCAATCGCTTTTGGTATATTCCATTGGGGTCCTATTGCCTGGTCGATTTACCTGATTCCGGCTCTACCAATTGCTTACTTTTACTATGTAAGGCACCGCAATGTCTTAAAAGTAAGTGAGGCGCTTATGCCTGTTTTAGGTGAGCAGCGGGCAAAAGGGTCTATTGGCAAGTTGATAGATGTTTGTTTTGTTTTTGGTATGTTAGGTGGTGGGGCAACGACATTAGGAATTGCTGCGCCCTTGATTTCTGAGGGTGCACATGAACTATTGGGTGCGCCTACAGGACTGACTACACAAATTTTTATTCTGATGCTCTGCACTGCAATATTTGGCTGCAGTGTGTATGCCGGGCTTAAAAGGGGAATTAAGACTTTATCAAACCTGAATATGTGGCTTGCGATGTTTTTATTGGTTTTCGTCCTTATTGCTGGCCCTACTTTATTTATGCTTAATGCGGGATTGGATTCTTTGGGGAAAATGCTTAACAGTATTCTTCATATGGCCACATGGACAGAGCCCTTTGGTCGATTCAGAGAATTCCCTCAAACCTACGTCTCTCAAGACTGGACCATCTTCTATTGGGCTTGGTGGTTGGTGTTCGCCCCAAGTGTTGGATTGTTTATTGCTCGCATATCACGCGGGAGAACCATAAAAGCTATGGTTGTTGGCGCAATATTTTATGGCACCCTGGGCTGCTTCCTATTTTTCCTAACTCTGGGAAACTATGGGGTTTACCTGCAGTTCTCAGGTGAACTGAATGTGGTACAGCTCCTCAACCAACAGGGGGGTACTGCAACTATATTCGCTATCTTGCAAACACTCCCTATGAGTAATTTGGTCATTATTGTTTTCACTTTACTCGCGATAATTTTCACAGCCACTACATTTGATTCTATATCCTATATACTCGCTGCCGTTGTTCAAAAGGAAGTGAAAGATGAGCCAGCTCGCTGGAATCGTTTGTTTTGGGCGTTTGCATTATCGGTGATGCCTATTACGCTTCTCTTTTTGGGTGGGCTGGAAGCCCTACAAACAGCAAGTATTGTCGGTGGTGTTCCGTTGCTACTTGTTGCAATATTGCTTTGCGTATCGATTGTAAAGGCAGCTCATTACGATTTACGCCACCAGCCGAGCTACGAGGAAAAGGAAATCTACATCAAGCACCCGCCAGAAGATACTCCCTGGAGTGAAGAGGGTGATTGGGGGACGGCTTGTAGCTCTGTAAAGAAAGATAGCAGCAAAGAAGCTTCCAGAAAAAAGAATCCTTAAAGGCTTATATACCCTCAGTCTTAGGGGCAATTCAGTGAGAAGGGTATATGAGCCCACTATAAAATACCTATGAGTGCGCATGTAGGCTTTACACTTAAATTCCAGAGCCTGCATGCATTCTGATCTATTTGGGAATGATACGTAGTCAGGATGTACTCATAAAGAGGTTATAAAAGCTGTAGGCTACAGAGGTTAATGTCTTATATCTTATCTTCTAAGCCCTTGTTTGATGGCCAGATTGTTTTGCTTTTGAACACTAAAAGCAGCCTGTTATTGAAATTAATAGCCTTCCTGTTAAAATTGCGGACCAAATAATAATCATATCTAACCAATCGTATTCCGTCTCTATAAAAGTTATTCCACTCTACCATCTGTCTTCATTTCCTTTCGGAGATCGAACCCACTTTTATTTTGTCGGCTTTGTACACTGCTCGGAGAAGTGCATTGACTAAGAGTTTTAGAGAAATTATCGACAAGCCAACATTCTTCGGATCACTTGCACTACTTTTGCTAGTTACTGTTCCACTGATTGTTTTCCCTGAAGTCGGATCAGTATGGGTTAAAGTCGCAAAGGATTTTGTTACCGACCAGCTCGGAGTCTTTTATCTATTACTGGGGGTAGGGGCCATCCTCTTTATGGTTTATATCGTATTTAGCGATATAGGCCAGATAAAGCTCGGTAATTCGGAAGAAGATCCAGAGTTTTCTACAGTGTCCTGGGCATCCATGTTGTTCTGCTCTGGTATTGGAGCTTCAATCCTCTACTGGTCGATGGTGGAATGGATTTACTACTATCAAACTCCACCCTTCCAAATAGAGGGGGGAACACCTGAGGCTGCGCGCTGGGCCGTTGCCTATGGCATTTTTCACTGGGGGCCATTAGCTTGGGCGATTTACCTGATTCCCGCTCTGCCGATTGCTTATTTTTACTATGTCAGAAACCACAGTGTGCTGAAGATTAGTGAAGCGCTAATGCCCGTGCTAGGTGAAGAACGCGCGAAGGGTGGTATTGGCAAGTTAATTGATGTGCTATTTATCTTTGGTATGCTGGGAGGAGGGGCTACTACATTGGGGATTGCCGCTCCACTGATTACTGAAGGCGCACATGAGCTATTGGGAGTACCAAGAGACTTGGGTACACAGGTTATTGTGCTTATGATCTGTACACTTATTTTTGGTTACAGTGCTTTTGTGGGTCTAAAGAACGGTATCCGAGCCCTCTCCAACATTAATATGTGGCTTTCAGTATTATTGCTGGTATTCGTGTTTCTTGTTGGTCCCACCCTGTTTATGTTGAATACCGGCCTGGATGCTTTGGGCAGGGTACTTGACAACATCTTCCATATGGCTTCCTGGACTGAACCTTTCGCACAATTTGAACAGTTTCCTGATACTCATTTTCCTCAAGATTGGACCATATTCTACTGGGCATGGTGGCTGGTTTTCGCACCAAGCGTAGGCTTGTTCATTGCCAGAATATCCCGAGGCCGCACCATAAAGGCAATGGTAGTCGGCTCGATTTTCTTTGGAACTCTCGGCTGTTTCTTGTTCTTTATGGTTCTGGGGAACTATGGAGTCTACTTACAGTTTTCAGGTGAATTGGATGTGGTGCAGGTATTGAACCAGCAGGGAGCAACTGCAGCAATATTTGCCGTTTTACAGACTCTGCCAGCGAGTCAGTTCGTAATATTGGTTTATACCATTCTTGCACTGATCTTCACGGCCACTACCTTTGATTCTATTTCCTATATTCTTGCTGCAGTAGTGCAGAAAGAAGTAGATGAGGAACCAGTGCGCTGGAATCGGGTCTTTTGGGCATTTGCCCTGTCCATTATGCCCGTAACACTGATGTTTCTTGGTGGGCTGGATACCTTGCAAACAGCCAGTGTTATTGGAGGTGTCCCACTTCTGGTTGTTGCGCTTCTGTTATGCATCTCAATCGTTAAAGCGGCTCACTATGATTTACGCTACCAGCCCAGTTACGAAGAAAAAGAAATCTATATTGAAGACTTTCCTAAGGATGACCCCTGGAGTAAAGGTGGGGATTGGGAGTTACCGGCTTCTTCCCCCCATGGGGTATCTCATGACGACAAACCACATATCGAAGGGGATCCAGGTAGTCATCCGTCTCGTTTATAAACGATAACAAACGGCTGAAACCTATGGGAGGATTAGGCTAGGAGTATAGACAGCGGGAGCAGAAGGGCACTATATATTACTGGTGCCCTTTACTTTATCTTGGCGAGGCTCAAAAGTTGCACCTACCTTGTCTACACAATACTTTCTAAGGAAGTTAACATCACTGATACTTTTCCCATGCTCAAAGCACTGCCTCAATTGACTTGTGTAATTTTCAAACAGTATCCCTGCCTGCTCAATAGGCAGAGCTACTAGATGTTCGATAAAGTGGCGAGATCCCACCTGGAAGTGCATGTAATCAATAGGCACATCCCAATCTCCGCCCCAAACGGCAAATCCATACATGGCAAATAGAGAGGTTACATCTTCAGACATCCCGGCACGCACTGGTTTTCCTGCTCGATACTTTGCTCGATTTAAGTAACCTTCCTTCGTGTTTTTTGGTATCAAGATTGGTTTAGAGGATTTATCAATATAAAGATAAGGGTTCTGCATTGGATTAATATCAATCGCAACCCCATAAGCATGTTCAGACCATTTGCTGCCATCGGTAATGGGTCGAGAATCAAATGCCAGAGAATTGTTCATATCCTCTGTTTTTCGCTCCTTTTTACTGAAGTATTCTATTGGGATAGCAGACTTAATAGGGAACTGCCGTTGATAGAGTTCTCCAAATAGAGCGAGAACATTATCGGCAACAACATCAAGAACTATAATCGCTCCTTTTTGTCTATTTGTATCGTTTTTATTTTTTAAATCATGCTCACTGTTCAGTGCGCCAGCAATATCTGAATCCTCCGGTAGAGGATAAAAATCAAAAACTACTTTTTTTAATCTTTCGCAACCAATCGGGGATTCCTTTGTTATTATTTTTCGATACATCATTAATTCGCACTCACTCTGAGATACATTAAATATGCCTGTTTCAGCCCCTGGTTGAAAATCTTGCTCCGTGATATCTTTCAAAGTGTCTTTGCCACAGGCAATTAGGCCAAAGACAATCAAAACAAAAATTATGTAGTGGGACATGTTTAACTAACCTCAGCACCAATAGCATGTCGTTTCCGACGCCCGTTCTTCACGATCATTACATGTATAAGTTCAGATATACTGGATTGTGGCTGATTTTTAAAAATATATCCGTACAGGGAGATATGTGCCGTTCTAGTGGATGATTGACGCCCAATTAGTTATTAGAAGTGTCGTTCTCATTATTGGCGTAATTTAACCACACCCAAAACCTAAGTTGTTGCTCTTCGGAATGGAGATAGTCGTTGAGTAAGGGGTCAAGAGAGCTGATTGATAAGCCCACTTTTTTGGGGGCAATCTTATTGTTACTGATAACGACAGTGCCGTTGATCTTGTTTCCAGATTTGGGCTCACTGTGGATTTTGGCGGCAAAGGAGTTTGTAACAGAACGTTTTGGTATTCTCTACCTTTTACTGGGAATAGGGTCGATTCTTTTTATGGCTTATATCGCTTTTAGTGATATAGGTCGCATCAAGCTTGGAAGCAAGAAGGAATCCCCTGAGTTCTCGACAGTTTCTTGGGTTGCCATGTTGCTAAGCTGTGGCATCGGCGCCTCCATTCTGTATTGGTCAATGGTTGAATGGGTTTACTATTATCAGCAACCGCCATTTCAGGTTGAAGCAAATACACCGGAAGCGGCCCGCTGGGCAGTCGCCTATGGCATATTCCACTGGGGTCCCCTGGCTTGGTCCATCTACCTAATCCCGGCGCTGCCAATCGCTTACTTTTACTATGTGCGCAGAAGTAGGGTATTAAAATTTAGCCAGGCTCTTGTCCCGGTGCTGGGTGAGCGCAGGGCCAAGGGTGCCACTGGAAAGCTTATTGATATCTCTTTGGTATTCGGTATGTTGGGTGGCGTCGCTACCCGGTTGGGTATAGCTGCACCCTTAATCACCCAGGGGTTTCATGAATTGTTAGGGTTACCTATTAGACTTGAGACGCAAATAGCTGTACTTATACTCTGCGCTCTATTGTTTGGTTACAGCGCTTTTGTTGGTTTAAAGCGTGGGATCAAAACCTTTTCCAACTTTACTATGTGGCTTGCCCTATTATTATTGCTCTTTGTTCTTATTGCAGGGCCAACTCTATTTATACTCAATAATGGGCTGGAGACATTAGGGCGGATGTTACACAGCTTCCTGCGAATGGCTACCTGGACTGAATCCTTCTCTTATTTTGAGCAACTTTCCTACTTTCGTTTTCCTCAACAGTGGACCGTTTTCTATTGGGCTTGGTGGTTAGTCTTCGCACCAAGCGTTGGCCTTTTTATCGCCCATATCTCTCGGGGGCGGACAATAAAAGAGATGATCATTGGTTCTATATTTTTTGGGACCCTCGGTTGTTTTCTTTTCTATATGGTGCTTGGCAACTATGGGGTATACCTGCAGTTTTCTGGAAAGCTTGATCTGGTGCAGCTCCTAAACAATCAGGGAGCCAATGCCACTATTTTCGCCATACTGAAGACTTTGCCTGCAGGTCAGTGGGTTGTACTGGTGTATACATTGATTGCACTGGTTTTTACTGCTATTACCTTTGATTCCATTTCCCATATCCTCGCCTCAGTTGTACAAAAAGAGGTAGACACAGAGCCTCTTCGCTGGAACCGAATTTTTTGGGCATTTGCCTTGGCATTACTGCCGATTGCCTTAATGATACTGGGTGGATTCGAAGCGTTATTGGCAGCGAGCATTATTGCAGGCATCCCCCTATTATTAGTTGCTCTATTACTTTGTCTCTCAATCGTTAAAGTTGCACGGCATGACTTGGGCTCCCACCCAACTCTAATTGAAAAGGAAATAGTTCTTGAAAAGCTATCCGCAAAGGGGCCATGGAGCCAAGAAGAAGCGGGCGAGCAAGATGGAGCCACTTTAGGGGGTTCTGAAAACGCTAAACAGGGAAGTGCGGGGGAGAGGTCTTAGGATTTTAAGAGTGAGAATACCGGGGCACAGGCCCCGGTATAAACTTCTAGCCTTATAGGCTGAAAGTGCGAGCGACAGAGAAGACGATACGCTCGTCAGCCGTGTCCCAATCCAGATTGGTATTCTCGGCGGCAATATTGAAATCAAAACCGTTAAGAGAAGTCATGTATTCTACACGGTAGTGGTTGTAGGATTTTTTGTTATCCCAGCTCCAGTTGTCCAAGTTCGTAGAAGTAGAGCGGTCCACACTGAAGCGAACGTTATGCCCCTCTGCAAACTCAAAAGTGTGAGCCAGCATCATAATGTAGTGGCTGCCGCCTCCGCCAAAGTAGTCCCAGCTGTACCAGCCATTCACTTCGGACTCACCCAGATCGGAGCTGTAACCTAACTTAGCGTAAGCCTCTGGATAATTTCCGTCATCAGAAGCCTTATCACCGTGGTAGGTGTAGTAAGCAATACCTGTATCCAGGCTCACTTTGTCGGTAAGTTGCATGAACTTACCTGCGTAGAAGTCCCACTCCAGGTTAGTGTCATCACCTTTGCCAAAGTCCACATTGGAAGCCCAGGTACCAACATACCAACCGTTATCAAAGCCGTAGTCCAGGCTAGCCTGCAGAGCTGGGTCATTCTGAGTCTGGCTAACACCGTTAAAGGTGTAGTCGGTGGTCAGATTTACAGTAGAAGACAGCTCTGCTTGGGATTGCTGAGCAAGTACCAGCAGGGAAGCACAAGTGAGTGCAGAAAGTTTCAACGTCGATTTCATTGTTCAATAACCACTTATTTATATTTTGTAGCCCCCGCCAAACTAGGCGGGGGATTTCAACAGTTAGCTCGCCAGTTCGATCTTGTTAAAGTCGATTTTGTTTTCTTTAGGCGAGGAGTCGATAGCTGCTACCGCTCTGAAGCGCTTCACCAGGATGTAACCCAGGCAGCAGAAGAAGATGCCAATCACCAGAGCGCCGATCCACTGGATTTGCAGGAAGTCCAGCTTGAACAACAGGGTGAGCAGGCTCATTGCAGCCAGGTTCAGCACGAAGTACTTCCACTTGCCCAGGCGCGCAACGGTCATGCCCAGATTGTCGGTGTACAGGCGAATCAGGGAATCCAGCGAGTTGATCACGAAGGTAATACCCACAATCACCATAGCCAGGTTGTAGAAGCCACTGGTATCCAGGCCTTGGCTGGAGTAGTAGTAGAGCACGGTGAACCAGAGTGCGATGGGGATGGATGGGAAAATCAGCATCGCCGCCAGCACTTGGTAAGTGCGCAGGCCACCCACAAAGCGGGAGGTAAACTGGCCGATCATAATGCTCCAGGCAAACCACCAGAACAGGTAAAACTCGTGATAGTCATTTAACGGCAGTACGAACTGGTGGATGTTGCCAAAGTAACCGCCGAGCATCGCAAAAGTGGAGGCGAAGTCGCCAACGCTACCGTTTTCACCGGTAAAGGCGCCTACCCACATGACCGCGATCAGACCAATAAACATCCAGGTGGTTGCCAGGCTGAGGAAGCGCACATAGCGCAAGCTGGTAGATGAGTAGACCGCTGCGGCGATCACTGCAAATACGATCAGGTAGAAGGTGCCCACAATGGTTTCACCATCACCAACTTGCGGCAGATACCAGGGCAGGTTGCTAAGCAGCAAGTAAGCGGTAAAGGCGCAGGTTCCAATAATCACCACATTGTTAATCAGTTTTACTGGGCCCAACTCAAAGAATTTAACTTTAGGTTCGATAATGCAGAAGTAAAAACAGGTGAGGAAGTAGAAGCCCCAGATCAGGAAGGCCCAAAAACCAAACTCAATCGCGAGTGGGTTGGTGAAACCATATTCTGGGCTATTGGCTAAGTCTGCGTAGCCACCGAACTCGGTGAGGGGGAACATGATCAGGCCTACATCGAGGCCGGAAGTGAAAAGGATCGCTATAAAAGTGAAGGTTTTGACCGGGGTTACCCCGACCATCTTCACATTTCCCCATTTAATCAGCGAGAAAATTATTGCCGTGAAGGTAAACAATAATCCCGCGGAAAGCCAAGCTGTCATGCTGAGTCTCCAGCTAGTTATTGGTATGCCGGCGCCCCCAGAGGGCATTGCTGTGCGAGATTTGAATATCCCCGTCGCGTTTGAAGGGGGCAGTCAAATCTCTGCCAGAGCGCTGGCGTAAATTCAGCTCACTGAGTGCGCGCAGGGCGGCCAGGTCGCTGAGTGCTGGTAGCCTTGGTTGCTACCGGTGCCTCGGAGGGCGCCAATACAGGGCGCCCTAAAATCAGGTCAGCAGCCCGCTCCGCCACCATAATGGTGGGCGCATTCAGGTTGCCGTTGGGAATGGTCGGAAAGATGGAGGAATCTACAACTCTCAAGCCCTGCAATCCGTGTACACGGGTTTCCGGGTCTACCACTGCCATTGCATCAGTGCCCATCTTGCAGGAGCAGGATGGGTGGTAAGCACTCTCGACGGATTCCCGTACGAAAGCGTCAATTTGTTCATCAGTCTGGATATCGGTGCCGGGCTGGATTTCATCGCCTCGGTATTCGTCGAAAGCGGGCTGATTGATAATCTCGCGAGTCAGTCGCACACAAGCACGGAAACCCTCAATATCCTCTTTCTCCTGCAAATAATTAAACAGGATAGAAGGGGATTGCTTGGGATCACTGCTCATCACTTTGACCCTGCCGCGACTCTTGGGCTTGTTGTGCCCGATATGCACCTGGAAGCCGTGGCCATCGAAAGCTTCGCGGCCGTCATAGCGCATGGCTGCCGGCAGGAAATGGTATTGCAGGTCCGGCCACTCCACGTTTTCCTTGGAGCGAATAAAACCGCAGGACTCGAAATGGTTGGTGGCTCCGAGGCCATCCTTCTTCAGTATCCAACGAGCACCGATCAGGAATTTATTCCAAGGGTCGAGCTTGCCATTCAGGGAAATCGGCTGGTTGCAACGGAACTGGAAATAGAATTCCAGGTGGTCCTGCAAGTTTTGGCCGACGCCGGGGAGTTCGTGTTGGAGTGCGATACCGGCTTCTGCCAGTGTGTCGGGATCTCCGATTCCGGAGAGCTGAAGAAGGTGAGGGGAGCCGATGGGACCTGCGCTGAGGATGACTTCCTGCCGCGCCTTGAATTCCAGGATCTTTCCCTTGCGTTCAAGTTTGATTCCGACCGCCCGTTTACCTTCCAGAATCACCTTATGCACAGTGGCGTGGGTCAATACCGTCAAATTGGGGCGCTGCATGGCCGGTTTCAGGTAGGCGTTGGCGGTAGACCAGCGCTTTCCATCTTTCACCGTCATATGCATAGGGCCAAAGCCCTCTTGCTGCTCACCGTTGTAATCTGCGGTGTAGTCGTAGCCTGCTTCTTTACCGGCTTCGATAAAAGCTCCATAAAGGGGGTTGGCCATTTCATTGCCGTTATTGACCCCCAGTGGACCTTCGTCGCCACGGTAATCGTCACCGCCGAAAGCCCAGGTCTCAGAGCGTTTGAAGTAGGGCAGACAGTGGGCGTAGTCCCAGCCTTCGGCGCCGTGCTGTGCCCACTCATCAAAGTCTTTGGCGTGCCCGCGCACGTAAACCATCCCGTTAATCGAGGAAGAGCCACCGAGCACCTTGCCTCTGGGGCAATGCATGCTGCGGTTGTCCAGGTACGGCTCTGGCTCGGTCATAAACTGCCAGGCGTACTTGTCGGTATTCATGGGAATGGATAGTGCGGTGGGCATCTGGATAAAGATGCTGCGATCGCTACCCCCGGTCTCTACTAGGAGGACTTTTTTATCTTCCTGGGCAGACAGGCGGTTGGCCAGAACGCAACCGGCAGAGCCGGCGCCGACAATGATGTAGTCAAACTCACTCATACAGGGTACCGCTTAAAATGGACTTTCCAGTGGTGCCAGGCCCACATACACCGCTTTTAGCTGGGTATAGTGGTTCAGGGTCGCAAGTCCATTTTCGCGTCCGATTCCGGATAACTTATATCCGCCCACCGGCATTTCTGCCGGGGAAGCGCCGTAGGCATTAATCCAGCAGATACCCGCTTGCATCTGGTGGATCACACGGTGGGCGCGAGTGATATCACGGGTAAATACGCCGGCGGCCAGGCCCAAACGGGTATCGTTAGCGCGGCGGATCACCTCGTCCTCGTCATCAAAGACCAGTACCGACATTACCGGGCCGAAGATTTCTTCGCGGCAAATAGTCATATCGTCATGACAGTCGGTGAATACGGTGGGAGCAACGAAGTAACCGTTAGGTGAATTCTCCGGGGAGAGGGTGTGGCCGCCGCAGAACAAGGTCGCGCCTTCCTCTTTACCCTTGCTGATGTAATCCATCACCAGTTGCTGATGCTTGGCAGAAACCAGCGCGCCGAAGTTAGTGTCCGGATTCATCGGATCACCGGCAATAATATTTTGCTCAACGCGCTCTTTCAGGCGAGCGAGGAACTGATCGTGGATGCTGCGGTGTACAAATACCCGGGTGCCGTTGGTGCAGATTTCACCCTGGGTGTAGAAGTTGCCCAGCATGGCAGCAGAAACGGCTTGCTCCAGGTCGGCATCATCAAAGATCACCAGTGGGGACTTGCCTCCCAGCTCCATGGTGACTTCTTTCAGATTGGAAGCCGCCGCGGCCATCACTTTCTTGCCGGTACCCACTTCGCCAGTAAAGGAAACCTTGGCGATGTCCGGGTGGTTAGTCAGCCAGGCGCCCACGGCGCCATCGCCCTGGATTACGTTGAAAACACCCGGGGGCATGCCCGCTTCAATAAAGATTTCAGCCAACTTCAAAGCACCTGTGGGGGTCTCTTCGGAAGGCTTGAAGATCATGGCGTTACCGCAGGCCAGGGCCGGGGCGGCTTTCCAGCAGGCGATTTGTAAGGGGTAGTTCCAGGCACCGATTCCTGCGCAGATGCCCAGGGGCTCGCGGCGGGTGTAGTAGAAGTCCTCACCGACTTGCTGCTGATTGCCTTCAATGCCTGCAGCCAGGCCGGCAAAGAATTCGATGGAGTCGGCCCCAGTCACCACGTCGACAACACTGGCTTCCTGCCAAGGTTTGCCGGTATCAGCCACTTCGATAGCTGCTAGTTCATCGTTGCGTTCGCGCAACAGTGCTACTGCTTTCAGTAGGATGCGACTGCGTTCTACCGGCATCATCGCTGACCACTGGGCAAAACCGCGCTTGGCACTCTCTATGGTTTCTGCGAGTACCTTTTCGTCGGCAACCTCAACCTGATAGCTGACCTCGTTGGTAGCAGGGTTGAACACGTCAAAACATTCACCGCTTTCGTTTGCCAGGTAGCGGCCATCAACAAAGCTTTGTTTTTTTTCCAATGACATCTGTTTCTCCATACTGCTCTAACAGAGAGTCAATAGGTTGTTTCTAAGTCGATGAAGTAGGGTTGGCGGCCTGTTAACCGCAAACTTTGAACCACTGGTCATCGTTGTATTTCATAACAATCACTAGGGGTCTCACCTGCCGGATTTCAGTGGCGAATATGATGGAACCCCTACGCCTTAGCACCTAAGTACCAAGCTTTATGACGCAAAATGTAACATATTATTAGTTTGAACTCTAATTGTTCGAATTCAATGCACTGCACAACGGGATAAATTGTGAGGTTGATTTTCCAGTATATGATCGACTTACAGGTGAGTCATACGCAGAAAATTGATTCATATAGCTTAAAAATCTCATTCGAACTCTATCAAAATCACAGATATGCGAGGGATCAAATATCAACCAGAACAGGAAATGGCTTGCAAAGGTATGAGAGTTAAGAGAGGGGTGGCCGGAACGAAAAATATAAAACTGGCAGAGCCTAACAGGGGGCGCAGGTAAGCGAGTAATGATTGCCTTTTGCTGCTAACTGGCCCCGTACTTTTTTGGCTGCAAGGGATATAAGCAATAGTTAATGAACGATAAGTGACCGCTTATCGGATGTTGGGTCAATTAGCCGCATATTGGTCGTTTACGAAATTGGTCAAAAAACGATCCTTTCGATATGTTGTACAAAATATAATCGTCGGTGCTAATAATTCAGTGAAAGACGACAAGCCCCGATTTATACGACCTTAACCCTCAACGGTAACTTCAGTCATACGGATAGCTTGATTAGGCTTTCACCAAAAAATAGCAAGAGTGGGCAAGATGCTTCTGCAATGTGAACCCAACAAAAGACTCTTTAGTGATTGGTGGGTACCAGCAACACTGCGCCAGTTTAGAAATTTTCAAGCTTAAAATGAGAAATGTCTTAAGTTATGAGTACGGGTCAATTGGATGGTAGCGAATTGTCGATGGAGGTGTTCACCCAAAGATAATACCAATTTGATTTTTTGTGCAGAATTTTTGCTTCCAACGCTGCCAGCTATAGCAACCAATCGCCATAGTTACGAAATAATTAAACCTCGTTATGCTAGTTAAGATTCGCTTGATGGTACCAAGCAAGCGTAGTCTAATGCCTGGCCGGTAGGGGGCTCGATTATACCCGCCTACCATTCTAAAATTAATTGTGTTGGCTACAAAAATGAAAAGCGAGAAAATAAAACAATACTTTGATAAAGCAGTTGACTTAGTTTTTGCTGTTATCCTTGTGTTTATCATTATTGGAATTGCCATAGGTACGATACAGTTATTCACTACGACATGGAAACTGTTAAATTTTGAAGGTATAACTGGGCATTACATAGGGATAATTACTGACGTTTTAACTCTTTATGTCTTGATCGAATTATCCCGCTCTCTAGTTGAGTATTTCAACACTCACAAGCTGAGACTAACTTTCATTGTTGATGCGGCAATTGTTTTTGTTTTGCGCGAAATACTTATCTCCCTATTTAAGCATGATGTTAAAGCCGAGATGCTTTATGCGTTCTCTGCTTTTATACTCGTGCTTGGAGCGCTTCGTATTTCCTCTATATTGGTTTATCAGCGTGAGAAACAGATGGTGGATGATCATTGAGATAGAAGAGCATATATCTTGAATCAAGATCGTTAAGTAAACTCGATGTGAATAAGCCAAGAAGATATACGTACTCTTCTTGGCTTTACTTCAAAGAAAGTCCAGGTATAAATTAAGAGATTGGGCAATCTACAGTAATGTACTTTCTGAGTACTCCAGTACGCTTTGGAAAACCTCTACCGATGCCGCAGCTTCCTTAATATCTTCAAAACGGGCTATGTGAAAGAGGGCATCGCCGGCATTAACCAGTGGGATATTGGTCTTCCCAATGATGAGGCCTGAAAACTGAGATTTAACCTCATATTCTTTAGGTGAAAATAGATCTGATGGGTCAGAAATTATACCTAAGATATCCCCTTTGTTAACATGAGCTCCAAGTGGGGCTGTAGAGCGTAGCAGGCCACTTTCCGGTGCTCTCTCCCAGCTACTAGAACGAGCTACAAATGGTTCCGACTGTTTGCGGATATTTTTACCTGCCGCTAGCATAGATAACTTACGCATTACGGACAAAATACCTCGAACGCCCGCGCTTATGGATAACTCATCAAATCGCAATGCTTCTCCTGCCTCATACAGCAATATTTTAACACCATGCTCTTTAGCTGCTTGACGCAAAGAGCCATCACGCAAGTTTGAGTTAAGTATTACTGGAACAGAAAAAGCTTCTGCGAGAATTTTTGTTTCCGGATCATCTAAGTCGGCTCGTACTTGCGGTAGGTTGGAGCGGTGTAATGCCCCAGTATGCAGATCAATACCGTAATCACATTGAGAAACAATCTCTTGCAAGAAGATATGAGCAAGTCGAGCCGCAAGGGAGCCGCGTTTTGACCCCGGAAATGAACGATTTAGATCACGCCGATCAGGCAGATATCGAGAGTGTTGTATAATCCCAAATACATTGACAACGGGAATAACAATTAAGGTTCCTCTTAAGCGTTTTATTGCACTTGTTCTGAGCAAGCGCCGTACAATTTCTACACCGTTAAGTTCATCTCCATGGATAGCCGCACTAATAAACAGCCGCGGCCCAGCTTTTTTGCCACACATCACCTGTACAGGAATGTTGATATCCGTATGAGTGTACAGTTTGGCAATAGGGAGGTCGATTACTCGAGACTCCCCAGGGAGTACAGTAACACCATTGATTGTTATTGGTTGGTTTGCTGTTGGCATTTTTATTAATATTATCCCTTACCGCGAGTCCTTGTTTTGTTGGGTCTTGCGTTATTTTCGATGAACTCGATAATCATCCCTGCAACATCTTTGTTAGTAGCCTCTTCAATACCCTTTAACCCTGGAGAAGAGTTTACCTCCATAATTAATGGTCCTCGACTTGAGCGAAGAAGGTCTACACCACACACATTTAGCCCCATGATACTCGCAGCCTTTACTGCGCTAGCTCTCTCAGCGGGAGACAGCTTAACAAGCTTGGCTGTTCCACCCCTGTGAAGGTTTGATCTAAATTCACCCTCTGGAGCTGTCCTCTGCATAGCAGCAATGACCTTGCCACCAACTACAAAGCAGCGTATATCACTACCACCAGCTTCCTCTATGAACTCTTGGATAAGAATATTACTTTTTACCCCCATGAAAGCCTGGATAACGCTCTCTGCTGCTTTTTTTGTCTCAGCGAGAACGACACCAATGCCCTGAGTGCCCTCCAGTACTTTGATGACCAGAGGAGCACCACCCACTTCTCTAATTAAGCCCTCTATATCATCCGGTGAGTTAGCGAAGGCGGTAATGGGAATCCCCACGCCTTTTCGCGATAAAAGCTGAATAGAGCGGAGTTTGTCTCGTGAGCGAGATATGGCGACAGACTCGTTAACACAGTAGGTTCCCATCATCTCAAATTGGCGAACAACTGAAGTGCCATAGAAAGTGACAGATGAACCAATCCGTGGAATCACCGCATCGAAATCACCAGGTATAAACTCTTTATTGCCATAGTGAATGGAGGGATTTTCAGTTCCCATATCCATAAAACATCGAACATGATCAATCACTTGTGCTTCATGGCCGCGCGCACTTGCTGCCTCAACCAGGCGTCGGGTAGAGTAAAGTTTTGGGTTTCTCGATAAGATCGCTATTTTCATATTTTTAAAATTACGCTTATGTGATCTATTTGATGCAATGGATGTAGCTTTACTAAAAAAACAGACATCAACCACTTGGAGTCAACAGATTGTTATGTGGTTGAGACTCTCGCAAAACGGACCAATTTCCTTGCTTCTAGTCTTGGAGAGTTAGGTCAAGTTGCTCACTAAATTTAGTCTTCAGCAAATTGCTTGCTTGCAATAGTGAGCGCTGCCCGGCTTTATAACCGCTCTTTGAAGTTGTGTCTACTATAACGTTGGGGTAAGTCTCTTCTGGTGCATACAAGTACTAAGGTGGGCCTGCTTGAATGTATCCAAGTCACCCTTTTTCTTGTCGACACCCTTACACCTAAAATGGAGAAAAGCAGTTTGGAACTTCCAAAAAGCTCCAAAACAAAATTAGGTACAGAAAGTGCTGCTAGCTAGTGGGATGGTTCGACTCAGCTAAAGCCAGTGGCCGGGGAATAAGCTTTGCCAGATAAAAAACCATAAGCCCAACGATAATTCCAGGCAGCCCTTCATAGAGTAGGCCGTGAAGCCCTAGCATTCGCCAGATAATCGCGGCCATAAATCCGGCGATAACTGCTGTTACAGAGATAGCTTGGGAGGGTCTCTCGCCAAGGCACAGCACCAATAATAGAGGACCAAATGCACTGGCAAGTCCGGACCAAGAGAATATCACCAAGCTGAAGACGCTTTGATTGTTAGTTAATGCTAGGGTTAGAGCCACAGCGGTAATGCACACAGTGGTGACCTTTAAAAGCCAGGTCTTTTCAATTTTATGTGGCAGTATGTCATGGGTAATAGCTGCCGAACAGCTGAGAAGTAATGAGTCCGCAGTGGACATGGTTGCAGCAAAGATGCCAGCCAGGATCAACCCAACTACGATCGGTGGCAGCAATTCTATGGCCATGGTCGGCAATGCTAGCTCAGCATCAAAGCTGCCGGAATCGGCGATGAAAACCCTGGATAGCAAGCCGACCCCTGTGGCCATGGAGTAAAAGAGAACAAACCACAGGTAGTACCAGCCCCGCGCCGTGCGCATTTTGCCGGGATCACTCAGAGTCATGAAGCGGACCATTATGTGGGGCTGGCCAATCACAGATAGCCCCGCAATCCCCCAACTGATGACAAAAATAACGAGCCCGCCCCAACCAGAAAAGGCCAGATCTTGGGGAAACCAGTTCGTAAATCCCTCGACGGCTTGCATTTGCCCCATTGCACTTGAGACACCTCCCAGGCTGATAAGGGCTACGGCTAGAAGTGTGCCCATAGCGACGATCATAACAATCGACTGTGCAGCATCAGTCCAAATGGAAGCGCGTATGCCGCCGGCCAGGCAATAAAGACATACCAGCAACGCCCCAACCACAGCGCCAGACCAGAGAGGCCAGTCCAGTAGTACATGTAGCGCCTTACTGCCGGCAACCATCTGTGCTGATGCATAGGTGAGCAAGAATAGTAAAGATATGATACCTATAATCCGCTGTAGGGCAGAGTGATTTTGCCCATACCAATTGCTAAGCACGCCGGCATAGCTGACTTCACCACTTGAGTCAGTGGCAGTTGTTATTCTTTTGTGTACATAAAGTGAAGCAATAAAGTCACCAGCGATCCAGCCCACCATTAACCAGACAGAAGCGAACCCGGTCATGTAGGTATAACCAATAACCCCGATGAACATATAACCGCTATTGTTAGTCGCCACTGCCGACAGGCCTACTAACCAGGGGGGAACTCCACTGCTAGCCAGGTAATAATCGGCCTTGGTGTTGCGACTAAAAAGCGCTGAGAATACACCTACCAGCACGAATAATAATAAAAACCCAACAAATGAATAAACCAATGATAATCCTTATTTTAGCAATTTTTGTTTTTATTTTTGAAACACAAATTTCGTGCATTTTTACGTTCTAGCTTTTATTTTTTTATTTAACACATCAATTAGTTAAATCAAATAAACAATGTGCTCGGGATACATTTGACCACCTCACTATTTTGTAGCCTCCTCAATATAAGTTGCCAAAGAACTTATCTGCTCTTTCGTCATCAAGTCATTGTATGCCGGCATAGCGCCAACGCCATTGGTAACAGCGTTTTTCACGCTTTCTGCATTGGGTTTTAATTCATTAAGGTTGGGGCCAATAAGGCCCTCAGAGCCGGCATCTTTCAAGGTATGGCAAGCTCCACAAGAAGGTTGAGAATCGAGGTAGACTTGCTTTCCGGCTTGACCCTCTGCAGATAAAGAAACCGATTCACGCTCTGGGGGGGTGCTTTCTTCTTTCACCATATGTTGATCGGTTGCTGCAACTTTCTCCTTGGGTAACTCGCCCAACAGGTTTACCGTAAGTGCTGCATCCAGCCAGCCGTTGTGTGCATATCCGCGTTCGTTCTCTACACGTTCTTTAGGTTGGATATCCCCTTGGGTATCTGTGGCGCGCGAGACGATGGTGTGCGGACCCTTTGGTAAATTCACGGTATAAGAAAAAACTCGCCAAGCGTTGGGGCCGAGGTCCAAATCCTCTAGCGCTGCACCCTGCCAGGTTTTGCCCATATCGAGCGAGATTTCTACTTTCTTCACGCCGCGTTCACCAGAAAGCGCAACACCGTAGAAAGTCACTTCTCCAGCTAGAGCTGGGGTATTGTCTGCACCCGGGCCATTTACCCAAGACTTTACAGGCATACGCCACATGCTTGGGTAGTCTGGGCCAGGGGGAGCGCCAATGGGTCTAAGGCGGTAACCCGTTTTTTGGATTTTGGCCTCGGATTCTTGCGGTGCGCAGGTGAGAGTCTTAACGTACTTAATATTGTTACAGCCGAAATAACCTGGAACGATGAGCCGTAAGGGGCCACCATGCAGTAGCGGTATTGGAGCGCCATTCATTTCCCAGGCCAATATAGTATCGTCCAACGCCTTCTTGATAGGGATTGATCGCTCTACGACCAGGTCATTGCGCTCCATCCCCTCAGGAATGATCTCGCCTCCAGTAGCGGTCAAAAAGTTCATGCCCGCATCCACACCGCCAAAATGATCAAACAGGGTTTTCAGCCGAACGCCTGTCCAGATAGCGCAGCCGGCTGCGCCAACTCCCCATTTAGAGCCTGCCGGTTCATGCTCGAAAAAAGCGCGGCCGTTGCCTGTACATTGAATAACTGCACCGATGGCATCTAAACCCAGCCCTTTCAGCTCTGCAACAGAGATAGCAGTGGGCTGCTTTACGCCTTTGACTTCAAGCATCCAGGTGTCCGGTCGTTCAACAATCTGGGGGGAGGGCAATGGCAAATTGTTGCGCACAAAAAACCGGGCCTCAGGGGTGATAGCGCTCATGCCCATCAAAGATCGACGGGTTTCTATTGTCAGTGGGTTAATCCCATGAATAATGAAATTTTTGGGGTTAACTCCACTTGGCAATTTGGACGTTGATGGGGGAGTAAGAGCAACACTTGCAGAGGGGGTTAGTAAGGCGCCTGTAGCTGCGGTCATGGCTCTTAGAAAGCCACGGCGGCTTTCATCAAGGCTTGATTCACTCATGGCTTTATTGATCCGCGTATTGATACTTGAGTTCACATAGTCTTATAGCTTTAAAATGCCAAGGTGACAGCTTGCTAAGTATCTTTTTCGCGGCTATGTGGCGGCGGGGTTTGAGCAATAACCTTGTCTAGATCCTTGAAAACGTCACTTACCGCCAGTGGCTGTAAGGCATTGTCACTGAGAATTTCATCCCGATAACTTTCTCGCCTCTTAATAGCCTCAGCCAGATACCGTAGCGCTTCATCAAACTGCTCCATAGCCGTATAGGCACAAGCTAGCTGGTAGAAGGCATGGCTATTATCTGGATCAATACCTAGGGCTTGCTGACAAAGATTTGCAGCCCATTGGGGCTCGTTCAACTCCAGCACTGCATCAGCTTTGTATGTCAACGCTTCAACATCTTCATGACGAAGACGCAGAATCTCATCATAAATCGCGATCTTGTTGGCGATTGAGGATTCCTGCTGAGCGCGCAGCCAGAGAGATTGCACTTCTTGAGTCAGCTCAATTTCTTCGCGATTCTCTTCAATGTGCTGGGTCTTTTGTTGCAATTGACTCTCTATGACCTCCAGACGTTTTTCATATTCTTGAACCAGCTTTGATATCTCCTCATCCGCTAGGGAGTGCACACGCTCTTTAATATCTTGTAGCGATCGCCAACCCACTAAGACCAATATGGAGGTGGCGGCGGCTATGAGGTAAAAGAAGTAGGTGACCGTATCGGTTGCATAAGCAACCGCTCGGTCCACGGAATTATGCTCCCGGTCGACAATCTGCTGGATCAACTCTTGTTTAGCTTTGGCTTGGTCGATACGCAACTGTTTGATTTCATCCAGCACATACCGCTCTATAAATGGTGTATAGAGCGGCTTCTGTAAAGATTCCACCTCTTTCTGCGCACTGTCTTCATTATCGGCTTCCGTTTCCTGGGAAACGGAAGCCGGGGAAAGCAAAAGAAAAGTCAAAAAACAGGTGTTTAGGAGGCGAGGCATATCGCGGTCCCATGATCATAAACTTCAACCAGTGCCTCATGAAGTGTTCTAATGGCAGTGTCATAATCTGGTTCACTAACAACAAACTGCATGTCCACATGCCGCATAGAATGGTGCATGGCGAGTACTGAAATATCGTTTGAAGCCAGTGACTGAACCGCTTTTGCCAGCACGCCGGGGATTTGCATATCGCTCCCGATGGCGGAAACAATAGCCACTTTCCTTTGGTTCAATTCTGCTTCTGGGAAGCGCTCTTCCAGAGATGCCTGTATACGCTTTATGGTTTTCAGGTTCGTAGCCAAAAAGTGGGTTAGGGTATTGGCGTTGGTATTTTTAGACACAATATGGGCCTTGTACCTTTTTATTACCGTAAGCACCTCCCGATCATAATCGTGGATCGTGCCCGCCATATCCTGATCAAAAAGTTCCAGCGCATAGACACCTTTACAGCCGGCAATAATCTCCACACAGGGCGAATCACTCACATAGTCACGGGTGATTAATGTACCGGTATGCTCTGGCTCAAAGGTATTCTTTACCCGGAGGGGGATATTCTTCTGGCGTAAACCCTTTGCCGCCTTGGGATGAATTGCCTCCATACCCAGATTGGCCAGTTGATCGGCCACATCGTAATTTGTACGACCGATAGGCACAGCGTTATCCGGTCCAACTAGGCGAGGGTCCGCACTGCTCAAGTGGAACTCTTTGTGAATTACCGCCTCTTTGGCTCCTGTGAGTACAGCAAGGCGGCTAAAGGTCATTTCACTGTAACCCCGGTCAAAGGAAATAAGCAGACCCTTATCGCTGTGGGCGTAACCGGTAACAATCGGTAACTGTTGATTCAAGTCGATGTTGGCAAAGGCATCACGAATGCGCTCATCCAACGGTATGTGCTTACTGGTACGCCAGCCCGTTAGATCTACAAAGCACGCATTGACTCCATCCCGCTGTAGCAGTTTTGATGTATTCCAAGCGCTATGTGCCTCGCCAAGGCTGGCAAGCATTTCTCTTACTGTTCCCAGGTGGGCATCTAGAGAGAAGTGGCCATGCTGGCAGAGGCTTTGTAAATCTCGAAGGCACTTTTTAGCCCCTTCCAGACGCTCATCCAAGAAGAGGTTGGCCTCCTTGAGCAAGTCAGTGTCACCAAATAGACGATCGTTGATCTGTCGCAGTTGTGTGCGAAGCTCACCAAACTTCACCAGCCAGCTATCATCCTCAATACTGCTGGAAAAGAGGCCATAAATACCAGGCTGGCCACTCTTTTTATGCTCTAGAAGTAGATCGGTAATACCACCATAAGCTGAAACTACAAAAACACGATTGTAGAGCCTTTTGGAGTCACCTTTAATAATGTTGTCCCGGACAGATTCATAGTCCGACATTGAGGTGCCACCAATCTTTTCTATCGTATGCATTGTCTCTTACTGGTCCTTTCTTTCTCTTGATAACGGCGTATCCAATGGATGAATTCCACTGGATTGAGTTTCATATCAGATAACAGAAATCGATTTCCTCGTGCAGATATATTCTGGCCGTGGTGGGAGGCTACAAAATGGGTCTTCTACCTTATTGCTCAATGCATTAAAGACAAAAAACAAATTGGATCTCGGATATGGGCTAATATTGCTGCTGGAGCCGTGCATCAGGTTGCAATCAAATACGACTAAACTGCCAGGTTTACCTGTAACAGATTTTATGCCCCCTTCAGATGTCAGCCTGCGTAGGTGATCATCTGACGGAATTCCGAGCTCTTGTTTTTTTAAAGAACTTAAATAATGCCCCTCAGGGGTTTCACCATCACAGCCGATGTAGTGGTGATGGGACTTCGGAATGAGCATTAATGGGCCGTTGTAATTCCGGCTCTCGGTTAAGATTACGGATACACTGAGTGCGCGCATTCGCGGCATTCCATCCTCGACATGCCAAGTTTCAAAGTCAGAATGCCAATAGAAATCCTTACCACGAAATCCAGGTTTATAGTTCGCCCGAGATTGATGGACATAAACCTCATCATCCAAAATATATCTCGCGATATTTGATATCCGATTATCCCTTGAAAGCTTCCTGAATAGGCTGCTGCGTTCATGAATTCGAAATACCGAGCGCACCTCTTCACTTTCTAACTCCGTAATGAGTTCATCAGAGCTGCGGATGTCATTGTCTTCCTTGAGGGTTTCCAGCTCTTTTTGAAAGACCTGAACCTCCCTCTCAGAAAATACATTTTCAAGAACGATATATCCCTGCTGCCTATAGGCGTCCACCTGCTCAAGATCCAGCGGGGGAGGGGGATTTGGTCCACCATAAACTACTGGATCTCTACGCAGTGTTACTCGACCTGCGACTCCTCGTTTTCTGGAGGGGTACATATCATTTCTGAGCGAATGGATGCGTTCTAGCAGGTACTTCATTTCAGCTGCTGCCCTGTAATTGACTACCTATTCAATGGGGTCGGCTTCTAGTTCATATGCGCCCTCAGAATTGTGTACCTCCTTTCCATTCAAAGGAGGGTTAAACACGCAGGCCATGGTCATTTCTTCAAATGCCCTCAAAGTGTGCCGATCATGTTTGTCGAGGACATAGATGGTACCAGGCTCGATAGGGTGCTTTTTCCCATCATCCATCGTCTCCACCTCTCCTCTCCCGGAAACGCAGTAAACTGCTTCCAGGTGGTTTTGATAGTGCATTTGGAAGTCAGCACCGGTGTATATGGTGGTGATGTGGAAGGAGAAACCAACGCCATCATCCTTTAAAAGTAGGCGTGTACTCTCCCAATTGCCATCTGGCGAGACGATTCTTCGGTTTGATTTTTTGGCTTCTTGTAGATTTCTAACAATCATGAATATTCCGTTATGTTGTATGTGTAACTATATAGCCTGGTTATCAGCAGGCTTAGCTTTCCAGCTGGATCATTGAGTTTTGGATACAATTGGGTCTAGCAGGCCTCGAAATAGACTCTTTCTTCAGGGATATCCTGCTCTCCAGCACAGACTTCTCGAATTGCTGATTCAATAATGTCGATACCTTTCTTAAGGTTCTGGTCAGTGATGACCAGAGGGCAGAGCAGCTTAACGATTTGATCATCTGCGCCACTAGTTTCAATGATTAACCCCTGCTTGAAGGCGAGTTTGGTAATCTTTTCTGCAAGTTCGCCACTCACACAATCAATACCTTGGAACATGCCACGGCCTTTAGTGGTGAAGTTACCCTCACCATATTGACTGACAATACTTGCCAACCGCTCGGAGATGTACTTCCCTTTACGCTTGATTTCCCGCGAAAAGTTATCATCTGACCAATAGTGATCAATTGCCGCTTTGGCCGTAACAAAAGCCAGATTGTTTCCACGAAATGTGCCGTTGTGCTCACCAGGTTTCCATTGGTCTAATTCGGGCTTCATTAAAACCAGGGCAAAGGGCAGCCCGTAGCCACTAAGTGACTTGGAGAGAGTAATAATGTCAGGCTCGATACCGGCTTCTTCGAAACTGAAAAAATTTCCAGTGCGGCCACAGCCAGCCTGAATATCATCGACGATAAAGAGCAGCCCGTGCTTTTTACACACAGCTTGTAGGTTTCTCAACCACTCGATACTGGCCGCATTAATGCCTCCTTCACCCTGAACGGTTTCGACGATAATCGCCGCGGGAGAATTGATTCCGCTGCTGGAGTCTGTAAGCACCTTGTCGAGATACTCTGTAGTATCAATATTTTTGCCAAGATAGTTGTCATAGGGCATGCGATGAGTGCCATTCAAGCTAACCCCAGCAGCATCCCTGTGGTGGGAGTTACCGGTAGCTGCCAGGGAGCCCAAACTCACACCGTGAAAACCATTGGTAAAAGTCACAATATTTTGCTGTCCGGTAACATTGCGGGCAATTTTCATTGCTGCTTCAACCGCATTTGTCCCGGTTGGGCCAGTAAACTGAACCACGTATTCCATATTGCGTGGCTTGAGAATTTTATCGTTAAGTGCTTGCAGGAACTCACCCTTGGCTTTGGTGTGCATATCCAAACCATGGGTAATGCCATCACTCTGAATGTAGTCCTGCAGAGCCCGCTTAAATAGCGGATTGTTGTGCCCATAATTGAGAGTACCGGCACCAGCTAGAAAATCCAGATACTGATTCCCCTCCTCGTCCCACATGAGTTCGCCTTTTGCACGATTGAATACTCGCGGAAAAGAGCGGGCGTAACTTTGTACTTCAGATTCAATCTCATCAAAAATTTTCATAGTTATCTCTCTTTTAAGCTGTTTTTGTTTGAGCAATAGGCCCGATACGCACACGGGTTTCGGAGTCATGCAGACCATCAAAGTGGGTCTGGGAGTCCATCCAGGGGGAGGATTGGAGGCTTGCTGAGAGCTTCTCTGCAGCGCTCTGGAAGAGGGCCCAGGAAGGGAGGTTATGTTCAGTGATCGTTGTCTCGATAAATCTCACTGATCTGCACTGAGGGCGCTCGATGATATTTTTGAGCATGAGAGAGGCTAACCCCAGCCCTCTTGCCTTTTCCGACACGGCAACCTGCCAAATAAACAGGGTATCTGTGCGGCCAGGGATCAAGTAACCGGAGATAAACCCCAGCTTCTTATCGCCTGCTTCTGCGATCACTGAAGTGTCGGCAAAGTGACTGCACTGGAGGAGGTTGCAGTAGCTTGAGTTGGCATCCAGAGGTGGACAGCTCTCAATCAACTTGTGAACAGACATGCCATCCTCCAGGGATGGCGCTCTCAAAGAAATACTTTCTGAACTAGACAAAATAACAACCTGAACGACAAATTATACTTCCAGCTCTAAATATTTGACTATGCAAAAATTACTCTTTTAGAGTGTTTTTTACGCTTTATTCATCTTTTAGATGCTGAAATGCTTGCTAAAATAGTTAGAGTGCTAAATATCGTACACAAATTAAATATAAAGTCTAGGGCGACTAGATAGGACCTGATCACATTTTTTGCACAGAAATTGGGCAGATTCGCAGGTTGTATACCCTTTGAGTGGGCAGAAATACCTAAAGATGGTGCTTCGCCCCACTTCAGAACTTTGAAGGGGTAGCGGGGTACTTGGCGATTGTTTAGTAGTGAAGATATTTTTTCGGGAGGCTCAAAGCGTTTAGTAATTAGGATATAGGGTTATATAATCCGCCCAATCGCCCTGATTCTGAGATTGAGAGGTAGCTTTGAACAGTATTGAACAAGTGCTAGTGGCCCTTCGGCGTGTAATAAGAGCCACAGATTTACACTCCAAGCACCTGGCCAAAACAACAGGCCTGACCGCTCCCCAGGTGTTATTATTACAGGCCATTAGAAATAAGGGCGAAGTCACCATCGGTGAACTGGCCAACGAAGTGAGCCTCAGTCAAGCTACAGTGACCAACATCTTGGATCGTCTTGAGAAAAGGGGGCTTGTCTATCGCCAGCGCTCTCAATCAGATAAGCGTAAAGTGCATGCTTACCTCACAGATCAAGCTGCAGAAACACTGAGAGATGCACCTATCCCGCTCCAAGATCAATTCGCCCGCCAATTTGGTGATCTGAAGGATTGGGAGCAGAGTATGATCATTGCTTCGCTCCAGCGTGTAGCCCAGATGATGGATGCCCAGCATATTGATGCCTCCCCTGTTCTGGATATCGGTGTTTTAGACAGGCAGGGAGCAGCTATGGATAAGTCAAGTTCTTCCTTGGGGTATGGCGAAGTAGCTGATTCAGCGGAAAAACCTGGGAGAGAAACACCCTAGTACCCCCGCCCCCTTTGTGGGTATCAGCAACCGGTTCTACCCAAGGTTGCTGAGCCCCATGTCAAAGTTGTCTAAGCTTGCAGCAATTGCTCTTTGTAGTTGAGTGGAGGCACTTGCATGTACTGCTGCCTCGAGCACCTCTTCATAGATTGTAAGTGGTGAATATGGACATTCTGGTTATTGGTGCTGGCCCCACCGGGTTAACTGCTGCAAACGCTTTAGCCTACAAGGGGATGAATTGTCGTATTGTTGAGCGTAAAAATGCGCCCTCGGAACTCTCCCGAGCGGTTGGCATTATGCCTGCGACTATAGATGCTTTGGGCGAGCTGGGTGCTGCAGATCCACTCCTTGCTGAGGCCATGCCCCTCAAGAAAATGCATATTTTACGCGATGAGAGGACCCTCGTTTATCTGGATAACAGTGGCAATGAATTCAGGAAGAGGGTGCCGCTCGGTTTGCCGCAAAACCGCACCGAGGGAATCCTGCGTGATGTGCTATCCGGCAAAGGAGTTGAGGTTGAGTATGGGCTCTCAGTTACCGGTATAAGTACCACGCAAGACAGCGCATTGGTTAGTTTTTCAAATAATACCAGCGACTCATTCGACTGGGTGATTGCTGCCGATGGCATCCAATCAGCAGCCCGCGAACAGTTGAAAATCCCCTATCCGGGAATAGACTTACCCAGCAAATGGTCCATAGCAGATGTGGATTTGGCGGGTGACTTCGATCCAGAAGAGATCACTTTGGATCTCTATGGGCCTGATAACCAGTTTTCCCTGATATTGCCAATCGAAAAGCACCGCGCGCGTATCGCATCCTCGACAGAAGATGCTCTGTCAGCAATAAAACTACCCTTGGATATCACCAACGTTCGACGAACAGCAGCCTTCAAAATCTCAATACGGCAGGCCGAATCTTACCGTAAGGGCCGGATTTTACTGGCAGGGGATGCTGCACATTGTCATTCTCCTGTTGGTGGGAAGGGTATGAATCTTGGTATGGCGGATGCGATTGCTGCAGCAACGGCAATCACTAACGGGAGCGTTAATGAATACTCACGGTTACGTCATGCAGCAGGTAAAGCTGTGGTGAAGAAAACTGAGTTGGCACGGCATTTAATTTCTTCCGCAAATCCCATGGCAAAATCCCTTTTATGGTTATCGTTTAAAGCAATCTCCTCAATCCCTGCCGTCCATCGGGCCTTTATGAAGCAATGGACTGCGATTTAATCAATCGCGAACTCTAATTGTGAACAACCTATCGCTGATTTTACTCCCCTTGAGCGAATGAGAAGTCAAGATAGAGTATTAACATTCTCTTGAATATTGAGACACAATGATTACCAGGAATGAAGATGCCCGCCACACCGATAGATATTGAAAGCTGGAATAGAGGGGACCACTTTAAATTCTTTATGAGTAGTGCTGGATCGACCCGTTTAAGTTTAACCCAGCCTCTAGATGTTACGAAGTTAGCCTTTTTTTGTAAGAAAAATACAATATCTTTTTATTACAGCCTTATTTTTCTTGTTACTCAAACCGCAAATGAGATAGCCGGATTTAGGCATAGGGTAGTTGATGGCCAACCCTTCGAGTTCGATATATTGCATCCGCTGTTCACCGATTTGAATAAAAATGATGATCTCTTTAAGCTTGTCATGGCTGAAATGGAAACGCACCTCATTGACTTCGTCAAAAAAGCAAAGCAACTCTCAAAAGATCAATCAGAATACCTCCCGGTAAATACATTTATGGATCGCTACGATATTTTGAATATCACCTGCTACCCCTGGGGTGACTTTTCAAGCATGCAAGTGAAACCGGTCCAACAAGAAAACTGTGATCCAGGGATACCTTTTATTGCCTGGGGTAAGTACCAACAACAAGCCAACCGACTTATGACCTCATTACATACTGAGGTAAATCATTGCTTTCTTGACGCCATTCATCTGTATCAATTCAAAACGCAACTGGAAGATAAAATTAAACTCTTAAAGTAAGGACGACGAATCTTCTAGTTAATGCAAGCAAGTCAATATTACTGATTGGCTCGCATTAATGACCAAAGGCTATTTCCCAAGCAGGAAAAATAAGCCGTAAAAGCCTGATTAATTCTTAGACGCTGCTGACCCTGCGGATATAAGCCTAGTTTTGCCTCCTGGCTGGCTTTAGAGCCTGCAACCAAAAAATTATTATTGATACTGGAATCCTGAATAAAGGCCTCAAAAGCCCTGGCACAAAGTTCTACTGGCTGGCTGTAATAAATAGAGCCATTTACTTTATCGACGTTAACAGAAGCTTTCACCAGTTCACTTGGGTTATTGCCACCTTCATCCAGCATCACCGTTTTAAAGCATGCAAAAAGCAGGTCATTCAGAGGGTGGGGTACCGGGGTTGCATCGCGTAGCCAGGCCTCAGAGGCATACATGCTACTCGAAGTGTCGCTAAATGCTTTTTGCGCAAGATAGTGATCCAGTGCATGAAACCACTCATGGGCAATAGCTCCTGGACCAGCATTTTTAGCCAGGGAAAACGACTTGGCTGAAGGGTCATAAAATGCGGAGACTCCAGGGCGACCACCAATACCGTATTGAAAAGAGAGGTTCCCGCGCAGGGAGATCAATGTTTCGGGCCCCTGCAGTATGACCATTAAGTCGGAAAGTGCATCATAAAACAACCCAGCTGCACGATCGCGCTCTTCAGCAGTCACCCAGCGGCCAATGGCTATAGATCTAAAGCCAAAACGCCTGCGAACATCGACAAAGGATACCTGCTCACTACCGCGCACATCCGGTCCACGGCGATAAAATTTTCGGGTTGCTACCATAGCTAGCTTAGGTGAGAACGGATGACTGGAGTTTGCCCGGGATACTATTACAAGCTCGACCTGCTCCACAAGAGGGTTACCTGATCGGGCCCCGAATAAACGGCTACACTTTGGCCAGGCACCTAAAAGCTCCTTTTCCTAAGCCTTTGGTGACTCTAAATGCCCTGAAGTTGCTTATTGTGGAAAATCGAATCAAGAGCCCTTAGAGCTTTTACACCTACTTCTGCCTGTAGCAGTTTTATCTTGCCTGTCAAAATCGGTAATTCACCGGGAGTCTAACTATGGTCAAGTCCAAGCGCCCTCTGATCTCTATCAATCCATTAAACGGTGAAACCTTAAAGACTTTTCATGAGATGACTCCAGATGAGCTCGATAAAGCTATTGGCCGAGCGGATAACGCTTTCGTGGAGTGGAGTAAACGAAGCTTTAGTGAGCGAGCAACAATACTCAGGCGCGCTGGTCAGCTATTCGAGGAGCGTGCCGATGAGCTAGCCAAATTAATGGCACAGGAGATGGGCAAAAAGGTTAACGATGGGCTGGGCGAATTAGCGCTCTGCGCAGAGATTTTTGCTTATTATGCCGAGGAAGGTGAGAAGATTTTGGCTCCGCAACACCTTTCTACCCGGGAGGGGGAGGGCACGCTGGTATTTCAACCCCTCGGTGTTGTCTATGGTATCCAACCGTGGAACTTTCCTTTCTACCAGCCTTCCCGCTTTACCGCAGCCAACTTAATCGCCGGCAATGTTGTTCTAACGAAACACGCCTCAAATGTTCCCCAGTGTGCTGAGGCATTTGAGCAACTTTTATTCGATGCCGGTGTGCCCAAGGGGGTCTACACCAACTTGCCAATTACTTCCGCAGGTGCCGCACCAATTATCGATGATGATCGGGTAAAAGGGATATCTTTTACAGGCAGCAATGCAGCGGGCGCGAAGGTTGCTGAGCAGGCAGGGCGCAATGTTAAGAAAACCGTGATGGAACTCGGTGGTGTGGACCCATTTATCGTACTCGAAGATGCAGATATGGATTTGACCGTTGAGCGATTTGTGGAAGGTAAGCTTGGAAATTGCGGCCAAATCTGCTTGGCTGCAAAGAGAATCATCCTGACGGAGCCTATTGCCGATGAATTCCTTGGGCGAGTCACCAAACTGTTTGAACAATTGAAACCGGGTGACCCCCTTGAGGACACCACAGATTACGGGCCCTTGTGCACCGAAAAAGCCGCGGAGCAACTGGAAGAGCAGGTCAGTGAGTCAGTGAAAGCCGGGGCTCACTTGCTGGTAGGCGGGAAGCGCAATGGGGCGTTTATTGAGCCTGGCATTCTAACCGATATACCGGCAGGCTCACCTGCGGCCGAGGAGGAACTCTTTGGACCCATCGCTTGCGTCTGGGTGGTAAAAGATGAGAAGGCAGCTATTGAGATGGCCAACGATAGCCGCTTTGGCCTGGGAGGCTCGGTCTATACCAAGGATCACGAGAGGGGGCAGCGAGTGGCTGAAAAACTCGAATGTGGAACTGCCTTCGTCAACCATGTGGCCTCAAGCTATGCGAGCATGCCAATGGGTGGTGTAAAAAAATCCGGTTACGGCCGTGAACTGGGTGAGCTGGGCATCAAAGAGTTTGTGAACCAGAAGTTGATACGACATTTTAACTGAGCAGTTAGCCGCTCCTATTGCCCCTGTGAAATCACAGGGGTTTTAAACGGTTTTCAGTGACAACTTTATAGATATTGCTCACTTGGTAAGCCTTTTTACACAGAGGGCTGAGTATTAAAATAAAAACACTTTGCCGGAATACCCTCATCGTCATTACATATACCCCCTGGCAGCATTCCCGCTTTTAGTAAAACACGTTCTGAAGCAATATTTTCAGGCGCAATAGTCGCAATGAATTTGCCAATGCCAAAAGCTATTGTAGCGTAGTCAATCAGCCCAACCACTGCTTCGGTCGCCATGCCTTGCCCCCAGTAATCTCGTGAAAATGCATATTTAATTTCGGGATCAACTTGGTCATTAGGGTGGACAATACCGCAGAAACCAATAACCTCTAAAGTATTTTTTAATTCTACAGCGAACATACCATAGCCACGGCTCATATAGTTCTTATGGGTGACTTTCAGCCATGCCTTAGATTCCTCATAACTTAATGTATTTCCATCCCCAACCCATCGCATTGCCTCACTATCGCCATATACCTTTTGAATCATAGAGAGATCTGAATCTCTCCATTTCCTAAATATTAAACGATTAGTGGTAAACAAACTTTCTCGCACTGCACTATTATCCCTTTCGCGCTAAAATTCAAATAACTAGTAGACAGTGCATATCATAGCCTATCCATCGGATAGCACGAAGGATCGGGTCGTAATTTATCCATTGCTATGATTGAATTCACTTTGTCTTTTAACACTTGCCGCAGGAATTGATAACCGTTTCATAGCCGCTTTGTTAATAATAACTATATTTAATTTGCCAAATCTGCTTTACCGATAGTCTTCAAAATAGCAGCGGGAATATCTCCAAACGGCTTACAAGGCCCTAAATCATGGCAAATGGTACTCAGGCCAATTTGCCTGCCAGGCTCTGAAATTGAAATAGTGATTATTGCTCCATCAGTCATTACAATTTCGGTACAACCATCACCTTCAGGTAAATAAGTCGCCCTCTCACTGTATGAAAGTTGGTCACACTTGCTGTCATAATTCCAAATAGGGGAGTTCTCTACTGTTGTCTCAATAAAAGCCCATTCTTCCATAGAAATCTCAATCTGTTTAAGTGAAGATACTGAGCCTTCAGATATGGCATACGAGACAAAAGCTTTTGAGTATTCTCCAAAAGCATTCTGTACTAGATGAGCCTTCAAATAGATAATCGGTTTCCAAGATCTTGACCAAATAATCTGGTACTCAGTTTTTCCAGCTCTTGAAATCAGGGGGGAGAACTCTGGGTGATCATCTAAATATCCCACTACATCTCTTCCTGCACAACTGGAAATAAAACTGATTAAAAATAACACTAAAAATACGCGTAGAACCAAACTTACTTCTCCAGGGGGAATTGCTATGTTCTGCGCAATTACTTGTCAGGCCATTTGGTCATATTTAAAATCATGAATTTTGAATTTGGATTGCATTCTTTATTACACCACATGCCCCATTGAGAATTACCATAATCAAAGAAGTGGAAACTCAGGGACTTGCCGGAAACAGACTCTACATTAAGCTTATATACCGTGGGCTTTGCCTCTGATACATCAAAGCCTTCCTCAAACTGCTTTACTGAAGCTTCCGCCTCATTGTTTGAGAGCTCACTCATGTTTATTCTTGTAAAATACGATTCATTAGCTAGCCGCACTGGATTACTTTGAACCATTTGCGATGGAATCATTACAGGACTATAACTGCCGGGCTTTGACCAAGCCCAACCTTCTTTATTTGTGATAATGTGGCCGTACGGGGTACATACTATTTGCCCCCACTTATTGATTGGATCTGGCAAAGAGGTTACGGCAGATTTTGGCGTCCCTTTGCAATCTCCAGCTGGTTCTGCGTATGAGGCAATCGAAAGCACGGCCATTATAACTAGGGTAATAAATCTCATCGATACTCCTTGGAGAACTATTCGCCTTATTAAGGGACAACTGAAACGCAATGGGGGTCCGGAGGGGAATTGAGCAACTTGTTAAGTAATTGCACTATATCCCCAAATGAATACTGACAGTGCCCACCAAATACATGACAATAGTAACCCGAAACCCACATATTTAAACTTTGACTCGTAAGCTTTAACCAACTTATTACCAGCAGCAACAACTGATTCATGTTTACAGCTTTTGTGACCGCCAGATAATACAAAGTCGAAACAAGCAAACCCAGTAGTATATTTTAGCGGTGACCAACCTGAGTTTGCTTTGAAATTTGCTGGTTCTCTGCTTTTAAACTCTCGATAAAAGAGAAGGTGTAGATATGCCCAGTAAGCGCATATGCCCACCCAGATGATTACTAACACTATTCCTATCATTAATACTTAACAATCCTCAGAGGTTTGAAGCCTCACTGTCCACTTTTCTGGGCAGATGCACCTTTGATCTGTAAAGTGTTTAGAGCGCACGGTAGTGGACATTTATGTTATGTGTTGTTGCTTTGTAAGTCTCACCTTGCCTCTCGAAGCATACCTTGCGAACCTCTTTTTCTTCATATTTTCTTTCGCCAACGACTCTTTGATTCGCCGTACTCGAGGTAGCACAAAAAGAATTCTCATTGTTTGTCTCAATTTTCGTAACACTTGCTTTTGAACGCGGCATAGAACTTGGCTTACCAATTTGCCTCATACTCGCTAAGAGATGCTTTTTTGTTATATGCCTTATATCAGCACCCACTCCAGGAATATGTAAAGTTTGGCTGATTTTGTAATTTTTACTGAGCCAGGGAGATAATAATGAAACATCATTACTCATGTAAACCTCTTCAAACTTTAAATACACTGATATCTTGTCAGTTTCTGCTTTTACAAATGGCGATGTAAGTATAATTATCCAGATTAAGTTCTTCATATTTCTCTTCGCTATCAATGTTCAAATGAGTCGCTTATTTATAAGTTATATGACGTCTACCTTTCTTCGTTAGGAGTCTACTACTAGATTGACTCCGATAAAATGGAAAGATCACTTTGCGCAGCATTCTCAGATTTTGGCAATAAGATATGATAGCCAGAGAGTATTGGTATATATTTTGTAGCCACCGCTTCAGTCGGCGGCCTGCCACCTTGATTAGAAAAATAGTATTCAAAATAGTAGGCTTTACCCCCTTCAAATGCTTCAGTGAATTCTAATATCTTTGGCTCCATGAAAGCATTTGCTTGAAGAGTTATTGTATAGGTGCCAGGCTTCAATCTGACCTTGAGGAAACCAAGGTTGTTTAGGCAACCTTCCTCCTGATCATGAATCAACAATTTTAGGCAAACAGTTGTTCCATCATTGGCCTCTGGCCGATAAACGTAAATTATTGCCTCTGATTTTGACAGAGTCTTATGCGGGGTATACTTGGGGCCTTTTGCTATAGGTCCGGCACAGCCAACTGCCAATGAAAGTAGTATTGATAATATTCCAATTCTCAGTGTCATATTAAGACCTTGATGATTTCTAACGCCCGCAATAGGGGCGGCAGGAGTTTAACGTAGACCGGTGCACACTGCCTGTGATGTTATGAATGCCATGCTTCAATGGAGGTGACTGTGTACCTTTTGCTCTCATAAATCCTTTCGGCGGGACAAAAATAATCGATGAAAACAGCCATGCTATATGAGCTTTCCTTGACCAAATAACCAATCATTTCTGGGATTTCGGCTCTTTTGCGAATCTGTATAATATACGCTGACACTTCTTTTCCAGTCTTATCCAAAAGATAGCTTCTACTTTCGGGTTGCCTGCAGCTGGAGTTAGCGTGCCACTGCGACAGATACTAGCCAACCATAGCCAAATACCGCGGCGCTATAGAGAATCAACAAAATCGGGATTGCAACAGCAGATAAAGTACTAAAGCGCTCAACTTCAATGTATGCATTTTTAGGTGAATGTGGTAGTAGGCGTACTTTAACACTATCGCCTTCCTTATACCTATTCAAAAGATCATGCTCTATATTGTTGTCTTTAAACAATTGAGGGGAACGAAGTAATGGCGTGTCAGAGTAGAATTTTTCTTCCTTGTATTCATATTCAAACTCAATTTGTGCTTCGTAGATTCTTTGACCTTCCGTGTTCGCAAAATTTTTCAATTTAGATTTAGTAACTGTTGCGTCAATTAAGGGCAAAGAAGCCCACTTTTTCTTTACCCTTAGATAGACAAAGGTTTGGCAAAATCCGAGGCCTACGATTACTATCAATCCTACGTACTTAATAACCCCAAACATCATTTTTTCACTCTAAGAAACGCAACATTTATATAGTGGCCACCAAGACAACTGTTTCCTACTTTTAAATAGGCTACTGCTATGGCGAAAAATGGAAAATGGTCGTTATGCCCAATATTTACTGCTAACCAATCTAATAAGTTAATGGTTATTAGGGATTTATCCTTAACTCTATGAGTTTCTCAGGACAAATCAAACACTTTTCCGAAAGATGCTGGACTTTTTTGTCAAAAATGAAACAGGCTCAGATCATCTTTTGTTGTCTTTCGGCGGCGTTACATTGTGCAAGAGAATATTTCCAGGGTTCGCGCTAACCCATGGATTTATGCAGACCTCAAAAAAAGAAAGCGCGCCATTATGTTAGGCATCCCCCCTGAAAGCAAGTAATTATGTGGACTAGAGGGGGATTTGAGAGACTATTGGTTCAATACTTTGGTGCTGTTCATTTGCATATAGGACGGCAGGCGGCGGCTTATGTTATTGGTGGCGTCAATTAGATATAACCACCCAACTTTTAAATTCAAACGATATATTTATTCTACGTTACACACGCTCAAGCGTTGCTGCTTCCAAAAACAGCTTAATTGCTGTGAAAGTTGTTCACCACTCTTACTTGTTTGGATTTGCCAATGTTTGGGATAAAGGTTTTGATAAAACATATCCGCAAAACGGTAGTCAGCTAAAATAATCACGCCCCGATCTGACTCAGTGCGAATCACTCTTCCCGCTGTCTGCAATATCCGAGTCATGCCGGGATAGCGGTAGGCAATATCAAACCCATTGACCGCTGAGGGGGTCTGTGGGTGCTCCGCCGACTGTCGTAGCAGTTCTTGCTCTTCATTTACTTGGGGAAGACCCGTACCTACGATAATTGTGCCAATCAATTTCTCCCCGACAAAATCAACGCCCTCAGCAAAAACGCCGCCCATAATGGCAAAACCCAGGCTCTGTGCACCCTCACTAAATGAGGCCAGGAAGGCTTCTCTTTCGCGATCACTGGCGCCTGGCGTCTGTTGTAGCGGCTGTATTTCCGGATAATCCTTCTGGAAATGCTCTACGACCATTTGCAGAAAGCGGTAAGAGGGGAAAAACACCAGGTAATTGCCAGGACGGCTGAAGTAAACTCGGGCAATCAAGTCCACTAGTGCTGGGAGTGCACTTTTCCGAGCCTGATAGCGGGTATCCACAAAAGGACAAAGAAAAACCCCCTGGTGGGAAGGCTCAAAAGGTGATGGCAGCATCAAGTAAGGCGTTTCTGGCTCAATCCCAAGCTGTTCAGTGACAAACTGTGTGGGGCGTAGGGTGGCTGAGAAGAAAATAGCTCCATGAAACTGGGCGCAAGATTCCTGTAGGAAACCCGCGGCATTCATACACATCAGCTTTAGTTGATGTTCCTGCCAGGGGGCGTCCCGATCGATCAAACGGGTCAGGGCCTGGTGTTGACCAGAAAGAATTTGTTCTATGCAGGCGTATCGATAAAGACTTTTCAACCATTCCCCGATCTCTTCAGGGGGGAATTTTCCCTGTTCAGATAATTCACTCAGTGTATCTAGCACCTTCTGGATAGCGCGAGATACAGTTGCAGGGCGATCCTCTTCGGAATCCAGCGGGCTACACCAGGCTTGTACATTTTGGCTTGAGCGTATTTCCTTATAGAGGTTTTGCTCTTGAAACCGTTTGCTCCATTGATCAAGTGCGCGTACCAGGGATTGGATACGCCGGTACAACTGTGGGTGGTTGCTTTTACAGGCCAGGGCCGCGCGGCGACTATCCCTGCGGCTCAAGCTAGCGCTGTACATTTCCCGTGCCCGCTCGCTTAAGTTGTGCGCTTCATCTACTAATAGTGCGCGCTTGTAACGCGGATCTTGTAGTGTGGAAATATGCACCAAGGGATCAAAGACGTAATTGAAGTCACAGACCACCACATCGGCCCAGGGCAGCATTTGCAAGGACAACTCAAAAGGGCACAGATGCCACTGATCTGCAACCTTCGCGAGCGCTTCCGGTGTGATCCAGGGTTGCCCCAGCAGTTGTTTGCGCGCTTGCGGCAGGCGGTCGTAAAAGCCCTGTGTGCGAGGGCAGGTGCCTTCATCATCGCGACTACACAAACCCAGTTTACAAGCGCAGGTCTTATCACGCGCACTTAGCTCCAGTAGTGAAAGCTTTAGCCCAACTCCATGTAGCTTAGCGATAGTCTCTCGCACCACCTGCCTGCCAGAGGTTTTCGCCGTGAGGTATAGCAGCTGGTCCAGCTTTTCCTCACCAAGGGCTTTGATAGCGGGGAACAGTGTACTAATGGTTTTGCCAATACCAGTGGGCGCCTCCACAACCAGTTGTCCTGCATCCCTAAGGCAGCGATAAGCGGATACCGCCAGCTGGCGCTGACCGGGTCTGTAATCAGGGAAGGGGAACGAGAGGCTTTTTGCTGTTTGAATCACTTGTTGCCGATGCGCTTGCCAGGACCTATGCCAATGGATATACAGACTGAGGGCATCTCCAGCAAAACTTTCCAAAGCCTCCCAGTTGAACAGGCTTTGCTCCGGGTAGGACTTTTTCTCTTTGAGGTTGTACCAGACCATCTGCAGTGAGACCTCTTCAACCGAACTCCCTTTTTGGCGCTGCTGTAGCAAATAGCAGAAACCGTAAATTTTAAGCTGAGCCCAATGGTATAGGCGGGTGGTCTCGGGAAGCCTATCTGGATGGCAATAGGTGGTTTTGATTTCATCCAGTTGTGCCGGCTGGTGCAAGTCAGCTTGCGGATGAAGGATATCGACCCGTCCCTCCAAGAGGATATCCTGGCCTGAGCACTCCAGCTGAACCTGTAAACGGTATTCCGCTTCTGCGCCTTTGGGGCGACGTTTTTGCAGTTTTTGGTGAGCGCGAATGCCCTCCTGGGCGGTTGGGCCTGGCCCGCCGGTATGGATCAAATCCCCTCTGCGGCAAGAGAAAGCCACTAATTCACCCACAGATAACTTTAGGGGAGAGGCGCTTGCGGAGGTGTCATGCTCCTCAGTAGGCTCCGCCAGTAGCCCTGCAACTGTAGGCTTACCCCTCAAGGCTGTAACCATTCCACATGTATCACCCGGTGGGGAATATTGTGAGCGGCAAAGAAAGTCAGCCAGCGCTGCTGGTTTTGCTGTAAGCGATCACCGGGGCCCTTGACCTCCAACAGCTTATAACTTCCTTTTTTAGGAAACAGAATCAGATCTGGCAGGCCATTGCGGTGATGATTGATATCACCGAGTAAACGTTGAAATAGTGCGTGCCAATGTTCAGCAGGAATACGATCCAGGGTCAGCTCCAGCAGTTCCTGGGATAGTGCTTCCCAGGCTACCAGAGGATTGGCAATACCCTGTTTTTCACGGTAGGTTTGCATAACCCGCAGCTTTAGCGAGCTTTGACAAAGCTCCGACAGCCGCGATTCAAACAAGCTCTGGCGTGATGAGTAAAAATTTGGGCTACGGAAATCACTGGGGGCTATTTGGAAGGGGTTATAAAAGGCACCTGGCACTGAAGCAAAGAGAATGTCCCAGATATAGAGGCCCAGTACCCCATTGAATAGACTGTTCTCTACATAGTGGCAAACACCTTCTTCCTGCCTTGCCACTTCCGCAGCTGCCAGAATTTCTACTCTTTCTGGGGCCTGGGGTAGGGTAAATATTTCTTGCGGTGGCTGATAAGGCTGGGGATTCTTCCAAGCTTGAGCACAGCCTATGCGCTTGGCCGTGCGATACCCAAAACTCTCGGCAAAACATCGTTCGGCCTCATTGAGGGGAGATTCGAGAATTTCACGGCATAGGGAAAGCGCCTGATCGAAATTACCACGCTTTGCGGCAATTCTCGTCCGGCGTTCACGGGCAGGCGGCTGCGCACAATCCTGATAGAGTCTCTCTGCAGCTTCCAACTGATCCAGTCTTTCCAGTTGTCGCGCCATCTTCAGGCGTAGACGATCCACTCGCCTGGCCAGAGTCAAATCTCCAGGAATGCCAGCGGGTAATTGACCAGTCAGTTTATGGATTCCGCCGGCATCACCAGAGAGTACCTCCTCAGCTTGTTCAAGGCAGCTGTAATAGAGTAAGTACTGCTCAATCTGCTCTCGACTCTGGAAGGGCAGCTGGTGACTATCTAATGGGTAGGGCTCATATTGGTATAACCCCAGGTCCTTCAGCACGTATTCTGTAAGGCCCTGGTTCAGATTGCCAAAAAAACAAAGCTGAAAGGTTTGAAAGCACTCGGCCCTTTGAAGTGCAAGCAATGCCTCATCGGCCATTAACCGTTTTCGCCATTCAAAGGAGGCCGCCAATAAAGCTTCCTCTAACTCTCCCCGTTTTAGGGACTTGCGTAGGCCAGCAGGCCCCGCTGAGAACAATTCCGCCTTGGTAAACAGCGCTATAAGTTCGCGGTCTGCCAGGGGTGGACTCCTTTTCAAAAAACCAGCAGAGCAAAGAGAGTCAATGGCCTCACCAAGATCGTCAATTTCTCTGTAAGACAGTTTTCCCTCTCTGAACAGTGCTCCCAAAGATGATGGAATACCCTTACGGGATAGCAGCCGAACATAAAGACGCTGACTGTCAGCATCGAGCTCGTAGAACTCACGATAAAAGTTAATCTCAGCAGGGGAAAGTAGCTGCTTGTAGCGGGACACTACAAAATCAACCAAGGCCCGGAAATTGGTCAAATAGTAGTCAGGTGCTAGCTCGATAGTGGCGGCCATGATACGGGCAATAATGTGTCAACAATAAATCGTGGTGGGTAATATTGATATAAGAGCTGTATGGTTATACAGCATATCATTTCTGGAAACAAAACCATAGGCTGACTTTACGGACATATAAGAAACACAGCAGCAGTAAGCTTTGAATGATTCTGAGTAGCTTCCTCGTTGGTTAAAGTATCAATACTTCAAGAGACTATCGATCAAGCTATAACAGAAGGAGTGTTTTTGAGAAGGAGTGAGAGCCAATAAGGAATAAACTTAAATAGGTGAGTTGAGACACTCAACGATTTACCCATGGGTATGGAAATAGCCTTGTAAATATGTTTGTTAATAGGAGGGGAAAATTGCCCCTCCTATTCAGCTAAAAAGCTATGTAAAACTCAAGAAGCTTGAATTGAGGTTTTACTTTGATGCGCACTCGATCTGGGAACCTGTACTCTATATTCTGGGAACATATTTACGGTAACAGTAAAATCACACTTAGTAGGACCAGCAACGTGCTTCAGGCCCCACCAGTATTTTATTTTAACGGTTTCGCCTGGGGCGATGGGGTGACCGTAGCTTACAAAACCATCTTCTATGGGAGTACCTACTGAATTACACAGGTATGCATCCCAGGTCATACCATTGTCATCGAGATCTAAGAATACTTTGGCGTCGAGGATAGGAAATTTTCCAGTATTTTTGAGTTCTATAAGCCCCTGAATATAACTTCCTTCTGTAGAGTCCTCGATACCAGTCCATGCAGCCCAGTGAAAACTGGTGGCCTCAAGACTATCAGAAATAAATGGCTTATCTGTATCCCAACCTTCAACATGACCAATATTTGACATGATTAATCCTTTTCTTCAGAAATATCATTAAAAAATTAATGACTGCAAGTGGGTACCGCCTATTTTTAAAAACGAAAGCATGAGAAGAGGGGAAGCAAAACAATAGCAAATCAAAAAACACGAGATATATGTTCTGGGCTTTACCCTAAGATCCCTGCTCACTGTGCACCTCTTGGTGCACAAGCGGAGTATTGGGGCCATAAAAGTTGAGATCAACCCTTAAATATTAGATGGGCAATAGTTGCGAGAATAACAACGCCAAAATTTTTACTGGGTGGAGTATGCATGCCATATAAAGCAGTCTTTGATCAGCAGCCTGGCATTGCGCCGGCAACAATTGACCGTCTTAAAGGCTGCAAAACTAAAGTAAATTCCAGCAAGGCATCCAGGGCTATGATTTTGCAGGCACGCAAATAGAAAAAATCGTCTAACTCTTATTTAATATACCGAAAAACTTTACGGTACCTAAAAATAATAAACCAAAGAAATAGGGCTAATGGTGTAATCATTAATACAGCCATTTGGTTTTTTAATACCGCCATATTCATTGTGATGATCACAGTCCCCAATTCATAGATATCGGTGGCAATGATCACAGGAAGGAAAAACGCCCAAAATCTCGCGCTGCCAATTTTTTTGGCAAAAGCCAACCCAAAGAAACCCACAAAATAAGTGGTATAGATGATCAGGCTTGCTATCAACCACCAGATCGACTGATTGTATTCATTGTAAGCAAAGGCTTCATACTGAGAGATCACTTCTATCGGAACCAGAAGAAAAAACAATACCTTCCAGAGTACACTTGGCTTGTAGATTAAAGATTCATTACCAAGAGCACTCTCTGGGGCCCGGTAGAGTTCCTGCATGAAACATCCCTATTGTTATTACTTTGCAGTTCAATAAAGCTTATGTTACTAACACAAGATCCTTGAAGCTTCCCGAAGAAGGAGCCTATTAGTGGGCGCCTCAATCAACGAGAGGGCGCAGAGGATATTCTGATCCCAGGCAAAGTCAACTAATTCAATCCCCATTTTCATAACAATGCGAAATCAACCTGAAAACTCTTGTTTTTAGTCAAATTCATACTGTTTGAATACAGAAAAACCGAGGAAAAATCGGGGCAATACCTATTAGGTGGTAAATTTCTGTGACGATAAACGCAAAGTCAGGTTTTAACCTTTGGTGACATAAGTTACAGGTTTAATGCATTTCCACTTCACGGAATCATTCTTTTTATTCGCCCGTTTATTAAATACTAAAGGCCACCTTGACCATCACCCCGTTGGCTCAGGCCGACTCCAAATCCAGATTAGCCCACAACCGATGCCGCCAACAGCGAAAAAAAGTAAATACAGATTGGAAATGTGATGAACGGCAAGAGCCATAGAAAGTGCCATGGTCAGCGTAGCCAGTAGTTTGGTTCTCCTACTGATGTAACCACTACGCCAGGTTCTTAATAGGTGACCAAATAAGTGATGTTCCTCAATCCATTGATGCAGCCGTTCAGAGCTTTTAGAGGCCGCCCAGGCACCAACAACAATAAATACGGCAGAGGGTAACCCAGGCAGGATGGCACCAATAATTCCGACAAGCATAAAGAAACAAGCCACGGCCCCCCATAGCCAACGCATCCACCCTTTGGCTAACGGAGGGGTTTCCATGTCAGGCACTTCTTCATTATGTTGACTCAACCTGAATCTCCAGTTTTAAAATCCGTTAAACAGATAAAACAATGGCTATTAGCAGCTATCTGCTCACTATATCAAAGAGGCACTAATGAGTGACACCTGCAACTTGCATTCTTACTGCGGAGCTTGGCTCTCAATATACAGTTGTGGGACTGGCAAGATTGTTACAAAGGCAACCATTGTTGTTTTCTAATGTGCTACAGGGGCGCGTCTTCATACTTTTATTAATAATCTGTAATGTCTAGCATGATAAAAAGGACTGCCTAAAAACTGTCGTCATCAATGCTCTTAAACAGAAGAAAATAACAATACGACTTTCTTCCCTTATGCCTGTAACCCAGTGTTGAAAAACACTTCTGCTTTAACACTACACTGATTAACAAAGCCGCTATCGGCTACCAAGCTGCATGTTTTATTATTGAGCATTAAGCACTATGGATTATCGGCTACAAGCGCCCGATCTGGAGTGCCTTATACAAGCAATCCGTGATAGAGGATACCTGCTGTACGGGCCCAGATTGACCGATGGAGCCATCACATACGGCGAAGTTCACTCACTCTCAAATCTGCCTCAAGGCTGGACCGATGAGCAGCAGGCTGGGCAGTACCGAGTTAAGCGCCGGGAAGATGAAGCTTACTTTGGCTATGCCGTAGGGCCTCACTCCTGGAAGAAATACCTGCAATTACCCCGCCGGCCCATATGGAAGGTCTCCAAGCAACATCAAACCATAGAAATCGTTGAGATTCAGGATTCAGCCCCAAAGCAGGCATTCCTGGGAGTTCGAAGCTGTGAGCTGCACGCCATTGCTATCCAGGATCGTATCCTGTGCCAGGGGGAATATCCCAGTGAGAGTTACCACCAAAGGCGGAAACAGTTGTTTACCGTTGCGGTGAATTGCACCTCGGCAGCAGATACCTGCTTTTGTACTTCGATGAATACCGGTCCAGAGGTCACTTTGCCCAGCGATCTCACCTTGACAGAGGTGATTGAAGCCGGGGAGCACTTTTTTCTGATCAGCAGTGGCTCGGATGCCGGTAAGGAAATTATTGAGCAACTCCCCTTGCTTCCAGCAAGTGAGGGGGAAAGTAAACTGGCTAAATGTAAGGTGAAGCGCCTTGAGGAGGAAATGCGGCGTGGACCACGCCAGTTCGATAGCTCAGATTTGAAAGAGCTACTCTATAGAAACCTCGATAGCCCGAACTGGGATAAGGTCGCTGATCGCTGTCTATCTTGTGCCAACTGCACCATGGCCTGTCCAACCTGTTTTTGCTCCACCGTTGAGGACACCACCGATCTCAGTGGCGAACATGCTGAGCGCTGGGAGCGTTGGGATTCCTGCTTTACAGCAGATCTCAGTCATATTACCGGCGGCTCCGTACGCGCCGATACCCGGTCACGCTACCGGCAATGGATGACTCACAAACTGGCCAGCTGGCACGACCAATTTGACAGCTCTGGTTGCGTGGGCTGTGGTCGCTGCATCACTTGGTGCCCTGTGGGTATCGACCTCACCGAAGAGGTCCGAAATATCCGAGCCCTGGATCAAAAACAGACGCCCAGCCAGGAGTCACCATGAAGACCATTGCCGATCTTCTTCACGAGCATCCTTTCTTTCAAGGTTTGGCAGAGAGTGATCTGCAGTTTCTGGCTTCCTGCGGTGAGAACTGTATTTATCACAAGGGCGACTACCTGGCGCGGGAAAATAGTCAGGCAAACCACTTTTTCCTAATTCGCAGTGGCCGGGTAGCAGTAGAGACTTTTGTTCCCAATCGCGGCCCCCTGTGCCTGCTCACACTCCATGGCGGTGATATTTTCGGGTGGTCCTGGCTGTTTCCTCCCTATATCTCTGCTTTTGATGCCCGCGCCATGGAAGATGTTCGCAGCCTGCGCCTGGGCGGGGAATGCTTGCGCAATAAATGCGAACAGGAACCTAAACTGGGTTTTGAGCTGATGAAGCGCTTTGCGCGAATTGCTACTGAACGGCTGCAGTCCGCACGTATTCAATTGCTGGATATTTACGGCCCAGATCACCAGGGCCACCCAACATGATCCCCTCCGTTTACCGGGTGTGCCAGCGGCGCGTGGAATATCCGGGGACTTTCACATTGCAGCTGGAAGCTAAGAACGGTAGGCGGCATAAGCCACCGATGAATTTTGCTCCCGGTCAGTTCAATATGTTGTACGCCTTTGGTACCGGAGAATCCGCCATTTCCTTTAGTGGACTGGGGAGCGAGGACGGCAAGCTCATCCATACCATTCGCGCCCAGGGGAATGTCACCCGGGCCCTAGAGCGCCTACAGGAGGGAGACACTTTAGGTGTAAGGGGGCCTTTCGGCATCGGTTGGCCTCTAGATACTGCCGCTGGCAAAGATCTTTTGATTATTGCCGGCGGTCTCGGACTGGCGCCGTTGCGCCCAGTAATCTATGCGGCGCGGCGGGAGCGACTTACCGCACGCGAGGTGCGTCTCTTTTATGGTGCCAGGCGCCCAAGTGAATTGCTGTATAGAGAGGAGCTCGCTCAGTGGAGCACCCAGCTCGAGCTTGAGACTTCGGTAGATCACGGTGATGGCTCCTGGCCTGGGCATATTGGTGTGATTACCGATCCTTTACAGGCCGCACAAATAGATGGCGCCAACTCGGTGGCGTTTCTGTGCGGCCCTGAAATTATGATGCGCTTTTGTATCCAGGTTTTGGTGCGCAAAGGTGTGCCAGCGTCCTCTATCTATCTATCCATGGAGCGCAATATGAAATGCGCCATCGGTCTCTGCGGACACTGCCAGTGGGGTCCAAACTTTATTTGTAAGGATGGCCCTGTTTTTTGCTATGAGGATATTCGCCCATGGCTGCAGATTCGCAGCTTATAAGCCGACAGCCCTACAAACCCAAACTGGCGGTCTGGAAATTCACCTCCTGTGATGGCTGCCAACTCAGCTTGTTGGACTGTGAGGATGAGCTGTTGCTGTTGGGGCAGGAAGTGGAGATCGCCTATTTTATGGAGGCCTCCAGCAAGGTAGAAGAGGGGCCTTACGATATCTCCCTGGTGGAGGGCTCCATTACGACACCCGCCGACCTGTTGAGAATTCAGGAGGTGCGGCGTCAGTCAAAGTTCCTGGTAAGTATTGGCGCCTGTGCCACTGCCGGCGGTATCCAGGCACTGCGCAATTTTGCCGATGTCGTCGAGTTTACTTCTGTGGTTTACGCCGAGCCCTCTTACATTCACACCCTAAAAGAGTCCACCCCCATTGCCGCCCATGTGCCAGTGGACTTCGAGTTGCAGGGCTGCCCGATCAACAAACTGCAACTGTTAGAGGTCATCAGTGCTTTTCTGAATTCTCGTGCACCTCAGGTTTCCAGTCATTCAGTGTGTATCGAATGCAAACTTAAGAACAATGTCTGTGTATGGGTAGCCCATGGCACCCCCTGCATGGGGCCGGTAACCCATGCTGGTTGTGGCGCGCTTTGCCCCAGTTACAACCGCGGTTGCTATGCCTGCTATGGCCCGAAGGAGAACCCTAATGGTGAATCCCTGTGTCACTGGTGGGAACAAAATTTAGGAACAGACAGATCTACCGTCATTGAAAATCTACGTAATTTCAATAGCTTATCACCTCATTTTAAAGAAATTAGTCAAGATAGAGAGCATCGCCAAAAGGGAAAATCCTAACGGGTAGAGCAACTAATGGCCGGTAAAAGTAAAACCATCAAAGTCGATTATTTGGCACGCGTTGAAGGCGAGGGTGCACTCTATATACGCTACGACGATCATGGCGTGCACGAAGTGCAGTTAAAGATCTTTGAGCCCCCACGCTTCTTTGAAGCCTTTTTGCGGGGGCGCGATTACACAGAAGCACCGGATATCACCGCCCGTATTTGCGGCATTTGCCCAGTGGCCTATCAAATGAGCGCGCTGCACGCCATGGAGAACGCACTGGGTCTGGTTCCTACTGAGCCCCTGAGAAATTTGCGCCGTTTGCTCTACTGTGGAGAGTGGATCGAAAGCCATATGCTGCATATCAGCATGTTGCATGCACCGGACTTTCTCGGCTATCCCAATGCCGTGGCCATGGCCAAAGACCACCCAGAAGTTGTTCAGCGGGCGTTGGAAATCAAGAAAACTGGAAATGCGTTGGTGCGTCTGCTTGGGGGTAGGGAGGTCCACCCAATCAACGTGCGCGTAGGGGGCTTTTATCGAGTGCCCAGCCTGGAGTCCTTTCAAGCACTGCGCCCCCAATTGTTAGAAGCCCACAATCTGGCAGAACTCATGACGCGTTGGGCGGCGGGTCTGCCATTTCCCCATTGTGAGCAATCCTATGAATGCGTCGCCCTGTCCAACCCCAGTGAATACCCCATGAATGTGGGGCGTATTGTTTCCAATCGCGGGCTGGATATTTCGGTAAAGGACTACGAAAAACATTTTCGCGAACAGCAGGTACCGCACAGTACGGCATTGCACAGTATATTGATCGAGCGGGGCGCCTACCTTGTCGGGCCCATGGCGCGCTACAATCTCAACTACCCCCAACTCTCGGGAGAAGTGAGAAGCCTTGCCGAGGCGTTGGGCTTCCGAGCCCCCTGTAATAATCCCTTCAAAAGTATTGTGGTGCGCTGCCTGGAGGTACTCTACGCCCTGGAGGAAGCAGTGCGCCTTATCGATGCGTTTCAACCCCCCGATGAGTCCTACCTGGCTGTAGAACCCAGAGCGGCTAGTGGCTGTGCCGCTACCGAAGCCCCTCGCGGACTGCTCTATCACCGCTACGCCATGAATGAGCAAGGCAAAATTACTTTTGCCAAGATCGTCGCTCCTACCTCTCAAAATCAAAAAACTATCGAAGATGATCTACGCCTGATGCTGCCAAAATTCATGCACCTGCCCGAGCAACAATTACAGGGTTTATGTGAGCGCGCCATTCGCAATTATGACCCCTGTATTTCCTGCTCAACCCATTTCCTGCAGCTACATTTGCAACATGAGCCAAAAAGAATCTCCTGAGCGCTGGCTGCTGGTCAGCCTTGGCAATCGCTTCCGGGGAGACGATGGTGTGGGGCCCTATCTGCTCGACAAGCTGCGTAGCCAATTAAAAGGAAGCGCAGATTTTCTGGAGAGCGGCAACGACATGGTAACCCTTGTGGGGCATTGGAAAGATCGTCAGGTCTGCCTGGTAGATGCGATTTTGTCCGATGAGCAAAAATCGGGCGAACTAATCCGTGCTGATGGTCTGGCCGATATTATCGCGCCCAGTAACTGCACGACCTCCAGCCACGGCTTTAATCTCAGAGAAGCGATCGACTTGGGCAGAGTGCTGGGAGCATTGCCTCGCAGGCTGGAAATTTTTTCCATCTGTGCCGAGAACATCAGCTCCTGTGATCGTCTCACTGCCGCAGTGAAGTTGGGCGCGGAGCGTGCCGAGCAGGAGCTACTTGCGTTTCTACAAGGCGATAACGGACAAAGCTGACAACGGAGGCCAGTGATGCATGAACAGTCCTTGATCAGCAATCTGATCGAAAAAATACAGCAACTTGCCGAGAATGAAGGCGCCAGGGTAGTGGGTGCCAAGCTGCGCCTAGGTGCCCTGGCTCATATATCTGCCCCACATCTAAGGGAACATTTCGAACAGGCAACTTTCGGGACCAGCCTGGAAGGATTGCAACTGGAAATTGAAGAGCTCACCGATATTCACCATGCCGAAGCCCAGGACATTATCCTGGAAAATCTGCAATTTGAGGCCAGTGATGGACAATGAGCGTCGCCGGCTAGCGATTAAAGGCCTGGTACAGGGCGTAGGGTTTCGACCCTATATTTATCGCTTGGCGCGGGATTGCCGACTGACCGGCTGGGTTGCCAACCATAGTGGTGGATTACAGTTGGAGGTTGAGGGAAAAAGCACAGGCATCGAGAAATTCCTGCAGCGGTTGCCTCTGGAAAAGCCGCCGCACAGCCTGATACTCAGTATTGATAGTGAGGTAATTCCTGCCGAGGGTGACAGCGATTTTGAGATTCGAGAAAGCACCGTTACCGCCGCACAATCTACCCTGGTTCTGCCAGATATAGCTCCCTGTAACTCTTGCCAGGCCGAATTGCAGGATTCCCGTAACCGCAGGCACAAATACCCATTCATCAACTGCACGCACTGCGGCCCGCGCTTTAGCATCATTGATAAGATGCCCTATGATCGCGCCAACACTGCAATGGATCAGTTTCCTCAATGCGCCAAATGCCAAGCTGAATACACCAATCCCGAAGACCGCCGTTTTCACGCCGAACCCAATGGCTGTCCAGAATGTGGCCCACAGCTGCAGCTCTGTGATAGCAAAGGCAAGGTGCTTCTCACCGGCCTGGCAGCCTTGAATGAGACGTTCGCCAGCCTGGCCAGTGGAAAAGTTGTTGCGTTGAAAGGTGTAGGGGGGTTCCAACTATTGGTAGATGCCGGCAATAGCCAGGCATTACAGACATTACGCAAACGCAAGCAGCGCCCACACAAACCTTTTGCCCTGTTGTATAGCTCTTTATCGGCAGCGCGACGTGATTGCCGGATTTCGGAGTTGGAGGCAAAACTGCTTACTTCACCGGCACGCCCCATCGTACTACTGGAAGCAAAACCGGAAGCGAATGCCAGGGTACACGAGCTGGTAGCGCTGGGTTCACCAGATCTGGGGGTGATGTTGCCAGCCTCACCACTGCACCTACTCCTTGCCGAAGAGTATGCGGCCCCCCTTGTCGCCACCAGCGGCAATTTGGCTGAAGAGCCAATTTGCATTGAAAATACGGAGGCTTTGCGGCGCCTTGGCAAAATTGCCGACCGTTTTTTACTGCATAACCGCCGCATAGTGAGGCCATTGGATGACTCGGTACTGCGCGTAGTAGAAGACCGCCCCTTGATGTTACGCCGTGCACGTGGCTATGCCCCACTACCCATTACCCAGGCAAAACTGTCACAACAGGCACTCACTCAATCCTATTTAGCCCTGGGAGCAGATTTAAAAAATTCCGTGGCGCTGTCCCACAATGGTTGGATTTATCAGAGCCAACATATTGGCGACCTGAGTAGCGCCACCGCAATTGAGCACTTTGACCGCACGATTGCGGACCTCACTGGCTTACAACAGCGTCGACCGCAAACGCTGATCCACGACCAGCACCCAGGCTATAGCTCTCATCGCTGGGCACTGCAACAGCAGGCTCCACGCCTGGGGGTACAACACCATGTTGCCCATCTGTTTTCCTGTATGGCCGAACACGGTCACAGTGGTGCCGCACTTGGCGTCTGCTGGGACGGCACTGGCTATGACAGCAGCGGCATAGTGAGGGGCGGGGAGTTCCTCCTCTGGGACGGTAAATCGCAAGTAGAACACGTCGCCAGCCTGCGCACATTTCCCCTGCCAGGTGGAGAAAAAGCCGTGCGCGAACCACGGCGGGCTGCGGCGGGCCTGCTATATGAAATTTCCGGATACATGGCGCTGCAACACCAGCTGCTCAAGCGCTGCTTTACCCGCAGTGAACGCCGTAACCTGGTCACCATGCTGGAAGGTGAGGTCAACAGCCCTCTATGCAGCAGTGCCGGGCGCCTGTTTGATGCAGTGGCCGCACTGTTGGGGCTATGTAGCCAGTCGAGCTATGAGGGGCAGGCCGCCATGGTGCTGGAACATAGTGCCCGAGGAATTCAGAGTAGTGACAGCTATCCATTCGACCTGTATCAGCGTCAAAGCAAGTGGGAGCTGGACTGGGCCCCCTGTATTAGCGCCTTGATACACGATGAAGGGAAGTCGCTGCCGCAGCGGGCTGCGGCTTTCCACAATACCTTGGCAAATATGATTCTGGCAGTGGTCAGTGAGATCGGGGAGCGTCAGGTCTTTCTCTCCGGCGGTGTTTTCCAAAACCGAAGACTAACGGAACGCACCGCGACACTGCTGCGTGAGCGGGGATTTACCGTGCATTGCCACAGCCAGGTCCCCCCCAACGATGGCGGTATTGCTCTTGGGCAACTTCACTATGCCCACTGCATGGCTGCAGCCGGACAACTTGCGGGGGATTAAGTGGGCATGTGCTTAGGTATTCCTGGCCTTATTGAAGAGATCACAGATAATTCCCCCCTCGAACGCCTGGGCAAGGTACGTTTTGGCGGCATAGCCCGGCAAGTCAACTTATCCCTGGTGCCAGATGCCGGCGTTGGCGATTATGTGGTAGTCCATGTGGGTATCGCCATCAGTCAGATACAGGAAGAAGAAGCCGAACGTGTTTTTCGCGACCTGGAATCCCTGAGCGGGCCGAGCGGCCAGGAGTGATGCCGTGAAATTTGTCGATGAATACCGCCAGAGCGAAACTATCCAAAAGATAGCCACAGAAATTCGCAAAGAAACCACGCGCCCCTGGACGATTATGGAAGTATGCGGTGGACAGACTCACGCCATCGTTAAGAATCGCCTCGACCAGTTACTACCGCAAGCAATAGAGTTGGTTCATGGACCGGGCTGCCCGGTTTGTGTGACCCCCCTGGATACCATTGATCGGGCCATTGCCATCGCTGGATTGCCGGGAGTGATTTTCTGTTCCTTTGGCGATATGTTGCGAGTACCCGGGTCAGAACACAGCCTGCTCGATGTGAAAGCCAATGGTGGCGACATTCGCATTATCTATTCCCCCCTACAGGCGGTGAAGATTGCCGAGGACCACCCAACAAAGCAGGTGGTCTTTTTTGCCGTAGGATTTGAAACAACCGCAGCCGCGAATGCCATGGCTGCCACCCAAGCCAAACAAAAGTCGCTTAAGAATTTTTCCCTGTTGGTTTCCCAGTTTTTGGTGACACCGGCCATCGCTTCTATATGCGCCGCCAAGGATACACGTGTGCAGGGATTTCTTGCCGCTGGTCATGTGTGCTCAATAACCGGTTACGAAAGCTATCTGCCCCTTGCCGAAAAGTATCAGGTGCCGATTGTCGTTACCGGCTTTGAACCCCTGGATATTCTTGAAGGATTGTTGATGTGCCTGCGCCAATTAGAGCAGGGCAGTTATCAGGTGGAAAACCAGTATCTAAGAGCGGTAGAGCGAACCGGCAACCGCCCGGCACAAGTGTTACTGAACAATGTATTTAGCGTTTCTGCTCAGTGTTGGCGGGGCCTGGGTGAAATTCCAGCGAGTGGCTTGGCACTTGCTGAAGAGTTTTCAGATCTCGATGCAACAAAGAAATTTGCATTGCCAGAGATCAAACCCCGGGAGCAACACCAGTGTATTAGTGGTGCCATTATGCTCGGCCTCAAAAAGCCCGGCGACTGTCCCCATTTCGGCACAACCTGCCGCCCAGACCACCCCCTGGGCGCCCCCATGGTTTCCTCCGAGGGTGCCTGCTCCGCCTACCACTGCTATAGCCAACAGGTAAAAACCCGTGAATCTTCAATGTCCTCTCCCAACAACCAATAAGGACAGTATCCGCCTGGGGCATGGCAGTGGTGGCGAGATGACCCAGCAACTTCTGAAGGAGTTTATCCAACCTCTGTTCAAAAACACCTGGATCGACCAAGCCCACGACAGCGCTACCTTGCCTTGGGATTCTGATCGCCTGGTATTCACCACCGACTCATTCGTAATTACCCCTTTGTTTTTCCCCGGTGGGGATATCGGCAAATTGGCCGTTTACGGCACCGTCAATGACTTAGCCATGGGCGGTGCCGAGGCAAAATTCTTGAGTTGCAGCTTGATACTGGAAGAAGGGTTGCCGTTCAACACATTAAAAAGAGTGCTGCAATCCATGGCTGGCGCAGCCGAGGAAACCGGTGTAAAGCTGGTTACCGGGGACACCAAGGTCGTGGAGAGAGGCAAGGGCGATGGTATCTATATCAATACCAGCGGAGTGGGTGGCTTGCTGAGTAATCACCCAATAGACCCCAGTTATATCCGCCCAGGTGACAGAATTCTATTGTCCGGGGATATTGGCCGACACGGCATTACCGTTATGGCAAGCCGTGAGGGATTGGAATTCGAAACTGCACTCACCAGTGACTGCGCCCCGCTCAATGCCGCAGTTTCAGCATTGCTCCAGGGCGGTATGCCGCTTCACTGTTTGCGGGATCTCACTCGCGGTGGTCTCGCGACGGCCCTGGTGGAACTGGCCGAAACCAGTGGGCAGGCCTTCGAACTGGATGAAGCGCAGATCCCAGTCTGCGAATCAGTCTACGGAGCCTGCGAAATGCTGGGCCTAGACCCCCTTTACGTGGCCAACGAGGGGCGTTTCGTTGCTGTTATTCCCGCAGAGTACGCTGATCAGGCCAGCGCTATCCTAAGAGAGGAACGGGTAGGGGCATCCTGTGCAATTATTGGGAAAGTCACTGGCAAGCCCAGTGCCCAGGTTATTCTAAAAAACAGCCTGGGGTGTGATCGCCTGTTACAGCGCTTGCCAGGAGAACAGTTGCCAAGAATTTGTTAGCCAATAGCATTTATAAACATCCTGCGGAAACATTGATAGCAGCCTCAACCTCCCTGGCATTGTTCATTTTAATGTCATGCATCGCCCTGATTCCCGCCCCGCAGTTTCGGGTAAGGTTCTGATTAAACTAAGTGCTAGAGCGCGATTAGTTGGCAGTGGCGTTTTGTCACAGCAAGCGGCTGGCTTCATTTTTACTAAGCTTCCCAGTCTAAACGCATGACTATTCATTACTAAGATCAGTCGAAACTAAGCTCAGTCGAAAACTGTGAAAGGTAATCCGATAAAGGTGAACCGTGCTTCAGACAAGGCCTGAGAAAAACTGGCACTCAATGTCCCCAGATGCGGTGTTCTCCGAGCTGAAGACCAGTATGGCCGGAATCAGTGAGGAGGAAGCTGCACTAAGACTGCGAACCGACGGGCCTAACTGCCTGCCAGCACCAGCTCGCAAAGGGTTTCTGCGGCGCTTCTTCTCCCATTTCAACAACCTCCTGATCTACGTCCTGCTCGGGGCGGCGCTTATCACAGGCCTACTACAACACTGGGTAGATACCGGGGTCATCCTGGCGGTGGTTATCGTCAATGCGATTATCGGCTTTGCTCAGGAGGGTAAAGCGGAAAGGGCCATGGATGCTATCCGCCATATGCTGGCTCCACGTGCCGCAGTCCTCCGCAACAATCAGCGGCTCACTGTGGAGGGAGAGAAACTAGTACCCGGCGATATTGTGCTCATTGAGGCCGGTGAAAAAGTGCCTGCCGATTTGCGGCTGTTAAAAACGCACGGTCTGCAGGTACAAGAGGCCATCCTGACCGGGGAATCCATCCCGGTAGAAAAACATACCGATCCGGTAAACACCGATACCCCCTTGGGGGACCGTAGTTGCTTAGCCTATAGCGGAACCACTGTCACCAATGGGCAGGGAGTGGGTGTAGTAGTGGCCACCGCAGCAGAGACCGAGATCGGTCATATCAGTGGCATGCTCGCCAGTGTTGAAACTTTAACCACTCCGTTGGTTGAACAGATGGGTTTCTTCGCCAAATGGCTGGCCCTTTTTATTCTGGCCGTTGCTGCGTTGATCTTCGCCTTTGGGCTGTTTGTATTGCAGCACAATTTTAATGAACTGTTTATGGCCATTGTTGGGCTTTCGGTAGCGGCCATTCCCGCGGGCTTACCGGCAGTTCTAACCATCACATTAGCGGTCGGGGCCCAGGCGATGGCGCGGCGCAACGCCATTGTCAGGCGCCTGCCGGCTATCGAAACCCTGGGATCAGTATCGGTAATCTGTACCGATAAAACCGGGACGCTCACACGCAACGAGATGTGCGTCGCCACAGTAGTTACAGGCGCACAACGCTATAAAGTAGAGGGTGAGGGCTATGAACCGCGGGGTGAAGTCATGCTCGGCGGCGCGCCGGTAGCGATGTCATCCCCACTGCAGGAGTTAGCCCGTGTCGCGGTTCTTTGTAATGACGCCGAGCTCAGAAAAGAGGATGACAACTGGCTCGTGGAGGGTGATCCCATGGAGGGGGCCTTACTGGCCTTCGCAGCAAAGGCGGGAATGAATAGCGGGGAGGTACGCAAGCAGTGGACCCGTACCGATATTATCCCCTTTGATGCACAGCATAAGTTTATGGCCAGCCTAAACCACAACCATGAGAATCATGCACTGATCGCCGTTAAAGGTGCGCCGGAACAGGTTTTGGCAATGTGCAAAACCTATCGCAGCGAGGATGGAGGCTGCGAACCGCTGATGGAGACCTACTGGCGACAAAAGACCGAGGAGGTGGCGGCATTGGGACAGCGTGTCTTGGCGCTCGCCACAAAAGAGGTAAAGCCAGAGCACACGGTGCTGGAGCACTCAGACGTGAAGGGAACTATGACTCTTCTCGGCTTGGTGGGATTGATCGATCCACCCCGTCAGGAGGCTATAACCTCAGTTGCAGAGTGTAGGGGCGCGGGTATTCGAGTGAAGATGATTACCGGCGATCATGTCGCGACCGCAAAAGCCATCGGTCAGCAGATAGGCTTGCAGCGGCCTAACAAAGCCCTAACGGGAGTGGATATCGACAACCTGAATGACGCGGCATTGGCGGCAGAAGTCCTGAAGGTGGATATCTTCGCCCGCAACAGGCCTGAGCATAAATTGCGGCTGGTAACCGCATTGCAGGCCCACGATATGACTGTGGCAATGACTGGCGATGGCGTAAACGATGCCCCCGCTTTAAAACGCGCCGATGTGGGTATTGCCATGGGCCGGGGGGGAACAGAGGCTGCCAAAGAGGCCTCCGAGCTGGTTCTAGCCGATGATAATTTCGCTTCCATCGGCGCTGCGGTCCGTGAGGGGCGCACAGTTTATGACAATATAAAAAAAGTGATTAGCTGGACGCTGCCCACCAACGCAGGGGAAGCCTCAACCATTATTGTGGCGCTGCTCTTTGGCATGGTACTGCCGATAACACCGATCCAAATACTTTGGGTGAACCTGATTACCGCGGTTACGCTTGGTATTGCGCTCGCCTTTGAGCCCACAGAAGAAAATACCATGCACCGCCCACCCCGGTTGCGCGACCAACCGCTCCTTACCAGTGTACTGGTATGGCATATCACATTAGTTAGTACCTTATTCCTGTGTGGCGTATTCGGAATATATACCTACGCCATTCAGCAACACTACTCATTGGAATTGGCACGAACCATGGCCATGAATACATTGGTGGTAATGGAAATTTTCCACCTGTTTTTTATTCGCAATATGTATGGCACCTCTCTCACCTGGAAGGCAGTGCGCGGCACCAAAGTGGTGTGGATGGCAGTCATCATGGTCACTTTGGGGCAATTTGCCATTACCTATGTCCCACTCCTGCAGGAAGTCTTTGCTACTGAGGCAGTGCCACTTTTTGATGGCATTCTGATCGTTGCGATTGGCGTAGCGCTGTTTGTCATTATCGAGATCGAAAAACAGATGCGTATACGCCTTTCCCGCCAGACACAAAGCTTCACTGCCAGGGAAAATTCTTAATTCCGTACCTTGACCTGTTCTCAGCCTGACCAACCCTACAGCCTAAGCCCCGCTTTAATTGGCTCACAATTTGCTGCCTCTTTATGGGTTTATTCTTATTACTAGTGATCAGATGCTCTCAATGTGTGTTGAAAGCCAGCGCAGCTCTACCAAAACTGAAACTTTCAGTGACATAGAGCACATTTTTGCAGGTTGGCAGCAGGGGCAACACCGTCATAGACACTTTGCAATACTCTTGAGCTTAACCGTGCTAGAGAGCTTTTCAGGGATCGCGTTTAACACAAGGTTAAAACCCGGAACAGCAGTGTAGCGAGCAAGTAAAACTTTCCGCCATAAAACCTTATGACATTTAGTGAAGATCCAGGCCGGGCCCCGGTAGGGAGTAATGAGATGCCGTTTAAACAAATCCTACTTCCTCTAGATGGCTCAGCTATCGCTGAAGAGGCCATCGCCCATGGAGTTATGCTGGCGCAGAACAGTGGTGCAAAAATTCACCTTCTTCATGTACAAAATTCTGAAGAGCAGAGCATAGATCCGGTGGACTGGCGGCTGCGCAGAGTAGAGCTGCGTAGCTACCTCAACCGTTTGGCTGAGCCCATTTCGGAGCAGGGTATTACTGTAAGCCAGTCTGTGGTGGAGGGGCGCCCAGCAGAGCAGATTGTAGAGTACTGCGATGAGGTCGATATCGATCTGATTGTACTCACTGCATACGGCAAGGGTGGCGTCAGCCGTTTCGATTTCGGCAGCACCGCCCAAAAGATTTTTAGTGGCTCTGGGCGGTCCTTCATCATAGTGCATCCGGGTTTAAAACCTCCGGCCCAGGAAAACATGGCTTACCGCCGTATTCTGGTCTCGATGGATGGTTCCTCTCATTCCGAGTGGGTTGCTTGCCAGGCGGCATCAATGATGCGTGGGCAAGAAATGGAAATGATTCTGCTGCAAGTGATTGCTGTGCCAGATATGCCCCGCAAAATGCCGATCACCCGCGAAGAACACGCCACACGGGAAAAGTTTGTCGAATGCAATCGACGCGCGGGTGAAGTCTACTTGGAGGAGATGGCTCGCCAATTGGAAAACGGCATCAAAGTGCGGCCCTTGCTGCTGGTTGCACAGAATGTCGCCGAGTGTATTTATGCCACTGCTGCGGAAGAGGATGTCGATCTGATTGCCATGAGCGCGCACGACTGGCAAACCGGTGAGCAACACGTAACGGGTACCGTCTGCCACTCCGTTATATCCCACAGTAACCTGCCGGTTCTGGTATTCCAGGATTTGCAGGAATCCCAATTACAGGCTCTGCGCGCTGACAACATAGCCTGCCAAATTCGCCACTCAACTCTTCCGGTAAGAAATGAAGCGCATCGATGAAATTGCGGTTTTGGAAAAAGCAGGGCGCTCGCCAGGGGTACAAGTTCTTTGTACATGCAAAGTCCGAGCAAAGCGGTACTCAATCTGGGAGTACCGCCCACGGGATTGGTAACAATTCGAACCGGGATAATGAACAGCAGCGCCTGGAAGACATAGCCGCGCTGGCCAAGCAGCACGCAAGCCCTGTCGGTACCGGTGGTGGCTACCGCTTGCGACTGCACTTGCGTCAGTTAGAAAAACATTTCGAGAAAATCTATCGGCATCTCGCCACTCGGGTAGAGGCGGGCGAAAAAAGTACTCGCAGTGAAGAGTGGCTACTAGATAACCGCCATGTGGTCCAGGAAGCCCTGCAGTTGGTATGTGAGTCCCTGCCGGTGAACTACTTAAAGCAGTTGCCACAAGTTTCTGCCGAAGACGGCAGTGTCGACCTGCGTTTGCATGTCCTTGCCGATGCATTGATCACCGACTTCTCCCAACCCGTAGATATTCAATCCATTCACCTGTTGGTTAAGCACTACCAGGAGGATGCTGTTTTAACCACCGGCGAACTCTGGGCACTGCCCGCACTTTTACGCCTTTGCCTATTGGAGCACTTGGCGCAGCTGGCCGAGGATGCCTTGGGAGGACATACCGCTACAGAAGAGGAACTCAGCGTTGGCATTGCCAGCGGTATCATTAGCCTGCGAGAACTGCGCAGTTGTAACTGGCGGGATTTTGTTGAGTCCCTCAGCCGTGTAGAACATATATTGCGCAAAGACCCTGCAGACGCCTACCGCCGAATGGATTTTGAAACCCGCGATAGATACCGGGATGTGATAGAAAAGCTGGCACGCGGCAGTGGCAAAACCGAGCAGCAGGTTGCCCAGTGCGTGGTGGAACTGAGCGGCGTACAGAAAACCGATAAGCGCACCCGGCATGTGGGATACTACCTGATAGATGAAGGGCGTCCACAGCTGGAAACCCTGATGGACTATCGCCCTGGCTTTCTGCAGCGCCTTCATTGGCAGCTATTGCACAAGGCATCCAGGGTATTCTTTTCCGGATTGGCTCTTTTCTCGATTCCACCGCTACTTGCCCTGGCTGTTTATCTACTCTGGAGCGGTGCTTCTATCATTTTGACGTTATTGGTACTGCTGGTTACCGCAGTGCCAGTGGTCGGTATGGCCCTGGCTCTGGTTAACGGCTTGATTACCCACTGCTTGCCCCCGCGCCTGCTGGCAAAACTGGATTTTGATAAGGGCATATCCAGTGAATACCGCACGGTTGTGGTTATGCCGGTACTGTTTGCCGATGCGGAGGATATGCAAAGGATTCTCGAGTGTCTGGAAATCAATTTCCTCAACAACGGAGATAGGAATCTTGTTTACGCAGTTTTAAGTGATTTTGCAGACGCCGATACGCAAAGTACCAGTGAGGACACAACATTATTAGAAATCGCCAAAGCATCTATTGAAACCCTGAACGAACGCCACAGGGTCGATGAGGGCAGATCACCGTTTTTACTATTACACCGTGAGCGTCGCTGGAATGCGTTGGAAAACTGCTGGATGGGCTGGGAGCGCAAGCGCGGCAAACTGATCGAATTCAACAGACTATTGTCTGGCAATGAGGAGCACAGTTTTACCACTTGTTTTGGCGATCGCAAACAGCTGCAAGGCATTCGCTATGTCATCACTCTCGATGCCGACAGCCAGATGCCACCAGACACCGCACGACGCCTCGTTGGTGCCATAGCGCACCCGCTCAATCGCGCAGTGGTCAACAGCAGCACACAAAGAGTGGTAGCAGGTTATGGATTTTTACAGCCCCGGGTGGAAACCGACCCGGCTAGCTCTGATGGAACCCTATTCAGCCAGATTTTTGCCGGTGATCGCACCGTAGACCTCTACACCCACGCCGTCTCGGATGCCTACCAGGACCTGTTCGGCGAGGCGATATTTACCGGTAAAGGAATTTACGATCCGGAGGTTTTCTCCCAGACCCTGGCCGGGCATCTTCCAGAAAATGCCATCCTCAGCCACGATTTAATCGAAGGTGCCATCGGTGGTGTAGGGCTGCTGTCGGATGCAGTCTTCTATGAACAATACCCACCTAATGTTTTCGCCATGCTGCGCCGCTCGCACCGCTGGATTCGCGGTGATTGGCAGATACTTTCCTGGCTGGGCAAACGTGTACCGGTCGATAGCGGTGAACGAGTCGACAACCCTTTACCGACAATTCAGCGCTGGCAAATCGTCGATAATCTGCGACGCAGCCTGGAGGCCCCCTGCCTGTTGGCACTTTTTCTGCTGTCCTGGAGCGGTTGGCTACCAGGCCATGCCTGGGCTTGGACTTCGGCGCTACTTTTGTTGTCTTCCGCATCGGTATGGCAGGAATTACTATCAATGGTCTGGCGCAGCATCGCTGATCCCAGCCGCGCCCATCTTCATTTCCGAGGAGGGCCGGCGGTTCTACAGCAGCGCTTTTTACACTGGCTGCTATCGCTGGTTCTGCTCCCGGTGCAAGCGATTAACGCGTTGGATGCGATCGTACGCACACTCTATCGGCTGCGCGTTTCCCACCGCCATTTGTTGCAATGGACATCAGCGGCACATGTGAATCGCTCTGTCAGCAGTGCACTGACTGCGTTTGGCAGTTGGCGTGCGATGTGGGTTTCCCCACTGATCGCTCTATTGGTAACTGCAGGCTTGGCTTATTGGGTTCCCGCCAGTCTCTTACCTGCAGCACCGTTTTTGTTGGCCTGGCTCTTTGCACCCCAACTTCTTCACCATATCAATTTACCGCGAGAGCTGGAGCCATCAGTTCTATCAGAAGAGGACAAGCGCGAGTTGCGTTTGCTAAGCCGGCGAACCTGGTTTTTCTTCGAACACTTTATGGGGCCTGACGATCACTGGCTGCCGCCAGATAATTATCAGGAAGAACCCCTGGCGGTCCTGGCCCGGCGTACATCCCCCACCAATATCGGGCTGGGCTTGCTCTCTATTCTCAGCGCCTACGATTTTGGTTACGTTGATCTCAGCCTGCTATTAGCTCGACTCAACAACAGCTTCGACCGTATGCGCGGACTGGAGCGCTATCGCGGACACTTTCTCAACTGGTACGAAACCCGCGAACTACACCCGCTCAACCCCCGCTATGTCTCCACCGTGGATAGCGGCAACCTGGCCGGCAGCTTACTAACCCTGGCCTCCGGCCTGGAATCCCTGAAAAGTGAACCACTGAGTGGACGCCAGCTGGTACTGGGGATCACCGATACCCTCGATGCCATGGCAGAAACCCTGCAGCCGGTCGATACGGACTCCGCCCCCAACGAAATCCGTGAGATCAACGCGCAGCTAGCGCAGTTTCGCCAACGTTTACAAGCCGGCGCGGAGCACAATCGCTGGTGGCAAACCATCGACGATATCTATGAGAGAGATGTACCCTGGCTACAGAAGCAGATGCTGGCGCTGATCGAGGGTGACGAAAAAAATTTCAGCGCAGAGGATCTCGGTCGACTACGCCAATGGCTCGATGAACTGCACCGCCATGCAGTGGCCGCGAGGCGCTATCAGGAGGCGCTCGAACCCTGGCTGCGACTTATGCAGGTACCACCCAAAGTCTGCCGAGAGGGTGTGGAGCATGTCAGAAAAGCTTATCTCGCCCTGGCAGATACTTTGAAAATCCCGGTTTCCCTATCGACCATGCCAGACTTTTGCGATGCTGCGGAACAACAACTGCTGCAACTGCAAAATCACCTCGCTGCAGAACCACAAGGGCACGATGAAGCCGCCTCTTGGTGTGAAAAAATGCATAGCGCACTGGAAAGCGCACGGGAAAATGCCGCCAGTTATTGCCGAGACATTACCAGCCTTTCCACCAGGGCACTCAACTGGGTGGAAGAGATGGATTTCGCCTTCCTCTACGATCGCGATCAGCATCTATTTCATATCGGTTACAACATTACCGATGCTGCACTAGACGCCAACCACTACGATTTACTCGCCTCAGAATCGCGCCTGACCGGCTTCCTCGCTATTGCCAAAGGCGATGTACCGGCGCGCCACTGGCGCCACCTTGAGCGACCATTTCGGCACCTTCATCGCCGGGTGGTGTTGATGTCTTGGAGTGCGACCCTGTTTGAATATTTAATGCCGCGGCTGTTTATGGAAACGCCAGAGCACAGTTTGATAGGGCGGGCCTGCCGCAATGCCATTGAAGTGCATCGCAAGTTTACCGGCCGCTTCGAACTGCCCTGGGGTATCGCCGAATCTGGTTACTACGAACTGGACAGCCAATTGCACTACCAATACCGCGCCTTTGGAGTGCCAGGTATCGGTTTTCGTCGCGACCTTGGTGAACGCCTGGTTATAGCGCCTTATGCTTCCATGATGGCACTACCATTCGATGCCGCAGGGGTTATGGCGAACCTGCGCCAGCTTCGCGCCGAAGGTGGTTACGGCCAGTTCGGTTTGTATGAAGCGATTGACTATGGCCGTACGGCCAAAGCTATACCTCGACGCGCACGCACTGTGCGCTCCTATATGAGCCACCACCAGGGCATGATCCTGCTGGCCATTAATAACTACCTCCACGACGACATAATGCAACAACGCTTCCACAGCGATGTACGCATTGCCGGCCTGACACCACTACTGCACGAACGCCTGCCCACCGCGCGGCCGGCACTAAGACCCTGGCAGCAGCCGGGGCTACAGCGCAGTTTCCACGCCGAGGGAGCCCTGCAGAGCTGGTCTGCTCTTCCGGGGAGACCCTATCCGCAATACAACCTGCTCTCTAACGGCCACCACACCCTGCTGCTGGGAGCAGATGGTTCAGGTGGCAGCTATTGGCACAATCTTGCCCTGACACGCTGGCAGCCAGATCCGACCCAACACCAGGGCGGGCACTGGAATTATGTCCGCGATCTGGATAGCGGCGAGCTATTTTCTGTGGGGCTGGCCCCCTGTGGCGGAGACGCCGGCCACTGTATGGCCAACTTCTCACCACAGGAAGTAGAGTTCCAGCGCCGTGAAGCGGAGTTATTCTGCCGCTTACACATTGCCCTCAGTTCCCAGCATGACTTAGAAGCTCGCCGACTGGTGATCAAAAATGAGAGCAATCGCAGCCGCCACCTGCTGCTGGCGGATTATGCCGAGGTGGTGCTGGCGCCAGAACGCGATTACCAGCGTCATCCCGCCTTTGCCAAACTGTTTGTGGAGAGCCAGTACCTGCCCGATGAGCAGGTAATGCTCTATCGAAGGCGGCCTCGCAGCGGCGAGGAAAAACCGATATATCTAGCCCACTGCGCATTGGTTTCTGCCGATGTAAGTCACCAGCTGGGCTGGGAAACCGATCGGGTACGTTTCCTCGGCCGCGGCGGGTCCCCGGCAAGGCCTCTGGCCCTGCGACGAGGCCTGGAAGGCTTCACGGGAACCACAGGCCCTGTATTAGACCCGGTAATTGCCTCAGCCCAAGAAATTTCTATTTCGCCTCATTCTGAAGTCGAAGTGATCTACCTGACTGGCGCCAGTAAGTCACGCCGGGAGTTGTTGGCTGTGTTGCGCTCTTATCGCTCGCGGCCCAAGGCACGCTGGGTATACGACCTGGCGCGAATGCAGTCTGAACAGGAGTTACACAACCTGCGTATCCCCGCGGTAGATGTCTACTGGATGATGGAGTTGCTCTCCGCTGTACTAGCTCCATCCGGCGGGCTGCGCGCCTCTTCCCGAGTATTGGCCCGCAGTCATCATATTCAGCGTTGCCTGTGGAGCCGTGGCATCTCCGGAGATAACCCAATCCTGTTACTGCAGGTGCGCAGTGAGCAGGGCATTGATTTTGCCGAGCCCATTCTGCAAGCCCACACTCTCTGGAGCGGCCGCGGCCTGGCTATAGATCTGGTTATTGTCGATGAGGATTCCGCCGGTTATTCCCAGCAGACCCGCGACAGGTTACAGGAGATGATCGCCGATATTCGCGGTCGTACTATGCGCAAACTAAACGGCTCAGTGGTGATGGTGCCAGGCCAGGAGCTGCCAGAGTCTGATCGTATGGGCCTTTTGGCTGCCGCACGGGTATTGCTCGATTCCTCAGCAGGGCCAGTGGCCACGCAGCTGGAGAATAGTGCCACCGCACTACAGGCTCAGATGCAGCCGCTGCCTCCTTTTGTACCGGTGCAATCTGCAGGTTATGCCCAGTTACCAACACCAGCCCTGCAACGCCCAAATGATCTTTTATTTGATAATGGCCTGGGTGGTTTTTCAGCGGATGGGCGCGAGTACATCCTGCATCTACAAGCAGGCAAGCCGGAAGAACCGGGCCAGCGCCCTCCAGCACCCTGGGTAAATATCATCGCTAATCCCAACTTCGGTTGTCTGGTATCCGAAGGGGGTTCCTGCTGTACCTGGAGCGGCAACAGTGGTGAACACCGGCTGACCGCCTGGAATAACGATCCGGTCCGCGACCCCAGTGGTGAAACCCTCTACCTACGCGATGAAGAGAGCGCCCAGGTTTGGTCTCCAACCCCGGCCCCGCGGCCCGCCGAGACCGACTATCAGGTAAGACATGGGGCAGGTTACACCGAGTATCGCCATAACAGCCACGGCCTTGAGCAGTCCTGGCGTATTACGGTCGATCGCACTGCTCCGGTGAAAATTGGCCGGCTGACATTGAAAAATGGCTGGAACAGGCCTCGCCGCTTAACGGCCACCTACTACGTGGAGTGGGTAATGGGACTGACCCGCGGCAACAGTTGGGCTCATCAAGTCAGTGAGTTCATACCAGAAAGCAATACGTTATTGGCCCGCAACGCCTTTGTCCCGGATGCCAAACCCGGTGTCGCCTTCCTGACTGCCAGCCTGCCACCTCACGGTCTGACCACAGATCGGCATGAGTTTATTGGTAGTACCGGGAGCCCACAGGCTCCGGAGGCACTGTTTCGGATTGGCCTCTCCGGAAGGGTGCAGTCTGGCGGCGACCCTTGCGCCGCTTATCAAGTCCATATTGATCTGGCTATCGGCGAAACCCAACACATTTATTTTGTGATGGGGGAGGGGATTGATCGTGCCCAGGCATTGGATTTGGCCGGTGAATTCCGGGATCCACAAAGAGCCGCAAACTCCCAGGCCGAGTTCGAACAGTTTTGGGAGAATTATCTGGGTTCTGTTCAGGTGCGAGTGCCCGATAAGGCCACCGAGCTGATGGTAAACCGCTGGCTACCTTATCAAACCCTGGCCTGCCGCCTCTGGGGCCGCAGCGGCTTCTATCAATCCAGTGGTGCCTTTGGTTTCCGTGATCAGCTTCAGGATGTACAGGCACTGCTGTGGACACATCCCGATTGGACACGCCAACATATTTTGCGCACTGCCTCACGCCAGTTCCAGGATGGAGATGTACTGCACTGGTGGCATGAAAATCCCTTACGCGGTGTGCGCACCCGCTGCTCCGACGACTTATTGTGGCTGCCATTTGTTACAGCCCAATACATTCGCACCACGGGTGATTACCAAATCCTGGATGAACCGGTCAGCTATCTTGCCGGGGCACCACTGGGCAAAGATGAGCACGAACGCTACGCCGAGTTTGAAAGCAGCGATGAATCCGGATCTCTGTACGAGCACTGCTGCCGCGCAATTGAGCGCGCCGGCGCCGTAGGACCGCACGGGCTACCGGTAATCGGCAACGGCGACTGGAACGACGGCTTTAGCCGTATCAGTACCACCGGCCGCGGTGAGAGTGTATGGATGGGCTGGTTTTTACTGCGAGTTTGTCGGGATATGGCACCCCTGTGCGACTACATCGGCGATTCTGCACTGGCAGAATACTACCGTCAGCTGGGAGAAAATTTCCGTCAGCAGGTAGAAGACAGCGGCTGGGACGGCGCCTGGTATCGGCGCGCTTATTACGATGACGGCACGCCGATTGGTTCTAAAGAGAGTGATGAGTGCAAAATTGATCTGATCGCGCAGACCTGGTCGGTGCTCTCCCAAGAAGAACCCACTGAACGTGCCCACAAGGCAATGGAGTCAGCTAACCGGCATCTGGTAAACGAGCTCGCTCGACAGATACTTTTGCTCAAGCCACCTTTTAATAAAACCAAGAAGGACCCCGGCTATATCAAAGGCTATCCGCCAGGTATCCGTGAAAACGGTGGCCAGTACACCCATGCCGCGACATGGGCAGTTTGGGCCGCCGCCGGGCTGAACCAAAGTGAGAAGGCCTGGCATTACTTCAATCTATTAAACCCGGTCACTCACACGGATACTGCCGAAGGTGTGCAGCGCTACCGCACCGAACCTTATGTATTAGCCGGCGATGTCTACGGCGTGGCCCCCCATGTGGGGCGCGGTGGCTGGACGTGGTATTCCGGAGCGTCCGGCTGGCTGTATCGCAGTGCACTAGAGGCATTGCTCGGGGCAAAAATTCTTGATGGTAATCACTTGGTGATCGAACCCTGCCTACCGCAAACCTGGCATAACTATCACTTATCGCTGCGCTTTGGCAGCAGTCGCTATGAGATCGACATCAGTAATTGCGGTGGCTGTCCGCGAGAAATAGAGTCACTGACTCTGGACGGTGAAAACATCTCCTCGGGGAAAATCCCTCTTAAGGATGATGGTCTGGAGCATAAAATCACTATTATATTTTGTTAATAGTATTTACGTCCTAAAAATTTTGTGGTTATCCATTAATTACCTAGCGTTCACCTGTTGCGCCCTGAAAGATGCATAAACAAATTTACAACCTAAAATAATAAGTGACAATTCATTGGTTATTTGGGAAGTAAACTATCGAACAGGCTAGGCTTAAGTTTTAGAAATCAAGCTGGGACGGTTTATCGATGTCTATCACTTCTACGGCAAGTAAAATATCACTAACAGCAATCTTAATCTTCGCATCAAGCATCGCATCATCCGAAATTCAGTTGGAAAGCTCTAATAACTTAAAAGATGCACATAAAGAAATATCAGCCATCGCAAATGATCAAGAAATTAGTCTTGCCATAAGGAAAGAGGCATTGATGGCTGCAGGTAACATAGAAAAGGTTGCACTTGAAATAAGTAAGCTTAATGCAAGAATCTCAATTCTTGAAAAGAAATTAATGGTTAGCGAGAGAATGATTGACGACTATAAAAACTTAGTTGACCAATTGGAAAGAAAACTAAAGGAATATGAAAGTGAGTGAAGAGAGTATTAATGAATTAAAGGCAAGAATAGAATCCGATCACACAGAATTAGAATCTATTGAATCTAACAAATATGAAGATATTTCCGCCTCTCTGGATCAGCACAGCCAGACTTCCAGCTTAGCTGTTTTGTTAATTGGAATACTCTTTGCGCTTATAGTGGCCTATTTGATAAGTAAAGATAAAAACCCAGGGGATGTCCTTCGCGCATGTGGAACCATATTGATTATAATCTCAGCGATATACCTGGTTGTTGCTGGATATTCTGAAGAACAAATCGCCCCGGTTATTGGCTTGCTGGGAACTATTGCAGGATATATTTTAGGTAAGTCAACAGGCAGGGAGCATAGCTCAAAAAAATCATCTGAAAATAACAATGTAAAGAATGGAACTTCAGACTCAATAAATTCTCACGCTGAAGATAACAAAGGGAATACAAAAGGCCCGTCAGAAGAGGGTTCACATAAGTAGCACTACAACCTTGATGACTGATTTGTATTAATTCAGACTAAATCTGATAGATCCTCTTGAAAAAGAAAGGGTGGCCGATTTTGATAAAGGCGCCAAAATCTAATAACAAAATTAAGGACAAACCCCATGATCTATGGTAATGATCGTATCATCAATCTTGCAGAAGAGCCTGGCAACATCTCAAAAGATTATAAGAAGCTTGGCGTATCGAGAGGCACTCTCTATCGCTACAAGAAAGTTTTTTCAACAGGCGGTTTAGATACCCTTCTTGTAACCACATGACCCATTTTGACGCAGCATTTGACGTGGCAGTGATGTCTTATGCCCTCATTACGACGAAAGTTTTATGGATCAATAAATGAGTTATAAACGAGAGGGTGCTACAAGTTGGATTGTCAAGGAATCTTAATGAAAATTAAGAAGCTGCCTACTACCTATAGACTTGGAAGTTTAATTCTAGCTATGGGGATTTTTATATTGACTGTGCTTCTAAGTGGGTGCGGACTAACCATAAATCAAACTATTAAAATACAAAACTTCGGAGCAGCAACAGAGAAAGTTGGAAGCTTAGGAGAGAAGGAATTCCAGAAGATTAGAAGCGAAATTATAAAAATGAAGATTGAAATTATCGCCCTAAACAACACTAAGAAGGCAAACAGTTTGGATCTAAAAAATCCTGTATCTGTAGAGGATACTAGAGCAAGAATTGCAGCGGTAAAAGCCCTGCAATCTTACGGAGAGTTATTAATAAAACTAGCGTCAACTAACAGAAAAGAAAATATTCAAAAAGCCGCAAACTCATTTTCCAGCAATATAGCTACAACACCAAATATCGATTTACCAGAAAAAAGCAAGGATATGATTAACAAGTTAGCTGTGGGCTTCGGAACCTTCTGGATAAGCCATAAGAAAGCTAAATCTGCTAAAGAAATAATCCCTGCCTATGAAAGTCCAGTAGATCATCTTGCCGACTTGCTGGTCGAAGATTTCGCACTAGAATCAGATTCTCATGGGTACCTTAAAGCATACTGGATAACTGCGCAGCAGCTTCATAATATTGCTAAATTTATCGTTGATTCAGGAGGTGAATTTTCGCCCTCAGAGCGTTATCGGGCCGTTAAGGCGCTAGCCTTATCTGAAAGCTCCATCATTTATGCAAGTGAAATGAGTGGAACAGCAAAAGGTGTTATCCGTGGTCTAAAAAAAGCCAACTCAGAACTAGTCAAAGTTATAAAAGATAATTTTTATACAGCTGGAGATATTGAGGCTTACTCGAAAGAGGTTCAAGAGCTGGCTAACACCCTTGAATCTCTAAAAATTAATCCTTAGAGAGAAAGTAATGAAAAGGTTAATTTCCGAAATAGAAAGATTAATTAAAGCGCTGGAAATGCTTAGGGACTCCCTAAGCGAGCCATCTTGGGATATCACTGAAAAAATTGACCTATTACGCACAATACAATTAAATTTGATTTCTGAAGAAATAAGTAAAAAAACGAAAAGGTATAAGACTGTAACAGCCGCACTAAATGAAGCTTCCAAGAAAACTAAAGACGCCACTCATGGTTTAAGCAAGCCTGATCTGGCCATTCAGAAAGTTTCAAATGCCATTAGCGCGATCAATCAACTTAGATTAAGAGATAGCTGATTTGAAAGTGTATGAACTTAAGCAAGCTCAATGAAAAACACCATGAGCTATATAGTTACAATAATATCAGCATGAATCAATCATGAATCAAATGAAGTAGCACATGCCTGAGAAAAATTAAGTCACACGGTCCTTCATTTCTTACAATATTATTTCTATCCTTTCAATTATTAACTGCAAGAGGAGAGCCACAGAATTCTATAATTTTTTATAAAATAGTGAATGACTAAAAATCAAGGTCTTAATATCCAGACATGGAACAAAGTGAGAAACCAATGAGCGACGAAGATGAATATATAGAGAGCGACGAAATTGATGGTTGCTTATGCGACTCAGAAGATTCTGAAACTATTCAAGAAAGTATAACGCTTGATGAAGAGCTGCCTGCTGCATATGGAGGAGTCGCCTAATGCCATATCAATTAACCTGGCTCCCATCTGTTCTGGAAGATGCTGGTCTTAAAATAGCGGAGGTCGATGGTTGGGCAAGCCGAGGCAATGGTAATATGTCATCTTCTATTAAAGGAATTGTTTGCCACCACACAGCTGGAGCAGCTAAAGGTAATATGCCCTCGTTGAATACTCTTAAAAATGGGCGTAGAGATCTTAGCGGGCCTCTCGCGCAACTTGGCCTAGCTAGAGATGGTACTTATTATATTATCGCTGCTGGAAAAGCAAATCATGCCGGGAGTGGAAGCTGGAAAGGTGTGTCGGGGAATCGTAATGTCATTGGAATAGAAGCCGAAAATACAGGATACGCTAAGTCAAAAAATGGAAAAGTGGCTGACCCTTGGCCAGAAGTACAACTTGATGCATACAAAAGAGGTGTAGCGGCGATACTGGCCAAGCTGGGTCGTGATTCAAGTTGGTGCTGTGGCCACAAGGAATGGAAAGCGAAACCTGATCCTCATACTATAGATATGGATGAGTTTCGCAAAGATGTCCAATCTATAATGGATCGTCAAGTACCTCCCCCATTGATTCCGACAAAAGATAGCCAGGATCGTCCGACTTTGCGTCGTGGAAACTCATCAAATTTACGTTTTGTAGTGAGGGATATACAAAGAAAAATTGGATTTCCTGATGATAAAATTGATGGTCACTTCGGCCCAATTACTGAAGCGGCCATTCGAAAATTCCAGAGAGATAATGGACTTGTGCCAGATGGAATTATTGGGCCGAGAACCTGGACCATACTTGACAGTATCTAGCGACATATGATGCTCACGTCGCCATTTAAAACGGGTTCATGCACAGATAGCAACCACTTATCTTTATGGCAAGCATTAGAAATATTGCTATCGTTTCAACCTTATTTGATAATCGATATTTTTATTTAACTATCGCTCGCAAATCAAAAACTCATCAGGATTACCGTGTGTGATTTTCGGGCGTAGTCCAATCGTTATGCCAACATAAAAATAACTGGGTCGCTGCATATGTAAATACTATTTTTAAGCTGTCAGCGCCTTGTAGATCCGGAGTGCAACTTCCGCATCGTCTAAGTACCCATCTATTCCATGTCGATTCGATGTATGATTATCGATATTTGTTTTATTCTCAATCGAAGGAGTGATAGGAAAATATTTCTTATTCAAAGGATAGAGTGCTACAACATCACGCTCGTCCATCGCGTTGAACCAATGACCAACGCATTTAGGAAAACGTATCGGGCTTAGTTTATGCTTGACCGATGTCACAGCCAGCGGGCTTCCCAGAGTCAAATGCAGTGGAACCTTCCAGCCCTGAAAATCGCCCTCAGCTGTTAGTAGACTGTAGGAAATAATTGTACCTAGAGAGTGACTTACCACGACAGTTTCTACATTTGGATCAAATGCATTTCGAACCCCATCATCGATGAGGCTTTTGAGTCCGGTATTGACCAGATATTCGTAGGCATCCTTGATGAAAAGTGCTATTGAGGTACTGCTAGCACCTGGTACAAACCTGTCAATTCCTTTTAGGATTGTTTGAACCCACTCCCAGTTTAAAATCCCCCTCTCGACAACCTGACTATCATCTACCTCCCTTAGCTGACGATCTGAAACATTATAATTCTTTCTGATTTCCTCAAGTATATTAATAAAAAAAAGTTCCTCTTCTCGACTTGGTCCACTGCCTCGAACAATTACCTTTGCTGAGTTCTCTATTGAAGATCCTTTTACCAAGTCATGTAAAGTCTGCCCATAGTAAGGGAATCGTATCTTTGTTTCAGGGATAGGAAGATCTAGTCCACTCTTTGCCAAACCTTTACGAAAGGCATCAATCCAGTCAGATTTTAATTGGGTTGAGCTTTTAAATTCCTGTGCCCTTCCATGAACAAAGACAAGCTCTCTCATAATTATACTTCCTTATGTTGCATGGCTAAGTGGATGGCATTAACGCCATCTGGATTATATAACGTCCAGAAAGAGTTCGGGACGATATATTCACGAATAGAATTAAGCGAATTTGGGCTAACAATTTTACAGGCAGAAAGTAGAGCCCAACCTTGCGACAATAGTGGCGCAAAAGGAAATACTTGACCTGAATCCCCCATAGTGTGACCGTCTAGTTCCCTAGACAGCATGGCCACATCAAAAAGGCAAAAGCCAAGAGTATTTCGTAAATAGCGAGCAAGCATATGTATAGGCTCACGGTTGCCTAGATCTCTATATGCATATGACATATAGATGGACAGGGACGGGTCAACGATCACGTTAGATAGTATAATCCTATTAATTTTTTCTAGCACAGCTTCATTGCTCTGGCTGAAAGATCCCATCGCAGTCGCTGCTGTAACTATTGAGCGTAGCTGCTGTAGCTCCCTTTGGCCGGGTTTGAATTCCCCCCAACGCGACGATGTAGCCATTGAATCATAGTTAACACTTATAAGCCCTTCATCAGCGAAGGTCAACGCACCAATGAATTCCTGAATTGCGGGTAATACGACCCCTGTGCCATCATCGAAAATAAGTAAGATATTCTCTGGACCAGTAGTCTCAAGTTGGACATTCACGGTATTCAAATCATTACCTAAGATCTCAACGCTTGCATTCATTGCTAGAGCTTCAACTGGCCTCTTTCCCGAAATCTTGAATCCGCATTTTGACTCAAGATTCTCCGGCCCAAACGTACGAGCACATGTAGCTACTAAATCATCAAAGGCCCTAGCTTCTGTCAGCACGTGAGTGGACACTTGAGAGATCATACTTTTAATGTCAGCAGGCTGCTGATTAATCACATTTACTAAAGCTTGCTGGGACAGTGATGTTAGATCATGATCGGAAGAAGGGGAGGAGTTTTCAGGGGGTGCAGCCCAATTTAATTCAGTTGCTTTTAGCGGCAACTCAGATAGCCAAGAGTTAGTTGAAGTGATGCGCGCATTAGGCACCTGACTCTTTCCAACTAATTTAAAGGTACGTTTTGGCACCTCAACTTCAAGAAAATCATTCAAGGGATGGGGTCTTATTAAGTTTCTTCCAATGTTCGTATCCATCTCTACAATATGAGCATGGTCCCCTTGCAAAGCCTCAACGAGAGTCTCAGTATAAACACCCTTGTATTTCTTCTTGGAGACGATCTCCATTGAGGGCATTCCGACTCTAGTAGCAAAAAACAGATCTATCTTCTGCTCTTTGACCTGTGGACCGTAATTCGGAAATAGTTCACCACCTTTGACTCCATGTGCTATTGAGCTGTCAGCTGCAGTGCGGCAGGCGTCGGAAATAAAAATCACATGAGGAATTGAACTATCTCGTGCGAGATCAACGCTTCCTTCCAAGTTTATGGCCTCACTGGTATTAACAATAGCATTAGATAAAAGCCAGAATTCATTCCTATGAATGTTAATGCCGTGACCTGAGAAGTAAATAATCAATTGATCAATCGTGTGAAGGTCGACAAACTCCTTTACAGCTTCCCAAATTTCCATGAATGTAACAGGCTTCTCTTTATCAGTAATTACCCGGATGTTTTCATCATTGACCCCTTGAGATTGCATCCATTTGGTCATTCTTTCCACGCAGTCCCAAACTGCAGGGAGTTCGGGTAGGATATCTGTCTGACGGACTCCGATTAATATAGCAGTACGATTCATAAGACCTCATAGGCTGGGCGAGCAGCTCTTCTTGCTGCAGGATAGACTATAACCCATAGAATAGCCCAGAGCTTAAACTTAAGAATTTTTATAGCTAAAAATTAATCAACCTGAATTGACACACATTGAAATTCTTAGCACCACCCTTAGCTCGTAAAAAATCTTTGCACAGCTTTATTTTATCTATCAATTTTTTGATTATTTCCCATTAACATATATCCAACCTGAAACCAATGCAATCAAGTTTCAGTTGCTTAACAAGGTGGAGGTGATTTTATGTTTTGATGTTTTTTCATTTCATACAAGTAAACTAACTGTTTAGCGTGATCTAAATAGACTTTGAATGAGCGCCAAAAAAACACTGTCAGAATCATGAAACTCCTATCTTTCAATTTATACTTATCTTTGTGCACTAAAATTTAGAAAACATGGAGAATTAAATCTCATCTACTAGCATTTATCTTGAGGGTTACCAAAGCATATTTTTATATCATATATTCATACTGTAGCTTATGCCCAAGATACAGATGTAAGTACATAATTTTCACTCAACTCACTCACCTAATATATTAGGAGCTAATGATGACTGTACGTGATATTCAGGAGGCCTTGAATAGGCTAGGATTTGATACGGGCCCCATTGATGGGATTCGTGGAAGATTAACTATTAAGGCGATTAAAGAGTTTCAAAGGTCAAAAAATCTAATTGGAGATGGGATTGTTGGCCCCAGAACCCGAGCAGCTCTCTTCAAAGCTAATGACGCCCCAATAAGTAGAGAGTTTGATATTCCAGTATCAATGCCTTGGCTGGAGACAGCATTTGACCTCATTGGTACACGCGAGAAACCTGGAGCTGGATCGAATGAAGCAATTCTAGGCTGGGCAGAAGACCTTGATCTATTTAATTACCACGACGATGATATTCCCTGGTGCGGACTTTTCACCGCTCACTGTATTGCATCACAGCTTCCTGAGGAAGTAATACCTACAAGTCCACTCACCGCTCAAAATTGGAAGAATTTCGGAAGAGAAGTGAGCCCACGCTTAGGTGCAACAATGGTCTTTTGGCGAGAGTCCAAGGATAGCTGGAAGGGGCATGTCGGCTTTTATTGGGCTGAAGACGACCATGCGTATCACATCCTCGGTGGGAATCAATCAAATAGCGTTAATATAAAAAGAATAGTTAAAAATCGCTTAATTTCTGCTCGATGGCCTATAACCAGCTCAGATATTGACGCACAAATAAGATTTGCCAGCCCCAACGGAATGCTCATTTCTCAAAACGAAGCATAAATTGAATTTTCAGGACTTTAAGTATCTGATAGGCAAGATAAACTTGGCATTTACTGAATGAAATTATATGCAAGAGTGGAGTAATCTAATGATTTTACTAGATAGTGACTTCATTTTCGCTGTAGCACCAAAGTTTTCAGGAAATTTTGCGAAAGAGCAGTCTCGTATTATTGAAGCAGTAGCTGTGGATTTCTCTAAAGTGCTTGATGACTATTTAATAAATACACCATTACGCATAGCTCACTTCATGGGTCAAGTAACTCATGAATCTGCGGGATTTAGAACTACAGAGGAGTTTGCATCAGGAGCTGCTTATGAAGGCAGAAAAGACCTTGGACATATTTATCCTGGAGATGGGAAGAGATACAAAGGGCGAGGCCTTATTCAGTTAACTGGAAGATACAATTATCGTAAGATTGGGAAAAAGCTAGGCCTTCCACTAGAGGAGAACCCGGAGCTAGCAGCTGAACCTACCACATCTTTGAAGATTGCTTGTGAATACTGGAAATCGAGGAGTATTAATCAACCAGCTGACAGAGATGACCTCGCAGAAGTAACGAGGCGTGTTCAAGGTGGTGATCGTCATATCAAGGAGCGGCGTAAATACCTTCGTAAAGCGAAGCAAGCACTTGCAAATCTTAGCGGAATGAAAATATCCTTTAGAGAGGGGGAGACCTCACAAGTACTCCACCGAGGTTCTTCCGGTAGCACAGTTACTAAACTTCAAAAACTGTTACAAGACAAGGGATTCGGCTTAACTGTCGATAGTGATTTTGGGCCTGCTACAGAGCTAGCAGTAAAAATCTTCCAAAAACAAAATAATTTAGTCGAGGATGGAATTGTCGGCGGTAACACCTGGAAGGTCTTAAGATCTTAGTGAGGATGTATCATTCTAGCTAATATCGAGGGGGGCTCTTAAATATTATATTTGAAGCTAGATTTGATGAAAATTCAGTTACAATATCACTAAATGGCATTTCTACAATGATCATAGTCGTACTTACCAGAAAAAGAAGTTAAGAAACAACTGAGAATCTAAGTAATGTACTCGATAAAAACCTTTGATATCAGCAGCTAATTATCTAGTCTATTCCGTGATAGCCTCATAGAATCGTAAAATTAGACGCATTTAAACAAAAAGAAAAAATGAGAAACCTTAAGTCAAATAGTGATAAAGTTTCTAATGTATATAGGGCGCTGAAGAGTGAGAAGCAATCTCGATGCAATACGTCTTCCAATGGCGGTCGTAGTATATGGCCTGGGCTCTTTTCGTTTATACCAACCACAGTGTTCCCCACCCACAAACTATGCCAGATATTGCGGGCGGAAGAAGTGACTGTAAGAATTATGGTGTGCGCTTGTAAACGAAAGTTTTTCCATCTTGACGGAGGATCAGCGAAACGACAGGGCCCACATCGGCGCCTTCAAATTCGATAGTTAGCCCTGGTACCATCTTAGATGCATATAATGTGGATGATTGCGGCCGAATGACGAACTCTCCGTATCCCGCTGAAACAATAAGGCCCGTATAGCCACGACTAATCTCAATGACATCGTCCTTAGCCTGCTCATAGCGTCCGACCCCCCTTAAAAGAACTTTCTCAGGTAAAGTAATGAAATCTGGGGTGGGGACGATCTTAGTAGATACTGTTTGCTGGGGGTTCAAAAAATGGTGGCCGATATCGTCTAATCCTTCGCCACTCGCAGCATCTGCCAAGGCAACAACACCGGCTCTCCGTGCTGGGTTAAAGCCCATAAATGTGCGTGATCCATCGCTGCTGCCGTTAGACCAATAATAGGTTTCTCCATGGGTCGTCGTTCTGCGCCAACCCAGGGCCATACGAGTGATATCACTGCCTCCAGGCCTATCGACCGACAACATCAAACGCGAGGCAGCCACCAAATCCTTAGGGCCCTGGCCGTTGGTGAACAAGTCGAGAAGAGTGAGGAGATCGTTGGCAGTAGAACGCAAACCACCAGCCGGAGCGAGCACACCATCACTAGTGGGGCCAATCGGGCTGAGGTAAAAGTCATGGCCTTGAGCGCGTCGTGCTGCCTTTCTCGGGTCATCCTCTAAAGTAGTGTCACTCAACCCCAGTGGCTCTGTCACACGCTCTCGCAGTATCTCTGCAAAAGAGCGGCCTGACTTCAAAGCAATGCCTTGACCTAAAAGTCCAAAAGCCAGGTTTGAATAGTTAAATTGAGAGCCTGGACTAGTTTGCAGATGGTAGCTTGGTAAGCTGCCATAGAGCTGTTCAAAGGAATAACCTGCATATTTATTCGGCGCATCGGGTACAGATGTAGCAAGGTTGTTGGGCCTAAGCGGCAATGCAGCACCATGTGTAGCCAGGTCGGTGAGGGTGATTTGTCGTCCTTTAAAAGTTGGAGCCTTTACTCCGTCTGGTACGTAATCCTGAAGTGGGTCGTCGAGCCTTACGCGCTTATGTACGACTTCAACAGCTAATAGCAGGGCGGTAAAAATCTTAGTTAGCGAGGCAACTTCAAAAATGGTATCACCGCCTAGCTGGTAGTCGTCCTTGGCTTCAGGGTCCCGAACGGTAATGATGCGACGACCAGAGGGCTTCAGGGTGCCTGTAACCGCGGCATGTGCCCCATGCTGCTTAAGAATACGATGACGTACAAGACGTTGAAGCTCGTCTACACCTTTCGCTGTATTATTTGATAAAGCGTCTAACGCAAAGAGTGGCTGGGGCAGGGTATATGCGATGGCAGCCCCCAAAAAAACTTTAGAAAAATCACGTCGATCCATGGCGATCAGTACCTATTGAAGAAGTCAGTCAGGAAAATCAATATACGTTTACAATACCTAACCAATAGTTAATTTAAAACAATCAAATTGCTGAAAGAGTATCGACTACCAATATCTACAGAAGTTTCAGTATTTCATTCGTCATATTGTCAATGAGTACAAAGGAGTGAATTAGATTGAGCGACTTATGAAGAAATCGATATCCACAAAGGTCTGTTGTTTCCTTGTCAGCCTACTCAGGGGAATTAGCCAAGTCATCCTACAGAAGAACGCATTGAGTGGAGCTTTGTTTTTGTTTGGTGTGGCAGTTAACTCCATCACTATGGCTATTGGAGTCCTAGTTGGTGTTATCTCCTCAACAATTTTTGCACATATTAAACATTACCCGGTGAATGATATTGAAGAGGGGCTATTTGGGTACAATGGCGCATTGATTGGTGTAGTCGTATTCTCTTTATATGCACCTTCGTCACTCACCGTTTTCTTAATTATTGCTGGAAGCGCTCTAACCGTTTTAATAATGCGCTTAATGATGATTCACTTTCCTCTTCCAGCTTATACCGCACCATACATTTTAGTGATATGGGTTATCTGGGCCATGGCTCCGGCACTCAATCTAGAGCCAGCTATAACATCGATGAGTGAGAAAATCTCAACTTGGGGGATATTCGAAGGTATAGGACAGATTATCTTCCAAAATAATGCCATTACGGGGGCTTGTTTTTTGCTTGGGATTTTCATTTCCAATAAGTTACATGCCCTTTGGGGCATCATTGGTGGGCTATTTGCTACATTATTGGCTGAGCTTCTATCTTTATCGACAACACTCATTCTTGCCGGAATCTTTGGCTACAATGCATCACTTTGTGCTATTGCCTTAACAAGTAGAAGTAAGCTATGGTTTGCTCCACTTGTGGGGAGTGCACTAACCGTGCCCATAGCAATGGCTTTTATCAATGCTGGCATCATTGTATTAACAGCACCATTTGTACTTTCCAGCTGGGCAATATTGTTACTTAAGAAAAGGTTTTCATTAACTTACTGATAGAAAGGTCAGAGTGTGGCCAAATCTTATGACTGATTCGGCCACAGTATTTAACTAGGTATACTTGAGCTTTTTATCTTCACAAAGAATAACTTAATAGATATCTGTTAGTTTCTTCCAGCTATAACACCACCATCTACATCCCAAATTGCACCGGTAACCCAACTAGAGTTTCCACCTAGAAGGAAGTTAACAACATTTGCAACATCATTTGGCACACCAATTCTCCCAATGGGGTGGAAAGAATCAAATCCGGATAGTGCTTCATCTATTTCATTAGGATCAATAAAGTTCTCATAAATTGGTGTTTTCACGACTGCTGGAGAGACTGCATTAACTCTTATGTTGTACTCGGCAAGCTCCATGGCTAAATGCTGAGTTAGGGCATGGAGCCCAGCCTTTGCCATTGAATATGCTGAAGATGGAGTGGCTTTAATTGCTTGCTGGGCCCACATAGAACCAATATTAACTACACTACCAGAGCCATGCTTTATCATATTCTTCGTAACAGCTTGGGTAATAAAAAATAACGAACGATTGATTTCTAGATATCTGTCATAGTCATCATTTTCATGCAATAGAAATGGCTTGGGGTTGAAATAACCCGCAGCATTTACCAAGTATCGATAATGAGCTTCATCTTTCTCGATAAGCTCAATGAGAGCACTGACATCTTTTTCTTGGTAAAGATCTGCCTGGAGCGTTTTCACTTCCCCATAGGTAGATAGATAATCCTCTGCCTTTTTTAGCTTTGCTTCCTTACTACCAACGACTATGGGCGTTATCTCTTGTTTTATCAGCTGCTCCGCAGTAGCTAGCCCAATTCCACTTGATCCTCCCACAACAAGGGCCAACTCACGTCTATCTTTGTCTTTAGCTTCAACTATAGTCTCGTTCACAAATTTTCCTCGATAAGATAATGTAGATAGCGTGCAAGTAGTCTAGGCAAAGCAAAGCCCTGATGAAAAGTAGGTACAATTCGGTGTATTAGTTACTTTTTGGTAAGTATTTATGGAACCAAACAAAAAGAAAGTCCTAAGAAAGGCGCCACCAAAGCAAAGCGCCCGGATGGTTGAGACTATCTATGGCTGTAAATGGTCGCTTACAGTCTACCGTTTGCTGGCTTTGGAAATAAATCGACCAGGAGAGATGGTACGCAGTGTGGAGGGTCTGAGCGCAAAAGTACTTAATGAATGTCTCCGTAAAAACGTAGAGTTTGGTATCTTGGAACGCGTGAGCTATAACGAGATTCCTCCCAGGGTTGAATACACAGTTACAAAATTTGGTGAAAAATTTTTAAATGTATTGGAGGAATTGGAGAAACTGCAAGATGAGATAGATCAAATGGACTCACAATGAAAAATTACCTACAAGGATCATATTCACATCCAAATCAAAACCATTTCACTGCGTTTCCCAATATATATTGCGCAAGCTATCTGATAAGAGTTGAGTTTGAAGGTAAACCGGAACACAAGATTCCATTTGATTAGTAGCTACACTAAAACCTTTAACGTGGTGCATTTATAGGCACAACTTTTCCATTATGACCAAAGAATAGCTGAATATTTTAATTAACAAACTAAGGACGGTTATAGCATGAAAATTGTAGTGATTGGCGCTAACGGAACCATTGGTAAATCAGTTGTGACTGAACTTAAAGACCATGAAGTTGTAAAAGTAGGTCACAGCAAAGGCGACTACAGAGTTGATATTGAGGACAGGGCATCTATCAAGGCCATGTTTGAGAAAGTCAGCCAAGTTGACGCCGTAGTTTCAGCCACAGGAAATGCAGTTTTTGCGCCAGTTGAGGAACTGACATTTGATCAAATTAAGGCAGCTATCAACAGTAAGTTGTTAGGGCAAATTAGTATTTTCCAGATTGGCCGTGACTATATTCGAGAGGGTGGCAGTATCACTTTAACTTCAGGTATTTTGGCTCAACATCCTATGCGGGGCGGTTCTGCACTCAGCCTGGTAAATGGGGCCATTGAATCCTTTGTGAAAGCCACAGCGTTAGAGCTCGGCCATAAGCTTCGTTTGAATGCTGTTAGTCCACATTTTGTGAAAGAAACCATGGATATGATGGGTATGGATAGTTCAAGCGGCATCTCAGCGTCGGACACTGCAAAAGCGTATCGTCATGCAGTTTTAACCAATGAAACTGGGCGGTCTTTTGACGTAGTGGATTATATATAACCCCCAAAACTGAAACTTATTGTGAGACTTTTTATATCGATGATATGCAGTTTATTGATGGTTATGTATTAATTGATACACTAGCTTTTTCTTGGCGAGATTGATCAAGACGTGAGTTAGTGAAGTAACTACATAGAATATCCACGTAAATGCGATTGACCCCGAGCTGGTAGAAAATACATCCTTCAAGGAGAGAAAACAGCAATAGCCTGTACGAAATACAATGATGAAACTATTCCTGCTCAATCGCTATACATTTTTTGGCTGTTGTGTTCTCACGACTATCGTCAGCCTGCCTCTGTTGGACTCTTACTCCTGGCTCTGGCCTATTGCCGCAATCAGCAGCCTTCTGAGTCTCCTAGGAATTTACGATCTGATTCAAAAAACCCATGCGGTGCGCCGTAACTACCCCATATTGGGCAATATTCGCTATCTCATGGAACGTGTTCGCCCAGAGCTACGCCAATACCTGTTAGAAGGAGAAGAAGACGAGCTGCCTTTTTCCCGGGCCCAACGCTCCCTGGTCTATGCCCGGGCCAAGAATGAGAATGCATCCAAACCCTTTGGTACCTTGATTGACGTCTACGAACCTGGTTTTGAGTTTATCAATCACTCCATACGCCCCAAGGAGGTCAGAGAGCACAAGAGCTTCAGGGTGCTCATAGGGGGACCTCAGTGCAGCCAGCCTTATTCGGCCTCGATCTTCAATATCTCCGCTATGAGCTTTGGGTCCCTTAGTGCCAACGCCATCAGGGCCCTGAACAAGGGTGCCAAGCTAGGGGACTTTGCCCACGATACAGGGGAGGGCAGCATCAGCCCCTATCATCGCGAGTTCGGCGGCGATCTGATTTGGGAAATAGGATCGGGTTACTTTGGTTGTCGAGCCCAGGACGGTAGCTTCGATCCAGACCGCTTCAAGGCACAGGCTCGTAACCCGCAAATTAAGATGATTGAGCTAAAACTCAGCCAGGGCGCCAAGCCCGGCCATGGCGGTATCCTACCCGGGCACAAGGTGACTGCGGAGATAGCATCCACCCGCGGCGTGCCTGAGGGCGAGGACTGCATCTCACCTTCGAGCCATAGCAGCTTTTCTACCCCCCTTGAGTTGCTGACTTTTATCAAACAACTGAGGGAACTTAGCGGCGGTAAACCAGTGGGTTTTAAGCTGGCCCTCGGACACCCCTGGGAGTTTATGGGCATCGCAAAGGCCATGCTCCAAAGTGATATATTGCCAGATTTTATCGTGGTAGATGGCAAGGAAGGGGGTACTGGAGCAGCACCGTTGGAATTCACCAATCATATCGGCGTGCCCCTGCGCGAAGGCCTACTGTTTATCCACAATACCCTGGTCGGCCTGAACCTGCGAGACAAGATCAAGATAGGTGCCAGCGGCAAGATAATCTCGGCGTTCGATATTGCCAGTGTGCTGGCTATAGGGGCCGACTGGGCCAACTCGGCACGCGGCTTTATGTTTGCAATCGGCTGTATCCAATCTCAATCCTGCCACACTAACCAGTGCCCCACGGGCGTGGCCACCCAAGACAAGCTGCGGCAGCGAGCCCTGGTGGTGCCGGAGAAAGCCGACAGGGTACATAATTTCCACCACAACACCCTTAGTACCCTGGCCGAAATGTTAGCCGCCGCCGGATTAGAGCATCCAGCACAGCTAGAAGGAAAACACCTAGTACGCCGTGCCGGTGGCACAGAAGTTCAGCTATTTTCACAAATCCACGTCTACCTCAAGCCTGGTGAATTGCTCAGGGCGCATAACGAGGGGGGCTTCTATGTCCGGGCCTGGCGCATGGCACGTGCCGACAGTTTTGATCCAACCGAGAACGACCCAGCCGGCATCGATTCGGAAAGCGAGGCCGGCACAGCTGAGCTTGCGCTCAGTTGACCAGGGATCATGCCCCCCAAACTGTTGTGAGGCTCCTGAAATAAACAGTCTTAACCAGTGAGATTAAAGTCACGACGTTAATCAATCACCTCTCAAAAAGTTAAGCGTTGCACACTGTTGTTGGAGATTTAACCGAGCGAATTTATATGAAATCTTGGGAGACTCTGAATAATTTCGCAAAGCCTTGAAGGCTGTAGATGTTAAGCGGATCTCGACACGGACGGACTTAGCCCCTAGCAAGAACTGCGATGCAGCAGATGTGCTCTTTATGGCTCATCCGATGGGACTTTCGGAGCGATTTATGGACAAGAGTCCTAAATGTAGTGAGCTGATTTAGCCTTTGATTAAAGTAACTTAGCTCAAGTGATTTGGAGCCCGAAAGGGGCTTTGATCGTGTTTCTTTTTCCATTTTAAAAACCTATTGACGATCGGTTTTTTCCGCTCTACCATCATTCAAAGAATTATTTTCACTGTTGGAATAATGGTCTATGCGACTTGGCGATCTTGAGAAACAGGTGCTCCAATACCTTTGGGATACAAAAGCTGCGGATGCTAAACAGGTCCACTCGGACTTGAGCAGGGCCCGTGGAGGTTCTCTCAATACGATCCAGAGCACGCTGGATCGCCTCTACAAGAAAGGTTTGCTGTCTCGGGAGAAGCAGGGGCATGCATTCCAATACAGCCCGGCAGTGGAGCGCTACGAGTTTGTCGGGCAGCTGATTCAAGATGTTACTCGTGAATTCGTTGATGATGAGAATGGGTTGGTAGCCGCTTTTACCTCCATCTCATCGGAGTTGAGCGAAAGTCAATTAGAGCAGCTGGAGCAGTTGATCGAAAGCCAGAAGGTAAAGCGCCAGCAGGGTGATCGCTAATGATTTTGGGGCAGGTTGCACTCTGGCTAAACCTACTGACTATTGCAGCGCTTGGCCTGTTTGTCGGTATTTTACTGGTATCAGCTGCCTGCCTTTCTGCTTCCCGGCTTTCACTTCGCTTGTCTGCCAGTAGCCGGCGTTTACTGCTGTGGAGCGCGGTATTGCTGCCGTGGTTCGCGGCTTCCACTGCCGCTGTTATCCTGGCTTTCCCCAGCCTTTTGGGAGGCGTTGCATCACTGGCGCACTGGCACCATATCAATGCTTTTAACCTCTACAGTTGGCATGGTGTTTTTACCATTGCGTTTCTTTTCCTTGCCGGGTTTTTGGTATTTCAAAGTTTTAAACGAGCTCATCGCCATTTGGCGCAGCTCCGATTGTTAATGCAACTTTGCGAAAGGGATAAGTCTGACCAGAGTATTATCCAGGCAAAGGGGCCCCAGGCTTTCACCAGCGGTCTGCTCCGTCCGCAAGGGTTTTATACCAGCGGTCTGCGAGACCAGTTAACAGCGGAAGAATTTGAGGTGGTGCGCCTGCATGAGGAAGCCCATGCGCAAAAATTTGATCCTCTGAAGAAATTAATATTCGCTTTGTTTGCCAGCTTTTTCCCCTCGCGTTTGGGGAATAACCTGAATCGGCAGATGGCGCTGTGTATGGAGCAGCGTGCAGATGCTTATGCCCATAGGCAGGGGTGGAGTGAGACTTTTATCGCCCAAACCCTACTTAAAGTAACCCGTGTCTCCAATGGGTTGCAGCCCAAAGAGAGAAGTTCAGCAATGGTCTGTTATTTCGCTCTTGACCAGTTGGATGCTCGTATTCGTTACTTGCTGTCTGATGATAAGGGGCGCAGCTTACCCCCCTTGTTATTAGCTGGATTGTTTGTAGTTCTTACTGGCACTTGCCTTGTTACGGTGGATGCACTCCACCACACCGTCGAAACCCTTTTCTCCCACTAAGGAAGCCGAAGTGTTTAATTGTTTGCGTTTAGTCATAACTAAAAAACCGACTATAGATCGGTTTTTTATGGCCGGAGCCGTGTTCTTTTTAGTCGCATTAAGTGGGCCCCTTAAGGCAGAGCAGGGCGAGGAGTTATCGGGCCTCACTTATGAGCAGGCAATTCTTAAAAGCTTGCAAAATCACCCCGAACTGGCGGGTTACCAATATCAGTTTGAGGCTGTGGTTGCTCTATCCAAGCACGCCAAGCTTGGACCACGCCCGGAGCTTAGTGTTGCCGCCGAGGGGGTGGGGGAGGAAAAGGACAGCGATGGCAACGGCAGTTCCCAGGTAACAGTAGGCATCAGTTGGCTATTACAGGGTGATCTCGCAGAAAAACGTGTATTGGCTACACGCAGTAAGACTTCCGTGATTGAGGCCGAAAAGCAGGTTCTTGAGTTAGAAGTTGCCGCTAATACTGCGCGTTACTTTTTCCAAGTCCTGGCTCAGCAGGAACGCCTGGAAATTGCTAAAAGAGCAGTCGACCTGGCTCGCAGGATATCCGCCGAAATTAATCGCCAAGTTAGTGTTGGCAGAACGAATGAAGCCGATGCTTTTCGGGCGGAAGTCGACTTCCAGCGTCGACTCTTAGCTGTGGAAGATGTCGAGCACGAGTTGGATATTGCCAGATATCAATTAGCTGCCCAGTGGGGCTCCAGAGAGCCCAGTTTTCGAGCGGTGGTTGGTTCTCTTTCCAGTGTCATTCCAGAAGTTGATTTATCTAGATTGCGAAGCTTGGTGGCGAGCAACCCAAATTTGGAAATATTCATGAGCCGCGAGCGCGTGGCGCAGGCGGAAATTGATTTGGCACGTGCAGAAGCGGGCATTCAGTGGCGGATTGATACAGGAATTCGTCGCAACGAAGCGAGCGGAGATTATGGATTGGTGGCTGGTTTCGCAATCCCACTAGGTAAGGGCGACCGCAATCGCGGCAAGGTATCTGCTTTGAGGGCGGAACAGAATCGCTTCCGAGCAGAAAGAAATGCGAAAGAGATTGCATTGGATACACAGCTCTTTGTGATGACCCAAAGGCTACAGCATCACCGGCACGTAGCTGCCGCCTTGAATGAAAAGATGATTCCCAGTCTGGATAAGGCGCTCACCGCTACGCAAAAAGCCTATCGACGTGGCCGCTACAACTACTCGGAATTGGCACTAGCCCAACAGGGGCTTACCGATGCGCAGCTTTCACTGCTCCAGGCACAGTACAACGCACACCTTAGCCTGATTGAAATTGAAAAACTCACCGGCCTGTCATTGGCACAGATAAGCGAGAGCGAGATATGAGATCCGCAGTTTTTTCCAGCCTGATATTCAGTGCTTTACTTTCCTTGTTCCTTAGTGGCAGCGGCAGTGTCTATGCGGCCGGAGCTGTCGCAGAGGCGGAACCGGAAAAAGGGCCCAATCGTGGGCGCATGTTGCGAGAAGGTGATTTTGCCGTTGAGCTAAGTATTTATGAAACTGGTGTTCCCCCGGAGTTTCGGGTTTGGGTGAGTAACGATGGAGAGCTGGTTAATCCTCAACAGGTTGATCTTAAAGTGATTCTTACAAGGCTTGGAGATGGAGAGGACCACATCGAATTCAGGCCCGAGGGGGATTATCTGCGTGGTGATATGGTGATCTATGAGCCCCACTCATTTGTTGTGACTCTAACAGCCAAGTACCAGGGGCAAGAATACCGTTGGCAATACGATAATTTTGAGGGGCGAACCCGTATCGAATCCGGTATTGCTGAATCCATGGAAATTGATACGGAAACCGTTGGCCCAGCCAGGATGAGTGAAACCAGCCGCGCTTACGGCAGGCTTATTGTAGATCCAGAGCAGATTCGTGAAATTAGTGCGCGTTTCGATGGCTTTGTAGAAACTGTGCAGGTGGGATTGGGGGAGCGCGTTAATAAAGGGCAACCCCTAATTGCCATTAACAGCAATCAAAACCTAAACACCTACACTATTCAATCCCCAATTGCCGGTGTAGTAGTCCAGCGCAATGTAAACCCTGGTGAACAGACCGCAGGTCGAGTTTTATTAACGGTTGCCGATGATACTGCATTGTTGGCAGAGTTGGATGTTTTTCCCTCGACACGCCCCCAGATTCGCCAGGGCGCGCCCGTTTCCGTAAATATCAAGTCCTTGGAAACTCCTCTGCTCGGGGTAGTGAAACAAATTGATACTTTGATGAAACCCAACCAGGCCACCGCCGTTCGGGTGTCACTGCAAGATATTCCCGCAGGCCTCGCACCGGGTTCTTTTGTAAGCGGCGATATCCAAGTTGCTGAATATGAGGTGCCTCTCGCCGTAAAGCGTTCCGGTTTACAGGCATTCCGCGATTTTACTGTCGTTTATGCCAAGGTGGGTGACCAGTATGAAGTGCGTATGTTGGAGTTAGGGCGTGAAGCCGGTGATTGGGTTGAAGTGCTGGGGGGGATTCGACCGGGAATCGAGTATGTCACCGGTAACAGCTACATCATTAAAGCGGACATTGAAAAGTCCGGTGCATCCCACGATCACTGAGGGTTCGACATGCTTGAGTACTTGATAAGAACCTCAATTCAAAATCGCGGGCTGGTTATTGCACTTGTGCTCTTACTGTGCGGTTTGGGCATTTGGAATTTCACCCGGCTGCCCATTGATGCGGTACCGGATATCACCAATATCCAGGTGGTTATTAATACGGAGGCACCGGGGTATACCCCAAAAGAAGTTGAGCAACGGGTTACATACCCTGTGGAAAATGCAATGGCTGGATTGCCGAGCCTTGCTTATACACGTTCCGTTTCGCGGTATGGGTTGTCCCAGGTTACGGTGATTTTTGAAGATGGCACCGATATTTATTTTGCCCGCCAGTTAGTGAATGAACGGCTCACTAGTGTACGTGGTGCACTGCCTGCTGGTTTGGAGCCGGAGCTTGGCCCCATTGCCACAGGTCTTGGTGAAATCTTTATGTTCACAGTGGACTCCGAACCTGGAGCCACCAATGCTGATGGCAGTGCCGTAACACCTAAGGACTTACGTTCGGTGCATGACTGGATTGTGCGCCCGCAGTTACTGCGTGTACCTGGTGTGGTGGAAGTCAATCCGATCGGCGGATTCAAGAGAGAAATTCTGATTGCTATAGAACCAGAGAAACTGCTGGCATTCGGCCTGACGCAGGAAGACCTGATTCGCTCGATCGAGGAGAACAATCGTAACCGCGGTGTAGGCTTTATTGAACACAGTGGCGCCCAATGGTTGTTGCGGGTTCCTGGGCAGGCAAGCTCGTTAGAGACACTGAAGGATTTCCTGGTTGCGGAAGTGAATGGCGTTGCTGTTCGACTTGGCGACTTGGCCAAGATCGAAGAGGGGCGCGAAATGCGCACCGGGGCGGCCACTCAGAACGGCAGGGAAGTGGTGATGAGCACCGTTTTCATGCTGGTTGGCGAAAATAGTCGCACCGTTGCAGGTGCAGTTGGTGAAAAATTAGAGAGTATCAAACAGAGTCTACCGCCTGGTATCACATTGACAGCAGTTTATGATCGTACCGGTCTGGTTGACCAGACACTGCGCACGGTCCAAACCAATCTTATGGAAGGTGCGCTGCTGGTTATCGCGGTTCTTTTCCTGCTGCTGGGGAATGTTCGCGCAGCAATTCTCACTGCGCTGGTCATTCCGGTGGCCATGTTAATGACCATCACCGGCATGGTTCAGGCCCGCGTAAGTGCAAACCTGATGAGTCTGGGGGCGCTGGACTTTGGCTTGTTGGTGGATGGGGCCATCATTATTGTCGAGAACTGTCTGCGACGCCTCAGCGAATCCGCCCGCGAGCGTGGCCAGTTAGATCTAAAAGAACGGCTTACCCTGGTATTCCAATCGACGCGGGAAGTGATTCGCCCGGCCATGTTTGGTGTGTTCATTATCACAGCCGTGTATTTACCCATTTTTGCCCTGACTGGAGTGGAGGGCAAGATGTTCCATCCGATGGCAATTACCGTGGTGATTGCGCTGCTTTCTGCGATGTTTCTTTCCATCACTTTGGTGCCAGCCGGCATAGCGCTGCTATTCCGCAAACCGGTGATCGAAAAGAAAAACCCTGCACTTGAGAAGCTGAATAGCTTTTATCGCCCGACCCTGGAGTTTGCACTGCGCCAGCGTGGCATGGTTGTCGCTATTGCTGCGCTACTGGTGTTGGTTTCCGGCTATACGGCAAGCAGAATGGGTAGCGAATTTGTGCCGAATCTGGATGAAGGCGATATTGCCATGCACGCCTTGCGTATTCCCGGCACATCCCTGGAACAAGCGATTGCACTACAAAAATCCCTGGAGGAGCGGATTAAAGAGTTGCCCGAAGTGGAGCGTGTATTCGCCAAAATTGGGACTGCGGAAGTGGCTACCGATGCCGTTCCCCCAAGTGTTGCCGATAACTTTATTATCCTAAAACCCAGGTCTCAGTGGCCAGATCCGGATAAGCCGAAAGAGCAATTAGTAGAAGAGCTGGCAAAGCTGGTAGAGCCAATCCCCGGCAACCGCTATGAATTTCTCCAGCCAATCCAGATGCGCTTTAACGAGCTTTTAGCGGGGGTACGTGCGGAATTGGCGATCAAAGTCTTTGGCGATGATTTCGAGCAATTAGAGCGTTTGGGCAGTGAAATTGAAGCGGCTATAGGCAGTGTAGAAGGCGTTGCTGATATACAGATGGAGCAAACCAGCGGTTTACCGGTTCTTGCCATTGTTCCTGACCAAGCCGCACTAACCCAGTATGGGCTGGCCATCAGCCAAGTACAGGAGCAGCTGGCAACCGCCCTGGGAGGTACGGTTGCTGGCCGCTTTTATGAAGGAGACCGCCGCACCGATATTGTTGTGCGTTTGCCAGAGGTATTGCGCCAGGATTTGGATGCGCTAAAGAAACTGCCGATTCATCGACCCAATGGCAACTATGTGCCCCTGGAGGAAATTGCCAGCTTGGAACTCACTGCCGGTATCAATCAGGTTTTCCGCGAGAACGGTAAACGCAGGGTAGTGGTAACGGCCAATGTGCGGGGTAGGGATCTGGGTAGCTTTGTTGCTGATGTACAGCAGTCCGTTTCCGATAAAGTGGAAATACCACCCGGTTACTGGGTTGAATACGGCGGAACCTATCAAACGCTACAGTCTGCTACTGAACGCTTATCGATTGTAGTGCCGCTGACCCTTGTGTTGATTATGGGGCTTCTCCTGCTGGCGCTTCGCTCCATAAAAGATGCGGCAATTATCTTTACCGGTATACCCCTCGCATTAACCGGCGGTGTGCTCTCTTTAATGTTGCGGGATATCCCTTTCTCCATTTCCGCAGCCGTTGGTTTTATCGCACTTTCCGGGATTGCCATCCTTAACGGCCTGGTGATGGTTTCCTTTATTCGCGACCTGCGAGACCAAGGTTACAGCATAGAAAAGGCCATTATTGAGGGCGCCCTGATCCGCTTACGTCCGGTCATTAGTACTGCACTGGTTGCCTCACTCGGTTTTGTGCCCATGGCCCTGAATACTGGTATTGGCTCTGAGGTACAGCGCCCACTGGCTACGGTGGTTATTGGCGGTATTGTCTCATCAACAATCCTGACACTTTTAGTATTGCCGGCACTCTACAGAATTTTACATGGCAGGAATGCCAAGTCGGAGAGCTTACAAGATAACCCTGAAGTGGCTCTGGCTGGAGCCAGTTAACTGGGCCTGTGTGCGCTTTGGTTCACAAGAATTTAGAACTTTAATAACGGGAGATAGTAACGTTGCACAATAGTTTAAAAACAGTTTTCGGCTTGATGGCGCTGATAGCAGGTATGGTGATATCTATGCCGCTATTTGCCCATGGAGTGGACGATGCTACCAAGACTTTTCTTGCCGGTAATGAAGGGGTATCTATTATTCCCTTTCTATATATTGGCGCCAAGCATATGGTGACTGGCTATGACCACCTGCTGTTTCTGGTGGGAGTCATTTTCTTTTTATATCGATCAAAAGATGTTCTTATCTATGTAAGCTTCTTTACGCTCGGTCATAGCTTAACCCTTTTATTTGGAGTGCTTAACGACACCCATGTGAATGCCTATTTGATCGATGCCATTATTGGATTATCCATTGTCTATAAAGGCTTCGACAATCTCGGCGGCTTCAAACGGGTTTTTGGCTTCCAGCCTAATACCAAGGCTGCCGTACTGATTTTTGGACTCTTCCACGGTTTTGGTTTGGCAACCAAATTACAGGAATTCAAGCTGTCCAGCGATGGGTTGGTGGAGAACATTCTGGCCTTTAATGTCGGAGTAGAAATTGGTCAGTTTTTTGCGCTGCTGTTTATTCTTCTCGCCATCAATTATTGGCGTCGCTTTGACAGTTTTCTGCGCTTTTCCACTATGACAAACACCTTACTAATGAGTGGTGGACTGATGTTGGTGGGTTACCAGATGACAGGCTACTTCGTAGGTAGTTAGCCAGAAAGTGACTTTATTAAGTTAATTGAACAGAAAGAACTCAGATTTAGAGCTTACAGAATGAATACAACTGAAATGCCAGTGCAGTCTGCACAAACACTGATTAAATCCACACTTGCTGCTGGCGTGCTTGCAGCCATTATGTTGACCACAGTAATCCTGCCAGCTGAATACAATATAGATCCTACTGGAATCGGCAGTGCACTGGGGCTGACTGAATTAAACAGTCAAGAGCAGGAAATTGCGGTACCAGAAGTAGTGCAGCGTGGCGAGCAGTCCTTTGCTTATCGGACTGACACTACAACTATTGAAGTGCCCGCTGGTCGTGGAATTGAATACAAATTTCAATTGGATAAATACGGTCATTTGGAATATGAGTGGGTAACGGAGAGTGGTGAACTTTACTTTGATTTTCACGGCGAACCCACAGGCGATACTACCGGCTACTTTGAGAGCTTTGCTATTGCTACCGCAAATAAAATGAGTGGTTCCCTCACCACGCCTTTTGATGGTTCCCATGGCTGGTATTGGAAGAATAACGGTCAGGAATCTGTGAAGATCACTCTAAAAACAAAGGGGTTCTACGAGGTTATTGGACTCAAACAGTAACGCTTTTTAATCAACATTCGCTAAAACCGAGAAGAAAGAGAGTATTATGAACAAACTTATTCGAGTCATCTGTGTATCAGTTACCTTAGGCTTCGCAAATCTTGCTTTCGCCCATGGTGACCATGAGAGAGACAATTTTGCCACTGTATCCATGGTAGAAGCCAAAGGCATCGCCAGCCAGGAAGTCGCTCGCCTAATCAAAGAGGGTAAGCTTAACGAGTCCTGGTCTGACAAGCCGCTCAGCGCAGCTATGCAGCGTGTTAACAATCAGCGCCAGTGGGTTGTTACAGCAAAAGAGCAGGGTGGTGTACTGAATCAGCAGCTGCAGGTTTTCTTAAGCACCGAAGGTTACTTTCTGACTTTTAAAGTGCAGAACCTCTAACTGATAAGACATACTCTGGCAGCGGTAAATTAGCCGCTGCCTTCAATGAAAATTCTTCACACACCTGATAGGCATATTGGTCGAACTTTATACGTCCGAAAACGCTATGAAGAATTTAAGGCCTTAAATGCGCATGTGGTTGGTAATATCAAATTAGACAGCGTGTAAGATGTGCACAGACTCATGACTGCCATCAAGACACCTTGCCATCTCAGATCAGATTTGCCGATCCAGAAAATCGAGCCTCCATACATCGAAGTGATTGGGCCCAACTGATCGCTGCCAGCTCTGCGTAGTCAGGGTTTAGAAGTGTATGCGTAAGCGAAACGACAGTGCCAAGCTCACTGCTTCTGAACACTACTTCGACCAATGACGAATTCTTTTGCGGTTCGGTGCCATGTGGCAAGCTGAGATTGCAATGTTTATGGACCTCAAAACTTAGAAACTTCGGCCTGTCGACACGACGATATACTCCAGACATTACGCAAGAGCTGCCGTCTGGAGCTGTCATCTCAAAAGCAAAGCTCCTGCCAACCTCTGCCGTGAGGTTGAGCACACGCGTAGTGAAACCGTCAGGCCCCCACCATTTTTCAACCATGCTCGGCGTAACCCAGGCAGTAAAGACTTCTTCCGGTGTTGCCCTAACGGTGTAGGAGATAGGCTTGGTTTGAACGTCCGCTTGATAGGAAAAATCGATCACTATTGCACCTTGTTCTTTTTATCAGGAGGTTTCCTGCTTTCTGTTAACACTAAAACATAGCTTTTAGGGAGGAGATGAAGCACTTTTGTTAGGGTGTTTTTTACGGGCATTAGCAAACCGCGGCCATTGCCTAACGATTTTACACCTATATACTTAGTCAAATGGGTAACAATCACGAAAATCTGAATACAGTCTTCCAAGCCTTAGCAGATCCAACGCGCCGCGCTGTCATTCAGCACCTGACTAGCGGACCGGCATCAATCACCGAGCTCGCTAAACCGTTTGAAATGGCACTACCTTCATTCATGAAGCACATTGGTGTGCTGGAGGATGCGGGTTTGATCCGATCCAAGAAAATTGGGCGCGTACGAACCTGCGAGATCAAGCCGAAGCAACTGACAGCTGCAGAAACTTGGATTAATACACAGACGGCCCAGTGGGAAGGCCGGATGGCAAGAATGGCGAGCTTTGTCGAAGCACTTGGCGCTGAAGGACAGGATGACTGAGTACGATAGAGACACAGGGCGCCATATTACAAACCCTGTAGGTCACCACTCCATTCCAATAGCCGACTACTTGATCTTCTGTTAAAAAACTGGAGGGCGTGATCGGCTCACATACCGCACCCCCTTTCACTCTGAGCAGATAGAGGTCAATTCTCTTACTTTTTTACGCCACTAGTAAGTTATCCATTGACCTAACTATTATTGCTTTTTATAGTTATCCAATCAGCTAACTATTAGTCGGTAGCCTGGGAACTGCCATAAAGCAAAGGGACTAGCATGAGCCAACAGTTATCGCACGACACCATATCCATCAGTAAAACAATCAAAGCACCAGCAGAACAGGTTTTTTCAGCATGGGAAAACCCAAAAGCCCGATCAATATGGGGGGCACCTTCTAAGGAGGAGGCAGTCGAGTTTATTGAAAACGACTTTCGCGTCGGAGGCCTTGACGTACATCGGTGCGGCCAAAAGAATGATCTGCAATTCCGAGTCGAAACACACTACTACGAAATCAGTAAGCCGCATCGCCTGCTTTTTACCGAGCGTGTGTATACCGACGACTCTTTATTGAGTGCCTCTTTGATCACCGTGGCGATTAGTCAAAATAAGCGCGCGACTGAACTCCAGGTGACGATACAGATCACCTCACTGGTCGGTTTGGGAATGATCGACGGAACACGCAATGGATGGCAGTGCGCTCTTTCTAATCTCGCCGCTTACCTGGAGGCAACAAGGGTGGAAGTCGAATAAAGAAGATCAATAACCTATCTCTTCAAGTCTCAATGGTGATTGAAAGCAATAGCCTAAGCACAACTCGCGACGCCATTTTGATCAACAAAATCACCAAGGAAGAACTGTGTGCGAAAAATAATTGTAAACACATTTGTTAGTCTGGATGGCGTGATGCAGGCTCCCGGTGGTACATAGGAGGACACTTCAGGGGGCTTTGAGCATGGTGGATGGGTGGTACCTTATTTCGATGAAGATGTAGGTAAATTTATGGGAGATGTCTTCGCAGCCCCATTCGAACTCCTGCTTGGCCATCGGACTTACGATATTTTTGCTGCTCATTGGCCAAAAGTAGCTGCTGATCCTCCACCTGAGGGTATTGATGATGGCGAAATCCAGATGGCCCAAAAAATTGACAGTACAATACGGTATGTGGCCTCGCGCACGAAACCTGAATTTACCTGGGAAGGCAGCGAATGGCTGGGCGATGATCCGGTCGCACGACTTCGTGAAATCAAGGCTATCAATGGTCCTGACTTGCTGGTTCCGGGCAGTGCCAATTTTATTCAGACTCTACTTAAAGCAGACCTGGTAGATCAGTTTAAACTGCTGATTTTTCCCTTGGTTCTGGGCAAAGGAAAGCGCCTCTTCGGTGCTGGTGTGATCCCTTTGGGGTTCCATGTACAGCAATCTACGACGACAGATAGTGGCGCTATTTGCGTAACTTACATGCGGGATGGAAGTATCACCACTGGAGACTTCTCGCTTCAACAAGATTAACGCCGGCAGCCCAATCGCAAACTGGCATATTATGACGCTGATCAAAACTCACAGATAAATATGGAACGCCATAGTTGCTAAAACACTCGGGTTCAAAGGCAGAAGCCGTAGGGGAGGGGACATCAAAATCTAACTCCGGAAAAATGATAGTTTGATAGTGGCAGGGACTTTGCTCGTACGGGACAACCGGTTATGGCAATGATTTCAGATATCGCAGATTATTTTTCGAAAGGTTGTGGACGTTGTGAACGCTTTGCAACGCCTGATTGCTCGACCCAGAAATGGAAATCCGGCCTTAATGAGTTGCGCCGGATATGCCAGAGCATGGATCTGGAAGAGCACGTAAAATGGGGGCAGCCTTGCTACACATTCGCCGGTCGAAATATTGTCATCCTTGGAGCGTTTCGAGAGAAATTCCTCATTAGCTTTATGGATGCGGCGTTATTGAAAGACTCCAAAGGCTTACTTCAAAAGCTTGGTGAGAATACCCAACACCCACATATGATCCCCCTGAAATCCAACGACCAAGTGACAAAGCTCGAATCAGTTATACGGGCTTACATCGAGGAAGCGAAGGGATATGCCAAAGCCGGCATTAAGCCCCCAAAAGCAGAACGCGATATCAAGCTCCCAGATGAACTGGTTGAAGCCATGGATGCCGACCCCGAGCTTGCAGAAGCGTTTCATGCATTAACACCAGGGCGCCAGCGAAGCTATGCCTTCAACTTAAATTCAGCCAAGAAACCGGCTACACGGGTTTCGAGAATAGCCAAGTTCCGCAGCAAAATAATTTCAGGCAAAGGCGCTATGGAGCGATAAAAAACGAAGCATCGATGAACAACTCGCATCGACCTCCAGGAACCTTTGGCATAGCGCAGACTTGGCTAAGCAGTTCTAGACGATATTTATCATGCCGAGTGAGGTAACAGAACATCCTCCTCGAGAGGGTACCGAGACCGCCATTCATCACAAATACCAAAGGGGCAGGGGTCTTTATGGAACCTGAACCAGGGCGCAGTTACGATATGGAGCGCATTGCAGCAACCTTCAAAGCTGACGGTGAAGAGACCGCATACTGTCCAATGCATAGGAGAATACATATGACCGAACTCGTAAACTGCCTGTGGTTTGACTATGGCGAAGCAAAGAAGGCGGCGGAATTCTACGCCGCAACTTTTCCAGATAGTCATGTCGATCGAGTCAATCAAGCGGTGACCGACTACCCTGGCGGTCAGGAAGGCAGTGAACTGACTGTCGAATTTACCGTACTCGGGCGCAAGTTTATTGGCGTGAACGGAGGCCCGAGTTTCAGGCCAAATGAATCCGTTAGTTTCATGGTTGTCACCGAGAATCAGGAAGAAACCGACCGCTACTGGGAGGCGATCATCAGTAATGGTGGACAAGAAAGCGCCTGTGGTTGGTGCAAGGATCACTGGGGCCACTCGTGGCAAATTACACCAAGACAGCTTCTGGATCTGACAACGAACTCTGATCGTGACAAAGCGAAGCGTGCCTTTAAGGCGATGATGTCCATGAGTAAGATCGATATCGCCACGATAGAGGCAGCCGCCGAGGAAGTATGAGTTCATGGGGAATTACTCTCCTCAACTTAACTCAAGATCTGGAGCTGATTATGGCTTTAATTCAGAGCAGGAAAACTAAGGAGATCTCCGGAGTAGTCCGGCAGATCCTGTCACCGGAGGCCTGGAAGGATGAACTCGCTGAACTCCGCAAAGCAGAAAAGGAGCTGACCCGTGCGCACGACCAGATGGCAGAAAAACGACGGTATTCGGGTTGGGTGAAGATCGAACAAAATTATGCCTTTGAGGGGCCAGGGGGCACTGCGACTCTGGCTGACTTGTTCGATGACCATTCACAACTCATCGTTTACCACCATATGTTGAAGCCCGCTGATCCCAGTCCATGCGAAGGCTGCTGCATGGTCGCCGATCAGATCCCTCATCTTGCCCATCTGCATGCCCGAGACACCTCTCTCGTCTTTGTGTCAAAAGCGCCGATCGTTGAGATAGAGGCATTCAAGAAACGTACGGGTTGGGCCATCCCCTGGTATGAAACCAAGAACAGCTTCAACGCTGATTTAGATGTGGCTACCGGATTTGGTATCAACGTTTTCTTCCGCGATGGAGAGGACCTCTATCGAACCTATTTCACTAACGGCCGAGGTGTCGAAACACTTGGCACGGTGTGGACTCTTTTGGATCTCACACCGCTCGGCCGCCAGGAAAACTGGGAAGCGGCTCCCGACGGCACTCAGCAGACACAGCCATATCATTGGTGGCGTAGACACAACGAATATGGCTAATACGGGTGCCTGCCACACATCATCCAGCTACAAAGGGAAGAATTCATCTACTCAATCGCTTGTTTAGGAGAAACAGGATATGAGGCGTTTAGTTGTTTGGAATGTGATGACGTTGGACGGGTACTTTGAAGGCACTGCGCCCTGGGCGTTGGAGCATCACGGAACAGTGTGGGGCGACGAGTTAGAAGCTTTCTCTCTTCAGCAGGGCGATGAAATCGGCACCTTGTTGTTTGGACGCTGCACCTATGAGGGGATGGCCAGTCATTGGAGGAATGAAACGGGGGCGGTTGCGGACATGATGAACTCACTTGAGAAAGCTGTCATCACTCGCACACTTGAAACCGCCGATTGGTCAAACACTCGCCTTTTAAAAGGCGAGGCCGGCGAACACGTTCGCGTGCTGAAGAGGGAGACAGGGAAGAGAGATATCTTCGTTTTCGGAAGCGCAAACCTTGTAGATACTCTGCTCGCAAGGGGCTTGGTAGACGAATACAGGATATGCCTTGCGCCCATCGTGCTTGGAGCAGGCTCACCTCTCTTCAAAGCTAACGCCATCCAGAAGAATTTCGAGCTCATGCGGGCGGACGCCCTTAAATCGGGCGGGGTGATCCTTCGCTACAAGTGCTTGCAGAAAGGTGGAGAAGTATAACAAATCGCAAAGTTTCTATTTTCTTTAAGGGCATTAGGCCTTCACGGAAATCCGTGGAACTCCTATATTCCAGCAGTCATATGGATTGATTGATACAGTTCAAATAGCCATCTATCTTATAGCGGTGTAATCACCAATTTTTATAATGTCATGATAAGGCCTCAACCTTTTCGGTTACCACTTGATTCGGATAGAAGGCGATACAAGCATTAATTACTTTGGCAAAGTTGAATACGGCTTTGTAAGTCCATGCAATGGTTGAAGTAGCTGGAGCGGACAATGGGCGTCTTTACCTCAATATGAACCAGTTAAAAGAAGTGAAGAAGTGTGCTGAAAAGTTGAAGTAATTCATCAATATATATTGGATAATATTATGGAATTTAATTTCCCAAATCGTGACGGTGTAGAATTAAAGGGTAAATTAGAGAATTCCACCGGGAACCCAAAGGCCTATGCAATTTTTGCACATTGTTTCACATGCTCAAAGGATATCATTGCTGCGAGCGCTATTAGCAAATCATTGACTAGCAAAGGAATATCAGTATTAAGATTTGATTTCACTGGGTTAGGTAACAGTGATGGAGATTTTTCCAATACTAACTTTTCATCTAATGTTGAAGACTTGCTTAGTGCTTACAATGAAATTGAAAACCGCTTTGAAGCACCAAAATTGCTAATTGGGCATAGTTTTGGTGGTGCTGCCGTATTAAAAGCCGCTGGTATGCTAAAGACAGCTAAAGCTGTTGTTACTATAGCCGCTCCAAGTGATGTAAAACATATCCAACATATGTTTAAAGATGAGCTCGATAACATCAATAAAACAGGACAGGCAAAAGTGGTGCTTGCTGGCCGAGAGTTTACACTTAAAAAGCAGTTTATCGACGATATAAATGAAGCAGACATCTTGGTTAACCTTAAGGAATTAAGGAAAGCTTTACTAGTTATGCATTCACCACTAGACAGCACTGTTTCTATTGATCATGCTGCAAAAATATTTAGCGCTGCGCACCATCCAAAAAGTTTTATTTCCTTAGATAAAGCCGATCACTTACTTATGAAGAAATCAGATGCTGAATATGTCGGCAATGTTATTGGAGCCTGGACTCAAAGATATATTAGTTAATACGACATATAATAGAGAATAATGTTGAAGCTTAGAATCCAATAAAAATATGGACTCGTCTGTTAAGGATTAAGTTGTATAACTGAGCTTTACTGACTTCCAGGAACCTTTGGATCAAACAACATAGCCAGTACCAGATGGCCTTTGGATTGCTCCCTTATTACATTAAACATCCAGAAGCTTAATTAAGCTCATTTTTCAAAATAAACGATGAAAACCCTTGTTTTTGTAAGCATAGATATTCCGCAAGGAATCATCGCGTCAATCCATCGCAGCCGCTACTTACTCAAGAATGAGTTACTTTAGTTTGACTGCACTCTGAGTGAAATTTCGAAATTATATCGATTACGACGAGAAAGTAAGCAGTTACGGATAGAGAAGGAAATCTCAAAAAAGGCCGGTGTAGATTCAAAAGTACAGCATTATTAAGGTACAGCAAGGCAGCTTTCAAGTGAGATTGCTCTACCGGGTAATGCAGGTAATGCACTACAAGCAAAAATGTACGAGATGCCAGGGTCTGAGCACAGAAATTCGTTAGCTGTTACAACGATCAGCATCGCCGTAGTCAATTCAATTTTGTTACAGCCAATCAGCGTCATCGAGGAGAGGATTACGTAATAACTCGTATTATTCTTTTCCACTCCGTTATATATATTATGCCTATCAAATTGGTACACTGGATTCACTACTCTCACTATCAGACATAACAAAAAAGGAAATTTTGATGTTGCATCTAAAAACTTTACCCAGCCAGGTCGGCAACTCTTGCGCCGCTCACTGCACCGAGATCGCAGTGTCAGGATACGACATCCGTGCACCAAGGCCACAGGCATTTGTGGAAGGGACTCTGTGGAACGCCGTCAAATGGCAGAATGCGGACCTACCTCCTATGCCAAACGGAGCTGACCATCCCTTAGTGGCGGCCAACAATAGTTCGCCGATGCGTGTGCGAAACTATGTGAATACCCAGTGCCCTGGGCGTACCGGTCGGATTTTATATGACGCGACTCAGAAAGACATGTGCCTTCAATTCGCGCAGGCGGGCAATAGAGTTGATTATAATGCGTTGTTTACAAATCTCATACAGCCAGCTAGTAATGGGGGAATGCCGAGGAACTTGCGTGCCGACACCTTTTACAATTGCGCTTTTATGATGTTTCGAGGCCCTTCCCCTGGGTCTGCTCATGAAATGGGTTTCCATAATATCCTGGTTGCCAAGGATGGGAACACAATCAAATATTATAACCCGAATGAAGCTCAACCAGTTTGGAGGGCTGATATTGGATGGCGAACGTTGCGTCATCAAAACGCTGGAAGGCATAGTTACGTTTGGAGTGGTATTGCAATCGAAATCACCTAGCAGTTAATGTTTGATGATGCCATCATTAGTATGGATCATGGGGTTTATCCTTGGTTTTGCTTTTAGCTTTAGGCACTTTCATCAAAACCGGTAAACCCTTCTTATCCAAGACGATTTGTCAGATTTGGTCTGATTTAGTCCACATCTTTACACCTTCCTCCAGCTTACTCGCTCCATTATTTGTTAAGAAATACTAAATTCCTGCTAGAACTGAATGTAAGTTACTCATGCCAGCCACTACTAATAGATCGATAAAATAAATTCGATTGTATCCGTTTTCGCAACATTGTTTCTCTATTCGAACTGATTATTGAGTCAATGTGATGTAATAAGATAGATCCCAAGTTTTGGACATTAACCCAACGCTTCAGGAGCTTGAAATGAAAGCAAAACTTATTTTACCAATGATTCTATTAAACATGCTTGGCGGAGTAGGGTCCGGCATCATGATCTATATATCTGGTGGCGATCCGGTTTGGGTCGGCGCACTTTTAGCGACCTTGCCTTTACCATTTTTCTTGATGGTCCTAACAAATGTGTTCAGCATTTCAAGAACGTCAGAAAGATTACCAGTTATTCAAGCCGTTAACATTATAGGAGTTGCATTGGTTGCTTATTCAACTTATTCGAACCAGGCTCCAATGTCCTTGTCTCTATACATTCCTATTGCAGCTGCTGCTCTGGGCTTCATATCCCTTCACTGGTATATCTGGTCATTCTCCGTCTACAACCGTAAAAAGAGCAAAGCCATATCAAAAGGCCAAAAACTGCCTGAAATGAACTTTAATCGATTAGATAAATCGGGTGTGTCTTCCACTTCTTTTGACGAATCTAAAACACTATTAGTGTTCTTTAGAGCCAACTGGTGCCCATTTTGTATGAACCAGTTAAAAGAAGTGAAGAAATATGCTGAGACACTTAAGCAATATGATGTGAAGGTGAAGTTTATCTCTAACCAAGGCTACGACAACTCAAGGAAGTTAGCCGACAAGCTTGATCTGCCTGGTCATTTTGAAATTCTTCAAGATGACAACCTAATGGGTGCTAAAGCTCTAGGCATTGAAGATATTGGCGGTTCCCCTGCAGGAATGCCTGGATACCCTAAGGATACCGTTATGGCCACGGTGATAGCACTGGATGAAGGTGGTAAAGTTCTATTCGGAGACGAGACCGACAATTATCGCAGACGCCCAAATCCTACGAATTTCCTGCATGTTTTCGCGGGCTCAGCACCACAACTAGAAAAGGACAAACCAACCTTTAAGAGCATTGCTTAGCGAAAGCCCTAAACTTAGCAACCAGAAGGTTTTCGTCAGCCAATCTCCCCCTTTCTAGAATTAGAGAGGGGGTTCTCTTGATGAAATTATTCTGCGATTTCGCCTGACACCCTAAATCCTAATCCAGCACGCTTTGTAGAAAATCGATAAAAACTCTCGTTTTCGCAGGCATCGCTCTACCACTGGGAATCAGTGCACTAACCGGTGGACCGGGTACTACTTTCTCAGGAAACAACTCAATAACTTCGCCAGTCTGAATAGAAGAACCGAGAGCAGTATCATATACCTGAGCAATACCCATACCAGCGACTACTGCATCTATCAGTGTTCGCCCATCTCTAAAAATTGCCAGCGGGGAAGGGGAAAACTCAGTAATTGAGTCATCATTTTCTCGAAATGACCAGGCTCTTACTTTTCCTGTAGGCGCTCTGAAAACAAGAGCATCATGCTCTCTTAACTCCTCCAAATTCTTAGGTTTACCTTTCTGCGAAAGATATTCAGGCGAAGCACACAAGATACGTCTAGATCCACATAATGTTTTTGCGATAAAAGAACTATCTTCTAGTTCGCCAATTCTAACAACGACATCCCATTCACCTTTAATAGCGTCCTCCAGGCTATCTGAAAGAGAGACCTCGACCGTAACCTTGGGGTGCAACTGCGTGAACCCCTTTAAAGCACTGACAATATTTCGGCCTATGCCTATTGGCAAATTGATACGCAATCGTCCGGCAGGCTCATCCTTCCTGGCATGCAGCAAAAGCCTGGCCTCATTGATTGTTTCTAACGCATGTTTTGCGGCATCGAGAAATATTTTGCCTTCTTCTGTCAGCCTGATACTTCGAGTGGTTCTGTTGAATAGCTTAAGACCCAATTCCTCCTCAAGCTTCTTAACTGCCTTACCAGCGCCTGATTTGGTTGAGTTCAATGATGCCGCTGCCTTTGTAAAGCTTCCGTGTTCGGCTACGGCAATAAATACGACTATTTCGTTCAAATGGGCTTGTTGAAACACAGATTGTGTCCCTAATGGATACAATGAGTTTCAAAATAGCATGTTTATAGCGCAAATCAAAGTAACTAATCTTCCCAATAGTGGTTTGGCGTAAGTATCTGCATAGAGGCCAATTGGAGAGTTAAGCACGTCGCCTCTTGGCCCATCGAAGGCTTACCCAAAGCTCGCGCTTCCAAACTTTAAACCATTAGAGGAATAGGTTATGTCTCTTCAAGACAAACTAGATGCTTTCAAAGAAGTATTTAAGCAACAGGCCCCGGAAGGAGCATTTGAAGCCTTTGCCAGATCATCCAAGGAATTGGCTGCTAGTGGCCAAGTTGAACGTTCGATTAAAGTAGGGGAGAAAGTCCCATACTTTACATTGCCAGATTCAGAAGGTAACGACGTTGTCCTGGAAGAACTCCTTACCAAAGGGCCCGTTATTCTAACGTTCTATCGAGGCGTGTGGTGCCCTTACTGCAATATTGAGCTGCAAGCGTTAGAAGAAGTTGCTGCAGAGATCAAAGCGCGTGGCGCAACGCTGGCTGCTATTTCCATGCAAGGGCCCGCTGAAAGCCGCAAATCTCAGAGAGATAACAAGTTAAGCTTCCCAATTCTGACTGATCAAAGTGGAAAGCTTGCTGAAAAATTTGGTATCCGCTGGACATTACAACCTTATGTAATTGAGTTCCACAAGGTGTTCAAAGTCGAACTCCCGACCATCCATCGTGACGGCGCGTGGAACTTACCTATGCCTGCAAGATATGTCATAGATACCGATGGAACAATCGCATATGCGGAGGTGAATCCTGACTATACGCGTCGCCCCGAACCCAGCGACTTATTTCCCGTACTTGAAAAGCTGAGTCAGTCTACAACTGCATAGTACGTAAACAACTCCACCTCTTTAGCGCTGACTAGCGCCAAAGAGGTGCGAGCACTCAATGTAAATCGATATCGAGCACCGTAAAACCCAACTTATATGGTAAGACTCATGGTCAATTTTACACGTTACACAATTGAAACAGCACCAGAAGCCTCTAAGCAAACTCTAGAAGCCGCTAAAAAGAAAATGGGATTTGTACCCAATCTAATGGCAACCATGGCCGAATCACCTGTAATGGTAGAGAGCTATCTAACACTTATGGGATTATTTGATAAATCTCGCTTGAGCGAAACGGAGCGAGAGATAATCCTGATGACAAACAGCCGCCTAAACGGTTGCACCTACTGCATGGCTGCGCATACCGCAGTTTGCAAAATGGCCGGTGTAGATGAAAATGTAATCAAGGCGCTGCGTAGCGGCAAAACACTCGATGACCCTAAACTCGAAGCGCTCCGAGCATTCAGTGTCATTATCAATGAGAAACGTGGATGGGCTACAGAAGAAGAGGTTGAGGCGTTTCTTGCAGCAGGTTATACGAAAGAGACGGTTCTAGAGGTGATAGTTGGAACTAGCCTAAAAGTACTCTCGAATTACTCTACCCACAATCTGAATGTCAGTCTCGATGATGCGTTTTTGCCAATGGCTTGGAGTAAGGATATGGATTCGAATGGTTGAGCGCAAAAGCAAATAAAAAACATGTATCCGATTCAAGCGTCTAATAAAGACTGGGCCTTGGGAAGAGGGCGCCTGTCCAGATCATAAAAGTGACGATAAGAACCCCACTGATTCACCAAAGTAATGAGGCCCATATAGCCACTATGGGCCTCATTATTTTTTCCGAGATATATTCGTGGTATCTAAGCCCTTAAACAATATATCCTCTTGAATACAGCCTTCTTTTGGGTTATCGCAATTACTCCATTTCGCTACGAATAATGCCAGGCGTTTTGGCTTGTCCCCGTACTCGGTCAGGATGATCGCGCTCGTTAAAGCGCCTCAAGCCTTCGGACAGCTCTGCTTTGGATTCAGAGTCGCTGAATAATCGGTTAAAGCACTCAGCCTCAATTCGTAGACCTTCATCAAGATCCTTTCCATAACCACGAATGGCGGCTTCTTTATCAGAGTGAATCGCTGGCTGGGGAAGGGTAGAGATATACTGTGCTAACTCAACGGCACGACCTAATGCGGCTCCCTTAGGCACCACTTCGTTGGCCAATCCAATGCGATAAGCTTCTTCAGCATTAATAACTTTTCCCGTGATGATTAACTCCAGCGCTCGTCCCATACCAACAATACGCGGCAAACGCTGAGTACCACCATCGGCTAAGCCGATATTCCAACGACGACAAGTCATACCAAAGGATGCGTGCTCCTCTACAATACGCATATCAGCAAAACATGCCCATTCAAAGCCACCCGCATAAGCGATTCCGTTCACAGCCGCAATGATAGGCTTATAAATATCGGTCCAGCGGGATGGACCTATAATACCTGGAGCTTCACCTCGATTATGCCGGGCAATATCAGCGGGTTCTACAGGACATAAAACAGCCACGTCAGGATCGGGGTGATTTGTGGGTTCGGTTGCAGCAAGATTGCTTTTCAAATCACCCCCTGTACAAAATGCAGAATCGCCAGCGCCGGTGATTACCGCAACTTTAGCTCCCTCATCAGTACGAAAGCGATCGAAAGCATCCACCAGCTCGCGGTGAGCGCGTGTCCCAATGCAGTTCTTAACCTCTGGACGGTTAAAAGTAACGATGGTTACAGGGCCATTTTGCTCATATTTAATATGATGATATTCCATGTCATAAGACCTTTATCATGTGGCGTTGAAGTAATATCTGGAATCTAGCCTTGAGCTGTCAATCTAATTCGATACTTGCTTAGGGAATAGTGATTTCTAGCATGAAGAAGGAGAAGAGCCCAGAAAGCTGATTTAAGCTGGCGATGTAAGAAAGTTTGGACTGCCAACTAAAGTACTTAATCAGCATTCATAAAAAGCCGATATTAATCAATAAGTTATCATAAAATTGGCCAACTAAAGTACTTAATTGCACAAATATTTATCATTGCGGGATCAAAAATTCACTTTCCCAACTAAAGTACTTAATTGAACGACCAGTATAGGCCTTGGATAAGACCCTCAGTTCGGTCTTACGTTTAACAACGTATGCTTAGAGAGTTTTTCTTCGATGGCATAGCCTACCATGCTGGTAGGATCAAAGCGCTAAAAGCTAAGGCAGCTGTATTCTGGTAGGTATACGCGGGCTTCCATGCAGCGTACACCTTTAACACTAATGTCCCCCTGACACTATGCCTCTACGAAAGGAATACTTCTCTCGAGGGAATTTTAATATATTTTGAGTTTTAACTAATCGTGTTGATTGGAACTTTCTTCATCACGAGCTGTAATAATTTGGTATTGTTGCGGAGTTAATTCTGGCAACTTCTGCAGAAAGGCCACCATTGCCCAGATGCGTTTGTCATCATGAGTTGGTCCCCAAGCTGGCATGCCAGATGCTTTAACACCATGTTTAATGATCCAAAATTGCCTACGTATACGCTGCTCTAGGTCATCCTGACCACTTTTTGTCTCGTGTTTAGTTAGGTTGGGAGGTGCCGGGTATAAGCCTATGGTGAAGTCGCTCTCACTTCGTCCTGGGTTAAGGTGGCAACTCGAACACATGTCGTTGTAGTCGGCTCCGCCCGAAAGTAGTAGGTCAGGGTCATCAAGTTCTGGTACTTGAATATCTCGCGAAGCCCGCTCTAAGGAATTTTCTCGCAATGTCTCCAATGCCCAATGAGTAATTTTTGTGTGTGGAACATCAGCTCCTACGGGGTACCAGCCAGAATAGATAAATAGCATTAACCCACTGACGGAAACTAATGAGATGATTAACAATGTTCGGATAAATTTCAACGTGTATCCCCTAAATAGAGGGGCCATTTGGCCCCTATTTTTTATTTTTACTGCGGGTCATTTTTATCGGAATGATCATGATGGTCTCCCTCATGGCCAATATGTTTGTCATGTTGCATATGCTCTCCGCATTTCTTCCTCATTGCCTTTAATACCGGATCATTTACATCCATCTTTGAATGATCCATGCCTTGCATAGCTGCGCAGTCGGGCTTTACAGCCTTCTCCTTATGCAGACTGGGGTCGTGTGCTAATGCTTGTATTGACGATAGCAAGGTAGTAACAGTGAACAATTGTGTGAGGAATTTCATATTTTCTCCTAATGGTTTTCTTATTTGTAGATACGGCTTATTGCCGTCTTTATGTTGCTCAATTCTTGTAAACCCCGAATTGAGAAACTCGTATTAGAACCAGGCACGAATACCTACAACCCAATTTAAAGAGCTAATTTCTTCGTTGTTGATTTGCGCAAAATCAGCGGCATTACCGTACTTCCTTTCATAATGAACACCGATATATGGTGCAAGTTGCCGTGTAAACTCATAGCGGAATCTTAAGCCGGCTTCTATGTCTGAGAGCCCGGTGCCAGTATTATTAGCTGGATCATTCTGACCGTAAAAATCAAGCTCAACTTTCGGGGTTAGAATCAGTTTCTGCGTGAAGAGAAGTTCATATTCTGCCTCCAGGCGAATTGCACTATCACCTCCCTCACCGATAAACATTGTTGCGTCCACTTCAAAGAAATAAGGTGCGAGTGCTTGCAGGCCAACTGCTGCCCAGTTTTTACTGGGCCCATCCTCCAGCCTAAAGTCATGGCGTAACCCCAATTGCAAATCTAATAAAGGCGTCATTGCACGACTGTAAAGAGCCTGAAGTTCTGCATTCTCAGTTTCACCATCCTCTCGCTCCCAAGCTCCTTTTAGCCAAAGCTTGTTCTGAATGCCACCGAACCATAGGTCCCCCGTGAGAGCATCACTTTCGCTTCCGCGCAACTCCAATTGATCCAGCTTGCCCATGGTGAACAGCTTTTCGTGGTCCATAACATGATCTGGTATGTCTACCAAATTTAGGTCGCTCTCATAAATGGTTTGTCCCTGGGTGCTTGCCCCATAGCTGATCAATGCACTAACTAAAAGAAATCTTTTCATTCCCCCCCCCTTAAACAACGCGTACTTCACGAAACATGCCGGGCATGTGGAAAAGTAAGTGACAGTGGTAAGCCCAACGGCCGTAGGCATCGGCGGTCACTAAGTAACTTATTTTCCCACCCGGCTGTACTATCACTGTGTGTTTACGCGGTATGTATTGCGTGTCACCGGTTTCTAGCTCACTCCACATGCCATGCAAGTGCATCGGATGGGCCATCATGGTGTCGTTAACTAATGTAATGCGTATACGCTCGCCATACTTGAGCATCAGGGGTTCGGCATCGTTAAAGTGAATACCACCCATTGACCAGATGAAGCGGTCCATATTACCCGTGAGATGTAACTGCAATTCTCGGGTCGGCTCCCGCCTATCAATAGTCGGGGTTAAATTACGCAAATCGCCGTAGCTGAGTACCTTACGGCCGTAGCGTTGCAGATGATCGCGAAGGCCTATTCCGGGGTCGTGCAGTGCATTTGCTGGTTGGTTTGTGCGCATATCCACGGTATAGCTATATTCGCTGGGAAGGTGCACTATTGGCTTATCGCTACCATGGCCTGCACGACTCAGGCTATCTGTAAACCAGACGCCCTTCATGCCGCCGAGTTCGGGACGGCCTCCATGCAAGCTGTAGTTACTAGAATTGTTGTGCTCCTTGCTTTTGGTTTGCTGTTTGCTGTGATCCGCATTCGACATATCAAAATGTTGAGAGTGATCCATACCACCTATTTGGTGCTGATTGTGATCCATACTCGACATGTCACCATGTCGGGAGTGATCTACGTTGCCCATCTCATGCTGACTGTGATCCACTGCTTCCATCCCCATATCACGATGAGTTAGCACGGGCGCATAATCCATAGTAGGAACTTCAGGGCGTAGTGACAGGTCAGGTGTCAGCGTACCTCGGGCGAAGCCGGTACGATCAATAGTTTGCGCAAACAGCGTATAGGCGGTATCCGCTAAAGGCTCCACTACCACATCGTAAGTCTCGGCTACACCAATACGAAATTCGTCTACAGTGACCGGTTCAATATTTTGACCATCACTAGCTACAACTTTCATTTTTAGGCCGGGAATACGTACGTCAAAGATACTCATGGCGGCTGCATTAATAACCCTAAGTCGTACTTTCTCGCCGCGCTTGAACACCGCCGTCCAGTTGCTATCAGGGGTTTGGCCATTCATCAGGTAGGTGTACGTGTAGCCAGTAACATCAGCGATATCCCGATCAGACATCCGCATCTGGTTCCACATTTCGCGCTCACGCCAAGTCTGTGCCAAGCCTTTTTCTCTAACATCCTGCCATAAGTCGCCAATAGTGCGACGGCGGAAGTTGTAGTAGTGACTCTCCTTGCGCAGATGGCCATAAATATCCAATGGCGACTCGTCGCTCCAGTCTGACAGCAACACTACGTAATCACGGTCATAGTCCACTGGGTCGGTGCCTGCTGGGTCTACGATTATGGCGCCATAGAGTCCTGTCTGCTCCTGGAAGCCGGAGTGACTGTGGTACCAGTATGTGCCTGATTGATTCACATCAAATTCATACTGGTAGCTCTGCCCTGGCTTTATGCCTGCAAAGCTAAGCCCTGGTACACCGTCCATATTGGAGGGCAGTATCATGCCGTGCCAATGGATGGAGCTATCGTGGGCCAGACGATTGCTTACATTCAAAGTGACTTTCTGCCCCTCTTTCCAACGTAATATTGGTGCTGGAAAGGTTCCGTTGACAGTAGTAGCGGTACGCTCGCGACCGGTAAAATTCACTGACGTGTAGCCGATGTTGAGGTCAAAACGATTGCCCCTAAGCATCTGTGCAGGTTGGGCTTGGTGATACTCCCTTGCGCGGACATCTGAGATACCGAGCAGTGCTGCACTTGCGGCAATGCCTGTAACAAAGGTGCGTCGAGTCAGCTGTGGTAGGGCAATGGATGCATCGTGCTTTTTGTTCATGTGCCTTCCTTAAAACTGTTGCCTAGCGGTATTGATCGTGGCGTAAATTTGCTGACTGCCATCACTATTCAACTGCCACACTTTGTAGGGGGTAAAATCACTGCCGTATTCCATACCTGGACTACCTAATGGCATGGCTGGCACTGCTAATCCTCGAGCACCGATAGGTGGGTTCTGTAGAAAATGATGGATTAGCTTCGCTGGAATATGTCCTTCGAAGACATACCCCTCAGTGGATTTACTTGTGTGACAGGACTGGAAGCGTGGCTCGATAGCATGCTGCTTCTTAATCAGTGGCAGATCGATAACGTCATAAGAGGAAAGAGAAAAACTGCTTTCCTCAACGTGATCTAACCACTGATTGCAACACCCGCATTTAGCTGATTTGTATGTAATTAAAACTGGAGCCACAGAAGAGGGAGGTCCAATCTGAGCCCGATTTTCTTCGCTAAAAGCGAATTGAGTAAGCAGGGCCAGCCCGCCCAAAACGAACAACGTGATTTTGTGATACATGATAATTCCCGATGATTAAACGCACACGGAGCACTGGCTACCGTGTTGTTCGAGTTCAATGAATAGGGAGTTTGCGCCGACAATAGGCGCACTTATCCCCTATCAGCGGGAGATTGGTGGGCGAATGGCGTTTTCAGGAGCGGGGGAAGAATTATTTTCGCGGTATGCCGTTACCAACGAAATGTTTGCTGCAGCTTCGGAAGGGCCAGTAGCAGACGGGAGCGCCGTAGTACAATGGCTAGGGCAGCTATTACAGCCCTGATCGCAATCAACATCAACTTGGGCGTCCTGCTGAGTACAGTGCTCCTGGTGTTTGGCTTCTTCGAGTTGATGACAATGCTCTTGCTGGGATACGACCGAAGTGTGGATGCCTTGGAGTTCAGATGCACAGGCTGCTGCAAGTACCTGGCCAGAGACGGCTAGGTGCAGAAACAATAGCAGTAGCATGCTGATCCAAGAGCGCATATTGAAAATCAAATAGTTGTATGACGCGTTATCCTAGATGCCCGTGGCTGCAATGGCAAGACTTTCAACTTGGAGGACGAGGGGGCTCACCATAATTTGGATCATTGCTGACTAGCCAAGCTACTGTACCGGGGGGAGCTTGATACCAACCTGGATCATGATAGTCACCTGGCGCCAAGTCATCACGTACTTTGACGAGGGTGAACATGCCCCCCATTTCGATATTGCCGTAAGGACCTTTTCCAACCATCATCGGCATAGTATTACGCGGACCAGGGTGATGACCGGAGTCAACGTGCTCTTGGTGCTCTGCCATACCGTAGCGCCCCATGGGCATGAAACCTGGGAGCATCGCTTTAATTTTTTCTGCAACGCCACTCTGATCCACGCCCATAGGGTTAGGAATTTCGTGGCCCATCGCATTCATGGTGTGGTGCGCCATGTGACAATGAAAAGCCCAGTCACCGGGAACGGCTGTGAACTCTATATCTCGGGTTTGCCCTACAGCAATAATCTCTGTCGACTCTGTTCTCCACTGGACACGGGGCCAGCGGCCACCATCCGAACCCGTCACATAGAATTGTACGCCATGTAAGTGCATGGGGTGATTCCACATAGACAAGTTACCCATACGTACCCGCACCCGCTCCCCGGTACGCGCGACTATCGGGTCAATAGCGGGAAACACTTTGCTGTTAATAGTCCAGAGATCAAAATCCACCATCACTGCTGGGTCCGGTCTGTAAGTGCCAGGGTGGACCGCCCAGTTGTGCAACAGGAAACAGTAATCGCGGTCAACTGGTTCTGGTTCGGGCACGCGAGGATGGATAATGAACATTCCCATCATTCCCTCTGCCATTTGCACCATCTCGTCCGCATGCGGGTGGTACATGTGAGTGCCGTGCTGCACAAGGGTGAATTCGTAAGCAAAGGTCTCCCCGGGCTTAATATGCGGTTGAGACACTCCGCCCACACCATCCATGCCACTAGGCAAAATAATGCCATGCCAATGTATGGTTGTGTGCTCTTTAAGTCGGTTAGTCACCAGAATTCGTATCCTGTCGCCCTCTACAGCCTCAATAGTGGGGCCTGGTGTAGTACCGTTGTAGCCCCAGCATTTAGCTTTAGTGCCCGGACCAAACTCATGTTCCACTTCTTCCGCCACCAAGTGGAATTCCTTGATATCTCCTCTCAAAACATAGGGTAAGGTCCAGCCATTAAGCGTATGGACAGGTACATGGGATATATTCGAGGAGTTTTTCTTTGCAGCCCCTTTCGCCCCAGAATCAAGAGCCACACCTAGGGATGCCAGGCTACCTGCCTGCAGAAATCTGCGTCGAGAAATCACCCTAAATCTCCTTTGCCGTGCAATTTAATGATGTTTGTGTGGGGGAGGGGGGGCTTGCTCGTCCTTATTCGCTTTGTCGTGACCTGGGTGTATCTCATGTATTGCAATTGCGGGACGACGTATTAGCTCTTCGACATCTACCTGTCCGGAGGAGATGAGATCACTGCTAGGTAGCCGCCGCCCTATAGCTTGCGCCAGTGCAGCACGTGCTACCCAGTACTCTCCAAGCACTTCGAGATAGCCTTGATAAGCGTCATATTCTCGCTGTTTACTGAGCAGAAGCTCGAAAGTGCCAATTAGCATAAAATTCTCTTCTAATTGAGCCTGAGCGACAGCCTCCATTCTTGCCGGTAATAATTGAGACCTGAAAACTTCTAACTGTGCCCGGGCATTTTGGATACTGGCATAAGCTAGTCGCACACTATTATCGCTGTCGAGTAAGAGCTGTGCGACTTGACTGATGGCAACTTGTAACTCTGCATCTAATTCCAGTAATTGATCTTCATGCTGGGTAAATATAGGAATCTCCCAATCAGAAATGGGACCTGTGAGATTGGCGCCATCAGTCTCCCGCTCACGTCCTATGCCTGCATCCAGCTCCCCCAACCAACGTCGCCAATTGTAGTAGTGAAGTTCTTTCGCCAGCTTTTCGGTACGAACCATAGCTGCTGCCAAATCGAGACGGTTCTCGCGTGCCAGAAATAATAGGTCCTGTAGCTCATCTTCATGCGAAACGGGTAACGAAAGTTGTTGCTGAACATCCCAACTGTCATTTACGGATAGACCGATTGTCATCGCCAACTCTGTTCGTGCGGCAAACGCAGCATTCTCTGCCTGCAATGATATAATTTTCATTTCTGCAGCTGCCGCCTCTGCCAATGCCAACTCCCTTGGTGATAGGTTGCCCGCTTCAAAATAACGCCGGGCCAATTGCCACGAAAGATCAGCAGCTTTAGCTACTTGCTCACGCATACTGGAAACTTGTTTTGCCGCTATGTAGTGATAAAAGGCAGCTTCTGCACGCGCCGCTAGCTGGAGCAACTGCGCACTGACTTCCTGTTTAACAGCCACAAATTCTGCCTGAGCTAAGCGTTTTCGCGTAGGTAGAGTTATCAGGTCTGAGAGAGAAGCAATTAGGCCATAGGTGTTCTGACTCTGCTCACCTGAGCGATTAGAGTCCAATAGTGATACGGAGAAAATTGGATTGCGGATGCGACTAGCTCGATAGAGATCAGCGGCAGCAATATTGAGTTGAGAGTAAAAACCACGTATTTCAGGATTATTGATCAAAGCGATCTGCATGACCCTATCAACAGAAAGCGGTTCTGAACTGAGTTCATCTACCAGAATTGGAACAAGTTCAGGAGTTGAAATCTGTGCTGGGCGACCTCTAATTTGTACCTGAAAGATAACCTGGTCTCGTCCTAAATCCGCAGGCAGCGGCGTACAAGCTGCCAACAGTAAAAGAAAGAGGAGGGGGGAGAGCTTTAACATGCCCCTTGGCCAATGATCCAACATTCTTCCTGTGCTTTCATCGCTGGATGCCAGTTTAGTAAGGAGGCTTCCGTTAGTCTGTTAAACTTATCAGTGAATGACAGGAAGAATATAGTCAACACTATTGAAAGCAATAGTGAGATAAAGCTCAACTTCCAATTCGCCACCAGAAACGGAGATTTACCTGACAGTTAACAAAACACTACGGATCATGGGCGCCTCTCAATCTCTTCGATTACATCCAATACATCATTGTTCAAAACTCCATTTTTCTACTAATTGCAATCTATTGATGAATAATATATTTTCAAACTCGCCTCGTTCTCCCTGAAAATGCACGCTTTTTATCATCGGCGTGAAAATATTCTTTATCGGTAGTATACAGTTTCCCATGTCCTAGGTCTGCCGATAGGTCTTTAAGATCTCTATTTTCTGCATCCATCGAGGCACCAGTATGACGAAGCCAATGAGTCGACGTGGCTAGGAGAACTTTCGCATCATCTTCAAAACCATCTCGTGTCATCTTTTCACTTGCTAAATCAAATGCCTCTTGAGCAAGTATCGCAATTGTTCGTGCCCGTAATCCTGGATTATGTTGTCGAATTGGGTGGAGTAGGGGAGATAGCTCTCCTACTGCCGGCAAATCATCCAAGCCGCGACTTAACCGATATCGTCGTAAGTAGTCAAGAAAATCGATAGGTACGCTTACTTTCCTTTTTTTATTGCACTTGCCAAACACGATAAACCACCAGTCATCTTCTTCCTGATAAAAATCTCCCATTTTGGGGGTCCATTTTGGCCGGCATGACAATTCACTAACACGCAAATAAAGGCTTTTCATGCTAGCAATGATGAAAAGGTGCCTCTCCCAATTTGGATCTTCATCGGCTTTGGCTTTAGTGCTTTCCAAAACATACTCCCATTGCCGTGCCGATAAACGGTTAACTGAACCGCGTGATTCATCGATAGTTAGGTTGGGGCAAGCCTTCTTTACGGCTGCAATTACATTTCCGATAGCATAATCCCCTTCAACCAAGTGGCTATATAGTACGCTCAGGTTCGAGAATACCTCTATTAGGGATTTTTGAGCTAGAGCATAGTCACCAGTATCGGGCTTGATATTTGAAGGGGTAGTACTCCTAAGAAATTCCTTACGCTTAGCCTTACTGAGCTTCGCTACGAATGGTCTCCATTCCCTGTTAGCCTCTTTTAGACCATCATTAACTGAGAATCTTCGGCATACCTGTGTACCAATCCAACTTTTTGGAGGATTAACTACAAAATCGATGTAGGCCTCTATATCTCGCTTTTTCATTATGGCGATTGATTTACCGTGTATACACCAGGCCCATAACAAAAAACGCTCGGATTCGCTCCTGAAAGCGTTGTAAGTTGCTTCCGATTGCCGACATTTACTCCAGAGAAAGTCCTTTACTAGCTTATAATCAGTAATTGCCTCCGGCACAGTAATTGTCATTGACTGTACGAATTTTTTCACTACGGGAGTATCTTCTGAAAATAATTTCCCCCGATCAAGAGCATAAAAGGAGTGATAGGAATCAAATAATGGAATTGCATCAAAGCACTGTGACATAAAGAATCTCCTATCATGAGCCGAATGGGCGCCCAAGTTGAACACTTAATCTTTCTTCTAGTTACTATCTTATCTTTCAGCTAGCTAGTACATTTATTACCAGCCAAAGCGCCTAGTTTCATTTAATCTTAAATACAAAAAATACTTATCGAACAAATGGAGATGATCCGGGAGAATACTCTGGGGGCGGCAACTGCACAAACTGCTTAAATTGTTCATGCAAGTTAAGGAATTTTCTAAAGCTTAGTCGGCCATCTTGTAGATCAAAAGAAAATTTAGCACCATCATCCATACAAAACTGTAGGTAGCATTTATATTTATCACATTCTTTAAGTGAAATCTCGGGAAGGTAGCTTTTTAAAATTTGAAGAGGAGATTCGTTTTCATAATAAACGCTTGCTTTATTTTTATCAACATCAAGAAAGTAACTGCCTTCAATAATCTTTCGATGATAGATATCATATCGATAGCATAGGTGTCGGTCATAGTCTTTCTTTTTATGTCGCCCCAATAAGTACAGCACAAAAAGATAAATATCTATGAAGGAGAGTTCCAAGCTACGCTTATAGGACCACATTGTGAATGCATTACTCACTTTATAAAATTTAAAATGGTTAGATATGTAGATAAACCTATTTGGCTTATAAAATTCCTTATAGCCAAGACATCCAAGGAATGGATAATTTGACTCTTGAATATAATGATGCGGACCATATTCCCAGCTTGCAAGATTAAAGAACCAGAGACTTATCGCCATACATATAGGGCAGGGTGGTGGTGCCCTCATAAATCTAGACATATGAATATATCGGTAAGAGTGTATAGAAGCCACATGTTTTTGAGAGGAGTTAAAGTGCAATATCTTTAATATGAGATTCAGTACATCATATTGGCAGCGCATTACTTCTTGATCTACATCACACAAAATGCCTGAATTATCCTGCACAATCGTATAATTTGGACATGATATTTTTTTTAGATTAGTTTCCATCTTATGGATAGAGGAAATTTTCACACCCCTTAACCTTAGATAACTTTCAGTTACATACTTTTTAGTGCGAGCCAGTTGGCAGGCAGGAAAAAGATCGTCGTTTATTGTAATTTTTGGCCACCAGCAACGATCAAGAAATTTTTTTCCACATAAAAAATAACCACAATCATCCTTATAGCCGATGAACCTAATCAGCCTAGACAGGGGATAAAATCTTTCTTTCGGGATCAAATCTACGGAAAAGCTTAGAGGTTCCAATATAAAGACAGAGCAGGTTCGGCATGTCCTTTTTAACATTTCTGCGTGGCTTGGCCAACGTTGGTTACACGTGGGGCAGTGAGTCGTAAATGGCTGATTATGAATTGGACACCGTGGCAGCCATGGCAAATTATACAGCTTACAATGGTAGAGCTGAGAAGCGCATTTGGGACATTGTCTATTCGTTCCCGATGGTAAATGATCTAATATTTGTTCTTCTGGTCTCTGAGTCAAACCAGATATATTTTTGATTCGCTCTACCGTATTGCTCCCTTTAACCTCATTTCGCAAGCGCTTTTCGATATACGAGTAGGATATACCTGCATTCGCAATAAGGAAATGACGTACCGTGGCTAGATCACTTTGATAAGGCCGCGTGAAAAGTGACCCTCGATTAAAAAATCCATTATTTAACTGCATGATTTAACCATCGAAGGCGTCAACCCTGACACATCAATCGCAGCTCTAACCATATCTTGATTGCATTGATCGGGACCGAACTTTGGAAAGAAATCGTACAATAAAACATTTACTGTGCAGACAAATGACTCCATCCCCCAGGAAGTAAGATGATAATCCTTTTGAAACTCATGAAACACCGACCAAATAACTGAACTTAAACTGGAGTAACGCCAACCCTTCCTAACAATTTCAGGTAGAAAAAACTCAGTGTATGTGGGTCCAGTTCCACGCGGAAATCGTAATGTATCGTATTGCTTTAGGCAGTTCTTCACATCAGATTCACTTTGAACACCATAGAAGTCAGTAATTTTCTTAAAAAAACGACCATATATATGCCTATATCTACTTTCAGACACGTTACTAAAAACGATTTCTGCCTCATCGCTATTTACAATAAATATTACAGTAAATAATATTTTTAGTTTTTCACGTATGAAATCATGAAATTCAGCAAAAACGTTATATTGATTAAGGGATAGTCGCTGAGCTTCATCAACAAGGAGAACAAATTGTTTTGTTTCATTTTCTACACAATGCTCCAAAAAAAAGTGAACAAGATTGCTAAACATAGGCTCAACTTGTGAATTTGTCTTCAGAGGCAAATTTGCACTGACTGTTAAGGCCCGATAAAGAGCATGTATTGTTCTTCGGTCTCTAGCTGGTACAGAAAAATAATGAGTTGGGATAATTTTCCCACCACGAGTTTTTAACCTGTTTGCTAATTGGGTTGCCGCAGTTGTTTTACCGCAGCGTGCCTCCCCTCGAATGATGCCGCCGGTAACGCCTGTCCATAGCCAGCCATCAAGAACATTTTTTAAACGTCTCATAGGTGGCGTATTTATTAAAAACTCATAAGGATTAAAGATGGGGTGTTCATAATAATCTACTTTAGTGTCCATAATCTATTATCCCCGGCGATTGGCCTTTAGAGGGGACCAACTATAGTCATTTTTTTCAGGTGCAGAATCCTTGACCTTACTAAGCTTTGGAGTTCCTGATAGCATTAAAGGTCCATCTTGCTCTCTCGTAAACTCATCGTAGACCCGGATAATTTCTAGTGCTGCTTTTTCTTGGCCTTTATGGTCAAGCAAATAACGAAAGTGAGCTGTCAGTGGGTCGTTACCATGATAGGCATGCTGTCTTATAAGGCTATTGATCCTCTGCCTTGTAGCAATACTGTGGCGAAAACGCAGCCATGACTTAGGTGCAGCGATCATACCGAAATTTTTCCCATCGAGGGACCATGCCCGTAACCATCGGATATCACGACGATCAAATTCCACTATGATTCGTGAATTGTGACAAACTGCATCGATTAATCCCTCACCCTGATATCGCTGCCCCTCAAAGGCAATATGTGGCTTTCGATTTCCATACCGTAACCATTTGAGCGATACAGTTTTACGACCGACAAATGGCTTCCATCTGGTTCGCAGCGCAGCTGGTACAAAGCGAATATAGTGGTGTCGATAATGCGACTGATAGAGTTCGAGCGGAGAAGTACCTCCTAGCTGCCCCCTGGGGGAGACATTATGTGCAGTTAGGACAATACTGAGCGCCTCCTCTAGGGTATGTAATGAAATAGGAGGCAATCGCTTACTATTTTTTTTCGATTGTCTAATAGGATCTTTAGGGTGAGACCCAGTAGTAGAGGAAAAGCGGTGTGATATCTTTCGGCAAATTAAGTTAAAAACGTCCTCGATCCAGCGGCGAGTTGTCGGCGAACCTCCTCTTCCCATGCTTATGGTAGCTGCCTGCTGATCACATATCGCCTCCTGTACCGAGATAGCCAAATGGGCTAAGGCATTGTCCAACTGCACGGTTCCAAACGTGACAGGAAAATCATCTGGCAACCCTGAAGGAAAGCAGGCTCCGGCTTCATAGGAAAAGCCAGGAGTTGTAAGTACCAATGGCTCCCATGGTCTTACGCAATTATCTAGCAGTTGCAACATATCCTGCTGGTTTGGAGCACCACTTAGGGCTATGTGGAACCCCAAGATACAGTCTGTATCTACATTTGTAGCAACTATGACTTGAACACGAGATAAGCGAAGCGGAATGAGCTCATCATTGAGCTCTAGGTATATTCCATTATGTAAATCGATACTGTGTTCATCTATTTGGGTTGTTCGCAGTGCTCTGTATATAGTCGATGGTGACGTCGATGGGGATGGTACAACCGATTGACGTTGCGATTGCAATTCCTTAGACCGCTGGTGAAAGTAGCGCCGTACACTCTCGGCAGCCATATGACGGGTAGTGTAGGGGTACTGATCTGTTGGGTGTCCAGCCTCCACAAGAAGCTGCTTGAAAGTACTATGGAAGGTTGATGGCGTTAAATTTTGCTTATAGTTGCTGTCACGTAACTGGGCCAGCAGTGCTTTATCTAGCTCCTCCTTTAAGTTGGGTACTTCGCGGAGAAGTTTAGTGAAGGCGTGTTGAGAGCCTGAAGGCCGGTCAAAGGTTGGTATTGGCTCTCTCCGGGTTCCATGATTTACTCTTTGAAAAGGTATCAGGGCCTGTGTGAGCGGTGGATCTTCATCATCCTCACCAGCCAGACAGCGGTTCATCAGTTGAGTCACAAATGAGGCAGACAAAAGATAGGATTCCGCGATCTCTTTAAGCGGAATATGATTGAGGGCTTGGATTACAATGTCTCGGTTTCGAAGATAAGTTGAACGTTTGTTAGTCGCTACAACCGTGAGTTCAATAACAGGCCACTGCCCAAAGTCCCATAAGGTGGGCCGCTGTTCTAGTCGTTGTCGCCAGGTCAGGTACATGGACGAATCACGCAGTCATAGTCAAAAACAGCAGTAGTTAAATCAGTACAGACCAATCCTCGATGCATCAAGCGGAGTAGAGCAATTTCATCAGAGTAGGTGCGTTCTCGATCACCTGGATCAACGATTTCCCTTACTTCAAGCCCATCCTCACTGTGATCCTGAAGCAGCCTCAGTAAACCTAATTCATTGGCGTGAGTGTTGATATCGCGAGCGGCGAATAGTGTGTGCACAATCTCAATCCAATTTTCTGCCTCCCTCTGCCGCACGAGAATCGACTCATTGCTAATCACCTTAAATTCGATGTTGTGCAGCATGAAATAGTGTTCTAGTGGGACTCGCAGGGAATCATCAAAGATGCCTTTTGGTTTGATTTCTAAGACTTGGCGGTGGCCATTAGTCAGTACATAGCAATCGGGAGTGTAGTACCGCCCATGCACCCTCAATCGATAGGGCTGGGGCACGAAGCTGGTAACCTTGGGATCGCCCTCTAAGAGACCTGCATGAAGGTACTCGGCGAATGAGTGAAATTCTGACTTTGCCGCTGGGTGCTTAAGCGCCCAAAACATTCGAAAGTCAAATGCTCGCTGCAGTTTTACTGGAGTATGACGTTGTTGCGGGACCAACGAGTCCGGCTGCAGGACAAAACGCGCTTGCTCGAAGCGTGGGTCAAAAAGTGGGCTGGACATCATCACTCTCCCGGGAAGGAGTAGCAAACTCACATATATATCAGGATAGGCATTAAAAATTCGATTATTAATGCACCATTTGAGAGTATTCTGGTGCATGCCTATTTACCCTGTATTTGAAATGTCAAGCATGTTGAGTTACTTGGACCAGCTCCCATATAATGTGGCCTAGTTTGCACCAGGATTCAGGATGAAATGGTACAAAATCTCCCTCCAGACAACGGATTTCCGAAACCGCGCTCACGACGCCTCTTTCATCCACCTGAAGCTTCGGGTGTGGCTTTTCCGATCCAGTCCGTGCAAATCGATTGGGATCGCCTTATCGCCAAGCGGCCCGCTGTGCTTGAGACGATTGATACTATGCCGGTCTACCTTCTCAAGCCTGAGATCTTGCAATTACTTGATGCAGAAAAGCACCCGACTTACCGACTGATTTTCGATCTAATATGGACTACTGGCGCACGAATCTCCGAGATCCTGGCCCTGACACCCAGTAGTTTTGTGGACGATGGCTACGATTTTGGGGTGATCCTGAAAACGCTCAAACAGCAGCCTGGTCGACCCAGTAAGGCCAGCCTGCAACGATCCCCTAAACGGTATGTGCCCATCGTGGACTGCACTCCCCGGGACCGTATTCTGAGTTATTTACACGCCCATCGCTTCCAAAAAAAACAGCGGATTTTCCCGATGTGTCGGCAGACAGTGAACCGGCATATTCATGCGTTGGTGGACAGAGTAGGGGGTGCCCCCTTTGCCATTTCAGCTCACACGTTTCGGCATTCGTTTGCGATTCACCTGTTACTGCACGGGCGGCCTCTGAAGTACGTGAGCCAGTTATTGGGGCACAAGTCGGTGGACAGTACCGAGGTTTACACCAATGTGCTCACCGTGGATGGAGCACATTTTTTAGATGGAGTGAATTTTCATTAAATGACAATGGAAATAACTGTTTATGAGATATATCAGATTTCCAATAAACAGGTAACTCTCACCATGCTTATGGTGCATATTTAATAAGTGTCTACAAGAAAAATAAATATCGAAATAGTTGGAGCAGTATTAATGGATCTAAAAAAACAAGCTTTTTTACGAGATGTTGGTAAAGAGCTACTTGAAGAAAATGTGGCTGTTTTTGCCGGTGCTGGAATGTCGGCAGGATCAGGTTTTGTCAACTGGGCTGAGTTGCTTCGGCCTATAGCTGAAGAACTTGGATTGGATGTTGATAAAGAAACAGACTTAGTAGCTTTAGCACAGTTTCATTGTAACGATAACGCTAACAACCGAAGTCAGCTTAATCAGAGGCTAATAGAAGAGTTTTCGAGAGAAGCGGTAGAAACAGAGAATCATCAGATTCTTTGCCGGCTCCCAATCCGTACTTATTGGACTACAAATTACGACAAAATTATCGAAAATACTTTAGATAAATCTGGAAAAATAGCGGATATTAAATACACAAAAGAACATTTATCTACAACCAAACCGAAGCGTGATGCTGTTGTGTATAAAATGCATGGCGATGTCGATCACTCTACTCACGCTGTCCTAACTAAAGATGATTATGAGCGCTATCACGTCAAGATGGATCAATATTTATCTAATCTTAAAGGCGATCTTATTTCAAAAACATTCATATTCATAGGTTTCAGTTTTACAGATCCGAATTTGGATTACATTCTCAGTCGGGTTCGCGTTGCATATGAAGGAAATCAGAGGCGGCATTACTGCTTTATAAGAGCTGTGGATAGAGAGGAAGATGAGGATCTTGCCGACTTTGAATATCGAAAGATAAAGCAAGATTATTTTGTCAAGGATTTAGAGCGATTCAATATAAAGACGATACTTGTGGATACTTTTGATGAAATCACAGAATTACTAAGGCGGCTAGAAAAAAACTATAAATCAAGAACCATTTTTATCTCTGGTGCGGCTTATGAGTATGGAAAAATGGGAGAACACGAAGCCTTACAATTTGTATATAAATTGAGCCGTAATCTTGTTTCAAATAGTATACGGGTTGTGTCCGGCTTTGGGTTAGGCGTCGGTAGTTCTGTTATCTCAGGAGTGCTTGAGGAAACATTTACTACTCCAAAAGCTAAAATAGAAGATCAACTTGTATTGCGACCTTTTCCGCAATCTACAAAAGGAGAGATCCCTTTGTCTGAAATGTGGTCGAAATACAGAGAAGATATGATTAATTACGCCGGAATTGCCTTGTTTTTATTTGGTAATAAATTTGATGGGGAAAATGTTATTCCCTCAAGTGGCATGCGCGAAGAGTATGAGATTGCCAAAAATAAGGGGCTTTTTCTAATCCCTGTTGGAGCCACGGGATATATGGCTGAAGTTTTATGGAATGAAATGAATCTTGAGGTTCAAAACAGTGTCGGATTTTCTAGCAGATTAAAGGAGCTATTTTTAAAACTTGGAGACAAGGGCGCCCATCCCGAAGAGCTAATTGAAACAGTTGCTGAGATTTGTAAATTAGCAGAATAATAATTTTTGTTAAGGAAAAATTATCAAAGATAAAACCTTTAAATTCATAAAGCTCTATGGGATATTGGTTGGCTCTCTTAAACAAAAATGACTTGATCAGGCGTTATAACCGGCGACAGTCTCACCTTTTAGATGAGGCGGGCGAAAAACTTTATTCAAAAAGACGCCTTAAAGAGATGAGTGAAAGTTTCTCTTTTATCGACACTTACGACGTATTTCTTTCCCATTCTTTTGACGACGCAAGAGTTGTCAAGCTTATCAAGGAGATGCTCGAGGAGAAAGGTTTCAAGGTCTATATAGATTGGATAGAAGACAATCACCTTGATAGAGGAAGGGTGACTACAGAAACAGCTTCAACGTTAAGGAGTCGCATGGATCGATGCTCATCATTAATTTACTTAACATCACAATCTGCTTCTGGTTCTCTTTGGATGCCTTGGGAGCTTGGTTATATGGATGCTAAAAAAGGGAAAGTTGCAGTTGCGCCAATCATGGATGATGGTGAAAATTTTGAAGGCAGAGAATATTTGGGCTTATACCCTTATTTCGACCTCACAAATGATAATTTTTACATACATAGAAATATAAATGAGTGGGTAAACATTAAAGACTGGATGGCCGGCAAACAACCCTAATCTTACATTTAGAAGAATATAATATGGCAAAAAGAGTTTTCTTCAGTTTTCACTACAAAGACGTAATTGATTTTAGAGCAAATGTCGTAAGAAACCACTGGCTAACGAAATCGGACAGAGAGAGTGCAGGGTTTTATGATGCATCAATTTGGGAAGAGGCCCGTAAGACCGGTAGTATCGCTTTGAAGAGACTTATCAATAATGGTGTTGCGGGAACAACTTCAACTTGCGTGCTTATCGGTACATCAACATATCTCAGGCCATGGGTAAGATATGAAATACTGAAGAGCTACAGAAAAGGAAATAGTCTTTGCGGTGTTCATATTAATGACATTAAAGGAAAAGATAAACAAACCAAAACTTTAGGAAAGAATCCATTCGATTATTTGGCGGTAAAATTTAGTGGTAGTGGATTCACAACCACATTTTACGAGTGGAAAAACAGTAAATGGATCGAATACAGTGAAATAGATGGCAGGGCATCTTATCGACGCAACACACCGGTTAAAGCTTCTTTCAGGGGGAAATTTTTCCAACTATCAAAGCTAAGGAAAACTTACTCCTGGAATAAAGATAAGGGCTATGAGAATTTTTCCAAATGGGTTTGAATGGCCGGGGCGGATGAGTGTTGAATCATCTGATTGATAATTCAAAAACGCCCTGATTCCTATTTGGCATCTACAGCGAATACTTATAGTAATCCGGAGGCTGTAAGGGGGGCGATCTATAACTTTATGATAGCCACTTATTGGATTTACGCCTGATTCCTGGAGAATCTAATCTAAGTTATTCAGTGCATCTTCAAGAACTTCTTCAGGTGGTTCTTCATAGATGAGAGTTGTTGATGGATTCACGTGCCCAGCTATTTTCTGCGCGACCTTCACTGATTTCTTCTGTTTATGGATAACATTGGTAATTAGCGATCGACGCCCGCTATGCGAGCTGGCTTTTTCTATGCCAGCCCAATCACGCAGTATCAAAGCCATGTGTTCTTGGAGTGTATTAGGAGAGTAGGGGCCACCTTTTTGGGTGATAAAAAGAGGGGAAGAGGGCTTTAGTCTTTCCCCCTTGCCAAGCCGTAAGTTCAAATACCGAATAAGAGCATTGCGGAGATCCAGATCGACCATGGGGAGATCCCGCGATTTCCCTTTATGGTGCTTAACTGGCGGGTAAAAGTTTTCAGGGTTAACGTCAGCGCCAGATTTTGCTAAAGCTTCAATTTGCCGAACCACTTTGTCAAAACTCTCGATATCAAAGCTAATTGTTTTGCGTTGGTAGTGGCTTTTGGAGCGCCCCATGGCATCTGCACCCTTGGTATAGGCTGCAGGTAGGCTCATCACTTCCAACAATTTGAGTTCAGTGCCCATAGAATTAAGTTTGGCAACTTCCTTGACTTGCAAGAGAGCGATCTCTTGTGCACGAAGCCCCAGCTTAAAGCTGATCTGCATGATGGCCGTATTCTTTTCCGGGTGGCGGTGGTCCTGTATCACCTTGAATAGCAGACTTTGTTGTTCTCGTGTAGGGACGCGAGCTTGACCAGATTTGGGCATTAAAGGCCTCGAAATAGGGGTAAACCATAATCCGTAATAATGTTATTTTAACGGATTATGGCAGGGTATCTAGCTTAAATGCTAGATCTATAAGTGGCTATTCGAACGAAAGCCATAAGTGTACTTAGCTTATAGGCGCTTTTTTGATCAGCTTCATCCACATGAAGTTGCCAGTGTATTTCATAGGTAGATTCACTTATAAACCTATTAGCACGGTTCTTTTCAGCTCACTTGTCCAAATGTTTTTCAGAGTTGCGTGAGTAATTTGGTCTTAGGAAAAGGCTTTGATGCGCTCCAATGATTGTATACGAAAACACCTGGAAACCTGGAAACCTGGAAACCTTGGAACGCTGTAACCTTGAAACGGTGGAACCTTAGAACACAGGTGCAAAAAATGAAGATTACTCGGCCGGAACTAGAGTAGATGGACGCACGATTAAGTGTTTTAGTTGGAAATTAAGTGTTTTAGTTGGCAAAAATTAAGTACTTTAGTTGGGCGTCCAAAGTTACTAAGCTAGAGGGCTTGTTACAAGCCCACTATTTCCGATATTTGTGAATATCGGATATTTTATAAATGCCCGATTTTCCGTATAATTTGCCGCATTCCAACAACAACTCCATATTTCTATGTCTGCTTCCAACCGGCCACCAGCACCAATTATCGACAACCTGAGCAATCTTGAGAATCCATTTCGCTGCACCAGCTTTTCAGCTAGCCGTTATCTCAGCAAGCAGATTCCTGGTGCTGATACCGATCTGGAGTTCACGCTTAAGTTTCTTTACAGCTACAACGGCAGCCAGGCAACGTTCAACAGCTACCGCCGTGAACTTGAGCGCTTGCTGCAATGGGCGTGGCGCATTGAAGAAGTTTCAATAATGACTCTGAAGCGCGAACACATTGAGGAGTTTGTGCAGTTTTGCATTGAGCCGCCAATTGCCTGGATCGGGACTAAAAATGTTGCCAGATTCAAAACACAAAATGGCGAGCGCGTTGTGAATGCCGATTGGCGGCCATTCGTAGTCAGTGTGTCCAAAGTTGAGTTTCGTGCTGGCAAGACGGCTTCCCCCAAGGAGTTTCGGCCATCCCAGGCAGCGATCAAATGCATCTTTACTGCATTGTCATCCTTCTTTGATTTTCTCTATCAAGAAGGCTTGGTTCCAGCCAATCCTGTGGCACTGATTCGCCAGAAAAGTAAGTTTGTTCGACGTGAGCAACAAAGCCAGGTTGTGCGCCGAATCAGCAACTTGCAGTGGGACTATGTCCTGGAGACTGCTGAGATCATGGCCGAGACATCACCAACTGATCACGAGCGAACTTTATTCATTATGAACGCCCTATTCGCTATGTATTTGCGAATCTCTGAGTTGGTTGCGGATGAAAGATCGGCACCAGTTATGGGTGATTTCAAGAAAGATCGCGACGGAAACTGGTGGTTTCACGTTACGGGTAAAGGTAACAAAGGCCGGGCGATCACTGTTTGCGATCAAATGTTGAAGGCCTTGAAGCGCTACAGAAATTATTTGCAGCTCCCTGCTCTGCCCAGCATTAATGAGCAGACACCTCTGGTGCACAAGTCCCGTGGCAAGGGACCGGTTACCAGTACCCGACAGGTTCGCCTGATTGTTCAAAACTGCTTTGATGCTGCCCACCAACGGATGGTTGAAGAAGGCTTAGGGGAAGATGCTGAAGATCTTAAGGCTGCTACTGTTCACTGGCTCCGCCATACGGGTATTTCTGAAGATGTGAAGTACCGCCCCCGCGAGCATGTGCGCGATGATGCGGGACATGCAAGTATGGCTACGACCGATCGCTACATTGATTCCGATATGCGAGAGCGGCATGAAAGTGGGCGGAGTAAGCGGGTAAAGGAGGAGCGGTAATACTACCGCCCTACCCTATAATGAGGCTCAGGAGTCCTTATCCGGCCTTACTAGGTTTTCCGGAGTTCCTATTATGGTCTCCTTATCAATTGAGTTACGACCAGTAAACATGGAGTCAGATGATTTCGGAAGTTGGTAACTCAAGCTCTACCCGCCACTTCCTACCATAAACAATCTTCAGGCAAGGTTGCTGCTGTAGTGGAAGATAAATATCGTAACTAATCACACCGACTTGAATATATATTCCGGAGCTGTCTTCACAGACAAATATGGGGAATTTTTCATCATAGTGAATATCTAACACCAACTCCTCTACAGTTTCTCTTGTATGGTAATATCGCAAAAATTGCTGAGGTATGTAACTGAGCTTCTTATTGTTTGAATGAATCTCAGGTGCTCCCTCTATTGCCACCTCTCGACGTCTTAAGTCTACTGAATACGACATTGAAAAACCTTAAGGGTAGCCAATATGAAATATTTGGGGGCTGTAGGTACTCAGCCCCCCAGAGATATCATTATTGCCTGTTGATATTACTGCTAAGCGGCCTTAGCTATGTTAAGTTTTATTTGTTCTTCTTTTCGCGGATGGACTTTTCCGGTTTCTGAAAAGACTTTCAACTCCTCAAGCACAACCTTGGCAAGTTTGTTAAACTGCCTCTTCATTAGCACTCCCATAATCTGAGCAAATATGGGGAGCAAAGTTACACCAATTTCAAAGCTAACTCGTGACTGCCCATTAGCAACCGGTTCAACTTTCCAAGTATTAATCATGGATCTAACAAAGAATGGCATACTAGATAGCTTTACCTCATAGGAAAAAGTGTGCTGACCACTATCCACATTCACTAATGTTTCACTGGCAATGGCTCCATCAGGCAACTCGCACTTTCGACCATCACCTTTCGGTAAATCTGGATTTTCAGTGGATACAACAACAGCACTGGTCCAACTACTAATCTCGCTAAAATTACCTGATAATATTTCCCACACTTTATCAATAGAAGTGTTGATATTAATTTGATTGACAATCTTCATTTGCACTCTCCCAATTAAAAATTATGACGTAAAAATAAAGTATTCTGTTTTTAAGATATACGAACCCCTAAGCCTTAATTGCCTATTCATTAAAATCTGATTTTTAATATGTTTTACTGTTCGATATCTATAGGGCTTTACCTATATATTCAAACAGAAGTGGTTGGCCTTGTTACCGGAAATTGAATCTCACAAACGCAATCTTCAGGGTCCCCTTGGGATGGTGGCTTTATAAATATTTCTTTTGCAGGCCCTGATATTTGAAAATCACTATTCTCTATCCACCTACCTAGCTGAGCATATTTCTCATACCCGTTTTCAAATGCTCCTACCCTGATCGTAGAAATAACACTCTGCTCTGATTGGAGAACCCGTCCTTTAACTTCACTTCCTCCAGGTAGCAGTAGAACTCTTTCGATACTCCTCTTAACTGGAAACCCTACTTCGATATCTACGTTTTCAATACTAAAAGCATTACCGTGAAGTATGATCGTTAGAGGGCCAAGCTGGTCTTTCCCCGCCACGTCAGGTACATATTCCCTTAGCTGGGTCACCAAGTGGATTGTGTCAAATAGGTTTGGCATTATCTTTCTAACAGAATAGAAAGGCTGCTCAGCAATGCTTTTTAGAATAATTCCATCGAAATTCAAACTCTCAGGCCTTTCAGCCTCTTTTAGGCGTGCTTCAATGATCTTTAGGTGATTAATTTGTTCCTGAACTGTTTGCTCTATTTGTGCTTTTCTCAGCAGTAACATACCTTGAATTTCTTGCACCGATACGTCCTGAAGAACCATGACTTTAATTTGTTCAAGCGAAATTCCCAGCTCTTTCAAGGCGATAATACGGTTTAATTCAGGCAACTGATTAGTGCTGTAGTATCTATACCCTGTGGACTCGTCTGTGTGATCAGGCTGAAACAGACCAATTTGATCGTAATACCGTAATTGTGAAACAGCGGTCTGGGCTATTTTTGAAAACTCACCGATTCTAAACATAGTTCCACCTATCTGTTCGCCCTTCTGCGCGTGAGTTGAAGTATGGACTCTCAAGCCACTTGAGAGTCAACAGATAGATACAAGAAAGATCTCCTTGAGAGACAAAAAGTTATAACCGAAGAGTTAGATATAACCTTTTGAGCTTGAAAGGCAGAAGGCCCTCGTGAATTAAGGCCCGCGAGCTATTGGAAACGGGCACATTGCAAGTCGAACAGATCGCTTGGCAAGTGGGATATGAGGATATCAGCGCATTCCGGAAAATGTTTCACAAGCAGACCACTCTTTCTCCTCGGGAGTATCGACAGAGATTCTCAGGTGGCTCTAGAATGTAATTCCCCGAAAAGGCGGACTAATTGGTAAAGTACCCAATTTCACTAAAGGAATTGATCGAAGAGATTCTTGTTAAGTCCGGTAGCTAGATTGGTAGCTGAATGCCTCTATTTAGAGGTACGTAGATCAATATAAAAGTTAAACAGATATAACAATAAGATTAAAATCTTCCTAAAAGCTAAAAACTCTAACTAAAAAGTTAACCACATTCAAATAGTTGAGGAGTCATTTATCGTTCGAGCAAATATTATACCACCAACCGGCTAGCAGAAATACGAATCATTTCTCTTTGGAGATGCCGATAAGTATCCCCTCAACTCTACACTTCCTCCCCATCTCAGAAATTGCCCTGCAATTTTCAAAGGTAAATCGCAAGACTTCAATCTCGTCAAATACAGTGCCCTCAATGTGTAGGTCAAGATCTGAGTAATATTTGAAAAAATATTTTGTGAACAATTCTGGATATTCCAAAAATCAACAAGTTTTTTGTTAAATCATGGTATCAGCTGAACGAGCTCCCCTATATAGTGGCACCGTCTAACTTTGATTAAAAATAGGTTAGTTTTCATTCTTTTTTGAGATTTGGGAGAGATACCAAAGTGATTAAGAAAATTTTTTCGAAAAGAGATCTAAAGCTTCCAATCATTGGCGGCTTGATAGCGGCAGCAAGCTTGCTATCAACAACGGCAACAGCCGAAGTTGATATAAATCAATTACGTCAACAATCAAAAATTATGTTCGGCACTCTCTCAGAAACTATGCCAGGCAGTGAGAATGACACCCCAGCTATGGTTGAGCTTGGAAAAACACTGTTCATGGACAAACGGCTTTCAGTCAATGATAGCCAGTCCTGTAACAGCTGCCATCAAGTAGGGAACTACAACGGTTCGGGCGTTGACAATGAAGCGACATCACCGGGAGCTTTACCTGGTACCAAGGGTGATCGAAACTCTCCAACGGTCTGGAATTCAGGATTCCAAATGGCTCAATTCTGGGATGGTCGTGCAGAGGACCTGAAGGAACAGGCCAAAGGTCCAATTCTAAACCCTGTAGAGATGGGAATGCCTTCAGAAGAGGCTGTTGAGACAAAGATTTCAAAAATTGCCGAATATCAAGAAAGTTTCAAACACGCCTTTGGTAAAGAAAATGCTATCTCTTACGACAATATTGCTCAGGCCATAGCTGCATTTGAGCGCACCCTGATTACGAATGATCGTTTTGATGATTTTATGAGCGGCGATGATCAGGCTATGACAAAAAGTGAGTTAAAGGGCTTGCAAACCTTTATCAACACTGGTTGTTCGGCATGCCACAATGGTGCAACCTTGGGTGGAAACATGTACCAGAAGATGGGGCTAGTCAACCAATATCCACACCAAGAAGATTTAGGTCGTTATAAAGTTACAGGCCTTGAAAAAGATAAAATGATGTTTAAAGTTCCAATGTTACGCGATATAAGCAGAAGCGCTCCTTACTTCCACGACGGGCGTGTAGAAACCATTGAACAAGCAATTTACGATATGGCTTGGTACCAATTGGGGCAGAAATTAAGCACACAACAAGTAGATGATATTGCAACTTTCCTAAATGCTTTAGAGCATCAAACCCATTAAGGTATTTCCCACCCTTCGGGGTGGGCCCCTTTCGCTCTATTTAATTTTGGCTAGGCTCGCGGATTTTAAATCACTACTCATTGATAACTTATTATCACTCTGCCCTACCTTTGTGTATCAGCCACGTTCAGAGATAGAAGCTAGCGGACTAAACAGTTTCCTAATTGCTAACCAGTTGGTAATGTATAGCCCTCTAACAATATCTATACCAAGTCGGAAAAGTGAAATCCATAGTGAGGTGTACAGTTTTAGCTATCGATTTGCGGCAGCTCCATTAAATTACCGTTCACTACCTGAGCATTCAGTTATCAGTTGTCTTTATCGGAAGGTGTTCTGTCCGTTCAAGGTCAAGTAATCTGATTTATTCGGCGGAAGGTATCAAGTTAATCAGTAGTGATTAGTTTAGCTTTAGACGATAGTATCGAATTCACATCTTTTCAGTTATTAGCTACTAATACAAGTTGCGACAGACATGCCTTTGCTAATTAGATTTATTTAGATAAACCATTTGCACAAGGCGAGCCAAAGTCACTTTCTCAACACAGAAACCTAAGAGTATTACGAAATTATTAACGCAATATTTCATGAGATTGCAGAATCAACTTTTAAAAGCTTCGTGAGATCAGTTTCTCACTATACGCCATCTCTGTTTGACCCGATCAACAACAAGGTCTTACATTGCTGAACGAATTTTGAAGTTCGAACAGCCAGCATACATCACTTACTTTATCCAATAATAATTTAATATGCGGCATTGCATGAAATTCGTGGAACTTTCTAAATTATATGATTAATTTTTAACAAAAAATATTTCCCCTCCAAAGAGTTACTTCTATTTGGTCAAAAAAAACAATATAGGACTTGATCATGAAGCTCAAAAAAATAGGTGCGTGTATCGCACTTATGTTTATTCTAATTTTACCAGCATATGCCCATGCAGGATTGTGGGATAAATTTACAACCTGGGTTGTTGATACTTGGGATACTGTTGAAGAGAGAGTTGAAGAGATTATTGAGGATGTCGTTACAACTGTAGAGGATGGTGTAACGTCAGCAATTGGTTTCTTTGTAGATACCGGAGAGTGGATATACGATGGACTAACGACCGTGGTTGAAGGTTCACTTAATTTCTTCTACGGCGTTGCCGATGGTACAGTCACGGCATTAAATTACTTCGGCATGGATCTCGATATATCGGACTGGTTCACCACGGGGGGGCAGAATTCCGAGGACGGTGCGCGGCTGTGGAGCCTTACAGACTATGATACGTCCTCGCATCCTGCATATTTAAATGCCTTCCGTGATCGGCAGGTAGCTTATATCGAACGCGTTCTTGATTCATCCAAAGCCGAACCTAATAACGATCATTATGTACTCAGGGCATATTATGATTTACCACTGGATAAAGAGGCTCTGGCTCGGGGGCTGACCGATCTTTTTACACCAGGAAAGCACGCTTACAAAAACCCTGATATGCGCCTGATAGAATATATTAGGCTATTGGCGGAGAGTGATGAGTACGATGATATTATCCTGAGTGAAATTATCAAACTACCTTATTGGCAGGATGAAGATACTGAAGGAAAGCGAGTTTACACTTCTGAAAATCACATACTTATGTGGCTATCTTCCAGCTGGTTACTATCTGAAATGGAAGGTTGGGATATAGGTGGTGGGCCCGAAAAACTAAGGGAGCGTCTTGTACGTTATCTGGAGGTTAAAAAGCAGTTTGGAGTATATGAGTCTACTTCAAATGTTTATAGCCCATTTTCCCTGACAGCATTGTTAAATTTATACGACTATGCCCAGGATACAGAGATTAAAACCCTAGCTGGACAGGTTGCCCTCATTTTTCTTAATGATATCGCTATGGTCACCAATGACCTTGGTGCTGCTATAGCTGTCGATTCAAGGACCTATGAAGGTGTTCACCAAGATCTTAACTTCTTGAATAATAAGTTCGCACGATATACCGCGTTGATTACTGGCAAAGGTCCACAAGATTTTACGGGTAGTACCCATATGGATATTTTTGCCATGACTACACTAGATGTAAGCAGTGTTGCCTATAATCGCCTTGAAAAACTTAATGGTGAGATTAACATAAGCTATTCTTCCGGCCACCCTATCACTGAAGTTGATACCGTATGGGCTGGGTTGGACCTCCAAGATAAGTTAATTTTCTCTCAATCTGCCGGCGCCTATGCCCACCCAGAACTGATTGATGAGATGCTGGAATATTACCTGAATCCACTTGCCGGTCTGAACTTCTTTTTGGAAGATTTGATTGTGGAGTCTAACCTGGCAGATGACGTAGTCGACATGTCAGGTGTTCTTCTTACTGAAACCAGTGCACCTTTCACCACAAGCTCAATTATTTCAGAAAAAACCATGGATCTGTATCGCCATGGCAATGTGCAATTATCGTCATACCAGGATTTCCATGCGGGGAATGCAGGTTGGCAGCAGCTGCCCTGGATAGCAACAACCGGTACTATACCGGTTTATACTCGTTCAGGTGCGGAATACGGTGGCTGGAAGGCTGGTGGCCAGGAGCAAATGAACACGCACTTACCCTATATAAAGCAAAATGAGAATGTAGCCATGGTTTTGTACAAACCTGCGATGGAGCTGCGCTTTATGGATGGTGTTAACAGAGCAACTGACTTCTTACCTGTAGATGACTTTCTAACTGCACCAGTAAATTTGCATTGGCCAACAGAGCAATTCGATGAAGCAACCAGTTTCCAGAACTGGTTGTTTGCACGTGAGGGTGATGGTTATGTGGCTGTTTATCGTCACTGCCTGGATACCAAAACCTTTATTCGTAATGAGGAGGTTGTAGAAATTTACAGCTGTAGTGCTGATGAACAAGTCTGGGCAACAGTTGTTGGTAATACGCAGACTCACGAAAGCTTTAGTAATTTCATTTTTACTGTGTCACAAGCCAAGATTAAGAGTAAATGGTACTGGAGCTGGGCAGAGACCCGCCATGTGTGGGAGACAACTTTAGAAGTCGATGGAAAGACCTTAAGTTTTGGCTGGGAAGCAAACGTAGATGATTTAACGGATAGAGAAATGTGGGAATTGGCCAGTGCTAATAACGCATCTACTATCGAAATGGCTTCGGTGAGTGGATTCCAGGTCAATAATGTAACAGACACAGAAACTAATACCGGTCATGGTAACTGCGAGAGTTCAAACGATGTGCTTTTACATCAAAATGTAAGCTTTAACGGTTTTGATCCAACAATATTACGTATGGCAGAGGCCGATAACGGTGAATGCTATCTGATTAACGTAGAAGATCAGTCACAAGATATGGAATTGCTCCATGAAGGTGAAAAGGTCGATGTAGTGCGTTTTACTAACCGGCGCTTTGTAGGTGGCGAGGCTGATAAGGCTTACGGGATAAATCACGAATGGACTACTATAGAGTTGGACTTCAGTTATGAAAACCCTGTGGTGTTTGCTTCAGTAATTGGTATTGCCGGCACTGACCCGATAACAACTGAGATTCGCAATATCACTTCAACCAGCTTCGATGTGCGTGTTGCGGAGTTTGCCTGGAACGATGGCATCCATACATCGGAAGTGGTGCATTATGTAGTGATGGAGGCTGGTAGTTACTCAATTGCCAATGGATTGCAGCTTCATATTGGCGCCGTTGCACTGGAAGATAATTTGAGTGGCTCCCCGGACTTTGAAACTGTCGGGGTCGACTTACAGGATTACTTACTGATCAGCCAAGTACAAGGTAGTGACAGGGATGAAACACTAAGTACGCGTGTCAGAAATAAGAAAACTGGCACATTTGAAATGAGCCTGATGGTACAGGAGGCAAACAGCAATAAAGAGGAAACTATAAAAGCAGTTGTAGGTTATATGGCTGTCGGAAAGCCCCCCGTTAAATCCTTAAAAGTGGCACTTAAAGGTGCCCACGGGAAGTATCTGGGCGCCGCAGGTAATGGAGGAAATGGCAAAACTGCCAACGCCAATGCCTCAGTAATTGGTAGCCATGAGACTATTGTCCTTACAGGAAATAGCCTGCAACAAGGTTGCCTAATAGACGGGGATGACGTATGGCTGCAAAGCACCGATGGTTATTACTACAGTGCCCAACAAAGTGGTGCTTTAGATGTCGATAGAACGGCTAGGTACAGCTGGGAAACATTTAAGTTGATCAATCACTCAGACAATTCGGGCTGTTTACAAAATGGTGACGTGATCTCCTTATACAACCCAGAACATGGTAATTTCATCGTTGCAGAATCAGATGGCCGGGCTAATGCGAATCGCAAAGCAATAGGTTCCTGGGAGAAATTTATTGTTTACGATCTAAACGATAACTAACAAGTACCAGGCGGGCACCCACATCCATTCTTACTCGGTTTGGGTGCCCTAATCTTTGGAGATTACGTATCTGCAAAATTATCCTGTGTCAATAAGCTAGACAGATACTCATCAGTGATCCTAACTCGGAGCTTTTCAAGCTCCAAACTTTGGCTCCGGGAGCCCCCGAACACCAAGGCCATGAATAGCAAAAATACTACCTGGCTGCGGGTGACGAGCCAGTTCCTCAGGAGTTACAAATGATTGCTGTGAAGTAACATAGAGAGTTTCATAATTGTCGCCGCCGAATGTGACGCAGGTGGGACTTCGGATCGGTAGGTCAATCTCACGATCAAGGCGGCCCTTAGGATCAATCCTTAAAACCTTACCGCCAAGATTCAAAGCAAACCAATAATACCCTTCAGCATCGACTGTTGCGCCATCTACAATCGCGGGCTTACGCTCTTGAACTGAAAAGAACGGCCTTCGGTTACTGATACGGCCCTCATCCATATCCAAGTCAAATACATAGACCATGCCACCAATGGTATCGCCAAAGTACATACGAGTGTCCTCTGGGTCGAAAGCAATCCCATTGGAACATACAAAGGAAAAGTCTTTAGCAACCTGGCGCACGCTAAAATCAGGCTCAAGGCAATATAAATGAGAGACTTTACCTTTCAATTGCGTATCCATACTACCGCACCAAAAACGCCCTCTTCGATCGATCTTTCCATCGTTTAGCCGATTTTGGGGTAGAGTCGGTTCCGGATCAACAACTGTCTCAAACTCCCCTGTTTCGAGGTCAATGGTGCAGAATCCTGAATTGGCAGCGCCAACTAACCCTCTCCCCTTACGGAAACCAAAGGACCCTACCTGCTCCGGCATTTCCCAAGTCTTTCTTTCACCAGTAGAGATGTTTAGCCGCCGAATCGATGGCCGCCGGGGCCCTGCCAAATCAACCGAAGGGCCGACATGATCCGCCCAGTAGATAGAAGTGTCTTCTGCATGCCAGATGGGTGTTTCTCCCAATCCATCGTTACACTCCCAAAGACATTCAATCTCCATTTTCAAAACCCTTCTTAATAGTTTCAGTAGGTCTTAGACTTGAAACTTGGATGGAATAGGAACATCAATATCCTCAGTATGTAGCAATGCGGCCTCTATTCCAGCATGGACACCAAGTGCTGAGGTCTCTCTGGACATGCTGGGTGTACCAAGGTTTTCGGGCAAAGCCGCTACTTGAGGTAATTGCGGGAGGTGAATCCACCCTGCGCGTATATCCAGCTGATTGCTGGCAATAAAGTGCAAAACGCCATACATCAAGTGATTACAGCAAAAAGTGGCGGCATTATCCGAAATATCTGTAGGCACTCCGGCTTCACGCATTGCCCTAACCATAGCTCTGAGAGGAAGATTACTACGATAGGCTACCGGTCCATTGGCAACCGTAGGTGCGCCCTGCATCTCTACGCCACGATTATCCTTTAGGTTGTATCGAGTAGAATCGTTAAAATTTTGAGCAATTCGCTCTACCGTAACCATCGATCGCCCACCATATTCACCCATCATGATCACTATTTGTGGACGGAGCTCATCTATAGCGCTAGTTACTACGTCAATACACTCAAAGAAGTTACTAGGAACCAGGATTCCAAAAACATCTGAATTCCCAATACGGGTACCATCCAAAACACGCATTACCGATTCTGCAGGATTTATTGGCGTATGCCCGAATGGTTCAAAGCCGGTCACTAAAACCTTTTTCATGACAATGCTCTTTGAGTAGTTTGAAATTGGCCTTCAGAAATGTGTTGTCTGATTCTATTTATCAAGAATAGAAACTTTTAAGGGCTCAGACTTAAAAGAACGGCTTTATATGAATACTGATTAAGTACTTTACTTGGCCGTCCACACAGTTGGACTGTCCAGGATAAGTGTTTAATTTTCGCCAATTCCGGCTGAGCTTTCATCCATCATCCAGCACAGTCATAACACAATCCAAACCCTTAACTCCTTGATGGGTTGCAAATTCGGCTACAGTGAAGACACTGAACTAATCAGACCTCGCCCCATCCACGGATTTCTGTTGAACCGGTGTGGTCGGTGCATACCGATACAACTCCCAACCCCCTTCGGGATTTAGATGGAAGGGGTTTACGGTGCCCAGCCACATAAAAGCTGGGTGGTTGATCATCGTACGGAAACCGAAATTACCCGAATTACCTACACCATTTATAGTGGCAGGGATTGCTTGTAGATCTGGAGAGAAAAAACGATAGAGTTTTGCACCAGAGATTGATGGGCTGGATAACGCATCCTCAAGAAGCATCAGCAATTCCGAGGGAAGCTCACCCGCAAGATCAATTACACTCGGTATAAGTGAGCTGACGTCAAGTGTAGCCAGATACAGATTGTCTCCAGTCACTCCCAGGCGCCAAGTGTATACATTAAACAGCCAGCCCAGTCCGGCTCCCCCTAGCTTTGGAGGCCCTGACAAGGTTTGAGTTTCCACAAACTTGTTGAGATCGGGGTCCCAAGCCTGAACCCTTTCATACCCATAGAGAACTTCAACATTTGGCTGCCCTTCTCCTTCAAAGTTGTCCCCGCGGAATACGGTTGTTGCTCTATGGGTTGCCATAATGGTGTCCAGCTCTCCAATAGGAGTACCCCATGTCTCACCATAGGCGAGAACATGGCTCCTGAATCCACCGAACGGAAAGTTGATCGTACCCCAGTAGAGATTCCCACGCCATGAAGTAATATCTCCACCGGCATAGGCTCGAGCGCTGACAGGGTCTGGCTCGTACTCGCTAATATTCCAAACTTCCTCCCACTCTTCGACATCATTGGGCATGAAGCCACCCGAAGGTATTTGGGGACTCATCACTATCCCGGCGTAGGCTTGCACCTCTCCTGTTTCAATATCAACATTCGGCCAGGTAGACGAAAATATACGCCCGTTGTGTATCGTCATGTCTGCCGGAGTACTTTCCATAGTACCGATGATTTCAAAATGGAATGGATCATCGAGATTACCCATCCAACGCAGAACCCGGCCCGCCCCACCAAGATCCTCTTGCAATCGCACACCGGTATATAAAACGCCTTCGTAGTTAAGAAACTCACGGATATTCGAATATTCAGAAAATTTCTTTGACCCCAAATACCGTCCGGTACTTGCCTGCCAAGCCAACATGATAATGCTGTTACCACTGCCAACGCCGGCAATTCCCTCCTGTATACCACCCGGCCCGGCAAGAAAAATCACATCGTCCGCGTAGCCACCCGAGCGTAATCCAAGGATGTCCTGTAGAAGCGGATCGTAAGTGGGAGTAACTTCTGTGACTTCAAGTGTACAAGTATCCATACGGTAGGCAGAGGGAGCCCGCCAGTCCCCAAGGTTCTTGAGGTTTGGGTTTTCCTGAGCAAGTATCCCATCGGCAAACTCGCACACCCAACCCTGGGTTGGGGCTAATAGCGGTGTCAATACTGCGGTTGGTGACGCTTGTGCGGTACAGAGAAAATTACTGCCGGTTCCCCAGTATAAAAATTGGGGAGATTCAGCCATTCCCCAAATCCGCGTACCGTTGCGTTTAGGTTCTCCTACTGAACAGATGCCGTCCACTAACTCTGGATAAGGTTGACCAACTCCATTGAAGCATTCATCGACTGGCGCTTTAAATAGCTTGTCAAAATGCGGCTTAACCCGTTTGCACATTTCATCTGGATAAGCCGAAATCCCTATTTCTGGAATAGCCAATTGGGCTGTGGCGAAAATTGGAACTGTGGAAGTTAAAAGTAACGAAAGTGCAATATATGATGTGGTTTTCATCAGCATCCCCTACCCTACCCACGACCGCTACTGCGGAAGGTTCAACGGTTGTTGTTCTTAGTTATTGCTAGTTTGGCGCTCTAACAAAATCCAAGACTATGTAGAGATTAGGTGGCAGCGGGATAAAGGAAATGATTTTTACTAGGAATCACCCGCCAAATATTGTTTGATCACAACCGCTTGATGATGTCTTACGAGTCGCACCTTTGAACCATAGATCTGTAGAAAGACAGCAGAAGCGTTTTTCAGATAAACGTGAACTTGGTCTCCAATAACTAAAGAACAATCTGCAGGCTTATATCTCGGTATGTCGACCAATGCCTAGCGACATGTATCTCTCACTGAGAGTGAGTGTACTTAACACTCTCTCTTATATCACACGCCTGGAATGCGCCGCCAGCAAGTGTGGTACGGTGCATCACGACTTCCGGAGCGAACCTGCCCTACATATACAGAGTTTTTTCTGCCTCAATTTGTTGAGGAGGATTGGCGATATTCCAGGGATATTGCTGTTAAGGCGTACGTTGTTCAGAAGTTGAGGCAAACCTATTCGCTGATAGTTGGCTAGCTTTTAGTGCTTAAACGCTATCAGAATGAAAGGGTTATGCTATGCCATCGCTAATAACTCTCTCTAAGCATACTAGGAGTAGTTAAAGACAAGGCAGAATTGAAAACCTTATCCAAGGCCAAATACTGGTCGTTCAATTAAGTACTTTACTTGGCCGTTCACTGCATTCCAACAACAACTTCATTTCCTTTCTATGTCTGCCTCCAATCAATCACCAGCACCAATCATCGATAACCTGAGTAATCTTGAGAATCCATTCCGCTGCACCAGCTTTTCCGCTAGTCATTATCTCAGTAAGCAGATTCCTGGTGCGGATACCGATCTGGAGTTTACGCTCAAGTTTCTTTACAGCTACAACGGTAGCCAGGCAACGTTTAATAGTTATCGCCGCGAACTTGAACGACTACTGCAGTGGGCTTGGGGTATCGAAGAAGTTTCAATCTCGTCACTCAAGCGTGAGCATATAGAGGATTTTGTTCAGTTCTGTATTGAACCGCCACCTGCCTGGATCGGTACAAAGAATGTCGCCCGGTTTAAAACTAGAAACGGCGAACGTGTTGTTAATTAAGATTGGCGACCATTCGTAGTCAGTGTATCTAAGGTTGAGTTTCGTTCAGGTAAGACACCATCCGCCAAGGACTTCCGGCCATCTCAGGCGGCCATCAAGTGTATCTTTACCGCACTGTCTTCTTTCTTCGACTTCCTCTTTCAGGAAGGCTTGGTTCCCGCCAACCCTGTGGCATTGATCCGGCAAAAAAGTAAGTTCATCCGGCGTGAGCAACAAAGCCAGGTAGTTAGGCGCATCAGCAATCTGCAGTGGGATTATGTGTTGGAAACTGCTGAGGTTATGGCCGAGATGTCACCACTTGAGCACGAGCGTACATTGTTCATTATGAACGCCCTATTCGCTATGTATCTGCGTATCTCTGAGCTGGTTGCCGATGAAAGATCGACACACGTTATGGGTGACTTCAAGAAAGATCGCGACGGAAACTGGTGGTTTCACGTCACCGGTAAGGGTAATAAAGGCCGAGCCATTACCGTGTGCAACCAGATGTTAAGTGCCTTAAAGCGCTATAGAATCCAGTTGCAGCTCCCTGCTCTGCCCAGCATCAATGAGCAGACACCCTTGGTGCAAAAATCTCGCGGCAAGGGACCTGCCACCAGTACACGCCAAGTTCGACATATCGTACAGAACTGTTTCGATGCCGCTTACCAACGGATGGTTGAAGAAGGCCTTGGTGTAGATGCGGAAGACTTGAAAGCTGCCACGGTGCACTGGCTAAGACACACTGGAATCTCCGAAGATGTGAAATATCGTCCCAGGGAACATGTTCGTGATGATGCGGGCCATGCAAGTATGGCCACAACCGATCGCTATATTGATTCCGATATGCGGGAACGGCATGAAAGTGGACGAAGCAAGCGGGTTAAGGAGGGGCGGTAAAACTACCGCCCTACTCTACTGTCAAGTATGCACTATTCAAAAATAAAACGATTATGGCTCGCTAATGACAGCAGTAGGATTACGTCTAGATATTTATTTTAATCAACATTACATATACCACTTTAAAAGATATATTATTTAAACACTAACAAGCTCGTCCGTCAGGATAAATTTCCTAATGGGTTTGCGATTCATATTTTTAAAAGATTAACTATGTAATAGATCAAAAGTAGACAGGCGCGGGATATCACCAAATGAGTAATTCATGGAGCAGCGAATCTATCTACGCGCCAAATGAACAAACTGCAGTTACTAATTGAACTCAAGCAATATGAAAGCCAAGTCAATTTTAGCCAGAGTGCTAACTGTCATCTCAATATGCATAGTTATCCCAGCCTGCTCTCAAAGAATAGCTAGCTCAATAGAAAAAGCTGAAAACTTTTCCTTTGTTGACAGAATAACTCCCGAACGTATTAAGAAGTTAGACTTTAGGAAAAATGAATATTGCCCATCTAAGAAAAAGGTATGTATAAGCTATTATTACGGCTCACCTTTAGACGAAAATAACCTTAACTACTCTGTAACATTAAACCGTGGCGAAAGAGAAAATATCGTTAAGATTAACTTAAATAGAAATTCTTTAGATCGAAGTTACTTTGGCACGGTAGTCTTATTGCATGGATTCCGTACTTCAAAAGAGTTTATGTTGGATTCTGCTCTATATTTCCGCTTTCTTGGATTTCAGGTTATTGTTCCGGATCTTCTCGGTCACGGTGATACTGGTGGCAGGAGGAAATATGGAGTAGATGATAGTCAATATATTAGTGCTCTTATCGACAACCTAATTGAAGAAGGGACCATCAAAGGTGGAAAAATATATATTGTTGGAAGCTCTATGGGAGCCTTAACGGCATCACATATTTCCACTTCAAGATCAGATATCAGTGGAATCATTCTTTTAGCTCCGATGCTGCAATTTGATGAGGCTGTATACAATTATGCAAAAATTGATCACCCCATACTTAGCAGGATTATCCCTGAGAGAGACATACGCAACGGGGCGATTTTGGCTCTTAGAAAATCTAACATAGATTTGAAGGATACAAACATAAAACCCCTCTTAAAATCCTCAAAGACTCCGACTCTACTAATACTCTCAGATTCAGACCAAATTTCACCATATGCAAGTTACAAGCAGTTGAAGAAAGATAATATCGAAATATTCAAAATTAATGGCAGGTTTCATCCAAGCATGAATACAATAGGTAATATCGAGCATAATGCAATTGTTAAATGGCTCAATACTACTCAGTAATACTGTCTATAAACTTTTCGGATATATTCAAAATTTAAATATCGTTGGGTGAATCTACCAGAGGCAAAGCGAGATAGAGCAGTTACCTTAGTTGATCCTATAAGTTTTTTTCATAATAAGCTTGGATAAGCCACGACCACGACTACCTAATGACCAAATAAAGGTCATGTTTTTGGGTGTTCCCACACACTGTCTGGTCGATAGCGAAATGGAAACAACCATTAATCAACGACTGCTATTATTTGAGTTTGAGTAAATGTCTGCTTACATCCTACTCGCCCCTTGATTCATAAAGGAGATGTGCATGAAGAAGCATTCATTCTTATTCATAATGATTTTGATTGCTCTTGCCTTTATAGGGTTTAACGCAGCGGCTGAAGAAGGTAAGCCTAAGCCTCCTCAAAGTAGTGAAGGCAATATTTGTAGTAATGAATATGTCTTATGCACTTCCGCCCCTTGTATCCCGGACCCTAGAAATCCGGATTCAAATGCAATTTGCCAATGTGATGTTAACAAGGGTTTAAACTTCGGGATGTCAGCATGTAAAGCCCGGATTCCTGTGACTGACTCGACCGGTGTAAAAAAAGTCTTATCGACTTTTTCTTTCGCTCAGGCACCGACTAAACCAGTGCTTTCCTGTCCAGAAGGTAAACCTTGGACGGATTGCCTGGATCAACCCTGTATCGTCGACCCAATGAATCCACTCAAAGCCATTTGCACATGCAAAATAGTACGTGATCAGCCTTTTGTAACTTTCGGAGGAGACTGCGTCACGTTGACTTGTGATACCGGCTACTGGTCAGGCGCAACAGTAGGGTCCTATATTGGGGCAAGCAGGCAACTGATGAAGGCTTTTGGTTTAGACCAGACACCTGCTAAATATTGTGCGGGAACGAAGGCGAAAGTCTCAGAGTGACCCAGGCTTGACTGGCAAGTCGCCCTACAGACGTCTAATCTAATGCCAAGATAATATCTACTCTTCTAGCTCTCCCCTTGCCATAACTTTACGAGGCTTCCAATGAGAAAAGCAACCAGTGAACAAGTAAGCGCAAAGGATCAAGCCAGACTTAAGGCTCCAACTGATTTGGGCGAGAACGCTAGGAGTAGCATTACTACTGCCGTCAATACGCTACTGGCAGACACCTTTGGCTTATACATGAAAACGAAGAATTTTCACTGGCATGTGAGCGGTCCGCACTTCCGGGACTACCATCTACTGTTTGATGATCAGGCCAGTCAAATTTTTGAGATGACCGATGTTTTGGCAGAGCGTGTGCGTAAACTGGGGGGAACCACACTTCGCTCCATTGGCCAGATCGCCAAACTACAACGATCTTCAGATAATGATGCGGATTATGTAGACCCACAAGATATGCTCACGGAACTTGCCGAAGACAATCAGCAAATGATTGCGAATATGCGCAAAGTCCATGAGCTTTGCGATGAGCATCGTGACATTGCAACTGCGAGCATACTGGAGGAGTATATTGATCAGGCTGAAAGGCGATCTTGGTTCTTATTTGAGGCTAGCCGGAGTTCAGGATTAACGCACCACTGAGCGTCACCCAAAAGACGCAATAATTTTGTGCTCTAGTTGAAGAAGGGAGTTGTTGTATTTTTAGCGGACAACAATTCCTTTCTTACATCTCTTCTTTACTAAAACTTTCCACTTACCTACAGCGTTATATTTGAGTGCTTGACTGCTTGGGGGCAATCGACCGGAAAATATTACCTAACTTGATGTTTTTATTGAGGTTTTATCCCTTCAATTTTCGACTCAGATTCATGATACGGGAAAATAACTAAGTGAAGGGCTAGAGGGAAAATGAGTACATCATGAATCATTAGTTTTCTTGTAACTTCAAGTCACAAAGGGTGATACCAGGGAATATAGAGCGAGGAAATCCTATGCATGTTGGTGAAAAAAGCTGCGAACGTACTCTGTGATTGACCTCAACTAAGTATTTATACGCATGAAAGAAAGAGAAAAATTGTTGAAAGAAGGTATTTCTGAGAGCATCACTGCTGGTATTGAGACATTATTTCAAGTTGGTGAATTTAACCACTTTATTAACTGGTTGAGCATAAGGAAAGTCCCTCTGGATTCCAACTTAATTACAGAGGTCCAGTTTGATGTCAGCTCCCTGTAAAATTGACATATGACGCCTTTTTAATCCTGATGCCAATGGTATTAAGTTTGAAATCTTTCAGGACAAGCTTCTTGAGAACCAAGCGTTAGGCAGTTAAGGGAAAAGTAAGTCACCTACAATCAAGAATAAGCTATTTAGAAGAGTAGTCGGTCTTAAATTTATGGAAGAAGTAGATGCCCTTACTCCTGTCATCACAGTCCTTCTTCTTGGCATATTATCAATCGTAATATCCAGGTCTATTCGATTTAGTCCAATTGTTGGCTATCTAATTGCAGGTATTATCGCTGGTCCGCACGCTTTAGGTCTTATTCCAGAAAGTGATACTACGCATTTACTAGCTGAGCTCGGTATCGTTTTCCTTTTATTTGACATTGGCATACACTTTTCCCTTTCAAATATTTGGGATGTTCGCAAGGATATTTTTATTCTGGGGCCTCTACAAATTTTATTGTGCGGAAGCGCCTTTGCTGTAATTGCAATATCTTTTCAAATACCGCCTATCTATTCAATATTACTTGGTGGTGCGCTTGCATTATCATCAACTGCTGTTGTAGCACAAAGCCTAGCCGAGCGAAGACAAAGGAACTGCCCGGTTGGAAGGACGGCTACGGCAGTACTTATATTTCAAGATATATGTGCAATTTTTCTTCTGGTTTTTGCCAGCACAATCCAGAGTCAAGGTCAATCTTCAACAGACATTGGCTTACTATCAGAGATTTCATCTGCCTTTCTCAAAGGTTTAATAGGATTTTTAACTGCAATCATTCTTGGTAGATACTTTATTAAACCTCTATTTAACATAGTATCTAAGACAAAGAATGAGGAAATCTTTACCGCAATAGCATTATTAATTGTAATCGCTACTGCAGCAAGTACTGGAGCTATAGGGCTTTCACTTACATTGGGCGCATTTCTTGGTGGGATGATGATCAGTGAGTCACCCCATCGGCATGTTATTCAGACCGAGGCAAAACCTTTCCGTAATCTACTCCTTGCCTTTTTCTTTATATCTGTTGGCATGTCATTAGATTGGAGAATCTTAATTGAATATTGGCTCCATATAATAATATTTATAATTTTTCTTCTTCTAATTAAAGCTATTTTGATATCAATCTCTGCTCAAGCTCTTGGTTGGTCGTTGCCGGGATCAATACAGCTTGGCTCTCTTTTAGCACAGGGAAGCGAATTCGTTTTTGTTATTCTGGCTGTACCCCAAATGCGCGGGGCTTTAGGGGAGCAAGCTTCAGGGGTTGTTATTACAGGAGTTGCTGCGAGCTTAGCTTTAACTCCAGCACTTGCAAAAATTGGAAATAAGTTTGCAAGATTTCTTTGGAGTAGATCTTCTGCTAGCGCACCAACATCAGAAATCACACCAGTGGCTGACACACCTCCAGTAGTCATCTTCGGGATGGATGAAGTCGGCCGTATGGTCGCAGACGCACTTGAGGCTAACAATATAGCTTATGATGCTATTGAAATGGATTATGATCGCTTTGTAACAGTAGGTAGTGAGGGTTATCCAGTTGCATTTGGTGACTTAGCAGATATGCGCTTGATGGAAACGATTGATTACGCAGAGCGATCAGCCATTCTCGTAACAATCGTCCGTTATGAACTTCTTAAACCATTACAAGACATAGTTGCCTCTAGATATCCAAATCTAACGCGCTTTATAGCGGTAGACTCTGATGATGAAGCCAAGCAGTATAAGAAAATAGGGATGCGACCTATTGTTAATCGAAGTACTCCTAAGGGCATTGATACAGTATGTGAAATTCTGCGCAGTCAAGGTATAGAGGAAAACAAAATTCAGAGCTGGGTTGTTCGTCGACAGAGCCAAGCACTGGAGGCAGAAAATAATATATAACCCACAAATAGAAGACATCTACGATGTAACATTACAATTCTACTCTGTACTTTAATATCTTCCTGCCAGTAGACTGTACGAAAAATCGTGGTACGGCTGCATTTTATGTAAATGAGGTCATTAATAAACCCTATTGTATATATACCATCCCACCTGTCATATGGGCTAGCCGGTACCAAGCTGATTGTAGGGAGATCTTACTGATCAGTATTGTCATTCACTTTATGATGATGCACCAACTTCTTCTGTTACTACTTGATCGGGATAGAAGGCGATAAGTCCATTAATTATTTTGGAAAAATCGAACGCGGCTTCGTAAGTCCACGCAATCTCTTCGTCAGTTTCATCCAAAGTGAAATAACTAGCATCGCCTTTAAGTGGACAATGGGTTGTCTTTCCATCAATTGGAATGAGAGGTACGATGATGTCTTCTTTTGGTAAATAGAATATAGGATCATACATATCTTTTCCAAGCTCTGTGACTCGTAGCGCGTTATCACTTTCAGCAATCATTTTACCACCTCGATATACCCTCACAGTTCTTGGCACTGGTTTAACACGCATGAAGTGACGTGGTTCTTTCGGATTGTGGATTGTTTCCTCAGAAAGCGTGATTTCTGGATATGCCATTAATCTCTCCTTTTAACAGTTCATTTTTCATTCTATGTATATTGATGCCAGCGTTGGAGAATTTCCTTCCAGATAGTTAGCTATTTATATATACGATTAAATAAGACTTTTCTTCCTGGTAAGGAGCCAGAATGGGGGCGTTTCATGAATTAGACTTCCGGCCAGATCGACGAAAAGTTAGTTTAACCCTCAACTAAAGGCTTCAATATCTCTTCATACATAATTGACTGGATAGATCGACCGGTTTCACTGGCCCAGTCAATTGCGAGTTCTGCCATTATTTGATTCGTAGAAGTTATACCGACTCCAGCCTTCCTCATTCGTTCTACCGAGATGTCATCTGCAGCCTGGGTTGGAGAACCACCTCCATCAACGACAACTTGTACTTCGTATCCATCCTCTACAGCACTTATAGCTGGATAAACAACGCATACATCATTTGTTAAACCAGCCATCACCAACTTTTTTCGGCCAGTTGCCACTACCGCAGACTTGAAAGGATCATATGTCCAAGCATCGACTACTCCGGGTCGTTTCACCCTTTGGGCGTGAGCTTTAGATGCGATCTTTTTCAAATCGGCAAAGAGTGGACCCTGGAAATTTTCTTCTTGACTAGTAGTGAATATCAACGGCATGTCAGTTTCGATTGCTGTACGTGCTAGAGCCCGTACATTTGCAAGTAGGTGGGAAGGGCTAATGTTGCGCGCTAGTTTGGCGGTCCCCACTTGATGATCAATCAATAGCATCGCTGCGCTATCCGTTGTGAATGGGTTTTTCATTGATGTTTTTGTCCTATTTATCTAACGATTAAGAATAACCCAGGTGAACCTTCTATATTCCCCTTACAGTAGTCTCTTGAATATATAAAGAGTTTAGATTACGAACCACCATACCTAATAGGTTAATTACTGAGGCGTCGTAACCATCTATAGATTGACAGATGTGTCACAGGAAATAACGCCGCTAGTCACTACTATTTCTAGAATGATTATCCGAAAAATAGAATCCTCTTCTGTAAACTCCACTGGATTATCTCAAAATGAAACTCTACGCTATGCCCGGAACTTGCGCCCTCGCTCCTAATATCGCCTCGATTTGGGCACGGGTACCGGTTGAATTGGTGAACCTTGAGAGGGGAGAGCATCAAGCTAACACTTATCTACTGTTGAATCCGAAAGGGCAAGTCCCAGCTCTGCAGCTTGATGATGGTCAGGTTTTAACTGAAGCTACAGCGATATTGCTCTATATTGCTTCCTTATCCGAAAATCCGGAACTGTCACCCTATGAGCCTATTCAGTGGGCCCGTCAGGCAGAAGCGCTTTCTTATATGAGCTCCGAGGTCCATTCAGATTTCGGACCTCATTTTGTACCAGAGCGATTTGCTTCATCTCCAGAAGCTAGAAAAGATATTCAGCGGCATGCCTATGAAAAGCTTGAGATGCATTTTCGCAGGCTCGATAAATCCTTCGAGGAGGCAGGTGGTAATGGCTATCTTGGAAAACGTACAGTAGTTGATTCCTATCTATTTGTCTTATGTCGCTGGATTGATTCAACTCCTTTAGAGCTCAACTCATTTTCTTACTTAGCAGAATTTCGTAGTCGTCTTGAAAAGGAGAGCGACGTAATCAACGCGCTTAAACGACAAAAAATGCTAACTTAGACGAAATTGGTCAAACCGAGTAAATGAGGGTAACTCCACGCAGCTACAAAACCCTGATATCAATTTGGGGACTTAGTACTTACCGAAGCTCTCTTGTGGGCATGCAAGAGAGTATTGTGTTGCTGACAGGAATCGGAACAGTGACTTTTAAGGAAGCTCAAAGTTAGAAAAAGAAACTAATGACAAAGAATTATTAAACGAAGACGTTATTCTACTACTTCAATAGGTGTTGATCTATGTCCAAAACAATTGCAATTATCGGTGGAACCGGAGCAATGGGGCGCGCAGTTGTTAATGCCCTTCTGGGTGATAAAGATAATGATTGGTTTATAAAAATATTAACACGTAATGCAAATAGCGAACGTGCAAATAATATGAAGGAGTCTAGTTCCGGTCGAATAAGTTTTGTTACCGGCAACCTGGAAGATAAAGAGAGCCTTGAGACATTAATGAATGGGGTGTACGGGGTTTTCTCAAATACTAATTTTTGGTCAGCTGGTGAAAAATCTGTGGCACGCGAGCGATCACAAGGGCTAAGAGCCCTGGAAGTTGCAGAGCAGACAGGTGTGGAGCTATTTATTCACTCTTCACTTGACGCGGCTTCAAACCTGTCCAATGGTGCACTACCTGTTCCACACTATGATGCAAAGGCCTCGGTTGAGCATGAAATAGACTGGCACAGGTCAGAGGAATTCTTTAGTCAAAAAGAAAATGGCTGGTATACAAAGCATGTTTCAGTATTAGTCACAGAGCCCTATATCGAAAACTTTCAGAGTATCTTCCTACCAGAGCCAGGAAAACTCAAAGATGGGCGCGAGGGGCTCATTTTTCGAGGTCCATTGGCGGGAGATGCTATATGGCAAATGGTTGCACTTGACGATATCGGAGCTTTCGCGCGCATTATGTTTTCAGATGCAAAGACATGGGGCGGCAGAACTCTGCGTATAGGATCTGACGCTCTGAAAATGTCAGAGGTGGCGGCTAAGTTTGAGGCCGTTACCGGCATACCAGCCGAATACTCACCTCTGAGCGATGAGGAATTTATGGCCTCTGGTCAACCTAATGCACATGATGTTCTTAATAACTTCCTTTTCTATCGTCTTGGATATGCAGCTCCTCGGGACTACGACGCTCTAAGGAAGATCTACCCTGGCCTTCATAGCTTCGAGAGCTGGCTTCGTGAGACTGGATGGCGCGGTAAAGCTGGGGACGTTCAAAAAGATGCAATCAGTGGTTAAAAAGTTGCTTTCAATGCATCATTACTGTGAGAAATTTCTAGATGAATATACATAAGAAAAGGCGCCTTCTTGTTATAGGTGCCACAGGGAAGGTTGGTGCGGAAGTTGTTCGTACGTTAACTCAGGATACGAATATCCAGACAGTCGCAGCAATCCGCCGGAATGACCAGGCTCAATCCATGCTAGACATAGGCGCCGAACCTGTTCAGCTTGATCTAGATGACATAAGTACCGTTGAAAAAGCTGTAGCTGGTATAGATGGAATTCTTCTAATGACGGGTTATACCGTTGATATGATGAAGCATTCCAAGCGGGTGATTGATTCGGCTAAACGCGCCAAAGTCGACCATATAGTCCATATTGGTGCTTCTGGAGCTGACACAGCTGAAGTCTCCCATTGGGGATGGCACCAGATGATCGAGGCTTATATCGAGAAACAGGGATTCAGGTTTACTCATTTGCGGCCCGAAGGGTTCATGCAGAACTTAATCAGCTTTGGGTGGCTACAACCCGGTACCTTAACTAACTTGATCGGCGATGCGCGGTGGTGTTGGGTTGATGCACGTGACGTGGCAGCAATAGCCGCGGCGGCACTAATTCGTCCTGACAAGTTTAGTGGTCAGGTCTGGCGCCTTGGCTATGATGCCACCACCATGTCCGAAGTTGCCGAGATGATTAGTAAGCTGGCTGGACAGCCCATAAAGTTAGAGCAATTGGACCCCCAGGTATTTTATGAATCCGCCGTGGCTTCTGGTGCTGATCCAGCTTATATGGCGTGTATTCGAGATCAGTTTCGCTTAAATGCAGCTGGCGCTATCCCTGATGCTGATAAAACATTTGACGAAACAGCTTTTAAAGCAGCTATTGGCCGGCTCCCCTCAACTTGGCCAGACTTTATCCAGAGAAATGCTGAAGCCTTAAAGGCTGCAGCAATCTCGTAAATCGAAAAATGGCCTCGCCTTGGTTTCGTTTGGTCGCCCCTTCATTAGAAATCCTGGTTATACACTCCTTATCGCTTCAGGAGCACCGCTCGCTCCTGAGGCATCGCGTGAGTCGAGGCACGGAGGTGGCGAAAGTGGCTATATCGATTTTCCAGGACTAAAGACAGGTGCCTAAGCTGTTCTAATTTTTACGTAAAAATGGAGACCCTAAAACCACGATCATAGTCTCTTGGCTGCATGAGCAATCAAAGTACATCAGAAAATTGTATTTTACCGTCGGTGTTTTTCATCAAAGTGTGAATAAGACGCCCGACTGCGACACGATTGACGACTTGTTAGCTAAGCGCTTCACTGATATTGAAATAAAGGAGGTTTCATGTCTGGGGAAATACATTCAGTAAAGTTGTTTGGGCGTAAAGGAAGTACGGAAGGATATAGTTTACGAGAGTTTCTTCAGCGCCATGTTGTTAGTTTTGAATGGATAGAAATAGCTTCTGAAGAAACCTGTTTGAAAAATATTGGTATATCTGATGTGAATAACGTCAGGTTTCCTGTCGTTCAATTTGCAGATGGTTCACTCCTATTCAATCCCTCTGTTAGAGATGTGGCAACTCGTCTCGGATATATTGCTCTTCCTCGCTTGAAAGAATATGACGTCTCCATTTACGGCGCGGGGCCAGCTGGCTTAAGTGCAGCTGTTTATGCTGCCTCAGAGGGGTTAAGCACAGTAGTAATCGAACGACATGCTGTTGGGGGGCAAGCGGGTACCAGTTCAATGATTGAAAATTATATGGGTTTTCCGCAAGGTATCAGTGGTGCCGAACTGGCAGATAGGGCCCGTGAACAAGCTTTGAAGTTTGGTGCAGAAATCATCCTTATGAGTGAAGGAATTAAGGGTGAGTTCAAAAATGGACGTATTCACGGGCAATTAGCTGATGGAAGCAAGATGTTAGCTAAAGCCAATATATGTGCCACTGGTGTTGAGTATCGTAGACTTGAATTAGATCGTGAAGAACACTTTCTTGGAAAGGGAGTATTTTATGGTGCTGGAGTTTCCGAAGCACCATTATGTAAAGGTGAAACAATTTATATTGTAGGGGGCGCAAATTCAGCAGGTCAGGCTGCAATGCATATTGCGAATTTTGCTGAAAATGTAGTTATGCTTGTACGCGGTTCGAGTTTAAAAGGAACAATGTCGAAATATCTATCCGACCGTGTTGCTAACAATAAAAAAATAAATATTAGATTTAATAGCGAAGTAACGGAATTAATTGGCGATGAATTCCTATCTCAAATAAAGATTACTAATAATAAAAATAAAGAGGATACAAATGTCGATGCTAAACGGTTATTTGTTGCAATAGGAGGTCGACCAAATACAGAGTGGGCCATTGATACTCCTATCCTTCGAGATGAAGCTGGTTACCTTGTTACAGGGCCAGATTTACTTCAGAATGGAAAAAATCCTGAAGGTTGGCCGCTTCAGCGTCAACCGTATTACCTGGAAACATCTTACCCAGGGTCTTTTGCAGCCGGTGATGTACGCCACAACTCTATTAAGCGTGCCGCAGCTGCTGCAGGTGAAGGCGCCATGGCTATTACATTTGTTTATCGCTATTTAAACGAAGATTTTGACTTTATCGTTAAACATACAAAATAAAACCCTATTAAGTAGACAGATTTCTATGTGTGAATTTTTGACTGGCCACTTCAATAACAAATATGGTTGCTAGTCTGTGTGGCGGCAATTGTTCGAAAACCTTACCAAAATTGATGTTTATATTGTGGTTTTTTCCATTCTACTTTCAACTCAATTTCATTGGACGGGAAAATAAGTAAGGTAAGGGCTCGTGGGGAAATGAGTACGTCATAAGTCATTAATTTTTCTTGCAAGCTCAAGTTACAAAGGGTGATACAGGGGAGCATAGAGCGAGGAAATCTTATACATGTTGGTGAACAATAAAGTTGTTAACGTATTCTTTGATTGACCTCAACTAAGATATAATACACACAAAAGAAAGAGAAAACTTGTTGAAAGAAGGCATTTCTGAGAGCGTCACCGCTGATATTGAGACCTTATTTCAAGTTGGTGAATTTGCCCAATTGATTAATTGGGTTGAGCATAAAGCTTCAACACTTAGGCTAGCTTGCCCTAGATGAAGTTCTGAGGCAAATCAAGGCAGATTTGTGCTGGCATCCTCAATGATCGCAAGTAGTGTGGACGATTGGCCACCTACCTGCCATCCGTGCGATTGATGCAAAAGAATATATCAACAAGTTAAAAAAGCTTCGCGAAACTTCTCCCTGGATTTTATTAATAGCCAATATCCATGGCAATCCATAAAAATCTCTTAGAAAAATACTTAATAAAATCGATAGACTAAGCCTAGAAATGCGACTGATTTTCCCAAAAACAGTCAAACACCCATATTTACAGTTCCAGCCTCAATTTTCTATACAATTTATCTCTCCAGTTATGGAACGACTGGATAACGTGAAGGCTACTTTATTGGGATTTCAGGTTTGCCCAGGTGGCTGAAATACCAATCTTTTCAACAAGGAAATCAATAAACACCCTGACTTTTGAAGTGAGTACATTAGATTTAGGGTAGACAAGCCAAATCGCTGCCTGGTCATCAATTCTGTAATCCGGAAGTACCCGAACCAGTGTGCCCTCTTCTAATTCAGAATAAATATTCCATAACGAACTCATACAAACCCCAACCCCGGCCTTTGCGGCTATACGCATGCTGGCGCCATCATCACAAATTACTCGAGACTTGCCTTTCGGTGGAGGAAATGATCCAGCTTGTTTATCACTTTCAGATATCAGCTTTCTGGGCTTTGAATTCATAAACACCAAAAGCTGGTGCCGAATGAGATCTTCAGGCGTATTTGGAGCACCGTATTTCTTTAAGTAGCTGGGGGAAGCGCACAGGATTCTCTTGTCTTCCGCAAGTTTACGTCCAATAAGACTACTGTCTTCTACGGCATAGTTGCGTAGGGCTAAGTCAAAGCCTCCCTCGATTAGGTTAACTTGTGTATCAGATAGCTTAAGCTCCACATCCACACCGGGATATCGCTCAAGAAATTCAGGCAGTATTGGTGCTACAAAGCGCTGTACAAATGTGCTTGAAGCCGCAAATCTTAGTGTTCCGCTCACACTTGAACTGCCTTTACCCAGGGCTGCCAAGGCAGCATCTTCTTGGGCAAGGATCTCTCTAGCATAGGGAAGGAATTCGGCTCCTTCTGTCGATAAAGTGACCTTCCGAGTGGATCTATGGAATAGATCCGCCCCTAATTGAACCTCAAGCTTTGACAGGCGCGCACTGGCTACTGATGGAGCCAACCCAAGCTGACGCCCTGCGGAACTGATATTGAGCAGGTCAGCAGCCAGTACAAAGAGCCTTATTCCGTTCGTATCCACCAATTATATCCAAAATCAGAATTCTGAATCCATTTATACCTCATTTATTCGCAATAACCAATGAATTAGGCTTTGCCCAGCTGTTGAGTAGTTGCCCTCAAAAGGTCTTGTAGCTAAGCAATAACAGGAAGTTCGTTCGCGATTAGAAGAGATCAATAGAAGGTATTTTCTCTCTTCAGAACATTTATGGGATATGAGCCAACTGATCCCAATTGTGCAAAGGACATGGCAATGCCAACAACCATAACCCGCTGTGTCAACTATGTTGAAGGGGACGCTTAGTGACTTCTGACCAAAGAGATAGAAAAGCTTGGTTTCCCGAAATCAATACTGGCTTCAATAGCGTATTTAAACCTGGACGACTTTCTATAGGCCTAGTCGTCCCTATTGAAAACTACTCGACAACCTCTGTGCCAACTATGGCAGATCATATTGAGAGAGTTCAACTCGCTGAGGAGCTAGGTTTTAGCGCCGTTTGGCTAAGAGACGTGCCGTTCAATGTGCCTTCATTTGGTGATGCCGGGCAAGTATTTGATCCTTTCGTCTATCTTGGATTACTTGCAGGTGCTACTTCAAAGATTAGCCTCGGCATAGCGAGTCTTATTTTGCCATTACGTCACCCGGCACACGTTGCAAAAGCAGCTGCCTCGGTTGATCAACTCTCCGGAGGGCGACTTATCCTTGGCATTGCCAGCGGCGATCGCCCTGAAGAGTATCCAGCGATGAATGTTCCTTATAAGGAGAGGGGGGAGATTTTTCGTGAGAGTTACAAATATATTCGAAAAATAACAGCCCCCTACCCTCATTTTGAGAATCGCCTTGGGGCAGTATCTGGCGAAGTGGACCTTTTGCCAAAGCCTTATGGCCAACAATTGCCGTTACTAATAACAGGATCCTCCCAGCAGGCCCCAGATTGGCTAGCGAGCAATGGCGACGGATGGATTACATATCCCAGGCCCCATGCAGAGCAGAAGCATTTTATTAAACAACTAAGGAAAAACATCTGCGAAGAAGGGGGCCCTGCCAAGCCAGTTATGGAGCCACTGTATATTGATGTTATTGACGACCCTGATTGTCCGCCACAACCAATACATTTGGGGTTTCGCATTGGCATCAATCAATTAGCTGCGTATTTGAAGTCAAGAGCGGCAATTGGCATTAATCATATTGCGCTTAATCTACGCTTTAATAAACGAGACGTACAAGAAACACTTCAACAGATTGCTACAAATGTTCTTCCAGAGTTGAAAGGATAGGAATAATTAATGACGAAGACAATTTTACTAACAGGCGCAACAGATGGTATTGGACTGGAAACGGCAAAGCTATTAGCGTCAAAAGGCCATACTTTACTGTTGCATGGCAGAAGCAAGTCTAAATTGGCACAGGTAAAGAAAAGCATCTCACAAGATTACCCTGAAACCACAATAGACACTTTTCTGGCAGACCTCACTAACCTATCTGAAGTTGAGGCACTGGCAGTAAAAGTTAAAAGTCACTATTCAAATATTGACGTGCTAATAAACAATGCTGGTGTACTTAAAATACCCAATCCAGTTACAGACTCAGGGTACGATATTCGTTTTATCGTAAATACTATTGCACCATATATATTAACCAAGCACCTTTTAACTCTGTTCAATAGTAGTGGCCGTGTCATCAATCTATCCTCTGCCGCCCAGGCGCCTGTGAATCTGGAAGCGCTTAAAGGTGAGCAACTCCTCTCTGATAGTGATGCTTATGCCCAAAGTAAATTGGCTATTACGATGTGGACATTCCAATTATCCAAATCCCTTGGCAATGAAGCCCCAGCATTCATTGCCATTAACCCCGCATCATTCTTGGGTAGCAAAATGGTGAAAGAGGCTTATGGCTCGCTTGGGAGAGATATAGGTATTGGTGCTGATGTATTGGTTCGAGCAGCTCTTAGTGATGAATTCTCCAGTGCTACCGGCAAGTACTTTGATAACGACCTGGGCAATTGGTCTCAGCCACACCCCGATGCTCTTGATGAGGCAAAGAATGAATTGCTTATTTTAGAAATTGAAAGCGTTGCTAATGAGTTAGGGGCTCAAATCCCCTAAAGCATAACCAGTAACTTAAACAATCAATACCTTCCCCCCCTAAAAGGACATAATGATGAAGTATGAAGGCTTTACTACATTCTCAACCGCTCAAAAGGAAGGCATTTTAACGGTCACATTTGATTTTGGGCCAGTGAATGTCCAGGGGCAAGAAATGCTGGCGGACCTTAACAGTTTAGCCATGCGCCTGGAACGGGATCGCAATACCAAAGTGGTAGTTTTTCAATCGGCAAACCCTGAAATTTGGGTCTGCCACTATGACACCGAGCTCTTAAAGGATATGTCTGATAAGGCAATATCCCGAGATGAAGTTAAGTTACTTGATTTACAAGCGGTTTGTGAGCGAATTAGTAAAGTTCCACAGGCAACCATTGCCAAACTGGAAGGCTTTGCTCGAGGCGGCGGCCACGAGTTGGCGCTGGCAATGGATATGCGCTTTGCCGCACGTGGCAAATTTAAGTTTATGCAAATGGAAGTTGGTATGGGAATACTGCCCTGCGGTGGTGGCGCATCTCGGATGGCTCGCCAGACCGGGTTAGGGAGAGCATTAGAGATCATTCTAAGTGCTCAAGACTTCGATGCGGATGAGGCGGAGAGGCTAGGCACAATTAACAAAGCACTGGACCCTGATGAAATCGGTGAATATGTAGATTCACTAGCAAAGAGAATCTCTCAATTTCCTGCTGAATCTATCAATGCCTGTAAGCAGGCCGTATATGAGTCCATCGACAAGCCGATAGATGAAGCATTGAAGGCTGAAGCCTACTGGTTATATCAAGCGACCAGTAAAACACCTGCACTAAAGCGGTTTTCGATCGCTGATGAGCAGGGATTAGAGCACGATATTGAAAATCAACGCAATTGGAGTGAACTGGTCATGCAAGTACAGAACATCAATTAACCCTTTGAAAGTTTTCTCTTTCCAATAGAAAAATAGAGTCTCTCTATTCTAAGGACTGACTATTAATAATTCACCTCGGTGATCAGTCCAAAATCCTGATTAGCTACCATTATTACCCGTGATATTTGAGAAATAAAAATGAAAGCAATGATAGTAAATGCCTTTGGCGGTCCAGATGTATTTGAAGAAGCCGATGTAGTAAAGCCAACAATTAAGGCTGGGCATGTACTGGTAAAGGTTGCAGCAACCAGCGTTAACACCGTCGATACGATGATCCGAGAAATGGGCACGGAACTGCCCTTCTCTCCACCTATCCCCGCCATCTTAGGCATGGATTTCGCTGGTACGATTGAAGAGGTTGGTGAAGGTGTCAGTGACTATAAGGTTGGCGATGAAGTCTATGGTTGTGCCGGTGGATTAGCAGATTTGCCGGGCACCCTGGCCGAATATATGATTGCGGATGCCAACCTGATCGCATTAAAGCCCACAAATTTAACCATGCGAGAAGCAGCTGCTTTACCACTGGTTGGTATTACCGCGTATGAAGGGCTAAAACGTGCCGGTATTAAAGCGGGTCAGAAAGTCCTTGTTCATGGTGGTTCGGGAGGCGTTGGGCATATTGCCTTGCAATTAGCCCGTCACTTTGGCACCGAGGTCTTTTCAACAGGCGCCGGAGAGCCTCAAATGGCTCTAATCAAAAAGCTCGGTGGAACGCCAATCAACTACAAAAAAGAATCGGTCGAGGAATACGTCAAAGAACATACAGATGGCAAAGGCTTTGATATCGTATTCGATTCTGTGGGTGGCGTTAACATCGCAAAATCATTCGAAGCAGCCACACTCAATGGGCAGGTGATCTCAACTGTCGCCATGGTTGAGCTTGACTTAACAACGGCCCACCTTAAAGGCCTTTCTTTGCATGTCGTATTTATGCTGATCCCCATGATTCATAATCAAGGGCGCAAAGCCCATGGGACCATTTTAAAAGCCCTTAAATCTATTGTAGAAAAGGGTGATGTCAAACCCGTACTCGACGAATCATCCTTTGGCTATAAAGAGATTGGCAAAGCTCACGCAAGGCTGAGTAGCGGTAAAGCTATGGGCAAAGTTGTGGTTACTATTGACTGACTCTTGAAAATCCAAAAGCTATGGCCCACTTGTTGGGCCTAAACAAACCATTTAACATCGAACGAACCTAACTACGATCCTAGCGGAGCAATTGCGAGCAAACAAGTTTTACTCTTCAGGCTTATAACCCGGATTATATACCGAATATACCCTAACATACGAAAACTTGTTGCTTGGACTAACATCATAAAAAGCACACATCATAAGTCTAAATTTTGAGCCAGCATTATAAGTTCTGCCATCCCACTCAAGGTCCTCTTTACAGAGGAAGTCTATCGGCGCTTCAGAAGCTACAGTTTTTTCATCCGCCAAAAAGTGAGTATGACTTTGAATCACCTCCTGCATTTTTTCAGCAACGCCCTCCCAGAAGGCCAGAATTTGATCGCACCCAATATTTTTACGAGCTTGAGGAACATACTCAAAAGTTGCACTCTTTTCGTAATACTTACTAAAGAAATAATCCAAGCTGATTCCTCCAGTGAAAGTAGAGTTAAAATCACGAATATACTGCCGATATCTTTCCTCAGTAAACATTTAAATAACCCTTACACTCTCAAACCAAAGGGGGAAAGTTAAAATTGCTTACAATAAAAATTTCAACGGCCATATTACGAACTAAAAAGCTTTCACCAATATTTACCATAACCGTATCAAGTTAAATTGTAGTGGCCAGGTGCAATGACGCCATTTGGATCGAAAACCTTCTTAATATCCCTTGTGACCTGCCAAAAAATATCATCAGGATCAACTACAAGATCCATAAAATCAACAAACAGACGGTTAGGATGGAAGCCGGCCTTAATGAATTCTTCATTAAGCTCCTTTGCCAAGGATCGCGATTCCTCTCGCGCTACTTTATCGGTACGTATAAAGTGCGTTGATATACTGAAATGAGTTGTCTTGTCATCAACAAGGCCAAATGCATAACTTGCTTGAGCCTTACTGTAATGTGTATTTACTTTGCGAACAATTGAGTTTGCCTGCTGAACATATTCAACATTCATGGGCACTGTTGGAAGAATGAAATGCATACCAATGTCAGTGTGATCCGGATTCTCCCATCCTTCAGGAAGTTCCGTTTGAGCCGGCCAATAAATGCTCATGATAGGTCGATCACTTGGCTCACCCAATGCCATACGATAAAAGCCTGCATTACAATGAATAAAAGAGTTCATTTTTTTCCAGCCGACAAGCTTGGAGGTATACAACCCTAAGTTAATCAACCTATCCGTTACATAAAAAGTAATACCCCAAGGACTCAATCTCTTCAATTCTTTTTTTGCTGCTTTTATCTGGTATTTGGTACCACTGATATTTGAAAATATTACACCTGCACCAAATGAGTATCGATTAAGAAATCCCATCAAGCTCTCGCGATCTATATCAACACCCTGCCCTTTAAGATCTTGATACATTACAGGAGCCAGACCATTTTTAACCCGGACATTTTCATAGTAATGAGTAATAGAATTAACCAACCCAAGTTGTTTAATTCCTTTGAGGGCATTGATTGCATCACCCAGGTAACTTTCATCCTTTAAAACCGTCAAAAACATGCACTTTTTTTCAGGCCTTCTCCTCAACTCTATTGTTGCACGAGTTACAACTCCAAAATTTGATTGCAAAAAAATCCGAAGATATGATGGTCCTATTCCTTCCGGAAAGGTATTAGTTGTTTTACAATTTGCATAATGCCCAAATCCCGTCTTAAATATTCTCCCATCCCCTAGAACAACCTCCAGATTAAGAAGTTGCTTATATCGCTCCATATTGTACCCCACCCCTTTGTCTAGAGCGTTGCCTACTATACTTGTATCCTTTGCAGAACCTGTTGTGTCTGAAAAATACTTTGAGCCAGTCTCGTTGAGGTAATTGAAAAGTTGAAACTGTGTCACTCCCGGCTCAATAACTGCATAGCCAAACTCTTCATTTACTTCGATAATCTTATTCATTCGATGAAGGTCAACAAGTATTAGATCACCCTGCGTTGATAATTTTGAACCAAAACCCCAGGACTTTCCGGTACTAAAAGGCTGTATACAAACTTTAAATTTATTTGCATTTAAGACTATCTGTCGAACTTCCTCAGCAGACTCAGGATATAAGATTAACGGAACATCTACGTTATACGATGTAACATTTTCAATATGCTGTGCTATTTCATCCTGCTCAGATACAACTTGATCATCCCTGAAATTTTTTTTGATCTCCTGCAAAAAATCTCTAATCATAACTATTCCACACAGCCCTATACTGGTACAAAATCGCGACATTCTAGTGCTTTACTGGAGATCTACTATTACTTTAAAAGCAAAACAGCAAATAAATATCCCCAAACTAAATAGCGAAAAGACAAGCAAGCCTTAGAGTTCAATTAGGTGACAAAAATAGAAGTTAAGCGACAAATCAATATTTAAGTCACTTCTACACATATTAGAATGTAACCCTTCGTGTTGAAGATATTTATAAAGACAATAGTGAGGTAGAGTATGTATATAAAGGCGCCCACCTCCTCAGACACCCCCTTGTGGGATCGCCTGATGGGCAACTACACCTTTGCTTGTCTGAAGGTTGCCGCTCAACTTGATATTTACGGCCTGATAGACAAGGGCTACAACACTAGCGACAAGATCTCTCAGGCACTGCAACTTAGTAGCAAGGGTGTTGAGCAATATCTTTTGATTCTTAATCACCTGGGTTATATCAAAATGGAACTGGCCCAGTATGAGAACACTGAGCTGGCAAAAAATTATTTAGATAAGAACAGTTTATATTATTGGGGGGAAGTCTTGCTGGACCCCTTTGCTATTTACGATATCAATCATTTGGACAAGAAAATTATAACCAGCCTTAAGCGGGAATATGAATTGGAGTGTAAGGGGCGTTCAGTAACCGATATGTGGCAAAACGATGAAATGGATAATGAATCGGCAGCCGCTTTTACTCATCTAATGCACTCTCAGGGTTTCGCCTCTGCAGTTAAAGCCGCTTCAGACGGTATTTTCAAACAGGTTGATACCTTACTTGATGCTGGTGCCGGCTCAGGGACTATCGCCCTGGCCTTTTGTGAAACATATCCAAATCGCACTGCTGTACTCTTTGATCTTGCCCCAGTCTGTGAAATTGCCAAGGAGTATATACAAAAATTTAACAAAACTCGGCAAATAACCATTGCAAAGGGGGACCTATTCAGCGCTGAATGGCCCACGGGCTTTGACGGCCTCTGCTTTAGCAATGTACTACACGACTGGCAAGAAGCTATCTGTGAATCCTTACTGAGTAAGGCCTTCTCTCTACTGCCCAAAGAGGGTTTTATCTTTATTCATGACATGCTCCTAGATGAAAGCCAGCTTACACCGAGCTTATTTAGCTTCCATCTTTTTATGAATCATGGTTCACGGTTATATTCCGAAAAGGAGCTATACCAAATGCTCAATAAAGCCGGCTTTAAAAATCCGCAAAGCCACAAAGCACTCGGCTATTTCTCAGTCATTTCAGCACAAAAGCCCTAGCTGATGTATTCATAACTATGGCCATCCATCCGGCAAGTCAATAAAGAAATGGAAACACGGAGCTCCCCATGACCATCGGACACTTAGATTGGAGCCAGCTGTTACGCCATGCCAGATCAATATCTGTACAGGGGGGGCTCAGTGTGCCCCCAAACGCCAACCGGATTGAAGACCTACCTATCAGTGGGCCGAAAGAAATTTTAAAAGTCACCAAAGCCTTGGCAAAAACAGAGGGCGCTATATTAATGTCCAGCGGTGGTACCACAGGAAACCCCAAGCTGGCCTATACGCCCTTCCATCAGGCAACACAGAGACTTCTACAACAGTGGAAACCACTTGGGCCTGGCGATGTACTCCTCAACCTTTTCAACCCCGGCCGCCTATGGGGTGCCCACTACTTTATTCAAACTCTCGCCGAAAAAAGTAGAGCTATCACCGCACCTGTAGGGCCCTTTACTCCCTCTGAAGTAGGCGCTTGGCTGGAGACATTTCGCAAGATAGAGATTAATGCCCTTGCTGGAGCTCCCACAGGATTAGCGGACTTCGCCCAGGGCATCCTGGATGGCAATTGCAAACTGAACATCAAAACAATTATTTGGATGGCGGAACCCTGGACCGAGAAAAAGTTTAATACGGTGCGTATGGCCTTTCCAAATGCCGGCTTCTGGTGTGACTACGGTTCGGTAGAGACCAACAGCATCGCTGTTAACGGGCCCGAATGTGATCGGGATACTTACCACCTTTTAGCGGATCAATTGATTGAACCCGACGATCACGGGGCCCTACTCACACGTATTGGCGATGGCTGGACAGTACCAATTATACGCTATCGGTTAGGGGATTTGATTCGGCACGCCACTTGCCCATGTGGTCAGCCAAATGCATTGCTGATTGAGGGGCGCGCGGACGATGATGTGAGTCTTTGTAGTGCGATTTTTAGCGTTAGGAACATACTTGCTATCGCTAGAGAAGAGGATGGTGTTGAGGAGGCGCAGCTGATTCTCACAAAAAGCGGGGAAACACGTAAATCTGCAAGCGAACTTACTTTAGCTTATACCGGTATTACAGAATCCGACATAGTTCGAAAACGAATTCTAGCTGAGATTCATAACTTGGCATCTGTAGTCCAGCAATACCCTGGTGCCTTTAGCACAAAACGGGTTGAAAGGCTGATGAGGGTCAAAAGAACTAACAAGGTGCCACCTATTATTCAGGCAGACGATATCAATTTGTAGATTTCAGTCAAGCACTAAAGATACAGCATAGGAAACATAGAAATGAAGTCCATAGCTAATTTGTCAGTGCTATTCTCAACCCTACTGTTACGCCCTATACGTGCTGTATGTTCTCAAATGATTGCCAACTTTATAGAAAGCTCTAAATGCTTCCCATTTGATGAAATAATAACTATTGAACGAATTATAAAACATGGCTTTAAAAAAGATAAATATTGCTTTGTGAAGGATGACATCTGTATAAGCTATTATCATGGACCTCCTTTAATAGATCAAAATTTACAATACTCTGTTACATTTGAAGCAAATGGCAGTGAAAGTACTGCCAGCATGAACTTGAATAAGAGTTCTTTAACAAGGATATATTCTGGAACGGTAATATTATTACACGGATTTCGGGTATCTAAAGAATTCATGTTGAACTCGGCAATATATTTTCGTTTCTTAGGTTATCACGTTGTTGTTCCAGATCTTCTCGGCCATGGTGAATCAGGTGGGATTAAGAAATATGGAGTTTATGATAGCAAGCTCATCAACCCTTTTATTAACAACCTCATTGAAGCAGATATTATTAAGAAGGATAATTTTTATATTGTTGGGAACTCAATGGGGGCCCTAACCGCTACCTATATCTCAAATTTGAGAACGGATATCAGTGGAGTTATTTTATTAGCCCCAATGCCCCAATTTGATCAAGCCTTATATAATCACTCTAAAGTCACACATCCAATACTTAGCAAAATCATTCCGGAACAAGATATTCGCAAAGGCGCCAGTTTAGTCTTAAAAAAAAACAATATTAACCTAGAGGATACAAATATAATCCCCCTTATCCAATCATCTAAAATTCCAATACTTTTAATATCCTCAGATACCGATCGAATTGCTCCTTACTCCGACTACAAAGGCTTAAGCCAAGATAATATTGACCTAGTCAAGATTCACAATAGAAACCATCAGAGTATGACTACAATTGGAGATGATGAACATATCTCGATTATTAGATGGCTCAATAAAACTGAAAAAGAATAATACTAAATTTAGGCACCCTATTAATATCCCAATAAATAAATCATCTTACCAACCAATATAACAGTCACCTCCCTGGGACCTTAGAGATATTAGCTCTTAGTGCATCATAGATTTCAAAAATTAAACCGCTATATAAATATGGCAATACAGGCATAGACTGGTGCCGGCGAATCAGCCTATTCAGGCCCTGGTGAATGATACAAGGTCATGAACGCTGCAAGCCTGGAAACAAAAACCCCTGATCACTATCGAATTTGTAGTCTGGATCCTCCCAGGCGATCATCTTACCCGGATTGAGTAGCCCCTTGGGGTCTGTCTGCCTTTTAAATGCAAGCAGCACCGGGTCAATTTGCTTCATCCCCCCTTCTTCCAGGGTGTATCGGTGAGGATTGAAGATCGTACACCCGAGCGCTTCATGCCGTTTGATAATTTCATCAAGCCGGGTTTTATCCGTGAAGCGAACAATGGGTAGACCAATGGGAACTAGGCGTCCATTGTAGCGAATAAACTCCAGGTGGCCGGGCAACTCTTCAGCATATATGCTCTGCAACTTGCCGATAGTCTCAAGTGGGTTCACATCAGGATAACGGACCTGAAGATAGGTAATCGACGGATCAACACTTAAGCCACGCAAGGTTGTGTGGTTCCAGGTGAGTTCATAAGCCGGCGGTAAATGCGTGATATCTTCAGCGGTTGCGCTATCGGAGCGGTACAACATCTCAGCACCCGGCGATCGGCTCAGGAGCCCATCCAATGCCCCCATGGCAAACGCTGCCACCATGAGCACAACAACGGACTGTTCCTTGCGGATAAATTTTTTGTGCCGTAAGAAATAGTCATGGGGCAACGGCGCTTCAATCGTAGCGATATCTTTTGTCAAAAGGCCATCCATGTTGGCAAGCTCTTCAGAAAAACGGATCGCATTTATAAAATCATCAAACCCGACGAGCACATCGATCCAGTCATAAGCTTCTGTCAGCGGTACTTCGATCTCGGTGATGATGCCTGTTGTACCGTAAGCGTGTATAGCCTTTTGTACATCGCTTCCTGTCAGCTCCAGAACCTGCGGCTCCGCCTCCATGGTTACCATCCGCAGACGGATGACGTTACCCAGATCCCTGAGCCCTCCCCAATTCACCGAGCCAACCCCCGCAGCCCCCCCTGCAAGAAATCCTCCGATGGTCGCGATACGGTAGGTGGAGGGATGTATGCGGAGCGCATGACCGGTCCGGGATATCGTCTGCGCATCGATATCCGCCATAACGGCTCCAGGCTCGGTAACAACAACGCTTGGTTTAATATCCTTGACAGCATCCATTTCCGACAAATCCAGGACAACGCCAGCGGAAAGTGGCATGGCCTGACCATAATTGCCGGTACCCGCCCCCCGAGCTGTCACCGGAATGTCCGCGGCGTAGCACACTTTTAGAACGCGAATAACCTCGTCAACATTTTTCGGGCTGACAAGCAGATCACCGGTCACACCATCAAGTTGCTCCTTGAGGATCGGGGAATACCAAAAGAAATCCCGGCTCTTTTTTCTCACTATCCGTGGATCATCCTCGACCTTGATACCGTCGAGATTCGCTTTCAAAGCGGAGATGTCAGTCATGGGCGTTGCCCTCCCATGTGCATGTGATGATCCAGTTCGCGGAAATCCGGCAAGTCCTTGTCAATGCTGTACCCTGCGCGCAGCACATGCCGTGGACCATTTGGGCGTGAAAGGAGTTCATTCCAATTGCGCGCACGAAAGAGAAGCAGATCTGCCGACTCACCGGCCCCAATCCAGCCGGCAGAAACCCCCATTATATCCGCCGGCGTGGTCGTTATTGACCGAACCCAGTCTCCAACCGGATGGTCCAGATGCAGAGTGCGAGTCGCCTGAGCGTAGACTTCAATCAGATCGAGGTCACCGTAGGCGCAAAAGGGGTCCCGTGTATTATCCGAAGCAACAACAACATCTATTCCACGGGAACGCATTTCATGCAACAGCGTGACACCCCGGCGGCGCGGAGTCCGGCCCATTACCCGGTCCTGAAGATAAAGATTGCTCACCGGCAGAGTCACGACCGCAATCCCCGCCTTAGCCACCAGGTCCAGCGTACGGTCCACCTCGTCATCAGGCTGTACCGATAAAGTACAGCAGTGCCCGCACACAATTTTCCCCTGAAAGCCCAGGCGCAGAGCTGTTTCCGCGATGTGGCGCAAGGTCATTCCGGATGGGTCGAGCGTCTCATCGACATGAAAGTCGAGGTCCAACGCATGCTCCATAGCCGCGCGAAACATCGCTTCAAGATACCGATCTAGATCGGGCACCATGTAGGTCGCTGCTCCCAAGATGCCCCCGGCAGCCTGCACCCTAGACGCAATGCGTCCCAAATATTGATCGTCTGCGGCAAGGCGATGGATGCCGAACAAACACACGCCCTGAAGTTCGACTCGGCCCGCCCATTCGGTGCGAATCTCGCAAAAGAGCGGCCAGGTGATCTCATCTTGCAGCGGCGAACTATCCAGGTGCGTCCGGATGACGGCCGTGCCATGGGTATAGGCACAACGCAGCCCAAATTCCATACGCACCCGAACATCCTCTGCTGACCAATTTTTACTCCGATCCCTGTCAACCGCCTGCATCGCCCCCATGAAAGTGCCGTCGGGATTGGATGCACGCGGCCAGATATGCCCTTTATCCAGATGAGTATGCAGATCGACAAGAGCCGGTAGGACCAAGCCGTTATCCAGGTCGAGCCCGCCTGACGCCTCTGGCAAATTGGCCGCCGGAGCAACCTGTATCAGCGTTCCGTTACGAAAGACCAAATCGCAGGAAACAAGATCCGATGGCTCAGAATTGCCAGGGTCACGCAAGACACAGGCAGGGATCGTTGCATTTCTTATGGTGCCAGTGCCTTTGAAACTGGAGCCCCAACTTGCCTGCATCTACACCTCCCGTTCCAATGCGCCCGCACACAATTTGCGCATAGCTGGTAAGAAAAGAGATTGAAAGGCAGAGATACCAAAATGCCCACGATGGATATCAAAATGCCTGCAACAACCCAGTAGGGAATGTTCTGCTGATACTCTGCTCCAGTACAAATATGGCAAGACCAAGTCCGGAATAGGATATGCCACAATGAACACGACTGCATCGATCAAATACTGGCCGCCAGCGATCTGCTATCGGCCCAGGAGATACAGTAAGGACATGCTTGATTGTCTTGCAGGCTAAGTCACCGGCCGATTTGCCTCACCAGCAGCTTGCACCCGTAGTTAAAACCGGCGCTATTTGCGTGATGTTGCACATCTTTGATTGTAGCCGGCTCTCTGCTTCTGCGATTTGGATATCTGGCTAGTTTGAGCTACTTTTTCTTCTCTGGGCCTTAACACCTGTCACTGCCCTAGCTGCTGTGTCCTTTCACTATTCAAATGAAACTAATTAGGTTCCCCTACCGGCAGTCTGGAGCGACTTCTCCCTAAAGATCGGTGGAAGCTTCAGATAGGTTAGCGCCCGCCAGAACCACTCTAAAGGCCCCATACGGAAAACTTTCAGCCACAAATCAGAATAAGCGAGCTGAAAAAGGACAAGACCAATAGAAACACCAACAACTTCTACTCTTGTCAGCGCACCATATAGCCCCATTCCAAAGCCATAAAATATAAACACACCAATCAATGACTGAGCGAGGTAATTGGTAAATGCCATTCGGCCAACCTGTTGTATTTTATTCTTAATCCACAGATGTGTATTACTCTGATACCAGAGACAGGCCAAGCCAACATAGCCAATACTGGTGAAGGTAGCCCCTACCAGATTAAATGCATCGCCATATAAGAAGTAGTGATTAATCTCCCAATCATTGCTGTAGTTCCAAACTAAACCCAATACAGTAAGGATCAAACCAATGGGTGTTGCGACAACAGCCATCTTTTTATAGGTCTCAGGGCTTGCCTCACCACGTAAGATACCAACTTTATAGAGTCCCATACCTATTAGTATCATCGCGGCGATTTTCAAAATAAACGACAAACTGAAAAATAGCATCACGATATTCGCCTCCATATCTGCATCGCTATCTTCAGCTGCGAATCGGTGATTGACCAACTCCCAGAAACCACCTGTATAGGCCGCAACTTCCCTTTGAATTTGTGCTGTATCAGGTGCGAAGATATCTGAGACTATATATTTAGCTTCCCCACTGAGCCCGGATAACACAACACCGGTATAGTTTGAAACCAGTACAGCGCCTATTAAACTCAAAGTTCCCAGCGTAATGAGCCAACTTCCACGCAGTCCACGGAATATATAAAGCACCATAGCAACAAGCGCATATACTGTCAGTATGTCGCCCTCCCAGATATAGATCGCATGGAGCAAGCCTATAACCAGTAGCCAAAAGTTGCGGCTGTAATGAATCTTAGCGGCAGATTTTTGCTGGTTTAATCGCTTCTCCGCAAGAAGGATAATACCCGCTCCAAAAAGCATGGCAAAAAGTCCCATAAATTTTTGATCGGCAAATATATGTAAGAAAATAAAAATCAGATCATTAAGTGGTCCATCTGCCAGATACGCTTTAGGGTTCAAATAGGCAGCCATGGGCATGGAAAAACTAACCATATTCATAAAAGGAATGCCCAATATGGCAATTCCTCTCAACAAATCTAACTGTGAAATCCGGGCTGACATGCAAATCCTTTTAAGCAAAAATAGAGCAGATTAATGCCAGTGTAGGTTTGACACAAGATTGAACCACTTAAAAGTATTATTCTTTTATTGACCAGACGTACCAACTTAAAAAATTAGCCGGTTAACACTCCTTTTGGGACGATTGGACCAATAGTTTTTTTAGATCGGTTAGAAAATATATTTAAATCTGTCGAGCGCGCGTCACCATAATACAAAAATTGCCACTTCTGCTGTCCATATAAGACCTTGGATAACACAATCTCATCAATGGCAATTTATATAACGATTAGATTATCACCACAGACTTAAAATTTGTCCGCTTCTATTATTAATGTAAAGGATATTTAATCTCCTTAGCCATCCCCCACATCTTATAGTCTGCCGGCATTTCAGAGAGGTAATTTAGAGTGTTATAGATCAGGCTCTTCTCCATTTGGTCTATTCCCAAAGATTTACTCCAACCCTCAGCTGCCAATCGATAGCTCATTACAATCAGAAGAAACTTCTGCTCATTCGATAGCCCACTGCCATGCCCATTAATTAAGAGGTGCATGGAGACAAGGTCATAATCCAGATCAAACTTAGATTCATTGACCTGGATATTAATTTGGGCTGATCGCCCAGACACTGATGATCCACGAGCAACTACCTGCATCTCGTCTAGAAAAAAAGATACATGGGCGTTATCTTTATCAGAACTATTCACATAGCGCCCTCTTAACGCCAGTTCCCGAATCTGCCTTTTGCTAATTTCACCCCGGAGCCATAAGTTGGTCATTTTTGTAAGGGGACCGTAGGATTCAGCGGCGGGGGTGTTTTCTTCTGCCGCAAGAGGCAATGAAATGAGAAGTACGACAAGACAAATACAGATCCTTGTTACAGCCATTGCTACTACCACTCAAAATCAAGAATTGACCACATAAGCGACACAGGAGTTACCGCTATTAATGAGTATATTCAATGATTGGTATACGAACATTGCTTTGGGGCGCAACGACACTCATTGACGGCTTTATCGGTCGGGGGTTTAAATTCCACATTAATTTGAGTTCTATCGGCTCGCCTTCTCTCTTTGTGTCTCTGCAATGACTCTTTCGTTGATGCATGAAATCCTCCAGAGAGAAAATACCCCATGAATATGTCAACCTTCTCATCCAGGCTAAAACTACTCTTCCCCAGACCTATCCGGGAGTTAACTTTCGACAAACTGTAAGTCAATAAAATATCTTGACCATCACGATCGAACAGGTTAAACAGGCCTATCGCCCAATCGGTTTCCAATACATGTGAGAGCCTGTAAAACTTATCCACAAATTCTAAATAGATTAAGGAAAAGTCTTCACCTCCTTGAAGAAATCTACTTACGTAAGTGGACTCCTCCTCCCGTAAAAAATCCAACGCTGCCTGGATTGTTATTTCCTGAATATCATTGGCAAGGATATAGCCAGTGAGTCTATTGACTTCAACCACCGTCATGCCAAGTTCATAAAGTTTAGCCTGGTGTTCAGGCAGTCCTCGCCAAGAGGATAACGGCATTAGCAACCGGTATGCGGTCATCCACTCAGGATGTTCTTTTAAATTCACCTCATACCAAGTCGGGCTCTTTTTTTCAAGGCCGTGCTTTTGGAGGAAAGACAAGTCTTCACCGTCATAACTCGCTTGGCGAACTGCTTTCATTCGCAGCCAAGCTGTCAAATTCCGTTCCCTACTCAGTATCCAGTCGCTATCAATTTTCTTATTGAGATCATTCGCCGTAGCATGCAATATCTGTAAGGCATCTTGATTAGAGCTAGCGACAGCCGAAGTAGTAAAGATGATGCTCATTAAAGAAATCAACAATAAGGCGGCATTTGGAAGGAATGGCATTGGGGAACCTTAGGTCGCTTTCGATAGCTATATGTGACTTGGCCCATTATTCAGAGGGGCACAGCTTAATTATCGCTTGGAAGCCTGCCTCGAAGAGAAAATGGATGTCGGAATTCCCACCATAGGGCTCATGGGAAATTGCTGAGCCTCGTTTATATTTTCATTGCCTGGAGAAACTTGAGAACACCAGCCAGTCACGCAGTGAAGGCAATCTTTGTCGGGTGGCCGATCTCTGGTGTATGATTTACTAGTAATGAAACACTACTCTTCCACATTTCGCGCCAAACTGATTGCTATGGCGGCCTTGCTCCTGCTGATGTTCCAGGTGCAAACTGTGCTTGCCTGCGAAATGATGGATAGCCCTGAGCCGGCAGCGGAGTGCTGTTGTGACCACATGGTTACCAGCTCAGCCCCCGATGAGGTCGACTGCTGTGAATACGATGCCCAGGTTTCTCTCAAGACCTCCCTGGATGATCACGAAGTCGCCTTAACCGCTGCCTTCCTTGGCCTTGAACTTCCTCAGCTAGCACCACCCCCCACTTACCAGTGGCCGCAAATACTAGCCCCACCGGTGCTCAAGACGGTTACCCCCTCTCACCTAGCCTCCACCTTCCCCGGCAATCGAACCTGGTTAGCCACTCTACGCCTGCGTATTTGATCACTCCCTCTCTCTGATTTGCGAAATTTCCCGCAGCACCATGCATCTTTCAACTTTTGTCATTGATGCTGTTGGGCTTCAGAAAGATTGTTCTAGGAGTGAACCCTTTGATTTCCCTACAAGCCGTTGCTGCCCGTAGCAGCAAAGAAATGGGCAGTGCCTTTGATAGCCAACTTGGCACCCCACACAGCACCAAGCTCGGTACCCAAATTCTGATCCTCTCTGTCTTTGGAGGTGTGCTATGAGCCGCGCAAAAACGCTGAGCCTGGTTTCTTTCGTTTTTTTTCTGGCGGCGGCGGGCGCTGCCATCTATTGGAAGAAAACAGCTGGATTAGCGGTAACCGACCATATTGAGTTTATTCCTGCCGGCCCCTTCCAGATCGCTGTAACCGTAGATCCACTGCAGCCCCGCGCTGGTAAGAACCAGATTCGCATCGAAGTTAGGGACAAAGAAAACCGTCCAGTCAGCGGTGCCGAAGTTCGCGCAGTCGCGGAAATGCCCGCGATGGGTGCTATGCCAGCTATGCGCGCCCAGGCGGACATCAACGAGACCAGCCCTGGTATTTTTCAGGGGGAGATAGAGCTCGCGATGGTGGGCTCATGGCCCATGGTGGTAGATGTAGCTACCGGCCACGATCGCCACGTGGACCTGGCCTTTGATATGAGCACCAACCGCAAAGGTTTGCGCTTGAAATCTGCACCTGAGGCCTCGGATACCGCTTACTACACCTGTGCCATGCACCCGTCTGTACGAGCTGCACAGCCCGGCACCTGCCCTATCTGCGGTATGGACTTACAGCCGGTCAGTCATGATGAGCTACAAAGCGGCAGTATTGTGGTTGAAAGTGGTCGCCGTCAGGCTATCGGTATCAAAACCGGCACGGTTGAAAGACAGCCATTCGCCCTCCCCATTCACCTGCACGGTCAGGTGACTTACGACGAAACCCGCCTGCGGGATATCAGCCTGCGCTTCGATGGCTGGATTGGCGACCTGGATGCCGACTTTGAGGGCAAGGAAGTTAAACGCGGTGAAGTGCTGTTTTCTGTGTACAGCCCGGAGCTTCTGGCCGTTCAGGATGAATACCTAAAAGCGCGCCGCCGCGGCGATTCCCTGGAAAAAGCCGCACGCCGGCGCCTACTGCTCTGGGGACTCTCAGAGGAGCAAATCGATTGGCTGGTAGAGCAACAGAAAGCGCAAGACTATGTGCCGATATTCGCTCCGGCCAGTGGCGTGATTATTGAGAAAAATATTGTCGCGGGTTCGGCCTTTCAGAAGGGGGACAACCTGCTGCGTATTGCCGATCTGAGCCAGGTCTGGATAGAAGCCCACGCCTATGAGGACCAGCTGCCACTGCTGGAAAAAGGTATGCCGGCCAAGGTGCGGTTAACCAACGTCTACCACGAGGAAATTCCGGCAACCCTCACGCAGATCGACCCGTTTCTCAATCACAGTAACCGTAGTGCGCGACTGCGCGTAACCCTGCCCAATACCGACGGCGAGCTTCGCCCTGGGCTGTTCGCGGACATTATGTTAAGTGCCAAACTGGGGAATCTGCTAGTGGTTCCCAGGGATTCTGTGCTGATCTCCGGCAAGAAGCGCATCGTTTTCCGTGATCTGGGCCAGGGACGCCTGGAGCCGGTGCAAGTACGCACCGGTTACGGGGATAGTGAGCGCATTGTGATTCGCTCCGGACTGCAGGAAGGTGACAAAATCGTCACCTCTGGCGTGTTCCTGATCGCGGCAGAGAGCCGCCTGAAATCGGGGGTACAGCAGTGGTAAATACCGAACCCAAAGGGCTGATCGCCCGTATTATCGGGGCCTGCGCTGGCAAGCCGGGGATCACGCTGATCCTTGTGGCGATTGCCGCCCTGGCGGGATACCGGGCCCTAATCAGTGTTCCCCTGGATGCTATCCCGGATCTCTCCGATGCCCAGGTGATCGTCATGACAGACTGGCCCGGCCGCAGTCCAGACCTGGTGGAAGACCAAATCACCTATCCGCTTTCCACCGCCATGCTGGGGTTGCCCAAAGTCAAATATGTCCGCGGCCAGAGCTTTTTTGGGCTCAGTTTTGTCTACGCCATTTTTGAAGACGGCACCGATATTTACTGGGCCCGTTCACGGGTACTCGAATATCTCAACCAGGTAGCAGACCAACTCCCCGAGGATGTTCAGCCCACTCTGGGGCCAGACGCCACCGGAGTCGGCTGGGTATTTCAGTATGCGTTGGTGGATCGCAGCGGCAAGCAGGATCTGCAAGAACTGCGCGCACTACAGGATTTTAAATTGCGCTATTGGCTCACTTCTGTGGAGGGTGTGGCCGAAGTCGCGTCTATCGGTGGTTATGAGAAGGAATATCAAGTCCAAATCGATCCCCATCGATTACAGATGTTTAATGTTCCACTGGGCAAAGTGGTCGAAGCCATTCGCCGCAGTAACAACGACACCGGCGGGCGGGTATTAGAGATCGCCGGCCACGAGCATATGGTCCGTGGCCGCGGTTATATCCGCAGTGTTTCTGATCTGGAAGAAGTAGTCATTGGGGTAAACGCGGCAAAAATTCCCGTAACCCTGGATCAGGTTGCCGATATTACCTTGGGGCCGGCCATGCAGCGCGGCATTGCCGAGCTGGATGGTGAGGGGCAAACCGTCGGCGGTATTGTGGTAATGCGCTACGGTGAAAACGCCCTAAAGGTGATTGAAAGGGTTAAAGAGCGCATCGAACAGATTCGCGCTGGCTTGCCAGAGGGCGTTGAGCTGGTGGTGACTTATGATCGCTCAAAGCTGATTAACAGCGCGATCGACAACCTTAAAAACACCCTGATTGAAGAGATGTTAGTGGTCGCTGCTGTGATCGCTATTTTCCTGCTGCACGCACGCTCTGCTTTGGTCGCGGTGGTCACCCTGCCCATTGCTGTGTTGTTGGCTTTTATTCCACTTTCCCTACAAGGATTGACCGCCAATATTATGTCATTGGGGGGGATTGCTGTAGCCATTGGCGCCATGGTGGATGCCGCCGTGGTGATGGTGGATAACATCCATAAAAAGCTGGCAGCCAATGGCGATAAGGCATTGTCTACTGCTGAGCGAAGAAGGTTGGTTGTTCGGGCAATGCAGGAAGTGGGGCCGAGTATCTTCTTCTCCCTGATTATTATTACGGTTTCCTTCCTGCCGGTGTTTGCACTGGAAGCCACCGAGGGCCGTTTGTTCAAACCCCTCGCCTATACCAAAACCTACAGCATGGCCTTTGCCGCACTGCTGGCGATCACCCTGATCCCAGCTCTCGCCGTACTGTTGATGCGTGGCAAGATCCGCACCAAGGAAAACCCGGTCACCCGCGCCCTGGTTTTTACACTGCAACCGGTGATCCACTTTTGTGTGCGCCAGCGCAAAATGGTGGCGGCCCTCGCGGTAATCGCCCTGGTTTCCGTGGCCTATCCCATTAGTAAGTTGAGCGGTGAATTTATGCCGCCACTCAATGAGGGCAGCATCCTCTATATGCCCACTGCCCTGCCCGGTATGTCTGTGACCGAAGCGGGCAAAGTACTGCAGCAAATGGATGAAGAGCTAAAAACCTTCCCCGAGGTTGAGCATGTGTTCGGTAAAATTGGCCGCTCAAACAGTGCGACTGACTCTGCACCACTCTCCATGGTAGAGACTGTGATTACCCTGAAGCCCAAGGATGCATGGCGGCCCGGCATGACCTGGGATGACCTGCTAGCGGAGATGGATGAGAAACTGCAGTATCCCGGTATGCCGAATATCTGGTGGATGCCCATCCAAACCCGTACCGAAATGCTCGCCACCGGTATTCGCAGCCAGCTGGGTATCAAGGTGTTTGGCGATAACCTGGAAGAAATCGAACAAACCGCATTGGCTATTGAGGAAGCCCTGCGCAGCGATCAGCGCACCGCCGATGAAACCCGCAGTGTCTTTGCCGAGCGCCTCACCGGTGGCTACTTTTTGGACTTTGATATCGATCGCGCACGGGCCTCCCGCCACGGTTTAAATGTGCAGGATATCGAAGATGTGATTGCCGCGGCTGCCGGTGGCTTGGCTGCAACCCAGACAGTCGAGGGGCGCGAACGTTACGATGTGTTAGTGCGCTATGCCCGCGACTACCGGGATACCCCGGAACAGCTGGAGCAAATCCTGGTTCCCGCTTCAGATGGTTCCCAGGTGCCTCTCAACCAACTGGCTGATATGGACTTCCGCACTGGCCCGCCCATGATTCGCAATGAAGACGGGCAGTTAGTGGGATTAGTATTTGTCGACCTGAAAGGCGATGTAGGTGTTGCCGACTATGTGGGCCGTGCGAAACAGGTGGTCGCTGACCAAGTCAACTTGGTGCCCGGTCAGCGCATTGCCTGGGCTGGCCAGTATCAATACCTGGAGCGGGCCAAGTCCCGCCTGCAATGGCTGGTGCCCTTGACCTTACTAGCAGTTTGTTTCCTGCTTTACCTGCACCGCGGCAGGCTGTCTGACACCCTGTTTGTACTTACCGCTATGCCGATGGCACTGGTCGGGGCCTTCTGGTTGCTGTATCTGCTTGACTACAAACTCAGCGTCGCCGTATGGGTGGGCATGATCGCTATGGCCGGCCTTGCCGCAGAGATGGGGCTATTGATGCTGCACTATTTATCGGCTGCTGGAACCAATAAGCCGCAGCAAGACAATACCGCTGCAGTCGCACAAGCGGCAGCGGGCCGTATACGGCCAATGTTAATGACCAGCCTCACCTTGTTGATTTCATTGATTCCAGTCATGGTTTCCGATGGCACCGGCGCAGATGTCATGAAACGCATTGCCGCCCCCATGGTCGGCGGCACCCTCACGACATTGTTGTTTGTACTGTTGGTTATGCCCGGAGTGTTTTATCAGTGGAAGGCTCGTACAGATAAGGAAAGCTAGAAAAGCGGGGGCATTGGCTCAACTTGGCCCATTGCCCCATTGCCCCATTGCCCCATTGCCCCATTGCCCCACCGATTTTCTACTGATCATTTTTCATCAGCGTAAATTACCTATTTGTCAGCTGTGCACTGCTCTAAAGGCAGCGAGCAAATAGGTTTCCTCAGAGTTAACTGTTAAAATGCCAGGCAAGATTTGTATTGCCCAGATTGCAACATTGCAGTAATGACAAAAGCTAGAATGTGAAAATCACTTTCCTGGCTGGTTGAGTAATACGCGTATTTGACATTCAACGACTCCAGGATTTACCTTGACTGCCCCCTTTTCCGAACTCCCCTTGAAGCCAGCCCTGCTGAAAAACCTGGCGTCTCTCAACTACACATCAATGACCGAGGTTCAGGCCAAGACACTTCCGCTCATACTCGACGGCAAAGATGTCATTGCGCAGGCAAAAACCGGCTCCGGTAAAACGGCAGCCTTCGGTTTGGGGGTGCTGCAGCGGCTCAGTGTTGAGCGATTTCGGATTCAATCGCTGATTCTGTGCCCCACACGGGAACTTGCCGACCAGGTTGCACAGGAACTGCGCCGACTGGCCAGGGCAATACACAACATTAAGATTCTGACCCTGTGTGGCGGCATGCCGTTTGGCCCACAGATTGGCTCCCTCGCCCATGGAGCGCACATTATTGTTGGTACACCAGGGCGCATCGAAGAACACCTGCGCAAGGGAACCCTATCTTTAGAGCATGTCGACACACTCGTCTTTGACGAAGCCGACCGGATGCTCGATATGGGCTTTCAGGACGTTATTGATACCATTCTGGCGCAAGTGCCAGCTCGGCGACAGTCGTTACTGTTCAGCGCGACTTACCCGGATCAAATTGAACGGCTCAGTGCACGAGTTATGCAAAAGCCGGTGATGGTACGCATTGCGTCCGCGCACAGTGAGGATGTGATTGAACAACGCTTTTACAAAACTGAGAGTTTCGATGATCGCCTGGAGATGACCCGCCGCATTTTACTCAATGACAGGCCAGTCAATACCCTGATTTTCTGTAACACCAAGCGCGAGACCGATGACGTCGCCAGTGACCTAAAGCAGGCGGGATTCAACGTGCTGGCCCTGCATGGGGATATGGAGCAACGCCAGCGTAACGAAACCCTGATTCGCTTCGCCAATGGCAGCGCCTCGATTCTAGTGGCCACTGATGTAGCGGCGCGTGGCCTGGATATCGACAAACTGGATGCAGTAATCAACTTTCATATTGCCAAAGATCCGGAAGTACACACCCATCGCATCGGACGGACTGGCCGCGCCGGTGAACGCGGTTGCGCCTACTCCCTGTTTTCCGAGAAGGAAGGCCATAAACTACTGCGAATGGATCTGGCCCAAGACCCGCTATCCGACCCCGATACACCACCGCCTGCTGATATCCTGAGAGAGCCTCCATTTCAGGCGCCCATGGCCACCTTGCAAATTGATGGCGGCAAGAAACAAAAAGTCCGCCCCGGCGATATTCTGGGTGCATTAACCGGCGGCGATCGCCCCATCAACGGTAAAGATGTAGGCAAGATCAGCGTACTGGATCAAACCGCCTATATTGCTATTCAACGCAATGTGGCATCCCAAGCACTGAAAAAGATCGAAAACGGAAAGCTGAAGGGACGTAAATTCCGGGTGCGACGTATACGAGGCTAAGCTTTAAGGACCAATGAGTTGGGTCCGTATGGACCTAACTCCCTGAGCTGGGTATTAGCTTTAAGATGTGGCGTTAGGTTAGAAAGCCTATAAATACTTATAGTCCTAGCCTTTTTGGAGCTGTATCCATGTCCAAAATACTGATCCCCCTTGCAGATGGCGTTGAAGATATCGAGGCCATTGCTATCTACGACATTTTAAGTCGGACGGATGCGGAGCTAACACTAGCTTCTATTATGCCGAGTAATCGCATCACTACCCTACGAAATCTTGTTATCGAAGCGCCTTATCGTATAGAGGAGTGTTTAAATACCACTTGGAATTTAATAGCTCTGCCAGGAGGCAAGGAAGGTGCCGAGTGTATGCATAACTCGGAACCTCTAATGGAGCTTATCCGCGCACAAATCGAATCCAACCGTTGGTTAGGGGCAATTTGTACCGCCCCAGTAATCGTACTTGGCCGACATCGGTTAATTACCAATTTTAAAGCAACTTGCTACAAAGCTTTTCGTAGTGAGCTTAGTCAATATGTAAGGGAAGTCAGCGATCAGCGAGTGGTTGTTGACCGGAACTTAGTGACCAGCCAATCACCAGGAACCGCGATAGAGTTCGCACTTGCACTCGTAACCTGCTTGTTTGGGGAAGAGCGAACACACTCTATTGCTCACACTATGAATGTCTTATTACCAGGTAAGTAATCTAACATTCTCCTGACATTCAGTTTTTCAATCGAATTCCACGCTGCCGAGCTACTCGGACTCCGCTGAAACTAACAAATCAAAATCTGACTTTCGTAAACGCCTTTCTAGAAAACTCAAAAACAAATCTATTTTTTTTGAGCTATTACGCCTAACTTTATACAGAGCGCCAACTACCTGAACCTCTTGCTTTAAATTAGGAAATATCTCTATTAATTGACCGCATTTAATGGCTGGCTGACAGAAATAAGAAGGCAATATAGCAATACCATTGCCATTTATTGCCGCAGCGCGAATATGAGTGGTCTTGTTAGAAACAAGATTACCCTTAAACTGATAGAACTTGCCATTGAATAGCCACCCATCTTTCAAACCATTAAGCCTGGCCAACAAAATATTATGTTTTCCGAGTTCTTCGATTGAGTCTGGATGCCCTTTCTTTTTTAAATATTCAGGAGATGCCACAAAAATGGGGTGAATATGAAAAAGTGGCAACGCATAAAACTGGCTATCTGGTATTGCCGACCAAACACGGATGGCAATATCGATATCATCCTCAACCATATCCAAATGGTGAGGCGTAAAGATCAGTTCGAGATTAAAGTCTGGAAAGGTTTCTTGAAAGTCAATACATATCTGGCTAAAGACATTTTCCCCCAATGTTTCAGGGAAGGTTAAGCGCAATTTGCCCCGGTCCAAGGCCCCAATTTCAGCAACCCGATCTTCCAGGTCAGTAAAGGCATTGATTATCTGCTGCCCTTGCTGGTAAACAAGCCTCCCTGCATCGGTTACCGAGACCGATCTGGTTGTTCGGATCAATAGTACCTGGCCCAGCACCTGCTCCAATTGAGCCAAAGTCTTGCTCACAGTTGGCGTTGACAAGCCCAAATGGCTACCGGCTTTGCTTAGAGAGCCATGATCCACTACCGCACAAAAGACACTGATCAAGTGGTACTTATCATATTCCCGCCGCACCGACTATTTCCTTAAAGCTAATTATGACTTTCCGCTGATGATCTTTATTAAGATCGGCCAAATAGTAAACTTTAAACCCATACTAATCCACTCTGGAAATTAACCCATGAATCACTTAACTTGTCACTGCGGTGCTATTCATTACAAACTTTTCAATAGTTCAGCTTCCCCTAAGGCAGCTGGGGCAATAAGTTTTGTTGAGACTTCCAATCCAACACTCATTGAAGATGCCACAAAACAGCTTAGTACCTTTTCTTTTAAATCTGGACCAGTAAAAGAATATGGATTTTGTAGTCGGTGTGGTGCGGGTATATATCAAACAGATCGCCGTGGACAAACCCATCTCGTAATACATAGCCAGCAAAATTATCAAGCCGACTATAGTGGAATTCTGAGCTTTGGTTTTTAATTAGCCTTATCAATCCTTCAGACAGAAAATTAACTTAGTCCGTCACTCTCTAAGATTCGCTGTTGCATAAAGGTGTGCATGTAGTTAAACCTCATCGAATGGTTGATCACCCAGCTCCTCAAGAATGTGATTGAGAAAGCTGGTAATACGTGATGAAAGTGCGGTGTTACGGTAATACACCGCATTAATAGATTGTTTCATGTCTAAGGTTTCACTAGAGAATAGCTGCACCAATCGCCCAGCTTGGCGATCTCTCTTGGTCATAAAGTCTGATAAACATACGATTCCTGCGTCTGATAGTGCTAGTTGCCGTAAAGTCTCGCCACTAGATGAAGTAATCGTTGGCTTAATGTGCAGCATGTCCCCACTCTGCTCATACAGCGGCCATTTGTTGAGTGATTCGGGCTTTGTAAAGCCAAGCAAGGTGTGTTGGGCGAGTTGCTCCACATCCTCCGGGGTACCATGCTGTTGCAAGTAGCCAGGACTGGCTAGAATTCGAACTCTGCTAGAACCTATTGGCCGGGCATATAAGGTTGAGTCTTGGAGCTTACCGATACGAATAGCCACATCAGTGCGCTTCTCTATCAAATCGGTTATCCCCTCATTACTGTTTAGCTCAAGCTCTATCTGAGGGTATTTAGTTCGGAAGCTATTTACCATAGGTGCTATTACATGCAGCATAAATGGTGTGGCGGCGTCTATACGCAGAAGACCTGAGGGGTGCTTTTTGCGGGCCGCCATCTGCTCCTCTGCTTCTTCCACGGAAGCAAGAATATCCCGTGCATATTTGAGGAAAGCTTGTCCCTCCTCCGTTAATTCCAGACGCCTGGTAGTGCGCTGTAGCAATGTAGTTTGCAGTTTATTCTCCAAACGGGCTAATGCACGGCTAACCCCGGAGACAGTCTGCTCTAACCGTTCGGCAGCAGAAGTGATCGAAGCGGTATCTACCACAGTGGTAAATACCTGGAGCTCTTGAAGGGTAACCTGCATTGTTGACCTTAAATCAATAGTATATTGCCTTTATACGGCTTTTTCATCAAAAGCTATTACCCCACACTGACTCCATCGACCCACTACCGTCGGCTACTACAAACAGGCCATATCGCCATAGTAATCAGCTGCAGTTTTTATGCTAAGTACATTGGTAACGGGGCGTAACTGGCTAGTCAGGCATTTTTAACCGCCCGACCACTTAGTCAAAACCTCTTAAGTTAAGAATTTCATTGATGGGAGAAGCAAGTGAAGCTGAAAAATCTATTGCCCAGTAAGCTCGGATTTGGCACAGCACCTCTTGGCAATATGTTCCGCGAGATTCCGGATGCTGAAGCCTTAGCAACGGTACAGGCGGCCTGGAATAGCGGTATCAGGTATTTTGACAATGCGCCATTCTATGGAGCCGGTCTTGCAGAAATTCGTATGGGTGAGGCGTTGTCTAGCTTCCCACGCGAAGACTATGTTATCAGCACCAAAGTTGGCCGCTTAATTTTGGATGAAGTTGAAGATGTAGCGAACCGAGATATTCATGATAAGCGTGAGATTTTCAAGCATGGCCGCCCCAATAAGGTTGTTAATGACTACTCATACGATGCAACAATGCGCTCGATAGAAGGCAGCCTCAAGCGGTTAAAGACCGATCGTATTGAAATTGCATGGGTTCACGATGTTGCCCAGGATTTCTATGGTGACGAATGGCTTGGTATTTTTGAAAGCGCGCGGAAAGGTGCTTTCAGGGCTCTCGATAAACTGCGTGATGAAGGCGTAATACAAGCTTGGGGCCTGGGGGTAAACAGAGTGGAGCCGATTGAAATACTTCTTGATCTTGAAGAACCCCGCCCCGATGGCTTTTTACTCGCTGGCCGCTACAGCTTGCTGGATCACTCTCGAGCTCTCCAGAGAGTAATACCACAGATAATAGAACGCGACCTCGGCATCGTAGCTGGAGGCCCCTATAGCTCCGGAGCGCTAGTCGGAGGACCAAATTTTGAGTACGCGCCGGCATCAGACTCGATACTGCAAAAAGTTTCCAAATTCAAAGCGATTGGCGATAAGTACGGAGTTAGCACTAAGGCTATTGGTTTGCAATTTGTACTGGCTAATCCAGCCATTGCTGCGGTGATACCAGGTGCGAGCAAACCTAGTAGGATCAAAGAAGATGTTGAGGCTATGGAAACTAATATCCCTGATGCTCTATGGCAAGAATTGCGTCAAGAACATCTTGTCGATGACTCCGCTCCACTACCAAATGGAAGGTAAGGGTAAACATCACTAGCTATACAATATTAATCCCGGCCTATAAACATTATTGGTGGGATTATTAGGGAAATTTAACTTAATATTTAGTCGTTCGAACTTGATCTGACAGTAACCGGTTTTTTTAGAAGTTGCTCTGCCAGGTCAAGTTCAGTTTTCCGATCATTTACTATACGCAAGAATTTCTATAGTCAACTGACTGTAAAAATTTTAAACACAACGGATAGAAGCAAAATTTATACAAGCCTGTATGGCAACTTAATAAAGTTAAAATAATTATCAGAAATCCTTGTAACTTGGGAATTTCCAAATATAAAAAGTATTTACACTTTCAGAATCTCGCTACTTAATCTAAAAGAAGTTCCAAAACCTACTAGCGATTGGCCCCAGAGCACGTTCTCTATTGCGGATAATACATAAATCAAAACTACTAAATGCCTTGATGCCTTCGACATTGATTGGGACGAGTAAGCTCTTCTTCAACTCATCCTCTATAAAATGCCTAGGAATTCTCCCCCAACCAAGCCCAGCAAGAGTCAATTCTTTTTTTGTATGGTAATCATTAACAAGCCACCTGCGCCCAACTTCTAGCAAGCTAATATTTCCTTTGTTTCCCGAGTGGCCGGTATCCCTCACAACAATTTGCGGTAACTGTGCAGCTTCCAACTGTGAGACACTTTCCCCTGGGAAGACCCCAGGCGCCACTACATTCACAAGCTCAACCTCCCCTATTTTCTTCCATTCATGTTTACTCTCAACACCGTATAAAGTAGCGAATGCTAGATCAGCTTCATTATTATCGACACGTTCCATAACACCCGATAATAGTTCAGTACTAATACTGAAATCTGTATTGGGAAAAGACAACACTATGGGTTTGATCTGTTTTAATAAAGGAGATAGCTCAACAATACCGCTGATGACCACGGTGAATTTTGGCTCTATTCCCGCTCCAAGCTGGTGCCCCATTACGGAGAGCTGTTCAAGGCTCTGAATAACGCGCTTAGACTGCTTATAAAAAGCCTCCCCCTGCTTTGTAAGACTTGGACGATAGCTGTCCCTATGGAATAAGGGAAAGCCAAACTCTTCTTCCAACTTCTTAATTGCATTACTGATTGTCGGCTGGGTTTTGAAAATGGTCTTTGCCGCACCTCGAAAACTGCCCTGTTCAACTACAGCGATAAACATCTTGAGTTGTTCCTGGGTCATAACAAAACCTGATTCAACTGATTAATCATGTTGATACAAATATACCATTATCTATCTATCGTATACATAAATATCCTACGCCCTATCAACACAAGCAGAGTTAAGCGATATGGCTAAGAATCATCTAAATCTGAGTCTTTTTTCATCAGGAAATCTCGGATCAATAGAAACTGACAACCGTGTCATCATGGCTGCGTTGACACGTGCTCGAGTTGGAAGGGATGGCGTACCTACAGACATCAATGCCAAGTATTACGCCCAACGAGCCGGTGCAGCGATGATCATCTCTGAAGCCACAGCGATTTCAGCTCAAGGGCTCGGATGGGTAGATACCCCAGGTATTTTTACGCAAGAACAAATCAAAGGCTGGCAAAAGGTTACCGATGCTGTACATCGCCATGGCGGGAAGATTTTCATCCAACTTTGGCATATGGGCCGAGAAGTGCACCCCGATCTTATCGGAGGCCAGGCTCCCGTAGCGCCTTCACCAATCGCTGCAGAAGGCGCAGTACATACTTATGAAGGAAAGAAACCTTACGCAGTGCCCAGAGCCCTAACTCACAATGAGATTCAAGGCATTATCGCGGATTACAAACAGGCGGCTAAGAATGCTCTCAAAGCCGGTTTTGATGGAGTCGAGCTCCACGCTGCAGGGCCTTACCTGCCGGCTCAATTTCTACATGACAGCAGTAATCAGCGCACCGATGCTTACGGAGGGAGTATAGAAAACAGAGCTCGCTTCACCTTTGAAGTTCTATCGGCATTGTGTGAAGTCTGGGGGTCTGACAGAGTCGGTATCAAGCTATCACCAGAGATTAGCTTGACAGACAGCCGCGCTCAAGAAACCTACTTATATATTGTCAGTCAACTCAGTAGATATAACCTGGCTTACTTACAGATGATGGAGCGGGCATGGGATAGAAATGAGCAACCATCCATTGACCATACCCAGCTGCGTGATGCTTACAAAGGTTGCTACGTTGCCAATGGTATGTATGACTCGGAATCTGCAAACAACGCTATTGCCGATGGCACAGCCGATTACATTTCATTTGGACGCCTCTTTATATCAAATCCTGACCTAGTAGCGCGCCTGGCAAGTAATGGGCCCTATAACGAAGAAGATATGTCTTCATTTTTTTCCGGTGATGCACGGGGATATGTGGACTACCCATCTTTATCCGAGCAAAGCGCTTAAGCATCAATTGATTATTTGTATTTTGGACACAGCTATGGAAAAAATTCTGATTACCGGCGGAACTGGAAACAACGGCAAAGCCATTCTTGAGAATCTCGCCAACACCAATATGCCTGTTAGAGCTATGTTACGTGATATTTCGAAAGCGCCAATAAGGGCTAAGAATATCAGCTACGTAAAGGGGGACTATGAAGATGAACACTCTCTATTAGAGGCTCTGAATGGTATTGAATCAGCCTTTTTGGTTACCGCGTTCGAATCCTCATTCACCAAGAAACATGCCGCTTTTATCCGTGTAGCTGAGCAAGCCGGTGTCAAGCATATAGTGCAACTCTCCGGTTTAGGGGCCGATGCAAGTTCGCCTATAGATATAGCAAGATGGTTAGGAGAGGCAGAAGACTACCTTATTCAATCCACTTTAAACTGGACGATACTACAACCCGCCAGCTTTAACAGCAATTTCTTCGCTTCGGCCGATGAAGTTGCCAACTTAAGTACTATTAGTGCGCCCTTTGGTTCCGAACCGGGCGCAACCGTTGTGACAGTCGATCATCAAGACATTGCCGATGTGGCAACAAAAATCTTAATGGAATCAAATTTACATAAAGGAAAGAAATATATTCTCACTGGTCCGGAAAAATTAACTTATAGCGATATAGCACAGATCTTATCTGAGGAGTTAGACAGAGAAATTAAATACATGCCCATCAGCGATGAAACTGCAAGGCTGGGATTACTCAATTCTGGAATTCCAGAGAGCGACATTGATGCCTTAGCACAACTTTGGCCAGTAACTCGCGAATGGGGCCATACCTTTGAACTTTCGGGCCATACAGAAAAACTCCTGGGTAGAGGGGCAACCTCAATTAGAGCCTTTTTCCGCAGTGAGATACATCGATTTAAGAAAAAAGAAGTCTAGATAAGTAGTTACCCCATTGGAAAGTTAGTGTTTAACAATGAGCACTAACTTTCCAACGATGCCAATAATCTTTGATAAGTAGAAATGAAAGGTATCCTTCAGCATGGCGCTTCATACGGTTGTGTCTTTTTTCAGCATCAGTGGCTGTAGACCTCGGGATAAGAGTTGAGCCGTAGCGGTAATGCCGATAGGACCGGCATCAATAACAATCACATCATGGATGTTTTTCATTACTTGTGGCAGTGCCCCGCTAAGAAACACCCCCACCCATCGCAGGCTGGGCGTCACTGTTCTTAGAGCCCAAGTTACAACCTTTAGACTCCAGATAGGCTTCATCATGAACAAATCGTTCAAAGCCTGATTTCTCCAATAGGAACCCAGTCAATCTCCCCAGGACCAACATTAACTAACATGTAAAGAATTTCTACAACACTGATCTTGCACTATGAACCTTTTTGTTTTCCAAGTTTATTAATAATGAATTTTGCACGCTCTACTGTTTCAACTAGTTTCTTGGGTACAGCATTGTCTTCCCAATCCTGCATAAAGACCACAGACAAACCGCTATTGAGATCACTAAACCCATATTGCCCATAGGAACCAGCTGTGTAGATGACATTGTATTCAGGCAAGTACCAGGCTTGAGACCCATATGCCACAGGAGTACCCAACGCAGTGGCAAGTGCCTTGCCACTTTCAGATTTAGCAAGAAGGTCCTTATCAAGATTTTTTACTGAATCATAAAAGCTCTTTGGAGCCTTGCCCTGGGCAATCCACTGATGAAAAAGTGCATAGTCGCGTAGGGTAGTACTGATACCATAGGAAGGGCTAGCAGTACCATCAACGGTCAAGGCAATGGAGCCAGAACTATTTGCCCCAAAATCATTAAAGAGATCCGAAAGAAGCTTGTTGAATGGGTGCCCTGAAACTTCTCCTGCAAGTATGGCTAATAGATCGGTGTTTTTATCATTATATGTATATACTTTGCCGGATTCATTCTGGACTTTAGCACTCTTGATGGCATTGCGATGTCCAGTTGGTTTACCTGGCTTTAAGCCTTGCTCAACCTCAAATAAATAGGCTTCACCTCCTGGCACATGATAATCTGTCGCGGGTAATAAGCCAGAGGTCATATCAAGCACCTCTTGCACCTTGGCTTTTCCAATTTTTGAACCAGCAAAATCAGAGAGATAATCTCCAATCGACAAATTAGGATCTATCTTACCCTTATCAATCAGCTTTGAGATAATGACTCCTGCATAAGTTTTGGAAGCGGATTACAAAAGCTGAGTTTGATTGTGATCAAGTCCATTATCATAAAACTCCGCGATAATTTTATTATCTTTCATAACCAGAAAACCTTTTGTTTGAGTGGCATTTAGCGACTCAACGAAAGGCCAGCCCTTGTGGATTTCCAGACTAATATTAAAGGGCTCTTTAACAACCTCCAGATTGGATGGTTTATCAGCACCCATTATATGCACCGTGCCAAAGATGCCATAGTCATCCCAGTGCATGGATGTATATCTGTAATATGGCCAAGTTTGCATATTATTTTGATTAATATCAGATAGATCAAACGGCCGATAAAAATCATTGGGCGTAACTTTTTCTTTGGCTAGAGCAGATGGAAAAGAACTAATCGCAAAGATCATTGCTACACACCCATACTTCAAACATTTTCCACCATTTCTCATTGGATTTATCGTTGTTGAGATAAAAAAGAACTCGTTGCTATTTAGCCTGACACGACCTCAATTAACACATCTTCCAAAATCGTTGCAGAATAAAAATTTAAATTTAGATACAGAAAAATACACTCAACATGACTTCCAACCAAGTGACCGGGAGTTGCGCGATTCTTTGCTTCAGGAGGGCGTTCACAGATGGATATCATTTCAAAGGTACTAACTTCGGCAGCTCTTCTGTCTAAGCCCTCTTCGCATGTCGCATGCTGTATTTTGACCTAAAGTCATTCACCAGCCGCTTTTAAGTACGCTTCTAGATGGAAGGGGCAATCCCGCCATATACGCTTAAAGAGTCACTGATCGAGCCGGCATGTTTATTGAGCCCTTACAAATCTCGAGCTAGGCAGGCAGTGAGCGCACCACCATCAACCGCTCTTCGGTCATATCCTTGATCGCCCAGCGCACCCCCTCTCGGCCCAGGCCGGAATCCTTCACACCACCGTAGGGCATATTGTCTACCCGCCAACTGGGCACATCCCCTATTACCACACCACCCACCTCCAGGGTGTCCCAGGCTTTTTGGGCTCTGTACAAATCACGGGTGAAAATCCCGGCCTGCAAACCAAATGCGCTGTCATTGACCTTTTTCAGCACCTCATCGAAATCATCAAAAGGTTCCAGTATTGCTACAGGCCCAAAAGCTTCCTGCTGCACTACATTGCAATCACTGGGGACATTCTCTAATAACGTGGGTTCGAGCATGGCGCCATCGCGGTTACCACCGCAGAGAAGCGTGCCTCCCTGTTCAACCCCTTCATTAATCCAGTTATGTAACCTTGTCGCTTCCCCCTCTGAAATCATCGGACCAATAAACGTATGTTCATTTTTAGGATCACCCTTCTTAAGCTTCTTGGTGCGCTCCAGCAAACGCGCTTTCAGGTCCTCATATAGACTGGAATGCCCATAGATCCTCTGCACACCGATACAGCTCTGGCCCGACTGATAAAAAGCTCCAAAGATCAGGCGTTCTACCGCATCTTCCAGATCGGTATCCCGATCAATCACACAGGCGGCATTGCCACCCAATTCCAGAATGACCTTCTTGCGCCCTGCCCTGGCCTTCAAGTCCCAGCCTACCGCAGGAGAGCCGGTAAAACTGAGTAGCTTAAAGCGATCATCCACAGTAAACAGGTCCGCGCCTTCGCGGTGACAGGGCAGCACCGAGAAGGCCCCCTTGGGCAGATCGGTTTCCGCCAGTACCTCTGCGATAATCAGGGCACCGATCGGGGTTCTACTCGCGGGTTTGAGCACAAAGGGACAGCCGGCAGCAATGGCTGGAGCCACTTTATGGGCCGCAAGATTCAATGGGAAATTAAACGGTGAAATAAAAGAGCAGGCCCCTACGGGAACCCGTTTAACAAATCCCCGATAGCCCGCGCTGCGCTTGGAGATTTCCAGATTGATAATCTCCCCATCGATACGCACCGCCTCTTCTGCGGCCACACGGAAAGTATCTATCAGACGGGAGACTTCCCCACGGGCATCGTGGATCGGTTTACCCGCCTCAATACACAGGGCCACAGCCAACTCTTCAAAGCGAGTCTGAAAGCGCTGTACACAGTGATCCAAAACTTGCTGGCGTTTGTAGGGCGGAAACGCAGCCATAGGTTTTTCTGCCAGCAAGGCCCAATCTATCGCGCTATCGATCACCTTGGCATCTGCCATGGCAACCTGTGTTGCCACCTGGCCGGAGTACTTATCGGTTACATCCAGCTCGGTATTGGCATAGATGGCTTCATTGGCCAGGTAGTAGGGGTACGCTTTCTGTAACATCAATGGCTCCTGGTGGTATTCACGGTGAGCATCGACATCGGAACCCGCTCGATCTGTCACGAGGGTATAGGTTACCCAGAGACAGATAGCAACACGGATAGCTTCTATAGGCCTTAGGGGCTGACCCAAATCTAGAAAGGTAGGCGTTGATACTACAGGCGCGGGAAAGCGCCACCACAGTCACTGGGTGGCGCTATTAAAGATGGTTATTGGTTTGGCTATTTCTCCGTCAGCCACATACCTTCGGGTTCGTAGTTAAATGTTTTATAGGTCTTTTTATTGGTGGATGGGTTGTCTGACTTTTTATCGATGTCATAGACAGTCCAATTCAGCTCGCTGTGGTTGAACTCAATCACCGCATAACCATAGATATTGCTGACAAAATCCTTGATATGCGGATTGTTAACCTGCACGCCTCCATTAAGCAATGAAGTGAATACGCTACCCACGTCGACCCCTCTCTCAACTGTATCATTCAGGTTCGGTGACGAGATCGAAGGGGTCATCAGCTCAATGCCTACCAAGTTGTCATAGTCCCAGTTGCTGATCTTGTTGAAATTTACTTTCAGGTAAGAGGCAATACTGGTGTGCAGATCCCCGGTCAGCACAACAAAATTATCGACACTGTTGTCTTTCACACTGGAGAGAATTTTCTCACGCTCCCATTGATAGCCATCCCAGGCATCGTAGTTAGCGAATACCAGAGGGCGCCCCAGTGCGGTGCCTGCTAACTGGGCAAGCAGGGTCTGGTTACCCCAAACTTTCCAGCGGGCATTTGAATTGACGATGCCATCAATCAACCAGTCGCGTTGGGTTTTACCCAGCATGGTTTGGGATTTCTCTTCGTAATCGGTGCACCAGTAGTTTTCCCAGGCACTACCGTCTTTACAGGGCTCTTTGGTGCGATAGGTTCGGCTATCGGTCATATATAAGTCGACCAAATCGCCGAACTGGAAAGAGCGGTAAATTTGCAGGTAGTCGAAGGCGTGGCTGGCCGCCTCATCCACTTTTACACGAGCCGGCACATACTCAATCCAGGCCTGTTGCGCATCGCGGCGCAGCTGGCGCAATTGATCGGGATTGTTAGCGCCAGTTTGGTAGGGATGGGATGGCACACCCAGAGTATCGCGATCGTAATCCCAGTAGGCGTTATCCGCAGTTTCGTGGTCATCCCAGGTGATAATAAAGGAATGCATTTCCATCGCCCGCTGCAGGTTTTTATCCTTGCGGTATTCCCGGTAAATATGGCGATAGTCTTCGAGATCCATGGCCACATTACCGCCGGAAGGCAGGCTCATTGGGTGAACAATCGCATCCTCAAAACCTTCGTACTGCGCATACTCATAGATGAAGTCTCCCAAGTGCAATACGCAATGCACATCTTCATCCGCCAAATGGCTGTAGGCGTTGTAATAACCCGTGGTGTAATCCTGGCAGGTCACCACCGCCATTTTGATACTTTCCAGCCCACCAGTTGGCAGGGTATGGCAGCGCCCCGTGCGGCTGCACAGTGCGCCGTATTTAAAGCGGTAGTAGTAACGCTGATTGGGAGACAGATAGCCTTCCAGGTCGATGTTTACGGTGTAGTCGCGATCCGCACTAATATCCTCAGCATTGATCTCAGCACTCAACACCGGCTGGGTAAATGAATCGTCCAAAGCCACATCCACATACAGGATTTGGCCGGGTACAAAGGCAGCGGGGTTGATATGGGTCCAGAGCACCACACCAGTTTGGCTGGGATCACCCGAGGCCACAGACAAATCAAAGATCAACCCATCCTGATCGATATCGTAGCCCGAGGGGCTGCCACTCAGATTAAAGCGCGCATAGGTTTCGCTATTGCTAGCCGCTAATGAGCGAACGGTAAATGGTGTGAGCAGCGCAAGCCCCATGGCTTGCACAAATGTACGGCGAGAAACAGTCATAAACCCCAACTTCCTGTTTGTTATTTAGAATTCGAATAATGTGAATTGGCGCGCATTTTATAGAAATGCGTACCAACAAAGAAGTCGGTTTATTCTACGAAGTATTAAATTTTGATGAAGGTTTAACCGAAAAAAGTCGATATACGCTACATTAGTCACATCTGACAGCTTGGTGGGGCAGTAGATACCAGGAAAGTGGCAGGTCAATAAACTATCTTTAACCCCCCTAACCCTCCAGATAATGCTTCCAGTACAAAGCAATATCAGCTGTTCTACTGTTTACAAAAGCCTCAAAACTCAGGGCATACCCCATGCGAGACGTTGCCGTTGTTGCCTACTGTAGAACCGCAATCGCCAAAGCAAGGCGCGGTGCCTTAAACCAAACCCACGGTATCCCCATGGCCGCGCATGTCATCAAGGAAGCGCTGCACAGAGCTACTTTGGATCCCGAGGAAGTGGAAGACGTTGTACTGGGCTGTGGATTACCTGAGGGGGCAACCGGCCACAATATCGCTCGCAACGCCGCCCTATTTGCAGGTTGTGGCGTCAAAGTACCCGGTATGACGATTAACCGCTACTGCGGCTCGGGTCTCAATGCCGCATCGATCGTAGCGAATCGAATCGCCAGCGGGGAAATGCAGGTCGGCGTTGCCGGTGGCGTAGAAAGTATTAGTCTCGTGCAGTTCAGCCTGAACCTGAATCACTTTGTCTATGAGCCCCTGCAACAACAAATCCCCGCGGTTTGGTGGACTATGATCCAAACAGCGGATTTCGTCGCTGACACCTTTTCCATCAGCCGGCAGGCACAAGATGCCTATGTGGTGGAGTCGCAAAAACGCGTGGCGGAAGCGCACAGAGCAGGCAAATTTGCCGAAGAAATCGTTCCTTTTGAGACAGTCATGTCGATAAAAGATAAAGAGACTGGGCAGATCTCAGAAAAGACAGTGTTGCTGAAAGAAGATGAAGGCCCACGCCCCGGTACCACCCTGGAAGGGTTATCGGCTTTAGAGCCAGTGAATGATGGCGGCACGGTAACCGCGGGCAACGCTTCGCAGCTCTCTGATGGCGCTGCGGCCGTCGTCATGATGGATGCCGAGCTGGCCGCCAAAAGAAACCTGCCCATTCTGGGGCTATTTCGCGGTATGCAGCTTGCAGCGGTGGCCCCCGATGAAATGAGTATCGCCATGGCGCCAGCCATCAAGCGCTTAATGAAGCATCAGGGGCTTTCTATGGGAGAGATAGACCTTTGGGAATTACACGAAGCCTTTGCCGTTACCACCCTCTATAACCAAGCGGAACTGGACACGCCTTGGGATATTACTAATGTTAATGGTGGCGCCATTGCCCTTGGCCATCCCTATGGGATGTCCGGCATTCGCTACCTGGGTTCTTCACTGATGGAGCTCAAGCGCAGAGACGCACACAAAGCGGTTATCGGGGTCTGTACTGCTGGCGGGATGGCCACAGCAGTATTCCTCGAGCGCTAAGCCAGTTACAAAGTCTTCCCCTCTGGCCGCCCTACCCCTGGCCACTTTGTACTTGTAACAAGTAAAAACAAGCGAACTGGAACACACAAGCTGGTTCAACCATCGCCACCTAGAAATTGATCCCACCTATAGCGCCTGAGCGCCTGAGCGCCTGGTCTGCTGGACAATTTGGCGTCTCGATCCTCTCAATATATCGTATCTATGGCTTTAAAGTGCCCGTAAAGAAGCTTGCAATTGCCACCAGGTTTGCCTCGAAGCTGGAGGAATAGCCATGTCCCGGCTCAAAGAGGGCCACAGCCAAGAAACTCTCTGTAAAGACGCTCTCTGTAGCTGCTCACCGAACAAGCAGCCTAAAGACTCCATCAAAGGTGTATTGCACTGATGATGGAGACAATCCATGACGGCTTTACTTTTCTGTTCGCACAGAGCCGGGGCGCTCTGTTTATCATGTTCTGGATCGTGATCTTCCTGGAACTCCCTCGCTATATCTTCTCCTTCTTCACCGCGGTTTTCTTTTTTAGCTCAAGGATCGAGAAAGAAGTAGATTTGGAAAAAATCGGCAAAATTTCGGTGATTATTGCCGGTCATAACGAAGAGGAGTCGATCGAAAAGTGTGTGCACAGTCTTTGGGCGCAAAGTGTTAAGCCCTATGAAATCATCGTGGTGAGCGATGGCTCCACCGATGGAACCAGAAAAGTGATGTCCAGCTTACTGACCCGAGGACTCATTCAGGGAGCCCATGCGACAGAACTTAGAGGTGGTAAGGCCTCCGCTCTAAACCTGGGGATTCGCTTTTGCACTGGCGATATCGTTATCACCGTAGACTGTGATTGCTCCTTTGAGCACCACACCATGAAGGAAGTGTTACTGCCCTTTGAAGACCCCAAAGTGGGGGTGGTTTCCGGTAATGTTTTTGTGCGTAACCCTCACGATAACCTACTCACCGCATTTCAAACTATCGAATACATTGTCAGTATCTCCCTCGGCAGGCATGCATTGGCCATGATCAGGCAAATGTGCTGCGCATCTGGCGCCTACAGCGGGTTCCGAAAAACCGCTATTGACCAGATTGGTGGCTTTGATTCCGGTGGGGGGGAAGATCTGGATATTACTTTTCGCCTGCGCAACTACGGCTGGGATATCGCCTTCGCCCCAGAGGCGATCTGCTATACGGATGTACCCACGAATATCCTGACTCTAATTCGCCAGCGCTTGCGTTGGGAGCGGGATGCTGTGCGTTTGCGTTACCGCAAGTACGCCCACTTTATCAATCCTTTTAAGCGCCGCATCAAATTCGAAGAGTTCTTTCATCAATTTGAGTTCTTGATCTTTAATGTGATCGCTGCTATCGCTTTGCCCATATACTTGGTCTGGCTGTTTGCGAGTTATGGCAGTAATGCCTGGTTTATTTTAATCGGTGCACAGATAGTATTGATAATGCTGGACTGCCTCACCTTTGCGCTCGCCTCCTATGCCACCTACAAATTCAGTACTTTTCCACTCTGGCCCTTTCTTATTGGCTACAGCATCCTCTACGTCAACTTGATGCGTGTAGTACGGCTCTATGCCTATGTACAGGAGTGGATCTTCAGAACCTCTTATGCGGATTCCTTCGCCCCTTCAAAAGTACACAAGGTAAGGGAGTAAACTGCTGGGAACACCTCAGAAGCCGATAGTTATCCCTTGGCGACCCCACTTTTTTGGCTGGAACTCGACTTTATAGTCAATCGCGATACCCAGCTCATAACACCAAGCCTTATCTCCTTATTTCCTGCGGGCTGGCGCTTCAGCCCTCGTGGTCTATCGTTTTACTTAAGGCGGAATTTTACCCGCCAACCGTATCAACCAAGTACAACCGGCGTCAGTTTGCCCCTTCTGTAGGAGGGTTTGCCATCTCCTTTCTCACTGATGCATACAACTATTATCGCTGGCCCAGTGATTTTAATACGGTGCATCCAGGCATTGAGAAGTGTGATGCCCTGGTGGTTGAGGAGCCCATGACTCCTCAGTGCATTGAAAAACTCTGGAACAGCCAGATAGGCTTGCACCTGCTACCGGTGATTGACCTAACCGGCACACTGGGAGTCAGGGCAGACCTGGATGCCTCTAACACGCTCAAGGCAGACCCTACAGAGTACGGCAAGTTGATCGACTCCTTTAACTTTCGCCGCTCTCAGTTGCACCCGGATTTCTATAACCCCCAGAACGATGACGACAAAATTCTGGCCCGCATTTTTGTCTCCGGGATAAGCCTGACCCCTAGCTACCAGCCAGACTCGCGCACCACCGTTTGCTTTAACACCCTGTTAGATTCAGAAACGGTATTACATGAATGCGAAAAAATGATGACGGCCGAATTACTGGCCGGCAGCTTTTTTGACCGCCGGCATATTTGTAACGGTTGCAGTGCCTCTCAATTTAATGTGCGCGAAGAGTGCCCGGAATGTCGATCTCCCAACTTGAGAGAATCCTTCTATCTGCACCACTTTAAGTGTGCCTACCTGGGGCCTGAAGACGACTTTCGCCAAGGCGAATATTTGATCTGCCCCAAGTGCCGAATGGAAATGAGCCATTTCGGCAGCGATTACGACAAACCGGGCACCATTTTGATATGTAATTCCTGCGGCAAGTCCAGTTCAGAAACAGAAGTTGGCTTTTTATGCCTTAATTGCGATACCCATATAGATGGCGATTCGGTAAAAACCGGGGATATTTTTAAATATAGCCTCACCGAAAAAGCCGTTCATTACCTGCATGCCGGCCATGCATTCCTGGAACTCACCCAGCAAAGTCCTATCTTTGCCGGGCTTCCATTCGAACTTATCGTAGTTTTAAACAAAGAGCTGAAAGATTGGAGAAACAATGAGAGCGAATTTGCCCTGCTCTGCATCAAATATGAAAATGAATATTTGGTAGAGCAAGAACACGGTAACCGCCAATTTTTTCACAGCCGCAATCAGTTTTTCCAGAGTTTAAGCCACTCGCTAAAAAAGGTGATGAAAGGGGAATATCCGGTTACTGCGGCCAAAGGCAGGATGGAAGATTTTATCCTGGTAAGCCATATCAGTCAGAAAGATCTGTACAAATTTAGTGAAGAAGCCGGGCAAAGAGCCGCGAGTTCTTTGCGATTGGATGTAGAACCCATCCTCCAGGTCTATGGCCCCGAGGATCTGAGCTAATGTGGGAAGAAATTCAGGACGGCTACTATTACCTTATCTCTCAAAGCTATACAACACTTTTTTTGATGCTCTGGGTGTTGGTTATTTTTGAGATTCCCCGCTACCTTTTTTCATTTTTTACCGCTTTAACATTCTTCCAAAAAAAACCGGAGTTTGAGGTAGATATAAAAAGTTTAGGAAAACTCTCTGTAATTATTGCCGGACACAACGAAGAGGACGCTATAGAAAAGTGTGTACTCAGCTTATGGGAGCAGAGCCGCCCTCCCGATGAGATTATTGTGGTAAGTGATGGCTCTACCGATCGCACCAGAGATAAAATACGGAAATTATTAAGAAAAGGGCTAATCCATGGCGCACATTCGACAGAGCTGCGCGGTGGAAAGTCGGCTGCTGCAAACTTAGCCCTTCGCTTTACGACGGGGGATATTGTCCTAAATGTGGACTGCGACTGCTCCTTCGATTATCACGCGATAAGGAATATCTTATATCAATTTGATGACCCTAAAATAGGGGCAGCTTCTAACAGTATTCTAGTACGCAATTGGGACGCCAATCTTCTCACAATATTCCAAGCCATTGAATATAGTATTAGTATCAGCCTTGGAAAACATGCACTGTTCATGCTGGGACAAGTATCATGTGCCTCGGGGGCTTTTACTGCTTTTCGAAGAGAGGCACTAATTCAGGCTGGTGGCTTTGACTCCGGAGGGGGTGAAGACCTGGATGTTACATTGCGCTTACGCCATTACGACTGGAAAATTGGATTTGCCGCCGATTCTATTTGTTATACCGATGTTCCCACCAATCTGGGAGCGCTGATTCGGCAGCGATTTCGCTGGGAGCGGGATGCTGTCCGTTTGCGTTACAGAAAATACCGCCACTTTATCAACCCTCTTGAATATCGTATTAAGCCTAAAGAACTATTCCACCAATTTGAGTTCCTCCTCTTTAATGTAATCGCCATCTTAGTATTACCGATTTATTTAGCCTGGCTATTTTACACTTACGGATCTAATGGGTGGTTTATTTTAATAGCAGCCCAAATTATCCTTATAATAATGGATATTATTACCTTCACCCTAAGCGCTCTCTCCACACCAAAATTTAAGGCAACCCCCATTTGGCCTTACCTGCTGGGATACAGTATTTTGTACGTTAACCTGATGCGTCTTGTCCGGCTCTATTCTTACACTCAAGAGTGGATATTTAAAACCTCCTATACCGACACTTACGCACCCTCCAAAGTGCATCGTGTTCGGGAGTAAGTAGTATGAGAACTATACGAAAACATATCCGCCCAGATACCATGGCCAGTGAGGTCCGCCCCCATCATAGTGCCATTGGGCGGCGCATCTATATCGGGGTATTGATATTATTTGCCCTGGCTATTCTGCGCTATCTATTTGGGGATTTGTTTATCCTCAAAGGAGATGGGCTGGTCCTTAGGGATTATGCCGCAGTCGAGATGGGTTATATCACCAGAGTGACCGCGGTGGAGGTTGATGAGGGGGAATCTGTTAAGGAGGGGCAGCTACTCCTCAAAATAGAATCTATGGAACTACTGGAGCGCTTGGCAGATCTCTCCAGCCGCCAGGCCAACCTGATTCAAATTTCCGCCGAATTTACCCTGCTTTCCGAGACTGCCAAACAACTGCTGGTTCCTGCAGAACACCGCAAGCAAGAGATAGAAGAGATTCTGGCGCGAATCAATAAGCTGGCCGACAAGGGTTTTGTCAGCAAGATTACCTATCAGGAAGTACTTAGGGATAACTTTAATGCGGGCCAGGAACTGGTCAAGATTCAGGTGGAAAGCACCACGCTAGACAAGAAGAGAAAAGCTGTCGATGCAGCAATCAAGGTAGCCGGAACGGCCTACCAGAGGCTGAAAGATCACTACGATGATGGCCAAGTACGCAGCCCGGTAAATGGCTTGGTTGGCGCTACTGTACCCTCTGTAGGCGATGTCTACCGAGAAGGGGAACCCCTAATGCAAGTCTATTGGGGGGAACCCTATGTACTCGCCTATATGCCGCGCCGATATATTCTTGCTATTCGGCCGGGCATGGTTGTCACGGTCAAGAGTGGTCGCTACAAAGATAAAGGCGTGATCTCTGAGTTACTGCCCATTTCCGACCAACTGCCGGAAGAATTCCAGAATACGTTCAAACCCCAGGAGCGCAACCAGCTCGCCAAAATTGTACTCTCCGATCCAGAGCAATTTCCCTTATCTGAAAAGGTACAAGTTACTCTGGAATTAAACTGGAAGGATCTCTTTGTAGAGAACTTTATGGATTAAAGGTTTGCCGGGCATTAAATTCTGTCAGTGCCGCCCTCAACCATTCCGGCAAGGTTATCTTCTGTTTGGTTTCAACCGAAAGGGTGACATAGGTAATTGTTGCCGTAAAAGCCAATAGGTCTGGATTAAGATAAGCCTGCACAAGAAAGGTAAACGACTGATTGCCAACCTTGTGTACGCTGACTTTGAGCTGTAACTCCTGGTCCCAAGTAACCGGACTTAAAAACTCCAGATTAAAGGCCCGCACCGGTGTCAGGAACCCCCGCTTCTTCATAGTGGCTATAGCCGGGCCATCAAATAAAATAGACATGGCTTCATGGGTGGCCTCCAGGGCAAAATTGGAAAACCTCGGGGTATAAACAATACCCTCGGGATCACAGTCCCCAAACAAGACCTTGCGCTTGATAGTTATCATAAGAGGTTCTCCCATTAAGCCAGGCAACCATTCTAATCCAGCGCTCTATTTACATCCTGCCAAAGCAGATAACCAATCCAACCAACCATAAACTGCTTATTTATTCACCACGGCTAAAAAGCGTCAGCAAAGTGACTTCTGGCGGCACCAGAAATCTTACCGGCAGGATACTGGTGCCTACCCCTGGGCTCACAAACAGGTGTTTGCCCTCCTCTTCGATATGCCCAATGGCATAGCGCTCCCCGTAGCGGGAGGGCACAATCGGGCGGCCAATCAAGGGTAAAAATACCTGGCCGCCATGGGTGTGGCCGGCAATCGTCAAGGCAATCCGTTGTGGAATCTGGGGAAATATATCTGGGTTATGAGTGAAGGCTAAGACTGTCTCTGACTCTTCAATGGCAGACATTGCCTGATCTATATTGTGTGGCCCCTCCCAGAAATCACTGATGCCAACCAACTGAAAGGCACAGTGGCCGCTACGGATCTTAGTGGATGCATCTTCCAGCAGCGGGATGCCTTTCTCAGTAAAAGCCCGCTCTACTCTTTTCGGGTCCAGCCACCAGTCGTGATTGCCCATTACAGCAAAAACGCCCAAGGGGGCTTTGAGGCCGGCAAGCACTTCAGCGGCACTTTCCGGTGTCACAAAAGAACCACCAACCACCCCCTGAATAACAAAGTCACCGGGGAGTAGCACTAAGTCAGGACTGCTGGCATTTACTTGGTTAACCAATGAACGTAGGCTTTCAATCCCTTTATAGGGGGAACCCACATGTAAATCCGCCAATACCGCCACGCTTAAACCGCTACAGGAAGCTGGCCAAGACTCCAGGCGAAGCGCTTGCTCATTGATCCTGAAGCTTCTTGGCTCAGCGAAAAAGGCCCAAACGGCAAGGGTAAGAGCAACAACCAGAGCCACTAGAAAGACAACCCGGTACTTTCCCCGTGGCCAGCTCAATAATTCTCCCGATAGCTTACTCAACAACTTTTTCAATGAGGCGCTCTCAACTTACAGCTAGCTTTTACACAGTGCTCTGAGCCGGGTGACAGTCACAACTGGAGAGTTCTCGTACAATCTCACAGGAATCAGTAGAACCGGGGCCGCCACACTGGCTGCGCAATGCCAGCAAACTCTTCCGCAATTGCTCGAGCAATGCCATTTGGCTGTCCACCCTATCAATATGCTCATCTACCAACGCATTGATTTCAGCACAATGCTCTCTCGGTTGCTCCCGCAAGGTTAACAGTTTGCGTATATCCTCAATGGGCATATCGAGGGAGCGACAGTGCCGTATAAAACGCAATTGCGCCAAGTGCGCTCCTGAATACAGGCGATAATTGCCTTCGGACCTCAATGGTTGCGGCAGCAAGCCCACCTGTTCGTAGTAACGCACCGTTTCCACCTTGCAGCCTGCCTGCTTGGCCGCCTCCCCTATTCGGTAACGCATGCTGATGTCCCCTTGACTCTATAGTTACTAGAGGGATTGTAATGCTGGCTCACTCATTGAGCTATTCGAGAGTTAACCATGGGAAAACAGGATTCCACTTGCGGCTGTGGCAGTAGCACTGAACCTCTACAACAACCGCTCGATAGTGGCGCCGGAAAGGATAGCGAGAGCTCCCTCTTCTCAATCACCAAAATGGATTGCCCCACCGAAGAAGGTTTGATCCGCGCCAAGCTCACTCCACTCGAAGGCATTTACAGCCTGGACTTTAACCTGGTGCAACGCATTTTGCGGGTTGGGCACGCTCCGGGTATGCAGCAACAGATCCTGGATATACTCGCCCCTCTGGATCTGGATGCCAGGGTCGCCTCCCCATCGGATACAGAAAATGCACCACCCGCAACCAAGGCCAATTGGTGGCTGCTGGGGGCGGCCGGCTTGGCGGCGCTCGCTTCTGAGGTGGTGTTCTGGTTACAGGGGGGAAACAGCTGGCTGGTCATGTTGCTGGCCTTAGCCGCCATTGCCGGCGGGGGGCTCTCTACTTACAAAAAAGGTTGGATCGCACTAAAGAACCGCAACCTGAATATGAATGCGCTGATGTCCATCGCGGTCACAGGCGCACTTTTGATTGGGCACTGGCCTGAGGCCGCCATGGTGATGGTACTGTTCACCCTCGCCGAACTGATTGAGGCCAAGTCTCTGGACCGGGCCAGAAACGCTATTCGCGAGTTAATGGACTTGGCCCCGGAAACCGCCACAGTACTTCAGAGTGATGGCCAGTGGCGCGAGGTGAATGCAAAAACCGTTTCCCTCGGCGCCAAGGTCAGGGTGAGGCCCGGTGAGCGCATCGCCCTGGATGGCGAAGTAATAAAAGGCAACTCTGCGGTGAACCAAGCCCCAATCACCGGGGAGAGCCTTCCGGTAGATAAAGAAGCTGGAGACAGCCTCTTTGCCGGTAGCATCAATGAGTCCGGCGCACTGGAATATAGGGTGACTGCCGTAGCCAGTGATGCCGTACTTGCCCGAATCATCCACGCGGTTGAGGAGGCGCAAGGCAGCCGCGCGCCCACCCAACGTTTCGTCGATCAGTTCGCGCACTGGTATACCCCCCTGGTATTTGTGGTTGCCCTAGCCACAGCGTTAATTCCTCCGCTATTTTTCTCCGGTGCCTGGATGGAGTGGATCTACCGCGCCCTGGTACTACTGGTTATCGCCTGCCCCTGCGCCCTGGTCATTGCCACCCCGGTCACCATCGTCAGCGGCCTCGCAGCAGCAACAAGACACGGCACGCTGATTAAAGGGGGGGCATACCTCGAAGAGGGGCGCCGGCTGCGCTGGCTGGCCCTGGATAAAACCGGCACCATCACCCACGGTGCACCGCAGGTAACAGATTTTGCCTTGATAACGGGCACAGATGAGGCGCGAGTTAAGCGCCTCGCCGCCAGCCTCGCCCACCGCTCCGATCACCCGGTTTCGAAGGCAGTGGCAGATTTTCTCAACGCCAGTGGAGCACCCTTACTAGAAGTAGAAGCCTTTGAAGCCCTGGCCGGGCGCGGGATTCGCGGAGAGATTGAAGGCACAGGCTATTACCTGGGCAATCACCGCCTGGTGGAAGAGTTGCGCGTTTGCAGTGAGGAGCTAGAGGATCGCCTCTCAAAACTGGAGTATCAGGGGAAAACTGTCGTTATGTTGGTGGATGCAAACCGTGTTCTGGCTCTGTTTGCCGTAGCCGATACGGTAAAAGAATCCAGCCGCAAAGCCATAGATGAGCTCCACCAATTGGGGGTGAAAACCCTGATGCTGACCGGTGACAATCAGCACACCGCCGATGCCATTGCCAAAGAAGTGGGCATAGATCGGGCCATGGGCAACCTGCTGCCAGAAGATAAACTCCGTGAAGTGGATTCCCTTGCCGGCCACGGCCGGGTCGGCATGGTGGGCGACGGCATCAATGATGCACCAGCCCTGGCGCGAGCCGATATTGGCTTCGCCATGGGCGCCACCGGCACCGATACCGCCATAGAAACGGCAGACGTTGCCCTGATGGATGACAACCTGGGTAAAATCGCCAGCTTTATCCGCCTCTCCCGTACGACAGCTCATATTCTCTGGCAAAACATTATCCTTGCCCTGGGTATCAAAGCGGTCTTTCTGGCACTCGCCTTTGCCGGTGAAGCCACTATGTGGATGGCAGTATTCGCCGATATGGGAACCAGCCTGCTGGTGGTTTTCAATGGGTTAAGACTGATGCGGAAGTGACCTTAAAACAAGACGGTAGAAAAATCTGGAAAATAGAAAAGACAGTACCAATTATTTAATACGCAAACAGTCTATCCCGCAGAAGCTCTCGCTCAACAGGTTCTTGGGTACGCAATTGTTGATTGCCTTATTAACCAGCAAAAGCAGGCACCTTCGAGAGTTTCTTTGGATAGTGCAAAATTGGCATGACAAAAAACTTTAAACATAAAGAAAGCAGAACTCAGCAACACCGATAACACGCTGCGGGCCTACAATAAAATATTTCGATTCCGCTTTAGCAAGACATGCCCAATGGCACTTAGGAAGTGTCTAAGCAAAGAATTATGCTAGCAAAAAGCCCTCTCAAAAAACCGACCAAATAGAACCTAATTCCAAACACCACTTATCCCCTTTAGGCCTCACCTTGTCGTAGGCCAATTGCAGGAAAATCAGCATCCCCATACCCTTTTGTCAACTACAACACTAAAGACATTTAGTCTCTTTAGCGCCAGATAGTCTCAGCACAAACATTAATCTAAGAATAAAATCGACTAGAGCCTCCGAATGCGAAACAGTCAATTTAGAGCATTTCTTGCCAGCAGCATCATTTCTACCACTCTATTTTCTAGCTCTAGTATTTTGGCAGATGATAGCCGTGCAGTACTCGTTGAGGCTGCACACCCGTGGCAGCAAGCCATTAATACCAGATTATTTTGTTCGGTATTATCTCCTCCCCTACACCAAGTCTCCAGCCACACTGAAGCCGAGCTCACCCAAATAAAACCCGTAGGTTCAATAATTAAAGCTGGCGAGTTAGTAGCCGCACAGGATGGATTTTATCTCTCTCAGGAGATTGAGATTATTCGCACAGATATTGCAATCACACAGAGCCAGCTGATTTATGCGGAAGAAGAGCTGAGCAGACTGGAGAAGCTTCGCTCAGCAGATATGGTGTCTCCGTCCCACTTAAACAGCCTTAAACTCAATGCTGATACCTACCGGCTCACAAAACAAAGACTTGAGCACCAGCTAACAACAGCCGAATACCGTTTAGAGCGACTGCAACACTATGCAAGAACTGATAGTCAAGTTGTAAGTATAGAAGCCAACCCCGGTGAGAGACTAAATTCGGGGCAAAGAATCATGCAGTTACTGCCTCTAAAAGAAAATCAAATTGAGTGCAGCCTTCCCGAAGAAAAATTAAACAATGAGAATTTACTCAACAGCAGCTCCTTTACTTTTAGGGACCAAAATATCCCCTTAAGAAATATTAGTCATACGGTCAATCCGGAAACGCAAAATCTCAACCTCTACTTTGAAACAGAATCAGAGCAATTCCCGTCCCTATTAGTAGGACAGAGATTCGAAATAATGATGCAAACACCCCTCTCAACTAAAAAAACGCAGGAGAGGGTAACAAAAGTTCCCAGTGATGCCGTAATACTAGAGGGCGACCAATATAAAGTCTGGACTCTAGACAGTGATCAAAGGGCGGTTAGTACCGAGGTTCAAATAATAGATACCTTAAAGGGGCACTTTGTTGTACGTTCAACCATTAAACCTGGAGATCTTGTAGTCGTTCTGGGTTATGAAGGCCTACAACCCAATGAAACTGTCTCTCCGACAAAGAGGGAAAACACATGAAATCCCTGGAGAAATACAGTTCATTTATTATAAGTTGCACTTTTGCCCTAATTGTTGCCGGTATTGTTGCGGGCCTAAACTTGCCTAATGCACTACTCCCCACTATCAATCGCCCACAAATTGCACTGGCTATTCCTTGGCCGGGAAAGACAGCGGAAGAGATAGAGCAGATATTAGTTGCACCACTTGAGCAGGAGTTATCGAGCCTAAGCTACCTGAAAGAGGTGCAGACAAATATCAACAGTGGCTTTGCCTGGGTCACGATTGACTTTCACTCTGAAGCCGATATGGAGCAAATGTATATTGAGGTACTCTCCAGAATTAATCAGGTACCCAACTGGCCCACACAAGTCCGCACACCCCAAGTTTTCAATTTTGCCAATGGTGCGGGAGCTACGCTGGCAACCTTCTTCCTCTATTCGAAGAAGTCAGCCAGTGAGCTGGAATTAATTGATGCATTTTTAAACCACGTAAAGCCAGCCATCAGTAAAATCCCGGGAGTATCCTCTATAGAAGTTGCCGCTACGCCTATCGCACAGCGTGTCGATATTGAGTTCGATCCAGAAAAGATGACTCAAAACTCATTAAGCATCGCTGGGGTGACTGCACATCTTAATGATCTGGTGGACCGATCGGGCGGCAACCTGAAAATTGGCTCTAAAGACTATGCACTACACTTTAAGGGCCAAATCCCCCTAGATGAGCTCTCACAATTACCTATCGCCACACGTGGAAACCAGATTATACGGCTCTCTGACATTGCCTCTGTAAACGCACGGCCTGCATCTGACTGGGCATATTTTGCCCTTGAGGGTAATCGATCCTTTTATTTCTACTTGCTCCCCACCGAAAACGTCAATGCTCTTGACACTATTGCACAGCTGAAATCAACCATGGCGGAGCTGAATAGTGGAGAGTTAGCTCGGTTAGACATGGAATTGGCCATAAGCCGTGATGACTCCAAAGGGATCCGAGACTCCCTGAATCTGGTGTACGGGAGCCTCCTTCTTGGATCATTGCTAGCCTGCTTGGTTTTGTACTGGTTTCTGCGCAACCTGAGAACGTTAACGTTAATATTCCTCAGCATTCCCGTATGCATCTCCCTCGTCGTTGTGGGTATGTATATTGGGGGTAGAAGCATGAATGTTATTTCATTGGCAGGCATCGCTCTTTCTATCGGATTGATGGTAGATGCGGCAATTATTGTGGTGGAAAATATTCAAAGGCTTCGCCAGCAAGGCATTGGCACCCAGGAAAGTATTGTACAGGGAACACGAGAAGTTACAGGGTCATTGGCATCATCAACGATATCAAGCGTCATTGTGTTCCTGCCTATTATTGCCATGCAATCTGCAACAGGGCAGTTATTTAGAGATCTCGCTTTTACAATCTCAAGCGCTTTACTCGCCTCACTGCTCTTTGCTTTATTAATACTACCTTCATTCGCAAGGTACATATTGGGCCATTCAAAAAAAATAAAGAAAGAATCTTCAAACACAAGAATTCTATTAGCCCTAAAAAGATGGGTTGCCCTTTCCATCAAAGCTACAGCTACCCCCAGACGGTCTATTACAGCCATAATTCTTGGGCTACCCATCGCACTCATAGCTACCTATGTTTCCACACCATCCATAGATGTATTGCCAGACCCAAAACAGAATATGGTTTCTGTTTTCATCAACTTTGAGAGCGCACTAGCCACAGATGCTATTAGAACGGATTACGGGGAACGCGTGGTGAATCGAATCACCAGCAACTTTAAAGAAATAGAAGATCATGTTTCCACTTACGGCATTATCTGCAACCCAAGCAATTGCAACCTCTATATGTATACCCAAGGCGATTGGGATTTTGAATCACTGCGGGAATGGATGAATGAGAAAGTACTCTATGGACTTGTAGGCACCCGTATCCATTTCAGGCATGGGGGTCTTTTACGATTTGCAATGCCAAACAATCGAATAAGCCAACTGGATATTAAAGGGGCTGAACTTTCCAGGCTACAAATGGCTGGCACTGAGTTAATGAACCATCTGCGCGCAGAGTTTCCAGACGCACAAATCCAGGAGGGGAGCGCACTGCAAAACCGGGCTGTACGCATAGAGTTCCAACCTCGCCTGGATCAATTAACTTATTTAGGTATTACAGTTTCAGAGCTAAACCGCCAACTTATGGCTTTGACCGATGGGATATACATAGGCCATTTTTATACTGGCACTAACACGCTACCATTCTACTTCAAAGCAAAAGACCCACAGAACCTGGAAGCACTTCTAAACACTGAAATATGGATTGATGGGCACGGCCTGATTCCTGTCCGTGAATTAGCAAGCGCGAAAATAACCCAAGCCCCAGCCAGTATTTTGCGAGTTGGGCAAGAAGTCAGTGCATCGTTAAACTTAACCCCACCAGAAGGGGTAGCAATGAAGTCATTTGTTGAAAATGTAGACCAATCGGTACAGTCCTTTTTAGCTGAAAGCTCCTATAGCGATTTGCACACTCAGTTCAGGGGCAGCGCAAACGAACTAAACCTGTTTCTAGTTGAATTTCTTAAAATATTCTTGGCTGCTCTCGCAGTACTCGCCCTGTTGATGTATTTTGCCCTAAGATCTGCAAAGCTGGCCGCCGCCGTGCTTTGCGCTATACCCCTCTCATTTGCCGGCGGAATGCTAAGTTTACAGCTATTAAACCTTTTCACCCCCCAAAGCCTTGATGTAATTACAATGATTGGATTCGTAATTCTGATGGGGCTTGTAGTCAACAACGCAATACTATTAGTCAATCAATTTCAAAAGTCATTACAGACCGGGGCCAGTCAGCTAGAAGCTATTTATGCAGCAGCCAGCTTGCGCGCTCGTCCCATTATGCTAACAACAATCACCTGTATCTTTGGCAACCTGCCTTTGGTGTTAAACCCAGGGAGCAGTGCTGCAATTTATCGAGGCCTGGCGACGGTGATTACTGGCGGGATGATATTTAGCGCTCTGTTTGTTTTAGCCTTTATGTCCGCACTACTCTCACAAAAGATGTTCCGCTCTGAGCTGCAGAGTTTTGCTCAAAAGGCCGACTTGGAAGTGCCCGAACCTGCTAGCGCGTAACATAAGGGTGGCGACCAATTAATCTAACCTGTGCTGGCAATGACAGCCAAAATGTCAGCACAGGTATATCTCGCCTGTTTCTAATCTGCTATAGAGATTTGTTTATTATCCTGCCAACCTATCCCTAAGGGCCTCTATAAAGGTCTTAGGACTATCCACCCCAATATAAACTTTCTCAATAGTTGTATCTTTCAGCCTCACCCCAACAACAACGTTAGGATTGCCGGAAAAGTTATAGCGTTTAACATCTCTTTTCCTTTTAATATATCCAACACTTTCATCAACAAACTGGATATCACTAATTGCGATTATTTTACTATTCAGAATCCCAAAGCGCACAATCAGGCTGTCCGGTGTAATCGATATTGGCCTTCTAGATATAGAGCGATAATCGGCAACTAAGAACAGCAACCCCAGAATGCTGAGCAAACTGATAATATTGGCCGCCGTGGTAGACCACGCAAAGTAAACAATGATATGAACGATAGGCAACTCCAGCAGTATCAAATAGATGAAACCAAGAGCTGTACTTTGTGCACCGTCTTTTGAGTGATAACTGAAATGTTGACCACCCTCATATTGCTCAATGCTGATGGACTTGGCGAAAAACAAAAACATCCACATCCGGGTCTCAAACATTAAAATTCTGGATAGAACTCCACTACCAACATACTTCTGAACAGACATCTCAATGGCAGCATCAGGGTCTTCCTGCCTATTTAAGGCTAGCCGTATTGCCAAAACCATGGAGATAACTGCGAAGGCCTCCAGCATAAGAAAGCCCACAAGCAGTAGATATCTGGCAGACTCCAGGTATGGCCATATAATCTTACTTTCATCTGGGATTATAAAACTGCCAATGAGAATAGCGAGACAGGCATATACAGCGGCCTTCATCAGTGCCTGTCTTCTCTCATTGATACATACTAGACACAAAATTGGGAGTACCAGCAGGCCATCAACTAAGAACAGCCATTCATGATTTGCCTTGCCAAAATCATTAAACTGTGTGTTCGTACTATAATAGACACCCCATGAGACGGAGATAATAACTAGGAAAATGAAAGGCAGAACTCTCCTTATCTCCATATTCATAAGCATCCTTTTTTGTATTTATTTAAATAGAAAACAGATAATGTGGGGCAAATACAAGTATCGCTGTATCAATCACCCATTGGTAGACTGAAATAGCTAAAGCTATTTAGTCCTAAATCGCCACAATCAGCCGCAGTTTACTTTGTGTACTTTTTGCACGAAAACGGGAACACAGCGATCGTGCACAAGTTAAGACGCCGGCTGTTTTGTTAGGCAGGCTCTGTGTTAAACCGTCCCGCTAAGTAGTCTTTATATGTTGCCTCAAGTGCAAAGATTACAGCCTTAATTTGGCCTACTGGATAATCTACATAACTATATTCTTTGATATTGATTTCTTCAAAAAAATATCGAGAACGCGTGAATATATTACTTATGCTCTCAATGGCTTGACCAAAGGTTGAATAATTTTTAGCCAAACCCATACGATCAGGTACTTTTGGAGTAGTTGGGCTCTGAATTATTGCAATAATCTCAATAGGTAGTGCAATATCTTTACTCTGGCTTAAGTATTTTTCCGATAGAGAATTACGCAAAAAATCAGGGAATTCATTATATAAGCTCTCAAGCGCATGTCCCTTTGTGACTAGACCATTTCTTGCTGCGAGCATAAGAGCTTTGAAGAATAACTCTATAGATAAACCCGCAGTTACAAGAAATGTAAGAGCATCATGCACCTGTAACTCAGAGCCCATTGATTTATGCGATCGATTAGCTTGATTCGCCAGTGAGATCGCTTGAGCCGAAGCAATTTCATGTAGCCCCTGATTCAGCTGTATTGCTTTTTGCCTTGCCATGACTTTGCCTAACAGTAGAGACGCTCAATATTAACTCCGTATGGAATTGTAGACAATACAGGTTAAAAGACAGTTTTCTAGAGCCTTCTGAAGCATGTACAAGACTGTGAAGACCAACATGAATCAGCAACTCATTAGTATGGCCGGCGAAGATTTTTATACATCCTACATCTTATTTTCCCAATGCATCGGTATACGCAAACAGAGATAGCTTCGCCAGATTGGGACCGCTCAATATACAGCAATAAAATCATCGTTTGTGTAAATTACGGAAATGGCTTTTGTCTTTATATTCAGGGCCGTGATAGTGAAATTAACTATTTCAAACCCAATCGCTATTAAGAACTTAATATCCCTATTCATCCATATCCCCTAGCAACCTATATTGCGCAAAGCGCCATCAATTTACGCCCACAACCTCTTTTTTTATATAGATACCCAGACGTTTTGCAAGGCGGACCAAGTTACCCCTATCCATTGAGAGCGATTTCGCTGCCCTACTCCAATTCCCATCGCTCTGAGTCAATATATGTTTTATAAGATCCCGCTGATATTCTTCAGTGGCTGCCCTGAGATTTAATACCCCTAGCGGTGGCTGAACGGGCTTCTCAAACTCTGGTTGCGCCGCTATGTCATCTGGAATCTCTATATGTGCCGCTGTCAGCGATACAATTTCAGAGAGTGATGCGTTTTTTCTTGCCTTGAGCGCTGCGCGGCTGATGATATGCTCCAGCTCTCTCACATTTCCAGGCCAGCCATAGCGCTTTAATTTACTGGAAGCATCTGCTGATAGCCGCAACTGACGGAAGCCTAGTTTCCTCGTGGAGCGTTCCAAAAAATAATCTGCCAGCAGGAGAACATCATTTTCTCTCTGTGATAGTGCGGGTACTTCCAGAGGATAAACAGAGAGACGGTGATACAAATCGGCCCTAAAACCACCTAAGTCGATTTCTTTGAGCAAATCCCGATTGGTAGCGGCCACAATACGCACATCTACATGCTGTACCGCATCCTTACCAACAGGTTGGATTTCACCACTTTGCAGTACCCGCAGCAGTTTGCCCTGAACTGATAAAGGCAGTTCACCCACTTCATCCAGAAAAAGTGTCCCGCCGTTTGCCAATAGAAACTTTCCCGGGCGATCCCGATCAGCGCCAGTAAAAGCCCCCTTCGCATGCCCGAATAACTCCGCTTCTGCCAGTGTTTCTGTTAAGGAAGCGCAGTTGAGATAGACAAGAGGTTTTTCCCGGCGAGATGACAGCCGATGTACCGTGCGGGCAACCAGCTCCTTACCTACTCCAGTTTCCCCTAGAATAAGCACGCTGTAGTCAGACCCTGCAACTAATTCAATGTCGCTTCGCAAGGCCCTCATTACTTGGCTTTCGCCGATTAACTCACCGCCATCGCGCAGAAAGGCTTCCTGGGTCAACTCTTTCACCAGTTGTTCGGCATGTTCAGCAGAAAGAGACAGCGCTTTTAGCTCCAAAGCCGTTTTGAGAGTAGCGGCTGAGAGTGCAGCGATTAACTCAAGCGTTCGATCGCTAATCAGGCTATAGGCGTCTGAGGTCATACTATCCAAAGTAAGCAGCCCCACTAGATGATTGTCAGAATAGAGCGGCAAACCGAGACAGGAGTGCACCGGTAGGTCCCCTTCCCTATCCAGTAGTAAGCCATCAAAAGGGTCCGGCAGATTGCAATCAGAGGGGAAGCGAACGGGAGCATCAGAACTGCAGATTTGCGCTAGGCGGGGATGCTCGTTAATTAGGAAACGCCGCCCCATAGTACGCCTGGCCAAGCCCTGCACAGCCAGGGGGGTAAGCACCTCTCCATTCAGCCCCAGCAAGGCCACCGCATCACACTTAATTGCCTTGCGGATGGTAGAGAGCAGTCGTTCAAATCGGTCACTATTATTCAGACTATTTGCGAGATCCAGAGCAACTTCAAGCAGTAGAGTAGAATTGATATCCACCATATCCCACCAAGTCAATAAGCTTCTTTTGTGTCATTATGACATGGTCACCATATAGGTCAAATTGACACAAACAAATATCACAATAACCCTAAGATATTGATTTATAAGGAATTATTAAGCTGGCATAACATTTGCCTAATAACCATTGAGGTTATTTAGTAATAGAGGCGAAGACAATGCTGGACACATACACTTTAAAAATTCGCAGGCGTTTTGAACTCTTGCTCAAGGCCGGAAATCTCACCCTGTTGCTCTCTACCCCCCTGCTATTACTCACCGTTGTCATCTGCTACCCACTCTCCCATTATTTTTCTATCCCAGCCCAAGTAGCGGGCCATATTTTTATGATTATCAGCGCAACGTTTATCAAGATTGGTTATGTCAGCCGCTGCGTTGCGCAATACAACCTGTGCCAGGAAGTGCGCTAACTGATCACGCCGAGCTTCTCGCCTCCATCCCCTTTGGGGGCGACCTTTGTAGCTTTCAAACTTTCCACACCATCACCTCAGCAGCCCCATCTAACAACTACCTCAGTGCTATCTTCTCTTCAGGGCCATCAACCCTGCACAGCGATCAATACAAACCCCATAAGGAAACTCGATGTCTGCAATGAGCCGTCTGGCCCTGCTGGCTGTGGTATTTATCGACTTGATGGGTCAAGGACTTCTATTCCCCATCATTAATGAACTGGTCATGTCCACCAAGTTTCAATTCCTGCCTACAGACACCGCACAATCCACCCGCCACCTCTACTATGGCATTGTTATCAGTAGCTTTTTTTTAGCTTGGTTTATTGGGGCGGTGTATATCGCTAAGTTATCTGACAGTATCGGCCGAAAAAGCGCGATGGTACTTTGCTTGGTTGGCGCCCTGGCAGGCTATGCCATTACACTCGCTGCCTTATTTGCCAGCAGCCTGTGGTTGCTGATTCTTGGGCGCGTGGTCAGTGGATTTACTGCCGGTAACCAGCCCATTGCCCAAGCGGCAATGATTGATGCAAGCCGCGATGAACTGGATGCTTCAAAAAACTTGGGGTTACTGGTGGCGGGAATGAGCGCGGGAGCAGTTGCGGGACCAATTATCGCTGGAGTCTTAGCCGACAAGGCCCTGCTCGGTAATATTGCAAGCATTCAACTGCCTTTTTATTTTGCGCTACTTTTGGTTGCTATCACCCTCGGCCTAATTCTGCTCTTTTATCACGATAGCCGCCCCCCGACTTCGCCTATTCAATTGCGCTTATCTGACTTATTCAGGCAATTTGCACACCTCAAAGAGAGGCCCTTAGTCATCAGGCTATGCCCAGCTTACCTAAGTTTTATGCTGGTTCACCTCAGTTTTTATATCTTTATCACCAACTATCTCAGCAGCCGCTTTGGCCTCGGCTTACTGGGAACCAGTATGGCCATGCTATTCATGGGAATCGCCGTGGGTACTTCCAGTATCTTTTTGGTTAAACCCGTGCTGTCTAAATGGGGTAAGCCACTGGTTATCAAGGTATCGGCATTAACTATGGGGGCCTGTGCGCTGGTTTTTGCTTTCAGTAACCAGGTTTGGCTTTGTTACTTGAGTGTGTTTCTCGCCTACTTGTGCTTTGGACTAGCCTATCCGGCACTACTGAACTTGTTTGCCAATAGTGTGGATGAGAGCGAACAGGGATGGGTAATGGGTATCGCTACAGCGGGCTTCACCATTGTGGCCACCCTTATCTCACTATTGGGAGGCGGCGCTATGGAAATTAATATCCGACTACCATTTTTTATCACTGCCATTGCGGCCGTTTTCGTTTTGATACTGAGCTGGTTCAGTTGGCGTAGCAGTGCAATGAAAAAAATTGTTGATCGGTGAAGCCTCCTGAATACTATCGCGGTATCACTGCGGCCCAGAGCTTGAAATGTGGCCGCAACTAGCATTGCTACCTCAAGCTATAGCTTGCTCGCCAAGTCCTTAATTTCGTGATTCAGTATTCGATCGTTATGGCTGTAATCCATGGGAACTTCTATCAAATGTACCCCACCCTCCCGGCAGCACTTCTCAATCATCGGTTTCAATTCATCTGTTGCCTGTATTCGATGCCCTTCGGCACCATAAGATTTCGCATAAGCCACAAAATCAGGATTAGTAAAATCGAGACCAAAATTCTTAAGCCCCATCATGGACTGCTTCCATTTGATCATGCCATAGGCATCATCGCGCAAAATCAACACAATTAAGTCCAGCTTCAAGCGCACAGCGGTTTCTATTTCCTGGGAGTTCATCATAAAACCCCCGTCCCCACAGATAGCCACCACTCGGCGATCGGGACAAACCAGCTTGGCCGCCATGGCCGATGGCAAACCAGCCCCCATAGTGGCCAGCGCATTATCCAAAAGTACGGTATTCGGAAAGTAAGCGGGATAATTGCGGGCAAACCAGATCTTGAACATGCCATTATCAAGGGCAATCACGCCCTTCTCTGGCATCACCTCACGCACATCTCTTACTAGTCGCTGGGGTCTGATGGGGAAAGTATCTGCACTCGAACCCTCCTCAATATGCTTCTGCAAGGCAGCCCGGATGCGGTGAGCATCGCTAAAACTCCAGTGCTCTTGTGGCTCTAGGTGTTCCTGTAGCTGCCACAGACTGTTGGCGATATCACCGATCACTTCTATCTGCGGGAAATACACCGGGTCTACCTGGGCCGCATTGAAGTTAATATGTACCACTTCTGGCCCACCAGGGCGCATAAAGAACGGGGGCTTCTCTACAACATCGTGACCTACGTTAATGATCAAATCTGCCTGCTCAATAGTGCGATGAATAAAGTCACCATCGGATAAGGCCGTATTGCCAATAAAGTGCGGCCCCGATTCATCGATCACTCCCTTACCCATCTGCGTGGTAATTGCGGGGATCCCCAGCTTTTCCACAAATTTTCTCAGCATCTTCGACGTCAGCTTTCTGTTCGCGCCGGCGCCGATCAGCAGTAGAGGCTTGCGAGAGCTGGCGATAGCCTCAGCCGCCTTACGAATGGCTTTTTCTTCAGCAATGGGACGGCGCTGATAGCTGATGTCGAGCACCGGCATGGCGGAATGCTCCCGGGCGATATCCTCAGGAAACTCCAAGTGCGTGGCCCCTGGCCGCTCTTCCTCTGAGAGACGAAAGGCTTCGCGCACATACGCCGGCACATAATCCCCTCCCACAATCGTTTTTGTATACTTGGTAAGGGGCCGCATCATGTCGACGATATTAATAATTTGAAATTGTCCCTGCTTGGAACTCTTAATAGGTTTCTGCCCAGTAATCATCACCATAGGCATCCCTCCCAGCTGAGCATAAGCAGCCGCAGTAACCAGATTAGTGGCACCCGGCCCCAGGGTTGCCAAACACACACCCGATTTACCGGTAAGGCGGCCATAAGTGGCCGCCATAAAACCAGCGGCCTGCTCGTGACGAGTAAGGATTAACTGTATTTTTGAGCCCCGCAAAGACTCCAACATATCCAGGTTTTCTTCGCCGGGAATACCAAAAACATACTCAACCCCCTCGGCTTCCAGGGCGCGCACAAATAGATCGGATGCTTTCATAGGGGCGTCTCTCGTCGTTGTAATCACTCATGATTTGGCCGGAAATGGGGTATTCGACGCTTCTTTCCTTGCTTTTTTACTTGCTAGCCTAAAACCTGATCCAGCATTCCCCACACCCATTGGGCAGAGTCAATATTTTGCACGTACGGATGCAAAACCCCTCTGAGTTTTAGCACAGGATGACTCCTTCGGAGGCCGCAAACTCCACTTTTCCTATTAGTCCAGTTTGGAAGACTACATTGCAAGGCAAATTTGCCCATGCCAGCGGCTTGCTAATATCTTTCAACGGAGAACTGGATCTGGATAGGCGGACCCCATGGACCACAAGAGTGAAAGCAATAAATTGATATTGCCAATCCCGAATCAGCCAGCCACAACAGCCCCACAATCTACTCCAATGCCAGCAGATCGAGAAAGCTCGGCCGCCTTTTGATAGCAGCCCCTTATGAAAAGCAAAGAGAAGACTCACAAGGGAAAATGGTTTCTATCGCTGGCGGCCCTAGGCGTGGTTTTCGGAGACATAGGCACCAGCCCCCTGTACGCGGTTAAATTGATCTTCCACTCGAGGCTCAATATTCCTTTAACTGAGGCCAATATACTCGGTGGCGTTTCAACGATCTTCTGGGCCCTGATACTGATCGTGACAATCAAATATGTGACATTGATAATGCGGCTGGATAATCGTGGGGAAGGCGGCATCATGGCACTGATGACGCTGGCAATGGATGCCACAGAGGGACGAAAAAACCTCCAATGGTTTGTAGTTACCGCCGGTATACTTGGCGCTGCACTTTTCTTTGGGGATGCCATTATTACCCCAGCGATCTCTGTACTCTCGGCTATAGAGGGGCTTGAGGTTGGAAATCAGACACACCAATCTCTAGTGGTACCTATCTCCATTGGAGTCTTAATTTGCCTATTCTCAGTTCAGCGCTACGGTACCTCTACCGTAGGAACACTATTTGGACCCATCACTGCTCTCTGGTTTCTCACACTTTTGGTGGCTGGAGTATCCAGTATCATCAACAACCCTCAGATTCTCCATGCGATCAACCCTGAACATGCCCTGAGATTCCTCACCAATCATGGTTTTAGCTCATTCTTGGTATTAGGCGCTGTTCTTCTGGTTTTTACCGGAGCTGAGGCACTTTACACCGATATGGGCCACTTCGGCCGCAGCCCAATCAGAATGGCATGGTTGGGATTGGTTTTTCCCGCTCTTTTTCTGAACTACATGGGACAAGGTGCACTGTTGATGAGCCATCCCCATGCAGTCGATAACCCCTTCTACCGCATGTTTCCCAGTTGGGGGCTTTATCCGGTAATCATACTTGCCACCGCCGCCACAGTTATTGCCTCTCAAGCCTGTATTACCGGCAGCTTCTCCTTGGCCAAACAAGCAATGCAGCTAGGGCTTTTACCCCGCCTTACCCTTCGTCATACCTCAGCTCATCTTGAGGGGCAGATATTTATGCCTGGTGTTAACAGGCTGCTTATGTTTTTAGTGATAGGAGCGGTAGTGGGTTTCGGTTCATCCACCAATTTAGCCGCTGCCTACGGTGTATCCGTAAGCGGCGCCATGTTGATAAGTACTTGCCTGGCCGCGGTTGTATACCGCATTCAATTAAAATGTCACTTACTACTTTGTCTATCAGTGGCGGCCTTCTTTATCTTCATAGATCTCGCCTTTTTCTCCTCCAGCTTGCTAAAAATTAGTCATGGTGGCTGGTTTCCTCTCGGTTTAGGTGCCATAGCCTGTATCTCAATGTTCACCTGGAGAGATGGCAGGGAAGCCTTAGCACTGCAACTTCAGCGGCAAGAATTCAAACTGGAGCCTTATCTAACCGCCCTGCTGAAGAAAAACCCTATAAGAGTTCCTGGAACTGCAGTGTTCCTTACCTCGAGACAGCTATCCACTCCCCACGCACTGATCTATAACCTGAAGCACAATAAAGTATTACACGAAAACTTACTGTTCATTACTGTATCATTTGTGAATGCTCCACGGGTAATGCCTGGCAACCGGTATATCCTCAGCGAAATCCGTGAAAACTGCCACTACTTACTTTTACGCTATGGCTACATAGAGCAGCCGGATATTTGGAAGGTTTTAAAGCGGCTACGCCTTAAGAAAGAGCTGGATATCGACCCCAATAAGGCTTCATATTTTTTAACAAGACAAACCATCACCCCAACCAAGCAGGAGGATAGCCGTATGTTCTTATGGCGAGAGCGGTTGTTTGCGGTTATGTTCCGCAATGTGAGTAGCGCTGTAGAATATTACCGTATTCCTATGAGCCGTGTGATAGTAATGGGCGAAAAAATCCGAATTTAATTTAAACGATAAAGCGGTAGTGCCAAGTGGCACCACTGCTTACCAGTAATGGGAAATCATTAACTTATTTATAAAGCGGGAATCTAAATCACTCCGAGCCGTGACAAGTGTTGTCGGGCAAACTGAATCCTTCTCTGCTGTACTTCGGCAAAACTCTTACCATCTATATTGACTGCAAAGAAATACATATTGTTGCCAGTTTCCACTACGCCAACATACCAACCCAAAGCAAATTCATCATTAATCTGCCCGCCTCCCGTTTTTGCATAGAGCTTGTACGAGTCTGTCTCCTCTACCAACATAACTTCTTTGAATAAAGAGAGAGAGTCATCAGAAATAGGCAGGGCTCCAGAAAATAGCTTTTGCAAGAAATTTACCTGCTCCTTGGCCGATATCTTCAGGCTCCCATTTAGCCAAAATTTATCCAAACCAGAGGAGATATCCCTGTTGCCATATTCGAACTGAATCAAATATTGACTCATTCTCTTCCTGCCTATTTGAGAGGCTAATTGCCGATAAATAGGCACTGCGGAATTTTGAAAAGCCGCCCGGATGGGTAGCGGCTTGTCGTACCAAATACTGGGCCACCATCGCTGAGCCGGATACTTCAAGTGGTCATAGGTTAATTCCTGTACAAGGCTGCGGACCAAACCAGCGTCTAATGCAATCAGAGTGTTAGGCACCTTAAAGGTTGAGAACGGCGTGAGCCTTACATCGGCTCTCTTTTCATTAATGATTGAGTAAGTGGCCTCTTTGTGATTTTTCAGTACAAATGTGCATGATTTGCCACATTCAATATCTTCGGAAGACCAGGCGAGACTACTAAAGAGCAGAAATAATAATACGATTGCTTTCAATTTAAACTTCCCAGAGGTACTGGTTAATAAAATATCTGATCAGGGTAGCAATCATAAACGATCCTGCCGCATTCTCACCTGCCTTCATTTCAAGAGTACTCCGACACGAAGATTGCACAGGTAGCTGTTACCGGCATCGAAAACTTCGCAAAGAGCTATTCTACCCTTCGACTCGACTGAATTAGCTTTGCTAATGCCTTGTGGGCATCAACAAGGCCCAATCCGGTATTATTGACACCTAAGTGGGATCGCCTTGCCGTACCCTGAAGCGACTGCGCTACCAATGGCACAGCCTCACCGCTGGAGTACCCATAATAATCCGCTGCATCCAATAGCAACGCGCTGATAGCCGCCAACTGTGGTGCGGCAAAAGAGCTACCGGATTCAAAGTTATGGCTTGAAACTGAGTAAACTGCATCTCCCGAAATAGCAAAGCTCCGCTTGATCGCCAAGGGGTTATAACCAGGAACCGTGGCAGTTAAAGAGACTTCGTTGGAGAATGGCTGCAAATTGATCGCAAACATCAAGTTTTGACTGCCTGGAGCACCTTGATTTTGCTGTAAAAAAGCCTTGATCAGATCCAGGTCATAGGTAAAGAAACTTCCCAGCGGAGGAAGGCCTAGACGCTTGCGAACATCCGTATTCTCACCTTCCAAGTCAGTACCTGTATTCCCAATTGACTTGGTAAATATTTTGGATTGCAAAATATGGGATAGATGCTCCGAGAACTCCGGATCCAGCTGATCATTGGTGATATGAAAAGCCCGACTCATATTAATTACATCAATATCATCTCGGTTACGCATGTAAGCCATGGCTTCATTGTACGTTTTGCTTTCAGTACTTATGGGTACAATAGTAGCCTTGGGCGCAATATCGAGGATAATATCAATAACGGTATTGCCATGCAGGAAGGTGATGGGATCACCAAATTGAACTTCGGCTTCGATATTAGGGTACCGCTCGCGCTGTTCCTGTAAACGAACAGGATCAAACAAATCAAACACCCCAATGACAATGCCCTCACCGTCAAAATGCCGTACCAAATTCTGATGCTTGAGGTTATAGCTAGGCACATAGGGATACAGGAATTCATTAAGCTCCATCCGGAACATATCTAAATCCGCAATAGCGGCTTCAAAAGTTAACCTGTTCTCTTCTTGGTAATCTTCCGGCTGAAAGGTATATAAAAGTTCGGCGAGCACGGTAAACTCAGTGATAGACTGACCCCACTTGTGCATTTTCAATTCATCAACCATATAAAGTGATTTAGCCCACCCCTGATACTGGTCAAACTCAGCGGCCAAATAATCATCGAGTATTGGAGTAACAGGCTCCTCCCAAGGCCAGGGTGTTAGCTCTTTGACAACCTGTAAAGAGGCTCTCGCTTGATCTACGCTGGGATCTGATGCAAAGACCTTTACACTCAATACAATCAGCAACACCACAAATACTATCTTATTCAAAACCACTTCCTTTTTATTTGAATTTATTCTGGAATGACAACAAAAATATGCCAGAGACCTCACATGAGTATTTTATTTAACAGTCACAACTTCTCTAACTCAAATTAATAGAACCATGGCCCTGATAAAAAGGCAACCTATTAGGCTATCTCCATCCCACAGGAAGCACTCCTATAAAAAGGCTGTTTTTACAGGGCATCTGCAACTCGGAAATTAAGTATTTTATATTGTTTGATGCACTAGAAATAGATGTCACACTTTACTACTTGTGTACATGGTTTTCACTTTAGCAAAGTAGCCATTAAAACAAGTCCCCCCTCCCAACCATGTGAAATCGTTGGCGCAGCCATTCTAGAAACCTTCCCTTAGCATTGCATTCCAAATCCCTCACATTGGCGCAAAGTCGAGAAGCCAGCAAAACTTAAGCCAATACCGCAACTTTATTAGCAAGGCTTTATGTATAAAACAGAATAAGAAAGGCACGAGAAGGAATATCCATATAGAACGCACTTCAATTCAGCCCAAACATAACAGTCGAAAACTCCTTCATTTAATTAATGTTTATAAACTTCTTCGTTTAGAGGCCATGAAACGACAATGCCACTCAATTTGCATAGAAAATCAACTATCAAGTTTTCTCCCAAAAACACTTGCCTTCCATACTATACAATATTTAGATAAAAACCCATCCCAAGGAAAATTAGCTAAGACTGGCTCCACCTCAAAAAAATTATTATTTTTATATGTTATTTTTCCAAGCCCTTAAAACTACCGATAAAAGATTTTTTATTTTGCTCTTTTCCTAGCCTTAACTGCTGCCATATTAAGCTTAAAAGCCTCTCAAAATTGCTTGGCACTAAAGTCTGAAGTGTCAACTTCAAACCTTGAATTACTTTTGAGCCTATTTGAAAGTTGGTCATGTAAAGTAATATTTAAAGGGGCTTTTAATCTTTCAGCTCTCCTTAAATATCATACTAGCTCATGAAAGCATATCCCTTTCGCTGTAGCTACTGGTGTAACCTTCAAATTCACCAACCAATTTATTTTGCTCCCCCCAATCGCTTCACACATAAAATGTACCCAGTAGCCTGAGTAACTCAATGAGTACTGGATTAGCTTAAGTCGTTTATCTCCTGCCTATGTTAACTGCACACTAAACAACCTAAAGGTAATAGAATGTCACAATAATACTTTTTGTCAGGTCTTATGCAGAATAAAGTTAACCTAATCTAGTTGGCTAAATATCTACTAGGTGGTTTATAATGCCAGAACCCGATAACTACTTAAAATAGGGACAATGGGGAATTTTAATGAATAAAAAGATGTTTCGACTTTCTGTAATTTCAGCAGCTGTTCTATTAACATTAACAGGCTGTGATAGTAATAGTAGCTCATCTTCTGATCCTGCAGTCACTCCTGCTGCAGCTACACCTACACCTACACCTACACCTACACCTACACCTACACCTACTCCCGCCGATAAACCGCCAACAGCTAGCGATGTAACTATCAGCGGTGTTAAGCAAGGAATTCCGGTATCCGGAAAACTATTAGGCAGCGACCCTGATGGTGATGCCTTAACTTATAGTTTTTCAGAAAAAGATAAAGCAATTACCCCCGTTGATGACGTTTATAAATTTAGTCACGGCGAATTATCATTAAACAATGATGGCTTTGAATACACTTCAATCACAGGTCAAGACGCCACTATCACCTATACCGTAACCGCAAATGGTGCTTCGGCTTCTGCAAGAATCGAAATTATTGCTGATATTCCTCCAACAGCGAACACTGTTACTATAGATGGTGCAAAGCAGTGGATACCAATATCTATCGAGCTGCTGGGCAACGATGAAGATGGTGATGAGTTAGTCTATAGTTTTTCTGAGAATGGTGTGGCTGTTAATGAAGTAGATGGCATTTATACTTTTAGCCATGGGGAGCTTACAGAAGAAGACGGTCGATTTGAATATAGATCAATCTCTGGACAAGATGCCACAATTACTTATACCGTAACAGCAAATGATGTCTCAACATCTGCAACAATTGACTTCTTGAATGTTGCAAATGACCCACTAGCTTATCAGCAGTGGCACCTTCGTAATACAGGGCAAAAATCGTATGCATTAAGTGAGCAGATGGCTCAAGGTTTGGTAGATGCAGGATTTTACACACCCGTAGAAGCTGCCGAAGCACTTGCAGAAGGTGAAGCCGAGGAGCTTGTTGCCGGCGAAGATATGAATGTTGCAGCTGCTTATGCTCAGGGTGTAACTGGTACAGGTGTAACAGCGGTTGTCGTAGACTCTGGTCTAGAGATTCGTCATGAAGACTTAATAGATAATGTGCTAGTTAATCGCTCTCTCAATTTAGCTGTATCGGCAAACGACAGAACAGACCCAACAAGTCTTTCCAATAGCGGCGATCATGGTACTAGTGTCGCGGGCTTAATTGCTGCTAAAGGCTGGAACAATATAGGTAGCCGTGGCACATCCCCAGATACTGGGTTAATCGGCATGAATTATTTGGGCGGTGATACAATAGAGCAAACCGAACTGTTAATTCATGGATTTCCTGGAAGTGGTATTTCTACAAGCGAGGAAATCTCAGCATTTAATCGCAGCTACGGTATCACTTGGCCAGCTTTTATTGCTTACTCTGCTTTAGATGAAGCTATTGAATCTTACCCTAATCTTATGCTTCGAAGCGGCAAAGGCGCTTTGAACATTAAGTCTAATGGTAATTCTTTTATAGATGGCGGCCGCGAAGGGGCTTTCTGTAAAGACAATGGCGCTAATGAATTAGGTTTAACATGTTATAGCGCAGCGTTCGAACCTAGTCAGGCTCACCCATACTACTTGAGTGTTGCTGCAGTGAACGCCAACGGCAAACATACCAGTTACTCAACAGCCGGCGCAAGCACAATGATATCAGCTCCTGCGGGTGAGTATGGTCGCTGGGCGCCAGCGATGGTAACAACAGACCAAATGACCTGTATTAATGGTTATTCCGGCTTCAATGGTAGAACAATCAGCGCTTGGGGCGGCGCCTATGGCGAAGACTTTGCAGCTAGCCAGTTCCCGTTCAACTACCCTGGTCACCCAGAAAATGCGAGCTGCAACTATACTTCAACTTTCAATGGGACATCTTCCGCTGCACCGAATGCATCAGGTGTTGTGTCTCTAATCTTATCCGCAAACCCAGAACTGACTTGGCGTGATGTTCGACACATTCTGGCTTCAACAAGTACTTTGATTGACGCTGAAAACGAAAAAGTTGAGCTGACAATTGGGGAAGGTTCTTTTATTGCTCATGACGGCTGGATTGAAAATGCCGCGGGCTATCACTTTAATAACCTCTATGGCTTTGGCCGTGTTGATGCCGGCGCAGCTGTTGCTAAGGCTTTAGACTACTCAGAAAAACTTGGCGAGCAAATTATCACCGAATGGAAAGGTCTAGGCTCAACTGCTGGAGAGGAAGCCTTGCAGGCAACTATTCCAGACAACAGTGCAATTGGTGTAACCCGGCAAATCGAAGTAACAGAAGATATCATTATTGAAGCTATGCAATTCGAGTTTGATATCCGCAACGATGATATGGGGTCTTTTGTAAATGATAATCTACTATCCTCTGCAGGTAACGACCTTGCGCTTGAAGTAGTCTCTCCTTCAGGTACTAGAAGCGTTTTGCTCTCCTCTAAGCAGGCATTACTGGAGGCTTCTTGGAGCTCTGCAAATGGGTATAGCGAAGGTTATATCTTGGATGGTGCCGTATTCCTATCTAATGCGTTTTATGGAGAAAATGCTAGGGGAACTTGGACTATCAAGGCACTAGATACCGGTGACACCAACTTTGAATTTAGTGACACAGAAGATCTCGTTATTCTTATAAATGAAGAGACCGAAGAGAAGCCGACAGGCATGATAAACAATCCCGTAGAAAGTGTTCTAGAGGGGGTATCATTAAGAACATTCGGTCGTGCTGCTCAATAAGAAGGATAATACAATGAAGTTAAATAAATTACTGATCTTAACTGCCGCATTATGTGTATCAGGCATGGCGCAAGCTAGCTCCATTGATAGCATGGACAAAAAAAATGCCGGAACCAAACCGCTAAAAACTTTAGCTGCAGCAACAACAGACTCTGCTGAGCTTGGTATCTTTAAAGTTGAGCGATCACTGAAAAGTGTCCCATCATCGATTGCTGCACCTGAACATATTGTTGCAAGAAAAGGTGAAGTAGCTATAGTGAATATTGGTGACGACTCTGTAAAAGATATTGTCGGTAAAGGTACAATAGTACGAAACACAATAACGAAAGAATTAACAACTCTAACTGGAAACGTAACAATTTTATTAAGTAAAAATGTTACTGCATCTGAAGTAGCTGAAGCTACCGGCATGAAAGTATTGTCGGTATTTCCTGGCACTGATATTGCCATCTTGAAAATTAAAGAAGGCAATGATTTGTTAGAAGCTTTCAATGCAATAAAACAGTCTGGCCTGACAATTGAAAGCCGAGTCGAAGTCACTGAAACTATGCATAAAGCACAATAGATAAAACAACCTATAGAAGTGAGTTTTATCTTATAAAAGCAAAAGGCATCACTAATAAGTGATGCCTTTTCAATTGCAGATGGCGAGCAACGCCCGGATTTAACCAACAAGATTTAGACTATGAATTCTGGCCGCTAGCTTTTCCAGCTTGTCGAAAGTGGATACTCAAGCCTGGATTGTAAAACCAAAAAATATTAACACTAGTATCATACTGCCCCTTATGAGAAGTGCCAGTACTTTTCCAGCACTCCCTATCGCCCAACTGTCGGCACCTATGCAAGGGTAACGCACTGCGAGCCGTATAGCACCAAATACCAATGACCTCGGCAGACCTTCTGAAAGGCATGTATTACTATTTTATGCCACGCATAACCTGTCGGTACTGTGTACCCTCACCGCGGAACTGAATATTGTGGCAAGTTGAAGCAGCATGATTGTCAGTTGAACTTGAGCATAAACGAGATAGAGCTTGCAAAGCCAAAAGTCAAGCACCTACAAACGAACACATCTATAAACGCTCCCATCAAACCATTTACAGGGGCTTCAGCAGCCCTCATTGCGTCAAAAGTTCTATGGATATAGAAGACCTAAAAAAGGATCTGGGCAAATGGCTCGTATATTACGATAATGATCGCATTGACCTAGGTAAAAAGATCTGGAAGGAAAAACTCGTAACCTGAATATGACCCGACAGAGCACCTTTTGAAAAAACCGATAACTATCAAATCAAGTGTGAACTACTACAGTTGACCACAACACTTCACTAGCCCACCAATTCTAGAGCACTTTAGAGTTTACACAATTGAAACCTCAACGAAAACAGGTACCTGTTCAATAGTCTCATGATAGGGTTTAACAAATCTAATTTCCGTCCCATCAATTTCGGTCAACTGTTTAGACCAGGCTAAATCATAAAGAGTTTTCAAATCATTCTTATCAGCTTCAGTGAGCTCACTTTTTTCGCCATAATTCATGATGGAGAATGGCTTATGCGCACCATAGATCACACTAGGCCAAGCTTTCTCTTTCAAATCAGCAAAGAAATGCCTCAATCCAAATATATGGCCCAGCTCGTGAATCATAGTATCAACTTGCTCTTTCCGACTTTGTTCAAACATTGTGGGAAAGAGCACCAGTTCATTACGCCCCGGATTAGGAAAAAAGGCACGCGCTAATGTACAGCCTACCACACTACAACTTTCTACAGGCTCTACTCTAATTTTAAAGTCCCAAACATTTGGGTTCTCATTAAATTTGACCGGAGAAGCATCCCCCCACTTTAACAAGGCCTCCCCAAGTAGAGCCCGAATATAGTTTTTTACTTCGTCTGGGTTTTTAAAATACCGCAAAGACTCTTCATCAAATTTCCACCTAAGAGTTACATCTTCCCCCCAAAGGGGGATGTACCCCTCTCCACTGTGTAATACTAAATCCAGTGGGGATCTATTTTCTAAGGTAGGATATCCCACTTTATCAGTGACACAAATCTTATTCTCACCATACTTATGAACTATAGGCTCGACGCAAGAATCACATTCTTTTTTTGACTTAAGTTCCAGATGGAGTGTTTCATTTGAATAGCTGCTATTGTCTGATGACACTGTAATCCACCAATATAAAACAATAAAGAAACATAACTAAAACGATAATACATGTTTAGTAAAACGCGGGGATATAGGTGGTTTCTCGCAGCAGAATCCTTTCGAAACAATATTAGAACCTCATAATCTATGCCATAGCACTATTCTCATTGCTTAACCAAGTCCCATCCGAGTGGGCATCCACAGTCTCTACTCCAAAGGCGAAGACTTTCTTTAGCTTTGTCGGTAGTCTGCTTCTTATTGTTGTAGACGCCTTCAAGTTTAATCTAATTGGCAAAAATGATAGCCCCGACCGTATCAATAGACTTCAGCTGCGCCTGGTAGGCAAAGTATACGTCCGACGACACCTGATGCTGCACTTTAAGGATCGGACAGAAGATCACATGGTTATGTGATCTTAAGACTGAGCTCAACAGGAGTTTTATCCATCCATGAAAGGTAAGAAATACTCAAGTTAAAACTGAACATAGCAGTTTTCTAGTGACCACCTAAAAACAGTGCAAAGTGATACTGACTGGGCTTAACAGTCATAATGGCCTTCGCCAACAAGAGAACTAAGTCCAGCACAGTGGGCCAGAAAGTGAAACCTCCAAAAATCTGTTAAGGTATTTCGTTAACTTCCCCAAAATATCATTCTAGATTCACGGATAAAGTAGATTTCTATAAGAAAGCACAACGTAGTAGAAGAAACCCAACAAACCAGCAAAGGCGCTCCAGTAGCTTGAACCTGAAACACTCGTTCAATTTTATCTCACTTCTTTACCTACTCTTTGCTTTTGATCCCCCTTGGCAAAACCATCGTTTGATAAATTGATATAATTGAAACAAGTGGCATCATGAGAGTATCGCCAAATAAATGACTTGATGACTAGCGACGCTTTATTTTTTAATTCTTAATTAGTGCCACCCACCTATATAAATTGAACATCACTACATCAATACAAATACCCAAGAATAACAACATGAGTGCGGCAGCTAATGCTATTAGAGGGGCCTCTACATGCTCATTATAATTCGGCAAATGAGCCACAAAGTAAGTGAAAATTAATATAGCGAGCAAGTATAGAGTCCAGCACCTTTCGAGGTGCCGGAAACATTTATTCTGATTAATATGAAACCTTAAAATGATGAGCTCTGCTAATACAAATATTATTACTCCAGTTAAAGACAAGACTAGAGTAAATTGCATTGCTCTAGGTAAGCTTGGAAATAATGTTGCTGTGTGCATCATCTCCCAAACTTTAAGACCAAGGACCAGGGATGTGAACCAAGCAGCGCCCAAAAACACCCCTACAAACGGTTTAAATTTCCAGTAACTTTTAGACATTTTGAAATCCCCAACTTTGTTTGGACACTCAAAATTTCAGATGCAAAGTAAATTACGTTGAAAACTATTGCTACTAAAAAATTACATACGATTCAAAGAGTCGTAGCCCCAGTATATTTAAGCCAGACAGAATAATGGCATATTTGTCAGCTATCGTATGGTTTGCAATAGGAGCCCTACTCATACTAACTCTAACTCCCTGAGGTAGTATGAGTAAGCTGATCAGTTTATTCGGCTATCCTTGTGTCCCTATTAGCCTCCTCTCTGCCATGTACAATCCGATAAAGCAGTGGCAATACAAATAACGTCAACAATGTCGAAGAAATAATTCCGCCAATCACTACCGTGGCTAGGGGTCTTTGCACTTCAGCTCCTGTACCTACATTCAAAGCCATAGGCACAAAGCCGAGGCTGGCCACCAATGCAGTCATCAACACCGGACGCAGACGGGTCATGGCGCCATCGATAATTGAGGTGAAAAGCCCGCCTCCTTGCTGGCGTAATTGACGGATAAAGGAGAGCATTACCAGGCCATTTAAGACTGCCACACCTGATAGGGCGATGAAGCCAACTCCTGCAGAGATCGACAGTGGCATACCACGCATCCATAGAGCCAGAACACCCCCAGTCAACGCCAAGGGGACTCCGGTAAAGATAATCAGGGCATCCTTAAACGATCCAAAAGCCATTACCAGTAAGCCGAGAATGATAAGCAACGTTAGCGGCACTACGATTAACAAGCGGGTACTGGCGGATTCCAGCTGTTCGAAGGTACCTCCATAGGCAAGCCAATATCCTGCTGGCAGGGATACCTGCTGCTCGATACTCGCCCGCGCCTCTTCCACAAAAGAGCCCAGATCACGGTCGCGCACGTTGGCTGTTACCACCACACGTCGCTTGCCATTTTCACGGCTTATTTGATTTGGAGCTGGCGTCATCTCCAAACTGGCGACTTCAGACAATGGCACATAGCTACCCAGTGGACTACCGGCGGGTAACGGCACAGGTAAATCACCGAGGCTTTCGTAATCACGACGTAGCTCCTCCGGCAGGCGGACTACCAATTGGAAACGACGGTCTCCTTCGTAAATCAATCCGGCCTCCTCCCCACCAATCGCGGTGGATACCAAATCCTGCAGTGTTTTCAGATCAATACCGTAGCGGGCAAGTGCGATACGCTTGGGCACAACAGAGAGAACCGGCAGTCCCTCTACCTGCTCTACCCTCGCATCGGCAACCCCTTCAATACCATTGAGCACACCGAGGATTTCATTAGCGGAGGCCACCAGCTGATCCAGGTCATCGCCGAATACTTTGATGCCCAGATCTGCACGCACCCCGGAAATCAGTTCGTTAAAGCGCATCTGAATTGGCTGAGTAAATTCGTAGTTGTTACCTGGCAACTGACGCACAGCTTCTTCAATCTCTGCTACCAGTTGCTCTTGAGGTAGTTTCGGATTAGGCCACTGGCTCCGGGGTTTTAGGATCACAAAATTATCGGCCACATTGGGAGGCATTGGGTCTGTGGCCACTTCTGGCGTGCCTATCTTTGCGAATACTTTGTCTACCTGGGGAAATTCTTTAATTCGCTGTTCCAACAAGCGCTGCATCTCGACCGATTGCTCCAAACCGGTGCCGGGAATCCGCAAGGCATGTAGTGCGATATCTCCCTCATTCAATTGAGGAATAAATTCCGAGCCCAGGGTGGTTGCAAGCCAGCTACAAAAAAGTACCAGTGCAAGAGCCCCGGAAAGTACCAGCCAGCGCACTTTCATCGCAGCGATTAGCAGTGGCTTATAAAGAGATTTGGTAGCAACGATCAGCTTGTTTTCTTTCTCACTGATTTTGCCTGTGAGGAAAACAGCAACCGCTGCCGGTACAACTGTCAGTGAAAGTACCAGCGCAGCCAGCAAAGCCATTACTACAGTAGCAGCCATGGGGTGGAACATCTTGCCTTCCACACCGGTTAAGGTGAACAATGGTATATACACCACCGTGATAATCAACACACCAAACAAGCTTGGGCGAATAACTTCGTTAGTGGCTTGAAAAACCAGTTCCAATCGCTCTTGCAAGGGCAACTTACCACCTTTACGGCCCTGGGCTTCGGCAAGTCTGCGAATGGCATTCTCGACAATAATCACCGCCCCATCGACAATCAATCCGAAGTCTAGAGCGCCAAGGCTCATCAAGTTTGCGGAAACACCGGTTTGCACCATACCGAAAATTGTGGCAAGCATAGAAAGCGGAATTACTGCTGCGGTGATAAAAGCCGCTCGAATATTCCCCAGTAACAGGAATAGCACTACAACAACCAGTAACGCCCCCTCGATAAGGTTTTTCTGTACCGTAGCAATGGCTTTATCTACCAGAGTGGTGCGGTCGTAAACCGCTTCTACCTTAATACCCTCCGGCACGGTAGACTTTACTCCCTCCAAGGCAACCGCAACATTGCGGGCTACCTCTCGGGAGTTCTCCCCCACCAGCATCATGGCGGTACCCAGTACCGTTTCTACACCATCACGCGTGGCAGCGCCGGTACGCAGTTCCTTTCCGATAGCCACTTCCGCCACGTCCGAAACTTTAACCGGCGCCCCACTGCGACTGGTAATCACTACATCTTCAATTTCGGCGATACCTTGTAACTGGCCTGGTGAGCGCACTAATAATTGACGACCATTATTCTCCAGGTAGCCGGCACCTCGACTCTCGTTATTCCGACGCAGGGCTTCGGCGATATCTTCCATGGAGAGACCAAAGTTGAGCATCTGCCGAGGATTGGGAGTAACGTGATACTGTTTGTTGTAGCCGCCAATGGTATTCACTTCTGTAACACCGGGCACCAAAGACAATTGCGGCTTGATAATCCAATCCTGAATTTCCCGCAGTGCCGTGGCATCGTAGGGCTGCCCGTTCGGCTGGGTAGCGCCGGGGTTTGCCTCCACTGTGTACATAAAGATCTCACCAAGACCGGTGGCAATAGGTCCCATCTCGGGCTCCAGCTCCGGGGGTAAATTGCTCTTTATCGCACCGAGGCGACTGTTAATTAAATTACGGGCAAAATAGAGATCAGTCCCTTCCTTAAAAACCACAGTGACCTGGGATAGCCCATAGCGGGAAATCGAACGGGTGTATTCCAAGTTGGGGAGACCGGCAAGAGCAGCCTCCACCGGGTAGGTAATCCGTTGCTCAGCTTCTAATGGCGAGTATCCGGGGGCCTCAGTATTAATCTGTACCTGGACATTGGTAATATCGGGGACCGCATCAATCGGCAGTTTCTGGTAACTCCAAATCCCCAGCCCCACCAATACAAAGATCAGGGACAGCACGAAAAAACGCCGCTCAATTGAGAAGCGCAGGATGCCTTCAATCATCTTCTGGCCTCAATTAGTGGTTATGTGCAGCGCCGGATTTTTCGATATCCGCTTTGATCAGATAGCTGTTCTCAGTGACATAGCGATCCCCCGCATTGAGACCACTCAGCACTTCCGTCACTTTGCCATCGGTACGCCCAAGCTTAAGCGGGCGAACTTCGTAGGCTTCGCCCACCTTGACAAATACCACTGTCCAATTGCGAAATGGCTGTAAAGCCCGATTTTCCACCACGAGAGGCACAGGACTTTCACTGGTTACCACTTGGCCCTGAACCATTAAATCGGTTGTCCAAAGATCGTTAGGATTCTCAATTACTGCTCTTGCAATCGCGAAGGGTTGACCATTACCGCCGGGAGCGAGGCTAGCAATGGTTGAATCGAAAGTTCTCTCTCCAGCTGTAATGGACACTTTTTGGCCGCGACTGATCTGACCACGGCGAGTGGGAAATACCTGTAGTTCAGCCCACAATTGATTGTAATTGGCGATAGTAAACAGAACTCGCTCACCACTAAACTCACCACGGCTGGCTTGTTTATCGATTATCTGGCCGCTAATAGGCGCAACCAGCGGGTAAGTTTGCAGGCTGTCATTGGATTCAATCGTAGCGAGTTTTTCCCCTTTTTCTACCAAATCACCCAGTGCTTTTTCGATAGTGACCAGAGTTCCCGGGTAGCGTGCGCGCACATGGCTAAGGCTGCGGTGATCAACGGCTGTTTTACCGTATAGAGTGACACTCTCTTTTATTGTGCCGGAGCCAGCAACAGCAGTTTCAATGCCGGCTTTTATTGCCATTTCCTCAGAGATTTGTACACGGCCTTCATGGGATTCGTAACTCCATTCTGCTCGCTCCCCGTTATGAAGAACAGAAACAGTAACATCGAAAGAATGCGGTTCCCCTACAGCACCTTCACCGCGGTAATACCCGTTGCGTTGCTCCCAGGTAAATAGGATACGATCCACTTTCCCACCGAGTCTCTTTAACTCTACGGCAAGGCGAGCATTTTCCTGAGGCTTATCTCCCCGAGAAATCCAAGCGCGAAATTCCGGCTGAATGCCTCGTTCATAAATAAGCAGTTCAACTGACAGATCACCCTTTTCCAATAAACGGCCTCCATTTGGGCCTTTCTCTACCTCATCCTCGTTGTGTTCACCATGGCTATCACTATGATCACCACTTGCATAGCTTTGGGGCACCAACCAATTCCCCAAGAGAAACAGGGAAAGGAACAGTATCGCCAGCTGATTCGCTTTAGTTGACTCACTCATATTTCAATCCAAAATTATTTACTGCTATCGACGCTCATGGGCCCCAAGGGTCCGGCGGTCAGCTGTTCAATTTCCGCGCCGAAAAGAAGTACGGATCTCGCCGCTTCAATACGGGCTCGCTCAGCACTCAACAATTCATCCCTGGCAGAAATCAGGTCTACATAGGAATCCCTACCCCTGCGGTAAGCGCGATCCACTTCAGTCAAAGCCTGGCGTAGCTTAGGGATTACAGAGTCTTGCAAGGTGGAGACAGTACCCAGGGCCTGTTCGCGGCTGGTCACTGCGAGAAAAAGCTGTGGGTAGAGCTGCAAAAGTGCTGCCTCACGACGCAGCATGACTTCATCCAGCTCTGTCATTGCCGTTAGCTCAGCACCGCGATTACGTTTGGCGGTAAATAGGGGGACGCTGAAACCCGCTTGGACTGCAGTTTCATTCACTGCCGGATTCACACGAAGACCTGCATACCATCCAACATCCGGTCTGGAATTCGCCTGGGTCAGGCGTAGCCGGGAGGCTTGCAAACGCTCTTCAGAAGCAAATCGTGCTATCGCAGGGTTTGCCTGGGCTCTTTCATAAAGCGCCTCAAAACTTGCGCCCGGATCAAAGCGATAAAGCTCAGCGGTGTCCACGCGATAATTTTGGGCTGGCTGCCCCCAGAGTGCCGAGAGCGCATGCTTGTAGTACACCAGCATGCTCTGATCCATCTGTTGTGCGAGGATCGCTTTTGCCAGAGAAGACTCCGCACGCATACGCTCTGAGACGGGGCTGGCCGCAGCACTGACCCGCGCGCTTACAGCGCTCAAAGCCTCACGTGCCAGCGCGACTTTCTCTTCCGCCAAAACCACCAGCTCTTGGGCGGCCAAGACCTGGGTATAGCGGCGGATCACTTCCGCCAACAGATCCAAAGCCTTAGCCTGTTCATCGGCGATTAGCAGGTCGCGCTGCGCATTGACAACATCTATACGAGCCTGGCGTTTATTGCCCAGCTCCACGACTGAAGAAAGAGTTACCGTCAGCTCAAACTCATTGTCGGCATCGTCCTCTGGATCTGGAGTATTGTCCGAGTCACCTTCATTGAAGTGCTTGTACTCGGCCTCAACACCCAGCTCCATCTCCGGCTTTAGTGCCGCAGTCTGCCCGGCACCATCCAAACCCCTTTTCTGCAATGGAAAAACTGCAAGCTCCGGATTCTGCGCAAGCGTAAGCCCTATCGCATCCGGTAGTGTTAGCAAGTCCCCCTCCTGTGCAAATACAGGTTGCACAGGCAAACACAATATCGCCATCGCCAATAGCCAGGCGGCAAGGCGACGAATCACACTCGCAATGAGCGTGTGAAACAAATCCATGGATATCTCCCAAATCACATCCCATATACGTGAGTTGGGTCTTGTGACTCTCTTAACTCACGCAGTAATAGATCGATCAGACTTGGGTTATAGGTGGGCGCAGTAAGGGAGAGAAGTAACCGCTGGGTACCGCAACATTAATCACTTCACGATAAGAAATTGTACCCCAGAGAAAGGGTTGGAATGACTGTCCGAGCAGTCCGGCGACGGTACTGCCATGACAGTGGCAACAGTGATTACAAAAGTCGAGAAGTGGTGACTGTTGTGCGGGCTCATCGACAGGGAGCGAAACTTGAACCACCTCGCCAAGTTCCGGCGAAGTGAATTCACTATTAAGATCAGATTGGTCCAGATGGTGGGGAAGTAGATGCTCGGTTACATCCTGCAGTTCTTCATGGCTGTCATAGAAAGCCCCTGCGGTCTGGAAGACCAGCAGTGCGATCAATAAAAAAGACAGCCTAACTAGGTTCATATGAACAAGGGGACCACAAAATCTTATTCTGGACTCTAGCAAACATGTCAGGATAGCTCAAACAGAAAACCCTCTCAGAATTTGTGCACCGCCAACGGCTTTGAGAAATAGAAGCCCTAGTCAGCAAAGTGAGCCCCCTGTCCATTTGGTCACCCTCAACTCCTCTACACTGATTTTGATGCCATTAACTTGAGTTTGTACCGGGAGGTATCTGTATATGCTTGCCCCTCATCCACTTGGCTGCCACACCAGAGCAATGCTTCTTGCTGTGTCAATAGCCTTAATTCCGGCCGTAGTTGCACAGCCCACTCCCCCACCGCCTCAGCCAGGTAGTCCACCGACCCAGGACCAGCAGGGGGGCTCAAACAATCCACCGCAGGGCCAGCCCCCAGCTCCTAGTGACAATACTACCGGTCAGGGCCAACCCCCTGCGCCACCGGGAGACACAACCGGTCAAGGTCAACCCTCTTCACCACCAGATACCTCACCTGGACAAGGGCAAAGCGCTCAGTCCCTGGCGGGAGTTGACCAAAATGGTGAAGCTATTGATCCCAAAGCTATGGAGGCACTGAAGGCAATGGGAAAATACCTGGCGAGCATGAAGATGCTGATGTTCAAAGCCAGAATTTTTGCCGATGTAGTACTTGAGAATGAGCAAAAGTTATTGATCGGGGGCAAAGTCAGATACATGGCAATGCCACCAGATAAACTGCGCGTGGATATGACTACTGATTCAATTACTCGGAACTTTATTCACAATGGTGGCAAGTTCACCATGATTGCCCCGCGCAATGGTTATTTTGCCGAAATGGAGGCCTCTCAACCCACCTCCCAAGTACTCTCCAAGGCAGCAAAGGAATACGGCATTGAAGTACCTTTTGCAGACCTTCTGGAATGGGGGCGCAAACCGGACGCCTGGGCAGGGATCAAGGAGGGCTTTCTGGTTAACTCTCCCAAAGTTAACGGGCAACGTACCAAGCACTGGGCTTTCCGTTCGGAAAACCTGGACTGGGAGATCTGGATCCAGGTTGGCGATAAGCCCCTACCACTTCGCATATCCACCGTTAATACCCGCGATCCAGCCAAGCCGCGCTTTATCGCGACACTTAAATGGATGAAAGCCAAACCAGAAGCGGCAAAAGAGTTCACTCCAGCTACCGGGAAGCACAAACAAATCCCGTTTAAAAAGGCTGAGCCAAACAAGCAGGAGGCGCCACAATGATCAACGCTAAGCATCGTAAGTCGCAAGCCTTGTCACTATGGGCGGCACCACTATTTCTCTCCGGAACTCTGCTCGCCGCAGTGTTCAGCTCCCAGGTGGAGGCGCGCGAGCATTTTGGTGGACGCGGCGCGCATTTTAATGTGGGTGGGCACTTTAATGCGATTCGCCCAGGACCCGGAGGAGGCTTCCACGGTGAATTTGCACGGGGGGACTTTGAGCGCAGGTTTCCAAACCATCCACCATTCCACCCCATTCGCCCGGGGCACCACCGTCACCCTCCTTACCCTCCACCCTGGCGCCCTCGACACTGGCCCTATCCCGGCCCTAGATATTGGGGGGTTACTGCTGTGGGTGTTGGTGGCTGGCTCTACACACTACCTCCCAGCTGTGTCAGTGTGACGGTCGGTAATGTGACCTATGAGCGATGTGGGTCTTATTGGTATCAACCCCATTTCGTGGCAGGGCATATCGCCTATCGGCATGTAGGAGCACCACGGCGGCCGCGGCGATAGCTTGAAATTCTTCCAGCGCCTAACTGAAACTCCCTGTTGGGTTTATGGCGCTGGGAGACTTATAGGAAAGTTAGTCCTCTGTTCTTTCCGGCCCACCCTCGGCATAGGATTTACTGATACCACGGAGGATGCTGAGCTGTTTGCCAAAGTTCCTGCATGGGGCGCACATTGCCAAATGCAGCTTAAGGCTGGCCTGCTCTCGCAAGTGCAGCCTGCGCTCCTGGGACTCCGACATCAACCGCGTAGCTTCCCGGCACGATTTCATTGACTCAGCCCTCCACGCCAAACCAGTTATCTTCCAGGCATTCACGTAATCGCAGGCGCGCCCGGTGCAGTGTCACATTTAAGTTGCTCACCGAAATCTCTGCTGCCGCACAGATCTCGTGGCTCTCCAGCTCAATGAACTCTCGCATCATAAATATTTGCGCCTGGCGGGAAGGCAGATGATTGAGGCATGCATCGAAGATTCGCCAAAAATGCTTGTCGTGAATGGCCGACTCGGGGTCTGCCCATTTCTTTGGTCGCTCATCCTTTCTCCAGTGGCCGGTTTGATCAAATAACTCGTCATGATCGTGCTCCTCGCGATCGCCACGCACCAGCTGGTCTGCATCAACAAAGCGCTGCCGTTGTCGCAAAATGTCGGCAATCTTATTCTTCAAGATGGCAAACACCCAGGTTTTCAGGGCCGATCGCCCGGTAAAGCTGCGGGAGTTTTTCAGGGCTCCCATAAGGGCCTCTTGCACAGCATCTTCAGCCAATTGGGCATCCTGCAACTGCAAGCTGGCAAAACGAAGCATCTGCTGGCGCAGATCCACCAGAAACTGGGGGTTCTGCAAGGATTCCTCAACTCTTGGTTCAGGCGAAGCATCAGGGGCAAGGTAATCGCTCAACTACGTTCCCTCATAAAATCGAAGCGGAGACCGGCGATATTAACTAAAAAGCGAGAATTATCTAACAGCCAGCTCACCCTGACACCAAAAGGCAACTCAATTCCCTCTGCCGGTACTAACAACACAATCACAAAGTTATTAGTCGTGAAGCAGCGAGACTTGTTACAAAAAGAAAGGACAGGTAAAAAATAACCCTCGAATGGCGCCCAGCGCCCGAAAGGAAAATCACTCTGCGAAAGGTATGTTCCATGCATGATATTGTTCAGGACTACTACGGACGCCAGCTAAAAAGCACATCAGATCTCAAAACTGATGCCTGCTGCGATGCCAGTGCGGTGCCAAGTTGGCTGAAGCCGCTACTAGCCAATATACATCCAGAAGTCCTATCCCGCTATTACGGTTGCGGGCTCGTGTGCCCCCCGCTTTTAGAAGGCTGCAGGGTTCTCGATCTTGGCTGTGGTTCAGGCCGCGATGTCTACCTCCTCTCCCAACTCGTGGGAGCAAGCGGTGAAGTGGTCGGTATTGACATGACCGATGAACAACTACAAGTTGCCCGCCAGCACCAGGGTTATCATGCGGAAAAGTTTGGTTATGACAACATCACCTTTCTGCATGGTTATATCGAAAAACTTGATGAACTCGGCCTGGAACCGGGTAGTTTCGATGTTATTGTCTCCAATTGTGTCGTGAACCTCTCTACCGACAAAGGGGCCGTGTTACGAGGCCTACATCAATTATTAAAGGAAGGTGGGGAGTTTTACTTTTCCGATGTGTATGCCGATAGGCGTGTCCCTGACACCCTGCGCACGGATCCCGAACTCATCGGCGAGTGCCTGGGTGGCGCTCTCTACTGGAACGATTTCCTCGAACTGGCCCAGGCCAGCGGCTTCCGCGACAGCCGCCTGGTGGAAAGTCGCCCACTGGAAGTGACCAATGCGCTTTTGCTTGCCCGTTGTGGCAGTGTTCGCTTTTACTCCGCCAGCTACCGTCTTTTCAAACTGGCAGGCTTGGAAAAGGACTGTGAAGACTATGGCCAGGCTGTAGTTTATAAGGGGAGCATTCCAGAACAACCGACTGAATTTGTACTAGATGGGCACCACCGGATTGAGAAGGGGCGTGTGTTTTCTGTCTGCGGTAATACGTGGAAAATGCTGGCAGAAACGCGCTTAGCTCCCCACTTTGACTTTATCGGTGACTTCTCCCAGCACTTCGGTTTATTTCCCGGTTGCGGTCGAGAGATGCCTTTCTCTGAGGGGGCTACTACTCCTTCAATAAGCAATAGCGACACTGGTAGTCAGTGCTGCTAACCGTCTGACCCAACTACTCAGCGTCGCAACAGCGACGCTGAGTATTCAATCTCTATTCCGCCGAATGACAAAGTCGAGAAATTTAGGGACTCTATGTTCGAGCCAATAATTCGGCCGCCACACAGACCCCCCAACAAATCCCACATGCCCCCCCTGTAAAGTGACTTCTAACTGCACCATGGAGCTCACTTCTCTCTTCTCGGGAATAGCCGATGGACAAACGAAGGGGTCATCCACAGAGTTTACGATCATCGTTGGCACCCCAATTTCCCGTAAAAGATGCTTGCTAGATGCCTTGGTGTAATAGTCATCAACATCCCGGAACCCGTGCAAAGGCGCGGTAAAAGTGTTGTCAAAGCGCCGGAAGTTGGCAAAGACCGTAGCATCATCCACATTTGGCAGAGCTGCTGCCATACAAGGGTCTTGCGCCTTTTGTTTGAGAGTGAGGCGCAGGCAACTCAAAAGATGGCGCTGGTAAAGTCTGGAAAGGCCAGTATTAATCTTGCGACTACACGCATGGAGATCCATTGGAGAAGATATCGCAACCGCCGCAGCCACCGGGCTGCAGGTTCCATCCTCCCCCAGCATCTTAAGCAGTACATTGCCACCCAACGAGTAACCCACCACCGTAATTGGGGTCAGGGGTAACTCCCCCCTCAGCTGTTCTACCAACCAACGTGGATCCTCACTATCTCCGCTGTGGTATGCCCGGGGCAACCTGTTTGGCACCCCCCCACAACCGCGGAAGTGCATGACAGCAACCTGGTAGCGGCGTGCGAGTAAGGATTCCATCATACCTTGGACATAGGGAGAAGCCACCGAGCCACCCAGACCATGGAGAATCAAGACTAATGGGAGTTCAGGGTCATCAACCAAAGGGCGAGGAGTGAGTAGTGCGAGACAATCTCCGTCCGGCGTTTCATACCAACGGCACTGGGTTTCTATCCATGGAACTGGGCGATGCACACGGCCAAAGACGGTTTGAATATGACAGTTTCCAAGGCCTGTGGCGGGGATAAACTGATCAGTCATATACCGGGTTCCGCTATTGCTATTTACCTGCCCTACTCTGCTCAATTTAGGCACTTCTATATAGCGACCAAGCAGAGCTGGCTTCGCGAAGCGTGAGGGATAGCTGCCCCTCGAAAGTATTGCGCGAATATCATCAGTATATAACCTCCGAGGGCATATGTTGGGATACGCGACGGGTATCGTGTGTTATTTCTGAGACTGAACCCTAGTTTTGGACATGGTTTCAGGAACGAAGATCAGAAAGAAGGTTGCGGCAATAGTGGCAATTCCCGCCAGCGATAAGAACGCGGCGTTATACCCGAAGTACTGAACAACATATTCTGCCGAGAAATTACTACAGGCAGAACCAATACCCACTAAAGCAGCCATGGCGCCCTGAGTAATATTGAAGCGTCCTGTACCCTTAGTAAGATCGGCGCACATCAGAATGATGATCACCCCAAAGATGCCGTTGGCCACACCGTCTAACGACTGTATGGCCACCAAAAAGAAAGGGTTATCTGTAGACATAAACAAGAGCGCACGAATTGGGTTAATACAAAAACCGATCATAAAGATAACTTTACGTCCCCAGGCATCGGCTTTGGCTGCACACATTAGTGACATCAACATCATCCAAAATTGCGCAGCAATTATGCAGGCAGAGGTAAAAGCAATGGCCTGGTTCACATTCGAATTGAGTGACAGCTTCTGGCTGACCAGAGGCAACATAGCCGCATTGCCAAAATGGAATAGAAAAACACTCACAGCCAAAGCGATCAGGCGTTTATCGGTAAGCAATACAGAAAAACCGGCAGGCTCCCTTTTTCCCGAAACATCGCGCCGTTCACCGCCCCGTGCTCGAATATGATCAATTGAATGAGCAGGAATAAATCCAACTGAGATAGCCATTAATACGCCCATAACGGCCATCAACCAGAAAACCCCTTCCGCAGCGATCGTTAGCGCTACAATTCCAGCAATCGCCGCAGCAAATACATTACCCGCATGATTGGCCGCCTGGTTGGCACTTGTCTGTAATGTAAAAGTCTTATCACTACAAACTCCCAGAGTAATGGCTGCAATAGAGGGAGCCACGAAAGCAATAGCCGCCCCCATTAACACCTGGGAGCCATAAATGACAGGTTTGTGATTGGCCAGTGCAACAATAGCGATAGAGACAATCGCAATAATGATTCCGCAAGTTGCTATTAGCATACGCTTAAAGCGGGTGCTATCGATAAAAGCCCCTGCGGGTGTTTGTAATAAAACCGTGGTGATGCCACCAATAGCTAAAACAATGCCAATATCCCCTGGCTTCCAGTGCATAGCTGACAACAGGTATATCGCCAAATAAGGACCTAAACCTGCAACCACATCTCCCGCGAAGAAGTTCGTAAAAAGAAGAGGCTTGTTTAAACTCATAGATAAGTCTTATTGTGGGATTTATCAGCCCAGGTGGATGCCCTGACACCAAGTATAAGAAGCGGAGAATGATTTTTAGAGTAGCAGTAAGCAGAGACGACATCCGAGGCTGCGCCAATGTCCCTTAGCCTGATAGTATCGGCGATCATCTTCTTAATGATTGCTGCCCGGCAGTGGCTCCCCTCCACGATTCGCATCTGGCATATTATGACCCTTGGTGCGATCGCTTTGCTGCTCATGCGTCAAATTACCTTTAGAGAGGCTTTCTGGGCCATAGATTGGGATCTGATATTATATTTATTCTCGGTCTTCTCTATTGCCTCAGCTCTGTACGATACAGGGATATCCGCACAAATCAGCCATCGGATTCTTTCAATCAAGCATCCAAGTCTTGTATTAACAAGTTATATCCTCGTAATGGCAATTTGTGCAGCCCTTCTTACCAATGATGCCGCTGCTGTAATCGGTGTACCCATTGCAATTGTACTTGCACGGAATATGAAATGGGGACTGATTCCACTCCTGATTACACTCTGTGCAACAGTCACAATTGGCAGCATGGTATCCCCCGTAGGCAATCCTCAAAACATACTGATTGCCAACGCCGGGAACTTCGACAATATGTTTGTCGTTTTTGCCCAGTGGACTCTTGTACCCGCTATCATCACTATGTTTCTGTCCATGTTATGGCTGAAACGTTTTTTCAAAACCAGCGATATAATCAATTACGAAGCTAGTAAAGAGTACAGGGAGTCAGAAAGGGTTACGCAAAAGTGGCCGGCACTTTTATCTGCAGCCCTATTATTAATCTTTATTGTCCTTGCTAGTATCCTACACAATGTGGATGACATATATCACCCAAGTATTGGGCAAATCGGGCTAGCCGCTTGCTTGCCGATATATTTGGCCAGCCATGAGCGCAGAAGGATATTAAGAGAGGTAGACTGGCCCACTCTTTTCTTCTTTGTTTCTATGTTTGTAGTAACCGGATCACTGCTACAATCTGGCTCTCTCCAGCACTTCCTGAAAATGGGCAATATTGATTTAGCAGAACCAGAGACCGTAGCTTTTGTCAGCTTCTTTGCAAGCCAGCTATTCTCCAATGTACCAGTAGTAGAGATCTACCTTAACCTTTTGCATCAACGTGACCCCCAAACCTTAATGATGCTTTCCGCCATATCAACAGTTGCCGGCAACCTGTTTATTATTAGCGCAGCCAGTAATGTTATCGTGCTACAGCAGGCAGAGAAATTCGGGGTAAAGCCTTTTAATTTCTGGCAATTCTTTTACCTGATGCTACCAGTCAGTTTTATAAGCGTGTTGATAAGTTATATCTGGATTCTCTGGTATGCTTCCTGGCAGTAAACACCAACAAAACCTACAGTAGTGAGTCATAAAGAAGCCATTTAGATATACTTAAGCTTTTTCAGGTTTCTCTATACGCGCATATAAACGGTAATCGCCATTTTGGAGCAACAGATAGATATTATAAGGTTCGAATTTTTCACCATCTTCCATTCCAGGGCTCCCAACCGGCATCCCTGAAACTATTAGCCCCACACTACCCTCTGGCGGTGAGGCCAGGAAATTCTGGATATACATAGCCGGAACATGCCCCTCAAAAACAAACTGATCGCGCCATACTGCTGTGTGACAGCCTTCCATTCCTCTAGGAATACCCCATTTACGTTTAACCTCCTGCATATTCACTTTAAAAACAGAGGTGGCCGCGAAGTCCTTTTCTTTTAGGTGCGCCATCCATTTTTTACAGCAAAAACATAAAGGATGCTTATAAACAATAAGTTCCGCAGCGTCATCACCGCTTTCTGCGACAGCACCACCAACTAGTGCGATAGCAAATAGAAGCAATAAAAAAATCCTTTTCAACTGCCACCTCTTTATTCAAATTTTAAATAGCCTGAGCGTAATGAATCACATAAGTCTTAGCAGAATCCTGCCAATAGCAAACGGACTCAAATCCACTGCGGGCCAGTAAACTCTTGAATCCAGCAATGGAATACTTGTGACTATTTTCAGTATGGATTGTTTCCCCCTCAATAAAGTCTATACATGTATCCGCTATAGAAACACTGTGGTTTTTAAGACAAACCAAGTGCATTTCCACTCGCTGACGCAACAGGTGGTAAAATGCTCGATGCGCGAATAGAGAAAGATCAAAGTTTGCTCCTAGCTCAACATTGATCCTTTGCAGAAGGTTCAGATTAAACCGCTCAGTAACGTGATCACTATCGTTATAGGCTCGCTCTAAAATCACAGAATCCTTGACTAGGTCTGTACCAATCAACAAGCCATCGCCAGCATCAAGGTTCGAGGCAAACAACTTCAAGAGGCGCTCCGCCTCCAATGGCTCAAAATTTCCTATTGTGGACCCCGGAAAAAAGATAACTTTTTTTCTTGAGGAAATATGAATAAGCTTGTTCCATACCTCAGATTGGGAAAAATCACCCACCTCACTCCACACCTGAACTCCCGGCAAACTCTTTTTGATCCGTTTTTCTGCCTCCAGTAAAATCTCGGGAGAAATATCTATTGGGCAGTAGCCCCTGGGGGAATCCATAGCATCAAGAAGCTCTTCTACCTTCTCACAATTCCCTGCACCTGGTTCTATCAGCAGTGTTTCAGGTCCAAATTTTTGAGCAATTTCATCCCGATAGGTTGTAAATATATCCGCCTCATTTCGGGTCAGGTAGTAATCTTGTGAATCGCAGATTTCCTCAAACAGGCGTGAACCAACTTCATCGTATAAATATTTGCAAGGCAATGTCTTTCTTTTTCTACTCAGCCCCTCCAAAACATCCCCCAGGAACTCATTATTCTGGAGTTGATTCTCAATAACTGACGATACGGCTGCTTTCACTTTAGTCTCCTGCCAATCGGACACCGGTAAATTGCCACGCTTGATGTGGATAAAAGAAATTCCTGTAACTGATTCTGATATGATCAGATGGGGTTGCGAAGGATCCTCCGCGCAAGACCTTCTGGTTACACATGAATTTGCCGTTGTACTCGCCAACTGCATCCTTGTGGGCCTTGAAACCGTGGTATGGCAAATAAGCACTAGAAGTCCATTCCCAAAGGTCCCCCAAGAACTGGGTATGGCCATTTTGAGCCGCCAAGGGCTTCAGATAACGTTTTTCCAACAAGTTGGCACTGGCAAGCTGATTTACTTGTCGCAAGTGACAAGCCGCTGCCTCCCACTCAAATTCTGTTGGTAGTCTTTTGCCGGCCCAGGTGGCAAAGGCATCCGCCTCATAAAACGAAAGGTGATGCACAGGTTCAAAACCATTCAGCGGTTGTAACCCATGTAACGTATATTGCTGCCAACCGTCTTTCGTTTCACGCCAATACAAAGGATGTTTCTGAGCGTTCTTTTGCACCAGTGACCAACCATCCGACAACCATAGGCGATGCTGTTGATAGCCTCCATCCTCAATAAACTCCAGATATTCCGTGTTACTGACTAAACGTGAAGCAATTGAAAAGTCAGGCAGAAACTGTTGGTGTACAGGCCCTTCATTATCAAAAAAGAAATCCTCCCCATCACTACCGATACCATAGAATCCGCCGGGTATTTCCAGCCAGCAAAGGGCAGCAACACTCTCAGCTTCTTCTTCGTGAGTATTATCACTATAAGCAGGTGCCATTGGATTCATCGATAGAGCATGCTTGATATCAGTCAGCAGTAATTCCTGGTGTTGCTGCTCATGATTGAGGCCAAGATCCAGCAAAGCACTAATGGTTGAAGTAATGGGGGCTATATCTAACAGCTGTTCTATTGCCGTATCTACAGACTGGCGATAGGCGTAGATGCGCTCAATTCCAGGCCTGGAGATTACCCCCCTTTGCGGTCTGGAGTATGGGGTACCTAAACTGTTGTAGTAGGAATTAAAAAGATGGTGAAAATGCGGGTCAAAGAGCTGGTAATTGGGGAGGTAAGGAGCGAGCAAGAATGTTTCAAAAAACCAGCTGGTGTGCGCCAGGTGCCACTTGGTTGGGCTCGCATCCGGCATCGACTGCAGCTGCATATCCTCGACAGATAAAGGTGCAGCAAGACACTCTGTCTCCCCCCGCACCCTTTGATAAGCTAAAAGAACCCGCTGCTGTAACTCTTCCAGAGATACTTCACCTGCAAATATTGTCATATCAATTATCAACTACGATAGAATTCAGTTCTATTGAAATCATCATACGCAGTTTTAGGCGTATTCCTAAGAGCTTGCAGAACTACACGACCTAATCCACGCCACTTTATTCAATTAAGAAAAACTCATGCAAAAAAAAGGGCCGGATACCCGGCCCACACTCTCGTCATGCTGACATGAATAATGAATTAAAATCGTGCAGTAAAATCTGCGCCATACATTCTCGGCATAAAACGCCATGCCGGGCTCGCCCCGATCGCAGCACCAGTGCCACCATAACCCCCAGCGATTTCCTCATCGGTTAAGTTCTGCACCCAAAGGGCTACTGAATAGTTATCCGATGCGCTATTCCAAGCAGCACGCAGATTAAATAACTGATAATCATCCACGATGCGGGTTCTATCGGTGATGGAGCCAATGCGCTCATCCGTCCAGTTATAATCTCCACGGAATACAAACTCTCCACCTGAAGCTAAATCCACTGTGTACTCCGCCATCAGGTTGAGCTTACTTTCGGGAGTGGAAACCCGGGCCTGACCAACCTTGGAGTCTTCCTCGGTTTCACCAATAGCCGTAATAATTTGGTAGTCTGTGAATTCCGTGTCCAAATATGAATAATTACCGGCAATGAACAGACTATCGGTTGCAGCCCACTGCACTTCTATCTCGGCACCGGTCCCCTCAGCGTCAGCATTTCTCAGGTTGTAGCTGGGGATTGGGTAACCGACCAGATCCAACTCCTGAAGGTTTTTATACTCATAGGCGTATACAGACGCATTTAGACGCACGCGGTTATCAAACAGGCTACTCTTAAGCCCCACTTCCAAATTGACGACATCTTCCTGATCAAATGAGGATTCCACACCTGGACCAAAGTTAAGGCTGTTAAATCCGCCGGCCTTAAAACCATCCGCCAAGGAGATAAAGGTCATCATCTCATCAGTCCAGCGATAGTCGAGCACGATGCGGCCGGAAAGATCACTCCAGCTATCACTCAGCTTGGAATTTAACTCTGTTTGACCATTGTTATAAAAGGCGATGCCAAAAAGCTGTGAGCCCAGGTCAACTGTTGGTAGTGTGATGCTGCCGACTTTATTGCCATTTTCATCTAGGAGATCCACGTCTCCGCCAGACAATGACAGCGGGATACTGTTGCCATAGGCGGTTTGAATAGTGAAATCTTTCTTATCGTAGGTGTAGCGGGCACCGACCGTCAGATCCATTTTGTCGGTGATACTCCAGGTCATATCACCATAGAGCGCTGTAGAGCGGTAATCACCAGTATTGCGCACACTCTCATTCCAAGGGGCATCAGAAGCTATCCAGGGCTGGAAGCCTGCCATCATCTGCTCTACAACCTGATCCGCCCTGAGCATACTGCCACTTACCGGCGCGCCTAGCGCATGTAGTAACGCATCCACCTGGCCACTTTGCAACATCAAGTCATAGACAAAAGTCGCACTGGCAACGCCTTCCAGCCCCATCGACTGCAATAACTGCCGATTCATAACCGCCAGGTCTTCCTGCTCTGTTTGGGTCAATTCTGGAAAACTCTCTTTGATACCTTCGTAAACGGCAAAAGATTCAACAGAACCGGTAGTGAAATAAGCGTAAGTTGTGTGGTCCAGCTCCTCTTGGGAGTATGAGGCTCCCAGAGTCCATTTAATCGAGTCGGTAGCACCGTTGAGGCGGAATTCCTGCGAGAACTGGCTTTGGTCATCTGTATTCGCAGACCCAAACATATGGTCAGGATTGGCTGTGCCATCCTCGTCCTGCTGCAGGTGCGCATCAAACTTTCGATAAGCCGTGATCGAGGTAAGGGTAAAGTTATCGAACTCTTTGCTAACGGTCAGGGAAGTGCCGAAAGAATCTCGATCTTCAATGGTTGGTGTATCCAGAGCGTAGTCCCCGAATACATCGGTTCCCTCTTTTAGGCTGGGCACAATAGTTGTGCGCAACGCACTGCCCTGATCCATTACGCCATAGTCTGCCCGCCACAGCACCTCAATATCTTCCGCAGGCTCCCACAGAACAGATGCCCGGTAGGTCTGGGTATCCTGATCCCCTACTGAAAAACCACCCGCCAAATTATCCGCAAAGGGGTCTCGGCGGTTAGTGGATGCGGAGAAACGAGCGGAAAGCGTATCGGTTAGCTGGCGATTGAGAAGCAGATCGGAGGACTGGCGGCCATAATTACCAGCGGTGAGATTTAGCTCGACGGTATTATCTGCCTGGGGCTTGGTGGTAATAATATGAATGGCCCCACCCGTAGCATTACGCCCAAAAAGCGTACCTTGTGGGCCTTTCAGAACCTCCACTCTTTCTATATCCGTCAGGGGAATTTCGGCGCCCGCACCGCGACCGGTGTAGACACCGTCCACATAAACAGCAACGGCCGGATCGGATCCCACGGTCCAATCGTTGGTTTGAATACCGCGGATACTGTATGTTGGCTGCAAAGCGGTATCATTGTGCATCTCAACACCAGGCGTATACCGGCCTAGATCCGTGAGATTTTTGACACCCGACTCTTTTATATTTTCCCCAGTAAATGCGGAAATCGCGATCGGTACTTCCTGCAGGTTTTCCGCTCGCTTTTGTGCCGTAACTACAACTTCTTCAATTTCTGCAGCTTGAACATTAGCGCTCACAGCTGTAAAGAAGGCAATAGCGCCGGAGAGGATAGAGAGGTTAAATTGACGGTTTTTTACGGTGCTACCAACATCGTGCATCATCGCGTCCTCGCATTTATTGTTATACAGCGTGATGTATTGGTTTTTTATTTTTGTTATTCCACGCCATCTTACGGTCGCCTTTTTGGATTTAAAACCCCGACATGACCTTTTTCTTATGACTGGTCAGTTTTGTGAAGGATTGCGCGAAAAGACAGGTTAATCGGCGAAAATAGCTTTCTATTATCGTCACGAAAAGTTACTAAGGTGTGTTCTCTAGTAACTTATATATTTACGGATTCTATAGGGTCCGATTTTACCAACGTCCATTTCATTAACCGCTATACGGGAAAAACTATGGTGCGTTCGTCTTATTTAAAAAGTCGTGTATTGCCCTTACTCGTTGTAATTTCGGCACTCATCGCAATTGCTCTTCTCGCAGTCTGGGGTTGGTGGCGACAAAGCCTGCCATCACTCGAAGGAAGTATTGTCACAGGGCAACTACTAGAACCCGCATTAATTCACCGGGATAAGCAGGGTGTAGTAATCATTCAATCCGATGACCGCAATAGCAGCGCTTTTGCCCTGGGCTTTTTACATGCCCAGGAGCGCTTTTTCCAGATGGACCTGTTGCGCCGAAGCTCCGCCGGTGAGCTGTCTGAATTGGTAGGAGCCGCCGCACTAAAGAAAGATAAAAAGGTCCGTAGACACCAGTTTCGCAAGCGGGCAGAGAGGAATATTGCGGCTATGCCTGAAGACCAGCGCCAACTTCTCAACCACTATGTTCAAGGGGTAAATTTTGGCCTGCAGTATCTGAACGCTAAACCCTGGGAGTATTTGCTTCTGGGGCAAGAGCCCAGGCCATGGAACGCAGCAGACAGCCTGCTGGCAACCTTTAGCATGTACTTAACATTGCAAAGTGAAGAGGGCAAGTTTGAGCGGCGCGATACCGCCTTAGCAGATCTGTTACCCCAAGATCTCTATGCTTTCTTCTTTCCCGCCGGAGGTATTTGGGATGCCCCTCTAATTGGCGAAGCGGAATCTCTCGATAATATTCCAGAAACACCTATCTCTTCATTACTGGATACAAGCGATCCCATTACTTATCAAGCCATGCAGAGTGATGACAAAGTTTACGGTAGTAACAATTGGGTTGTTGGGGGGGCTTTAACAGAACATGGTGGTGCCATACTCGCGAACGACATGCACCTGGGACTGGCTGTACCCAATATCTGGTTTCGCGCCGGCTGGAATATTCCAGGAACTGAAAGAAGTATCCGCGGTGTGACCCTGCCCGGGGGCCCAATTGTGGTAGCAGGTAGTAATGGCGCAGTTGCCTGGGGCTTTACCAATACCGGGGCGGATTGGGGTGACCTTATCCCACTGGAATTAAACTCTGATGCAACCCAGTATCTGACCTCGGATGGCTGGCGAGATCTCTCTATCGAACAGGAAACCATAAAAGTAAAAGGTGCCAAAGATGAAACCATAGCAGTAGAAAAAACCGTCTGGGGACCTGTTATCGGTAAAGACCACCGGGGAACCCCCCTCGCCTACCGCTGGGTTGCCCACGATATGTCCGGTGGCAATATGAACTTGCTGCGGATGGAATCTATTACCTCCGCCAGTGAGGCATTAGACCTGGGCCCAGACATCGGTATTCCTCACCAGAATTTTGTTGTAGGCGATAAAGAAGGCAATATTGGCTGGACAATCGCTGGACCCATTCCCAAGCGTATTGGCTTTGATGGCAGCCGTTCAGTAAGTTGGGCCGGTGGGACTATTTACTGGGACGGATATCTTACGAAGGAGGAACAGCCGCGAATTTACAACCCTGACAACCACCGCCTTTGGAGCGCTAATGCCCGTATCCTGAGCGGTAACTGGCTAACAATAATGGGCGACCATGGCTATGCTCTCGGTGCCCGACAGCAGCAAATTCGCGACAGCCTGCTTGCCCGCCAACAATTTAATGAGCGAGCGCTATTGGATATACAGCTGGATGATCGCGCTATCTTTTTTCAGCGATGGCAGCAACATCTCTCAGAACTTCTACATGACCGAGAAGGCTATAAAGAAGCCTATCAACTCGTTCGCGACTGGGGTGGACACGCCAGCACTAATTCGGTTGGGTACCGGATTATACGTAACTATCGTTTAAAGTTTATGGAGCTGAGTACCGCCCCCATTCTTACTTTTATGCGAAAAACCCAACCGAACTTTTCCTTCGGCCAGTTAAAACGTCAATTTGAGTATCCGATCTGGGCCCTTGCGCAAGAAGAGCCACAGCATTTACTGAATCCCGACTTTGAGTCTTGGACAGCTCTGAAGCTATCTGCACTTAACCAAGTACTGGATAAGATGTCGATAGGCGGGCTCCCACTACTAGAGCAAACCTGGGGTGAGCAAAACACGGCTTCCATTCGACACCCATTGGCAAAAGCAGTCTCGGCCATAGATTGGTTTACCGCCATGCCCAAGGACCAATTGTCAGGAGACACCCATATGCCCCGCATACAATCTCCAAACCATGGTGCCTCAGAGCGAATGGTTATTTCCCCTGGGCGCGAAGAGCAGGGTATTTTTCATATGGCTACAGGGCAAAGCAGTCACCCGTTATCCCCGTTTTTTGACAAAGGCCACGAAGATTGGGTCGAGGGGAACCCCTCCCCTTTTATTGAGGGAGAGAGCCGCTATCTGCTCAGGCTGCAATAACTGCCGTAACTTTACATGAAAATACTGATAAAAAATTTATTCAGGCCTATCCCCACCCACACTCGCTGCGGCACAAGCCTGTGCCGCTAATGCTCATGACAGGATTTTTAGATTAACCATTGGAAACAGACATCAGGCAGTCTCATCCAGAATAGCGAATGACAGGAAGGTGGTAAAAAAAGCTAGGCCAACCACTAAAGGTAAAAGTGGAAAGCACAGCATAACCAGAGAAACGCCTATCCATAGCCAGCGTACTAACGCCTTCTTTTGGCGATATTGGTATCTATAGCGGCGGGAGTCGTGACTTAATAGGCCAATTTGTGGAAACTCGGGCTGTTGCGGAAGAAAGAATCGCACAAAATTAGTGCAATAAAAGCAAATTATCGTCAGCAGCATGACACAAATACCTGACGGAAAGACCCTCTCAGTATAGGTCTTACCTAGGTAGTTTCAGGCCTGTACAATAGTAATTAGCCTGCCAAAGCCCATTTAGCGCTCGCTGGATTGGTACCAGCTGAGTTTTTTATGTAACCCCACCACACCACCAATAATGGTGAGCGTAGGCGCCCGTACAGCCTTTTCTTGGGCAAGAGCGGGAAGCGTATTGAGATCACCGATGATCACCCTTTGTGCCTTGGTAGTGCCTTTTTCAATCAGCGCCGCCGGCGTGGCTGTCGGTAGGCCATGCTGAACCAGCTCTGTACATATTGTTTGCAGGCCCGTTAATCCCATATAAAAAACCAGGGTTTGGCTACCGGAAGCCAGCTCATTCCATGGCAGGTCGAGACTACCTTCTTTTAGATGGCCCGTAATAAAACGTACCGACTGCGCATGATCTCGATGAGTCAGCGGAATCCCCGCATAGCTGGCACACCCCGCTGCAGCGGTTATTCCCGGTACCACCTGAAAAGGAATTGAGGCGTCGGCCAGTTTGTCGATCTCCTCTCCACCACGCCCAAAAATAAAGGGATCACCACCTTTCAGGCGCAGAACTTTCTTTCCCTGCTTGGCCAGATCAACCAGTAACTGGTTGATATCATCCTGGGGTACGGCATGGAATGCCTTTTTTTTGCCGACATAAATACGCTCGGCATCTCTTCGGACTAAGTCCATAACTTCTGGAGAAACCAGGCGGTCGTACAGCACCACATCCGCTTGCTGCATTAGTCGCAACGCGCGGAAAGTTAATAAATCGGGATCTCCGGGGCCACCCCCAACCAAATAAACTTCTCCAAGCGGGTTGGGGCTCCCCTGCCAATCTTGCAACGCGCCCAAGAATTCCCTCTCTGCATCTGCCAGCTGACCCGCTTCCACCCGACGGGCAACAGGCCCAGCAAAGACCCATTCCCAAAAATTCTTACGCCGCGCCTCCGGCAATGCCTGCTTCACCTGTGAGCGCATACGCGAAGCGAAATCAACCAGTGATGCGAGCCCAGGGGAAAGCAATGCCTCAAGCTGGGCGCGAATGCGGCGGGCAAGAACTGGGGCCACACCACCACTACTGATCCCGATGGATAGATCGCCACGTTCGACAATTGCAGGGAAAGTAAAAGTGCACAATTCCGGAGCATCCACTGCATTTACCGGCAAGCGGCGCCTCTGCGCATCCCTGGATACACAGCCATTGACCTCAGAGCTGCTCGTTGCCGCAATCACCAAGTCGGCCAGATCCAAATGCTCAACAGAATAAGTTACCCGATGCCACTCTCCATCAGAATCAACCACAATCCGGTGCAATTCTTCCGTGATATCCGGGGATACCACCAGAATCCGAGCTCCCGCCTTATGCAACAAGCGGGCCTTACGTGTGGCAATGGAGCCTCCGCCAACGATTAAGCTGGGGCGATTTTTTACATCGAATGCAAGAGGGAGATAACGCACTGATTAATCCATCAAACAAGCAGTCGGGTAGTATTTTACCCAGAAAAGAAAAAAGGCGAACATAACGTTCGCCCTTTTAAGTCACTGCGCTCAGGCAGCGGAGATTACTTCCTGACCACGCATATAAGGGCGCAGCGCTTCAGGGACCTCGATACTGCCATCCTCGCGTTGGTAGTTTTCCAGCACTGCAATCAAGGTGCGCCCTACTGCCAAGCCGGAGCCATTCAGTGTGTGTAACAATTCCGGCTTGCCGGTTTCCGGGTTGCGCCAACGCGCCTTCATACGGCGAGCCTGGAAGTCACCTACCAGGGAGCAGGAGGAGATTTCGCGGTACTTGTCCTGAGAGGGAATCCAGACTTCGATATCGTAAGTCTTGCGCGCAGCGAAACCAATATCACCACCACACAACACTACAGTGCGGTAAGGCAGGTTCAGCTTTTGCAGGATCGCCTCAGCATTTTTGGTAAGGGTCTCCAGCGCTTCCTCGGACTGGTCCGGGCGCGCCGCCCACACCAATTCCACTTTTTCAAACTGGTGCTGGCGAATCATGCCGCGAGTGTCGCGGCCGTGTGAACCGGCCTCAGAACGGAAGCAGGTTGTATGCGCGACCAGCTTATGCGGCAAAGAATCGCTGTCCTCGACAATATGATCACGATACATATTAGTGAGAGGCACTTCTGCTGTCGGGATCAGATAGAAGCCACGCTCATCGGTCAGCTTAAACAAATCCTCCTCGAACTTTGGCAGCTGCGAGGTTCCATACAGGGAGTCACTATTGACGATCACCGGTACGTTAGTTTCTTTATAACCATGCTCCTCAATGTGCGTATCGAGCATGAATTGGGCGAGAGCACGGTGTAAACGCGCTACTTCACCGGACATCACAGCAAAGCGCGATCCAGTAAGTTTTACCGCCATCTCAAAATCGAGACCGCCGAGCTGGGAGCCGAGATCTACATGATCTTTGATCTCAAAATCGAAGCTACGGGGCTGACCCCAGCGACGTACTTCCACATTGTCATCTTCGCTCTCGCCTTCGGGCACCGAAGCATCCGGCAGGTTGGGAATTGCGGACAGAATCGAATCCAACTCTTCCTGCAACTCAGACAGCGCCTGCTTGGCATTTTGTAACTCGCCCCCGAGGGACTCGACTTCTTTGAGCAGCGGAGCAATATCTTCTCCGGCGGCCTTAGCTCGCCCGATATTTTTCGACTTGCTATTGCGCTCGTTTTGCAAACTCTCGGTGCGCACCTGCAGCTCTTTACGGCGCTCCTCGAGGGCTTCCAGTTTGGCAGTATCCAGTTCCACACCGCGCTTTTTCAGGGCCGCGGCCACTTGGTCCATATCCGTGCGAATCAGTTTGGGATCGAGCATCGTTTCCAGTTCGCCTGTAACCAGGCTCCTACAACAAAATTAAAATAAATATTGGTTAAAAATAACGCGTCGCTAAGGCGACCGCGGCTCCCGTGGCCGCCAGGCAGCAAATGAGACTGCCGACAATATAGCCAAGAGCCATCAAAGGTTGGCCATTGTGCCACAGTATCAAGCTTTCTAGGGAGAAAGTGGAAAAGGTGGTCAGTGCACCGAACATTCCTGTCATGATTAACAGGCGCCACTCCTCTCCGAGCATTGCTCTATGGGTGATCAAAATGTAGGCGATGCCAATCAAAAATGATCCAAGCACATTCACGATCAATGTACCCAGCGGGAATTTCCCACTGAATACCGGATAGGTCCAGACGCTTATCTGGTGACGAAGTATTGCCCCCAAGGCACCACCTATGGCGATGGCCAGCCACTGCATGGTCTTTTACCTTAAATCCTTACGGTTTCTTCTTATAGCGTTGCTGGTCACTCTCACTGTTAAGCCGGCGCAACACCTGCAACTTTTCGGAAATTTTTAACTCCAGCCCACGGGGAACCGGCTGGTAATACTCTCTGTCCGCAATTTCTTCGGGGAAGTAGTTTTCCCCGGCTGCGAAAGCATCTGGCTCATCGTGGGCATAGCGGTACTCGGCCCCATGCGACAAACTTTTCGCCAACTTCGTGGGGGCATTGCGCAAATGCAACGGCACCTCGTAGCTGGGATCACGACGCACATCCGCCACTGCACGCTTATAAGCGCTATAAACTGCGTTACTTTTCGCCGCGACAGCAAGATAGGTAATTGCCTGCGCAATGGCCAGCTCTCCTTCGGGACTACCGAGACGCTCCTGTACATCCCAGGCATTAAGAGCCAATTGCAATGCTCGCGGGTCGGCATTGCCAATATCTTCACTGGCCATTCGCACTACCCGGCGGGCAACATATAAGGGATCACAACCACCATCAAGCATGCGCACAAACCAATAAAGCGCGGCATCGGGGTCTGAACCCCGTACCGATTTATGCATGGCGGAAATTTGGTCATAAAAATAATCACCGCCCTTGTCAAATCGACGCACGTCGGCGCTGAGCACTTCACTGAGCACATCCTCATCGACCAGCAACCTACCGCCCTCTTCCCTGGCCAAATCGCAGGCGACTTCCAGCAGGTTCAGGGCACTGCGCGCATCCCCATCGGCCGCGCGGGCAATTTTAGCCAAAACTTCTTTTGGGATATGAACATTGCGCTCGCGCAGTTGATCATCCGTCTGCTGAGCATACCCAAGCAGCCCGGTTAGATCTTCTTCGGGAATACTGCGCAGTAGATACACACGGCAGCGGGATAGGAGGGCGTTGTTCAGCTCAAAAGCCGGATTTTCGGTAGTAGCGCCAACAAAAGTCACCGTGCCCTCTTCTACATAGGGCAAGAAAGCATCCTGCTGCGCCTTATTAAAACGATGTACTTCGTCGACAAAAAGAATGGTATTGCGGCCTGACTGCATGCGCTGTTGCTCGGCCTCTGCCACTGCCTGCCGAATATCCTTCACCCCCGCCAACACCGCTGAAAGGGTAGCAAAGCGCGCATCACACTCCTCAGCTAACAGCCGGGCAAATGTGGTTTTGCCGACTCCTGGTGGTCCCCACAGGATCATTGAGTGTAACTGGCCGCGCTCAACCGCTTCCCGCAACGGCTTTCCCTTTCCCAATAAATGCGATTGGCCCACATAGTGGGCCAGAGAATTAGGCCGCATTCTTGCGGCCAGCGGCTGATGCCGTTGCGGGGTTTGAAACAGGTCACTCATCTTTGATTATGTCTGTACCAGCGGGCGGCTTGAAATTAAAGATGGACTCAGAAAGTTTCGGGTTTGCTTTCAAACTGTTGAAAACAATCTCCGTGCTCTGCCCCATGCTGTCGCGCACTTTCATAGCAGATGGCAGACCATCTTTAGCAAAGTGAATTTCCATAGACTTGAACGGCGCCTTTGGATTTTTTGGCGTCAGCTGATAAATACCGTCCTTTAAAGCCACATCGAATGATTTACGAATATCCTCAACTTTACCGCCGAGTAGTAAAGCTGGGGTCTCTTTCATACGCTCATCCACCGGACGTATAGTGACCTGCTCAAGATCCGGATCATAGAGCCAAAGGGTTTTATTATTCGTTACCAATAACTGGGCGTATGGCTCGCCGGTTTTCCAGCGCAACTTGCCTGGCCGCTGTACAGAAAAACTACCATTGCTTTTTTGCGATACCTTACCGCGCTCATCAACCAGCGTTTGCTTAAAGTTTCCTGAAAGGGAAGACAACGGTTGCAAGAGTTTGCCGAGTTCTTCTGTAGCATCGGCCCAGGCTGCACTGCTCGCAACGGTCAATACCAGCAGGAAGTTGCGCAGAATATTCTTCATCATTGATTCCCAGTATGTTGATTTCCCTAAAGATTAGTCAGCGGGAAGTGAACCGCAGCTTAACTTTGGATGGCGCCGCCCCTCCTTTTTAGGCTGGAGGCGGAGCCAATACCTCACGGTTGCCATTATGCCCCGCCGGTGAAACAACTCCGGCAGCCTCCATGGCATCAATAATTCGCGCGGCGCGATTGTAGCCGATGCGAAGCTGGCGCTGAACTGAAGAGATGGATGCTTTGCGCGATTTGGTGACAAAGGCAACCGCTTCATCGTAAAGAGCATCAGCCTCAGGGTCATCTTCATCACCGCCCTCAGACTGCAGGCCAGGCACTGGAATACTGTTGTTGCTGTCATCAACAATGCCGTCGATATATTCGGGTTCTCCGCGCCGCGTCCAGTCCGCGACGACTTTATGCACTTCATGATCGTCCACAAAGGCGCCATGAACCCGCACTGGCACCCCACTGCCCGGAGGGAGGTAGAGCATATCGCCGTGACCGAGCAGCTGTTCGGCACCGCCCTGGTCTAGGATTGTGCGGGAATCCACCTTGGAAGAAACCTGGAAACCGATACGGGTAGGCACATTGGCCTTGATCAATCCGGTAATCACATCCACTGAGGGTCGTTGAGTAGCTAACAGCAAATGAATCCCCGCAGCACGGGCTTTCTGTGCGATACGGGCAATCAGCTGCTCCACCTTCTTGCCAACGATCATCATCATGTCGGCAAATTCATCAATAACAACCACGATTGCGGGCAGTGCCTTAAGTGCAGGAGCGGTTTGCTCTTCAGCCGGAACGCTGGAAGCAGGATCCGGTTCCCACAGTGGATCTAAAATCGGCTCACCAGCTTCCTCTGCCTCTTTTATCTTGCGATTAAAGCCCGCTAGATTGCGCACTCCCATCGCCGCCATCAATTTATAACGACGCTCCATCTCGCCCACACACCAACGCAAGCCGTTGGCCGCATCGTTCATATCGGTGATCACCGGAGTGAGCAAGTGGGGAATACCCTCGTACACCGATAGCTCCAACATCTTCGGATCCACCAAGATCAGGCGAACCTCATCCGGAGTAGACTTGTACAAAAGGCTGAGCAACATCACATTGATGCCCACAGACTTACCAGATCCAGTGGTACCGGCAACCAGGAGGTGGGGCATCTTGGCGAGATCGGCCACTACCGGTTGGCCGGAAATATCGTGCCCAAGTGCCAATGTCAGGGGTGATTTGGCATTCTCATAGACATCGGCGGACAGCACTTCACTAAGACGTACCATTTGTCGATTTTCATTGGGAATTTCAATACCCACCACCGATTTCCCCGGGATCACCTCCACTACGCGGACACTGATTACCGCCAAAGATCGGGCCAGGTCTTTGGCCAAGTTTGAAATCTTACTCACCTTTACACCCGGCGCCGGTTGGATCTCAAAACGGGTTACCACAGGACCGGGCAATACCGATACAACTTCGGCTACCACACCAAAATCTTTAAGCTTCAGCTCCAATAAGCGCGACAGGGCTTCGAGGGATTCCCGGGAAAAGCCCGGTTTCTTATTTTGATCGGAAGGATCAAGCAAGCCTAAAGGTGGCAATGTTCCTGTAACAGGCCCGCCCTTGAATAATTCGCCTTGCTTTTCTTTAGCCGCACGGGGGCTCTGCTTGGGCTTTACTGGAGCCGCTTCAATCTTGGGGGGAATTCGCTTGGCGGTGCGCTGCTTCTCTTCTTCCACTGCGGCTTTGCGCACGACTATGGCTTCCCGCGCCACGCGCTGTTCTGTGCGCTTCAGGCGCCATTGCTTGTAATAACTGCTCAACCAGGCGATAAGCCCTAACACATTACGACCAATGGACTCAGCCAACTTGAGCCAGGAAAGGCCAGTGAATACCGTCACACCAATGGCAAAAATCGCCAACAATAAAATGGTCCCACCAACATAACCAAGACTTCCCTGAAGAGAACTAGATAGCGCGTCTCCAATGATTCCGCCGTTGGTGAAAGGCAGAGGATCGTCAGCGGGAGAAAAACATAGTGTCGCCAAAGCGGCACCACTAATTAACAGAAGGAACAGACCAAAGACTCTCAGCGCAAACAGGGGAGCATGGAAACGTGCATTGCGGTCGCGTAAGATTTTATAAGCACGCAAGCCAATCAACAGGGGAAACAGATAGGCCATCCAACCCAATAGAGAAAGGCAGACATCGGCGAGCCAGGCGCCTGCAGGACCAATGGCATTGTGAATTTTTCCGACCTGCCCGGTATGGGACCAACCTGGATCTTGGGAATCGTAACTGAGCAGGCTGATAGCCATTAATAGTGCCCCTGCCAGCAGGCAGATTAATGCTCCCTCACGGACCAAACGGGCGACGAGTGAATCCGGCAATGCACCGCTCTTTTCAGAATTTTCTCCGGTTGCGCTTTCGGCCTTCAATGGCTTACCTCAATATTCTTTGTTGTTGCTTTCTGGTACTTGTAACAAACGGAAATCGCTACTTGAGCGATTTCCTCGATGGCCTAATTATCTTTGATTTATGCTGGTTTGTATGTGCGATATATACAAGCCGGGATCTTAAGGGAGATATCCTCTCCAGTATCCCGCCAACACAGCGAATCTCTTATCTCTTGGGGCACTCTGTCGCGGGCAAAGTTGTTCAGTATTTCTAGTTTGCTGGAGTCTCCACCCAGCTCGGCACCCAGGCTTGCTTGGGTGCTGTAAGTGAATTCAGCCTGAAATATTTCCTCACACCCTCTGAACCCAGCACTTTTAAACAGCCAGGATATCTGGTCCTGCCTGGGGAAATAGCGGTTGAATGCTTGAGATTCGCAGCCAGCCAACATGCTGGTTTTTCGTACGATATCTGTAAACACATCCTGTATCACACCGGAGGCCGGCAGCAATTGCCAAATAATAAAACGCCCCCCTCGCTTCAGGACCCGAAAGACATTCCTCATTACCAACGGTTGGTCCAACTGGGGCACTTCGTGCAGCCCCATTTTGAGTACTACCGCATCAAAAGATTCCTTTTCATAGGGCAATGCCCTGGCATCACCCACAGTAACATCGACAACCCTTTCACGCACTTTTGAGTTGATACGCTTGAGCTGGGAATGGTGGGTATCGCACATACTGAGGGCGAGCCCCATTGACTTTTTATCACCATACTCCAACAGCAACTGGCTGACCGCGCCACTGCCGCTCATTAAATCCAGTACTTTATTTCCCTCTCTGAGATCCAGCGCTTCGAGTAGCTTTGCTTTCGACTCGGGTGAAGCCACGAAGGCGTCTAAAGCATCATGGGAAAGGACATTGTACCCATCCGCCACAATATCGCATCTGACCTGCAGCTTCAGGGATGCGAACAACTCCACTAAATCTGGAGGGCCATGCAAACTGGCAATATGGCTACCATCAGGCCCTAAATCGACAGAAAGCCTCAAGGAGAAGGTGTCATCCAGGATTTCCGACACAAATACCTGTGCTTCATTACTGAGACTGAAGGTAAATGTGGGGTGGCCAATCAAATTGCTGCCCAGATTCAACGGTACTATTTTTCTGCCCTGCCTCATGGCTTCGCCCTTTGGCCGTTGTTATGCATCCCAAATTTGGCTAACTACCAAAAGGATGAAAACACCTCCTCCGAGCCCTCTTGTGACCAAATACAAATACTTTATAAGTCGTACCGGGCGGACTTCACATCAAATAAATCGCAATTTATTCAATAAAAACAATGAATTATTCTCAATTATTGATGTCGTTTCTGAGTGGTGAGAACCGGGTCGACTCACTGCAGCGATCTAAATAGCACTTTCCAATGGCATAAATTGAGGCAAACTATTTCGTCGAATTGTCACTATCGCCTATTATATCGGCCAATCTAATAGCTTTGGCTGATCAAAATATGGCCGGCTAGGTGGACTCCCAGTTCTCTGGGTAAACTTTGCACACAGACAGGTTTAAAGAGAGTTTCATGAGCAACAACCATCATCGACTGATTATTCTCGGTTCTGGCCCCGCAGGCTACACAGCAGCCATTTATGCAGCCCGCGCAAACTTGAACCCCGTTGTTATTACCGGTATGCAACAGGGTGGGCAGTTGACCACCACTACAGAAGTTGAAAACTGGCCCGGTGGCATCCCCGAGCTGCAGGGCCCCGATCTGATGGTGCAAATGCAACAACACGCCGAGCGCTTCGACACCCAGATTATTTTTGATCACATCGAGTCTGTAGATCTGAACAATCGCCCATTCACTTTGAAGGGCAATGAAACCTATACCTGCGACGCCCTAGTCATCGCCACTGGTGCCTCAGCTCAATACCTGGGCCTACCGTCTGAAGAAGCCTTCCAGGGTCGTGGTGTCAGTGCCTGTGCGACCTGTGACGGTTTCTTCTATCGCGATCAAAAAGTAGCCGTTGTGGGCGGTGGTAATACCGCAGTAGAAGAGGCCCTATACCTGTCCAATATCGCCAGTGAAGTTACCCTGATCCACCGCCGTGACGAGCTTCGCGCCGAGAAAATCCTTCAGGATCGCCTGATGGAGAAGGTGGAAAACGGCAATATCAAACTTTGCTTTCACCACACCCTCGACGAGGTTCTTGGTGATGACAACGGAGTAACCGGCCTGCGCGTTCGCAGCACCCAGGACGACTCCACCAAAGAATTGGAGGCCGCCGGTGTATTTATCGCGATTGGCCACAAGCCCAATACCGACATCTTTAAAGATCAGCTTGAAATGAATAACGGCTATATCATCGTGCAAAGTGGCCTGGAGGGTAACGCCACTCAGACATCTGTGCCCGGCGTGTTTGCAGCTGGCGATGTGTCTGATCACATCTACCGTCAGGCGGTCACCTCCGCTGGAACCGGCTGTATGGCAGCCCTGGACGCCGAGCGTTTCCTCGACGCCTAACAAAACTGCTTCTCACCCGGGTAGTCTCAAGGCTACCCGGGCCTCCTCAGCCCCAGGACAGGAAACAGTTTGTGGCAAGGAATACCCAAAGCCGCCTGATGTGGCTCGACCACAATCATATAGATTTCCCTTCTACCCAGACTGCTCTAGACGATCCCAATGGACTCCTCGCAGCTGGTGGAGATCTCTCCCCGGAATGGTTGTTGGCCGCCTATCGCCGAGGTATCTTTCCCTGGTTTTCCGAAGACCAGCCTATCCTCTGGTGGAGCCCCTCACCGCGCTGTGTAGTAATACCCAGCGACTTCCATATTGGCCGCAGTCTGCGTAAAACCCTGCGCAGAGGTATATTCTCAGTCACATTTGACCAAGCCTTCGAACAAGTAATCGAGGGTTGCCGCCTCCCCAGGAGTTCTGAAGATGGCACCTGGATTACCGATGAGATGACCGAGGCCTATATCGACATGCACCATCTGGGCCATGCCCACTCCGTTGAGGTATGGCGTGAGGGTCGGCTGGTCGGTGGACTTTACGGTCTTTCAATCGGCCGTATTTTTTTTGGGGAATCCATGTTTCACAGGGAGACAGATGCTTCCAAAGTCGCTTTTGTCCACCTCGTTCGCCAATTAGAATTGTGGGGCTGCCCACTGATCGACTGCCAGGTAAGCAACCCCCACCTGAGTAGTCTTGGGGCCGTTGAAATGTGTCGTAGGGACTTCGAACACCTGCTGGAGGACGGCCTTATACAACCCGCCTTTCCGCAGCCTTGGAAACTTTCGTGGACTTATGGGTAAATATTCTCAGCTCGACTCGGTCCGGCTTTTGGCAACCCTGCCCCACCCATGTGGCTATCTGCCAGATAGGGAGGCTACAACGGTATTTGTGGACCCGCAGACAGAGGTAGACCAGCGCCTTTACAACCGCCTCTCAGAGCTGGGCTTTCGTCGCAGCGGGGCCTATCTCTACCGACCTCAATGCGCAACATGCAGGGCCTGTGTGCCCGCCCGTGTACCAGTGGGCCTTTTTGTACCGGATCGCAACCAGCGCCGCTGCTGGAAACGCAATAAGGACCTGGATATCTTTCATATCGAATCCATCGACACTGATGAGCATTACGAGCTGTATGCACGCTACATTGAGCAACGTCATGCCGATGGGGAAATGTACCCTCCGAGCCGCGAGCAGTATCGCAGCTTCCTAAGCCCGGCCTGGGGAGCTACTCGCTATATTGAGCTGCGTGCACGTGGGCGCCTAGTCGCAGTGGCGGTCACCGACCTGCTTACTGCAGGCCTGTCGGCCATCTATACTTTCTTCGACCCGGATGAGGACAAGCGCAGTCTGGGCAGTTACTGCATTCTCTACCAAATTGAATGGGCCAGAAGATTAGGGCTTCCCAATCTGTATTTGGGCTATTGGATAGAGAAATGCCATAAGATGGCCTACAAAAGCCAGTTCCAACCCATTGAAATGCTCACAGAGAACCGCTGGAGCCTGAAATCTCTATAATTCCTACGCACGCGCCCTTTGCTCTATTCTGCCTTTTCGTGCAAAATGCTCGCCCGTCAAGCCGCGGCTAGGCAAGATTGCCTCCGGGGTAAAGGTCTGATCAAGTTATTTGAAGGTTGCTGCCGCATGGCAAAAGACGATTATATTGAAATGGAAGGCGAGGTGATCGACACCCTGCCAAATACCACTTTCCGCGTAAAGCTGGAAAACGGACACGTGGTCATTGCGCACATCTCTGGAAAGATGCGTAAAAACTACATTCGCATCCTCACCGGCGATAAGGTCAAAGTGGAACTCACCCCCTACGACCTGAGCAAAGGTCGCATCACCTACCGCGCCCGCTAATTCGCTCGCCAGGCAAAGAGCTTAAGGTGATTTGCCCTGGACACAAAAAAGCCACCTTGCGGTGGCTTTTTTGATGCATTTTTTTGTAGAGCTAGGCAGGAACCGCCGTTTTTATGGAGAGTTCATCATTCTCTATGACGACCACCACGCGGCCCCCCTCTTCTGCCAACTCACCAAACAAGACTGACTCAGCCAGTGGCTTACGCAGCTTGTCTCGTATCAAACGGGACATCGGGCGAGCCCCCATTTTTTCATCGTAACCGCGAACAGCCAGCCACTCGCGAGCCTCATCATCTACGATCAGAGTCACACGAGAGTCATCTAGCTGCGCTTGCAACTCGACAATAAATTTATCCACTACAGTTTTAACCACATCCAGTGGCAGAGAGCCAAACTGGATAATACTGTCGAGGCGGTTGCGGAACTCTGGGGTAAACATCTTTTTGATTTCCTCCATACCATCGGAGGAGTGATCCTGGCTGGAGAAGCCGATAGACCGACGACTCATCAGCTCAGCGCCCGCATTAGTGGTCATAATTAATATGACATTGCGGAAGTCCGCCTTGCGGCCGTTATTATCTGTCAGAGTTCCGTGATCCATCACCTGGAGAAGCAGGTTGAAGACTTCTGGGTGAGCTTTCTCAATCTCATCGAGCAGCACTACACTATGTGGATGCTTAGTCACAGAATCAGTCAGCAAGCCGCCCTGATCAAAACCCACATATCCCGGTGGCGCACCGATCAAACGGGAAACCGTATGTCGCTCCATATACTCAGACATATCGAAGCGGATTAGCTCAATCCCCATCACTTTGGCCAACTGCCGACAGAGCTCAGTCTTACCAACGCCTGTGGGGCCTGAGAACAGGAAGGATCCTATGGGCTTCTCCTCAGCACCCAACCCAGCACGGCTGAGCTTGATCGCCGTACTGAGCGCCTCAATTGCACGATCCTGGCCAAATACCACCATCTTGAGGTTGTCATCAAGCTTGGACAACTGCTCTTTATCAGAAGCGGAGACACTCTTGGCCGGGATACGGGCCATCTTGGCAATTACCGACTCGATTTCACTGATACCAATCACCTCAGTGCGCTCTTCAACCGGCAACAGCGATTGGAAAGCTCCGGCCTCATCAATTACATCTATCGCCTTGTCAGGCAGGAAGCGCTCGGTGATATGGCGACTGGAAAGTTGAGCCGCGGCATCGAGGGCGGCGTCAGTGAAACGAACTTTATGATGGTCTTCGAAACAACTCCGAAGCCCCTGTAATATTTGCACAGTCTCCTCTACCGATGGTTCACTGACATCGATCTTTTGAAAACGACGGGAAAGCGCACGATCTTTCTCGAAAATGCCGCGATATTCGGTAAAGGTGGTGGAGCCAATGCAGCGGAGCTGACCGCTGGACAGCAGCGGTTTCAACAGGTTCGAGGCGTCCATAACGCCGCCGGATGCTGCGCCGGCTCCAATAATGGTGTGAATTTCATCAATAAACAGGACTGCATGCTCGCGCTTCTTCAGCTCTGCCAGCAGCGCTTTAAAACGTTTCTCAAAATCCCCACGGTACTTGGTACCAGCGAGTAGAGAACCGAGGTCGAGGGAGTAAATAGTGCTCTCTTTTAGTGGCTCAGGGATATCCTCATCCACTATTCGCCGGGCCAACCCCTCCGCGATTGCAGTTTTACCAACTCCGGATTCTCCAACCAACAAGGGGTTGTTTTTGCGACGCCGCGCAAGAACCTGGGTGACTCTCTCTACTTCGGGGCCTCGCCCTACCAAGGGATCAATTCGCCCCAAGATAGCCTCTTGGTTCAGGTTGGTCGCGTAACTCTCCAGGGGGTCAGAACCTCCAGGCTCAGAGCCTGTACTGATCTCCTCTTCCACCTGCTCTTGGGTGGTATCTGAACCGTGGTGGTGATTGTGATTGTTGCCGCTGGAACCGACCCTGGAAATTCCGTGGGTGATGTAATTGACTACATCGATACGCGCAACACTCTGCTGCTTCAGATAATAAACGGCTTGGCTTTCCTGCTCACAGAAAATAGCCACGAGTACATTAGCACCGGTAACCTCTTTTTTCCCCGATGACTGAACATGGAAAACAGCCCTCTGCAACACCCTCTGGAAACCCAATGTGGGCTGAGTTTCGCGATCGGTGTCCGCCTCTGGGATTAACGGCGTGGTAGAGTCCACAAACTCCAATAGTTCGCGGCGCAGTGCGCTCAGGTCGGCCCCGCAGGCATGCAACACGTCAGCAGCCGACTCATTATCCAGAAGCGCCAGTAACAGGTGCTCCACAGTCATGAATTCGTGCCGCTTCGCTCGTGCACCCTTGAACGCCAGATTGAGCGTTACCTCTAAGTCCTTGCTGAGCATTTAAACCTCAAACCCTAATCGCCAATGTTCCCCGCCGACTCCGCTGGTAGGCGTGCACCCTTTGCCGGCGTCTAACTCCTGGCTGATTCCCTTCAGGTGACGGGACCCTTGTGCTAAAGCAGCTGTAATTTCAATCAATCGTCTTTACTCTCGTCCGCCTCAATCTCACACAATAGTGGATGCTCATTCTCCTGGGCGAACTGATTAACCTGAGCGGCCTTTGTCTCCGCTATATCCCGAGTATAGACACCGCACACTGCTTTTCCCCGCGTGTGTACTTGCAACATCAACTGTGTGGCGCGCTCACGGTTAACCCCAAAAAACAACTCCAGAGTCTCTACGACAAAGTCCATGGGGGTGTAGTCATCGTTCAACATGATGACCTTGTACATAGGCGGGCGCTTGAGCCGTGGCGGCGCCTCCTCCAATGCGAGCCCGCCCTCGGAACCCTCACCGTCGAAATAGTCTTCTCCAGAATCACTGGAGCCTAGTTTAATGACCTGCAAAATACTCATAACAATTATCAATGTGTTCTATCGAGCCTTGATAGTGCAGCATGCTCAACCATCAATGACCTGCCATTGTAACCTTATTTGACCAACGACACAGGGAGATCACAGCCTCAAGCGCGGTTTCTTGACATTCCTATAGCAGTTGACTACAAGAGGTAGTGCCTGCTCATTCACAGCCGTTAGTCGCAGATAGGATCGCAGCCGATTAATCCGCAGGTCAAATAAATATAAAAACTCTGTAAGGTGGCCGACTGGCCACTCAGGCAATTAGAGGGAGTTCGATATGCCTACTGGTACCGTGAAGTGGTTCAACAACGCTAAGGGATATGGGTTTATTCTTGCAGATGAAGGAGGGGAGGATCTGTTTGCGCACTATTCCGCTATTCAGATGGAAGGCTACCGAACCCTAAAGGCCGGCCAACAGGTCACCTTTGATATCGTCAGAGGCGACAAAGGCTATCACGCCGCCAATATTTCCACCGCAGTGGCGGCAGAGACCGCACCTAGCCCCCAAAGCCCCAAAGTGGCCGCTATTGCAGATCCCAACCACTCTGAAACAGAGCGGGAAAAAGAGGCAGAGATGCTCGACTAACCCTGCAAGCCCGCACAAGCAGACCCCGCCAACAAAAAAGCCCCTTGCTGCAAAGCAAAGGGCTTTTTCTAGCTAGGGCCAGGTTGATTAAAAAACCTAGCCCCAAATCAGCCAATTAGGCCATGTGCTTGATCACTTCGTCACCAAACGCAGAGCAGGATTTCAGCTCAGCACCATCCATCAGGCGCTCGAAATCGTAGGTTACGGTTTTCGCTTCGATAGCACCTTCCATACCCTTGATTACCAGGTCAGCAGCTTCGTTCCAGCCCAGGTGACGCAGCATCATCTCAGCGGAAAGAATCAGAGAACCCGGGTTAACCTTGTCCTGGCCAGCGTACTTAGGTGCAGTACCGTGGGTTGCTTCGAACAGGGCAACGTCGTCGGACAGGTTTGCGCCCGGAGCGATACCGATACCACCAACCTGTGCAGCCAGTGCGTCAGACAGGTAGTCACCGTTTAGGTTCAGGGTAGCAATTACGTCGTACTCAGCCGGACGCAGCAGGATCTGCTGCAGCATAGCGTCAGCAATTACGTCCTTAACAACGATTTCCTTGCCAGTCTTCGGGTTCTTGAAGCTGTGCCAGGGGCCGCCGTCCAGCGGCTGAGCGCCAAACTCGTCGCGAGCCAGCTCGTAACCCCAATCGGCGAAGGCACCTTCGGTGAACTTCATGATGTTGCCTTTGTGCACCAGGGTTACGGAATCGCGATCCTGGTCCACAGCGTACTGGATAGCCTTGCGCACGAGACGCTTGGTACCCTCTGCAGAAACCGGCTTAACACCGATACCACAGTTCTCAGGGAAACGGATCTTCTTAACACCCATCTCGTCCTGCAGGAACTTGATAACTTTCTTGGCTTCGTCGGTATCAGCTTTCCACTCGATACCAGCGTAGATATCTTCAGAGTTTTCACGGAAGATAACCATGTCTACCTTGTTCGGCTCTTTAACCGGAGAAGGTACACCGCTGAACCAGCGAACTGGACGCTGACAAACATACAGGTCCAGCTCCTGACGCAGGGCAACGTTCAGGGAACGGAAACCGCCGCCTACTGGAGTGGTCAGGGGGCCTTTAATGCTGACAACGTAATCTTTAATAGCTTCCAGAGTTTCAGCTGGGAACCAGTCGCCAGCGTAAGTCTCTGCGGCTTTCTCACCGCAGTAGATTTCCATCCACTCGATTTTCTTGTCGCCGCTGAAAGCTTTCTCTACCGCAGCGTCGATTACCTTGCGCATTACCGGAGTGATGTCCACACCGATGCCGTCACCCTCGATGAACGGAATTACCGGGCGATTCGGAACATTCAGCGAACCGTCGGAATTGACTGTAACTTTTTCGCCGTCTGCCGGCACTTGGATGTGACCCATATTGCGTAAACTCCCAAAATTCTATGACTTTTTAGGTCCAGCGTTGCTTGCACCGCTCCCCCGGGACCATTGGGCGGGGATAAAAATCGGCGGGATTATAGCAGCATCGGCTAATTTTTGTAGTTGGATTACAATACTCAATTTTTCTTATGCCCAAGATTATTCTCCTAAACAAACCTTTTGGCGTGTTAAGCCAATTCACAGACCCCCAGGGTCGCGCCACGCTGGCAGACTATATCCCGCACAAGGGCTTCTATGCCGCGGGTCGGCTCGACTATGACTCAGAGGGACTTCTACTACTCACAGATGATGGAGCGCTACAACATCAAATCAGCCACCCGAAGAGAAAGATGGCGAAGACTTACTGGGCTCAGGTAGAGGGGGACATTTCAGATGACGCCCTGATGTTTCTGCGCAAAGGCGTAGATTTGAAGGATGGACGCACAGCGCCCGCTAAGGCCCGCAGACTCTCCGAAGTCGACCTGTGGCCGCGCAATCCCCCAATCCGAGAGCGCAAGTCCATTCCCACCAGCTGGGTAGAACTTATCATTCACGAGGGTAGAAACCGTCAGGTGCGACGTATGACCGCAGCGGTTGGCTTCCCTACCCTGCGCTTGGTTCGAATGGCTATCGGCAATTGGAATCTCGGCACTCTGCAGCCGGGGCAGCACCGCTCGGAGGAGGTTTTCTCTGCGCCTAAGCCAAGGCCCAAAGGCAAGTCGAAGCCACCTCAGAAGCGCAATCGTCCTCGCCGGAGACAATAAGTAATAACCCAAGATAAAAGCGGCCTTGGTCAGAAGCCCGATTCACAGGTAAAATTCGCCCCCTTTCCATCCCAGTGAAGTAGTGACTGTCCTTCTTATGCCTGATTCCACGCACAACAAACAGCCCAAACGCGTCATCGTCGGTATGTCCGGCGGTGTGGATTCCTCTGTAGCCGCACTTCTGCTCATGCAGCAGGGCTACCAGGTGGAGGGCTTGTTTATGAAGAATTGGGACGAAGATGACGGCACTGAGTACTGCACCGCGAAAGCAGACTTGGCCGATGCCCAGGCGGTATGTGAAAAACTGGGCATCAAGCTGCATACCGCCAATTTTGCTGCCGAGTATTGGGACCATGTCTTTGAATACTTCCTGGCAGAATACAAGGCCGGACGCACGCCTAACCCGGACATTCTGTGCAATCGGGAGATCAAGTTTAAAGTTTTCCTGGAATATGCCGAAGTTCTGGGAGCTGATGCCATTGCCACCGGACATTACACCCGCCGACGCGATATAGAAGGTCGCACCTATTTGCTCAAGGGCTTGGATGGCAACAAGGATCAAAGCTACTTCCTCCACGCTGTCGGCGAGGGTGAGTTTGCTCGCTCTCTATTTCCACTGGGCGAGTTGGAAAAACCTGAGGTACGGCGTATCGCTGAGGAAAACGGCTTTATCACCCACAATAAAAAAGACAGTACGGGGATCTGCTTTATTGGCGAACGCCGCTTCAAGGACTTTCTGGAGCAGTATCTGCCCGCCCAGCCGGGCGACATGGAAACTCCAGAAGGTGAAATTATGGGGCGCCACGCCGGCCTGATGTACCACACCATAGGACAGAGGCAGGGTCTTGGTATCGGAGGGGTAAAAGGCGCGGGCGAAGAACCCTGGTACGTAGTCGGAAAGAACCTAGAGCGCAACGTATTGATTGTTGCCCAGGGGGCACATCACCCCCTGCTTTACGCCACGGGTCTGGTGGCAGCCCAAACACATTGGATCAATGGCGCCGCACCGGGTGAGTCTTTCCGCTGTCAAGCGAAGACCCGCTACCGACAGCCAGACCAGGACTGCACAATACGGGTGCAAAAGGGTGGTAACCTGACTGTGGAATTTGACGAGCCACAGCGGGCAATTACCCCAGGACAATCCCTGGTCCTGTACGATGGCGAAATATGCCTCGGCGGCGCAGTTATCGAACAGGCTACAGGTATCGGCACTGCCGTACCGGAAAAATACAAGAAACACTAAGGAGTAACCTTGAATAACTGGCGGGATCAGGCTCTGGCATTGGCCGGAATATTTCAATCCGCAACTTTAGTGGAGCGCTTGGCCAAAACAGGCACCGCTCCCCAGGCCCAGCTGGAAACCGGGGTATACAGCCTTTTCCAGCTCAACCCAGATCGCACCGAAGATGTGTTCGCCGGCGCAGAGAAGCTGCTGCCCGGCTTGCAGGTCTCACGGCAGTTACTGCAATCGCGGCAACACCCTGAATACACAGACTGCCTGCGCTATGCACTGTCTGTGCTTTATCTGCAGAGGCAATTGAGTAAGAAAGGAGAGTTGCTCTCCATCATTGGCAGCCGCCTCGAAAAAGCCAAGACTCAGGCGGAACACTTCGCCCCCACCCACGAGAATGTATTTTCCAATCTCGCCAGTATTTATAGCGATACCCTCGGCACTTTCCGCTTTCGTATCCAGGTGCTGGGAGATTTTAATTTCCTGCAGCAACAGCGCGTCGCTAACCAAATCCGCTCAATGCTGTTTGCCGGTATCCGTTCAGCCACGCTGTGGCGACAATTGGGCGGAAGGCGCCTGCATCTGCTATTTCAACGCAAAAAACTATTGCGTGCGACCGACGAGCTAATCGCACAGATCGAATCTATAAAAAACTAATCCCGGAGATTTACTATGACAGTTGAGCTTTCCGCACTCACAGCGGTATCCCCTATTGATGGTCGCTACGAGAGCAAGACTGCCCCCCTACGCGAAATTTTTAGTGAATACGGCCTGATCCGCGCCCGTGTTGAAGTGGAAGTGCGCTGGCTTCAGAAACTCTCCGCGCACTCAGAAATTACTGAGGTAGAGCAGTTCGATGAAGCTGCTAACCAGCTACTCGATAGCATTGTGGCCAACTTTTCCCTGGAAGATGCTGGGCGTATCAAAGAAATTGAGCGCACCACCAACCACGACGTGAAAGCGGTTGAATATTTCCTCAAAGAAAAAATCAGCGGCAATGCCCAGCTGGAAAAAGTAAGCGAGTTCGTGCACTTCGCTTGCACTTCTGAAGACATCAACAACCTGTCCCACGCTCTAATGCTACGCGCTGGTCGTGACAACGTTATGTTGCCCGCAATGAATAGCCTGGTAGAAAAGATCGTCCAGCTAGCCCAGGATTTCGCCGATGTGCCCATGCTGTCTCGCACCCACGGCCAAACCGCCAGCCCTACGACCGTGGGCAAGGAACTCGCCAACGTGGTTGCGCGCCTTCGCCGCCAGGTAGCCCAGGTAGGGGCTGTCCCCTTGCTGGGTAAAATCAACGGTGCTGTAGGCAACTACAATGCCCACCTGTCCGCCTACCCAAATATCGACTGGGAAAAGAATGCGGAAGAATTTATTTCCTCGCTCTGCCTGACCTGGAACCCCTACACCACCCAGATCGAACCACACGACTATATTGCCGAACTGTTCGATGCTATTGCGCGCTTTAACACCATCCTGATCGACTTTGACCGCGACATCTGGGGCTATATTTCCCTCGGTTACTTCAAACAAAAAGTCGTTGCCGGAGAAGTGGGCTCCTCCACTATGCCGCACAAGGTCAATCCTATCGATTTCGAAAACTCCGAAGGAAACCTGGGCCTGGCCAACGCTGTATTCCAGCACCTGGCCGCGAAGTTACCAGTCTCCCGCTGGCAGCGCGATCTGACCGATTCCACCGTACTGCGCAACATGGGTGTGGGTGCCGGTTACTCTGCCATCGCTTATGCCGCCACCATGAAGGGGCTGGGCAAGCTGGAAATCAACCGTGAACGCCTGGCAGAAGACCTGGACAGCTCCTGGGAAGTTCTGGCAGAGCCGATCCAGACTGTGATGCGCCGCTACAACATCGAAGAGCCTTACGAGAAACTGAAGGCCCTTACTCGCGGCCAGGGCATCACCCGCGAAACCTTGAAAGTGTTTATCGAGAATCTGGAAATTCCTGCGGAAGCCAAAAGCGCACTGCTGGAAATGACTCCTGCATCCTACATCGGTAACGCCGTCGAGCAAGCTCGCAAAATTTAAGTGAGCACCGCTTCCGGCCACACCGCAGTGGCCGGAAATTTATTCAGACTTCTTTACTGCCGATCTACTCTGCTGAGCTTTAACCTCGGGCTGAGTTACACCTATTAGTGGCAGACTAGAGAACATTTCCCCAGCCCAACAAACAGTGAGAGTTACCGTGGCAAGCCCCCTTACCCACCTCGGCGATATGCCAATTGAAGTTTTTATGCGCGATTATTGGCAGCAAAAACCCCTGCTGATCCGCAATGCTTTCCCCAACTTCGAATCGCCCATATCAGGAGAAGAGCTTGCCGGAATGGCTCTGGAGGAGACGATTGAATCTCGCCTGGTGCTTGAAAATGGCGAGAGCGGTCCCTGGGAGCTACGCACCGGCCCTTTCACTGAGGAAGACTTTCTATCCCTACCCCGCACGCACTGGACCCTGCTTGTACAAGCCGTAGATCAATGGCTTTCCGAAGTGGCTGAATTAAAACAGTATTTTCGCTTTATCCCAGACTGGCGCCTGGATGATGTGATGATTAGTTACGCGGCGGATCAGGGGAGTGTCGGACCGCACTATGACCACTACGATGTCTTTCTGCTCCAGGCCGAGGGCAAGCGCCTGTGGCAGCAGGGAGCGAAAGTGGATGAGACCAATCCCCGCCTGGAAGGCACGCCCCTCAATATCCTGAAAGAATTTAATGCCGAGAACAGCTGGGTACTGGAGCCTGGCGACATGCTTTACCTCCCGCCACAATACAGTCACTGGGGTATCGCCGAGGGCGGCTGCACCACAATCTCCATTGGCTTCCGAGCACCTTCTGCCTCAGCCATATTGGAAGATCTCGCGGCCGAAGTGGCAATGGGACTGAAGGATAGCCAGCGTTATACCGATGCCGGCATGGAACCGACAAAATCCCCAGCGGAAGTTGATCCCGAGTCCGTAGCTCGCTTACAACAACAACTGGCCGAGTGGCTTAGGCAACCAGAGAAGGTCACTCAGTGGTTTGGCGCAGTGATGACTGAAGCAAAATACCCTGATACCGTCGCACTAGACGCTGATGAGGCCGCTAACTGGCGTGAGCAAATGCCAAAGGGGATGCCATTGGTGCTAAACCCAGCATCTCGAGTCGCCTTTTCCAGGGAGCCGGCCACGTTATTTGTCGACGGTGAAGCCCTAACCGCACCAATCACCTTCGCTCAACTATTTGCCGAGTCCCACGAAATTTCCTGGAGCGACATTGAAACCTATCCAGAAATTGCCACCCCTGATGGTTTAATAGACCAATTGGTAGCCCAAGGCACACTGATTTACCCCCCTGAGGATTTCTGATATGGCCGCACTGGTGCGCCCCGCTGACTGGCAAAAAGAACAAGATAGTATTCGTACTATCCGCGAAGCTGTTTTCGTCCAGGAACAGAAAGTTCCTGCCGCCTTGGAGTGGGACAACCAGGAAGAATCTTCACAACACTTCCTAGTTTTAAATGGTGATGTTGCCGTCGGAACCGGACGGCTCAGCAAAAATGGTAAAGTTGGGCGGATGGCGATCATGCCATTCGCCCGAGGCAAAGGTCTGGGGGCCCAGTTACTCAAGGCGATTTGTGACTCTGCCAAACGACAGGGCTTTCGCAGTGTATATCTACATGCACAACAGCATGCTGAAGGCTTCTACATTCGGAGTGGCTTTATCCCAGAGGGAGAAACCTTTTACGAGGCTAATATCCCTCATATTAAAATGATTCGTCAGTTGCACTAGGCCGTAATGAAGGCGCTGGTATGTTTACGCATACCGACGCCTTCATTTCCGTCTGCTCGTTAAAGACGAAATATTTGCCACTAATTTTCAGGTCTCGCGAGACTACTCCCCCTCCTCTTTCTGACTAACATATTCGTCGACGTAGCTAGCAGTAAAATAAAAACAAATGATAACGGCTTTGTAAGTGTATTCTTTTAGTACTCTGAACTGGATTCCGTATCGCAACTTGGAGTAACCGCAGGAGTACCGGCTACTTATTACTCGGGTCAAAACTCTCGCCCTGCGAAAGACTGCCCAGGCTAATATCAGAATGCCAGGAAACCCTATAAGTGAGTGCTCAGACCATATGCCCAAGACACTGCTGCTTAAGAACGCTGAAGTCCTGGTAACCATGGACCCAGAAAGGCGTGAGATTCCCAATGGCGGTATTTTTGCCGAAGAAGGCATTATCACGGCTGTAGGCCCCACAGATAAACTACCCATGAGCGCTGACACCATTATTGACGCTAGCGGGCAGATAGTCCTACCAGGACTGGTGAACACTCATCACCATCTAAACCAGACTCTCACCCGCAACCTGCCAGCGACCCAGAACAAAAATTTATTCGCCTGGCTTCAGCTTCACTACCCTATCTGGAGCCGGATAAATCCAGAAGCCTCCCGCACAAGTGCTTTGATTGGTTTGGCTGAGCTTATTCTCTCTGGTTGCACCACGGTTTTTGACCATTCTTATTTATTTAAAAGTGGCAACAAAGTGGACTTTCATATTGAAGCAGCAAAGGACTTAGGGGTGAGGTTCCATGCAAGCCGCGGTTCCATGTCTTTGGGCAGATCACAAGGGGGCTTACCCCCAGATGAAAGTGTCGAAGATGAAGATTTTATTCTCCAAGACAGTATCCGGGTCATTGATCGCTATCACGATGCAAGCTATGGAGCCCTGACTCGAATTGTTCTGGCCCCCTGCTCTCCATTTACTGTTTCGGAAAATCTGCTCAAAGAAACTGCCCTGCTGGCCCGTGATAAAGGCGTTATGCTACACACGCATATTTGCGAAACATTTGATGAAGAGCGCCACACTTTAGAACGATTTGGCAAGCGCCCTCTGGAGTGGATGGGAGAAAGCGAGTGGTTGGGGCCCGATGTTTGGTTTGCTCACGCAATACACATCGATACACAAGAAATAAATACTTTTGCTCGTACCGGGTGTGGCATCGCTCACTGTCCAAGCTCTAATATGCGCCTTGCATCAGGGATAGCCCCCGTTAAAGACTATATTGCAGCTGGGATTAAAGTGGGACTTGGTGTGGATGGGTCAGCCAGTAATGACGCCTCCAATATGCTCTTGGAAACCCGCCAGGCAATGTTGCTCTCAAGGTTGCGCATGGGCCTTCGCCCACCGGAGGGGCCACATCGCTACGCCCAACTTCCTCAGTCCCACCCTCTACGCTCGCCGGAATGGATGACAGCCAGGGAAGCTTTAGAGCTTGCCACTATCGGTGGTGCCAGCGTTCTTAATCGCACTGATATCGGAGCATTGGAAGTTGGGCGTTGTGCTGATTTCTTTTCTCTAGAACTCAACACTATTCAATATGCCGGGGCTCTTTCAGATCCAGTTGCAGCGATCGTCTTCTGCGCCCCCCAATCAGCAAAAACTGTAGTAATTCACGGTCGACAAGTTGTGAGCAATGGAGAGATTACTTCAATAGATATGGAACCCGTTATTCGAGATCACAATCAATGGAGCCAGAGGTTACTGGCTAATGGCTAATGGCTAATGGCTAATGGCTAATGGCTAATGGCTAATGGCTAATGGCTAATGGCTAATGGCTAATGGCTAATGGCTAATGGGCACAGAATAGTAGTAAGTGTGGAAGGAAAGAAAAGGTATCTACCTAGGGCGTTGCTGTACGGTTTTTTTCAACCAGCGCTGCACTCTCAGTTTTGTTTGCCCTTCTCTAGCCCAATACCGAAATAGGACTCCATACAGACAGCAAGCCAAAAATTTCAAATGAGTCAAAGGAGTATCTGTTACCACTTGCAAGCAAGTTTAGAATTTGCAGGAATTCTACACAGTATTGGGCGGCTCTGATTTTTTATATTTATCTCTAAGACTGTATTCTTACACACTTCGATTTTTGGAATATACAAATTCAATTAGATTTTTTGGTAAAAATATATGGGTAGGGGCTATCAACAATACAATGATCTTTTTCTGAATAATCACTGGACGTCTCATTATTGGTCTTTGCGACCACTTTAGCCATACCTAGATCCTACCAACAAGGACTTATAGCTTAATCACTGAGGAGTTGGACTCAGCGACTCCGTTCTGGCTCTTTCAATCATTCAAGTCCATGTATAAAAATCAGCGTACAAGTTAGCCATAGAAGTGGTGCTTACTTCAGGGCTTATATTAGGTCGTATTTTGCAAATAGTCCCTGGGCCTAAGCTAGAATCCCTTCAACAATTTGATTTAACAGAAATAAAAACCAAATATCTTAATCCATTGCCCACGAGCAGTGAAAATTCCTAAGTTACCAATCAGCCTTCCAGTTGATAGATCTAGTTATCTGTCTCGGCCTCATTAGCAGATTTTTCTTTTAAAGATAACGCAAAATAGCCTCAGTCCTTTCAATTAAAGAACATCGAGGCTATTCCTCTGGGGCTACGCCACTTTCCCTAAAGTTGTATCAAAATTTATTTGTTGGATATTAGATACTGCCGCAAGGACTAAAGCGCTTTAATAGACGCCCTATTCGCTCCCCCAAATATAAAGCCGTAAGTCGATCAAGCTCATGCACAGCCCCTTCACTATTAACAACGGCCACAAGACCGGACTGACAACCACTTCTATTTCGCCCCTGTACATCCAGATTTGGTAAAATGTCATTAGGCACCCACAACATCCCCATCTGCGCGGCAAATATTTGCAAAGTAGTTAGAGTATTAAGCTGATCCCCACTGAAATTACTGCCGATAGTAAAACCTGCAGATAGCTTATCAACCCAGCCGCGACTACTGTAACGTTCACTGGCCGCATCCATAAAAGCCTTAAACTGGGCTGAAACCGACCCCATAAAAGTTGGCGAGCCCAGCACAATTCCATCACACTGATCCAGACGATGCATCAAGTCAGGATTCTCATAGCGCCCGTGCTGAATATGCTTGGCTTCAACAGCAAATGTAACTCCTTCACATCCAGGGATACTATTAATTCCATCCGCAGTGGCTTCTGCCAATGTCCTTGTACTGCCGCAAACGGAGTGATAAACAACTCCTGCTTTAATCATGATGCGACCCGATCAGTGTTCACAGCAGCATGCTCTGCAACCTTTTGAGATGAGCCGTTCTCAAAGAGGCCAGCTAACCTCTCAAAGGAAGATATATCCTCGGGCACCTCGATTCCAAAAATGCTTAATAGCGTTTTGCGTAACTCTTCAACATTCGCCAGCATGATGACTGTCTTTGCTCCAGTTATCGGCTGATAACTCAATTGGCGATCCAGTAAAGCATGACGCCCTTCGGGGAAAGCACGAGTAGCAATCAAGTGCTCTACAAAACGGGACTCAGGGTGAGTACTACAAAACCAATTGGCGATTTTATAGTCGCCCGCTGTACGTGGCCGTAAATCAAAGCTGTACATTGAATGCCAGGCATCATGGACCTTCACTTCTAATAGATAGTCCTCACCCGGTTGAGTTAGGCGATAAGTACCGTGGGGCGTACTCTGAGGACCTGAAACATCTAAGCGCAGAGGTGCAGTCAGTGTATTGCTGCCAAAGCCCGCATCCACCAAATACGGTACCTGCCCTACTTTTACAAGTAAGATCATATGAGACTGAGCCGGCTGATGGCCCGGTGGTGTTTGCCAAAGAACCCGAGCGGCAAGTCCTGTAACTGCAAAGCCTATCTGCTGTAACCCAGCCCGTAACAAAGCATTTTGCTCAAAGCAATAACCACCACGCTTTTGGTTCACAAGCTTTTGTTCAATAGCGGCCATCTCAATATTCACGGGACTCCCAAGAAAGGACGTTACATTCTCAAATGGCAGAGTACGAATATGTTGTGTAAGAATATCCCTTAAGGTTTTCAAATCCAGGGCTGGCTTATTGCGGTAACCAATACGTGCTAAGTATTTTGATAAATTGATGTTATGGGTGCTTGGTGTCATTTGACTTCAATCCTCATGGCCAATCAACAATAGCAGCAGTCTAATACCTGAACCTTGGTTTAGGTCAATATCGATTGCTAATTCTCTTTACTCTTTTTGCGCCAAATGTCTCTAAACGGCTGATGGTATGCTGATCATCCTGAAGATACGGATTAATCGATTGGTGCGGGCCAGACAAGTGCAAAGAGACCTTATTCCAAGATCTTATCCCAATAGTGAGTCCTGCGAAGCATATCCTCTATTGTCTCTTCGGGTAATAACTCCAATGGTGTCAGCCCATCTTGAATCTGCCAGCCGCCCCCAAGAGAAAGATAAACCTGAACTAGATTTGCTGCTACTGCACCCTGGGCAATCACCAAGAGATCCTGCTGGGTAAAATTTGAAACCATCGTGGTGATAACAGTGTTGAACTGTATCGCTCCGTCGACATATTGCGTCATGGAGAGATTGACGGCCTCTTCAGAAGCCATAGCTGCGATATTATAAAAGTACTGTTGTTCCTGGGATTTGAGATATGCAACTATGGCATTCTCAACATCAACCTGCGCCTGTAAGACCACTTGCTGGTAGTCTGATACCAGCTGCTGGAAGGTCGCATCCTGCAAGCGCACATTGTTGCGTAACCGGCCATAATTAAAGACATTCCAATCAAACTCAACGAATAAATCCCAAGCATCACTCCTGCCATTTAACTGCCCACCCCTGATATCAATTGCTCCTATTAGCCCACCGATTGCAAAGTTTGGGTATAGCTCCGCTCGAGCAACACCAATCAACTCCCCCTGTGCTGCGAGAAGCCGCTCAGCCTGGCGAATATCAGGGCGCTGACGCAAAAGATCCTGCGGCATGCCTATCGTTATAATTGAGGGCACATGGGGCACCGTTGGAGGTACAGAAAGGAGGTCATTAAGGCTATGAGGGGGCATACCCAGTAGTATCGAAAGGGTATTTTTGAACTGCTGAAGCGTAGCTTCCAGCGCAGGAACAGCAGCCTGAGTGTTACTTAATAAGGTTTGGGCCTGTTCGGCATCCAACGCACTGACCTCTCCTGCATGAAATTTTACTTCAGCGATTCTTAGCCCTTCAGTCTGAATACGAATATTTTCCTGTGCCACCTGAATACGGCGTTTTACAGTGCGAATATTGATATATGTTTGTGCTACCTGTGCAATGATTGAGACAAGCAGCCCATCATATTCAGCCATACTGGCCTCAAAGTCAGCTGCGGCGGAATTAACCAATCGCCTCAACTGCCCCCACATATCCAACTCCCAGGTTAAATTGAAATTAAGGTAGTACTCACTCTGATAGTTTCCGGTTATACCGGAGCGAACATATTTGGAGCGATCTACGAGCCCCTCAATTTGCTGTATCTGTGGATATTGATTCCCTATTGCAATAGCGAGGAGCTGCTGCGCTTGCAGTGCTCTTAATGCGGCTGATCGCAATTCCAGGTTATTTTCTATTGCCTGCTCTACCAAATCATCCAGAACAGGATCGGCGAAGGCAGACTGCCACCAGTAAGGATTCACTGTTTCAAGGATATCTACCCGTTTACTGTTTTGATAAATCCAGGTGTCTTCAACTGTAACAGGGGGCGGTACATAATCTGGGCCCAGCATGCAACCATTACCAACAAATACAGAAAAAGCACCAAGAGCTAAGGACTTGCGTAGATATTCAAACCTAAACAGGCTAAGGATTTTGCGCCGTATCATCTTGGTCGGCGCTCGCAGTATTGCTCAATATGAGCACTGAACTGGTAAAACCAACACGAAGCTCGACAGACTCAGGCCTTTCTGTCAAATGAACTCTCACCGGAATTCTCTGAGCGAGACGAATCCACTCAAAAGTTGGATCAACTCGTGGTAAAAGGTCGTTACCCGCAGTTCCATCAGTTTGTGCAATACCCCAGCCAATGCTTTCAACATACCCTTTGAGTGGCCTATGTGGGTATGCCATTAATGTCACTATTGCCTTATCCCCTGGAGCAATTCTGCGTATAAAGGTTTCACGAAAATAACCTTCTACTCGATAAGTACTAATATCCACTATTGATAGTGCGGGCTGGTTTGCTACAGCTTGATCACCGAAGCGAAAATCCAGATTTGTAACATATCCGGATACAGGCGCCGTCACCGTTGTATATTCCAGATTAAGTTCAGCCTGACGTACTAAAGCCAGAGCTGCGCGCACACCAGGATTATCTGCCCCAAGTGCACCGAGTTGCGCACGGACCTGTGCTAATTCAGCCTGAGATTGCTCTAAAGCAGCTAAGGATTTAACGAGTGTTGCCTCTGCACCAGCCCGATACTCCACTGACGACTCAAACTCAGCTTGTGCGGCCTGAAGAGATCTCACTGAAGTGGCGCGCTGAGGAAGTAGTTCTTGCTGACGCCTATACTCCGCTCTGGCCTTGGTGATCTCTGCATCTAGTGCATTGATGTTGCTTTGCGCTAAATCTATAGCCGCGGAGGACTCCCTTATCCTAGCTTCATAAGCCAGAATATTCTCCCTCTGAGCATTATAAATATCGACTGCCTCCTCGTATTGAGCCTTGGCTTCCGCCAAAGCGGCTTCATAGGTTCTTGGATCTATTTGAAATAGAAGTTCACCCGCATTGACAAATTGGTTATCTCTAATAGGCAGCGAAACCACCTGACCTGAAACTCTAGGAGTAACCTGGATAATATCCGCCTGCACTTTCCCATCTCTAGTCCAGGGGTTGTTGAGATACTTCCAAAACTGAAGAACCAATGCAAACATTGCCAGGAATACCATACTCGCCGTAAGTATGTATTTTCTAAACTTCTCCACCCTTAAATACCCACAAATACTGACCCAATAAAGACTGAGTAGATAATGCTCAACGATATAATTACTACTGGCGGGTTTGCAAAGTATCTAGAAAGGCGGTAACGATCCAGGAGTCTTGCGGTAAGTAATGCCGCGAGCACCCCAAGTACCCCCGCAACTAGAACTGGAGAAATAAAAAAACCTCCTACTGATACATCATGAGGTATCTTTTCCATACATTAACCCATTTGAATCATAAACATCTTTCTTCACAAAAATATTTCCAATCTACGGACTCTGATAATTTATAAAACTCATCGAGGTAATTGCTAATACAGTGGGTAACACCCAAAAAGTACAAAAAGTTGGAAACCCCCTTTGCAGTCTCCTCATCATTTTCCCAGAGCTCCATCAGCCCTCCAACATCCACATTTACTCTATCAAATATACGCCTATAACCTCTTCGTAAAGACTTGATGTTTATATTTCGCTGTTCCCCTGACAAGTAAAACAATATTTTTCCTGCGAGAGATCTCCAGATAAACACCTCGCGCAGCATACTTTTGGTTGCAACAAGTTTCATTTTTGAGTGATCAATTCCATACAAAATCTTAACCTGATTAGCAATCAGCATTAGTAAATCAATCACCCTTCGCATTTGATCCCCCGACATACCTTTAACATTATTGACATCAATACCTTCTTTCCAGTAAAGGATCTTCTCATGCGAAATCACAACGATATTTAAATGATATAAAACATAAAGGCGATGAAATATTGAGCGTCTTGTTAAGGCCGGCAAATCGCCTTCAACCACCAAACGCGCAGCACTATCAAGTAGTCGATTCACATTTTTTTTAAAATTTCTTTCAGGATGAGAAGAAATCGGGATATTTCTAGACACCGCCAATATGCAAAAAATAATAGCCAACACAAATATATAATTTGTATAAACGACAAAACTATAAGTCTGATAATTATTGAAATTAAAAATAATTTGCGGAAAGAGGAGAGCTAAGGTTCTTATCATTGACTGCGCACCAAACATTCGATTCGCAAAATAGGAAATAGTAAAAGTCCAGAAAAATACCATTAAACCCAACGAATAAAAGCCTTGCAATTTTGGCATAACTAAAAAGTAAAGAGGTGCGGACATCAAGCATACGAGAATTGTATATATGCAAGATTTAAACAAGTTAATTTGTGGACTTACAGATGCTATGATTGCTATAATTGTAATTAAAAGTACAACAAGCAGCCCGCCTATCATATCTGGAACAAATAAATAAGCTAAATAAGATATCCAGATCCCTACTAGTACGCGAACCACATTAGCCAGCCTATCAGGATCAGGCATTAATAATCCAAACCAGTATTCTTCACGTTCACTTGAAGTACTCGAACTGGAAAATTCCAGGCTTTTTAGATCATTTACAGCATTAATTAGTGCCCGGGTTTCCACCTCCAAATCATTCAAAGAACGCCTGGTTACAGCTATTGCGGCAGTCTCTGGAGTTGACAGTTCCTTTTTTACTTTTTCAACGTCCCCCCTAACCACCCTCTCCCGAGCATCTCCAGCCACCTCATCTTCAGCAATGGCAAATCTAACTCTCTTAAATCGCCCTCTCATAACTTCCAAATAGTCATTCATATTCAAAAGAAACTTCATAATCCCCAAATCACTGGATAGGGCCAAACTCTCTTCTAATTTAAGTAATGACTGTGTTACCGCTGTTGTACGATGACCAAATGCCTTCCACTGCCTACGGCACTCCCAGATTTCATAACTATCAGAACTGGCATCATTAATAGCTGTACGCAAGCGTGTATCTGCCCTTAACAGTTCAACTCGCTTATCTCTAAGGACTTTAACTTTCTTTCGATCTTGAATTCTTAAAAAACATCTATTTGCAAAAGCACGATGCATATCTAGCAGGGAAACCGCTGCTTCATGCAGTTCTTCGCGGCTACAATTTGGCCAGATCAAAACAGCTACAAGCCCATATACAATAATACCCAGTAAAGATTCTTGAATACGGAATATCCCTTCCTCATAAGAAAGGGATAAATCACCACCAGTCGCATCCCATAACATCAAAATAACGTAGCCACATGTCATCCAAAAATACTGACGCTTTGACCTTTGCAGGATATAAACGCAGCCCGCAACCCATACCGATAGCGCAATCATAAAAAGCCATCGATCTTGAGGGAATGATGCGACGATTATCCAGCCGCCTAGAAGTGCAAACAGAGTGCCCAGCATCCACAAAATGGCACGATTTAACGACTGCCCCAAGTTTGCCTGACTACACACAATAACGGCAAATGCACCCCAAAAAGGTTTTTCCCAATTGATACCCATTGCAATGGCATAAACAATTACCAAAGCCAGCGCAATTTTTATTGACTCTTTCGCATTGCGAGACAGGTACAATGTTATCTCCGAGTATTTTCACGATAAAGCGACAAGCTTTTGACACCCTAATGATTACAAGGCATGTAATTTTTAGGTTGGCAGGAGGAAGTATGGCATATAAGAAAGCAACTAAATCAGGGATACACTTATAGATACAGCACGCACAAAGCGTATTTTAAAGTGCCAATAAAGTATGAGCGTCAGCGAAGATCACTGAAAACTTATATCCCAACATACGACATAAGTTATAAACGAAAAAATGAAGTTAGTATTTAAAAGCTCGTCTCACAGTCTATGATTTTCCGTCAGTATCTTTTTATAGCCTGTAGTTTGGGCATAGGCAAAGAGATAATTTGTATAGGCTTTTTATCCCCTAAGGAAAATTGTATTATCAAATTTATTGAGCGGTATACCTTTCTTTAACCACTTAATAAAATCAGGATTGGTTAGAGAGGTACCCTAAAGCAATCAGCCCAGCATTTGCCTACTTAACATTTACTTCACTTGATTGCGCGCCATCGTGTCATAACCATACACTTTGAAAATTGAATACCTGCTAAGTCAAAGAATGGGGAGATGGGCCATACTTTACTCCCTATGTAAGCGGCCGAAATTAAATGATACAAACAGCTTGGACGACTGCCTCAGTGGCGCCAACAATCTATCAATTCGAGTATTTGCGGTGGCTAGTAGGGCGGCACTTTGTACAGCCAGAGCGACTAAATAGGAGGAGGTCACTATGACAACACTCTCCATCCTTTACTGTTCAACAGCAAAGCCATGTCACTTATCAGCTTCAGGCGCGGAATTCTATCGGAATATTAATTACTATCTACTGTTGGGCATGCTAAATGATACTCCACAGACCCAATAAAAAAGGCCCCTTGTGGGGCCTTTAAGAAACAACCCAGCTCAGAAATCAACCATTCAAAGCCTTAAACTCACGCCTGCGACGATGTAGAACCGGCTCAGTGTAGCCGTTTGGTTGTACACAACCTTCGAATACGAGCTCACAAGCGGCCTGGAAGGCAACACTTCTATCGAAATTTGGAGCCATATTGTTGTAATTGGCATCACCGGCATTTTGGCGGTCCACAACTGCAGCCATACGCTCCATGGTTTCTCGCACTTGCTTCTCGCTAACAATGTCATGCTTGAGCCAGTTGGCAATATGCTGTGAAGAAATTCGCAAGGTGGCGCGATCTTCCATCAGACCGACATCATTAATATCCGGCACCTTGGAGCAACCTACCCCCTGCTCAACCCAGCGCACCACATAGCCGAGAATGCCCTGAGCATTGTTATCCAACTCCAATTGAATCTCTTTAGTACTCCAATTAGTGTCTTTGGCCACCGGTACGGTGAGAATATCTTCCAGCTTGGCGTGATGGCGGTGCTGAATCTCTTCCTGTCGACGGTTCACATCGACCTTGTGGTAGTGCAGTGCATGTAAAGTTGCCGCCGTGGGCGATGGTACCCAAGCAGTATTCGCACCAGCCATTGGATGTGCGAGCTTGGCGTGCATCATCGCTGACATCTGATCTGGAATCGGCCACATACCTTTACCAATCTGCGCCCTACCCTTGAGACCGCTATTGAGACCCACATCCACATTCCACTCTTCGTAGGCGTTGATCCAAGTGGACTGCTTCATATCTCCCTTGCGAATCATGGGGCCGGCAAGCATAGAGGTATGAATTTCATCTCCTGTGCGATCCAGGAAGCCGGTGTTGATAAAGACCACGCGCTCTTTGGCTTCGGCGATGCAGGCTTTGAGGTTTACCGTGGTACGCCGCTCCTCATCCATAATACCCATTTTCACCGTGTGGCGCGGTAGGCCGAGGGCATCCTCAATACGATTAAACAACGTGTTGGCAAAAGCCACTTCTTCCGGGCCATGCATCTTCGGCTTTACGATGTAGATGCTTCCTTCACGAGAGTTCTTGATCTCGTTATTGCCGCGTAGATCATGTAGGGCGATCAGGCTGGTAATCATTCCGTCGAGAATACCTTCCGGAATTTCCTGGCCGTCACCATATAAAACAGCATCGTTGGTCATCAGGTGGCCAACATTGCGCACAAACATCAAACTGCGACCCGGCAGGGTTAGCTGATTACCATTCGGTGTAATATATTCACGGTCGACATTTAATTTGCGCTCAAAAGTCTTGCCGCCTTTATTGATGGTTTCCTTGAGGTCACCTCTCATCAGGCCGAGCCAGTTGCGGTAAACCACAACCTTGTCTTCCGCATCGACTGCCGCTACGGAGTCCTCACAGTCCATAATGGTGGTCAATGCAGATTCCATAAGGACGTCTTTAATACCCGCGTCATCGGTTTTACCGATAGGGCTTTCACGATCCACCTGAATTTCAAAGTGCAGGCCGTGCTGCTTGAGCAAAATACTCGAGGGTTCTTCGCTGTCACCGCGGTAACCGGCAAACTGAGTGCCGTCTTTCAAGGTGGCAATATCGCCATTGGCTTGGACAACTTCCAGCAGAGAGCCGTTAATACGATATTGCACGGCTTCTTTATGACTGCCGCAGGTTAATGGAGCAGACTGATCTAGGAAGCTGCGCGCATATTCAATCACTTTGGCTCCGCGCACCGGATTGTACTCACTGCCCTTTTCCGCTCCACCTTCTTCGCTGATCACATCAGTGCCGTAGAGGGCATCGTAAAGGCTGCCCCAGCGGGCATTTGCGGCATTCAGTGCATAGCGGGCGTTCATCACCGGGACCACTAGCTGAGGACCGGCGAGAGTGGCGATCTCCTCATCCACATTCTCAGTGGAAGCACTAAACTCAGCGGGCTCATCCACCAAGTAGCCAATTTCTTTCAGAAAGGTCTGGTAGCCTTCCAGATCGAGGAAGCCCTGCGGATTTTCGGTGTACCAGCGATCCAGGGTTTCCTGTAATTCGTCGCGTTTTTCCAGCAGGGAGCGATTGACTGGCGCCAGGTCGCGGACAATCGCATCGAGTCCAGCCCAGAACTTATCGGCATCGACCCCGGTTCCTGGAATCACCTCCTCGCAGACCAGGTTGTAAAGCTCTGGTGCGATTTGTAGATCACCGATTTGGACTCGTTCCGTCATACCCTGGGCCTCTCACTGATTGTTGGAATTACGGCATTCTAAACAGCCATTTCAGCATACCGCTAATTTATAGACACAATTTCCACTATTCATAGATCAAATTTTTATGAAAATGGATGACGCATGATTCACTGCCAAGAGAACTGTATATTCACCCGCAGGGCGCATGATTCCTAACTAAGGGGTCACTCATAGAGCCCGACCAATATCCAGGATCAGGCGCCGTAACCAGCGGTGCGGTGCGCTCTGCTGTAAAAGTGGGCTCCAAGCCATTTTTAGCTCAAGAGGAGGGATGTCCAGCGGCGGATCCCTGCGCACGACTCTGGGATTGTCGCTGGCAAGCTGTGCCAGACGGGTGGGCACAGTGACAATCAGGTCACTCTGCTCGGCCAACAGCATAGCCACTTGGTAGTGGCGTGTGAAAACCGAGATATCCCGCTTTTCCCCCAATTTGCCAATAGCCTCATCTACCCAGCCCAAGCGTTGCACATCCTCTGGGTTTACTCCTACCCCCACACCCATGCCGGTCTTGCTCACCCATATATGCTGAGCCTTTAAGTAACTCTGCAGATTGTAGTCTTCGAGAATTGGGTTATCCGCTCGCATCATGCAAGAGAAACTGTCGCGCCATACGGTAGCTTGGTGGAAGCTCTGGGGCATACTATCGAAACGGTTAATTACCATATCCACCTTACCCTGCTCCACATCGACAAAGCTCACATCGCTGGGCGTCATGATATCCAGGCTGATTCCTGGAGCACCATCCCTCAGCTGCTTAAGCAGGGGCGGGATCAACGTGGATTCAGCATAGTCACTAGCCATAATGCGAAAGGTACGCCGGGTGTTGGCGGGATCAAAATCCCTATTGGGCTGAATCACACGGTCAATGCTGGATAGCGCCTCACGAACCATCGGCTGAAGTTCAAGGGCACGCTCCGTGGGCATCATGCCCTCTCGGGTGCGTACCAGCAGAGGGTCGTCAAAGAGTTCGCGCAGGCGTTTCAGGCCATTGCTCATTGCGGGTTGGGACAGCCCTAAGTAGTTGGCCGCTCGTGTCACATTGCGCTCGCGCAGCAGCACATCCAGGTATACCAGCAGGTTCAGGTCAGCTCTTTCCAGTTGCATACAACATTTGCCAGATCGATAGTGAAAATAAAATCAATAAATTAGGCAAATTATGCCACTCCTCCTAAGATACTCAACACCTAATCGCAGTCACCGTTTTAAGGAAACACTGTCATGTCCACTTACACTCAAGACATCGACGCGGTAGCTAAGCTCCGTGACAGCAAAAGCGGCACTTGGGATGCTATCAATCCCGAATCTGTTGCCCGTATGCGCGCCCAGAACAAGTTCAAGAACGGCCTGGATATTGCCAAATACACCGCCAATATCATGCGCGCTGACATGGAGAACTACGACAAAGACAGCTCCAAGTACACCCAATCCCTGGGCTGCTGGCACGGTTTCATCGGCCAACAGAAGATGATTTCTATTAAGAAGCACTTCGAAGGCAATACTGACCGTCGCTACCTGTACCTGTCCGGCTGGATGGTCGCCGCTCTGCGCAGTGAATTCGGTCCTCTGCCCGACCAGTCTATGCACGAGAAAACCTCTGTTGCGCACCTGATCAACGAACTGTACACCTTCCTGCGTCAGGCCGATGCCCGCGAGCTGAACGACCTGTTCCGCGAGCTGGATGCCGCCCGCGAAGCCGGCAATAAAGAAGCCGAGAAAGCAGTACAAGACAAGATCGACAACCACAAAACTCACGTTGTGCCGATCATTGCCGACATCGATGCCGGTTTTGGTAACGCAGAAGCCACTTACCTGATGGCCAAGCAGATGATTGAGGCGGGTGCTTGCTGCATCCAGATCGAGAACCAGGTTTCCGACGAGAAGCAGTGTGGTCACCAGGACGGTAAAGTCACCGTTCCTCACGAAGACTTCCTGGCCAAGATCCGCGCAGTTCGCTACGCATTCCTGGAGCTGGGCGTAGACAACGGTGTTATCGTTGCCCGTACCGACTCCCTGGGTGCCGGCCTGACCAAGCAGATCGCCGTGACCAAAGAGCCGGGTGATCTGGGCGACCAGTACAACGCTTTCCTGGACTGTGAAGAAATCGCAGCTTCTGATTTGGCCAATGGTGACGTTGTAATCAACCGCGAGGGTAAGCTGCTGCGTCCTAAGCGCCTGGCTTCCAACCTATTCCAGTTCCGCAAAGGCACCGGTGAAGCCCGCTGCATCCTGGACAGCATCACCTCTCTGCAGAACGGCGCCGATCTGATTTGGATCGAAACCGAGAAGCCCCACGTTCGCCAGATCGGCGGCATGATGGACGAAATCCGTAAAGTGGTTCCCGATGCGAAGCTGGTTTACAACAACAGCCCATCCTTCAACTGGACCCTGAACTTCCGCCAGCAGGTATTCGATGCATGGTCTGAAGAAGGCAAAGACGTATCCGCTTACGACCGCGCCAACCTGATGAGCGCCGAGTACGACGATACTGAGCTGTCCGCAACTGCTGACGAGAAGATCCGTACCTTCCAGGCCGATGCAGCTCGCGAAGCCGGTATCTTCCACCACCTGATCACCCTGCCGACTTACCACACTGCGGCCCTGTCTACCGACAACCTGGCCAAAGAGTACTTCGGTGAGCAAGGCATGCTGGGCTACGTGAAAGGCGTTCAGCGTAAAGAGATCCGTCAAGGTATCGCCTGCGTTAAGCACCAGAACATGGCTGGTTCCGACATCGGCGACGACCACAAAGAGTACTTTGCTGGTGAAGCGGCACTGAAGGCTGCTGGTAAAGACAACACCATGAACCAGTTCGGTTAAATCGCTCTTATACCTTTCAGGTAGATTCAAGGCGGCGCAAGCCGCCTTTTTCTTCAGGGATTCTCTCCTGTCCAAATTGATCAGGACAATGATTCCGCCGAAGAAGAACAGTTATGCAAACTGCGCTTTTATCTCTGCATTTTGAACTTGGGCCGCAATCGCGGCCCTTTTTTTGCTCCCAATCTTATTGCCTTTTCTCAAAGACTTTTGCGCCATATTAGCTAGCCTTAGGGTATACACGCTAAGGTGCGCACCGCCTATGTCTGGCCCAAGCCTTGTACTGACCATCAACTGCGGCAGCTCTTCTTTAAAGTTCACCATCATTAACCCAGAAACTGGTGAGGAACGCTTAAAAGGCCAAGCCGATGCCCTGGGATCATCCTCAGCAGCACTCTCTTGGCAGCGCGATGAAAAAGAAGGAACACAGAAGCTCTCCCCTGGGGATGACTACGAAGGTGTTATCGGAGCGTTGGTAAAGCGATTCGACGGCCCCTGGTTAGCGTTGCGCGAGCAGCTTCGGGCTATCGGGCATCGGGTGGTCCATGGTGGCGAACAGTTCGTAGATTCCGCGCTGATCAATGACAGCGTGGTATCAGCTATCAGAGCCTGCTGTGAACTGGCGCCACTACACAACCCTGCAGCCCTACAAGGTATACAGGCCTCACTGCTCGCCTTCCCAGAGTTGCCGCAGGTGGCGGTCTTCGATACCGCCTTCCACCAGAGTTTGCCGGATTACGCCTACCTCTATGCACTGCCCTACCGTTTGTATCGGGATCACCAATTGCGCCGCTACGGTATGCATGGCAGCAGTCATCGCTATATCGGTGAGCGCAGCGCCGAAATATTGAAAACGCCCACAGACAAAATCAATGTGATCTCCGCTCACCTCGGCAATGGCGCTTCCCTGTGCGCCATTAAAAACGGAAAGAGCGTGGATACCAGTATGGGGCTGACTCCTCTTGAAGGGCTGGTAATGGGCAGTCGCTGCGGGGACCTAGACCCTGGTTTATTACTTCATTTGGGGGAGGCACTGGACTATTCCCTAGCGGAACTCGAACAGTTACTGAATCGCAACAGCGGCCTGCTGGGGATATCCGAGCTAAGCAATGACTGTCGTGAACTAGAAGAAGCTATGGGCAAAGGCCATGCCGGTGCTAGCTTGGCATTGAAGCTATTTTGTTATCGGCTGGCCAAATATATCGCAGCCTACACAGTGCCACTAAAGCGCGTTGATTCGCTGGTATTCACCGGGGGTATTGGCGAAAACTCATCTTGGGTGCGGCGAGAAACGATAAGTTGGCTCAGCCAGCTCGGCTACCAGCTGGACAATAAGCGCAATGAAGACATTCGCTTCGGTTCTGAAGGGCAGATATCGAAAGACGGAACACCGGATATCCTTGTGATACCCACCCGTGAAGATTGGGTTATTGCTCGAGATACCATCCGCTTAGCGAACAGGGCACTATAAACATGCCCCACAACGCGCGCGCCCTAATGCTGATTCCACTGGATGTGGGTGTGGGTATTACATCGGTAAGCCTGGGCTTAATACGGGCACTTGAACGCAACCGCGTAGAAACCCAGTTTTTCAAACCTGTCAGCGAAGCGCCTTCCCGCGACGGCGCCATCGAGAGAACCACAGAGATATTGCGGCAGACTACCAAGCTAGACATTCCTCGTTCAATCAGCGCACAAGAAGCTGAAACTATGATCTCCGCAGGTGGTACCACAGAGCTACTGGAGAAAATTTTGGCCCGCTACCGCAGCAGCGTTCAAACTGCGGATGTAATAGTCGTGGAGGGACTTTTACCCGGAAGGCAGAATCAATTTTCTGACCAATTGAACTGCCAGATGGCAAAAACCCTGGATGCGGAAGTGGTGTTGGTTGCCAGCCTGCACACAGGTGATATTCGCCAGCTTACAGAGCGTCTGCAGTATGCGATGCAACCGTTTGGTGAGGGCCCATCCAACCCGGTGGTAGGCTGCATTATCAATAAGCTGGATGCCCCTCCCCGCATAACCGACCCACCTGGCGGCCACTTTATCTCGGTAGGCGCTCAACAGGAGCCCTGTACCAAAGCTGTCAACCGAAAGGATCTGTATCGTAAAATTCCTCTACGCATCGTTGGCGCCATCCCCTGGAATGCGCAGCTGCTGGCCCCCCGGGCGCTGGATCTGGCCCGGCATTTCAATGCACAACTGATCAATCGCGGAGAACTAGAGAGCCGCCGTTTGCGCAGCGTAACCTTCTGCTCGCGATCCCTAGCCAATATGCTGCATCGCTTTAATTCAGGTGCCCTACTGGTCACTTCAGCTGACAGGCCCGATGTTATGGTAGGAGCCAGCCTGGCAGCAATGAACGGTGTAAAAATTGGCTGCTTGCTGCTGACCGGGGGCTACCGACTGGATCGCGGGGTACACAAACTTTGCACACCGGCCATGGAGACTGGACTGCCGGTAATGTTAGTTAGCTCCAACACCTGGCATACCGTGATGGAGTTACAAACCTTTAACCTGCGCACCCCCGCAGATGACCGCGAGCGAGTAAACCGGGTACAGGATTTTTTTGCCAGCCACTTGGATAGAAACTGGGTGCAATCCCTAAGCCAGGTTTCCCAGCGACCGCGGCGGATGTCACCCCCAGCATTTCGCTACCACCTAACAGAAATGGCCCGCCGGGTACTAAAACGCATTGTGCTTCCAGAGGGGGAAGAACCCCGCACTATACGCGCAGCTTTGGCCTGTGCAGAACGGGGAATTGCACAACCGATACTGCTGGGGAGACCGGGATCTATCCAGCGAATCGCCGAACAACAGGGCCTCAGGCTCAGTAAAAAAGTAGAAATCATCAAGCCCGAAGATGTCAGGGAAGAGTATGTAGAGCCCATGGTAGCTCTTCGTAAAAATAAAGGCCTCACTCAGGTGGTCGCGAAAGAACAGCTGCAAGACAATGTCGTTTTGGGCACTATGATGCTGGCCCTAGACCAAGTGGACGGCCTGGTTTCAGGCGCTATTCACACTACCGCCAATACCATCCGCCCCGCCCTGCAATTGATCAAGAGCGCTCCAGGTGAAGAGCTTGTCTCCTCAATTTTCTTTATGCTTCTACCCGAGCAGGTACTGGTATACGGAGACTGCGCCATCAACCCAGACCCCAACGCCAACCAATTGGCTGCGATCGCCATCCAGTCGGCAGACTCCGCAGCGGCTTTTGGGATAGAACCCCGAGTAGCAATGATCAGTTACTCCACCGGCACCTCAGGAACCGGCTTAGACGTAGATAAAGTGCGTGAAGCCACACAAATCGCCAAGCAGAGAAGGCCCAAGCTGATTATTGATGGACCACTGCAATACGATGCGGCGCTGATAAAAAATGTGGCTGAGCAGAAAGCGCCACAGAGCCCAGTCGCAGGCCGCGCCACCGTATTTATTTTCCCTGATTTAAACACCGGCAACACCACATATAAAGCAGTACAACGCAGTGCGGACTTAGTCAGTATTGGGCCTATGTTGCAGGGGCTGCGCAAACCGGTGAATGATCTTTCCCGCGGTGCCCTGGTGGACGATATTGTCTACACCATTGCACTTACCGCTATTCAGGCCCAGCAACATCAATCACATATAACTAAAAAATAACTGACCTCTATCCACAGAGGGGACGGCGAAGGTCAATATATTCATGCAGCGCGGCGGCAATAACATAGGCCTCCAGGCGGTGCTCATAGGTATCCGAATGGTCACAACCCATCCGCTCCAGACAGCGATGGATAAACGAGAATTTATCAGACCTGTCCCGCCACACTCTGCGCCCCTTGATCACCGTTATCAGCATTTTCCACCAGCTGCGGTCAGCCGCTCTCAACTGTTGAAGTGCGACAGCCAGCCATCCCTCTTCATCGGTAAAGTCCGTACCCAGCGGATAGTAAGGCAACATGGCGAGGGACTTTTCATCGGAAAAGACCTCGGCAATATGCTCCGGGGTATTTCGATTAAACGCTGCCGGAATAGTGAAGTCCTTTTCGATTTTGCCTGCATATTTGGCCTGTTCCAGCAACACTGCCTGAAATCGTGTATCGCAAATACTGAGCATGGAAACCATCACGTCCCGATCTGTTTTACCCCGCAGGTCCACCGCGCCGTATTCAGTTACCACAATATCACGCAAGTGCCGAGGTATAGTGGTGTGGGGGTATTCCCAGACAATATTACTTTCACAAATTCCGTCGCGAACGCGTGTGCTCGGCAGGGCAATAATGGAGCGGGCCCCAGGCAGTGCAAAGGCCTGGGCAACAAAATTGTATTGCCCTCCAACACCACTAACTACCTGATTATCCATTAAAGCATCAGAAATAACGGCTCCGCCCAATGTCACCATCATGGCTGAATTTACAAAACGTGCGTGTTTGCGCTGGACTTGCTTCAGCATTTGTTGGCCGCGCAGATCGTTGGTGAAATCGATAGAAGTCATATCGATACCGGCCCGCTCAATGGGGGCTAGATCCCGTAACTCTCGATACATCACCTCAGGGCCAAGGTAAAAACCACCGTGCAACCAGATACCGCCTTTAAGTTTGTTGTTCAAACAACTGCCTATCAATCGTCGACGGCCGTGCTCACTGTGCAGGTCACACTCCTCCTCTTCGCCATCAGGTGTTAACAACTTGTGGCCGCGCCAGCTGTAACTTGGATCCACAATACCAAAACGCTGCAAAAACGCGGTGTCATCAGGGGTTAACGGACAGTGGATACGCCCTCTCTTTTTCAGAGCGAGCAGAGTCTCTTCGTTCACTGTATGGGTGATCGCATCCGAGTCCAGCAACTCCTGTAGTGCCGCATCAGAAAACACTTCACGGATTAAAACCCCCGCCTTACGCAGAAGTAAAAAGCCATGGGGAACCATTTCACTGGCACCATATAGCCCCTGTTGAAAGGGCGCCTTTTGTAGGGGGAGGTTTTTTCGGTATGCGGATGACTCCGAATCGGATAATTCATCCAGCAGGCGAGTGAAGAGCGGATTCTCTTTGTGACGCAAGCGCAAGGCATGACACACCGCATCGCCGAGCGCCCCGATACCCACTTGTAAAGTACCACCATCAGCGATCAGGCTGGCAATATGAAAACCGATAGCGTATTCGGTAAAACTCACCGGCATTGCAGGAGCGGCAAACAATGGGGTATTGAACTGGTTACCTTCTAACAAAAAATCGAAAGCGCCTTCCGCAAGCTCACTACTGCCCGGCATATAAGGTAATTGATGATTTACCTCTCCCAGTAAAAAAAGCGATTGCCCTTTGCGATCGGAGGCCAGCTTTAAAAGTGGCAGGGTCAGATCCGGATTACAGCTCAAACTGTATTTGCCACCCGCCGGTGAGGGGGACACCATTTGCGCGATCACATTGATCCCATTGCGCAAGAGATCTTCGGGCACCTCGGTATAATTAGTGCTGACATAATGTTGCTGAGCATAGCGATTACCCAGCAAAGCACCGGGCTCCATAAAAAACTCTATCACCTCAATATTATTGGGAAGCTGCCCTTGCCTCCTTGCCGTCACATAACCAAGATCCTGATAGTGACTGTAAAGGCGATCCAGTAAAGGCTGTACAAAACGGCGCGTGATATCACTGTCCCCCCTGGGTCGCTCAAGGGTCAGGGCGGTATAAATGGTCAGAGAAATAGAAGGATCTGCAGCGGCACGCGCGTAGAGGGCATTGGCAAAGTGATTGGCTTTTCCCAATCCAAGGGGTAACCCCAGCACAATCTTCTTACCGACCCTGCGTAACAGAGCATCGATACACTCCTCGGCGCCGGTAAACCGCTGGGGAACATTATCAGGAGAAACTTCCATGGAAATCAGGCTTTTCTCACAAGGCTATTGGATTTTTCCCACCACCCTGGCCAAATGATCAAAGTGGTCGACCTGGATAGCCTTATCCACTGCATCAGCTGCGTCACGAAGAGCATCCGCTTCTTCATCACTAATGAGATTACGTTGCAACCCCTCTTCCACCGACTCGCGACTTAGGGTGCGAATCCCCCCCTTTTTTAACTTCTCTCGTGCACGCTCAGAGGCACATACCTTGTTGAAGGCTTGCTCGACAATTTCAACTCCATCGCCAGGATTGCCAAGGAAAACACCACTGGTCAAACGGTCTCGGGTTTTGGAGGGACTCAACAGCAACTCGGCACATGCTCGCGCCTGTCGATCTGAAGCAGTATGGATACTATGCCCCCAGGGCATAGTCAGAAAATGCATCAACTGCCCAAAAAATGGGCGCGGGAAATTCTGAAAAACTTCCAGCAACTGAACTTCGATTTTATGCAAACCATCACGCATGGCGAATTCCAGCAGCGGTAAATCATCTTTGGGATTGCCATCATCATAGAAACGCTTGAGAGTACAGCTCAACAGATAAAGCTGGCTGAGCACATCGCCGAGCCGGGAGGATATCAGCTCTTTTCTTTTTAACTCACCGCCCAAGGTGATCAGCGAGACCTCTGTCACCAGTGTCAGCACAGCTGAGTAGCGATTGATCTGACGAAAATACTTGGCCGCGCCTCCAACATTGCGAGGGCTGCTGGCAAAGAGCCCCACGGTCCAACCGTGAAATACTCCTCGTAATAGTGTCTTGAACTGGAACCACATATGCTTGGGGAGTAAATGATCCAGTTGCTCCAGCCCCTCCTCTTCATCGGGATTTTCAGCAGCGAGCATTTCATCAAGAATGTAGGGGTGGCAGCGAATAGCGCCCTGGCCAAAGATCATTAAGCTGCGGGTCAATAAATTGGCCCCTTCTACCGTTATCGCCACGGGTACCGCACGATAGGCATTACCCAGGTAATTTAGTGGGCCATCCATGATGGCTTTACCAGCATGAATATCCATGGCGTCATCAATAGCCTGGCGCAGCCCCCCTGTTGCACTGGCTTTCATAATTGCGGTGATTACCGCCGGCTTAAGTCCATCATCCAATGCCCTGGTGGTTGTCTTATGGGCGCTATCTAGCACGAAAGCGATAGCGGCGATCTCCGCCAGCCGACTTTGCACCCCTTCAAAACGCCCTACAGGAATATTGAATTGCTCGCGGATACGCGCATAGGCACCAGTGGTCCTCGCCGCCATTTTGGCACCGCCCGTAGAGAGCGATGGAAGCGAGATGCCACGACCAGCAGCCAAGGCGCTCATCAACATTTCCCAGCCTTTGCCGACATTCTCCTGACCTCCAATAATCCACTCCATAGGGATAAAGACATCTTTTCCCCAGTTGGGACCATTTTGGAAGGCCTGCATCGCCGGGAGATGGCGTTGACCAATAGTCACGCCTTCTGTATCAGTAGGAACCAGTGCCACGGTAATTCCCAGCTCCTCTTTATCGCCGAGAATATGCTCCGGGTCGTACAACTTAAAGGCGAGCCCCAAGACCGTGGCAATAGGCCCCAGGGTGATATACCGCTTGTGCCAGTTGACACGCATCCCCAAGACCTTTTCCCCCTGATGATCACCGTAACAAACCTCTCCGCGGTCAATCATGGATGCCGCATCAGAGCCCGCCTGGGGGCTGGTGAGGCCAAAACAAGGAATATCCGTGCCATCGGCAAGCCGGGGCAAATAATAGTCTTTTTGCTCCTGGGTGCCATGAGCGAGCAGCAATTCTCCCGGCCCAAGGGAGTTGGGCACCATCACAGTGACGCCGACGGTGTTACTCCGCGTAGAAATTTTGGTGACTATTTCTGCATGCGCAGTAGGGGAAAAGCCGAGACCACCATATTTTTTGGGAATGATGATGCCGAAGAAACGATTTTTGCGCAGAAACTCCCAAACATGCTCTGGGATATCGTGATCGACAAAACTGATCTGCCAATCATTGATCATTTTACAGAGCTCTTCGGCAGGCCCATCGAGAAAAGCCTGTTCCTCCTCATTCAGCTCCGGCGGTCCCATATCGAGTAGTTGCTTCCAGTCCGGTTTTCCGGAGAGTAGCTGAGCATCCCACCAAACTTCTCCGGCCTCCATTGCCTCCCGTTCCGTTTGAGATATTGGCGGTAAAATCCTCTTTATGATGTTCAATAGGGGTTTGGTAAAGAATTTCTTGCGCAACTCGCTCATTTTTACCTTCCGCAGTATCCCTAGCGGTGCACTACCCCGCCAATTACCACTAGCCATGGTGCTATTTCAAAAAATAATGATAGGCAACGAATGCGGTTGAAGAGTTTCAGTAAGATCCCTTCCCAAATTGAAAACTCACAAGCAGTCACTCAGTACTCCTGACACAACATTTTGTGCGGGGAGAGCCCCCTGGTAACTAGACGCCCAAGAGAACCTGAAATTTATACATCAATAAGATGTATGAAGCGCCAGTTGTCGCGATATCCCTGGGAAATACTACCTATATTTAGAGAGATGGAATGGACGCCGCAAATGAAGCTCTGGATCAGTTGATAGAAAGCATTGAATTAGGATGCTCGTATGAAGCAGACTCTTGTGAACTCGCTTGCCGGTGTCGGACTTTTAACCCCCAGCCTGCTCTTCGCCAATCTGGTGGGAGAAGGCCCCCGGCTGGCCCCGGAAGACAGAATTACCCAGGGACAAATTGTTGAAGGTGAACTGAGCCTGGATGAAATTCGCCAGGCCGGGATGCTCATTTTCAGCACCCCCTTTAATCGCTACGATGGCTACGGGGATGGTGCACACGATGAATCCCAGCCTGATAACCACTCCGCGGATGGCGGTAACCGACCGACATTACAGGGCAATGGTACCTTCCTGCGAGTCAATGGACTCGACTCCCAGAACTGCCTGGAATGTCACAGTATCGTCAGCAATAGAACTGTGCCGGCCACCATGGGTATTGGCGGCGGTGGCGGTTTTAGTACCAGCGCAATGCTGCGTCCGGTAAATATCGATGTCATTGACGAAAGCTTCGATGGGACTGCGGAATACGATGGCCGCCTAATCAACCCCCTATTCTTATTTGGCTCTGGAGGGATTGAACTAGTCGCCAGAGAAATGACCGCTGACCTTCAGCGCCTCAGACAATACGCCTTAGACAACCCTGGAACTGTTGTCAGTCTGGATACTAAATCCGTTAATTTTGGCAGTATTTTTGTCGATGAAGATGGCAACCTGGACACCAGCAATGTGGAAGGCGTCGATGCAGACCTTGTGGTACGCCCGTTTGGCAGGAAAGGCGATAATGCCTCAGCCCGCGAATTCTCCTTGAACGCCCTTTCTTTCCACATGGGGATGCAGGCAACAGAAAAGTTTGGCGGGGCAGAAGCCGACGAAGACAATGACGGCGTGACCAACGAAATTTCTGTCGGTGACCTATCCGCGATCAGTATTTTCATTGCCACCCTGGACCGCCCCTTCCAAATAGAATCCGGCAAAAATAACCGGGGTCGTAAATTGTTCCACGAGGTTGGCTGTGCCGACTGCCATCGTCCCGTAATGACCACTGAGCGGAGGACCTTGCCCTTTAAGCTAACGGGCTCCCCAGAGGCACCATTTGAAGATACTTTCTATCACGTGGATCTAAGCAAGCCCCCCACAGTTTTTAAATCCATTTTTGGAGCGGGAATTGAGGTCGAAATGTTCTCTGATCTCAAGCGCTATGACATGGGCATAGCCTTAGCTGAAACCGCCTTTTTTCAGGATGAGGTGCAAAACAGGGAATTTATCACCGCACGTCTTTGGGGAGTTGCTGACACAGCGCCCTATATGCACGATGGGCGCGCACTCACCTTGGTAGAAGCCATCTTGTTACACGATAATCCTGGAAGTGATGCAGGCTACGCCGCAGAAAACTTCCAAAATCTGAGTGACGAAGACAAGAATAAGATCCTTTATTTTCTGATGTCTCTGCGCATGCCCAAGGATCCAGTTTCAGATTTACACAATCGATAGGCAGCTCTTCATGAACGATGCCCGCGGCAACAAAGTTGCCAGCGGGCATTTTTATCTGCAAGCTTTTGTGAAAGCTGTGTAATTGAAAAGTGGGGTTCACACTAGTGCTTCTTGCGCAACAATGATTCCGTTGTTATCCCCATACAGATATTCTCCAGGTCGAAAAGTCACCCCTCCAAAAGTCACTGCCAGATCCCGCTCACCAATACCTTTTTTCTCCGTTTTCATTGGGTGTGTACCCAGGGCCTGAACGCCTAAATCTAGCGCCCCAATCTGGTCAACATCGCGGATGCAGCCATACATCACTATGCCTTCCCAGCCATTGGCTACCGCTTTATCGGCGAGCATATCGCCAAGACAAGCGCGACGCATTGAACCACCCGCATCGACTACCAGAACTTTTCCTTGTCCCGGTTCCGCCACTAACTCCCGCACCAGCGAGTTATCCTCAAAACACTTAATAGTTACGATTTGACCGCCAAAGCTCTCACGGCCTCCGTAATTAACAAACATCGGCTCAACCACTTGCACTGCATCACCGTGGTCATCACACAAATCGGGGGTAGAAATTGGCATAAGTCCTCTCGCAATCATTCCGTAAAAAATGATGATAGCGATAGCGTCACTCTGGTGGCAGGCTGACAAATAAATACCGGGTATCATCCCTATAGATAATACCCGGCCAAGGCTTCGCTGCTACAAAATCGTTTTCATGTTTTAGTGCGTAACACGCACCGGAGTACCTACACGTACATGGCGATAAAACTTTCTAGCCATGTGCGGAGGCATACGCACACAACCATGAGAGGCAGGGTGTCTGGGCACATGGCCAGAAGCATGCAGACCGATCCCGCCATTGAAGCGAATATAGTTATTCATTTTTGCACCACGATACACAGTACCGGCGGGGCGACGATGTTTACGGGTATTTACATTGGACCTCACCACCCGTCCTGTGCGCCTATCTACATAACTACCGTAGATCGAAGAGCGATGATGCGGGTGCTTGGACAATACACGGAAGTGTCCTGGCCGCGTACTATAACCCCGCTTACCGGAGGAAATTCTGGATACCCCGACCAACTTGCCGCCTTTGTAGAGGTAAGCGCGCTGTTCACTCAAGTCAATCCTGATTGAGGCGCCTCCTCCCCTAGCCGCAGCGCGATCATCAAACCAGTTACCACCGCGGGGCTTTGCCATTGCAGGGGGAACGGCGATTAGTGCCAAGAGACACAACATCAGAAAAATATGCAATATTGGGATCTGTAACTGTCTGCTCGTATGCATAGCTCACCTCAACAACTTTCTCTGCTCTGCCAAAGTGGGCGGAAAGGAAAACAGCCCAACCGATACCACTCAAACTTCTACACCGGAGGATTTACCCCTGCAGGTGAATCAGCACCAAAGCAAATTGCGCTCTGTTTTCTATCTACACTCTGCCTCAGGACTCTTCCGATTTTATTGAGGCTGGTGATAAGCCTTAGAATGAATTCTTATCTCTGAAGGCAAGCCATAGAGTTTTGAATTTTTTCGGTAGCGTGTGATCTGTAAATCTCACACAGAAATAGCAGGATAAATTCCGAAGTTATCGAGAGAAGCCGCAACAGAAGTCTAATTTTGGGGCAAACACGCAATGGATTCGGGGAAAAAAACCAAAGTCGCAGGAGAGGCGCTTAGATAGGAAAAGCGGCCCTAAAGGGCCGCTTTGAAAGGATATTAGGCTTCTTCGTTAGCTAGGAATAGCCAGGTATCTACAGCGGTATCCGGGTTCAGGGAAACACTGTCGATTCCCTCATCCATCAACCAGCGGGCGAAGTCTTTGTGGTCAGAAGGTCCCTGACCGCAGATGCCTACATATTTACCGGCTTTTTTGCAGGCCTGGATGGCGCGGGACAGCAGAGCCTTCACTGCCGGGTTACGCTCGTCGAACAGGTCGGCCACCAGGCCGGAATCCCTATCCAGACCCAGGGTAAGCTGGGTGAGGTCATTAGAGCCGATTGAGAAGCCATCAAAATGCTGCAGGAACTCTTCTGCCAGCAGGGCATTGGACGGCAGTTCGCACATCATAATGACCTTGAGACCAGCCTCTCCGCGGCGCAGACCGTTCTCAGCGAGCAGACCGACAACCTCTTCTGCCTCTTCCGGAGTTCGCACGAAGGGTACCATGATCTCCACATTGGTCAGCCCCATCTCGTCACGTACTTTCTTCAGTGCACGACATTCCAGGGCGAAACACTGACGGAAATCTTCAGAGCGATAGCGAGCCGCACCACGGAAGCCAAGCATCGGGTTCTCTTCGCTGGGTTCGTACAATTGGCCACCAACCAGGTGTGCGTATTCGTTGGACTTAAAGTCTGATAAACGCACGATTACACGATTAGGTGCAAAGGCCGCGGCCAGGGTAGCGATACCTTCTACCAGTTTCTCAACAATAAAGTCTTCCGGGGAGGCGTAGCCGCCGATGCGCTCACGGATATTCTGTTGCAGGTCATCCGGGAGGCTATCCAGCTCAAGCAGAGCTTTCGGGTGAATCCCAATCATGCGATTCAGGATAAATTCCAAGCGCGCCAGGCCAACCCCCTGATTTGGCAGGTGGCTAAAGGCAAAAGCGCGATCTGGATTGCCCACATTGAGCATGATTTTGAAAGGCAGATCCGGCATTTCGGAAACTTCAGTTTCTTCACGCTGGAAGTCCAACTCGCCGGACATTACGAAGCCGGTATCGCCTTCGGCACAAGAGACGGTGACGGGAGTACCGTCTTCCAATAACTCGGTGGCGTTTCCACAGCCAACCACTGCGGGAATCCCCAATTCACGGGCAATAATCGCCGCGTGACAAGTACGGCCGCCGCGGTTGGTAACAATTGCGCTCGCCTTTTTCAACACCGGTTCCCAATCCGGGTCGGTCATATCGGTCACCAGGACCTCACCGTCCTGCATAGCCGCCATATCTTCGACGGACTTCAGCTTGCGAACGCGGCCGGCACCGATACGCTGACCAATCGCGCGCCCCTCACACAGTACTTCACCGCGTTCCTGCAGGCTGTAACGCTCAATGCTGGTACCCTGATCGCGGGAGCGTACGGTCTCCGGGCGCGCTTGTACGATAAATAGCTTGCCGGTATCACCGTCTTTGGCCCACTCGATATCCATCGGACGACCGTAGTGCTCCTCAATTTTACGGGCCTGAATTGCCAGGCTGGTCAGCTCTTCATCATTGAGAGCAAAACGCTGACGATCTTCTTCTGCAACCTCAACGGTTTTTACTGAGCGCCCGCAATCGCCACTTTCGTCGTAAACCATTTTGATGGCTTTACTACCGCGATTGCGACGCAGGATAGCTGGGCGCCCGGCATCCAAAGCCGGCTTGTAGAGATAGAACTCGTCAGGATTCACAGCACCCTGTACAACAGTCTCACCCAGACCAAAGGCCGCTGTGATAAAGATCACATCACGGAATCCACTCTCAGTATCCAAGGTAAACATTACACCGGCAGCGCCAGTCTCACTGCGCACCATGTGCTGAATACCAGCCGACAGAGCTACACCTACATCCGCGTAACCTGTATGTACGCGGTAGGCGATGGCGCGGTCGTTATAAAGAGAGGCAAATACTTCTTTAACCGCAATCAGAACCGCATCAATACCGCGGATATTCAGGAAGGTCTCCTGCTGGCCTGCGAAAGAAGCATCCGGTAAATCTTCAGCAGTCGCGGAGGAACGCACAGCAACAGCTGTTTCACCACCACCCAAAGCTTCATAACCATCGCGGATCTCTTTTTCCAGCTGTGCAGGAAATGGGGTCTGTATGATCCAATTGCGAATTTCATCGCCGGCTTTGGCTAACTCAGTAACATCACCGACATCGAGCCCTTTCAGCCGCTCGGCGATACGCTGCTCTAACTGTTCATGGGCTAGGAAAGCCCGAAAAGCCTCCGCTGTGGTCGCAAAGCCGCCCGGTACACTCACACCAGCGCCGGCCAGAGATGAAATCATCTCGCCGAGTGATGCGTTCTTACCGCCGACTTTGTCGACATCATCCATTCCCAGTTTTGCAAAGTCGATGGTGAAATTCGTCAAGTGAAGGCCCTCTGAAATCAGGTTTGTTGGGCGCTGATTATAAGGATGAGTCTTGTAAAAAATAGCCCAGGAAAAACGGCCAATATGTTGTAAATTTTCTACAAGCTTGCTTAGCTCTCAGAAGATAAGACCTTTAAGCCCACCACCCCTATACTAGCGGCCACTAAAAAGTCCCGCCAACAGACAGAGACGCAGCATGGCAAAAGACAAACGCACCGCTTTTTTTATTTCCGACGGAACCGGCCTCACTGTAGAGGGCATTGGCCACAGCCTATTGGCACAGTTTCAAGACCAGCATGTCGAACAGGTGACTCTGCCTTATATTGACTCTACCGAAAAGGTCCAGCAGGCTCTCCAGCGTATAGAGAGCGCTGCCCAGGAATCCGGTCTGCAGCCCATCATTATTACCAGCATCGTTTCTGACCAGATTCGCGATCAATTGCACCAAAGCCCCGCTTTAATGCTGGATATCTTCGAAAATTACCTGACACCTCTGGCCAATTTATTTGGGCGCGATCCTGCACAGACCGTTAATGTCTCCCACGGCATTGCCGATAATCGCCGCTATAGCGAACGCATTGATGCGGTGCACTTTGCTATCGATAACGACGACGGGCGCCGCATCAGTGAATTTGAGCAAGCGGATGTCATATTGCTCGGCGTCTCCCGCTCCGGAAAAACCCCCACCTGCCTATATTTGGCCTTGCAATTTGGACTGCGCGCGGCCAACTACCCCATCACCGAAGAGGATATGGACTCCACCACCCTGCCCAAGATTCTGCGCCCCTTCCAGCGCAAACTCTTCGGCCTCACCATAGATCCCAAACGCTTGATGCAGATTCGACAGGAAAGGCGCGCCAATAGCCGCTACGCTTCTATAGGGCAGTGCGAATTTGAGGTGCGCCAAGTCGAACAGATGCTAAGGCGGGCGCAAGTGCCCTTCCTCAATGCCACCCAGCTATCCGTGGAGGAGCTCGCTACGCGCCTGATGTCCCAGGCCGGCATCGAGCGAAGAATTGACTAAGGGATGACCAAAAAGCCAGGCGCCCTTTTCACGCCGCGACAAAGTGTGTAGTGTGCGCCGTCTTCCAGACTGCCGTGTTTTGATATGCAAATAGTCTCCCTGCCCTATTCACTCAATTCTGCAGCGGCCTTCCAGGCAATTGCGGATCTACCTGTGCCGGTATGGCTCGATAGCGGCCGACCTCTCAGCAGCGGAGGTCGCTACGATATTATCAGTGCCGACCCTCTTAACGCGCTGGAACTGGCAGCAGATAGCAGCGAGCCTTTCACTCGGGTAGATGACCTAAGTCGTGAGCTGTGCCCACAGGAGCGGGACTCACAACTGCCATTTTGCGGTGGAATCATCGGCTTTGCCGGTTATGAATTGGGCACCAGCGGTAACTTTTTGCCGGCGGATACCCGACCTACGGACCTACCGGCAGGCTTTTTTGGACTCTATAGCTGGGCTTTTATTGCGGATCACCAGCTGGGCTCCAGCCATCTGGTTTTTCACCCTGCCTGCCCAGCCCGACAGGTACAAGAGCTAATCGATCGTTTTAAATCGGTGCACTGGGAGCGAGAGCAAGATCCCGAAGGGTTTCGCCTTTTAGCACCATTTGCCCACGAACTCAGTGTTGCTGACTATGAGGAGCGCATTGCGCGAATCCTCGAATATATCGCAGCGGGAGATGTCTACCAGGCAAACTTTACCCAACGCTTCAGCGCTCCCTACGAGGGCGATCTCTTTGGTGCCTACCTGGCATTGCGTCGACGCGTGGCAGGGCCATTTTCAGCATTTATGGAAATGCCCCAGGGCAGTTTGCTGAGCCTATCGCCAGAGCGCTTTATTCGTGCCGATGGCAGTAGCTTGCGCACCGAGCCCATCAAGGGCACCGCCGCCAGAGTAGCTGATCCGGTAGAGGACCAGCGTGCGGCATTTACCCTGCAGAGAAGCCCTAAAGATCGCGCAGAAAACCTAATGATCGTGGATTTGCTGCGCAACGATTTCAGCAAGTTGTGCCGCAGTGGCAGCGTGAGGGTGCCGGAGCTATTCCAGCTGGCTAGCTTTGCCAATGTTCACCACTTGGTCAGCGTAGTGACAGGAGAAATGCATGAGGACTCAGCTTACAGCGACCTGTTAGCGGCCTGCTTTCCCGGTGGCTCCATCACCGGTGCGCCCAAACGCCGCTCTATGGAGGTCATTCGCGAGCTGGAAGGCAGTCCCAGGGGCATCTATTGCGGTAGCATCGGCTATATCAGTAGCTGCGGCCGCGCCGATACCAACATCGCCATTCGTACCTTTAGCGCCAGCAATGGGCGCATTACCTGTGCTGCCGGTGGAGGTATAGTCGCCGACTCTGACCCGACTGCAGAGTACAAGGAGTGCCTGGCCAAAGTGCGCTTACTTCTTGAAACCGCAGAGCAATTCCTGAATTGATCACCCAGCCCGTCAAAAATCGCTGCCTACTGGGCTTTCTGTAGTCTTACTACAGCATTTTGGTTATAGAACTATCTAGGATTGATATTTCAAAGTTATTAGGCCATCTGATAGATTCAATGCCAGTAGTGCCAATTTCAGCGCTTAACTGGATCAAGGAATTTATTGTGAAGATCACACTAGTCAAAAAAGTACTCGCCGATGGCTCACCCTGCGCCAAATGCCGGGATGTGCAGGAAAAACTGGAAGTGAACGAGCAACTCAAATTTATCGATCAAACCTTGGTAGCTGACGTGCGCGACCCGCAAAGTGCCGGGATGCAAATTGCACAGCAATTTAATGTGGATCGAGCGCCATTCTTTGTGGTCGAGCGTGAAGGGCAAGAAGCAGAGATCTATACCGTCTACTTCAAATTTGCCAAGGAAGTTTTACAACCCCTGATCCAACAGGCAGAGGCCTCTTAGCCTCTGCCAGCCAGCTACACCGCCATACTAATAAACCGGTAGCTCTGTATCGGCAAATAGTGCATCTACCTCAGCTCTGGAAGTAGCATGCGCAGCTTGATCCACCAATTCCCGGGTGAGATGCGGAGCAAACTGTTGGATGAAATCATACATAAAGCCTCGCAGGAATATTCCCTTGCGAAAGCCGATCTTGGTAATACTGGACTCGAACAAATCACTGGCATCCAGGGCAACTAAATCTTCATCCTCACCATCCACCGCCATATCCGCCACTATGCCAATACCGAGACCCAGGCGCACATAGGTTTTAATAACATCCGCATCCGCAGCGGTAAACACGACCTTAGGCGAAAGCCCTTTCTCCAGGAATGCCTCATCCAATTTTGAGCGGCCGGTAAAGCCAAACACGTAAGTGACGATCGGATACTTTGCAACCTCTTCAAGATTCAGCTTGCTGACATGGCAGAGAGGATGATCTTTAGGCACCAATATACAACGGTTCCAGCGATAAACCGGCATCATCACCAAATCACTGAAAAGCTCTAGTGCCTCGGTAGCAATGGCGAAATCCGCAGTACCATCGGCTGCCATTTCCGAGATTTGCATGGGGGTTCCCTGGTGCATATGCAGCGATACATCAGGGTAACGGGAAATAAACAGCTTGATAACCGGGGGCAGCGCATACCGCGCCTGGGTATGGGTAGTGGCAACCGCCAAGCTGCCCTTCTTGTCATTGCTGAACTCCTGGGCAACCTGCTTGATATTTTCCACTTTGCGCATAATTTCGCCAGCGGTCTTGAGGATCGCCTCCCCCGCTGGCGTCACCCTGGTGAGGTGCTTGCCGCTGCGGGCAAAGATTTCCACCCCCAGCTCATCTTCCAGTAGGCGAATCTGCTTGCTGATGCCCGGCTGGGAGGTATAGAGGCTCTGCGCAGTAGCAGAAACGTTGAGATCGTGATGCGCCACTTCCCAGATATATCGCAACTGCTGCAGCTTCATAAGTCCTCCCTTTAATATCAATCACCCCGCCCCAGGACGAGTGCAACTCTGACATATAAATTGTTAGTTATAAAAAACATCTTGAGTTATGCGAGAAAAGAATAGCAGCCAATCGAAGCCGGGGCCAACGGAGAGATGAATATCCGGTGAAGAGCGGCGGGTGTCAATCGACTTTCCAGTATTAATTGGCCCCGAAAGGGCTCAAATACTCAGGCATCACTATTTGCGATATTGGCAATACCGTGCGGCACATGACCTGTAGCCACATGCTCGGCTGCGGAGGCACAGTGCGCCGGCTGGTCATCAAAGAACACATCAGCACCAAATGCCCGCAGAAACTCCCCCTTTGGAAGCCCCCCCAAAAATACCGATTCATCTACCCGGATGTCCCAGGCACGCAACGTACGGATTACCCGCTCATGGGCTGGCGCAGACCTTGCCGTCACCAGGGCGGTGCGTATTGGACAACTCTCTAAACCAAATTCCGCTTGTAATGTTTGCAGAGCCTCAAGAAATCCCTTGAAAGGCCCTCCACCCAGCGGCATCTGTGCAGAGGCACGCTCTGCACGGGTAAAGGCATCCAGTCCATCCCGCTTGAAAATCTGCTCGGCCTCGTCAGAAAAGATTACCGCATCACCATCAAAGGCAAAGCGCAAAACATCGTCGCGCTGCTCGCGGTTACCCCCAGCCACCAAAGTTGCCGCAGCAACCCCCTGATCCAGGGCGCGACGAACATCCAAGCCATCAGTCGAGAGAAACAAATTACAGCCAAATGGACCGATATAGCGATAGGGGCTTTCACCATTGCAAAAGGCAGCCCGGGTAATATCCAGACCATAGTGCTCAATTGAGTTAAACACCCGAAGTCCTGTATCAGCACTGTTACGGGAAAGCAGGATGACCTCGACCCTGGGCTCCCCCTCAAGCTGCTCGTTGATTTTTAAAAATTTCTCTACCAGGTGGAAGGCATCTCCTTTCTGCAAAACATCGTTCTCCCGCTCTACTTGATAGCGCGAGAAAGCTTGCAGGCCCAGCTCCTCGAAAACCTTATGGCTATCATTCAAGTCGAACAGTGCCCGAGAAGAAATCGCGATTACCAGTTTGTCCGGACGCATGGCCATCAGGGCGCCTCCACATCACTGAGCCCCTCGGGACTATTATCGCTTCCTCTGAGGTTCAACAGAGTGAAAAGCATTTGCTGTAAATCTTCACGGGTACGGTAAGCACGCACCTCTGCTTGGTTAACCATCACCAGCAATAGCGCATGGCAGCTTTCCAGTGTGAGCCGACCCAAGCGATTCATTTCATTGGGCGGGCAGGTAAAGCCCAAGCGATGGAACATATCCACCAGGTGCCCGATCACCAGCTCGTCATGGCTCTTATCCAGCTCGTGCAACTCGGGAATTCCCCACATAGCTTGGGCCAGTGGCAGCAGTCCGCGCTGCTCACGGTACACAGCTAGAAGGCGCCCAACAAACTCATCAATAAAACTCCCAAGTGTCATATGCTCGAGATCGAGCTCTGCCAGCTCAGCCATGGCCGCATTGATACTAGCGAGCCACTGCTCGCCCATAGCATAGAGAATCGCATGTTTATTGGGGAAATAATGGTAGAGGGAGCCCACTGAAATATCGAGCTTCCGCGCAATTAGGATAGTAGTGAGATCATCGAGCCCGACCTCTTCCAGGAGCCTCCCGGTGACATCGAGTATCTGCCGGGCTCGAGCCCGTGCACGGGCTTGGACCGGCTCGCGTCGAGGGGTTAATTGGCTTTTGCGCTTATGCTGTTCGGTACTGGACAAGATCGGTTTCCTAATGGCAACTCACAGCATCTTAACACCAAAGGAGTCGACAATTTCACCAGCAACAGTTCAGCCACCTCACCTCTTTCAATGCCCAAACCTATCAAGCAAACTGTGGTAAAGCATTCCCAACACCAGGCCCGGCCAACGCAAAAGGGTTCCACCAGGAAAAGTCTCTGTTGGGATCTTCGTCATGATGTCAAAGCGCTCCTCAGTGCCAGTAATTGCTTCAGCGAGCAGTTTTCCCGCAAAGGTTGCAGTAGGCACCCCGTGGCCCGAGTAACCTTGACTGTAATAGATATTGGGCTCCAGGCGCCCCATATGCGGCATGCGATTCATAGTGATCGCCAGAGTGCCGCCCCAGCCATAATCAATTCGGGTCTGCTTTAGCTGCGGATACACCTGCAGCATTTTTTTCCGTACAAACTTGCGTATATCTGCAGGAAAGCTGGCCGTATAATTCTCACCACCACCAAAAATCAGGCGGTTATCTCCCGATAACTTCCAGTAGTTGATAACAAACAGTGTGTCCTGCACTGCATAATCATTGGCGATCAATTTTTGAGCAGCAGGCTCAGACAGAGGTTCAGTGGCCAGAACAAAATTATTGATTGGCATAATTTTGCCAGCCAGCCGCGGCTCCAAGTTTCCGAGATAGCCATTGCAGGCCAATATAACCTTAGCCGCCTTTATCTGCCCCTTGGCTGTTTCGACGGTACAGGAATTCCCTCCCCGATAGCTAGTCACTCTGCTGTGCTCATAGAGCTCGACCCCAGCTCTGACACAAGCTGCCGCTAACCCAAGCCCATAGTTCAATGGGTGAAGGTGCATGGAGCCACTGTCAATTTGCGCGCCTAAATAACGCCTTGTTCCCACAAGGCCACCCACCTCCTGCTCATCGGCATAGCGCACACCCGAGTAACCATAACGCTCCTGAAGAAGCTCGGCTTCCTTGCGCAGGTAGTTGTCATGGCTGGGTTTAGCTGCGAGATGCATTATCCCTCGCTTCAGGTCGCAATTAATTTGATGCTTATCAATCAACTGCTCTACCAGCCGCACCGCCTCAAGGCTAAATTGCCAAAACCGCTTGGCAATCTCCACACCGAACATTTCTTCCAAGTCACTTTGGCAGCGCCGTTGCCCAACCCCCACATGTCCACCATTGCGACCAGATGCGCCCCATGCCACACGCTGCGCTTCCAAGACAGACACTTTGTAGCCCCGTTCCGCTAAATGCAACGCTGTGGAGAGCCCGGTATAGCCGGCCCCAATCACACAAACATCCACCTCCCGGACACCATCCAGCTGGGGATAAGAGGTAAGCGGATTGGCACTTGCTGAGTAGTAAGAATCTGTATAACCAGAGGTGGTTTTCATCAATGCAGCCCTTCAAGGCGTTGAGTATGCGGGAAGCTCTGAAATAGTTCGGCCCCGAGAATAGCAAAATGGTAATTCCCTTTTACCTGCCGTGCCAGGCTTCTCATAAATCTCAAAACATATCCGGCAAGTCATTATTTTTGCCTGCACTGGCGGCTACCGCCTATGTAAGGGTCAGGCATATACTGGTACGACATGTAGATGGAAACATACTGGGTAACTCTAAAAAATGGACAAGATTACAAGCTGGCTCGCCGAACACGATATTGCCGAGGTGGAGTGCCTGGTGCCGGATATGTCGGGTAATGCCAGAGGCAAATTTACGCCTACAGATAAATTCCTTACCCAGGACAGCCGACTTCCAGAAAGTATCCTTGTGCAAACCGTTACCGGCGACTATGTCGATGAGCACAATGAACTCGTGGACCCAGCAGATACGGATATGTTGCTGGAGCCAGATCCCGATTCCGTTCGACTTAACCCCTGGGCCAATGATCCCACTGCTCAAATTATTCACGATTGTTATACCCGGGATGGTCAACCACATCCGATTAGTACGCGGAACATCCTCAAATTCGTTTTGGAAAAATATAGAGAGAAAGGCTGGAAACCAATCGTTGCTCCGGAAGTAGAATTTTACCTCATAAAGCGCAATCTTGATCCAGATGAAAAGCTCTCAGCACCCGTTGGCAGATCTGGCCGCACGGAAAAAACCAGACAGTCTTATAGCATCGACGCTGCCAACGAATACGAACCCATTATTGAGGATATGTATAATTTCTGTGAGGCGCAGGGGCTCGATGTAGATACCTTGATTCACGAATCAGGAACCGCGCAAATGGAAATCAATTTCCTTCATGGAGACCCACTTCAACTCGCCGACCAAGTTTTCACCTTTAAACGCACCGTCAGAGAAACTGCTCTGCGCCACGGAATTTATGCCACCTTTATGGCCAAACCCATGGAGGACGAACCCGGCAGTGCATTACATCTTCACCAAAGTGTTGTTGACTTAAAAACAGAGAAGAACATATTTGTAGACGACCATGGAAATGAAAACGATAGCTTCATGAATTTTATTGGCGGTATGCAGGAGTACACTCCAGGATTCATTAGTTTTCTAGCCCCAAATGTCAATTCTTATCGACGCTTCACTCCCGAAATGGCCGCCCCGACAAGCCTGCATTGGGGCTATGACAATCGCACTACCGGCCTTAGAGTTCCCGACAGTTCACCTCAAGGAAAAAGATTGGAAAATCGTTTTCCTGGTGCCGACTGCAACCCTTATCTCGCCATTGCTGCTTCTCTCGCTTGCGGTTATCTCGGTATGATCAATAAGGTAGCACCTAGCGCACCGTATCAGGGCGACTGCTCCAAAGAGACCATTACCTTACCCCGTACTCAAGAGCACGCCCTCAATCTTTTAACGGAATGCGAAGCCGCCGCCGAAATGTTTGGCAAAAAATTCGTGAAAGCATGGAGCGCAATAAAGCGCGATGAATACGAGGAATTTAACCGAGTTATCAGTTCTTGGGAGCGGGAATATCTACTTCTCAACGTATAGATAATCCCAAAAAATATTTTTGAGACTTTTCTGAAATTTTATTCTCGGCTGGCGCACCACCCTTTTATCGGGTTTATTTAGGCGCATCAATTTGGATTCCTCGGCAGGATATTATTTGCTGATTTGTGACTAAATAAGCAAAAATATCGAAAACAATTCAAATATATGAGTTTGTCATCACCTTTTTGTTGCCACTAAGCACATGCAAGGTAATCTCAGGTTGCCCGGAATATTTGGGCAACCGGTTTGAGAAAGCGGACGTCATTGCCAATTTTTGGCCCCACCCCAGATGCCCGGCCTTCTTCTGCTGTCTTACCAACCATAAAGACCGTTTGCATCAAGTTGCTGAAGCAATCAGTAATTCCTTACTGGATTGTTTTCCAGCTGCTGATGCTCGGTCGCTAATAAAAAAGTTAAATAAGGGAAAGCTAGCAATGAAGCATTTGATAGGACTTACCTGCACTTTAGCTATGGCTATTAGTGCGCAGGCTGCCGACCGTGTTCCAGCCACTCCGGATATGCTCTCGCCACAGACATTAAATACCGTTGCCGGATCTGACATGGCATTGGTAAAAATTCGTGAGCGTACTCTGGGAAATGGCAAAACCGTCGCCCGCTACCAACAAACCCACAAAGGCATACCCGTGTGGGGACAGACCGTAACCAGTTCTGGACAGGGACTCATTACCGAGATGCACGGTAATATCCTTACCGGACTCGAACTTGAAGTACCCACCGTGCGTGCGGCAATTGACGCGGGCAATGCCCTTGATCGCGCCATGAACCATCAGGTTTCACTACGCGCACAACAGGGAGTGATGTCGGGTGCTTTATCACTGCCAGTGCTTAAACTGGAGGCCAAAAACCAGAAAAAAGAACTCTATGTTTACATCAATGAACAAGATGAGGCTCGCCTGGCCTACCTGGTGAACTGGGTCGAGTATGGAGACGACCCCAAGCGCCCCTTCTACTTTATTGATGCCATGACCGGTGAAGTGATTAAGCATTGGGATGGCCTCACCTTCCAAGATGCACAAGGTCCTGGCGGCAATGTAAAAACGGGCCGCTATGAATATGGTACCGATTTCCCCTCCATGCAGGTTGATGCCAACTGCCGTATGGATACTACCAACGTTGAAACTGTGAACCTGAATCATGGAACCAGTGGCGGTAGCGTCCATCAATTCAACTGCCCCTACAATGATCACAAAGAAATCAATGGTGCTTATTCACCGCTAAATGACGCGCACTATTTTGGTGGCGTGGTCTTCGCGATGTTCAGTGACTGGTACAACACTTCACCGCTGACTCAAAAGCTGCGCCTTCGCGTGCATTACGGTAATAACTACGAAAATGCTTTCTGGGATGGCAGCCAGATGACCTTTGGCGATGGGCAAAACACCTTCCACCCCCTAGTCAGCCTGGATGTTACGGCTCACGAAGTCAGCCACGGCTTTACCGAGCAGAACTCTGGCCTAGTTTACAGTCAACAACCAGGGGGAATTAATGAAGCCTTCTCCGATATCTCTGGTGAAGCCGCTGAATACTTTATGACTGGCAGTAACGACTGGCTGGTTGGAGCCCAGATTTTCAAAGCCAATGGCGCCTTGCGTTATTTTGAAGACCCGACACAGGATGGACGCTCCATTGGCCATGCCGACGATTATTACAGCGGTATGGACGTACACTATAGCTCCGGTGTCTACAATCGAGCTTTCTATCTGATCGCCAATACCAACGGCTGGGATACTCGCAAGGCATTTGATATTTTTGTCCTCGCTAATCAGATGTACTGGGGCTCAAACTCTGACTACGATGAGGCTGCCTGCGGTGTTGAGCAAGCTGCTGTAGACCTAGGGTACAGTAAAGCGGATGTTACAACTGCCTTCAGTACCGTAGGAGTTACCTGTGATAACACTCCACCACCTCCTCCTGGAGAGCTTGAAAATGGAGTTTCCGTTGACAATCTTGGTGGTGGCTCTGGCGATGAACTCCATTACACATTAGATGTTCCTGCTGGCGCTACCGGCCTAAGCTTTAATATGTCTGGTGGCACCGGTGATGCGGACCTCTATGTACGCTTTGGCTCAGCACCAACCACCAGCACATACGACTGCCGTCCCTACACTACCGGCAACAATGAAACCTGTGAGATCTCCAACATACAAGCAGGCACCTACTATGTGATGGTGCGTGGTTATAGTTCCTTCTCCGGTGTCAGTCTGGTAGGTAGCTTCACCGACGGTGGCGGTGGCAACCCCGGCGGCTGGGAAAAAACCAATCTGTCTGGCTCCGCTAATGCCTGGCAGCACTTTACCCTGGATGTGGACAGCGGTATGTCATCCCTGAAAGCGGTAATGTCTGGTGGCAGTGGGGACGGTGACCTCTATGTTCGCTTTGGCTCAGCACCAACTCGAAACACCTGGGATTGTCGTCCATATAAGTGGGGTAATGATGAAAACTGCAACATCAGCAACCCACAAGCAGGTACCTGGTACATTAGTATTCGCGGTTACCAGACATACTCCGGTGTAGCACTCAGCGCCCAAGCAGAATAAGCTTATCTGCTGAACAATCTGGCCCCGTTGCCATACCAACAGGGCCAGACAATAAAAAAGGCAGCCACTAGGCTGCCTTTTTTATTCTAGGAGTAACCCTTGCAAGCCAAGTTACTTATGGCTGGGGTCCTTCCAATAATCCTTCACCGTTGACTTCATCTCCTTCGCCAATATCGTAATACCAAACAGGTTCGGTAAGGTCATAATGACGATAGCTACCGCAGACAGGTTCCAAATAACGGTGGTGTCCTCAATCGCCGCCCAGAAGAAAGCTATCACATACACAATTCGGTAAGGCATTACCGCCTTCGGACCAAACAGGTAGATCATAGAGCGATCACCATAGTAGGACCAAGCGATAGCGGTCGAGAAAGCAAACATGAGAATACCCAGAGTTACAATCAAGCCACCGTATTCTCCGAAGAAACCGCGCTGGAAAGCTTTACTGGTCAATGCAACGGAATGAACCAGGGATTTACCCCAAATATCCACATCCTCATTAGCAAACTTACCATCAACAACATTAAGCACACCGCTAAACTGATCTTCACCAACACGGAAATCCAGATCTTCTGCAATTGAGCGTGCATGAATCAGGGTGAAATCCTGCAGGTTTAGAGGCTGCCCATCAGTGACAACCACTGATCCGTTATAGGGCTTCACATCACTGGGTTGACCACTTAAGTAATTAAACAGCTGTTTAACCTGCTTGGGGTCACTCTCTTCGTAGCGACCTTCGACAACATATGTGTCAGCCCCCTCAAACAGGTTTTCGTGTTTTTCAGTCCATACACCGGAAGATAAGATTACCAAGCCAGTCAGAGTACAGATAATGATGGTGTCGATAAACGGTTCCAGTAGTGAAACCATGCCTTCGGAAACAGGCTCATCGGCACGTGCGGCGGCGTGAGCAATCGGTGCAGAGCCCTGCCCCGCCTCGTTGGAGAAGAGGCCACGATTCACACCACGGTTAAAGGCATAGGCAAAACTGGCTCCGAGGAAACCACCTACAGCAGCACTTCCAGTGAAGGCATCACGGAAAACGGCCACAAATGAAGGGACGATATTTTCTATATTGTAGAAAATCACACCCAACGCACCAATTACATAGATCAGTGCCATTGCCGGAACGATAGTGGAGGTAACCTTGGCAATTCGGGTAATGCCACCGATGATCACCATCCCCAGCAGGATGGCAAGCACACCACCAGTGAGCGCTTTCTCAATACCGAAAGAATCGTGCATCGCCTGGGCAATATTATTCACCTGGGGCAAGCTTCCGGTACCGAAGGAACAAATTACTGTGGCGATGGCAAATAACACTGCCAGCCACTTCATATTGAGACGGCGCTCCATATAGAACATAGGACCACCTGCGTAGTAGCCATCTGCCGCTTTAATACGATATTTATGTGACAGTGTTACTTCGACAAACTTGGTTGTCATCCCCAGGAAGGCAGTCATCCACATCCAAAACAAAGCGGCCGGGCCGCCCAGGAAAATAGCCAAGCCAACACCACCGATATTACCGGTACCTACAGTTCCTGAAAGAGCGGTAGCCAGTGCTTGGAAGTGAGAGGTATCTCCTGGGTCACCGGGTTTATCATATTTCCCCTGGACAATCTTAATCGCATGTCCAAAGTAACGAAATTGCGGAAACCCAAGATAGATAGTAAAAAAGAAACCTACCCCGAGCAGCACCCACGGGAACCAAGGTGCCGATCCGAGCATACCGTCCAACGACAGTAGCAGCTGATTAAAGGAATCCAAACTAACCCCCCACTTCTCTGAACCAATTCTGATTGTTTTATATACAGCCACAGCTGTAATTTGTTGCGCAGGTTAGCAGCTTCCGAAGCACTAGAACAGTAAAGGGGCCTAAACCCTATTAAAAGAGAAGTTATGACGATAGGGGAACAAGGCAAACTGCCCCCCCGAATGCAGAAATACCAGGTTACTAGATCCTTTATAATGGCCTTTTCTCAATTCTTGCATCAGCCCATAAAAAGCTTTACCGGTATATATAGGGTCCAACAAGATGCCCTCTAGAGCAGCAATCTCTTCAATCATTTCGTAGATTGGAGGTTCAGCCTTGGCATACCCCGGCCCAATATAGTCGGCGTTCACATGCACTTGCAGAGATTGCAAATCCACAGGGTTTCCCGATAACCTGCTCCAATGGCGGATATCCTCTCTCACTTTGGTTTGAAAATAAGTGGCATTATCGCAGACAGCATAACCTGTGACCTGAACACCAAGCCCCAGCAGATAGCACCCCATCGTTAAACCCGCCTGGGTACCTCCACTGCCAGTGGCACACACAATATGATCCGGCCGGAATCCTCTCATTCGACAATCTGTAATAAGTTCTTGCGAAGCCGAGAGATACCCCCACAATCCCAGACCATCGCTGGCACCAATAGGGATACGGAAGGGAATGTGCCCGCGCTTCGAATATTGATCAGACCAAAAATTGAACAGCCGCTTGAGATCTTTGGCAAAATTTTCAGGCGAATGGATGCTCACTTCTGCCCCCGCCAACTGATCCAGCAGTAGGTTTCCATCTGCTTGGGCTATGGGCTCACCACGCAATAACAGGTGCACTTTGAGTCCTAAGCGAGCACCGACAAGTGCAGTGGTGCGGCAATGATTGGACTGAATACCCCCAGCGGTGATCAAGGTATCGCTGCCCTGCTTTAAGGCCTCAGCAACAACAAACTCAAGTTTTCGCAATTTATTACCTGACATTCCAGATTCAGTCAGGTCATCCCTTTTTATCCAAATTCTAGGGCCGCCAAAAGGAAAGGAATATTGTTTACTAATCCTATCCAGCGGCTGTATAGGCGTGGGAAGATGGGCTAAACGTATCCGCTCAGGTAAAGAAATCGGCAAACTGTCAGGCATAGCAAGTTCCACTGCAAATACCAAAAAGGCTTATCGGTAAAGGCATAAAGCCTTGTCTATGCTAAATCCCCCGTAAAGGTAACAATTCTAGGACTCGTTAAAAGCCAATGTAATCCTGGCAGGAACAGCATTTACTACAGTCTGTAATCCCATACAGGCAGCGCGGCAAACTCCCACCATTCTCTCAATCGCTTCCCTCGACTCTGCAGATTTAACAAAAACAACGGTTTCTACTCCTTCACAGACCCCCTTAGGTGGAATATCAGTACATTCCTGCATATTGTACACCTCAGCCTTAAAACGCATCTGTTGCTCAATCTTGACACTTTCAATATTCAGTTTGTTCTGATTAATGTAGATGCTGATATGACTGAGAAAACAAAAAGCAATACCTGCTGATAGGTAATCAAGTGGTGCCGGTGCGCTATCCGCACCACCAATAATGGTGCCTTCATCGCAGAGTAATTCAAAAGCACCACATCCCGGTACGTTCGCTTGTACAGTCGCAGTTTTCAGGTATCCCTCTTCCAAAGCTGCTTTAACCGAGAGGTTAACTTGAAAGTGAAAACTTCCCCGTTCTTTAAGTGGTGGATCCACTTGAATTTTGGATAACTTAGGAAGTGCCGTAACTTTTCTAACAATGGCTGCTTTCAAAGCATTTTGGCTATCGCTTTGCATATAGGACCTCCTGAAAATTTCTAAATCAATTAACCAGAAGTATCGCCCGAGTAAATCTCACTTGCCGAAAAACGAGAAAGCCCGGCATATGCCGGGCTTTCCAATCTGAATGACTAAAAAATCTAGTAAAAAACTATCAGATCTTCTTTATCGTGCCCTTGGGCAAAACAGCATGAACTGCTACTTTCTGGAACTTCAAAGACATATTGTCTGCAACTTCCAGCACGATGTAATCTTCGTCCACCTTGTCTACACGACCCAGCATACCGCTGCTCATCACGACTTCGTCACCCTTTTTCAGTGCACCAACCAACTCTTGATGCTCCTTCTGGCGCTTGCGCTGAGGACGGATGATAAAAAACCACATGAAAGCGAACAGGCCCGCAAACATCAACAGGGTGATCATGGGGTTACCCTGTGGCGCCGGTGCCGCTTGCTGTGCCATGGCGGAGGGGATAAAAAAGCTCATGCAAAACCTCAAAGAGTCAGCCTATAAAATTGCCGCCAACTCTAACGGGTTTCCCCTGTTGAGGCAACGGATTGGGCCGATCAACAAGAGACCGGCCTAACCAATTCGCACTCACTTAAAAGCGTTGACGCACCTGACGGCGATAACCAGTTGGCGACATACCGGTCCAGCGCTTGAAGGCACTGGTAAAGCTGGTCCGATCAGAAAAATCCAAAATCCTTGAAATTCCGTCAACACTCAGGGCGGTATCTTTGAGGAAGTGCACCGCGTGGCGGAAGCGCACGTGGTCACGCAGTGAGGCAAAGCTCAAGTTATGCTCCTGCAAACGACGCTGCAAAGTCCGGGTGGACATGCTTAAGTCGGAAGCAACGGGGCGAATAGCGAGAGAAGCCTTACCAATGCGCTGTTCGAGCACATCGATGACTCTGGCAGCAATGCCAAAGCTGGTAGCTTCCGGTGGGGCCAGCAGCTGGTCGAGAATATTCGGGTCGCCGGATATTCTGGCCTGCTGCAGGGATTTATCTTCAGAGAGCGAAGTCTGGTCGGGCTGAGTATGGTTCATCGAGCTGCTCCTTTTGAGTTCCGTGAGCCGCAGTTATTTTTCTATGTCCGCATCCAGCGAATCCCGGTTGCCCCTGCCCACACCAACACACCTACAACTTCGGCGGACTACTACTCGATGCGGGATGCACCAAAAACAGACATCGAATCCTTCACAGAGATGTACAATTTTTAAACTAACCGCTCCGGCAATACCCAAAGAGAAACACTCTCTCGCCGGCGCACCTTTCCTTTACATCTGCCAGTATAGACCAAGAATTGAGAATGCAAGGGACGACAGTGGTTTTTTTCATCTTATTGTGCCGCAGAAGACAAAATTGAATGGTCCCTGTACGCAATTTCAATGAAAACTCAAGGAAATTCGGGGGCCAGAGGCTACCCTACCCCCTTAGAAAGAGTTTGCAGAAGCTGTGTAACAGATAATCAATCCAGATTTTCAGCCACCCAGCCAAGCACATCATCACTGTGGGTCTTGGTTTTCACTTTGTCGATAACATGGCGTAAGCGTCCACTTTTGTCGATGATAAAAGTTGTCCGGATTAGCCCCATATACTCTTTGCCCATAAACTTCTTCAGCCCCCAGCAACCGTACTTGTCCGCAATCTTGTGATCCTCATCGGACAGGAGGTCGAAGTTCAGCTCATGTTTATCAATAAATCGCTGCAACTTAGCTTCTGGGTCTGGGCTCACACCGAGAACAACAGTGTCTAGCTCCTTAAACGCATCGGCACTATCCCGGATACCACAAGCCTGTGTTGTACAACCTGGGGTCAGTGCCTTTGGGTAGAAATAAAGCACAACATTGCTTTTTTCGCGGAAATCTTTCAGTGAAACCTTCTCTCCGCTTTGGTTTGTCAGTGTGAATGCCGGTGCCAAATTGCCAATTTTGGGAAAAGACATAAGAAATCCCCTGAAGTGTTGGTTTACGTTTTGGGGGGATTATAACGAAAAGTACTAACTGAAATGCCAAGAACTCCATCATTCAAAACTGGTGCAAGCGAAACTCCTTCTCCCTGCGCGCAAAAATGCCTATTTTCCTCAGCTTTTGCACTAACTCTGCCTTCTCTGCATCGGTCAAAAACTCACCTACCTCCAGGCATCCTTCTGGACCGCTAAAGGTCACCGAGGCAGGCTCAGCCGGACTGTTACCCATCCTCACCAGCAAGGCAAGATTTCCCCGTGAGAACTCCCGATGATAGACAGATTGCTGGCGGAACCCTTTACAACAATCGAACACAACCCGCTCATCGCTAATGCGGATTACTTCGCGACGGGTCCCTTCTAGGTAGACATAGGTGAATAAAACTGCAAGTAGTAAAATTTCCAACCCTGCAAATGGCAGGATCATCCAAGCCCCAGCAAAGGCAAAAGCCAAACTAATACCAAGGGAAACACCAACCAGGGAAAAGAACACCCAAAGATTTCCCGTTGCCGACAGGGATTGATTAGGCTGAAGAAGAATACAGGCGCATCGAGGGGCTTGGCGGCCGACTTCTGTGACCATGGCAAATACTTCCAGACAATACTTACCTAATCAGTGTAGTGCCGCCGCCATCAGCCCACACTCGTATAACGACCCGCCAGTATTCAGGCTACCCAATTCTATTTTAAATACCATTAGCAAAAGTCACTTTATTAAGCTGCGGCTAAAGGAACCCTAATCTAGCCTTTCTGAATAAGCCACTGTTGGCGGGATTGAAAAAATAAGAGGAAATGCCCTCACTTGGTATCGCTTACTTCTTACTTGAAATACGCAAACTTTTTTATCTGGACTAGCTGGCGATTTTATAGCTACAGCGAAGTCAATAAATCAGCGCCGAAGAGCCAAATAAAAAAGCCCGCACACCGGTGCGGGCTTTTTAGACGAACCGGCCATCAAGGCCGATCAATCGACAGGGTTAGGGCAGCAGGTGAGCGACTGCATCACGCTCTTCCGCCAACTCCTGCTCGGTTGCAGTCATCTTCTCACGGGAGAACTCATTGATCTCAACACCCTGTACGATTTCCCAATCCCCACCTTTGCAGGTGCAAGGGAAAGAGTAAATCAGGCCTTCCTGAATACCGTAGGAACCATCGCTGAATACAGCCATGCTGGTCCAGTCACCCTCAGCGGTGCCCAGGGCCCAATCGCGCATATGGTCGATAGCAGCATTGGCAGCAGAAGCCGCAGAGGAAGCACCACGCGCCTTGATGATAGCTGCACCACGCTGTTGAACCGTCGGGATGAAGTCGTTTTCGTACCACTCCTGCTCCACTTTATCCATCGCCGCAGCACCGGCAACCTTCACTTGGTGCAGGTCTGGGTACTGAGTGGAAGAGTGGTTGCCCCAAATGGTCATATGGGTAATGTCGTTAACGCTGGAATCAGTTTTATTCGCCAGCTGGGACAGAGCACGATTGTGATCCAGACGGGTCATCGCGGTGAAGTTACGCGGGTCCAGGTCTGGCGCATTGCGCTGAGCAATCAGGGCATTGGTATTAGCCGGGTTGCCAACAACCAGTACTTTTACGTTACGAGAAGCAACGTCGTTCAGGGCTTTACCCTGTGCAGAGAAGATAGCAGCGTTAGCTTCCAGCAGGTCTTTGCGCTCCATACCCGGTCCACGGGGACGCGCGCCGACCAGCAAAGCATAATCTGCATCTTTGAACGCAATAGTAGCGTCATCGGACTGAACGATACCCGCGAGCAGCGGGAAGGCGCAGTCTTCAAGCTCCATAGCAACGCCTTTCAGCGCTTCTAGTGCCGGGGTAATTTCCAGCAGCTGCAGAATAACTGGTTGATCTTTACCCAGCATCTCGCCGGAAGCGATGCGGAACAGCAGCGAATAGCTGATCTGACCGGCAGCGCCGGTAACAGCAACACGAACAGGTGCTTTCACGATAGTTCTCCTCGTTTGTAAGCGGCCGCATTATAGGGCCTCTTGAGCAAATTTCACCTCAAGCGGAGCAATTCCCAACTCAATTTGCCTAACAAAACTTTAATTTTTTATAAGAGACGCCAAAAAAAGGCTCAAGCCGAGGCAGTTTCCCGGTAACGTTGCTGCAAAATGCGATAAACCTGCTCGCTGTAATCTACTGCCGAGGCATCAAGCTCAGCAGCGATTTCCGCTAAGTGCTCATTGTCTTCACGTCCGCCCCAGTTCTTCACATAAGTTCCTTCTTTGTAACCGTTATCCTGGCGGAATCGATTGAGTACGTTCTTTCCTACATAACGTTGATACAGTTCAGTAAAAGGCATCTCTGTGTCGGCAAGAAGCTGCGCAAACCCTGGCAGATCGAATTGTTTACTTGCCAAGGTGCTCAAAGTAAAGGCCTCCAGGTCTTCACGAAAATCACCGGGCTCTCGCTGGCCAGCCTCTAATTCCCTCAGCATCTTTTCAGCAACTTGGGCCGGAGAGCCCTGTTGCAGCTCAAGGCTCAGGCCAAAATGCCAGATATCCACCAGCTCCAACTTTACCTGGTCAATATCCGGTTGCTGCTTTTTCCACCACTTCCAGCCGTAATGATCCAAGAGTTCCGCGCTTTCTACCCAGATCGCGCGATACCAGGCAAAATTTTGCGCACGCCAGTTTTTGTTAACAACGGTATTAATTTCGTCCTGCAGGGTCAGCATGACCTGCAATTGTTGCTTCATCATATAGGGAACTTCTAACTAGCCGGGCTTAGGCAGCCCGAGGAAATAATCGGAGAAAGTTTTCTGTAGTGATTTCAGCCAGCTGCTCGTATGAAATTCCGCGCAACTCAGCAATAAATTCGGCTACTTCTCGCACATATGCCGGGATATTGGGCTTGCCACGATAAGGGATCGGTGCAAGGTAGGGAGAATCTGTTTCCACCAACAGGCGATCGAGCGGCAGTTTGCGCGCAACATCGCGCAGATCCTCAGCATTTTTAAATGTCACAATACCGGAGAGGGAAATGTAATAGTTGAGATCTAATGCGGCCTTGGCCATCTCCCAGCTCTCAGTGAAGCAATGCAATACACCGGCTGTTTGTGGGTTTCCGTACTCTTGAATCAACTGAATTGTATCTTCACGAGCATCGCGTGTGTGCACAATAACCGGCAACCCCACCTGACCTGCGGCCTGCAAGTGAGCAATAAAGCTCTGCTGTTGGGTCTCTTTGGTGTCCGTACTGTAATAATAATCAAGACCAGTCTCCCCAAGTGCCACTACCTTGGGACGCTCAGCCATCGCGATCAGTTCGTCCACCCCAGCGAGACCGGATTCAACATCCAGCGGATGTATTCCAACAGAGCAAACAACATCCTCATATTTTGAGGCGATTTCTACGACGGCATCTGCATTTTCCAGACTGATACCAACACATAGGAATTTCCCAACTCCTCGGCTGCGTGCGAACTCCAAGACTGCATCCAGATCGCCATCAAATTTATCGAGTTTCAGTCTATCCAGGTGACAATGAGAATCTACGAGCATGTGAAAATTACAACGTGTGAGTAGGTCGACTGGATTCAAGGGTGCCAGCCAGGTAAGTTTCTATCTTGTTTTGTGCAATGTTGTCCTTGTCACCAAACTGAACGCCAATACCCGGCGTACGGTTTCCCTGGGCTCCATTAGGGGTTATCCAGATAACCTTGCCTGCCACCGGAATTTTTTCCGGCTCATCCATCAAGCTTAACAACAGGAATACTTCATCGCCGAGGCTGTAGGATTTATCCGTGCTGATAAACAAGCCACCATTTTTTACAAAGGGCATATAAGCGGCATAGAGAACCGACTTATCCTGGATTTTCAGCGATAGGATGCCGTTTCGGGCACCGCCTCCCATGGCTTTCATGCTCAACCTCAATGTTTTAAATGTTGCGCTAACTTATCTGAGCGTACTGTTTCTGTCCAGAACACTACACGTTCCCGGTAGAAAGAAGCTTAATGCCCCCGCGTGTGGTTACGGCTTTACATTTCTCATTAAGCAAAAAGCCTAGACCACCGTATCATCAACTCCTCCAGCAACAAGCGACGATTGGGATTCGCTCCACTCGCAAGCCCCTTACGCGCCTGAACGAGGTGATCGTAAAAACCAAACAGTGGGCGCAAACTGCCTTGCCCTATTCCTGGGAACCTCTGAAGAAGGGTCATAACCTGAGTATCGCCAGTGGAATCACAACTGCGCACCCTAGCCATTTGGGCAACCCACTGCTGCCAAAATTGAATAAGCTGGGCCAGATCTGCAGGCTCGGGCGGAGTCTCCCAGCGACCTGCAGCTGCCACAGCCCTTGCACTACCCTGAGCTAGGGCAATTAGCTCCCCCAGAAAGCGCTCCCGAACTTCCTCGCATTTTGGCTCGGCCAATTGCGCAGCCAATAATGGCGCCCCACCGGCCAACGCCAGGGCCTTGGTTGCCGCACCTTCCTTCAAACCATATCCATGCAGCCACTGCAATGCCATTTCTGCAGAAGGGGATGGAAAAGCAACAGCTTGGCAACGACTGCGAATTGTTGGCAGTAAACCTGCGGGAGAGTCACTGACCAGAAGGAAAATCACTGATGCCGCAGGCTCCTCCAGGTTTTTTAATAGCGCATTGGCCGCATTGATGTTCATAGCTTCCGCTGGCGCCAGCCATACCAAGCGCGCCCCCCCGCGCCCACTGGTGCGGGAGACAAAATCCCCCAGCTGGCGAATCTGTTCAACCTTAAGCGGACCGCCTACCTTTTCAGGCTCTACCCGAAGAAAATCCGGGTGCGACCCCGCCTGCCAAAGGTGGCAATCCTTGCAACTTCCACAGGCCTGCCCTTCTCTGGGCTGCTCGCACAATACCAGCGCAGAAAAAGCCTCAGCAAAAGCGCGTTTGCCAAGACCAGGCTGGCCACTCAGTAATAGGGCATGAGGGCATCGACCAGCGCGCCACTGGGTACCAAGCCGTTGCCACTGTTCCGTTTGCCAGGGTAGTAAAGAAGGAATAGGGGTATGTTCAGGTACTTCAGACACTGCCAATTGCCAAATTTGTAACTGGAAACTTCACCACACTAGTGGTGACCATATTTTAAAGCGTGCATCAAAGAAGCCGCTGTAACTCCTGCCCCAGCTGTTGCTGGACCTGCACTAAAGGTTGACTAGCATCGACAACGGCATAGCGCGAAGGGGCTGCCTGAGCACGTTCACGATAAGCTTCACGCACCCGGTGGAAGAAAGCCAGCTGCTCACTTTCAAACCGGTCGGCAGCTCCAGTACTGGCAGCGCGCTGTAAACCTATTTGCGGGTCCAAATCTAAAAGAAGCACCTTATCAGGCCGCAAATCTCCCTGCACATCATTTTCTAAGCGCTCGATTAGAGCCCTGTCAAGCGCTCGCCCCCCACCTTGGTAGGCATAAGTGGCATCAGTAAAGCGGTCACAAATCACCCAGTCACCCCGTTTCAAGGCCGGGATAATCACTTTCGCCAGATGTTGTGCTCGAGCGGCAAAAACCATAAGCAGCTCCGCCGTGGGATCAACAGCCTCGTCACGCTTAGCCAGTAGCAACTCCCGCAGCTGCTCAGCCAGGGGAGTGCCGCCTGGCTCACGGGTTTGAATAAATGGAATATTACGATCAGTTAACCACTGGGTAATAAACTGCAGGTTGGTAGACTTGCCAACCCCCTCCCCGCCTTCCAGGGTTATAAATTTTCCGCGCGACACTATTTCTAATTTCCTTTTGCCGGACTGGAGCGGTAATCCGCTCGTCTTTTCAGCTGATACTCCCGCACCGCACGGTTGTGCTCTGTCAGAGTGGCTGAGAAATGATGTGAACCATCCCCCTTACCTACAAAATACAGGCTTTTGCCGGGCTTTGGGTTCAGTGCGGCGCGGATAGCCGCGCGTCCCGGCAGTGCAATTGGCGTAGGGGGGAGCCCATTGATTACATAAGTATTATACGGGGTTGGCTGGCGAAGGTGTGCTCGGGTGAGGTTACCATCATAGTCTTCCCCCAGCCCATAAATTACGGTGGGATCGGTTTGCAAGCGCATGCCCATATTTAGGCGCCGCACAAAAACTCCGGCAATTTGACTTCGCTCGGAAGGCTGACCAGTTTCCTTTTCAATCAACGAAGCCATAATCAAGGCCTCATAGGGTGTTGCGTAAGGGAGGCCATCCTCTTTTGCCTGCCACTCTTCATCCAGCACGCGCTGCATACGTTCATACGCTTCGCGTAAAAGCTCAATATCTGTAGTCCCAGAGCGATATACATAGGTATCTGGGAAAATCCAACCTTCCTCAGCACCCTCTTTCAGGCCAAGAGCCCTGGCCGCGGCACTGACACTACTGCCAGCCTCAGATCTAACAACCCTCTGCCCCGAGCGAATCTTTTGCAGCGCCTGCCGGAAAGTCCACCCCTCGACTAAAGTAAGTCGATAAATGGTGACGTCACCCCGGTTTAACCGGGTAATTAAATCCACTGCCGTACTTCCGCTGGGTATCAGATACTCACCAGAGTGGATATCGGTTTTGCCCTCCCAATAGGCATAGGCAAGAATCAATCGCGGCCAGCTAATCACCCCGTCACTTTTCAATTTCCGCAAGGTTCCAGATAAGCTGCTACCTTTTTGCACTTGGAATTGCAGGCCCTTTTCTCCCACAGCCAGCGGAGACGCTAGGGCCATCTGTAACATCCACAGAGAGGCTCCGCCCAATAAGGCAACGAGGAGAAAACCACTAAACAGGATTTTCCAAAACTTGAAAGGAGAGCTTGTCCGCTTTTTCTTTACCACAATGTTTCCATGATCAAATGCTGCAACCCTCGAACACCAGCCCCGATCGGCCAACGTTGATGACCGATAATCTCGACAACCGGCAATACCCCGCGCACGCTGTTACACAATGCTACTTCATCAGCCCCGCTCAGATCCCGAATTTCTAAATCTCGCTCCTGCCACTGAATCTCACTGGATAACCAGTCCCGCATGACGCCCCGGACACCACAGCGATGCAAATCAGGCGTTATCCAGGTATTACCAAAGCGAGCCAGTAAATTACAACGCAAGCTCTCGATAACCCTGCCCTCACTATCTAACATCAGGCCATCGATACGCTCCCCGTCAGGAAGCTCAGATTTCGCCTTATTATATCGATTGCGACATAGAAGTTTGCTGCCTAAGTTCCTACTTTTTGAAAGCGGTAGATAGGTCTTACAGGGGTAAAGCCGAACTCCAAGTTCAGTCTCGGCAGTCAAATTTAGCGGCAACAAGGACAGATCCCAGCACCACTCACCACCAACCGAACCCAGCCGCAATCGGGCGATCGCCATTTTCTGGTTAAGCTGCTCAACCAACCGGGGTATGCACTGATCAATCTCTTTAAGAAGCAGCTCATCCAAACCAGCATTCCGGGCCAGGCGCTCTCGGTGTAGCGGCCACAGCGGCAACCTTCCGTTGTGACAGCGCATGGTTTCGAGGATTCCATCTTCGTAACTCTCATCAGCAGGCAAGCTCTGCACAGGTCGGCTTCTGAGAAAAAATTGTGGCAATTTGCACATATCAGGAAGGGAGTTGCCCGCCCAGAGGCGGGCAGACAGATCAGGTTCGCTTGAAGATTAATGAACCATTGGTGCCACCAAACCCAAAAGAGTTAGATAGTACCGAATTAATTACTCTAGGCTGGGCCTCCTGAGGCACTAGATTGATATTTTCACAAGCCTCGTCTGGGTCATACAAATTGATTGTTGGCGGCGCCATTTGATCGCGCAGAGCGAGGACAGAGAAAACTGCTTCAAGAGCTCCTGCAGCACCGAGAAGGTGGCCAGTCATAGACTTTGTAGAACTTACCGCCAGCTCTTCTAAAGAATCTGCAAAAACCTCACGAACAGCCTGAATTTCAGCCGTATCTCCCAATGGCGTAGAGGTGCCATGAGCATTGATATACTGGATATCAGCAGCATTCATACCGGCGTCATTAAGTGCATTCTGCATGGAGAGCGCAGCTCCAGCACCATCTTCTGGAGGCGAAGTCATGTGATGGGCATCGCCACTCATACCAAAGCCTGCAAGCTCTGCGTAAATCTTTGCGCCGCGGGCTTTCGCGTGCTCGTACTCCTCCAGGACAAGTACCGCGGCTCCCTCTCCCAGCACAAAACCATCTCGACTTTTATCCCAGGGGCGGCTGGCCGTCTTGGGGTCATCATTGCGCGTAGAGAGCGCTCTGGCCGCACAGAAACCACCGAGCCCAACAGGCGTAGTGACCATTTCGGCCCCGCCACACACCATAACATCCGCATCGCCATACTGAATGGTCCGCATACCCAATCCCAGAGCATGAGTGCCAGTAGTACAGGCTGTTGTGACAGCGAGATTTGGGCCCCGAAGACCAAATTTTATCGATAAATTGCCAGCGACCATATTGATGATGGCACCCGGCACAAAAAATGGTGACACTCGTCGGGGGCCCTTGTCGGCAATCAACAGGGCATTATCTTCAATAGCCAAAATGCCTCCCATACCGGAACCGATACAGGTCCCCATACGCGACGCATTCTCTTCATTAATTTCCAGACCGCTATCTTCCATCGCCTGGTTACCCGCAACCAGGCCATATTGCAAGAAAGTGTCCATCTTGCGCGCATCTTTTGCGGCTACATAAGGAGTCGGATCAAAATCTTTCACCATAGCGGCGAAGCGGGTTGAGAACGCCGAAACATCGAATGACTCTATTGGAGCAGCTCCACTGACGCCCTTTAGGATGCCAGACCAAGTCTCCTCTACGGTGTTACCCAGCGGGCTCACTGCGCCCATTCCGGTTACAACAACTCTTCTGTGCGACACTGCGGTCCCCCCGAAACTCTTACTGCCACTGCTCTCCCTTCAATCTACGTACGAAGGAATCAACACTAGAACAGCAGTCACAATTCCATAGTGCAAATATAAAGAGAGCCGCGCTATGTAACATAGAACGGCTCTCAGAAACGCTTGGCTACGCACAGTAATAAAACTGTTCGCGCCTAAACCACCCAGCAGGAATTAACCAAGGTTGTCCTTGATGTAATCAATTGCCAGCTGAACAGTTGTGATTTTCTCAGCTTCTTCATCGGGGATTTCGGTTTCGAATTCCTCTTCCAAAGCCATTACCAACTCAACTGTGTCGAGTGAGTCCGCGCCCAGATCTTCAACAAAAGAGGCTTCAGGCTTAACGTCTTCTTCCTTCACGCCCAGTTGTTCAGCAACGATCTTTTTAACGCGCTCTTCAATGCTGCTCATGATTCAATTTAACTCCTAGTGGGTAAAAATCTGTTTTAGTCGCTATTGTTATTTCGCCAATCCAATTAACAGCGATAACGACCGGCTCACACAGCTTTTGGATAATTCAGAGGCCATTGTACCCCAAGTTTTTAGGGTTGTAATGCACGGCTCTGCGGCACCATCAGCAAATACAAAAAACTTTTAAAAATCAATAGGTTATTGAAATATTTTCAACGTACCTCAGGCCATATACATGCCGCCATTGACATGTATCGTCTCCCCCGTGACATAAGCTCCGGCATCACTCGCCAGGAAGGCCACAACAGAGGCAATCTCTTCAGGCTGCCCCAAACGACCCAGAGGGATCTTACCAAGAAGCGCCTCGCGCTGCGCCTCAGGCAGCACTTTGGTCATATCGGTATCAATAAAACCCGGGGCGACCGTATTCACAGTAATGCCGCGAGAGCCGATCTCTGCAGCCAAAGACCGAGCAAAACCCGCTACTCCAGCCTTGGTGGCCGCGTAATTGCTCTGACCCGCGTTGCCCATGCTACCCACCACGGAGCTGATATTGATGATACGCCCCCAGCGCGCCCGAGTCATATCTCTGAGGCAAGCTTTTGTCATACGGTAGACAGCGGATAAGTTTGTCTCGATCACCGAGTCCCACTCATCATCTTTCATGCGCATGAGCAAGTTGTCTTTTGTGATTCCCGCGTTATTAACCAAAATGGTCGGCGCCGCAAAATCATTTTTCACTACTTCTAGCAGCCCAGCGATACTATCCGCACTGGTGACATCAAGTACCATACCTGCGCCATTGAAGCCCTGCTCGGCGAAACGCGCACTAATTTTTTCGGCACCGCCAGCACTAGTGGCAGTACCAATGACCACTGCACCTTGGCTGCCCAACATATCCGCAATTGCTGCACCTATGCCGCGACTGGCACCAGTGACCAAGGCAACTTTGCCCTCAAGGGAGGTCTTCAGACTCATACTTGCTTTATCCTTATTTGACCATTGCCATCGTGCCTGAGCAACTCAGGCAGCTGTAGATCTCAGCGCCTCATTAAAGCTGCTGGGAGTGTCTATACCGTGACAAACGGCACTCCGATCAATACGTTTAATGAGACCAGCCAGCACCTTACCCGGACCACACTCGACCAGCTGGGAAGCACCATCGTTTATCAGCTTTTGCGCACAGGCAGTCCAGCGAACCGGACTATATATCTGCTCAATCATCAAAGCCTTGATCTTCGCAGGATCAGATTCAGTTTCGGCATGCACGTTGTGTACAACAGGGATTTGCGGGGCACTGAATTCCGCCGCCTCGATCTGCGGGGCGAGCTTCTCCGCTGCCGGACGCATTAACTCAGTATGAAATGGCGCACTCACCGGCAAAGGCATGGCACGCTTTGCACCGGCCGCCTTACAGGCATCTATCGCCCTTTCCACAGCAGCACTATTGCCTGCAATTACGATCTGGCCCGGAGAGTTGTAGTTCACCGCAGCCACCACTTCACCTTGAGCGGCTTTAGCACAGAGCTCTCCCACCACATCATCATCAAGCCCAATCACTGCGGCCATAGCTCCTGTACCCACGGGTACAGCTTCCTGCATCAGGCGGCCACGTTCACGAACCAGGTGGACAGCATCTTTAAAAGCCAGGACACCGGAACACACCAATGCCGACCACTCCCCAAGACTATGCCCTGCCATGCGAGCGGGCACCGCACCACCACGAGCGCGCCAATGGCGATAGAGAGCAACACTGGAGGCTAAAAGAAGAGGTTGTGTACGCTGGGTAAGATTGATTGCTTCCTGCTCACCATTTTGACAGAGATCCCAGAGGTCATATCCCAGAACTTCTGAGGCTTCAGCAAAGGTGGATTGGATTTCAGGGGCCTCCTGAGCAATTTCGGAGAGCATGCCGATCTTTTGAGATCCCTGCCCCGGAAAGACGAATGCAAGCGCGGCATTGGTCATAAGATATCCTTAAACCTGTTTGGCAAATTTCAGTAGGAGGGAGGTGTAGTATCTACCCCATTTCCTTTGAGTTTCGCTCGCCAGCTTGTACCAAGGCGGCGCCAACTCTGGCAGCCAAATCGGCATCGGCACATTCTTTTGCCGTCACCATAGCCCGGTAAAAAGCTTCGCTGCTGGCACCCCCGTGACTTTTAATCACGTTGCCCTTCACCCCTACAAAGCTGGCGCCATTATAGCGAGCGGGTTCCACCTGTGTGCGCCATTTTCGCAACAGCTTTATGGCTAATTGGCCAAAAAAACGTTTGAAACACCCCTTTTTCTCAATGGTGAACGCTTTTTGACCCATCAGTCTAATCACGCCTTCGGCGGATTTCATGGCAACATTTCCCATCAAACCGTCGCACACAACTACATCGACAGCCCCGGTAAAGATGTCGTGCCCCTCCACAAAACCCGCATAGTTAACCTGTGGATCCCCATCGAGGAGCTCGGCCGCCCTGCGTATTTCAGCAGTACCTTTGTGCGCCTCGGCACCAATATTCAGCAGTGCAACCTCAATGTCCGCACGCGGAACGCCAGTGTGGAGATGCTGAGCCTCAATACCCATACGCGCAAACTGCAGTAGATCTTCCGCGCTGCACCCCACATTTGCGCCGAGATCCAAAAGGTAGCAGGAACCGTGCCCTGAGGGTACAGACTTGCCCAGTGCCGGCTTGCGAACGCCCTCAATATTACCCAGAACACTGCGACTTAAGGCCAAAAGGGCGCCGGTATTTCCAGAGGTAACCATTGCCTGGGCACTACCTTCCGCCACAGCTTTTAGAGCTTGGGCCATAGTGGAGTTGCGCTTATGGCGAACCGCCTGCAAAGGGTTGCACTCTTGGGTAACAACCTGCTCACAAGGGATGATTTCAAGGCGATCGGGAATTTGAGCGTGGCGCTGCTCGAGGAGCAGAGCTTCTAATTGCGCGCGCGGGCCGAAAAGTTTCAACTGCGCTTCAGGGAAATTTTGAAGAAATCTAATACAGGCCGGAACGACAGAGCGGGGACCTAAGTCCCCGCCCATTGCATCCACGGCCAATCGCAATTGGCTGGACAAAGCTTACTCTTCTTCGGAGCCGCCGCCGATGTCGATCACCTTGCGACCACGGTAGAAACCATCTTTGGTCACGTGGTGGCGACGGTGCTTTTCACCAGTAGTCGGGTCTACGGAGAGAGTTGCACCGGCGCCTAGCGCGTCGTGTGAACGGCGCATACCGCGACGGGAACGAGTCTTCTTGTTTTGTTGAACAGCCATTGCTAGCTCCTAAAATAAACAAATTTCGCTGGAACCGGGGCGCCTACCGGCGAGCCCAAACTCTAAGAGAAAATCTAGGATTTTCCCGAAGAACCCTTCAACTGCTCCAGCACTTTAAAGGGGTTTTCCCGTTGCTCGCCCGCTTCAGATGCCTTCTCACCAATATGGAAAGTCTCCTTGGAGACACACTCCTCATCGTGATAAGCCACCATCGGCAGATTGAGCAAAATTTCATCTTCGAGGATCTGGTGCAAGTCCAGCTCATCGCCATCCTGAATCACCGGATCCAAGTCTTTGGGAAGAGCCTTGCCCTGCTCTTCAGACCAAACGATACCCCAGCAAAACTGCGCCTCGAGTTGCTCGCCTACAGGATGCAGGCAACGCTGGCATAACAAATCCACCGTGCAGTGCACCTTACCGCTAACAGTGAGGTGATTTTGCAGGTCGCGGCCAAATTGGATTTCAGCCTCGACCTCCCCTTTCACAGACTCAACGGCTTCACGTAGTCGCTGCAGTGACTCCAGAGGCAAAATACCTTCCAGATACTGCTCGCGCTGCACCAATTTCCGAGCGTCAACGCTCTTAGGCAATACTGATTTAGAGGGGGCTATCGACATAAGCGCGCAATTCTATGGACTCACCCTACCCTTGTCAAAACAATTCAGTCACTGCAGTATCGCTCGGTCACAAACTTTGACCTAACAACCATGGAACCGCCCAAATAATGGCCTCCACACTGATACTAGCTTCCAGCTCCCCCTACCGCAGGGCGCTACTGAAGCAACTCCACCTCCCCTTTCAGACCGCATCTCCCCATATAAATGAAGATGCCAAGCCAGGGGAGGCCGCTGGCGCCCTTGCCTTAAGGCTCGCACAGGAAAAATCTCGCGCTTTAATGCGAGACAACCCCCAATCCCTGATCATCGGCTCCGACCAGGTTGCAGAATGCCGGGGACAAATTCTGGGCAAGCCCGGTAACCGCGACAAAGCCATTGCTCAATTACAGGCCTGCTCCGGCAACAAAGTTACCTTCCATACAGGGCTGTCTTTGCTGGAAAGCGCAAGCAACCGCCAAGTGAGCACCGTGGAAACCTTTACAGTGTATTTCCGGCCACTCAGCCTTCCGCAAATTGAAAAATATATTGAGCTGGAAGAGCCCTACGATTGTGCAGGCTCATTTAAAGTGGAGGGCCTCGGTATAGCATTATTTGAAAAGCTCGACGGCACCGACATCAACACTCTTATAGGTTTACCCCTAATTCGTCTGGTAGATCTGCTCGGCGAATTTGGTATAGATCCACTGAAATCAACTGCTAAGAGCTAAGCGGCGGCCAACCCAGCAACCCGGAAAACTCATCGATAATCGCCTGGGGATTACACTCCCGCAGGCGACTTGGGCAATGAGCGCCATAGCTAACCCCCACGGCGGGCATACCAATCGCTGCCGCCATTGCCAAGTCATAAGTGGTGTCACCAACCATCACCGCATCATCAACACCGCAATCAACTTCAGCTAGCAGTTCACTCAGCATCAATGGGTCTGGCTTGGAAGCAGTTTCATCTGCACAGCGGCTCGCTATAAATAAGTGCTCCATGCCATGCTCTTCAAACTCCCGACTGAGGCCTCGACGACTCTTCCCCGTGGCGACCGCCAACTGATGCCCCTGGCAAAGCAACGCATCCAAAGTATCTAAAACCCCATCAAATAAAGGTAGGGGTTCCACTCGCGCCGCCATCCACTCCTCTGAATAGAATTGCTTCAAGGCTTGCCGATCTTTATCAACAGCCTCAGGAAAAAGAGTGGCCACCGCCTCCGGCAAACCCAACCCAATAATATTGCTCACCGCTCCAGGAGAAAGTGCCGGCAAACCAACTCGCGCCGCCGCGCGCAACATGCAGCCAACAATCCGCGCCTCGGAATTACAAACAGTGCCATCCCAATCGAGAATAACCAGCATCGCCGCGCCCCTTTACTCGTCTCGCAACTTCTTTAATAGCGCTTGCATTTCAGTGGGTAGCGGCGCTTCAACATGCACATCGGTGCCGTCTGGAAGCGTGCAGCGCACAGAAGCCGAGTGCAGGAAAAGACGCTTAAGGCCTCGCTCACGAAACGCACGGTTATCCTCATCACCGGTGTACTTATTATCACCCGCCAGGGGACAACCAACAAACTGGGCGTGCACGCGAATCTGGTGGGTGCGCCCGGTTACCGGCTCTGCGCCCAACAGTGTTGCCGCTTTAAAACGCTCCAACACCTGGAAGCGCGTCTCGGAAGCCTTTCCATCCTGATGCACCGCGACCATCCGCTCACCACTCTTGAGGGTATTTTTACGCAACGGGGCTTCAACAACCCTCCTACCTCGAGGCCATTTACCTACCGCCAGCGCCAGATAAGACTTCCCAATCCGTCCGCCCCTCAGTTCCGCCTGCACATGCTGTAAAACATTACGCTTGCGCGCCACCATGATCGCACCGCTAGTATCCCGGTCGAGGCGATGCACAAGCTCAATAAATGGGCTCTGCGGATACATCTGCCGGAGCACTTCAATCAAGCCAAGCCGGACGCCACTACCGCCATGAACGGCAAGGCCGGCAGGCTTATTGATCACAAGCAGGCCCTTGTCATCATAAAGTATGGAGTCGTGCACCAACTGGCGTAGCTGCTCTCCAGCATGGGGGGCAGGAGCCTGCTCTGCCGCACGAATTGGCGGCACACGCACCACATCGCCCGCCGCGAGCTTGTATTCTGCCTTTACCCGTCCTTTATTTACCCTTACCTCACCCTTGCGCAGGATTCGGTAAACGCGTGAACGGGGCACACCTTTTAGGCGTGCCTGAAGGAAATTGTCAATCCTCTGCCCAGCCAGTTCTTCAGGCACAGTCAAAAACTGCACGCCACCAGAGGGGTTCCAGGTATCAGAGGGAGTGTCGGCCGCAGCCGTTTTCAGGGGAGGTGTACTTCGCATGACGCGCATCATAGCGCCGCCGCAAGGACAATTGAAGCACCTCCCTGCCCGTGCTATATTCGGCCGGCCTGAATTCGGCTGGTTTTCGGTCATCGGCGGCTTCCCACATGAAGAAATAGCCATGGCTTCGGAGAAAATACTGCTGTTCGGCCAGTGCGCGGGCATACCCGTGTTATTGATAAAAACTTAGCTGATGAGCACTCCCCAAAACGAGAATCTCAAGGGGGCCTCACCAGCACAACAGCCCACAGTTAAGTGGGTAACAATCGCGAAGGTAAGACGGGCCGCGACCCGCAGCGCTTGAAAGGACGACTCAAAACTTGCGTCCCGCTCTGTAGATAATGCCAGCGACCGAACTGGCAACCAGGAGACAACTGCTTACTTTAACCTGGTCAACAAAATATAGAAGAAGAGTAGCGGCCAAAAGCCGAGCTACAGAGCTAGAAACGATGACGCAAACCTTGCCACCCAGCTTGAAACTGACCCAAGGGTGGCGCCCAACCCGGCCATGGAAACCCACGGCCCCGGTACAGGGCAGTACTAAACGTAAGGTACTAAAGGAAGAAAGGTACTGGTAAGTGCCAACGGATAGCAGCACAGCATCGCATATCCGGAGTTTTTGCAGTGGAATGTTGGGCGAACGCTCGTCTCGAAAGGCCGCGTAGACTGAATTTGCGGAACAGACAGCCTCTCTAACTTCCCTGCCCCGCCACCAGGTCATCTCCTCTTGGCGGCCCATAAGCAAGCCTGCAATGAGCGGTGTCTCACCTTTGCGCAACGCAAGGAAATCGACACGCATGAAGAGAATGTTGATCAACGCAACCCAGCCTGAGGAGTTGCGTGTAGCACTGGTGGACGGCCAGTGGCTCTATGACCTGGATATTGAAAATCGCACCCGTCAACAGAAAAAAGCCAACATCTACAAAGGTAAAATCACCCGTGTAGAACCCTCGCTTGAAGCCGCATTCGTCGACTACGGTGAAGAGCGCCACGGCTTCCTTCCCCTGAAAGAAATTTCCCGAGAATACTTCCTCAAGCAACCCAAGGACATCGAAGGCCGCATCAAGATTAAAGATGTCGTCAAAGAGGGGATGGAGGTTGTTGTCCAGGTAGATAAGGAAGAGCGCGGCAACAAAGGCGCTGCCCTCACCACATTTATCAGTCTCGCCGGGCGCTACCTGGTACTAATGCCGAACAACCCCCGTGCCGGCGGCATCTCCCGTCGCATCGAGGGCGATGAACGCTCTGAACTACGTGACGCCCTAGCCAGCGTGGATGTCCCCTCTGGCATGGGCATGATTGTACGCACCGCCGGTGTGGGCCGCAGTGGCGAAGAGCTGCAATGGGATCTCAACTACCTCCTGCAACTGTGGAGCTTAATCAAAGAATCAGCGGACAAAAATAGCGCGCCCGAATTCCTCTTCCAGGAAAGCAATGTAATCATCCGGGCGATTCGCGATTACATGCGCGATGATATTGGTGAAGTTATTGTTGATGATGCGGATGCCTTTAAACTAGTAAAGGGCTTTGCTGAACAAGTAATGCCCCACTACGCCCACAAGGTAAAGTTCTACGAAGATAGCATTCCGCTCTTCAACCGATACCAAATCGAAAGCCAGATTGAGACTGCCTTTGAACGCGAAGTAAAACTTCCCTCCGGTGGCTCAATCGTTATTGATGTGACTGAAGCACTTGTCTCCATTGATATCAACTCCTCCCGCGCCACCAAAGGCGGAGACATTGAGGAGACCGCGCGCAACATCAACCTGGAAGCCGCCGATGAGATTGCCCGCCAGCTGCGCCTGCGCGATATGGGCGGCCTGGTCGTGATCGACTTTATCGACATGCAAAGCAAGTCCAATCAGCGCGAAGTTGAAAAGCGCATGGAGAAAGCTCTCAGCATGGACCGCGCCCGTGTACAAGTTGGCCGCATCTCCCGCTTCGGCTTGCTGGAAATGTCACGCCAGCGCCTGCGCCCATCTCTCGGTGAAACCACCTTCCGCGTTTGCCCCCGCTGTAGCGGCCAAGGCACTATTCGCGGCACCAAATCTCTGGCCCTCTCTATCTTGCGCCTAGTAGAAGAAGAGGCCAAGAAGGAGCGCAGCGCAGAGATTCGCGCAATTACCCCGGTAAACGTTGCCACCTACCTCCTCAACGAGAAGCGCAAGGCGATCTCCCAAATTGAGTCACGTAATAAAACCCGCGTAGTGGTCGTACCAAATGCGGAAATTGAAACGCCGCACTTTGAAGTTCAGCGCCTACGCGATGACGACACATCTACCCTTGAAACCTCCTATAAAATATCTGGAAGCGTAGAGGAAACTGTCACCAAGAAAGAAGAGCAGCCTAAGCGCCCACAAGCACAGCCTGCTGTACAACCGCTCGCGCACACCGCACCGGCACCAACTCCGGAGAAAAAACCGGAGCCAGGTCTGTTTAGCCGCCTGATAAACGCTATTGCTGAGCTTTTCACCAGCAAAGAAGAAGAGCCCAAAAAGCATCAGAAGTCCCAAAACCGCGGTAAAGATTACCAGCGCAATCGCAACCGTAATCGCAATCAGCGCGGTGGCAACCGTGGCAGTCGCAATGAACGTCAGACTCGCCGCAAAGACGATCGCCGCGAAGATAGCAAGAGCGATGACCTGCGCGAAGCCAGGCAGACCACAAAGTCGTTCGATGAGCGTGATAGCGGAGCCGACCGCGGTGAAGGACAGCGCCGTCGCCGCCGCCGCCGTAGCGGAGACAATCGCCGTAAAGATGAAAATCGCGGCAACGTCTCCGAGGGTAACACTAACGAAAACATCTCACAGGTAGATGAAAGCGCCGATCAGGATCGCCCGGCACGTCGCCCCAGCAATGTTCGCGGCCGTCCACAAGCTCGTCGTCGTGGCCGCCGTACAGAAAACACTGCCGCCACAGCCGTAGCTCAGAGCCAGGAAGAGCTAAATCGCGAAGTCAATGAAGCGATTGACGAAGCGGAAAGTGAAGCCAGGAAATCCAGGGATACCGCAGCCAAAAACTTAAGCGAAGCTCCTGTGAGTGAGGCGGCGAAGCCCAAGCACAAAGAGCAAAAAGCTCCCGAGCCCACCCAGGTAACCGAGCCCAAGCCTGTAGTGAAGGCTCCTGAGCAAAAGCCTTTTGCGCCTAAGGTTTCTGAAAGCCAGGCGGAAGTAAAACCAGTTGCAGAGGCCTCCCCAAAGGCACAGCCAGCAATCACAAACGAGGCACCCGCTCAGCAGCCAGTAACACCTGAAAAGGTTACTGCAACCAGAGAAGAGCAACCCTCTCCTACCCTGGTAACCCCCAAAGCCTCTCAAGAAGTACAAGCCACAAAAGTGTCGGCACCTGCTACTAACGTGGAGGCTACCGCAGCAACTGAAGATGCTGAAGAAACTGCCCTAAAAGAAGCCAGTGAAGCCGCAAAGGCATCGGTAGAGCAAGGCGACGCTATCGCCAGAGAGGAAATGATGGCTGCAGAAGCTAAAGCTTCTGAGGAAATCGCTACGCCGGCAACTCAGGGACGCGCCGGCAACGACCCGCGCATCAACCCCAAACCATTGCTGGAGTTGGCGATCGTGACAGAGCATCGTGACATAGGCTCCCAGCAGCCGCTAGACACCGCTCAACCAGCGGCCATCCAGCACAGCCCTCGCGCACTTGCACGCCCAGCCAATGACCCGCGTGTGGCACGTCAAGTAACACAGGCTAATACTGACCACAATTCTGCAGAAGCAGGCTAAGCAACCAATCAAAGCCGCCAGCAGTTCAGCTGCTGGCGGCTTTTTACATCTGAAGAATTTCCCTTGACTGGTCAATAAATCACCTAACCCATTGAACTAATTGAAAAAATTTAAAACGGCACTTGTATGTAGCACGAAGCTATGTATAATGCACAGCACAATTTGGTGGGGTGGCTGAGTGGTCGAAAGCGGCGGTCTTGAAAACCGTTGACTGTAACAGGTCCCAGGGTTCGAATCCCTGCCCCACCGCCATTATTCATGCAGAAAGCCCTGATTTTTCAGGGCTTTTTTGTTTGTGCCCTTTGTGCTCCCCCACTTAACTTTTGTAAGATCTTCACAGCAAAAGCCGCTCCACCCCTGCTGTATCGAATTGGCACCGTGGCATTCCCTCCGCAATCAGTTCATACCCATCCCGGATAGGAACTGGCGGATATTTTCATTGGCTGCCAGTAACTAGTAACTACTCGCGCCCCCATCAATAACTTTAACAAGTCAGCTGACCGTCCAGCGCCACAAATACCACCACAGAAAAAAAGGTGAGCATCATAAGGACAGCGCATACTACTCATGAGCGCAGCATGTAAAAATAAAGACCTACCGGGCAGGATATGCCCATGAGCAAGCGGCTTCCATTGCTCATACCATCATGTGGTGACGATAAGCTACTGGCTCACGATGCCCAGCCAAGAAATCTTGCCAACCCTCAGCTGATTTAGATTCAGCATTTAACCAAGTCAACATATGATCCGCCCCTAGAAAAACTGGACTACGGTCATGGCCAACCGCCTCAACTTCTGGAGCCGGGTCATCGGTAATCAAGGTGCATGAGAAGTAACCAACCTCTCCCCCCAATGATTCCCAGTAGTCCCAAAGGATTGGTGCCCACATCAAATCTTTACCCTTTGGGGTAAACTGGGCCTGAGCTTTCTTACCCTTGTGTTCGACCCACTCAAAGAAACTCGTGAATGGTAATATCCCATGCTGGCGGCCAATCAGGGGGCGCCAGGTTTTTGCTTCAAGCAATCTATCTAGCCGAGCGTTATATAGACTGTATTTTGCTGCTAGATCCCAAGCCGAGTTGGATGGGCGTATCGAGTAACGTAGCGGGCGCAACCAATTATTACCTCCATCACATACTATACTAGGCGCAAAATAGCGGGGGTATACTCTTTCGCCTGGCCCTGCAAGACGGAATTGACTGACACGAGGTAGCCCCTTCAACCCGAGCGCGTGGCGAACCTCCGCTTTAGCAGAGCAGTTCTCCCACTTCTGGTTGAAGCGGAATTGATTCCAGGCATTCACATCCGCTCTAAACCCTACAGGAAGTAATGACAGCGTCTTGTCACTAGGGACCGTAAAGGAGTAGCACATGGAAATTCACCGTAGAATGTGGCCTGAACCACACTAATAAGATGATTAAAAGAAGAAAGAGAATTTAAGAGGAGTGTATCAGCTGCCTTCACCCTTCAGATAATCCACTATTTTATCAATCTCCTCTTCATTTTCGTCAATAAGCCTATCTGAAAGAATCTTAAGCTTGTCAATTGATTTGTAATCAAAAGGACCCACAAAGGGGTCAATAAGCTCAACATTAAGATAATCATATTTCACCCGCGAAGGTGCCAAAGACTCGGCAATTTCCAGAGAAAATATCTGCTGATAGTCCATTGATCGTGTCATGCTAAATATTGCATCATGGAACCAGCGTAATTTCCCCCAACTCTTTAGACTTCTATAATCAAAACCCATAGTATGAACTGGGTGTATTCCGGAACCAAGAATCAGCAAGTAGTAGTTTTTGCCTGGAAAATTTTTTATTACATCATGCAAGATAACGTTAGCCGGATCATTAGCCGTGATTGCTGCATCTGCAAAGTAACGATGAGTAATCTTCTTGTCTGGCCCCACAAAATCAACAGGGGTAAAAAAAGCCTCTGCACTCGATGCAGCAGCAACAAGCTGATAAAGCGTATTAGTAGGCAAATCTAAAGCTTTTATCCCTCTATTCTTAAATAGATGCAACCTTCCATTATGTACATCCAGCGACGGGATAATCACATAGTTATTTAAGCTGGTGAAGTTCATCGCCGGAGAATAATTCCTTTCCAAGACTTCTGAAAGATGGGCACCCATAAATTGCGGCGAGAGGTATCCATTTAATGTCAAGGCATTATGATACCAGGGCACTGAAAACAAAAACTCACTTTCTTTTTCATATACCTTTATTAACCTTTCACTTCTTGAGGAAATGTTGTCATGATCAAAATCAAGCCGACCCAATTGAGAAAGGGGAATATTCAAGCTGGTGGCAATAATCGCACCTGTTGAAACTCCACTAAAGACGTCGAACACTTCCTCTACAGGCTTCCCCAATTGTTTCTCAATATGCTGTATCACATAGAGAGGAATAAGCCCCCTGACGCCACCCCCTTCAATGATCAGAATATTAATTGTTTCCTTTTTCTCTAACGCCTCATTGCTTTTTATTAACTCCTCTGTAATTGGCTGGGAATCAAACTTGATACCGCGAACAAAAACATAATTGTAAGAAAAAACCAGCAAACCTAGAGCCACTACTAACAAAAAGAAAATGACTACAGAATGCTTGACTTTCATTACAGCACCTCTACCCTACATACAAAGTATAAGCACAAACCTTAAGTTTGACTCTACCATCATAAGCTAGCTGTAAATTCTATTTAGAGAGACTTGTGTCTTATCAAAAATAACATACCACAAACAAATTCCCCCAAGTAAAGCATTAAACCTATATAAAATTTCACCCCCAAGACACTTATCCAAACAGACATAAAAAGAGCCAGATAATCCTTCTTTTCGAAAAAAATAAGAACGAATTACTTGTGGCTTTTCTTCTCTGTAGGCAAATACAGATATTGACTACTCATGCCCTACTGCCATTATCCTATTCATAGCCTTACAATTATCCTTAACGAACGTTACGCCTAGCCTCTCTAAGCTTGCTCACACTATATGTTCTAACAGACTTAACTGATTCATTAGCATCCTGGTCTTTCAAACCTTATGCAAAACTTTATCGCTGGCATTTGTCAAAAAAAATGCATCAATCCCTACAATTAGCGTCAATTATGAGATACTCCCCCCATAAAAGAACCCTAATAAACTGGGAAAAGACCTATGACTAAGTTCACCACCTACCTGGCAGCTGTCTTACTAGCTGGATGTAGCGCCACCACAAGCATCACACAAAAAAGTGCTAGTGAAGTTCGTCAGGCGGTAACGATACATAATAGTTCCGAAAATAACGCAACTGAATATAGCGGCCCTCCAATGCAGGCAACCACCGATGGCTCGGATCACAACCTGTACTACTATATGCTACGTGCTCTTGCCCCCAAGAATGGCGGAAGCCGCCAATACCAACTGCGTATTGATATCACATACCGAGAAAACTGGCGCAACTATGACACAGCCACATTTAGTGGTGGAAACGAGGTTGAGCTATCCCAACTCGATCGAAAAGTCCTCAACTGTGCATCAGCATTTAAATGCATGCTTGAAGAAACTCTGGAAGTCACATTGAGTGAAAATCAGATCACCAATGCTCTCAAGAAGCGAGAAAGCCTTAGAGTGATGCTTTATGCAAAGTCAGGTCATCGCTCGGTTATCGAAGTGCCCAACTCTTATCTGATGGGTTTTTACTCCAGTGTTGTCAATAGACGGGGCTAAAAACTGAAAGGCCATCACAATTGCTTATTGTATGACCTTTAAATTGTGGGATCTCTGAGTAGCTCCGGAATACCTATACAGACTTCAGCGCCTGGCTTGCTTAACGAGGCAAAGTCTTCATAACAGGTTTGTGAAAAGTCTGAACACTCGCAAAAAATAGAGCCGAAAGCCTGGCGGGATCATTCAGATACTCCCAGGCTTCTATAATCTATAAACTAAGATTTCTGCAGGCTTTCAGTAGTCTTAGCAAGCCCCTCTTCTACCGATACCGGTGGCTGCCAATCAAGCAGGTTCATAGTTTTTCCAATATCCACTTGCAAAGAACCACATAGACGACCGGCAACAGCCCTTTTCCCCAGTAGGGAGAGAGTAAAGATCAGAACAGATGCTGGCACAGGTATCAATAGAGCCCGGCATCTTAGGCTCCTTGAAAGCCGCCGCAATAAATCCGTGATAGACATATCAAGACCATCAGATACAAGGAAGACTTGATTTCTTGCGTTCGGGTGTTCAATACAAACTGTGATCAAGTCGATCAAGTTATAGACAGAAACCAGGCTGCGCCGATTGTTAATTGAACCTAACGGCAGTGGAATACCTTTCTGCAGCCAACGCATCATGGATTGAAAGTTAGCTTTTACTCCAGGTCCATAGACTAGTGGTGGACGAATAATAACCACTTCCAGGCCAGTTTCCTCTGCCAGAGCGAGCAAGGCATCCTCAGCTTCTTTTTTTGATATCCCATAGGGGTCTACAGGATTTGAGGGCTCCTCTGCGGTAAATGGGCCTCTGCCAGTAGTGGATTCCCCATTCACCTTAATAGAGCTTAAGAAAATAAACCTTTTTACCCCTGAAGATGCCGCTTGGCGGGCCAGCTGTAAGGTACCTTCCAAGTTCACTTTGCGAAATTCTGCCAAGGGGTCAGCAGCACCTTCTTTCATCACATGAACTCTCGCGGCAGTATGGATCACCACATCAATATTGTTCAGTGCGGTACCCCAGTCAGTTTCCACATCTATGCGAGGTACATAAAGCCCCCCTTCTATCTCCTGGCGATACACGGGCAGTACCTTAACCCTTTTAGATCGCAGGGCTGATAAAAGAGCACTTCCAATAAAGCCACTGGCACCGGTCAACAATACTCGCGCTTCCACAAGCCCCGCCCATATCAATTAATTTCATCAGGAAGTAGTTTACAGATGGGGAAGCATTGAGTCACTGGTGGAAGGGTTGACGATAAAGAGCTCTTAGCGGGTAGCCTGAAAATAAAAGTATCTTGGCTAAGCAATGATTAGACAACTCAAAAGTGTTCAGCAAGAGGGGATTTAATACTCTCTTATCTATTATTCGACCTTTAGTTTTGATCTCTAAGGCTGCAAAACCGAAGCTGAGCTTTGCCAGCATTTTTCACTCTGGCTCTGACATTCTCTAGAGCCCGCCCATGGGGCTCAGTAGTTTCTGCGGTTCCCCATTTAATCTCCCATTTTTCTCGGGCTGCCAAGCAAGCCTTGGCTTGCCGATAATGCCAGCGAGCCTCAGCACAGGGGTTAAGATCTCTGGGAACCTTACGGTCACAGATACGATGGTATCTTTTGCGGGCCAAATTTGCTTTAAAGTCTTTATCTATTACCGCATCAAAGTGGCGAATAGGCGAAGCTATAATCCTTTGCGATGTCACGCCCCCCCTAGCAATGGCCCTAGAAGGGATAGCCCAGCGTAACGTGGTTAACGCGGACTGATCTGAGAAAAATTCAATGGGTGAAACAACTAAAAGTTTCCCATCAGACAAACATATTACTGAAATCGGGCTAGTGCCAGCCAGAGGAAGCTTCTTTAGATAGTAACTAGTCGTTAACCTATGAGACGTTGACCATTCAGAGGCACTAAAACCATTTAAAGGGCCGGTATCAAACCCCATAGTGCCAGCTGAGAATGTGGAAATGACAAGTATCAATAGACTGTTTAAACCAATTAGTGACTCTCCAATCCGTTTATTACCATTTGTAGGCATAAGCAGACCCTAATAAATTTAGATGCCCGGACAGTCCGAAGCGAGAGACTTAAACTTTAAACAAACTAAAAGGTTAGTCTAGTGTCGCGAAGTTTAAGCCCCAACTACGCTCTTTCGGAGAAATCAAACTTGCCTACGTCAATACTTAAAGGTGCTTTTGTAGTTCTTTTTGATTTAGTACTGGGGTAATCCAAATTTCCGCACCCAGAGCTGAAAAAAATTTTTCATTATATGCCATCAGATGATCCTGCCGCTTCTCCTCAAGAATAAAAATAGCCGCACGCTTACCATCCTCTAAAAAGAAATAGGAGAATTCAGGCTCAGCCGAAGCGATAAAATCATTGAAGGCTCTTGGCATGGACTTGTCTGCGATAGCATTATTGCCACTCTTAACGGGGATCAGGATTTTCATTAACAGGCGCATCAGGCTTCCTCTGTTGGGGAATTAAGGTTTAGGCTCCAACCATAGTCAATACCAGACCAATTAAGCGATATGAGGTGACTAATCCCGCTGAAGGACACTGGTGGCTAAGTAGAGTTCTTATGCTTCTACCATGTTTCTACTGCCGTCTTCCGCGCCTGAACCCCTCTCGTGCCAGTGAATCCACTTTAAATCCACCACCATCACGGTATAAAGCACCGGCACCAGTAGCAAAGTACCGCAGGTTGCCAATATCAAGCCTCCTATCTGGGCAAAACATAAAGGCTGCCAAAGAGGACCACCATGGAAAGCGAGAGGCACCAGGGCGCAGGTAGTAGCCGCTATTGTGATCAGGATTGGTCTTAGTCGTAGGATCCCCGCGTCCAACAATGCCTCTCTGAAAGGATCGCCTGCGGCATGACGCACTTCTATAAAATCAAACAAGACAATAATATGGCTGACAATTACCCCTACCAAGCTTACTATCCCCAGAAAAGCCATAAACCCGAATGCCTGGCCAGTGATATAAAGCGCTGCAAGGGCACCCACCATACCCAGTGGTACGGTGGCAAATACCACCAAGGGTTTCAATAAGTTACTAAACTGGAAAACCAGAGCCAAAAAAATAGCCCCTGAGGAAACACCAAGTATCATGAGTAGCTGTGCAAACCCATGTGTTGAGTTAGCCGCATCTCCAGAAGCTTGTATTTGGTAACCACTGGGCAGCGTCTTTTGCAAGGCATCTAACTCATCTTTTACATCTCCCATAATATCGGAGGCAATAAATCCAGCATAAGGGTATGCAAAAACGGAAATCGTGCGAAATTTTTCCAAACGACGAATTCGCTCAGTTCTAAAGTCAATTCTTGTTGTAGCCACCTGCTCTAGGGGAACTCTTATTTCCGTATCTGATGAAAACACATAAAGGTTGTTAATATCCTGCAATTGCCCACGCTGATCCAGTCGGAGGCGAACAACAATTGGTATTTCTTTGTCTCCCTCCCGTAATGTGGATACCTCATTACCATTAATTGCCGTTGATGAAGCCTGGGCAATATCGGCATTCGTGACTCTAGACATCGCTGCCCGGTCTTCAAGAACATTCATATAAAGCACAAGACTCCTCTCTCCCCAGTTCTGGCGAACCGTACGAGCATATGCCGATTTCTGTACAATATTTTTCACTTTCTCGGCAATATCTCGCAAGATGATAATATCCTTACGCTCTTCCTCAGAACCGGTTGTCACACGCCCTGAAACCCTTATTTCAAAGGGATAATCTACCGGGGTAGTTTGCAATTGGCGCACATCCAGATCGGCTCCTGGGATATTCTTACTGAGGGCTTCCTGAATAATCGGGACCAACTTTGGAGTCAAATTTTTATCATTGATACGGATAATAATTTGACCATAATTAGCCTGCTGTGGCCGAGGGTTCACTGTATACCAAAAACGCGGTGCGCCTCCACCAACGGTAGTACTCAGCGCTTGTAGAATTGGCTCATCAGAATTTCCACCATTTTCTTTTTGATACTTTTCTATTGTTTGTCTAATCACCTGCTCCGCTTGTTTGGCAACACTATCTGTTTCATCAATGCTTGCATCATTCTGCAACCAGACATCCACATAGGACAAATATTGAATATCATCTGGAAAAAAAGCATTCTTTAACTGCGTTTTCAATACCACTCCTACTACCAGAATAAGTAAAAATGCCAGTAGCACAAGTTTCCTGTGATCTATTGCCCAGCTAGCGGTTCGATAGTACACACCTGTAAGCCCATGTTTCCGCCGCTCCTCCAGTGTTGGCTCTGTACGCTTTGGTGGGCGCAAGAGAAGATTTCCTATGAAAGGCAGAAAAGTCATAGATACTATACGGGAGGCGATCAATGCACAGGCCATAACAATTGGTAAACTATGCAAAAAATCACCTTGATTACCGGTTAGCAGTAAAAAAGGTAAATACGCAACCACATTGGTGAGCGTCGCAAAAAAAATGGCTTTCGCAAGTAGGGTTGGCCCAAGCCAGGCAGCAATAAACGATGGTTTACCCGCGGCCATCTGCCGCTTGATCGCATCCCCGGCAACAACAGGATCATCCACTAAAAGCCCAAGGGCAATAATCAAGGCTGCAATAGAGACTTGCTGAATATCCACCCCCATAAACTGGATAAAGCCGAAAGTCATTGCCAAAGTAATCGGGATTGAGATCATCAGTAGGACAGCGGAACGCCAATCAGAAAACCCGATAAAAGCAACAATAACCACAAGGATAATGGCTTCAACCAACGCTTCAATAAAAAGCCCCACACTTTCCTTTACTTGTCTGGGCTGATCAGATACTTTTTCAATAATTAAATCTGGCGGCAAGTCGGCCCTAACCTTATCCAACAGCTTAGTGAGTGCCTTACCCAACTCGCCGATTTGCTCACCATCACGCATCTGTACCGATAAGTTGACACTGCGATGCCGTTGCCATGTTCCATCGTGTTTAGACTGGCTAACATAGTAATTTAATAGTTCTGGCGGCGACTCATACCCCATTGAAACATCCAGTACACCCCGTAAGTACACCGGTGTACCATCATCACTTAAAGTGATAGGTACGTCCCCAATTTCTTCATAATTGCTAAAGTCCCCACTGGGGAAGATTGCGACATCCATATCTTCAACGGTCAGATTGCCGCCAGGAATGGTTGTATTTCGGGCATTGAGTATTGGGCCAATCATATCCGGGCGCAGGCCGTAAGAAGCAAGCCGCTCCTGGGAATAAACCAAATCAACTTGCTGTTGCAGCACCCCGGAACGCAGCACCCGTTTCACCTGAGGCATAGTATAAATATTCGAAGCAATCAGATCAGAGAAATCGTCCAGCTGCCGATAGCTATATTTTGCCCCGGCTACTTGGGTAAGACGTTCACGAGTTTTAGCAAGATCACGCACAATAAATGGATCCCAGGCATCGGGAAAGAATCTCTGTGCACTGAGTCGTTCATTCAAAAAACGATATCCCGCGCGCATCAACTCTTCATCGCTTTTATCAGAAGTAAAATCTACGCCGATATAACCGGGGCCCGACAGAATTTTAAATGCAGTGCCATAACCTTGCTTCTCCATCCACCGGGACAAGACCTTGAAGGCAGCCAAGCTATTCACCCCGTGCACTGAAAGCGGCAGGGCCACCATAATACTGACCCTCTGCTCTATTCCCTGGTTTTTATACTTGGCGCGAACCTCCGATAATGCTTCTCGAATGTTTTCTGCTCGGAGGCTAATTTCAGTAGCTCCGGCCCTTGGGCTGGCTACTGCCAAAAGCACGGCAGCCGTATCCCCAAATTCATCATTGAATTGAGTAGCCTGTGTCCCTGAAGGCAGTTGACTCTGCGCGTCAATAAGTTTCAGGTTTATATCATTAAATGCCTTGGTGACATCGGTGTGAGGGGCAAGCTGAGTTTGTACTACGGACACACCGTTAAGGGTCAGTGATTTTATTGCAAAGGACCGCGCATCTGGCTGGTATAGATATTCACTCTGGGCGATGGCATCTTCAATTCGTCGTGTTACCAGCTCCTCAACTTTGATGGCACTTTGCCCTGGCCATTTAGTTGTTGCTGTGGCTATACGGACGGGAATATCTGGATCCTTACTTTTGGGCATCGCGATATAAGAGATAAGCCCCCAAAACATAACCCCAACCAGTAGCGCCCATGAAATGGAGGAGTTATCGACAAAAAAGCGAGCGGTATTAAAACGGTGCTCACTTTCAGCTTCCAGGATTTCTTCTCTGGTTTTTTCGTCTTTAACCGCCATTGATATTCCCTTGAGGCACTAGGGCACTATCCTTACCGCCTGACTATCCTGTAATTGTGACGCGCCATTGGACACAACCCGCTCCCCCTCCTTGAGGCCGTGTAAAACAACAATTTTGTTACCCACTACCGGCCCTGGAACCACTCTGCGCAGTTTTGCCTGTAAAACATTGTTGTCAATTTCCAATACAAAAACGGCAAAGCCTTCCGATTCATTTGACTGCGGGACCAAACATGAAAGGGGCACCACAACCCGGTTTGGCTGAGGCTGCATTTTGTCCAGTAAAAGACTCATAATCATGCCCGGTTTTAATATTGCATTGGGGTTAGGCACGGTTACGGTAATGGCAAAAACTCTGGTGCGCTCCTCTGCTTTCGGGGAAACTTCTGTGACCTGGCCAGTAAAAGTCTTGCCTGGTTGGGACTCTGTCATCATAGAGATAACACTACCCAGTTTGGCAAAGCTCAACACCACATCGGGCACATTAAAAACCACTTTGACACGAGAGATATCAGCAACCACAAAACCAATGGCATCCCTTTGCACCAGAGTGCCGACCTCTATATTGCGTTGAAGAATAATTCCCGTAAGGGGTGAACGTAACACCGTGTCATTGAGATTCTCTTTAGCGTTATCCAGGCGTGCCTTAGAGCCTACAACCGAGGCCTGTGAGATCTCATACTCCTCCCGGGCGGCGTCGTAATCCGGTGCCGTGATACTTGCGGTGGCAAAAAGAGCCGAAGCTCTTTTGTAGTCCAGATCTGCTTTCCTCCGGGCAGCCTCTGCTTTACTGACATTCGCTGCCGCCTCAACCACCTTGTCTCTGTATTGCTCGTCGTTGACGATAGCCAGGGGCTCTCCCTGAATCACTCGGTCCCCGCCCTGCAATATTCTTATTTTTCCAAGCGCCCGGCGAGTTGGAATTTCATCGATATATCCCTCTGTTCTAAATGCTACATCTACCTGCGTATAGGGGTGGACCACGGCAGAGTATGGATAACCTTCAATACCACTTTCTGTACGAGCCACTGTAGCTTGCACAGGCACCGGACTTTTCTCCGGTGGCTCACTTTGGCAGGCCGATAGTAAGAGCAGAAACATCAGTAAAAGGGGTAAACGCAACATCGTTACACCTCCCCCACCGCTCTTTCGTATTCGGCTAACGCCCTCCAGACAGAAAGTACCGCTTTGTTGTAATCGCTGTTGGCGCGATCGAGCTGGGTTTCAGTTTCCAGTACGTTGGTTAATAGCGTCGTTTGCTCACGATAGCGGTTGATCATTACCCGTAACTTTTCCCGATATGCCGCTTGTAATTCTCGGGCTACAGCTACCGATTCCTGCGCAGTCCGTAACTTGCGCAAGCTGTCGCGCACTTCTACTTCAATTTGACCGCGCAACTCCCCCACTCTAACTTCGGCCCCAGCAATTTTACTCGCGCGGCTGGCCAGCTCATCCCGCTTGCGCCCCCAGTCAAAAATCTCCCAGCGTAAATCTAAAGCAACGATTACCTCGGCATCAGGAACAAGGCTTACGTTAAAGAGCTTGAGATAACTGAAGTGAAAGTCTATATCGGGAATATATTCAGATTTCTTAACATCGTAGCTGTATTCAGCCTTCTCAATGGCCAACAGTGATTCAATAAAATCAGGGCGTTGATCAAAGGCCAACACCAGGGATGCATCGGTGTCATACACGACTTGATGAGGTACAGGGAGGTGCTCGACGCTAAATGGCGTTTCTACATCGCGCCCCAATAGCGCATTGAGTCGCTCCTTGGCCGTAATCATCTCATCAATCCTGCGCTGACGCTCCAATTGGCGCTGGGCCAAGCGGGCACGTACATCCAGCAACTCGTATTCTAGAGCCACCTGTTGGTCGACATAATTGCGCACCAGGTCACTCAGGGAACTCAAGAACAAAATAGATTCATCAATTGCCTGGAGGTCACCGATAATCCTGCCCACCTCGAAATACTGCAGCTTTACCAAAAAAGCGACATCCTGCTGCGTCCAGCGCACTTTTTGTACCGCCATAGCAGTGGTGACATAGCCCTCACAGATTTCCAAGGCAATAGTGTAGAGACGGGTAAGAGGCTGGCGCGCACTGAAGGAGACGATCTCAGTAGTTCCCTGCTCGGTGGTGATCTCCACATTGTTTGGTGGGATTGGTCCTATTTCAGAATCGGGAACAAGGCTACCCTCAGGGAAGGTATAGCTCTGGGTGGTGAGGTTGTGATTGATGGCGGCATTCAGTTCCAATCGCGGGTAACGGCGTGTCTTTAGCGCCTCAACCATATCACCCGCCTCATCGACTTCTAGAGCCGCGCCCTGCACCCGCAGGTTGGTACGAATGGCCGTTTGTACTGCATCATTGAGCGGAAGCACAGGCTCAGGGGCAGAGCTCCAGGCAGCGCCGATAAAGATCCATATTGCGAACCCGCCCTTGAACAACGATCACCCCTTCCTGGCAGCAGCACACACCCGCACAATATGCAATTATTCCAGTAAGTATATGTGCTTCATGCTCACCGCTTAGTCAGCACGCCTATCCCCACGCCAACCAGTGTACTCCCCCTACATATTTCTTTTTTTTATATCTGCCTGAGCCATTTCCCCGCCAATAAATCCTTTCTAGGTGCTAGCGCCCGATAAAACCCGGGTGCGTCAAAATGAAGTTTCACCTGCCCTTTTCCATTGGCTAGGCTAATAACTGGCGGCGATCAAAACCGCTTGTTGTTGGCTCCCGAGCAGTTCTATGGCGGTGAAATTCCTACCGGTAATTGTGATTCTGATTTGCCTGATCGCCGTGGCCGGTGCGCTCAGCCTGATGATGTATTTCAACCTGGATGAGCGACTGATCGAACTGTTCCAGTGGCTCAATGAGCAGGGCTGGCAAACCAGCCTGCTATTCGTGTTAATCGTTGCCCTGGCGATCGTATTGTTGTTGCCTGGTGTTATTTTCACCATGGGCGCAGGATTTGTATTTGGAGTAATCAAAGGCACTTTGTTGGTACTGTTGGGAACCGTCCTCGGCGCAACCTTGGCCTTTCTGATTGCCCGCTACCTGCTCGGAGAGAGGCCATCACGCTGGATTATGTCCCACATAAAGCCCGCCACGGTGGGCGAAGTGATTCGTCGTGAGGGCTGGCAGATGATCATGTTAACCCGCCTGGTACCACTGTTCCCTTTCAAGCTCTCCAACTATTTCTTTGGGCTAACACCGGTTCGATTGCGGGATTTCGTACTGGGCAATGCTCTGGGGGTAATCCCCCTCACTCTGAACAATGTATATGTAGGCTCCATCGCCGCGGATCTAACGTCCCTGGGTGAGGTGGAGGAGCGCACTACGGTGCAATGGGCGCTTTACATCATGGGCTTTGTACTTGCTGTACTAGCCTTGATCGGCCTCACACGCATGGCGCGACGCGCCCTGAAGAAGATCGTGAAAGAAGAGGATCTCTGATGCCCTGGATGAAATGGCTACCGTGGCGCTTCTTCGTACGCCGATTTGCCACCGCCCACGGTTTTCTTGATCCGCTAACATTGATGGCTCGCTTGCAGCGCTTCGCCGAACCCTCAGAAGTCAGCGAGCCCATTGAGCTACTGCGTGCGGGTGCGGTATTTCACGCCCGTGCACTGATCAATAGCAAGGTAATCCAGCACAATCTGGACTGGGTCTGGCCCTATTGGATACAACGCCAGTTTGACCCACGAGATAATTCGTTTATCCCCCGGGCTTTTTCTATCACCCACTGTAACCTCAGCCACCGCAATTGGACCGCTGTGGGGTTACCTGACTGTGAGGCTTTGCCGGTGGTCGATCCCCGTGGCCTGGTCACACCCTACTACGATGGGTGGTCTATTGATGCCTGGGTAATCGGCGACGGTGGCGAGGAATTAACTCCCGCCTCCCTCACCTACTGTGAGCAACACCAGGAACTGGATGATCACCTTTCTGTGGTTACGGAATCCGCTCGCCACGGACTCAAACTGCGCAACACTGTATCCGTAGAAGTCATTGATGGAGCCCCCCACTGCAACATCAAACTTACCGCCAGTTGCCGGAACAGCGGCTGGCTATTGGTGGTCCTGCGCCCATGTAATCCAGAGGGGGTCAGTTTTGTACACAAGGTACGCCTCAATGACCAAGGCCGAGGGTGGCTCATTGAAGACAAGCAGGCGGTTTTATTCAGTCAACCCATCGACAAGCACCTGGCCTCAGATTATCGCGGTGGGGATATTTACCTGCACTTGAAAGACGAAACTGGGCGTATGCAGGGTGAATGTGATGTGGGCATGGCCTCTGCTGCAGCCATGTTTCGATTAGAGCGTCACAAGCCCCTGAAGCTGGAAGTTTCAATTCCCCTCGACAGCGAAACCCCTAAAGACACAGAGACGAAAAGCTGGGCGGAAAGCTTGGCAGGCCACTGCGCGCTCAAGATTCCAGACCGGGACTTCCAATTCCTCTACGACTCAGCCATTCGCACCCTGATTCTGCACTCCCCCAAAGATGTGTACCCAGGCCCCTACACCTACAAGCGATTCTGGTTCCGGGATGCCGCCTTTATGATCCAGTCACTGCTTTACGCAGGCTTGATAGATCGCGCAGAACGGGCTTTGGATCAGTTTCCTCACCGACAAAAACGCGATGGTTTTTTTCACTCCCAGGATGGTGAGTGGGATTCCAACGGCGAAGCGCTTTGGATATTCAACTTATTTTGCCAGCTGGCAAATAAGCCGCTTAAGCAATTCTGGTGCGAGCCCATCCTCAAGGGAGCCAGATGGATTATCAACAAGCGCCTGCCCCAGGATGGCAGCCTCTGTGCGGGCCTGTTACCAGCAGGCTTCAGTGCAGAGCACCTGGGTCCCAACGACTGTTACTACTGGGATGACTTTTGGGGAGTAGCCGGATTACACGCCGCTGCCGCCATCTGCACCAGAGAAGGCATTGACGACAATGCACACCGATTCAGCACCGCCGCCAATGATTTTCAGCGCACCATTGACGAAAGCCTCAGCAGTGCTCAAGAACGGCTAGGAAGATCCGCCATGCCGGCCTCTCCCAACCGGCGCCTGGATGCCGGAGCTATCGGGTCCGTGGTGGCAGGCTATCCACTACAGCTCTACCCCCCAGATGATCCCCGCTTGATCGACCTGGCTGACTTTTTGATCGACAAATGCTTTGTCAGCGGCGGTTTCTTTCAAGATATGATCCACTCGGGTATCAATGCCTACCTCACACTACATATTGCCCAGGTCTTACTGCGCGCCGGGGATCGGCGATGCCTGGAGTTGATGCGCAGTGTCGCCAAACTGGCCTCCCCCACCGGCCAGTGGCCTGAAGCCATCCACCCCCATTCCCTGGGCGGTTGCATGGGCGACGGGCAGCATGCCTGGGCCGCTGCAGAGTGGGTCGCCATGCAGCGCAATTGCTTTGTGCGAGAGGAACAGGACGCCCTGATACTGGTCTCAGGATTACCGCCGGAATGGCTAAAGGATACGTCTGCCAAGGTCCCCATTCGCTTCGGCCCAGCGCCGACGCGGTTTGGGGTGATTTCCCTGGAGATCACTCCCGGAGTCCGCCCAAAGGTCTCCTGGACCGCAGACTGGTACGGAAAGCCACCGGCCATTGCTGTTAACCCCATTGGCTTTCCACCCACACTGGTTGGCGAGGGGCTGCAATCTGTGGAGTTAAAATCCCAGTGAATATCGTCATGCTGACCAACACCTACTTACCCCATGTCGGTGGCGTGGCGCACTCGGTCGCTGCTTTCAGCGAGGAATATCGCAAGCGAGGGCACAGGGTTTTGATCGTGGCCCCGGAATTTCCAGAGAAAATCGCCGGGGAAAAGCACGTTGTACGCATCCACGCCATCCAAAATTTCAATGGCAGCGACTTCTCAGTAGCACTGCCTTTTTCACCGGATTTGAGTGATCGGCTAGATCAATTCAAGCCAGATATCGTTCACGCCCACCACCCTTTTCTTCTGGGTATGACTGCCCTTCGGGTAGCCCGGCAGCGGGAGCTACCGCTGGTTTTCACCCACCACACGCTCTATGAGCACTATACCCACTATGTACCCGCTGACTCTCAAGTGCTGAAACGCTTCGTGATTGAGCTGGCCACACGCTATGCCAACCTGTCCAGCCTGGTACTGGCACCCAGCCACAGCATTGTTAAATTATTGCGCGAGCGCGGCGTTCAAACCCCCATCGCCGAGGTGCCCACGGGCGTTCAACTGGAGGACTACAACAACGGCGACGGCAGCAAGGTGCGTCGGCGCCTGGGTATTCCCAAGTCCGCATTTGTGGTGGGCCACCTGGGCCGCTTTGGTCAGGAAAAAAATCTGCGTTTCCTCTGCAATGCAGTGACGAGATTTATGCGGGATGAAGGCAACGCTCACTTCCTGTTTGCCGGCAGCGGACCTCTTGAGGATGAGCTGCAGGCAATTTTTGCCAGCCGGGGGCTTTCCCAGCGTCTGCATATGCCCGGTGCAGTGCTCGGCGAGGCGCGCCGGGACATGTACAACGCCATGGACGCTTTTGTTTTCGCCTCTACTAGTGAAACTCAGGGGCTAGTGCTCTCTGAGGCCATGGCTGGAGGGGTACCGGTTATTGCCCTGGATGCCAACGGCTCCCGGGAAATGGTACGCAATGGTAAAAATGGGCGACTGGTGACGGAAATAAACCTGGAAAGCTTTATTGAGGCAATCCGCTGGCTTTACCAGCTACCCCCGGAACAACGCCAGGCTCTCAACCGAGAAGCCTTAAACACCGCACGGGATTTCTCTATGCACAGCTGTGCACAGAGAGCGCTGGATCTCTATCAACCTCTGCTCAAATACGGATGGGCCCTGGATGACTCCCTCTTCGCCCAGTGGATGCGCATGCGCAATCTTATTGGTGCCCAGTGGGAGATTATCGAAGGGTTGACCGGAGCCGCCGGTGCGGCATTTGGCCAGGCACCGGAGCCATAGCCGCCCATTATGTTAAGCAGAGTCGGACTTTCCATTAGGCGCTGGCGCCGCCGCTTCAGCCGCAGCGAGTGGATCGCCAAACTGTTAGGACTCTCCACCAGCGGCCGCCAACCCCACGCACCGGGTTTGATCCTGATCCAGATTGATGGTTTGGCACATCCGGAACTCTTAAAGGCTCTTTCCGGGGGCCGGATGCCTTTCTTAAAGGGCCTGATCCGCAAAGAACACTACCGCCTGGAACACATGTTTTCCGGGATTCCCTCCACCACCCCCGCCGTACAGGCAGAGCTGTTCTACGGTGTGCGCCAGGCGGTACCGGCCTTTGGCTTTCTTATCCATGAAACCCAAAAACTCGGCCGTATGTACGATCCGGAAGTGGCCGCGCTGGTGGAAAGCAGGGATATGTTCAAACAGCGTGATCCCCTTCTGCGCGATGGCAGCTGCTACCTGAGCTTGTTTCGCGCCGGTACCAAGACCGGCGAGGCACACTTTTGCCCAGCCGATCAGGGCTGGGGGCCAGCCCTGCGCAGTGCCAGCCCCTGGACCATTGCCGTTCTAATCCTAACCAACTTATGGAGTCTGATACGCACAGCTGCACTGATTGTGGTGGAGTTGCTGCTATCCCTTGTAGACTGCATACGCGGCGTGATGCAGGGGCAAAACTTGCTCAAGGAATTGATGTTTGTCCCCACCCGGGTCGGTATCACCATTCTCTCAAGAGAATTTTGCACCATGGGGGTCAAGGTGGACATCAGCCGCGGCCTACCCATTATTTATGTCAATTTGCTCGGTTATGATGAGCAGTCCCACCGACGCGGCCCGCGCTCGGCGTTCGCCCACTGGGTATTGAAGGGTATCGACGATGCCATAGCCCGCATTTGGCGTGCCGCCCATGCCTCCGATCGGCGCCACTACGATGTGTGGATTTTTTCCGATCACGGCCAGGAACAAACCAAGCCCTACGAGGAGGTCTTTGGCCGCAGCCTTGGCGACGCCCTGTCAGAAACATTGTCCGATCTTGCAAAACCGCCAGAAATTGAGCCAGGCCAAAGCAGGCACGGCGTGCAGCTGGAGCGGGCGCGCTTGTTTGGCAGCGAATGGATGGATAAAAAAGACATAGAAAAACAGGAGGAGTCTGTTGATTGCACCACCAGTAAAACCCCTTTGGCACTCACTGCCCTTGGCCCTCTGGCCATGCTCTACAACCTGGAATTGGATAATATCAGCCGCGAACAGGTCGCTCGCAAAATAGTTGAACAGGCCCATGTGCCTCTAGTGCTCTATCGGGTGGACCCCACTTCGGCAAAGTCCCCGGTGCACGGATGGTGGAAACATGGCCCGGTGAGGTTGCCCGAAGACGGCCGCAAGTTGATGGGGGACGAGCACCCCTACCCCGAGCAATCCATTGCCGACATGATCAGCTTGTGCAGTCACCCCGACTCCGGCGACTTTATGATGTACGGCTGGTGCTCCAGCGAGGAACAGCCTCTGACTTTCGCCATGGAAAACGGCAGCCACGGTGCCGCCGGTCCCAGGGAAACCCACGCCTTTGCCCTAATGCCTAAAGATATACAGCCGCCAGATCCGCGGCTGGGCTACTGGCGCCCCCAGGATCTACGCACTGCTGCGAGGGCCTACCTGCGCGGCGCCCACCCGATGAAATTGGATGAGCACCAGCTGCCACAAAAAACTCTGCGAGTCATGACTTACAATGTGCATAGCTGTAAAGGAACCGACGGTACTCTGTCACCGCAGCGTATTGCCAGGGTAATCGCCCGCTACCGCCCCGATATTGTCGCCTTGCAGGAACTGGATGTGAAACGCAAACGCACCGGGGGGCTTGATCAGGCTGAGCGACTGGCACGGTTGCTCTCAATGGATGTGCATTTTCAGCCAGCCATTAACCTCAATGAGGAGCGTTACGGCGACGCCATTCTCACTCACCTGCCGGCAAAGCTGATCAAAAAAGGAATTTTACCGGGACCACCAAAGGGTAAGGGGCGCTTGTTCAATCCCGCTGCAGATGAGCCTCGCGGCGCCATTTGGGTAGAGGTTGAGCATAACGGCAGCAAAATTCAGGTGATCAATACGCATCTCGGACTCTCGCGCGCAGAGCGGTTACTGCAGGTGGATGCCCTGCTGGGACCAGAATGGCTAAGCAACCCTCGCTGTAAAGGCGAGCGGATTTTACTCGGTGACTTCAATGCACTGCCCACTTCCGCCGAGTGTAAACGCCTCTGCGGCTACCTGCGCGATGCCCAGGAGCAAGCACCCAGGCATAGCCCCAAAGGCACTTTTCTCAAGGTGCGAATCGATCATATTTTCTTAAGCGCCGGCATTGTGATAAAAAAAGTGCGAGTGCCACGTACGGTGCTGACCCGACAAGCTTCGGATCACCTGCCTTTGATTGTCGATATCGAGGTGCCTTTTAGGCCCGAAGCAAGCAAAACCCCTTGAAAAATCTCCAGCGGTCCCTATTAATAGCAGGAGAAGATTCGACTAAAACCCTGAAAAAACTGCGGTTTTTCGAATTCAACTCAATTTATAGCCAGCGCCTAAAAGGGATTTCCCGACTTGATGGTCCCCACCGCGAGCTATATGATTCCGGTATCGATTAAATAGCAGGAGTCGCTAAATGCAACCGCAAGCTTATACAAATACCCGTGCACTGGACCGCTCGGAATCGGCGAAGGTGTTGCGCAATACCTATGCCCTCTTGGCCATGACTGTACTTTTTAGTGCTGTCACAGCCGGTATCTCTATGGCCGTCGGCATGGGCCGCGGCATGAGCCTGATCTGCTCCCTGGGAGCCCTGGCCCTGATTTGGTTCGTTCTGCCACGCACTGCCAATTCCAGCGCCGGCGTCGGTGTTGTTTTCGCATTCACCGGCCTATTGGGCGCATCTATCGGCCCATTGCTTAACCATTACCTGGGCCTCGCTGGCGGCGGCCAGATCGTAATGCAAGCTTTAGGTACCACAGCCCTGATTTTCTTTGCCCTGTCTGCTTACGTACTGACTACCCGCAAAGACTTCAGCTTTATGGGTGGTTTCCTGGCTGTTGGCCTGATCGCTGTACTGGTCTGCTTCCTGGCAGTCATCATCGCAGGCTTCTTCGGCATTCACATGCCTCTGGTCAGCGTTGCCCTGAGTGGTGTTGTTGCCCTGCTGATGTCAGGTTTCATCCTGTATGACACCAGCCGTATCATCAACGGCGGTGAGACCAACTACCTGATGGCAACGGCTTCCCTGTACCTGAATATCTTCAACCTGTTCACCAGCCTGCTGCACATTCTTGGGTTCGCTTCCTCTGACGACTAAGCATAAGTGCTGCTGAGCTAGACCCAATGCCCCGCTCTGCGGGGCATTTTACTATTTGGCCCCCTATGAAGTTTTCCCTGGCAATTTACTCCGCTCCACACGCCTCGCAATCGGCAGCCAGCGCATTGCGCTTTGCCAAAGCGCTACTGGCCGAGGGTCATAAAATCTACCGGATTTTTTTCTACTGTGATGGCATACAAAACGGCAACAATATTGCCGCGCCCCCCCAGGACGAAGCCGACCTGATCAGTGAGTGGCAATCACTGCAACAGAAACACAACCTGGATTTGGTCGTCTGTATCGCCGCCGCTCAGAGACGCGGTGTCTTAAGCCAGCGGGAAGCAAATCGCCTGGAAAAGCCCGCAGCCAATCTTGCAGAAGGCTTCGAACTGGCCGGCCTCGGCCAGCTCACCGATGCCGTTGCCAACTCTGAGCGCCTGATCACTTTTGGAGGTTAACAATGGGTAACCAGACCCTGGCCCTATGCAGGGCTGCACCCTATGGTAGCGCCCTGGCCCGAGAGGGGATTGAAGCTGTGCTTGCCTCAGCGGCTATGGAACAGGAAGTTGATTTGTTATTCCTTGGCGATGGCGTATTCCAACTACTGGACAACCAAGCTCCAGAGGTCATAGAACAAAAAAACCTGTACCGGAACCTTATGGCACTCCCCATGTTTGGGGTCGAACAGCTCTATGTATGCCAGCACAGCCTGGAGCAAAGAGGTATTCACCCTGACCAAATACAGATTCCCGGAGCGGAAATCTCCCTGGTTACTAAGCCAGGGAAGCTAATCGCTGCTTACCAGTGCGTGTTGAGTTTTTAAGATGACCTTACATATTGTCAGTAAATCGCCTTTTAGCAGCCAGGCACTACACGATTGCCTGCAGAGTCTCACCGAAGGCGATGCCCTACTCTTGCTTGAAGACGGGGTCTACGCCCTGAAGCACCAAGCCTTGCACGACTTACAAGAAGCAAAGGTCTACTGCCTGATAGCCGATAGCGAAGCCCGCGGCATACAGGCCAGCTCGAGACTCGCCTCAGTAGAGATGATCAACGATGCTCGCTGGGTGCAACTATGTACCGAGCATAACCCCATCGTCAGTTGGTTCCGGTGATCAATACAATGAGCAACCTAACTGTAAATGGCCGGGAAATCCCTCTTGATAAAGAGGGTTACCTGCGAGACCTCAATGATTGGAACCGCGATGTGGCCGAAGAGCTAGCTCACGCCGAGAAAATCGAGCTGACCAACGCCCACTGGGAGGTCATTGAGCTGCTGCAGGAATTTTATCGCCAATTTGAACTGTCTCCCGCTATGCGCCCGCTAGTAAAGTTTATCGGCCAGCACCTGGGCTCGGAAAAAGGTCGCAGCATCTACCTCATGCAGCTGTTCCCCCCAAGTCCCGCCAAGATTGCCAGCAAAATTGCCGGGCTCCCCAAGCCCACCAACTGCCTCTAGGCCGAACATTTAGATATGAAGAATGACTCTGCGCTCACCCTGGTGGTGTCGGTGCTCCCACAAATAGATACCCTGCCATGTACCCAACATTAGCCGCCCATTTTGCACAGGGATCGAGAGGCTGGTAGCAGTCAGGGCCGCTTTGATATGGGCCGGCATATCGTCTGGACCCTCAAGAGTATGGGTATAGAGGCGGTCATCCTCTGGCACCAGCCGATTGAGCCATTGCTCAAGATCCCTGCGCGCGCTGGGGTCGGCATTCTCCTGGATCAGCAGGCTCGCCGAAGTATGTTGTATAAATAGCGTACAAAGCCCCTCCCCCACATTGAGCCTCGACACCCAATCGGCCACTTGGCTGGTAAACTCCTGAAGCCCCTGCCCAGACACTCTTATTGCAATCTCACCTATTGCCATACGGATTCCTATATAATTCGCGCCCGCTCTACCATTGAGACTACCGTATTTTAATATGGCACTGCACCGCGTTAACACCGACGACTATCAAGACCAACTCCATGCAAAGGCCAAGCGCCTGGCCGAGGCCTATCGTGAATTTACCGATCTGGAGCCTGAGCTATTTCCATCTCCACCCATTCATTACCGGCTTCGCGCCGAGTTCAAGGTTTGGCATGAAGGCGGCATAGCTCATTACGCCATGTATCGCCAGGGCGAGTATAAAAAGCCTTTTATCATCGATACATTTACCGTGGGCTCGGAGCTAATGAATCAGCTAATGCCCAAGGTCTTGGAGACCGTTAACAGTAGCGAGATACTACGCAAGCGTCTGTTCTCCGCCGAATTCCTTACCACCTTGAGTGGTGATGCGCTCATCACACTCATCTATCACAAAAAGCTGGATGAAAGCTGGGAGCGGGAAGCAAGGGCCTTACAAGAAAAACTGGGCTTCCCTATCCTTGGGCGCTCGCGCAAGCAGAAAATGGTGTTAGAGCGAGATTTCGTCACCGAAAAACTGGATATCGATGGCAAGAGCTATCAGTACAAACAAGTAGAAGGCAGCTTTACCCAACCCAATGGGCACATTTGCCGTTCCATGATCCAATGGGCCAAGAATGCCTGCGGCCAGAACCCCAGCGACCTGCTTGAGCTCTATTGCGGCAATGGCAACTTTACCATTCCACTCAGTGAAAATTTTGAGAAAGTACTGGCCACTGAAATCTCCAAGGTTTCGGTCAACTCTGCCCAGGAGAATATTCAGGTAAACGGCATCAATAATCTGGATATCGTGCGCTTATCCAGTGAGGAGTTTACCCAGGCTATCGATAAGGTTCGCCCATTTCGTCGCCTCGCTCATATAGATCTTGATAGTTACAGTTTTGACACTGTGCTGGTAGATCCCCCCCGCGCCGGTCTGGATGAAGATACCTGTGCAATGGTTGCGCGCTTCCCTCGCATTCTGTATATCTCCTGTAATCCGGGGACCCAGCTGGAAAACCTCAAACTCTTGAGCAGGACCCACCGCATCGAGCGCTTTGCCTTATTCGATCAATTCCCCTACACAGACCACACCGAAACCGGCTTGTTACTGGTACGGAAATAACGACCAATGAAGGTATTACTCGGGGGCAACTTCTTACTGCCCCCGAAACAGCCTTACATCGCTCTAATCATCACTGTAAATCAATTGAAGACCTCACAGTCCCATAGCAAGAGGAAACCTTGAAGGGGAACTTTTGAGGAGAGGGGCATTACTTCCTACCAGTTATTGCAGCAAAGCGTAATCAACACCCGAAGGAAAAATTGTAGTACTTACATTTGAACAAAATGAACACTTATCGAAGACACCCTCTCAATTCAGATCAAAACTGATATAAATAAAGAGCAGCACAAAAAGTGACACTCCTTATTACTTTCGTTCTGTGCCTAGCTATCCATCAAGCAATTCTCGACCAAAATGTCATATCAACAGATTCCGAGTCAAGGAGCTGCAAATACTTTCTTGTAACTTCATTATCCAGCCACAACTGACAAATCTGTTCAGCCCTTTCCTGGGTTGAGGCTAAAGCGACATCAGCGTAGATGCCATTTTTACCTCGCAGAAGGAAATGAGATAACAAACCTTCTTGCTTGGATAAAAACGCATCATCCACCTCTTTTGAGAGTGCTATCAAGTCTTTCTCCGAAACACCTTCCCGGAGACGAAATGTAGCAAATTCAAAACCTATAAAATCAGCCGTTCGATTGTGATATAACATGATTCACTCCTTCTGTGGAGGTCACATTATCGGGTTAGACTCCTGACAGCATTGTGTCAGTAGTGTTTTGCAAAGATGAGCTTTTCTGCACTTCAATATAATCTGACAAGCTTACATTAGTGGGAAGTTCACGCTGGGACACTTCCAGGTCAAGACTTTCAATACGATCAATTCTAAAGTCACGATAATCTTGCTTTAAACCACACCATCCACCAAGGGTCCACTTGCCACCCCAATAGAAGAGACCCAAGGGATAAACGATTCTCTTTGACCTACTGCCTACCAGAGAAGTATATGAAAGATAAATCCACTGCTTTGAACTAATCGCTTTATGAAGCTGGTCCCACAAACTGAAGTCCACTGATCTTAAATGCTTACCTGGTACCCTAACTATTTTATGGAGGTCATACTTCCCAAGATCAGGTAAACCAGCTTCAATTTTACTTAACAGTGAAAGTGAAGATTGCTTTAACTCAGCCCCAGTCCATGAAGACAGTAAATTTAAACCAATAATAAGCGCTTAAAATTCTTCTTGTGTTAATTGCAATGGGGGAAGCTCAAACCCATTTGAAAGGCGATACCCTACACCTGCTTCACCATAAACAGGAATCCCCGATACAGAGAGATCATCCATATACCTATATATTGTCCGTTCAGAAACAGATAATTTTTCGGCAAGTTCTTTTGCAGTTATAGGCTGGTGAGCTCTTAAAATGTTCGCAAGCTGAAAAAGCCTATCTGATTTCCTCATTTTGGTTACTTCTCTCTATCCATAACTAAGGAAAAATTAATCAACATAACAAACACTTTAACAGCTCAGAAAAATCTAGTCACCTCACCCAAGTTCCGCTACGCCCTATGACAAAGCGGAAAGATTGCGCATAAGGAGCAAGACGCAGAGTGTAATCATACCATTGAATCAGCAAATACACTCTCCGCCACGATAAATCCTTATTATTCGCCTGCTACTTTTGAAAGATAAAATTGATAGGCACGGTTCGCAATTTCACGGCCTATCTTTTGGCCCGCTGGTACTGAAGGTTCAAAATGCACACCAGCCCAAACACGGCTGTTTCCGCAGTCTTCCTCAAACGATGTCCAAGTCGGGAAATGCAAATACATATCAGCTTGCGGTGTTATACCAGGTTCGATCTGTGAGCTTCCCGCAGGAGCAGGTACGCTATACCCTAACGTATCTCCTTGAGGTAAAAATAGGCGGCTTGTTTCTGCGTGAGCTGCACAAAAACTGGCAGATGCAGAGGGATATTCCGGATGATCTGCTACAGGTAAATAGCTTGTCCATTGGCTAGCTGGCAAGTCGTTCACTGTTCCTTTGCCTACGCCACCCCAAGCAGTAACTAGCTCGTCCTTATAAATATAACGAACGGCAGAAAAAGGCCGTACTGAATTATGGCGACGCTTTTCTTTCCAAATTGCAATAGCGGTATCAAAAGCGGCCATATTGGTGAGGAAGTCATAATGAATGAAGTCCATCAACGAAAGACCTTGAGATTCAGATGCAAATACAGCAGCAAAGCCCAAGCTGAATATCTTCATATCAAACAGCTCGGCTTTCATCTTCTGCTCATCTGTCAAGCTCGCTGACGTATTCAGTACATCATTAACTTGCGCAACATAACTTGGATAGTTCCAGATTTTTGACTTCAGAGGTATTGGAGAGGTGAATTCATCCGGAGACTCATAGCTATAGGGTGTTGTCAGTGCAATTTGAGGGGTTACGAATTGCTGAACCCGGAATACGCCAGGGCGTTCCATTAAAACGGCTGGTTGCCACTTAGAAGGGAAGCGTAATTTGTATGCCGTATTAGCTGGCTTGAAATCGGTATAGTCGGCATAGGGTAAACGATGATATAGCTGACCTCCCTCATTACCCAACTGATTCATACCGTCATTGGCGCGCCCTTCCAATACCTTTCGGCCGGCATAGTTACCAATACCAATCGGCGTAGTAGTATCTTCAGAAAGGTTGTAGGGATCCAAACCTAATTCAACCAGCATGTTATCCCATTCCGGTACCAAATGTGGAAACAACCCACTTAGCACTTTATGAGATGCGTAAGAAAGTGCAATATTTAATTCACTGTTATCCGATGGCTGAGGCATCCTTGCAATGTCAGAATAAACACCTTTTGCAGTAGGGTGATAAGGTGCTGTTGCATCAAACCAGGAGTTGGTTATTAATGTCGTAAAACGTAGCACTAAAGTTGCATCATTAGCAGCGGGCGAAACCTCAAAAATTGCGCAGGCCGCAGCAGGAATTATATTCTGTACTGCAGCATTGCAACTCTCTAAGTCTACAGAGCTACACTTTGGTGGCAATGTAACATCGGCCAATTGTGGGCAAGTGAAGGCTTGAGCCTGCCAGCTAGCTGAAACAACTAGAAAACCCAAAACTCCTTTTAGAGCCTGCTTATAAAATTTATTGCTTCGCATTAAACTTCCCTTTTCATTTGATTAACATTAATAACAGAACTTTCGTCCCATAAGACATTTCCGCCGTCAGCAAAAGCCACGTAGACTATTTCAAAATTTTGACACTACTACCCCCCATTACCTTTTATAGTGATCATAACGTCCGTATTACTGCAATATTGTCACCCAACGCAAGCATTCTAAATATGTAGCGTCAAGCCAAGAAGAGACTAATCACCATTACAGTTCTTCTCGTATTAAGTACTTAGATGCTGCTGGCTATTAAGCAAACGATACATATAAAATTCTTATTAGATCGCACCTACTATTTACCAAGCAGCCTAACCGATGGAAGGGACACAGCCAAATACCCCAGAATACAAGAACTTACACCAAAAAAAGACACAAGAATGGAGTAAGAAAAGTGTTCCAAACAGCGAATTTAAAACCTACCCTAGCGCCATCTTCATATAAATAAATAACTCGAAGGAAAGCATATTCTTCAGCTTAACTTTGTTGTTTTAGTCGACATGAATTTCAATTAAAGATGAGACGATCAGATTGCCTAGCGCGTCAGAATAAAACCTAGGGAGGTGATAGAAAAATATAGATAAATTTTGAGAATTCCAGAACCTCACCACAAGCAAGGATGCAACATCGATTAATTAGCGCCTTCAGACACTTAGAGTGAAAAATTACCACCCACTTAACTGGAGGAGGTTTCAATAATATTGGCGATAGTAGTCGTATCTACTTTCAGTTGATTAGGGCGAGCTACCACTCTAACTTTGAACTCTGTTGAGTATTGAACAACACGTTCTTCGCTCAATATTTTCGGCATTTTCTCCTACCCTATTCAAAAGGTAGGCGTCTACTCAATGGGAGAAGGTTTCAGGCGCGAAGTTAATTGACTTGTTATACCCGCTCACTAAACGCCAGCCTGATGCCGAGTACTGCAAAGCTAGTTGCAAAGAGCTTCTGAATTGCAATGCTTGCTTTCTCTGATTTAATAATGAATGTGCTAAAACTACCTGATAGAAAACCATACACAATAAAAACGCCAAACGTCATTATCATGAACACAACGCCAAGTGTAAGCATGCTATCCAATGCACCTTCTGTTGTAGCTGAAATAAACTGAGGAAGAAACGCTAGAAAGAAAATAGATAATTTGGGGTTTAGTATATTTAGCAAAAAGCCTTTTACTATGATGCCTGAGTATTTGCTGTCTGACTGCTGGTTAGAAACTGATAAAGGAGATGAGGAACGCCACATTTGATATGCCAAATAAAGCAAGTAGACAGCTCCGATGTATTTAACGATTTGAAACGCTATTACACCAGTGTGAAAAATTGCAGCCAAACCAAAAGCACTTGCTAAGAGTGCTGGAATGATGCCTAAAGTGCATCCTAGGGCAGCAAATAAACTTGCTTTTCTACCAATAAACAATCCGGTAGCCACAGTATACAACACTCCGGTCCCGGGAATTAAAACTACAACTAACGAAGTAAGTAAAAACTCTAAAGATATCATCCGGTGTATCCTTCTCCTGCAAGGGTATAACGTCCAGCTCGCATATTTTGCGGGCAATCGTGCTGCTTCTTGTTATGCATTAGCCTCTCCGCCAGTCTTTGATAGTTGCAATAAGTAGGGCTATGAAAATTACTAGAAGAAAAAAGGTCATGCCATAGCCCAGAGCACCATCTACTTTTACTCCTTTGACCTCCCAATACCCATAGGTTGTAAGCTGGTATAGCATTGCAAAAGATACGAAGCCACTAGTAAATACGGCCAGAAACATACTCCGCAAATTGAAAAGCTTTTTCCCAAAAGCAAGCTCCCCCCATGAAGGATTCTCGATTTTCCTATCGAGGCCTTTTCGGCGCCATCGGCGATCTTTGAGATTAGACATAGTTTTTATGCATACGCCCAAAGCAACCGCGCAGTTTACTGCGTCGGTTGCCTTTGCTTGTATGGTTGTTCTTGCCCGATTCTGATGTTGAAAATCCTTTTCGCTAACGGGTAAATTGAGACCCACCTTCGGCGGCCACCGAAGGCCTTGTTTATCACAGTTCGCTGCCTGGCCGGTTCGTAAAAGACCGATAACAAGTATGAACGTGATAAGCACTCACTAGGCATAACTCGAATAGTCATGTGGGCCTCGAGCCCGAATAGCAAGGCGGAGATAGCTTATCTTATGGAACCTCAAGAGATCAATGTCGGTATCGATACCAGCAGTAAACAACTCGATATTTATGTGAGACCTACTGGCCAGTTCTTTAGTGTTACCAATAACAAAGAAGGTATTAAAGACGCTATTAAACAACTACAACCGATTAAACCTCAAAGAGTATTGATCGAGTCCACAGGAAGGCTAGAATTAGAATTTGTCTGTGCTGCTCATAAAGCGGGACTGCCGATAGTTGTTTGCAATCCTTCACAAGTAAGAAACTTTGCAAAGTCAGCGGGGCGGCTCGCAAAAACAGATAAGCTGGATGCAATTGATATCGCACATTTTGGTGAAGCAATGAAGCCAAGATTGTCATCGATCAAACCTGAAAAACTAAGAAATATTAGTGATTTGCTAACGGTCAGGAACCAGTGCTTAGAAATGAGCACAATGCAAAAGAATCGCCTCAAGAGAATGCCTAAGTCTGTTCACAAGTCCATTCAGGCTATCTTAAAGGCCATCAAAAAAGAGCTAGAAGGAGTCGATAAGCAACTTGATAAACTTGTTAACAGCGTTGCCGAGTGGCGACAAAAACGCGATCTCTTATTAAGCGCTTAAGGAGTCGGCAATGTACTGGCTTACACGCTAATGAGCGAACTTCCTGAGCTGGGCAAGCTGAACCGCAAAGAGATTGCGGCACTTGTGGGTATCGCCCCGATGAATCGTGATAGCGGCAGCTTCCAGGGTAAGCGCTATATTCGAGGTGGGCGACATCGTGTACGCACGGTTTTGTTTGTTTCTATGATGTCGGAAATACAATGCCACCCTAAATTAAAGCCAATGTATGAGCGCCTGGTCGCTGCTGGTAAACCAAAGAAAGTAGCCCTTATCGCATGTATGAGGAAGCAACTTACCATTCTAAATACGATGGTAAAAAACAACACTTACTGGGATGAGAAAATGGCTTAAATACTTGACAAAGGACCAGAGTCACTTGTTATGAGTTTGCATCCTCAAGGGTGAATGTAATTCCACCTGTAAATCTGGCTACCACATTATACAAGGCGGTAAAAAGTAACGTGGATAGATAGCCAAAAATTAGGTAGATGAATGGCATACCTAAAACCATTGCTCCAGGTATGGAAAATTTAACTGGATTTCCTTCCGCATCTATCATTGGTGCAGTAAGGAAAACTAGTGACATAGGAATCACAAAGATTAGAGAAAACAATGCAAGTAAAAGTGCTGTGGTGAGCGCTGTTTTGTGTTTTGAAAAAGACCTTATAGATTTATTCATATATTCTCTTTTCTTTTGATAAGTTCTTGATACTCGAATGACTCATAACGCCGTCATAAAGGGCTGCCGAAGAAACGTGCAGGCAGTACGGTGGAGGGCGCGCTTTTTGCGCCCGGAACGAATTTGATGGCTTTGTTATGCATTACAGAACCATCCTTACAGACAAACCATCAATTTCCTGTTCGATATCCGCGTGATTTATGAGTAAAAAACCACTTATAGATTCTTGCCTTGTTATTGCCAACCTCTTACCACACTCTAGCTCAACTAGGATTCCTGCATCATATTCTACGGCCTCTGTTTCCCCTTCGTACTTATCTGATAGCACTGAAACTGATCTGACTTTGGTCTTGGCACCTAGCCATAGGGTGGTGTGATCGCCAAAGTACGTATAATTGCCTTTGCCATTATCTTTAACTTTAATACCTAATGGCTCACTAGCTACCTTGGCCTCTAAAAAATAATAGTCATGAGCTTCTTTAGGGGTGTCGGCCCAGTCATTTTCTATTACCAAAAATTGTTTTGGTGACATTAGGATTGACACGTTTTGAACTAATAATGCTGAACTTCCATAGTCTATATCAGACCAAGGGCTAAGTAAGGATTGTATTTCCGAACCTGCTAGCTCTTCCAGAGCCAATTGAGTTTCCTTACTTATAAACTGGGAGAATTTCTTCATGATGCATAACGTTGCCAGCAAGGGCAGCCGAAGCATAGCGTAGGCTGTCCAGCCCAGCCACCGGCTGGGCGAGCTTGCCTGACCTGGTTATAGCTGGCGCGTAATGAATAACCTACTTGCTCTTTGCCATCCACTTTTGGCTGGCTACTGCCCGATAAATTTACTGGGAAAAATACCATACTTTCCCCACCAGTTAACTAACTGACTGGCACTCCACAATGCTGCAGCTAGCTTGCAGAACTTGTTGGCTTAAAACGAAGGCACTTGAACGGAACTACGGTACCAACTTTCAGGAAAACTCTCTGGAGAAATGTGCTCAGGAAGAGATTGGTGCTTGCAGCAACTACAAACTACCTAAAAACTGACCGCCACAATAACCCAAAGCTTTGGGGCCGTAGTGTAGGAGTGAAGCGACGGAACGGAGGTCCCAGCCGCAACGCGGCGACAACAGCGTATTGTTATGCTTTTACTCATACTGGGCAGCCTCATCTCTTAGGCAATCCGCAAGGTTATTAGGCTCCATTACCCAAAATGCCCATTCTTTGTTTGGAAATACTGCAATTTTGACATTATCTTTTTCGCAGGTTGGCAACCAATACGAAAGGAACTCATCTAGTGAAATTTCTATTGCCTCATGACCAGGAAAGTGATCATCAGCAATTCTTTGGGCATATTCTGGATGAGGCCAGACAGGGAAATACTCAAGACCTTCGGAAGTTACTGGAACAAGCCACCCCTCACTATTCTTTACCGCCCAGAGCTGCCCCCAGTCAGCAACCTTGCCAACAAAGTGAGAGCTACGATCAGCACTACTTAGTGCTGTTACAGCTTCAAATTGCGGTTCGTTCATTTTATATGACACTAAATTTCCTTGTGAGCATAACGCCCGCAACAGGGGCGACCAATGTTGTGTACCTTTTGCGCAATAATGGGAGCGAAGCGACAGCGCAAAAGGTGCACAGATTTGGGCGTCCCGCGGAGGCCCGAAGGGCCGGAGTATCCTGCTTGCGTTTGTTAAGCATTTGCTAGGACACCGGACATCCAAGTAATACTCATAAACACAGCAAACGCAAATGATAAGATGAATATGACTTGCACTCGAGAAAGCTTCGTCTCCATTCCAAAGTTGAGAAACGCCTGTATTCTAGGATGGAAATAGGATTTCACCCCAAGGATGGCAGAGACAAAGGCTATGGCCGTATACATTAGTACTACACTCCAGAATTTTTCCGGATTACCTGAAGCATTAATAGTCTCGGATAGTCCAGCTCTCTGATATGCAATCACTTCACCCAAGACAGCAGATGTCGCTGCATAGCCGCCGCTGACAATGGCCAAAACGATAAAAAAGAGCTGAATTCTTTTAGGCATATGTGTCTTGATGCTTAACGCCGTGGTTAGGAGCACGCGCTTTTTTGCGCGTCCCAACCGAAGGCGGCTACACCACCTTGTTAAGGTTTTATAAGGCCAATACTGTTTGCATGATAAAAAGCTAAGAAATATTGACCAGAATAAAACCGCAAATATTAGAATGCTACCGAAGACACCAGAAGCACCACCTTTGGGAAAGATTAAATGCATAGGCAAATAATCTATTAACCCAACACCTAACAAACCTGGAGCCACAATTATGTAGCCAGGAATAGCCAAAATACCACCTAGAATCTTTGCTTCATACACCGACGACAAAACTGACCCGGCCAGTATCAGGAGATAGCCAGTTACTCCGAGAACTATCGCTGAACTAATACCAATTAAAATACGTAACGCCATTTCTTTTTGGAACCTTAACGCCGCAAACATGGGCCGGAAAACCGCGTAGCGGTTTGGAGGTCCAGCACCGTAGGTGCGAAATGCTTTGCCTTGTTAACCATTACTGGAATACCTTAGCCAAGTTGTACCTACAACGATGGATTCAAATTTGATGCCATCAGCCGTAGTTTCCATTTCATAAGGTGGATCTACATCAGTACTTGAAACTTTTTCTCCAGATAGTGAATAAAGGAAACATTCTAGCTCCCCGGTTTCTAGCACATACCCTTTGTGCCTGCTTAATCCCCAAAAGAGGCAAACATTTTCGGTACCAATAATTTTGCTTTCTTCAGTAGATACCCTGGCACTGACTGATCCACACCCTATGAAAAGTACACCTGTTTCTGGCGCATACAAAATCTCTTGGGAAACGCCAACTGGGTAAGAATCCCAAAATACGTAAATAGTCAGAAAGTCGTTGAAGGTGAGTTTGGACAAAGTATTATTATCTGCACTGTTAGACTCGATGAATAAACCTTTATCACGCCACTCACTTGGATCTGAGCACTCTTCATGCTCGATCTTTATTTCTGCGTCATCTATTGTAACTTTGCTCGATATCATATTTTCTGGTTAACGTCTTGATCTGAGGCAGGCCGCACGACGTGCGGGCTGTTCAGTGGAGGCCCGAAGGGCCGTAACAAACAGCATCAACTTGTTATGTGCAACCAGTAATTCTCTCAAAATCTACATCCTATGTTTTAGATTTATATTTTATTGGCTACGCTTGTTTCGAAAGACACGTTAAAACCTTCCTATGCCTGAAATTTAGGCCAACGTATTCCAAGCAATTAGAGAAAGTCTTTCCTGTAATTTGTTATGTAACTAGCCACCCTTAGCTATATCCTTAATTCTTAACCCAGCAAGTAACGATGATGCAAATATTAGGAAGCCACCAACAAAATATCTTCTATTACCCTCTAACTTCACAAAGAATTCAGCGGATTTACCTTGAGGAAGATCTCCTGTTGCCAATGTCATAACCCCAATAAGAAAGAAACTTATGCAAAAGCCGAAGAAGCATATGTCATAAAATAATTTCATTGATTATTCAGAATTTTACTCACACATAACGCCCACAATAACCGGCTGGAGGTGCACAGCACCGGAGGTCCGGCGGAAGCCACGCAGTGGCTGGAGCGAAGTTCATTGTCTTGTTATGCGCTATGCAAGACATACAAAACTAAACCTATACCTAGGTAAGCAACCAGGCCCAATAAACTATATCTTCGTACCTGTATAAGAAACCAGAATTTCTTAAACTGTCTGGGATCAATGCACCTCTGCGCCCTTTCTTTAGAACTTAACCCTTTTAGCCACCACGACAGCGTGATCTTTTCCGTGCGTGAAAGTTTCGAAGTATCGGCAAAGGCAGCAATGAACAGACCTATGAGTACTGATGAACCAATCATGGCTACTATTGTAACAATACCGAAAATCTCAAGCATTGATCACCTCAAAGTTCTTCAGCGCATAACATTTATATAGTGATCATCATGACCACTATTATCCTGATTACTATTTCAGAAGCAATCCTACGACAGCCCCCTTTGAATCACTTTAAAGTCATATAGTTATACAAAAATGATACGAAGGTGCAATGTGGAAATATGGTCACTGCGACCACTATCCCTAAATATACCACTTTACGTAACTCATTGTATTTAATGATTTTTTGAGCATATTTGCTAAACCTATCAAAATAACGGTCACGATGACCGAAATTCCAGCTCGCATCTGGTCATATTTTTTGCAAGACTGTATATATAACCAGAGTTGGGTGTGTTTAAATGGATGACATTCCTATACCGATCCCCAAAAGCTCCTCTCGATTTATGGATCGATTGCGAACTTTCATGCGCTCAAAGTATTTGGCATACAAAACCGAGCAAACCTATTGCTATTGGATTAAAGACTTTATTCGCTTTAATCAGATGCGCCACCCAGAAGTATTAGGCAAGGCTGAAGTGAATAACTGGCTTAGCCATTTGGCAACCAATCGATCCGTATCAATCAATACCCAGAAAACGGCTTTGAATGCAGTAGTATGTTTATACAAGCAGTTTATGGGCCTTGAGCTGGGTGAGCTCAAATTTCACAGCAGTCACCGCCCCAGGCGGCTGCCGGTGGTTTTCAGCCATGTGGAGGCGACAGATATTTTGGGGCAGCTTACTGGCCCGACAAAGCTTGCTGCATCTTTGATGTACGGTTCCGGTCTTAGGATCATGGAAGCGGTGCGGCTTCGGGTGAAAGACATTGATTTTACAGAGCAGTGCTTATTCGTACGTGAAGCCAAAGGTGAAAGGTGGAGAAGGACCTTACTACCTAAATCTCTTATTGAACCTTTAAGGGCCCAAGTTCGCTATACTCTCTCGCTCCACCAGCAGGATCTCGTTGAAGGATATGGCGAGGTCTATCTCCCATTTGCGCTAGCCAGAAAGTTCCCAAAGGCTGCCACCAACCCCGTTTGGCAATATATATTTCCTGCTAGAGAGTGCTCTCTCGATCCTCGTAGCAATATCATACGAAGGCATCATATTGGAGAACAACAGATAAGGCGTGCAGTTGCCAGGGCTATTTCGAGCTTGGGTATACGAAAAAAAGCCAGCTGTCACACCTTCAGGCATTCATTCGCTACCAACCTATTAAGATCGGGTGCAGACATTCGTAATATTCAAGAGCTTCTTGGTCACAATGATATAAGTACTACGATGATCTATACCCACGTGATTGGTGTACATCAACGCGGGATTAGCAGTCCATTAGATTAGATTGAACCCCAGTCATGACCTCTAAAAACGGCTGAGTTTTAAGTCCTTTTCTCACTCTTTGCTAAAAGACCCGTTGCTTTTTAACAGGGTACTCTGTAGTAAATATTTTCACAGTCAATCTCAAAACCGAAAGACTGATATAATTGACGTGCGCGATTGTTTCTTTTCTCTGTTTTAAGCTCAATACGAATGGCCTGAGTTTCCTTGGCAAAATCTATCGCAGCCTGGATCAGCTTTTTAGAAACACCCCTCCCCCTATAGCGGCTTGACACCCCTAAGTCATTTAAAATCCACAGGCGTGTAAGAGCAAGGGAAGAAAAGCTAGGATAAAGATTCACAAAACCCATTACCCCAGAACACTCGGAATCTATTGCTATAAAAAGTGTGGAAGCCTGACCGTCGATCAAGTTGCCCAGAAAAGACTCAGTTCCAATTAAGTCCGATTTATAGCCACAAAATACCCTGTATTCATCAAATAATTGAGCCACCTCAGGTACATGATGGCTTTCACATCGTAATATTTTCACAATGGCCCCTTGCAATTTACAAAAGCATTTCAGCTTACCAAATGAGCTGCAAGCCAGTTCTTGCAGCTAATCCAAGGGGGCATCAGTAGAGAAATGTCGCAGTCCCTGTAGCAATTAATTCTTCCCGGTCATTACTCAACTCCATACGCGCAACCACGAGTTTATTGCCCGTGCGTAAAATCGAGCCTTCACAGAGAAAGTGCTCCCCCCTTCCGGGCTTTAAATAATCCACGCGCATATCTACCGTACCCAGCTTAGAAAGGCGATCGGCTTTTTCTTTCCAGTGCAGATCCCCCATGCGCTGATATGCAGCAACCATTGCGGTAAGGCCACCGACAGTATCCAGAGCAGTGGCAATTACGCCGCCGTGCAAAATATTCGTCCAGACGTTACCTATCAACTCCGGACGTTGTTGAAAACCGGCGGAAAGAGTAAGGGCCTCTAGGTCTAGGGAGCGCATTTCAAGACCAATCTGTTGGTTAAAAGGGATCTTTTCAAAAAATCCCTTTACCAACTCCTGAAATTCATGGGGTGAGGGCTCTGTCATAATCTTGCAACCCGATTGAGACCATCCAGTGCGGCACTACGGTAGGCCTCTGCCATGGTGGGGTAGTTAAATGTGGTGTTAACGAAATAATCGATGGTGTTATTTGGCGAGGGCTGCTTCATGATGGCCTGACCAATATGCACAATCTCTGCCGCTTCGGCACCAAAACAGTGAATGCCAAGAATTTCACGGGTTTCAATATGGAACAGGATCTTGAGCATGCCCACGCGCTCACCAGAGATCTGTGCGCGTGCAGTGTGTTTAAAGAGCGCACGCCCCACCTCATAGGGTACCTTGGCGGCTGTCAGTTCGGATTCTGTTTTTCCTACTGAGGAAATTTCCGGCAGGGTATAAATACCAGTGGGCGCATCCTCGATTACACGGTGCCCGCGGCCGGCAATGGCTGCTGCTACCGCCCTACCCTGGTCATAGGAGGCACTGGCAAGGCTGGGCCAACCAATAACATCGCCCACCGCAAAGATATTATCCACTTCCGTGCAGTAATGATCATCTACGCTTAACTGGCCGCGGTGATTAGCTTCGAGGCCGACATTTTCCAGGCCCAGGGAGCTGGTATTACCTGTACGACCATTGCACCAGAGCAGCGCGTCTGCATGGATACGCTTACCTGATTGCATTTCCATAATCACGCCCTGATCATTGGGGAGCACACGCGCATACTCCTCCTGGTGGCGAACGGTAACGCCCATATCTCGCAAGTGGTAACTCAAGGCATCAGAGATCTCATCATCCAGAAATTCCAACAGGCTACTGCGGGTATTGATCAAATCTACCTTGATACCAAGACCAGCGAAAATAGAAGCGTATTCACAGCCAATCACGCCGGCGCCGTAGATCATGATGGAATGCGGCGTATGCTGCATATCCAGAATCATATCGCTGTCGTAGACACGCTCGTGATCAAAGTCCACATCTGCGGGACGATATGGACGGGAACCCGTGGCAATAATTAATTTTTTCGCGGTGACAATTTCTGTGGCACCATCGGGCAGCTGTACTTCTACACTATTCGCATCGCGGAAATTTGCCGCCCCAACGATTAGCTCAACCCGATTGCGCGCATAAAAAGAGGTGTGCATTTCCACTTGATAGGAAATCACTTTATTGACCGTCTGCATCACCTGGGGAAAGGTTAGGCGGCGCGGTTCACCCAAAGCACGAAAAACACTCTGAGTGTTATAACGCATTAATTGTTTGACAGAGTGGCGCAGAGCTTTGGAGGGAATGGTGCCCTTATGGGTACAGTTACCGCCTACTACCTGGCGTTTTTCAATCACTGCGACACGCATACCTTTTTTCGCGGCGCTCATTGCTGCGGCCTCACCAGCCGGACCAGAACCAATTACAACCAAGTCAAACTTTTGCTCTGCCATCTATAGCTCTAATTCTATTTTTCCAAAACGGAGTATGAGATTTAAGAATGCCTCACACTCAATACTAAAATCAGCACAGAAGGTGCCAATGATATAAAACAACAAGCCCGTTAATTACGGGCTTGGGAGAGATTGCCTACTTGCGCTTAGTCGCGTCGTAAGCGAGGTCTTCAGCGGCAACCTTTTGCTGACGCTTACGCTCTTGCTCTTTTTCGCATTCGTCGTCGTTGCCACCACAAATGGTGCAGTCCTGCTTCATGCCGATATTATTCAGGCCGCCACAAGAGCCTTTTAGTGGCTTATTTTGCACCATGGCGCCGAGTGCCATTCCGGCAACTACTAACAGCATGGCAATAAAAGCAAAGATAAATATTGTCATTACTCAGACCTCTCTAAGTAGGGTGCAAAGGCGCGGCTATAGCGCTCCTCGAAACCCTTATCAGTTTTTACCAGCATGAAAACAGCCAGGTTTTCACGTTCGGCCAAAGCCAACCCTTCTTCAGCCCCAAGTACATTGAGAGCGGTAGCAAGGCCATCTGCTTCAGCACAGGTATCTGCCAGCACGGTTACCGAGGCCAGCTTGTGCTGTAACGGTCGACCAGTGCGGGGGTCGATACTGTGTGCATAGCGCACTCCATCGCGTTCATAGTAATTCCGGTAATCACCACTGGTAGCCACCGCCTTACCACTAACACCAATAGGCTGTTGAACCATCTGGCCAAATGAGTCAGGTGCTTCAATACCAATTATCCAGGTCTTACCTTTTGGATTCACACCCAGGGTACGCAGTTCACCGCCGATTTCGACCAAGTAGTTGCGAATTCCCTGCTGCTCCAGCAACAGTGCAACCCGGTCGACGCCGTGCCCCTTGGCGATAGCCGAAAGGTCAATTTCTACCGGTCTCTGACGAGTGATCGTATCCGGTTTACGGGTCACTTTAAGTGCATCGGAGCCGACCACCTTTTGCAGGCCGGCTATCTCCGCATCGGAGGGAATTTTCTCAGGCTCTGGTTGGGGACCAAATCCCCACAAGTTAACCAATGGGCCAACGGTAACCTCGAAGGCACCCTGACTGCGTCGATAAATATCCAGGGACAGCGTCACAATATCTACCAGCGGCTCACTGACCGGGATGGCCTCACCTACAGGACCGCGGTTGAAACGCATCAACTCCGAGTCCTCGATATAGGTGGACATCTCCTGGTTGACCTGCTGCAGCTCATCGTCAATTAACGCTTGCAGCTCGCTACGCTTTACGCTTTGCGGTACATCGACAACCGTGATGTGATAAGTGGTCCCCATGGTGCGGCCACTAAGCTGCCAGTTTTCCGCTGCCGGAGTACAGGCAGTGAAAATTACAGTCGCCCAAAGCAAAAACAGGGCCGGAAGAACGGGCCCTGTTTTTGCTTTTATCGGGGCTTTGATTGCGTTTAGCAAACTAAGCTCTCCGTTTAACCACCGAAGTCATCAAGGAGGATATTTTCATCCTCTACGCCCAAGTCTTTGAGCATGCTGATTACTGCGGCGTTCATCATGGGTGGCCCACACATGTAGTACTCACAGTCTTCCGGAGCCGGGTGGTCCTTCAGGTAGTTTTCATACACCACGTTGTGAATGAAACCTGTGTAACCCGTCCAGTTGTCCTCCGGCTGCGGATCAGACAAGGCCACATGCCACTTGAAGTTATCAAACTCAGCAGCCAGACCGTTGTAGTCATCTTCGTAGAACATCTCGCGCAGAGAACGCGCGCCGTACCAGAAGCTGATCTTGCGCTTGGAATTCAGACGCTTGAGTTGGTCGAAGATGTGTGAACGCATCGGCGCCATACCGGCACCACCACCGATAAACACCATCTCGTTGTCGGTTTCCTTGGCGAAGAACTCACCGAAGGGTCCATACACCTTGATCTTGTCACCCGGCTTCAGGCTGAACACGTAGGAAGACATCTGACCCGGCGGGATACCCTCGGTACGGGGTGGCGGAGTCGCAATACGGATGTTGAACTTAACAACACCTTTTTCTTCCGGGTAGTTAGCCATAGAGTAGGCGCGAACCACAGGCTCGGTCACCTTGGACTCCAGCTTGAAGAAGCCAAAGTGCTCCCAGTCACCGCGGTACTGGTCTTCTACTTCGAAGTCGGCAAATTTAACGTGGTGAGCTGGGGCTTCCAGCTGTACGTAACCGCCAGCACGGAAGTCAACGTTTTCGCCTTCGGGCAGACGCAAGGTCAGCTCCTTAATGAAGGTGGCAACGTTGGGGTTGGATTCCACAGTGCACTCCCACTGCTTCACTCCGAACACCTCTTCCGGCACTTCGATTTCCATATCTTGCTTAACGGCAACCTGACAGGAAAGACGCTTGCCTTCTTTCGCATCGCGCGGGGTAAAGTGAGCCGCTTCAGTCGGCAACATATCGCCACCGCCCGCAGTCACTTTACACACACACTGCGCACAACTGCCGCCGCCACCACAGGCGGAGGCCAGGAACAGGTTATTGGCAGCCAGGGTTTGCAGCAGCTTGCCGCCGGCTGGCACGGTGAGAGTCTTCTCACCGTTAACCAAAATGTTGACGTTGCCGGTGTTTACCAGGCGCGAGCGGGCCGCAAGGATCACCGCCACCAGCGCCAGTACGATGACGGTAAACATCGCTACGCCGAGGATAATTTCAATACTCATTCTATTGTTTTCCCCGCTTAGATATCGATACCGCCGAAGGACATGAAGCCCAGGGACATCAGACCAACGGTTACGAAGGTGATGCCCAGACCTTTCAGGCCATCCGGAACGTCACTGTACTTCAGCTTTTCACGAATACCGGCCAGAGCGGTAATCGCCAGTGCCCAACCGAGGCCGGCACCGAAACCGTAGGCAACACTCTCACCGAACGCGTATTCGCGCTCAACCATGAACAGGGAGGCACCCATGATGGCGCAGTTCACGGTGATCAGCGGCAGGAATACACCCAGGGCGTTGTAGAGCGCTGGTACATATTTATCCAGGAACATCTCCAGGATCTGTACCAGTGCCGCAATTACGCCGATGTAAGACAGCAGGCCGAGGAAGCTCAGGTCCACGTCGGGGTAACCGGCCCAGGCCAGTGCACCGTCTTTCAGCAGGTAGGTGTAAATCAGGTTGTTCACCGGTACTGTCAGGGTCAGTACCACGATAACCGCAACACCCAGGCCAATCGCAGCTTCGATCTTCTTCGATACGGCCAGGAAGGTACACATACCGAGGAAGAAGGCCAACGCCATGTTTTCAACGAAAACGGCGCGGATAATCAAAGAAATATAATGTTCCATGGATTAGGCCTCCTGCGCTTGGGAATTTGGCGCAATCTTGAACTCGTCTTGCTCAACCTGGGCAGGCTTCCAGGCGCGGATTGCCCAGATGAACAGGCCGATCAGGAAGAATGCACTGGGCGGCAATAACAGCAGGCCGTTGGGGATATACCAGCCGCCGTTGCTCACGGTGGTCAGGATGTCCACACCGAACAGTTTGCCAGCGCCGAACAGTTCACGGATTACCGCGAGACCAATTAGGATAACGCTGTAGCCCAGACCGTTACCGAGACCATCGAAGAAGCTGGGCAGCGGCGGGTTCTTCATAGCGAAGGCTTCCGCACGACCCATTACGATACAGTTGGTAATGATCAGGCCAACGAATACGGACAGCTGCTTGGAGATGTCGTATGCCAATGCCTTGATCAACTGATCCACCAGGATTACCAATGAGGCAATCACGGTCATCTGAACGATGATGCGGATACTGTTCGGGATCTGGTTGCGGATCAGTGATACCGCAACGTTGGAACAGGCCACAACTGAGGTCAGAGCGATACACATTACCAGGGTTACCTGCAGCGAGCTGGTTACAGCCAGTGCAGAACAGATGCCCAGGATCTGCAGTGCGATCGGGTTGTTGTTAAAAATCGGCTCTAGCAGAGTCTCTTTGATTTTCATGCTTATGCCTCCCCTGCTTTCAGGTTTTTCAGGAAGGGACCATAACCTTGGTTACCCAGCCAGAAGTTCACCAGGTTGCTAACGCCCTTACTGGTCAGAGTTGCACCGGACAGGCCGTCTACTTCGTGAATCGCATTCGGGCTGTTGGGGTTAACCTGGCCTTTGATCACAGCGATATCTACGTCGCCTTGCTTGTTGAAGACTTGCTTACCAACCCACTGGGCTTTCCAGTTAGGGTTGTCCACTTCGCCACCCAGTCCGGGAGTTTCCTTGTGCTCGTAGAAGCCGAGGCCCGCTACGGTGTCTAGGTTGCTCTCCAGCGCGAGGAAGCCGTACAAGGTACCCCAAAGTCCGTAGCCACGGACAGGCAGAATGATCTTGTCCAGTTGGCCGTCTTTCTCTACCAGGTAAACCTCTTTAATGTTTTCCCGACGGATAATCTTGGCGGTGTCCTCATCTGCCGGCAGTCTCTCACTGGCAGAAGGAATCTTGGAAGCAGCGCGACCGCTGCCGCCAGCCGGCGCTTCATCGGTGAACTTACCGGTGTTCAGATCAACGTATTTGATCTTCACATCGGCGAAGGCTTTCTCTACTTCCGCTTTGTTAGCGCGAGAGTCCTTCAGCAGGCCACCAGCCATCAGTACGTTGCGCTTCATGTCCAGCTCGGCATTCGCCTGCTGGGCAGGCTTCAGCATTACCGCCGCAGTGGAAACCACCACAGAGCACACCAGGCACATTACCAGCGCGACAATCAGAGTACCGGTTACGGAATCTTTATTAGCCACGTGCCAACCTCCGTTTGATATTGGACTGCACCACAAAGTGGTCAAACAGCGGAGCGAACAGGTTAGCGAACAAGATCGCCAGCATCATGCCTTCCGGGAAGGCCGGGTTCACTACACGAATCAGGACAACCATCACCCCGATCAGGATGCCGTACCACCAGCGACCAGTGTTGGTCATAGCAGCGGAAACCGGGTCAGTGGTCATAAAGATCAGGCCGAAAGCAAAACCGCCCACTACCAGGTGCCAGTACCAGGGTACCTGGAACATCGGGTTGGTTTCGGAACCGATCATGTTGAACATAAATGCGGTGGCCATCATACCCAGCAGAGTGCCGGCTACGATGCGCCAGCTGGCGATCTTCATGCCCATCAGAATTACACCGGCAATCAGGATAGCCAGGGTAGAAGTTTCACCGATGGAACCATGTATCTTGCCGAAGAAAGCGTCGAACCAGGTTACCTGGCCAACCGCAGCATTCACGATACCGTTCTGGATACCTTCGCTGGCCATGACAGACAGCGCGGTAGCACCGGTGTAACCGTCAACCGCAGTCCAAACTGCATCGCCAGACATCGCTGCCGGGTAGGCGAAGAATACGAACGCACGACCGGTAAGTGCCGGGTTGAGGAAGTTTTTGCCGGTACCACCGAACACTTCCTTACCGATCACCACACCGAAGCTGATGCCCATAGCCACCATCCACAGAGGCAGATCTGGCGGACAGGTTAAGGCAAACAGAATAGAGGTTACGAAGAAACCTTCGTTCACTTCGTGACCGCGCACAGCGGCGAACAGCACTTCCCAGATACCACCCACAATAAAGGTGACCGCATAAATCGGCAGGAAGTACATGGCTCCGTAGACAAAGTTGTCCCACAGGCTCGCAGGGTTATAGGAGGTCAGAGCACCAATAATGGCGTGACGCCAGCCGGACAGATCCGGATTGGTCATACCTTCCAGAATAGTGTTGGCCTGGAAACCGATATTCCACATACCGTAGAAGGCAGGGATCATCGCACAAGCCCACACGGTGATCATAATACGCTTCAGGTCGATACCGTCGCGCACGTGAGCAGTGGTTTTGGTCTTGTCTGCCGGCTGGAACAGACCGGTGTCAATCGCTTCAAACAGGGCGTAGAACTTTTCGAACTTACCGCCTTTGTGGAATTTCGGTTCGATGGAATCGAGGAATTTACGCAACATACTTACCCCTCCTTCTCAATACGGGTCAGGTTGTCCCGCAAAATGGGGCCGTATTCGTACTTGCCCGGACACACAAAGGTGCTCAGTGCCAGATCTTCCTCATCCAACTCCAGAGCACCCAGTTTCTGGGCCATAGCGGTATCACCCACGATCAGGGAGCGCAGTAGCTGGGTCGGCAGTACGTCCAGCGGCATGACCTTCTCATAAGTGCCGACCGGTACCATGGCACGCTCGGAACCGTTAGTACTGGTGGTGAAGTTGAACAGTCTGTTCTTGAACAGGCGCGAAAGGTAAATCGGGAAAACGGAGAAGCGCTTGTTACCGGCACGCAGATAGTGCAGGAAAGGACGCTCACCACCCTCTTCCAGCACAGACACCTGATTATGGTAACGACCCAGGTAACCCAAAGGACCTTCAGCAGTGCTGCCGCCAAATACGGAGCCGGAAATAACGCGGTCGTTATCACCTTTCAACTCACCGGAAGTCAAAGTTTCCAGGCTGGCGCCGAGACGAGTGCGCACAAGTCGGGGCTGCTTAACTTGAGGGCCGGCCAGGGAAACGACACGATCGGTAAACAGTTTACCGGTGGTAAACAGTTTGCCTACGGCGATCACATCCTGGTAATTAATGGTAAATACACTGCGAGAGCCGGAAACCGGGTTCAAGTAGTGGATATGGGTACCGGACAGGCCCGCCGGGTGGGGGCCGGCAAAAGCTTCGCGGCGAATATTCGCAGCGTTCGGTACGGGGATATCTGCATCAGGAGCGGTACAGACGTAAGTGGTTTCCGCCAGCTTGGAAAGAATCTCAACGCCCTGAGAGAAGGCTTTGGGGTTCTCGGCAATGACCACTTCTGGGTTGGCAGCCAGAGGATTGGTGTCCATCGCATTGATAAACACCGCTTCCGGTTTAGCATCCAAAGCGGGAACGCGGCTGAACGGGCGGGTACGCAGTGCGGTCCACATACCGGATTCAACCAGGTTCTCAACAACCTGTTCGCGCGTCAGACCAGATAGCTTATCTACGCTATAGCTCTGGAACTGTTCTGCTGCATCGCCGTCTATGCCAATCACAACGGATTGAAGAACACGGCGGGCACCGCGATTGATAGCAACAACACGACCGGCGGCCGGCGCGGTGTAGCGCACGCCTTCGGTTTTTTTGTCACTGAACAGTAGCTGACCAAGATTGACGCGATCCCCTACAGCCACTGCCATTGTCGGCTTCATCCCGTGATAATCGGGGCCGAGAACAGCAACGGTCTTGATCGCAGGTCCTTTGTGGATGACCTGCTCGGGCGCGCCGGATATGGGTAAGTCCAATCCCCGACGGATCTTTCTCATACGCCTATGCCTAAGTTTCTAGTTTATAAAATTGCAATAAAGCCCACCCGCCCAGGTTCAAACTGAAAAACAGTCAATCCCGGACTGGCGAGCCATACTGTGGAATTCTGTGCTGCGAGGGCTTATGCCGTTTCACCCGTAGACCGGGCGGAAGGAAGCTAACTAAAGGTTGTGCGCGCTAACTTCTCGGCGCACGGCCGCCCCGCAAAATCGCGCGCATTATAAAGATGGGGCAAAAGCTTTACCAGTCTGGAAGCGTCCAAAGTGGCACTAAGATGGGAAATTTCTACTGAAAAAACAGGGATTTGGAAAGATATGGGCGGACGGCTGTGACTACCGCCCCACCCTCATGGCCGGCCCAAAGAGCCGACCTGCAGACCTCAAGCTGACGCCTTAGTCTTTCTTGGGGAACAACTCGTAACGAACGCCAGCCATATCTTCCAAGCAGCGAACCACTTGACAGCTGTAACCGAACTCGTTGTCGTACCAGCAGTAGAGCACTGCGTTCTTACCATCCACGATAGTCGCAGTGGAATCGAATACGCAGGCAACGCGGGAGCCAACAAAATCGCTGGATACCACTTCCGGGGAGTTGGTGAAATCGATCTGCTGACGCAGTGGCGAGTGCAGTGCCACATCGCGCATATATTCGTTCAGCTCTTCCTTGGTGGTCTCTTTACCCAGATTCAGGTTCAGGATCGCCATGGAAACATTAGGGGTTGGAACGCGAATTGCGTTACCGGTGAGCTTACCTTTCAGCTCGGGCAGCGCTTTGGCAACCGCCTTGGCGGCACCAGTTTCAGTCAGAACCATATTCAGCGCTGCTGCGCGACCGCGACGCTCACCTTTGTGATAGTTGTCGATCAGGTTCTGGTCATTGGTGTAGGCGTGTACAGTTTCTACGTGGCCGTGCTCAACGCCGTAACCGTCCATCATCGCCTTCAGCACAGGCACGATGGCGTTAGTGGTACAGGAAGCGGCTGACAGCACCTTGTCTTCCGGCTTGATGTCGCTACTGTTGATACCGTAAACGATATTCTTGATATCGCCCTTGCCCGGTGCAGTCAGAAGCACTTTGGAGGCGCCGGGGCTCTGCAGGTGCTGGCTCAGGCCTTCTTCATCGCGCCATACACCGGTACTGTCAACGATAATCGCATCGTTGATACCGTGCTGAGTGTAATCCACTTCCTGCGGGGAGTTGGCGTAGATAATCTTGATTTCATTACCGTTACAGATCAGGGAGTTGGTCTCCTCGTCTACACGGATAGTGCCCTGGAAAGCACCGTGTACGGAGTCGCGACGCAGCAGAGAAGCGCGCTTCACCAGATCGTTGGGGGCCTTACCCTTGCGCAGTACGATAGCGCGCAGACGCAGAACGTCACCACTACCAGCCTTGTCGATCAGCAGGCGGGCAACCAGACGGCCGATACGACCAAAACCGTAGATCACAACATCTTTGGATTCAGGCAGAGGCTTGCCGGCACCCGCTGCGTCGGACAGCTCTTCACGTACAAACTCATCCACAGACAAGCCGCGATCGTCGCGCATGTACTTGTTGGTCATGGTTCCCAGGTCGATATGTACGGGACCCAGCTCCATCTTGCAGACGGCTTCCAATACAGGGAAGGTTTCAAACTCGGAGAGTTCATTTTCCTCAACCTGACGCACGAAACGGTGCGCCTTCATAATGCTCAGCACTGAGCGATTAACCAGGTTGCGGCCGTACATATAAATACCGACGTTGCTCTCACGGTTGAGCTTTCCAATCATCGGGATCATGGATTCAGCCAGTGCTTCACGCTGTTTCCAGTCCTTGAAAAAGTCCGCGGGCTTCGGTCGCTTCTGAGTCACTATCGGACACCTCTGCAATGTGTTTATAGGCAGGAAATCACGGCCCACAAACCACTCGGGGCCGCATGGCTGCGCATTATCAGTATTCACCCGCTGCTACGCAACTGCGCAAAAAAAAACCAAAAAAATGTAGTAAAACTACCTTTTTGTTGTCACAAGCCCTCGCGATACGCAATCCCCCAAAAATTGCGGCCGTTTGAGATCGAAACCACAGGCACAGATATCATAGACTGCAGCCCGATCCGATCGCGGCTACAATAGCCGCCCCTGGCACTACAGCAAATGAAAGCGCGGATATTTAAGGAACGATGACCGATATACAGCCCCTGACTCCCCCCAAATTTCACAGCACCACCGACCGGCAATTCTGGGGACAACTTCACGGCGCAGCGGCCGCACTCGCCATTCTAAATGCTGCTCGCGACAGTCAATCCCCCACACTGCTGATCACTCGTGACAGCCTCGAAGCGCACCGCTTAGAGGTACAGCTGAAATTTTTTAACAAAGCGCGGAGAGATGCAGCCTCAGAGGGCGACTTTGAGATCTTTCATTTTCCAGACTGGGAAATTCTCCCCTACGATACCTTCTCCCCACACCAGGATATTATCTCGGACCGCCTGGCAACCCTCTACCGCCTGCCGCAAATGGGGAGCGGTATTGTCATAGTGCCCGTGAGCACCTTAATGCATCGCCTGCCGCCAAGTAATTACGTAGCCGGCAATGCGCTGATCCTCAATGAGGGGCAACAATTTGATATTGATATCCAGCGTCGCCTGTTAGAGCAGGCAGGCTATCACTGTGTAGATACCGTCTATGAACACGGTGAGTTTGCCGTGCGCGGCTCACTCATGGATATTTTCCCTATGGGCAGTCCACTGCCCTATCGCATCGATCTATTCGACGATGAAATTGAGTCTCTGCGCACCTTTGACCCAGAAACCCAACGCACAGTGGATAAGGTGGAAACCATTCACCTGCTGCCCGCTAGGGAATTCCCAATGCACAAAGCCGGCCTTTCCGGCTTCCTGCAGAACTGGCATGAACAATTCCAGATGGACCCCAGTCTTGTGCCCATCTACCAGGATATCAGTGCAGGAATTGCCCCAGCGGGTATCGAATACTATCTGCCGCTATTTTTTGATAACAATTGCGCGAGCCTGTTCGACTACCTTCCCGAGAACAGCCAGGCTTTTATCCAGGGAAATGTGCAAGCACCTGTTGATAGCTTTTGGCGCGAGGTCAGCAACCGCTATGAGAGCCGCCGCGGCGATCTGACCCGCCCAATTCTTCAACCACGCCAGATTCTGCTGGATATTGATGAATTCAATGGCGCGCTCAAATCGATGCCAAGGGCTATCTTCTCTGCAGAGACGCTGCCCGATGCCCAGGGCAATTACAACTTTGCCACCCAAGTACCTCCAACCCTGCCGGTAGACGGCAAGGCCGAGCAGCCAATGGCCGCCCTGGAAAGTTACCTGATGGAGTACTCCGGGCGAGTACTCTTCTGTGCAGAAAGCGGTGGGCGCCGCGAAGCATTGCTGGAGCTTTTAAAAGGTATTCGCCTGACTCCCCCAACCTATGCCAGCTGGGAAGAATTCCTCCAAAGCAATGAATCCATCGGGATCACCGTAGCACCCCTGGATCAGGGCCTGTTACTGACCGATCCTGCCGTCAACCTGATCGCTGAGCCGCAGTTATTTGGCGAGCGGGTGCTACAACAGCGCCGCCGCAAAAAAGCCAAAGATGATGCAGACAATGCAGTCAAAAACCTAGCCGAATTGCGTATCGGCGCCCCGGTAGTGCATATCGATCAAGGAGTGGGACGCTACCGCGGCCTGCAACACCTGGAAATCGATGGACAGCCTGCCGAGTTCTTGACTCTGGAATACGCCAATGAAGCTAAGCTCTATGTTCCCGTAGCCAGCCTGCACCTGATCAGCCGTTACTCCGGTGCCGATGAGGCCCTGGCTCCACTGCATAAAATGGGCAGCGAACAGTGGCAGAAAGCCAAGCGCAAAGCCGCCGAAAAAGTTCGTGATGCCGCTGCCGAACTCCTGGATATCTATGCGCGCCGTGAAGCCCGTGTAGGTCACGCTTTTGCCGACCCCAAGCTGGCTTATAGAGAATTTTCAGCCGGCTTCCCCTTCGAGGAAACGCCAGACCAGCAGCAGGCCATTGAAGCCGTGATTGGCGACATGCAGTCGAAAAAGCCCATGGACCGACTGGTGTGTGGCGATGTGGGCTTTGGTAAAACCGAAGTCGCTATGCGTGCGGCCTTTGTCGCCGCCCATGCCGGCAAGCAAGTAGCCATGCTGGTACCCACCACCCTATTAGCGCAACAACATTTCCAGTCTTTCCAGGATCGCTTCGCCGACTGGCCCATCAATATTGAAGTGATCTCCCGCTTCCGTTCAGGCAAAGAAGTGGACAGCGTGAAAGAGAAGGTAGTCAGTGGCAAAGTGGATATCCTTGTCGGTACCCATAAGCTTCTACAGAGCGACCTGGACTTTAAGAATCTCGGACTGCTGATTATCGACGAAGAACACCGCTTTGGGGTACGCCAGAAAGAGCGCCTCAAGAGCCTGCGCGCCGAAGTGGATATCCTCAACCTAACCGCCACACCGATCCCGCGCACTTTAAATATGGCAATGGCCGGCATTCGCGATCTATCAGTCATCGCTACACCGCCGGCGCGACGCCTCTCTGTAAAAACTTTCGTGCGCGAGCGCGACGATGCACTGGTGAAGGAGGCCATACTGCGGGAGATCCTCCGTGGCGGCCAGGTGTATTTCCTGCACAATGAAGTGAAAAGCATTGAGCGTATCGCCCGAGAATTACAGGAGCTGATTCCCGAGGCCCGCATCGGTATCGGTCACGGTCAGATGCGTGAGCGCGAACTGGAGCAGGTCATGAGTGACTTTTACCACAAGCGCTTTAACGTTTTGGTGTGTACCACCATTATCGAAACCGGTATCGACGTCCCAACTGCTAACACAATACTGATCGAACGCGCAGACAAATTTGGCCTGGCCCAGCTGCACCAGCTGCGTGGTCGTGTGGGGCGATCCCACCACCAAGCCTATGCCTATTTGCTGACCCCCAACAAACGCTCAATGACTGGCGACGCAGTCAAGCGACTGGAAGCAATCAGTGAAGCCCAGGATCTTGGGGCTGGATTCACCCTGGCCACCCACGATCTGGAAATCCGTGGCGCCGGCGAGTTACTTGGTGAGGAACAGAGCGGGCAAATCCAAAGTGTCGGCTTCAACCTGTATATGGAGATGCTCGACCGCGCGGTAAAAGCCATTCGCGAGGGGCGCACTCCCAATATCGACGACCCTCTGGAGTCCCCGGCTGTAGATGTCAATCTGCGGGTACCGGCGCTGATTCCAGAGGACTACTTGCCGGATGTCCATGGCCGTCTAATGATGTACAAACGTATCGCCAATGCCGTTGATCGCCAACAACTGAAGGAGTTACAGGTGGAGATGATCGACCGCTTTGGTCTACTGCCTGAACCGGTCAAACACCTGTTCCGCACCACCGAAATAAAACTGAAGGCCGATAAAATGGGCATTCGCAAATTGGAAGCCTCCGCCGCCCGAGGTCGCATCGAGTTTGCCGAAAATACCCAAGTAGACCCCCTCACCTTGGTGAAATTGGTGCAGACACAGCCTGGACGCTACCAGCTGGCCGGCGCCAACCAGCTGAACTTCAGCCTCGATGAAGAGGGCGCCGACCGCAAGCTACAGGAAATAAGCGAAGTGCTGGAGCGCTTAGCCCAGTGATAGTATCCGGCAGCTAGTGACCTGATCGATCGACAGGGGGGCCACCCCCTGCCACAATCCCGGCCTATATAGCTGGCCGCGAAATACTCACCCTGCTCTGACGATAGACAGGACAGATGGAAGAAAGTGGTAACCCAATGACCATAAAAAAGATAGTGCACCTCTGCTCTACACTTGCCCTGGCACTCTCCGCCACGGCCTCACAGGCGGCGAACTACGCCGGCAATACTTTCGAAATCGAGATGATCGTGTTCGAACGCCCCCAAGGTATGGCACAAACCAATGAAACCTGGCCTGCGGAGCCGAACCTCACCTACCCTGCTCGCTGGGTGGACTTTGACACCCCTGCACCCCAGGAAGAAAAAGCAGAATCCCCTGTTGCAACCGCATTCCCTGAATCCACAGAGCTCCCCCAAGAAGATACAGCATTGGACGAGGAGCCTGTCAGCTTTGCAGTCAGCGAGTTCGGAGATCACAATACTGACCAAGCTCCCCCCCTCCGCTTACTCCTCTCCCCCGTAGACACCAAGCTGGATACTAAGGCGGCAGCTCTAGTGAGAGGCGGGGATCGCATTTTATTCCACAAAGCTTGGCACCAAGTTTTGGAGCAAAAACACAAGTCACCAGCAATCCTGATTGATGGTGGCGAAACCTTTTCAGGACACAGCCAACTGGAAGGGTCAGTTACCCTGAGCGTCTCACGCTATTTGCACCTGAGCACAAACCTTTGGCTCAATGATTTCTCTGCTCCCGCATCTGCGGAGGGTATCCGCCTGCCTCATCGACCCAAGGCTGCTCCAACACCCTCCGAGGAGACAATTTCTTTCCCTACCCCGAATGAAGGGCTTATTGCTTCCAATCCGAATAGGCATAACTTCTCAAACGCAGCAGGAGATCAGGAGCCCATAACCCTAGATGCCCCAGCTGAGCAACCGGTATATGTGATGCGGGCCGCTCATTTACAACATGAGCGCCGTATGCGGAGCGGCCAACTGCACTATATTGACCACCCGGCTTTTGGTATTTTGATTGAAATTCGCACTGTGGCTGAAAGCAACGAAGAAGTCACAGAAGAAACCACCCCAGTTACCTTATAAACAGCCAATTAATACTCTTTAAAATACCCCCTTCAAAGGGGGTATTCCATATGCAATAGTATATTTAACCAAACAAATTACACTTTCTTAAATCTATAAAAGCCGAATCGAATCTGGCATAACAGATAACACAACCAAACTAATTTGACTTCCTTTTATGAAATAAAATTTTATAAAGGCAGCAACTTAACGATATCCGGCAAGAAACAGTACAAAAACACGGAAGGCGAAGTGAAAAACTCACCCCATTATTACAACACCCTCGCTCAAGTGAAAATCACTAGAAAAGAAAAATAGCCAAATAAAATAAAAAAGCTTAATAAAGAAGCAGCAATAAAGATTTTTAAATTTATTCCGCCAGACAGAACTGAAATCCTGACTCCTAACATTAAATTGGTTTCAAGATTATTAAAACTTCACAAATAGCCTGGAGCGCTTTCAGAAATCAAGGGCGCAGGCAATTAATACATTTCAAAATATAACGAAACTCGTGGGACTGGTCATATATGTATGCAAACCGCCATAAGACACATATTGAACCAAGCGAATGGAGAAATAGAAAAGCGAGCTGAAAAGCCCGCTTTGGAGGCGCTGGCAGAGCTAGCGGCTGGCACCGCAAACTCTACGCGACAACAGTTCTTTCAACGAGTGATCCTAAAATCACTCACAGGGAACAACATCTTCCGCCAGCAGTCCTTTGTCACCTTGTTGCATTTCGAACTCAACCGCCTGCCCCTCGTTAAGGGTTTTATAACCCTCTCCGCGAATGCTGCGATAGTGAACAAAAATATCTTCAGTTCCTTCTCCACAGGTGATGAAGCCATAACCCCGTGCGTTATTAAACCACTTCACTGTACCTGTAACGCGATCACTCATTGAGAAAACCTCATTATTGTTATTGCGCCTACCTCTATTACCTCACTGCTCAATTCGGCAAGAGGGGCAAACGCCACCCCATTGTTAACAAACTGCTCCATGCAGAATGCTATCTTGCTTCACCCTATTGAGAGTAACCCAAAGGGCGTAACCTGATTCTTAGATAAAACAGCGCCAGTGTCTAGGTTTCTATGTGAAATAAATACTACGTTTTTACCAATAGGCGTAATTAACCGTCAAAACCCCAATTAGGCGCGATATTTAAACTAAACATTTGTACCTTATCGCACTCCCAATACTCAACTGTCTAACGCGGCTTCTCGCGCTAATGAAGGAATATCGGCAATATGTACCGTCGAGGTCGGAAATGCACAAGACGCACCATGGCGCTCAATTATATTGAGTACATTCAACAAAACATCCTGTTTGATTTCATGGTATCTCACCCACTCTGTCGTTCTGGTAAAGGTGTATATAAAGAAATCAAGGGATGAGGCTGCAAAACTATTAAAATTAACAATAAGAGTTCGGTTGGCATCTATTTCCGGGTGATGCTGTAACATTTTCTTAACATCTGCCACTATCTGCGCCATTAAATGGCCATCTTCATAACGAATCCCAATAGTTTCAAAAATCCTACGATTGAGCATTCGCGAAGGGTTCTCGACAGAAATCTGCGTGAAGACACTATTGGGCACATAAACCGGGCGCATATCAAAGGTGCGTATGCGAGTCAGGCGCCAGCCAATATCTTCTACAGTCCCCTCAATCTCCTTGTCCGGGGAGCGTATCCAATCGCCAACCGCAAAGGGGCGATCTAAGTAAATCATCAGTCCACCAAAGAAATTCGCCAGCAAGTCCTTAGCGGCAAAGCCTACCGCCAACCCCCCGATGCCACCAAAGGCCAAAACGCCGCTGACGCTATAGCCCAGGAACTGCATAATCACTATACCCGCAGTGATAGCGATCGAAGCCCGCACCAGCTTGCCGATGGCTCTAACCGTGGTGGCATCCATCGGCTTGCCAATATAGCGGGGATTGCAAAGGTTACGCTCCGCGCTGTGCGAGAAGCGCCAAGCGAACCAAGAGAGGACCAGAATAAGGCCTATCTCGCGGGCAGGCTCTGCCAGGGAGAAAATCTCTGCACCCGTCGCCTGACCCGCACGCTGGGCGGCCACCGTGAGCCCCAACAGCCAGATTAATACTTGTCCAGGAGGGGAGAGAGCCCCTACCAGCGCATCATCCCAGGGATTGACAGTCTTCTCAGCCCTGGCAGCCAGTTTTTGCACAAAGCGGCCGAAAATCCAGGCCGCCAGTGCGGAAGCTAATACAATAAGAAAAACAGAGATTATCCAAACCCGGTTATCACCCAGCCAGGACAACAGCACACTCTCTACGGACTCCACAATTCCCCCTCCGCTTATAAAACCGGCTCCAGCCGCCCATAGGTTCTTGGAGCAAGCTGCGGAAACCGGTATTTCTCAACTACTGCATTATTGAAGCTAACCAGCTGCGAGTTCTATGCCAGCGCTCACTTTTTTCGAGTTCCGCCCAAGAGGTGATTGAGGGTCTACCCCGCATGGCTTTCAGACGCTCACTCGATTCCGCTGCGGGAATAAAGTTCTGCAGCCCAGCGAGAGACTCAAAAGCCCCTGCACGGTTATTGCAGACTACGCCCATATCACAACCCGCTTCCAGAGCAGCGCGGATTCTCTCCCCATAACCACCGGCAGCTCCCGCCCCCTCCATGGACAGATCATCACTGAAGATAACCCCATTAAAACCCAGTCGTCCTCGCAAAATATCCTGTAGCCAGTAACGGGAGAAACCCACCGGCTGACTGTCTATATTGACGAAGCGAATGTGAGCGGGCATCACCGCATCCAGTTCATCGGCCCCTATGCAGTCAATAAAAGGCAAGGCATCGCTGACCAGCACCTGCTCCAGGGAGCGCTCATCTTGAGGAAGCTCCACATGGCTGTCTTCAAGCACGTGCCCGTGTCCTGGAAAGTGCTTGCCGGTTGTAGCCATACCGGCCTCACGCATCCCTTGAATAAATGGCCTTGCAATAGCCGTCAGGTGATGGGGGTCGGGACAAAAACTGCGATCTCCAATAACTCGGCTGTGGCTGTCATCGGCATCCAATACAGGGGCGAAACTGAAATCCATCCCTACAGCCAATAACTCAGAGGCGAGCAACCAACCCACATCCTGCAACTGTACTGCTGAAGCCTCGGCGGACAGCTTTTGCATGGAAGGCAAACGCGTGAACCCCTCTCGAAAACGCTGTACTCGCCCACCCTCCTGATCAACAGCCAGCAGTATCTCTGGGCGCACAGATCGAATATCGGCAATCAGAGCTTGAATCTGATCGCGATCGCGATAATTGCGCGCAAAGAAAATCAAACCACCCACGAGCGGGTGGCGCAAAAGCTCGCAATCCTCATCAGTGAGCTTCTGCCCTTCGATATCGATCATCACCGGTCCGAGTGATGCAGGCATATTCAGTTCCTCTAAGATTCACCAGCTGCGCAGTTTAACCGGACTCCACCTTTAGCATTGCCGAAGCGGCCGGCACAAGACGCTCCAAAGTTTCCGGCAGGCTGCTCTGAGCACCAAAATCCTCTCTCAGGATAGCCTCTATGGCATCGTAGCTCGACAAGGTGAAAATAGTGGCCCCTAACATAAAATACAGGCGCCAGTAGAAAGTCACGGGATCAACCCCCGGTAAGGCCTCGGCCAGTAGGCCTGCGAAGCGTCGGTAACTATCACCGTAACGAGACACTATAAAGCGGCGTAAGTGCCCCTGAAACTGCGTATAAGCTAGTCCCAGCAGGCGCATAAAGCGCTGAGCATCCAGCCCAAGTTGGCTCAGACTGCCCAACCCAACGCGGTATAGGCTCTCCAACAACCCTTCAACCTTAAGTGGCTGGCCAGAAGCTATGCGTCGATCCAACTCTGCTTCCAGGGCATCGGTAAATGGTGTTAGGAAACGCTCAAAGACCGCCTGGATCAACTCTTTCTTAGAACCAAAGTGGTAGTTGACGGCTGCCAGATTGACTCCGGCAGTACTCGTAATAGTCCTAAGGGATGTCTCAGTAAAGCCGCGCTCGGCAAAGAGCGCTTCGGCAGCATCCAAGATGCGGTTAACGGTATCCATCTGACTCATAGATATCAAACCACCATTTAAAACAGCTGTTTAATTTCGGCCAGAGTAGCACACTCCCAGCTCGCTGGCGGCTTATTGCACATACAGAAAGAACGGTTGTAGGGGGAAGTCCGACCTGGCGAATCCCCATAGGCAAAATTGGTTTGGTAAGTTGGCAGGATAAGATGTAATTACCGAAGCGACTGACCACTACCTCTTCCCATAGGCCTTAGTGCATTCCACTGCGCGGGAAGAAAGATAGAGGTGCTAACTACTATTTAGGGACGAGGCACAGCCGTAGGCTTTGTATTTGGCCTCTACTTCCTGTATTCCTGTTTTTTCTGCCTCCCCTACTCCTCGCCCTATCTGATTGTTAATTAATAAAGAAAGTAACCTAGATATCTCGAAAACTCTTTAATCCCTGGCTCGCATATATTTCATAATCAAATCTGCAGCCTCTTCTACTGCATCCACCACATGAAACAGGTCTAGATCAGCAGAGTCGATACAATTCCGTTCCAATACCGTATCTACCAGCCAATCGTACAGCCCTCCCCAATAACGCTTGCCCACCAAAACTATTGGGAATCGCCGTACTTTTTGAGTTTGTACTAATGTCAGCGCCTCAAATAATTCGTCCAGCGTGCCGTAGCCCCCGGGTAAACCCACAAAGCCCACGGCATGCTTCACAAACATAAATTTACGCACAAAGAAATAGCGAAAATTCAAACTGATATCTTGGTAAGGATTAGCTGCCTGCTCAAAAGGCAGCTCGATATTTAATCCGATTGAAGTACCAGGCTGCTCAAAAGCCCCACGATTACACGCCTCCATCAGACCCGGCCCGCCACCGGTCATCACAGGTATCCCCTCTGCTGCTAAAAGCTCCCCAAGCTTCACCCCTTGCTGATATTCCTGGCTATCTTCAGTGAAACGCGCACCGCCAAAAACTGTTACCGCCCCGTTAAGCGCAACCAAACGCTCAATTCCATCAACCAACTCAGATTGAATGCGCAGAACTCTCCAGGCTTCAGCCATTTTCGCATCAAGCATTATTGTTCTCCCTTGCTGTCAGTTCTTTCAACTATTCTTTTCATTCCCTGTTTTCTTAAACAATGTAGCAGCTGGACTGCAGGCAGGTGCTCAGTTTGCGAGATCCTTAAATCTGTATATAATCCCAGCAACTGTATAAAAATACAGAAACGCTAGGTAAATCTATGACCAATCTCACCGCACGCCAGACTCAAGTATTAGAGCTGATAAAAGCCTACCTGGACGACACAGGTTACCCTCCCACCCGCGCAGAAATCGCCCAAGAGCTGGGCTTTCGCTCGCCCAACGCTGCAGAGGAACACCTCAAAGCACTGGCACGAAAAGGAGCCATTGAGATGGTTGCCGGTGCCTCCCGAGGTATTCGAATTCCCGACCACCAATCGGGACTTCCCATCGTGGGGCGTGTCGCCGCAGGCAACCCTATTCTGGCAGCCGAGCATATTGAGGATTATTGCGACCTGCCCGCCAGTTTCTTCCACCCACCGGCAGATTATTTATTGCGGGTACACGGCATGAGTATGCGAAATGCCGGTATTCTCGATGGGGACCTTCTGGCAGTGCAGAAGACCGAACAAATCAGAAACGGGCAGATTGTGGTTGCTCGGATTGATGATGAAGTAACCGTTAAGCGCTTCCGCCGTAAAGGTAATCAGGCAACGGTACAACTCCTGCCTGAAAACGAAGACTTTGATACCATCCAAGTAGATATGCGGGATAAGAACTTTGTGATCGAAGGATTAGCGGTGGGCGTTATTCGCCAAACTCCGTGAGACTAAAAGATTTACCGCCACTCAAAAACAACAACAGCGGCTTCTAGCCGCTGTTGTTTCACTTAATTTTTCGCCTTTACCATAGATTAGTGAATCGTATGGTTAACCGGCATCGACTCTTCCTCTTCAAAGTAACCTGGCTCCAGGTCATCGAGATTTTGCACGGCTTCTATACCCGCCTCTAACATGGCCCGGGCTACCGCTACCTTGTGCTTTCGTAAAAATTGGAGACTCTCGGCTGAGAAACGAATACTCACCAGAGGGTCCTCCTCATGGCCGGCACGGCGCAGAGCCACATCGCCATTGGCCAACTCGATAATCTCAAAAGTTTCGGAGGACATTTGCTTTCCCTTCACTGCACATCAGTTTGCGCCCAGTGTACCACAGGCAATTTAGAAGTTTCAGTGGGCGCAAAAAGATGAATAGAAAGGTAGCGGAGCCCTTTTAGCACTCCTCGAGATTAGCACGCTGTCTAAGTATCAGCTCACTGAGAGCTTTGTGCCATTTAAGCAGCGCTTCGAAAGAAAGCTCAATTGGTGCTGGTCCGGCGATATTGTGGGTCGGAATAAGGTTGCCAGCTTGCTCCTTTTCCTCCGCTAATGTAGGCAGCCTTAAGAGCTGGTTCCACGCGCGTAATAATTCGCTAAGCCAACTCCCTGGCTCTGAGAGCAATGACTGCAGTTCACTTACTTCAAGGCTCGCTCTCCCCTGGCTGTGCAGGCTATCAAAAATAACCTGTACAGACTCCGGCTCAAAACCCAATTGCAGCTGGTGTGACAGTTCAGCCAGGAAAGCCTGATAGGCTTTCCACAGCTGCAACAAAGCACCTTCTTCCATGGCCATTCGCTGAACAGTAGAGTCATAACTACTTGTGGCCAGCAGCTGACTCTTACGCAATGCCGAAGTGACTAGGCCGGTATAGGGGTTACTCATTTACTTTTTTGCCGCCGCTTTCTTAGCTGCCGGCTTTTTCTTGGCCGCCGCTTCGACTTTCCAGGCACCATCCCGGTAAAAAGCCTTCCAACCCGTGGCCTTTCCATCCTCCTCAGACTGAACATACTGCTCTTGGGTCTTACGACTAAAGCGAACTACCGTATCGCGCCCCTGATCATCCTGTGAGGGAGCCGAGAACAAGAAACTGTACTTAGGGTCAATCTCACTTTGGTGAGGCAGCAGCTCTTTTATCAGCGGGGCACGGGTCTCACGGTTTTTCGGAAACTGGCTGGCAGCCAGGAATAATCCGGAGGCACCATCGCGGAGAATGTAATGATCCTCAACCTTCAGGCAAGCCAACTCCGGCATAGGAACCGGATCCATTTTGGGTGGCGCCGGCTGGCCATTTTTCAACAGCTTGCGGGTATTCTTACAGGCTTCGTTAGTACAGCCGAAGTATTTACCAAAACGGCCTGACTTCAGCTGCATGTCGCTACCACACTTATCACACTCAATAATCGGACCGTCGTAGCCCTTGATTTTGAACGTGCCCTGCTCTACCTCGTAACCATTACAGTCTGGGTTATTACCGCAGATATGTAGCTTTCTCTGCTCATCAAGCAGATAACTATCCATCGCCGTGCCGCACTTGGGACAGCGGCGTTTCTCCCGCAGCTGGCGGGTTTCGGCATCTTCGTCCTTATCCGCGTCCACGGCCTCATCGCCTGAAACCAGATTCATCGTGTTGGTGCAGCGCTCCTTAGGAGGAAGCGCGTAACCGGAGCAACCAAGGAATACACCGGTAGAACCTGTGCGGATCTGCATATGGCGACCGCACTTACTGCACTCGATATCGGTATCTGTCGGCGTGTTGCGCCGCATACCCGCATCGCTGGACTGAGCTTTTTCCAACCGAGAAGAGAAATCCTGATAAAACTCGTCGAGTAACTGCTTCCAACCTTTATCGCCATCGGCAACCGCATCCAGAGATTCCTCCAGGCTTGCGGTAAAACCGTAGTCCATCAGATTTTTAAAACTTTCACTGAGGCGGTCGGTGACAATATCACCCATTTTTTCCGCATAAAAACGGCGGTTCTCAAGCCGCACATAGCCCCGATCCTGAATTGTGGAAATAATAGAGGCATAGGTTGAGGGCCGGCCGATACCACGCTTTTCCAGCTCTTTCACCAGAGCGGCTTCGCTAAAACGAGCCGGAGGCTTGGTGAAATGTTGTTTTGAGTCCAGCTGCTGCAGAGACAGCTTATCGCCAACCTGAACATCAGGCAGCAGCAGATCTTCATCTTTCTTGCCCGCAGGAGGGGCAACTTTGAGAAAGCCATCAAAACGAATCACCCGGCCGCGAGCACGCAACTCAAAGTCACCGGCACTCACCACAATTGAGGTGGAAGTGTATTTTGCTGGGGTCATCTGACAGGCGACGAACTGCTGCCAAATCAGATTGTAGAGCCGCTCCGCATCCCGCTCTGCACCTGAGAGCATATTCGGGGCAACACGCACATCGGAGGGGCGAATTGCCTCGTGAGCTTCTTGCGCTCCCTCCTTGCTGCTATAACTAACGGGCTTTTCTGGCAGATACTTATCGCCAAAATTCTCACCGATATACTGCCGGGCCGACTCAACCGCCTCTTTACTTAGATTGGTCGAATCGGTACGCATGTATGTAATATGACCGGCTTCGTAGAGACGCTGTGCAAGGGTCATGGTTTTCTTGACACTGAAACCGAGGCGATTACTAGCCGCCTGCTGCAGTGTCGAAGTAATAAAGGGAGCACTAGGCTTGGAACTGGTAGGCTTATCGTCACGACCGCTAACAACAAACTCACTACCCTGAAGCAATTTCACCGCGCTATTCGCATCGGCTTCATTGGTGGGGCGGAAAGTTTCACCAGCTTGTTTTTTAACCTCTAGCCGCAGCTTGTTCGCTTTGCTGGTAGCGGTATCAGCGAAAAGCGTCCAGTACTCCTCAGGAATGAAAGCGCGGATCTCACGTTCGCGCTCTACCACGAGACGAACTGCCACTGACTGCACCCGGCCAGCAGAGAGTCCTCGGGCAACTTTCTCCCACAATAGTGGGGAGACCATATAGCCAACAATACGATCGAGGAATCGGCGAGCCTGCTGGGCATGAACCCGATTGATATTCAGGCGGCCGGGATCTTTGAACGCCTCCTGGATCGCGGACTTAGTGATTTCATTAAAAACCACTCGGCGATAGCGTTCGTCATTACCGCCAATTGCTTCCCGCAAGTGCCAGGCGATCGCCTCTCCCTCGCGGTCCAAATCCGTTGCCAGATAAATGTGATCAGCATTCTCAGCCAGCTTTTGCAATTCGCTGACTACTTTTTCCTTGCCTGGCAAAATTTCGTAGTGAGCCTGCCAGCTATTATCCGGGTCGATCCCCATGCGCTTGATCAGCTGCGCACGATTTTTCTTGCGCTTGTAAGCCTCTTTCGCCTCAGGAGAAAGCTTACGAGTCTCTGCCGCACGCCTTGCCCGTTCTTTTGCGTCAACGGGCTGTTTGTTGCCGCCACCGGTTGGCAAATCGCGAATATGACCGACGCTGGACTTAACAACAAAGTCCTTGCCGAGATATTTATTGATGGTTTTCGCTTTGGCCGGTGATTCGACGATGACCAGTGATTTACCCATAAGCCTTTGATTTCAAATGAAAAATTTACTGCTATCCGAAGCATTTCAGGCCCTTCAATCGGGCCTGCGCTGCGCGAATATATAAGCCTCAGTCAAGGCGCGGTCAAGCAAAGCTGACAACTTTTAGTGCTTATTCGCCAAATTTCACCCCCAGAAAAGGGGAAAATTGTGACAATTTTCCCTATTTGAGCAGCCCGCTAAAATGCCTGTCGCCCTAGTCTTCTGGGAGCTTAATGGGACTGATCTTGCGTACAGATTCTTCTATAAGAGGGGTGTACTCCGCCAAACTCTCAGACAGCTGCGAAAAAGCTTTGACCCCACCGTTTTCCTGCCATTGCACGCCCAATCCGACATCGGTTGCGATAATCGCACAGCAATCCGCCGGCAAGCTATCTAGCAACTGGTGCAATTGCTGCCATGCTGCCTGGGGGGCTCTCACACTGTTGCCCCAATCCCAACTACCGGCAAAATTCATTTCGTGCGTAATCCGCTGGCGCTGTAGCTTCCAACCAATCTGTAGACGCTTTCTATCCTTCCACCGATAGTAATAAACCGCTGCGGTCCCCTCCCCCAAAGCTTCAGGTAAGGCTTGAATTTGCACGGTAATACCTGCCCTGGCGGCACGGCCACGCAAATCAGCCAGACGGCTGTCGCGCTGATTGGGCTTCAGCCACATCACTGGCCCCAGCACCAGGGCAATAGCAAAGCCAATTATGATTACCGGTAGCCATTCGGACATAAAAGTTCCTTATGATGGTTTTAAAAACGGCCTATTCTGCGGCGCCATATATGATCCATGTCAAATAGTTTTTTTTGCGATAGACTGAAAATAGCTGTCGTAAGAGGCCCCACTGGGCAAATAGAAAAGACAGGAGCTAATGGAAAATGGCGAAATATGAACGAATATTGGTGGGCCTGGACCTCTCGGAAGAATCCTCACAAGTGCTGGAAAAAGCGGCCTCTCTCGCTGAAGCTTTCAATGCCGAAATCAGCTTGATGCATGCCATTGAGCCGCTGACATTTGCCTACGGTGGGGATATCCCCATGGATTTATCAGAGGTACAGGATCAGCTACAGAGACAGGCCAAGGAACAGCTCCACAAAGCCGCTCTACCGCTGAATATCCCCGCTGAACGACAGCATGTAATTTTGGGCCAACCATCCACCGAGATACATCGCCTAGCCAAAGATCTAGAGGTCGATCTTATTGTTATCGGTAGCCATGGACGCCATGGCCTAGCTCTTCTGCTGGGCTCAACCTCTAATGGGGTTCTTCACGGCGCCAAGTGCGATGTTTTAGCTGTCAGGGTATATGTGGACGAAGAATAAGCCCCCTCTTTCGGCGAGAGAAGTGGTGCCATGCACCCCTTCTCTCCAATACTAAAACCTTACTCTTCGCCCCCCTCCAACTCCGACCATCGGTCAAAAGCGGTCTCTAATTGAGTTTGTTTCTCCGCCAGTAAATTGAGCCGGTTTTGCACCTGGGCTTGCTCCTGTTGGTAAAAAGAAGGGTCTGCTACTTCAGCCTCTATAGCGCCAATTTCAACTTCAAGCTGTTCGATCAAGGCTGGTAAGCCATCCAGTTCACGTTGCAGCTTATAGCTGAGCTTCTTTTTCTTAACATGAGGCTTGTCCGCTTCGACCGGCTTCGCTTTCACCTTGCCTTCAGGGACTTTTTCCTCTTTTGACTCCGGTTCAAAACTACCTCCCTGGCGAATGAAGTCCGCATAACCACCCACATACTCTCGGATACGACCATCTCCCTCGAAGGCCAGACAGGAATCCACAACATTATCGAGAAATGCACGGTCGTGACTGACTAATAACACTGTGCCTGTGAATTCCAAAAGTAACTTTTCAAGCAGCTCCAGGGTTTCTACATCCAGGTCGTTGGTCGGCTCATCGAGCACCAGAATATTGGCTGGCTGACTGAATAATTTCGCCAGAAGAGCCCTATTGCGCTCACCACCACTCAACGCACTTACCTTGGTCCGCGCTTTCAAACCGCTAAAGAGGAAATCGGATAAATAGGACATGATGTGGCGGCTTTTGCCGCCAATGGTGACAGAGTCGCGCCCTCCACCAACATTATCCAATACTGTAAGTTCAGGATTTAATTGGTCCCTGCGCTGATCAAAGTAGGCTACCTGCTGCTTTGTACCCAAACGCACCTGACCAGACTGAGACTGAAGGTCCCCGAGCAACACTCGAATTAAGGTGCTTTTACCAACTCCATTAGGGCCAATCAATCCCACCTTATCACCGCGCATTAAGGTAAATGAAAGGTCGCGAATCAGGGGGGACTCATTGGGGTAGGCAAAGGTAACGTTACTAAGCTCAGCCACCAACTTACCGGATGTTTCTCCACTATCGAGAGACATTCTGGCAATGCCCTGTTGAGTTCGACGCGCCTCTCTCTGGCGCCTGAGTCCTTGCAAGGCCCGAACCCGCCCTTCATTACGGGTGCGTCGCGCCTTGATACCCTGGCGAATCCAGGCTTCCTCCTGGGCTAGCTTTTTGTCGAATAGCGCCTCGTTCCTGGCCTCTTCTTCTAAAAGTTTCTCTTTTTCTTCCTGGTAACGCCCAAACTTGCAGCGAAAAACCCGTAGGTATCCACGATCCAAATCCCAGACTGTACTAGCCAACCGCTGCGCCAAAGCACGATCGTGGCTGACGAACAATAACGCGCCCCTAAAAGTATCGAGGAATCCTTCCAACCACTCCACAGCGGCAATATCCAAATGGTTGGTGGGCTCATCGAGAATGAGCAGATCGGGCTCTGTAACCAGCGCGCGCGCGAGAGCTGCACGGCGCTGCCAACCTCCAGAGAGATCAGCCACGGATTCATCAGGACTCAAGCCGAGGCGGTCGAGCACACTATCGACTCTAGGCAGGAGATCCCAGCCGTGCTCCGCTTCAATTTTGGCCTGTAGCTCGGCCGATGGGTCCTCCCGATAACCAGCCAATACACGCCCTATAGGGCCCAGACCCTCGGCAACATATCGGTAGACAGAGTCGAGACAGCCTGCGGGTAACTCCTGCTCAAGGGTTGCCATAACCATCCCACTCGCGCGCACAATCTCCCCAGCATCTGGGTCCACCTGCCCCGCAATTAAACGCAACAGGCTGGACTTACCCTCTCCATTGCGGCCAACAAGGCAAATACGATCGCCCCGCTCAATTTTTGCACTGACGTTTTCAGCAAGTACCTGGGTCCCGTAACGCAGACTGACCCCATCCAATAGAAGCAACATAATTAGGCACTACAATTAACAGACCCGGTTAACATTCTCGCTAGTTAGTTGAATGAAACGAAAATTGATACTTCGGGTCCTGTGAAAAATTCGCTATTTTACGCTTTTTTGCCAAGCCGTCTCATAAACTTGCGCGACCAGACTCAACTTCGGGGTTACTGTCATGTCAGTTAGCACAAGTCGACTCTTCCAGATTATTGCCCCTTTAATGGTCTGGATCTGCCTCAGCGCCCAGGCAGAGCCACAAGCATCATCGAAGGAGTTGTCTCAGCAAGACAAGCCAGCCACAGGTATATCCAGCCAGCGCCAGCTTTTACAACAAGCCAGGATAGCGATCAAATACGGCAATAAAAAACAGTTAAAACAATTGAAAGCCAAGTTAGCGAATTACCCTCTTGTGCCCTATCTCGACTACTGGGCAATCGGAAGAAAATTACGCCAATTACCTCTAAAAGATATTGATCGCTTTCTCGCTGAGAACCAGGGAACAGCGGTGGGTGACTGGATGCGTATTAGGTTACTTAGAGAGCTGGGGCAACAGAGACAATTTCAGACCTACCTAAAATACTTTCAATCTGAGAAGCACAAGCGCGCGGCACTGCGTTGCTATTATGCCGACGCACTGTTTCGCCATGGCAACAAAGACAATGCCGATCAAGTAACCACCGAGCTCTGGCTGGTTGGGCACTCACAAGTAGAGGAGTGTGACCCAGTTTTTGCCCGTTGGAAGCGCAATGGCGGCTTAACCCAGGAAAAGATTTGGTCCCGCCATTTACTCACCCTAGAAGAGGATAACCTAGAACTCGCTTCCTATATCGCCAGGAAAATGGACAAACCCTTCCAACAAAGAGCAGCCTTGCTAAGGGAGGTGCACAAATCACCCAAGCTTCTTCTCAATTACCCCCGCTTCTTACAGTCACCGGAGCATCATAGGGAAATCATTCTGCATGGATTGCATCGATTAGCTAGGGAAGATGCAGCCGTCGCTGAACAGGCATGGCAGCGCTATAGTGCCAGCCTCCTGTTTAACGATAAGGAGCAAGCCAATATGCTCCGCCATCTGGCTCGGCAATTTGCGCGTCAAGACGATACCCAGGGACTGCTACAACTGACCAAGAATCACACAATGGATGATGGATATTCCATTGAATGGCTGGCGCGACAATCCCTGCGAGAGCTCGACTGGGAGCAGGTTGCCTTTTGGATTGATCGCCTGCCACTCGAACGGCAACAGCGCGATCGCTGGCTCTACTGGAAAGCCCGCTCACTGGAAGAACTTTATGGCAAGGCACAGTCTGGCGCAGCCTCCCTTCTCTATCGAAAAGCTGCACGGGAACGCAGTTACTACGGCTTCCTTGCTGCCGATACCCTCGGACAAAATTACAGCTTTGTAGATCGTCCCGCGCCAATCACGCCAATTCAAGTGCAGCAGATGGCCCAGCACACCGGCTTACAAAGGGCACGTGAATTGCAGGCTATTGGTGAACTATTCCATGCTCGGCGTGAGTGGAGCTACGCTACTCGGGAAATGGATCACGAGGAGCTATTAGCCGCGGGCAAAGTGGCAAGCGCATGGGGTTGGTATCACAAATCCATTCAATCTGTTCTTGCGGCAGACTACCTGGATGATCTGGAGCTCCGCTTCCCCCTGGCCTTTGCCGATATTGTAGAAAGTGTAAGTGCGCAGGTTGGACGGCAGAGCACGCCTCTAGAGCCCTATATGATTTACGCAGTTGCCCGCCAGGAAAGCCACTTCAGCCACGACGCCAAATCACGGTCTGGCGCATTGGGCCTAATGCAATTGCTACCCTCTACCGCACGCGCAACGGCAAAGCGCGCGGGTGTACGCTATCGACGCAGCTGGGATCTACTAAGCCCCAAAACTAATATTGCCCTTGGCAGCTTTTACCTGAGCACCCTGTTAAATCGATTCGATAACAATCGCTTCCTCGCCGCTGCCGCTTACAATGCGGGACCAACGCGGGTTGCCAAGTGGCTAAAGGAGACTCGTCAGCGTCTGCCACACGATGTCTGGATCGAGACGATTCCCTATAGTGAAACAAGGAATTATGTACAGAATGTACTCGCTTATACGGTAATTTATGCCTATCGAAGCGGCACCAAGCTACAACTTCTCAAGGCGCATGAGGCAGGGAATAAACTTTAAAGTGTCTCAGAATAACCTTACAAACCTCTGCCCTAACTTTGATACCGTTTGATAGGAATAGAGCCCCCCTTGGGAACCCGAGTCATTAGGGCTTAAGGTGGGAGTTACCTCCCAATAAATGACGGGCGCCTAACCAATTCGTTTGGCCAACCAAGCTTGCAGCTGCGATTGCTGAAAGGGCCATGCATAAGTGTCTTCAGGATCACCGAGCCCCACCACGGGTATCAAAAGACTAAAGCGCTCGAATAAATTGTCATCATCTGCAATATCTACCTCCCTTAAACGCAACCCAAACTGCTCTAGCAGGGGCCATATTTCCAGCTTGGCCTTTTCGCACAGGCTGCATCCAAGGGTGGTATAGAGCAGCAATTCACGGGACGAACTCATGAGAACACTCCCTGGTTATTAACCCAAAAATATCCGGCAGCACCGGCAACCAATAACAGAGTCAAGCCCAAGGCTTTTATAGGGATACGTGGCTGAAGTTTTTCCTCCTGGGGCTCAGCCAAACTTGGGCTCTCTTCCCGCAGCCCGGCGATAGAAGCCGAGAAGGATCTCTGAGTGACATCTTCAGCTGCCACTTCACCTGAGCCAATTTTTGGAGACTTCATAAGATGTGAAGAGATTGCAGGGCGCACTGCAGTGCGATCAAGATCATCCACAGGGCCCACAACAGAAAAACTCAACGAATCAAACCGCAGCTCATCGCCTCTTCGCACACGGCTTTCCGTGATCCGTCGACCATTGACGAATGTCCCGTTGGCCGAGCCGAGATCAATTGCGAACAGCAACCCTTCACGCACCTCCAACCTTGCATGGCGACGCGAAAGGTGTGACAAGGAAAACGTGATATCGCACTCCTCAGAGCGCCCTACCACCGCGCCCCCTTTTACAGGAAACACTTTCCCCGCTATTGCCTTGTGATTTGCCCGTAGCGCCCAGGCGGTATTTTTCGACTTGCTCGAATTAAGTTTTGTTACTTTGGGGTCAATAATTTGTAGTGTTCGAGTACCGATTGTTATCTGATCGTTCAGCTTGATTCGACAGGCTGATGCTATCGGCTTCCCATTAACCAATACATGGGAGTCTCCAGAAACATTCCCCAGGGTAAGCTGCCCCCCCTTAATCGCGATCTTTAGATGTAACTTCGCAATCGAGTCATCCGGTATACACAGATCACAACCCTGATCTCGCCCCACCGTTACACCGGGAGCCACCAGCCAAACACTCTGGCCAGAATCGTTTACATCACAAAGTTTTAGCATTGATCACGCTCCTCAGCCCTAAGGAGACTGAATATAGGGCAGCCTAAATAAAGGGACTGTCCCAAGTAACAGTAAAACCTGAAAAAAATTTGCAGATTGAAGATAAAACCGAGTTTAACACGGGCAATATCATTAGCGTGTGATTGGGTTTGCAGCTTACAATGGCGCAAAGGTCTAATATCCGGCTCAGGCAGGGGTGACCAATTCAGCTGCCAATGGTGTCGTTGGGTAAAGTACACTTGCAGCACCACAAGGAAAAGACGGATCTTTGCCAAATCGGCTATCACCGTCAGTTACGATGAGAAACCATAACAGGTAGTTGCACGCCAGTGAGTGAAGCCAAAGTTCGCGAGGTATCGCGGCACAGCGAAGTAGTTCAACACACCCCAAGTGCTACACGTAGCGCTGGCGCCACTCATCCCGGCTACCGGCGAGAGCAGAATGAAGATGCCTATTGGGCAGATGAAGAAAAAGGCATTTGGGTTGTCGCCGATGGTTTGGGCGGGCACCACGCCGGAGAGATTGCCAGCCAGACCGTAGTAGAAGAAATCCAACAGTGCGCGTCAACTGACCGCCACTATGAACGCGCCCTACAAAGGGCCCACGCCCTACTGCTTGGTGATGAGCACAGCACTGCCAATATGGGCTCAACCGCAGTAGTGCTCGCCGAGGAAGGCGATTACTATCACATCTATTGGGTTGGAGATAGCCGAGCTTACCTCTGGACACCGGGCGACAAAAACGGCGAACTCAGCCAACTGACAAGTGATCACTCCTATGTTCAGATGCTGATGGATTCCGGTGCCATCAACTCAGAGGAAGCCGCAACCCATCCAAATCGCCACGTTATTACCCGATGTATCGGCGGTAGTACCAACCCCAAACTCGAAGTTGACCGGGTATCTCATCGCTGGAGCTCAGGACAAAAACTTCTACTTTGCAGCGATGGACTCAGTTCCGAAGTACCCAATGAAAAAATAAACCGGATCATCGCTGAAACCCCCAATAACCACCAAATAGTTGAGCTTCTCATAAACGCAGCCCTTGATGCCGGTGGCAAGGACAATATCACCGTTCAAATTATCGAAGCACCAGCTATCGCCCCTCCCCCAAGCTTTTCGCAAGAATCTCACAACAGCACTGCACAAAACGAAACTAATAGTGACAGCCAAAACAATAGAAGCTGGCGACCACTTCTGGTCTTACTTGCTGCTTGCGGAGCAATTGCCGCACTGGCAGGCGGAATATTCCAGCTATTTTAACGAGGCCATAACACACCATGGAGCTCGTAAAGAGTGGCAATTCGTCGCTACAAATCCCCGGCTATCGCATTCTCCGCAAAATTAACCAGGGTGGCATGTCCACGGTATACCTAGCCATTCAGCGCAGTGTCGGTCGACAAGTGGCCCTCAAGGTTATGTCGCCGGTTCTCAATGCCGACCCAATTTTCAGTGAGCGATTTCAACGGGAAGCCAACATTGTCGGACAGCTCTCCCATCCAAATATCGTTGGCATCCATGATATTGGACGCTATCGCAGCCTTAACTATATCGCCATGGACTATATGGCTGGGGGCTCTGTTTCTGAAAGACTCGCCAAAGGGCCATTGGAGCCACTGGAAGCCCTCAATGTTGTACGCCAAATCGCCATGGCCTTGGACCACTCCCACAGCAAGGGGTATGTGCACAGGGACCTAAAACCAGAAAATATACTGTTTCGGGAGGATGGCTCTGCCGTATTGAGTGATTTTGGCGTGGCGCGCGCTGTTGCACATACCACAAGAATGACCAATAGCGGCATGGTGGTAGGCACACCACACTATATGAGCCCCGAGCAGGCCAGAGGTAATGCTATTGACGGCCGGGCCGATCTCTACAGCCTAGGTGTTGTCTTTTATGAAATGCTCACTGGTGCTGTCCCCTACCAAGCAGAGGAAGCGGTGGCTATTGCCATCAAGCACCTGACCGACCCCATCCCCAAGTTACCTGCTCGGCACGCGCTATACCAGCCGATCATTGATCGCGCCCTGGCCAAAGAGCCGGCCAAACGATTTCAAAGGGGCTTGGATGTCGCAGATGCAACCGATCAGTTAGTTGCAACCCTAGCCGGCAAGCCCAGCCAGCAAATCAGCCAGTTAAACAACGCCTCTGTCGGTGTTTCCAGTTTGGCCCGTGCACTTTTTCTCACTCTGTTGAGCAGCCTCCGGGATCGCTTTATTAAAGGCTGGCAGGTGAGACTGGAAAACCCTCAGCAAGTGGACTCCGTACGTAAAGATCAGGATACCCTGGTGCGTTTACGACAGCTGGTCAGTGAACCAACAAAGCACAGGCGCCCATGGGCACTAACCGCCATCACCGCCATTACGCTACTCTTTGGCTGGAGCGTTCATAGCACTTTCAGTGGTAAGGAAACTTGGCTTAGCCAGATCACTTTATCCGACAGCGCAAGACGCCATACCTCCGATACTATGCCCAGCGCCGATCGCTCTGAAGAAGTACAAGTCAGAGATGTAGAGAAGCCTCCAGTTAAAGATCTGGTACAGACACAAGGGCAGGAGATCTCTCAAGGTCATTCCATAAACAACCAATCCCCGGAAAATTCACTATCGGGCAATCTACACACCCAAAACTCGGTTGTGCTTTCACAGGAGGAGCCAAACTCAGTACCAAAGTTTGCATTTACGGTCAAAACTGAGCCCGAAGATGCCCGCGTGCGTATTATGAATATAAGCCCGCGCTATGCACCGGGCATTCGACTAGAGCCCGGGCGATACGATGTAGAGGTCAGCAAACCCGGCTATGACCGCTATCGTAATTGGATCATTATTGAGGATCAGAACCACAAGCTTTCGGTAAAGCTACAAAAAGCCTATTTTGCCGGAAAGAAAATACGCTCCAAGCTCTCCTCCGGCGGTCAGGGCCCTCAGATGATCGTAGTAGGTTCGGGAGAATTTATGATGGGCAGCAATAAACGCAGTAATAGCCGCCCTGAGCACCAAATAAAAATTCCCAAACCGTTTGCCATTTCAACTCAAGAAATCACTTTTCAGGATTATGACCGCTTTGCTCTCGCCACAGGGACCAATCAGCCCAGTGACTCAGGCTGGGGCCGAGGGAGGCGACCGGTCACCAATATTACCTGGTGGGATGCTCAAAAATATGTTGAGTGGCTTTCAAAGCAAACGGGGCAAAAATATCGTTTACCCAGCGAGGCCGAGTGGGAATATGCAGCCCGCGCGGGCACTGACCAACCTTTCTGGTGGAAAAGCAGCGATGCAAGGGGAAAAGCCAATTGCAGGCGCGGATGTGACAGTGAATTTAACAGTCTCTTTATCACGAAAACCGGACCGGTAGCGAATTACCAAGCCAACCCTTTTGGACTATACGATACGGCCGGCAATGCGGCAGAGTGGGTGCAAGACTGTTACCAACCCGGTTATGATAAAAACCACAACACATCTGCACCACTGAAAATCAAAAACTGTCAGTTACGCAGTGTTCGCGGTGGCTCAATGCGGGACCCATCTAGCAGAATTGGGGCAGATTATCGCAAGGGCCTCAATGAAAATAGTCGTGCAAAGGATGTAGGAATGCGGATTGTTATGGAGCTTTATTGACCGACCCCAGGCTACTTTCGAAGCAAAAAATAACCCTGTTTTTCATTGAGCCTGTAGCTGTGGCTTTTGATTTACACCAACCAAATAGTGATACAGAAATTCTTTATAATCTAACCCAATGACTGCCAGCAGCGGCAACACTTCCCTGTGCCGCATTAACTCACTGCATCATTCAGACCCTAGGCTAGCAGCCAACTCCCACTACTTAGCCCGAACTTCCCAAACGTTGTGGATTTTAGGGTTGCGTTGAAAATCCTTATCCAACAACTGTAAAGGCTGCACAGCAAAGGCATCTGTAGTCGCCACATCCATTTTAAAACTGCGCAAATTATTGGAAAAAATCAGAATGCCCCCCGGAGCCAATAATGCCATGCATTGGCTAATCAGCTTGGCGTGGTCGCGCTGAATATCCAGCACTCCGCGCATTTTGGCCGAATTGGAAAAGCTCGGGGGATCGAGGAAGATCAGGTCGTAATGGCCTTTGCGATTTTGTTGGGCCGATGCCAACCACTGCAGGCAATCAGCTTCCACCAGCTGGTGCTTATAAGGATCCATACCATTTGCACGGAAGTTTCGCGCAGCCCAGGATTGATAGGTTTTGGACATATCCACACTGGTACTTTGTACGCTGCCACCCAAAGCAGCTTGTACAGTGGCTGTTGCGGTATAGCAAAACAGGTTGAGAAATTTCTTCCCAGAGGATATCTCGCGCAGGTGCTTTCTCACCGGGCGATGGTCTAGGAACAGCCCTGTATCCAAGTAGCGCCATAAATCCACTTCCAGCTCAGCGCCGTACTCCTGCACTTGCAAGCTAGCCCTTTCGTCAACCTGTTTTTGATACTGGCCAGCGCCCTTCTGGCCACCTTTATGGCTGTGGCGGCGACGCTCCTTGATACTAATTTTCCCTCTAGGCAGCTCCAATACGGATTGCACGGCTCTCAACAGATCCCTTAACCGATTGCGCGCCTTACCCTCATCAATACTGGCCGGCGGGCGGTACTCCTGGAGGTGAGCGTAGAGCTCCCCCTCTAAGGTGCGATATAAATCTACTGCAGCGGCGTACTCCGGTAAGTCAGCATCGTAGAGCCTATAACAGTCAATGCCGTTTCTGGATGCCCACTTGCCTGTTGTGCGTAAATTCTTGCGGAGCCGATTGGCCACCATTTCAGCTTCCGGGGAAAGCTTGCGTTCCTTGGGTGCGCTCTCGGCCTGCCCCCCCTGTTCGCGCACCTGAAACAACAACAACTGACTGGGGATTGAGCCGTTATATAACTGGTAGTGCTTGTGAGAGCGTAGCCCGGTGGAATACCCCAACTCAGGGTTGCCGGTAAAAATTCCCACCTGCCAACCGGGAAACTCCGCCTTTAACTGCTTACCCAACTCCGCGTAGGTTTCTCGCAGAGCCTCCTGCTCCCCAAGGCGTTCACCATAGGGGGGGTTGGTCAATACCAAACCAGTATTGATCTCTCGATGACTCGGAACCTTGAATGCGGCGACCGGCCGGCAACTTACCCGCACCTGGCGCTCCAATCCCGCCCTATCAATATTGGCTTCGGCAGCAAATAGCACCCTAGCATCGGCATCATAACCGCGAATTTCCGGCAAAGGCTTCTCCAAACCGGCAACGCGACACTGTAGAGCCTCTTCACGAAGCTCATTCCAAATATCGCTCTGGTGGTTGAGCCAGCGCTCAAAACCAAAACTCTCACGGAAGAGACCCGGAGCAATATCAGCAGCCATCATGGCCGCTTCAATCAAAATAGTGCCCGAACCACACATTGGATCCAGCAGAGCCCCACCCTCAGCCGCAATCTGCGGCCAACGAGCGCGCAATAACAGGGCTGCAGCCAGGTTTTCCTTGAGGGGGGCAGCACCGATATGTGTTCGGTAGCCCCTTTTATGCAAGCTATCCCCACTGAGATCTATGGCAATATCCAGCCTGTCCCGCTGCAGTCGCAAAGCCACAGTCAGGTCCGGATTGTGCTTATCGATACTCGGTCTCGCCCCGGTTTTATCACGCAAGCGATCAACGATGGCATCTTTTGTTTTTTGGGCTCCGAACTGACTATTACGGATTTCCCGATTTGTCCCCGAAAACTGCAACCACAGTTTGCCCGAAGGGCCAATATGCTCCTCCCAAGGCTGTGCAGCCACCGCCCGGTAGAGGTCTTCAGCATCACCGATGCGAACCTGATCGAGTTGCAGCAAAATCCGGTTTGCCAGGCGACTCCACAGACAGCAACGATAAGCAAGCTTCAAGGAGCCTGCAAAATGTATGGCCGCAGGCTGCTCCCGAAGGACCTTAGCCCCCAGAGACCCAAGCTCTACAGCAAGTAAGCTTTCCAATCCTTTCGGACATGTCGCAGTAAACTTAAATTCTTCTATACGTGAGTCGATCAAAACTTTTACTCGATAACCCCTAGCATCAGGGGGATAAATATGGCGCCCCTTGGCGCAAATTAGATTTTCAAGAGCCTGGTAGACATACCCGGAGGTCAGTATTCCCCTCAACAGGCCAGATTTTCTGGCGCGATTATCCCACTTTGTAGCGGCGGAGCCTATGTAGTCGGGATATCTTGCTAGTGTCTACACAGTCACCCCCACTTTTAAATACCTCTCTGTAGATATCTTAAGAGCGACGCCCAGCCGTTTTCCGTTTTTGCTGTCTCCACCATATTCTTGCTATGTGGGAAGCGATAGGAGTCACACAACTGCCCGCGTAAAAGTTTCGCTAAGCTTTAATTGTCGATGCAACAAAACCGTAATAAGCATCCAACGGACTGCGCCGCAGTTCGTAAATCTACAAGCAGAGGTGCCGTATAGATGAAACGCCAAAAACGCAATCACGCCGACAGGGCTTTCTACAAAGGGTATTTGGCAGCCCTGAACAATAAGTCTATTGATAGCTGTCCCTTTGTCGAAAATGACCCACACCAGGAATGGGTTAACGGCTGGCGTGAAGGGCGGGAAGATTACTGGAATGGCTTTGATAGGACTACCAAGGCGCAAAAACTGGAAATCTATGGCGCCATTTCCACCGATATCCAATATCCAGACGGCTGGAGTACTATTTAGCCTGCGGGAAAGGTGCAGGTTCACCTGCACCTTTTACAAGACCACCACCAGGCTACACCTGCATCCCTCTGAACCCGTTCAACGATAAAGATGAATTCGACATCTCAATCTAGGTTAATAGGACCAGGCGTTACTCGCCTATTCACCAGCTGAGCGACGACGCTCCATAGCTATAGACTCCACCGCTTCGCGGACAAGCTGCGGTCCCCGGTATATAAACCCGGTATAAACCTGTACGGCAGTTGCCCCTGCGCGAATTTTTTCTGCTGCACTGTCACCGTCGAAGATACCCCCAACACCAATAATAGGGATCTGCTTGTCCAGAGCCTTGGACAGCTGCGCAATAACCTCAGTGGAGCGGTGCTGCAGAGGCTTACCGCTCAGCCCACCCTGCTCATTACCATGGGGCAGATTAGCCACAGATGACTTATCAATGGTGGTATTAGTGGCAATTACGCCATCAATACCGTATTCGCACAGAGCCTCGGCGATCTGCTCTATGGCATCCCCTTCGATATCTGGCGCGATTTTTACCGCAACGGGCACGTAGCGATCGCTCTTTTGAGCCAGTTCCGCCTGCTTCTCCTTGATACTTCCCAGTAGCCTGTTGAGGCTCTCACCAAACTGCAGGTCCCGCAGCCCCTTGGTGTTCGGCGAAGAAACATTGGCGGTGATGTAATCCGCATAGGGATAAACCTTTTCCATACAGAGCCGGTAATCATCCGCCGCCTTTTCTACCGGAGTGTCGAAGTTTTTACCAACATTGATTCCCAAAACACCCCTGTAACGGCGGTGCTTCACTCTGTCGATTAAGTAGTCAACTCCCAGGTTGTTAAACCCCATACGGTTGATAATGGCACCGGCCTCTTCCACACGGAACAGTCGTGGCAACGGGTTGCCCGGCTGTGGGCGTGGGGTCACGGTGCCAACTTCCACAAAACCGAAACCCAAAGCACCCAAACCGTTAAAAGCCTGGGCATTCTTATCCAGTCCTGCAGCCAGACCAACAGGGTTAGGTAGGGTCAACCCCATCAGCTCTACCGGGTCGTGAGCGACTGCCTGTTTGAAAAAAGACATCAGGCCAAGGCGCTCAACGGCACCAATTGCATCCAGAGAGAGGTGGTGGGCCCGCTCGGGATCGAGCGCAAACAGAGCTTTACGCAGAGTTGAATACATACCTTTCCTTACGTGGGGACTGAACCCGTCCGCCAGGAGTCAACGAACGGGGATAGAATTTCATTGCCACCCGTGAAATAGCGCCGAGGAGAACTAACTCCCTAGCGCTACTTCCCGAACTCACTTCGGCCTACTCAGCCAGGGTTTCGCGGTCTGCAGTTGCGTGGGCAAGGTACATCAACTCGCGCAGCGCTACTGTAAACATCGCAAAATCACCGACGGCAGCTGCCTTCAGCTCGGCAATCATGTTGTGCCAACGCTGAATAGCCGGCGCCATAATAGCGCCCCAGCGCAACATTGCACTATCTACGTCCAATTTCTCCACGGTGGCAAGGCGCAGGATATTCACTGCCAGGGTGGCGAGCTGACTGTCTAAGTCATCCATACTCGTTTCGCGTGCCTGGGCTTGCCAGAAGCTGTCCACCGGTAGATCGACAATCAAATTGCCAAACCAGTGTAGATTCAACTCGTCAGAGAGGCTGAAATAGACTTTGGCCACCTCTTCTACAGGGCGGTCACTGGCATAAGCAGATTCGGAAATGCCCAGTGCCGAATAAAGGTAGGTCGGGGATGCTGATAGCAGGGCAATCTCCTCTGGCAGCCCCGCCTCTAATAATTTTTGATAGCGCTGTTCCCACTCACCCAGCGGACCACCACTCAGGACTTTCGGCAGGGCCTTGATCACCCTCTGCACCTGAGACTGGAACAGTGCGCAGTTTTGCCCCGGCTCCAGATCACTGCGACGATTGCGCAGGAACCAGCGGGTGGCACGGCGGACCCGACCGATCATGGAGTTGAGCAACTCGGTCTGCAGCTCGGCCGGTACTTTGTAGTCCAATTCAGCCAGTTGCTGCTGGAATTCCACCATCTTATAAACATCGCGGGCACTGATATAAGCCGCAGCGACATCATTGACATCTGCGCCTGTTGCCGTGCTGATGCGGTTGTAGAAGGTGATTCCCATGCTGTTCACCATTTCGTTGGCCACCTGGGTGGAAACGATCTGGCGCAGTAGGGGGTGCTCGTAAACCTGGCCCTTATAACGCTCCACCAATGCCGAAGGAAAAGCGGATTCCGCGGCTTCACGCACTCGTGGGTTATCCGTGATTTCCGCCTCTTGAAGCTCCTCTTTTAACTTCACCTTCACATAAGAAATCAAAACGGAAAGTTCCGGCCGGGTCAGGGTCTGCCCCTTATGTACCCGATCGGAAATCTGCTCGTTATCGGGGATAAACTCCAGAGCCCGATTCAGTCGACCGTCATCTTCCAGGGTATTAATAGTGCGGCGGTATTCGTCAAGGCGTTTGGAAACCTGGTATTCCGCCACACTCAATGCACGAGTTTGATCATAGTTATTGTGCAGCACCAGATCACTCACGGAGTCTGTCATACCATGCAGCAGCTCATTGCGCTGCTTCTCGGTCAAGTCACCGTTGGCAACCACTTTATCGAGGAGAATCTTGATATTCACCTCATGGTCGGAACAGTCCACTCCTGCCGCGTTATCGATAAAGTCGGTGTTACAGCGGCCGCCATTGAGGGCAAATTCGATACGTCCTTGTTGGGTCATACCAAGGTTGCCACCCTCACCAAAAACTTTGGCACGCAACTCAGCACCATTAACCCGCAGATGGTCGTTGGATTTGTCACCCACCTCACTGTCGGATTCAGTCCCGGCTTTTACATAAGTACCAATGCCACCATTCCAGATTAAATCAACCGGCGCACGCAGCAGTGCGCTGATTAATTCGTTTGGCGTGAGTCGGTCTTCTTTGATATCGAAGGCTTCTTTCATTTCAGGTGTGATGCTAATTGCCTTCACCCGGCGCTCAAAAACACCGCCCCCTTTGGAAATGAGAGTGCGATCGTAATCCCTCCAGCTGGAGCGAGGCAGCTCAAACAGGCGCTTGCGTTCTTCAAAGCTAGCCGCTGCATCAGGGCTTGGGTCGATAAAAATATGCATGTGGTTAAAGGCGGCCTTCAACTGAATATGCTCAGATAGAAGCATACCGTTGCCAAAGACATCCCCACCCATGTCGCCAATACCGATGACAGAGAAGTCCTCTTTCTGAACATCCACCCCCATCTCGCGGAAGTGCCTCTGTACAGATACCCAGGCACCGCGCGCGGTGATTCCCATCTTCTTGTGGTCGTAACCCTGACTACCACCTGAGGCAAAGGCATCCCCCAGCCAAAAACCGTAGTCCTCAGCAATACCATTGGCGATATCGGAAAAAGTCGCGGTTCCTTTATCTGCAGCCACTACCAGATAGGGGTCATCCTCATCCCTGCGCACCACTTGCTTAGGCGCTACTATCTCACCATTTTTCAGGTTGTCGGTGATATCTAGTAAACCGCGAATAAAGGTTTTGTAACAGGAAATACCCTCTTCCAGCATGGCTTCACGACTGCCATCTACCGGAGGACGCCGCACAACGAAACCGCCCTTGGCTCCACTGGGGACAATCACGGCATTTTTTACAGCCTGGGCCTTCACCAACCCCAACACCTCGGTGCGGAAATCTTCTAAACGATCGGACCAACGCAAGCCGCCACGGGCTACCTTACTACCGCGCAGGTGAACACCTTCCACTCTGGGGGAGTAAACGAAGATTTCAAATTCCGGGCGAGGTTCGGGAATACCGGGAATATCCCGCGGGCTGAATTTAATAGAGATGTAGTCTTTAGGCTGACCGTCAGCACCCGCCTGGAAGAAGTTGGTCCGTAAAGTAGCCAGGATCAATTCGAGATAACGGCGCAGCACCAAGTCTTCGTTGAGATTTTCAACAGCATCCAAACCGTCATGGATCTTAGCGATTAAACGCTCAACTCGTGTTTGTTCCTGCTTGCCACTGCTAAGACGCGGGTCAAACAATGCGCGGAACAAAGCCACCAGGTTACGGGTAATTTCAACCTGATTGGCCAAAGTCGCAGCAATAAAGCTCTGGCTTGCACTGGATTTTGTCTGTTTCAAATAGCGGGCGTAGGCACGCAACATAGAAACCTCTCGCCAATTCAGGCGAGCCGCCAGCACCAGGCGGTTAAAAGCATCACTTTCCGCAGTGTGATTCCAAATAGCAGCGAACGCATCCTGGAACAGCCCGCGCGATGCTTGGGCATCAACTTTTGTTGGAAGGCCAAACTCCAGGTGGAACTCATGCATCCATACATCACTACTGCCACAAGGGCGAATGGTATATGGGAACTCGCCCATAACCCTAAGACCGAGATTTTCCAATACCGGGATCACATCGGAGAGGGTTAAGCCGCTACCCCAGTTAAATACCTTAAAGCGCAAACTGCCCTGGGCCGCACCTACCGGCTGGTAGAAACTCATGGCCACCCGGTTGTTTTCGTTGAGATTCTGGATTGCTGCCACATCCTGTACAGCGATACGCGGCTCAAAATCCTCACGGTAACCAGCGGGAAAGGCACGACCAAAGATACGGAAAAGTCGATTACCCTCTTCCTCTCCACTGCTTTCAACTAAGGATCTTTGAAAAACGTCTTCCCAGGAACGGGTAATATCCACAATCTGCGCCTCCAACAGCGCTACATCTATATCGACAGGTTCATCGGGCGAGATGCGGAATACAAAATGCACACGCGCGAGAATGGATTCAGAAAAATAAGTCGTAAAGTCCGATTCTTTGGCTTTAATTGCCTTGGAAATATGGGAGCAGATCAACTCACGTACGTTACTGTTGAATTGATCTCTCGGCACATACACGGTGGCCGTAACAAATTTTCCAAAAAGGTCTCTACGCATAAACAGGCGAACATGAGCGCGCTCATTCAAACTGAGCACACCCATCACTACTTTAAACAGGTCCTGACTACTACTTTGGAACAATTCATCGCGGGGGAAGGTATCCAAAATACGGCGCAACGCCTTGCCATCGTGGCCATAACCGGAAAGGCCACTGGACTCGATAATGGAAGCCATCTTACGTCGGATAATTGGGATTTTGGCAGGACTCTCTGTGTACACTGGCGAGGTGTATAGCCCCATAAATGCCGACTCTCCAATTACCTCACCCTCGGCGTTGTAGCGTTTGATCATCACATAATCTGAGTAGGCGCTGCGATGCACACGGGATTTCACCGAGGATTTGGCAAAAGTCAGATAGTTGGGGCCCTGGTAAAAGCGCTGCTTACCCTCGCTAAAGGCGGCTTCGAGCATTGGTGCTGCAGACTCTTCCAGTTTTTTGAAAATACCCAGGCGGCGATCTTCCACCTCACTGAGAATTTTCTTGTCATCAACCTGACTGAACTCGTATTCCCGGTAGCCAAGGAAGGTAAAGTTGCCATCGCGCATCCACTGCAGAAACGCACAGGCCTCGAGAAGATTGGTATCGTCCTCCGAGACCCCGGCTTTCAGCTGCCCTTCCATACCCCCACAGGTCTCGAGCATCGGCGCATAATCATCCACTACCAGCTCTACATCGCCTAGGACATCTTTCAGCGCCGCACTGAGTTCCGAGGCAAACTTGGCGGAAGTGTCATGATTGACCTCAATATAAATGAGGGCCTCACTGACCAGCTTCGATCCCTTGGCAGGCTTATGATCCTTGGCCGTAACATGGTCGAAAGATAGATTTGGAATTTCATCCCGCGGAGGCAGTAGGTGCTTTAATTTGCCACCGGCACTGCGCTCTAGTTTTAACACCGTACTCTTAATGGAATGAATAACCGTGTTTCTCTGGTTGACCTCCATGCGCACCGAGTCCACCAGGAAAGGCATATCTCGCACCAACAGCCCAATTACAGTGTGCGAGCATTCCCAGCCATCGTCTTCCAGGCGTGGATTGAAGATCCGTACCTTCGGCAGGCCGTCAGAACGTTGTTGGATAAAGTTCCACCAGGTGTAGATACAACCGTAGATATCTACCAGGCGTCGGCCCTGCAGGTCTTCCAGCGGGTACTGGTGCAGGAACTGCTGCGCAAAAGCCACTACGGGTTCTGCATCAGATGCCAACTTGTCGCGAATCAGCTCACAGATCTGTGCTACCAATTCTTCACGGCTTTCGGTAATCACCGTCGCCATATTCACGGGGAACCTCCCAATCTCATTTTTGTCACATCGAATCCAATGACTGTAGATCCGAAAAGATCGTCATCTCATCCCTGAAGTGCTGCAGGGACGAGTCCTAAAAATTAAACTTTCACGTAACCTTGTAAGTGGCACTGGTGCCACCGAAAAAATGTCGCCTAAAAAGTGGGCTTGGGCGCGGTGGTTGCCTCTTCCTCTGGTGCCGTTAAAATCAACAGGCCCCACCGCTTTGGCGGCGACTATATATAAAAGATGGTAGATAGCCACCCGAATGAATAGGGCGGGTACATTTGTAGAAGAAGAGACGCTATGGAAGCAAACCGGAATAACAGAGATCACATCATCGCACTGGGCGACTGGCTTAAAGAGCAGATCATAGGCCAGGAAACGCTGGTTAATCGCATTCTTATCGCTCTGCTTGCCGATGGACACCTGCTTGTCGAGGGGGCGCCAGGCCTGGCCAAAACCAAGGCGATTAAAACACTGGGCGAAGCTATTGAGGGTGACTTCCATCGAGTTCAATTCACGCCAGACTTACTGCCGGCTGATATTACCGGTACCGACATATACCGGCCGGAAACCGGAGAGTTCCATTTTCAACCGGGACCAGTATTTCACAACTTGATCCTGGCGGATGAGATAAACCGCGCGCCGGCCAAAGTACAGTCGGCACTGCTTGAGGCTATGGCTGAGCGACAAATTAGTGTGGGTCGAAAAACCTATCCGCTGCCGCAATTATTTTTAGTGATGGCCACTCAAAACCCCATTGAACAAGAGGGGACTTATCCTCTGCCCGAGGCTCAACTGGATAGGTTCCTCATGCAAGTGAATCTTGCCTATCCCGATGCCGAGGCGGAAGCAAAAATCCTGCGCCTGGCCAGATCCGAGGCCACCCTTGGCGAAAATCGCCCTACCGAAATCATTAGTCAGGAGACCATTTTTCAGGCTCGCAACCAGATTCTGGAAATGCAGATGGTCGAAGCCGTGGAAACCTATACTGTCCAACTTGTCATTGCTACGCGCGAGCCGGCGAAGTATGACAGCGAGCTGGCATCATGGCTAGATTTTGGTGCAAGCCCAAGGGCAACAATTGCGCTCGACCGCTGCGCCCGTGCACGCGCATGGTTAGATGGCCGCGATTTTGTAACGCCCGATGATGTCATGGATGTAGCCCCGGATATTTTACGTCATCGCTTGCTACTCAGCTTTGAAGCCGAAGCCGCAGGTATCACTACCGACCAGGTTATTCAGCGCCTGCTGCAACAGGTGCCGGCTATCTGATGCACACAGCAACACCTCCTTCAGATTTGGACCTGCGCGGCGCCTATCCGGAAGTCAACTCACTCGTACAAATGCGTTATGTCGCACGTCAGCTACAACTCTTTAAACCGCGCCTGGTTCGAAGTGACCAGGCTGGTGGCCTTCTTACCCGCTACCGTGGGCGAGGTATGAATTTCGAAGAGGTACGAGATTACCAGGCCGGCGATGACGTGCGCTCAATTGATTGGCGTGTTACCGCCCGCACCGGCACTACCCATACCAAGTTGTATCAAGAGGAGCGGGAGAGACCCATTGTTATCCTGCTCGATTTGCGCGCACCGATGTTTTTTGGCAGCCATCGCGCTTTCAAATCTGTAGCAGCGAGCGGTATTGCCGCCGCGCTGGGCTGGGCTGGGCTGCAACATAGCGATCGCATTGGTGCCCTGCTCTTCTCGGATAACGACATCGATACAGTGCGCCCGAAACGCAGCCACCATGCCGTATTAGCGATGATTCACAGCGCAGTGGACAGAGCATCTAAATTACAGAGTCCTATCGCCGAGAATGGCAGCCAATCCATGCAGACTCTGCTGGAGGAAGCCCGCCGTATCGCTCGCCCCGGCAGTGCACTTTTTCTTATAAGTGATTGCCATGACCTCAATCAGGATTGCTCACAATCATTATATTTGCTGTCGAGACATGCGGATTTACAGGTACTGCGAATCACCGATCCGCTGGAACAGCATTTACCCGATCAGTCCCTGACAATTTCTGATGGCCGCCAGCGCACATTTTTGTACGCAGGCAACCGCCCCCTGCGTGAGCATTTTGCAGAGAAGCAGGCCCAGGCCCGCGCCGATGTTGAACAATTATGCCGGAGGCACCGACTTCCGCTGTTGGATTTTGACAATACAAAACCCATTGTCGGGGAATTAATGTCTTTTTACGGTTCACGCCAGCAAAACGGTTGGCATAAAAATAAAAGGCAGTAGCCGTGAGCGATAGGCAACACTCTATATTTTCGCCAAGCAGGCTTTGTGTAATTGGAGCGATTAGCGCTACCAACAAAGTCATTCCAACGGAGGGGCAACTATGCTGAGAAAGCAGCAACAACTACAGCCCCCCTCGCCTGAGGCCCAGGAATTACTGGCACAACTATACGATATCCAGGAACCAGCACCAGTAAGCTGGTGGCCACCTGCCCCCGGCTGGTGGCTCCTAGCCCTATTAATCATGTTATCTCTGTTGGGAATTGCCCTATGGATCAGATATCGGCGCAAACAAACTGAGCGCAACCGCTACAAGGTTGAAGCGGTTAGTTTATTGAATGCGGTGGATATAAGCCGACCTGAAGCCACCGGGGAGATCAACGAAATTCTTAAACGTGTTGCTGTCACCACTTATGGCAGAACCCGCTGTGGCAACCTCACCGGTAGTGCATGGTTAAGTTTTTTAGAACAGAGCGCTTCTCTGAAGTGCCCTGATGAGGCACGGACAGCATTGCTCGAGCAACTTTATCGCGGCACTTCCAAGCCAGAGAGCAACGAGGCTCTTCAACAATACGCTATTCAGTGGGTCCTGCAGCATCAACTGTCGATGCAGGAACCTGAAAAACAAGTTAGTGAGGAACATGCCGGTGTTTGAGTTTGCCTGGCCCTGGGTTTTCCTGCTCACCCCACTGCCACTACTCGCGCGGTGGCTAATGCCCCGCTCAAAGCCATTGAGCAGTGCCTTAAAAGTACCCTTTTACTCTGAACTTTCCCAACGCAGTGGTGGGGAGCAAAGCAACTATCTCAATTTATTATTACTCACACTGATTTGGTTACTGCTGATCAGCGCTGCCGCGCGGCCTCGCTGGTATGGGGAGCCGATCTCCCAAGCCAGCAGCGCAAGGGATCTATTGGTTGCCGTAGACATATCCGGCAGTATGGAGACCCCCGATATGCTCCTTGGCGGGCGCCCGGCAATGCGTATTAATGCGGTCAAACAGGTAGTGGGAGACTTTGTCGAGCGGCGCCAAGGCGACCGACTGGGCCTAGTGCTATTCGGCACCCGCGCCTACCTTCAAGCACCACTAACCTACGATCGGGAAACTGTAGGGACCCTATTGCGCGAGGCGCAAATCGGATTCGCCGGCCAGGGTACCGCTATAGGGGATGCTATAGGCCTCTCTGTTAAGCGCCTAACCCAGCGCCCAGCCGAGCAGCGCGTGCTAATCCTGCTCACCGACGGCGCCAATACTGCCGGTGAAGTCTCCCCACTGAAAGCCGCCGAACTTGCACAGCAAGCGGGCATTACGGTTTACACCATCGGTGTGGGTGCCGAAGAAATGGTTCAACCGGGCTTATTGGGCAGCCGCTATGGCAGCCGCAGAATTAACCCCTCCAGGGATCTCGACAGCAAAACCCTGCAGGCGATTGCCGATACAACGGGGGGGCGCTATTTCCGCGCTCATAACCCCCAGGAACTGGCAGAAATCTATTCGGAATTGGATGAACTGGAACCTGTGGAGCAGGAAGCAGAAAGCTACCGCCCACTGAAGTCCCTATTTGTATGGCCGCTTGGAGTAGCCCTACTCCTGTCTTCTATTTGGGCAGTGGCTCCTCTCACCACTAATTTCAGATATTCCGGCAACGGCAATAAACAAACCACTACCAACGGAGGCCAGGCATAATGAGCATACCTGAGCTACTCCAATCGTTTCATTTTCTCCGCCCCTACTGGCTATGGCTATTAATCCCCGCAGCACTCATTTGCTGGGGCTTGGGCAAAATCGTTCTAAACAATGCCCAGCTACAAAAGGTGATTGATGCAGATCTTTTACCGCACCTTTTAATGCGCGGCGGTGCCAAGCGTCCCTGGTTATTTGGGCTAATCTTTGCATTACTCGCCGCCATGATTATCGCTATGTCGGGGCCCACCTGGAGAAAATTGCCGACACCGGTTTACAGTAATCAAGATGCCCTGGTGATTTTATTGGATCTGTCTCCCTCTATGATGGCGACAGATCTCGCCCCCAACCGTCTCACCCGTGCAAGATTGAAAATTCTGGACATTCTTCGTGAGCGCAAAGATGGCCTGACCGCCCTGGTAGCCTATGCCGGCGAAGCCCATGTGGTCACACCACTGACAGAAGATACCGCCACTATCGCCAACCTGGTCCCCGCATTATCGCCTGCCATCATGCCGGTACCGGGAAGCAATATTGAGATGGCTGTATCGACCGGCATTCGCCTACTCAGGGATGGCTCTGCGGGACGCGGGCAACTGCTCGCAGTCACAGACGGCATTGAGCCTGCAGCAGCGGGTATCGTCGCAAAATCCCTGGCCGAAGCTGGAGTTGAACTCAATATCCTCGCTGTCGGCAGTGGCGAGGGCAGCCCAATCCCCCGCGGCAATAGCGGCGGCTTCGTCACAGATAGTAATGGCGCAATTGTGATTGCCAATTTTGACCCACGGGAGCTGCGTAAGCTGGCTAGAGGCAGCGGCGGCCGTTACGCCAAGATCACCGTCAACGACGCCGACATAGAACACCTGTTGCCGCAAAGCGAAACCCCCGAGCAGGCCGAATTGACCGAGCGAGAATTCGACCAATGGCGCGATGAAGGCCCCTTGTTGATTTTACTCCTCCTGCCCTTTGCCGCCCTACTGTTTCGCCGTGGCACTCTCGCCTGCACCCTGCCCCTCGCCCTATGCTTGGGCCTACCGAGTGAAGGTCAGGCTTTTGAATGGAAAGACCTCTGGCAACGCAAAGATCAGCAGGGACAGGAATTACTCAACAAAGGGGAGTCTGCCGAAGCCGCCGAAACTTTCCGCAACCCAAAATGGCGCGGCACGGCAAATTATCGCGCCGGTGATTATGCCGCTGCTCAGCAGGACTTTTCCCAGTCAAATGATGCGCAAGGCCTATACAACCTGGGCAATAGCCTAGTGCAACAGGGCAACTATGAGCGCGCCATTGAAGCCTATGACCAGGCTCTGGCCCAAGCCCCGCAATTCTCCGATGCGCAACACAATCGGGAAATTGCCGAGAAACTCAAGGAGCTTCAAGAGCGCCAGCAACAACAAAACCAACAGCAATCTGGTGATCAACAAGAACAACAAGATAAGCGGGACCAACAACAGGAGCAGCAGGCCGGCAACCAACAGCAAAAACAACAGCAAAAACAACAGAATCAACAACAGGAGAGCCAACAGCAGCCCTCCTCTGGTGAACCTCAGCCCTCCGAGCAGCAATCCGGTCAAGAGCAGGAGCAATCAGATCAACAGCAACCTGAAAATGCTGAGCAACAGAAAAATGAACAGGAGCAGCAGTCTCAGCAAGGCCAACAGGGCGAAGAAGAGCAAAAAGAACAGCAAGGAAAGCCCCAACCCGCCGGCGCCGAAGAGCGACAGTTAGACCCAGAAACCCAGCAGGCTCTTGACCAATGGCTACGCCAAATTCCCGATGACCCCGCCGGCTTAATGCGAGAAAAATTTAAATACGAAAGTCTGCAAAGACGGCGTGCCTATCGCAGTGGCGAGTGGGAGCCTCCTGAAAACGGCGCTACCCAGAGGTGGTAGAAAGATGCCCACAATGCACAACATTATTTTCGGCTTTAGATGTGACCAAACCCCAGGAAGGCTTATGGATAGCTTTTTTAGAAAACATAACATTACTCGGCCACTAAACCTTACAGGACTTAATTGCCTGCTATTTTTTCTTGCTCTCTTTTGCCTGCCCGCAAGCAGTTGGGGCAGCGACCTCAATACCAGCGTGGACCGCAATAAAATTGGTATTGATGAGACCCTGAATCTGCGCGTGCGCTACTCCGGTGATGAGAATGGCGGCCAACCCGATTTCGAATTACTTGAGCAGGATTTCGATATTCTATCCCGTCAGCAGTCTAACCAATATCGGGTAATTAATGGTCGTGCGGAAAGCTTCGTCGAATGGACGCTCACACTGGCACCAAAGCGGGAAGGAGAGCTGTTTATTCCCTCTCTGCACTATAAAGGACAAGTTTCTGATGCAATCCCCATAAAAGTCAGCGAAGCCGGTAGTGCGCCCGACGGTGCCGATCGCAAAGCCTTTTTGGAGATCGAATTAGATAAAGATAAAGTCTACGTACAAGAACAGCTACTTGTTAAGGTTCGCCTATACACAACAATCGGCTTGCACGATATCGCCACCGAACCTTTACAAGTAGCCGGCGCCCATGTAGAAAAAGTCGATGAACAGCGTTATGAGCGTAAGCTCGGAGGCGTCAGCCATGCGGTATATGAACTCACTTATGCCGTTTTTCCCGATAGCTCTGGCCAGCTCTCTATCCCCGCAATGACTTATGTTGCGGTTGCCGGTCGCCGAGATCCTTTCTCACTGTTCAATCGCAACAGCCAGAGATTACGATTGCGCTCCCAGGCAAAAACTATTGAGGTCCTTCCCAAGCCTGACAGCTATAGCGGTACCCACTGGCTGCCCGCTGCAAGCCTCGGAATCGTACAAAGCTGGAGCCAAAATCCGGATACCTTCACTGTCGGCGAGCCCATAACCCGTATTCTTACCATACGGGCAGAGGGTCTGCGGGCAGCCCAGCTTCCACCTCTCCCCAAGTTGGATATTGAAGGCCTTAAAACCTACCCAGATCAACCACAACAAGAAGATCAGATAGGCCCAAATGGAGTAACAGGTAGCCGCATAGAAACTACCGCAATCGTCGCCACTCAGCCCGGTAATTATCAGCTACCTGCCGTCACGCTCACCTGGTGGGATACCAAGAGCCAAAAACAGCGCGCCACCCAGCTCCCCGCCTTCCGCTTTGAAGTCAGCGGTACTGCTACAGCCACACCCCAAACTCTAGAGCCAGGAAATCTCCCTACACTAGTTCCTGGAACCACCACTTTGGAGGAGCAAGATCATTTCTGGCGCAATCTGGCCATAGCCGCCCTTGCCTCCCACCTTCTGTGGATTTTTTACCTTTATCGATATCGTCCCCAACGGCTGGAACAGCCCACAGCGAGCGCCAAGCCAGCAAGAAAAATGCACCACGAAGCCAAGCTAAAGAAGGCTCTTGAAAGTGAAGACCCTAGACACATACAACAGGCCCTACTCGACTGGCTTCAGCAACGCTGGCCACAAGTTGAGGGTAATAATTTAAGTGAGGTTTCGCACCAGTTAGGCTTTGAGGAGCTTCATGAGATCCAATCGCTGCTCAGCGCAGCCATCTATCAAGAACCTGTTAAACCGCTAAATATAGTGAAGATAAAAGTTCTGGTTGATAGGTTGATGAGTCGAGAGGGTGGTATGGACAAGGCATCGGAGGTTGAAGAGTTACCGAAACTCTTCACCTGAATTTTAGTAGTGGGCTTGACCTGACAGCCACCTAATCCTGTTATCAATTTAGCCGGCCAAGCCCCAACCCATGTATATCTTTGATCAGCGCTATTACTGGGCCCGATTCAAAGTAGATTCCATCAATGAGAGAGTCTCAGCGGCTGCCTTATCCCAAGAAAACTCACTCGCCCTTTTCAATGCACAGGATTGCAACTCAGTTACTTTCAGATGATCTTCAGTCATAACTGTGAGTGCCTGTGTAATTTCTGTGGAGGAATCTGGATTGACTGTTAATGCTGCATTCCCAGCAACTTCAGCCATAGCACCTCGGTTAGCCGTCAAAACAGGGGTTCCCTGACTATAAGCCTCGACTATTGGCAAGCCAAATCCTTCATATAACGATGGAATTAGTAGTGCTCTAGCCTCCCGGTAGAGCTTTGGCAATTGATCGTCGGCCATATAACCGAGAATCTCAACGCTTCCCTCTAGGTCCAACGCCTGCACTCTCTCTTGCAGCTCAGGCATTCCCCATCCCCTACCACCACAAATTTTCAACGGCAGCGGCTCTGCCACTATCGTACGATATGAGGCATAAGCTTCTAGTAACCTCCTAAGGTTTTTGCGGGGTTCAATCGTACCCACAAATAGAAAATACCCACCAAGAGGACCCGGGGCTTCAGAAACCTCGAGAAAAGGAGCCTCATAAATAGTCACAACCTTCTCAGCACAAGCGGAAAATGACTGCTTCAACTCACTTGCTGTAGATTCAGAAACGGCAATAACTGAGCCAGCCGACTTGACAGCGGGAGGCATCAGTAATCTCTCAAGCTGCAGACCCAAGCGCGACATAGTCTTAGGAAAGCGCTGCCATACCAAATCGTGGATTGTGAGCACCTTAGATACCGATCCCCCTAGGCAAAGCGGTAGGTGGTGACGGGGGGACCAAAACAGATCTACTTCATCCCTCCAAGCCCAAAATGGAAAAACTGTCTGAGCAAAGAAAGTACTGAGACTCCCCCTTTGAACATTTCCTGACCGGATAGTTACATTTGGTAGGGATTGAAAATCAACCAGAAGAGGTTGATGGCTATATAAGTACCAATGATGCTCACTTCTTAACATTCGCTCCAAAAGTGCACGAGTATAACGCCCAATGCCTGTAGTGGGAATTGAAAGTGGCCGAGCATCCACTGCTATTTTGGCCATTAATCCACCACTCCCCTTTCCAAGAGAACTTCCCGATAGAGTTGGTGATAGGCTTCTGCCATTTTGTCAGCAGTAAACAACCTCTCATAACGACTACGACCAGCGCGCCCCATCTCCTCAGCTTTAACAGCGTCAGACCACAGATCATCCATCGCTTCGCGTAATGCAAGATGATCAGCCGGCCTCACAACATGGCCCGTTACTCCATCTTGATTAACAAAACTGGTTCCAGTACCGATTTCACAAGAGATAAGTGGCTTGCTGTTCATCAACCCTTCAATCAAGGTTACCCCGAAAGCCTCTGAGCGCAAATGCGAGGGGAATACGACGGCCCGGCATAATTTCATTAGCGCGACTTTCTCCTCATCACTGACAAAACCGGCAAAACATATGTTACTTGCTCCAAGCTTATCCACCAGAGATTTCAAGCGACTGGCCTCAGGCCCTTTACCAGCGATAACTACACGATAGGGCTGATTCGCGGCGGCTCTAATTAAAAATTCCAACCCTTTGTAATACCGGAGAACACCAACAAATAGCATAAAATCCCGGCCAAATTGCAGCTCAAGGCCTTTCATTGTCTTATCCGAAGGTTCAGGGTACCCACCCTCGGATACCCCAAGGGGAATCACCTTCACTTTATCCTTATAAGCGGCAAGAACAGGGCTGCTTTCTAAATAATTGTATGATGTCGCTACGATACGATCTGCTCGAGCCAAAAACCAGCGCATCAAAGGCCGATAAATAGCACCAAGTAGTCGTTGCCTGACAATATCGGAATGATAAGTCACCACCAGCGGACGTGACTTTCCAGCCACAAAATAAGCTAGATCACCGAACGGCCAGGGGAAATGAAAATGTAACAACTTGGCTTTTGAGCGATATAGAGCCCCAAAAAAACCCGGCCCAATACAGCAAGAAGCAATTGAGAACCAACGCTTTTTTGCAACAACAGGAAGCCGACCATTCAAATTTAAATTTGCGGGAGTATCGGCAAGAGTTAGCACACCACACTTGTCTGTTTTTTGTGCAACCTCTAAGATTACCTGCTCGAGCCCCCCTTGAGATTCTGGGTAAAACGTACGGTAACAGTGGAGAATTTGAAGTTCGGGGAACAATTGAGACTCGCTTAATTGATGGGTTAGTAACCTACTGGTAACCTGTTGTTTTATAACACATTAAGGTATATTAACGCCCCCCAATAGCCCGGTGTCAACGTGAAAATACTATTCTCTACCATGCAATTCGGGCCCGGATATAATCAAGGAACCGAAAAATACATACGCAATCTTGCGCTAAATTTAAGTAAGCGCGGTTGTGACGTAATAGTCGCGGGCGGCGATCCTGAAGGGATATTAGGTAATCGCACATTCATTGATGAAGGAGGATTTCGCCAAATCAAACTTCCAACTTTTGGATGGGGGACAACTGAAGGTGACTCAGTAGACAATTATCTTTCTTTACTTTCTGAATTGAAGCCCGATCTCGTGCACATGGTGAATCCGGCACATATTGGTATTAATTTACTCAATGCAGCTCAGAAATTAGGCATTCCATACTTTATTTCGATTACTGACTTCTGGTGGCTATGCCCCAAACATACATTGACTTTCAAGTCCGGCGATTTCTGCTCGGGATTTGCAGACTATGAGACCTGCTTCAGCTGCATTTCAGATATATATACTGACAAGCCGACAAAAAGCGCCTATAAGCGCCACCCTGGTGGAGAGTCTACCGCTAAAATTTTGCTCTCAAGTGTAAGTAAGAATCCTCCACTTGCAATCTCACTAGCAAAAAAAATCGTAAACAAATTAGGCCACCCTTCTTTAGGGCTACCCTCCAAAACAGTTTATAGAAAAGTTTAACCCCGTGATATTTCTGCAAAAACACCATAGAGACATCGTCTTCTACAAGGCAACATGTAATTTACGCTCCGAAGCCTCAAAAACCTACTTGAGCTTCCTCTGGTGGATCATAGAACCAATTTTTTCGATGATGATCTATTACTTTATTTTTGCTGTTGTATTTCAAAGGGGAACAAATGATTTTGTCCCCTTCCTTCTTGTGGGGTTGGTAGTTTGGCAATGGTTTGCCCAATGTGTCAGCCACTGCTCAGCCGCAATCACTCAAAATCATGCGCTGATCAGCCAAGTCAACTTTCCCAAAGTTGTACTTCCCTCGATTAATATCGTTATGGACACCTTCAAGTTCAGTATTGTATTCACATTACTGCTAATCAGCTTATGGATAATGGGGTACCCACCCACATGGAGCTACATTTACCTACCGTTAATTTTAGCAATACAATTCCTGTTAAATTATGCCTGTGGCTTAATCGCCAGCGCGCTCATTCCATTTGTACCAGATCTCTCTAACTTGATTCCCCATTTACTACGACTCGGAATGTATGGCTCAGGTATCCTCTATACCGTCAGCTCATTACCAGAAAACATTCAAGATATTCTCGCTTACAATCCAATGGTCTGGATCATTGAGAGCTACCGAGACATATTGATGTATAACAAAGTACCTAACGTAGCTAGTTTCGCAATTTACACTTGCGCGGCTATATCACTTTATGCCCTAGCTAGGTTGATAATGAAAAAGCTAAATCCCGTATTCGCAAGAGCACTGATGCAACGATGAGTGGAAACAAGAAGCCAGCCATTAGCTTAAAAAATGTACGGGTGACCTATCGCTCAGGAATTCCATTTACTCGAGAAACCAGTGTATATAGCCCTCTGAAAGATATCAGTTTCGAGCTATACCAAGGCGACTCGCTTGGGGTTCTAGGCCGTAATGGCGCAGGGAAAAGCACCCTGCTTCGCCTATTAAACGGTATTATAAAGCCTGATAGCGGGAAAGTGATCAACCATGGCCACAAAACCGCACTACTCTCCTTGACCGTTGGCTACGACCAAAATCTTTCAGGTCGTCAAAACGCAGTTATCAGCGGCATGATGATGGGCCTTAAAAAACATTTTATCGTCAGTAAGCTCGATAAAATTAATGATTTCGCGGAGCTTGGGGATTTTTTTGACCAGCCCATCAAAAACTACTCTACCGGCATGAAACAACGACTTGGAATGGCCGTAGCAATCCATTTAAAAACTGACGTCTTGTTAATTGATGAGATTCTAGCAGTTGGTGATTCAAAGTTTAGAAAAAAGTCAGAGGCAGTAATGAGGGATAAAATTACTTCTGGAGACACTGTAGTTTTGGTTTCCCATTCTGCAGAAACCATAAAGAGGCTTTGTAACAAGGCCTTATGGATTGAAAATGGGATTGTAGCCCAATATGGGAACAGTAAAGATGTGGTTACAGCTTATGAGGAGTCACAACGATAATACGCATTGTTCTATACAAGCCAATATATAGCAAAGTAATTTGTAGTAATTCTGACTTGATCTGACGGTTACCGTTTTTAGAAGGCACTCTGTCAGGTCAAATTCAGCTTATGAATTTCTTCTTTAAGATGCTACCACCCTCTCCAAGGGTTGACATCGGTGTGCAACCACAACATTTTTTTACCCTGATGAGTGCAATCATCATTGTAATATGCCAGCCATTCGTCCAGATCCTTTTGCAGCTCTTCTGTTGGTCCATAGATCTTTCGTCGCAACGATGACTGGTAGAATTTATGGAAGCGTTCACAAATACCATTTGTTTGTGGGTACCTGGCTTTAATCTTGATATGCTCTATCTCGTTGGTACTCAAGCTACAATTGATAATCATACTACTCCAGTATGCCGCAATATTCAGTACCACGGTCAGTTAAATAGGTATCGATATAGGTTTGCTGGTAAATACGCCCCCCGTAAACGTTCCTACATAGGAGGTATCCTGCAAGCCTAGATAGCCCGAGTGTTGAGTGTTAATTTCACCACAGGCTTCATTATCATGGCGCTTTCTCTCCAAAGCCTGAAACTGCGACTCCATGAGAATTAGCCCCTCCTCAGCCACCTTGGCTTCTAGCGCCTTTAATCGCAGTTTGAATTTGGCCAGGCGATGCCGTAGCCAGGTGCTCCGAGTTCCGCTAAGGGACAAAAATACACCGCGTTTACGCAGCCCATTGGAAACGTGTACCTGTCCAGGGACGGGTTCTTGGAGAGCATAAGCCTAGACGACCTCTTCAAAAATAGCGTCAACACAGTTTTTGTGGCTAGGTACCCGTCGATTCTTCTCAACAAGGGCATCCACGCCACCACTTGTAACGGCCTCCTTGTACCGATAGAAAGTGCCTCTTGATACACCAATCTTTGGAGATATTGCCAAGCTCTTCTGCCAGATTGAGCAATCCGGTCTTGTGTTTGATGATGCAATCATCAGTATGGATCATGGGGTTTATCCTTGGTTTTGCTTTTAGGTTTAGGCACCTTCATCAAAACCGGTAAACCCCTCTTTTTCAAGAGAATGTGTCAGATTTGGTCTGAACTAATCCAAATTAATATATTGATGAAAGAGCCTTTGCCCTACATTTCCCTCACCTTTACAAAGCTCAGAGGCATACAACTCCTTCACAGCACTTTCATTTTTGATCCAATTCTTTCTTGGAGAAAATTTATCAAAAATAAAACCTGCCTCCCTCTCACTCATTGGTCCATTAAAATAATCAACGCTAAAGCCTTTATTATAGTACATCTCACTACAGTAAAAATTTCTCCAAACACCGCCCATACCACCAGTTAGAATAGCAAATCCATCACGCCATTCATTCATCCTGAAGGCCACATCATCTAGCCACCTAATACCAGCACAAAAAGAACCGTTACTTTCAAATTTTTCTAATGAAATTTCCTCATTGCCATAAGGGCCGTCAATGAGATCTATATCAAAAGCATGTGCTAATCGCTCTGAAATAATACGGTCAGGAACATCATGTTTACCACGTGTAAAAAAACATATCTTATCTTGGAGCCCCAGGTGAAGGGCCGCTGACAACACAATACGACTGTCTAGCCCACCAGTCATTTCTAAAACCAACTTTTCATGTTTATCTGCAATAGCTTTAACATTACCTAAAATTTCATCGATAGCTCTATTTTTTAACGCCTCATCTGTTAATAAACCAACATTATCATTTCTCTGACTATACAGATTAATCCCATTTTTATCCGCAACAGCTCCTGTATAGATCGGCAATAACTTTACTCCCTTAATTGGTGTCTGATAGGAATTTAAATTCCCTAGAACCACATTAGAGGCTAAAACATCATAATCAACTTCCAGGGGTTTGTTGTTATGTTTCAAGTGAGTAATTATGTCTTTTATACTATGTGAAAAAAAAGAGCTTCCTCCATCTTCATAATAATAAGTCAAGCAAGCACCAAGTGGATCAGGATTTACACTGCTTGAAGTTGAATAAGCGTACACGCCATTGACACCTGAATAGACGCGACCTAAGCTAGGTTGGCACAACCTTTCATTACCCCCCCCTCTTCAGGCCTAAATTCTCTATTTTTATATCACGCTTCTCTTTAATCGCTTTAAAAATATTTAACATTTAAAAACCCAAGTCTCTTAGTATAGAACTTACTATTTGTATAATGTGAAGCCACTTCCTTCTTTAAAGAAGAAGATCATTTGAATAAAACCTATTCAAATGCATTTAAAGCCGTCAACGAAAAAAGCCATAAAGCTATCCACCACTATCTAAATCATCACGAATCCTGCTCACACAGATTGGAAGAAAAACTACCGCGTAGCAAGTTACGCAATGAATAGACACCGGCAAAAAAAGAGGCACTACATTTTCAGTTACAGTAATGCCTCTTGAAACTCTTTGATGTTAACCTACCTTCATTGAAAAATATAAATCACAAAATTTAAAACCAATAATATCGATCATTTAACAATGGCAGATTATCAATAAAGCTTGACAGACAGCATTATCCACTTGAGACATTATGCCCGATAAATTTATCGTACTTTCAATTCGGCAGGGCCTTACTTTTCATTAATCTAGAAATGTTTTCTGCAATTTTGTCATATGTCAAGCTTGCTTCAATCAATTTTTGAGCATTACCCACTGAATCAACAATAGCTTCCTTGCACCCCAAATATGAAGAAATGGTTTCAGCGCTATTTCGCTTATGATTTATATCAAGATAAATACCGTTATTTTCTAGAATAAAATCTCTCATACCTCCTTCATGAGAAGCGGCTACAGGGACACCCCGCATAGTAGCTTCTAGCATAACGATACCAAAACCTTCCACCTGCCCCTTTTTTAGCCTTTTCGAGGGAAGGCATAGTAAATCCATACTGTCTATTGCTTCCCACTTCTTCTCTTCAGAGACCCCTCCCAGCCATGTGATACGAGCATTAACCCCTAAGAGTTTTGCTCGACTCTCAAGCCTGCCTCTTTCTGGTCCATCACCCACAACCAATAGCTTAAAATTTGGTAAAAGTTCCAATATATCAATTAAAAAAATGACATTTTTCGATTCAACCAGGCGCCCGACAAAACCCAGTGTTGCCTCATCTTCACTAGATTTACTATCAACTTTTCTATCACTAACAGAAATTTTCTTTTCTTTATAAACTTCAACATCCAGTCCACAACCAGTAATATAAACATTTTTTCTTCTTCTTGAAAAAACAACTCCAGATGTTTCACTACTATTCGTCAACACATAATCTACATTCTTAACAAGACTTAATGTTTGCTGGCGCAATGTTTTCACTGGAGATATAAGTCCCATAAACCAGGACAACATATTATCTTTATGAAGCAACTGGCTTTTTAATTCGAAGCCATGAAAATAGCATGAGATTTTAATTCCATTTTCTTTTGCGTACTCAAGCGCCGCTGCCCCATAATAAAAAGGGTGCAATAGTAAAACATGATCAAAAGAACCAGCTGCCCCAAGGAATAACTTAATCCTTTGCTTTTCCTTGAGTCCTTTCAAGCCACCCCTAGAACTTGGATAGGAATCTCGATCAACCACTAAGTTATATGAGGCTGTATAATCTTCCGGAATCAAAGCGTCCGCAGGAGCAATAACAGTCACGTCCCACCCAATTTGACAAAATCCATTCGCCAAGTGGTGAGTCATTAAGGATATCCCCCCAATTTTAGGGAAAAAATCTACACTAACAATTAATAAACTAGCCATTGAAAGCAAGCCTCTCCCATTCGGCCGTTAATCTTTTTGCCGATTCTTGCGAACTAAATAGGGACTCAACATGCTTTCTTGCATTAACCCCAATATTTGTTGATAAAACTTCATTATTAATAACTGATGCTATTGCATTTGCAAATGCTTCACGATCGTTAGGCTCGACAAGAATTCCTGTTTTGCCATCTATAATATTTTCTTTCAAACCACCAACCGCATATGCCACTACAGGTCTAGATGACATTGCCGCTTCAAACGGGACTCTACCAAATGGTTCAGGCCATACAGTAGGGCAAGCAACTACGGTACTCCTTGCATAGGCTCGAAATAATTCACTTCGACCAAGGAAACCCGTAACCCAAAAATAATCCAGAATCCCCTCTGATTGAGCCTCAGCTAATAACTTATTAGCCATTTGACCTCGACCAGCAACAACTATTCTAAAATCACTCACTAGCTCCTTAAGGAGCTTGGCGATTTCGATGAGCTGCCCCTGCCCTTTATTATGGCCAATCATGCCAACCACCAGGATTTCAGGAATAGAGCTTTTTTTAATAAATTTCTGCGTATTATCGATTTCTAGAGAAGACTCAATCAAGTTAGGAATTTTAACAATGTTTTTATTTGTCAAAACAGAACCCACCTGATCACATAAAAACTGACTCGTTGTAGCTACAACAGCTGATTTTGCCAGCGCATCCTGTCGAATCTGTAAAGACTCAGACATTAACAACTTAACCTTTTGCTCTACAAATTTTGGAAATCTTTCATCCACACAACTTTTATCACATTCTGTGCAAACTTTGCCTTTTATATTCGTTGCTTGATTTTTATGAGCGCAAAAAAACCTATTATCTCTAACATATGAAATTACTGGAATAGGAAGATCTAGTCTATTCGCCAACACAATACTTCTATAATTGTCTGCATGAATTACATCAGGCTTAACACTCAAAACAACATTTTTTAGTATTGTAGATGCTCTCGAGTTAACTAGGTAGTCTGCATCAACTAGAGGTAATGCTCCAGCTTGGGACGGCCATAACTTACGCACTATTCCCGCAAGCATAACCCTCTGAACCGCCCTAAAATTTCCTTTAGAAAAATTTCTTGCAAAGTATTTTGCAAGACGAAACATCCGACGAGACTTACCAGCAGACACAGGACTGATTGGCCAGGACTCCTCAAAGGGGATCCTATATACTGTACGATTCCTATAAATTTCCTTCTTCAGCTCATACCTTCCAGGAGATAAAGCTGCAATTACAACTTTCAAGTTATAATGCTCCATTTCTGAGAGCATGTTATTTAAACTGAGCTCTGCACCTCCAGACACTTCAGGAGGAAATTTATCTGTAACAACTAATATTGTTTTATAAAACATTACTTCTTTCTGCAGCAAGGTTCTTAACCCAAGCGCCCCTCAACTTTATAAACAGCACCATAATATCGATAAGGTTCCTAACAGTCTCAAAATAGCAGGTGTTTATTTAATACAATCCACATTAATAACCAACCAAGAAATCAATGCCCAGTAACTGTTAACTTTTTACTTCAATGCGACCGTAAACATCATCAAAGCGTACAATGTCATCTTCACCAAGATAACTTCCGCTCTGAACCTCAATAATTTCTAATGGTAATAACCCTGGATTTGTTAATCGATGCTTAGTGCCAACTGGAATATAAACACTTTCATTCTCAGATAGCATTAACTCCTTGGCTCCACATTGCACCAATGCGGTTCCAGAAACCACCACCCAATGTTCCGCCCTATGATGATGCATTTGCAGTGACAGGCTTGCCCCTGGGTTTACAGTAATACGCTTAACCTGAAAGCGTTTACCGTTACCAATCGAATCGTATTTTCCCCATGGTCGATTTACTTCGCGGTGAGCCTCATACTCATTCCGACCAGAAGTCTTAATTTTACTCACAATGGCTTTTACTTCTTGCGCGCGATCCTTAGATGCGACGAGTGTAGCGTTTTTGGTATCAATAATTACTAGATTTTCTACGCCGACAGCTGTGACCAAGTGGTCTTCACCTAAAACTAGTGAGTTTTTGCAATCTTCGATTAGGACATCGCCAAACAAAGCATTACCGTGCTCATCTTTTTCCATCACCTCCCAAAGAGAAGACCATGATCCCAGATCAGACCAGCCACAATCCAAAGGCACAACGTAACCGCAGCTAGTTTTCTCCATCAATGCGTAATCAATGCTGTCTTCTGGGATCATCGCAACATCGGCGTGATGCAATTTTATAAAATCACTTTCAATGGTTGCATTCTCCATAGCAGCAATGCATAACTGAAAGATTTTCGGAGCATGTTCAGCGAACTCTCTTAAAATAGTTTTTGCGCTGAATAGAAACATTCCTGCATTCCAATAGAAACCGCCATCTTCAACATACCTTCTAGCAGTTTCGATGTCAGGCTTCTCCACAAATTGAGCTATTTTTAGCACCTGACCTTCTTGTTCTTTAGCTCTTTGAATATAACCATATCCAGTCTCTACAGAGGTAGGTACAATTCCGAACGTAACCAACCCACCACCACCTGACTCCTCCAATCCAATATCGATTGCAGCTTTAAATTGTTCAACATCCTCGAGCATATGATCCGCGGGTAGCACAAGTAAATTTACATCATCGTATTCTCGTGACAAGAAAATTGCTGCGAACGCAATTGCTGGAGCCGTATTTCTTCCGACAGGTTCAGTTATCAGATCAACCTCATTGAACCCTATTTCTCTCGCCTGCTGGGCAACCATAAAGCGGTGATCTTCATTACAAATGAGAATTGGCTTACCAAAACCTCTTACTCTCTCTAGGGTTTGTTGCAGCATTGTTTTTTCGCCAGTTAAACTTAATAACTGCTTCGGAAGCATCTTCCGCGATTTTGGCCAGAGCCTAGCCCCAGATCCGCCGCAAAGGATAACAGGGATAACATTAGCATAAGTCAAGAAAACTTCCCTCTCTAAGTTTCATCATATACCAGCCAATATCGGCATTCACTAGCTCAATAGTGGCCTCAATGTCTTTAATCATTTCCAAATATATCACGTGTATAAATCTTATCTGAGACATCATGAAGCTCATCAACCAAGCGATTAGTTACAATAAGATCGGACCTACTCTTAAAGATTTCGAGTTCATTCACAACTTCAGAATTGAAAAATGTAGCTTCCTTTAAAGTCGGCTCGTATACGATTACACGCACACCCTTTGCCTTTATCCGTTTCATTACCCCTTGAACGGCGCTTGCTCTAAAGTTATCTGATCCTGACTTCATTATTAACCGATAGATACCCACCGTTGTCGGGTTTTGTCTGAGAATTGTTTCAGCTATGAAATCTTTCCTCGTCATATTTGCGTCGACTATAGCCTTAATTAAATTATTAGGGACATCATTATAGTTAGCCAACAACTGCTTGGTATCTTTTGGAAGACAATACCCTCCATAACCAAAAGAAGGGTTGTTATAGTGATCCCCAATTCGGCTATCCAGCCCAACACCCTGAATAATCTGCCCAGAATTTAGCCCATGTGTCTCAGCATATGTATCGAGCTCGTTAAAAAAAGCCACGCGCATAGCTAAATAGGTATTAGAAAAAAGTTTGATCGCCTCAGCTTCAGTACTACCAGTGAAGAGAGTGGGAATATCCTTTTTTACTGTCCCACGCTTTAATATAGACACTAACGCCTCTGCTCTTTGCGAGCATTCACCTACAATGATGCGAGACGGATGTAAATTATCATAGAGAGCCTTTCCCTCTCGTAAAAATTCAGGAGAAAACAAGATGTTATCCGTCTTAAAACTCTTACGAATTTTTTTAGTATATCCGACAGGCACAGTGGACTTAATTACGATAAGTGCATTAGGATTTATACTTATGACATCTTGAATCACAGAATCCACACTACTAGTATCAAAATAGTTGGTTACTGGATCATAGTCTGTAGGCGTCGAGACTATGACGATTTTGGCACCATCATAGGCACTAGCTTTACATAAAGTTGCTTGGAAATTCAGCTTCTTTTTCTTTAGAAAACTTTCAATTTCTCGATCTGCAATTGGAGACTGACGACGGTTGAGCATTTCTACTTTTTCAGAATCAATATCCAAAGCAACAACTTCATTGTGTTGGGCCAGCAGCAAAGCGTTTGATAAGCCGACATAACCTGTGCCGACTATTGCAATTTTAATCATATATTACCAATATTAGTAGTACGAGTTTATTACTCTTGTATATTTTTCAAAGCGAAAAATATTTATTACACTAGGTCAGCCATCCAAGTTTGGTCCTACAAGTCTCATAATAATTATGATCAATAGGATGAATAAGAGTCAGGCGATGTGGTTTCTTATGAACCCGAATTACATCATCTGGCCCTGTAATAACATGATCATGCCCATCGCAAGTCACATGCGGATTGGCAATATTCTGATCACTCACAATTATTTTAAATTCACTACTACCCTCAACAACAATTGGGCGGCTACTGAGGGTGTGCGGATTTAATGGCACCACAACTATGGCATCCAGCTTTGGGTGCATAATCGGCCCGCCGCCAGAGAGTGCATATGCTGTTGACCCGGTGGGGGTCGATATAATCAGGCCATCAGAGCGCTGGGTATAAACAAACTGCCCATCGATATAAAGATCGAACTCAATCATCCGAATGAATTCACCGGGATGGATTACGATATCGTTAAGCGCCGAGCCTTTTCCTATCGGTGTACCATCACGAGTCACAGACATGTCCAGCAGGAATCGACTCTCGGCCATATATTTACCAGCTAACACCTCGCCAACTTTTTGTTCGATTTCATCAGGAGTGATATCGGTTAGAAAGCCCAGACGGCCACGATTAATACCCAACAGAGGCACACTAAATTTTGCCAAGGCACGAGCAGCGGCGAGTAGGCTGCCATCACCACCGACGACAATGACTAGATCACATAGTTCACCTAGCTTTTCTTTTGTAGAGGTCCGCGCGTTGGAGGCGGACACTGCCGTAGCAGTCTCCCTCTCCAAAACAACGGCGTAGCCTTGCCGCTCAAGAAATACCATAAGGCGTTTTAGCGAGAGCACAGCACTATCACTTTCAGTGCGGCCGATCAGGCCGATATTTTGAAATTCCGACACCGCTCCCTCTCAGGTGCCCGAACCTGGGCCTTGCGATTGTTGCTTTGCCTGTCAATCGCATAATCTCACTTTACACGTCGACAGAAGAAGCTTCCCAAAAATGTGACAGGAGATTATGCCTTAGCTTGGAGTTGGAGTCGAACAAGGACGCCTAGTCAAGGAAAACCACCAGCCAAAAAAAGGAGTTTTGAACCTAGCCGTCAAGCTGTAATCCACGCCGCCCCTGTAGTCCACCTGAATGGAGTGCCAAGATCTTAGTACCGCATTCGAAATGGCCAGCAATAGCTCTCAGGTGAATCGCATACAACAGTTTGGCGGTATAAATAGGATCTAGAGGGATACCGGATTGACGCTCGAAAGCCCGCTGAAATGCCTGCAATTGGCTGGGGTATTTACCATAACCGCCACAATGGCACTCGTTCATTAGATTGACATCCTTCGTGACGGCCTGGTCGCACCTGCAAGCTTCGCTTGTTGATAGTGCCGAGAGCCAACGCTGTGCGTCTCGGCGGATAGACCCACCCGCCTTCAAAACCTCAACGCCGCACACAGGAAAGCTATTTACAGCTGCTCTCAGCCCCCCTAGAGTCAAGCCTGTACCGCAAGCCACCCAAAGTTGATCAAACCTAATTGGCTTAGTAGCTTCAATAATCTTTCCCAATAAGAAAACCCCTCTTGCACCAGCAAAGTTTGCCCCACCTTCGGGCAAATAGAGGCAATTATGTTGCTCAACTCCTAAATGATTGAGAAATTCCTGCTGGTTGCGCTGCCTATACAGTTCCCGGGTCACAAATTTGAATTCCATGCCCAAGCGCTCTGCATCCAGAAGCATGGCACTTAGTTCTGGCCGGAGCTCACCGCGGATAATGCCATTCGTACGGAAGCCAAAGCGGGCCCCTGCAGCAGCAGTGGCATGCAGGTGATTTGACCATGCTCCACCACAAGTGATTAACGTCTCAACACCCAGCTCCCTTGCTTTAATCAAGTTAAAAATGAGCTTATACGCTTTATTACCTGAAATAAGTGGATCCAGCAGGTCATCACGACGAATCCAGACCTCAACTCCCGGAAAAAGATTACTTCGGACCTTTTGGTAAGGAATCGCGCGCGCAGCTTCAGTGAAAGTATCCAGATCAAGAGTGGCCAGGCAGGAAACTGTCACGTATCTCCAACCCCTTTAAAAAGAGGCAGTTTGACAGGGTTCACTCCATAAAAGCAGCCCTTTACCGATAAAGACACAATCCCCCCCCTCAAAAAAAGTTCACGAGCAAAGTGTGAATCCCAACCCATCCAGGGCCAGCAGTCTAACGCCCTCCGTATTAGGTTAGCGCTCGGCACTTAGCCAGAGATCATATGAACAAGGTGAAGAACCCCCTAGCGCAGGGGTAATATAACTGCTGCAAGCTCCTTCGTTCCCGCCAAATACCACAAGCTTGAGCACAAGAAAAAAGAGTTGTGCCACTCACCTCAAATAGCTTGAAGGGGCCAAGCAAGGCGCAGTTCCAGAGCTTTTCACCACTTCGCCCCCACACAAATAAAAAAGGCCCGTACGTATGTACGGGCCTTTTATCGTATCTGGCGGACCGGACGGGACTCGAACCCGCGACCTCCGGCGTGACAGGCCGGCATTCTAACCAACTGAACTACCGGTCCTCGATAGTAAACTTCCATTTAGGAAGTTGGTGGGTGGTACAGGGGTCGAACCTGTGACCTACGGCTTGTAAGGCCGTCGCTCTCCCAACTGAGCTAACCACCCGCTGCTCATCTTTTTCTAGGGCCTTGCCCCTTGAGCGAGGCGCATATTACTGGAATAAAATTTCCTGTCAATAATTTTTGCGCCAAGTCCCACTATTATTCATCGGGCATGCTTTCCGGTGGTACAGACACCGGTTGCATCTCCTCTTCCCCGAGACTTGCCTCCTGCAATACCTTGCCCTGTCGATAGTCTGGGTCAATTAAATGACCCGCGATTCGCACTGGAACCTCTTTAGGAATCAACTGCTCTCTTGGGCGGGCCAAATCCTGTTCATTGTAGTTGCATACCCCTGTTGGGAAGATGCGGCGTAAGTCATCGAGACGACCTGATATCTCTTCCGTATGAGAGCCATAGACGCCTTTTGCAAGAGCCCTCTCCACCGGCTGAAGCGCGCACTTAAAGATGTCATCAGTCACTGGTGCTCCGGCTACCTGCCTTGAGGTGCTGTGGGCAGGGTATTCCCGCATACATTTCCCTTTCGACTGACGGTTCCAGTCTCCATTCCAAACATCAGATCCTGATGCTAGTACATTACCTTCGCTATCAAAGCATTGGTCACTGGCATCCTCAGGTCGATTACCAACTACACCTTTAGCAGGGTCATTAATGATGTTTTGCATCCACCGGTCGACCAAATCAAGTGCATCATCCAATGGGTTGTAGTCTTTGTGGCTCATCCAGATCAGTTGATTGTCAGCGTGGCCACGGGCCCTCCGGATACGCTCTCGAGTCGAAAAAGAAGCCGAGCTGTGATGCATATCTGGTTCTTCGTCCAGATAGTGGCGCATATCAATTATCGGAATTTCTACATCCCCAAGGAAAACATGACCAGACCTATAAATCCCCTTGATTGCCTCCATATCCGCGCGGCTACGCTTAGCTGGGCTCGCCAGAGTCCCCATGTTTAAATTTTGCTCACTCCATACTGAAAGGCGCACAGGAAAAAGCCCACCATTGAGAAACCAGAGCTTTTCTTGCGACTGATTCTGCGGGGCTTTCCACCCACCTATTACAGCATTGATTTTTAAGAAATTATCGATGCTTATTTCTCCATCAACCAACGCTTTCAACCCATACTGAACCCCTTCATTATCCCAGGTTGTATTCGCATAGCCATTTTCTGCAGCACCATAGAACTGGCGAAGATTTTCCCAATGTGTCCAATGCACTCTATCCGGCAAATCACCGGAAAAACTTTTAAAGAAGTGTACAAAGTTTGGGTTATTTACCAGTGGCACCAAACCACGCCAACCTTCTACACATTCAGTTGCGCCGCTTGGTCGTCCCCTATAACGGCCATCAAACAAACCAGCGGCTAAAGTAATCAGCTTGAAGCGGCTATCCGCCTCAGGGTTCGCAGCCAACCCCTGTATCCGTTGACGCTCCTCAACATCCTGCCAGCGGGGGTTGTTAGTATCCAGGACATCGAAAAAATACTCTAAAGGCTCACAGTCAAAGGCATAGATAGTCTGGGTTACCATATCTGGATAGGAGTAAAGTGGTATCGCCGCATCCAGTAGCCCCGGTGCATTTTGCGCCAAGATGTACTGCTGAATAGCACCTCCCGAGCCACCGATACCAACCGTATACATGGGCTCACCATAGAGTGCTTGGAACTGTTTTTTTAGGCGCCGTGCCGTATCCTCTGCCAACCATAAGTTATAGTGATTTCTGGTTTGATTCGCCGTCGAGTAAACGATGGCATATCCTCGAGCCAACTGGTCCATTCGCCGAGTTGTCACATCTCCTTTGCTCAAATTACCTTGGCGCCAACCTATACCTACTCCCCCACGAAACTGATAGATCAAACGCCGGTTCCAATTGCTGGCATTTGGTTTTTCGGCAGTTTCGCCGTCTCCTCGCAGAGCTGCAATAGCATAATGATGCCGGTTAATCGTGCCTGTTTCGACACGGACAATAAAATCTACTTGGCGACCATTTACTGTTACCTTATCAATATCGTTACGTGCTTCATGTAGGTAATAAAAGCTTCCATCCGTTGTGCTCCTATAGAAGTACGTTACCTCCGTTGCATGGCTACAGTCTCGGCTATAACCAATCACCTCTTTAGTTTTCTTCCCATCTGAACCTAAAGCAAAAACTGGGACTCCCTCCTTAGCTTGGTTATCAACCAATGGCTGCTTATCGGTGATCGCATTACGACCACAAAAGAAGGGGTACTTTGAGGGGCCAGTAAATAACGTTTCTACTGGTCCAACCTCACCAATTGAGATAGGGAATGGGAAATACTCAGGCGGACGTGACATCATTCTAGGGTGAGGCCCCGCATAAGCCGGTGTAGAAGCATAATCAAGAGCTCCAGCCGGCACCCCTATTACTGGAGCATCTGCTTTACCATGTACTTTTGGCAATTTCGCATACGCGATCCAAGCGACTACCCCCAGCACTCCGAGCAGCGCCAAGAAAAATACAGAGAGAAACCAAGCTCCCCTTGTCGACATAAACGCCTCCACAGCTGTCAACTTCACCAAGTGATACAGCTTGAGTATATGAAGGGATAAAGAGGTCAACCGACAGTTGGCGCCGGGGAGGACTTATAGGAAGGATGTATCAGAAATATCGAACCAAGTAGCCCAACAAATCAGGCAAAGACAAAAAGGAAGCCCATCAGGCTTCCCTTATAGTATGCCTCAAAAAAGTCAGCTTAATCCTTGGCAATAAGACCTTTCTCTTGCAGGGTAGAAATAATTACTTCCACCTCTTGCTCTAAGGTCATTTCTGCCGTATTGAGACGCAACTCGGGGGAAATAGGCGCTTCATAAGGGTCATCAATTCCAGTAAAACCCTTAATTTCACCCGCACGAGCCTTTTTATAAAGGCCTTTAGGGTCACGAGATTCTGCCTCCTCCAGTGGACAGTCTACAAACACCTCCAAATAAGGCAGATTGCCATCCTCATGCATCTTTCTAACCATATCGCGATCTTCTCGATATGGACTAATAAAGCTACTGAGAACCACTATCCCAGTGTCCGCAAACAGTTTGGAAATCTCACCTACACGACGGATATTTTCTTGGCGATCTTCAGCAGAAAAGCCTAGATTGGAGTTGATACCCAGACGTATATTGTCACCATCCAAGCGATAGCTCAAGACACCACGCGCAGCCAAAGCCTTCTCAACTGCTACTGCTACCGTGCTCTTGCCGGAACCCGACAGGCCGGTGAACCAAAGGGTCACGCCTTTGTGACCAAGAATACTGGCCCTATTGTCACGAGTTACATCGCCATCATGCCAATGTACATTGGTCGCCTTGCGTTCAACTGTTGTCGTCACCGATCACTCCAAGATTTTGATTCAATTCCTATTCCCTCTGCAGTGAGAGGTTCGCAGGAAACCACTCCCCCAGAGGCTAGGCGGCCAATTATCAGGCATTTGAAGCATTAGCGTAAAGGCTTTGCTTATAGCATATTCAACCACATATAGTGGTGGAAGTGCATAAGTACCTCTGGCCACTTAATTCTAAATTTCGACATCAAGAAAGAACATAGTTACCTAAAAGAGAAAAATTTTAGGTGATAAACCCTAAGGAAAAGCGCCTTTTTCCCTGGTCGAGAAGTAGAGACTATTTTTCCATTGACTGTTGTGGGCCAGCAAATAGATTTAACCTAAATTTGATAATGATCATAATTCTATTGAGAGCACCATAAATTCAATGCCTCAATACTGTGCACTTTCAAATAAGCTTCATTAAACAACAATCAGTATTAACCAAATAGCAATTAAAGCATATCACGCAGCATTATCTCACTGCGTTCTATATTGCAGTTATAACACATATAAACAATTGAATATTACGTTATGATTATATCTTTGTTTCATCTAATGACATTATGCAAGCACATACAACTATACCTTTAAATATAATCCGCATTCCGCATATAGAAGTGCCACATAAGGACTATGGCACAACCTATCAGAGGGTTAGCAAACCAGTAACCCTAAAAAGTTATAAGGTGGGATAAACCCTTTAATAATTAGCTGATATTCAAAAGGGAGATTATCTTTTAGTATGTGCCATGCTTCACCCTCCAATTACATATGTAAGCAATATCATACATATAAATTCGTGCTTACTTAGTGCCTACTCGTAAACAAGATATGCCTATCTCTCCCCCTATTTTCAAAGCTAAACCCAGTTACACCCTACTCAATAAAACACGCCAAATATAGAAAATGACACTATGACCATGATAACCTCTGCTTTGAATAGGCATGAAATAGCCCTGCATTTAGTGGGGCTTAGCTTTATAAAAGGAGGCAATTAGCCGATGGCAAAAAGTGTTCTGGATAGATTCAAAATTCGTAAAGGAAAAGTCTTTGAGGCACCGCTTGAGGAGGCCTTTGGCCGCCTGGTTACACCTTTTGAAGAATTTATCCATCGCCAAAGCAGCAGTGGTATCTTACTGATGTTCTCTGCAATGGTTGCACTGATTGTTGCCAACTCCCCCCTACAGGATGCTTACAAGCACCTGCTGCACATGCCAGTCAGCATTGGCACTGGTGACTGGGTGCTTTCTTTATCACTACATCATTGGATTAATGATGGCCTAATGGCCATATTCTTTTTCCTGGTAGGGTTAGAACTTAAACGTGAATTTTTAGTTGGAGAACTTTCAGATCTACGCCAAGCAGTCCTGCCCGTAATGGCAGCGGTTGGCGGCATGGTAGTTCCAGCCTTGATTTATAGCTCCCTAAACAGTGGCGACATCGCAGAACGCGGTTGGGGCATCCCTATGGCTACTGATATCGCTTTTGCCGTGGGCTGTATAGCATTACTAGGAAACAGAGTACCAAGAGCTGTGGTAACTTTTCTGGTAGCCCTCGCCATCGTAGATGACCTAGGAGCAATTCTTGTAATTGCTATTTGGTATACAGAGCAAGTGAACACTACCGCTTTAGTGGCCTCCGGATTTCTAGTTGCAATCATGGGCTTACTCAATGCCGCCGGGGTTCGCCGCTCCTCTGCCTACGTCTTTACCGGTATTTTGCTCTGGTACGGACTTTACAAGGCAGGCGTTCATGCCACTCTAGCAGGCGTAATTACGGCAATGGCACTACCTGCCAAACCAAAGTATGATCCCGTAGCGTTCAGCACCTTTGTTAAAGATATTATCCGCAGCTTCGATCGATACTTTCGCCCCGGTGATAAGATCATTGCAAACGATGCCCTCCATGCACGTGTAATGGCCTTGGGTAACGGTGTAAATCTAGCTCAGTCCCCCCTACAGCGTATGGAAACCCGCTTACATATCCCGGTGGGCTTTATAGTAATTCCAATTTTCGCACTGGCTAATGCGGGCATCCCTTTCGATAGCTTTAGTAGTTCAGCAGCGGTGCTCAACCCAGTAACACTTGGTGTCATTAGCGGCTTGGTTGTTGGCAAGCTAATTGGCATTGTAGGTGCAACTTGGATTGGCTGGAAACTTGGCTGGGGCAAGCTACCCAAGGCTGCGAACTTTCAGCATATCGTAGGTGTGGCATTACTCGCCGGCATTGGCTTTACTATGTCTATCTTTATAGCCGAGCTGGCATTTAGCTCCCAGTACGAACTTCTGGTGCAGGCGAAAGCCGGTATTCTACTAGCTTCTGTAATCGCCGGAGTTGCCGGCTTTCTAGTTCTACGCAATGCACCTATCTCTGCAGAGCAAGAGGATGAATTCAAGGAAGCAGAGGAAGCTGAGAGCTCAAATTCTGGACTGCCGCCTCATTCCGTCTCGTAGCAGAGTAGATTTGTGGTAGACCTAAAATTTCCGCTTTAAATTGTACAGCCTGAGCCGAGTAACTATAATCAATAGTTACTCGGCTCAGATTTACTCACATAACGATTACTTAGATAACAGCACCGGCTAGGCTTGGTATCGAATAACTCAACTAACAACATTCAGTATCAATTAAATCCGCACCAAAGTCACATCACAATGAGCATAATTTACGATACTATTTGCCGTAGAACCTATTAGAGAGCTTATACCTTTCTTAGAGTGAGTCCCGAGCACGATTAAATCTACACTTCTTTTTTCAGCTTCCTTGCAAATCACCTCATAGGGCTTGCCTACTTTCAGGAGTCTATTTTTCTTAGAGATACCGAAATCTGAAACTATCTCCTCAAACTTCGGAATAGCATCCTCTTTAAGCTCTCGCTGATAATCCTTAGGCAAAAAACTGTAGGGAAGCACATTTAATACGATTAACTTACTTTCATGCTGCCTTGAAAGTTCTACTGCCCTAGAAAGCACAAAGCGCCCTTCTTTGGAAGCCTCTATAGCGCAAAGAATTGTTTTATACATCTAACCCCCCTCCCCTTATTATCATAACTAAACACTACTAAAAACAGCCGATCAACAAAAAACGCCAACTACTAGATTCATTGTCACACAGAAATCCCCTCCTAAGCACCCAGAAAAAATCCAAATACATCAATTTCCAGCCTACTCATACGGCACCTCAGTATTTGCAAATGGATCCAGACTATTCAAACAGGAAGGAACTTAATTCATTAGGAATCGGGGCTCAAATAAGTCACCTTGGAAGCAACTTAGTATCACTAGAGCACCCAAAACACAATAAGGTCCCAATTCACTTTAAAATTTATTACATTTCAACCTTCCATAGCCTTTAAAAATAAAGTGATCAGTTAACGCTCACCAGCATCAACAAGCGCTCGATAAATTCGGCCTGGATAATCACCAATAATCCCATCTACACCCAATGATATACTGCGCTCAATATGGTCTTCATTGTTCACTGTCCAAAGGTCCACAGCCACTCCTTTTCTCTGAAAAAAGCGCACATAGGGCTTGGTCGTAATACTATATGGCAATTGTGCAACATCAAACTTGGGCTGAAAAGCCCAGCCAAAACCCGTACTCCAAGCAAGACTTGCTTCGATAAGCTCACCTATAGTTGCGCTGGTTCTAACCTGACCCCCGCTAAGTTCACGGAAGTGCTTCATGGCTTTACTATGCTGGCTAGCAACAGTAACTTGCTGCTCCATACGGTAATCTGCAATGACTTGCCAAAGAGTCTCAGAAAGAGTCTTATCATTGGGCTTAATCTCTATATTAAAATAGCCATCCGGGTAACGCTCAAACAATTCATTGAGAGTTAACAGAGTGAGTCCCTGCCCCCTAAAAGGGTAGCTATTGCCATTATCTAATGTGAATTCGTGACCAGCATCAAGGGTTTTAATTTCACCCAGCGTCAAATCCGCAATTTTTTCAGATATCCCAACATTATCCTTTAGGTCTGAATCATGATTAATGATGACAAAATAGTCTTTCGACAGATGAACATCTAACTCTAATATATCGGCACCTTGCTCCAATGCTTTATCAAATGCTAGCCTTGTACTTTGAGGATATTCACCTGATGCCCCCCTATGTGCGAGAATATCAATAGAAAATGCCTGATTACAATATCCAACACAAAAAACATAGAAAGCCAATGCACGCATAAATATTTTCATCTTTCAAACCCATTTCATGTTAAAGGAGAAGCTTTTCAATAAATAGTCAAAATATCTTCATCGCACGTAAACCAAACAAAACCGCTGCTGCTCAAGGCAATTGTCAAGATTCAACTAGGCTTTTATTTACAACCAATTCAGCAGAATTAGTTAAACAACAATTAAATATTTTCCAGCAAGCCTTACCAGCTAACTCACATCATTGCCATAGGCGTTATAATTTTTCCAAACCAGCCCCACCTTAACCCTCCTCGTTAAATTAGTACAACTACAACTTCTCCCAACAATAGGTACCAGCTCACAAGTTTCTATTTTCTAATGCCGCCATGCTATTTCAGGCAAAAATATTCGCCAAAATTGAGACATCAAATTAAACATGACACCTAAGAAATCCGCCAGAAATAGATTATAGCGCCACTAAACTTTCAACATTTTGATATGAGACAGAACGTATGGAGACATACCCGCAAATAAAGCGCTAACAACTGAGCAATAGAAATTTAAGAGCTTAAAGCCATACTGACAGCCCAGTAAGAGAGAAAAAGGTTTAAAAAGGAGCTCGCCCTCTTGGTACTCAACGAGAAGAATCGCACACGCTGAGAGACTGATTAGCTTGGAGCTGGCCCGCAAAGTGATTTAAGTATGTCGGGCATACCGTTTCGAATATAGCAGAAGGAAAAACTCCTCTGAACTACCTAAAAAGCAGCATCGCTCCCAAGTCACGGAGCCCTTCTAACGCAGCCATAGCTCAGGAGAAAGCCACAAAATCGTCAATTTACCTTATCGACAGGGATATCAATCGTGAGATTCAAAGTTAGAAGGCAAGTGTGTGAGACCGGTTTGGTATGCAAGTATTCCTAACTCTCATCAATACAGAAGGGAAATAATTGCGCACTTAGACACGCCAAATGAACTTAATCGCCAGTTCAATGCAGAGAAGCCCAATCAAAATTTGGCGCGTTGATATTACCTATATCTGGGCTTGGTTAAGACTGGTGTTGCCTAGCAACCACCATAGATTTGCATACTCACATGCATCGTCAAATGGTCCCTCTTAAAGCAAGCAGATGCCACATTAACGACAAAGGCCTTGGTAATGGCCCGGGAATATCAAGAAATACCCAGTGGTGCTATGCTGCTCTCAGATCAAGGCAGGCAGTATGCGAGCCTTTGATCATCCCTTAGTGTATTACTACAACTGGAAGCGCCTCCTGGACGAATATTTTGTTGATTCGATCAACCTCCTATATAACTTCCCTTATTCTGAGCAATTGCGCTGGTGGGAGTAATCTCGACATGCCCCTTTCTTTTATAGAAAGTCATCCTGGACGGTTTAAATTCGCAACAATCTTTCACCTCCCGATCGTACAATTACGAATATCATCGATGGAGTAAGGAGACTGCATAACAGCTTTGCTGCTCTGCTGAAGTAAAGGGTAACATTTATTAGTAGATCTACAATATTAATTTACATTTAAGAGCTTTTGCCCTCTTATTCAGGTGAAAAGCAGAAAAACATCGTGAAGTATCGCATGATAGAGAAGTCTCCTAATAAGTTATTAAATTCATCTTGGGGGCAAATATCGCACCCTCTCGAGGCAGCCTAAAATGCATTCTGGCTGCCATTTAAAATAATTATTTAATCAAGGAGTTTCCGAATGGTTGCTTTAAGAGGCTCTACAAAAATTCCACCTTATCAACTCACAGAACATGACGAAGACTTACAAGACAATCCACCAAGCACTGGGTTTGCCGCAAGAGGCAAAGAGGACAAAGCTAGAGCACGTGCATTAGCGCGAATTAACGATGCAACTGGCTTAAACCTAACAATGGATGATTTTGAGGTAACTATGACGGCTTCAGGCGATACTAGTCGATATACGCCAGTTGAGTGGAAATGCTCACGAACGGTGGGGCATGGTACTCGGGAGCGCACCTGGTCTCTTATTATAGATATGGATGACATCCCTCCAGGTGCCGCAGGTAATGGGCCCGACCGTCCTCACATTGGATATTCGTATTGGTGCAACGGTTATGACCCTATAGGAAGGGTTAACGGTCATATCTTTATCGAATACGTATCTGCATCAAGACTAACCGTGTGAACAAAGTGAGTGGCTTGAGCAGTCCAGCAAAACTCAAGTCACTCCCCAAGGGAAATCTTCCCATCTAGCGATTCAAGTAGGCAATGTAAATACTTACCGCATATTCAATTTTCTCTGGACACCATTGTCCCCTATAAACAAAGAGCCACTGCTATTTTTTTTGCTGATTCAACCCATCGTCTATATGGCTACTCCTACTCAGAACTATTGTCCTGAAGTGAATTAAACCCAGCACACAACTCAATTGTCTGAGGCTACTGACACCTTTTGCGCTAAGATACAGTAGAAGATAGCCATAACCGAAACTTAGATTACAACAATTGTATAGTTAAATGTGATGAGGCTCTTTATTGGTTTTAATAACCTCTCTAACCGTTGCGCCACCAATATCTCTGCAAGTTTGACCATTACTAAAATAAAGCTTGACAGCTTCACCTCTTACCACTGGGCGAACAAAACGCCAAGGCCAAAATCCGAAACGCTGAGAGCCGACATAATTTACTACTGCATTAGCTCCTAAGGCATCAGCCTTATCAGCAAATACCTGCAAAACATCAGTTACACTGCCATAAGAATTTTTACCTATTTTAATTCTTTGGATCTTTTCGTATTTTATATCTGATGCTGGGTGCCCCGTAACTAAGCATATATCTAGTGAGTCACTTGCTGAAACTGGAACTGAAGCAAGCATTAAAGTTGCAATTAAGCCTAAATTTTTCATTATCACTCCCTAAAAATAATAAAACCAAGTGTACATAATTCCCAAATCGACCGCACCCAAAAAAATGAAAAAATTAGACGATTTAACACCAAAAAAGTACAATTTCTTGCCAGCTGCATTTTTTCAAAACAGAGTTCAAAATATTCCCTTTCAACTCCAAGACTCCCTCAAAACGGTAAAGCTAAGATCTGACCATTTCTGTGCGGATGGCTTACCGACTTAAAGCCTACAGAAAAATGTTAAATCAACCAATTAGACAAGGCTTCCACAGAGATACTTTCAGAAGGAATAGATATGACAAAAACAGCTGTGCGGCGCTGCACCCACTGCCATTTCTCGGGAGTATCCGATGCATAGACGCCATCGCACTTGGGGATCTTCTCGGCCGAGCGGTTGGCGAGCTTGGCCAGGGTTTTACTGGGGGCGATACCCACTCCGACAGGCATACGAATATTACGACAGAGCGTGTTACGGATCTTGCGGCCGTAGCCCTGCCAATCCTCCTGCAGCCCTTGCAGATCCAAAAACATCTCATCGATACTGTAAACCTCCACATTGGGGCCTAACTCGCGCAGGGTGGTCATTACCCGGTGGGAGATATCGCCATACAGGGGATAATTGCTGGAGAAGATGGCCAGCAGGTGCTAAACCTTAACGAAAGGCTCCAAGTCGGCAATGCCCAACAGCTTCGCCTCCTTGGAGCGCGCCACCACAAAGCCATCGTTATTGGAGAGCACCACCACCAGGCTCCCGCGCAGATCGGGCCGGAATATCTGCTCACTGCAGTCCACCAATACCAGCATTCAGCGCGGCCGGTGATAACGCACCGAAGCCTTCCCCCCCCTCCACAATCAATTCCTGCCCCTCACAAATAGGGATCGGCGCGTAGTCATCATTCGCAGAGAGCAGCCGCCCCTGCTGCTGGTCCAGCACCTTGCAGGTCAGCTGCCCATCCAGGGCCACCACCACATCGCCATGGGTAGGCTTTAGCGAGCGATCGACAATCAACAAATCCTTGTCGAAGATACCGAGCCCCATCATGGAATCCCCATTTGCCCACGCCATAAAGGTCGCCGCCGGCTTGCTGTTCATGTGCTCATCCAGGCTGAAGGCCGCCTCCTCACCAATCAGCTGCAGCAAGGCGGTGCGCGCATTCTGATTGGGGCAGCCAACCACCTATTCCAGGCCGGCACATAGATTATTAACGTGGTGAAGTTGTTGAACGTGAGCGGTCAAAGGCATGGTCTACCTCCTTGCAGGAAAGACAAACCCTAACCACCAAAGGCACTGGCCCCGGTGGCTTCCCCCCGCCAAGGCCCGCTACTGATTTATCGGGGCTTTTGGCGATAAACACCGATCAAAAGCCTTGCCCCGTCGAACGACATGACGAAAAACGAGGTACGCAACAGCATAGAACACTGCAATACACAAACCAGTATCGCTGGCCACCATATCCCAAAACTTTGAACGCGAACCCGGTTCCGTTAAAAGCAATACAGGAGCCGCGAACTGGAAGAAGAAATTGTGAGCAGTGTGGGCGATGGTGGCAACCCAGACTGATCCAGAGCGCATTCTGAGCTCGCTGAATACAAAGCTCATGGCGATAATACCGAGGCCATAGATCAACGCCATGAGCAACGTATAATCTGTCTGGTAGAAACCTCCGTAAGCAATGAGTGGAAGATGCCAGGACGCCCATACAAGTCCGCTGATGAGATAGGGGTTCTTAACACCACCACTTACCAACTTTGGCAATAGGAATCCGCGCCATCCGAGCTCTTCCCCAAATGCGCCGATCAGGCCAAGCACTAAGACGGACAGAAGAACAGGGCTGAGTTGGATCAGTTGCTCCAATGACACCAGCGAGAATTGCCGGATATCGATGGCTGCAGATACCAGACCCGTTAGCAATACTAATAGGAATGGAATTGCGACTGCATAGACGTAGTAGCGTCCCTTTCCGATCCGAAAGCTGACATCTTCATATCCAGATTTCAGGATGAGTCTCAGCGCTATTGAAAGAGAGCCAGGGATGCACATCAGGGCGACTATCCAAAGCGGGCCGAAATTCCTGACACCCCCGCTGGCGATGATGAACGCCTCCAAGCTCCAACTAATTGCAAGCACCAAGACGATAAAGACTAATGCTTGGTTTCTATCCCTCATCATACCTCCGTGTGTTCAACGGCTAACACCTTACTCAGCCACCATCGGAATGGAGCCGCTTTGTGCTAGCGTAGCATGCAGCACAAAGGGAGAGCAGTGTAAGTGGTCAGATGCAGTAACTCCTTATGAGTTTTTCTCTTCACTATTTTCGTAATACGACTCAGACACTTTTATGGCTTTTGTATACGCTTTAAAACCATCGAAAAGCATATAGCTTCTAACTTGCGCCCATTCAGCTGCGCCAATATGACCAGCATTCCAACCTGACTCACTGCATCCAACTGAAATCTCACCAACAATAAATAGTTTTCCACCTTGATATTCAAAGCGTGGATTGTGCAAATCATGACTGCATTCCAAGTCTGTCAAACGCATTGAAATACATTTACCAGAAAAGTCTGAGATATTTTCTTTGTCCATACTCATTAGTACTACCTTACTTTACACATAACGCCGCCAACAGCGGGCGAGTGTAGCGGGGTCCAGCCAGTTTTGCTGGCGATACTGCCTGGCCTTGCTAAGTATTGAACCTTGCTACGATAGATATACATTCTGACAAAGAGACTTCCTTTGCCCACTTGATAGATTGCTGTATTTCTGGCTCGTGCCGCTCAAGGGCTTCATTAGACCAATATTGCCTTGATGTACCGATCGGCAAATGATCGATTTCTGAAGCGACACCAGCAATTGCCAGAAAATCTTTATCATCTTCGGGCAGACCGACTTCAAACCTTAGTAAAGAAAGTTCAATTGCCCCCTCAAGATAGTGAATAGAGCCATCAATCATTCCGCTTGCGAATTCAACGGCACGCTTACGCTTCTCTTCGAGATATTCCTCGTGACTAATTTCCATAGGATGCTTAATGCCCGAGTCATTTGCCACAGCAAAGCGAAGATCAAATGCACACGCTTGTTATAAGCTTTTACTGCACATTTTTTTAAGTGTAAAAAGCTAATACTCTTTCAATTTACGGCGCGATAGCTCGGCAGTGCGCCAAATCGTTGGTGGATAGTCTTTGCTTCCCACAGACCAGATTAGAGTATCATCGGTAATTTTCACCGATCCATTTACAGGTCGTGCCTGATGGTTACTATATAGAGTTAAAATCATATTTTCATTCGATTTAAACGTACCGATCACCTTTGGGTCATTTATATCGTCTAAAATGGAGCCTTCGATCTTCGCTCTACTCCGCGTTGTACCATAAAAATAACTACACACGTCTATGCCATCTCTGATGAGGACTAGCTCAAAGATATCCGCTGGTTCACCATAACTGTTTTTGATAGTACTCTCAGCTATCCATTCACCACCAATCTATCCAAAAGCGGGAATCGATAATAGCGAAATTAGAAGTAGAAATGCTGGCTTCATGGAACGATTCCTTAGCTTATAACAGTGTATTCAAAAGCAGCTATAATATATCACCCATCACTATATCTACAGACCTCTTTCGGCAACGATTTAAAAAATCCTGTAGGAACATTAGACTACTGACAGTTGGCACCAGCGTACATATGTGGATGTATTGCAGCCACATCATATCCCGACATTTTCGCTGCTATATATCATTTTGAAAACCCCTTAGAAATCGAAAGGTTAGTACTTTTTTCCTGTGGATAGATGAAGGTGTTTTTATCTCGGATATATAAAGCGAGTCAACTTGCCTGATTACCCCAAGGCAGCCCATAAAACGCTCACCCACTAGGTTTCGCCCTAGCTGTAATAGAACGATGCACGGCCAGGCGGTTGACCACATCAACAATACAGCTCGCTACTGAGTCAGCCCTCGCGGCCTGCTGCAGAGTTACCAGAACAACCTAATAAGTACAATTGCACTAAAAATAATGATTTATAAATTAAGACAACTATTGCCCCATAAATAGATTTTAGATATTTTCAGGTGGCCTGATAATTGCCATATGGAAGTCGCATGAATACTTTAAGTTTCCATAGACTCCACACCAACCTTTTTGAATGCTCTTTATTTTTTAGTTAAAAGAAATACATGATGAATGTAGAAACTGATATCAAAGCTGGGACAGTAGAAGGTGGGACAGGCGGAGTCAGACCAGAGCCTGGGCAAGGCTAGTTATTAGCCGCTAAAGCCAGGTCAATAAAAACCTCGTGTTGCGACTCGAGGTTTTCAAGTGCTTATTTACTGCTTTAATAGGCTATCTCCTCCTATCACAACCATCCTCACCCACTCGGAATGGTCATAGCCGCAATGGAACTATGTAAGGCTAGAGGGTTGACCACTTCAACTGCCTACAAGATCAGCGGCCCTACTCAGCTATACCTCCAGCCGCACGACGACATCCCCCTTTTAAGGAAAAATCATGGACGAATTCGAACTTGGAACAAAAATCATTCGCACTGCCGTTGTCACGATAGCCTTATTCCTAATTAGCGCTTTTATATTCTGGCGGGTAATAAAGCCATTAAAAATGGTTTGATGGCGGAGTTCCTGAGAGAAAAGTCCCTTACGACCATAAGATGAAGGCATATGAAAACGCCGTGCTTTTGATACATGGCCTGGAGTCGAAACTAAACCGCCTTCTAACGGAGTTCGAGAAAATAAGAAAAGGCGATAGTTCAGACCGCAAAGTTACAAAATCCAAAGAAGCCTTCATCACGCGCTTTAATAAAGTTGATGACAAGCTGGAGAAACTGGCCCTGCATTTCGGGCCAGAAGTACATAGGCTGATTGAAGACCTAAGGAAATCAACTAAGCTTGCCGCGCAGTCGGTTGGGATTTCGGATAAGGATCAAGAGCATTTTCAGCGGCTTCAAAAGAAGTTAGCTGCCCTTTTAGAAGTCATCTTTAGAGATAGACAAAACCACTATAATACTCTGTCAACCAGCGCAGCTAACTAAGTACCGTACAGGGTTAAAAGGCCAGTTTTCGGTTCCGCTAAAAATACCCCCTATTTCCAGCTGCAGCAGTATCCAGGGCGGGGTCTAGGGTGCCTTTCTGGGCGTAGGGGATGCCGTTATTCGGTGTGTTGCTCATGATTTTTTCCTGCTTATATGGTGATTTGTGCGGACGGGCCTGGGCCGGTGATGCTGCTTAGCTGGCTGACGGTGATCGTGGCGGTGCTTGGATCTGCAATGGATAAGGTGGTTGCGGTAGTTCGCAGCCGCTCGCAGCCAAACTCTGAAACTGGCACCTACCGTAAAAAGCTGAGCTTTGTAGTGCTGGCAATAGCAGGTTGAGAAGCACCAACTAGACATACAAAACCCGATTGAGTGGGCTGATCATCAAAAGAGATATCAGCAGCCAAGGTATAACCCCCTATGAAATTTCAGATATCTGTTAAAAAACTCGGTCCGAATCACCCGTGTGTTGGTCCCCTCAGGAGGACCCGCTCAACGTTTCTTTGCGTCGCAATCGCATGGTCCATGGTCTTATTCAGTTCAATCGGCAGGTGACGCCGCGCTATGCCTTCAGCTATTCGGATAAAAGGGAAACGTTTGCGGTAATCTGGCTTACCTTTGGGGAAAATCAGGATGGGCTTAACCATTGGCCGGCATTTATCGCCTGCCCTCTTCCATACTCCTAAGACACCATTAACTTTGCCAACGAAATATTTACCCTTCTTACCCTGCGAACTACCTGCACCACCAGCAGTACCAGAGCTGCCCCGCAATTCAGCCAGGATTTTTTATAGGCTCCGACCGAGATATTCCCATACTTGTTTAATCTTGCCGCCTTGCCATGCACCACATACATACCAGCAGGCAGAACACCCATATGCCAAAGGGCTCGCTCAAAGCACTTGTCGTTCCAGTTCATATCCATGACCGAAGGGCCAGGTATTTGCCGGGTGCAGTACCGTTGGAAACCTGATCACGGATAAAGACTTTGGCAATACCTGAACGCTTCGTGGCTTTCTTTACCAATACGGAGTTCAGCGTTAACTTTGCTGGGTTTGTAAATACACGCCCCATAGCTGCACCCTCTTCTCCCCGGATTCGTAACGCCACATTATTGAGTGCGACAGAACTGGCATAAGGTAATTGCTTTTTTAATTCAGCAGATGCTTGATCAAACTTTGAAGTATCCAGCTTTACACTAACGCCCATCGTCCCCGCCCTGCAGCTTCTAGCGCTTGTGGTTGTGGTTGTGGTTGTGGTTGTGGTTGTGGTTGTGGTTGTGGTTGTAATACCAATTAACCATTAAACCTGCTGCAGCTATCAGCACACCAGAAAAGCTAAGCCAGTTGTTTGCGAGCCAACCCGCGAAAGCTCCGGCACCAATAGCAGTCGTATAGCCAGCCTTATCCGCTATTTCTCTCAGAGCATCCTGAAGTGTCATGACTGCTTCCAGGCAACAGTTGCCTTCTCAACGCTGCGCCCCACCACATAACCTCCGAGGCCGATTTTTACTATTTCCAGAAGGGCGAGAGTCTGGTTCTCGCTGAGGTTTGGCGCTGCCCACCCCAACCAATGAAAGACGGTCAGCCCCACGAATGTGAGCATTGTTACTGGCCGCCAGTTTCTTTGTAGCCATGACTCTCCTCCAGCTTCTGCAGTGATTACCTGGGTAGCCGCTCTCAACTCCTCCAGGTCCATTGAGATTAACTTTGAATCCACCTGTGCCTTTAAGCGGTTGGCTTCTGTCTTACCTGGGAATGCCTTACGTAAAAAAATCGGCTCAGTGGCCGGTTTATATGGTTAGGTACCTGCTAGAGACAACAATCGCAAGGTAGCTTATTTATACTCCCAAAACGCAGAAGTACCAAAAAGGTGTCAGCCCAAAATAATAAAGAAGTGGTCGATTGTGCTTAGTCTTATTAGCTGCTGATGTTTTGCAGATTTGATAAAAAGTCATTTTCCTGGTCTGTGTTTTCAAATGATGATTTAGGAATAATGTTAAAAATCAAATCTGACTGATAAAGCATGATAATCCGCTTGCTTTCACGCCACTTGACATAGTCTGACCATTTGATTTTTACTACCCCTCTTTCGTTAATTGCGTTAATGCCCTCACGATCCCATTCGAATTGAGCTGGAAGATTTAAGCTCTTTTGCTGCCGATAAATTTTATTACACTTGTAGCGCAGATAGACCAAATAATAGCCAAAATACCAAAGTAGCCAGCCAGAGGCACTACCAACGGCGATTGATAATTCAACGTTTAAAGCACTATATAAAAAATAGGCAAGCCAGACTGTTAAAAGCGTAATGATAAAAAATTTGCTTACACTAAGCTTCTGATGAACCCATTGGGAATGATAGTAATCATCGGGTGTTATCTTAACTTCGATTTTATTCATACTTATTGCTAACATTTATATACTGATGATCCTGACCACTATTATCCTGATCACTGCCTCGGAAGCAATTCCGCGTCAGTTTTCCAAAGTAATCTTTCAAATCAGACTGCCGAACAAATTTTATACACTTCAGCGGGACGGCTAGTAACTTAAAACTGTAGGGCGGGTACGCTCGCCCGGCATTGATTCAAGGTCATCCAGGTGAAGGAATCACCTTTTGAATGCCCCCTTTTGCCATACCCCTATAACGGTGAAACCTTCCTCCGGGGTGATTTTAATTAACCGGTAGGCCCTGCCTGACGCCACCTGAACATCAATAGCCTGCCCGGTGGTATGGGTCATGGTGGCGTTTAATCGAGCGTTATGAACTGGGCAGCGGTAACCGGAGTTAATAATTATCGGCTTGCCAAAGCGCTCTCTAACTTGGATCAGGCGCCTGAGCGTTTCATCTTTGAAATAATTTTTGCCACAACAACGACAGGCCAATTCCAACTCTGTGAAATAGTCATTATCAAACATGGAAGCACCAGAAATAAAAAAACCCGCACAGGGCGGGTTAATTTTTAAAAATTAGTGTCGCTACAGAACGATTTTACTAATACTTTTTAACTGATTTAAATAAACAGCGTATCTTAAAGCTTAAATCAAAAATAAGGATGCGATTAAAGCTCGTAAGCTTCCCTCAGCATATCTTTAAGATAAATATGATGTGTTTCAAACTCCATACCTTGCGCGTCTTTAGCTTTAATACTGACAGCTGTTTCATCACCATCAGGCCCAGGCATTGTTGAGACTTCTAGCTTGTATGCCTCAAAAAACTTTGACTCATCGCCGTAGGGTGCGTGAAAATGAAAAACTTCTTTCCCTTCTCCAAACCACAGCAATTCGATAACAAATGCCATATCACCATTGCTTGAATTTGGATCAACAGCTGGATTATCTTTAAGCGACAACTCAACCTGACTGCCATCAACTGTAAACGATTTGACATCAACAACTTTGCTTGGAGTCGCATCAACTAATTGTCCATGAACAGAAAATAGTCTTTGCTCAAAATTTAGTGAACGCTCTTCCCCAATAAAATTTTCAACTTCAGAGACAAAGCCTTCAATGTGAACCATTGCATTATTTGGATTTCCAGCATTGAAACCATCTACTGCAATATCAAGCTGACGATACACCCAAACATCATCGACGGTAGAATAAAATCTCCAACCTTGATCATCTGCCTTGAAATTACCTATTAACAAACCGGGCGCATGAGGAAAATTAATTTCTAACGAAGTAAGCATTGCGGGTACTGAATGATTCGCTTGATCAACGGTCAAAATCACAGAACTAGCGCCATTCAAATTTAGGCCAGGATACTGTATTTCACCGTTAGATGAATGTAGATCTTGAAGTTCATACTTGAAAGTTTTTGCTTGCGTACCGAAGGCTAATAGAGCCACAGAGACAGCTACTATTTTAATGGTATTTCTAAAAAACATAAAAATTCACTGAAAAATAAATTGAATTAACCGCTCGAGAAGAAAGTTAACCTTATAACACACATCAAAACCCAGTACCTGATCACACTTTTCGAAAAATCTAATCAAAAAACATATAAAGTATGAGTTAAAGCCTACAGAAGCTTATCAACGACAGTAAAGCTTATTAAATAATAAACACAAAAAAACCGGCTTAGGGGCCGGTTTAAGAAAGGATGATCGGTCGCTATACATACAACTCGACAGCTTGCCCAAGATTATTCTTTTGATGGCTAGCTGTCAATAAATACAGTTTTATATATGCACAGAGTAGAAATTAGCGTGCCAGTAAATCCTAAAAGCCTCTAGATCACCAGCTCATTCGCAGATATTCGCTTTTTCCGAAATGCCATGTTTCCTAAGAAGCTTTGCATATTCACCTGTAGAACAAAGACGGGCCAGCCCTTTATTGAACTCATCTCTGGTCTTTTCATCCTTAAACGCCATTTTAAATTTCGAAACCGGTAAAAAGACTTTATGAGTATCCACCTCATCCATTGAGTGCCCCTGTTTCATGGAGAAGCGAGCAAAAATACTCTTATCGATAATGGCAATAGAATCTTCGTTCTGCCAGAAATCCCGGACCTGATCTCGTGAATCCTGTATCTCGACATAATTTTTGCTACCTGCCCCTCCAGGCGAGAAAAGGCGCTCAAATTCTGGCCCTAGATCCAGGTAAGCCCCCTTCCAGGCAATGACATGGTGCCCTACAAGGTCGTTCACATTATCTATTTTAATATCTTCACTCTTGCGGCTAATTGCGTAATTAACAAATCCAACATATTTCTTTGAGAAAAAATGGCCACCCGTCTCGCCATGCTCATACACATTTGTCTCAGCATCTGCTATGCCATTTTTAATAGCATTTTGAATATCCCCCCAACCCATCTGCAAGAATTTTATTGAATACCCAGGTAATGACTGCTGGATTATTTCGACTTCGAGCCCGCTCTTCGCGTTATCAGCAACATAAGGAGGTGCATCATTAGCTATAGCGACCTTTAACTCCGACGTATTAGCGAATAAAGGTAACCCAAGCAATAATGGGAACAAGACTAGCAGCTTTAAGGTCTTGTTTCGCATAGTAAAACTCCTTAATAGCAGGAAATTCTTAATACTTAAATAGCAGGTTAGGCCAAAACATAGATACTATGTAAAAATACGATATCGAATACAATCGACTTTAACTGTTAATAAGGCTTAATAATTAAGGCGCCAATGGCCAGAGCAAATTGGTATAATAAAAAATTGTACTTAATTAACTGGAAGGGAAAGGGCCTTTCCTCATCCCTGCTAAAGCCTCTCTCGCATCTTGTAGCCCACTTCTATGCTGGACTCAATGATTTGGCGTAGAATCTTAATGCTATCTACCAATTTTTTTGCCACCTTTGCCACCTCCTGCAATTCCCATCTTCGGAAGTAACGGAGCCAAAATACTGTGTAAACATACAGAATAAAAAAAGAATGAATTCGGCGCCTATTCCGTTCCGCACTGGAAGTAAGGGTATGCATGAAACATGGGTGCTGAATGAGAAAATGGAGGATACTCCCGGAAGAGTGCTTGAAGGTGTACCTCACTCACCCAAAAAGACTGGTTGCTAGGCTGACTCGTTCTCACAAAAGGTCAACCCAGCACACAACACTCTTTTGACTAGAGTGAAATTTTCATAGCCTTGTGTAATCTAGTTCTTATTGCAGCGTTCACATGGCCGATTAGAATCGCCCTGAGTTCTAATATAGCCCAGGTTTACCGCCGCAGTATAAGTACCATCTGATAGGACGGCATCAATTTCATAGAGATCATCGCCACCAGGAACTGATATATTTCCGGTGACAGTACCACTTAAGCCATTGATAGTGACTCCTCCAGCGCTACCAGTTGTCCCATAGAAATCAGACCTCCAGCGGAATACAATTGCCATAGACTTGTTTTCTTTGGCAAACTTGGAATACTCATCTACGGTATAACTTATTTTTGCTGTTCTATTAGATGAACTAAAAGAAAGCAAACTCATTTTAGGTTTATTTTGAACCGAAACGTCATTACAAATTGTTTTGGCTGACAAAGGATCTCTAACTGTCACCCAGTGTGGTCCTCTGGTCGTAAATGTAATGGACTCTTTGGCTCTCCATTTAAAATCCTGATAATTATACTCATCCCATCCCATAAATCCGGTAGAGGTTGAGAAGGTTGCCTTTTTCCCGCTGTAATCAACATGGCGGGTATCGTGATAAAAAGTTGTCGGTACACCCACAGCTGGATATTCGCTTCCCTTAGGATAGCTGCTTGGATCATACCCACTTGTAGAACACGTTGCAGAAAATACAGCCGAGGAAATTGTTAACCCTAATACCGCAGAGGTTATTTTAATTATTTTATTCATCAATAAATCCATTTAACACTTTAAAACAGAGTGCGAAGAATACACAGACAAACAAAAAAGTAAAACTTTTTTTAGACTAAAGAAACCCTTCCTTTCAAAAGGTTTTTCAGCCTTTTGTACACTAGTACAAAAACATCAATATGATCACTACAACGAAAAGCAACTCGAAAAACTTTAGCAACTCATGAAGTAATAGATAAGCCCGCCGATGATTCAACGCAAAAACAAAACGCACCAAACCAAGAAGCTTAACCAAAATAAATCCAGTTTTTATGATTTAAATTTCCGCTGTATATTTACGATCAAATTTCACTAGGATGTAAAGTGTTACAAGGATTTTGGCATGTCCGTAGAATATCTTTTTGAGTACCATCCATATCGCGGGGGCAATAACCCTAAGCATCTAGTTTTAACACTAGCTCTCTGCAAAACTGCTTCTTAATGGAAATAGTTGAGATTCAACGCGGCAATCCAGAGTATCCAGTCGGCCTGGAAGATACTCCCAATCCGTCGGCAACACTGTTTGCCCGCGGCAATGTCAGCCTACTAAATCGGCCAGGCGTTGCGATTGTTGGATCTCGAAACGCTTCTCCAAACGGCCTGGAGATTGCTCGAAGAATCGCAGGTTACATCACCACTAAGGGCAATGTTGTCATAAGCGGACTAGCCCTGGGGATTGATGCCGTAGCCCATGAGGGCGCCCTGGCAGCCGGGGGAGACACTATCCCTGTGCTTGCCCATGGCCTGCACACTGCAAACCCTCGGGCAAACTATAAGCTAGCAATGCGAATACTCGATACTGGAGGCCTCTGGGTATCCGAACACCCTGAAGACGTATCACCCCAAAGACACTTCTTTGTAGCAAGAAACAGGATTCAAGTTGGCCTGTCTCAATCTTCTGTCATCGTGGAGTCTGCGGCATCAAGCGGGACTATGAAACATGTAGATTTCTACCTGCAGGCCCCCACCCCCTCTTTGCTGTTGCCCCTCATAACCCTGAGGATTCACTAGGCTAAACAGTCAGGGCCCAATGAAACTCATCAATGAAGGGAAGGCGACAGCCCTAAGAACTAAGTCAGACTACGATCTCCTAGAGCTGTAACTACCCTACTCTTCTAAGAGAGCCAGTTATTGGGCTGATTCCTCCTCCGAGAACTCCAGCCCATACTTCTCCACTATCGCCATAAAGCGCTGCCCATAAATTGTTCTAGCTATCTCTATCTACGAATCTACTCACTATCACATCCAATTGGCACCATTGTGCCCATATATTACCGGTAGTACAGCACAAACTATATCTTCATAACTTGAACTCAACACCTCCCGCAAAGGAAAATACTTAATGTTGTTTTAAATAAAAAAACAAGACTTGATACAAGCTTTTAATCAAAAAAGGATTTATTGATGTTAAAAATAAAATTATTGGCAGCCGTAGTTTTATCTTCTGTCACTACAATGGCCAACAGCGCTACCTGCCCATCGCAACAACTGTCACACCACTTTGTTTTTCAGGGAGAGCTATATCAATGCACTGGGGTCATAAAGGAAACAACTTCAGGATTTAGATCCAGCACCTATAAAGTTGAGATTGATACCACCAACAGAACCGGAAAAGATTGTTGGCTTGGAGATGTTGAAGCAGCACATCATGAAGGTACAATAATTAATATAAGCAGAGGTTCGATTTGTAAGAACTATTGCGACGTTAACGCCTACTGTAATGACAATGGCGAGTGGATAGACTTCAAATACTCTTGGTAAAAGCTATCAATAACCACAAACAACTTCACGATACCACTAATAATGAGGAGTATTTCAACAGGTTGAATGCTCCCACTTGATGAGCTTATTTTAAGAGAAGCAGCCTACACAATAAGGGGAGGCCGCTTCTCTAATAAATAGAGCAGATTATGAACTCCGAGATCTGACAATCGCCTACTCTCCCAAGAATGCCAACATTTGGGCTAACTCTTTCCGTTAGAACTTTAGCCCATACATCTCAACTATCGCCATAAAGCGCTTAACATAGATGGCCTAGACTGGCTCATAGGGCGGCATCCATTCGTCCGAGCCTTTGTCGCCCTTGCTCTGGTTCCAGCCGTCATCGACTAACCAGAGGTTCTCAGGGTCTTCGGCAAACTGCCTCTTCAGCTCTACAGTCCAGTTGGCACCACCGTGCTCGTGCGCCCTGGAAAGTGGCACGATGTATTCAACATCCAGATCAGAGGCCAGAATATAAAAGTTGCCGATGTATGGGTCCAACCACAGGCCAGTATCTACCGTGCAACCTTTCTCGTTGGTAAAACTGACCGGAGCCAGGGAGTATTGCACCAGAGGCTCATGACGGGTGCTCTGGCAGTCGCCGTCAGTGTCGGACCACTTCGGTAGCCACTCGTGACGGCCATAGCCCCGCTCTTCTTAGGCTTCGACTTCGTGGCAGCCGGCCAAGGCGGCAGATAGGATAATAGGTAGTAACAGGCGCATGACGTCCCCCCTTTGTTTTTAAGGGATCGTACTGAGTGTAGGCCGCTAACTCAAAGACAAAATATTAAACAGCAAGAGAGTTAAGCCGCTAAAGAAAAACGCTAGAACTTAGTGTAATATTCGATCAGAATATGTAAAACATACCCGGTGACACAGCATAGATCACATGAACTTCCCTAAAAATAAGTATTTCCTTCATCCGTTCAGAAACTTGACAATGATAATTTGTCTTTCGGTTATCGCTTCATGTGACACTAAACTACCAAAAACTATCGATTTGGATTTAAGTACAAAAGAAAAACAAATTGCGAACGTCAACATTCTAACCACAAATTACCTCTGTGGATTTTATAAGGAAAAAACTGGGGGCTTTGGATCTCAAGTTAGCAGAGATGAGCATTACAACGTAGCAAGGTTATTTGCTCGCTCCATCTACGCAAAACTCAATAAAAAAGAATCACCTCAAGAATTTGAGGTGCAGACCTTAGTAGGTATAAATCAAAGACTTATCAAACACGGTCCGGATAAGTTACGGAAAGAAATTGAAGATACTCTGTCCGGCGATTATGCTAAAGACATACCGCGATGGGTAAATAATTGCTCCAGCTTATACACTTATTCAATTGCGCTGATTGAAGACGCCAGCAACGCCCAAGATTGAACCGTGGCCCCTCAGGCGCGGACCGAAAGCCAAGACCTCCCCACTCTGCTTCATAAGCTTCCGGTCAAGAATAATCCGAGAGAGGCGGGTCAGCAGCTCCTGGCGAGTGTTCTAGCAATCACCGTCCGCATCGGCCCAACGGGGAAGCCACTGCTGGCGGTCGTAAGCCCTAGTCTCGGCTTCATAACAGTCTGTTAGTGCCGATGCTAAGACGAGCAAAGTAAGTAAACGCATAATTACAAAAACACTATGAATTTAACCTAAACATAATTATCTTTAAGTTCTTAAAGGTATCCCAGAGAAGCTAATTCTACCTTCTAAATCATTAAGCCCCCCATCTCTTAGCTCTCTAGAGAGGGCCTGATGAATAACCCCAGGGTACTGTGTGGGCCCGATTAATATACTATCTAGCATATCGGAAAGACTTAACCCTATTATTCCCATTTGTTCATTATTGGCAAAGGGGAGCTTATATACAATTTGAGGGATACCATTAATTGTTTCGACACTATCAATCAAGAACTTGTCTTCTGTGTCCAGTTCCGGAAGATATATCACCCTCCATTCCTGCTCCTCCTTGAATCCGGGATGTTTTAAGCAGAGTGTTAAAACAATCAGCGTCATTGCCAAAGATGACCAAACAATGTCTTCAGGCAAACTTCTCAGATAATCAACATTAGCCTCTATATTATTCAATATTTTTTCTAGCTCTGCCCCCAGGCGCTCGTCCGAATAATATAGAGCGGGACTAAAAATGACTCTCAAATTTGGAATCAGTGGTGGGTTATTAAAAACCAATGCCGCCTTGCCAGCGTCACCACCATAAGCCCGCCACATAGAGAGCCTGCCATGCTGGCTTTCATCTGCCATATGAACTGATATTGAAGCAAGATAAGTATCGAACCTTAAATTCCTCCACCAATCATCAAATTCTTTTGCGACCTTTTCCCAAGTATTGTCACCAACCTGGTTCAAAACATCTTTAAACCTACTGCCATTCGCAGGCTGTTTAAGATATTTCATCAACATGTCAAAACCCTGTGAAACCTCCATATAATCATTCATACATGAGGGTTTCCTTAGCCAGAGCTCCTTGTTTCGAATAATGTTTTTAGCATTATCTGCAGAAGTATAATGAACAAATTTATGTGAATTATCTAGAACTTCAGCTCGCCCCTCTACGGTATAGGGAGCTAAGATTTGATCCAATTGTTCATACATTTCTTGTTCTTCAGGACTCATCCAACACGCTCCAAGGATCTGCTATTCAGACATTGATACTTCCTGAAAGCAACATCTGTCTGCTTTAGGGTATATTTACCCATCTCTATAATATTATGCAGCTGTTCAATTCACCTGGCTATCCCAACAAGTCCTAATCAAAAGAAGGTGAAGGAATTATTTAAAAGCCAGCACACCCTGATTACGAGGCTTGTCGTCTTCGCTCAACAACAACGCTGGTGATGCACCAGAGTGCGCTGGGGCACCACCTAGCAAAGCGCCAAGTAAAGTAGCGGTGTCACTGGAAACGGCAAAGTCACCTTCGGCCAGACCGTTTTTCCTCAGGTCGCGCCAACGGCGGCTCTTACTCACACTTTCAGCCCCCTCGCGCATAAAAGGCAGCCACTGAGCGATAATGCCAACCTTGTCTACCAGCGCGCTCATCGGCCCGGCCAAATGGTATGCAGAGCCGGAGAAATTTTTCTTGCGCACATCTTCCTGAAGTTTCCGCAGCTCACTCGCAAATTTATTCCAGCGGTTCACTTCGGACTCATCGAACAAGGCCCGCAGATTGCTCTCATTGTTCTTGAGCTGGTCGGAGAGTCGAATGATATAGCTGCCCCTGGATAGCTGCAGGCTGCCATCCTCGGCCACCTTAAAAGCGGGGCCGAAAATATTCATAAAAGCGGACTGCCGCAGGGCTCCGAATTCCGGAGAGTCTTCACCGAATAGCCGCTTGAAGTCCTCAACGATGGCCGCTCCCTGCTTCTTGCCGGTGCCACCGATTATCTTGTTGACCACTTCCTCTGGAGTGCTTCGCCCGTTCACAACATCATTGATAATGCCAGTGCGAGCTGTGGGCTTACCATCCTTGTGAGTGCCTTTGACTATCTGCATGTACTCGCGATTAAGGCGGCGAGCTTCTTTAAGGGCGTCCAGCTGCTCGGGCGAGCCGAAAAACTTCCCATTCTCCACGGCCTCATCAAGCCAGCTGTCATATTGCCGACGCACTTGCCCAAGTAGTGCTTGGTCGGCAGAGCCGGGGGCGGAGGCCCGCTCAGCAGCAGAAATTCGACGGCGCAGGCTTTCGAAGTTATCCAAACTTTCCATCTTGTTGGTCGCGACTGTAAGGGCGCCCGGTAAACCGGAAGACTTTTCACCTCGCAGCGCTGCATGAAGCTCCTCATACAACCCATATGCGTTGGGCGTCTCGGTCTTGCTGGCAAGTTTGATATCGCCATCAAATCCGCGATAGGCCGCTCCCAGCCCCTCTTGCATAACCGAGCCCTCGGCCATCATAGGGCCACGTTCTTTGGCAATATCGTCCACTCTGGTGTAAGCGTCGGTTTTAGCCTGCTTGGCATTCTCTACCTTTGACAAAATGCCGTCATAGAGCATCCCCGTATTACTTGCGAGTGGCTAGCCCCTTCAGTCGGCCCCAGGTCATCCATCTGATTCTGCACCACCTTGCCCAACTGGCGCTCGCGGAAATCAGTGAAACGATTAACTGCCTGCTCTGCATCGCTACCGTAAACGCCGGCCGCAGCCTCATTCTGTTTGCGCCATAGGTCAAAGTTGCCAGTTTCAATCCCCTGCTGCTCGGCGCGGGTTTTTGGAACCCAATCCTCTTGCATATCGACATTTTCAAGGACTCCCACCAGAGCATCACCGGAGAAGTCAGCACCCTCATTCAGTTCGTCAACCACCCTTAAGACTGCCTCCTCCGACATCTGAGACGAGTCCACACCAAGTCGCGTCAGTTCCGTTTTTACATTCTCTGGAGTGGCCCTTTTTGCTCGGGCAGCGCCTTTACCGAGGCCAACGCCCAGCAGCTCCAAAATTGCCGTTGGTACAGAGGCGGCACCGGCAGCCAGCGCCGGACTTCCAGTAGCGTTATAGGTCGCATCACCCAGGCTCTTTTCGGCATATTCCATAGCCCGGCCGGCAGGTTCGATAAAGTCAGAGAGAGTGTTTAGCTTGTCCCTACCTTCATCGGTGCGCGGCTCATAGGTGAGGAAGTTGCGAGTCGCCTCCACTGCTCGGGCGCCAGCTCCCGGCTCGGCCCAGGGGTTTAGCGATTGAGCAATGCCCGCGAGTCCAGAAACCGGCTCAGCCAAAATCGACGAACCTACCGCGCCCACCACCTCAAGCTCACCAATGGAATTGTCCGCAAACTGATCGAAAGCACCGGGCTGATTAATGCCTGCAGGGTCCGGCAGTGTGTAGCCAATCTTGCCGGCGAACTCCCCGAACTCCATATCACTGTAATATGACTGGTGCAGGCTGCGCGCCAAAGCTTCATCGCTCATATCTGAATATTCGGGATATTGCTTACGGATTTCTGCGATAGTTAAAGCCATTTATCGAATCCCCAATGGGTCTTTATTTGTGTTGGCGGCGTCAGCTGCTGCCTCGGGGCCATCGCGCTCAATATCTTCGAAGTCGATACCAAGTTTCGCCCGAACAATTCGGTCAACCATTTCGAGTTTTGCCTTGCGGGCTTCTGGGTGGTCCTTCCGAGTTGGAATCATCTTTAGCAGTAGCTCTTGGTCTTTATCAGTGAAAACACCTTCACCAGCCTCACGGAATAGAGATTTGAGAATTGGGGCCATGGCCGATACTGCACCATCAGCCGTTTGCGCCTCTGAGGTCAATGCCGGGAGTGAACCTGCAAACGGATTGGTGGTAGTTCCATCCATTCCCTTAGACAGACCTTCCATTCCAGCCTGATACGCCTTGTAAGTTTTAGCGTTAAGCGCTGCAGTTTTTTCTGCCTCAGAATTATTCTTTAAATCAATCTCACCTTTCTTGTTTTTTATACGCTGGTCATAAATCTTCTGAAGCTGCTCATCAGACAGGAGCTCTACGGGCGTGCTTCCGCCAGTTGTCGTCAGGAGCTGGTCACCGACCTTATGCACCTTGGGGTCAAACCGAACACCGAGGTCACGCACCTCGGTAGAGCCGTCAGGATTCTTAACCGTAATCCCATAATTACCATTAGCGAGTGTTAGCGGAGAACCTACTGTGTCTGCCGAGCCCGCACCTTGCTGCTCCAACATTGCCCGCTTTAGATTCATTTCATCAATCCCAGAATTGAGCTTGGCGCCATGATTTTGCAGCGCTGTTAATTGGTTGTTGTAACCGTGATAAGCCTGCGACGGGTCGCCACCGTTAAGGCCCACACCTGCAGCGGTTAGCATGCGCCCAATCCGGGCCCATTTATTGCCCTTCAGTTTTTCCACTTCACTCTGATTTTCAATTAGCTGCTGTTCGTATCGGTCGATGGTACGGGCAAAAGGGTTTGAGGCGTCGAAGGTAGGGGATTGCTGGGGTTCTATAAAATTCTGGTCGAGCGCCCCAATAGGTTCGCCCATGCTTAGTATTGGCATTTCTCTTTCCTGTTGAGTTTTAGTTGTGGGCCTTACCCCATGCCCTGCATGATTCCACCGATACCAGCCAGAATTCCCCCGGCCCCGTTGCTGCCTCCCGCCTGGGTAGATTCATTGAGCACAATGGGAGAGCCAATCGAGCCCTGATAAAGCTGCAATTTTTGCCAGGGTGCCATGGCTACCTGCTGCATGTAATTCTGCATTGCATTTCCGCCCTGCCCCATCATGCTCACACCGCCCGCGCCCATGTTGTAGGCGTTGCCGAATCCGGTATTGAAGAGATTTCCAGCTGTACCGAAGCTATTACTGGCCAGGGATGAGTTGAGATTATTGGTGTTCATCTGGGCATTTTGATTTGCACCAGCCTGATTCGCTGCAACACCCACGGCCTGGTTATAGGCATTGGAGCGGATACCTGCGGCCACATCTGAGGCCCTGTCGTCTGCCCCGCGCATGGCAACACCTTCGGCAACCCCTCGTCGCGTCGAGCCAGCATTGCCCGTAGAAACGGCACCAGAGGCGATGCTCGGCAATTGGTTTTCGTTGAGGTCGCGGTATATGTCGCGGGTGCTGGCGGTAATTTGCGAATTTAAAACATCGTTGTTAACCAGGGAATTTACGGTGTTCATATCAACACCGTTTTGCATTGGGGCCTGGTAGCCGCCCCCGCTCATTACCTGGGTCAAATAATCCTGCATCACATTGGCGGTATTGCCGAAGCCACCGGCCGCGCTAGATACTTGGTTGGCATAGCCATTGGCGGTGTTGCCAAACCCCATTGCAGCCTGGATATATTGCTGCATTTCCGGGCTGAGGTCGGCGACCGGAGATTGCCCGGAGTTGTAGAGCCTTTGCCCCTCCCCCCAGATATCATTCAGGTAGCCTTTCTGGTCCTCATCCAAATAACTCTGGCTTTTGGACTCGCCACCACCACCCATAAGACTGTCTAAAAATCCCATGTTTCACCTGTTAGAAGAGGCTGAGAATGCCTTTAATTAGTGGGTCTTCTTTCAATCCATCTTCAAATGCTTTGCCAGCATTGGAGAAATCCAGAGAACCGATGTTTGCCATTGATTCGACCATGCTGCCAGAGCCTGGCGCTGCATCGTTGAGGTCGTCTTTCCAGCGGTAGGTGGCGTCCTGCTCGAACACCTTGCCGCCGAGTAAGTCCAGGGCATAGCCCTTGTCATCCTCATCGCGATAGCCGCCATCACGGGCTTCGTGTTCATTTGCTGCAATGAGTACAGCCAGCGCCGCCCAGGGACCAGCAGAAGCTATCCAGCTGGAGCCCCCTGCGGCACCACTGCCCGTGCCAGTGCTGGCGGTACCACCTGCCGTGCTACCTACACCAGATGCGCCACCGCCTGCGAATTTGTTGTACCAGCTCATGGCCTGCATTGGGTTAATGCTGGATTGCTGCTGAGCTTGTGGTTGTTGAATTAGAGAGGGTGCCGGGTTGTACTGGGTTTCCCAGTCGGGCATGTAGGGGTTGTGTCCGTAGTTAGAGTTCATAAATTTAGCTCATTTTCTTGACGCTTAATTCGTTTACACACAATAGCTGTGGCGTGATAATGGAAGCTTCGGCACGAAAATTATGGACGGACATATGCAACGCTTTCTCTCATGGCTCTCCTGGAAAAAGCTTCTATTTTGTTATGTAGCGGCAATACTTTTTTTTGCAATTATCTATTATTTCCTCCGAGATTCTTTTTCCTTTAATGAAGAGGAGATGGGCTTAATTCAAACCATCTACTTCAGCATTGTGACAATCACAACTCTGGGGTATGGAGAAGTCCACCCAAAAAATGAGATTGGTTACTTTTGGACAGCTCTCGAAGCTTTAGTAGGTATTTTTGCTTTCGGATTACTTTTAAATGAACTAGCCAAACATCAAGCAGACCAGCAAGAGAGAAAAAGGCAGGCTTTAATCGCCGAACAGCTAATCCAAACATATGATCATTTTCTTTACATAACCACTTACCTTGTTATCCAAACAGTCAACAGCAGAGAAAGTGGAACTTGGAAATTGTGGAATACGCCTAAAGTAACGAAAACACGTGAATATCTCTTCAAAGATAAGGGGAAGAATTTTCAATTATTTAAGGATAAGCTAGAAAAATCTCAAGATTTACAACTAGACATCATGTCCGAATATCTTATATTTTCAAAACAGGTGGAATTTTCACTGCTACATATAACACCTAAAGATCAGAAATTATTCGACTTCTTAGCAAGAATAATTAAAAGGTCTACTCACTTTGAGCACTCTCCAAACAGATGCTATTTATTAGAGCTAATGATAAAAGATATTATAACCGGAAACCCTAATACAGGAGGGCTTTCTGTTCTGACAGAACCCAGAGACCATGACCTGTATCGGGAAAAGCTTGAAGAGCTAAAAGCTCAAGTTAGCTGAAAGTAAAAACTACATATTCAGTCTCACTTTAGCCAAGGGAATCGCCATAGCCGCAATGGAGTTTTGAACGGCTAGGCGATTCGATGGAAAAAGCCCCTCTACACCTCTGGCAAGTCCCACTTAACAGATTTGGTCGCACCAATAACTTCTATGCCTTTTTCACCCATATAGTTTTTAAGGTCTAAATCGAGTGGGAATCTTTTCACATTTTTAGGGGGAGGACTACTCAAGCGTTTCCCTAATACTTCTATCTCATAATAATCCGGATTCGATGGGTTATATCTTGGATTAAGTGAAGGCTCTATATCAGGGTCATTTTTTCCCCATACAGTTAGCACGTATTCCCCTGTAACACCTTTAACCACCTTGATTTTAGTGAAATCAATTAATTCTTGCTCCTCAGATTTATGTTCTGATTGAGCGATAGACTGACCAGCTTTACCAAATTTTTTAGACGAAATATCCTCGCCACTTCTAGCCCTCGCCATAAACACCTCACGAATATAAAGGATTCCAGATCAATCTTATGGGGCCAAGTCCTAGCAAGGTTCTAATGACCCCAAATATATGTCACGATTTCAGGCTAGACCAATTTAGCAGCGGTCTCCTCACAAGGGATAAATTTGCGCCAATGCTCTAATGGTGCGTCTATAATTAACCCCCACCTATTTAAGGCGGTACTCAGGCAGTCTCTGAGGAGCTACTTATTCCCAAGTCAACACACGCGGATTTAGCGTGCACTCCATACGCCAAGCTCCCTTATTGCCTCCGCGTTCTCAACACTCTTGGGCAACAGGTTTGATTCTCTCTAACCTCACAGCGCATGCACCTGGACCCAGGCAGTGCCTTCCCAGATATACAAACCCTTCCCCTGTCCAGGGTCCCAGTCCGTGCCGTCGGCAGTCACCAGCAGGCCCGGCTGCGGGCGTCGCGGCGGCTCGCGATAGAGCGGTGCCAGCGCCTCCAGGTCGGTAAAGGAGCGCTGTATCTTGCTCCGCCTGTAAATACCGCCACAGCTCCTCAAGGTTTCTCGGCTGCGCCGGTCCCGGTATGTAACTCATCGGCCATCCACCGGAATCAGGTCCAGGTCCCAGCCGGTCAGCCGCCAGAAGCCGGTATCTACAGATTGGATTTTAATGGCGAGATAGCGAGCCTTAAGCCGTACATCCACCTTGAGCCCTTCGGCCACGTCGAACTCCCGCGGCTGGCGCCAGTGCACATCACCCATAGCCGTTGAGGCTCCACCTACGGTGGTGCGAACTTTGCCTGTACCATGGATTTGCGGAACAATTTGCCGAATCAATTTCCACTGCTTTGTAGGCGCTTTCAGCAGCTGGTCCAGGTCGATGCCGGTGCGCTCCAGGTAAACCGATTGAGCTGTGCTCGCTGTGCTGAAGAAGTCGGCTTCCTGCAGGGTGTGGGCAGCTCCGTCGCTGCTGAAGTAATACATCACCGGGTAGAAAGCGGTATCGGCAAATTCACCCCAGCTCTGGGTGAGGTCCACCCAGCTCTGTGTCAGCTCCTCCCAGGTCACAATTTCACCCTGCTTTGGTGCGAACACAGCGCAGGCCACATCCGGCACATCTACAAACGTGAAAGTGTTATCCAACCAGTTGTAAACCATGGCCCGGTTAGCATTACCCGTGCCTGTAGTGTAATAGGTCCATACTTCTTTGGTTTTATGATTGGCTACGCAACGCACCTTGGTGCGGTCACCGACCTCATTGTAAAAAGTTTTATTCGCTCTCCGATGCGCTACCGGTCGAGTACTGGAACCGTCGTGTACAAAAATTTCAGTAGAACCAATTACAAAGTGAAACTTGTCGAACGCGGCAACAGCATCCCGGCAAAGAATGCCTTGGTCGAGTAGTTTGTCGAAGGCGAATACATATTGCCCGCCGACAAACTGCATCAGATAGGTGGCTTCCTGAGAGTAGATAATATTGGCCCTACCCAGAGGCGGACAATCAACTAGCTCACTTGCCCCAGAGTCCACCGGGTTAGCACCAGCAAGGCCGGACAGGTCCACCACATCCCAAGTCCAGGGTACTTGTCCTGGCACAACCTCAGTAGACCAGCTCACTGTGTTTGGATAGTTAACCCCGTCCTCGGTAATACCCAGGGCCACCATGAAGTTTTTGTAACCGCTCAGCAATTTGGCTCGTAGGTTGCCTGGCCAGTTAGGCAACGCTTTAAATTCCGTATCCGCCGGCTCAAGAATCTGCGGCACATCTACACCATTATTGAATATCACGCTTTCGCACCACACCAGCGATTGCCAGTTTTCTGACGGAGAATATCCGTTAGAAAAATCTGCGCTGTTGGTGTGGTTAACAAAGATTTCATTCTCGCGAATGTACAGCTCTGTTTGCGAGGCATAGGCCAGTTGCGGTACACCATCGGAAATCCAGCCGGCACCCAATACGGGAGCTTCTGCCAGAGCTTCTAGTATTTTCGGTGATGGCACCGTGCCGCGCCATTGGCAAATCGGACGTTTTTGCCGGCCGAGAATCCGTTGACGGGTAGCTCATATAGAGGAGTATCAACATTAATGCCACGCTCACCCAGTTGTCGGATAGGATAGAAAGCCATTAGGTATCCTCATCGCCACTCAACTCAGCCAGTAAGTTAGTAATATCCTCACTCGTGATTTCAGAAGTTTTTATTATTCAAGCAAGCGCATAATATGGCAGGCGCACGTCAACAGAATGCGTGTGGGATCCACTATCGCCAATACCGTGGCTATGTGCCTGACCACACCCTGCGATTTAATGGATGCTGGCCGCCCATCTTTATCGCTGGGGAAAGGCCCGTGGATTCGTATCGATCGGCGACCCAACTAAGGCGATGAAACCTCTCAAGGAAAAACAGGGTGTGCGCTATGTCGAAGATTCAGAATATTTAGCCTTTTACACCTGGCTTGAATCCAAGGGGCACAGTGCCCACGCGGCCGCAATGGAGATTGCCTATCTTTGCGCCGCACGCCAACAAGATGTCCTCGCATTGAAGCGACAAGATATCACCGACGAAGGCTTGTTGATTTACCAGCAAAAGACCGGCAAGAAGCAGCTGAAGCTCTGGACGGACCGATTACACGATGCCGTTGAGCTGGCACTTAAAAGCAACTCCACTTCCAGGTCACAAAGCATGTATCTGATTCGTGGCCGAACTGGGCAGCGCTACACCCGAGACGGATTCAACAGCACCTGGAGCAGAGAGCAAAGAGCTGCCAATGAGGCCGGCGCACTACCCGCCCGCTTCCGGTTTCATGATTTAAAGATTAAAGGCATCTCAGACTTCGAGGGCGACAAGCAGGAATTCAGCGGGCACAAGACTCGCAGCATGATGGAGCGCTACAACCACACCGCCGATAAAGTTGTTTCTCTTAATAAGGCGAGGATTAAAGGAAAGGAAGACACGCCAAAGGACACTGGATGAATGTCCAATCGGAGGGGCTGAAAAAATCGATTGTGGTAAAATTACCCCTTCGAATTACCCCTCAAAGGCCCAAAACTAAAAAACCCCGCACTAGGCGGGGCTTTAAATCTTTGAAAAACAAGGAAGAATCTGGGGCGGCCGACGGGGATCGAACCCGCGACCTCAGGAGCCACAAGGTTTGGCCCGCCCTTTCAAAATCAACCGCTTACACCATTTTCAGGGTAACCACTGTATAAAAATCCAGTATATTACCCCGCGATGCGGGTATTTAACATCGATAGTTACCCCTTATGCAAGCTGGACATGCAATCAGTGCTTTTTGTCACCCATACGATGGTACCGAATAGACGCCTTAACCACCCCCTCCACAATCAGCTCCTGACCTTCCCAGATAGGGATTGGCGGATATTTTTCGTTGGCTGCCAGTAACCGCCCTCTTCCTCTATCCAAGATTTTACAGGTCAGTTGCCCATCCAGAGCCACAACTACCACATCACCATTCACTGGCGTCAGGGAGCGGTCAATGATGAGAATGTCCCGGTCGAAGATTCCCACCCCTTGCATAGAGTCGCCATTGGCACGAGCCATGAATGTCGCCGGACCATTAGTTATTAAATGCTCATCCAGGCTGAGAGCTTCTTCTTTGTGGTCATCTGCTGGTAAGGGGAAGCCGCAGCTGACGCCACAGAACACAGGAAGACCTGCAGAAAGAATAAAAAAGAGCAAAAGGCAGGTGGGATCAGACGGGATGCAGCCCCCTACCCTTGATCCACAAAAATTTTGGAGTACCTAATTGGTACAAGCAGCTATCAAAAAAATACATACCAAACCAGATTTAAATATTGTTCGATCTTTTCATTTTAGGTAACGTTAGATTCCACATACGAATTGACCGGTCAGCGACAATGAAACTCGTAATGTGCTTCCGGTCGATCGGTTTTATATTACCCAACAAATATAAGGACATACCCCATGCAATTAGAGACTGATATCCAAGCCGGCCCTGAAGCTGGAATTGACTGTTGCCCAGAAAACTGCTCGCACTAAGCGCTTTGAAGGTTGGCTATTTTGTTATAGCCAACCTACTCAACTCTCCTGTTACCTTCATTCAGGGCTGCGATCCTGATTATTTTTGCTTGGCCCCCACTGCAACAGCAACTGACCTCCTGAATCACTAAACCGCAATGACAGCCGAACATCACGACGCGGGCGATTCTGAAGAATGTTTAGTAACCAACAAATCAAACGGCACATAGCGATATCCTTCGAGGTATTTACCAACGTTGATATCGGCCACTGCGCCACCTCTTGGCCCTGCCTGACTACTTTAATAATTCTCTAAGCCGTTCTTGCTTTTCGGTGAGCGCATTTAAGTCATCGATTAAGTTATTGGTTGCTGCGTCCAGGGTGTTTATTTGCACCTTGAGGATATGCCTAAACCTCGGGTCAACTGCATCTGCAGTTATATCAATAGTGTTCAGGCAAGCTTGTATTTCGTCTTTGGTTTCTAAAAACGTCATTTTCAACTCCTTCTTTCTGTTGGTTAGGCCTTTATATTCCCATGGCCAGAAGTTCTTATGCGTCATGAGCACCCTGGGTTGAGGGGGCTCTCATCGACACTTAATTTTCTAGTGGAGCTTTTAGCGCCACAAAGGCAATCTATCAAAATACTGTATGCATATACAGTATCGATAACAAAAAGAAGACGGCGCCCACACTGGTGGGCTTAGGGAGTCAGGATATACAGGAGGATGGCGGGTGCCGGGGTGGCACCCTGTAAGGTTGGTAGAAGCTGGGAGGGTGCGGTTTATTCGTCCAGCAGTGCCAAAATCTGGGCTGATTCCTGTTCTGAGAACTTCAGCCCATACTTCTCCACTATCGCCATAAACCGCTGTACATAGATGGCCTGGACGGGCTCATAGGGTGGCATCCACTCGTCCGGGCCTTTGTCACTCTTGCTTTGGTTCCGGCCGTCATCGACCAACCATAGATTCTCAGGGTCTTCCGCAAACTGGCGCTTCAGCTCTACAGTCTAATTAGCACCGCCGTGCTCGTGCACCCAGGACAGCGGCACGATGTGTTCAACATCCAGGTCTGAAGCCAGGGTATAGAAGTTGTCGGTGTAGGGGTCTAACCAGAGGCCAGTGTCTACCGTGCAACCTTTCTCATTGGTGAAGCTGACCGGGGCCAGGGAGTATTGCACCAGAAGCTCATGACGAGTGCTCTGGCAATCGCCATCAGAGTCGGACCACTTCGGTAGCCACTCATGGCGGTCATAGCCGCGCTCTTCTTTGGCTTCAACTTCAAAGCAGCCGGCCAAGGCAGCAGAAAGGAGGATAGGCAGTAAAAAGCGCATTATGTATTTTCACCAAAATTCGTTGATTTAAGCAGGCCACCGAATTTACTGGTTATTTCATCATCCATCAGCTCAGGTAAAATGCGATCTAAACTATCAAAAAACTCACCCTTTTTTCTATAACAAGAAAACCTACCATGCAAGGCCTGTTCTACCGCAAAAGCTTCACAAGAATCAAATTCCCAGTAAAACTTAATATCGAATTCAAGAGGACCTGACACGCCACCACTTAAGGTATTTGCACGTTTTTCGAGATTCGATGAATATCCGACCTTAAACTGATTAAATAACGGCTCTCTTGTTTCCGAATCAATATATTCTCCGAGATATACAAAACCAACAGATGGAGTTTCATTTTTCTTACCCTGAAAAATCCCGATGAGCTCTTGAGAAAATGCCTCCTCAGGACTCATCCCACCCTGAACCAACTCCAGTATCTTTTCCTTTATTTTTTTGGCTTCTTCAACGGATACAGGCGCTTTATCCTTGACCTCTTTCCAGTATGAGTAAAAACAATCTTTTGCCTCACCCCTGGATCGTTTTATTTTTTTAGCATCACGCTCCTTTTTTTGAATTTTCATTTTTGACATGTAGGACTCAAAGCCAAGTGACACTTTAGTCCAATCAAACTCTCTTACCTTTTTTCGTTCTCCAAGTAGATCTTTTACTATGCTCGTAATACCACTTCCACATTCGCCACCTTTAGATACTACCAATGAGCCAATATGCGGGCATCCTTGTGACTTCGTAAACTCCCAAATTGTTCCAAGTTTTCTACCGATATGGCGCTGGGTGATATTTCTAATCTCAGTAACATTCGGGTTTCTATCTTTTATTAGTTCTGCAATCTCTTTATATCCAATTGTGTTCCCACTTGGGGCCAAATCGACCAAAACTGGATACATAAGCTCAGCAACAATTAGGTCTAACTCTGTATGATTCATAAAAACTACTTACTTTAAAAATCAGCTGGAATTATGCAACGGCACATAGCGCCGTGCCCACCGGCCTGTCCGGCACAACACTTTGTTAAGAGCCGAAATACTTGAACAGATGTAGTTACCAGCTATGGAAAAGTCGGCGATAACGCTGAGTGCAGCTGACCGAATCCTGAGACGCGAAGCGGCGGCGGATTTAGGTTAGCTGGAGCGACTTGTTAAAAAAATTCAGATTGAGTCTAAAAACGACGTAATTTGCTTGATTCTTTCTTTAGGATTCCCCCTAACTTCAACAACCTGAAACTCATTAGAACCTTCAAATTCATATATTAGATCTTGAAGCTGAATATCGACTTCCTTTCTCAGCTCTGGGCTTTCCGAATCAGGACATCTAATTCTATCAGGGTTTTCCACTGGGACAAAAATGACAATGTCGATTAGCTCCATCGCTTCTAGAATTTGTTCACGGTATTCTTCCAGTGATACCGAGTTGTTATTTATAGCATTTATATAAGCGACGAAATCTAATGGACAACGTTCAAACAACCTATTGTTCTGACTACTTGTTATCAATTCAATGGAATAATCTAGCTGAGCTATAAAATCATCTTCACTTGGTGAGTCGCTGAATTCATGTCCCTTTTCTTCAAGCAGAATGTATGGCTCCTCTATAATTTCAAAGTTGTCAAGCGAACTACCAAGATCGTCTAAAATAGTTGTCTTTCCTGTACAGTGTGAACCCGATATAGCAATTTTCATATTTTATTTCAATTGTTTTCTAACGCTTGGCAAAAGTGCGCCGTAGACGCCACTTGCAACCACTTGTTAGCTGCCGATTACCTTGATGCTGATACCAATATACAACCGGCACCGATGAATGTTGAGCCAAATACTTTACCTGCAATAGAATCTGAAAATATTTTGGCTGTTTTGTTCTTTGCTCTCTGTGCCAGATACGAATATGTAGATAGGCAGACAAACGATGAACACATAAAGCTCAAAACCAGCACAGTGAACTGTGGAAGCAATGACTCTGAAACTACTATGAACTGTGGGAATAATGCTATTGTAAAAACAATCGCCTTAGGATTTGTAACGGAAACCAAAATACCCTGAAAATATAGACTGACAGTATGCTTCTTACCTTTTTTTGCTTGCTTTAATTCCATTGGCGTTATGCCTTTCCTCCATAGATTTATACCCATGTAGATAAGGTAAATTGAACCTGCGATTTTTAATACAGTAAAAGCAATAGCCGAATTGAGAACAATTGCACTCAAGCCTAAAACAGAAAAGCTGGACATAAGAAGTAGTCCAGAAATATTACCCAAAACCGTAATCAATGATTTTTTGAAACCATACATTAAACTGTTTGTTGATACCAACAAAGTTGCTGGTCCTGGAGTTGCTGTTGCCAACAAGGCAATCGAACAGAATGCTAACCAATTTTCTATTTGCATTAAACTCTCCATAGGCAGCTAACGCGAAGGCGCAATAGCGCCGGGGTCGGGTGCAGCGTCTTGTTACCCCTTGGTATACGGGCGAATTACAGGTACATATAGATCTGCGTTGAATTTAAATGGCCCTGTACGTTCCATGTAGGCATTTTGGGAAAAACCATCTTCATAGTTATTCTCATAGCCAAAATCACTCCAGACAAAGTAACCATCATCGCGCTCGACTTTAACTGTTATTGCGCCGCACCCAAGGTCAGCACAGCAGTTACATACATATAGAGGAACTCTTTTACTTTCAAGTTCTGAGGGCTTCTTTAGTAATAGTTGCTTCGCAAAATCTTTGCTTACAGCGAGAACTCCATGCTCCTCCCATATGCCAAGATGCTTGGAAAGAATAATCTTCCCTATTTTGAAATCTGGGTAGCTTATCGAATTCATACCACGGCTTCGGGCTGTATGTAGCTCTAAACTAGATTCTTCCATTCATACTCCGTAGACGTAGACTGGGGGTAACAGTTTATTAAAGAGCCAGTGGCTCACTATCCATTTGGCCACTATTTCTCGTATGGAGCCTTCAAACTCCATAAAAAAAGCCCATATTTACAGCAGGTTATAAACTGCCGTCTAAATAGTAACCAGAGATAGTAAGCCATTGGCTCAAGTCGTCTGGTTCAACATCCCGCTCTTGAGCACATTTTACCCATAATTAAATCAATAAGTTGGGGGATCTTTCTGTAGATGTAAGCCATGGCTCTATAACTCGGGCTCTCGCACCGGCGACACGCTCTCTCCACTACTGAAAACCGAAGCCAGTATCACCCACTCAGAATAGCCATAGCTGCAATAGAACTATGCTGGCTAGGCTATGTGCCGTCTCTGCAATCAACCCGGACTACCATCATCATCCGCATAAACCCGCTCATCATAATTGACCGCCGTCATACTCACCCGCTCGGTGCCGCTGGGTTTAATGTCGGTGATGAGTGCCGGGTGACTCCAGTGCTCGGCTTGGCCGAACATATACAGCGGCGGTTCCATGCTGCCATCTAGTGTGGGGGTAAAATCCAGATTGGAATCTACCTCTAAGAGGTTGGCGCTGTTGGTTGGCGTAGCCGTATAGAGCCCGGACAGGGTGCCGTCTGGTTTGCGCAGGGCGAGGAAGTGCGTACCTGCACCCCATTCCAGTTCCGTATCCAGGGTGATTAGTCGGCCGTTAACCGCCACTACCCTGCCCGTCTGTGGGTATCCGGGGATATCGTCGGCAAGGGCGCAGTAGCTCAAATAGCGGCTGTTGAGGCCGTCCATTTCCGTCTTGAAGCTGTAGCGAGTGCGACGGTAGCGTTGGGTGCGCCTTTGCCGCATGCCGAAGCGCCAGGCTTTGGTTTTATCGGTGATGCCGAAGGCCCTAACCTTTTTCGGCGCTTGCCCCTGATCACCTGGCAAGGTGCAGAGCACTGTGGCCGGTTTCCAGGTTTGCGGGTCGAAGTATTCCACCTCGATGCCATCCGGCTCGTCGGGGTCAAATAGCTTTATATCCCCTTCCAGCTCGCCGACCATATTGTCCGGCTGGTACATATGTTCGAACGCCGTGCGCGGGCCGTCACGCACCGGAATAATCTGGCCATAGTCCAGGGTGGGCTCGGCATAGCCCACCGCTAACACTTTTTTCAGGGCTTCGAACAGAGTGGTTTTGTTATCAAATACCGCCGAGAAACTATCACCGCGCGCGCTCCACAGGGTTATACACGCACAGGTTTCAATGCCGTATGGCAGCGCGAGCAGCGTGCAGCTTTGGCCGCAGGCATCATCAAAGAGCGCTTCCGGTTTCACGACCTGAAGATTAAAGCCGCAAGTGACTTTGAGGGAGACGTGAAACACTTCACTGGCCATAAAACAACCTCCATGGCCGAGCGCTACAATCGCACCCCCGACAAGGTTATCCCGCTAAATAGGGGTGGGGAAAGCGGGGAAAAAGGGGGTGATGAGTAGAGCGCAGTGTACTGGGGATATATACACCTTCGAGCGTAGAGAAAACTGCCGTGTGGTAAAATTCGTACACTGTATAAGTACATTTTGCCCCAAAACGAAAAAACCCCGCACTTGGCGAGGTTTTAAGTCCTTGAAAAACAAGGAAGAATCTGGGGTGGCCGACGGGGATCGAACCCGCGACCTCAGGAGCCACAATCAAACCTAAATCTCTATAACTATCATACATTTACAGGCCTTTATGTGTAAATATCAAGGTGGTTCAGCATCGCAATAAACCCCATGATTACTTAGCTGGTCAATTTTTGACACACTTAAAAGCTGTACACTTACACAGCAACTAGACTGCAATCACCGACAGTTGATCTCACTGAAAGATATAGGCAAGCAATGTAAACGCCTGCCTATGCCAATTTCCTGTACTCTTTCAGCACCCAGACATAGTGACCCTTAACCAAGCGTTTTGTTGAATCCGTCCTGCGCTTGTATTGTTCCCCCAGCTATTTCTGGAACAGTGATATGTTCTATCGCTATTAATACTTTACAATCCCCTTCAGAGGCTAAGCCGGCTCAGAGGTTATGGAATGAAACACTGGTCGGTGCATGACTTGCACAAGACGGCATGGCAAGTTTTCCTAACTGACCGAGCCCCATATCGCTGAAAAAATGCTGGGGCACAAACTGCCAGGTAAAATTAGATCTGCTGCTTATAAATAGGATATAAGGGATGTTGAATGAATAAAGTACACGTTACATTTTTAATTGGTCTTGTCACTTCAGGTGTAGCCGTTGCGGAAAGTTTTTATGAAGATGTTGGCATTGGAGTTACAAGTCCTCAAGCCACTTTGCACATCAAAGACTCAGGATCAAAAAAACCCGCGATACTAATATCTGGTGCCAGCTCTACTGAAGGCGATATTGCGGTCTTGAATGATGATACATTCCAGCTTGGAAATTGGATAGATTCTACCGAAAGCTATATTAACTGGCTGGAGATTGACACTGAAAATGTTAAGGAATCCGAGAACGATATAAAGGAATCCGGCCACAGTGAATTTGTGCCCGGCAACACTAAAACTAGATTGAAATTAATTGGCGACAATAGCCATTCAACTATATTCCATTATTCAGGTTTCATTCGACCCGAGGACCATAATGTAAATCTGGATAAGGAGTGCAAAGATACTGAATTGAATGAATGCCTACCGTATAGGGAAGAGCTTGCACTGAGAGCCGTCTCTGACGGTGTTAACCCAAATAACAATGGAGCCGGTGCTCACTTCTACGGTAACCAGGATAGCCAGCATGGCGGCTGGATTGGTTTTTTTACGGATGGCAAAGCAAGGATGTCTATAAACAAACAGGGGCGAGTTGGTGTAGGCTCTAAAAATGTACTTGACGATTACAAAAATTATTTTAAGGGTCGCTTCAATATTATAAATCCCGAAAATGAGCCTGGACTCTATATCGAAGGTGCAGGGCCTGATGAAGGAGATATCGCGTGGAAAGATGGTGAATACCTTCAAATGGGAACATGGGAAGCCTCAATGGAGGATAATTTTGACGACAAAAACATCGGAGGCGAATTCCATGAAGTGGTGAGGATTACGCATGCAGGTAATTTCTCTGTCAAAAATCCGATCGAGAACGACGATTCTCCAGGGTATATACAGTTAGATACTTCTGCAGGAACTCCTCCTGATTCTGATTGTAATAGCTCATCAGATGTAGGCCGCATGACCATACATCAATCTGAATCGCTACTATATGTTTGCGCATCATCAGGCTGGAAAAGCTTGACCCTTTAAGAAGCCAGTAATTAAATATTAATAGTTTTACCTTTTATATCAGGTGAGCCATAAATCTCACCTGATTTAAAGGTTATTTCCTAAAAGTAAAATTTCCGCAATCGCTTCAAGTCACCACCCTAGGCAAATCCCCCCACCGGGTGGTATAGGCAGGCGATGTAAAAGCCTGCCGCATCTTCCATTTTTTCTGGATGCCTTCAGCCCCCAGGAACAAAGTGCCCCGACCGAACTTTTTATTAATCCGGTCCATCGCCTGCATGGTCTGCCCTGAGCGATTGCCCAGGGGTAAATAGATCACCCTGCCCCAGCGCGCGGGGGATTATCTCGATTAGCCCGACGCCCGCTTTCATAAAGCGGCAGCCAGGGCGGTATAAATCGGCAATGGCCTCTCTCACCAGCCGCACTATTACCCGCGTGTCGTCGGTGGGGTATGGGGTCTGCACTACGGCGCTGCGGCTGTAGTAGTTGGGTTCATGGGGTGAAGTGTGCAGGAATAGATGGATCGACTTTACCAGGGATTTCTGTGCGCGCAGTTTCTCTGCGGCCCTACTGGCGTAGAGGGTGGCGGCTTGCAGTATCGGCGCTAGCTCGGTGAGCTTTTCACCGAAGGAGCGGGTGCAATAGATCTGCTTCTTCGCTGGGGGCTCTTCCTCCAGGCCCAGGCAGGGAATCCCGTTCAACTCCTCAATAGTGCGCTCAATATTCACATTGATACGGCGGCGCAAAATTTTCGGGTTGGCCTGCGCCAGGTCATAGGCGGTCTCTATGCCGAAATCCGCTAGGCGCTTGGTGAGGCGCCGGCCTATGCCCCACACATCATTCACAGCGGTACGGCGCTGCATCCACTGCCACTTCTCCGGGGTATCCAATGCACAGACGCCATCGCACTTTGGGATTTTCTTGGCCGCGCGGTTGGCGAGCTTGGCCAGGGTTTTACTGGGGGCGATCCCCACACCCACAGGCATTCGAATATTGCGCCAGAGGGTATTGCGGATCTTGCGGCCGTAGTCCTGCCAATTCTCCTGCAGCCCGCGCAGGTCCAAAAACATCTCGTCAATGCTGTAGACCTCCACGCTGGGGCCGAACTCGCGCAGGGTGGTCATCACCCGGTGAGAGATATCACCATACAGGGGATAATTACTGGAGAAGATCGCTACCCGGTGGGCGCGCAGTAGCGGCTGAACCTTGAAGAAGGGCTCCAGGTCGCCAATGCCTAATAGCTTCGCCTCCTTGGAGCGCGCCACCACAAAGCCATCGTTATTGGAGAGCACCACCACCGGACGCCCACGCAAATCCGGCCGGAATATCTGCTCACAGCTAGTGTAGCAGCTGTTGCAATCCACCAGTACCAGCATTCAGCTCGGCCGGTGGTAGCGCACCGAAGCCTTTACCACCCCCTCCACAATCAATTCCTGCCCCTCCCAAATAGGGATCGGGGCGTAATCATCATTAGCAGAGAGCAGCCGCCCCTGCTGCTGGTCCAGCACCTTGCAGGTCAGCTGGCCATCCAGGGCCACCACGACCACATCGCCATGGGTGGGCTTTAACGAACGATCGACAATCAATAGATCCTTGTCGAAGATGCCGATCCCCATCATGGAATCCCCGTTCGCCCGCGCCATAAAGGTCGCCGCTGGCTTGCTGACCAGATGCTCATCCAGGCTAAGGGCCGCCTCCTTGTGGTCATCGGCAGGAGAGGGAAAGCCACAGGCAATGCCGTGGCCATAGAGTGGGGAAAGCTTCATTCTGGAAACCTTGAATACTGTATATTAATACAGTTTATTACCAGAAGGCAGCAATCGGCAAGGGCAATGGATGACTACGAGGCCGGAACACTGGGCGAACGCCTGCGCAACGCAAGGAAACAGGAGGGGAAAACGATCGCACAGCTGGGGCTGGCGCCATCTCAAGTTTCAAAAATGGAAACAGGCAAGCAGAAGATACCCGCGGAGCTGCTGCCGGCTTGGTGTGAGGCGGTGGGGATTACCCTGGCGGAAGTGTACGGGGCCGAGAACCTTCACCACTTTGCGCAGATTCCCTTTCCGCCACTTATAGCTCGTCTATAGGCACAGCTACCACAGGAATTTCGCTTGCATATTCACCGAGTAATCGAAAGTAGTTACCAGCTTTGGACGTCGCGCTGCAACGCCTTGTTAGCATTTTGTCTTGTTTTCCCCACTAACACCTTTCCAACGCCATATTTGTACTCTCCCAATTTTCTCTATAGAAAATTATGGAATCATAGTGCATAGTCATTTCATCACTTCTCAATAGGTATGGGAATTTGGCACTTTTAGAAAGAAGGCCCTCATAACGTGTTAATGCATGGTCTTGAAATGCATAGTACTGTCCATAATTAAACTTATCGCAGTCTTGGCTGTAACGATCCAAGAGGACATTTACGAAATTTGCCTCTCTGCTGTACCCTTCCATTTCATAAAGTAATCTGTCTCTGCCCTCCATAAAGGCGGAAGTCGTAAACCCTAAAAAAAACCCGGTTACGATTAGCGTGCCGATTCTCAAAAACTTCATCTATATCTCATACGAATGCTAACGTCACGGCCTGCGGCAAGTTTGAAGCGCAGCGGAAAATTTGTCCGACAGTAGCGTCTTGCTAGCCCTGACATACCTAATTAAACAGAAATCGTTCATGCGAATACTCTTCAATGCCTTTCTGCTTCATCATACTTTCCATCTGTTTATTCTTTTTGTCACTACCGAAGCCGAACAATGCTTTCTTTAAGGACTTCAGTTCCAACAACTGATCGTATTGATCTGGAGCCATATTTTGGGCACATACATGAATAAACTCTTCTAAAGCTGGGGCTTTGAACAAACCATCTAAATCCTCCAGCCCTTTCATTGTTTCCAAATATATCCTTCTTAATTTTGTAAGATTACTTAGATCTGGAAATTCGTCTACGTTTCGAAGTGACTGGAGAAATAGATACTGCAGCCCGGTGAGAGTTGATATTACAGAGATATCAGATAGACCTTTGACCTGCCATAATTCCAAGTATTTCAGATTTTCCAAACCTTCAATTGCACTAAGATCTTTTATTCCGCCAAGCTTGATATCTAAAGACCACAATTTACTGAGCTTTCGTAGAAAGCTAATGTCCTTTGGACTAACAGACCTTAGAGTAAGTTTCTCTAGAAATTCGAGCTCACCTACTATTTCAATATTTTTGTTTTGCCCCTCGATATACAACTCTTTTAGATATGGTAGATTTGACAAGCCATCTAGCTTAGGTTTCTTTGACTTTGTAGCGCCGAGAAATAATGCCTCCATTGATTGAGGCAGGGATTCCAGGAAATCAAAGTTATCTAGATTATAAACACCTACAGATAATGACTTTAGTGCTTTCAAATGCGTGATGTTTTCTAGATCACTTACTTCTCTTAGACAATCGATCGACAAGGTTTCAACAGATGGTATATAAGCCAGAGTACTTAGGTCGCATACTTTCGAATAATGACCATAGATCCTTATCTCAATATCTGGACGTTTAGGTATCAGGAGATCATTAAGTAGTTTCCAGCTCTCAGTAGTAATAGGACCGCAAGTCTGTATTACTTTCACTTTTAGATCATTTACAACACCGTCAATACAAGACTCTGAAATGTCATCTTGTATTTCCAACCTATTAACTGAGAGTGTTCTAGCTATGGGCATTCTGTCTCCTAAGAAGGCTAACGCCTCAATAACTGGCGCGCGCTTTTTGCGCGTCCGGCGCCGAAGGCGCGAAGTTGATTGACTTGTGAAATGGCATACCCTCGCATTCGCAGCGTATTTTGTAGAACTCTATTACTTTTTGACGTTCGTTTGAAAGATCTAAGGATCGAAGTCTTCGTTTTCCCATACGAGAATCGAGCATTGCTAGACACCGAATGAGAAGATTTTCTGAGCTTAACGAGCTTTCAATTGAGCTTTGGCAATACTCATCTAGTGAATCATAGTATGTATACTGGTTAAATTTTCCTTCTGAGGCCAATTCTTCATGTGCAATTTTTTGAGCTTCATACGGAGTAATTTCTTCACGATCTACGATTTCATAGATACGCTCATACTCAATTGAGTAAAATGAAAGGGTGCACATGCTCCATATCTCATTTTTATCAAAGGTAATATACCCTCGACCTTCCTCGTCGTGGGTGCCTCGATAGTTAGTAGAACGCAATTCAACTCTCCCTTTTACTGAATCAGAGAAGAATTCTTCTACTTTTTTCTTTCGTTTACTCCATTGCATGATTTTGCCATTTAACGGTGGCGTTCACCAGGTAAGGGCGTTCGTTTGGTTGGACAGCTGGAGGAAGGACGACGCCCTTATTCCGGTGCAACGCGTTGTTATCTGGCTGTTGCCATTTTCCATTGATTGAACGCGTCCGTTAGCTGCGCAGACATCTTTATCCAAGATACTCCATTCTCCAGCGTGCCGGGCCGATGACTTGGGTGACGGCTTTGGCCCCAGCCGAAGCGCCGCTAAAGCTGCCGATAAATGGGGTGGCGCAATCAAAAGTTAAAAGCCAGCCAGCATCGGGCGTGGGGCAGGCAAGATATACTTTGAACGTCTCGCCCGAAGGAATACGGAAGTGCACAACCAAACCGCTGCCGCAGAGGAGTTGTACCACGTCATCGACAGGCGTCCCGTCGGCGCTAATGTTCACATGCATTCTGTCAAAACGCGAAAAGTCCTCACCTTCCTGTGCGACATACAGTTGCGGATAGGAAACGCCATGGGTCTCGTCCAGTGTGGTCAGCTCTCCGCCTCCGGGAATATGGGGCTCGCGTCCTGCCTGGGCGATGATTTCCAGTAGACGTTCACGGGATAGCAGAAAGTGTGGCATCACTTCCGCGACACGCTCCGTCGAAGGTTTGGGATCGGCCAAAAAGGCCTTAAGGTCGTTGGAGAGGTCCGACCAATCCTGCGCCCAAATCCGGGCGCCGATCGGCGCCAGCGCTGTGTTGATTTCGTCGAGTGCATGCAAGTCAGCTTGCTCGCCGTCGCTTTCTAACCGGATCCCGCTGTCGAGTTTCATTTGAGTCTCGGTCGATTAATGCCCCACTGGTTCAACTTCACGCCAGATAACGCCGTGATAAGCGGCTTATTTTGATTGTTTTGAATTTGTGCTATTTGAGCACAAATTTGAAGCGATTAAAATGAGTCCGATTCATTGCCTTGTTATGTGATGTGGTGGTTTACTTCGTGATTTACAGCCTTGGCATCAGGGTCCCAGCCGCTAGACAAAGCCTCTTTTATACATTGAGCTATGTGCCTGGGCCCTATTTCAACTTTACCTAATGACTCCCAACTATCATTTCTAGGTACTTGGAAGTTTATATTTAGAATTGATGCCGGATTTTCATATTTTTCTACTGCAGCTTTCAAGCCATGATCAGGACTTGTGGCCTGACTATAGGTTGGTTTTTTGCGAATAGTCCATCTAAATGCTTTACCTTCTACTTCGATCTTTCTTGATCCTTTTTTTGGTATTGACATGAGTTAATTCACATAACGCCAAGCTAAGCGGCGCCGGTTACGGCGTCCTTGCTTGAGCGCCTTGTTAAGTGCGTTTTGATTGCTAAAACCAACCAAATGATAAGTAAAATAGGCCATCCCAAAAACACAACTATTAAAGCTCCATTTCTTAGATATTCCCAAACCTTTGTATCATCTTCCCAACCACCCCACGTAAGATTGATGTATTGCTCATTAACAAGCCAATCCGGGAATTCTCCGCTTGCAAGCCTGCGAGCATAGTGGCCTTCTTCTACGCCCCCCAAGAATAAATCTAATGTAGGGTAAGGTTTTAACAGTAAATAATATTCTAAGTTTCCACCTGGTTTATGCTCTACAGTCCAGAACAATAAGAGAGTTATTACTATTAGTATGATGGTACTTTTTTTCATACACGCACTTAACGCCGCCAGCAGGGGCAGCTTACCTTGTGCGCATTTTGCGCGAAAATGGGAGCAAAGCGACCTGCGCAAAAGGTGCACAAGGTAAGATGTCCCGCGGAGGGCCGAAGGCCCGGAGCACCCTGCCTGGCTTTGTTAGGCAGCAGTACTTTCCGCCACCACCTCTACCTTTTTGTAGCAAGAATCTTCGATGCTCTTATAGTTGATAATTTTTTCACAGAAAATTTTGTTTTCAGTATTACAAAATAAATCTAAGGGCTCTAACTGAATGAAATGCCCAAATGACTCGCCATTTTCTACAATACGTATCCCCATATACGGGGGAAGCTCTACGACCTCACTATGATACCAGGATGCAGTTATGGAAATTTTATAATTATTAGTCTTTGGAAAAAACTGGCCATAGCAAGCAGGTACTACCAATCGTTTACCGGCGATAGAAAGTACATTTTTTTCTAAATCGAAGACTGCAGGCTGATATTTTTCGGGCAAGCCGACAAGCTGACTTCCCTGTAAATCAATGATTGTATCTTGATGCGCCCAAGAAGAACCACATACCATCATGATTAAAAATACGTAAACTAGTTTCGTCATTCTCACTGCCTAACGCCCACAGCAGGGGCGGCTTACCTTATGCGCGTTTTGCGCGAAAATGGGAGCGAAGCGACCGCGAAAAACGTGCATAAGGTAAGACGTCTCGCGGAGGCCCGAAGGGCCGGAGCCTCGCTGCCTGTGATTGTTAGCTTTGACTTACGCTCTTAAGCTTAACTCGCGCACCTAGCTTCCTAGCAATACCAGTGAGCACCGAGTCAAAGGGATTTTCATACTGAATAAAGCGAACCCCATGCTCAGTAAAATGAAAGCAGACTTTTCCGTCGTGAGGAAATCGCTCTAAGTTCATAGAACTTGGAACCCAGTAACCAGATCCCGGAATCTCCAGTTCAAAAAACTCGTTTGTAAATGGGTTTTTCTGAATTAGTTTATCCGTGACTAGAAAGTTCGGCTCTCTACTCGCAACTTCACGCCACTCATCAAGCGATATCCTCTCCCCACCCCTTTTAATGATGCAATGCTTCATTGGCTACTCGTAAAGCTAACGCCTGCCCCACAGGAAGAGCGTCAGCGATTTCCTGTGCGGGCACTGGTTATAAGTTTCTAGGCACATACTTAAACTGCTCTCTTTGCTCAACTGAGACAACATGCTTAACCATTTCAATTTCGCATGCACCATGATCTTTAAAATTTTTTCGTCCTTCTCTTAGCGTAATGCCATGATTTGGACCTGAACCAACATCCAGCTCATCAATATCTTGCCCATCGCCCTCCCAAAAGCACACTGGACAAATTAAATAGTTGCCTCGCTCAGGTAGTGAAATGTAATCACAGCAAGGACACTGCTCTCTTGGAGTTGGATCTTCTGGTTCATACCATTCAAAAGCCTTTTTACTAAATAATGCCTTTATCTTCTCTAGCACTACTTATTCCTTATAACGCCCGTAGCAGGCGCGCGCATTTTGCGTCGCCTGCCTGCGTTTGTTAGTAGCCTCAATCTTTATTTGAGACAAGATAGTCTTTGGCCCTTTCAAACCGCTCACCCTCACCAACGATTGACACAAAAAAGTAGCCCTCATATTTCTCCAAAAGAACTGATACTTCAAAACTGCCTTCTTTCAGAGTGAAACGTGCTTCTTCCTGACCAGAGTTCACAAATTCATCTTCAAAGCGGGAGAAATCTCCCTCTATATATGGCACATTCGCCACTTCAGACAGCCCAATTAAAACCGACTCTGTATTGGCCACACATTCTGTATGATTCATGCTCTGTCTATTAGCTACTAACGTCGCAATCAGCGAGGCTGCGCAGCAGTCCGCTGCATTGCCTTGTTATGAGTAACTAGCTTCATAAGCCTGTAAAAACTCATTGAGCGCTCTCGCTGGATATTGTTCGTTTCGATTTATTTTGTAAGTCTTTATTTTCATGAGTTCACGAAGCTTAATCGCCTCTCCGTAGATGCAAGCCATAAGCTGTTGCTGCTTCACGGTAAACTCGATTTCAGATATTACTCTATCTGATTCCTTCCATTCACCCATCGATGCTGTTTCGGTGATGCTAATATCAAGGATGTGATGCTGTTCTTCGTCACGAGTGATTTCCCAGCGATAGGCACCTGGCTCATCGAACCACATTATATATGTAGATTTAATACCCTTAAGTAGTTCTGTAAAAGCAGAGAACATTTCTTCGAGAGGATTGCTAAAGATGTGCGTCATTCCAATCTCTATATGTTCTTCTTTGGTCCAGATACGGAAATCGCTCCATCCATACTCACCAAAACTAAATGCAAGTTCAATTTCTTGTATCATTGCTTTCTAGTGTAAGACTCATAACGCCGCGATAATCGGCTGGCGCTGCAAAGCAGTGACAGTCCGGTGGAGCCCCATTGGGGCGGAACGAAATTCATCGCCTTGTTATACGATTGCAAGCGCTTCATTTTAAATAGTTAGCTCACACCCTTCTTCGGTGGGTAGAATATTAGCTTTGTCTGGCCAAAACATGACTTGTGCTCTAAAAGGCTTGCCGTAGTAGTTAACAGCCGTACCTAAATACTCTTTGTACGCGTTGCTACTAATAGGCTTGAACATAACTTTAAAATCACCACCAATAACATTACCTAGTTTTTTGTTTGGCTCCATTTTGACACCGGACTTAATGTCTTCGACAATATCAGCAAGAATCGCGTGAGCGGAATCTTTCTTGAGGCCAAATATCATAATCTCTGGATGCCCGAAGCTTTCCTCTAAACCTATGGTCTATGAAAAGTCTTGATACTCTCCATTTGGATCAAAGACAAACAGGAAGTGCCATCCATATTCTTTGATATTTCCCTGTATTTCTTCTTTGTTCATACTCTTCTCGTATAACGTCTTGCTCAGCCGCTGCCGAAATGTAGCCGCTTTGTGCTAGCGTAGCGTATAGCATAAAGTGCGCGGAGTGTAGGCTGTCGGATGCAGCAACTTGTTATAAATTTCTATGATGCTAACTAAAAATTGAACCAATAGCCTCAAGCACACCCGTAACGGCACCAACCAAACCTTCTACGAAGGCTTCCAAAACACCAGTTAAAATCTCAACGATACCCACGGTAGACTCGGAAATAATAGTCGGTAATACAAGGCCAGCTATTGCGGACACAGCAATAGCTGAAGAAACCAATTCAACTCCATAGATTATGCTGTAGCAAATAACGGCAACTATAGATAGTGAGCAAATAGATTGAATAACCTTCAGCAATTTTGATTTTTCTTTTGGTTCGCTACTCATTACTTAGTCCTATTTATAACAGTTTATTAAAGAGCCAGTGGCTCACTATCCATTTGGCCACTATTTCTGGAATGAAGCCTTCAAGCTCCATAAAAAAAGCCTTTATTTACAGCAAGTTATAAACTGCCGTCTAAATAGTAACCAGAGATAGTAAGCCATTGGCTCAAGTCGTCTGGTTCAACTTCCCGCTCTTGAACACATTTTACCCATAATTAAATCAATAAGTTAGGGGGGATCTTTCTGTAGATGTAAGCCATGGCTCTATAATTCGGACCTTCGCACTGGCGACACGCCTCTCCACTACTGAAAACCGAAGCCAGTATCACCCACTCGTAATCGCCATAGCCGCAATAGAACTATGCCGGCCAGGCTGGGGGCCGCCTCTGCAATCAAGCCGGCCTATTATCATCATCCGCATACACCCGCTCATCGTAATTCACAGCCGTCATACTCACCCGCTCGGTGCCACTGGGTTTAATATCGGTGATGAGTGCCGGGTGGCTCCAACGCTCGGCTTCCCCAAACATATACAGCGGTGGCTCCATACTGCCATCTAGTGTGGGCGTGAAATCCAGATTGGAATCTACCTCTAAGAGGTTGGCGCTGTTGGTTGGCGTAGCCGTATAGAGGCCGGACAGTGTGCCGTCTGGTTTGCGCAGGGCGAGGAGGTGCGTACCTGTGCCCCATTCCAGTTGCGCATCCAGGGTGATAAGTCGGCCACTCACTGCCAACACCCTGCCCGTCTGGGAGTAACCGGGGATATCATCGGCGAGGGCGCAGTAGCTCAGATAGCGGCTGTTAAGGCCGTCCATTTCGGTCTTAAAACTGTAGCGGGTGCGGCGGTAGCGCTGGATACGCCTTTGCCGCATGCCGAAGCGCCAGGCTTTGGTTTTATCGGTGATGCCGAAGGCCCTGACCTTTTTCGGTGTCTGGCCCAGATCTCCCGGTAAGGTGCAGAGCACTGTGGCCGGTTTCCAGGTTTGCGGGTCGAAGTATTCCACCTCGATGCCGTCCGGCTCGTCGGGATCAAACAGCTTTATATCCCTTTCCAGCTCGCCGGCCATATTGTCCGGTTGGTACATATGTTCGAACGCCGTGCGCGGGCCGTCGCGCACCGGAATAATCTGGCCATAGTCCAGGGTGGGTTCTGCATAGCCTACGGCGAGGACTTTTTTCAATGCCTCGAACAGGGTGCTTTTGTTGTCGAATACCGCCGAGAAACTATCGCCACGCGCGCTCCATAAATCGTGCAGCTCTTCCATTTCCTCCAAGCCGATCTGGTGATCAGTATGGCCGACGCTCTTGATCACGTAGGCAAAGAACGGGGCTATATCTTCAGTGGCTTGCGGCGCAGACCAGCTGCCATTCTCATAGACGGGGAGCTTGCGGGTTGCGATGAGATTGAATTTATTCTCTGCACTGCCGGCCAGTGCATTGGTGCCACGGATTTTAACTGCAATCGTGGTCACACCTTCATAACGGCTAGCGCTGTCCAGTTCGGCTTTTAACGCGGTCCACTGCACTTTATCGTACACGCGGGTATCGTCAGTGCCTGGGGTGGTGCGCTTTGCGCGAACCTCTGGACGCATCCGGCTGCTGAGATTAATTTTTTTGGTAAAGCCTATCTGATCATTGCTGGCGCCGTTGAAAGTATGAGTGATGGTGGTCCAGCTGCCACTGCCTTCGGCCCGGTAATCAACTTCAATGGTGACAGAGCGAGTTTCGAAGTCTCCGTTATCTTTTAACCGGCCTAGCCCTTGTGGCAGGAAAAAATCCAGCCAAATTGTATCTGTCAGCTCGTTGGCGGGACAGGCGAAAAAGGGACCACTATAGCTGGTATCGCTCGGGCTGCTGCTGGCGATGGTGATGGACTCATGCTGAGAGCTGGTGAAACCGGTCCAGGCCGCATCCGGGTCACCATTGCCGTCCACCTTTTCCATAGCGGCGCTATTCACAGAGCCCTTGGAAACCACTCGGTAATCACCGTTATTGCTGGCACTGCCACTAATAGTGATGATTTCATTCGCCCCATAAGGGAACGGCCATGAAAGATAACTGCCACTCTCTGCGTCATATTCGTAACAGCTCAGAGTGTGGCCGGCCATGCTCCAGCGCGTGCGGCTGAAACCGGAACCTGAAGAGCTGAGACTCCCCTCCAATTCCAGCCCGGTTTGGCCGCCGCTGCTGCCCACCTCCGGCGAGGTATACACGTTGCGATGTGCTTCGTGACTAGTAACGCTCTCACCAGGGCCAAACAGCTTATAGTCGATATCGCCAAAATAGCCGCTGACCGGTGTGTTGCCGATAAAGATTTCCTCGGGGTCCACGGCATACTCACCAACGCCCACCGCCATCATTAAATACAGATATTGATCGTTGCCGATATATTCCCGGCGCGGCTGGTTAAGCAGATCAGGGAAAACTTTATGACGGCCGGCAATCTCGGGTACCACACCCATCAGTCGCGCCTGATTGCCCTGGGCGTTGGGGTTGTAGATGGTGGAACCATCGGGTGTGGTCTGGTTGTAGTTATCAGGGATCTGATTGGCAAAATACATGGCTGCAGCCGCAGCGGCGACCGCAACCACGGCCATCACAATCACCGCCGGGCCTTTAGCCTCCACTACCAATTCAAACTGATCGCCGGGCTGGATAAAGTAATTACTCCACTGTTTTGGCGGTAGCACTTTGCCATTTACCGTGGCCGAAAATAGCGGCACCTCGCGGGGCTCATAGCTGGGTACATTCGCTTGCAGCCAATTTTCAAACGTCTGCCCCGGTGTAGCGGTGCAGGTTTCGGAATTATCCCGTTCAAGCTTGCTGGGGTAGACTTTTAGAGTCGCATTCATAGTGAAAAAATTCGCAGCGTTGGAACAATCGGCGGAAGGCGCGCGGGCTGGTTAATAGCGGTTTTCCATACTGCCGCCCGGTGTGCAGGATTTGGGTCTGGCCGTTATTAATGACTATGCCCACATGGATCAGGCAGTCGCCACGAAAACCGCAGGCGACGGCACCGGGAACGCAGAGGCCCGGTAAAAAATCCGGTACCACCTGCAAGTAGCTGTCTGTCAGTAGCGGCTTGTCATCCGGGCAAACATGGCCAAAGGATTCCAACAGCGGGGTATCAAATTGCCGGTGCAATACATCGCGCACCAACCCCCAACAATCAAAGCCATGCATATCCCGCCCGCCGTCCACATAGGGGACGGTGAGATAGTTATTAATCCAATGCATAGAGCGTTAGCCGTAGTATTTAAGGCCAGGGGCAAAGTCGGGCGTGTAGAATTTATTCGGCCAGGCTTTATTCACCAGATCGTGAAAGCTGGCAATCACCGAAACAGAGCGGGCATTAGCTTTGACCGATACTGCCGTCATCACCGTAGGCGGCTGTGCGGGGGCAGACAGATCAGATTCAAGGAACTGCCGGTAAGCCACTTGAATGAGGCCGCCCACCTCCAGTGCGATATCAATATTTTGCAGCGCTTCCCCGGTAACATTATCCAGCTGGAACTGTAAATCCTGGCGGCCGCGCATGGAGCGCTGCGGTAAAGAAACCCCGAAACCACTCGCGGTGAAAATCACGGTTTGACCGTCCTCCAGTTTTGCCTCGATATCGTCAAATCCCTGGCACAGGCGAATCGCACCCGCTTCAAATGCCGGGTGTTTCAGTTCTAGGGTGTGGAGAATAATTTGATCGATCGGGGCGCTGGCGTAGACAGTTTCTAATACCGCGCTCATAGGAAGAGCTCGGCTAGAGCCTGGCCGTATTTCCGCAACTCGTAGGGGCCGGGGTGATTAAACCGATTGGCGTTACTCATGGACAATGGACTGAGTGCAATGCCGCCGAGGCGTTCATTATCCGCCAGGTAAGTGGTGGAAACGAAGGCGCTACCGGTTTCCTGAGCAGCGAGCCACAGGCGATCATTGGTGGTGCGCCAGCTATCCAAACTGGCACGGCCGCCAATAGAGCTGATACGCGGGCATCCCATAATAATCACATCAGCCCCAGCCGCCTTGCACTGGCGGGCAATCTCAGCCACGTTGATGGAGGTGCTGCTCTGCCCTATTTCATTCATCCCAAAACCAATCACCGCCAAGTCTGGAGAGCTTGCCAGCATGGTGTTGAGGCGATCCGGGTGCAGACCGCCATGACGTATGCCATCCGGGTCGGTATGGTCCGCACTGGTTGTGCCACCGATGCCCCAGTTATCATAGGTGGCCACAGAACCGAAAGCCTCTTCCAACCCAGTTCCAACCCAGATGCTGATGCACTTGGCCCGCGCCGTCACCGTGGTCATAGCGGGGCCATAGATCCTTGGTGTCTTGCGGGTAATCGCCGTAATAGGGTTCAGTATCGCGGGTAGTGCCGTTCGGAGTTTGCCAGGTGCCGCCTCTCTGCGCAGTAATCGAATCGCCGTACCCTGCAAAGGTCAACGGGTTGCCCTTGCGCAATTTGCCCAGAGTCTTCTGTAGGGCGCGGCGATTGAACGCGGAGCGCCGGAGCACTTCCCGCTCATTGCCCTCAAAAAGCCCATATTCCCAGGGGTACAGGGGAATCAATTCACAGTTATTGCCATACACATAGGCCAAATAAAGTGGCCGCTTATCAGTGCTTGGAGTCGGAATATACTCCTCTGGATCATAGCTGCGACTGGTCCCCTCTTTAACGCTGACGGCCCCGGTGAATGGGTCGTATTCAATCAAGTCGTAGCGCAAGCCATAACCGTCATAGGTGATCTCCACGTCGAAGGCCGGTACATCCTGCAGCCCTTGCACCTTGCCACCGTCATACCACACACTGTACTCCACACCCTCCACCAGGGGCTGATTATCAGAGGTGCGCACCATCGAGACATTGCGAATAAAACGATACGGCAGATAGGCCCCGGATGGTAAAACAACCGCTCATCAATATCGTAAAGCAGAGAATAGGTTTCGGTTTTTGCAAAAGCTTTTATGGGCTGCCTAAGCACCAGCTCTGTGCTGGTCAATTTGATCGGCAGGTTAAGGCGCTGTAATTCCAAACCGGTGAGCGTCACCGTAACACCGGACACTTTTGACTGACCGACCCGCACCTCGGTATGCGTAGGAGCAATCGGCTCTTGCCCCGCCATTTGATAGCGGTTCACCATTACGCGAAAACCAATACTGAAAGTGCCGGCTATCGGGTTCCAGATGGTGCTGTTGCTGACGCCATACCAACCCCGCTGCCAGATATCGTCATTGGAATATTCATCGGTGGAGCGACCCATACCGATGCCGTAGCCGGGGTATGCTTCAGCATCAAAGGCAAAAATGTACAGATAGCCGGCCTCCAGCTCTCCCACGTCATCGGTATTGATGGATAGCTCAAACCAACCATCATCTGGAGCGGCAAAATCGGCATTTTTGAAATCTTTTTCGAAAAATACTTCGTCCTCTTCCAGAGAGCCGGGGGTGCTATTTAAATCCAAGCTGTCTGGCCGCCGGTAAATCCGAAAATTAAACCCCGGTAAAGACGCCATGCCACTGGTGAGGAATTCCAACTCATCCACTTTAGTGGTTGCCAGCGGCTGATAACCCACGGCCCAGCGGTCAAAGAAGCGGCCATCGTTGGTTTCATGCTGCCAGCCCACAGTTCATAGATATCCCCCCGGCTATACACCACCACCGACACAACAAGATCTAGCCGGCGGGTAGTGCCTGAAAATTCTTGTTCTGTTTGTTCCGTAGCAAAGCTCACAATGATGGCCGGCAGCTTTTCCCGTTCGATACCTTCGGTGGTTCCCGCTGAGGGAAAGTTGTAGCCGGATAGGGTTTGCAGCTTGTTTAGTACGCCATCGCGGATGGTGATGCGTTGTGTCATGGGGTAGTACTCCAGGAATTTGGGGTATAAAAAAGCCCGCTGGTGCGGGTTTCGAAATCAGTTTACTCTCAACTCAAAATACGATGACTTCCAAGATTTACTATCACTCTTTATTGGTTAACAATGCACTTGATGATTGATACATTTCACGCAAAACAACTGCAGCAACAAACCCAGGAATAACACAAAAAATAAAAAAAGAGTACACCGTGTAAAATCTAGACTCACCAAAAAATAGAGCTGCCATCGTTATATTACAGATTCCACACAAAAGGCCACCACCAACATAAAAACAAAAATCACTCTTTAATATAGATTGAAAAAACTCAACGATTACGGAACAAATAAGCGCCGGAACCCCAAGAAATATGAACTGAAAAAAAACGCCAGAATGAACATTGTATAGGAATTAGAATCTGTCAAACTATTAAAACCACGAGGTAAAATTACCCATATCATAAGAAATAGAACCCCCAATATAATGGGAAATAAAACCCCAACAATCACCCTCTGAATTCTCTTACTCACAAATCAATAACCCCTTAAAAAAATCTAACCCCAAACAAAGCGAAGCAAGTATAGGCGGCCGGACAAATCTATTTTTTACAATCTACTTCCTATAAGATATTTACTAAAAGTACCAGAAATACATTAAGCGAGTCATTAAAATATAAATTATTGGTACAAATGTACAAAATTCTGCTCTAAGCATCCTCAATAAAGTTGGGCATTTTCTCCGCCTTATGCTAATTTGGGAAGGGCATATACTCCTAAGCATCCACCAACGTCGGCCAAACAACCCCATCATCCCACCAGCGCTTGCGCACTTAATATGCCCTCAACATCCGCCGCAGCCCGATCCAACAGTTCATAGATATCCCCCCGACTATATACCACCACCGCTACAACAAGACCCAATCGGCGGGTAGTGCCTGAGAGTTCTTGTTCTGTTTGTTCCGTGGCAAAGCCCACAAGGATTGCCGGCAGTCTCTCCTGCTCGATACCTTCAGTGGTTCCCGCTGAGGGAAAGTTGTAGCCGGATAGGGTTTTTAGATTGTTTAGTGCGGCATCGCGGATGGTGATGCGTTGGGTCATTGGGGTACGCTCCAGGAATTTTGGGCATAAAAAAACCCGCTGGTGCGGGTAAGAAATTTCAAGTTTTGAAGAAGCTAACTTTACTCGAATCTTACATACTGATTGATAGACTCAAGAAATTTTACAGATAAAACCGCTACAATAATTGCTTATAGGTCTTCAATCACACATAAGTTTAATATGCATTCTTTATCTTCATCCCTGGATTTAATACAGTGCAAGCTGCTAAGAATTCATCAAGCCCTTCTTCAGGGATACTAATATTCAAATGATCAGTTACGTTTTCATACAGATTAAGCTGAATAGCTCCAGCCTGTAAATTGCAGGCGGGCACAGGGATAGTCCTTACAATAAAAGCATTTATTCGTGTAAGATCAAATTCAGCTTTAAAAGGAATAACATCACATATTTCTTCATTCGAAAATGCGCCATTAAAAACCCCTCCCGTGGTTCTTTTGCAGTTGTCAAGATAAAACGACTCATAAAAGAACTTACCTCCATGAACCCCTATATATGGATTATTTGCAGTTTCATGAACTTTATTACCGTTAGCGCATACCCCCTCACCAACACCCGTACCGCCAAGATACATATCAACTATGCTTATCGCTTCTTCTTGCGTCATTGAGGAAGCCTTCATCCTCGCACTTTCTGGCAGTTGGTACGCACAAGCACATAAAAATAAAGACAAGACGATTAAAGATATTCTTTTCATTATTCACACTCACAACATCTATTTGCGTAATTTCTGACTTAGATTTTTAACACCTCAAGTAACGATTATGAAGTGGTCCCCCTACCTTAGCTAATTATAGTTATTTCATTTTTATACTACCCTGGAAAGCCTTTAAAAGGCGGCAGCCATTGAACACCCAAAGGAGAATGAAAAGTGGGCGAGCGCTATTTCCTTACGGTGTTGTATTCACGCTCATGGCCGCCGTAAAACCACAGACCTACTTATCTGCCATCAATCAGGCGGCGTTTTTCCATGCATTTATCTGATCCAGTAATGCCGAGAAGGTCTCGACGTAGTATAGGGGCTGAGTCTCTCTAGCAGGTTTCATTCCTGCCAAAGCGCAATCCGGCCTGAGTGAGCGACTTAAACCTCTTGATTCCCCCCTTGCTGGAGCGTCGCTGCAACTCCTCCAGATACCCCATACCTATTAGGATTGGGTTAACGGCATGGGCTGATAACGATGCCCCGTGCTCCTTCAATAGGTCGCTAAGGGCCTTCACGGGTGCGTCCTGAACGTAGTCCGGCAGGAAGCGGTCACTAACACCCCTCTCAGTGAAAATGGTACTGAGCATACGAACTTTGCTGCTATCGCTCATGCGTAGCATTCGGGCGGCGCACTCTGCAATTTGCAGCTCAGGCAAAGACGGAGGTAACGGTGATACTTCTGGTGCAGCCCCCAGATTACCCTTCCTAAAATCAATGAAGGTTTGGTTAACCTTGAGGCGGAAGGCAGGGCTAATCCAACCGGCATACTCCACCGCTAGTAATTCATGGGCAAAAGTTCCCGGTGCAATACCACCGTGGATTTTACTAATTGGACCAAGATGTAAATTTACATCTTGGTCTTCTAGCTCTGCGATTAAAGCCTTGGTTTCACTTCGCCTCAGCCACTGAGCGGGACTCTTATGTCTAACCTCTCCACTAGCTTGATGCAAAGCATTCAAATTAAAACGCCCATCTACGTCAGTAGTGATTTCCACACCAGCAATTAACGGCAAGCTATTAACGTTATTCATATAACCACTCTCCTTGTTAATGTTCAGTATTCTGCCCACCAACTACTCGTTCGGCTGCAAAGGTCAATCCATCCAGCACCGCGCTCTCTTCGCCACAGAGGGCATTGAGTGCGGCGTTTTTTTACTGGGGAATCGGGCCATTCCAGAATGCGCTGGCGAGCCAAATTTAAAAATTGCAGATTACGCAACTGCTGGACATGAGCCGGCTGAAGCGCACAGTGAGAGTGATCAATCTTGGAGATTAATTGGGAATCGGCCATGGCGGCCTCCTGAGAAGTTTTAGTTTCTAGCGACTGGCCAGTTAGTAGCTGGCAGCCGGGTCTCAACTAGAGCCTTCTCAGAAGCTCCGGGCCTATTTCCCCTAAGGGTCTTGTATTACGCCTCTCGACCCGGCTATAAAAGCTAGGCGTGCCAAATTGCAAGCACAAAAAAACCGCAGAGGCTGTCGGGTGCGGTAACCGCTGAGAATGTTCTAGTTCTCTCAGTGTCCACCAACCCGCATGGAGCTGTCAAGCTCCCAGCACGGGGTTAGGCTACCCCTATCCCAATCTCCGTTTGATCACTCCAAATGTATGTTTTTCTATACAGCCCGCTACCACAGGCAATAAAAAACCCCACCAGCGCGAGCTAGCGGGGTTTTTAAGCGCTACTCAATAGGCGAGTAACGAGCGATGTTGTAATCCTACCTCTGCGGGCATTACCACACAAGCGGGGAGGAATATTTTGGCGGTTATTGCCTCATCACTACCAGTGGTTCAATTTGTAAAGTATTGCCACAAAAATCGCCAATCCGGCAGTTTGGATTACCCATCACCCGTACCTGCCATACAAAGCTATCATTCTTCAAAAGAAAAATTCACAGCCAGGATATTTTTCTACTGTTCCCTATTAGCGACAAAGGATCATAAAAGCTTCATTTCGTGCCCCACTTGCTCCTCCACCTCCCGCTACTACCTTCCAGCCCTCCGGCACTTTAACTGTTTTTTCAGGCAGTTCGCCGTTATTTAACGACCTGCCAGAGACACTCCAAAGTCTCGCTGCAAAGCACTCTTTAAACTGCTCATCTTTTTTTTCTTTTTTCTCATTCGCCATGACTGTAGGCACAGAAAGAGCAAAGGCTATACCTATTAGAGTCAAGTATTGCACGGTATTCTTTTTCATTCTTATCCTTTTTTTTATTACGTTAAATTTAAAGAAACTATTATGTAGTTACTTTATACACTGAATCATATTGGAGACCTCAGAAAAATCAATAAGTTACACCCTTACAACACCTCCGTGCCCCCAGCGGGTAGCCTCACATTTGCTCTTTAACCATCCACCAACACCCGCCAAACAGCCCCATCATCCGAAAGCCGCTTACGTACTGAATACGCCCTCAATATCCGCCGCAGCCTGATCCAGCAGTTCATAAATATCCCCCCCCCTGCTGTGCACCACCACCGACACAACAAGATCCAGCTAGCGGGTAGTACCCGAGGGCTCCTGTTCTGTTTGTTCCGTAGCAAAGCCCACAAGGATTGCCGGTAGTTTTTCCCGCTCGATACCTTCAGTGGTGCCCGCTGATGGGAAGTTGTATCCGGATAGGCCTTTCAGATTGTTCTGAACGGCATCGCGGATGATGATTCGTTGGGTCATTGGGACGTGCTCCAGGAATTTTGGGCATAAAAAAACCCGCTGGTGCGGGTTTAAAAAAACTAAATTAAATACCAGCCTGTAAATAGGCCCAAAAAATCACTCTTAATTTAGATATATAAATTACGGCTCAATATCACATATTCTGCCTGAACATGAACCGCCACCACCACCAGTGCCACCACCAGTGCCACCACCAGTACTGCCAGTGCTACCACCAAGGACTATTAAACTTTTCCAGTTGCTGAAAAACTCACCATCGTAGCTTCTAAAGCGATAATGAGCATCACATCGCTCGGAGTAGTTATAGCTAGATAAATTGCTTAATGAACCAAAATTTTCCCATGTTGCTGTTTCCTCAACAACATCACATCGAGTACCAGTCCACTGAGCAATTGTCTTCCTCTGAACCTGAAACTTCATGGGAAGGCCAGCCTTAGCATTAATTGCATAAGTCTGATCCATTGTGCCAGATATTAAAAAGTCACCATTCTTCCAGTTACCATTGGTAGACTCATTATTCTTACTAACTGACACAGTAGGTCCATTAATTGCTAAGAAACGTTCGTTATCACACTTCTTGTCACTTTTATCAATTACAGCTACCCAATTCCAGCCTCGATACGTTGGAGTCAAATGTAGATCCGACTCACCTTCCTCATCTATGTCACTGTCACGCTCTGCAGTAATTACCGTCCTGTTGGAAGAGTCCAAATGGGCAAGCTTGAAAGTTGTTTTATGGCCCCAGTGAACCAACCATGGCGATTGTGATACAAATTTTGCCGAACGCCCCACCACTGTTCTGGAAGGACTATCCTTAACATAAATAACACCCGTGTCACTACTATAGTTTTCGCAACCTGGAATTATAGTAGCAGCGTGAACAGCTGCAGATCCAAATGCAAAAAAACACAGCGAACCAATCATAGCTCTTTTCAATTTTATAATATTTCTAAACACACCCAACCCTACTCAAGAAAATTAAAATAAATATACACTCCAGCAAGGATACTACTATGAATTTTTAAAACAAAAAACCTCAATAATTTATTAAATATGGAACCCAAGTACTGATTTTTCTAACTTTCTCAATCCATCAAATACTCACACCAAAAGTCAATCCATTCATAAAAGCTAACTTAACGCCCGCCCGCACAGGCCGGAGCTGCGAAGCAGTGGAGGTCCAGCCCCGAAGGGGCGATTGTGCCGGGCCTTGTATGGTTGTTCTTGCCCGATTCTGATGTTGAAAATCCTTTTCGCTAACGGGTAAATTGAGACCCACCTTCGGCGGCCACCGAAGGCCTTGTTTATCACAGTTCGCTGCCTAGCCGGCTCGTAAAAGACCGATAACAAGTATGAACGTGATAAGCACTCACTAGGCATAACTCGAATAGTCATGTGGGCCTCGAGCCCGAATAGCAAGGCGGAGATAGCTTATCTTATGGAACCTCAAGAGATCAATGTCGGTATCGATACCAGCAGTAAACAACTCGATATTTATGTGAGACCTAATGGCCAATTCTATAGTGTTACCAATGATAAAAATGGTATTAAGGATGCCATTAAACAACTACAACCTCTTAAACCTGAAAGAGTATTGATCGGGTCCACAGGAAGGCTAGAATTAGAATTTGTCTGTGCTGCTTATAAAGAGGGACTGCCGATAGTTGTTTGCAATCCTTTACAAGTAAGAAACTTTGCAAAGTCAGCGGGGCGACTCGCCAAAACAGATAAGCTAGATGCAATTGATATCGCACATTTTGGTGAAGCAATGAAGCCAAGATTGTCATCAATCAAACCAGAAAAACTTAGAAATATTAGTGACTTACTGACGGTCAGGAACCAGTGCTTAGAGATGAGTACAATGCAAAAGAATCGTCTCAAGAGAATGCCCAAATCTGTTCACAAGCCCATTCAAGCTATCTTAAAAGCCATCAAGAAAGAGCTAGAAGGGGTCGATAAGCAACTTGATAAACTTGTTAACAGTGTTGCCGAGTGGCGACAAAAACGCGATTTCCTATTAAGTGCTAAAGGAGTCGGCAATGTACTGGCTTACACGCTAATGAGCGAACTTCCTGAGCTAGGAAAATTGAACCGTAAAGAAATCGCTGCACTTGTGGGTATCGCCCCGATGAATCGTGATAGCGGCAGCTTCCAGGGTAAGCGCTATATTCGAGGTGGGCGACATCGTGTACGCACAGTTTTGTTTGTTTCTATGATGTCGGCAATACAATGCCACCCTAAATTAAAGCCAATGTATGAGCGCCTGGTCGCTGCTGGTAAACCAAAGAAAGTAGCCCTTATCGCATGTATGAGGAAGCAACTTACCATTCTAAATACGATGGTAAAAAACAACACTTACTGGGATGAGAAAATGGCTTAAATACTTGACAAAGGACCATAGTCACTTGTTATATGGCAAACACATAGTACAGTAAAAACAAGAAAAGCATTGGCAGCAGGAAGACCAATGGCTTGAGAGTAAATGTACCAGATAGTCGATGTATACTCACGATACTGGTTCTGTTAACGAAGTTGAAAATGTGTTCCGCAGAATACAATATAAAAATACAACCAACAGCTAATCCGATATAGGTTCTACCAACCAAAAAAAGAATACTAATTCCGATTACCAAAATCAGCCCAATAAAAGGAATAAGTGCTTTCTCTATTAGCTTATCGATAGTCAATTACTCCTGACATATAACGCCGTGATATGCGGCGGGCGCTGCGAAGCGACGACCGTCCGGGAAGCCTCCCCCCTTAAAGTAGACGCCACCTTATATTCATCTTATGCGGCCATTCTTTCATATTCATCTGGGCTTTTGAACCCAAGTGAACCATGTCTTCTTTTAAAGTTATAGTACCTATCAAGATACCAAGATAAGTTGGTTCTTAGCTCCTCAACGGATTCAAAATTAAATCCTTTGAAACTCTCAGTTTTCAGTGTTTGAAAAAATGATTCTACATACACATTATCATTCATAAATCCTGGACGATTCATGCTCGGCTCAATACCCAGTTCCTTGAGTCGGTTTTGGTATGCATAAGCACCGTACTCAGAACCTCTGTCGCTGTGAAATATTAGATCTGATTCTATATTTCTGCAACGGACAGCTTTATTTAGCGCTGACAGTGTTAGCTCAACAGTTCGAGTGTCCGACAGCTCCCAACCCAACACTTTCCGGGAGTAAAGATCAATAATCACAGCTAAATATTGTCATTGCCCATTGATCTTCAGATAGGTTACATCACCAGCCCATTGAGAGTCTGGTTTAATTGGCATACCATGCTCTCTTTGTAAATTTTCAACCTTAATGCAAGAATTTCCAGGCAAAGGGCGTCGACGATAGATCCTCCCAGCTTTCCCCACGATTCCAGCCTCTCTCATAAGGCGTTCAACGCGCTTGTGATTTATTCGTTCACCATTAGCTTTCAGCTCTGCGTAATTCTTGGGCTTCCATAATTACCATCATGCTGCGCATAGATAGCTTCGATATACCCAAGAATTCGCCTATTTTCTATGTCTCGAGTGCTCTCATCACGGTTGAGCCACTTATAAAACCCTTGGGGTGAAACATTCAAGTATCTACATAAGTACCTGACACCAAAGTCTGATCGATTAAGAGCTATGAACGAGAATCTTTCAGCTTTGGATCTTTCATGTACATTTCCCACTTTTTTAGGAAATCATTCTCCTTTTGCAATTTCTCAACCTGCTTTTTTAGACGTCTTATCTCTTTATCATCAGTTTGAGACTGAGTTTTCGTTGTCTTTGCCATACTTATTCTACGACTGGGCTTCTCGACCAGCTTGCCTTCTCTACTTTCCTGTCGCCATCTATACACCATTACTGGATGCAAACCAATAATGTTGGCGATAGTGGTCGTATCTACTTTCAGTTGATTAGTGAGAGCTACCACTCTAACTTTAAACTCTGTTGAATATTCAACAACCCGCTCTTCACTCAGTATTTTCGGCATTTTTTCCTACCCTATTCAAAAGGTAGGCGTCTACTCAATGGGGGAAGGTTTCGTAGGCTGTCCGGCGCTGATAGGCGCGAAGTTCATGGCCTTGTTAGGCAATCCTTCGCATCTTCCATACTCACCGATCATACTTATGAACAAAGCTGGTTATACATGCGGCCCCATTCGGGGAGAGGCGGAATATCACCATTACCTGTAATTGCATCCTTCAGAACACTGCACATGCATTTCACCCGTTGCGTGCCACTACCTTCGTTTACAAACCGATCTCTACAAGTTTTAATCCTGTCATGCAAGGACGCCAACTCATTGTCATCGTATGTGGAAACCAGGATTTTCGCCTGCCTTTCCATTTCTTTCTTATCGACTTTTTTCTCCGCCTGTAGATAACTAACACCTAATTGAATAGATGAAGTGATCGCGGAAACTATTGTTGCAACTTGAACAGCAAGATTTATGTCTGGCATTTATTACACCTCCTTGTTGATGAGATTCTGCCTAACGCCTGCAGCTGGGGCGGAAAAAACCAGAGCGAAGCGGCGGTTTTTACGTCCCTAGCCTGCACTTGTTAGCTGCGGACCTCTACCACAGCTACGGATTTACATATTACAAAGCATGTATCAAACACCAATGCCTTGCACCCACCCTCAGGGTTATATGAGGGAATAAAATTAGTTTTAATGTGGTTGCCAACTGCACTTTGATAAAGCTCCATTAGTGGTTTTGGCCCCTGCGCTAGTTGCCCATTGGAACCTTTACAGAATTCTATGAACTGGCCCGCGTTATATGTATTTGCAAAGTCAGTAAGGGGACGCCAGCCACCAAATAGTTTTTCATGAGCCTCCCAAACTCGCCCTAGTATTTCATACCTACTTTCTGGCTCTGAGGAGTAATAAAGATACCCATGAGGCTCATTGTGAACCCATAGTAACTGATGAGAATCAGTAAATTCGATCTTACCAGATACAGAAGGCTGTACTTCGCTTTCTGTTACTCCGTGACACGTAATCTTGAAATAGCGCGTAACATCATAGTCATTCCAATCATCACACTGGAAATCGATTACTAAATCGTCTGAATAATCTACGGCAGTGATTCGACCGTTAAGATCTTCGTATAGCTTTTCTGATAATTCTTCGATGCTCATATTTACGTGCAGCTAACGCCCACGGCAGGGGCGGCTTACCTTATGCGCGGTTTGCGCGAAAATGGGAGCGCAGCGACCCGCGAAAAACGTGCATAAGGTAAGCCGTCCCGCGGAGGCCCGGAGGGCCACCTTCACTGCCCGTGATTGTTATGTACACTTGGCACCCAGCTCGATCGGATGCTCCTTCAACCACTGTGCGTCATTTGCTTTGGTTGTGAAGTTCCACTGCGTTTCATGAGTAATACTACTATCTATGAGCAATTTCAGTGAGGCTACCCTTCTGCACTTAACACGATAGTAGCGGAGCACGTGAACGACATTGTCCAGATGTTCTCTGTTTAGCAGTTCTGGAGCGGCCCTGATTCCAATGCCGTTCTCATACACCAGTGGCTGATATTGACTCATTTCATCAGCAATAGCTGTTACCGAAATTGCTAGAAGTAGTGACAGTGCTAAGAATTTCATTTCAGTACATAACGCCTAAAGCACCTGCGTCAAAACCAAAGCGAAGCGGCGGTTTTGGCGTCGGGTGCCTTTACTTGTTATAAGTTGACTACTCACTAATTAGAATCTCGATATCTGGTTTAACAGAGAGCGTGACCTCGATACCAGTTTTGCTTATGAACGAAAGATAACCCTCTTGGTTGGGAGCAGGGGTATGACGCGCGAACTTGCACCCCATTATTTGATATTCGAACAAAACATGATTCTGATTTTCTCGGAACAACCTGAATCGAACGTCCTCCTCAAAAGGAAATATTGTAAGTTCTAGTTCAAGGCCGCTCTCCTGGACTCTGAAAACATAAAATGGTCCACCGCCTTCATCCTCGACAACCTCAGGGATTACTTCCAAAATCCCAACAAATTCTGTTTCATCCCATTGAAGCACGATACTTCCTATGACTTATAACGTTGCCAACAGGGGCGGCCGAAGCAGCGCGTAGGCCGTCCAGCCCAGCTATCAGCTGGGTGAGCCTGCTTGGCCTAGTTATGTGTTTTCAATACCTGCCCATGACTGGGCGTTTACTAACTTGACCTCTACACTAATCTCTTCAAATTCTGGAGAATAGTCTTCAATATGAATAAAGCCAGTAGAAATTTTATTACCTGACTCATCTAGAAGCGTTAACTCCAAATCATCTCTCTTCTGATGATACTCATCATATTGCTTGCTGGCGAACAGCTTAAAAACACTTTTTACTTTTTGATAGCCAGGTCCTTGTATAAAACGTCCATGAACCATGCCCATACTTAAATCAGCATGCTCCAGTCTCGATTGACCTAAGTAAAGATTTTTTGAAAGTATGTAGTAATTCATGTGTTCACATAACGCCGTGCGCAGCGGCGGCTTACTTTGTGCATTTTTTGTGCAAAGATAGGAGCGTAGCGACTGCGCAAAAAGTGCACAAAGTAAGACGTCGGTCTGCCGCACCTTGTTACATGCCCCTTACCACTGAATTTCAATCGGAGTTCCCACCTTTACCAGATCCATGAACTCATCCATTTCACTGTTTGTTAAGGCTATACAACCGTTAGTCCAATTAAAACGCTGAGTTATTGGTGAAAACCAACCCAGCCAATTTCTTTGACCATGAACCATTATGAAACCACCAGGGGAAACACCCAGTTCTTCAGCGACATCCTTATCCTTCTGATTAGGATATGAGACATGCATAGCTCTATAAAATGATGAATCTTCCTTTTTGTAGTCTAGGATGTAGCGACCTTCAGGTGTCTTTTCATCGCCCTCTTGTTGCTTGTGGCCTTTTGGATTCTTACCAAAAGCAACATGATATTCACGAACCACCTTTTCTCCATCCAGCAGATAGAGCTTGTTCTCGGATTTATCTACCTTGACCAAATCTACTTCTGCAATGGCATTGCCGGTCAAAAGCATAAAGATGAGTAGGATATTTCTCATATGCATGTAACGCTCTGCGCACAGGCGAGCGAAACGTAGTGCAGCGAGTCCAGCCCGCGCTTTTTGCGGGCGATTGTGCCGCAGTTTGTTATAAGTTTTTGCCGCGATGTTTCTTCCTTAACGCCCTAGCACTAACTGGCTTTAGTGGGCAGTATTTTGCAAAAACAAACTCAGCTAAAAACGGACCCGCTAGTAGTAAGGAGCCAAAAACCAGTAAACTTTGAAACCTCAATCCCAAGTAAATAGCAAGAATAGGTATAAACGCGCACCCGAACGCTATCACCCTCTTAGATAAGGCTGCATATTCATACTGGAAAAAGCATTTCTCACAATGCATTCTACTTGAGAAAGATAACATCTTTACCTTTACAGTTTTCTCTTTACATTTTGGGCATTTTCTCATCATGACTTATAACAGTTAATTCAAAAGAAGCTTCTTTATATCACCCTGCTCTATATTTCTAAGCCCCATTTTCTTCGATGATGAAAAAAATTTAGAAAATCAATAAGCTATCTGCACTTGGCGCAAATGTACAAAAAAAGATATAAAGCAGCGTCTTTATAATTCTGTATTTTCTCTGCTTTATATCACTTTTGGAACCCTTTAAGTATCAATGGGTTACAGAGTTTCATCTAGAAATAGGAGCATCTGCTGCTGATCTTTGTTATAAAATGCACGACTGTACATTTTTCGACCACCCTTAATACACCTAAAGGTCTTAATCCAGTAACTCGACTTTTTGGGCTACCCATCCACCAGCACCCGCCAAACCACCCCATCATCCGAAAGCCGCTTGCGTACTAAATACGCCACACCACCAAGGGTAATCACCGCCTCTGAGTTGTAAGCCCCTACTTCGCTCACCAACAGACTCAACTCGATACGCGGTACCCGCACTCGCTCATCATCTTCGAACTCGTCGATCTCTTGATCTTTAATCACCCGGCAATCAATAGGTTCAGCACCGCTACCGTCTGTACAGGTAGCGGGCTTGCCCCATTTGCGAAACGCGCGCTCCGCGGCTCTTTGGTCCAGATCCATGGATCACCTAGGCCTTTACAGTGCCCGGAACACCGGTAAACTTGACCGCTAAGCTAGTAATGCCATTACCGGCTGCCTCTGCGGCAAAGACGGTGGGGCCGGTAATATCGCCGGTTGCGGCTGCTGCGGCACTGCTATCAAAGGCTGCTACGGATGCATCCCAGGTGAGGGTTTCCCCCTGACTGATCTCTGCGGCGGATACCTTGGGTACACTAAATACACCTTCAATAGCGATCACACCGGACTCACCCACGGCGATATCATCCATCGCCACACCTAGCACTGCGCCTACTGCTAGCACCTGGCCAGAGATAATTACCGCGCTGGTGTTATTGGTGTAATCCAGCATGCGCCCGTCTTGCACAAAATTAGTAGCCATTCTCTTTCTCTCGATTGGGTTAATAACTGTTGCAATAAAAAGGGCCGCGATGTGTGGCCCTTTTCAGATTCTTTCAGGTTTAGTTTGGTTCGAACTGGGTATTAGGTCTTGGGCGTTTTCACCATGCCTTTTGCATCCCAGGCTTTCGAAGCGGCATCCAGGCGGACTTTGAATTCCACCCCGTCGATATTCCAGCCATTTTGCTGCTCCAGTACTGGGGCTTGCTGGCCATCCAGGTAAAGCACTTCGATGGTGTCGTGCGCTACCGGGTCGGCTTTGAGGTACCAACCGTTATGACCGCTAAGGCGACCATCGGAGATTACGCTGGCAATATTGCGCACACTGTTGGGTACAGTGTTGGATTTCTCAGAAGCACCCACTTCAAACTCTGACTCCAACGCAACCTTTGCGGCACCCTCGTCGGCAATATCACACAGCAGGAATTTAGGGCGGATATTTAGGAAAGCGGTACCGTCCTTCTGTTTGCCCATCAATACCCGCGCGGCGTCGATACTGGCTGTGTTGATACCTGCCTTAGCAGCTAGATTGCCATGGTCAGTATGGAATAAGGCCTTGCCATCGGCCATTTTGGGATTGTTGATCAGGATACTGAAAACCAGATCCCCCACGGTGAGAATAGCAGCGAGACCCATCTTTTGTGGGATTCGGGTGAAGGTCCCCAGGTCGTCATTGATAATCGCCTGGCGCGTAATGGAGAAGAGTTCCCCGTAAGTAGCCAGAGCGGCAGTTTCGGCACGCTCTCCAATACTCACGTATTTAAATTCTGCCCCAGGTGCCACCTGGCGCAATGAGGGGAAGGTGCCAAGATCCGTGCGAGTAGCTATCTTGAAATCGCTTAAGTTTCCAGTGGCGGTAAACTGCGGAAAAACCTCTGCCGCTTCAGAGTAACCCTTCAGCATGGATTTATTAGCAATATTGCCGAGGACCGTCGCGAAGTCACCAGAGCTATGAGTAAACGCTGCGGCAACCACGCCCATTTTGTCCAGGCACGATAAATTCTTTCCGTGGGCGTGCATAAACATGCGGGCAATTTCCAGCATGGTATAGCCGGCCATACTATTGCCTTCGGTGCGTTTCTCACCAAAGGCACGCATGGCAATGGCATTCTCAGCATCTGCCTTGATGCGCTTAATGCCCTCACCTTCCTGCACCACTACGCTGTAGCTTTGCACTGGGGTTGGGGTTTGGTTACCCAGGGCTGTGAGCAGTTTATCCTTGGCCTTTTCAGCGGTGCAGTCCATATCATTGAGACATTCCTGCATAACAACACTGTGTGCTTCGAAGCCTTTAAATACGGCTTTGATGGTGTCTTTGCGCTTTTGCTCATCTGCTGCAAATTGCGCTTTCATTTCTGGGGTAACCTCGGTCGCAGCGGTTGCAGCTGGCGTGGTGGAGGTAGTTTTCGGCATGGCTTGCGCCTCCTGGCTATGGGTTTGGTTTGGATTGCCTGCAACCGCAGACGGAAATCTAAATTCAACGGGCCCCTGCATAACCAATGCACTAATGGCTTGCGGGGTATTTTTGAATTGGTTTAAGTGATCGGCGTTAAAGCTGGCAGCCATTTCCATTGCTGCTGTCGTGTCAGTGGCAAAACCCGCTTCCACGGCTTCGGCGCCGGTATACCAAGTCTCGTCATCCATCACCTGGCTGACTTCCTCATCCGACATTCCGGTGCGGGAGGAATACAAACCAATCATGGTGGTTTTGACTTTTGCCAGCAGGCTCTTAGTTTTTTCCAAGGCACGCACATCGCCTCGCACACCGGCGCTGGGGTTGTGCACCATGTAATAGGCATTCTCAGCGATATGAACCGTGTCCCCGGCTAAGGCGATCACACTGCCCATACTGGCTGCGATGCCTTCAATCCAGGTTTCCACCTCGGCTTTGTGATCTTTGAGCAGGTTGTAAATGGCAGTGCCATCGAACACATCCCCATCAGGGCAGTTGATATGCAGATTGATCTTGCTGACATCCCCGAGCGCTTTGAGGTCTCGGGCAAAGTCTTTTGCGGTCGCAATCGCATGGTCCATAGCCTTATCCAGTTCAATCGGAAGGTGACGCCGCGCTATGCTTTCAGCTATTCGGATAAAAGGGAAACGTTTACGGTAATCTGGCTTTCCTTTAAGGAAAATCAGGATGGGCTTAACCGTTGGCCGACGTTTACCGCCTGCCCTCTTCCAAACGCCTAAGGCACCATTAACTTTGCCAACAAAATATTTACCCTTCTTACCCTGCGCACTACCTGCCCCCCTTGTAGAGCCAGGGTTACCCCGTAATTCAGCCAGGATTTTTTTATAGGTTCCGACCGAGATATTCCCATGCTTGTTTAATCTCGCCGCCTCACCATGCACCACATACATACCAGCAGGCAGGACACCCATATGTCGAAGGGCACGCTCAAAGCGCTTGTCGTTTCGGTTCACATCCATGACCGACGGGGCCAGATATTTACTCGGTGCAGTTCCGTTAGAAACCTCATCACGGATAAAGACTTTGGCAATGCCAGAACGCTTTGTGGCTTTCTTCACCAGTACAGAGTTCAGCGTTAACTTTGCCGGGTTTTTAAATACACGCCCCATCGCTGAGCGCTCTTCTCCACGTATACGAAAGGCCACGTTATTTAGGGCTATCGAACTGGCATAAGGTAATTGCTTTTTTAATTCAGCAGATGCTCGATCAAACTTTGAAGTATCCAGCTTTACACTAACGTCCATCGTCCCCGCCCTGCTGCTCCTGCAGCTTCAAGCGCTTGTGGTTGTAATACCAATTAACCATTAAACCTGCCGCAGCTATCAGCACACCAGCAAGACCAAGCCAGTTGTTTGCAAGCCAACCCGCGAAAGTTCCAGCACCAATAGCAGTCATATAGCCAGCCTTGAGGTTTGGCGCTGTCCACCCCAGCCAATGAAAGACGATCAGCCCCACGAATGTGAGCATTGTTACTGGCCGCCAGTTTCTTTGTAGCCATGACTCTCCCCCAGCTTCTGTAGTGATTACCTGGGTAGCCGCTCTCAGCTCCTCCAGGTCCATTGAGATTAACTTTGAATCCACCTGCGCCTTTAGGCGATTGGCTTCTGTCTTATCCGGGAATGCCTTGTCTATGACCTTGCCGAATAAGTCAGATATAGCGGAAATCATTAGTAGCTCCACACCGTAGGGCGCGCACGCTCGCCAGGAATTGAATCAAGGTCATCCAAATGGATAAACCGCTTTTTGATCGGCCCCTTCTGCTTCACCCCTATACCGCTGAAACCTTCTTCTAAGGCAACTTTCATAAGCTCATGTGCTCTGCCTACGGCCACAGAAATATCAACAGCTTGCCCGGTGGCATGAGTCATGGTCGCATTTAATCGTTTGTTGTGAGCTGGGCAACGATAACCGGAATTGATAACCATTGGCTTGCCGGAGCGCTCCCTGACTCTAATCAGGCGCTTTAGCGTTTCATCTTTGAAATGATTTTTGCCACAACATCGGCAGGCCAATTCCGACTCTTTGAAATGGTCATTCTGGAACATGGTGCCTCGGTGTTTAAATGTTTAAGAGATGAGAAAGCCAAGCGTGTGGGAGGGGTAGATTTATTTTTGACTAGGGGTACTTGGCTATTGCATTATGCGCCTAACTTAAGTTCTGACATTTTTCCTCTGCTGTTAACAGAGTAATTACTTCTTGACACTCTCCCCACAATGAAGAACAGGGTTTTAGTTGTACTATCGTATAAGTTATACCAGCGTCTATTTTGAATTAGACAGCTCTTTTGCATTTATTTAAGGATATCTTTTGAACAAATTAATTCTTGCCTCTGTCATCCTCTTTTCTGCATCCAACTCAATGGCGACGGAAAATAACTTTTACCTGAGATCTTCTTATGGAAAGGTAGACACGAATGTTTCTTCATATGAAGCTTCAGCAAATATCGGTGTAGACCTTTCCACCCCTAAAGGCTGGACCATAGCTTTAGGTTACCGTCTTAACCGCTTCTTTGCCCTTGAAGCTGGTTATGCAGATCTGGGAGATGCTGATGGCAGCGACAATTTCATTACAGACGAGTCATATGACTTAGATTCTGGCCCCTACACCTCCCACCGTGAAGTAAGCAGGGAGAGAACCCTCAGTATCAAATCAAAAATGCTGGGTATATTATTTACCACAGATGTAACCAAAGATTTTTATGCTGGAGTACGCACAGGATTCCACTCGTGGGATGCAGATTTGAAATATAAAAGTACTCTCAACATGCAACAAACCTGGACTGATTACAACGGGAATGTAACAGACACCGAGAGTACTAACTTTGAAGGCTCTGGCAAAGATGGTACAAAAGATAGTGATTTTTACTATGGAATTTCCGCAGGGTGGAACTACAACAACTGGAGCCTTAGCTTAGAGCACACTATTTTTAACATGGACAAAAAGAAACCCACCCTTTCTTCCCTTGCCCTGACCTACAATTTCTAAAGGCATTTTTCAGCAGCCTAACCGGCTGTTGATTTTCCTGTGATTGCTTGCCAACCTATCGGGCGACGCCCTCACTATCTCAGGCACAAAAAAACCGGCAGGGAAGCTGGTTTAAGGAAGGATGGACGGTCGCCACATGAAAACCTTGGCAGCCTTACATATATTAATACCTAGGCGCCAACAAAATACTGCCCATATAAACAGCTTTAATTAATGGCCAACAAAGCCCCCCTGAAACTATAAGGATTTATTGGACAAATACTTGGTACGAACAGATTGCGTTTTTTCATTTTCAAAAGGTCTTTTGCTAATGTAAAAACTCGACAACGGAAGTAATAAAATAATTTGGATTATCTATGAAATATTTTGGAATCGCCCTTTTTGCAACAGTTATGGCACTATCGACTGCAACATTCACTCACGCATCATCGAGTGATAACGAATAAGAAGGCACCCCTGAGCAAAGATGCACATTCCCTTGGTTAAACTGCAAAAAGTAAACTAAGAGTTTAAGGCCCGTTTCCGAGCGGGCCCCTCAACCTATTGAGACTTTGGGGAACCTCGGAGAGTTATGGGGCTTACAGGAATAAATCCCTTCAGGAATACAGCTCTCGAGCGGACGATTTCCCAACCACGGGCGCTCTACCGTATAAAACACACAGTCACGCACTCTCAGCCGCCCCAATGTGGCATCAGGCCCATAGGCGAATCGCGTTAATTCAAACATGAGGTATTAGCTCCCGGATTTCGGGCACAAAAAAGCCCGCATAAAGCGGGCTCCTTGAAAGTAGCGAAATTAATTAATCCGCTGGATTGGTGCAGAAGGGATCACATGGTGTTGCACCGCCTGCAACTCGCACTTGCCCTAAATTTACACTCTTTGAATGTGCGCCATCATTAATGGTAGCCATCACCATATAGGTGCCACCAAAATCAGTATAAAGAGTTGTGTATGGAGTTGAAGTAACCTTCTGGTAATTAGTACCAGGGTAAGTCATATTTGAAAAATACCAAGTATAAGTAACCTTCGCTCCCTCAAGAGCTGCCTTGGAGTATGAAGTATCGTAAGAACTGTTTACTGCTGCATATATTCCAGCATTAGCATTCAACGCTTTTACCGAGATAGTGGGGGCAGACTGAACATTAATGTTTTTACACAGATCAGTTTTACCACCAACCTCAGCCGGAACCGGTATCCCTATCGATACATAATTTGAGCCACGGGTTGGGAAGTTGATATTCTTTTTCGCCACCCACTTGAAGTCTTGGTAACTGTAATCATCAGCACCAACATAACCTTCCTTAGTGTTAAATAAGGCAGTTTCTTTATAGAATGCCGAACCACCTTCATGCTCATAGGTTTTAGTAGAGCCAGCTATAACGTACCTATCCCCCTTAACCTTGCTCGTATCTCCACCAAGCCCTAAAGAAGTGCAATAGTCATACTTATATGGAGTTGCTGCAAATGCAGCAGATGTAGCAAAAACCGAAGCAACAGCCAAAGCAAATGGCAAAACTACCTTTCTCATTCAAAATTTTCCTTGAGATTCTTTTTAACTAGTAACCCAACCTTCATTAGCATTCAATTTAAATATTTCAAATGGTTGGCGCGCAATACATTACAAATTAATTTCACTACAAACAAGAATCATGAGATTCAGATCATCTCATTTAGAACATCTTCACAAAAAATACCTGACTAACCTGGCAGAACAAAATATGTATACAATCATTAATATCGGTTAATCCATTAATGGTTTTTAACATTTAAACATTTAATAAATTCAGAATAAAAAGAGCTAACCATCAGGACGGCCAGATATTTTAGGCACAAAAAAACCGGCTCAGTGGCCGGTTTAATTTTGCAAAGCAGAAAAACTGCATGCTAGGAAATTTATACCCTCTCAGGACAAAGCTGTCAACAAGCGGCTTTAAGCCGCTCCCTGTACTCCAGCACAAATTCAGAAATAGGCCCCAAAGCTCTTGCGGGTAGAGGGTCCAAACGCCGTTGCAAACGTTTCCAAATTTTTACCCACTCCCCATCCCACCGCTTTTTGTCACACCTTAATATTGTCCGCGCTTGGCCCAGATCTATTAATCGGCCATTTACATCGCGCAGTGCACACGCATTAATACAAAATAGCACTAGCTGGCTAACCTTTTCTCGCGGGTGCGGTTCCTGCCATTTGTCGAACTCACTCATCAAGTATTTCAGTAGTGTCGCTCGCTCTTTGACTCTTGAGGCTGGCGGGGCGTAGGCGGCCATGCCCCAGCAGTATGCCAACGGATCACTCGCTCGCAGCTTTGCGACTGCATTTTGGATTAATCCCTTTTCACAGGCGTCCATGATGCGGTTGCCGCTGTCCTTGGCTCCGGGGGTTTCTTTCGCAATTACTGTTGGGGCTGCAACCCGACAAATGACTTGGTTGGCCCTGCCCTGCACCTCTCCGCGAATTACAACTTTTCGCCCTCTCCCAGATGAGGAAACCGTACTTCTGCCGCCCATGGCTTCATAATCAAATGCAGCTGTGGAGCTATCAAAGGCGTCGTGCCACGCTTGTCTAGCACTTTCGAATTTCATGTCATGCCCCCCAAGCAATTTTCAAGCAACCAAAAACCAGCCAAGCACTCCATCAAGCAGCCTGCGGCATGCTCTCGAAATAATCCTGAAGTCGCCTTTCGGCTGCATGCAAATTGTCCCGGTGATAGGTGCCCAGGTAATTTATATGACCCTGGTTTATCCAGAATTGGGTAACCACCGTATTCGCGAACACAACCTCCACGAGGTGAGCGTACTTGGTGCGGAATACGGCCAGCGGGCTGCTGGGATTGGTGGTGGAAATCCTTGCGATGGCTTCTGGGATGGTGACTGTGCACATGGTGAGCGCTCCTTGGTGATTGAGTTTTACCAGGGTGTATCTGACAACAAGTCGTTAATCGATCGATCCCGCGTTTGTTTCTCCCTTTGAGCTTGGAGTGGCGGTGCTAGGCAGTTCTCGCGTTTTAGCCAGTTGCGCCAAGTGGCGAGCCGATCGAGTTTTACGCCCCGCTGGCCGGATTGGGATATCCAGTAATCGCGGAAGCTTTCGGCAATGTCGTGGATTCTGGGGATCAAGTCTGGGCGGAGGCGTTGGGCTTCGGTGCGAAATTTGTCCGTAAGAACCCAGTTTCCAGGCAAGCGTATGCCGCGTTTAGGGTTGGCGCGATTTGGAACTGTACCTCTCTCTACTGGTTTCTTATTGGTTCTATAGAGAAAGACGTGTTGTCATTTTCACCGGTTTACGTGTAGAAAGAGGTCATAATTGGTCCTGCGCCCGTTGGATTTTTCGGCGCTCAGGTAGCCCAGTTCTTCCAACTCTTCGATAGCATTAATCACCGAACGCTTTGTGCATTACGCAACATCGGCCAGGTAGGCATTACCCTGGTCACACTGCCCCGTGTCACTGTTATGGCAATCGGCCACCGCGATTAAAACTAGCTTTGCTGCTGGTGTTCTGGTCCTGCGTTTAATGGCCCATGCCGCAGCTTCAAAGCTCACACCCACCTCCTGTATAAATTCCCATATAGCGCAGTAGATCTATTAGAGCCTGGGGAAGCCGAAGCTTGGTTGCCCTGCCCCGGTACTCACTCAGGCCGCGCTTACGCATTACGAGTGAATGGCAATAGCATGACTAGCCCTTACCCAGCCCAGCGCTCTTATCCAGAGGGGAAAACAATATTTGTCGACCCCGACAAACCTCTGACCAATGGCTGCCGAGTTATCGCCAAAATAAATGGTGAGGTCACCTTCAAAAGCTATGCAGAAGACATGGGCCATATTTATCTACGCCCCATCAACCCAACCTACTCCCCGATGGAAGTTACAGGCAAAAATATATCCTTTTGTGACGTAATTATTGGCTCCTACCCCCCTGAGTAGGACAAAAAAAAGCCCGCATTAGCGGGCCTTTCTGAATGCTGAGAGTCACAATAGAATTTTTTTGACCATCTCAACTTCAATAACACCGCGAGAAACACAGTTCAAAGTGAGATCCTGTGCCGGCTTCCCCGGTAAGTATTCGCCCTGAATGTTTGAACGAACAATCACATCCCTATCATCAACAACCACATTAAAGGCAACTTCTGTCTTGGTGTAATTATCCTCTAAATAATCTCTGCCCTCGTTAGCACCACAATTGGCCTGCTCCGGCGTAAGTTTCCAGTTTTTTAGGGTTGTAGAGATATAACCAGCCTCTAAATCAGAGGATAAAATCTGAAACCCATCTCTCAACAAAGCTTGCCTCGCCTTACTCAATATCTCTTGCTTTGTTGAAAGGTGCTCTAAAGCAAAGTACTCACTAATAAACACTGGCGCCTGGTTCGTTGCAGTACAGCCACCAAGGCCAGTCGCTAGCAGAACTCCTACTACTGCATGTCTTATTTTTTTCATTCTTATCCTCCGTGATAAGCGCTCTCTGAGCATATCAAGGAGAGGGCCTTTTAAGAAATTAACTTATGACTATTGGCCAGATAATTTACTTTCGGCTACTGCAATTATTAACCAAGGACAGGGCATCAAAATGCACACAGCCAGCAATCTAAGGCCATTGGCGCCACGCCAAGCTGAAGCGCTTACACATCGCGCCCGTGGCCTCTCCAACAAAGAAGCCGCCGAAGCTATGCAGTGCTCTGTAGCCAATGTAACCAACTTGCTGGCGGAATGCTTTTACAAGCTGCATGCCCGCAACAGTACTGAAGCGGTGGCCAAGGCGGTAAAGCACGGATTGATTCAATTCGCTCTGCTCGCCTGTGTACTCAGCGGCATGGGTGTTGATGCTCAAGACCAATTACGCACCCGCTTCCAGCGCCGCCCCACAGTTCGAACCATTCGCATCCGCAACAACCGGGAGGGAATCGCATGACCGCCACCGTGTTTGTACATCCAACGGCTATGAGCAGAAACGACGTAGATCGCCTCAAGCAGCGCGCCGATATCGCCAACGCGGATCGCAAAACGCTCATCCGGTTCGTACAGCCAAAACCCACTTTTGCTCGGCCAGTGCACCAAAATGACTGGCCACCTTTTGGAGGTGATGCAGCATGAATACTTTCAGCCCAACCCAGAGTGTAGAAACGCTGCTCACTGTAGCCAACGGATACTCCGGTGCTAGTGCAATTGCCGCACAGGTGTTGCTTTCGGCTTGGAACAGCAACGACTTTACGGTTCCCGTTGCCGAGTTATCACTACTTGATGGGAAGAACTATCAGCACGCTCTCAACGTGATGACACTTCGCTATCAAGGCAAGGAGCCCCAAAACGTAATCGCACAGGGCGAAAAAAAATTTCGCACCCTTTGTGTCGAGTGGTCTCACCTTGAAACCCAGAGGAAAGGCGCAGCATGAACCAGCCGCAGCAGCTGCCACAGATACATTGCGCCCTTTGCGGAAAACCCGCAGGGCCAGTATTCAACGGGAAGCTGTTATTGCGCGGCTGGAGTTGTCAGCTTTGCAAATACTGGGAGCCGGCAATTGGCAGGGAGCGGAAGTTCAAAAAAATAGTAGGGGCGGACCATGAATGAATTCTCCCAACTACTAAAAATCACTCAAGACCTAATGGCCACGGTAGAAACTCAGCAGTTACAAATAAACGGTATGCGCGAGCAGATAGCCGCTCTCTCCGAAGCTATTCAGGGCCAACCATCAGAACAAAATTTGAAGGACCAGGAGGCAGCGTGAAAAAGGAAAAACTCTTCACCATCACCCAGGCCGCCCGAACTTTAGAAATGGGCAGAAACAACCTGTTGAAGCTACTGCGAAATAGCGACCTCTTGCATAGCCGTGAACCTATGCGCAACTCACCGACAAAGGCCGCGGTACAGCAGGGGCTACTGGTTGCAGAGAATGCCGAATATAGCCGTGGCCCGGTGAAGGTGCCGTATATCAATACCAAAGTGACATCGAAGGGCATGGTGTGGATTCGGGATTTTTTAGAGCATAAAAAAGTAGGGTGAAAATCATGTACGTCTATCAGAAAACTGAACCTGGCCTATGGACTGTTGGATTTTACGATCCTAGTGGTACTTGGCATACCGACTCCGATCACAACTCGCCAGAACTGGCTGCTAACCGGGTCGCTTACCTAAACGGCCATAAAAGTTAACCGCCCCCCGGCGCATTCAGTCAGAGGTAACCATCCTTGGGCTGCCGGTATGGAGCCCATTTTTAAAAATGGGAAAATCCAATGGAAAGATACGCACTGCTTACTGGCACCTACAACCTATTGATGGGCGGCATTAAAGATTTCAAGCGCTCCTACGCCACTGAAGAGGAGGCCTTCGAAGAAGTACAGTGCATCGCTCAAAATGACCTGTTTACCGACTGGGCGCAGATATTCGATAAAAAAACCGACAAGGCAAAAATTTATCGCATAGTCGATAAGAAAATCATCGAAGAGAAACCCAAAGACTGCCCTCACCCAGAATCAAAACCCCAGGCAGAACCGCAATACGCTTGATCTTAATTAAAAATAGTTTTCGCAGCCCGCCAAGTGCGGGCTTTTTAGGTAGAAGACAACAACGCGAGGGATGTGCGATGGGGAACCTGCTAACCAAGCATGAGATAGGCCGACTAACGGGCGCTGGCGCCGAAAATGCCGAGGAGCAAAAGCGTATTCTCGATGCCAATCGGATTCCCTATGTGCTGAAAAAGGACCGATCCCCTGCACTCACCTGGGAAATGGTAAATCAAGCCATTCTGGCCCGAGGGGTTTCAAAACCCGACTTAGCCGGTGTTAACCTACCCCCAGGCTTTAACCTTGGAGCAGCAAGCTAATGGGCAGAAGGCGCAACCCCGAAAATGCATGGATGCCACCTTATGTTGTCCGCTACCCTCGCGGATACCGCGTAAGGCGCAGAGGGTGGCCTATACAGCATCTAGCCGACCTCAACGCTAGCAAATCAGAAGTGTGGGCCGCTTACGAAAAGTATCAGGCAGGCTTGGTACAGAAGACATTCACCCTCACAGACCTGACAGAACTCTACTTCGCTTCTCCGCAATATACCAAACACATCAAGCCTCAAACCCAGAAAGATTACCACCGCTATAGCCTGCGTATTCTGGCGGTATTTGGGGAAATGGAACCGGATAACATCACCTCCCCTTTGGTACAGATGTTCCTTGATGCCCGCGGAGCCGAACATCCCACAGCCGCAAACCGCGAGAAGACATTCCTCGGCATTGTTATGAAATGGGGTAAAGCCAGAGGATTCGTAAAGATTGAAGATCCAACGGCGGTAGTTAAAAGCCTGAAAGAGAAAGCAGGTGGGCGCTACGTAGAAGACTGGGAGTACCAAGCCTTCTGGCAATGGCTGGGCGATCACGGCCACGTAATGCACCAGTGCGCTATGGAAATCAGCTACCTTTGTGCCGCCAGGCAACAAGATGTACTTGCCCTCACCCGCGCAGAGATTCAAGAAGACGGCCTGCTTATTGTGCAAGCCAAGACAGGCAAAGCCCAGCTAAAGCTATGGAGCTCAGCCCTCAAAGAAGCCGTTGATCGCGCAGTAGCCACTAACACCGAAGCACAAATCCAAACCACCCATATCATCCGCAGCCGCGCAGGCCGCGCCTACACCCGTACTGGCTTCAACGCTATATGGCTTCGCGAGCAGAGAGCAGCCCTAGCGTCTGGTGCCATCAAGCAGCGATTTCGCTTTCATGACTTAAAGATCAAAGCTGCCAGTGATTTTGAAGGAGATGTTCAAAAATTCACCGGACATAAGACGCGGTCTATGGCTGAGCGATATAACCGTACAGCGGATCGGGTGGTTAGCCTTCAAAGAATCAAGCCTAACATTGAGAAAAGCTAAAATTCTCAACCCAAATGATCTCTTGATTTCAGCAGAAATGCTATTTAGATTACACCTTTCACATTAGGTGACACCACTTGAAACCCCGCGGCTATTCACAACATTCCACCATTTGTTCAAAGTAGGAAGCTTAAAAACACTAGCTCTCCCCAAAAAAATAGACTTACGACTTGAACTCGATTTCACCCCTTGACCGGCTTGAGGATTTAAAATGACGAAAATAATCACCTTGTACAATCATAAGGGCGGTGTTTCAAAAACAACCACCACCTTTAACTTGGCCCATTTTTTAGCACAAAGTGGAAAAAAAGTTCTTGCTGTAGATGCAGACCCACAAGCCAACCTTACTGAACTAATGCTAGCCCCATTAATAGCAGAACTAGACGAGAAAGAGAGACACACACAGATCAGTTATGAGCTAAATGGAACTAGCCTTCTAGAACTATTAAAACCTAGAATTGATGGCAACACTTCACAAATAGAGCTCGCAAAAGTCGAAACTATTAATGTTGCAGAAAACCTAGAACTTTTAAGAGGTGATGTGAACTTAAGCTCGATTGAGGATGCACTAGCAGAGGCCCACATACAAAGATTTTCAAATAAAACACACGAAAAAAGAACCTATGTAGCCCTCGGAGATCTTTTAGATCGATATGGTAGCGCCAACCAACTAGACTACGTATTAATAGATGTTGGACCCAGTTCTGGCGCTCTGACCAGAGCCTGCTTTCTATCTTGCGATGGGTATTTTGTACCAACGGCTCCAGACAGGTTTAATGTTCAAGCAATTGGGACTCTCTCCACTATCATATCGAAATGGATCAAAGAACACCGGCAGATATTTCATGAGTTCCAAGAGATAGAGCTACCAATTAGAGAAGGTAAGCCAAAATTCCTTGGGGTAATTCTTCAAAACTATAAAATTCGGGGCGGAAAACCCAAACCCACATATCAAATGTGGATGGACAGAATTCCACCAAAAGTGGAAACATCTCTATTCCCCTCCCTGAGCAAGTTTAATGAAGATGAAAAAGATTTAACCTCAGGTCTTCAAGGTGAAAAAATTGTGGCCTCGCAAATTCAAGATTTTGAGGGGCTAGCTCCGATTATGCAAGAATGCGGAAAAGCAATGTTTGACATCACAATCGATGACACCCGAACAACAAATGAAAAAGGAGCAGCATGGTCTGGAGTGGCCTGGACACAAGCCAAGGAAAGGATGAATAATTATAAAAACTGTATTGCACAACTAGCCAACAATCTTGAGCTTTTGAACTAATGACAGTAGAGCTAAAATCTTACATAGTCGCATTTATAGACCTGCTAGGATTCTCCTCCATGGTAAATCATGACTGTCAGACTCCAAATGGAGAACAAAAATTCATCGAATCCTTATATGAGTGCCATTCAGAAACTAAAAACTTAAAGACTGACTTCCCCAATCTCCAGTTAATACAGTTTTCTGACTCTGTAGTTTTCGCATTACCATATTCTACAGATAATTATATTGCTCTAATAAAAATTATATCCGATTATCAGTACAATCTTTTAAGTAAAGGAATATTATGTAGAGGAGGGCTCTCATACGGGAAACACTTCTCCACAGAAGATTTCTTATTTAGCCAGGGCATGATAGATGCTTACCGACTGGAGTCAGAAGTCGCCATCACACCAAGAGTGGTAATTAGTAAAGAGCTTCTTGATTTAGTTGGTCCTAATTTTGACTCATGTGAAATAGAGCTCCCAACCTGCCTAGAAAATGACGGATTAACTTTTATAGACTTCTTGACCAATAGACAGCCAGAAGAATCTTGGACCCACATAGAAAAAGCAATTCCCGAAAACCTTAGCAACAATCCATCCGTTAGAAATAAGCAAATTTGGCTTATTGACTTTTACAATCACATCAATCCAACACACAAAAGAACAATAATTGAAAAATTCAACTAGAAAAACCAATACGAAAAAATAAAAAATTAGGAAGGCACACAAAAACTAATGCATTTGAAAACACAGGTATCAGAGATAACATGGCAAATTACACCCCGTTAGTTATTGCATTCTTTGGCGCAGGAATTGGAGCTTTCTTTGCAATACTAAAATCAAAATCTGAAAAACTTTGGGCTGAGCGGTTTGACACTTTAAAGTCTACATGTGAAGCAGCAAATATCATAATTCATAACCATGAGGCCCTGGAATTACATGACACTGGGGTGCGCACAATGAACCAACAGGAGATGAATGAACTCTCAGATGACTTTATTAAATCGAAAATGAAACTCAGGGGAACAATGGCAAACATAAAACTCCTCTTTAACGAAAAACACTCAAAAGAAGTAGAAGAGGCTTACAATGCAATGAATGATGCAATCATAAATGCAAGAAACGCACCTCCTTCCGAGTATCTCCCGGACTACCTAGCTGAAGTATCAACAAAGGCGAAAATTCTTCTTGATACAACTACAAAATTGGCAAGGAAGAAAATTCTGTGATTTTTAAGGGATGAAGCATAAGTCTGAGGCTTATCGCTCTCACACCTCACACAAATAATCGAAACTGCCTTTTAAGCAAACAATCAAAAAAAAAGGGGGGGGAAGTTGTCAGCTAGGAGCTTGATATATTTAAATAATGAGAGCTGGACTCAATCCATAAAGTCCCTGATCCTGCTTTAATATAAATAGGCAAGCGCCAACTCAGGATTCGGGTGAAGTAACTCCAAAGCACATTTTTAGACTCAGACCATTACTCGCAAAAGCAGAGCCACCATTAATAATGGTAAATATCTAGCCCCCCTCACTCAAACCTCAACATAGATTGAGGCCAAAATTGGCACCATGAATTGGCACCACGAGACCCAAAACGAAAAAACCCCGCACTAGGCGAGGTTTTAAGTCCTTGATAAACAAGGAAGAATCTGGGGTGGCCGACGGGGATCGAACCCGCGACCTCAGGAGCCACAAGGTTTGGCCCGCCCTTTCAAAATCAACCACTTACACCATTTTCAGGGGTAACTACTGTATAAAAAACCAGTATATTACCCTGCGCTGTAGCTATTAGACATCGATAGTTACCCCTGATGCAAGCTGTATGCGCAATCAGTACATTTCTTAGCCGCCGCGATGGTACCGAATTGACGCCTTAACCACCCCCTCCACAATCAGCTCCTGCCCCTCCCAGATAGGGATTGGTTTATATTTATCATTTGCCGACAACAGCCTCCCCCGCCCTCTATCCAAGATTTTGCAGGTCAGTTGCCCATCCAGGGCCACGACCCCAGAAGCACTGATACAAAAGTCTAGCCGTTGATCTTAACGGCTTTTATAGGTGAATTCCCGCCCACAAAAGCAACACCAACAAGCGCATCAAAAAATTATGGATAGCCAACTTGGATATACAGGAATGATGTGGAATAAAAATTGATTTTCGACACCGCAATAGCATAACATTTTGATATTTCCATCTAGAGATTACACTTGGCAATACTAATCATAAGGTATAAAGTATTAGTTCAGCGAAAAATCAATTATTTTATAATTAACACTCAATACACTAATGCGTGACATCAATCACATTTGCACTACCTATTTGTATGGCTACAAGACTTTGATCACTTCCACTTTGACCTATATTAATAATATTCTGACTGCCATATTGGTAGGTAGATGCAATTAGCCTTTCCCCATCTTGAAGGATACTCACATCATTCATAGAGCCTACTTGTCTCACTTCAGCGCTAAGAGAGTCCCCCCTAATGTGAATAACCCTACCTTGATTGCTTGAACCAATCTGATCAATCAAAGTTATACTATCCGTGACTGATCTAAGTTGGGATACCCCAGCTAAATTCATAGAACCCGCCTGGTTGATAAATACTCTTTTTTTATCAGTACTAGATTGCTGAAATGAGCTCGCAATATTCCCAGCTCCTGCCTGATTGATCGAAATACTATCTGATTTTTGTGTTCCCTGAATTTGCGAAATCTCTGCCTGATTCATAAAACCGATTTGTTTTACATTTAAACTGGGTGATTCAGAATAAAATATCTCCATTTGAATATAATTCGCAGAACCTATTTGACTGGATAAAATAGTGCTTGATGTGACCTGTTGCTGCTGTATGTCTGCTACATTCGCCTCACCCACTTGAAAGAGCGTCACCTTACTATCTATTACGTTATCAAACTGTGATATATCAGACTGATTGTAAGTGCCAACCTGGAAATTTACGGCTGAATTATTATGGTTTGTTAGGTCGGACTGATCAATTGTTAAATTATTACCGGACCCCAACTGATTTAAAGTTATAGAATTATTTTCAGCGAAAACACTGCCGCTTACCAAGGTAAACATAGCGGTAACCAAAGACTTTAACATCTTCAAAACCTCCCTTTAACTATCACTAATTTCCTCATGAAGCATGACTTTCACTCTGATCAATCAGAACAGTAACACTAAAATCAAGTGGATTCTCTCATGGGTTTTGGATGCAATAATTAGGATTCCAACCTACAAGATGATCCAACCCATAAAAATTTTAAAAGTAATTGATCTTTGAAAGGCTTTTTTGCCAGTAGAAATTCATACTCAACAAGTTTTTTAAAACATTATTTGATCGAAAACACCAACAAAATTACCTTTTAGCCATTCCGAAGACAGCTAGGTTCCAATGTCAAACTTTTTGCTAGCTTCGGGAAACAAGTTTTATTGAAATTTCTAAGGATGCCATGGGAAAAAATAACCTATTTCCCTAAAGAAATGAGAACATTTTCTTAGGCGAATGAAGAGTTTGTCAGTAACCTGGTATACAGAAGCAACATAAGCTAGCGAGCGCCAATAAACTTTATAGTACTCTTCATACAGGTTAAATATGATTAATTGGATAGGGCAAATCCTTACACATTTAGAAGGCTTGTGAACAAAACTTAACAAGAGCGATGGTACCGAACAGACGCCTTAACCACCCCCTCCACTATCAGCTCCTGCCCCTCCCAGATAGGGATTGGTTTATATTTATCATTTGCCGACAACAGCCTCCCCCGCCCTCTATCCAAGATTTTGCAGGTCAGTTGCCCACCCAGGGCCACGACCACCACATCGCCATTTATCGGTGTCAGCGAGCGGTCAATGATGAGAGCGTCCCGGTCGAAGATTCCCACCCCTTTCATAGAATCGCCATTGGCACGAGCCATGAACCTCGCCGGGCCATTGGTTATTAGATGTTCATCCAGACTAAGGGCTTCTTCTTTGTGGTCATCTGCTGGTGAGGGGAAGCCACAAACGACCCCGCTGCAGTGTATGGGCAGAATAGACTCTTAAAACTTAATTTTGATGTATATACGTAGCAAATCATGTTTCAAATAATTAATTCATAGGCGGAGCAAAGGGATGAATACGTATAATAGGATCCAACCCAGTTCAGAAGGGATATATCCTAGACAAATCGTGTTATTTCGATCAACATCCAGATTTGATACCAGCATCCTAAGTAAGAGAGGAAGAGCTAATGGAAAGCGATGCTAAGCTCGATGATGAGAACTCATCACAGCGGGCCCTAACTGTGAAAATCGAGAGAATTAAGACTTTACTTCTCTACTCTCTTATAAATCAAGCCAGTCTTAGCATTTCAGCTTCAAACAGATTTCTCATGAAAATAAATTATATTGTAGTCTTTATATCCTCACTTACATTTTTCCTTGGACTTTACTTCTTCAACTTTAGCAATGGCCTCTCGAATTCACATACTAAGTGGGGTGAATTTGGCTCATACTTATCAGGCACGGTAGGAGTATGCTTAACGGCAGCAAGCATAGTTTTTGTATATTTAACTGCAAAAAAACAGTTAGATGAACAAAGAAAAGTAGAAGAAATTAAAAGACTGGAAGAAAAATCACAAAGCATCCTCAACATAACATTAAGCCTAATGAATTCTAGCCACTCTCAGATACCTATAATCAATCGATTACTGGACGACCTTGACTGGAACAAAAATGATCGACAAATAAATGAATCCAAAGATTACAACCTCATCCATATAACAAATACTAAGACCAATCAGACCTTAACAATTACCTCTTTTGGAAAGCCATTTGAAATACTTAAATCATATATATCAAAAACCGGCGAAGAAAAAGCAAGGAAAGCAATTATAGATGATGATATCGGAGGACTTAAAAATGAATTCGATACGTTCATTGCAAGTTCATCTTACCTTATCGAGATATTAATAAAGCTAATCAACTATGGCTATGACTTTTTTTTGATCAGGCATACAGCATCAACGATTTATAACCAGATTGCTCTATTGAACTCAGTGAACTATATCGATAAATCACTTTTTGAAAGAATTGGATTCATATTAAGCTTGCCTACTCAGGCACAAGACACTGTTAAGATAGATATTATCAAAGAACTCTCAGATGAATTAAAAAGGAAGCATGGAGTAGAAATAAAAAGAGATAATTTAAAAATTTTGGAGCCTCTCAGGTCAACAGAAAGTGGTCTTTATGCATTCAGACTCGTAGAAAAATCCACAGACAGAGAGTTTTATAGAGCCACCAATGGAAATTGGTCAATCAATGGAAATAGCATATGAATAAAATACTCACTCCTTTAATGACTTTACTGTTATTGGTCATGCTAAATCCAGCTTATGGAAATACAGAGCTATTGCTGGATAAGTGTAAAAGTGTTTTTACTGAACAAGGAGAAAGAAAAAAGAATTATGTGCAGTCGGGTATAGATGCTGGTTTCTGCTTAGGTTACCTTCGAGGCATCTCTGATTTCGCAACAGTAGCATCCATTATCTCACCTAATCAGCTTAACTCTATAAAATCATGCCGCCCTGAAGGAGTAACTAATAAGCAACTTGCTAAAATAGTTGTTCAAACTTTAGAAGTCAATCCTCAGACCCACCATATGGATATGATCTCCGCTGTCACATTATCACTAAGGAGAGCATTTCCTTGTGAAGGCTCCGACTCCTCAATGCAATGACTATCAATGTGTGATAACCACTGCTGGGCAAGGCCTAAAGGTTAATTTTAAATAAGTTTTTTGAATCCCTAAGATCTTCGCTTTCATTACCTATTCTATCAAAAGAACCAAAATCTGGGCTGATTTTTAATCAGATAACTTCAGCCCATATTTCTATGGCTATCGCCATAAACTATTGCACTTATTCAGCCTAGACCGGCTAAATATGTTGGAATCCACTCATCCAGAGCTTATCGTCTTTATTTAGTCTCAGAAAGTCATCTACTAGCGACTTGTATTACACCAAAGTACATTCCACTGCCTCTTTTTGAGTAACATATATTAAGAAAGAGACACAGCCATTCATAATCTATTAATCGAATTTAATCCGATTTTCATAGCCAAAAGTTCCACTGTATATTTACGATCAAATTTTACCAGGACAGAAACCATTACAAGGATTTTGTTATGTCAATAGAGCACCTCTTCGACTATCACCCCTATCGTGGCGGTCAGAATCCAAGGCATACTGGTGCGAGTGTACAGTTACTAAAGTTCAAAAATGGTGATAACCAAGCTATCCATTTTTTTACAAATCATGTAGAAACAAAACTAAGAGCAGCAATACCCGCGGGTACAAGCTTTAGTGTGGCAACGGTACCATCATCAACTGAAGGGAAGGCTCACAAAGGCTTCGGTCCAATGATTAGGCTTCTAAAAGGCAAGTTTCCTGAGATAAAAAATAGTGCCAACTTACTGAAAAGAATCAGCTCGATTGAGACTTTACATAAAGGCGGGGCTAGGACAAAAAACGTACATCAGAACTCTCTGATAGCTGTTGATTCAATTGTTACCGGCCATAAAGTGGTACTATTAGACGATGTGACCACAAGCGGTAACTCGCTAGAAGTGGCAACTCAGCTGCTACAACAAAAAGGGGCTGATGTGATTTTAACCCTGGCTCTCTGTAAAACTGTTTAATGACTGACATAGTAGAAATCCGACGCGGTGACCGCGAGTACCCTGCAGGGCTGGAAGATACTCCTAGCCCACCTGCCATTTTGTATGCTCGTGGCAATGTCAGCCTGCTCAATCGGCCTGGCGTTGCGATAGTTGGATCTCGAGATGCCTCACCAAATGGCCTAGAGATTGCGCGAAGAATCGCGGGTTATGTTGTCTCCAAAGGTAATATTGTCATAAGTGGCCTTGCTCTAGGGATTGATGCCGCAGCCCATGAGGGCGCCCTGGCAGCCGGGGGTGGTACTATCGCTGTGCTTGCCCATGGCCTGCACACTGCAAACCCTCGGGCAAACTATAAACTAGCGATGAGAATACTTGATGCTGGAGGCCTCTGGGTATCCGAACACCCCGAAGGCGTATCTCCACAAAGGCACTTCTTTGTAGCAAGAAACAGGATTCAAGTTGGCCTGTCTCAATCCTCGGTCATAGTGGAGTCTGCGGCATCAAGCGGGACTATGAAGCATGTAGATTTCTGCCTTCAGGCTCGCCACCGGCTCTTTGCTGTTGCCCCTCATAACCCTGAGAATTCACTAGGCCTAAACTGTCAGGGCCCAATGAAGCTCATCAATGAAGGCAAAGCAACAGCTTTAAGAACTAAGGCTGACTACGATCTCCTAGAGCTATAACTACCCTACTCTCCCAGGAGTTCCAGCATCTGGGCTGACTCTTTCTGTGAGAGCTTCAGCCCGTATTTATCTATCACGTCATAGACTCTCGTTTTTCCCGCAACCTAGACAGTGAGAATATGGTCCAAATCTTCCTGTACGGGATTCAACGAGTCCATCACATTGAAAACAAGAAACTTCCCGGCCTTGGCTCCAGCGCCAAAGTCGAAAGCCCGGAGGGAAAGTAGATAGTATTGCTAGCACAAGCAATGCTAAACCAGCCCAGCCCGACAACCAATATGCCCCCTCGACCAGTTTTATGAACATTGGAGGGAAGAAAAGCCATGGAATGATCTTTCCTAATATCACCATTGCTAGAACCGATGATAAAAGAAAGAAAATTGGATAGCGAAATAATCTCAAGAACAGCCTTGTTTGCATATTCGGTACCTTTAACCTGCGTTACTACTAGTCAGCGCGGCAAACTGCCGTATCTCATCTTTTTTTAGGGTCAGACCATACTTCTCCACTATTGCCATGAACCGCTGCACATAGATCGCCTGTACTGGCTCATAGGGTGGCATCCACTCATCCGGGCCTTTATCGCCCTTACTTTGGTTCCGGCCGTCATCGACCAGCCAGAGGTTCTCTGGGTCTTCAGCAAACTGCCGCTTCAACTCTACAGTCCAATTGGCGCCACCGTGCTCGTGCGCCCATGAAAGTGGGACGATGTGTTCAACATCCAGGTCGGAAGCCAGGGTATAGAAGTTGCCGGTGTATGGGTCCAGCCACAGGCCAGTATCTACCGTGCATGCTTTCTCATTTGTAAAGCTTACCGGGGCCAGGGAGTATTGAACTAGCAGTTCGTGACGGGTGCTTTGGCAATCGCCATCAGAGTCGGACCACTTGGGTAGCCACTCATGGCGGTCATAGCCGCGCTCTTCTTTGGCTTCGACTTCGAGGCAGCCGGCCAAGGCGGCAGACAGGATGACAGGTAGTAGCAGGCGCATGACAATCCCTCATTGTTATTTTGAGGGATCGTACCGGAGATGACTTAGCAGAACAATCACACTCTATTTCTTTAAAGGCGTTACAGTAAACAATTTATTATTATGGAAAGACCATTCTCATCCCGAATAAGGCCGCAAATGTTTCATTAACTACTTTCGCTTATTAAGCCTCTTCTGCTATTGAGCTGGCCTTAAAAAACTTTAATTTCCCTCTGTCCTTAACAACAACCGTAGATTGAAATAGTTTCGTATTGAAGCGCGGAACAAGTTTTGATCCCCCATGATGAGATTGCTTGATGACCTGGCTAATTAAAACCATGTTCTCATTAATATGGGATATCTGTATGGCAAGGTCGTCATGGACTGTAGAAAATGGCATATTCGCAATCATGTCAAAATGAGATTTATATTGATCAAGATTTAAAGATTCGACCCTACCATTAGGATGAGTAACAGTAATTACAAAATCCTCATGAAAAAGGGCTAATAGACCTCCGATATCGTTATTCTTAACAAAACTATCCTTATTTTTTAAGAGAGCAAGCACATCCTCTTCGCGAATTTCAGAATAAAAAAAATCGATTTTTGAAAAAACTGTAATTAAACCTACAACAATCGTCAAAACCGTCGCTATAAATTTTACTCTACTATCCAGCCAATCGAATTTTTTCACTTATATTTCCTCACCTCACATAAATACTTTAACATTAAAAGAAACCCCTACACCCAAATTTTTAACAGCCAAACTGTTTGATCTGAAAGGGACAGCTGGAACACAAGAGCGTCCCAGCCTACCAGGAGCTTAAAGTTTAGTCAGCACTTTTAGTGAAATAGAGGCTGTCCTTCACCCTAACCCCGGTACTTGGGTCAGCAACATACCAGGTTAATTCGTAATCTCCGGCATCAAACCACTCTGGTATGTTGAGATAATTTCGATTGTAGTCCTTTTCCTCAGAATAATTTAACACCACATCCCGTGACTTATGAATGGGGTAAGTATCTCCGTTGGGGAACTTGAGCACACTCCATTGTTCGAATGTAACCAATGATTGTGTAGAGTCTAAATTACGAATACTTGCATCATAATTGACTCTTCCCCCGTAGGAAGGAACTGAGAAATCAGCAGGTTCATCAATCTCAATCGCCAACTGTATGTCGGAAACATCACCCTCAACAACCAGCTCAATGTCCCAGAACTCTACATAACCACCTGACACATAAAGCGTAAGTTCACTTATCCCATCGAGAAAATTATTTGCCAAAATACTATTTTCATCTTCACAGAATTTGATGCTTCCTATCTGTGGAACAGGATTGGGGTTTTCCAGAGTTGGAGTATCCGTGGAATAACTGATGAACTCAATTTTACCTACGGCATGAATAGTATCTTCATCCGCCCCTGCGAATTCGTTCATCGCCCCATAACCTGCTACGAAGGCATCTCCATCTTTAACTTCAGTATTGATACAAATTTTTTCAATTGCATCAAAGTGATAACCAATATCTAAATTCACTTTGTGTGTAATTCCATCTTCCATTCTGAAGGGATACGGTTCACCCAGGTCTATTTTTGCACTAATTGTATCTGCCTGAACCAATGCCGATGAGCAGAATAAAGTGAAACCAACGATAGAATTTTTCAGTACAGCCCTGTGCAAAGGGTGTTCATTTGTCAATTTTTTCAAAATTACATTCCATTACATATATTATAGACACAACAGTACTTCGAACAATCTTTAAAACCCAATCCTGATATAGCACAGCCCATGCCTTGGCAATCGGTATTTATCGCACGTCTTGGATAGCTCCAAATTGCGAAAAATAGATTTACAAAGCGCTGCCCGCAAAGCAACCAGGCTAATACTGTCCGAATTATTTTATTTGATCCTTTCCTTACTTCCCAAAATTTTTAGCTTCGCATCCGTACCAACTAAACCAACAACCAAGACAACAGGAGGGGAAGACAATCGCACAGTTAGCCAAGCAGCTGGGGCTGACACCATCTCAAATTTCGAAAATGGAAAAAGGTAATCAGAAGATACCGACTAAGCTACTGCCGGTCTGGTGTGAGGAGGTGGGTATTACGCTGGCGGAGGTGTACTGGGCCAAGAACCTGCACCACTTTGCGCAGGTTCCCTTTCCGCCGTTAGTTGCCAGATTGTATGCAAAACTGCCGCAGGAGTTTCGCTGGCATATTCACCGGGTGATTGAGAGTAGTTACCAGCTTTGGAAAGGGAGGCAATAACCCCCCGCTCACTCGCACATAATACGGAAAGTGTTTTTATGTAAAATGACGCACAGCAGCACACAGAAAAGAGCGTAGCAGTATGTGTCCGCGTGCAGCGGTTTGTTAGGTATTTTCAATGACATACTTTGCAGCTTCTACTCGCTTATTCATAAAGTAAATTAGCTTCTTATATAAATCCATTTTCACCTCAAAATACCTGAGGAAAGATTGGCCCAAAATATTTTGGCACATTCGATAGTTATGACTGTAAAGCCGAATTTGATTTTCAGCACTTTCTAATTCGAATTCAGCTAGCTCCTTTTTGTAGGCATCTTCTATATTCAATGACAAGAACAGCTGGCCGTTATACCGCCAAGGATTCTTATCTAGCTCATAATCAAACATAGTTAAATAACCAGATTTCACGACAATGTTGGTTATCTCCAGATCATAGCCTTGATTATCAATTACAAATTGATCCAAGTTCCCAAAGCTTTGTATGTCGCTTCGTGTAAGCTGCCTAACTTCTTTTAGAATATAATTTGTTATATCCGTTTGTCTTTGGATCGGGCTATCGCTGCTTGCGAACTCAATCTCATACCTCTCTGCAATTCTAAGGCAACCATCTACAGCATTTGTATGGGAAGATTGCTGTAAATCCTTAGGCGTGCAGTAATCCGCGTTGTCGACGAGCGGTAAACCAGCAGACTCATAAGATTGTGCTACTAAGCGTGAACAAAATTGCCTATTTAATTTTTCACCGCTGTAAAGAGGATTTTTCGTTCTTACAGCCTCCTTCACTGAATATGACGTCCCTATTTGAGAGCGGGCAAACATTACTGCCTGACCCACATAATCATTGTCTAATACTCGGCGTACCTCAGCATGATTTTTATTCTCAAAGAGCAATCTCTGAATATTATTTGAATGAACTCCCTGAGCATCAGAATGAATAAAACTACCACGTCCGACATACAGTATTGCATGGGAGAATTTACTGAGAGTGGATAAGCGAACCATTTTGCTGATAGCTCCCACCTGAGAAGTCAGGATTATATCCCCAGGCTTTAGCAAACTCATTTCAAATATATACATTTAATCAGCGCTCTTACCTAACGCCGGCAGACCGGACCCGCAAGCGCTTATCGGCCCGTTTTTCAAGGACGATGCTTGCTGAGTCCGTGCTCCTGCGTTTGCTAGGTGTTTTCATTAGAATATGGGTTGTTCTTTGGTTCACGACCTTTGTGGCGAAGTGCAGCCGCAACCAGAATTTCTGATTTCTCTTCTTTAGTTACGGAAGTGAGGCTATCTAGATAATGTATTGCTTGCCCTTTACTTTTCCAAGCCTTAACCGCTTCATCAATATAATTTTGCTTAATTAGAATATCGTCATTTGAATTTTGTTTTTCGAGAGCCTGTTTAAGCATATCTCTTTCCCGCGATTGTTCAGCCTCCTGGTTCTTCATACTAATTTTGTAGTAGCTGTGAGTAATTAACCAAGAGAACAACGCTGAAACGGCTACTAATAATAAGTCTAAAATTACTGGATTCATGATACTCTAGCTCACCTAACGCCTCAACAACCGGACAGGCAAACCGCAGGCTTGGCTGTCCGGCACCAACGGCGCGTAGTTTATTGACTTGTTAGCTCTATCCATATGACATAACAACTTTTATGTTGGCTTCTGGCACTTTACTAACTATTGCTTGGACGAATTCTATAATAGATTTTTTCCAATCAATTTCAGCACCAATAGACAAGCAAATTTTTATCAAACGCATAAAAAAAGCATCTTCTTGGGTGATTTTGAAATATTCTGGATCACCTCCGATCTTAGGATAAACTTTAATTTCTATAAACCCAGGAGAAGCAAAGTAAATAGACAGCTGGCCTTTTCCTTTCGCCTTTGCATCAATATTTGATAGAACAGGTAGCGACATTGATCGCATAGAGTTATCAACCGCACGAACAAAAAGCTCCGCTACTTCAACAGCTTCTTTTACGTCTGGTATCTGTGGAGTTTGATAGTGATGTTCTAGCTGATTACGTATTTTTCTATATTTACTTATGAGCCCGCTAGGAGCCACACCTAAAGCCTCAATGACTCGAAGGTTTTTATTTGCATCTACAGAAATGGAATATTGCTCCACAAACTGCTTTACATGAGCCGGAAAACTTCCAGCATGATCAAGACCGATTGATTTAACAAACCAATCGGTCTGACAGTCTATGGCCCTTTTTGAGTTGGTTATCGCATTTGCGTAACCTTTAGGCGTACCTGTAGAAAGATCATCCTTCGCGTAAGACAAAAATTCCTTTGCCGACAAATCAAATTCGTGCCCCAGCCCTAGCCAGTCACCAGGACAGGGTGAAACTTGAATATTAGTTAAATCAATTCCGGCTTTTTTTATATATTCCTTCATAATTTTATATTCCGAGCTGCATGTGGAGCTAACACCCAGCACACGGGCGGCCGAAATGAAGCGAAGCGTAATGAAGGCTGTCCGGCCCGACGTTTTTGGCCAGGTTAACGTGCTGCTGTTTGTTAAGTTTTTTAAATCGAGCCACTTCTTGCCCCCTAATGAATAAATGCAGCAGCAAATAGAATAACGCCCATCCGCTCACCTGTTTTTCGAATTGACTTATATGAGGGACCTGTTTTGTTGCGTATTACCCAGTGAAACAAGAAAATTAATACAACTCCTAGCGTACAAAACATGAAAGCTTTGAAAGAGCCCTGGTCGAAATTTTCTTGTCTAACAAACCCCACATTAGCCCCACCCGCTGCTGCCAATGCAGCCATAATAAGTGTGCCAATTGTATAAATAGCTGCAATAAAAACCCTTTTTACGATCAAGCGTTAATCCTTAGTACACTTAACAGTGTATTCAAAAGCAACTGCAATATATCATACCTCTCTAGTCCACAGGTCTCTTTTGCTCTTGATATAAAAAGCAATCTAACTCGCCTGATTATCCCAATAAACCCCATTCAACGCACCTAACATCTGCGTAACCACTCCAGCCAAATCGCTGTTTGTACTGCCCGTAATCACCGGCAAGGTCGCGGGGCGGTTGGCAATCTGCCAGCCGCTATTGCCATTCACATACAGAAGACCATCCACTTTATTCAGCGCCACTTTTGCCGGGAAAAATTGCCAGTAGCCAGGGTCCGCAACATAGCGGGCGAGCTGACCATCTTTACCGGCCCAGGCGCCGGTGCCCGTGGCAACTAAATAGCGTTCGCCATCGCTGGCGGAGCCCGGTGGATCGTTCTGTATATTGAGCACTTCCAGCTGTAGCAGTGCGTCTACTGTATCCAGGGCCAGATTAAGGCTGGCGGCGGGGTCCAAAGTGCCCTCTTGTGCATAGGGGATACCGTTATTCGGTGCGGTGCTCATGGTGTTTTTTTCCTACTTATACGCTGATCTGTGCGGCCGGACCTGGGCCGGTGATACTGTTTAGCTGGCTGGCTTTAATGGTCGCAGTGCCTGGGTCTGTAATGGTGAGTGTGGTTGCTGTTGTGTCTGTGTTCTGGCCATTGACCGTTACCCGGTAGCCGCTGAAGTATTGCGACTGGTCGTAGGCAGCGCGGCCTCCCAGGCGCCCTACACCGAGCCATTGAATTACCAGCTGGCCATTTGCGCGGTGCGCGCTGAGATTGGCCGGGGCGGGCTCGGTATGGCTCTCGCCGTTAAAAGTACCGCTGGTGGTGGTCTCTTTGCCGCTGCCGATACTGGTGGCGCGGAAGGTGAGTGTCTGGCCGAGGTTGTAGCGCTCGGTGGCAATAAAGTTGATCGTGTTGCGCTCGAGTAATACAAAGCGCGTGCCCGCCGGGTGATTAGTCGGCGTGGTGCCGAGGCGCCCGCGCAGGAAATAAGCCAACTCCCACAAGCCGGGGCTGATTTCTTCGGCCTCGCCAAAGCTGACGATTTCGTTGCCGATCAGCGCCCTATTCAAGCGATTTAACAGATCTGAAAGAGTGCGGTTTTCCAGCGCGTCGCCGCTATCGTACAGGCGCAGCTGCACGCGGTTGTGGGTATCGGGAATTTCCGGTTTGTGGCTGGCGAGGCTGGTGGTTAGCTCGCCCATCACTGCCTCGATATCGGTGTTGTCGGATTCGATATAGTTCTGCCCCCCATCGAGGGACAACGCCACTGTAGCACCACCCCAGGCGCTGTTGCTGCCGGCAATGGCGACGTAGTAGCCCAGCTGGCTATCATCACCGCTGGCCAGAATAGGCGCGTCGATAAATTGAATATAGGTAGAGCCCGGCACCAGGGGCACCGGGGCCGGTGGGGCCATAGGAGCTACACCGAAGGCCTGGGACTGATAGGCGCTTTTGCGGTCGTGGATCAGTTTGACTTTCTGTTCGCCGTTATCCAGGGAGACTTCATCAATTCGGCAACGATCCCCACGGAACAGCACCACGTCGCCGGGGGTCAGTTTTAGGTAGTTATCCGGCAGGGTGACTTCAAAATCGCCGCGCTGCTCTTCGATCATCACCTTGTGCATAATCACGGCGATCTGCGCGGCTTGGTCGCTTTCTAAAACTAATGGGGTTTCGATATTTTTTTCCCCCTCGCCGCGGGTATCGATACTGCGGTCACTGGTCTGCTTGCAGGTATCGATACCGCCTTCAGCATCGTAATAGTTCAGGTTTAAAACCCGCACAATCTCCTCGGGGGAGCGGCGGGTTTTCTCGTCGTCGCTATCGCCGATCAAATCGTTTTCGTCGATGGTCATCACCGGCTCTGCGCCGCGTGGGGTAAATACCAGGGAATCGCCGCGATTGACCGGATCAAAGAAAAACGCCTTGGCCAGCTCCTGAATATGCTCGAACGCGGGGGCTTCGTTGCTAATCTGCATACCCGAGACATACCCCTCCAGCAGGGTGGTATCGAATTTGCCAAACGGCAGGCCGGCGCGCTCGCAGATCTCCGCAACCACGGCATAGAGGGGATAAGGCATAGGGTTTTATTCGAAGGTTTTCTAGTCGGGATTTTTGAGAAGAAACTGCAGACGAAATTGCCGGTGTAGTCCTATTTTTACCAGGCCGGGACTGGGTACGTTTTGCTGTAATACATATTCGCTCTGGTAGCGGTCGCGCTGCTGGCGGTAGCAAAGATCGCCGTTTTTTAAATAGGCAAAAATCACATCACTGATGTGCAGCTGCGTGGGCCGCTTATCATCCAGAGTCACGCGGGGCGTGATCAGGCCGGGCCAGTCGGTAGTTATCTGGGCTCCCTGGCTGCTGTCGTACCAGTACAGCTTGGCGGTGCCGCCCTCTACATAGGCAATCACCGGGCGCATATTCTGGTCGAAGGCCAAGGAAACCTCGGTGATATTAGCTCCGGTAATCACCGTAAACGGGGCCACCTGTTCGGCATCCAACACTATCTCGCTGCCATCCTCCAACACCCGCGCACGCCAGTGCTGATAATCCAGGCCGCGGCTGGTGTCCTGAATGGCGATGCCGCCGGTTTCATAATCGGTAATGGCCCGTACTGGAAGCGCGCGGCCACCAAGAAACGGGGCAAAGATCGGCTGAGCGCTGAGCGCGTTATCGGGCAGGGCCATCAGACGGCCACCCGGTGGAAACTTTGCGTGAAGGTCAGCACCAGGGCTTTATCTGAAGTTTTGGGGATAGCATCACCGCTGCCCTGGGCGGCAAACTCAATCTGCCAGCCAGCAAAACCCAAACGCGGCTCTACCGAGCGAATACCGCTAGTAAAGTTTGCTTTATCTGGGGTGTAGGTCACCGTCCAAACTGCTTCAAAACTGCCGTCCACATAGGGCGCAACCTCAACATTGTTGCTCGAGATTGAATCGCTATTACCGCTGGGGCGGCTATACATATCACCAATATTACCGTCATAAGCCAGGGGGCTCGCTGATGACAGATAACGCGGTGAGGCCAACCCCCAACCCGGGGCTGTGGGATGGCTAGTAGAATTGAAGTCGGCATTACTGGGCCGAGCGCGCCAATCGTAGACAATCCCTCCTAATGCCACAGTGCCCACCGCATCCTCGGTGGGAATATAAATGCGCAACTCATAGGTAACGTCTAAGTATTCATCCGGCAACACAGTTAGCGAGGTGGGGTTGCCCTGCGCATCGGTAATCAGGGTACGGGAAAATAAATCGGTGTGATTCGTGCCCCAGCCCACACCGATCTCGGCGAGGTTGCCGGCAGCCTCGCCTTCCCCGAAGGCAAATACTGAGCGCCCCCAGACAAAGGGTGCACCACTATTATCCAGGCCGTTGGTGAGCGAGGAGCGGTCCTCGGTGTAGGCCAGCGGGCTGTTTAGGCCGGTATCGGTGACCGCCGGCGTGCTGGAACCGGCGCCCACATGACAGACCCGTTTTATATCCTGACCTCCCGCCCATTTATCCAAGCCCTGATTCAGAATCAGGTTGCTAAACCAGGGCGCAGCCACACGGCGGCTACCGGGAATCTCCGCACCGCTGGCATCGCGTTTATAGGCTTCGATTTTGAATCTTCCGGCTAGGCCGCTTTTTAATTTCATTCCAGTGATCCTTCGATTTTGACAAACAGGGCGTTGACGGCCTCGGTCTCGACCGTGTGTTTAATACAGTCCGGCATACGGCCGCTGACCGATGCCAGGGCGGCGTTAACTCTTTCAGTGGGGATTTCAGTGTTGTGCTTTTCCCGTATGTAGCCGCTGAGGCCGGCAAAACCGGCGGCGGTGGCTTCGCTGTAGGCGTGGGATTGATACACCTCGCGAAGACTGCCGCTAATACCGGTAAAGCCGGCCTGGGTGGCCTCGGTGAGTTCACGGGTGTAATCGGGCTTAGTGCGTCCACCCTGCACGCTGGGGCTGGTGGTCACGCCATCGGTGGCCTCAATGGCATAGGGTTTACTGGTGAGGACAAAACCCTCGGCCCGCTCCACTTCAAACGCATACTGCGGAATGGCGCCGCCGGTGCTGGTGAGGTTTTCGTTATCGATGACAAGATAACAGGTGCCGCGATGGGCGGGCACGTTGTTGATACCAAAGGCAGCCTGCAGTACCGCGCTGGGCATTTGCCCAAAACCACCGAGGAAAAACTCGGCCAGCTGTAAAAACGCTTGGTTATTGTCGATCTGGGTGGGGTCTGTGCTGTCACGGTCGTAAACCAATTCATTGTTGCGCCAGACCTTACAGACGCCGGTAATAGGGCCTTCGCAAATGCGGATCGCATAGGTTCTGTAGACCTCCTCGTTCACGACTTCAGTTTTACCGCCGCCTTTACCGCTTTTTTGCTTCTGTTTTTTCTTAACAATTTTTGGCGGGGTGGTGGCGATAATATTGCCGATTAGCGGCTTTACTCGCCCGAAAATAATCTGGCGCGGCACCCCCGCCTTACTGGTCTGCAGTTGGATCTTGTCGAACTTGCGGCCCTGAATCGTAGTGGTGCCAAATATTAAAGCGCCCATGGCGAATAGACCTCCACCAGCAAGCGGCGCCAACGGGCGTCTAGCAGATGTTCACGGCAATCCTGATCGGCATGGGCATGGATCAGGGAAAAACCGCCGTGCGGATAATCCCCTAGAAAACCCACATGGCTGGGATCGCTGCGCTGCGGACTTTTAAATACGGCGATATCCCCCGGTTGCCAAAATTGCTCGGCAATCGGCTCACCAAAACGCGCGCGCATTTTGCGGCGCACGCCGTCTTTCCAGGGTTCGCGGCCGTAGTGTTTTTCATCTTCGATATTCAGCCCGGCGGCGCGCAGGCTGAGTACGATCATGCCCACACAATCCACCGCCCAGGCGGTACGGCCCCGGTGCCGCCAGCGCACGCGCTTAGCCACCAGACCCCGCGCAAAGGCCAGCGTGTCGATTCGTTGTTGTTGCATTAGTGTTGCTGCTGGCTGGTGCCGTTGGAATTAAACGAGGAGCCACCGCCGGTGCTACCGGGCACACCGGCACCGGGGGTATCACTGGCCTGGCCAATCGGAATTAAATTTTCGCCCTTAAAATCCGGGTGATTGCCGTATACATCGCGACAGATGACAAAGGTCTTGTCGCAATCCGGGCGGATCTCCAGTTGATCACCCACAGCTACCGCAAAGGGCAACGGCTCGATTTGGGTGATTTGCCCGCTGGCCGTATCCACCGCCTCCACTTGATACAAACGGGAACTGACGTTATTGCCGCTTTTCCAGCGCACCCGCCAGCGCTTGGCCGCCGTGGGCAGGCTGGCAATATTGTCCACCACATAGGTGACTTTAGGCTCATTTCCAGAGACGGCGGTCACGGTGGCGGGCTGCCACAGGGCTTCCGCATTCACACCGCAACCGGTCTGGGAATTGGCCGGGGTGCCAAAAATCGCGCGGCAGGTGATGGAATCCACATGGCCGATCGACTGGCGCAGGCGCATGGCATAGCTGAGTAGTTCCGGCATAAATACCGTATCGCGCGCGGTGCGCACCTCACCCACGTCCCCGCCATCCAATAACACTGCACCCATAGACAGATCGCGGTAATTGACCAGAACCATGGCCCACTCGGCCCCGTCTAATTCGCCGCGCTCGGCCATTTCCACGGTAATACCGGGCACGTCGGTGCTGTAGAGCGAATAGCCCTCGGCATTGTCCACATCGAAACTGGTATCGCTGGCAATAATGCTGGAATCGAAACCGTTCTGGGCGTAATAAATCAGACCTTCGAATTCGATATCGCGATCCAGGGTGGTAGCACCGAACTGGCGGCCATCGGCCAGGGTAATTTTTAATAAGCGGCACAACGTGGTGACGCCACTATTCAGATGGGCCTGCAGTGCTGGGGGAATATTTCTCACAGACGAATCTCCAGCAGCTCCACATTGCCATTCAGTACAGGCATTCGCTGGTGGCGATTGTCGATACTGAAACCGATCTCATCGTCCTCAAAGCGGACCGGTACATCGAATTCGCCGCTCCAAGTAATTTCCGCACCGTTATCGGCGCTGAGCTGCACTTGGCCCGTGGTGTAGTCGATACTGGCGGCCACCGCGTTGCCATCAACAAAAATCATCACCCGGCCGATCACCGGCTTCGCTATTTTGCGCTGATAGGAAAAGGCACCGAACACATATTTTTTTTGCAGCTGGTAGCTTTCGCTATTGCCACTACCGAAACCAATCACCTCTTGTTCCGCTTCAAAATCGCTGGCGTCTTTAAAACGAAAACCAATCAGGGCCCCCATACAGGCATGATGGGCGGCAACCACGATTTGATGATCCGCATAATCCAGGTTTTTAAACAGCAGGGAATAACGGCCCAGCGGGCGCTCCCATTCGGCGTTGCGGCGCTCTACTCCGCTGCGCAATTCTTTGATATCAGTTTTATAGCGGTGGCCATATTCGGAACCGTAGGCCACTTTTTCCAGCAGGCGACTTTCGTTAAACATCAGGAACCCAGCCTCATGCGGTTAATCCGTTGTTTGCGCTCGCTCTCGCGGGCGAGCTGCGTGGCAGTGCGGTTATTCACCGTGCCATCGACGCGAATATTCTGTGTCATGGAAACCGGGCGACCGTAATCGCCACCACCGCCACCACTGTGCATATCCGCCTGAATCATGGCCAGGGTGCGGTCCAGTTTTGCGCTGGTTTCCGAGGTGGTTACCCGCTCGCCTTTTTGCAGCAGCCAGGTGCCATCTTCCGGGACTGCATCGATACCGTCGTGGGCCATACCGGTAATTTTTGCCGCAGCCAGGCCACCGGTGACATAGACCGCACCCGCCGCAGCGGCACCCAACACCGGACCGATATAGGGGATAGAAGCCATCGCGTTATAGGCGCCCATGGCGGCATCCTGGGTGTTGGCAATTACGCTCTGCAGGGCATTTCGTTTTTTCTCATCCAGCAGGGCCCCGCCGATAGAAAGGGCCGCGCGCATATAGGCCGCCTCCTCCCCCTCCATGCCTGAGTAATAATCCGAAGCCACTTGCATCAATAAGCTGTAGCCATCCAGCTGCTGCTGACGGCGCAGGTCTTCATTGGCCAGGCTAATTTCGGTAAGGCGCTCTTCATACTGCTGCCGCAGGGATAATTCCTCTTCATCCCAGGTGGCATTGAGGTCGGCGCGCTCGCTGCGGAATTGCTCCAGCATTTGCAGCTGGGTGGAATACCAGTCTTCCAGCTCTGTGCGCGCGGCTTCGATATCCTCACCGCTATCGAGGCCGCCCAGGGTTGGGCCGTCTTCGGTGACGGTGTCGGCGATACGGCCGAGAGTGCTGGCACGCTGCTCTTCGGTGAGGCCGGCCATGGCATCCACTATGGCCAAGCGCTCGCGCATCTGATCGGTCAGTACTTCTTCATCGGTGCGCAGATCTCTTAAAAGACCGGCATAGGCTTCCTGGTTGCGCTGCAGGGCCTCGGCTTCTTCCTTGGCAGTTTTAAATTCGGTGCCGAGTTCTTCGATCACCTCATTAAAAATCAGCCAGTGATCTACGGGCGGCAACAGTTCACCATCTATGACTTTCGCGGCTGCTGTGAATTCTTTTTCCAGGTCGGCTATGACCGCCCTGAAATCATCACCGAGCAGATCGCCGAAGTCGGTCTTTGTCGATGTACCAAAGAATGCATCCCGCTGCTTCTGCAACGCTGCCAGCTTTTCGCGCAGGTCATCGACAGAAGTGCCCTGATGAATATATTCCCCAGTGGCCAGGCGAATCCCGGTAAGGAGTTTGCCATCACCGATCACGCCGCTATTGATAGTTGCGCTCAGCTGCTCCAGCGAGCGATCCAGCTTTAAGATTTCCGACTCGCCGTGGACCATACGGGCGACGGATTTACTCGCCTCCTGGGTAAATTCCACCAACTCAACCACAGCGGAGGCTGCAGCCGAGCCGACATTGATCAGTGCAGTGGTGAGCGCTGAAAAAGCGGCTTGCGTCTTTTCGTCCTGAATCAGTTCGGTCAAGTCTTTGATGGCTGGCAGTGCGCCGGTGACCACCTCTTTTTCAAAGCCGTCGAGCGCGCCTTTTAATTCATCCAGATTTTCCCGCACTTCCCCCAGCTGCTGCAGATCCAGATCCGACAGCACCGCGCCCACATCCTGGGCCTCATCGCCGAGCCGGTTTAATTCGCTGGCATTGTTGCGCAGCAGCGGCAGCAACAAAGTGGCATCACTGGCAATGGCCTCCATGTAAAAGGTCATCTCATTCTGACTGAGATTGGCCTTTTCCAGACTCTTTACATAGAGCCCCAGCGCATCGCGGCCCGAGAGGTGGCGAAACTCCTCAGCCGTTACCCCCACCTGTGGGGCGATATTGTCGAAAAAGTCTTTGAGTGGACCGCCGCTGTTTTGCAGAAAGTCACCGACCTTATCCGAAGTATCCTTGAGAATATCCGCGACCTTATCCTGCTCAACGCCGTAACGCTGCGCGGCGTAAGTCATCCGCTGGAATTCCTCTGTGCTGGTGTTGGCCACTGCAGAGAGGTTTTCAATTTCGCCGGACTGCTCCACCACCCGCGCGGTCATTACCGCTAGGGCGCCGGCGACGGCAACCGTACCCGCGGCAAAGGCTTTGCTTACGGCAGAGACGCTACGCCTTACGGTACGCTCCCACTTTTCTGTTCGTTGCTCAGCCTTGCCCAGGCCCTTTTCAAAGCCGCCGGTTTTAGCAACCAGATCAACGCTCAATGTACCCAGGTTTTTTTTAGACATAGCTATCCACTGGCCCCTAGTGCCAGCTCTTCATCGCCTCTTGCAGCGATAGCTCTGGCTCTTCCTCATGGGGCATAAAGTCGGTGATTTTTACGGGGTTGCCTTTACCGCGATGGGTATTGGCGTAGAGGGTGGCAAGTAATGCCGACGATCTTTCGATACGCATCCCAGGATGCAGGGAGCCGCGCTTTTTGCGGTAGAGCGCCCAGCGCTGGACCTCTTCATAGCTGAGCCGATGCTGGGCCTCGGCGATGGTGCAGCCGCCGATACCGTTCAGCACCAGCTCGTGCCAGAGTTCATCTAGTTCGCTGAGCTGGGTGTCTTTCCCAGGTTATTAACCGCGCCGATTTCTAGCAGCAGGGCCTGGGTTAGGTTTGCATTGAGCGGGCCACGTTCCGGGTCTGCCTCCCCGGTTATGTCCTTAGCGGTAAATACCGGCTTGCCCTCGGCATCGACGATACAGGCCGCGATACGCCCGGCGATCACATCCCCCTCACCACGCATCGCCGCCACATCGCTGACGGCGCTGTGATAAGAGAGGCGGCGCACATAAACGGTTGCCGACAGCTCCTGTTCGCCCTGCTTCCAGGTAATGGAACGCTTCACAGGCGCCCCGGAAAAAGCCCCCTGCTGCTGCAGGGATTCGATTGATAATTCCATGATTGCTCTCTTAGGTTGAAGACTTAACCGTCCAGGCCGAACCACCGCTTCGTTGAATCGACATTTCACCAGTGACCAGACTGTTCTGCTGGAAATCAAAGGGGAAGTCGGCCACATAGCCCTCAAAGGTGAACCAGGTGCGCGTAGTTGGCAGGGTCCACTCGCCGGTTGTCACCGTGGGCGCCTCGGTGCCATCACTCCAACCCACCGCCCATTTCATATTTTCCACGGTGTCATCCTGGGACAACTCATGCAGGCGTTTATGGACCACATTTCTCGGATCAATTTTGAGGCCCACCGACGCCTGCCCCGGTGTACGCAGGCCCCGTTTGAATTTTTTATCCAAATCCTCCAAGGAGGTATCGTCGAGCTGATCCGCCGGATTGCCGCCAGGGTTAAAAGAATTCAGCCCGGTCACTTTCTTCACAGAATCATCTGCCGGGTCGATAAAATAGATATTGGTGCCCTGAGCCAATTGAGACATAGGGGTTCTCCAGTTTCTTTAGTGGAAGTGAAAGTCCGACGCAGAGAAGCGTCAATCAGTGGAATATTGGGCGGTATAGGTCAGGCGCACTTCGCCCAGTGGATGGTCCTGATCCAGGGCGAAATCCGTTTGCGACAGCGCAAAAATCTCACAGGCACCGCCCAGGGTTCGATCCTGCAATACGCCCTCAACATCCTCAGAGGCCTGATCGAGCAGTTCATAGATATCCCCCCGGCTATGCACCACCACCGAAACGACAAGATCCTGTTGGCGGGTAGTGCCTGAGAGCCCCTGTTCTGTTTGTTCCGTAGCAAAGCTCACAAGGATGGCCGGCAGCTTTTCCCGTTCAATGCCTTCAGTGGTTCCCGCTGAGGGAAAGTTATAGTCGGATAGGGTTTTTAGCTTGCTTAATACGGCATCGCGGATGGTGATGCGCTGGGTCATTGGGGTAGTGCTCCAGGAATTTTGGGCATAAAAAAACCCGCTAGTGCGGGTTTTCACATTTACAGTTCGGCAAAGTATATTTGCACAAGAAATTTCTGAGTGGCCACGTATGCTTTTAAGCCGTCACAGTAATCAAAATGTAAAATTATTGACTAGTCGGTGAATAGCCAAACACTACGTATAAGCGGGTAGGCTCCATCTTGCCCACCACAGCCATCTAACCAAAAGCTAACTTTTTTTCCCGTCATTTGCGCGGATAATAAAGTTGAATGAATTGCTGCGTAATTATCATCTGTTGGGTGGATAGCAAAATAGTAAGTTTTTTCACACCCACTTGGATTATAGGCAGCTTCCTCACCAGGGTGATTTGAGGCGTCAAGTTCTGGAGCTCTAACTTGTGTCCAGCCCCCATTGACATACATAGTTTTAATTGTCGCAGGTCCAACTAGTCCAAAACCGGCAGCCCAAACTGTCATTGTCATCATGTAGACTACGACACCTAACATAAATTTCTTCATTTAGTTTTAAACTCCATTAACTACTTATAAATTGATAACAACAAGAAACTTAACTGGTACTTTCAATCTATCCATTCAAAGTTTGCCCAGATCATTTTGTGATCAGGTGTACATTTCTCCATCACACAAATTGCTTCTTCTGTGTATGCAGCTGGCACATTGAAAGTGGATAGAAATTCCCCCCCAACAACCACTTGATCTACTTTCGGCTTAATCTTTCCCTCAGGTGAATAGTAAAATATGTAATCTATCTTTTCAGGACTATTTTTTGAAGCGTTGTGTTTAGTATTCGCAATGTGTTGAGTTATATCCACGACTCCAGGGAACTCTTTTTCAAATTCCTCAATGAGTTTATTATATTGGTCATTTATCTGGTAATCGATATTGAAATCACCAACAAATATAACTGGTGCCGGTTTTTCTATAAATTCAGCCTTAAACTGCCGAATCATATCCTTCGCATCTATTAGGCTTTTCTGAACATCACCATTAGCCCAAACAAAGTGCGTTGTGACGAACCAGATATTTTTTCCATCACCAAAATCCTGAAATAGAGCTATAGCTCCTGTATCTGTGCCCTCTGTACCTGTAAGCTCTAAGTACTTTTCATCTTCAATTTTAACATTAGTGACTACAGCCTCACCTTTGTAAATACCAACAATACCACTAGGCCCAATCCGGGCGCTAAACCCTCCATTTTTATCGCCATAATTACTATTGGAAACCAAACCATAAAAACGATTTACCACATTGGGAGACAAATAATCATCTACCTTTTGAACAAAAGGTCTATCACAGACATATTTAGTCCTATTCATAGCCTCTTGAAAGCCAATAATGAATGGTTTATCTCTATCTATTACCTCATCCAATTGAGCCAAATATGTCTGAAACCGCTCATCAAATTCTTTCTCAGCACTTTCACTTTCACTACAGTTCAATAGGCCATTGTCCTTTTTGGTCGTTACATCATAGCTTGTTGCTAATGAGTCCCAGATATTGTGTGTAACAATAGTAAACTCGAACGATAGTGATGCTGGTGAAATAAAACTAAGCAACAACAGCACTACTACATTTGCCTTAAAATTAAACATATCCCCTACTCAATACCCTTCTGAAATATATTTGAGTCACGAACAATACTACTGCCAAACTCACCAAAATTTTTCGATAGATTTGGAATCATATTTAAATAAAACTAGAAAAACAAATAATTGACAATTCTCCGATTTTCAAGTCATTACTTCAACCAACGCCCGCCAAACAACCTCATCATCCGACAACCGCTTGTGCACGGTATAGGCTACACCACCAAGCGTAATCACTGCCCCCGAGCTGTAAGCCCCGACCTCACTCACCCGCAGACTGAGCTCAATACGCGACACATGCATATGGTCCTCATCATCGAAACCGTCGACCTCACGCTCAAAGATCACCCGGCACTCAACAGGTTTGTCCTCGCCACTTTTGTAATTACAGTGGCAAAACCTACGAAAATTGCCGGCAGCTTTTCCCGTTCAATGCCTTCAGTGGTTCCCGCTGAGGGGAAGTTGTAGTCGGATAGAGTTTTCAGTTTGTTTAGCGCGGCATCGCGGATGGTGATGCGTTGGGTCATTGGGAGTCGCTCCAGGAATTTCGGGCATAAAAAAACCCGCTGGTGCGGGTTTGAAAAACTACTGTGGTTTTAACTAGCTATCTTTTTGATATCGACGATTCAAATAGCCATGTAAAGAAAATTAAAATTTACTCTTTCACACAACCGTTAAGCATCTCAGTCTCTACCCTTTCGCCTTTTTTACCATCAGTAATATCGTAGATGAAGACGACGCAAAAAAGTGGATACGCTTCATAATGTTTATTACTCTCTAGGCTCATAGCATAAGTGCCTCTACAAATTTCTCTACCTGATTTATTCACGTGAAGCACAATATTTTTGTTAGCTTGAACATATACATTTTCGCTATCCAAATAGCTTTCAGTCCTTACAGCTCTAAAGTTGACAGCACAACCCTTCTCGTTTAGCTCACCTAGCATGTATAAAGTATTGTCATCTTTTGGCAATTTCAATTTAGTCAAATTACTATTTTGAGGTGGCTTATACGTTACAAGGGCAGAATTACAACCCAAAATGGAAAGTGAAATTATAATAAGAAAAAATCTTTTCATATCTACTACAAGTTACCACGTTTAAAACTTAAACACACATAACGCCCGCCAAACCACCCCATTATCCGCCAATTTATGTTCATAACGATTTCAATAAGTCTGATTGGACAAGGCGGCAGCCACTGAACACCCAAAGGAGAATGAAAAGTGGGCGAGCGCTATTTCCTTGCGGTATTGTATTCACGCTCATGGCCGCCATCAAACTTAAACTACTTTAAGGAAGGAGCCCCCTGGCAACTTATCGCGGAGCTGTTCGGCATATCGAGCTACCTCTTCCAGTACTGCCTTACGCCATTTGAGCTGCTGCACGGGGGCGCCGCCGGAGTGATTCTTGCCGGTTTCGCAGTAACGACCAAACTCTTCACCCTTTGGGGTTAACTCCCAGCGCTTCTTACGCGGTTTGTATTCCACGTGCTTCTGGAGCCCCATCCGCTGTAGGATGGCGTTGAACTCTCGGGCACTCATCTGGCACGATTTACCCAGATAGCCTTACCCAGCAGTTCATAGATATCCCGCCGGATTGCACCACCACCGCTACAACAAGGTCCAGCTGGCGGGTAGTGCCTGAGAGTTCCTGTTCTGTTTGTTCCGTAGCAAAGTCGACAAGGATGGCCGGTAGCTTTTCCCGCTCGATGCCTTCGGTGGTTCCCGCTGAGGGGAAGTTGTAATCGGATAGGGTTTTCAGCTTATTTAGTACGGCATCGCGGATAGTGATGCGTTGGGTCATTGGGGAGTGCTCCAGGAATTTTGGGCATAAAAAAACCCGCTTGTGCGGGTTCGGAAATCTTTCATGCTGCAATATCTTTCGATAAAAATTTTTTTCTAGCAATGGCTATCTAAACCTACAGGAGCTTTGAAAAATATCTTCAAGCGTTTAAATCTAATATCTTAATTCAGACTTTTTCCTGACAGCACCTAGACGAACATTACTTATTCTCGGCTTTAAGTTTTTCAACTTTACCCCTGAATTCTCTAGATAAAAAGGAAAATGCCTTTTCACGAAGCTCACGGAACTCTCTATTTATGATGCCTTCTCCATCAACTACTTGAGCAACTTGAGGTCTTTCCAACTTTGGTAAAGCTACCCCCAGGATTTCACATTTCTCAGTTCCATTCCTTGTAATCTGGTAGAACTCTTTAGCCTTAAAGTTCAGATTTAGAGCCGTAACCCTGCAACCATCACCCTGGTCACTCGGGACTGCATCAACAATATCATTAGACCAATTCGTTACATCGTAGTACTGAGTCCTTTTTTGCATCACATCAAATGTTTGAGTCCATGAATTATTGTCAGGAAATATAAGATATAGTTCATCAAGTTCACAATACATGCCTGACTTGTAGCACTTGAGCTGGAAGTAATTAACTGGCCAAGCAATTCGCTCACCATGAATCATCATGGTTCCCCGAACCGTTGCATAATCATCAGATTTTCTACTGTAATAATCGGAGGGAAATGAAACCCTTGAAAGTTTTTGAAAACCTGAACGCTTCTCTAGGTTATGAATCTGCCATACAGTTAGAATCCCGGTAGCCTTATCACCCAAGTCTCCCTGAAATGACTTTACAGCACTTTCATAATCATCAATTCCTGGGTACATCAAAGTATTCAACTGCATTGCAAACTGCAATTCAGCCCCTTTCGCCAAACCGCTTCTCGCCGCAAACGAATACATCATAGGAACTTTACTACTGCGCTCCTTTTCTGGTAAATCAGCTATCTGCTGTGGCGTATAGTTTCGATACTTATTAACAAACTCATCCTCAGCACGCACTTCAACTGATACACACAATACAATAAATACCCAAACTATTTTGGAAAGTTGCACCGATTCCTCCTGATGCTTAATAGTTAATTCAAGAGTGGCTTTCTATATACCTGCCTTTATAAACGCAATCTCAACCTTTATTGGCTTTCAAATAACAGCTCTTATCACCCTTATACAATCCAAATGATAAACTATTGGCTTGCTTCAACCATCAACCTGTACCCGCCAAACAACCCCTTCATCCGACAGCCGCTTGCGCACCGTATACGCCACACCACCGAGCGTAATCACCGCCCCAGAGCTGTAAGCCCCCACCTCACTGGCCAGCAGACTCAACTCGATACGCGGCACCCGCACTCGCTCATCATCTTCGAACTCGTCGATCTCTTGATCTTTAATCACCCGGCAATCAATTGGCTCAGCACCGCTACCGTCTGAATAGGTAGCGGGCTTGCCCCATTTGCGGAACGCGCGCTCTGCGGCTCTTTGGTCCAGATCCATGGATCACCTAAGCCTTCACTGTGCCCGGTACGCCGGTAAACTTAACCGCTAGGCTGGTAACGCCATCGCCGGCTGCCTCTGCGGCAAAGGCGGCGGGACCGGTGATATCGCCGGTTGCGGCTGTTGCGGCGTTGTTATCGAATGAGCTGGAGGCAACCACCCAGGTGAGGGTTTCCCCCTGGCCAATCTCTGCGGCGGATACCTTGGGCACGGTGAAGACGCCATCAATAGCAATCACACCAGATGTGCCCACGGCGATATCATCCATCGCTACACCCAGTACTGCGCCTACTGCTAGCACCTGGCCAGAGGTAATCAGTGCACTGGTATTGTTGGTGTAATCCAGCATGTGCCCGTATTGCACAAAATTAGTAGCCATTTCACTTTCCCCGCTTGGGTTAAAAATTGTTGAAATAAAAAAGGCCGCGATATGCGGCCCTTTTCGGATTCTTTAAGGTTTGGTTCGGTTTGAGCTGGGTATTAGGTCTTAGGTGTTTTCACCATGCCTTTCGCATCCCAGGCTTTCGCAGCGGCATCCAGACGCACTTTGAATTCCACCCCATCAATACTCCAGCCATTTTGCTCTTCTAAAACTGGGGCTTGCTGGCCGTCCAGGTAGAGTACTTCGATAGTGTCATGCACTACCGGGTCGGCATTGAGGTACCAGCCGTTATGACCACTGAGGCGCGCATCAGAGAGCACCTCAGCAATATTGCGTACGCTGTTCGGAGTGGTGTTGTTTTTAGTGGATGCGCCCACTTCGAACTCGGATTCCAGGGCAACTTTTGCGCTACCCTCATCAGCAATATCACACAACAGGAACTTGGGCCGGATGTTGAGCACTGCATCGCCATCCTTTTGCTTGCCCATCAATACTCTTGCAGCATCAATGCTGGCGGTATTGATTCCCGCTGCGCTGGCGAGGTTGCCATGACTAGCGTCGAACAAGGGCTTATCGTCTGCCATATTGGGATTATTGAGGAGGATGCTGAAAACCAGATCCCCCACCGTGCGTACGGCAGCGAGGCCCATCTTTTGTGGAATACGGGTAAATGCGCTGAGGTCATCGTTAATGATGGCTTGGCGGGTAATAGAAAAGAGTTCACCGTAAGTAGCCAGTGCGGCTGTCTCGGCTCGCTCTCCGATACTCACATATTTAAATTCTGCCCCCGGTGCCACTCGGCGGAGTGAGGGAAAACTGCCCAGGTCCGTGCGGGTGGTCAGTTTAAAGTCACTGAGATTGCCGACGCTGGTAAAGCGCGGGAAGATCTCTTGTGCTTCTTCATAACCTTTGAGCATAGATTTATTGGCGATATTGCCGAGGACGGTAGCGAAGTCACCAGAGCTATGGGTAAACGCTGCGGCAACCACACCCATCCGATCCAGGCCGGATAAGTTCTGCCCGTGGGCCTGCATCAGAATGCGGGCAATCTCCATCATGGTGTAGCCGCTGAGTTCATTTCCCTCTGTGCGCTTTTCACCGAGGGCACGCACGGCAATAGCATTTTCAGCATCCGCCTTGAGGCGTTTAATACCCTCACCTTCCTGCACCACCACACTGTAGCTTTGCACTGGGGTTGGGGTTTGATTACCCAGGGCTGTGAGCAGTTTATCCTTGGCCTTTTCAGCGGTGCAGTCCATATCATCCAGGCAGGATTGCATTACCGTGCTGTGCGCTTCGAAGCCCTTAAAAACGGCTTTGATAGTGTCTTTGCGCTTTTGCTCATCCGCTGCAAATTGTGCTCGGGCATCGGCAGCAATCTGCGCTTTCATTTCTGGGGTAACCTCAGTCGCAGCGGTTGCAGCTGGCGTGGTGGAGGTAGTTTTCGGCATGGCTTGCGCCTCCTGGGTTTGGCTATGGGTTTGGTTTGGATTGCCTGCAACCGCAGACGGGAATCTAAATTCAGAGGGCCCCTGCATAACCAATGCACTAATGGCTTGCGGGGTATTTTTGAATTGGTTTAAGTGATCGGCGTTAAAGCTGGCAGCCATTTCCATTGCTGCTGTGGTGTCAGTGGCAAAACCCGCTTCCACGGCTTCGGCACCGGTATACCAAGTCTCGTCATCCATGACTTGGCTGACTTCCTCATCCGACATGCCGGTGCGCGAGGAGTACAGGCTTTTCATAGTGGCTTTCACTTTTGCCAGCAGGCTCTTGGTTTTTTCCAGGGCACGCACATCGCCTCGCACACCGGCGCTGGGGTTGTGCACCATGTAATAGGCGTTCTCGGCGATATGAACCGTGTCCCCGGCTAAGGCGATCACGCTGCCCATACTGGCTGCGATACCTTCAATCCAGGTTTCCACCTCGGCTTTATGATCTTTGAGCAGGTTGTAGATGGCGGTACCGTCGAACACATCACCACCAGGGCAGTTGATGTGCAGATTGATCTTGCTGACATCGCCTAGCGCTTTAAGATCGCGGGCAAAGTCTTTTGCAGTTACGCCCCAATAACCGATGGTGTCGTACAAATAGATATCGGCTTCGCTGGTATTGGCAGCGGCATTGATGCTGTACCAGGATTTTTTAGACATTGCGGTTTCCTATTTAGAGTCGGGGTCTTGCTCAGTGTTTTCTGCGGGGACCGCAGTGCGCTTGCTTGGGCTGGTGATGTCGTTTTCTTTCAGCTTTCTCTGCCAAGCAGCGGTTTGCTTAATAACATCATCAGGTTTTTTGCCACGGCGACGGATGGTCTGCTGTGGGCTGACCAGTACATTTTCCAGAAGGGTTTCATCGGCGCTGGCTTCGTGGGCTGGATTAATCCAGGGCATCACCGGGGTAATAAAGTCGACATGCATCAGGGTGGCCGGATCCACATCAGCAGGCACCTGGAAGGCATCGGACAGTAAACCCATTTGCACCCAGCGCCGGGTGACCGGTTCCACGATCTCCTCGCAGAATTCCAGGCTGAGGGTTTCGTAATTGGTCCACTGCTCCACCAGTTCCTGGCGCTGCGAACTATAAGTACCGTTGTAGTTTTTGCTGATACTGCTAAAGCTGGCCATGGTGCCGGCGGCAGTCATACGGTGCATGGTTTCTAAAAACGGGGTTAGCAGACCGCTTGGGCGATTGCTCTGGATGGTGCCGACAGATTCCCCAGGGAGTAGATCGTCATAGATAGCACCAGCGCGAATATCCAGGGTGCGATTTCCCTCACCATCAACTTCGTTCTGCGAGTAATCTTCTGGACTGCCCTTTTGAATAAAACCCACCATAGCTGAGGCAATCTTGGCAGCGACACGCTCGTTTTCTTCATAGTCTTTAATATCAGTAAGGCGATTCATTACCGCTGCAAAGATAGAAACCCCTCGGGTTTGGTGCAGACGGCGCACAAATTTCAGGTGCTCGATATTTTCGGCAGTGTGGCGCCTGCGCTTCATCCGCCAGTTAAAAGAGGCACCGGGGTGCTCGTCGTAGAGCCAAAATGCTTTGGCTTCGCCCCAGGCGGATTTCTCAATGCCCTGCACTATGCGTTTGCTGGGATCGCTGTAATCCACCGGCAGAAAATCCGGTTCCAGGCATTCGATGGTGTAAGGCACATTGGTACGGTGCTTTAAACCGGGCACTGTGCCCTGCAGGTGCCGCAGTAGGGTTTCGCCATCGCGCAGCCAGGTATTGCACAGTAAGCGCTGGGATTTGCCCCAGCTAAATTGCCGGGTGCATTCCGGGCGGCGTGCCCATTCCTTGTGAGCCTCATTCATTTGGCTGGCGAGGCCTTCGTGAATATCGCCATCCCAGGTTTTAGGTTGGAATTCCACATCGATACCGCGCGGGCCGACGATGTTGTTGGTCAGGGTAGTGAGAATGCCAAAGGCAAAGTCGTGGTTTTGCTCCAGGTGCCGGGCCTGGCCGCGCAGTGTTTCCACACTGCCTTCAATCACTAAATCTCCACTGCGGTTATCACCGGGATTTTTCCGCAGGCTGCTTGGCCGTGCGGCTTCATAGGCGGCGGCGATCTCCAAGGCGCGGCGGGCTTGCACACGGCGCAGGGCAGCCTCGGGCGCAAAGAACCCGATAACAGAATCCAGTTTGTTCATTAGGGAAAGTTCGCGTAGGCGGGTCCGCGGCGTTTGCCGGCAGCCTTGAGTTTTTCTTGAAACGCACGGCGCTCCCACTCCTGACGGCCGGCGCGGATGTCCTGCAGGTTCTCTGCGGTAAATTGGCGGCCGTTAATCACTGTGGTTTTACCGGCGAGCACGTCTATCTCGGCCTCGATATAGAGGTCGACCATGGCTTGTGCGGTTTTTGACATTTAACTATCCAGTAGGGAGCCCACCGGCTGTCCTGGCCGGTGTGGTTTTTTCGGGGCTGGCTGAGGTTGATCCGGTAATATTTTCGGTTCGCTAAACAGGGTGCGCTGGCCCAGCTGTGATTCGATGGTGGACCATTTTTTCTCGTTGTATTTGTGCATGCCCTTGGCGTGGGCTGCGTGTAGGGCGTAGACCTCGGTATCGGTGCCCTCATTGGGCCTGCCCGGGCGCTGCTGCCAGGTTTCCCTACCCTTATGCTTTTTGCTGGGGGCTTTGACCTCGGCGGTAACTTGTTCCCAGTAATCCTGGCGTACATGCTTGCAGCTGTGCATATAAGCACTAGTGCCGAGCAGACGCTTGGCGATCAGATCCTTGGCCTTGTGGGTGCCCACCATATAAACCCGAACCCCATGGCGGTCGGCCTTGGTGCGGCGCTTAGGGTTATTGAAATCGACCTGCTTGGGTTGGGTAAAAATCTCCTTGGTGCCAAAGTCATTACTGTCACCCTTAATAGCCATCACCAGCACGCCGCGGTGTTTTTTATCCCGGGTTCTCACCCAGTGATAGACCGCGTTGCTGGTGCCTCCATCGGAGGAGTCGATACTGACTGCGGCTGCGCGGATCTCACCAAAGCGCTCGTGCTTGAAGGGCTGGAATACCAACTTGTCCAGGGCTGCCCAGCAGTCGTCACGCTTGTCTGCGGTATCGCCGTCGATTTCGCCCCAGAACATTTGCCAGCTTTCTTCATTGCGACCAAAAGCGCGGATGCTGATGGCGAGGCGGTCGTGTTGCACATCGATGCCCACCGTTACCAGCAGGCCGCCAGCGGGGCAGGATAATTCCGGGTAATCCTCTGCGGCTTTCTGCAACTCTTCGTGGTCCAGTAAGCGACTGGCGGCATACTGGTAGGGCCTGCCGAGCTTGTTGTTCTGGAATACGATGCGCGCGGATTCATCGCCGCTTTTGGCTTCGTGTTCGGCTTCGAGAAAATCCCTCACTACATCGGCAAGGCTGGTGCCGGGGATACACACATAGAGCTCGGAGAGCTCCATAAAGGTTTCTATCGGTTCGATTTCGTCCTCTGCGAAATCTTCACCGCATTGGGTTTTGACCCAGCCGGCAAAATCGTCGCCGTTCTCCCGCGCCGCTTTACAGGTCTGCAGAATATTGGCCTGGCGGCGGTAGTCATCCCATTCGCTGCCACATTCCGGGCAGCCATAAACTGCAGTATCAGGCTGGTGCAGGCCAAATACCGGATGTGGTATGCCCTCTTCTTTCTTCAGCCAGCGAACGTTTTCCCAATCCAATACATGGGAGTCGCCACAGTCGTGACAGGTCACCGGCAGTACGCGCATGGTACCGAGCTTGGTGTAGTGCTCTACCTGGGAAAGATCCGCTACCGCCGGCGTGCCACCAATAATTAATTTCTTGTTGCGCATGCGCTTGAGGCGTTCGCGCAGGTGGCGAATGGAATCGCCCTGATCGCCGACGTCTTTGTTGGTATCGTCCGGCTCCTCCACATAGCCCCGGCGGGCCGTGGTGGATTTCACATTAGAGATGGAGTTGGAGCCAATGGTGCGTACCTCACCACCGGGGAATTTCTTGCGCGTTGAGCGGCTGCCGCCCTTGCGGCTGGTGGTGACATCGATCACCCGATTCACCGCCGGTGAGCCTTCAATAATCGGCACCAGCTTTTCATCCATAAACAGCCGGCCTTTTTCATCCTTGGGAAACAGCATCAGGATGCGGGCCGGGTCGGTGACGGCGACCTTACAGATATCGGTGGCCAGTAAAACCGTCCAGCCAATCTGCGCGGCCTTCTGCATTACCACCATCCACGACACGGGATTATCCAGTGCGTGCATAACGCCCCAGAAATAGGGCACATAATCGTTGCGGTAATAGCCGGCGTTATCGCTATCCTCCGAGGGCAGTTTGATATTGTCCGGCAACCACTCGATCAGCGGGATTTTAGGCTGCGGTATCCAGGCCTGGCGTACCTCCTCCACCAGCCTCTTCAGATTCAATCTCGTAACTGCCAATAGCTTTGAGGGCAGCGTCAATGTTTGGCTGTAGGGGTTCGCGATCGATGGTAATGGCATGCTGGCTCTCGATAGCAATAACGATGCTTTCCACCGCTCCTAAAAATTCATTCTTGCCAATGGTGGACCACTCCACCATCGCCTTGCGTACGGACTCAATATCCAGAATTAATTGGTCTTGCCGATACAGCTCACGCATTTTTAATTGCGCATTTGCCTCAGACTCAACTGCCTGCGCCATATCGCGGCGGCTGCGGGCATCACTAACCTGACGGCCAGCAGCTTCTGTGCGCAGCCGCTCGCAGTATTCCTGTAGCCAAACTTTGAAACTGGCTCCCTGGGAAAGCACCCCAGCCTGCCAATGCTTGGCAATCGCTGGCTGCGAAGCGCCAACCAAGCGAGCAAAGCCCAATTGCGTGGCCTGATCATCAAGAGAGATATCACCAGCCAAGGTATAACCCCCTAGGAAATTTTGGATATCTGTTAAAAAAGCGGGGTCCGAATCACCCGTGTGTTGGCCCCCTCAGGAGGACCCGTTCAACGTCTCTTTGCAGTCGCAATCGCATGGTCCATGGCCTTATCCAGTTCTATCGGGAGATGCCGCCGCGCTATGCCTTCAGCAATACGGAGGAAAGGAAAGCGTTTGCGGTAGTCAGGCTTGCCCTTGAGGAATATCAGGATGGGCTTAACCGATGGCCGGCGTTTACCGCCTGCCCTCTTCCACACACCCAATACTCCGTTTACCTTTCCTACAAAGTGTTTACCTGTAGGCCCTTGAGCGCTATTTGCCCCGCTCTTTTTCACACCGGTACCAGCACGGAGTTCTGCCAAAATCTTCTTATAGGTACCGACCGAGATATTCCCATGCTTGTTTAATTTCGCCGCCTCGCCATGCACCACATACATACCAGTAGGCAGGACACCCATGTGCCGAAGGGCACGCTCGAAGCGCTTGTCGTTCCGGTTAACATCCATGATCGACGGGGCTAGATATTTGCTGGGTGCAGTTCCGTTGGAAACCTGATCACGGATAAAGACTTTGGCAACGCCTGAATGCTTAGTGGCTTTCTTCACCAATACAGAGTTGAGCGTTAACTTTGCCGGGTTTGTAAATACACGTCCCATTGCAGAGCGCTCTTCTCCCCGGATTCGAAACGCCACAGTATTCAGTGCAACAGAGCTGGCATAAGGCAGCTGACGTTTAAGCTCTGCAGAGGCTCGAGCAAACTTTGAAGTATCCAGCTTCACACTAACCTGCATCAGGGTTCCTCCTGCTGCCTTTCCTGCAGCTTTAAGCGCTTGTGGTTGTAATACCAATTCACAATGAACCCACTCAAAGCAATCAAGAAACCACCCAACGCCAATAACTCTTGTGCTGCATATCCACCGACTACCGCTGTACCCGCAGCAACCGTAGTGGTTGCACTGGCGACCTTCTGAACCATGGCTTCCCTCGCTGCCTCTTGAGCTACAGTGTTCACCGCTTAACCTCACTCACCCACGACTTCACGAAATAGAAACCAATGATGATGCTGTAAGGCTGCACAACCACATCCACCAGCAAGCCCTTTAGGTCTGCTACAAAAGGCGCTTTGAAAGCCATGGCCGCCGCAATAAATAAAACCAGCAGCGCCCAAACCAATGTCACCAGAAAGGCAATTAATCGTCGTGCCCGGTTCTGCGGCTGCGTGGCTTCCAGGTATCTGAGATACCAGCGAGATTTTTCCTCATTGGTAAACCACACCGCATCCACGGTATTTACAGTGGCATCCAGCACTTTGCCCGCAGACTCTGGGCCAGCAAATAAACCTTTAACTCCAGACCAAATACCCATCACGGATACTCCGGCACATAGTGCGTAATTGTCAGATCAAACTCAGGAGGCAGCAGCTCTCGCAACTGTTGCATTGCCTTACGGGATTGCATCACCCACCAGCCACCAGGAGCTAAGCCAGAACCAATACCAATACAGCCCTGCACATCCGCCGAATAATTTGCCGTATGGATTAGGATTTTTGAACGACCTGGGACTTCCTGTAGCTCCCACACATTGGGGAACCTGGGTGAGTTATAGGGATTACAGGAATAAACCCCTTCAGGAATACAGCTCTCGAACGGACGATTCCCCAACCACGGGCGCTCTACCGTATAGAACACACTGTCGCGCACTCTCAGCCGCCCCAATGTGGCATCAGGCCCATAGGCGAATCGTTGCAGATTGCAATTCATGGAGTTCCGCTCGCAGAGCTAAGGAATAAAAAAACGGCGCCCACAAGAACGCCGCCAAGTACAGGTGATGGAGCAATGAAAATAGAAAGTCAGAAACGAAAAAACCCGGCTGGGGGAGCCGGGTTTCTGTTGCAAGCGTAAATACCGCAAGCTAGAAAAAAGGTACCATCCTGGGTCAAAGTCTGTCAACCCACTTTCAGAAACTTTTCTTTGTAACTCTCCACAACCCCAGAAACAGGGCCCAATGCACGCGCTGGTAGCGGGTCTAAACGCCTCTGTAATTTTCGCCAAATATTCTTCCACTCCAGGTCCCAGGTGGATTTTTGGCAACCAACGATAGCGCGGGCCTGCTTTACATCCACTTTGCGCCCATTCACATCCCGCAGAGCACTCGCACTAATACAAAATAGCGCCAGCTGGCAAACCTTATCCCTCGGGTGCGGTTCTTCCCATTTGTCGAACTCACTCATCAAGTATTTCAGTAGTGTTGCTCGCTCTTTGACTCTTGAGGCTGGCGGGGCGTAGGCGGCCATGCCCCAGCAGTATGCCAACGGATCACTCACTCTCAGCTTTGCGACTGCATCTTGGATTAATCCCTTTTCACAGGCGTCCATGATGCGGTTGCCGCTGTCCTTGGCTCCGGGGGTTTCTTTCGCGATTACTGTTGGGGCTGCAACCCGGCAAATGACTTGGTTGGCCCTGCCCTGCACCTCTCCGCGAATTACAACTTTTCGCCCTCTCCCAACTGAGGAAACCGTACTTCTGCCGCCCATGACTTCATAATCAAATGCAGCTGTGGAGCTATCAAAGGCGTCGTGCCACGCTTGTCTAGCACTATCGAATCTCATGTCATGCCCCCACAATTTTCAAGCAACCAAGAACCAGCCAAGCACTCCATCAAGCAGCCTGCGGCATACTCTCGAAATAATCCTGAAGCCGCCTTTCGGCTGCATGCAAATTGTCTCGGTGATAGGTGCCCAGGTAATTTATATGACCCTGGTTTATCCAGAATTGGGTAACTACCGTATTCGCGAACACAAGCTCCACGAGGTGAGCGTACTTGGTGCGGAATACGGCCAGCGGGCTGCTGGGGTTGGTTGTGGAAATCCTTTCGATGGCTTCTGGGATGGTGACTGTGCACATGGTGAACTCTCCTTGGTGATTGGGTTTTACCAGTTGGTATCCGTTGCGATTTCTGCTGCGCTGAGGTTTCGCGTTAGCCGCTGCCCTGACGCCTGAGGTTGCGGAGTGATGTATTTCTCGCGTTTTAGCCAGTTGCGCCAGGTGGCGAGCCAATCGAGTTTTACGCCCCGCTGGCCGGGTTGAGATATCCAGTAATCGCGGAAGCTTTCGCCAATGTCGTGGATTCGGGGGATCAGGTCTGGGCGGAGCCGTTGGGCTTCGGTGCGGAATTTGTCCGTGAGAACCCAGTTTCCAGACAAGCGTGTGCCGCGCTTGGGGTTGGCGCGATTTGGAACTGCGCCTCTCTCTACTGGTTTCTTATTGGTTCTTACTGGTTCTATAGAGAAGGGCGTGTTGTCATTTTCACCGGTTAAGTGCTCAGATTTCACCGGTTTGTGTTTTATTTTCACCGGTGAAGCTTTTTCACCGGTGAAATCATTGCACCGGTTTACGTGTAAAAAGAGGTCATAATTGGTTCTGCGTCCGTTGGATTTTTCGGCGCTCAGGTAGCCCAATTCTTCCAACTCTTCGATGGCATTAATCACCGAGCGCTTTGTGCATTGCGCAACATCGGCCAGGTAAGAATTACCCGGGTCACACTGCCCGGTATCACTGTTATGGCAATCGGCCAACGCGATTAAAACCAGCTTTGCAGTTGGTGTTCTGGTCCTGCGTTTAATGGCCCATGCCGCAGCTTCAAAGCTCACCACCCACCTCCTGTATAAATTTCCATATAGCGCACCGGATTACCGCCCTACTCCACAATCGGCAGAATCACCAAGTCACAGCAGAGGAATTTGAAAATGATAAATGTTTTGTTGTCGTCCACCAGCTCACATGCTGGATACCTGCAGGCACACCAGATCCGCTATTCACGCCCTGAGGCTCAGAAATATTTAGGTAGTGCCATATCGTAAACACCGTTCTGGCCAACCTTCCTTTCAGTCGGTTAACCGCACAGAGAACACCCGAAAAGTTCCACTAAGCGTCCTTTAGAAGCACCTGCTTTCACCATTTTTTCAGTTGAATCTAGGCGTATTAATACCTCAGGTATTAATAACTATCAATACCCCAGGTATTTGTTTTTCAATACTGGTGCTATTAACCTCAGCCGATGAACAAATCTAAACGCAAACTCACAGACAGCGAAATGAAGCTGTCGGAAGGCCTCCGGCGTATTTGGCTTGCAAAAAAAGGGGAGCTAGGACTTAACCAAGAGAAAGCCGGTGCCGCCATGGGAATGACTCAAGGGGCTGTAGGGCACTATTTGAACGGGCGTATTGCCCTCAACACTGAAACAATCATTAAGTTTGCCCGTCTACTTCATGTCGAACCTAGTGACATTGACCCCAATCAGGTTGTTAAATTGGGAAGGCGCTCAAATCCAAGCGCACTAACTGAGAACGCAATGCAGGGAGTTAGCAATGCATCTGAAACCCACTTTTCCATCCCGCCACACCGTAGCACCGTGCCATTAATTTCATCTGTGCAAGCCGGAGGGTGGGCAGAAGTTGTAGACAATTTTCAACCTGGTGACGCAGAAGAATGGCGGGAAACCACGGCAAAGGTCGGCCCAAATGCATTTGCTCTGCGTATTGAGGGTGACTCAATGACCTCGCCGACAGGCGTCAGCATTCCCCATGGGTCGATCGTGATTGTTGATCCTGACCTGGAATACACTAATGGTTCTATCGTTGTTGCCAAACTGATCGATGTACAAGAAGCAACTATCAAAAAACTCGTAATTGATGGCCCCAACAGATACCTAAAACCACTCAATCCAAACTATGCACCCATCCCGATTAATGGGAACTGCCGGATTGTAGGTGTAGCAAAAAAGGTTGAAATCGATCTGTAAAACATAAAAGGTGGTCCTTAAGCCACCTTTGCCACCCACCAAACTCAAGTTTCCGCCTATCCCACGCCCCTTACTCCAAGGTAAATCCCTGGCGCGCTTTAATATCTGAACATCAAAAAAAATAATACCTAAGGTATTTACATGAAAAATACCCCTGATACTATTCAAGGGAAATCGCTGAGGACAGGGCGCCCAAATGGAAACAAGCAACCACCTGAGAACACTGGCTCCACGCCAGGCGGAAGCATTAACCCATCGCGCCCATGGCCTCTCCAACAAAGAAACCGCCGAAGCTATGCGGTGCTCTGTGGCGAATGTCACCAACTTGCTGGCGGAATGCTTTTACAAGCTGCATGCCCGCAACAGTACTGAAGCGGTGGCCAAGGCGGTAAAGCACGGATTGATTCAATTCGCTCTGCTCGCCTGCGTACTCAGCGGTATGGGAGTTGATGCTCAAGACCAATTACGCACTCGCTTCCAGCGCCACCCCACAGTTCGAACCATTCGCATCCGCAACAACCGGGAGGGAATCGCATGACCGCCACCGTGCTTGTACATCCATCGGCTATGAGCAAAAACGACGTAGATCGCCTCAAGCAGCGCACCGATATCGCCAACGCGGATCGCCAAACGCTCATCCGGTTCGTACAGCCAAAACCCACTTTTGCTCGGCCACTGCACCAAAATGACTGGCCACCTTTTGGAGGTGATGCAGCATGAATACTTTCAGCCCAACCCAGAGTGTGGAAACTCTGCTCACTGTAGCCAACGGATACTCCGGTGCTAGTGCAATTGCCGCACAGGTGTTGCTTTCGGCTTGGAACAGCAACGATTTTACGGTTCCCGTTGCCGAGTTATCACTACTTGACGGGGAGAACTATCAGCACGCCCTCAACGTGATGACGCTTCGCTATCAAGGCAAGGAGCCCCAAAACGTAATCGCACAGGGCGATAAAAAATTTCGCACCCTTTGTGTCGAGTGGTCTCACCTCGAAACCCAGAGGAAAGGTGCAGCATGAACCAGCCGCAGCAGCTACCGCGAATACACTGCACCCACTGCGGAAAACCCGCAGAGCCGGTATTCAACGGGAAGCTGTTATTGCGTGGCTGGAGTTGCCAGCTTTGCAAATACTGGGAGCCGGCAATTGGCAGGGAGCGGAAGTTCAAAAAAATAGTAGGGGCGGACCATGAATGAATTCTCCCAACTACTAAAAATCACTCAAGACCTAATGGCCACGGTAGAAACTCAGCAGTTACAAATAAACGGCATGCAAGAGCAAATCGCCGCACTCTCCGAAGCCATCCAGGGCCAACCATCAGAACAAAATTTGAAGGATCAGGAGGCAGCGTGAAAAAGGAAAAACTCTTCACCATCACCCAGGCCGCCCGAACTTTAGAAATGGGCAGAAACAACCTGTTAAAGGTTCTACGAAATAGCGACCTTTTGCATAGCCGTGAACCTATGCGCAACTCTCCAACAAAGACCGCCGTACAGCAGGGACTGCTGGTTGCAGAGAATGCCGAATATAACCGTGGCCCGGTGAAGGTGCCGTATATCAATACCAAGGTGACATCGAAAGGTATGGTGTGGATTCGGGATCTGATCGAAAAGAACTCCATCTCCCAAGCCAGCTAGAAATTTAACCGCGCCCCGGCGCATTCAGTCAGAGGTAACCATCCTTGGGCTGCCGGCATGGAGCCCATTTTTAAAAATGGGAAAATCCAATGAAAAGATACGCACTGCTCACTGGCTCCTACAACCTATTGATGGGCGGTATCAAAGATTTCAAGCGCTCCTACGCCACCGAAGAGGAGGCCTTCGAAGAAGTACAGCGCATCGCTCAAAATGACCTGTTTACTCACTGGGCACAGATATTCGACAAGAAAACCGACAAGGCAAAAATTTATCGCATAGTCGATAAGAAAATCATTGAAGAGAAACCCAAAGACTGCCCTCACCCAGAATCAAAACCCAAGGCAGAACCGCAATACGCTTGATCTCAATTAAAAATAGCTTTCTCAGCCCGCCAAGTGCGGGCTTTTCAGGTAGAAGACAACATCGCGAGGGATATGCAATGGGTAAGTTATTAACTAAATATGAAATAGGCAAATTAACTGGCGCTGGCGCAAAAAATGTTGAGGAGCAAAAGCGAGTGCTGGATAAAAATCGCATCCCCTATGTGCTTAAGAAAGACCGCTCTCCCGCCCTGACTTGGGAGATGGTTAATCAAGCTAAACTCATGCAAATAAACAGCACCAACTCCAACGGGCAAACACCTCAAATACCCGCCGGAATAAACATGAGCGCCATCAATGGCTAGACCAAGAAACCCCAAGAACGCCTGGATGCCACGCTGGGTAGAAGTTTACCCGCGCGGCTATCGGGTAAAAATACGAGGGCAAGGTGCTTGGCACCTGTGCGGCCCTGACGCTACTCGCGCCGAAGTATGGACCGCCTACGAACTGTGGGAAAGCGGCCAGCATAGCAAAACATTTACTATCGCCGACCTGATAGAGCTGTATCTAGCCTCCCCTCAATACACCAAAGAGATAAAGCCTCAAACGCAAAAAGATTATCTGCGATACGCAAAAAAGATAGAGGCCGTCTTTGGTCAAGCAGTTCCGGATTCCATCACATCACCTGTGATTCAAATGTATATGGATGCACGCGGGCAGCAATACCCTACCGCAGCAAACAGAGAGCGCACATTTCTCAGTATTATTTTTCGCTGGGGAAAGGCTCGCGGGTTCGTATCAATCGAAGATCCAGCCAGGGCGATCAAGCCAATCAAGGAAAAGCAGGCTGGGCGGTATGTCGAAGATTCCGAATATTTAGCTTTCTATAACTGGTTAGAGTCCAAGGGGCATACTGCCCACGCAGCCGCAATGGAGATTGCCTACCTTTGCGCCGCACGCCAACAAGATGTTCTCGCATTGAAGCGACAAGATATCACCGAAGAAGGTTTATTGATTTGCCAACAAAAGACCGGCAAGAAGCAACTGAAGCTCTGGACGGACCGATTGCATGACGCGGTTGAGCTGGCACTTAAAAGCAACACCACCTCCAGGTCACAAAGCATGTATCTGATTCGCGGCCGAACTGGGCAGCGCTTCACCCGAGACGGTTTCAACACCACCTGGAGCAGAGAACAAAGAGCTGCCAATGAGGCCGGCGCCCTACCCGCTCGCTTCCGGTTTCATGATTTAAAGATTAAAGGCATCTCAGATTTCGAAGGCGACAAGCAGGAATTCAGCGGGCACAAGACTCGCAGCATGATGGAGCGCTACAACCACACCGCCGATAAAGTTGTTTCTCTCAACAAGGCAAGAATTAAGTGCAAGAAAAATTCCGAAGACTCAAACTAAAATAGTGTTATTGGGCAACATGCCAACACGCTCATTAAGAAATGCATCAACCTCTTTACTAGAAAGAGTATGGCGATAATCCAAGCTGCACTTATTTCCACCCTTATCCAAAACTAAACCTGCCGACATAGCTATCTTGTTCAACACAAGATTTCCACACGTAAGCAGCTCCCTTACGCTATCGACATTAATTTTTGTCGTAATAGATTTCTCTCCTAACTTAACGCTCAAGTCATAGTGGGCTGCGACCTTATTTCTGTAGTCCTTCAGACCCATTTCTTCGACCAGCGTTTCAATTTTATCCATCAACTCTTTGACATCAGCATCTTTAGGCAGCGTATGCCGGTAAGCCTGATAGAAGTTAATCATCGACAAATTTTGCTTGTCACCCCCTCCAGCCGGGTCCGTAAAAATGGCCGCGCAGCCAATGGTAATATCCCTAACGACTGCCTGGTCTATAACCTGGGCTATTCGCGGGCAATCAGACCATAGCTTCGCTACATCGGAAGGCTTACAAAATAACTCCTCATGGACATTAAGAGCCATCCAAACCTTGGCTATTTCTTTTGCGGTTTCCACTATCTGCGATTTGTATTTTTCTTCTTGCATAACAAATCCTTGTTAAAGTTTATGAAGCACCCAAATAGTGCAGCTCAATGAGAAACTTAACGTATATGAGGAAAGGCAGGATGTAAACTGGACGCATACCCATAAACACTGGATAAATGCACAGGAAGAGGGGCTGAAAAAATCGATTGTGGTAAAAATTACCCCCTCGAATTACCCCTCAAAGGCCCAATACGAAAAAACCCCGCACTAGGCGAGGTTTTAAGTCCTTGAAAAACAAGGAAGAATCTGGGGTGGCCGACGGGGATCGAACCCGCGACCTCAGGAGCCACAATCCTGTGCTCTACCAACTGAGCTACGGCCACCATAAAAGTGATATACTTCAGCACCTTGTGGCAGTACTGATTGCCGGATATCTCTTGCAGCCAATCTGGCTTCAGACTAAGTCCTTTTTGCCAAACCAGCACCATCTTGTGAAGATGGCACGCCCGGCAGGACTCGAACCTGCGACCATCCGCTTAGAAGGCGGATGCTCTATCCAGCTGAGCTACGGGCGCAAGGTGAACCCGGAAAATTGGTCGGGGCAGAGGGATTCGAACCCCCGACATCCTGCTCCCAAAGCAGGCGCGCTACCAGACTGCGCTATGCCCCGTTTTTCCAATCATTCGCACCTCTTTGACTCTGTTAACCGCCCCGTAGGTGGTTGTGTAAGTCGCTGTAGCTGCGAAGTGCGTGCATAGTAATGATACCCCCGGCCCATGTCAACGCTTCTAAGCTATTATTTTTAAAGAAGTTTATCCTTTTGCCTATCTGGGCCCAGAAGTGGCGAAATTATTTCCAACCTGTGCGAAAATGGCGCACTTCGCGAATCCGACCGGATAAAAAGTAAGCGTTTTTAAAAATCGCCTGCTTCCGCCCTTCTATATACAGTAGGTGCTGGAGCAGACTCCGGTCTATTAGCCATCGATTTTTTATTGTTAGAGATAGCATCTATGTCTGCACTGGTTCTGGACGGCAAGGCCCTGGCACAGAAAACTGAAGAAGAACTCTCGGCTCGGGTAGCCGTACTAAAAGAGAAGAGCGGTGGGCAAACGCCAATCCTGGCGACCATCCTGGTGGGTGATGACCCCGCTTCAGCTACCTATGTAAAAATGAAGGGCAATGCTTGCCGCCGTATCGGCATGGATTCCATGCAGGTGGAACTGCCCTCCTCCACCACCACTGAGGAGTTACTCGCCAAGATTGAGGCGCTCAACGCCAACCCCAACGTCCACGGTATCCTACTTCAGCACCCGGTGCCGGCACAGATCGATGAGCGTGCCTGTTTCGACGCGATTAGCCTGGAGAAAGATGTAGATGGCGTGACCTGCCTTGGCTTTGGCCGTATGGCCATGGGTGAAGAGGCCTATGGCTGTGCAACCCCTAAAGGCATTATGCGCCTGCTGGAAGCCTACAATATCGAAATGGAAGGCAAGCACGCCGTGGTCGTGGGCCGCAGCCCCATTCTGGGCAAGCCGATGGCTGCCATGTTGTTGAATGCCAATGCCACCGTAACCATCTGCCACTCCCGCACTCAAGACCTGGCCGAACATATCCGCCGCGCCGATATCGTAGTGGGCGCCGTGGGCAAACCTGAGTTTATTAAGGCCGAGTGGATTAAAGATGGCGCAGTGGTTGTCGATGCCGGCTACCATCCAGGCGGTGTGGGCGATATCGAACTGGGTCCGCTAACTGAGCGCGTTGCCGCCTACACCCCGGTGCCCGGCGGTGTTGGCCCCATGACCATCAATACCCTGATCTACCAATCTGTCGATTCCGGTGAACGCAAGATTGGCTAGTTTTATACGACTAGATAAGGCGGTCAGCCAGGTGACTGACCTCTCCCGTTCCGATGTGAAGCGCGCCGCCAAGGCGGAGCGTATCAGCGTAAACGGCGAGATAGTCACCGATCCGGCCGCCAAGGTACAGGCCAGCGATGCACTGTACCTGGACGGCGAGCCCCTGCACGAGCCGGGGCCACGCTACATTATGTTGAACAAACCCCTGGGCTATGTAAGCGCGACCAAAGATGGCGAACACCCTACGGTGCTGGACCTGATTGACGAGCCCAACAAAGCCAAGCTACATATCGCCGGGCGCCTGGATATCGATACCACCGGGCTGGTGCTACTCACCGATGATGGCCAGTGGTCACACAAAGTGACCTCACCGAACCACCACTGTGAGAAAACCTATTACGCTCTGCTGGCAGAGAAAATTGAGGAAGATGCGGTGGCAAAGTTTGTCAAAGGTATCTGGCTCAACAATGAAAAGAAAAGAACCAAGCCGGCCAAGCTTGAGATTCTCTACGCTAACGAGGTGCGCATCACTATCGGTGAGGGCCGCTACCACCAGGTCAAGCGTATGTTTGCCGCCCTGGGCAACCGGGTAATCGAACTGCACCGGGAGAGAATCGGCGATATCTTCCTGGATGAAGAGCTCCAGGAAGGCGAATACCGGCTGTTAACTTCTGAAGAAATCGCTTCGGTACAATAAAGACTATGTCCTCGCTTCTCCTCCAGGAAATCTCACAGGTGCCGAGTGAAACCCTGTGGATCGCCGATGAAAACAGCAAGCCTTTACTACAGCCGGGCTTTCACTTCGAAGGTGACCTCCTTACCAACCGCTGGGATATTGCCGAGCTGGCCCAGGGTAAGGTTGGGCGCAGCTTCTATAACGACTTTCACCTTGAAGAGCTGGATCGCCGCTACCGCCGCATTGTTTATTCGGTCTCCAAGGAAAAAGCCGTCGTTCACCATATTATCAACCAGGCCCCACGGTTTCTCGGTGAGGGCGGTGAACTGGTGTTGTTAGGGGAAAAGCAGAGCGGCATTAAAAGCTATGCGGCTAAAGTTGCTGAGCGCCTGGATGGCAGTAAGCATCTGCAAAAATACGGCAACGATTATTGCAGTGTTAACCGGGTGGAGCATCCCCAGGGTGGAACACCTATCGGTGAGGAGGATTACCCGCAGCTACGCAGCCTGCCAGAGTTAGGCGGCCTCTACAGCAAGCCCGGCCTGTTTGGCTGGAATAAGATTGATAAGGGCAGCGCCCTGCTAGCCCAACAGCTCACCACCGAGCTTCCCAAGGAGGGCGCCCAAGTCATCGACCTCGGCTCTGGCTACGGTTATCTCAGTGCCCGACTAGCGTCACTGGGGAGCTTCCACTTTACCGCTATCGACAATAATGCCGCTGCCCTACTCGCCTGTAAGAAAAATTTTCAAACTCAGGGTATCAAGGGCGTAGTTCTGCCCTCAGATGCCGGGGCAGAGCTGGAAAGCGGTGCTGCGGACCTGGTGCTGTGCAACCCGCCCTTCCACCAGGGATTCCAGGTGGAAGGCGATCTCACCGATCGCTTTTTGCAACAGAGCGCACGGTTATTGAAAATAACCGGAACGGCGCTGTTTGTGGTGAACGAGTTTATTCCGCTGCTCAAGAAGGGGCCGCGTTACTTTTCTGAGGTGCAGTTGATCACCAAAGAAAAAGGCTTCTGTGTATACCGGCTGCGCCCTTAGGGCGCAGTTTGCCGGCGTCTATCTAAATTAGGCGAGCAGTCGCCAGGAGACAAAAATCAAATTTGCGGACCGGCTGAGTCGGTAGAATTAGTAGTCGCGCAAATTAAACAGGTTCATCGAGAGGGTATGCTCCTCCAGCTCTTCCAGTTGTCGCAAGCGCTCGAAGGCTTCACGCGCCGAGGGAGTTTCCGCCCCCTGGGCCAGATCCCGGTATTGATCGGCCAGATAAATCTCAATGTCCATAGCCAGTTTGGCAATGTCATCTAGATTATCGATATCAATACTGCGCAGGCGCTGCAGAAACTCCTTCTCGCGTCCCTCTGGGGCAAATTGCACCCAGGTGTGCAAGGCACCTGGAGGCAAATCGGCGTGGAAGTTCTCCAGTGAATGCTTCATGGAGTCTTCCCGTCGTCGAAGCTGATCTAGGAGCAGCTCAACCCGCTTGTTGGTGGCAAGCTGCTCATACTCTTCGTATTGCAGCGCCAATTTGGCATGAAAATCCCTTCCTTCCTGAATAACTTCCTCAACTGTTTTGTACCGCATTAACGAGCCCTGGAGTAATAAGTCGCTAATGTCAGTATAGACAGGCAGTGAGAAAGGGCGCCAACAACACCCAACAAAAAAACGACAGTGGCAGTTTTCTCTTTGCCTATCGAGCCGCCAGGGCGCTCCAGACAGATAACTCAACGCAGAAGTCGATGATGAGCATACAGGCGACAACTGGGGCTACCGGGATTGATTTTAGCTGGAGCGCGCTTCTTCAGCTCCCCCAGTGAAAGCGTTTTCCTACTCACCGCCAGAATATGATTTTCGTATTGGGGCATGTAGGCCATCCAGGCGCCACGCAGACGGCTGCGCAAAGCCTTTTGACGCCAGGCACTGTCTCGGAGCTCCTGAAGATCGCCAAAGTTACTCACTAAAACCCCATCCCGGTGCAATAGGCGCATCAAGTTGGCGCACCATTCTTGACTTGCGGGCACGGCGCGCTGTGCCACCCCCTGAAAATGACCAAATATGTCATCGATGACCAGATCAAACGGCTCAGCAGAGGGGTTTTGCAGGTAATCTGCCACATACTCTTTGGCATCGGCATGTACCAGCTCTACATCCTTAACTCCGAAGAAGCGGCGGGCCACCTGTAGGTGAACCGGGTCCAGGTCCACCCCAACAATACGTTTCGCCGAGGTGTAAGCCTGTAACAAGCGGATCAAGGCACCGCCCCCAACACCTAATAACAATACAGAGTTCAGACGCTTCTCGGGTAGAAAGAAGGCCGGCAGCAGAAGCAGCTCCCACAGGGAGCCCTTAAGGGGATCGCGGGGATTCCACTGGGAATGGAAAACCCCATTGCTGTACAAACGTACGCTGGCGCCGTGGTTGCGCACCTCATAACAGGTGTCTCCCACCTGCTTCTGCCACAGTAGTGCCATTAGCTTTGTGGCAGGTCTGAAGATTTCAGCAGTACTTGGGCAAAGCCCTGTAAGCCAGCCAAATCTTCTGCGGTGAAACGGGCAACGGTCGGGCTATCGATATCGAGCACCCCAAGGCAGTGGCCGTTATTATCGTAAAGTGGAACGACCACTTCAGAAGCAGAAACCGCATCGCAGGCGATATGGCCTGGAAACTGATGCACATCCTCTACCAGTTGAGACTCTCCGCTGGATACCGCCGTACCGCAAACTCCGGCACCTACGGGAATACGAGTACAGGCGGGCTTGCCCTGAAAGGGTCCCAGACGCAGCTCATCACCATGCAAAAAGTAGAAGCCCGCCCAATTGATATCCTCCAACTCCATAAACAACAGAGCGCTGGCATTGGCAGTATTGGCCAGCCAATCCCTCTCAGCGGATAGCAGACCTTCGAGTTGACTATTGAGCGATGAGTAGAATTTATTTAACGACATGGCCGGATCGCCCCCTCACAATCAGTGGCTATAAAACGCGTTTGCCAGACACAGCAAACCCGCGAAATACCTGGCGCATTGTGTGCCAAGAGGCAGGTATTTTGCGGGCTTTACAGCAGGAATCAACCGGTGATTGAAAATTACTGGTAGGGGTCCAGTACCTCCTCTTTTGAGGACTCCCGCTGATATTGGTCTGCATCCATCGTGGGACGTGACCACTCATTACTCTCGCGGCCACCCTGCTCCTCCCCCGATTGGATAGCTGGGGGAGCCTTGGTGACATCGGAGGCAATTAAAGCGGAGCGTTTTTGCTCGAATCGCTTTTCCACGACGGGCTTGGGCGGCATGGAGGTGCTGGACTCCCGGCGGATACGGCTGGCCATAGTGCTTAGCGTTGGTCGTCGGCGCTCGGCCAGCTTAACCGCTTCCAACTCGCTGTTGAGCCGATTGACCTCTGCCTGCAAATCTCCCATCTGCGCCTGCAGTTCGGTAATCTGAGTCAGTACGCCTTTAACTTTACGGCTTTCCTTCTCATATAAAACAGCGGCGCCGCCGAAGGCCAAAGCAAAAATGACCAAAATGGAAAACTGACGCATAGAGATCTCCAGAAACTTCCCTTGTTATTTTTAAAGGGCATTTTTACCGTATATTTTCTGTATCTTCCGAGATCTCGCGCATAAAAAACAAGCTTTAAGGCTGACTGAAACGACTGCAACAGCCAGCACAAAGTTAAGAGGAAGAAAAATTTATCCGATAGCGACAAAAAGCCCAGCGTTAAGGGAGAGTCTCCAGCAAAGCCTCTGTTTTGACGGCCTCCTGATCCACAAAACAATTATTGGCCGAGATAGCTGGGATCAAATAATCATCCGCATATTGGCAGCCGATCATTTCGATGGGTTTTTGCCCGAGCTTTTCTGCCAAGTCGGGAGAATGGGCTTTGCCGGCGTGCAGAGAGTTGAGTAACAAATCATAGCCGGGCCGCCAACACTGCAACTCAGGAAAACTTTTCCTCAGCGCGGCGGCTATACGCAGCCCTTCATAATCCAGATCCCCCCAAAAGAAAACGGGAAGCAAACCCAAATTATCGCCATACCACCACTGTGAAAATTGCTGCCGAGAAACTGTAGTGGCCGAATTAATCGTGCTAAAGCGAGTAATGCCATAATTGCGAATCCGCTCCGCACCACCCTGATAGCCCTCGCTGTACACCAGCGCCGTGGAGCTGGGCTGCAATTCCGCCAGGCTGATAAAAGTATCCTGGTTCTCTATAAAAATCACCTGCGTAAACTGTTCCGGCAGGTAGGCGTGAAGTAATAACTGGCGCTCGCGAATTTTTCGGCTCAGCTCCGGAAACAGGTTACGCACCAGGGACTGGCGACTAGGTAAATCAAGATATTTGGAATCCCCTTTAAAGCAGCGCGCGGCCAATTGCCGCCAGGTGATTTGCTCGGCAAAAATCAATTCCCGACTTATCGCGGCCCAGCAGGAGACCATTTCCTCGGCAGAGTCGAAGCCCTCTTGAAGCTCCAAACCCTCTACGGGAAAAGCCGCGGGATTCTCAAAGCGATCGGCATAGGGCTCCAGCAGACTGATCCAGGCAGACTTGCGCAAGTTGGGGGATGGACGATTGAGCCACAGGCGCAGCTGCTCTTCACTGGCGTCCCGAAAGATCAGCTGAGCGCCCTGCCACTCTGCGACACCCGGTCGCCGTTTAGGGTTCGGTTTTACTGCAAAACATTGATACTCGCTGGCAAAGTGCTGCAATTCATTCCACAGCTCTTGCTCGTCTTGGTCGGGGTCTCTGAGGGGCTCCAAAACTTCCAACCAGCGCTTACTGCCAGCGCGCAAATCCAGCCTGAAACTAATGCGGGCTTCCTTGCCCCGTTCCAGCTGGCTGTCCCGCCGATCCAGAATGAAATTCAGGATGCCGATTAACAGCGGGTTTTCCTCTACCCAATAGGGCAATGCCTTTTCCATCGGTTGCCTCCCTGCCAATGGAGGGGTTTCCCCCGAAAATACCTATCCCTCTACTTCTACCAGGTCCATAAAATCCAGCGACGCCTGTTGGCGAATCGTGCGGCGGTGGTTGGCCCAGAGTTCGGCGATACGCTCCTGGTTGCACACCTTGCGATCGACATACACCCGCGTATTCAGCTGGCCGATGGGCTTGGCACTGGGGCACTTGCTGAATACAAACTGATTCGAAATCAGGTCCATAAAAGGCCCAGATTTACTACTGGGCATAATAAACAGCAGCTGTAAGCCCAGGGTTTCAGTCAGGTAACGGATCACTTCCTTGGAGCGGGACTCATCCATTTTGGAGAAGGCCTCATCCACCAGCACCATTTGCAAATGGCTGCCGCTTTCACCAAAGCGGAAGGCCGAAGTGACCGCTGCGGAGCGGATAATATAAGCCGGCGTTTCCAGCTGGCCGCCGGAACCGGTGCCGTACTGGCTGAGCGCAATCGGCTCCTTGCCTTCCGGTTCCTTATAGATCTCATAGCTGCGATAGTTGCGGTAATCGCTGATTCGATCCAGCTCGCGCCGCGCCACCTGCTCATCTTCACTCAGCAGCATACTCAACAGGCGATCCCGCACCTTGCGGTGCTTGGGCGCCAGGTCCGTGTCGAACAGGCTCTGCTCTTCGCCCAGATTCGGCAGTTCGATTACCGCCTTAAAGAAGCTCCAATATTCCTTGAATTCCGCCACCCACTGGTAGTCAAAACGGAAGCGCTCGCGGTCGGCGCCAAAGCGGTGGTGCTCCAGCTCTTTGTTCAGATCATCCAACACGCGCTTACCATCGTTAATGGACTGGTAAATAGCGTGGCACAAGTGGGTTACAAAAGTGGTGTTAAAGGATTTTTTCAATCCCAGCAGTTGATCGTGGCGCTCCACCAGCAGGTTGTTCTTCAGGCGGTTACGCAGGGTCTCTACCTGATCGCCGAGACCGCTGATCAACTTGAACAGGCCATCTTTATGGCCGCCACTCAAGTCTGGCTCAAATACCAGGGTATCGACGCTGGCACAGGTGGCGTTGTACTCCATCACCGCGCGATCCAACTGGCGACTGTATTTCTCCAGCTGTCCCTGCCAACTTTCGATATCCGCTGAGAAGTCGAAGTTGTCGGCCGCACGTTCTACCTGCTCGTCAGCAGTAACCAGCACTTGCTCGGCATCGAAAGTGGGGTCGATGGCGGTAATGCGCCTTACCATTTCCTCGCTGTCACTGGCAGCATCGTCCAGGGATTCCAGCTCGCCAGACAGCGCGTATAAGAGTTTTTCGTTGCTTCTTAGCTTGGTCTCCAGAGAGCCATGCTTGCGCTGGAGATCAGATAACTGCTTTTGCTGATCTTTGAGCTGGACCTTGAGTTCATCGACCTGCTGCTCGAACTGCTCGAAGTCCTTCAGGTCCAGGTTTTCCAGGGCGCGCTCGGCGCTGCGCCACTCGCGCTGGGCCGCCAGAGCGGAATCCACAATGGACAACAGCTTGATATTCGCCAGTCCGCGCACCGCGTTGGTGACTCGGCGGTAGAGCTGGTGGCGCTCGTTGACGTGGGCAGCCTCTTCCAGCAACTGCTCCATAGCGCGCTGCTGCGCCGCCAGTGCGCGAGCGCGGGCGCCCTGGCCGAATACCAACTCGGCATCGTCCATATCGCAGCGCCACATGCTGTAGTTGCCACTGGCCATACCGTCGGCAGTCAGGCCCCGGCGGGTGCCGCGCAGCTCGTGCTCATCCTCCACCTGTACCACAGCACCGTAGGAGGCGCGCAAATAGTGCTCGGCAGTTTTATGGGTGAACTCCATCAGTTCGATAATGGAGCCCGACGGCATATCCAGGCGCTCCGCATCGCGGCGGGCTTTGTCCCCCTGGATCACGCGGGCGCGGTTGTTGCGACCGGGCAGGCTGCGCACGATACGAATCGCGCGGGCCTCGTGTTCCGGCTCCACGATAATCGAGAAACGCGCGCCGCCCAGATAGCCTTCAATCGCCATCTGCCAGCGCTCATCCAGCACTTCCACATAATCACACAGGACGCGGGGCTCCGCCTCTGGGCACTGCTCGCGAATTGCGGCCAGGGCCACTTCCACCGATTGGGGGTAGCGCACGCGGTTAGCCTGGAGATGCTGAATGCGGCTCTCCTGGGTGCGCAGCTGCTTTTGCAGTTGCTGCACTTTTTGCTCCCAGCGGGAGGCCTGCTGGGCAATCTGCTCTTTGGGGGAAACCTCATCACTGGCGCCAGCTTTACCACTGCTATCCAGCAGGTCGAAGAGGCGGTTCTGTAGAGCTTCGCTGCTGGCAGCGCGCTCGCGCAATGGCTCCAATGCAGCCAGGTCAATCCAGTCCTTGCCCAACAACTTGTGCAGATCCGGCAGGTCTTCCTCGCGGGCCACCTGCTTGATCGCCTGTACCAGCGCCTTATCGGAGAAGGCGGGAATTTCCAGCTCGGCGGAGGTGGAGTTGAGCAGGTTTAATAATTCTTCAGCGGCCTCGCGGTTCTCGCGCCAGCGGGCCTCTTCGGCAGACAGCGGTGTGTGCTGCTGGGACAGCAGGCTCAGGGCATTGTTAATGCGCTGTTCCAGTTCGTCCTTATTGCGCAGCGCATCGATACCCAGGCGCTGGGCTTGAAGCTCTACCAGCTGGCCATTGAGCTGCTCGACGCGCTCGGAAGCGACGCGCACATCGCGCTCATTGTTGTCCAGATCGCTGCGCAGTTTTTTCTGGTCGTTCTTGCCGCTCAGATAACTCTTTTGTACCCGCTGCTGGCGGTGGCGTGCACACAAATATTCCTGCACCCGCAACTGCAACCACTGCTCCCGGTAGAGCTCTACCGACTGGGCGATGGCCTCCAGGGAACTGACCCGCTCCACAATCTGGCGGGCTTCCTGCTCCATGCTGTGAATGGTTTTCATCAGCTCGGAGACGGAGCGGATGGCATCACCCAGATCGCGTTTTTCCAACACTTCCTGGGCGACAAAATCGTTGATGCTTTTTACTGGCTTGTAGGCCATAAAATTGGCAAAAGTGCGCGCGGCATGCATGGCCTCTCGATCGGAGACCGCATCGCGGCGTCCGCGCAGGGCGCCGTAAAGGCGGCGCAGGTAGGCCTTTTTCTTGTCGTATTGCTCTACTTTTTCGAACTGCTTGCTCAGGACCTGGTTGAATTTATCCAGCGGCAGCAAATGTTTGCCATCGGTGTAATCCCGGACAAAATCCCCCATCACCAACTGCTCGCCGGGGAATACGAAAAAGCGCAATTCACTTTGGCGGGCCTGGGCGGGTTTGCTGCTGTTATCCAGGTGTGCGCGAATACCCATCACTGCAGTAAAAGGCTCAGCATCGTCTTCACCGCTGGTGGGGTGAAAAATACCGGCAATGTAACAGTCGGTGGGCTCTACCCGAGCGTAACTGCCGTCGTCACAACCCAGCACATAGGAAGCTAGTGTCCGCACCTGCTTGCCACCGCGCCCGCGCTGGGTGGTTTCATCCTGTCCCGGGTTAAAGGTAAACAGGGTGTCGTGGGCGGCGGTCATCAATGTCTGGATAGCATCGGCCGCCGTGGTTTTACCGGAACCGTTGCCACCGGAAAACAGGTTGATCGGGCCGAAATCATATTCCAACTGCGGGATATTGCCCCAGTTAATCAGGATCAGTTTTTTTAGGAACATAGTCTTTTCAAAAAAACGGTCTTTTCAAAAGCAGGGTCTTTTTTGCAGGCGGGAAGCCGACACCCTTCTCCGAGGCTCCCGGGCGCGATTTACCCAAACCCGGGCGGTCGAATGTTTTCGATTTTTTATAGCCGCTACTGCGGCCTCTATTTTCATCTAGGAAGCGGCTTCACTCTCAAACAGGCTGCTATCTTCGACTTCTGGAGTGATGCGTTCGAGCGCTTGCTCTTGTTCCGCCTCTTCAACCTCATCAATTTCATCAGCTTGAGTGGTCTCGCTCTCCACTGCGGGCGGGACTTCGCTGTCGATCAGCTGGTGCAATACCGACTCGCTGACAAAGTGAGCGATGGTCGGGCGCACGCGCAGCCAGACTTCCGCACTGGTCTCCACTTCTTCACTGCTGAACTGCACCAAACGCAGCTGGCGCAATTTCTTCAGCAGGTTTTTACGCTCGGCGTGCTTATCTGGCAGGGACATTTTCAGCAGGTTGCGCATGCCCAGTTCCAGGGCTTCCATCGATAGCGCGGCACAGCCGCTCTCATCCACCTGCCCTTCCCGCAGCGCTTTATCGTATTCCACGCGCAGGGCGAGAATCGCGGCCACTTCCTGTTGGCTGAGGCGGGCGCGGAAGCCGCCGTGGTGCGGCTCTTCCTGATCCGGCAGACCCGGCACTTCGGCGCCGGGCGGATACACGCGGATAAACTGGAAACGGCTGTCGTGCTGCAAACGCAACCCCAGCGGGGCCAACCACTCGCGCACCAGCTGCTCGCAGCGCTGGAAGCGATCGTAAAGGGTGGTCTCAATTACGCTTTCATCCCGGCAGATAACGCCGTAATCCAACAGGCGCACCAGCAGCTCGGAAAATTCGCTGCGGTTCAGGCAACACTGCGCCAGGGCCTCTTCCAAAGCCTGTTCAATCACTGTTTTTCAGCTCCAGGATATATTCGTCAAATTCGGTGAAATAGTCATTGCTGGCAATTTCACCGGTAAATTTCACCTGCAGGTCGGCGGCGCCGCTCTGGTTCACCGCCGCTGCTTCGATCACATGGCTCATAGCGAGCAGATCCCGCGCATCGCGCAATGGCAGGTTGCGACTGTTGATCTGGCGGCCGGTGCCGAGGGCATCACTCAGATAATCGCGCAGGTTACTGTTGTTGAAATTAAACGCCTGGTCGAGCAGTTGTTGCAGCTCGATCTCGCGGCGGTTCTCCTCACCGATGGGGGTTTCATCTTCGACCCGGGTATTTACCGGTTGGCGGCGATTGCGCTGCCACAGCTGGGTTTGCTTGGGGTCAAACAGGCGCAGCTGGAAGCCGCCTAACTGTTCGCCCAGCTGCTCGAGAATTTGTGTTTTTTGCTGGCTTTCACCGAGACGCTGGCACAGGTCAGCAAATTCACCTTCGGCCTGGCTGTGCAGGTAGCTGAGCTGGCGAATAATAATATCGGCGCGCTTGGTAAAGCCCTGTAGTGCGCGGCGCAAAGCGGGCAACTTCACCTCGCAGGCGCGGCGCATGCGGTCTTCGATGGTATCGAGCATCAGCCACAGCAGGGAGTGGCCCGGTTGCACCAACTCCGGCAGCAGTTGGCGCAGGCGCTTCTCCCACTCCGCTTTCTGCATATCCTCCTTGCGGCGAATGCAGTCAATCACCCGATTGATCGAATCGCGGTGCTTCTCCACACTGTCCGCAGACAGTCGGATAGCCAGGTCCGGTTGGAAGCGGCTCTCCATAAAGGAGAAAAACTCATCGGTGGCCTGCTGCACCAGCAATTGGGCCTCCACTTCCCTCACCATTTCCCGCTTGCGCTCTTCCAGCTCGGCGATCATATCGGTGAAATCCGCCACAATACGCTCGGAGTATTCCCAGGCATCGATCAAGTCGTGGATTTCACCTCGACTGGCAAAGGCCTCCAGGGCATTTAAGGTGTTGCGGGTATTGCGGTGGCGGGTGCGGACGCGGGTGCCATTTACTTCCACTAACGGCTGAGTGAAAAGGCGGCCCCGGCGGCTAAACGGATAGGTGGCGGTGAGCGTGGCGCTGTCTACCTGCTTCTCCAGCCAACCGAACTCCACCAGGCTGTTCAGTACCCAGACGGCCTGATCGCGCAGGTTGCGGAAGCGGCCCTCGGGGTCCTGCACACCGTCCTCGCTGTCGAGTTGGGGCGCGCGGGTCAGGGCCTCGGCAAAAATTTCCAGGATCTGCTCGCGCAGCAAAGACTCACCGTAGTCAGCCTTGGCGGTGTACAGACGCTCATACAAAAGACGCAAGCACTCAACCACCTGCTCGCGGTATTTACCGGTCAGCGGGCGGAAGAAGTGCTGGTAGGAATCGACGAAGAACAACGACTATAGGCCCGCTTATTCCTCTTCCGGCTTTTGGTTGAAGACACAATATTTTGTGTAGTCGCGGGTATCATCAAAAGTCCACTGCCCTTTGGGAATGCCATCCATTTTCTCGCACCAGGCATCGGAACCCCGTTTGGGCTCACAGCCGGTCAGTGCGATAAGGGCGATTACAGCGCTGGTCAGGACAAATACTTTTTTCATGGTTCGCTTCTACAAATGAAATTCGAATTTCACTTCCCCGGCGGCCGCAATGTGCCAAGCCGGGGAAAATCTATCGGTGTCTCAAGTCTATCCGTGTCTCGGGGTGGGACCGCGCTATTCGCGGCGCCACTTGGTCCCTTCGCGGCTATCCTCAAGCACCACACCTTTGGATTTTAACTCTTCGCGAATCTCATCGGCGCGGGCAAAGTCACGGTTCTTCTTGCTCTGTGCGCGCTCTTCGATCAGTGCTTCAACTTCTTCGGCAGAAATACCTTCATCTCCACCACGGGCCTGTTTGAACCAGGCTTCCGGGTCTTGCTGGAGAATGCCCAGCATATCTGCAGCGGCCAGCAGCAAACCTTTCAGGCGTGCTTTATCCACCTCATCGGCTTTGTTCAGGTCGCGGGCAATCTGGTGCAATTCGCTGATGGCGATCGGCGTATTCAGATCGTCTTCCAACGCCTTGATAAAGGCGGTGTCATTAAGATCTGCCGCTTCAGCCTCAACCGCTTCCGTTTCACGCAGTGCGCCATAGAGAGTATCCAGGGTGCGCCATGCCTGATCCAGCAAATCAGCACTGAAATTCAGTTCTGAACGGTAGTGGGCAGACAGCAGTGCGAAACGCAGCACTTCACCGGGGTATTGGCTCAGCAGGTCTTTGACCATACGGAAGTTGCCCAGGGATTTGGACATCTTTTCGCCATTGATATTTACATAGCCGTTGTGCATCCAGTAGCGCACAAAATCCACACCATTGGCGCAGCAGCTCTGGGCGCGCTCGTTTTCGTGGTGGGGGAAGGTCAGGTCGCGACCGCCGCCATGGATATCGATAGTGTCACCCAGGTGCTTCTTGATCATGGCCGAGCACTCCAAGTGCCAACCCGGGCGCCCACGGCCCCAGGGGCTGTCCCAGCCGGGCTCGTCATCGGCGGACGGCTTCCACAGTACGAAGTCGCCGGCGTACTTTTTGTAAGGCGCTACTTCCACCCGCGCACCGGCGAGCATATCGTCGAGGGAGCGCTTGGACAGCTGGCCGTACTCCTGCATGGATTCCACGGCGAACAGCACATGGCCTTCGGCGGCGTAGGCGTGGCCTTTCTCCAGCAGGCTTTCGATCATCGCGATCATTTCCGGCAAGTGCTGAGTGGCGTAGGGGACAATATCCGGCTCCAGGTTATTGAGCGCGGCCATATCCTCGTAGTAAGCCTGGGCATAGCGCGCCGACAGCACACCGATTTCCTCGCCGTTATCCCGCGCGGTCTTCATGATTTTGTCGTCAATATCGGTGATATTGCGCGCGTAAATCACATCGCTGAAATTTCTTTTCAGTACCCGGTACAGGGTGTCGAACACCACCACAGGGCGGGCATTGCCAATATGCACGCGGTTGTACACGGTGGGGCCACACACATACATGCGCACCTGATCTTCCACCATTGGTACGAAGGGTTCTTTCTTCCCGGAAAACGTGTTGTAGACCTGTAGAGACATCTTTTCTCTCGAATTCTTTTTGCTGTGTGGCTGGGCCAGTCATTGACCCAGCCGCGAAAACTGCCGCTCGGGCAGTCCTCCGCTTTACTATTTGTTTTGCTCTTTGGCCCAGCTGTCGCGCAGACCAATGGTGCGGTTAAACACCGGCGCTTCTGCGCTGCCGTACTTGCTGTCGCGACAGAAGTAGCCGTTGCGTTCGAACTGGTAACCCTGCTCCGGCTCCGCTTTGGCTAGGCCGATTTCCGCCTTACAGCCTTTTAGGATTTGCAGGTTGTCCGGGTTTACGCAGTCGAGGAAGTTCTTACCGCCGGCATCCGGCGCCGCATCATTGAACAGGCGATCGTAGAGGCGCACTTCGCAATCGACATTGTTGTCCGCAGATACCCAGTGAATAACGCCCTTTGGCTTAACGCCGTCGGCCGGGTCTTTGCCCAGGGTGTCCAGATCAACCGAGCAGATCACCTCAACAATTTCACCGGCATCATTCTTCACGACTTCTTCGGCAAAGATCACATAGGCGTTACGCAAACGTACCTTTTTGCCCAACACCAGGCGCTTGTACTTCTTGTTGGCCTCTTCGCGGAAGTCCTCTTTCTCAATATAGAGAGTGCGGCCAAACGGAAGTTCACGGGCCGGCAGATCGTCCCGCACTGGGTGGCCCGGTGCTGACAACAGTTCTTCCTGACCTTCCGGGTAATTTTTCAGGGTGATCTTCAAAGGCTCCATCACGCACATAGCGCGCGGTGCATTTTTATCCAGGTCGTCGCGAATGCTGTACTCCAGCATGCTCACATCGACGACGGAATCGGAGCGGGTTACACCAATCATCTCGCAGAAGTTGCGAATGGAGGCCGGAGTAAAGCCGCGACGGCGCATACCGGACAGGGTCGGCATGCGGGGGTCATCCCAGCCATCTACATGGCCTTCGTCTACCAGTTGCTTGAGCTTGCGCTTGGATACCACGGTGTAGTTGAGGTGCAGACGTGCAAATTCGTACTGACGCGGGCGCGAAGGCACCGGCAGGTTCTCGATCAGCCAGTCGTACAGGGGCTTGTGATCTTCAAACTCCAGAGTACATATGGAGTGGCTGATACCCTCAATCGCATCACACTGGCCGTGAGCGAAATCGTAGCTGGGGTAAATGCACCACTTATCACCGGTCTGGTGGTGAGCCATCTTTTTGATGCGGTAGATGATCGGGTCACGCAAGTTGATATTCGGTGCGGCCATATCGATCTTGGCGCGCAAACTGCACTGGCCTTCTTCCATTTCACCGTTGCGCATCTTTTCAAACAGCGCCAGGTTTTCCTCGACAGAGCGATCCCGGAAAGGGCTGTTTTTGCCCGGCTCTTTCAGCGTGCCACGGTAGTGACGAGCTTCTTCTGCGGACAGATCGCAGACGTAGGCCTTGCCATCTTTAATCAGGTGCAGTGCCCACTCGTACAATTGATCAAAATTATCCGAGGAATATTTGGCCTCGCCATTCCACTCAAAACCGAGCCAGGAGACATCGCGCTTAATCGCATCGACAAACTCTTCCTCTTCCTTAGCCGGGTTGGTGTCATCAAAACGTAAATTGCAGGTGCCGCCAAACTCCTGAGCCAAACCAAAGTTCAGGCAGATGGATTTGGCGTGTCCAATATGTAGATATCCATTCGGCTCCGGTGGAAAGCGGGTTGCCACCTGGGATACCCGGCCCTCTGCCAGGTCTTCGCGAATAAGGTTCTGTAAAAAGTGAGCGGGCTTGCTCTCGGATGTCATAGGATTCTCTTATTTACAGCTGTGCGAACATAAACGGCGAATTATACCCTATTTGAGCCACAGAATATCCTATTTAGCTGAGCGCCAGACGATGATTTTTGCTGTTGGCGCACACTTTTTAGGCAATCCATTATGATATCGCGACTCGGCGTTTTACAGCTCCTGACTAAAAGGTATCATGCCGGCCGAAATCAACCCTCATAGGACATTTTATGATCACCTTGCACACTACCCACGGAGATATTGCTATCGAACTGGATTTCGACAAGGCCCCAAAGACCGCAGCCAACTTCCTGCAGTACTGCCGTGACGATTTTTACACTGGGACCATTTTCCACCGGGTGATCGACAACTTCATGATTCAGGGTGGCGGCATGACCCCCGACATGGAGCAGAAAGAAACCCGCGAGTCCATTGAAAACGAAGCGGACAACGGCCTGAAGAATGACACCGGCACCCTGGCCATGGCCCGCACCATGGACCCCCACTCCGCCAGCTCCCAGTTCTTTATCAATGTAAAGGACAACGACTTCCTGAACTTCCGCAGCAAAGACACCCAGGGCTGGGGTTACTGCGTGTTCGGCAAAGTGGCCGACGGTATGGACGTGGTCAATAAGATCAAGAGCGTAAAAACCGGCAGCAAGGGCTTTCATCAGGACGTACCCATGGAAACCATCGAAATCACCGGTATCAGCATTTCTGACGACTACGCAGACAAGTAATTTTTCGAGCCCATTTAGGCTCTAAGGCGGGGACATTGTCTATTTATTTTATTTCCGATCTGCACCTCGATGAGAACCGACCGGAGATTACTCAGGCTTTTTTTGATTTTCTGCGCGGCCCCGCCGCCGGTGCCGAAGCACTGTATATTCTCGGCGACTTCTTCGAGGCCTGGATTGGCGATGACGACGATGCCCCCCTGATTGAAGAGGTGATGCGGGAGTTAAGCCACTACAGTGGCACCGGGGTGGAACTGTACCTAATGCATGGCAACCGCGATTTCCTGCTCGGTACCGATTTTGCCCAGCGCACAGGTGCGGTGCTACTGCAAGACCCAACTACCCTCACTCTGGCAAGCCGGAAGGTTCTATTAATGCATGGCGACAGCCTCTGCACTCGCGACGAGGAATATATGACTTTTCGGCGTCAGGCGCGGGACCCCAATTGGCAACAGGGGTTGCTGGCCAAGCCTTTGGGAGAACGCCGCGCTATCGCCGCACAGATTCGCGCCGCCTCCAAAGCCATGAATAGTCGCAAAGCGGAAGACATCATGGATGTTACCCCTGAGGAAGTGGAAAGAGTGATGCGTGAATACAACGTAAATACCCTGATCCACGGCCACACCCACAGGCCCGGTCGCCACCCCTTCTCACTTGATGACGCTGCAGCAGAGCGCATTGTACTGGGAGACTGGGATCGCAATGCCTGGTGCCTAAAAGCGAGTGGGGAAACATTGGAACTGATGCACTGGCCAATCGGCTGAAGCAGGGCTACCCACATCCAGCTTCCCAATAGTTAGTGACAGAGCTTTTGTTCGAGCTTCACAGCCTCCGCCAAGAGGCGCAGGCTGTGGCGCAGACGCTTCGCCCCACCAAAGCGGAACCCTTTGGCCTGTAAATAGGCGCAATCCATTATTGCTGGCCGCTCTCCCTGAGCTTCTGGGGGCAGAGGGCTAGGCTTACCCAACATGGACTGCAAAATCTCCGCCACCTCTCGGTAACTCACCAGGCGATCACTGCAATTCACCGCCCTCCCCTTGGCATCCGCCTCCGATAGGACCAACTCCACTGCCCTGGCGACATCTTCCCCATGTACTTCTGTGGCAACTCTGGTTTGAGTGAAGGGCTCACCGCTCACCACTGCGCGAGCAATGTCATACCACTTACTGCGCTCGAGGGGATTCACCACACCATAGACTCCGGTGAGACGCAGGGAGACCGCGTGCCATTGACGCTGCTGGGCCCAAGCGGAAACCATCGCTTCCACCGCCGATTTGTAAGCCCCATAAAATGTATCGGGCAAGGCCGCCTGATGCTCGTACAAGTTGCCTCGCAAACACCCCGTGGCATACACCGCCCTGCTGGAAATAAATACGAATTTATCCACGGAGGCAGTATGAGCCACTTGCATCAGTAGCAGCGTACTGTTCAGGTTGGATTGGAGATAACCGGAAAGATTCTCCCCTTCCCCACCACGATAACGCCCAGGCAAGTGATCATAGGCGCAGTGCACTATCGCATTCAAACCACTAACAAACCTGGATAGAACTGCACGATCCGCCATATCGCCAGCAACCCACTCAAAGTTGCTACCTGTAGCAAAAGGAAATAACCCAGATTTATGACCTGTGCGGGATAGTGCTCGCACTTTATAACCATGATCGAGAAAGTAACGGACAATAAACTGCCCCACATAGCCACTGGCGCCAGTGATGCCGATATTCACTGGGCACTACTCACTGACTGACTCTGCTCCTGGGTCAACTGCTCGATTCTCGCACCGATATCACGACCCTGATTGACTGCCCACCACAATTCGATCAAGGGTCTGAGCTGCTCCATTTTCGTATGGTCCTTTTGCCAGGGTTTTTCGTATTGATAGTGAATCACATGAATGCTACTCCACAACCATAATTGCGGTAGATTCAGATACAGATATTGCAAGGCATTGTAGATATAAGGCATACCGTGCCAGCGAGGGAAAAATGCCTGCAGAAAAGTCTGGTCCGTGCGCCGCCAAAAAGCGCCCGGCTTGTCTAACAAGGTCATCATTGCTCGGTAGGTTTCTACACAAGGTACGGCGGTAAACAGGCCAGAATTCATTCGGCCAAAGCCGTCCAAGTTTTCATAGAGATTGGGCGCGGCACAAAATTCAGGGTATCCCATCAGGTGGTCGATATTGCGCAGTACCAACATATCTGCATCGAGAAAAATTAGCTTGTCATATTCCTCCAGCTGCCAGAGGGACAGCTTGCAAAAATTATTCAGTGGAATATGGAACCGCGGTTTTTCCCCTTTATCGAAAGGCGCGCGCATGTGAAGTCCTGCGCGCTCGTGGCGCTGGATAAATGCCTCAGAAAAATCTGGTGGGCTGACCTCCCGCACCAGGCATCCAGATAATTCCAGCGGTTCCGTATCCACAGAATCGGCAATCACCATTGCTATCAAAGGGTATGCAGCCCTCACCCTTTCCAGCGAACGTTTTAGCGCAACCGCACCAATCACATAATCCGGGCTGTTTACGAGGGTAATAAAGGCACAACGAGACATGGTGGCTACTGCAATCTGTTTAACACTAGTTAGGTATGCGCACTGCCTAGCACTCAGAAATGCCCGTGGGAGGCTCACAGGGGAGGCATTTTCTCATCCGCTCCATAAATTGAGCGAAGGCACCAGCGATCTGCAATGCTCTCCACCTGCTTAAAACTGAAACAGTTCACATTATAGATAAAGCTCGCCCGTAACTGGCCGCCATAGACTGCCAGTGAGAGATAAATTCCGTAAGGGGTGAGACGCGTTGGCAGCGGGGTCGTATGTATTTTCAAGTTCTCACTAATTTCTACCCACTCTGAAGTTTCGCCGGTATACACAGCAGTAAATCCTTCATGATGCTCCTCCGCCTGAAGAAAGGTTATAAGAAAGCAGCTTGAGGCATTGAGGTTGTGGCCGATACTGCCGTGAGGGCCAATTGAATCAGCGGCGTAGGCCGTGCGCATCGCATGCCGGATCTCTCGTGACAGACGCACGAGCTTTTCTGACCAGGATTCATTTCTGCAAACTGACAAATTGCCATAGCGAAACATGGGGCCCAGAATATAGCGGTGCTCTCGCTTTAAGCGCAGAGACAGGCTGGTATTTAGCCAAAAGTCATGATGAAGAAATTCACATAAAGTTTGCTGGTAGGCGGCGCATAAGAAGGCAAACAAGCTAATTTCTGCATCACTGACATTGGCTCGAATCTGTGCAAAATCGGCCCCGTCAATGCTGAGAGTCACCTCGCTACAATTAATTGAGACAATCTCTTGGTGCGAAGCCTGCCATACAACGTCTCTCTGCAACTCTAACTTATTGCGCCAATAGTAACTGGCTTTTTGCCCGCGCTCCGTCCCAAGGTATGTCTCCTCAAAATTGATATAGTCGGCAAAATCGGTGGATTCTTTACGGGGCTTATAGGGTTTCCCAGCTCCCATTGCCAGGTAAGCAGCTAGGGATTCGGCCCACAACAGAGACAGGCTAATACCATCGGTAATAATGTGGTGGCACTTGGTCAAGAAAATATATTCATCCTCACCGGTACGAAAAAGGCTGAGGCCTAGCAGCTGGTCCGAATTTAAATCCATGGGGGAACTGCTGAACTGGCGCAGGAAGCTGGTAATATGCGCCTCGCTCATATGGCGAATATCCATGTAGTCCAGTTCGATATCATCAAAACTTCGGATAGCCGGCTCATCCCGGTAGCGACAGCGAAAAATAGGATAAGCGTTTATAACCGTGGGCACAGCCCGCTCAAACAGTCCGACATCTACATCCCCTTTAATACGCATCGCGCGGGTAATCAGATCCGCCAGTACCTTGCGGTGATTCAGGTTGTAAATACTCTGCTCTGTGATCGACAGAGGCACATGCGCAGAACAATCCCAGCCTGGCATAGGAGTTCCAATCGTCGTCTAAGAGTTAGTGGGCCGAATCAAATTCTGGGCCCCCTCAAGTACTTTGTGCAGGTGTGGTGTCTCAACATCTGGAGTACTTTCCTGGACTTTGTGGTTGCGCCAGTAAGAGCGACACGGGATCAGCTCTGCATTGCAGCGATAGGCATATTTCCCTGCTACTTCAGAGATTTCCTCCAGTAATCCCTGGGCCAAAAATGTCGGTTTTAAACCCAGGTTGCAGAGGCTGGCATTCTCCACAAATAAATCATTTTCCGCAGCCTCATTGCGTGGATTGTCGACAAATGCCACCTTGGCTCCGCTCACATCGGCAATCATTTTGGCGAGATCACGCACCCGATGGGTTTCGGTCATTTGGTTCATGATACGCACCCGCTCTCCTGCGACGGGAGGAGAGTTAATCGCCAGCTGGATACAGCGCACGGTATCGGAGATATGAATAAATGCACGGGTTTGCCCGCCGGTACCGTGTACGGTCAATTCATGTCCGGTAGCGGCTTGCATCAGAAAGCGGTTCAGTACAGTGCCATAATCACCGTCATAGTCGAAGCGGTTGATTAGGCGCTCATCCAGGGAGGTTTCCACGGTTTGTGTCCCCCACACTATCCCCTGGTGTAAATCTGTAATTCGCACACCATCATTTTTGTTGTAGTAGGCAAAGAGCAGCTGATCCTGGGATTTCGTCAGGTGGTAAATACTGCCAGGGTTAGTGGGATAGAGTATCTGCTGGGACACCCTCTGGCCGTTTGCCATCGGTATTTCCACATCCAGATAACCTTCTGGAATCTTCATGCCCGCAGAGCCATAACCGTAAACTCCCATAGTACCGAGATGAACGATATGGCTATCGACGCCGGCATCCACCACCGCGGCGAGAAGATTATTGGTGGCATTGATATTGTTGGAAACGGTGTAGCGTTTATGACGCGAGGATTTCATGGAATATGGCGCTGCGCGTTGCTCCGCAAAGTGCACAATAGCAGCGGGCCGGGTCTGGGCAATCAACTCCATTAGCGGCTCGTAGTCACAAGCCAAATCCAATCTGTGCAGCCCGATATTTAGCCCGGTCGTCTCCCACCAGCACTGTAGGCGCTGCCCAATACTCTCAATCGGTGTCAGGGATTCCACCCCCAACTCCTCATCGATACGACGCCTTGAGAAATTATCCACGATAGTGACCGTGTATCCCTGCCGCGACAAAAACAAGGCCGTAGGCCAACCGCAAAAGCCATCTCCCCCCAACACCAGAATATGGGCATTACCGTTTTGCCGCATATTAACCTCCCCAGAGAAAAGTCCGCGCCAAACACCAAAAGATATGAATAAATAATATACAAGACCGCCGATCAGGTTACCGCCAAGTAAGTGAATAGTGTCATTGATTAGCCCCTGTAAGACACCAAACTAGATAAGGCTAAGGGATAGCGTCTGGTTTTCTTTAACAGCCGATAAGGCGTGAATAACGAACACTGCCGGGAGTAATCCGTTGACCTTTTTTACGTCATAGTTGGCCTCCAAGGATTACTATTTATTCGGCGGTACTCACCCAGCAAGGGCAAATCGCGATAAACCGCCAGCCAGTCATTTAATCAATAGTCACTAAGATTCTCTTGATTTACGTCACTGCCCCATTGCATGATCCACTCTAACTAACCTCAGGGGAGAGGAGTGCGATCCAGGTGATTAATAACCTGAACAAACGCGTATTAATACTCGGCGGCTACGGCAACTTTGGCGCACGCATTGCGCAAATGCTGAGCTCCGAGCCCAATATTCAGCTGATTATTGCCGGCCGCAACAAGGCTCTGGCAGACCAGTGTGCCGAGGGACTCGGCGGGCTTGCCGAAGGTTTACGCCTGGAGAGAGATGCCGTCAACTTGGCTGCGCAACTCAAAGCCCTCCACCTGGATCTTTTGATTCACTGCGCAGGCCCCTTCCAAAAAGAGAGTGATTATCGGGTTGCAAAAGCCTGCATCGAGTCACGCACACCTTACATTGATATTTCCGATGGTCGTCGTTTCGTATGCGATTTTCACCGACTGTCCCCCGCCGCAGAGGCCGCAGGTATTAGTATGGTATCGGGCGCCAGCAGCCTGCCCGGGCTGAGCTCCGCCGCAATCGCCGAAATCCAGCTTGAACTGCCAGTGATTCACTCCATAGACATTGCCATAGCACCTGCACACCGAATAGATCGCGGCCTGGCGACGGTACGCGCTGGCTTTGAATCCCTTGGCCACAGCTTTCCACAGCTGCAGAGCGGCTACTGGCGCGAATCCCACGCAGGGAAAAATCTACGCCCCATCAACCTGGCCCACCCAGTGGGCAAACGCTGGCTGTGCGACTTTGATGTGCCCGACCTAGAGCTCTGCCCGAAGCATTTTCCCAAGATGCACAGTGCTCGCTTCGCCACTGGCCTTGAGCCTCTGACCCTGCAAATCGGCCTGTCCGCCTGCGCTCAATTGGCACGCCTACAACTTCCGGCAACCACTGCGCGCCTAGCCCAACTTGGCCATAAGATCAGTGACCGCTGGCCGGGAGGCACGCCACACGGCGGCATGATCGTGCGTGCTACAGGGGAAAATGCCCATGGAGAAAGCGCCTCGCGCAGCTGGCAGGTATTAGGCCTAAATGGCGATGGCCCCTGGATTCCTGCAGCCCCAGCGGCAGCACTGGCGCGTAAGTTTCTACGCGGAGAAATGGAAGAGGCAGGAGCAAGAGCCTGCTGGCAGTTACTGAGTCTGGATGAGATTCTGCTTGAACTGAATGATCACTCTATCGTTACGGCTATAGAGACCCACTCCCGCGAGCGAATGCCAGCACTTGCCGGCTAGGGCGGTAACCAGGCCAACGCTGGTGCAAAGTGAATGATTTGCGCCCATCCCCACTGAGAGTTTGCTGATATTTTTGGCGCAGTAATTCAAGCAAACTCGGCCTAACAGCCATTCTCCAAGATAAAACGCCACCGATCGCTGAGTTTTTGCACGGTGTCGCGGCTGAAACAGTTGGCGTTATAGACAAAGTTACTATGAAGGTGCCCACCGTAGGCCGCCAGAGAAAGATAGATTCCATAGGGTGTAATTCGGGTGGGCAAACTCATTGAGCGCATTTTTACTCTCTCATTTAAGTTGATCCAGTTCGAGGAAGCATCGTTATAAATCGCTTGTAGTCCCTCCTGCTGTACCTCTGTTTGCAGAAAGTTAATCAAATAGGTGCAGGGAGCAGGCAGGTTATTGCCAATAATGCCATGGGGACCAATCGAATCAGCCACGTAAACCGTTCGCACGGCATAGTGTATTTCTTTGCACATCCGCCGTAGTTTTTTCAACCAGGTTTCCTCAGCTACCACTGCCAGATTTACCTGGCGAAACATTGGCCCCAAAACCTTCCGATGTTCTCTTTTTACCCGCAGTGACAAGCTCGTATTCATCCAAAAATCTTTTTGTAAGAGTTCGAACAAAGCCTGCTGAAATCCTGCACACAGATAGACAAAGTGACTTACCCCGGCAACCCTTGCCCGCTCTTTAATATGGGAGAACTCTTTCTTATACAGGGTGCAAACCAAGTCTTCACAATACAGAGAGACCGTTTTCCCCGATGAGGCCACCTCAACCGCGCTTCTCTGTCGGGCTAGCTTATTTTGCCAATGTTGTAGAGCTTTTTGTCCCCGCTGGCTACGGATGTAGTTATTTTCAAAATCCACGTAATCAGCGTAATCAATGATTTCGGGCTGAGGACGGAAACCAGCCCCACTCTCAAGGTCTAGATAAGTGCTCAGTATCAACCCCCAAAGCAGTGACAAACTAATCCCATCAGTAATAATGTGATGACACTTCGTTAAGAAGATGTATTCATCCTCTCCGGTACGGATAAGGCTTAAGCTCAACAGCTGATCAGTATCCAGTGCTATTGGCGCATTACTGTATTGGGTTAAGAAGCTCTTTACATGAGAGTCACTCATGCCCCGAACATCCAATATATCCAATTCGACATCAGCAAAAATCCGTCGAACAGGCTCGCGGGTATAGCGACAACGAACAATGGGGTAAGTATTGACAGTTCGTTGAACCGCCTCTCTGAACAGGTCGATCTGGAGCGCGCCCCTGATACTGATTGCACGGGCGATCATATCTGCCAAGGCTTTTCGGTAATGTAAGTTGTAGATACTCCTCTCGGTAATCGATAAGGGTACATCCGCAGCATGCTTCCATCCCGACATGCTTATCTCCCGTGAACGCTCAATCAATCTTATTTCTGCCAGAATCTTGTTAGGCGACTACTGGAATGCTCCGGCAAAGGACTCAGCCATTCGCAAAGGCCCACCCCCATACCACTCGACCTTCAAGCCTCAATTGAAATTACTGAATTATTCAGAGGCCCGTTCCCTTATTAAGTATTGCAGGCCTCCCCGCATGGAAATAAACAGCTGCATACACTCAATGCCTAAAGCCAGTATTTACGCGCCTACAAACAGTAGATTGGCAAGATTCATACTGGGGTTGGTCAGTTTTGCGGCAGATCGTGGACCGATAGCGGCAAAGCCCCCTGTGATGATCTAGGTTCATTATCGGAACTCCCAGTAATGAGATTGAACCCACACACTATGATCATCTCCACAGCCTGGCGCGCCTATGCCAGTCGGAATGGAATCAAGCGCGCCATCATTCCAGTGACCGCCCTGGTTCTGACACCGATATTTTTAATACTCACCATTGCTGTCGATGCCTGGTGGGTGATCGCATTGCTACTCAGCCTGTTCTTAGTGCTACTGGGCATTTATGACATGCTCCAGCCCAACTGGAGTTTGACACGTAATTTCCCCGTTGCCGGGCGCATACGCTGGTTATTTATGAATCTGCGCCCCTACTTCCGCGCTTACATAGTGGAGGGTGATGAGGAGGGCAGACCATTTAGCTATGAGGCGCGCCGACTGGTCTACGCCCGCGCCGACGGTTTCTCGGATATGCACCCCTTTGGTACTGAGCTGGATGTACGCAGTGATGAATACATGTGGCTCACGCACTCCATTAACCCGGCCAAAGAGGCTGATATAAAGTCCCGCATCGAAGTGGGTTCTGGCCGCTGTGCAAAACCCTATTCGGCAACGCTATTAAATATTTCCGCCATGAGCTTTGGCGCCTTATCCGCCGCTGCGATTGAGGCACTGAATCAGGGCGCAGCTATCGGTGGCTTCTATCACGACACCGGAGAAGGTGGCATCAGCCCCTATCACCGCAAACACGGCGGGGACCTGGTGTGGGAGCTGGGAAGTGGCTATTTCGGTGCCCGTAAGGATGACGGCAGCTTCGATCCCGACCTTTTTCGCGAAGCCTGCGATGATCAGGTAAAAATGACGGAAATTAAGCTGAGCCAGGGCGCTAAACCTGGCCATGGCGGTGTATTACCCGGAGCAAAAGTTACCCAGGAAATTGCCTCAACCCGCAAAGTCCAGCCGGGCGTCGACTGCGTATCTCCACGCGCCCACTCGATGTTTTCCACCCCTATTGAAATGCTCGAATTTGCCGATCAGATGCGCAACCTGTCCGGTGGCAAACCGGTGGGCGTCAAACTGTGCGTGGGGCAGGTCTTTGAAGTACTGGCCATTATGAAAGCCATGCTGGAAACAGAGAAATATCTCGACTTTATCGTGGTCGATGGCGCCGAAGGGGGGACAGGTGCCGCGCCATTGGAATTATCCAACCATGTGGGTATGCCACTGCTGTCGGGGCTGATCGTAGTCCGCAATGCCTTAGTCGCTACCGGCTTGCGCGATAAAGTGCGCCTGGCGGCGAGCGGTAAAATCTACTCTGCTTCTGAACTCGCAGCCTGTCTGGCGATAGGCGCCGATTGGTGCAATGCCGCGCGGCCTTTTATGTTTTCTATCGGCTGTATTCAGTCTCGACGCTGCCACACCGATACCTGTCCTACCGGTGTCACGACCCAGGACCCCAAGCGCCAGCGGGGCCTGGTGGTGGATGTGCAGAGCAAGCGCGCGGCGGCTTTCCAGGCCAAGACCCTAGAGGCCCTGGGGGAGATTGTCGCCGCCGCCGGTTTAACCGAACCGCGCGACCTTCAACCCTACCATCTCTATCACCGCATCAATGGTACTGAGTCATATCCTATTGATCGCATCTGGCACTTTCTCAATGAGAACGCCTTGATAGACGCCCCTGAGGAGACGCCTTACCGGCATTGGTGGCAGGCCGCCAGGGCTGATTCATTCCGGCCCGCAGTCAACCTGGCTCACCACGATGATCACTCCGCACTGCGGCGCTTGTAAGCCCTGCACCTTACTCTGGAGATTTCCATGGAGACCGTTTCAGAAATTATTGTCGATGCCCTGGTAAAAGCCGGAGCAAAGCGCTGCTATGGCATCGTCGGCGATACCATCAATCATTTCACCTCCGCCGTGCGCCAGTCCAAGCTGGAGTGGGTCCACGTTCGTCACGAAGAGGTGGGTGCCCTGGCTGCGGGCGGTGAGTCTTACTTGAGCGGGGAGCTCAGTGTCTGTGCCGGTACCGCTGGCCCCGGCAGCCTGCATTTTCTCAACGGCATCTTTGAGAGCCACCGCAATGGCGCACCGGTATTGCTGATCGCCACCCGCATTGACCGAGCCGAGCAGGGGTTGGGATTCCCACAGGATGTCGATCAGATCAAACTTTACGAGCAGTGCGCAGTATTCTGTGAAACCCTTTCCGACCCTGAGCAGGCTCGCCGCATTGTGAGCCAAGCTGCTCAGGCAGCTCTCAACCACAGAGGCGTTGCGGTGGTTGAGGTCAGTGGCGATATCTTCAAGACCAAGATCAAAGACTCAATTCCCTGGGCTGTTCACCGCCCCCAGTGGTTAGCACGCCCCACTGATGAGGAGCTGGATGCGCTGGCAGAAAAGCTCAACCAAGCAGAGAAAATTGTTATCTATGGCGGTATCGGCTGCCGCTTCGCGCACGATGCAGTAGTTAAGCTGGGACAGCAGCTGGCAGCACCCATAGTGCATACCACCCGCTCCAAGGAATATCTGGAATACGACAATCCTTGCAACGTGGGCATGAATGGTATCCTCGGCAACCCTGCCGGTTATCGCGCAGTTCAAACCTGTGACCTGCTGTTGTGCCTGGGTAACGATTTCGCCTACACCCAGTTTTACCCGGAAAAAGCCACCATTATTCAGGTGGATATAGCGGCTTCCCACCTCGGGCGACGCACGCCCATTCATATGGGCCTGGTCGGCGATGTCGGCGCGACCATTGAAGCCCTATTGCCGAGATTAAAAGACCGCAGTGACAATGCATTTCTCCAGGACCTGCTCGGTCGCTATCAAAAAGACCTGGAGCAGTTAGAAGAGCGCGGCCACGAGCCAGACCCCAAACTGATTCACCCACAGTACGTTGCCCAAGCCCTGGACAAACTCGCCAGCGACGAAGCTGCATTTACCGCCGATGGCGGCTCTCCCATGGTTTGGCTGCTGCGCCACCTGCGCGCCAATGGCAAGCGCTCCTTCCTCACCAGCCTCTCCCACGGCACCATGGCCAATGCCTACCCCCAGGGTCTGGGTATGGCTAAGGCAGACCCCAACCGCCAGGTAATTGCGATGTGTGGCGATGGCGGAATGACCATGCTAATGGGCGATCTATTGACCCTGGTGCAGGAAAAAATCCCTCTCAAACTATTGGTCTTTAACAATCATTCCCTCGGCTTTGTGGAAATGGAACAGCGTATCGAGGGGCTGCTGGATAGCTACACCGACCTGCAGAACCCCGACTTCAGCCGCATGGCGGAAGTGATTGGTATTCCTGGAGAAAAAGTCGAGAAAGCGGGTGATCTCGAAGACGCGATGAAACGCTGGCTGGCAGTCAAAGGACCTGCCTTACTGGACGTCACTGTAAACCGGCTGGAACTGGTGATGCCCCCGGAGGTGACAGCGCAGCAGGTGTCTTCCACCGCGCTATTTGGCCTCAAGGCCATACTCAACGGACGCGCAGATGAAGTGGTCGACCTGCTGAAAGACAACTTTCTGCGCTGACGGGGAGCCGGTCAACTCGACCCGAGACGCAACCCAGGCGGGAGGTTCATGCACCAGCTCGGAAAACAAGTGCCCACCAATATGTTGGCCCTGCTCGCCAGTGGGGAGATCGCCAGCAACAGCGCTCCTGGCCGCGCCGCCACACGCCTGCAAGAGGAGCTGGCGCAGCGCCGCATCGACCTGATCACCACGGTTTCCAGTGACGATGCCAGTGCCATGTTGCGCGCCAACCCGGCAATACAATGCCTGCTACTGAACTGGGAACTGCCCGGCAGCGGTCACCCCCCCGCGCTGAATGTACTGGAGCAGTTGCGAGCACGTAATCTGCATCTGCCGGTATTTCTGCTGGCAGACCGTGAAACCGTCAGCAATATGCCGCGCCGCGCACTGGAGCTGGCCAATGACTTCATTTGGATTCTGGAGGACACCCCCACTTTTATCGGTGGGCGTATCCAGGGTGCAATAAGGCGCTACAGCCAAGCGGTGCTGCCGCCCATGTTTGCCGCCCTGACCCATTTTTCCCATGTGCATGAATACTCCTGGCACACGCCCGGCCACACTGGTGGCACCGCATTTTTAAAGTCCCCTGCAGGGCGCGCCTTCTATGATTTTTTCGGCGAAAATATGCTGCGTTCAGATTTGTCCATCTCTGTGACAGAGCTGGGCTCCCTACTCGATCACACAGGCCCCATCGCCGCAGGGGAACGCTACGCAGCCAAGGTATTCGGCGCAGATCGCACTTACTATGTCACCAACGGCTCCTCCACCTCCAATCGCGTGATTGTGATGGCCTCTGTGACCCGCGGCCAGCTAGCCCTGTGCGACCGCAATTGTCACAAGTCTGTAGAACATGCCATCACCATGTCCGGCGCTGTTCCAACTTACTTGATACCGTTGCGCAATCACTACGGTTTGATTGGCCCGATTCCCCCGGATCAGTTGACGAAAGCAGCCATTTCAGAGGCCATTGTTAACAATCCCCTGGCGGGCAGCGCCGATAGCCAGCGGGCGGTACATGCGGTAATCACCAACTCCACCTATGACGGCCTCTGCTATAACGTGCGCCGGGTGGAGGAATTGCTGGGTGAGTCCGTAGACCGGCTGCATTTTGATGAGGCTTGGTACGCCTATGCGCGCTTCAACCCGATCTACCGGGATCGCTTCGCGATGTACGACAGCGAGGACGATGAGCCTCACACAGGCCCGACAAAATTTGCCACCCAGTCCACACATAAACTGCTGGCGGCCTTATCGCAGGCCTCCATGATTCATATCCGCGATGGGCGCAGCCCCATCGAACACGGTCGCTTTAACGAGGCGTTTATGTTGCACGCCTCCACTTCACCCCTCTACTCGATCATGGCCTCGAATGATGTCAGTGCGGCGATGATGGACGGCCCTGGCGGCACTGCGCTCACGGGCGAATCTATCGCTGAGGCGGTGGCTTTTCGCCAAGTGTTGGCACGGCTGAAACGAGAGTATGGGGAAAAAGGGGAGTGGTTTTTTGATGGCTGGCAGCCGGATCAGGTAACAGAACCCTCAAGCGGCCAGAAATACGCCTTTCACAGCGCACCTACAGAGCTACTGTGCAGCGAAGCCAGCTGCTGGTTGTTGAATCCCGGAGACTCCTGGCACGGATTCGGCGAGCTAGAGAAAGGCTATTGCATGCTCGACCCCATTAAGGTCTCCATCACTACCCCGGGCATGCAGCGCAACAGTCAGCTGGCGGAATGGGGTATTCCAGCCGGCATTATCAGCAAGTACCTGGATAACCTCGGCATTATTGTCGAGAAGACCACTGATTTTACCATCTTGTTCCTATTTTCCATCGGCATAACCAAGGGCAAATGGGGCACGCTGATCAACGCACTACTCGCCTTCAAACGGGACTACGATGCCAATCAGCCTCTCAGCCAGTGTCTGCCCAATCTGTTGGCCAAACACTCTGGTTATGCCGATATGGGCCTACGCGACCTGGCGCAAAAAATGTTTAACCGTATGAAGGAGTTGCGCAGCACAGCAAAAATGTCCGCTGGTTTTTCTGCTCTGCCACAGGCCGACTGCAGCCCCGTTCAGGCCTATGAAGCCCTGGTGCGCGGCGAAGTGGAATTGCTTCCCTTGAGCCAGTTGGCAGGGCGCAGCGCAGCAACCGGGGTTATTCCCTACCCACCGGGTATTCCGCTATTGATGCCGGGGGAAAATTTTGGCAGCGAGGGCAGTCCTGCCCTGGAATACTTACGCGTGCTGGAGTCCTTCGACCGGGAGTTTCCCGGCTTCGGCCATGACAACCACGGAGTCGAAGTACACAAGGGGCACTACCATGTCTACACCCTGAACCGGGGGACCGCGCCATAACCCCCCAGACGGCGGAGAGTAATAAAATCGGCCTGGTGCCAGCCACGCTGATGGTGGCCGGCAATATGATGGGCTCCGGCGTATTTATGCTGCCTGCTAACTTGGCAGTTATAGGCAGCATTTCTCTGATTGGCTGGTTGATCACCATCGTGGGCGCCGTATCACTAGCACTGGTTTTTGCCCGCCTTGCCGCCCTGGACCCGGCCGCCGGAGGCCCTTATGCCTACGCACGCAGGGCGTTTGGTGACTATATCGGCTACCAGACCAACCTCGTGTATTGGCTGGCCAATGTCATCGGCAATGTCGCACTGATCACCGCCGGGCTGGGCTATATCACCCATTTCTTCCCCCCGCTCCAGGACCCTATGACCTTTGCCCTGGCCCAGGTGGCCATGATCTGGCTACTCACCTACGCGAATATCCTCGGGCCGCGCATGGTTGGTCGTATCCAGTCGCTCACCACCAGTTTGGTGTTTATTCCCATTCTCGGTACAGCACTCTTCGGTTGGTTCTGGTTTGATAGCCAGACATTCAACGCCAGCTGGAATGTCTCCGGCAAGAGCAATGCCAGTGCAATTATGGCCACGCTCACCTTTACCCTGTGGGCATTTATCGGCGTGGAAACCGCATCTGTATCCGCAGCAGTAGTGAGAAACCCCAGCCGCAATGTGCCGATCGCCACTGTTGGCGGGGTATTGCTGGCATCGGTAGCCTATGTCCTGAGTTCTTCGGTCATTATGGGCATGCTGCCTAACAAAGAACTCATCGCCTCTTCGGCACCTTTTGCCGACGCCGCACGTTTGGCGTTAGGCAATACCGCCGCGAATATTGTTGCAGTCTGTGCAGCAGTAGGCTGTATCGGCTCTCTCGGCGGCTGGATTCTTTTGGTGGGGCAATCTGCCAAGGCTGCAGCTGATGACGGTCTCTTCTCTAAAGCCTTTGCCAAAACCAATCCTAAAGGGGTGCCCTCTGTCGGTCTGACTTTGGTAGCCATTCTGATGTCCCTATTGGTACTCGCCACCATTTCTCCCAGCGCCAGCCAGCAATTTGGCAAGATCGCCTCGGTGGCGGTCATCATGACATTACTGCCCTATATCTACTCGGCAATTGCACTGCGGGTACTCGCTTACGGCAAAATACCGCAGCAACAATACACACTCTTTACTGTAATACTACTAATTGCCGCTATCTATTGCCTGGTAGCACTGGTGGGCTCCGATGGCCAGCAGACACGCTGGTCGCTGATATTTGTTATTGCCACCGTTATTTTCTACGCGCTGATATTAAATCGCCGCCGCAGCGTCGAAGAGAAACACTGGCTACCCGGGGGGCCGGAGCCAAAGTGGGTGCAATACTTTACCCTCGGCGCAACAATCACTGCGCTGTGCTTTTTTTTCTGGTTTTCCGTGGGCCAGCATGCAGACCTAGAGCTTCGCCTGCGCGCCCCTCAACCACAAGTCTCGAGCCAACAGTCTCAGCCACTTAACCACTAAATACCCGCTGTATGGTCTCGGCCGTGCGCCAGGTAATTCCCTGAGAATTTGATTCCCTATTCCCAGCCACATTTAAAATATAAGGTTTATTTTTACCGATAAAATCGCGGATTTGTTTGCAACAGTCATCCCAGGGATCAATCACCAGAAAGGGTTTACCCAGCTCCCGGCAAAACTTAATGGTATAAGAGGTACCATCACTGCCGGGATTGTCGGTAAAAATCAAAGTTGCATCAGAATTACGGATATTCTCCCGAGTGCGCTCTGCTAAATTCCCAGATGCCAGTTCAATCAGCCCGAAGCCTTTGAGAAAATCGGCGCGCTCTCCAACTTCGGTCCAATACCCCTGCGGGGCAGTACCACCGGTGGCAATACCCAATCGTTGCCCGGCGATCAAGCCACCAGTATCGGCACCGGTCTGCCCACCGCTGATAATTTTTTCTGGTTTGAAACTCATAGCCAAATCAAACCTATAGGATTGAAAGTTCTGCGCTAAAACTCTACCTTATTGCCGGTTTATTTTGGTCTGCCGCTTTATGAATTACTACCTCGCACTCAAGACACTACATATTCTCTGCGCCATTATCGTACTCGGAACCGGCACCGGGATTGCCTGGTATACTTTGCGTGGCTGGCTGTCCGGTGATTCCCAGGTGATTCAGTGGGTAAGTAAGGAAACCGTGCGAGCAGACTGGATATTTACCGGCAGCGCAGTACTCGGTTTATTGGGAAGTGCCATGGGGATGCTGGTGATTAACCCGGCATGGATAGATCAAACCTGGCTGCAATTGGCTGCCGGGCTAACCCTAGCGGTTTTCCTATTGTGGCTACCGGTTGTCTACCTGCAATATCAATTGCGCGCACATGCAAACCAAGAAAATAGCCACAGTCAAATCCGCTGGATCATGCGCACCTGGTGCCTACTAGGTGCTCTGGCCTTTCCCTTAACGATTGCTATCGTTTACCTGATGGTTTCCAAGCCCTCCTTTTAAACAGCATCACGAAAATTTGATGATGGCCAAATACACAATTTCAGCCTTAACTCCCTCCCCGCAGTATTTTATAGCTCGCTCTCTCCCCCATATCTTTCCACTGCCGCTTAAAGTCTTCCAGCACAACCCCTGCGATAATATCGGCAAAACCGTCCGGGGTTTTACTCAACCGCTCTAAGGCTTTCTTTTTACATAGTGGAATAATAACTGCAGATTTCTCGCGTCTATCACACCTCAGCAAGCGACTGCGAATTTGCTCAGCCTCGCCACCGGAACAACTTGCATCGGTAATGACAAAAACATTGGTATCACTATCGAGATCAGGGCAGATCAGGTCCCACCCAAGATCAAACTGCCGGAATACAACCCCGCGAAAGCGCCCCCTGCCCACCTCACTACCTGTGATAAAGGGCCAGGCATGGGCTAGGGTCCAAAGATAAGATTTACTGAGCACATATTGCAGGTGCTGGTTTCTCACCAAACCCAACTGACACTGCTTTTTGAAAGTTTCATCATCCAGTTTTGCCTTACTGCAGATTGCCTTGGGAATAAGCTCCCCTTTATAACTGGTGGTAGGAATTACCACGACAAAGTCATCGGCCTCTTTCTTTTTTTCCAAGGCTTTAACAATGGTCGCCTGTAAGTGCAGAATAAATTCTTCAGTAGAAATTACGTCATGGGGTAAAGACGCCCTCTCTTCCCCCAGATTCATGTATCGCGCTTCATTTCGATACGCCGAAATAATTGGCTCTAGTTCTTCTCTGCTAAACAGCAGCTTCTCATCCAAAACCGCTTCTTTATTAATTTTTCTGGCATAGCAATCCAGAAGCATCTGGTCAGCCCGGTAAATTCCTTTATTTTTAGATGAGACACAGCGTAAATATTCAGCATCCTGAAACGCGAGAAAACGCTCAACTACCGGCCGGCTGATATCCCTGCCAAACAACTCATACAAAACCTCTTCATCTCTGGGTAAAAAGTAATTATTCGGGCGAAAGATATTTTGCAATTGCCTATGAGCCATTCATCTAACTCACTTTTAACCTTCTTCTTGAAATCTTGGTGGCATTCACACAGTGCCCTCAAACAACTTGGCATACCTCATGGAATTCAAAGCGCGGGTTGCGCGGATGTAACTTGGCATCCACACCGTATCCCAGATTACAGAGAAAGTTGGATTTAATATGGCCTGGACAATGTTCCTGTACAAAGGCTGTGGTTGAGGACTGATCACTGAAAAATTCATGATCTACTAGGGCATTATCAAACCCAGACATAGGGCCGCAGTCCAGGCCCAAAGCCCTCGCCGCCAGAATAAAGTAGCCACCCTGTATTGAACCATTGCGAAATGCCGTGGTTTCTGCCAACTCTGGATTATCGGCAAACCACTCACGCGCCGGTGTGTGGGGAAACAACTTGGGAAGATATTCATAAAAGCGCATATCAAATGCGATGATTGCTGTCACCGGTGCCGACATGGTTTTCTCAATATTGCCTGCATTCAAAGCCGGTTTAAGCCGGGCTTTTCCCTCCTTGCTCACAATAAAAACAACCCGCATCGGGCAACAGTTAGCGCTGGTGGGCGCCATCCTGACAAGATTGTGCAACTTTTTCAGCAACTCTTGCGGCACCGGTTTATCTTGCCAGTAACTATGTGTTCTAGCTTCAAAAAATAATTGATCTAATGCTGGAGGGGCAATCGATTTCATACCAGGCATTCTCGTGTCGCTTTCTGGAGAAAGTCTAGCTTTCAGACCGACGGAGAAACGGTTACTCCAAGTGTTAACGCAGCAGTATCATGCCGATATGGCAAGCAATCACCAGATAGGTCACGATACTGCGAGTACGAAAATACTGCTCCCGACCAGGCAGATTGGGATTTAAGCGGGCCTCCATCCAGGCCACAAAGGCAAAACCTATTGCGAGAATGGGCAACCCCCAAGCACTTTGATAAAGCATTAATCCCACCCACCCGGCAAGCGCAACCACATTACTGAGCACGATCAACGCCAACCGGTGAGGATGGCCGGGCCGGTTCAGCGCGCCCCCCCACCAGATACCACACAAAAAGCTGAGAATCACTGCGCTATAAGCGGTAAAGAATAGGCTGGCATCAATACCCAGGAGGGAGACTTCAGTTAGCTGCAACAATAGACCGACAACAAAAGGACAGAGCCCCAGGTAAGCCAGGGCATCAAATAAACGGGTATCCACCACCGGCTGCTGATAGCCGCTACTATCCATGCTGTCTAATCTTCCATACAGTAAGGGAGAACAGAAACAACAAGTTTAGTGGCACGGGGAAGCCAGCATGGAAGAGGAGAGCAAAATTGATGTCAAACAGGCCTTGCGGGTATTTGATCGTGTCACCCGGGAGGGACACAAGGAAACAGACGGCTGGCACTACAAGGGGCTGACAGTGAGCACCGACTTTGATGGCTACACCGTATTTATCAACTCAGCAAAAGTGAAGCTCACCGTCTTTTTTCACAATAAGTTTTCTATCGATTATTCGAGCGACAGAGAGCTGCAGGATTTTATACGCCTACTGGCTAGTCTTGATCAGAAATGAATACCTTAAGCGCCGTTGCTCCCCAGTGGACTAGCACCGTGGTAGCGCCTAAACCGCGGTAGCACCTAAATAGGCACACAGCATTTTGGTGTCCAATGTATGCCTGCAACTGATGTAGAACAACTTCACAGCCCTCCTGTCTAGTTAGGCAAGAAAGTGATCTCCAGTTGTGACAGTTCAGTGATTTTTAACGGACCCTAGCCCTGCGCCTTTCCCGGCACACCGCTATGGAAACGAAACTCACCATCGCCACTCAGCACGAGCTCTTTCTCCAGCGCTAACAACGCCTGCACCCGCGGCTCAATATCTTCATCTGCGGCTTTTTGCGCGAGATGTAGATAGTCGCGGAAATGGCGAGCTTCAGATTTCAGCAGAGACAGGTAAAATTTTTGCAGCTCTTCATCCAAGTGTGGCGCTATACGGGCAAAGCGTTCACAGGAACGTGCCTCAATAATGGCTCCACAAATCAGAGTATCCACAAGGCGCCCTGGCTCTGCGCTGCGCACCTCGGCACGCAACCCAGCCGCGTAGCGGGAGGCGCTCACGTGGGGATAGGCAATGCCGCGCTTTTCCATAATGGCCAGTACTTGCTCGAAGTGGCGCAACTCCTCACGAGCCAAACGAGACATCTTGTGCAGCAGCTCAAAATCCCCAAGATAGCGAAACATCAGGTTGAGCGCTGTACCGGCCGCCTTCTTTTCACAGTTGGCGTGGTCCACCAGCATCATTTCCGGCTCAGCCAGTGCTGCCTCAATCCAGGCATCCGGGGTGGCGCACAGCAGGAATTCGTGAATCGCGGACAAATCGGGAACTTGGGCACTCATGGGATCAGTATTTCATCTGGTATCAATCATTTGGCGCGGGATTATAGCGGCACAACAGCAGAAAGGCAGGCCCCAACAGAAATCAAGCGCTGCTCTCCAGGGCAGCTTTTACTGTCAATAGCTATCTATCCTTTTCCCTATGACGCACCCCCTTCAGTCAACCTCTAGCCAACCTCTAACCAACTTCACACGCCAGGCACCCCCCAGTTTTAAACAGTCCAAATAGAAATTTGTTAACGGTTTATTAAGTGCATTAAAATATTGATCTTTTAGATAGTGGAACTCGGCGATGAAAGACCATCGGCAATTGGCACTCAGCATCCCCCCCTTACTGGAGCAGATCCACAGCAGCGCAGCAGAATTACGCGACTCTCTTGAACAACTTCAAACTGCCAGTAAGCCCTGGCAACACTATCTGCTGCAGCCACCTTTTGCCTTGGAAGCAGCCCAGTCCTTGCAAGAAAGCTTTGAGCGGCCCTTTTCTCTTGCTGGCGCCCTGTATAACCAGCTGGATTATGCCGAACCTCTCGGAACCGGAGGCGATGCCCGTGCAACCCTGCAAATCCCGGGTCTATTGGCGGTTCCAGACAGGACTCTGGCGCTGGCAAAACAACTCAACAGCGACAAAGAGGCCTTTGCCAATGCTATCGCCGAGTACCGATCAGCCTTAGCTGAGCGGCCCATGGCAGAGCGAGACCGCAACGTGCGCGAGGTACTGGCGCAAGCGGGCTACCCCCGCGCGCACCTGCGTCAGTGCTACCGCTTGGTTTTACTCTGCGAACAGCATCCGGATGCCATCACCCTTTCCTGGATAAAGGCGCGCAAGTCCATTCGCAAAGTCACAGTGCAGTGGTGTGAAAAAAAGTTGGTCCAGATGGACCCAACCGGTGCAGATCCCGGCATCCAATACCAACGGCAACTGCTTGCCGGCCTGCACAAAAGCCAACAGGAGGACCTGCGCCAGGTACAGGTGCAGAGCCGCCCCAATCTACAGGTCGCCGAAATTTTCTTCGCACAGGAAGCTGGAGAGGAAGACCAGTATCGACAAGTGGGTTACTCCTCCATGCCGGTACTAGTGGCTGCGAATGAAGCCGGGCGATTGCCTGAATTTACTCGGGTCGATCATCAACCAAGTGTTAGCCGGCGCCGACAAAGAAGGGACCTGGCTATTTCCACAGAGCCATTCCTACCTGCCTTGCGTGTCTTCTTGCGACAGCAACGCTAGCGCCGGTTAACCGGAACGCCCAAAGGGCTACCGGAGCCTTTGAGCCAGCTCCGCCAATGTTTCTTCGAGTTGAATCCGGCAGGCTTCTTTAAGCGCCTTGTGGGATTTATCAAGAGCACTCAACTCATCATCGTTAAGACGCGCAAGTAGCCCACGATCGGCGTCTTGGCGCTTTTTGAAAATCTCTTTGGTTTTGTCCTCAGCCAGTCGGGGCGCAAAGCTCTGTAGCAGCTGTTCACCAGCCTTGAGGTCCCTATCCGGCTCAGAGGGCAAACTATCTTCGGCACGTATCGCCCGCTCTAACTCGTCCGCAAGCACCTGCCGGCGTTTGGTAATTGTGTTTAAGAAATTAGCTGCCGACTTTTCTTCAAGTTGCCCGGCCGCTGCACGGTAATCCTCCTCGCTACGACTAATAAGCATAAAAAGATCATTCAATGCTGCCTGGATATCAGTGCGAATGAGTGTCATTGCCCTCTCTCTTTTCTACTGAGGAGTTCCTCTGAATTGCGTGGCACCAGAACCTCAAGCGCTCTGGGAATCACCGAAAAGGTTGCAGGGGTTTCAGCAACCGGCTCCCCATCCGCATGAATCTGCAGACGCGGCTTGGTTTCTACCTCTATTCGCTGGGCACTGGCATTAAAAACCCCCTCGGTTAGATGGTGCTTGCCACCGCGGAGCAAAAGTGCCATGCCCAGCAACTCCAACAGGCCGCGCGGACGCAGACTATAGAGGTTAAGCTTGGCATCATTGATGCGTGCGTTCTCTGCAACCAGGTTGCCGCCACCGTAATAACGACCATTGCCCACGGCCAATTGGATTGACCGCATTTGGCAGCGCTCTTCATCTAGTGCCAGATTAACCCGGAATTTTTGTGTACGCCTCAGAGCAATAAAGAAGGCTCTCAGATAACTTAGAACCCCCCAGCGCCTTTTAATCTCGGAGTCTTGTGCTTCAGTCACTTTTACCCCAAGCCCCATATTGGCCACATTGAAAAAATAGTGACCATTGACAACACCGAGGTCGATTAGCTGGCGATGGTTGCCGATAATGACATCAAAAGCCTGCTCCAAGTCGACAATGCCAAGGGAGCGTGCCAAGTCATTCGCGGTACCCAGCGGTAGAATTGCCAGGGCCAATTGGCACTCTTTCAATACCCGAGCGGTGGAGCTGATGGTGCCATCTCCGCCACCGACTATCACAAGGTCGAGGTTCTTATGACTCTGCCGGATCGCAGCCTCGGTCTCCTCTGGGCCCTCGGAATGCAAGACTTCAACCTCTATTCCGTCAGCGCGTAAGCGCGCTAGGCCGCTGTCGATATCCGCCTCGGCACCATTCCGGCTTTTTGGATTAACCACGAGAAGTACTCTACGCGGATTTTTGTGAGCTGAGCTGATAGCCGGTTCTCCATTACCGGAAAGATGTACATCAATTCTAAAGGGGGAAGCGGCCTCGGGAAATACAGTAGCCCAGGCACGTAAGAATGCGCTGAGGCTGTAAGTCAGTCTTGTATCAAGCCAGGGGCGATAAAGCGCTGATAGTAGGCCACAGACAACGCATAAAAATCTTCATCGATGCGCCGGCGAATTTCCACCAGGCTCACTCCCCTGGCCTGAGCCGTCGGGCGCAGGCCGTAAGCACCCAGATCGCCAATCTGGCTGGCACCGGCGCGCAGCAGCTCAAAAACCCAGCAGTAGGCACTTTGGCTTTCATCAAAGCGAATTTGTTGATGGCGTAACTGGGAAAGCAGCAACGACTCATCAATGATTTCCAGCTGGCTGCGTACAGCATTGGTTAAATAGCCCTCCCGCCTGGAGGCAATAATACGGCGCTGCTCTTCGGTATAAGCATTCCAGTCGATCACCTCGTGGGCAAAACGCTTGCACCCACGACAGACATCATCACCTATTCCCGTTGAACAGACACCAATGCAAGGTGTACGGACTTTTTTGTACATCAATTAACCAGATTTAGCCGATCAGGCAACGCGGGCCTGGATTAAAATTGCGCGTAGACTATTTTGTTTCGGCCACTAAGAAAAGAGGTGAGGCAGCTGTAGTGGGCACAGTAAAATTTGCTCTGCGAATAGTCGAAATTCACTTAAATTATTGATTTTTCGATAAACTTAACAGCCGTAGGGCTTTGCTGTAGTATTCGCCACCCCGCCTTCAGCGGCCTCGAAAAAAAAATCCCGACAACAGTACAAAGATCGGGAATTCCACCCGCTGTTGGTGCCACCCCACACACCAAGAGGGACTTATCCGTGCTTGAAGCCTATCGTAAACACGTCGCAGAACGCGCCGAACAAGGCATCCCACCGAAGCCACTCGACGCAGAGCAAGTCGCTGGCCTGGTTGAGCTGCTGAAAAATCCGCCAAAAGGCGAAGAGCAGGAATTAGTTGACCTGCTAACCCACCGTGTACCCCCCGGTGTTGACGAAGCCGCTTACGTTAAAGCCGGCTTCCTGTCCGCCATTATCAAGGGCGACGCGGAGTCCCCGCTGATCGACCGCAAACACGCTGTAGAGCTGCTGGGCCAAATGCTGGGCGGCTACAACATCTCCACCCTGGTCGAGCTGCTGGACGACAAAGATCTGGCCGAACTGGCTGCCGAGCAGCTGAAAGGCACTCTGCTGATGTTTGACGCCTTCCACGATGTGGAAGAGAAAGCCAAAGCCGGCAACGAATTCGCCAAAGCGGTAATGCAATCCTGGGCTGACGCCGAGTGGTTCACCAAGCGCAACAAAGTGCCCGAGAGCATCAAAGTTGCCGTATTCAAGGTCACTGGCGAAACCAACACCGACGACCTGTCTCCGGCACCGGATGCCTGGTCTCGTCCTGACATTCCCCTGCACGCGCTGGCCATGTACAAAATGAAGCGCGACGGCCTGGAGCCTGAAGAAGCCGGCGTTACCGGCCCGCTGAAGCAAATTGAAGAAGTGAAAGCCAAGGGCCTGCCCGTTGCTTTCGTTGGTGACGTAGTCGGTACCGGTTCTTCCCGTAAGTCCGCCACCAACTCCGTGTTGTGGTACTTCGGTGAAGAAATGCCTGGCGTGCCCAATAAGAAGGGTGGCGGTATTTGTATCGGCGGTAAAGTTGCCCCGATCTTCTACAACACCATGGAAGATGCCGGCGCGCTGGTATTCGAAGCCCCCGTTGACGAACTGGGTATGGGCGACGTGATCGAGATCCGCCCTTACGACGGCAAGATCCTGGCCGAAGACGGCAAAGTCCTGTCTGAATTCCAACTGAAGTCCGACGTACTGCTGGACGAAGTTCAGGCTGGTGGTCGTATCAACCTGATCATCGGCCGCGGCCTGACCGGCAAAGCCCGTGAAGCCCTGGGCCTGGCGCCTTCCGAGCTGTTCCGCAAGCCTGAGCAACCTGCCGACACCGGCAAGGGTTACACTCTGGCGCAGAAGATGGTTGGTAAAGCTTGTGGCGTTGAAGGTATCCGTCCGGGCACCTACTGCGAACCAAAAATGACTACCGTGGGTTCCCAGGACACCACTGGCCCCATGACCCGTGACGAACTGAAAGACCTGGCTTGCCTCGGCTTTTCCGCCGACCTGGTAATGCAGTCCTTCTGTCACACTGCGGCCTACCCCAAGCCCGTCGATATCGACACCCAGCACACCCTGCCGGACTTCATTATGAATCGCGGCGGTGTTTCCCTGCGCCCGGCTGACGGCATCATCCACAGCTGGCTGAACCGCATGCTGCTGCCAGACACCGTAGGTACCGGTGGTGACTCCCACACCCGTTTCCCCATGGGCATCTCCTTCCCGGCAGGTTCCGGTCTGGTAGCTTTCGCCGCCGCTACCGGCGTTATGCCGCTAGATATGCCTGAGTCCGTACTGGTGCGCTTCAAAGGCAAAATGCAGCCTGGCATCACCTTGCGCGACCTGGTTCACGCCATTCCTCTCTACGCCATCAAGCAGGGCCTGCTGACCGTTGAGAAGAAAGGCAAGAAGAACATCTTCTCCGGCCGCATCCTCGAGATCGAAGGCCTGGAAGACCTGACTGTAGAGCAGGCATTCGAGCTGTCCGACGCCTCCGCCGAGCGCTCCGCTGCTGGCTGTACCATCAAGCTGTCCGAAGACACCATGGCCGAGTACCTGCGCTCCAACGTAACCCTGTTGCGCTGGATGATCGCTGAAGGTTACGGCTCCAAGCGCACCCTGGAGCGCCGCGCGCGCGCCATGGAAGAGTGGCTGGCCAACCCGAAACTGATGGAAGCGGACGCCGACGCCGAGTACCTGGAAGTCATCGAAATCGATCTGGCCGAGATCAAAGAGCCGATCGTCTGTGCTCCTAACGATCCAGACGACGCTCGCCTGCTGTCCGACGTTGCTGGCGATAAGGTAGACGAGGTGTTTATCGGCTCCTGTATGACCAACATCGGCCACTTCCGCGCTGCCGGTAAACTGCTGCAAGAACACAAAGGTGGCATCTCCACGCGCATGTGGATCTCCCCGCCCACCAAGATGGACGAGCACCAGTTGATGGAAGAGGGTTACTACAACATCTACGGTTCTGCCGGTGCCCGCACCGAAATGCCCGGATGTTCCCTGTGTATGGGTAACCAGGCGCGTGTGGCTCCGAACAGCACCGTACTATCTACCTCTACCCGCAACTTCCCCAACCGTCTGGGCGATGGTGCCAACGTGTACCTGACCTCCGCTGAGCTGGCTTCTGTAGGCGCCATCCTGGGTAAACTGCCGACTCCGGCTGAGTACCAGGAATACGCACAGAACCTGGACTCCATGTCCAGCGAGATCTACCGCTACCTGAACTTCGATCAGATTGAAGACTTCCAGAAGTCTGCCGAAGAAGGCAAGCGCATCGCCGCGACTGAGATCCAGGAAGTTAGTGTATAACTAACCGCCCTACCTCACTAAAAAGCCCCGCCATTTGGCGGGGCTTTTTTATTGCCCAAATACTTTGCGCAGTCATAATCTAGTGCTATCTAAGAAGTAAAACTATAAAAATAAAGCGTAAAACTGAGTTAAAGTGAGCTTTGCCTTTGTTCAGAAAGGGACACTTAACGCAGTAAGCCCATCCAAATCAAGCCTTACCTCTTCCATTAATAAAAAACACACTCACCACCATACCTAACAAAGCCAAGTGTGCATTCATCAAAAAGGCCCTACTCATACCTGTTGCTAGATCTGGAGCCAGTGCAACGATTGTCGTATTCAAGCCCAAGCCAATAGCACCGCCAATAATCTGAAACATATAAATAATGGCTGCTGCGAGGCTTGCACGGTTGAAACGAAGGATCAATATCGCTGCCGTCGTCACAGTTGGATAGAACAAGCCCATACCAACCCCCATCAATATCAGACCCGGGACAAAAGTAGTTAAATCAATTTGAGCACTGAGCCTCGAAAGTACCAACATACCCGCCCACATAAATAAAGCCCCTAGACTGGAAAGGCGCTTGGCCCCATACCGCCCATAGAGATGTCCAGCCAGAAAAGAAGTAGCACCAAAAGCAAGCATCATGGGAAGCAATGCAATACCAGATTGGATCGCAGAAAAACTCCAAATCTTGCTTAGAAATTGGGGGATAAACATAAGTGCAGCAATAAATGCCACAGAGACCAGTAGGGTCGCCACTCCCTCCGCTAAGAACTTCTTATTCTTCACCACATCAATGGGAATTAGCGGCTCTTCTGAGGAGTGGTAATCCAAACAGATAAAAACTGTAAAGAAAATCGCAAACGCCAAAAATAAAAGTATGGTTCGATAGTTAGTAAATCCCATATCTACCGACAGGTCCAACCCAACCAATAGCGCAAGTAATGCCAATGAGAGGAAGAGTAGCCCCATTAAGTCCACACGCTCAGAGGGAGCCTCAGGCAAGTCACTACCAATCAGTCGCCAACAAACCAACATTGCTACCAAAGTTATCGGGAGATTAAGAAAGAGAATCCACCGCCAACCTAAAGAATCAGTCACAATACCGCCAATAATTGGGCCAAGTGCGTTAGCGACAGCACAGCCAAGCATTAATAACCCACCAGCCACTCCTGCGCGCTTACTATCCAAAAGGTGGTATGTCATTCCAATCACGGCGGGCCACATCAAAGCACCACCAATACTTAACATTACGCGGCACCCCATCAACATCCAGATGTTAATGGAAAAGCCCCCCAGTAATGAGAACATCGAAAAAAGTGAGGCGCCTATGAAGAAAGTTCGGCGCCTACCCAACATATCAGCTAAACGCCCACACGATATTACAGAAACACCAAAAGCCAAGGCATAAGCATTAACCAGCCACATTGTTGTAGTAAGATCGATATTAAAGGTTTTTTGAATCGCAGGTAAGGCAACTGAAAAGGCCGTATAGTCATACCCAATAAGGAAAATAGAGAAAATTAACGCCGCCAGCCCCAAACTGCGGGCTTCGGAAACCGTTAACCCCTTTAAATTCATTATTTTTTACTCACCTAGCTATAAAGCACGCTTTATCGACCACCCAATTTTCTGACACCTAAGAAATACAGCAATTTTAAAACCCCGCTACTTTGCACTCCAAGCATTATTAAATGCCCTTTCTATAAGTCGTTAAATTTTACCTGTCAAGTAAAAAATCACACTAAAACAGCATCCCCCTTTCACTATTTCATTAGAGCATTCATTAGTGACCATCGCTTAAAAATAATCCTTAGTCCCCTTCCACAACTGTAAATCATGAAGTGAATCATTCATTAGCCAAGCACAATAGAAAAATACTGAAAAAGAAGCTGATGTTTACCCAAACATAAAGCCTTCAATCTTCCATTCGGTAAAAAGAGTAAGATCTCACACCCTGCAAAGCACTGTTAAATTGAATTGCTCCACAAACAGATCATCAAAATTGATCTTAAAATTTTACCCAGCAGACAAGATATATAAAGCGTCAAAACGAACCTCAAGAAAAACGTGCATCAACACCCCTCAAAAAATAAAGTGGCAATAAAAAACCAAGAAAAGTTATAAAAGCATCCACCTCAAAAATCCTGTAGACACCTTCAGCAATATCATCATAATAGGCTAGGATTATTGCGTTGAACCCAAGGGCAAGCGCACCACCCAAAAAACGGAACATATAAACAATCCCCCCCACGAGACTTGACTTACTGGGATCAACCAAAGCAACGGCAGCAGTAACCGCGGCTGGTGAATAGACTCCTAAACTTGCCCCGACCAATGCCAACCCAGGGATAAAAAAAACATAACTTGTGGATTCATTGAGTACTGACAGCCAATAGAGCCCGACACTCATACCAAGGGCTCCGCTACAAATTAACAGCCTTGCACCACACTTCTCGTGTATCAATCCAGATATAAAAGAAAAAATACTGGAGCTTATCATCATTGGCAAAAGAGCAACCCCTGCCATAAGGGCACTATATTTATGAACCTTAATAAAAAGTAGAGGTATATAAACAAGGACAGCAAAGAAGGCCGTCGCAACCAACAAAACACTAAACACTATAGATAGAAAACTGGCATCTTTTATCAACTCAATGGGTATTAGCGCAGCAGATCCCTTACTGATCTCTCTACAACCAAACCCCACAAGAAATACCATTGAAGAACACAACAACAAAGTGGAAAATAATCCAAAAGCATGCTTTTGAGCCAGCACTTCCATAGCCAGCAAGAAACAAAATAGTGACACTGAAAGCAATAATGCACCCAGATAATCAACATCCTCCTCAATTCTCACTACTTCATCAGCTGGGTACTTCCTACAACACAAAAAAATTATTATAAATGCCAATGGTATGTTGACAAAAAGGACCCACCTCCAGGTTAGGTACTCACTAAAAAAACCACCCAATATGGGCCCTAGGGATGTCGACAAACCAAGGGCAGCCAGTATTAACCCTCCCGCCAAACCGGCTCTCTCTGGAGGTAACAGGTTATAAGCCATCCCAAGAATCGCGGACCAGATCAACGCTCCAGCAAACCCCATTAATGCCCGACATAAGAGAAGCACCCATAGATCTTGTGCCAAACCACCCACAAGCGAGGACAACGCAAAGACAATAACGCCAAATATAAATAAGCGCCTACGACCGTAAACATCTGCCAGTCGACCACCAGTCACAATGATCACTCCATAAGTAAGAGAGTAAGCATTTATTACCCAGTGGACTGAAGTAAAATTTGAGGAAAAATTGGCAGCAATCGCCGGCAATGCAGGAGAGAAAGCTGTAAAGTCCCCTGCAACCAAGAAGACGGCAAGAGAGAGAACAGATAAGCCCCAATAGTGAAGTGATGTGAGCGTACTTTTATCTGCCATCATAAAAAACTATTGAGTGATAACATCACTATTACTTAAAAGCCTAACAAGGCAGATTTGACGTGAAATAATGTGAGGAAACTGTAGACATTTTCATATAATTCGACTTACTCCAAAATAGATATCCTTTACCACAACCACTAGCCTTAAAATATTTTTATGCTTACCTTTAAGAAATAAAAATCCCTACTGTAGGCACGAAAGTCCTCTGACACATGATCATTACCCTCCTTCTAATTCTCGGCCTGATTACTGGCTACATTTCTATTATGGCTGCAGGTGGTGGCGCACTGCTGCTGGTCCCCCTAGTAGGATTTCTAGTTGGCCCCCATTTAGTCGCCCCGGTATTAACAACAGGAAATGCGATTGCATCTCCATTCGGCGTGTATTTATTTTGGAAACACATAGATTGGAAGGTGGCATTATGGCTAATCCCAGGCATCATACCTGGAGCAATTATTGGCGCCTACGTTTATACCCAGATGCACCCGCTATTAATAGAGTTTACTGTCGGCTTATTCTTAGTTTCGACCATATTTCAGTTTGGATTCGGGCATAAGAAACGCTCATTTGTTATGTACCTGCCGTACTTTCCCATGCTCGGCTTTGTCACCACACTCTTCTCTTCAATTATTGGCGCTGTAGGCCCCGTACAAAATCCTTTTTTCTTAAATTACGGACTTAACAAAGAGGAGCTAGTCGCAACCAGGGGGGTAAGCTCTTTAATGATGCACTCGACGAAACTTGTCGCTTACTTCCATTTTGGAGCTCTTAACACTGAATTAATCACTTACGGCTTGACCATTGGACTGGGAATTATGACAGGCATGTTTATAGCAAAACATTTCCTAAAGATAATAAGCATACAAAAATTCAACAGCTACGCACTTTCGATCATGTTTGTATCTGGGTTGATTTTAATTTTTCGAGTTAGCGTGCAGCTATGGGAGGCAGTTTCATGACCCACAAAATTACAACTAAAACTGACATGCAATAATTCAATTTTGAAGCCTTCGAAAACCTTAAGTTCTTATGATTTCACCTGACACAAAAGAACACCCCCTTCAACAAACCCAGCCATAAAAAATTCAAAACATCTTATAAGCCCCACACCACCATAAAGACCAAAAGGTTATTATCTTTAACTCTTTAGATATACTCATAATTAGATATTAACCCTCATTTACTTTCCCTTTAAGATATTCTTCCTGAGATATTTCTTGTCCATGCCGGAGAGCATCATTAAACAATCGATTATTGCTGGGTATTGGGGTTTGGCCTTCCTCTTCACCATAAAATTTTCTATATATATTTTTAGTCTGACGATCCCTCCTAAACATGACTGACTCAAAAGGATAGTCAATAAAAATATGCCTTAGATTTAAATATTTACCCGTTTTAATCGGCATCAGCTCAGACCTCAAAGACGTATAGTAATTTTTACTTTCAACTTCAATCTTCTTTCTTCGTGGATCATCTTCTTTCAAAGAGCGCCATTTCTCGTATAACTCATGTCCTTTCCCACCTTCAATTGAGGTTCTCTTTGCAATAGATGCATATGCGTCCTTACCCAGCAGAGCTACTGCAGACTCAGGAGATTCTTTTGCATATATCATCTCAGGGGAGTTCACCTGTATTTCTGCAATCAAACCACTACTCGTTTTAATTTTAGAGTTTACTCCGCTATAACCTAACGGATCCACAGATCCATCGATAACTTTTACCATTGCTCCTTTTGCCCTAAGCATTCCAACCACTATAGGGATTTTATCCTGCGGTACAACAATGGTATTCCTTGCAAGATCCTTGATTCGAGTTGGGTCACCGCCGTAATCATTAATAACTTTTTCCTTAGATCTCTCTAATGACTTTATCGGCACTTTAGCAACACTCCCCTCATTCATAGCCGCTATTTTATCAGCCAGGAGGTCAATTTCTTTCTTCGCTGCGGGAGCTTTTGCATATAACTCATCAAAGCCCTCGATCTTCTCAGAGTGGAATGATGACCGATCGCTTTTGGAAGCCTCATTTGATACATACTGATGGGACTCAATCCCAACAGGCAACCAACTTTTATTTTTCTTTGAGTTCCCAACAAATAAATTAATGACATAACATCTAGAATCAATAATGCGACTGCCTTTAATGGCACTAGATTCCTGCCAGAACGGATTAGGCCCTGAAAAGCAGGGCTGAGCCAGTGTCGCAGAATCAACCTTTAAAGGTACCAATAAGCCACATACTAAATAAATGACATTATAAAGAGTCAAATAGCGTAAAATTGAGCGACTACTCATGTATCGACCCCAATTGAAACGTTTACTCACAGTTTATATCTGGATAGTAAAAAATGGATACTTTAAGGTAGCCAGTGACAAGAGTCAGAATAAGATTACCCAGAATTACTATATCACTTAAATGACTTTGAAGATGTAAATATGGATTTCACCCAACACCATTTAGACCATTATCAGGGAGTGTCATCTTGCCTACCTAATCACCAATGGAAAACATTTGGCAAGCTCCAGGACAACCGCCTATTAATTTCTAAACATATTATCCTAGGAGATAAGTAGGGTTCCCCGGCAAATCATTCATAAATTCTTGCCGCATAAATAATTTCAGCAAAGACTTTCCACTGAACATTTTCAGGAATACCCTTCCCTTGATTTGCATAAAATCCATCCATATCTTCTGTCCATGCAGCCATTGCTTCGAGAAAATTGGCTAAATCAGTATTTTCCCAGGTTGATGCGTTATTTTTGAAATCCTCAAGTAGATCCAAGATAAAACTGGAAAAATCAGCCCTTGTTTTAATTTCATCCAGCTTATTTGGCAGATCTAGTGATTTCATCGATCTTCACCTTCTTCACGGATACGAATAGATGTACCATCGTTACGACTGGTAAACTTAAATGATCTGGTAGATAACTCCTCTGATGTGGCGGGAATTATTCTTATCGGCTTATTCGCCTCTTGGAAAGCTTTGAGCCTTCTATTATCCAGGGAGTAAATCTTTCCGTCACGACCAAAGACCCGAATAGGAGGAACATCATACGCAGTTACTTTACCCTCTTTAAGACTTTGAATTAAATCTTCAACTTTACGACCATTTGAAAACGTTGGCTTAATACTATCCTGGGTAAATCTAACTTCTTTGGGATTTATCAGCCCCTTTCGGATCACAGCAATCCTTGGGGATGCTACCCATTTACTGTAGGACGTAAAACGACCTCCCGTAGCATAAGACCGAACTCGAAACTTGTAAGAGCCACTCTTTAATCGATTATTTTTTTCAATTGGGAGGGTTACTGAAACAGCTTTTGCTCCCATATAGACTGAGGACCATGTTGCGCAATCATCTTTACACTGTTCAATTTCATACCCTGATACTTTTGCTCCAGTATCTGGAGCTTCCCATTGAACTTTGACCGTTCCATGAGATTCTGGATTGTCTGAAGCTGTAATCACTGATAAGGGGGCTGACTGTACAGGAGGCTGTACCTGCTGAACTCCCTCTCCCTCGGCACCAGAAGCGGTAACATTTCTTGGCGAAGAAGGTGGGATAGCTACATTTACCCACTTTTCATTGGAGTAAGCGCCACATCCACTACTATTACAAGCCCGGACCTTAAACCCCCAAGATCCTGTAGATAGCTTTTTAACCCGATAAGAATGCCCAGCAATTTTTATGGGCTTAGACCAATCTCCATCATTGTTTTGCTTTACAAGCTCATAGCTGTCTACCGTCTCTGGGGGAGGATGCCAAGTTAACGTTATATCCCCAGTTCGACTTTTCATTTCCGAGACAGCCATTTCAACTTCAGAGGGCGGTGCCACCACAAGGGTTGACTGACCAGAAAAGTTATTAGCAAAAGCTATAAGGGAAAAAGAAAGTAAATATAAATATGCAATGATATGCAGTTTAAAGGCCACTACTATCACCCGAAAACTTATATTGATGAGCGGAAACTACCAATTGCCATATTGCGGCTAACAATTATAGGGTATAGCTTAGCCATAAAAGAAGATAGCTGCCGAATTACTGGTCAGCTTTAAGTGTGGGAAGTTAATGAACCACTACGGAAAAAATGTTTAGGAAAGTAATACAATGTATGCAGATATACGGAGTCTATGAGTTAATTCATAAAGGTAACTCCGTACACTAATGTTAGATTCTGGCGAAATTTTAATTGGCTATAACCTAGCCCCTTAACCTTTACCTATAAAAAATCCAGTGAACAAGTCACTCATCCCGCCTGAACTCTAAAATATCACCTGGCTGACACTCTAGTGCCTCACATATTGCCGATAGGGTGTCAAACCTAACGCCCTTCACTTTACCACGCTTCAGTAGGGACAGATTAGCCTCAGTAATTCCTATCTCTGCTGCCAACGACTTTGAACTGACTTTTCGCTTAGCCAGCATTACATCGAGATTGACAATGATAGCCATGCTAAACAAACTCTTTGTTTTCTTGATCGATTTGTTTTGCTGCACGCAAAATATAGAGGACGCTCACTAGCACGAACAATGTAAATAGCCTGCCAATATCGAGTGCAAAGAATAAAGTAAACTCATTATTATGCACATACGATAGATAACTAAGCCACAGCGACTCCAACATACCTAATGGGATTGAAACTCCATATAGCCAAACTAGCCATAGATAGCATCGGTCACTCTCCTTACCAAAATAATCACCCTTGGCATACTGCCCAAAAAGTCGCCAAAGCCAGTAGATAAACAAACCGGAAAGCACAAAAGTTGGCAACTGGCCGAGGATTAGCATCGGTCTGAACTGATCACCTAACCCCCACAACTCTTGAAAAACCGGATTACTACTATTGAAGCCATTTATATCATAGAACAAATAAATGATTGGTAAGCTAGTAACAGCAATAAGGCTAATTACCACGATTGCCCAACGTAGACGTGTACTTAAAACCTGGATCTTGTAGTTCACAATTTTGCTCCCACTGGATAGGCAGGCATTATACAACAATATAATATTTCTGCAATTAAGCAATAAATTATTGCTTTACAATAATTTATTGCTCATCTACAGTATGCCGCGTAGTCATTGTTGATAAGGAGTAAAACTCATGGAATTACAAAATCATCGCTGGTCAGTACGCAAAGCCATCTGTTGGCTGAGTCTTGCAGCCGCATTTAGTGGCTGCAGTGTGAACCTTCTCGTGGAGGATTCAGCATCGGCAGAAATTCAGCAGAAGCTACTCCCTGTTGAGAGCTTCTTTAATGACTCTGTAATTAGTGGAGTCAAACTATCATTTGATGGGCAATGGCTAGCTTGGCTCCAGCAATACAATGGAGCACTGAATATCTATGTAATGCCGAGTAACGGAAGTGTTGAAGATGCCTTCCCGTTGACCGCTTTTGCCGACGGCGCAGATAGCTTTTCTTGGGATAAGCATCAGCTCGGTATGTATGTCTCTAAAGATTCCAATGGAAATGAGCAACATCAGATTTATAAGTTGGATTTAGAGGTAAAAGGTAAAGATCTAAATTTACTCAATACCCATAAATTAACATCGAAAAATGGCGTAAATTATATACTTTTAGGACAAGCTTCAGAAAAGCCCAACAGTCTAACCCTCTTCGCTAATCACGACGATCCAAAGCTGTTAAGTTTTTACCAATTGAACACCCAAACTGGTAAGTTGACATCAATAATGTCGAATAATCAGCACTTCCATGATGTGCTGATAGACAAAGAGGGAATTCCTGTTGCCGGTGTAAGGTCCAACCCGGATTCATCCATGGAATTATTTATTCGTAAGAACAAATCCTGGCAAAAGTCTCTGAAAACTGAGCCGGGAGAAATCTTACACCTGTCCAGTTATAACTCAGATCTCGAAAGAGTCTATTTCGAGTCTAGTTACGGTGAGGCAGACACATCGGGGTTAAAGCAATTGAACCTGGCCTCAAGAGAAATTACTGATGTGCATACAGACCCCAATAAACGTGCTGATGTTTACAAGAGTCTTTTCAATAAAGATGGTGAGCTTCAGCTGGTTTCTTACTACTATGGATACCGAGAAGATTATCCGATTAGTAAGGAATTCCAAAAACACTGGCAATTTATCACTACTCAGTTTACTCGCAGAGTAGAGATCGATGTTATCTCTATAAATGAAGAGTCTGGCATTTGGTTGTTGGACATTGCTAGCGATGTCGATCTGGGAGCTTTTTATACCTACAATCAAACAGACCAGTCGCTAACGCGCTTGATTGATAAAGATACAAAGTTAGACCCTGAATCTCTGGCAGAAAGACGTTCTATTACCTATGAAGCCCGTGATGGCATCGCCATCCAGGCCTATTTAACGCTACCTAAAGGCAAGAGTAGTCAGTTACCGCTAGTAGTATTGCCGCATGGTGGCCCTTGGTATAGAGATTACTGGAGACTTGGTGCTGACTTTTTCAACCGTGTGTCTCAACTGTTAGCAAATCGTGGCTATGCCGTGTTGCAACCCAACTTTCGCGCATCTGCAGGCTTCGGGGAAACCTTTATTGCTTTGGGCAATCGCCAGTGGGGAACCGGTGGGATGCAACACGATCTGACGGATGGTGTTGAGTATTTAGTAGAACAAGGTATTGCAGACAAAAATAGAGTGGCCATCATGGGTGGCTCTTATGGCGGCTATGCGGCACTTTCTGGGTTGACTTTCACCCCAGATGTATATGCAGCCGCCATATCTTTTGTAGGTCCATCAAGTTTAATCACATTGATAGAATCATTCCCGGAGTATGAACGAGAATTTCTTTCTCACAGATTAAAAGCAATCGGTGACCCATTGGTACAAGCTGATCGAGAAGATATGCAAAACAGATCACCTATAAACTTTACTGATCAAATTAAAGCTCCTTTACTGTTGGTGCAAGGTGCAAATGATCCTCGTGTTACTCAGCTTGAGTCTGATCAAATTGCTATAAAAATGTATCAAAAAGATTTGGCTGTCGAGTATATTTTAGCTAAAGATGAGGGGCATGGATTTAGCAAGCGCAATAACCTGATGGCTTATTTAATAAAGATGGAAGAGTTTCTTGCTGAGCACCTTGGTGGTGAAGTGTACTCTGAAATCCCTAAGGAGCTTACTACTCACTTGGCAGGGCTTGAAGTTGATATATCAAAATTAGCCAAGCAATAATCTCAAGTTGATTTCTTGCGATCTTAATTTGATTGCCAACATAGCATGTCTGTCTTTGACCGATATTAATCAATATCGGTCAAAGACAGGCTACATTGAAAGCAAGGTCATTTCAGTTTCTAACAAACAATATTAAAAATTCCGTCACCCCAAGCACCTAAATGCCCTTTTCTCTTATTAGCGAAAAGATCTTACGAACATCTCACTTTCTATTTAGGTAGACTCATAACCTCAACTGGCTAATAGACATTATGAGTTAGCTACTAAACCATTATTCATTTGGAACATTCGTTCAAGTAAGACTCGACTCATAAAATCCCAGAAGATTAAATTAGGTACAGAAGTATCAATATCATCTTTTCCTAATCTTCAATTACATGTGGCCAAGTCTAAATTTGGCTCATTGTCACACAGTAGATTTTTGAGTATTGTTGTGCCTTTTTTACCGTAGCAGAGGTAGGGCATATCATAGAAGTAAGAAGTATCCACTGCTTTGTAGGGAGACAGGATACCTGTTGTCAGTCTTACCTAAGCAGTGAAGACCAAATGAATTTACTACTTCTCCACTACCTGACCTCAGTATTTCCAATCGAAGCAATGTCGCTATATTGATTGGTTTCAACCCGTTTTAAACCTAAGAACCCAGTCTTAGAAATTAAGAAAAAGCGTAGCAACCATATGGAGGAAGCCATGCATTCTCGTTTAACCACCGTTCTCGTAGCTCTTGTTATTTCAACTAACACTAGTGCAGCCGAGTTCGGCAACCAAAAGACACTAAGTTTCCATCCATATATATCCTTAAACACAGGATATAGCGAAATAGAACTTACTCGAGATTATCGAACAACTGAGAAAGAAAATACAAAGGAGTTTAGCTACTTAGAATTCACTGCTTCTGAGAGAGAGTCATGGAATAGTATTTCAATAGGGGCAAACTTTGACAATTATCCGCTGGAATTGCGATTAAGCTACAGCACCGTTTCTACTGATAAAATTGACGCGTGGGATTTTGATGAGAACGATCCCGTCACGGCGGTAATTTTTGATTCCTGGCAAAAGTTTGATTTAGAAGTATTCTCCCTGACCGGTGTTTTTGAGCTTTCGAAATCCTGCCAAAGAACCTGCCTGTATCTGCTAGGGGGTTATAGCTTTGGAGAGCTAGATTGGTCTCTATCTATGGAAGGGATAATTGAAGGAATCGACGTCCACGAGTCGAGATCATTTAACAAAAGCTTCGTCCACCTTGGAGGTGGGTTCCGCTACAACTTCACCGACTCTTTGCGTATGAATACTGAATATATTCAATATAATATCGGAGAGATCGGCAAATATAAAATAACTGAAAACGAACAAGTGGAATTCGATCTGGATAACCTTGGTGTATGGCAGGCAGGAGTATCTTATATTTTTTAATTGGAGATGAGTACGCGACTAAACACCAACTAGAGCCTCACTCCGATGGTCCTCAACAATAGTGACTTAATGAATCTGATACGCTAATTCCAAAAAAACAGACCGCGTGGAGTACAAATACTCCACTGGATCTTCTTTGTTACTTGTTGTGAGTGAAATCGAGTCTTTAAATCAAGAAGACCTGAGGTAACAACTTAATTACTAAATCCAACAGCAACTTAACTAGCAGTTTTCTCATATTTTCAGACTGTCCCTCACAACCCTTTGGTCACAACTTCCCAACAATATTCACAAACATCCCCTGGCTGTCGTAATCCAGCTGAGTAAGATCATCAGAGAAATCCGTAAAGTTGTAGCCCACCCCCAGCTTGAGGTGGTCACCAATATGGCGATATAGGCCAATTAATGCACCGCTCTTGCTGTCCTGCGCGTCGGGTAAATCGAGCAGGCGCCCTTCGATGAGGAGATCCCAGCGTTTTACAAAATGCCAGTCTGCGCGCAGTACATAGAGGCTGGCGCGGCTGTCAAAGAATTCCGGGTCTTCTCTATCCAGGCTTAGCTGACCGAGGCGGTAGGCGTATTTGCCTCCCAGGGTCCAGCGCTGGGTGAGATCATAGCTGGCATCCACGGAGAAAATATGGCTCTTCTGAATAAATTCAGCTGAGGTGTTTTCTACGGTTACCTGATCTTTGGTGGGCACGTTATAGAAATAGGTGTATTTCAATAGCGTGTTGAGGCGATCGTGATTCACCGGGCGGTAGGCGTAGCCCATTACCGCTTCGGTAAATTTTCCATCATAGAACTCGCCCTGGGAACTTTTGCTATCGGAGTAATTAAATTTGCCAACCAAGCGCCAGTCTGGGTTGAGCTGATAGCTCAGGGTATTCTTCAACAGCCAGGTATCGCGCTCGGATTCCAGCACGGTGTTTTCATCCACTGCGGTTTCCATGGCATCGGTACGGTATTCTACCGCCGAGGCCAAACGGATCGCATCCAGGCTATAGCCCATATTAAGCCCCAAAGCGTTGCGCTCGGTTTTGGCACCGGTGCGTGGGTCTTCCAGGGTGCCCGCTTCTACCGTGGTGCCGTATGTCCAGCGATCGTTGGGCGCCAGGTCCATACCCAAGGCATGCGTCAGGCCGGTGGAGACATCGCCGTGACTGTAGCGCTCCTCACCATACATGCTCAGGGTATCGGAATAACGGCTGCGGAAGCCGGTACTCATATTGCCTTTACGGGCACGTACGCCGGTATCGCTGCGCTCGTTATCGAGGGTGTAATTCAGGTATACGCTGGTTCTGTCGCTCACCAGGAAGTCAGTGCCCAGTCGCGCGCCCATGCCGGTATCGCCACTGGAGACTTCACTATCCATGGTGAGTCTGTCGCTCACCCGGTAGGCACCGCCGACACCGACACGATTGTTTTCCTCACGGGTGCCGGTCACCTCTAGGGTACCCTGCACAAAGCCGAAAGCACTCCAATTTTCGCCAGAATCATAACTGGCCTCCACTGCCATATCAGTGCGGTCGCCCTGGGTCTGGGTGGCCGCTACAACTTGGGAGAAATCTTCGCGGCTATCGCTGCGCACACCGGAACTGAGATGCCAGTGATCGTTGAGACGGTAGCCGAGCATCAAATCCGTTGCACTGGTGTGCAGGCCGAATTCCTCTTCTTTACTATCCGCTTTCAAGCCCACATCGAAACTTTCACCGAGAGGTAGGTTGATCCCCGCTCCAAACTGGGTGGTTTCACCGCGGGCAAATTGACCGGGGCCAGAAAAGCCCGCTTCCCGTTGCTGGTGGTAGAAATTACCGGAGCCGCGTAGGCTTTCGAAGAAATCACCCAGCTGCAGGCTAGCTTCAATTTTGTTGGCAGCAGCGCTAGCCTCAGGGTCAAAAGTTTGACCGCTATCGAAAGTAAAACCACCATCCAGGGAATTGGTACTATCGAGGTTACCGCCTTCACTGTTGGCCACTTCCACTTTCAGCCAGCTGCCTGCCGTTTTACGTAACGTTAAGTCAAAGCCTTGCAGCGCGGTTTCGTTGTCATCCTCATCCTGTTGGGTAGCACTGAGCCCCAGCTTTACGTGATCTCCAAACCAGTAATGGGCGCGGCCACCAAAGGCAAGAGTATCCATCTCTTCAAAGCCGGGGGTGTATTCGTAGCGGGCTACCAGATACTGCGGATTACCGTTATAAGAGCCATCCTGGATTAACAGATTATCGTTAGCCAGGGCAGACAAGGGCTTGTTCAGCAGTACGCGGCCTTGAATGTAATCGATATCGTAATCGATCACTGGGGAAAGATTTTTTACGGCCAGTACCAAACCGGAGTCTTTATCCCGCACTTCAACCCGCAGGCGTTCGGAGCCGTTTAGAATATCCTGATGACGCATGAAATAGAGGGAGCCACCGGTTCCACGATACTCATCGCGCCCGGCAATAGTGCCAGGCTCCGCACCAAAGGCATCGACCTGAAAGCGTTTTTCCCCGAAGCTGGTCATGGAATCGCTTTCGAAGTGGCCGTTGGCACCATAGAGTGCGCGGTCTATTTGCGCCAGTTCGTTATCGGCATAGGTCGCTTTGAAATTACCCCACAAGCCGAAGTCGTCGTACTTGGACAACTTCACATAAAACTTGCCGGAGGTGGGCGCGTCTTCCACTACGGTGGAGTCGTCACCAAAGGTGGGATAATAAAGATCACTATCTAAACGGCGGAACAGGGCATCGGGCGTTTTTTCCATAAAGTTGGAAAATAAATCATCCACCGGCCCCTCTTCCGTATCCGCACTGGCAGAGAGGCGCCAGCCCTCACCGAAACCACCGCTGGTATAAAACGCCAGGCGGCCATCGTAGCTAACAGAATTGTCGTAGTGGGTTTCATCGCCGGTAACCAGCGCCGCTGGGCCGTTGGTTTTGTCATAGCCAATCGTGAGATCGGCAATACCCACGGTAAACCAATCGTTTTTGGCAAATTCCAGATCGCGCAGGAACAATTCGCCATTGCCCTCTTGATCCAGAACCGCCACTTCCACGGTGTGCATACCGGGGTCGAAAATTTGTTCGGCGACAAACTGGCCCTGTTCGTTGACCGGTACCGGGTTGCCCGCCAGCCACACAGTGTGCCCTGGCGGTACCTCGGCACCGTTCACCAGCACACTGTTACCATCCAGAGGAATATTTCTTCGCGCTAGGCGATTTTCACCGTAGCCAACCAATAATTCCTGTGAAACGTTTACCTCTTTCGTTGACTCTTCAACCTTATCCACCAGCCACAGAGTCTGCTCGGCAGTTTCATCGAAGCGGCCTTTTTTATCGTACACCCGCAAGACATAGTGCAGTTTTTTTAGCGGTGCCTGGAAATGGGAAAATTCTGCAAACCACTCCCCTTCTCCGGCAGCCAGCGGGACTATGTCAACCGGCGTGTCTCTCAGGGACTGCCCTTCTTCAAACAGGCGTACCTCGGCCCGCTCAATAAAACTGGGATAGTTGGTGTAGCTGCGGAAAACCACGCGGTTCTCGCTGTGCTCGGTATCCGGGTTATCCGCGTAGCGAATGGTATTGGGCCAGGCTGAAATATTCAGACGCGGCTGCATTTTTTTGTTATCGAAGCGGAACTGGATATTGGCATTATCCAGCGCCACATCGGTACAGCGCTGCAGATCGGCAGAATTTTTATAGGGATCGTATTCGGGGCTGCCATCCACAGTAATACGCATTAAATTCAGTGAATAGGGGTTGTTAGCGATGGCTTCGCGGTTAATACGCTCGATCTCCAGACGGTCGCTCTCCGCCAGAATCGCCAGCTCATCGTAGAGCACCTGCACTTCAACCCTCGCGCCTTCATCCAGGGTGAAACCGTTGGCCACTACATCATCGGACTGCACATAACCGCGCCCTTCAAACTCCACTTGGGAGTCTTCGAGGCTGAGAAGCTCTTTTACCTGCTCCATCGCACGGCGCGCGCGGGCACCAGAGAGCCCAACATCATCGCCGTAGACCATGGCTTCCCGGCGGTCCATGCGCTTGTTTTCGCTATAGCCAATAAAGCTCAGGCGCACATTGGCTTTGCTCGAAATTTCCCCCATGGCAGCGCGAATTTGAGTCAGCTGCGCCTGGGTAATAATCGGATCGCCATTATCGAAACGGATAGGCGCTATATCGCCACGTAGAGATTGATGGGCAATGGTAATGGTTTCCGCGGCTGCCGCCTCTGGGCAGGCCTGTACGCCATCCACCGCCACTTCGAGGGGATCGTCGTACCAGAACTCCACTTCCACACGGCGGTTTAGGGTGCGCCCCTTGGGTGTGTCATTGGCGGCTATGGGCTGACTGGCGCCCTTGCCGCTGCTGGAGATCATGGCGTCCGGTAGGCCCAGGGCATCGCGCACCGCCAGAGCAACACGGCGGGCTTCGCTGTGGGACTTTTCCCGATAGGCATTCTGTTGCTGCTCAGAGCTTTCACCAATTTGCAGAGGCAACGCATCGGTATGACCAACAAAATGAATCACCAGATTATTTTTGTTGGCCAGATTTGTGCGCACTTCGCGGATACGCCGTAAGAACGCCTCGGGTAAATTCGCCTGCCCCGGCTGCCAGCGCAAAGGATTAACCAGGTTTTTTAAGCGCGCGCGCTGTTCAGTGCCAGCGGTATAATTCAATCTACAAACCGTTTCCTGCCGACACACTTTGACCCGGTTAAGTGCCAGGGCTTCAGCGCGGGCACGGGCTGCCATAGCCTCTGCATCCAGAGCATCGTAACTCACCTGCACTTGCACACGACGGTTCAGTTCGCGTCCGGCAGTAGTGATATTGTCGGCAATGGGCTCTGCGTCACCGCGGCTTTCCACCGCGATCATCTCTTCCGGCAGTTCCAAAGCCTGCTGGAAAAAATCTGCCACGAATTGAGCCCGAGCAAGGGTAAATTCTTCCTTACTTGCGTAATCCGCAACGAATTCTTTTTGCATCGGGTCCGAATCGGTGTGACCAATAAAATGCAATTGGAAATTGGGCGTTTCTCCCAGCTCATCCAGCTTTTCACGCAATAACGCGATGGCCTCAGGAGAAACTTCATCAGCCACAGCGAAAAACTGTAATGGCTCGATAAAGTCTTCCACCACAATCGGCTCGGGAGGGGCAATAAAAGTGCCCGCATCCTGCAGCCATTGATTGGAAGGGGCGCGCAGCAACATCGTTTCCGTATTGCTGCCTATGGATTTTTCCTCAAACTCCGTCTGCGGCTCCTCTACTTCTGGAGCCAGTCCAGGAATTTTTTGCCACACCTGCCACCAGCTGGTTTCCAGGGGTTCGGCTACCTCGGTATCAGATTGCTGCTGCGCGTGTACAGGCATTGCCAAGGCCAAAGTAATCGCTGTGGCCAGGCAACGCTCACGCCGACGAAATGTGCGAGTGTTTTTTTTCGCAACAAGCGCTGTGCCAGGTGTGTGCGAACACTCCAGGTTACTGCGCTTTTTATTGCCATCTGCAAAGGACATTACTGCCACCCTCCTTTGCTGGGCGGCGCACCACGCCGCCAGAACACTTCCGTTTCAATCGTCAGGTCGTAGTCGCCATAACTACGCGCCCACTGCTCGGCAATATCCGCCTTGATCGTTTGCAAACGCTCTTCCACCAAATCCGGGTCTTCATTTTCCGCGAGGTAGGACAGGCGCAATACCGAGGGCGCTTCACTGAGTTTTTCCAGCAGCAGCTCAATACGGGACTGCCATTGGGGACGCATCTCGGTAGTTGTCGGTTCGAAGACCGCCTCGGCCATATCCAGGCGCACTACCCGGTGCAGACTGGCGCCGAAGTTAAACTTCACCATCTTGCCTCGGGTCGCACGCACCACGCGCGGGTTTTCTGTGGTGAGACGATAGCCGCTTGGCAAACTGCGGTCGTCGAGCTTGAGCACAAAATTGGAACCGCGATCGGGGTTTGGCACCACCGCACAAGTGATATGGAATCGACCGTGGGCATCGGCAGTGGCATTGAGACCCGTTGCACTGACGACCCTCGCACCGGCCAGCCCACCTTCACCGGCATCTTGGTAGCCGTTCATATTTTTATCGTCGAAGACCTTACCGATCACATCGGTACAGTCGAAAGTGGGGTCCGGTACCACACGCACGGTCGCCGAGGCTTCACCAGACGCCGTCTGCCCGGAGAGCTGGTTGAACATACGTGCACGGTTGACATACTTGCCCTCCCCTACACCGGAGCCTACAACGAGTAGCAGTTTCAACTCGCGGGTCTGATCCGCCTCTACACGTAGGTCCGACCAGATCAACTGTAACCCTTTCATCTCCGGTTCCACCGGTTCACCATCGAGACGCGCCGAGCCGGCCACGTATTTGAAGCCAGCGGGGAAGAAGTCCACCAGCTGCAAATCGGTAAGCGGTACCGGCAGGTTATTGCCGAAGGTAATGGTGTAAGGCACCAGTTGGCTGCGGGTCACATTCAACATGGCCGCAGTTTTAGTAATAGAGAGCGCCCCCTCTAATTTCGGGTCCAGGGGGATATGGTTGTTGAACAACTGGCTATCCCCTGGAATTTGTTTATTATCCAGAGTCAGGCGCAGGTAATAGTTGGTCAAGGTATCACGCGCTTCTATATCCAGCGGCGGATTAGCCGGGGACAGTTGTACCTCACAGTGTTGCGCAGTACCCGGCACCATATCTGCATTACTGCCGAGGCAGGCGCCCACATCGAATCCGGCAGTCTCCTCATTGGTCTGCGCTGGAATAACCAGGGATTCACCACCGACATAATTGTCATCGGCCAGTTCTACCCGAATCAGGTAGTCTGCATTGGCCGGACAAGCCGCATCATCGAAATTAATATCGAACTTGTAGTAGCCACCGGCACGGGTTACTTGACCCTGCTGCTTTTCATCATCGAAGCAACGATCCGGCAGTTCTTGGCCTGAGCTGGCACGCAGCATACTCAGCGTAGCGCCGGTAATCGGGGCACGCAGAATGGAGTTGTAAATGACTCCGTTTGGCGTGAGCGGCAGGTTTAAGTCTTGCGGATTAGCACCCGACTCCACAAAGATCTCACTAATACGCTGGGGACCATTGGTGAAATCGGAAACCGGATTACCCAGAGATGCGGTACTTTCGCTGGCATCCGGCGCGGTATAGCGCATCTCGTAACTAAGGCCACCATAATTGTTGGGTACCAGTCCCTGGAAATGGAAATAGCCATTTTCATCGGTCTGGATTGTTTCCAGCAATGCACCGTTGAAATACAGATCCACTGCCCAATTCAACAGCAGGCGTTCATCGGCATCGGCCTGATTATTGAAGTTCACATCGTGCCACAGGTAACCGGCCAAATTAGCGATTCCCGGTGTGCCACCGACATCGATAGCAACACTGGCCTGATTGCTTGAAGGTGGATCATTCCAGTGCACTTCCGCGGTATTCACCACGGTGTAGCCAATTTCCAGGCTGTCGGAAAGTTTTGCCTGGAAGCGCAATGTCACACTTTCACCCGGCAGCAAATCTCCATAAGTTGTGGAGTAGTCAGCAGTAATTACCGTACCGGCAACGCTGACTCCATCTACTTGGCCATTGAGCATGGCAGAGTCTGCAACGTAGGTAAGGACTCCATCGCCGGCAACCATTAGGTCATCAGTAATACTTACCATGGTCGCCGGCACACCACTGATATTTTCAATGGTCACCAGATACTCCAGCACTGCTCCGGCTTCGGCTGCGCCACCGCCGACAACGGCAACTTCTTTTACAATTGAAAGCAGCTGTGCATCACCCACCACCACTAGTGTCGGTTGGGCACCATTGGCCGGATTGCCATCTGCATCAGTGAGTACCAGTGGTAGTTCTTCTGCAGCAACACTGCCCTGGTTACTGATTACCGTACCCCTGGCAGCATCCATATTCACCATTACATCAAAAGTTACGGTGGCAGTTTGTGCAGAAGTAATCACTCCCTCGTTGGCACCTGGCAACGGTGGGGTTAGGTCATCAGAAGATACCGGCAATGCAGTATTCAGCAGTGACATACCACCGGCATTATCAGCAACCGCGATACCATTTAAGGTGGTACTGCCGGCAACATAAGTGGTATTTGCAGGCACTTGGTCAGTGAGTGCGACCTGCAGCGCATCAACCCCCCCCATATTGGTAATCGCAATGGTGTAACGCAGCACATCACCGGGGTCGACAATACCCGTAGAAATATTATCCACCGTAATTGCCACGGTCTTATGAGCAACTAGCAGGGGAACATCGCCAACAATATCTATTGTTGGATCGTTGGGGGCATCTGTAGCGGGGTCATCCGATGGGACTTCATCGAAGGGGCCACTACCAGCACCTTCGCCATTAACAAAGCCTTGGTTTGAAATAATAGTGCCGTCATTGACGTCATTAATGGTGACATCAAAGGTAACCATCACAGGCACAGCGCCAGTTGCCGCTGCAGCAATAAAACCATCGGCTTCGCCAGATGTATTAATGTTCATACCCGCTTCAAGCGGCGACGCGCCACTTACATCTGTAAGCGCAGAACCATTCAAGGTGGTGGAGCCAGCAACATAAGTAGTGTTCGCAGGGATCTGATCACGCAACATCCCGTTAACGATATTTTCGTTACCGGTATTTTCCACGCGAATGGTATAGCGCAGGGTATCCGCCACCATCAGCAGGTCCGGGTCACCGGTCATATCTGCTGAGGTTTTATGAATTACCAGCAGTGGTTCAGATTCAATTAATACCTGAGTAGGATCTTCATCCCCCGCAGCGTCAGGATCATCAGTACCGTTAATATTGGGATCATCACTGTTTTTCAGTAATTGACCGGGCAACTGTACCTGAGCCTGATTCAACACAGTTGTAGCGCTGTCAATGACAGAGGCGAGACTTACTTCATAGATCAACTGAATGGAATCACCCGCACTGCCACTTGCTGCCAGGTCAAGATTGGTCACCTTCAACAAGCCACTGCCGTGGGTACCAGCAGAAGCACCTGTCCCGCTGCTATCGCTACTCGCCGGAGCAGTAACCAGTTGCAGGGAGCCCGACTGGAACAATGGCAAGCTGTTTAGGCGGCCCAAGTCATCAGTAATCTCAATACCACTGACATCCACACCGCTGATATTTTTCAAAGTGAGGGTGTAGCGCAATACCTCTGCAGGGCTGGCCGTGACAGCCGGGTTTTGTCCACGAGTAACATTCTCGACAGTCTTGTAGAAAGTTACCTTGGGAACTGAAGCACTCAGGGTATAGGCATCCTCATGATCGAGCACGCCAGGTGTACCATCGGTAGGCGCCGGACGGGTGTACTGACGCGCTTCAGGCGCACTGCTATCCCAACTGTGCCACAGCGTTACCCCGGCAATATTGGTAAGCGTATCGCCATCGCGGGTATCTGCATCCAGAGTAGCGTCGTAACTTAGCAGCAGATGGTGATCCGCAGCCAACATTGCCCCAGCGCCAATTGATGTGATGGCAAGAGTACAACTGGCTGCATCAAAGGCCGTATTAAAATCGGTACCTTCACTCAGGGTAGCAATCGCAGTACCAGCCGCATCGGTGATTTGTGCGGCAAAATTATTTGGTGCGGTTTCACACATGCCACCGGGATTATTGTCCGGCAGGATATCGGTCACGCTGATATCCCAGGCTGGGCCGGTACCAATATTGTGTAAGTCCAAAGTAAAGGTGCCGGGTAAACCGGACTGCACACTGGCCGGGCCGGTTTTTGTCAGGGTAATCGCCGTGGGTTCTACCACCTGCATATCCAAGGTGGAATTACCCGCACCAGCACCCTGCCCCATGGCCGGGTTGTCATTATCGTAGTTGTAGCTGTAACTGGCGCTGTTGCTAAACATGAAGCCATCCACATTGGGTGGATTGCTGTCGCGCAAGCGCAGCGTTACATCAATAACCACCTGCTCACCAGCGGGCACATCGATGCCGTTGGTAGTATCGGCAATCACCAGTGCAGAAGCGGAACCGGTATTTTGCGGAGTAAATGCATTTTTGCCGGAAACCTTGGCCGCACCAATAAATTCCAAATCCGCCGCGGAAACACTGAGGTCAATCAACACGCTAACATCGTGCAGGGCTGCTGGCTGCGGCGTTTGCGGAATAGTAATGCGGTAATTGAACGGCTCGCCAATAGAAGCTGTGGGCTGAGTATTTTCAATGAAAAGCGGCGCGGCATTGGGAGTATTAAACTGCACACTCACCGGGGCTGTGGGGCCGTAGTCTTCGCGCATATCCGCAGTCACGGCCGTTGTACCGAGAGAAGGCAGATTGTCGCCATCCAGAGAGTAATAAGTCTCCACATAAGCGGCATTTTGCAGATTGAGGCCCGCGCCCAAGTTAGCATCCGCCTGAACGCGGTACACCATTTGTAAAGTCTGGCCTGGGTTAATGGCGTAACCGGTACCCGCGGAGAAATCCCAAATCGCTGCGCCAGTGCTGCTGTCGAAAGTTGGAGCAACAGCCGTTGCAGTAGCGCCATTGACAGTTACTGACTGCACATTGACACCAGCCTGGCGCAGGCCGAGGGGAATCAAGTCTTTAAAGAGCGGATCATAGGCGGGCGCAGAACCATTATTGGTAATCGTAATGGTGTAATCGACCCTATCACCGGCGGAGAGAGTGGTACCCCCAGCAGGATTCGCACTGATTGCTATTGCCAGGTCTGGCTGTAGCAGATCCAGAGTTTCACTGTCATTGCGTGTTTCATTACCGGTAGCGGCATCGAAGCTGAAAACAACATTATTAGTGAGTGCAGTATTGTTGGCAGGCCATGGGTGCACATCGCGGTTTAATACCCGCGCGCGATAGCGCAGCACAAATTCATCATTAGCTGCGTTGTTATCGCCTTGGTTGCGCAAATCAGCAATATTCCAACTCAGTGTGGTCGGGCCCGCGGCCGGGTCACCAGCCTGTACCGGCTCGGCGATAGCGTTGTGGAGGAAAGGTGCCACAGCCGCGAAAGGTGCATTGTTATCGCCATTGATCGACACAGTGCCGGCAAATACCATGCCCTGCGGCAAGGTATCGACAATCTGCGCCTTCGGTGCTGTACCTTCTGGCAGGGCCAGACGCAGCTCGTATTCCACCAGATCGCCGATACGCAACTGCACATCAGTGCTACCGTAGCTATCGTCAACACGGGTTTTGCTCAGTACGCTGTCATTGGCGGCGGTCAGCTGTGCGACAATATTTTCCAGTACATAATCATTTAAACCGCCGACACCGTCAGCACCATTGCGCTCATGGGGACTGCTGTTATCTTCATCCAGACTGGTCCACTCGATGCGCGCAGTGGTGGAAAGTGTGGCTGCTGCCAGCACTTCATCCAGTACCAGAGCATCGAATACCAACAGGCTGTTATTACCGGCAGAGATATCCAGATCGCTGTTGGCACGGCTCCACTCGAGAGTTTGCGCAGTATTAACACCATCGCCGGTTACCGTGGGGTCGGCTTGGGCGGCACCTGCAAAGGTGACACTGCCCGGTACGAATTGCAGCCCCAGAGAGAGCTGCTCAAGGATAGCCAAATCGAAAGCGGCGGAATTCTCCGGGCTGCCCGCAGCGGCTAGGTCCAGGGTAAAGCGCAAAATATCGCCCGCATCGGGGTCATTACCGGGGCTGGTCTGGTTGACCATCGTATTGGTTGCGGATAAATCCGGCTCCACAATAGTAAGCACCGGCGCAGTGCCGACACCGCCGGCCTGTGCAGCCCCACCTTTAGTGGCGGCAAAGGTATAACTGGCTTGATTGGCAAAGTTGTGCCCCGCTTGCGCGGTTGCATTATTGGCAACCCGTGCGCGCACTTCAAAAATTGCCACTTCGCCGGCCGGAAGCATGTCAACAGCCAGGGCAATATTGTTACTGCTGGTGTTATCGGTAAATGCGCGGCCATTAATTTCCTGCAGCTGCACCAGTGTCAGGCTGGGGTCGAGCACATCGGTAATCACCAAATCGTGAATCGCCGCAGTAGTGGCGCTACCCGGTACTTGAATGCGGTATATCACTTCCTCACCCACTGCCGCTGTGGGGGCAGTAAGCAGCGTTTTCTGCGGAGGCGTTACCGTAGTGGCAACAGTACCCATCGGGTAAGGCGTTGACAGGGGAACTGCAGCATACTGTTCACCGCTCTTGCTGGGCAGTGACCAGAATTCATTTGCTGTAAAAGTGTTTACCCAGTTTTCACCGCCGCCGATATCAGTATAAAAGCCAATTTCATAATCAATATCCAAGCAGGCACCAGCGTCGATAGGCACCTGTAAAGTAAAGTGCATATCGTCACCGCGATTGACCGGTGCAGTGTAGCTGTAATCAGTACCTTGAGTCAGTACTGAGCCATCCAGGGAGACCCGTATATTGGCGATGGAACTTTGCTCCATCTGCGTCGCCAGATCATCGGTCAAAGACAGATCGTAAGCTGGAGCCAAGCCAGTGTTACAGGCTTGTAAAGTAAACTGCATCACATCATTGGCCGGATCCACATTCATATGGGAACTGGGCCAGTTGGCATCGGTTTTAGTCAGATTCGCAAGGCGCGGCTGCAGTACTGTAATACTGGCGCTGTCCTGCAATGTGCTGGCGGCACCGGTGTAATTCAGTTGCGCAGTATTGGTGAGGGTGGCAGTGGGCACCGCAATGCCCGCGCCGGTTTGTACCTTGGCGGTGTACTCAATAATAAATTGATTGGTATTACCGAAGTTACTGAGGATATCGCCCAGATTCCAGGTCACGGTACCAGTATCCCCGGCGCCAGGCACGGCAATCGCCGCATAGGTGTAATCATTCAAGTTGTCATCGTAGGGCGCGGTGGTATCACCGTTCACGCTGACAATGGAATCAAACTCCAATCCGCTCGGCAGCGTATCGGTAACGGTTACCGCCGGTGTGGTGCCCGCCTGCAGATTCAGAACTAGCTGATAGGTAACAGTGTCACCAACCCGTACCGTACCCACTGGAGTGGCGCTATCGGAATCCGCAATGACTGTCTTGGAAATAGTGGTGTTATCCACCGTGTCGATACTGGCGCTGGCCGGTCCCACACAGTAATCATCCGGTGCCGAAATACTTGGGCAGCCAGCACCATCGCGTTCATAGGCCTGATCATTTGTACTGCTGTTGTCGAGAGAGGTCCAATCCAACATCACACTATTGCTAATGGGAGAACCAAATACCCCATTCACCTGAGTGCGGTAGGTAATCACCAGAGTTTCCCCCAGTTGCAGGTCCAGACTGTTATCACCGTTCTCCCGCCCCCAAATCAAGGGGCCATTGGGCGCTGCCGCCGGTGTTGAGACAAAACCTGCCACAGCACCACCATTAATTAGTGCCGTTGGGGTGAAACTGCTGTCCAGGCGCAATTCCGAAGGTAGTGTATCCACCAGATTTAAGTCGTAAGCAGCTGCTGTGGAGCCACCATCGTGGGCCACGGTAATTTCGTACTCCAGTACATCACCACCCACAGGCAAATTGCCGGGGTTGGTCGCATTACTGACGGTTTTACTGACCCCTAGCAAAGGCTCTACCACGGTAACCGCAGCGGTGTTGTCATTGAGGTTTTCCCCGGCTCCGGTTTCGCCATTGCGGTAAGACAGGGTGGCACCATTGCGACGGGAATCGCCATTATTTGTAGCCAAATCATTGGCGATACGGGCAAAGTAGGTAATACGAATCAGTGGTTCAATAGTACCGCCAACCGTGTCATTTTCACTGGCAGTATCCACGGTGCCAATATTCCAGGTGGCATTGCCGGCAGTGTTATCTGTGGGGAAACTATTGAATGCTGTTTCAGATGGCGCTGCGCCATTAATGGTTTCGATACCGACAAAATCATAAGTAATATCGAAATCGGCATTATGGCTGAGCACATAGCCTTCCGGGCTGCCGAGCTGATCGGTAACCGCTACATTTTGGCTGATTCCTTCTGGCAAGCGGATTTCCAGCTGGAATTTTTTATGAGCACCAATGGTGGGAACTACAGCGAGCTGTAAATCGGTTTTGTTTATCTGTAGCGGCAAGACCTCTGTCTGGGCACTGGCATTAGTTTCATAATCATTAATCGCGTCGCCACCATTGGGTAGCACGCCGATACGCATACCGTCAGCAGCTCCATCATTGCCGATAGTCTTACTGCTATTCAGTGAAATATCTTTGCCCGGCAGGGACTGCCAGCGGGCCTGAATGGTGTTATCCAGAATCTCATGGGGCTCTACACCCTGCTCTACCCGCACATCAAAGGTGAATGACTTGGTAGCGCCCACGGCGATGCTGTAATCGGCATTGCTGCGATTCCAGCTAAAGATCGGTGAATTAGCACCCACGGTAGTGATATCGACATTTTGGGGTGGATCATTACCTCCAATATTGCCGATATAAACCAACTTGGAGCCGGTAAGGTCATCGAGTACCTGTAGGTTATAGGCGGCGGCAGTACCGATATTTTCTGCAGTGACAGTTACTGTGAGAATATCATCTGCATCGCTGTTAGTTACAGCGAACGATTTGTTCAGCTGTATCTTGGGTTCCAGCACGGTAATTTCGTGGGAGGCAAAAGGTACCGTAACGTTTTGATTAGCCTCATCCACATAGCTCACCTGGGCAGTGGTGTAACTACCACCATTACCCAGCACATCACCATCATCGGTATTGCTGCTATTTTCAATGCGCGCAATAAATTCCACCGGGAAATCAAACAGGCTACCGGTTACCGTGGTGAGTTCCTGATCGCCAAAATTCCACTCCACGTAATCAGCGCTACCTGTACTGGTACAGGTAGCGCTAAAAGTACCACCGGGAATAAAACCAGCAGCATCGTAGGGCGATGCATCGAGGTTTACGGTTTGCCCTTCAATACAGCGCATTCCCGCCGGCAGTTCATCGCGGATAATAAAGTTACGCAGTTTAGCCGCAGGAATTTTCGCAGTCAGCTGATAGCGAATTTCCTCGCCCACAACCGCAGTATCTTTATTGGTGCCGCTGGCAGCACCATTGGATAATTGCAAAGCCTGCTTAGGTTCCGCTTTCACCTCAATAATCTGCATTCGCGCTTGTGCATCCGCAGATTTATAGTGGCGCGCACGCCCTGCTGCGGGAGTGCCATCGCCAACGCCATCATTGTCCAGGTCACTGTCGATCTGTGTGGCGGTCTGTTGGCCAAAGTCACCTTCCAGGCTGTCGTAGCGGGCATAAAAGGTATTGTTAAAAATTTGTAGTGGCGCTACGGAGCGATGTGGCTTAACGCGGTAGTAAAGGGTTACCGAGTCACCGGGATTAATGCGCTCCAGCGCTGTGGAATGCTCATAAGAGAAAGTGACAATCGCCGGAGTTCCACCACTACTACAATGGCTGGCTTCAGAATAATTATTAGCACCTGTAGTGGTGCCTACCCATCCATCATCACCGTTATTCGTTTCCGCTGAGCCATCACCATCGTTATCCAGGCCATCGCTGCTCAGGGCCTGCACACACATTTGACCGGAAGGGTCGAGCGTATCGGTGATCACCAGATCGTAGGCAGGAGCACGGTTTACACCGCTATCGGCTGTGCGATTAGTCAGGGTCAGGCGGAAAATGTAAGTCTGGTCTCGGTGGCCTTCGTTAGTAAAGTCCACGAAATTTGTACAGCTGGTACCTATACCGTAGAGATTTTCGTTACAGACTTTTTTATCAACTTCGATATGGGGCTCGGAGACGGTTACAGTTTCCGACCACTCGGTAATATCTGGGAAACCCGGTACGGTAGTAGGCACACCATCAATATTGGTAAAAATACCGCTGGTATTGTAGTTATCCACCACAATAGTTTCGGTGTCGAAAACCGCGGTAAATTGCGCGCGCGCGTAATCGGTGCTGGGATTGGCATGCTGATTCGGATCGGTGTTCTCAGTATCCACCGGATCATTGAGTAAGCGCGTGGTCATATCTGCAAGGAACCAGCGGTCGCGCAGGGTTATCTTGGAGGTCACATCCCAGAGAAAATCTGCTTCGCTAAGGGGAATATTCAAGCCCCCGGTCTCCACAATATCGCCACCGGGAATCACTACACAATTTGCCTGAGAAACTGGGTGCGGCAGGGTGACATCTGCACAAGTAAGCGGAGCATCGGCGATATAGCCCTGACCATCCGGCAGGTCATCGCGCACATCAATATCGCGCACTTCAATCAGGGTAAATCCGGGCGTGTCGAAACCAAACCAGCCTCCGGCCTGGATTTCAAAGCGACACTCTTCACCAATCAACACACTGCTATTGGGGAATGCAGCTTCGGAAGTTAATTCATTACACTGATCAGAGCGCTCCTTGATCAGGTTAAAACCCATGACCCGCGCGCGCATACCGTCGAGGGTGTAGTTATTGGCCAACTGCTTCTGGGGCGTTGTTTCATTCAACACCGCTGGATTAGGGAAATACAGCGGAGTGCCATCGGACAAGGTTATCTCTCCCACCACATCGGCGCGGAAGGTAAGATCATCATCGGTGGCAGAATGGTTTTTTTCTACCTGGAAAATAATACGCTCGGTTCTGCCCGGTTCAATGACACCATCTAGACTGGTACAGCGATAAACCGCAGCCGAAGCTGGCAGAAAGTCCGGTTGGTTCCAAAGCGGGTGTGCGGGCACGGTGCCGGGGTTAGGCTTGCCAACAGGAGTACAGGCGCGGTCATTTGACAGTACGCGCATGGCTTCACCAAAGGTGACATACACATCGTAGTTATCCGCATCGTGGCCACCATTGTTGGTTACATCTACCGTCAGCTCAGACGTACCGCTATCCCGCACTATGTACAGAGGATGCACGGTGCTGATATCCAGATCTTCCGGGTTCGGGGTAACCGACTGATTTTCAATCTGCGTGGGAGGATTGGTACTAGGGCAGAAATCCTCGTAGTCAACTGTTAAAACATTATTGGCGAGGCTAATATTACTGTTCGGATCCTTGCCGTTACCTGCCGATTCTACTTCCACATCGAGATCGGCCATCTTGTCGAAAAAGTCAGGCTCAGTGGTAACAATACGGAAACGGATTTGTATCTCATCGCCCTGACGCATCATATTACGCTGGTCCGAATAATTCGGGTGCGTGGTGCTACTCAGCAGGCGGAATTCCGGCTTGTTATTTTGCAGTGGGTCAGTGTGCCATTGATTCCAATTGCTACCCACACGCCATTGCAGGGTATCGGCCTTACCGGGGTAAGTGGAGCTGTAGTTGGCCCCATGCCCATCAACGCCACGGCGCTCGCGGGTAATTTGTGGTGTATAGGTGGTATCCACCACATATTCATCCGGAAGATCACTAACGAACTGGATATCCTTAACCGAGCCACGTGTCTGGTTATTGATGGTAATGGTTACAAAACCAGCCGAACCCAGTGGTTGATTCAAATTGGTGCCAGTAATGGCCTGGGTAATATCGAGTGCATCGGCAACTCGGGCATACATCGCTTCGGAATCTGAACCGGGCCCTGAGCCTACTGCAGGAGAGGAAATACCCCCAACACCGGTATCGTCATCAATTTCGCAACCCCACTGTATATCTGAAACCGTATTAGTGCCGTCACTACAGGAGGTGTTTACCTTACCTACCAGATAGATGTTGAGGGTTGAGTTTGCCGGAACATCTGTGCGTCCTGAACCACCGGAGAAGCTGCCATTCAGCTCAAAATTATTGATATTGTTGCTGGCTGAAACACACCCAGAGACACCTGGATTGGAACCATTGTTATTGGCAATAGCCTGAGCAGCTGATTCGCTGGAACAAGCATAATTGATGTCCATATTCGGGTTGGTCATCAAATCATCAAAGCGTACATCCTGCATATCTGCATCCCCAGCATTGGAGATAGCGATACGCCAGATCACGTCATCATTAATATTGCCATAAACATTATTGGTGTAATTAGATTGACCCGCATCGATATTACGCCCGCGTTTATCTACGGAGGGCAGCGGCTCTTTAATAGCCAGCTCCATACTATCGTAATCTGTCTCCGAATCACCACAATAGTCGAAAGAGGCAGATGCACTAATAGTGCGGTTGTTATTAACCAAATCTTCTTCACGGTCTGCCCTACTGCGTACACCGAAAGTAATCCATAAGGTAGTACTTTCATTACGGGCAGCGAGTGCAGACAGGTCGTTTTGGTCCCAACGGATAGTAGTGCCGCTGACAGTAGGTTCGCTTAAAACAACACCAGAGCTTACTGTAGTGGAACCGGGGATATATTCCAGTTGTGAAGTCCCCAGGTTTTCTGTGACCACAATATTTTCAATATGCTGGGTTCCCATAAAACCACTGCGGATGCTGGGAACAACAATTTCGATGGTCACTTGGCCATCGCCACAGAGTTCACACCAGCTATTACTATAGCTATGGTCAAGGATATTAAAAAATGCGGGGTTATCCGGAGATGAGGGACAATTGTGATCCGCCCTTGCCTGCGGAGAAAATAAAGCAATGTAAATACAGAGCAGCACTAAACCAACAAGCGCATTATTCCAGGATTTCCGTCCAATTACTTCCGACATCATCGTCACTTATTAGCCGCCGCTTTTCTGTTTACAAAATCCTTGACAGCACCCTCAGGCACTGCCGCCGCACAGGGTCTGCCCGGTGCGCGAACTTTAATTGCAGAGGGGAAAAGTGGCCGTGAAGCAGGTCATAAATACCGCCCGGCAGGAGGACTTTTTTGAAGATTGCCAAGTGGTTCTCAGGCAAACCCGGGAGGGAAAAAGCTGTGAAAGCAGGCAAAAACTGCCCGAAAAAAAGGGGCCCCTCCCCGCACAAGCGAGAAGGAGGCCCATTTGATTAACTCTGCGGTAGGAAGTCAATCGGGTAGAGAATGGTGATTGTTGGAACACCAGCCTTTTCACCGAAGTTAAACCGTTTGACCCTTGCAACAATTTTGGCATTAAGTGCCGGCGAATCCATATCGCTGGACTCCACTTGTGCCAGGGACACAGAGCCATCCGGTTCGATAGTGATCTTCAGGACCATCTTGCCCTGTAGAGCCGGGTTGTTGCGCAGCTCGCGGTTGTAGATGCGATAGAGCGCATTCTTATAGCGATCGAAGACAATCTGGATTTCCTCGTCGGTACGTGACGGGCCAACACCATCGCTGAGCGGTCGATCCTCACCGGCAAAGTCACCCTCATTGCCAATAGCACTTTCAACACGTGCAAACTCGACGCCACCCAGGGAAGAACCCGTTCCGCCCACATTGCGACTCACATCTGAAGCACTGATGCCACCACTGCCCTTGGCTGCGGCAGACGTAATCAGAGAGCGCTGGCTGCGATTCTCTTTCTTACCCGCCGTGCTCAGCTGGGTCTGCTGGCCGAGACGGTTATCCAGATCATCCTGGATCAGATCCTGGAAATTATCCTTAAAGGCCAGAACACCTGTGCGCTCAGCTTTCTTGCGCGCCTGCTTCTTCTCAGTTTTGGTTGGCTTGGGCTCTTGCTTGGCCACCTTCTGCTCAGGCTTGGGCTCGGGCTTCTTCTCCTCTTTCTTGGGCTTGGTTTTCTCCGGCTCCGGCGGTGGCTTGGGCTTGGTTTTCTTCTCGATTACCAGCTTGGCCAAACGCTCTGGAATCTCAACCACTTCGCTTTCCGGTTCCGGCAACGTATAGAGTGGCACCAGATAACCTAATAAAGTGGCAATAAACAGAGAGGCGAATACACAGAGACGGAAACGCTTTTCATCTTCACCCTGCGTATGCCAGGGCATAACCATTGGGCGAAAATCCGGTTGCTCGAACTCACGGGTAATTTCGAACTCGTACTTGGACTCTTCCTCTTCACGGCGCAGCTCATCTGCCTGCTCGTCCAGAGCAAAGATTTCCTCGCTGCAGTATTCAATATTATCGAGCACTTCCCGGCGGGATTGATGCAGCTGCTCCAGCTGTTCGTTGAAATCGCGGGTGGACTCACCGATTCGAGCAATCACCCGCTCGGAGGCATCGACCCTGTAATCCTCGGCCCAGAACATTTCACCGGCGCCGGCCTCTTCGAGCTTGCGCAAGCGCTCGGAAATTTCATCAAGCAGCTGGAACTTGGTGCCATTGGCCTGCAACTCGGCCAGCTGTGCCTCTATCTGCTGCCGCTCATCCTCGAGCAGGAGCATGCGCTGGCGAACCGCATTGAGCGATTCGCTAAGTGCCTGCTGTTGTTGTAGAAAATTACTCACAAACTTCCATTAACCCTGAGATGCTTTCTGAATAACCGCCAGCGATACCTTGGTGTAACCAGCTTCCGTACAACTGGACATCACCTTCTTAAGCAAACTGAACGGAATGCCCCTGTCCGCGAGAATATTGACTTCCGGTGGCTCCGGCTGAACTTCTCCCTCGGTGCCGGCTTCTTCGGCCTCCGCCTCAGCAGAGGCCTGGGCCACACCGATAGCCTTACCCATCTCGGCGATCATCGCCTGCTTAATGGCCTCGATAATGATTTCTTCACTCTCAAGTACCTCGCTGGTAGCCACCACTGAATTGGATTCCACCAGAATTTCCTCATTGGTCACCATCAGGGTTACGGTTTCCCTTGGTTTGGTCTCCACCACCGAATCCGGCAGTGTGATCACCTTGGGTGGCTCCAACGCTTCATTACTGGAAGTGTTGGTCAAGAGGAAAAAAACCAAAATGGTGAACACGTCCATTAGCGAGGTAAGGTTCATACCCGAGGTTTTTTTACGCTTATGGCTGCGCGCCATACGCTTCATACGTCGGCTTTCATGTCTCACGGCGCATCTCCTATGGAAATATCGGGAAACAGCACCACTTTCTCTACAGCACTTGGATCACTGGGATCGCTGCCTTCCACACGCACCTCGGCTCCGCGCACGGTATCCATTACACCCACCAAGTGCTCATAGGCAATATCCGCTTCCATCAACAAAATGGAGTCGGTTTTTTCTGGATAGCTGGCCTTAACCTGCAGTAAAAACTCGGTGAGTTTTTTCAGATCGTAGACCTCCGCAGTTGGCAATAGAGCAAGCTGTTCACCCCCCCCGGCACCTTCCTCTGTAGCCGCCTCCAGCGGCGCAGACTCACCCTCTTCGGATTGTGTCAGGTTTGGAAAACGCGCAATGACTTTCTCACCATCACTAATCTCCAGCGCCTCTGTGCGAACGACGACTTCTACCGTGACCGTGGGATCATCCGGCGCTCCACCACCGGCTCCGCTCGGCATATTTAGCTCTAAAATTGTTACCCGTGAGAACACCGCCGATACCAACAGAAACGGCACCAGCACCACCATCAGGTTTAGGAAGGCGGTGATGTCCAGCTCCGGGGCCTCTTTATCTCTCCCGTGGCGCCGCCTTCTCATTACGCAGTTTCCGTTTGCTGTTCTTCGGTTTTGGCCTCGGCCACTGGTTGTGATTTGGTGTGCTTCTCAGACTTGCTAGCCGACTTGTTTTCACCTTTATTTTTTGAAGCAGGCGCATCGACTTCGAAGCGACGGCGGGTTGAACTGTCAATCAGATTGGAGGCTTTTACGGAAACCATTTCCAGGCTATCAATAATTTCTCCAGTGAGGGAATTGAGCAGTGCATGCACAATCAACAGGGGGATACCGGTCATTAGACCGAAAGCCGTTGTGTTCATCGCTACCGAGATACTGGCGGAAAGCAGGTCGGCTTTTTCTGCCGGGTTGGCATTGGCCACTGCGGTAAAGGCTTCAATCAGGCCCATAATAGTACCGAGCAGACCCAGCAGCGTGGCGATATTAGAAAACAGTGCTACGTAGGGCGTGCGCTTTTCCAGCTGTGGAGTGATTTCCATCATGCTCTCTTCCATCGCGATTTCGATATCTTCGCGGCGGCGCACTGCACCCTGACGGGCCAGCCCCATGGAAAGTAGCTTTGCCACACTGGAGTTATCCTGCTTAACCAGATTGCGCGCACGATCGAAATCACCACTGGAGAGGATTGGCTGCAATTTATCCCACATAGTGCGGTTGGTGCGACGCTCGTAATGCAGGCGAATAAATCGCTCAATTGCTACTGCGCCACCCAGGGCGGCCACCACAAGAATGGGGTACATAAAAGTACCGCCCGTCTGGAAAAACTCGATGACGCTGTTGAAAAAGTCCATTACAAACCCTCTTGAGAAATACTGCAGTAATTGGTTGCTGCTCTAGCTTTAGCCAGAGAAAGGACGGCGTTAATCGCCGGACAGGCTGAGCTGGTAGAACTCCAGCTCACGCATGAAAACTTCCTTGTCGAGCGGCTTGAGCTTGTCGTCCATCAAACTGGAGACAAGATCACTTTCGACACCCACCTCGGAACTTTTCCAGGGAACGATATACAGAGACTTGGGCGCTTCCTTATTACCAATAATGGAAATACCCGATAACTCTTTAACTTTGGTATCCACTTTCTTATCTGTGGCTTGGGTTTTATCACCCTCTTGGGTCTGCGCACCGGCAAAAGGAAAAATGGCAAACCCCATCATAAACGGCAAAATCCATTTACACTGCGCTATCACTTGCCCGCCCTCCGTTTGAGATCCGCCAGCCAGATAGACACATCCTGGTCCTCGGGTTCCAGCTGTACATATTGCTGGAATTGTGCCAGAGCGCACTGGAGATCTTGCAGATAGAGATCACACAATATGCCGAGATTTTTTATCAATGGCAGGTATTCGGGGTTTTCTGCCAAGGCATTCACATAAATTTTGCGCGCATCGGCAAAACGGCCCTGCTTGCGGTAAAGTACTGCCAGTTCATTAGTGGCCACCGGGTGCTCGGCATCTATTTCCAGTGCTTTAAGAAAAGCCTCTTCCGCTTTTTTTTCTTCTGCCACCTGAATTCGGGCAATGCCGAGATTAATATAAGGCGCGGGCAAACGCTGCTCCCGCTCAACTACCGTCTCCAACAATTCAATCGCGCGCGCAAACTCCTTATCCGCAAGGAATTCCAGGGATCGTTCAAAGTCCCGGCTCACACTGCCGGACACCCGCACAGAGGAATAATCAGAAACCTTGCCCGACTTGGTCTGAACTCCCGCACAGGCAGCCAAAAACAGCGTAACCACCCACAGGAAAACCACTCGCATTTTAATTTGCATAGCCCTCTTCTCCATTCTCGCTATTACTGGCCGGAAACTACTTCCGCTGATTCCAAGACCTCCGGCTCCGGTGGCAGAGGGACAATACTCTGCAGATAGTCACCAGCCTCTTCGGCACGGGCGTAACGGGCCGGCATCAGACCGGCAAGTTGGCCGATACTCTTATCGATCCAGGGGTTGTAGATACCCACCCCAAGTAACTCGACATTTTTTTCATGCACGGAAATCGCTTTTTCCTCGAACGGATAAATTTGATCTTCCAGAGCCAGCTCGTACTCTTCCAGTTCCAGCGCACTCAAATTCGTTGGGCGCTCGGACTCTTTCAGAGACACACTGAAGTGCAAATAAATTTCCGCGAGGTAATAAGTGGCTGCGGCGGTCACATCCGCTGCCTGGTAATCAATCAGGGCAGAGAAATCGCTAATCGCTTTTTTCATGCGCTTGCGTTTCAAATTGAGGTTCTGCTCGATTGGCTTAACCAGCGCCACCTGGGTAAAGGCCTGATAACTGGGCTCAGCCAGCTGTAACGCGGCGCTACCAGCCAGGTAGCGGGTGCGATCACTGCGCTGGGAACCGCCACGCTTCTCTATGCGCACCATCTCACGCAGTTCCTGCATATAGCGTTTTTGCTGCCCAGCAGTTTTGTAGATATCGGCGATTTTTTGCCGCGTCTCCAGCGCGGGCTCCATGGGGTTGGGGAACAGCTTCACGTAGCGCCTCAACACCGCCAACGCCCTGTCGCTGTCTTTAGCGGTACTGTAGAGATCCGCTGCCTGCGTCAGAGCCTCGCGGCGTATTTCCTCGTCCTCAGATTCTCGCTCAATACGCTCAAACTCCGCCGCTGCCAATAAGAGCTCGCCACTTTCCTGATAGACCACCGCCAGTTTCTTGGTGACATCTTTGGCCAGTTCATGCTCTGGGAAATTCCCACGGAAATTGTTCAGCACTGTGGCGGCCTGGGTCCAATCCTTGAGCACAATCAGGGAGGCAGCAGCATCGTATTCGGCGGTGGCCAGTAAAGTGGCTCCCGGAGCCGCAGCGCGAATGCGCAGGAAGTGGCCGGCAGCTGTAGCGTGGTCCTCCTGCTTGCGTGCCATATCACCCTGCTGGTAAATGGATGCCGCCAGATTGTCGACCAGGCCAGCACGATCCTTGGCATCGGTGGCGGTGAGATTTAGGGTTTCCCCATAGGCCACTTCCGCATCGGCATAGGCATGGGTATCAAAAGAGCCGTGGGCCACCACCATCCAGGCGGAGCGGCGAATCTCCTGCTCTGCCGCCGGGAATTTTTCCAATAGCTGGCGCCCGTTATCGATCGCCGGCGTATAGTCTTTAAGACCGTACAAATCTTCCACCGCACCCAGCATTACCTGCGGCGCTTTGGCGTGCTGTGAGAAGGTATCGGCAAAGGTTAACGATGAACGGATAATTTCACGCAACAATGGAGCGCGCTGATCTGCACTGGCTTCTTTCAGATTGTTGGCCAGATGTTCGCGATAAGCGTAAACCGCAGCGTAACCCGCCTCACTGGAATCCTTGTGGGCAGGGTATTCGTAGGCGGTGCGCTCATATTCCAGAGCGGCATTGTGGAAATCGCGATTTTCCAGCATCAAGCCGGCGAGCTGGTAGTTCATTTCCGGCGCACGCTCAGCTTCACGGAAGGACTGCAAGTAACGGCGATACCAGTGAATTGCCTCTAGGTAGTGCTCTCCTTTTTTATCCTTCAGTTTTTTGTTTTGGTAGGCGGCATGGTAATGACCGGCCAGGTCGATCAGGTTAGCCTGTAGAAATTCGACCACCTCGCCGAATTCATTAATATCGAATACTGTCCAGTAGTCGGCATTGAGGGCATAGGTATTTACAAAAGTCTTCTTCGCTTCAAGCACCAGTTTGGGGAAACCGCCCTTGCTGTAAATCTCGATCACACGAATGGAAAAGTCCGCAGAAACCTTGTGCAGTGGATTGCGCTCCACAAAGGCGATATAGGATTTGGCCGAATCCTGGTAGCGACGTTTATTCAGGTAATACTCCCCGAGATGGCTGTACACCAGGTATTCATACTGGCGCGCACCCTTGCGGGAGAAATAGTCGACAATAGAATCCGGGCCCTCCATATATGAGAAGCTCAAACTCACCACGCGGAAAGTATCGTCCACATGCTTGCGCTCAACCGTATTGGTCTGCTGGTCAAAGTCGTAACCCTGGGAGACTTTGTAATCGAGCATGGCCACATAATCGTCCAGGGCCATCTCGTACATATCCTGCTTAAACAGGGACCAACCGCGTTTATACAGGGCCAGCTCGTAAAAACTGGAAATCTGCCCAATGGTGATTACCCGGCCATAGGCCTCTTCCGCATCCAGATACTTTTTGCGGGTAAAGTAATATTCCCCCAGGCGAAACCAGGCTTCATCGATATGACGGGAATCCGGGTATTTGGCCACCAACTGCCGCAATACATTTACTGCGGCATCAATTTGCCCGGCTTCTTCATAAGCGCGGGAGAGCTGGTACATCACCTGGTCGTTGCGGTCGTAAAGAGGGTATTTCTTCAGCAGGTTGAGATACAGCGCGATGGCCTCTCGGGCATTCGCCGACATCAGCGCTTCCGGGTCTTCTTCAGGAACCTGCAGTGTAGTGGTGTCTGCGACGATATCCACACTGCCACTAGCGCGAGCTTCAAAGTCCGCATCAGACTCCGCCCCTGCTACATGCTCAGTGGGGATGCGCTGCACCTTGGCAACGGGCGCGGTTACCTCAGCCGGAGCTTCCAGGGCATTTTCTGCTGTTGCCTCCGGTGCTTCGATGGCAATCACAGCACCACTGCCTGCTGTGGCAGGGGCAATACCATCAATGGCAGCATCCTCGGCCCGGTGCGCCTGCTTAATTTTCAGGTCGGCAATCCGACGCATCGCTTCAGGGGTGAGACTCGATTCGGGCGTTTCCTGCAGGTAGCGCTGATAACTTGCCAGGGCCTTTTCCAGACTGCCGTCGATATATTCCTCTTTAATCTCAATATCGACATTTTGCAGGCTGCCAATTGTTTTACCGCTGTTCACCGCACAAGCGTTAAGTAACAGTAATGCCGCGGCGAATGCACCATAGCGCAGTGCATTTTTGGGCTTCCGCCCTGTAGCTATTGGCTCGATCGCAAAACTAGCAGAGAGGCTTACGCGATGATTTACAGGTTTCACGCCTTATCCCCCTCAGCTTCTGAAACTTGCCGTTCAGCGGATTTGTTCTCAGGTAAAATTTCCGGCTGGTCTGCTTGGGGTTGCCCGCCCTGCTCCAGTGGCCCATTTTCACTTTCTGGCACTTTCAATTCGGCAGGATTGCTCTCAGGCAGAGTTTCCGGCTGAGCTTCTAGGCTCTGCTCCTGCAGCCCATTTTCGCTTTCCGGTGCTTCCAATTCGGGAGGATTTTGTTCTGGCAAAGTTTCAGGCTGAGCCTCGCGATGCTGTTCAATCTTGCGCTGATCCTCGCGCTGCTCCTGCAGCTCATTGGCACGGTCGTAACTGTCGGCTAGGGCGAAGCGCGCTTTGATCTGGTAACTCTCCAGTTGGCTGCGGCGGCGCTCCAGCTCTTCAACAGCGAGTGCTTCCAGCATGCTGCCCTGGCGCGCCATCAACATCTCCAGACGCTGCTGGGCCGAGCGAATCTGCGCACGCGAACGCTGGATATCCTTGTTATAACCGGTGTAACTGTGAGTCGCCGCCTGGCGACTGCGCACATAGGAACGGTACACCGTTTGTAACTTTTCGATCTCAGCGTTGAGGGCCTGCAAATGCTTATAGGCCTCGGTGAGACGCTGGTGATATTCGGTAGAGAGACGCAAATCCAAAATACCCTGCAAGCGCTCAACACGGCTGCGGCTTTGCTCGGTAAAACCTTTAGGATTGCGTGCGATCTGCTTATGCAGCTGCAGTAGTTGCAGGCGCGCTTCCTGCTCTTCGGCGGTGGCGAGATACTCCGGGCGGCGAGAAACCAGCATTTGCTCTATGCGACTGGAAAATTGATCGCGCTGCTCCATACGCAACTTGATCCGTGCATCCAAGGTACGGAACTGCTCATCCAGCTGTGGTAACAGGGGCTCGTAGTAAGCCCGGCGTGCACTAATAATATCCTCGAAGGCAGCAAGGCTCTTAAGCCACTCTTTATTGCGCTCGTAGAGATCATTCAAGTCGCGGTAGTTACGCAGGAATTCTTGGTAGTCATTGGAGGCCATGAGGTCGAGGAGATAGTGAGTCTCCGGTGCCTCCGGCAAATTGCGCAGCGCCACCACCCAGTTTTGTACCTGGGTAGCCTCTTTGCGCCGCAGCGCTTCGAGAAATTTGCCCTGACGAATACTGTTGATGGAAGCCGTCAGTGTGTCGATCTCACGGCCAAAGGCATCCAGGGCCCGGCCGTAATGAATTGCCGCAGTACTGTGTACATCCAATTTTCCATAGGCGTAAGGTACAGCCAGCATCACTTCCTGCACCGATTCATTGGTGCCCTTACGGTTTTGCAATATCCGCCAGGGTACCAGGGCGCGATCGAAACGCCCCGCTCGGGCCTCCACCCAACCGGCACCGAGCAGCGCCCGATTGGAGAAAGGCCCCTCGAGATTCACCCGGTCAAAATAAGGGCGCGCCAGCTGCAGTTCGCCGGCCTCCATCAAGTGGGAACCCAGTAATAAATTGGTCTTGTCGTACAGGGCCTGATCGGCCGGGTCGCCACTGTGGCGCTTGCCCAGAGCGGTCAGCTCCAACACCCCGCGTGCTTCCTCGCCGGATTTCAACTGGGCAATGCCCAGGTTGAACTCCACAAAGCCCTCCAGGGATTCCTCACCTTTCAGGTCTTTCAGTAGCTCTACCGCTTCTTCGAGACGCCCCAACTCCATAAAAACCCGCGCGCGCAGGAATTGCTCCTCGGCACGCACCCGCAAGGGCACCTTGCCCTCAATCATTTCCAGCGCATGCAAAGCGTTTAGAGGCTGCTGTTTGTGGTAGTGAATTTTAGCCAGACGATAGGCGGCTTCATTGCGCACCTCCTGCGAAACATTGCCCTTCAGCACCGCTTCAATTGCGCGCCCCGCTTCCCGGTGCATACGGTAGGAAAGCTCCATGTCACCCACAGAGAATTCAGCCTGCCCAAGATGATTACTGAAGGGGTCTAACTCGGGCTCATCCAGACGGTGATACTGGGCCAACTCGTTATCCAGCGCTACAATCGCATCAAAGTAGTTTTCCTGGTGGGCGTAGTACATGGCCGCACCAAAGAACAGATCGCGTAATTCTTCTTTATCATCGTCTGCGCCAGCCACACTAGGGAGTAGAGACAAACTACATAAAGTAAAGCTGAGAACTCGCAGACCAGCTCCAGCTACGCCGGGAAATGCCGAAAGCAGGGGTATACGCATGGTTACCAGTCCTTGAAGTTAATCTCGGACTCGGTTCCGGAAATTCTGATCTCGACAAACTTTGGCCCTACCGCCTTGTCGATTTGATAAGAAGCATTGGCTCGATACTCTTTACCGGAAGGGGTCTTGCCTATAAAGCGCACTTGTAATGGGTGTCCACCAGCCTGCACATTACCGGTATAGATTTTTTGCACCCCCCCTTTTTGTAAGGATTCAATTTCCCGATAGGTGTAGAGGTGGTGCGCCACGATTTCACCATTGAGAGTGACTTCTACGGATTCCAGTTCAAAAGGCTTTTCGTCTGCGACAGAAACAAACAAAGCCACCTGAGTATTGGAAGGAAACAACAGTTTCTCTTCCAACTGTGCCAAAGTTGCTGTCAGATCAATTACATCTTTCTTAACATCCTGGATTTGCTCGTCCAAACCACGGATATCATCACGACTGACATTCTGCGCATTCACTGCGGCAGCCAGTAAAAGAAGGAGAGCTATCTGTAAAATTCTGAACATGTGGCCTACCTCTGACCCAATCCTTATCAATGAAAACCAGCGATATGCAAACCCCTTGAGGGCCACATTGAAGTGCCTGTAAACAGGGACCTTTCAGCCAGCGGCATTGTAGTGAATACAGAAATAGGCAGATGTGAGGAAAGTCAAATCTAGGAAAACCGGCAATTGCTAATTTTTTGCACTGAGAAGTGATGCGACTGAGCAATTATGTGAGGTGGATCTCATTAATTCTAAATTCGCGCCAAAATGTTAATGGCTACTGTTTTATAGATTCATTGTGAAAGTCTTTCACAAGCAAAACTGCCAACCTATAAAAAATATTAAAAGTACCTGCTGTGAAATCGATAATCATTTATCATTTGCGACTAGCAATAAAATAAGCGTGGCTAGCCATTGGCAATCACCCAATAGATACAGGAATGACTGCCAACTTGTAAAGAAGCCGCTGAAATAGCCCGGCGATTTAATCGCCGCTGCTCAATGAAATGATCACTTTACCCTTTGCTCGCTTGGTATTCAGGTAAGAGAAAGCCGCCAGACTCTGGCTGAATGGATAAACTTTATCAACGACGGGAGAAATGATTTTGTCCCTGTATAAGGCGCTTAGCTCACTGAGCTGATCCCCATTCGCCTGCATAATGACCATACGGTAAAACGCATTCTTGTCTTTCGCCTGTTTCAATACCGGGCGAGACTTAAGCCCGATTAGCTTACGGAAAAACCAGTTGATACCCAACTCCCTTGCCGTCAACGGGTCCAGCACCCCAGCAATAGATACTACTCTGCCGCCTCTTTTCAATACTTTAAAAGCATCCATTGTGTATTGTTGGCCTAGGGTGTCATACACCACATCAATATCAGACAATAAATCCAGATAGTTTTCTTTCTTATAATCGATCACTTGGTCCGCACCGAGTTTACGCACCCAGTCCACATTGGCACTACTGGTTGTAGTAATCACATAAGCGCCGTAGGCCTTGGCAAGCTGAATCGCCATAGAGCCGATGCCACCGGAACCCGCATGGATCAATACTTTCTCTCCCTTCTTCAAACCAGCAACCTGGATCAAGGCCTGGTAGGAGGTCAGCCCCACCAAAGGGATACTTGCAGCTTCTTCATGGGAGAGGTTTTCAGGTTTCTTTGCCAGATGCGTAGCATCCACCACCAGATACTGGGCAAGGGTGCCCACATGATCCTCCCCCACCCTGGCGAACACTTCCTCTCCGGGCTGATATTGTGAGACTCCACTACCCACTGCGACCACCTCGCCACTCAGATCCCGGCCAATTCCCACCGGCAAGTTGAGCTTCTTTAGTGCTTTCATCTCGCCGCGCATCACCATTAGATCAATGGGGTTGATGCTGGCGGCATTGATCTTGATCAACACCTCGCTCGCACCTGGCTCGGGTACATTCGCCTCCTGGAAAGCCAGACTGCTATCGATATCGCCATACTGAGTAATTTTGAGTGCTTTCATTAATCTCTCTAGTCATCAGTTCAAGAATGAGAGCGATAGTGCCCCCTGCCCCAACTGAGAAACAGAGAGCATTTAGTGGAACTCTTTTGCCTTTCTGACAATAATGAATGCTAAGTTGCCGTGTAAACAAGCAAGAATAGGGGCTTTATGGACAAAATCCGGGCATTACGCTACTTCAAGCGCGTGGCAGAACTCTGTAATTTTACTGCAGTGGCTGAGGAATTCGATGTTCCCGCCTCTTCTATTTCACGGCGTGTGCGAGACCTTGAGCAGTCTCTGGGAGTAGAGCTATTGCAGCGCAGCACCCGCAAGGTGGAAGTTACCGAACTGGGTAAGCTCTATTACTCCATGATTAATGAAGCCATTCGCCAACTGGAGCAGGCAGATGAGCTGGTGAGCCAAACCTTCGAAGCCCCCAGCGGGTTGATCCGTATCAGCTGCCTACCTTCTTACGGCGAACAGCACTTAACCCCCCTACTGGAACAATTCGTCCAACGTTACCCAAACATTGTTTTTGACCTGCACTATAGCGACGATCTTACCCAGCTAGGTAAAGATCCTGTAGATATCGCCATTCGCGGAGGCTCCGCTCCCGATGAGCATGTCATCGCTAAGCGTCTATCCAAGAACGAATTCTCACTCACCGCCACACCCGAGTACCTAAACACCCTAGGGAAAGAGTTACCACTAAGCAAACAGGTTATTGAATCTGCCCACGCCCTCCAATACCGCGGCCCCAGAGGACTGATTGACTGGCACTATTTCGATGATGATCATTGGGTGCCACTAAAGCTATCCACCCACCTGATCAGCAATAATGGCAAAGCTTTACTGGCTGCAGCACTGAATCATCGCGGTATGTTCTGTGTACCCTCATGGAGTATTTGCGAACACCTGGAATCTGGAGAATTAGTACAGGTTCCCACCCAAGGTAAAGTCTCTGTCAGCCCTGGAGGTGATATTGGCATCTTTCTTCTTTACGAGCGCAGTAAATATCAAATACCAAAAATTAAACTATGTGTGGATTTTATTTGTGAGCATTTGCAGAAAGCTTAAGAACAAGAAAAAAAGAGCTGTCGATTACAAAGATAACCAATAGCATTATTATCCAGTGTCATAGCCGTATTAAAATATGACAATTACCTTAAACGCAGGCAAATAGCACCCCCCACAACTTACCTCCCCTAGCTACTTTTTATCGGTATAATACATGCAGCTCTTGCCCAAATAGAATATTTCATAAAATCAATCGAGCTGATATATTCTAGAATCTTAAATACTGTACGCCAGCAAGGAAGGATCTATGGGTTTAGATTGGAATCCTGCCAATAAAGCAAAGCCTGGGCATGAGAAAGAGTTTAGGGAAATCTATCAACATCTTTTAGGAAAAGTTTGGTGGGGAAGAAAAAAACTAGAGCGAAGATTTGATGAGATATCAATCTCTGCTTTTGAAACTCTTAACACACCCCAGGTGGGCACTGATAAAGCAGCTACCCAATGGGCTAAAGAGAAGTACAAAGACTCAGCTCAAGAAATTACAGAAGAAGAATTTTTGTCCCAATTAACTGGATATTATGTCCTAGAGCTATCCCCTCCCTGCGATGGTATTCCTTGCTACAGCAATAATACTCAAGGTTACGTCGAAGCTTACTCTTTCAGGGCACAGTTTCTAAAAAATTGTAAGGAGATTATTGGGGAAGACTTGCTGGCTAAAGCATTTGAATATCAACAGCCTTCAGAGCTTATAAGCTATGGTGACGACCTAATTGATTCAGCAAATAGATATTCTGAACTACATGAAATTGAGATCCCAGAGCAATCGCCCGAGGAGGATGAAACTCCCTTCTATTTACATGTTGTAGTATCTGCTGGCCGATGGTGTAAATTTTGGGGAAGTAAAGGTCACATGCTGGAACCATATTATTAAAGGTGTGAACATTAAATGGAATCACTATCGACCGGCATTTTCACAAAGAGGAAATTGCCAAAACTGCTGTCATTGATGTAAGCATAAATCAGCGACCGCTTCTTATCTATCACGCATTTAAAAGACAGATAGATTTTTATCGCTTGCTTAAAGAACAAAATAAGCACCCAGCCAACTATAAAGTACTCAACTTCAAGCCTGTAAAAGAATACTCTCAAAGAATATATGAAAAGCCAATAGTTTCAGATAATTCCGATAGCCAAACCGATACCAATTAAAGAATTTTTTTGTAGCAGTAACCCCATGGATATTAGCTGCTGCAGCATCAATATTGTGGACATAATCCAGCATATCATCGGTGTTAATATACACCTTCACTCCAAAGTGCCTCTGACTATCCTTTTGCCTGATGCATTTCAAAATATCGAATTTTTGCTTTGTTTTTATGTTGAACCTGATACTGGGATGATTGTGGTATCAATGATGGTTCCTTCACGTAACATCATACCTTTATTTCGCAGGTGGTTGTTGATTGTTTCGAAGTGCCTGGGCCAAGATCATTGTTTCAAGATGGCGCCTACTTCCAGGGGGGAAGCTTCGATTCAGGCCCGATTAACCACCACCTACAATTGTTGTATCACGCGTTGAATTTACATCCGTTTTCTAACTACGGAGGTATGATCAGTATTGTCAAAACTAAAAAAGTATTCTTGTAGGCTGCCCTGCTTTCGCAGGGCACTCCTGGTGCTATTTACCTGTCCTGTAAAAACTTCAACAAGTCGTGATTGAGTTGCTCTTTATGAGTGTCGGCAAGGCCATGCGGCGCACCGGGATAAACAACCAACTTGGCATTGCGGACAATTTTTGCTGCGGCACGGGCCGAATTGTCGATGGGAACAATCTGGTCGTCATCCCCATGAACTATCAACGTAGGCACATCAAATTTCTTCAGGTCCCCACGGAAATCTGTAGCCGAAAAGGCAGCGATAGAATCGTAGGTATTCTTGTGTCCACCTCGCATTCCCTGCGCCCAGAATGACTGAATCAAACCTTGTGAGGGCTCTGCATCTGGACGGTTGAATCCGAAGAATGGTCCAGATGCGATATCCAGGTAAAGTTGAGAGCGGTTTTCCAGGGACCCTTTACGGATACCATCAAATACTTCCAGCGGCAAACCACCCGGGTTGGTGTTGGTCTTAAGCATAAGCGGTGTCACGGCTGAGATCAGCGCGGCTTTCTTAACGCGACCTGTACCATGTCGGCCGATATAGCGCGCGACTTCACCGCCACCGGTGGAAAAACCCACCAGGGTCACATCTTTCAGGTCCAGCGCTTTGATGAGAGCTGCCAGATCATCTGCGTAATGATCCATATCATTACCGTCCCAGGGCTGGCTGGAGCGGCCGTGCCCTCGCCTGTCATGCGCCACAACGCGATAACCTTTGGATGCCAGGAATATCATCTGCGACTCCCAGCTGTCCGAGCTTAGTGGCCAACCATGGCTGAAGGTTACAACCGGCCCGTCCTTTGGCCCCCAATCCTTGTAGTAAAGCTGCACTCCATCACGGGTGGTGATGGTGCTGGCTGTCTTAGAATAACTATTAGCAGACTCGGCAGCTTTACTAGATTTTGAGTCAGCTGAAGATTGTATTGCACTGAATGTAGTAAGGAGAGCTATTCCAAGAGCACCTATCTTACGAGTTAAGGGATTCATACTGGCTTCTCCTTCGAAGCATTTAAATCAGGTATTGGAAAATGCCGGCCACTTATTCAGCAGGCATAAGGTATACATCAATGTTTCCACGGGTTGCATTTGAATAGGGACATACGATATGGGCCCTGTTAATTAGCAGCTGCACCACAGTCTCCGTCAGTCCGGGCAAGCTGATACACAGCGCCACCTGAATGCCAAAACCTGTGGGTATCGGGCCTATGCCGACCTTGCTGGTAACCCGTGAACTATCTGGCAGAGTGATTTTTTCTTGAGCTGCGACATGCTTCAATGCACCCAGAAAACAGGCGGAATAGCCTGCCGCAAATAGCTGTTCAGGATTGGTGCCGTTACCACCTGCACCACCAAGTTCTCGTGGTGTTGAAAGTTGGACGTCGAGGGCACCATCAGTTGATAGTGCTCGCCCCTCCCGACCACCTGTAGCGGTAGCCTCGGCTGTGTAGAGGACTTTTTCTAACTGCATGCTAATACTCCTTGGTTTTGTGAAGAGCCGGGGCTCATATCTGTCAACGGGTTTAAATTTACCCCCAGAAATGGGACGATATGTAACAATAAGTCTTTATAATTTAACCAGGAGTATCGGAATGGGGGATCGGCTGGCTGCCCTGCTGGATAAGTTCTCAATCACAGCACGCGTATTCCACACAGGCACTTTATGCGGTATTAATGGGCTAAATGGCGACGGTGATATGGGACAGCTCCACTTGATTCGCCAGGGCACTGTCGAAGTCAACCACAGCAGTGGTCCGAAGTTGCAGATTTCAGAGCCCAGTCTGCTGTTCTACCCGCGACCGTTGGCACATCGCTTTATTACAGACTCCAGGAGTGGGGCAGATTTTGCCTGTGCCAACCTCAGCTTTGATGGCGGCCCTGGCAATCCTATAGCGGCAGCCCTGCCCGACTTTATCTCCCTTCCATTGTCAGCTATATCCGATTCAAAAAGTGTACTGGACCTGATTTTTGAAGAAGCTTTTGCCCAAAACTGTGGTCGCCAGGCAATACTGGATCGCCTATTCGAAGTCATAGTAATTCGGGTACTTCGGCACTTGATGGAGGAAGGGTTGACACAGGTTGGTATGCTGGCTGGTATGGCACACCCACGCTTGCGCTTAGCGCTGATTGCCATACATGAACAGCCCGCACATGACTGGTCCTTAGAAGAGCTGGCCCAACAAGCTGGCATGTCGCGGAGTGTATTTGCCAGATCTTTTCGTGATCAAGTTGGCACCACTCCAGCTGCATACTTGCAGCGTTGGCGGATATCGTTAGTACAGCGCGCTTTGAAACAGGGCTTGCCATTCAAACTGGTGGTAGAGGAAGTTGGCTATGGAAGCGAAGCCGCCTTGTCACGCGCCTTTAAAGCTTGCGTGGGATGCTCCCCTCGACAATGGCTTAAGCAACAAGCCTCGTGAAGACTCTATTAACTAGACTTCATCATAATATCAAGAAGTCCATGCCTAATACCTAAGGAAGCAATTCATGCTTATTCTCACCATCCCACCAAGCGAACTTAATGAACTTCAAAAATCCCTTTATCACGGGTGCAAAGAAGCCAAGTGCTCGGAAGGATTAGACCACTACAATTAGTCTCTATCACGAGCATTCAAACAAGCGCAAGATATTACTATTAAGGTAATGGTTAGGCACGCATAAGATTTTTGAGTCTAATAACTGTGGCCACATGGCCCTTTGTAAGGCCCGTTAATACGCATAAGTACACACAAAAGCCCTATCAAAGAGCTGCAGCAAGCTTAGCAATACCATCTATCGCTCAAGTCTCCCCATCTGTACCTCTCCACCATTACCTCTTCAAATCTACAGTTGTCCTAAAATTAGCCCTCCCAAAAATCAATTGTCTTTCAAAAAAGGAGCTCGATATGAAAACTATGAGCTGCAAGACATTAGGTGGCGCTTGTGATGTTGAATTGCAAGCAAACTCCTTTAAAGAGATTGCGGAACTTAGTAAGAAACATGGCATAGAGATGTATCAGAAAAAAGAAGTGAAGCATCTAGAAGCCATGCATAAAATGTAGAAACTTATAAGAGGTTCTGAATTCATGACAAAAGGATGGAATCCAAAAAGAAGCTTTTCATCTCCCTACCCTCTCAGTAGTAAGTGTGAACTCAAAGATGGCCAAAAATACTATAGAGATAAAATGGATGGCTACTTGGTATTTCTGGTAAAACCAAAAAATCTATTTTCCAGCCAAGTAAGCCACCTCATAGTGAAAGCAATTATTCAAGCAGTGTAAAAACTAAGACTTCTAAGTTAAAATAAGTGCAGACCATTGAGCATATGGAAATGTTATGCAATTCATAATAACTCTATCCATCGTACTTTTATCCAGTTCGAACTCCACTACCCAGAGTACGTCTGAGATCCTTAAGATGTATGAACACTTTACCTTGTCTAGTGCCGCTGCTGGTAAGTGTTACCAACCTAAAAAACCAGAGCTAGCTTCATTCCTGGCAAATTATGAACTGGTCACACGTATGTCATCTCAATACCTTAAAGAGAAAAGGCCCCAACTAACAGAAAAACAAACAGCGCAGATACTTCTAGACGCAGGTAAACGAGCAACTGACAGGGTATATCAAGAAATAGAATCCGCAAGCTGTATGAGCCCCAAGATTCAGGATCTTATTAAGCGATTTAAGGTGCAATCAGCTTGGAAACCAGGAAGAAGGACCTGATCCCCTGGAAAGCCACCGCCAATGCGTGGTTGTGCTTGTTTATTTCAGATCAAAATTCAGGCGAATAAATAGGCGTTACTAGGCTTCCAGTAGAGAATGGTATCGCCGAAGTTGGCTATTTATTGCTACCTGAATTTCACGGAAAAAAGTATAGTACCGAATCATTGACAGCCTTGATGGAATGGGCAACCTTAGAGCATGGTATCACCCACTACAGAAAGGTAGTAACCAAAAATCATTTTACTTCAGAGCGAGTACTTGAGAAGTGTAGCTTCTACCTTAAAATGACAGCCCCAAGAGCTCCTATAATTTATAGAAAGACTTATACCGATCATATTTATTTTCCCAGGATAGAACCTATAACATGATTACTTGTTGAAAATCTGCACCTTAAAACAACTCATAAAACTTCTATCAATCACGGTCTCGATAATTTAGAAACCTATTGTTTTTTATAGGCCAAGGACTGGCAAAATAAAAAGTATCATTCTGACTACTGCAGAACCCTTTCCGAAACCCCTAGAGATAGCTCTTCTTTGGGATGGCCATTGAATTATAAAATCATTTTTTAAGTATTTTTATTATTCAAAAGCAAGATTAAAATATTTGAAATATTGCCTCGCTACGACTCTAAACCTATAAGTCGAAGAAAAGATAAAATTCAGTTAAGTAGATACTTCCTTCTGCTCGCTAGCAGCCACAAAAAACAGGCACCCTATCAACCCTGCAAGTGCAAGATAAGCATTAACCGTAAACGCTCGGTCAATACCTGAAGAGATATCTGGTGAAAAAGCCACAATAGTCGCATTCATCCCAAGACCAATGGCACCTCCAGCAATTTTAAACATATATAATACGGCTCCGGCCAAACTGGCTCGACTTGGTGATACAGCAGTGATTGCAGCAGTGGTAATTGCAGGGTTAAAGAGGCCAATGCCTATACCCAGCATCATCATACCCGGCAAAAGGCTAATGAACCCGGTATGGTCGCTTAGATGAGACAACATAAACATCCCTACGCACATACAGAGTGTGCCTACCCCAGCCAACCACCTTGGCCCAATCAGCTCATAAAAACGCCCTGATATATAAGCAAAGATTCCCGAAACAACCATCAATGGAATCAATGACATACCAGATTGCATCGCGCTATACCCCTGTGTTTTTGTCAAAAACTGCGGAATATAAAGTAAGGCTGAAAAATATAAAACAGCGACTAACAGGGTAACAACACTTGCTGAAAGAAATTTTTTATTGCCGATAACATCACCCGGAACCAATGCAGTACGCCCTATGCGACATTCAATAACGGAAAATAAACATATAAAAACTAGAAATATCGTCAACAATGTAATAACCAATGGATGCTTGAAGCCAATCTGCCCAGAAATATCCAACGCAAACAATAGCCCAAATAGTGAAATAGAAAGTGTTGCTACACCTGGATAATCAATTTTCTCTTCTGTCTGCTCTGGTGGTGTAAACGGAACTACTTTCCAGCAGACAAATAGTGCGATTGATGCTATAGGGATATTGATTAAAAAAATCCACCGCCAGCTTAAAAGGTCTGCCAGTATTCCTCCCAGTACTGGGCCTACGGCATTAGCAAATGCGCAAACTACCATAATCAGCCCGCCAGCCTGGCCAGAGCGGTCATCGGGCATCAAGTTATAGGTCATCCCCAGAACTGATGGCCACATCAACGCTGCCCCAACTGCCATCAAAGCTCGGGAAATCAACAGCATATTAGCATTAACTGCCAATCCGCCTAAAATGGAGAAAAATATAAAAATCAGGGTACCGCAAAAAAATACACCTCTTCTACCGTAGAGATCAGCAAGCCGACCACCAGTAATGATCAGCACCCCAAAGACCAGCGCATAGCCATTAATAATCCACTGGGAAGTGGTAATGTCTACATTAAATTCATTTTCAATAGCAGGTAATGCAGGAGCAAAAGCCGTAAAGTCATTTGCCACAAGGAACACAGCCACTGATAAGGCCGCGAGCCCTAAATATTGTTCCTTTCCTAGAGTAGAATTTAGCGCGGGCATTAATTGAAACCTCCTGCGCACTAGATCTCAAATGGAACTCAACACATTATCAAACCACTCTCCTGATCACATTTACGAACCCAACATAGGATCTTTTAAAACGATTAAATTTCATTATTACTGCCGTCTCGAGAAGGCTTTTGGTAACTGCCCGGGAAGAAAGAAAACAGCAATCACAAACGCACTAAGAGCAAAATAAGCATTTACCGTATAGGCCCAACCAATACCACTCACCACATCTGGCGCAAAACCTACAATAGCCGCATTGATTCCCAAGCCCAAGGCACCTCCTGCAATCTTGAACATATAAAGAATCGCACTCGCCAAGCTTGAGCGCGCAGAATCTACAACTGATATCGCAGCGGTAGTCACCGCCGGATTGAACAAGCCAATGCCAATCCCCAAAATAATCAATCCGGGTATAAGTTCAAGATATTCTGTTTCTTTGTTCAGATAAGATAGTGAAAATATTCCAGCGCCTTTGCAGACAAGCCCCCCACATATCAACAATTTAGCCCCCAGCTGTTTATGCAGAACACCCGATAGATAGGAGGTCAGGGCAAAGGTTGCCATAATGGGGATCATTCCTATACCAGACTGAACTGCAGTAAACCCCAGATATTCAATTAAAAACTGAGGCAAAAACAAAATAACGGCAAAAAACATCACTGCCGATAAAAGAGTAACCAAACTTACCAGAGAAAATGTTTTATTAGAGACAATATCAGCAGGAATTAATGCAACCTCTTGATTGCGCTTTTCCACAATAATAAACAAGCAGATGAACACTAAGAATAGCATTATCAGATAGATCACCAATGGATCTCTGAAACCAATTTCGGCAGCCAAATTCAAAGAAATCAAAAGACTGAACAGAGAAATACTCAACGTCAAAACTCCCAGGTAATCTATCTTCTCCCGTGAAATTTTGGGAACATCATCAGGAACTGACTTCCAGCAAAAACAAATTATGGTAATCGCAAGAGGAATATTTATAAAAAAAATCCACCTCCAACTTAAATATTCAGCCAACACCCCTCCAGCCACAGGCCCAACAATATTTGCCACCCCCAATACTGCCATCAAGCCCCCACCAACCTGCCCAGCATACTCTTTGGGAACCAGGCTATAGGTCATACCTATAACAGAGGGCCACATTAACGCTGCACCTATCCCCATCAGACAGCGGACTACCAGCAACATGGCCATATCAATAGCGAGGCCACCAAATAATGAGCAGAGAGCAAAAATAGCCGTTCCCACCATAAAAGCACGTTTTCTGCCATAGATATCCGCTATGCGACCGCCAGTGACCACCAAAATACCAAAGACAAGTACATAACCATTAATCACCCATTGCGAAGTGGTGATATCAAATCCAAACTCACGCTGTATAGCTGGCAATGCAGGGGAGAAGGCGCTCATATCAATCGCGACCATAAATAAGGCCAGAGCGGCAGCAAATAAGCCATAAACCTGCCCTCTGGAAATCTGTAGCTGACTCACCACTGTAAATCCCTCAGCAATTCTGCAAGCCAATCGGATAGATTCGCAGCTTCCTTCACTTTCATCACATGGTCTTGCACTTCAGTGATTACCCGCCTTCCCGCTCTGGAATTCTAGGAGCGCTCATAAACATGAACGCAACAACAAAGCCCACAAAAGCAAAGCAGGCGTTAACCTCAAATGCCAAGCTAATACCCGATGTGATATCTGGAGAGAAACCCAATATTGCCGCATTTACACCAAGCCCTACCGCTCCACCGGTAATTTTGAGCATATAGATAATGGCACTGGCTAAACTAGCGCGGTTGGGATTTACAACCGCAATAACCATTGTGGTTGTCGAGGGGTTAAAGAGCCCCAGGCCAGCGCCTAATATAATCAGCCCTAAGATGTAGTTATACCCTTCTCCCAACCTGGACAAGTAAAACATCCCCAGGCTCATGCCCAAAATTCCAACACATACCAATATTTTCCCTCCGGTACGCAAATATAATTTACCTGCAATAAAGGACATTATGCCAAAAGCGACCATCATGGGCACCAGGGACAAGCCGGACTGAATAGTAGAGAAACCCCGCACATTGGTTAAGTATTGTGGCAAATACAGGATCACGGAAAAAAAAGTTACGGAGGTAAAAAGGGTAACAGCTCCTGCTGCAAAGAATCGCTTATTCTTAATGATATCCTGAGGTATCAGGGCGAAATCTCGCTCTTTTGTTTCAATCAGTACAAAAGCAATCGTAAACAGAAAAAAGGAGGTTAATAACCCCACTACCAAGGGATTCATAAAGCCATTTTCAGAAGCGAAATTTAAGGCCAAGAGAAAACTTAACAAAGAACCCGTAAGGGTCAAAACCCCCAAATAGTCAATTTTTTCGTTTGGGTCATAAGGTGTATCTATCGGGATATATTTCCAGCACATATAGACCGCCGCAGTAGCGATGGGCAAGTTGAAAAAGAATAGCCAGCGCCAACTCAGTAGATCTGCCAACACTCCCCCTACTACTGGCCCCAAAGTATTGGCAAGACCGCAGATGGCCATAATTAATCCGCCGGTTTCCCCAGCGCGTTCTTCTGGCATAAGGTTGTATGCCATCCCCAGAATTGATGGCCACATTAAGGCGGCCCCAATACCCATTGCAGCCCTGGCGGCCAACAGCATTGGAACATTTACAGCTAGCCCTCCGAGTAGGGAAAAGATAAGGAATATACACGCACCAATGATGAAGGTACGGCGCCGCCCAATAATGTCGGCAATACGGCCACCGGTAACAACCATTACCCCAAAAACCAGCCCATAGCCATTAATTACCCACTGTGAGGTAGTAATATTCATATTCATCTCCCTTTCTATTGCGGGAATCGCCGGGGAGAATGCACTGATATCAATCGCAATGATAAATAGGGCAACATAAATGGCTAATAGGCCTAAACGGTTTGACTGCTGGGTAGGCTCCTGCATATGCGCCATAAATGGTACCAGCTTCAGAAACTCCAGTTTGATTGTTAGGCCAGGGGAGTTCAACCACACCATGCAATACGCTAATCTATCTCAGATTCGATTTTTTTATCCTAAAACCTGATTACAAAAACCGGTAAGCTTGAAAGGGTCACCCAAAACCGTTTCTTTGGGAGTGCCACAAAGGGTACTACTTAAGCTTAGTTGAGTTCACTCAGCTAAACTCCAATGTATTTAGCAATCTAAATAGCAGAGTTGTGATAATGCGTATACTATTTTTCTTGCTATTACTTATTCAATCCTTACAGCTTGCCGCTGAAGAAACAGCTATAAGTAACCTCAAAGATTTTCAATGGAAAAATCGTATTTTACTGCTAGCAAACCCACCAAAGCCCCCTGAAACCCTAGAGTCACTGCTCAAGCTGGGGCCACAATTTGCTGAGAGGCAACTTCTTTGGTTTTTATTTTCAGGTGACAAAATTGAAACGAATTATGCAGGAAAAATTACTGGGGATTTTGGTAAAAATATTCGCGATGAATATTTTAAGGGAAATAGTGAACAAGTTGTGCTAATTGGCAAGGATGGCAGAGAAAAATATCGTACAGTTACCTTTTCCCCTGTAGAAATTTTTCAGCGCATAGACCGTATGCCTATGCGCAAGCAGGAGATGCAGGGCAGCCATCAGCCCAGTGAAGTACTTTTGGGTAAATGTACTATATCTGTTGGCTCATTAAATTTTGCACCAAGATTGACCAGAAGGTTTTGCCAGGAATGATTACACTCAATTTCTCCGTGGTGCACCTTGCTTTATATTTACTGCACCAAACCTTGAGAGGACCGTTGAACCCACTATTGAAGCGGGTCTATCAAGATCCACACTATACCGATAACGATTATAACGGTTGGCGACTCATCCTCATTGGCATATGGGCTTGTTAGCCCACCATAAGCATTTTATCAATTGAATCTGGCTCACTATTCCAAAGGGTGAGTAGCTTGCTACTTAAGCCCTATCCCTGGCTCTTTTCCCCACCATTTTAAACAAAATCGGACGAACCTTGGCAAACAGCCACCCCAACGCCTTACCCCCGGCCGTCGTCTCACTTGCCTGGGCATATGTATCCAGCGCCAGTTGACTTTGTGCCTGCTGACTTAACAGATCTACTTCTCTATCCAGCTCTATTCCTGTGGCGCTGGCAATACGATTCATACGCTGGAAACTGCCAATTAGCGCGGCCGTATCCACCAGTGCAGAATCACCATGCTCCCTGGATAACTTCTCCCTGGCGAGGACAAGTTGCTGATTATCATCCCCCATAGCAGCGTCCACAAAACCAATAAGCTCCGCATGCTCCCCGGATATTCCCCCATTACCAGGTCTATTATTTTCACTAGCTCCCGCTCTTTCCGAAGTGAGCAAGTTGGTGATATCTTGCTGCTTACCCTGCACCTCTCCGCTTACTTGCAGCAACATTGCGTGAGATGCCGAACAATAGAAACACTCGTTATTCATCGACACCCTGGTAGCGACTAACTCAATTTCTATACGAGATAGCGCACGATCGTGACTCTCACCTACCTGCATGACTTCAGAGGGTAAAAAGTAATAACGATTCTCCATATAGCGCTGACAACGCACCGCCTCTGGTACCAAACTCAGAGCTCTAAGCACATTAGTGGGCTTCGGGACATCCCTATATAAATCTTGCTCCTCCTCGGCACACTGGCCCTTGCCGATCATTGGCACCCAGGCTGCACCCTCTTCCAGGCCTTCGGGAATATATTGCGATGGCGATTCATTCACTAAAGTTTGAATTTCTGGCAATGCCTCCAAAGGTAAACCCAGTGCCCGATGGAAGGTATCCACATTCATGACAAATACAACTACAGCGACCAACTCCACATACTGTCCCTTAGAGATTTCTGAGGGTACTAGTCTTTTAAACCACTCTTCACTTAAGCGGGAGGAGTCTGTCACTATACGGTGAACAGTATCGACAATAACTTCAGAAAGTTCCGAATTAGATTCATGCCGCCCCTCCACCTGATAAGGTGAAAGCGCTTCCTTCCGCTCTCGGCAAAATGCACATTCATGTGCTGCACGCACCTCTCTGGCAATGGCAAGGTGCTGCAGGGCAGACCACCAATTGCCGGTCTCCCCAATAAACTGCCAGGCTTTTAAATTTGCCTCACGTAGACCTTCACGAATAGGCAACTTCTGTTTCGAGTAATCAAATAGCATTGTTCAATCCGACTCCCTAAAAGGGTTGATACCTTCACCAACAATTACGAAGGAGATTAATATGTAATAAGCAAACATTTCTACATTTATTTTTAGAATTAATTTTTTAAATAAATCGCCCATTTATTTAAAAAAATAGTCGGAAAATTTACAGCGGGGAAAGGGACCAATACACTTGACAACCCCACCCCTAAATAGTGGATCATCAGCTAATTGGCAAATGTATGAATCGGAAATTTTTATAATGAAGGCAATTATTATCGGTGCAACGGGACTGATTGGCAGTGAACTGGTTGAACTGTTGGCAAAGGAATCCGCTATCGATGAGATAATCACTCTTACCCGCCGAAATGTCCCTATTCGCCACCCCAAGGTACGCAATGAAATTGTGGACTTTGAACATCTGACGGACTATGCAGACTTATTCCATGGTGACTTGCTTTTTTCCTGCCTTGGCACTACCAAAAAACAAGCCGGCAGCCTGGAGCAACAACATAAGGTGGATGTGGAGTATCAATACCAGGCGGCAAAGCTCGCTGCGGATAATGGAGTGTCGCATTACCTGCTGGTATCCTCTAGCGGTGCCAATGCCAAAAGTGGCAATGCCTACTTGCAAATGAAGGGGGAACTTGAACAGAAGGTTTTATCTTTGCCCTTTGTACGAACCAGTATCTTTCGCCCTTCCCTACTTTTAGGTGAGCGGGGCGATTCCCGTCCAGCAGAGAAAATTGGCGCCATATTATTACCCTGGATCTGCCGACTCCCCGGACTACAGCGTTATCGCCCAATTGAGGGGGCTCAGGTAGCGGCAAAGATGGTGAGAGAGAGTCTTAAAGAGGGCAAAGGCCAAGAAACCTTCACTCTGGATGAATTGTTTTCCAACTAGCGCCCTTTTGGGCTGGCGCTTGCGGCTTTGGCGGCACAGACTATCTCTATAGGATTCCCTTTGCGGTGAACGCCATGCTGTTGTTTGTGCACTATTTATCTAGACTGCTCCTGTCTTTAGCCCCCTCCCTGCTGCTTATCTACGTAGCCTATCACCGGCATAAGCGCCAGTATGGAAGATCCCAGATGGAAGATCCCAGATGGAAGATCCCGACTCACCGTTCTTGTCCGATCAATCAGTAATGGGCATTGAAGCCTAAGCCTATGCCCCAGGAATTTACCGGCCTATGCCAGCTGCTGGAACACATAGAAGCCAGCTGCCAGCATACTGAACGGGTCTCCCTAGAGTTGGTAATAGATGCTGTAGGGCTCGGTTCTTATGCGCCCTTTCTGCTGGTGGTGGGATTGATTCTATTTTCCCCCCTAAGCGGCGTACCCGGCATATCTACCTCCATGGCAGCATTACTCCTACTAGTGGCCATTCAGTTGTTACTGGGGCGCAAACATGTATGGCTGCCCCAGTGGCTATTAAACCGTTCGATTTCCAAGAAGAAGCTCACCCGAGCATTGCACTGGTTGAGGCGACCGGCAGAGTTTGCCGATCGCTGGATGCAGCCACGCCTGCATTTTCTGGTAAAGCGCAGTGGCACCTATGCTATTGCCACTACTTGCTCGCTTATCGCCCTGACGATGCCGCTGATGGAGCTGGTGCCCTTTTCGGCCACTACAGCGGGCTTCGCCCTCACTATTTTTGGGCTGGCCTTGGTGGCTCACGATGGCTTGCTAGCGCTGATCGGCTTTACCATGACCGCCCTACTAACCCTACTACTAGCGCATACCCTGCTGTAAGGCTGACACATCCAACCACTGAAATGCGCCTGTTACTTGGCCAGCCACCGATCCGCACCCAATACTTTCGGGTAATAGGCAAGTGTGGCCAGGGCAAAAAAATCGTAGAGGGCATGCCAGACAACCACCCCCAATAGGCTGCCGCTGGCTTGGTAGACAAAACCAAGGATTAAGCCAAATGCGAAAATTAGCAGCACATAGATCAGCGAAGCCCAGTGAAGAAGGGCAAAAACGAAAGAAGCTCCGAGTAACCCCAGCAGCGGGGAGCTCAGTTGCGACAGCCAGGTTTGCAGAAAGCCACGAAATAACAACTCCTCACAAACACCTGCGGCAAGAGACAACAGTACCACCTGGGCCAACGGCATTTTGCAGAAAATTGGCGCCAGCTGGGCACAGTACCAACGCAGAGTACGCCCCACGCGATGATGGGCGCGGGTCAATGCCACAACCACAGCAAAGCTTAACAGTGCGCCCAAGACTCCCCAGGCAACAGAACTCCACGGGTCGCCTCTTGCTGGTGATAGCGTCACATCGGAAAGCCAAAGTCCGATCACTGCCAACAACAGGCAAGCCCCCTGCACCCACATCATGGTGCTGAAGATATTTATCCGGCGCTTTCTTCCCTGTGACATAGATTCTGACTCCATTCATTAGAGCTGTTTTTTCCCTCGACTCTTGACCCAATACAGCCTCGCGTTGCAAATCCAGAGCATAAAGTGAGTGACTCAGCCGCCCCCTATTACACTCTTGAGGCTCACCTGGCCACTGGGCGCCACCATAAGCTCGGCAATCCCACCATCGCGTAATTCCCGCTCCAACTGCAGGGCCTTTTCTTTGGGGGCAAAGTAGGCCTCTATACCGTACTTGATGCGGTAAAATTGCTCTGCACTCCAGGGATTAGCACCGGCAATCCGCCCCTTAATAAATATCCCCTCGATCGGTTTTTCCAGGCTCGCCGCAGAAAATTCATAAAGCCCTGAGGGGGATTTTTTCAAGGAGACATACACCACCTCCCCCTCTCGTATGCGACGCTCTTCCGTTAAGGCTGACTTGGCAATACGGGAAAAGTCGTAATTCAAGCGCGCATAGTTGCCGCGAAACAAGGAGCGGGGGTCTACCGGTATCGTTTTTACCCGGATTGGCTCTCCAGTCCAAAGAGGCACCTGTGCCTTTACATACATGCCTACCAGAATCAAAAACTGTGCGGCTATCGCCATACCCAAGGCAAAAGTCATTCCCTTTTTCATTGTGCTCCCTCCCTGCCCTGGTGGTACTTCCAGTACTTGGCTGCGCCCAATAACAGGCCCGCAAACAATATAAAGATCAGCGCAGCCCCCAGGTAATCACCGATCAGATCGATATAACGCAGCAATGCAGTGATCAGTATCGACATCACCCCAAGGAAGAAATAATGGGAAATACCATCGTGAATACCCCGGTAAATTAACCAGCTACCACAGCCAATAAGGGCGAAATTGGTAGCCACTTGCAAATACATCGCCAAGTCTTGGTTGCCACTGCTGCTGACAGTGATGAGGGCACCAATAAAGAACACATTGAGCAAACCACTCGATATCAAGCGCCTGGCTGGCAGTGCCAACAGCAGAGTAACAGTGGCCATCGCGGCCACCACCAGCCACATAGACAACCGGTGTTGCCAATCGGCCTCAAGCAACGCCTCCCAAGGCTGTGCGAAGCTGAATACCAACAAGCTGACCAGGGCAAAACGCAGACACCACACCGAGATCACCGCAGCGTAGTCCTTGGCCACCGGCGAAGCCCTCAGCGCCAGCCAATGACTAAAGGTATACAGCAGAATAAACAGGGAGACCGCCACCGCCAGATTCTCCGAATGAAATTTCAACCCCGCGCCCAGCTGCTCGTCACGCCAAAATTTCGATAGCGAGAATTCGATCCAGAAGCCGATGCTCACCACAAGCAGCAGCATAAGAATGGTGCTCGCTCGCCCGCGTAAAAGTACATAGAGAGATAGCGCTATAAAGAGCGGGAAGAGCGCCGGGTAATAGCCCATGCTCACCTGTAAAAAGAACCACAGCAGTGCCAGCACATTTGCCTGAATGGCCAGCCAAGGGCTGCGGGTAATCAAGGCAAATGGCAGACAGCCCAGTGCCCACCAGAAGATTCCATCGGGCATATGCTCACCCAGATGGTAGATTTGTGCGATCAGGATTATCGCGGCACCAAAAAAGAAGTTCCCCAGCAGAAAGAGCCCTTCGCCGGCACGGCGGTCCCCTGTGCAATAAGCTCGCAAGGCAACACACTGAGTGACCAGCGTGAGCGCAATCAAACCGCCCATACGCAACGCGCGGGGGATTTCTTCCCAATTGGCGCCAATCAGGGTGATCAGTGCAAGCGCGATAAATAGATAAGCGAGCCCCACTAACACGTTGTAACCTAGTGAGCGCTGCCGGGCACTGCGATAATCCACCTGGTAGCGGGCACAAATTAACTCTGCTTGTGCCTCGCTGATCACCCCGTCATCCACCCAATCCTCGGCTTCACGCGCCAAGTCATATTTCAATAAGCGTATCAATCGCATACCACTGTCCTGCGGCCAAATATCCATTACTGCGCTGTTCAGCGCCCGCTGTAAGTCTTTGGAGTATCTCTGATGTCGTCCCCATCCACAATCTAACAGCCAAGCCGGTCAAGCCCCAGGGCAGCAAGATAGCGACAAGCTATCTGACATATTTAAATTGTTAATTTTTATCAAAGTGAAACCATCAATAGTATCTATCCCATAGAAATTACTGACACAACGCGGTATTCACTTAAGGAGTTACCCATGTCCCGTTATATCGAATCCGAACTTAAACCCTTCAACGCCAAAGCCTACCAAAATGGCGAGTTTCACGACGTCAGCGATGCCGATGTCAAAGGCAAGTGGGCGGTATTCTTCTTTTACCCCGCCGACTTCACCTTTGTTTGCCCCACTGAGCTGGGCGATCTGGCCGACAACTATGAAGAGTTCAAGAAGTTGGGAGTGGAGATTTACTCCGTATCCACCGATACCCACTTCACCCATAAAGCCTGGCACGATTCCTCTGAAACCATCGGTAAGATCCAGTACCCGATGATTGGTGATCCCACCGGCACTATCACCCGCAACTTCAGCGTAATGATTGAGGAAGAAGGTATCGCAGACCGCGGCACCTTTGTGATCGACCCGGAAGGCCGTATTCAGATCGTTGAGATCACTGCAGGTGGTATCGGCCGCGACGCCAACGAACTGCTTCGTAAAATCAAGGCCGCCCAGTACGTTGCCGAACACCCCGGTGAGGTATGCCCAGCTAAGTGGAAGGAAGGCGAGGAAACCCTGGCCCCGTCTCTCGACTTGGTAGGTAAGATTTAAGTTTTCCCAAGCCCTCACAGGACTGGAACTGGCTTTGCCCACTCTTTGGTGGGCATTGTCATTTATAAATTTTGACAAACTGATCCGAACAAATTCAATAGAGTAAGCATTACCACGGATTTCTTTTCAGAAAAAACTCACCTGATCATCACAAATCTAAATGCAGAAAGAATCTAATTCTCTCTACTTTTGATAATGTGATCGCACTCGGATAATAACTGAATAACCAATAATGAATCATCTATAGGAGCTTGGGGGCATTCAGTGCGTCCTGCAGCAAGACACCGTTGTACAGCGGCGACCTCATAAATCAGCCCTTCAGAGCATGGAAAGATAAATTTTCCGGGAATACTAGGCAGGCGAAAGACCTGTGTTTCAAAAGTATTATCTGGATTTCGGCGACTCCCGCCATACTTAATTACCGAAACACACGTTGGAGTATGCGCTGGAGAATGCAACCTAATTCTACCCTCCGACCCATAAATATCGGTTTCCTCCGCACCTTCATATAAAATACTCCATTCTGAGATTGCGGATAAAGATCCTTCAAAACGAGCATAGAGCATACCTGCGGCAACTTGCCCAAAACCATAACCATCAATTATCCCAGCGCACGCAGTCTCTTTAATATTTTCTCCACAAATCATTAAAGATTGATGAACAGGATACACACCAGCATCAAAGATACCCCCTGTTCTCCAGGTTGGTGACTCCAAGCCTTCATCACTCATCATATCAAAACTAAAATCTGCCCTAACTTGTTGAATCTCTCCAATTTCACCGTTTTTAATGATTTCCCGACAGTATTCAACTGCAGGAAAGAAGCGCATCCACATAGCTTCACTACAAAAAAGATCTTTATCTCTAGCCAAAATTTTAACAATTTCATCTACTGAAAGGGCGATCGACTAGCAAACTTATGATTAACAACTTGGTCAGCATTCTTTATTCCCCACCCCGAAAGATTAGCCAATCCAAGATTTGGAATTATGTTGAAAGCTCACTCCAAAGCCTCTCGACAATAGCAAATGTCCAGAGATTATTGATAAAAATACAAAGTACTAGGCTAGTATCATCATCAACTATAGAGCTTGCCACCGGTAACACACAACCTACAAACACCCCCTTACCTACCAAACGATAAAGATTCTTCAATCCAAATTAAGCTGACTATCTACACCTATAGCATTAATAAAACTCAGATCATGTGAGACCAATAAGACAGCACCAGAAAAATCCATAATGGCATCTACTAATAGCTGGCGGGAATCCAGATCCAGATGATTATCTGGCTCGTCTAGTAGTATGAGGTCTGTGGCAATGGTGCCTCGCGTAACGGCAAGTAGTGCCACTTTTAGTTGCTCCCCTCCACTTAGGAGCCTGAGAGGCAGCAGCGGCGTATCCCCCCTTAGCCGCAAACTACCTAGCATGGTACGCCATTCAGATTCTTTTCTACCGGGGTGAAGATAGAAAAGATTCTCTAAGGCGGATAACTCTTTATTGAGAAAACTGAAGTCCTGATCTAAATAACACAAACTTCCACGAGTTTGACAGACGCCACTTAGAGCTTTTAGCTGGCTAGCTATGACCTTTAGCAGAGTGGATTTTCCACTACCATTGCCACCCGCTATCCTCCAACGTTCCCCCTTGCGGAGTGTTAAAGATATAGGCTTATTATGAGAACCATATGGGAGCTGCAAATTTTCAAGATGTAATTGTATTGATTTGCGAGAATCACACTTAGAGAGGGAAAGCTTTTGCGGCCTTAGCCTCTGTGACTCAATTACTGTTATTTTACTTATTTCCTCTCTTTTTTTCTCTAACTGTAACTGGCGCTGCTCTAACTTTCGCTTTAATTTTCCAAGACCTTTCCCTGCACGATCTTTTTGTGAGTCCATAAGACTCTTACTTTGAGAGTTCCGCTTGCCTTTTCCCTGCCGTTGTCTAGTAGCGAAACTATGCAGACTTTTCTGCCTGACATTATTTAGTTGGTTGAACTCTTTTCGATTACCCTCTGCCCTTTGGAGCAGGGCTGCTTGCTCTGTTTCTTTTTGTTGCATATACGCACTATATGCGCCGCCATAGGTTTTCAATCCTCGCTGATATATCTCTATTATTTGCCTAGTATTTTCTAGTAACTCTACATCATGGCTAGCGACCAGTGCCCCTCCTGCATGATTTAAGATTTTCTCCTGCAGCCACTCCCGCCCACTCTGATCAAGATGATTGCTAGGCTCATCTAGCAGTAAGTAGTCACTTGAGAGAGAAAATGCATAGGCAAGGCTTAACTTGGCTCTCTGACCACCACTCAATCGTTCTATAGGCGTATCCAATGGCGCATTGATTTTTGCTTCCTCTAGCTGGCGTTGCCAAGTAAGAGGCAGGTGCCAATAGTCTGCAACAGATATCAGATCATCCTCTGATGCATGCCCTTGCTCAACCCGTAAAAAAACTTCATACAAATGGCCATCTGCGAGACAATCGACAATCCGAAAATCAAGTTGGGGATTAAGCTGTTTCACCAGATGATGGCGTCTTCTCCAAGATACCTTACCACCAGTAACGGAAGTTTGACCGTGAAGAATACTTAGTAGTGTGGATTTCCCACTGCCATTAGGTGCAACTAATCCAGTGATTCCAATAGGTAATTCCAAGCTTACTTTATGGAAAATCGGGGTGTCCCCAAATATCAGGGAGATGTTTTCAAGAGTACAAATAGCTGTCATATGCCCTCCGATCATAGGACCGTGCGGCGTATTTCTGCTATCAGCCAAGATAGGTGTTTGAGGAAGATACGCCACCTGCAAAGGATTGATTAGGTCCGCAGCGATAGAGTGCGAACTTAGTTCCAGTTATGCGCAGGGCTTAATTCATTGGCGTAAATGACTCCGGACAAGATATTAGATTAGTATTTCCCAAGGCGTGGGCATCTATTACAGGCGCTTAGCGTAAATAATATGCCAGTATATTTCAAGCACTATTTGATCAATACGATTAGGAGCACTATTTGCAAACCAATCAACTTAGATGATACCTACTATCCTAGCGGTTAGAGTAACTTAATATGCTTCTCCATCGAGCCTTAGTACTGAACACTGCGCCACCAATCCGACCATCTAGTAGCTCTCCAAGTCTCAACTTGTAGGATTAAATAACCCTGCACATTGAGAATTTTAACGGGTTAACTTTCTTTCTGAGCCATAAAGGTAATATGGATTATCAGGAGCTTACCGAGACTTTACCAACCTCTCAATAAAGGCTACCAGTGTGCAGAAAACAATCCCCGCCAGAAGAAATACTGGAACTATATAGATAGCAGTTTGTATACCATAATTCTCATCCAGCCAGCCTACTAAAGCATGGGCAAATATCAAAAACACGCCACCCATTCCAAGAGAAAATGAAACAGTAAACGGTGGATTTCTTGAGCTGCGCGTCAACCACTCCATCATATAGGGAAAAAGGTAAGATAGTGTTAGACCACATACAGGCAACCACAAAGGATTAACCCAATAACCAAGAAGAAATACAACAGCTGTTGATGCGAAAGAAATTATCAACCAAATAAATGCACTACCCCTTAGCAGGATAAAGGTAAAGAATATCCTTCCAATACATAGCAGGGCAAAAAAAATTGAAAGTAAAATATCTGCCTCAACAGCCCATGGACCACCCCTTGCATCAAGAAATAACACCAGTCGACTAGCAAGGATGTGTTCAGATCCATTATATGCAGAAACAATCAATCCACCCCCAATTGCAATCCACCATTCTTTTGGCTCTTCATCTCGCTTACTGTTTTCTCGATAAGCACTGGGATCAATGTCCCCACCTCCCGTTTGATACCTTCGTTTTCTCCTGAATAAGCCGACACAAATATATAGAAAAATGACAGCAGCAAGTCCGCCAAATAAATAGAAACCCCCCTCCCAACCAAAATGATATTTATAGGATAATGCAGGTATTAAGGGAGATAGTATTGATGCAACTCCATAGGTGCTATGCAACCCACAATACCCTTGGCGCGCGAGATCTTGAGGAACAAAAAGAGGGATTGCTACATTAATCAGTACCATACAGCCCCCTGCACCCACTCCAAAAATAAAACTGCCTAAAATAAGAGTGGGAAAAGAATGAAAATAACCAGAAGCTCCCGATAATATTGAGCCACCCCCCATAAAAGCGACAAACAACCCCAAACCCGATATCACTCTAACTCTCTTTACCCATAAAGACCCTGATAGAGTCATCAATAAGGCAGAAAAAGTGGACAAAAAGAAAAAGGTAGAACCCTTAGAAGGGGTTACAGAAAAGTAATCCAGGATTTGAGGGTAAATTGGCGCTTTATAAACCTCTATAAAACCTAGAAGAAATAGCGCCCCATAACAGGATAACAATCCAAACCAATAGATCTTTCGCTTCACGCAGCTCTTCTTTTAATATAGTGATCGCACTCTACAACCATCTGAATAGCCCGCACGGAGTCTGCTAGAGGAAGCTCCGGGCACTCGATTAAATCTTTCTCCAAACATTGCTGCACAACCCGAGCCTCGTAGTATAGCCCCTCAGAGTTGGGATAATTAAATTTACCCCTAATTCTCGGCAGCGGGAATTCATACATCTTAGAAACATTATTCGATCTTCTATCACCTGAAATTTTAGTTGTTGAAACCTTTGTTGGACAATGCGCTGGCGCAAAGACTTTTATCCTGCCTTCAGTTCCATAGATCTCCAACTCTTCTGCTCCCTCCACCAGGTGACTCCAAGACACAACTGCAGTAGATCCAGAGTTAAAGTGAGCATAAATTAGTCCAGCTCCATCTTCCTTAAATCCATGATCATCAAGTACACCAGAGAACTGCAGATCTGATGTATCCCTACCCAGCATCATCAACGCTGCATGTATTGGATATACGCCGGCATCCAAACCTGCCCCAACTTTCCATTTAGAAGACTGAAGCCCTTCGTCCATGCGTAAATCAAAACTCAAATCAGCCCGTAGCTGACAAACATCCCCAATGCCACCGGAAGTTATTATGCTTCTGCAGTGTTGTATAGCTGGAAAGAATCTCATCCACATACCTTCCATGCAAAAAAGCCGCTTTTTATTGGCAAGATCCTTAATCTTTTGGGCATCTTCGACCGTCAGCGCTATAGGTTTTTCAATAAGTACCGGCTTCCCTGCCCTTAGAGCCAATTCAGCATGCTGTCGATGTAACTCGGGAATAGTCGCAATATAGACAATATCGACGTCTGGATCAGAAACTAATTCCTGGTAATCTCCATATGCCCGACAGACTCCATACTTAACTGCAAAATCTTTAGCCCGCCCAAAATCCCTAGAAGCCACTGCATGAATTTCTGCAGATTCCAGATAATTGATCACTAAGGCAAAGTCATTCGCAATCCTTCCACAACCAATAAACCCCCAACGTAGCTTTTTGGGAGAGACCTTCTCTGGGGTGTAAGCACTCGCTATTTCTACGTTCTCAATCAGCCCCTCTTCATCTTCTATAGTATCAGGATCTAAGACGAGTTCGGGATGGCAGTAAAGCCTCTCTTGCAGGCTATTCCAGGCACCCTCAAGATGTTTACCCTTTATTTTGTTCACCCATATGCACCTTCCGAGAGGTGCAGGTAGAGGCGCGCGCAACGCTCCTGAGCGGTGGATTGAAATCTGCTTAATTGCCGTTTTGTATACATCCAGACTCAGCCCCTTCACACTAGCGGAAAGTCCCAGATTTACGTAAATGTCAAACAGTAATTCAACCTCTGCCTTAGATATCAATCCCATCTGTTCAGCAACCAGTGAAGTAAATAGGCAATCAATACCCACAGCTTCACCATGCATCAACCTAAAAGCCTCATCACGCTCCAACCATCGAGATAGCGTATGTCCAAAGTCCATTGGCCTAGATAAATTTTCCTCTTTTAAATCTCCCGCGATACTGTCAAGCATTGCATCGATACAATTTATCAGTAATTTATAGGATGCTTCTCCCGGGAGCCCATCAGGTTCCAGAAATTTATTTTCTAATAATGATGCACCCTGTGCTGACAATGTATCGAGTACACTTCTATTAAATACCACGCCAACCTTAATCATTTCACCAATCGCGCTTTTCAGCACTCGCTGTGGATTAGTTTTTAAGAAGGTTGGATCAATTATTGTGTGCAAAGGGCTATGAAAAGCACCTATCCCATTCTTGATATTGTGGTTTACGCTAACCTTAATACCGATAGATGAGTCAATCATGCCCATTAGAGTAGTTGGGATACGTATCCAGGGCGTATTTCGTCGCCATACCGCACTGACAAACCCTATTGTATCCGTTACCGCTCCCCCCCCGATAGCTACAATTGGCTCCCTATAACGAAGAGGGTTGACCTTCCATATTTCATCAATCATTTTTAAAAGACTGTCAATATTTTTTGACTGCTCACCGCCCTTCATAACAATTGGAATAAATTTAACCCCAACAGACTTTTCCCACGCAAAGATAGATTTTTCATACAAACTCCAAATCTTGTTATCAACACAACAAATAATTCTGTTCTTTGGGGGCCTTAACAGCTCAATAAGAAACCTATTGCCGAGGTCAAACAGCCCGTGGTGATACCAGATTCTCTGATTTGTAGGGGCCTGACAAATAGTGTCTGAAACTTGGACAATAGAGTGATGGTTTTCGTCTGCTCGCACTTGGGCCTTGATACTAGGCTCAATCAATGCGGCTAACTCAAGTACACTGCATGCATGATTTAACCGCGGTAGCCGATGGTATTTTTCATTATCATCATCCAAGATAGATTCAATGAAAAGCCTCTTCAAATCACGATAATCTTGTTCAAATAAATAGCAATACCATATGGCCCCCTCTTCCTTTCTTGTAAGTTCAAGCGCGCGATCAAGCCTATCCGGCATAGCTTGTCGAATGAAAATCGGCCTACCCCTGAGCCCTTTCCGCATCACTATACAGTTTTCTACACCTTCACAACGGGTAGCCAGAAAGGAAAAACTGATTCCCAAATTGGTTTTTAAAGTAAAAGATAGCTTTTTGAAATCCTCAATATCACCAAATTGCTTCTGTGCCGTCTCATCCTGATTCACCACTACATCCACAATGTTGTGGGGGGCTAGATTCCACTTTGCGACACAAAGTTCAAGCTCATGGCAACACTGGTTAAGTAACATACCTTCGGCATTTTGCCTGAAGATGCTTTCCAAATTAGCCTCTGGGTGTGGATTGTGATGTATAAATCCCACACTTCTAGACTTTAACTGCCATTGTTCATTAATTCTCTCAGCTTCGCTTACGTAGCTGGCAATATGCTTCTGATAGCCTATAACAACTTTCACGTGCTCCTCACTAGCACGTCTCTCCATGTCACGCAATTTTTCCAGTGAATCGGCGCCAGGTTTTTCCAAGTAGATATTTCTGTACCCCTTGGATACAACATAATCAAAAATCTTTTTAGTTGATTGAGTTCTAACCGAGATCAACACCAAGCTTTTGTAGGAAAGATTTGCCTTAGGTAATTGTTCTAAAGAGGAATAGAGTTTGAAGTCACCAAATTGATCTTTGAGCCTTGCCATCTCCTCATGAAATGCCATCCCTTTTTTGGAAGACGAAACATCAGCAGACAACCAGTGCTGCTCAACAATGGCATCTACCACGACATTAGGCATACTCATCAACTGAGAAAGATGCAGCCATCCGATTGACTCCCCTGGCAAGCCAACACCAATCACGATGACATGCACCACATTTTGGTTCATAGGGGCAATCTCATATCAAATCGAAGCCATCCAGGCTCACATGAATCCGAGTTACTTGTTTAACTCATTGCTAACGTCCTCCCATTTAGACTCCAAGTCTTTTCTGTTCTTGAGCCTGTAACGACAAGGCTACATCAACCAACTGGCGCCTTCCCCTCCCCTAAAAACCAATGATCGATTGGGAAAATTTATTAGAAGCATTTATATTGATAATTTTTATTAAAAGCCATGAATCGATAGTATCAATGCCGTTCCAAAGACAAAGACTGAATAGAAAGTGATGAATAAGGAGTTATCCATGTCACGTTACATCGAATCCCAACTAAAGCCCTTTAACGCCAAGGCCTATCAGAATGGCGACTTCTTCGATATGAGCGACGCCGACGTAAAGGGCAAGTGGGCGGTGTTCTTCTTCTATCCCGCAGACTTCACCTTTGTTTGCCCCACCGAGCTGGGTGATCTGGCGGACAACTACGAAGAGTTCAAAAAGTTGGGTGTGGAGATCTACTCCGTATCTACCGATACACACTTCACCCACAAGGCCTGGCACGACTCTTCCGACACCATCGGTAAAATTCAATACCCCATGATTGGCGACCCTACTGGCACAGTCACTCGTAATTTCGGAGTGATGATCGAAGAAGAGGGCATTGCCGATCGCGGCACCTTTGTCATCGATCCGGAAGGTCGTATCCAGATTGTGGAGATCACAGCCGGCGGAATAGGCCGCGATGCCAGTGAGCTGTTACGCAAGATCAAAGCGGCCCAGTACATCGCCGCTCACCCTGGAGAAGTCTGCCCTGCTAAGTGGAAGGAAGGTGAAGAAACCTTAGCGCCCTCCCTCGATCTGGTAGGCAAGATATAAACCCAATGCCTCTGACCCGGCCCATCTAGATGGTGGGCCACAACCAAGCCTGAATTAGTTAGAGAAAGGACACACCGATGTTGGACGCAAACCTGAAAAAACAACTGGACACTTACCTGCAGAATATCGTCAAACCGATCGAGATTCGTGTGTCCACAGATAACAGCGAAAAATCGAAAGAGCTGGAAGCCCTGGTAGATCAAATCTCCGGGCTCTCCAAAAAAATTACTGCACAGCAGGGCCAGGCTAAGCGCACACCAAGCATGGCTATCGCCCCTGCTGGAGAGGAACCCCGTGTAAGCTTTGCCGGTATTCCCCTGGGCCACGAATTCACCTCATTGGTTCTGGCACTCCTGCAAGCGGGTGGCCACCCATCCAAGGCAGACCCGCAGCTACTGGAGCAAGTACGTAATCTGGAAGGTAAATTTCACTTTGAAACCTATATTTCTCTCTCCTGCCAAAATTGCCCGGATGTCGTACAGGCACTGAACCTGATGGCCACCCTCAACCCGAACATTACCCACGAGATGATCGATGGAGGGTTGTTCCAGCAGGAAGTAGAGCAACGCAATGTAATGGCGGTACCTGCGGTCTACTTAAACGGCGAACACTTTGGCCAAGGCAGAATGTCCCTTGAGGAGATTATTGGCAAACTGGATACAGGTACCGCAAAACGCAAAGCTGAAAAACTGAATGACAAGGCTCCTTACGACCTACTAGTCATTGGTGGTGGACCTGCCGGCGCAGCAGCTGCCATCTACGCTGCGCGTAAAGGTATTCGCACCGGGTTAGTAGCTGAACGTTTCGGCGGCCAGGTGATGGATACTGTAGGTATCGAGAACTTTATCTCCGTACCTTATACAGAAGGCCCGAAGCTAGCAGCCAGCCTGGAACAGCACGTTAAAGAATACGGTGTAGATATTATTACTGACCAACGTGCGGCAAATTTACAGCGCAATGAACTGGTAGATATAGAACTAAAGAGCGGTGCCACCCTATCCAGTCGCTCTGTGGTGCTGGCCACTGGTGCAAGATGGAGAGAGCTTGGTGTACCTGGCGAAGCGGAATACCGTACCAAAGGCGTTGCCTACTGCCCCCATTGTGATGGGCCCTTCTTTAAAGGTAAGCACGTAGCGGTTATTGGCGGCGGTAACTCTGGTATTGAAGCGGCTATTGATCTTGCTGGAATTGTCGAACATGTCACCGTACTGGAGTTCGCTGACTCACTGCGTGCCGATGAAGTACTGGTGCGCAAGACACAACAAATGGACAACATCGATATTATCCTCAATGCACAAACTACCGAAGTATTGGGGGATGGTAACAAAGTCAATGGCCTTGCCTACACCGATCGCAAATCGGGAGAGAGTAAAAAGCTCGACCTTGCAGGAGTCTTTGTGCAAATCGGACTAGTGCCAAATACAGAATTCCTCAAAGAGAGTGATGTCGTAATGAATCGTATGGGTGAAATTCAAATCGATGAGCGCGGCGCAACTTCCATTCCAGGCGTCTACGCTGCCGGCGATGCCACTACTGCCCCCTACAAACAAATTGTGATCTCAATGGGAGCAGGGGCCACAGCGGCACTGGGAGCGTTTGACTACTTAATTCGGTCTTCTGTGGAATAAAGACAGGAATATCATACGGCCGGTCATTGACCGGCCACTCAATCTTCGCGTTCTTTTTATCCACGCCAAGCCGCTATAAGGGCTTTCCTGCCAAGTTCAATAACAATCTCGTTTTACTTACCTTTTCGTAAAACAAATAGCCTACTGCCTATTGAATGGTTTACAAGCTCATAGTGACATCAGCAACTTCCTCATGGATACGTACAAATCGGTATACATACAAGCAATTTGAGGCATTCCAACAAACAGACTGCTTTACTATTCCAGAATGAAAAATTGACAACTTGATCTCGGTTGGCCCCTTTATTGGGATCGATTTCAATGGGCTGGTTAACGTCAAATTTATTGATCATCAATTCCAGGTGTTGATGGTCAGATGGATTTTATAAAACTATATTAGCAAGTGGCTCTACCATTTAAAAAGGAAGCGTCTCAAAAATTGAGCCTCGATTAAATACACTCTCAACAGACTCGAGACTTGATGTTGACTACATTGTTACAGAATATGGCTACTGTCAATCAATGGGAAAACCCACGACTGACCACACACACGCACTGACCAACATTGCTCACCTAAGCTTTAGAGAGGGCCTGTTCAAGTGGGCAGAGAACACAACTTCAAATAAACCACCAAATAAGTGCCCTAAATAAAATTCCCACAATGCCTTTAACTCCAAGTAATTTACCTGAAGCCCCTCAAGCAAACTGAAAGCGTGTTATGCCAAAATCGTCACAGTGTGGCCCTGTGGTCATTGAGCCACGATGTTTGCAATAAAAAGAAATGACCATACAGACTATCCAGCTTTTTTATCCATCCCGGTCACTAAAACCAGATGTTCACGAAGCCACATATAAATCCGCTAAAGAGAAAAAAACCAGAAGTTTTACCCTTAACATCGTATTTTGACTTTATTTAACTGAGATATCGGGATCAAAAAAGACATATCTAGACCAAAATGGCAAATCTGGTCACCGACAATTTATCCGGAAAGAGAAACCAAGAAGTTAGATTTTACCCTACCAACGGGAACCCACATCCAAACCGAATGTCTGTTTGAGTGATGCAACTGAACAAACACAAATATTAATTCGAAATTTTTTTACATTTTTTAAGTAATAAAAAACTCAACCTTCGTCACAGTTCACACTGGATTTTAAATTTAGAGTGTCACCTAGATTTTTCGACATCATCTAAAGAAACACTCTACAAACAGATTTTTATTACAAAAATTCAACCACCGTGAAGCACTCTTATTCACGAAGTTAACGGACTCACAAAAATAGAGATACCAGGAGTAAATCCATGCTACTAAGAACAAAATGTGCCATTGCCACATTACTACTGATGCCTTTCAGCTTGCAGGTTCAAGCTCACGGCTGGTCTGAATACCCAAAGGCGAGGCAAAAGATATGCTATGACCAAGGGAATGTCTGGTCTGGAACTCCCCCAAATCCTGGCTGTGCATTAGCAAAAACCATCTCCGGGTCTTATCCATTTCAGCAACACAATGAATTTTCCATCAACATTACTGACTACAATAATTTTACGGCCGTAAAAGCAGCCATTCCAGATGGAACACTCTGCTATGCCAATGACCCACAAAAAAAGGGCATGGGTGCAGCTACAGACACTTGGAGCCGAGTTGAAGTTAACGCTGGAACTTTTGAATACGTATTCAATGCAACCGCACCGCACAACCCCTCTTTTTGGCAGTTTTATCTAACCAAACCCAACGCTGACCTTTCAAAGCCTCTCGCCTGGGATGACTTGGAGCTTATTCAGGAAGTGGGCGATGTGCCAGTTGTGAATAGCCAATACCGAATGAATGTTACGATCCCTCAAGACAGGGTAGGCAATGCGATTTTATTTGTACGCTGGCAACGAGTAGATGCAGCGGGTGAAGGTTTCTACAACTGTAGTGATATCACCATTGTAAATGGTGATGTTCAACCGCCTACCGAACCTGATCCGGGTACAACAGAGCCATACCTTATTCAAGGCAACACCTTTATCCCGCAGGGTATTAATATCGATTCAGTAGCTGTAGGGGATACTGTCAATTATACGGTCTTCAATAAAAATGGTGAGGAACACTCATCGTTTTCATTAGCAATTACTGAGGACAATAAAAATGATTGGGATAGACTGCTGGCATCTCAAGTTACTGGCTGGTATCAATCCAATCACAATGGAAATGTCTTTATCGGTCGCTGGCATGAGGAAATGAACCATTACATGTATTTCCAAGGCGACTTGCATGGCAACTATTTTAACTCTAAAGATGCACGCGCTTCAGGCCAGTTCAGCATCACAAGTAATGGCAGTGAACTGATTGCGTCTATTACGCCCAAGGTGTTAAAGCCTCTCGACATAGCCAAGGTCGAGCACGGTGAATTACTGGTGCTCTCTACAGGAGAAAGCACAGGAAACATCACTGATACCCAGTGGTCACAAGTGAGTGGCAGCCCAGTGGAAACAGCAGCCGGGCCGAGTGGTGCATTGGTTATTGACACTTCAAGTTTAACCAATGCCCGACACGAGTTGAGTTTCAAGTTAACCGTAAGTAGTAGTTCTGCCAATGATGACGAGGTCTACTCCTTTGTCGTTGAACCCTCGACACCCACAGATCCCACAGATCCCACAGATCCCACAGATCCCACAGATCCCACAGATCCCACAGATCCCACTATTCAAACCTGGGACAGTAACCAAATCTACACTGCTGGGGACACGGTAAGCCATAACGGTAAAACATGGACTGCCGGATGGTGGACCAGGGGTGAAGAGCCAGGCACAACCGGGCAATGGGGTGTTTGGCGCTAAGTAACCAATCAATAATTTATCTCACAGGCTTCGGGGGTTTATGGCAATAAGCCTCCGTTTTTTACACACCAAGAAATTAAAAAAAATCGATTGAACCTGCAGAGACCCTGACGGAATTCTCTATACAGCCCGCCTAAAACCCTATCAAATCTGGTTTATGATATTTCACGGTCGCTTTACATCGCTACAATTTATAAACTGAATTTCTAACCACCGCCAAAACCATAATCACCAAAGTAAACCAACATTTTTCTAGATTATATTCGGCCGCTCACACAAACCTGATCAAACTTCTATTCCACATCACATAAATACATGATTGTTGAATCTATTCACGATCCCATGCACAAACACAATCAAAGTAAAACATCACAATTCATTACCCGTGAATTTAATTGACATTGCCAATATTTATTTCACGGAGAGAGTCAACTCTCTAGCGAGAAATCAAATAATATTAGAAACTTTTTCATAAATTGAAATCAGTTATTCTTATGATCGAATAGAATGATAAGAACAGCAGGTGTGAGTAGAATTAAGTCAGAATTAACAGACACACAGTGGAATTTCTTGAGCCATGTCTTCCCCCAACTAAAACGTGACAAAGGTAGTCCCAACCTCGTTGATAACTCTGTTTATTTTGAAGATCTCTTGTGGATTTTGCATTCAGGGGCAAGATAGAAAACAAAGAAATGACGCCTGTTCGTACAACAAAGCTCCGGATTGGGAATCCGCTACGATACAGCCTGCCCGCCGTAAAATTGGCCTTATTTCCCCTCACCGCAGGAATAGAAAGACACCTTCGAAAAAAAATGGCAGAAGGTTTAGAAAGTATGTGCAACATCTTAAGTTTGAGCAAACTTTAACATGACAAGGAAACTGCCGTCGTTAGGTAGAATCGCTATGCATCTACTTAAAGAGCATTTTTCTATATTGCCTGCAAATCAATTAATTTAATGAAGCTTTGAAACAGTTGCTAGAAAAATAGTCGCGAAACAACCCCAACATATCACTTTATCGATCTTAGCCCTCTAAATGTCACCTATAATGCCCTGGAACAATGGCATAGATTCGTAGCAAGGCAAGGTAAACCTGCAGAATATTCATCTTCCCCAACAGGTCAAAAGTATAATTTAAACCTTACGAAATCTACTTTATTAAAAATATTTCAAACCCTACACATAAAAGTCAAGGCTCACGGAAGACAAGAAATCCACCAAAAACACGGCAAGAACCCACCTAAGGCACCGGAAATTTAGCCCACTATGAATCACGACGATGAATACCACAGAAAGCTAACCACAGCCGATAATGCCGTAGCCTCTATCCCCAGCGAGAGTATCATCTCCATGGGTATGCGCGTAGCAACCCCGCCAGCTTTACTTAAAGCTTTAGAAAACCGAGTTCGGACAGGCGACATAAAAAAACTCATGGTTTATTACATGCGTTGTGGCGGTGTCGCGATGAAAACAATCTTTCAGGAGGACTTGCTAGATCGCGTCAGACCCTTCTCATCCATGCTTACCAAAGACGAGGTCAAGCTTGCAAAGAAAGGCTTCGCCAAAGGAAAGAAGTATATCAATTATGTTCCCATTTCTTTTAGTCGATACCCGGAAATTATAAAAAGGCAAGTGAATCTAGATGCTTTCCTCGTAACTGTATCCCCAATGGATAAATATGGATATTTCAATTTTGGTACTAGTGGAGATTATGCGATTGAGTTATCCAGACATGCAGACCAACTCATCGTTGAAGTCAACAAAAACATGCCGAGAACTTCTGGGGGCACTTTACTTCACATTAGTGAGGTAGATGCAATTATAGAAAACGACACTCCATTAATTGAAGAACCGCAAAGAGAAACCTCTGAACTGGATAAGAAAATTAGCGATTATATTGCACCGCTAATACCCGATGGAGCCACAATTCAAATGGGGATTGGAGGTGTTCCCAATGCCGTGTGCGAGCAGCTGAGAAACAAGAAGGATCTAGGGATACATACAGAGGTCATCACCTCCGGAATGATAGACCTAATCAAATCTGGTGCGGTTAATAATTCACGCAAAAAACTAAACACCCACCTCAATGTGTTCACCTTTGCCATAGGGGATAGGACACTCTATGACTTTATTGATAACAACCCTTCAATGGCCTGCCTTCCAGTCTCCTACGTGAATGAACCACAAACTATTGCTCAAATTGACAACATGATCTCAGTCAATTCCTTTATTGAGATCGATTTCAATGGGCAAGTAAATGCAGAATTTATCGATCATCAATTCTCTGGGGTGGGTGGACAATTGGATTTTATCAGAGGCGTATATTACTCAAGAAATGGTAAAACCATATTGGCGAGTAGTTCTACGGCACAGGGAGGGAAAATTTCCCGGGTTGTACCGCGCCTAAATACAATCACAACAGACTCTAGACTGGATGTTGACTATGTCGTTACTGAGTACGGTTGCTGCCAGCTTATGGGTAAGTCAACCACAGAACGCACACATGCCCTAATTAACATTGCACACCCAGACTTTAGAGACAACCTGATAAAGCAGGCTAAAGAACACAACTTTATCTAACCAACCTTATGATCAACCTATACATTCATCCTGCACTGCTTTTTACGCCAGGTAATAAGCCTAATCTTTTTCAGAAAGCAACAGAGGTAGAAGCCAGCGCAATTATTATTGATCTCGAAGACAGTGTACCTGCTAGTGATAAGCAATTAGCCAGAGACAATGCTATTCACTACTGTTCCAAGATCCAAAGCGACAATACTGCCAACATTATTCGAATCAACCACCTAACGAGCAATGAAGGACTAAAAGACATACTTGCCATTACTACAACCAAGTTACAAATCGACGCTGTACTTTACCCAAAGACAGAGTCTCCTAATGATATCCAACAACTTGGTAAACTCCTCGCTCAAACTTATACAGACATAGCCATTATTGCTTTAATCGAAACTGCCTGTGGAACAATGAATATCCACAATATTGTTAAGGACAGCCCCAAAAAACTGCAGGCCTTAATGTTTGGTGCCGCAGACTATGCCAGCGACCTCAATTGTGACAACTCAATAAACGCCCTAAGCTCTGCACGTAGTAAAATCGTGGAAGCTTCAGCGGCAAACAATCTGGCCTGCTTTGACTCCCCCTATTTTGATTTCAATAATGAAGATGGACTAAATAAAGAACTAAATATCGTTAAGGGGATGGGATTCAATGGCAAGGCCGCCATTCACCCCAAACAAATTTCTGCTATCAAGTCCTCTTTTAAGCCTACTCAAGAACAATACGAAAAAGCAGAGAAAATAGTAGAAATCTATAACAATTCAAAGGGTAAAGCCTGTCAATACCAAGGGGAGATGATTGATGTACCGGTTTACTCCAAAGCAAAGCAAGTTATCTCTATATTCAATAAACTTAGCTAAAACTTAAAGGGAAGTGGTGGTCATGCAATTCCAGCCATATAAAAAAATTAACGATAATCGCTACCGGGAAGACTTTGGATTTTACTTCGAAGACTTCACAGAAGGTATGATCATTGAACATCGTCCAGGTAGGACATTAACTCGAACAGACAATACCTGGATGACACTATTAACAATGAATACGGCACAGTTACACTTTGACGCCCACTATGCACAAAAAACCGAGTGGCAGTTACCGCTAGTGGATAGTACTTTAACCCTGGCGATTATAACTGGTATGACAGTAAACACTATCAGCAAGAAGGTAGTAGCCAATTTAGAGTGGGATAAGGTACAGCTACTGAAACCTGTTTTTGAGGGGGACACCATCTACGCAGAGAGTGAGATCCTATCTAAACGAGAATCACATTCCCGCCCCACTCAGGGAATAGTGACGGTTGAGACTCGTGGCTTCAAGCAAGATGGCGAACTATTTATGCGCTTTATGAGAACAGTATTAGTGTATAAGAAAGGACACTCACCAAACTATAACATTGACGAAGCCTCAGAATAACTCCGAGATTCCCCTGACTTTTAGAGCGATTGACAGTAAGAGTGGTCCTTTTGAGCTACTTATGCTGTATGCTCAACTGCTAAAACTGACCGTCTACACAGAACCATCTTTCGCCTAGCGAACAAAAACAAGCTGAAAGGACATTACCCAAAGTAACTGGCACGATAGAACCTGTTTACTTTTGCGCAGGACCTAGCCATTCATCATCTTTCTTTACCGCTCATCCATTATATAAAACCTCCCCTACTAAATTAACTGCACAAAGTTAATCAACATCTAGAATGCCAGCCATTCAACTAACCCTATGGAATAATTACTGGTGCAAACGATCAAAACGAAATTTAGAGTTACCAAGTGGCGATTAAAGTCATTAATCCTAGCCGCTTTATTGACTTCCAATGCTATGGCCACTGACATTGAAGGCGACTGGAGATCGATGCTTAAAACAAATGATGAGAAGATCATACCAATAGTGATTCAACTAGAGGAGAATAGCGGTGAATGGACTGGCGTATTAAGTAGCCCATCTTTAGAGGAAATGAAATTAGACATTACGAGGCTGGAAGTTATAGATAATAGAATTGCTTTCGAAGTAAAATCCCTAGATATCAAATACGAGGGAAGTTACATTAATCAGGTAGACCTAATCGCTGGTGCAAACATTAAGAAAGGCGCATCATCTCTTACATTTTTTAGCAGAATAAATGACCATATTGATGGTTCTAGCAATCATTCACAAACACAAAAAAAATCTACTCCATATATTATTGAAGATGTCAATTTTAAAAATAAAGAGACAAGCAATCTAATTTCGGGAACTTTAACCAAGCCAGCATCCAGAATTAAAGCAACGGCTGTTCTTATCAGTGGTAGTGGTCCCCAAGATAGAGATGAATCTCTTTTTGGACATAAACCTTTTGCCGTAATAGCCGATCACCTAACCCGGCAAGGATATGCAGTATTACGCTACGATGACCGAGGCGTTGGTGGATCTAGTGGCAGCTATCAAACAGCAACTACAAAAGACTTCGCAAGTGACACCAGTGCAGCTGTTGACTATTTGAACAGCCGTAGCGACCTACCTCAGGGTAAAACTGGCTTAATTGGCCACAGTGAAGGCGGTATGATAGCTCCTATGGTTGCCAGTAGGCGTGATGATATTGCATTTGCCATTTTACTTGCTGGGCCTGCAGTTAAAATACCAACTATGCTTGCTGATCAGTGGTACCGTGGTCGTAAATTTAATGGTTTATCCGAAGAAATATTAAGCAAACTCAAAGAGTTAGATAAGGAAATCCTAGAGAAAATTGGTAATCTTGAATTAAATGAACCGCTTAATGATGCCATTCAGGATCTTATTTATTCCAGCATCAGGCTTGAGGGGGTGCCCGAAGAAGACATAAATACCCAATTTGAAGAGGTAAAGAAAGAGTACTCTCTTTTGATATTTCGTGATTACTTAAAGTTCAATCCAGAATTCTATTTAGAACAAATAAAAGCTCCGCTATTGGCTCTTAATGGTTCTTTAGACTTTCAAGTTGATGCAAAAATGAATTTAGGTAATATACAATCAGTGTTAAATAGAACCGGACATAAAGATTTTACGGTCATTGAACTTGACAGAATGAATCATCTTTTTCAAATAGCTAACAAAGGTTCAAGTACTGAGTATGCTGAAATAAAAGAAAGCTTTTCGCCAAAAGCATTACATGTAATTTCTGAATGGTTAAACGAACGATTCAAAATCTAGATTTGACTTGAATTTATGGCTCCAATTTGGGAGCCATTTTATTACATTCAAACGAAATGCTATTTAAAAAAAAATTAAATCGAGTGGGTATACTTAAATTAACCTAAAGATTAAAATCTATTGGGAAAACCTTATAGATATTGATAATAAACGCCCCATACTGGAGCTGATAATTAGTAAACCCTCAAAGATCTATCGGCCGACTAATTCCCTTATAGAGAGATCGATCACAGCAAAACTAGAATACTTTGCACCCTAGTCTCAAGTCTGTGGTCAACCACTTTATGAGCAAGATATCTGTTTGAATTTCCTATTCAGAGTAATCCTAGACCGCTCATCGCCCCTCCCTACCATTCATCCCCTCAGGAAGCCACTCCTACTAAATTTATAACACCAGGCTAATCGACAGGTAGAATATCAACCATTAAACAAGTAGGTACAGGAAGAGTACAAATGCAGCCTATCAAAACACTCTTTGCAGAAGCCAAGTGGCACTTGAAAACAGTAATCCTCACAACTGGCTTAATATCAACCAATGTAATGGCTTCAGGTTTAGAGGGGGATTGGAGGTCCGTAGCCCAGATTAATGGTGAAAAGAATATACCTGTAGTCATTCACCTGGAAGAAGATAACGGTATGTGGAAAGGCTCCTTAGATAGCCCTTCCCTTGGGGCTAAGGGAGTAGAAATATCTATGCTGGAAATCCGGGACAGCAGTATCACTTTCGAAGTAGAAGACTTACAGATTAACTACAAAGGCACTTACAGTGCAGCAGTTGATCTTGTATTTGGGTTTATCAGCCAGGAAGTGACATCCCCTCTGAACTTTAGCCGGGCATCTGAAGATGCAAAGAACAGGACTAGCAATCGACCCCAAACACCAAAGGGCCCATTTCCGTATGCTATAGAGGAAGTAAGCTTTAAGAATGCTGCGACAGGCAATATCATTTCGGGAACACTGACTAAACCAAAGTCTAATATCAAAGCAACTGCTGTTCTTATCAGTGGTTCTGGGCCTCAAGACCGGGATGAAACCCTGTTTGGCCATAAGCCATTTGCGGTAATCGCCGATCATTTGACACGGCAAGGATATGCAGTATTTCGCTATGACGACCGCGGTATTGGCGGCTCAAGTGGTGATTTTCAAGCAGCAACCAGCAAGGATTTCGCCAGTGACGCTAACGCAGCTGTAGATTATTTAAACAGTCGTAAAGATCTCCCAAAGGGTAAAGTTGGATTAATTGGACACAGCGAAGGCGGTATGATAGCTCCCATGGTTGCCAGTAGTCGAAGTGATATTGGATTTACCATCTTACTCGCTGGACCAGGGGTTAAAATACCTGAACTACTGGTCGATCAGTGGCAACGAAATCGTAAGTTCAATAACTTACCTGAACAAAATATGCAAAGACTTAGCCAGTTGGATAAGGAGATTTTTGAGAATATTGCTCAACTCGGAATGAATGAAAGTCTTAATGATGAGATTCATGAGCTGCTTTATGAAAGCGTGAAGCTCGAAGGCGCTCAGGAAGAGGAGTTGGATGCTCAGGTTGAACAACTAAAGAAGCAGTATACTACTCCTTGGTTCCGTTATTTTGTTAAGTTCAATCCTGAACCTTATTTGAAACAAACAAAGTCACCACTTCTGGCTCTTAATGGCTCACTTGACTACCAAGTTGATGCAAAAATGAACCTAAGTAATATACAATCAATATTGAGCAGCGCTGGACATAAAGACTTTAAAACTATCGAGCTGAATAAAATGAACCACCTTTTTCAAATAGCCAATAAGGGCTCATTTTCAGAGTATGCCGAACTAGAGGAGAGCTTTTCACCTATTGCTCTCGAAGTAATATCCTCGTGGCTGAATGAACGCTTTTGAAACTTGATAAGAATGTCAAGACATGGCTCCTGATTTAGGAGCCATCTTACTTAGATGTTTAAACTATGAATCTTTTGAAATCCCCTAGGCCATCGGCAAAATTTTTGGCCTACCATTTTGGTGGCTGGTTGATATTTTCTTTAGTTAATGTTTTCTCTTTAGGGCTACTATCTCAGAATCACATTGATAAAATTGTAATACACATTACAGCTCTAGCACTTACAGCTGGGCTTTCCACTTTGGTCATTCGGGAAGTCTTATATAGATATGAACTTTTTGAAAAAAGTTGGCGCCAGCAATGGGCACATTCTCTTTTAGCGAGCATATTCATTGGAGCTATTGGCACCTATATTGCTACTAGCCTTGTATTTTATTATTACTTATTTGTGGGACATGAAGTTCCACGCTCATTTTGGGAAACTGTTCTAGACAATTGGCTCTTCTTTATTTTTCTTATGCTCACCTGGACTTTCATATACGTTACAGTAGAAAATAAAGAGCGACTGCGAAAAACTGAACATGATGCAACACAACTTAAATTACAACTGAACGAAGTAAAAATGAGCGCTCTAATGGGGCAGTTAAATCCTCACTTTCTATTCAATGGGCTCAATAATATTCGAGGACTAATCCTTGAAGACACAGCTAAATCCAGGGATATGTTGACGAACTTGTCTGACCTTTTACGTTATACGTTAATGGCCCATAAGCATAAAACTGTACCATTAAGAGATGAATTGGAAATCGTTTGTCAGTATATCGAACTTTTGAAAATACAATATGAAGATCGATTGTCTTTCATATTGGAAGTTAACGAAGATTTAATGGGAGAGCGGATACCTCCACTCCTAATCCAGCTGCTTGCCGAGAATGCCGTTCGCCATGGAATAGAAAAATGTAAACAAGGCGGTGAACTAGTGGTTAAAATCACCAAAGAAGACAATCATATGGTAATCACTGTGATAAATCCAGGTACTCTCATCAGAGAGTCAACCAAAGAGAGTGGTAATACCGGCCTGGGGTTAATCAATATACAAAAAAGGTTAACCATACAATATGGAGACAAGACATATTTTGGAATTGAACAGCAGGGCTCCCAGGTAGTTGCTCAGTGCCATATTCCCTCCTCTCCCTTACAATTAGTGGTATAAGAAGTGAAAGCCATTATCGTTGAAGATTCTCGACTCGCACGCAATGAATTAAGAGAGTTACTCAAACCTTATAAGAATATAAACTTAATAGCAGAAGCAAAAAACTGTGAAGAAGCTATTCTCCTTATATCAGAGGAAAAGCCTGATTTAGTATTCTTGGATATCAATCTTCCTGATGGCAATGGCTTTGACATACTTGAAAAACTGGATTTCACACCTCAGGTTATTTTTACAACAGCTTATGACGAATACGCCATACAAGCTTTTGAAGTAAATGCTCTGGACTATCTACTTAAACCCATAAACCCTGAAAAACTAAAGAAAGCTCTCGATAAGACGTCAAGTGAAACACCCACCGAGCATACAAATAGCTCAACAAGCTATTTAGACTCCAACAATAAAATATTTATCAAGGATGGGGAGCGTTGCTGGTTAATCGAAATTGGAAAAATTCGATACTTTGAAAACTGCGGCAACCATGCTCAAGTATTTTTCGATGACAGCAAGCCTTTTATCTATAAATCTCTAACCAAAATAGAACAACGATTAAATCCAGAAGTATTCTTTCGTGTAAATCGACAACAAATTATCAATCTAAACTTTATTAAGAATATAGAACCGTGGGTTAATAGTGGATTAATAATAACCATGACCGATGGGAAAGAAATAGAGGTTGCCAGACGGCCAGCCACTCGGCTACGTGAAATGTTAAGCCTCTGAGAATCAGGCCTAAAAAATAGCAGTGGAGTAAAGTATCAGTTAGATTAGTTCAGACTTGGCAGGATCATTTCCTATTTAAATAAAGCGTACGGTCAAGCCAAGTCTTAGCTACTATAGATTCACTCATATTAAAATTATAGGCTCGAATTCTGCGACTTAGCTATATCTCAGATTTTCTGATATATACCCCATCAACGAATCATACTATTAACCATTTAATCAATCAGACCTGTAGGGCTAAATCATAAAATTATTGTGTTCAATAGATTGCATTGCAATATGACTGATACTTATACTTCGGAAAATATTTCAGATAATCAACTGACCAACAGTTTGCAAGACGCAATATTAAACTAACATTTAACATTAGAGATCAATCTGTTAATGATACCCATATATTCATCAATATACGCAGAGATACTATCTTCGCTAATCAAAGGCTCACAATAACCGAATACAAAAGCCGAGTTGCGATAAGTCGTATAATTTATAATCATTAAGGGGTTAATTGCAGTTTTCAAACTAATCATCCCTTTTCGAATTTCAAAATATCGCATTTCATTTGCAAGAAGGCGCATATTCCCTACATTTGAAACAAGAATACCAGCCGGAAAGCATTCTTTCGGCGCAGTGATCTCAGCAGCCATGCGGGTGACCTCCTCTATGCTATAGTCAGATCTTAAGCTTTTTGTCATTGGTTTTTGTTTGAGGAGCACTAAATTAATCTCATTGTTCAAAAGCTTGGCTACCTCGAAAATATCGGAGCTTGTTGCGTTTGGTGGTAATTTTAGGCTGGCAGTTTCTGAAAATGAACCAACATGATCACTCGGGATAATAGGGTTGCACAATAGTCGAGCATCCATCGTGAAAATAACTTCTGGCAAATTTCCACACGCCGGCATAACCCGAGCAGCAACTGATGCAACAGCACAATAAAGCGCCGTTAGCTTAATCTGATTTTTTTTAGCTAAACTAGCTAGTCTTTCAATTTTTTTTGGTGATACTAAATAGGACTTAGCACAAGCTCTTCTATCAGCGACTGACGCTTTCTTCTCAACCGCCCAACGGCTTCCCCCTTCTATTTGATGCTCAAATTTCTTCTCACCACAATATCCAGAAGCCTCTAGTTGACTAGCAATACTATTTAGCAAAGGGAGTGATTTAACTTCATGCCTTGGCTTTTCATGAAGGCATAGGAACTTGTCAAGATCAGAGAATAGCGTCATGAGGGATCTGCCATCAAGTATGGCATGTATATTTATAAAACAAATCCAATCAACAAGGCCTTGTTTATTTGTATATACCCTTAATCTATATACATGCTCCTCTGTTTCAATGAAGGTCTCAGCAAGTTCCCTAAACTCTTTCTCCAAATCAAGCTGATCAAAAATTGAAGTTACTTCTATTGGCACATCAACAAAATCAACATCACAAACCCACCTTAATCGCTCTCCCCTTTTTACACGCGCCCTCAAAAATGGATGACGCTTATGCAAGTAAGTCAACCCCTCTCGCAAGGACTCCATTTGCAAGGGCTCACAGACTTTTATAAAAGAAACAAATTGCAGGCCACCACGAGATAACCTATTCATTTCAATAAATAATGCTTCTTGGGGCCCAAGCTCTCTCGAAAATGGTTCTGGACTCATTGAAAACACCTTGTATTCATAACATTGCCTCTAACCTTTATGATGGAGACATGTAAATCAACAACTATTGATCTTTAGCTAACCTTATTTATTCCAAGAGCATCAACAGATCAATGAATGAAACATAGTATGCAATTAGACTTTTCTTACTCTTTGACATACACACTAATTTTTCCCCAAGAAATTTAGTAATGATCCCGGCGGTAGAGATATTTCAAGATATGTAATCCACAACAGATCTTTAACATACAGTCTTTATTTCTTTTTATCATGATTATTACAATTTTTTAGATTGTAAATTTCTTGAAAAAACAGGCTTTTTTTGTGAAGACGCAAATAATCTCTTATCATCACTAATGCCGCCAAATGCAGGGCAACATCTTTTACAAAGGCCAACAAATTGCTCATTGTTTATGTTATAGAAAATTAAACTGTAAAATTATTATATTACTAGTTTGTCACTCATTAAGTTGGGGATCTCCTTTTGTAAAGGTGATGCTTCGGCTTTCAAAGCACCAGAGTACATTTACATGGTCTCCTCTCCTTATAGAAGAAGCATGGCCAATGCGATTCGTGCTTTATCCATGGATGCAGTCCAAAAAGCCAATAGCGGGCATCCTGGTACACCTATGGGCATGGCAGACATTGCGGAGGTCTTATGGAACGATTACCTAAAGCACAACCCAGCTAACCCGAATTGGTCTAACCGTGACCGCTTTGTCCTCTCTAATGGACACGGTTCCATATTGTTGTATGCCCTGTTGCACCTTTGCGGCTACGACTTATCAATCGAAGAACTGATGAATTTCTGCCAATTGTACTCCAAGACCCCGGGCCATCCGGAATATGGTTGCACACCTGGTGTTGAGGCCACCACAGGCCCCCTAGGCCAGGGGGTTGCTAATGCCGTAGGTATGGCCCTGGCGGAAAAAGTACTGGCGGCTCAATTTAACCGCCCAGGCTATAAGTTGATCAATCACCACACCTATGTATTTATGGGGGATGGATGCCTGATGGAAGGCATATCCCATGAAGTATGCTCTCTGGCTGGTACTTTAGGCTTGGGCAAGTTGATCGCATTCTATGACGACAACGGCATTTCTGACGATGGGCAGATTGAAGGTTGGTTTACTGACGATACACCCAAGCGTTTCGAGTCCTACCATTGGCACGTCATCCCTAATGTTGACGGCCATGACGCAATTGCGATTAAAGCAGCAATTGAAAAAGCCCATGAATGTTCTGATAAGCCCACCATTATTTGCTGTAAAACCGTGATCGGCTTCGGCTCCCCAAATAAGCAAGGCCGAAAGGAATGCCATGGTCAACCACTCGGGGAGGAGGAAATAGCTCTCGTTCGCAAAACGATTGGTTGGAACCACCCTCCTTTTAAGATCCCTGAAGATATCTATGCATATTGGGATCAAAGGTCTAAAGGTAAAGCATTAGAGAAGGAGTGGAAGAGTCTCTTCGCTAAATACCGTGAGGAGTATCCTGAGATAGCACTCGAGTTTGTGCGTCGTGAGAGTGGAAAACTTCCACCAGATTTCCTGGTAAAAGCCGATAGCTACATTAAGCAATGTCAAAAAGATGCACTAAGAATCCCCTCTCGTAAAGCGAGCCAGAATACACTGAATGTTTACGGGCCTCTGTTGCCCGAACTCCTAGGTGGTTCAGCCGATTTAGCCGGCCCTTGTTTTAGCCTATGGTCCGGTTCTAAAAGATTGAATAAGAAAGATGCTTCAGGCAACTATATACACTACGGAGTTCGTGAATTTGGTATGAGCGCCATAATGAATGGCATTGCCCTGCACGGAGGTTTTATACCTTATGGTGCTACCTTTTTGGTTTTTATGGAGTATGCTCGAAATGCCGTGCGTATGGCGGCATTAATGAAGCAACAAGTTATATTCGTCTATACCCATGACTCCATCGGAATAGGTGAAAACGGTCCAACTCATCAGCCGGTGGAGCAACTCAGCGCTTTGCGTTCTACACCGAATCTACACACTTGGCGCCCCTGTGATACTACGGAATCAGCGGTAAGCTGGAAGATGGCTATTACACGCAAAGAGGGGCCCACTGCACTAGTATTCAGTCGTCAGGATTTAGCTCCGCAGGAACGAAATACCACGCAGATAGCACAAATTGAAAAAGGTGGTTATGTACTGTCCGACTGCGAAGGCGCTCCTGAGGCAATCATTATTGCGACCGGCTCTGAAGTCGAGCAGGCCATAGCTGCTAAAAGAAAGCTCACTAGCAAGAGAATTCGGGTTGTGTCCATGCCTTGCATAGAAACCTTTTTGGAACAGGAAGAACCGTACCGTGAATCAGTTCTCCCTAGTACTCTCCGCGTCCGGGTGGTGGAAGAGGCTAGTCATAAAGACTATTGGCACAAGTTCGTAGGCTTTGACGGTGAAATCATCGGAATGGATAACTTTGGCAAATCTGCACCCGGCCAGGAAGTCATACAGTACTTCGAGTTTACAGCTGAGAAAATTATTGAAAGTATCGAGAGGCTACTGAAGTAATTTAGTATGGACGTACACCCTTTCTGAAGAAAATACGGTGCCGAGCATTAAAAGGGCAAATATTTCATCGAATCATTGGCTATCAATACCTCTGTATTTCATAGGTATTTTGTATAACTGAAAGAATTAAATCATTTTGTTTTAGTCGCATCAATATCTGTTCAGATTATCCCACAATCCTTTTGGCATGTTCGCAATTTTTCTTGTTTGTATTCGTGAAATTTTTATAACCTAACTACCCTACAATGAAGTGAAAGTTGCCAAATTACCTTCTCACGCTACAAATCCCCAAGTTTGCCCCCATACTCTAAAGCTATTTAGGACCTATCATTTTCACACCTAACCAGCCTATCAGGTAAAAAACTTTACATTGGGAGAATTTAGATGTCCAAGCACCCTTACTCTTTGGCACTAACTGTAACTTTCTTGCTGTTAGGTATTGCCTGCAATGCGATTGCCCAATCAAATAACCTTGAAGAAAATAAAAAAATTGCCATGCAGGCAGCCGACCTATGGCACAGTGGGTCAAAGGTCAATCCTGATTCAATTTTGGCGCCTAATTATATCAACAACCTAGACTCGGCCACAAATTTAAGTACCGGCTCACAAAAACGTAATTTAAAGGAATTCAAAGCCGAAGTCGCCAAATTTCATACGGCCTTTAAAAATGTAAAACTGATTGATTCAATGCAAGTCGCCGAGGGAGATCTTGTCGCAACCCATGTAAAAGTTAGCGCCAATCATACAGGATCATTTATGGGGGAAACTCCAACAAATAAAACCATCACCTGGGATGCCGTAGAGTTTGTTAAAATCAAGGATGGAAAAATACTAGAAACCTGGGTGACCTGGGACAAATATGGTTTCTTGAAACAGATTGGAGTATTGAAATAGCTATTACAAACCCCAATAAGATAAAGCCCCTCAAGTCCCGCTAACAAAATCTGGAGATTTACCAATTGGCTTTCACTTGAATAGATTTAGCTTTCAAGTTCAGCCAAATAACTCGCACAGCAGCCATCGCCGTCTAAATTTAAGTTCAAACTTAGACGGCAAAGATTTCAAAATAATTACAACCACTCAATAACAGCCATCTTGAGTTGATTCATCTTGAGACTCCCAATGAAAACACCTGTTTTATTTTTTGCTTCCTTTTACCATATATAGTGACTGGGATAAGATCCCTAAACGATGGAACCGTGAACCAAGCAAAGAAGCCGAGAAGATCGCGAATAGAGGAAGAAAAATTCTGGCTGAAGCTTCAAAGAAAGAAAACCCTGAATCACCAGATTCGGAGGAGTAGCAGTCTTTGCACAGTTCTTTCTTAGAACTACTATATTTAACTCTAAAATAATTTGATTACTTAACTTCCCCTTTAATCAAAGGGGGATCTTACATCCATAAGATCAGCAACTTGCCACCAAAATTTCATTACGAAAGCGGCATCTGAATGACACTTCAGATCGAAGCCACAAGATTCAGCGCTACATTTAATTATTTTAATTTAATCGGCATTACCCCATCGATCAAAAGGAATTTAATTACCACCTACAAACTATCCAGTATCGAGCGTTTCATCTCACCACGATTAAAACCCTAAAAAATATCATTATCAAAAGGCCCACACTATAAATCAGCTCTCTTATAACAAATCCTACAACCCATAATGAGCCATTAAATCATCAATTAAAAAAACATTAATGAATCCCCTATAAAAACACCATCCATATAAATATTACAACGCACTCGCTGACACATATTTTTCACCCCCTATAATTAACCTCGCAAAACCTCAGACAACAACATCACTAACCTTACCGCATTAATAAATTATCGTTGAACTCAATCGTGACCCGGCTCACAAACATATTCAAAGCTAAACCACCACCAATGATTACGCCTGCAACCAATTGACATTGCAAATATGAATTTTGCAGTATGAGCCAACTAATTCATTGGGAGACGCCAGCAACAGAACGATTAATTGGGAATTAACACATAGAACTTACAAAGATTAACCGCTCACACTTTTCAAGGAATGGAGAGTATCAATGTTTAATAAAATTCTAGCACTCACACTTTGTTCAATTTTTTCTATCCCCACTTTGGCAAAAACTTTACTAATTGATGGTCAACAAATTGAAATTGGAGAAGTTGCCGTTAATGGTACAGGCTGCCCTATAGGGTCAGTAACGGCTACGGCAACAGATGATAATAAAAATATCGCTATACTTTTCAGTAAATATAGCGCCGTTACAAATTCTTCAAATCCAATTGCTAGCTCTGATTGTAACTTGGCAATACCTTTAAGTGTAGAACCTGGATTTTCAGTAGGCATATTAGATATTGATTGGCGGGGTACAGTATTTTCTGCCGATGGATCACTTATCAATTTCCATAGAGAATACTTTTTTTCTGGCAGTCAAGGCCCGAGCCATGACAACAACTGGAATAGCTCTGGGTTTGAGAACTTTATCCTGAATGATCGCCCACCATTTGCCTACTATTCCGGGTGCGATGGGGAGGCCCTTATTGCGAGAGCAGATACCGTTGCAACAGTAATCGGCGCCGATAGCCTATTTTCTTTGCGTTCTGCCGATGTTGGAGCACAGTTGCTTTTAAATATCCAAATTATTCCTTGTGATGAATAATTAGAGCAATTGTATTCACTCCCCCCTTAATAAGGTGGGGAGTATTTATTAAAATAAAATTCTTGATTTACATGGCAATATCAATATCTATTTCTTGCTTTCAATAATTGAGCAGCCAACCCAGTCAGCAGATCGAAATTCATACTGATGGCTTTATCTGATATTTCGACCATTTTCAATTATTGAACAACGAGCTACCTGAACGGCACTAGTCATAGCCCCTACCCCTCCAATCCTCAAGACGCAAAGAACTACCACCTTTGCTCACTTGTACTGCAAATACGAATCATTACCATATGAGGTAAATTCACTTCTGGGGAATCACCCATGTTTCGCAAATCTTGATTGCCATCGCCCTCTCCTCAGCAATCCCTGCCTCTTTTGCCAATGACGCGTCTTCCAGACAAAACGCTGTAATGGAGGAGACCCTAGTGATAGGTGTCCGCCAGCGATTGTATGAGCGCGGCGCTCTTTTGGACGTCATACAGAAGACTGAAGTCGTAGACGAGAGCCTGATCAAGTCCCAACAAGCGGTAAACCTGACGGATGCCATTGAGAAGTCCCCCGGTGTACGGGTTTCCAATGAGTGTTCTATGTGCGGGGTCAAGCGGGTAATGCTGAATGGTATGCGTGGGGAGCATTCCACCATCCTCACCGATGGCGTTCCCTTACACACGATGATGGCTGGCTACTACGCGGTAGATGCACTGGCCACCACCGGCATCTCACGTATCGAAGTGGCCCGCGGTGCTGGCGCATCACTGCTGGCACCCGAAGCAATCGGCGGAACCATCAATGTGATTTCCAAGGAGATAGAAGAAACTGGCGTCAATATAAATGCCTCCATGGAGGACAACGACAGTTATTTTCTTGGCTTGATGGCAGGCTATTTGAGCGATGATGAACGTACCCGCACATCGCTGGTCATCCAGGATGACAAACATCACCAGATGGACAACGATGGTAACGGCGTCAGCGAAGCGCCGTTACAGGAAAATACCAGTTACGTGATGCGTCTCTCGCAAGACCTGGGTGAACGGGACAACCTTATCCTGCGCACAGCCTACACCGACTCCAATATTTTTGGCGGCCCTCAGGGAAACAGTATTGGTTCGGTTTTACACGGATACGATGGTGTGGGATCTGATCATTTATTTATCGACGACGATGTGCGACAGCGATATATCGGTAAACCCTGGGAAACCACTGAGTGGATCGCCACCACCCGCAGTGAAATTTCCGGTAGCTGGCTACACGAATTTAACGAGTCCTATAACGCTTTGCTAACAGTTGCCTGGTCTGAGCATAAGCAGGACTCCTTTTATGAAGGGTTCGACTACAGCGCTACCGACATGCTCAATTACTTCGACCTACGCAACAACCTGATCCTGAACGACCAGCATATACTGACGTTTGGTGTCGACATCCGTGATGAATCCATGCGCTCCGACTCTACAGCAGGTGAGGAGAGCGCCAACTACATCGAAGATAGTTTCGACTATCAAACAACCGGTGTTTACCTGCAGGATACCTGGACAGTCTCACCTGACCTTGAGGTGGCACTAGCCATACGCCTGGATAATGCCAAAGCTGATTTCGTCGCCGAGCAAAAACCCGGTACCGAGATTGATGAAACTGTAGTGGCCCCGCGCATAGACCTGCGCTATCTGCACGATGATCAATGGACCTCCCGCGTAGCGCTCGGGCGCGGTTACCGAGCCCCCCTATCCTTTTTCGAAACGGATCACGGCATCCTGGATGCCGGAGATGGCTTTGCCATCGACATTGAAAGTCTGGAGAAGTCTCAATCTGCAACTTATGCGCTGAGCTTCGAAGGGGAGCGCCTTAACAGTACCCTGTCATTGGCATTTACCGAAGTAGATAACCTCGCGGCATTAAGTGAAACCGAGGACGGGGTACCGCTGCTTAGCCAAATGCAGGAAAGTGCCTCTGTAGGCGCTGCCGACATTACTCTCAGTTATGCGCTGAACGACAATCTATCCATTGGCGGCACTCTGGAGACCTACGATTACGACGATGTTTTCCGGGAATCCTTTGCCATTGCCCCAGTGGAGCAACGTGCGCTATTCAATCTGGATTACAAAACCGATTACTGGATGCTATACGCTAGCGCCACCTGGATCGGATCTCGTGACCTGGCTGAATTTGGCTACGAAGGCTTTAACCAGCTGGGCGATTCCACACTTAAGAGCACAAACGCAGACGCCTATTGGACACTGGATATGAAATTGACCTTTGATGTGAGTGAAAACCTCAGTCTGTACCTGGGCGGCAACAATCTCACGGATTACACCCAGGTCGAGGAAGGGGAAACCCCTCTGTTCTGGGATGCCAGTGGTGCCTATGACGTAGCCTATATCTATGGTCCCCTGCGCGGCCGTGAATTCTACCTGGGCTTCGACTGGAACCTGTAATGCGAGCCTGGCTCTTACTCCTCACACTTCTGTTCGCGCCAACTGGCGCGACTGAAGTTCCCACTTCCCTATTCGATTTTGAATTGCGCAGCCTTGCCGGGCCTGAGCGTATCAACTTGCAGCACTTCAAAGACAAGCCAAGCCTGATGGTACTGGTAGAACCCGACTGCCCCTGGTGCTTTCGTCAGGTTCGAGCACTCAACCGGCTTACACACAAGTGTTCACAACAGTTCCAGCCACTTGCCCTCGGTATCAACGGATCGCGCAAAGCACTATTGGCTGAGTATCGAAAATTGCGCCCGGAATTTCCCATGTTCCAGGCGAATCGAAAACTCCAGCAAGTGCTGGGTGAAACTCCCGGCACCCCCTTCAGTTTTCTAATAGCACCCAATGGCAAGCCACTGCGCCGGCTCAGGGGTTATATTCCTGATGAGCAACTGCAGCCCATTCTGGAACAAAGCTTTGGTTTTACCTGTAGTAATACTTCTTGATTTCAATTAATAACTGCAATTCCTTATGCTGTAGTAGATCATCTTGCTGTTCCTTAAATAACTCATTCGGTGACCTGTCACCCCGGCTCTCTCTAGGTTTACTATTCAGACGATCCATTACAAATTGAACCTACTCGTCTGTTATTTTATTTAAGTCGGCATCCTTTGGGAAATACTGTCGAATGAGGCCGTTAGTGTTTTCGTTAATCCCCACCATGATGAATATAGGTGGGCAAAATATATATTGACCTCTAAATCTTCTGTAATCCTTTCATAATCAGAGAATTCAAGACCATTGTCGAATGGTAATTATTTAGCCTTGTCCGCACTAAGAAAGTCAATTAAGTTTGCAGCCAAATTAAAATCAATCTTCATTCGACTTGCGTAGTTAAATGGCCGGATACTTTACCTCTAGAAATAGATAGCTCTCGCAGAAGATTTATTATCTTTGAGCGTCACTCCAGATTTAATACTATAGAATTTATTTGGGCCTAAGAGTCTCTATATACTGTGCATCTACCCACATTATTTCAAAATTCGGGGGGGTACAACGACGACAGTAGAAAAGATATTTTCCATCTGGTGTTACATATCCCCCACCATCTTCCCCCTCTGTATTGATTTTATCACCAAAGTTAATAGCTTCACCCCATGAGCCATCCTGCTGGCGAAAGCTAATATACATGTCGCTATCACCATATCCGCCCTCTCTTTCACTATCCCAGATGATGTAAGACTCATCAGGGGCAATAAAGGGGTGAGCAGTCCACTTGCCCATGTTTATCTGTTGGCCAAAAGGCTTTGGCGTTTCACGCTTACCATCTAACAGTCGTGAATAGCGAAGAATACCATCGCCGTTTTGACCTACCTCATCAAATACAAAGGTTCCTTTCGCAGAAGCAGTAAGGCGCATAATACGAATGTCTTCAAATTGTGAACCAAGACTTTTAAGCTCTGACCAACCATTAGCGGTACGCTCTCTATATTGATTTCTAGCATACATCGTTTGACCATCCGGTGAGATGGAGCCGCCCCAGGCCACTTCAGACTCATGCCATCGATTATTCTCAAGCTTGAATACAACTTTCGAGGACTTGCCACTTTGGTGATATCTTCTTGTAACGTAGTACTCTTTCATATCGGGCGTGAAGTAACCGCCCCAGTCACGATACTCTTTCGAAGGCTTAGGGGCGAACAGTTGTGGAGTCAGCCCAGGTGGCTTCTGTCCAAGGTAAGGGCCTTCAAGCACTACTGGGGTATCCTTGCTATAGCTGGTACCACTTAGAGTTAGCAGGGAAAGTAAAATGACTGACGTAGAACGATGCCTCATGACTTATCCTTATTTGATCAAGGGGTAACTGGCAATCACTGTAATCAACTTGGCTATATAGCGCCTGACGTCCTTGTGAATTTTGCCTGATTCTTATTCTGATGGCGGCAATCAGCTCACTGCATGTATAAAATATATACAAATACCACCCTCTTAGGCAGGCTTTCAGTTATGGGCAGTGGTAAGCTCAAGAAGCAATAACAATACGGATCAACCTCCATAGGCTCCTCAACTGTTTCCAATCCACCATTCTCCCTGTATCAGGATTTCTATACTTTTTACTTTGTGGCCAGCCTCTACTTCAGCGATTTCTTCCTCGTAAAATTTACTCTGCTATTTTGTGTCCTTCTGGCAATTGCATCGCCTTATCCAATAGTCATACAGTAGTCATATCCTCTGAATGCAATAAAAATCCATAGAACTCACCAAACCGTAAAGCGGACTCAATGTGTATAGACTTTCCCACCCTCCTTATGGGCATCTACCCGCTTAGGGTCGCCAAAACTCAAAGGCCCCATCCGGAAGCTTTAAAAGCAACTCATCAAATACCTCTTCATCCACATGTTTCCGTAAAGCTTTAGCAACATCTTTAATTGCTGTAACTGTTGAAAAATTATGCTCTCCTCGTAATAACCGCACCTCCCTGGTCATTTCCTCAACACTATCAAAGTCTTTCTTTTCTTCGTTAACATCCCAGTCGGCCACAAACAAAGATCTCAGGCAAACGGGTAAGACATTGGAAAACGCAATAGCATCGGCTGTAGAAATTCGACGGCGGAACACATGAAAAACGCCCTGTGTCATTGTATAGGTAACATGTGTACTCCAAAGCCCAGCTATATCTCGAGCATCAACTAAATATTCAAAAAAATTTTCAGATGCTTTCTCATATTCCAATGGCACAGTCATAATTAGTTTTACTAATCCTGATTAATATTAATTACGATTAACACCTTATATCAAACACTACTGAAGTAGCGTGATTGATGTATTCTATACTTATAATGATCTGATGTTTTTTCCTAACGATTAATCATGTATGGCAACCAAACACGCTGTCTATCATAATTCATAACCTTAAGTGTGCAGGATTATGACTGACATGTACTAAGATTGATTCAAATTTTCATAAAAACCAAATCATGACAACGTCTCTACGCCAGTTCTCTGAAATGGCCCGCAAAAGGAAGATCACAGCGACATCCTTAATTGAAGATGCCTGCGATAATGCGGTGGCCCACTCAGATCTGGATGCTTTTATCTGCCTGGATAGGCAAGGCGCATTACAGAAAGCACAGCGCATTGATAACGAGCTGAAAGAAAGCAGCAATAACTGGCCACTTGCTGGCATCCCTATCGTTGTCAAAGACAATATCAATGTGAGAGGTTTTCAAACGACTGCGGGCACACCTGGTATGAACTTCCAGGCCAAGACTTCTGCCCCAATAATTGAGAGTCTAGAGAAGGCCGGAGCTATCGTCATTGGCAAAACCAATTTGCACGAACTCGCCTTCGGCGTAACCTCGAATAACGCCGCCTATGGTGCCGTCAGGAATCCTTGGGATAAATCCTGCTTTCCAGGTGGTTCATCCGGGGGAACAGCAGTAGCCATTGCCGCCGGGATCGTATCTGCAGGCCTGGGCACAGATACCGCCGGTTCAATCAGGCTGCCAGCAGCCCTCACGGGAATTGTGGGCTTTCGACCATCCACTGGCTGCCTGAGTACCGAGGGAATAGTGCCCTCTGTACCAGCGTTTGATACCCCTGGCCCCATGGCCGCCAATGTAGAGGATACCGCTTATCTGTATGAGATATTAACCGGGTCTGCCCTACCCCAGGCAAAGCCACTTAATCAGCTGCGCCTTGGGCTTGCCCACCCGTTATTTGATAATCTCTCACCAGGTGTATACCAAGCTTTTAAAGCTGCGTTACATTCCCTTAGCTCCGCGGGAACCACCCTAATAGAAATCGATTTATCCTCGTTAGTGAGCGCAGTCCTTGATGTTGGGTTTCTTATCGGATTTCATCAAATGAAAACCGCTATGACCCAATTTCTGGCGAGCTACCAGCCTAATACCCAACTGGCTGAGTTGGTTGCAATGATCAAAAGTAATGATGTAAAGGCTGTCTATCAGGAGTCAGTACTCGGCCCCAAGGCACCATCAAATGCCGACTATCAAACCGCTTTAAAGAAGATGCCTGGAGTACGCGACAACTACCTAAAAATCATCCAGCAGCACCAACTAGATGCGATTGTATTCCCTACAGCACCGATCGAAGCTCAATCTATTAGTACTTCATCAGACCAACTTGAACTAAACGGAAAAATACTTCCAACTCTGGACACACTCATACACAACAATGCCACAGCAGCAGTCACCGGTGCTCCCGGAATAAGCATTCCTATTGGGCGAGGCAATAATGGCTTACCGGTAGGTCTGGAACTGGATGGAGTGCCCGGCGCCGACTCAACACTTCTCGCCATAGCAAAGGAAATTGAGCTTCAGATACCAACACTGGTGACGAATAGCCTGAAGTGAATTATAAGTCACACAAGCATACTATTAAAAAGAGAACTGTTAAAGTACTGGCCCTATCTTTCCAAAACTTTGAAAGCAGCTTGAAAAATTCGTTATGGGCTGAAGAGACAATATGATAATCCTAAACTCTGCTATGTAACTGTTGGATGCATGATTTTCATAACTGTTAACGATTAATTTCCCATTATTATGTTCAAGGCACTCAAAACTACCTACTAATTTTGATTCTAACTACCGACACAAATAAAGTAATTAAATATTTGATACAGATATCAAATCCCCACTTATTTATGCGCGTGGCCACGTAAAATCTTATTTATCAATCTGTATTTGATTTACTCTCAAGATATGAATATCCTTAAATGAACTGCTCATTAAAAAATTTTTCTAAACTATACTTGAGCCCACACTGACGCCTAATGGAAAATAACTTCATCGATTAGATGAGTTATATGTTTAATAAAAAACGACAACTTGTATTAATTATTAAACTAAAATAAAAGTGAGATAGCAGGACCCCGAAGAAATCTGTTAGCTTCAATTCAGGATAAGGAATGACAAACAATAAACAGAAATATAAAATAACAGACGAAAACAAATTGTTCTCGACAGTTATCCCACATGTCTTACAACGCCTTTCAGGCTGTGTTTAAGCATATAGGCTTCTTGCGATTCTGAATGAAAATCAACCATAGATTTCTTATTAAATTGAAAGTATTTCAGTCTCTCTTTGATATTTGACACTTACTGTAGAGAAACCAGTATCGGGCCTGGAGCTTACCCTGGAAATATAATATAATAGATGCTAACGATATCTGTCTATCAAAATCACAACCTTACCAATAAGAAGTATTGATGTTCCTTATTAAGAAGTACCGCCCCTGTATTAAAAAATACAAATCACCAACCCAAGTATCATTCTTAGCTACTATTTTTTTTGGATTCCTGATATCTTCGTGTTCTCAGCTTACACAAGATATAGAAATCTTCAAACCTTATATCGTTGAAAACAATAAGGCCTATTGGGTTAATTCATCGGAATCTCCAGTACATCTTAGAAGGAGGCATATATTTAGTGCAGATATCAACACAATAAAAAGCATAGATTTAAGATTCTATGGTAAGGATTTTGATAACGTATACTACAAGGGTATTCCAATACCCAAAGCTGATCCCGTAAGCTTCAGACTATTAAACGATATATATGCTAAAGACTCAGATTCAGTATTTTTTTATGGCATAGAAATAGAAGGCGCTGACGCAAAAACATTCAAAGTAATTAAAGCTGGTATAATGTCAAATTTTGCTGAGGATAACAAAAACATTTACTTGAATGGAGAGCGTATAGATACATGCAACAAAAGCTCTTTCAAACTCCCCAGGAAGTATTATCAGTTTTGGTCCATGGACTCCATGTGCGTCTACCATCAAGGAAAAAAAGTACCGAACCTTCTCACAAAGAACCTTAAAATTATAAATCCTTATTATGCTTCAGACACTAAAAATGTTTTCTGGCAAGATAAAATAATACCTGAAGCAGATCCTAAAACATTTAAAGCATCACCAAAAGGTGGATTCAATCATGCACAGGATAAAAACAACTGTTACTTTAAAAACACGGTGATTGACTGCAATAATATCAGCAAAAGAAAATCCTTTTATGATATGTCTTTACTTGACGCCCACAAGTACGGATCTAAAATTGCTGAAAACATTTACAAATCAAAAAAAAATAAGAAAGAAAAAGTTAAGAAAAGCTACAGAAATACTCTCAATCAACTTGCGTCCAAATATAAAAATATTATTCTTCACCCTGAAGATGTATCAAAGATTGATCTGCAATCTCTAAAAAATGGCTACTCTTATCATCTAGAGTCCTCCATTGACAGACATGCAGATAGTGAAGTCTACGTATTAAAATCAGTTGATGAAGATATTTATACCTTTGACATATTTAAAAGAAATATGCCTGGAGTTGGCAAACAAGTTCGATCTTCATCTGGAGCCATCCTTCAAGATATTAAAAGGTACACCAGCCGCAGGACTACAAAACAGTACTCCAAAGAGAAATGTCTTTTTAAACTTGGCTTATGCAGGGAGCGCTTTAGCTTATCGCCCAGTTCACAAAACCTGATTAAAGAACACAATGTAGAGGTCGACTTTAAAGATGGCATTTGGCAATACAAATACACCTTACCAAATAACAAAGAAGTCACATACTTCTCGATTTATGATAAAAATGGACTCCCAATCTATTACATAGAACTAATTGACAATGAAGTTAAAAGTGAATTGAAAAGAAAATTCACAAGATAAAATTCTACCTGGATAAGTATTAAGAGTATTCTATGAAAATTTTTTTTATCCTCCCTATTTTATTGCTTACTGCCTGCGCCCTAGGGCCGGCGTATGTCCCAGCGCCGACTCCAGAAGGAGATAAAGCACTAGTATATTTAATGCGGGGAGATGTTTATCTGAATGGTGGATATCCTACTGAATTTACGGTCAATGATAAAATTGCAGTAAAACTATATGATTTTGGCTATTCTTGGATCCACTTACCACCCGGAACGCACAAAATAAAAGCCAATGGTAGATTTGTAGAAGCCACTATCGAGCCCGGAAAAACCTATTACTTTGAATTTCATCAGAAACATACTCAAATGCCTTCAGGAAAGCTCGTATCTACTAACTCCTTTAGGGAGGTTCAATACCCTGAAATTGAAAAGCAACTACTGAGATCCAGATACAAAGAGTCTGCCGACCTTTCAACAGCAGAAACTGCTAAATCTAAAGATTTTATCCAGTATAACAAGACGGATAGTGCAACTATCCGATTTGACTACTCCGGGAAATCCAGAGCCACATATCCTATATTTAGCGCCTTGATTTATGACAATTATGAAAACTGTAAAGGTGGACATCAGAATTTTACAGTGCCCCACCTATCAAAAGATATTTTTTCTATAAAGGCAGGCCAACCGGCAACCTTCGCTATAAGAGCCACTGAGGCATCTTCAAATTACGTTGTCAGTTGTCGTAATATTTTTACCTTCACTCCAACAAAAGGAAAATCTTACGAAATCATAACAAAAGCTGAAAAAAATCAAGCTCTCAAGAATACTGATAGCTGTATCGTTACAATAAAAGACAGAGAAAATAACATACCAGTGGAGTTATTAACTCGCTCTGAGCCACCTCGATGGACATCAAACAGTGCGGAGTGTAAGGCATCTGACTTCAAGTTCAATCAATCTTCTACAAGTTCAAGTGTCAACTTTAACTGTCGAGTAAAATTTGGCGGAAAATGGATTGACTGCTAATAAAAAATATTTTAAAGACTGTTAGCAATGTGCAGTATGCCGTCACCATTCAGCATACTGCATTTAACAGTAAGTCATATGAGTTTAACTTACACTCGACAGGCACCTTTCTCACTGCTGTTGCGTTAATCGCTAAATATATCTACCTTCGCTAAGACAAAAATTATTTCATAGCCTGATTACTTTAAGAATTGAGAGCTCCATTAGGGGTAAATCATTTTAGCACCTGGTTCTTCTTTAAAACCATCACTTTAGCGAAAGACCGAACGCTGACAGTCTCAACCAAGTAGAAAGGGCTCTGAGCAAATAACTTATTCCATTCACTGACCGTTCGTTCACGCCCTTTTGTTCCCATTAGCATCTGCATATCCATTGCCGCTAAATTGAGATCTGCCCCTTTCTCTGGAAGTACAGCATCAACAATCGCTAAAGTAGTATTACGTTCACCCATCGCCCGATGAATATTCATTAAAAGCTCTCTAGCCCTGGAATCATTAAGCAAGTGAAAAATAGCCACACACAAATAGATGTCCTTATCACTTACTGCATCTGGAAGTGGGTCATTTAGGATATCAGTAGGATAAAAATCTAATCGTTTCTTAACATCATCACCGAGGTGACTATCCCAATACTCTCGCGCAGTCGATTCTACATTGCTCCTATCAACAACAACTGCAGTCAGGTGTTTGTACGAAGAAAGGATACTGGCACTTTTACTGCCTTTTGCACCGCCCAAATCAATAATTCGATCAAAATTCTTCCAGTTAAAGTCTTGCAGGTATTGTAAACCGGTAAGATGATCAACAGTATCCATTGCATCCGAAAATAGGTCACTAACCTTCGGGTGATCATTCATATAATCAAACATCTCCTTTTCATACACACCTTCAAAAGGCACATTGCCCTCCTTGATATGCCCCTCAAAGTTTGAAAACCATGGCCTACTAAATTCAGGTGAGTTATGCATCAGGATCATATTTTTTACGCTGTTGTCGGCGTTAGTACGAAGCGCTCTTGAATTCCTATTATGCGAAAAACATTTTGGTTCCTCTTCTTTAAAAATCCCCATTGCGCATAACATTCTCATCAATCGATAGAGGTACTGTTTATCGGCTTTACAAGCATCCGCCAACTTATCTATCGAAATGGCTTTATCTTCAATATGATCAGCAACATTAAGACAGGCAACAGCATATAAACAGCGAGATTGCCAAAATAAAGATCCTATTTGCATCAAACGAAAGGGAGCCGGGATCAGGCGATTTGGAATATTACATAAACTGTAAACCGCAATGGAAACCCTCTGAAAGACCCAATTAGAGACCCTATTCTTTTGCATAGACCCGGGCATAAGAACTCCTCAGAAAAAAATGTCTGACAAAAATATCCAACAAAATAAACATCTCTGTTATTACAAACAGAGACTTGAAAGGTTACATATTTTGTAAACCGGCCTTTAGGATTCGGCCATTAAAATCGGCAAGCTGCTTTAAAAACTCAGGCCCCATTTCCTGGCCCATTTGCTCCTCAAGAACTGGCTTGGCCAGCATGGGCAACATTGCAAGACTGACAAACGCAATCCTGAGCAAATCATATTCAGTGCCAGCGTCCGAAGGTTCAGCGCCCTGAATTTCCGCCAATCTCCTGGTCCCCCGTTGGCGCCCCCGCTCTAAGAGTTGGCGAATAACATTCTTTCCTGGCCCCTCGTTAAGCGCCATAACTTTCAAGATTAGGGCTGGAAACTTGGGATTCTCCTGCATTGTGGCATAGTAGAGGTCGAAGAAGTCACCAAAATCCCAGTCGCCATCTAGGCTCAGCTGCTCAACAGCATTAATCAGGGGGAGTAAGGTTTGACGAATCATATCTTCGTATAAGCCATCCTTACTGCCGAAGTAATACCGAATCATTGATACCGCCACCCCCGCCTTGGCAGCAATTTGGCGAGTGGTAACCCGGTGATACTCATCGTTCAAAAAGCACTCTCGTGCCGCTTCTATCAACCGATTGGCAACATCTGACTCCTGCATATTCCTTACCATCCTCGATTTGTAATGCAATGGAGGCTAACAGGGTATAGCACCACCTTCCATAATGACTGCTGTTCAATATAAGGGGTTTGTACGAACACTGAGCGCTTAACTACCTTAGACCGCTATACAGAGATAAAAGGAGCAAGCGGATTCCTCACATTAGCTTTTAAATGAATAACTAGTCTCTCTTAAGCGCGCCCATTCAGACAGACAAATTCTAAGTCATCCAGGCTGCTCGCAATGGACAAAATATCGGGTGCTAGGTAAAGCACAAGAGTCTATAAAGAAGGCGGATTTAACCTTCATTCCTTGAGAGAAAAATCAGATATATCTAGAGGAAAAAGAACAAAATATAGGCACACAAATAATCTTATTGGATTTTATTAAGTTTGTTTTAGTGTCAAAGCTGCGTAGAATTGGTAGATATTTATCGGTAATTTCGGCTGTCACTGTGCAAGTTTCAATCGGCACATAGCTCAAATTTAAAAATCTGAAAAGCTTTCCAAATGATCCATTTACTTATAGGAGAACAGTAGCGTGATATAAGAGTAAGTAAAAGGCGCTGACCCATGGTGCGGGAACACCAGAGGCCAGCTGACCAAATTGATACACAGACTATCAAGATGGCTATATGCATAGTACGCTAGAAACCCGCTCGTCTTCAATAAAGTGGAGTACATTCAGCAGCTTGGAGCGATTCCCCAAGCTCTGGGAGCGTTGCGCCCGCCTTTTCTTCTTCTATGCTACCGTTCCCGTGCCCCACCTCAAATTTCCTGCAAACACCGCCCTTCAAGCCGCCTTCCCATTACGGAATGCCTAGCCATAACTTGCATATCAGTAGGAAAAGAAAATGTTGATCTTAAAACGCCGGACTGGCGAAAATCTAAGAATTGGAACAAATGTCTCTATCACAGTATTGGAGGTTAAGGGTAATCAAGTAAAAATAGGAATACATGCTCCCAAATTCCTACCTGTGCATCGTGAAGAAATTTATATACGCATTCAAAAGAAAAGAAAATTGATAAACCGCAGCGGCTAAGAGCCTACGCCTCCAATAGAAAGGGCCCACTATGGGCCTAAAATTTTCTATTTGGATATGGTTCCGACAACTTCGTAATATAAGATTCTATATTATCCTTCTCTCTCACACTCCATATACTAGCTACAGTTAACTTCCATTGAGAAAATGTTACTTTCGGGCCAATCAAAAAAACGTACTCAAGAAGTTTTGATAGGTACATTTACAAAAAGGCACCTTTATACCTGTGAAAGTATGCAGAGTGCCCACTAATATCATAAGCCGCTTAGTACTTTTTAAGCTGGAATAAATTGCCCATTTCGTATGCTGAATAAATTTCCTGCATTGCCTCTTCGGTAACTTGATTGATCTTTTCTATCGTTGGGTTCAATCCTGTACCATCAACAGTTGTTCGAAACGGTCGACTTGAAGGCTCTGTCTTCAGTAAGTTCAGAACCGCATCTGCAACCAATTGTGGGCTGGGGGCATTCTCTGATTCATGACCCTTCTCTGTACCGGCCCACATTTGCTCCGGGGCATCTGCATACTCACCATAACTCGCAGCCACTTCTTTATCACTTGCTCTTAACAGGTTTGAGCCAAAATCGGTTCCAAATCCGCCTGGTTGAACAATCAAAGATTGAATACCAAATTGCGCCAGCTCTACGCGATAATTCTCTGCCATTCCTTCTACAGCATGTTTGGTGGCATTATAAGAACCAAGGAAAGGTAATACGAACTTACCTAAAATGCTTGATATCTGAATAAGAGTTCCACTGCTGCGCTGTTTCATCTGCGGCAACACTGCACGTATTAAACGCTGAACGCCAAAAACATTGATATCAAAAACCTTTTTGAAGTCCTCGATGGTAAAGCTTTCCTGCCACCCGAGCGTACCGACTCCCGCATTATTAATTAATATATCAATTGGGCCGACTTCTTTAGTTGCTTGAGCAATACCCTTGGCGACGCTCTCATCATCGGTTACATCAATATCGACGACAACAATACCTTTAGCAATAAGCTCATTGGCTACAGAAGCATTGCGGCCACTTGGGTCACGCATGGTGCCGATGACTTTGTAGCCATTATTTGCAAGTGTATTGGCTATTAGATAACCAAAACCACTATTTGAACCAGTAATAAGCGCTGTTTGAGTCATGATTGTCTCCTTAAATTTTGTATCACATCAACTGGTGTAAAGATTAAGACTTGTACGTGTATTAATGAAATTGATTTAATGCATATAGCAATGAATAAAAATAATAGCCACAAAGCCAGTACGCAAAAGGCTTTATAAGCTACCCTTATTGATCAAATATTCAATCAGGGGGTTTTGAGAAAAATTAAGAACAAAGGGCTTCAACACAAAGAGCCGGATTGGTTATCTATCAGATTTTGCATCTAGTTTTTTATTGAGGAAATAGCTAGACACAACGTGCAGAATAAAAAACCATAAGATACTTTGAATAAGCAGCCTAAGGAATGAAGACCTTAAAAGCTGTCATCTAGCACCATACAGGTATAGGACTTAAACAATTACAAAATTAAATTAAGCCCTACCGGCATACCATTTAGATAACTCTAGTTATTTTTTTCACAAGGAAAAATGTATTCTCATTGTTTACCCATCTCCGCCTCAAATGCCTCACGGTAGTCGGGGTGCCAACGAGAGAGTGGCGGACGATTGTTAATAATATCCCCTATCGCCCAGCTCATGCGTTTAACATCAGTTTCACGATCTACGTCATTATCCGGGCAAAGAATATAAAAATCACCACGCTCGACGCTCTCCAGCATAAAATTGACCACTTGATCTGCAGTCCATGCGCCATCTGGTTTACTAGGGCTACCAATCATACCCGTGTAAGTGAAACCAGGAATTAACAAGTGAGATGAGACCTGGCTTCCAGGTGTATTTCGAATAGAGTGCTGTAACGCCTCCGCAGTAGCTTTTACCGCAGCCTTACTGACGTTGTAAGCCGGATTTCCCGGTGGAGTGGTAATTCCCTGCTTAGATCCGGTCGTAACGATAACAGATGGGCTATTTTGACTGATCATTTCGGGGACAAATGCATGAATACAATGAATCACACCCCAAAGGTTTGTGTTGATAATCTTATTCCAACCATCTAAATTCTCCCAACTTCCATTTTTAACAGCAGTTCCTGCGTTATTAAAAAGAAAGTCGATACGACCGAATTCTTTTTTAACTTGATCTTTGAGCGCTAGTACCGAGCTAAAATCACTCACATCGGTTTCTACTATTAAAGTATCATTTGGTAGAGCGCGCTTAGCTTCTTCCAGTTTTTCTTTGTTAACATCTGCTAAACAAATCTTCATCCCTCTTTTTGATAGGGCCTTTGCTGCCGCAAAACCTATTCCGCTGGCACCACCAGTAATAACTGCAACATTATTCGGCTGAAAGATAGTAGATGTGCTCATTGGGATTCCTGGATTATCGTCAAAGACATAAATTAGAGTTTGTGGAATACGGTATTAATACTGCTCCTTCAGGCATAGGCTTTTTACCGAAATCATTCTTTACAGCCTTGGGACTCTCAATGGAGTTTTGCCTGAAGAAGCCTGCTACTAAGATAGACGACTATTTCATCAATTTTAGAAGCTCTTGAGCAACAGCAATGGAGGATTTGTTGTTCTGGCCTGTTACCAGTTCACGATCAACAACTACATGCGGCTGCCAATCTTCTTTGCTACGGGAGTAATTACCACCGGCATTGGTGAGTGCATTTTGAGGCCAGTAGAACAGCTCATCACCACCTAAGTAGTATTGAGTAGCTACAGCTTCTTCTGAGTTACTAAAAGAGGTCATTTTGTAACCGTCATATACCCAGCCCTTGGCAGCTTTAGCTTTCTTACCGGCTTTCATTTGGGTTTCAAATTCAGAGCTGTTAGGCAAAGCGGACAACAGCGCAACTGGGCCATGACACACTAAACCGGTAGGCTTGGACTCAGCGTTAAAATGACGTAAGAAACTGCCCAATTGATCATTGGATACCAAGTCACCTAAAGGTGCATGACCCCCAGGTACAAACAGCGCATCAAAATTCTCTATACCGATTTGCTCAATGCGAGCAAAGCTAACTACTGGGCTGTGATCTTTGTCAGTCAGCATTAGCTGGTTGAGTAACGCTTTATGGGCATTGTAGTTTTCTTGACTAGTATCCAAGAAATGGTCAGGCGTGTCTGAGACCGGGTCCAATGTCGGTGCCAGCCCCATCGGGGTAGCGAATGTTATTGTGTGGCCAGCTTCCATCATCAACTTGACCGGCTCCATAAGCTCATTCAAATAGAAGCCCGTTTTGTAGTCACTACCACCCTTCAGCTTCATTTCTGACACGTCTGACATCACAACCAGAACGTTATCTGCCACCGCCAGTGGGCTGACTAGCAATGCTGCCATCGCAAGCAGTTTCTTCAAGTTCATAATCACTTCCTCGAAATTAGGGTTGAATCAATTGAAGTGGCGACAGAATAGGACCCCAGGCTTCATTACTGAAATTAATTAACCTAATATAGGCATGAGCATAACTAATGGCTGAGACTGGTTAGAATGGGCAATATTTCGGACATTGAGCTGAACCAACTAAGGCTCCTGCAGATTATATTTGAGACCCGAAACCTGACCCGGGCTGGTGAGCGTGCAGGGCTAACGCAGTCTGCGGTAAGCCATACGCTGAAGAAGCTCCGCCACAGTTTTGATGACTCACTAGTCATCAGGCAAGGCAATCAACTGGTACTGACTCCAAGGGCTGAGTCCCTACAAACACCGTTAAGTCGCTGGCTAAGTGATTTTGAGCGGAATATTTTAAATCAAGAAGAATTCAACCCTGAAAGTACGCAACGCACTTTTTATATCGCGACGAGCGACCTGGTGGAGCAAAGTATCGCTCCCCCCCTAATAGCATTACTGCAAAAAGACGCTCCGAGAGTTCAGGTTATTTTTATAAAGTTAGATAAGCACAGGATCGCCAACCAAATTGAGAGTGGTGAGGCGGATCTTTCTATCAGTGTTATGGAATCAAGTCATCCAAGCCTGATAGTAAAAACCTTGTATAAAGACTCTTTTGTCTCAACGGTAAGAAATAATCATCCGTTTTTGAAAGACAAGAAAAATGTTCATAGTTTTTGTCAATATCCGCATATTATGGCAGGCACGGGGAGAGATAACCGCGGAACAGTTGACAAGGCACTAGAAGAAATTGGCTTATCCAGAAATGTTCAATTTAAAGTAGCGAATTTTTCCAGTGCGCCCTACATTGTAGAATGCAGTGACGGAATCCTCACTGCACCAAGAAAATTTATCCAGTCTATTGCCGGCAAATTCAATATTGTGCATTTTACTCCACCTGTCACCCTCCCCCAATACTCTATGAAAGCCTATTGGAACTTAAAAAATAAGGATGATCCGGCAAATAAATGGTTGAGGGAAAAGATCGTGGAAGTTGCTCGTATTGAATACTAGTTTCAAGTGAGTTTAGTTTTAACTATCTTAATTAGCGCATCAAGTATCGATGCTTTATTATGTGTGGCTACAATCAGTGAAACCTCTCAAATCTTTAGTTTATAAATTGATATCGTTATCAAGAGGCCGCCGAGAACCTTTTGGAGGCCCCCACCTTACACACACATCACCTTCCTCCAGGGTACCTTTCAGAATATCACACCTGATTTTAGGGGTCGTTATTTGCTGTCTACAATGCTCTAATGACCTATCCGGATAGGAATCTCTGCAGTATTCAGCAAGTAACTCACTTGCTTTTTCCGGTCTGGAAAAATAGACAACACCGACTATCAATATCATAACTACCACTACAACTTTCATAAATTAGGTCTTTAGAATATTGAGACTACAAATATTTCCGCTTGTGGATTGATTTTCAAATGCATAAACCAGCTGGAAAATTTGCGCTAGATATCGCTGCCTATGCAGTAATGGGCAATCACCACCACATCGCACTCTATATCGACAACGAGATAGTACTGAAAATATCAGGCACCCAGCCAAGACACTTTGAGATTCGAATTCCGCAGTTACTGGTGATTTCTCTCCCAACTAGATCGCCCACCTTTCTTTACTACCTATTGATTTTCCCACTTGGAATTGAACATATCCGAGATTGCTTAAAGCTCTGTATACGTCCTCTCTAGTTGGAGACCATCCAAACAGAGTGGATTCATATCATAATACTTTTTTAGACCTCAAGAGTTGCGTGTTCTCTAAATTTTTCAAGATCCTCGCTCAAAAAAAGGTTCAGTGGAAAATATATTAAGTACTGCACAGAAAAGTAATTAAAGGGAACTAGAATGATTCCCCAAATTTACCTTTTCAACACTGTGAAGTGGTCCACAAGTTTCCACATTGCATTCGATTTAAATAATGTATCTTCGAGCAGACTATGGATAAGCTATTTAGCAAGAAAGTTTTGGCATTGGCGCTTACTGTTGTATTGGCCTCTTGCAGCGGCGGTGGAGGCTCCTCTTCGGATTCAGACCCAGTCCCACCCACAGGGGGAGATGGTAGTGGCCAGGGCTCAGGAAGCGGCACTGGCGGCAGCGGATCAGGTAGCACTACACCACTTCCAGACAATGAACCCGGTACAGTGACTGTTGGCGATATTGAAACTGCAGACTTAGGATTTGCCCGAATCACTTCTCGGGATATCACCTTACCGAATGGCCAACCCAATGCCCAAGAGGTTCACGGGCTCCCACACTATATTGCCAGAACAGACAGCACCCAGGACGACACCCTAAAGTCGGTCCCCATGAGAAGTTACACAGCTGCCTGCGCAACTGACACCGACAAACCTCGAATGTTTGTTTCTAAGACCCTAAGCGAGGGTAGTGGAGATGATGAAGTCACTTATGGCACTGTTTATGAGCTGCAATATAACCCAGAGACTTCAAGCTTCGATCAAACCGGTAACACAACGATACTAAAACAATGCTACGAGTCGCACGGTATTGCGGCCAGCTCAGATTGCTCCCGTGTTGCGGTCTTGTGCAACACGGAATACCAAGCCAACAAGCGTTATGAGGTGCAGGGTGACTTGGTAGAGCAATACGGTAGCGATTGGATGAAAATGGAAGATAACATCAGCCCTATTGATGCCCGTATTGAAAGGGACATCGGCCTGATGATATCAACCAATCATAGTCAGTACATCGGCTACTTTACTGATCATGCCACCCTGACATTTGAGGACTTCCTCCCTGGGCTTAAAGCTAAATTCCCAGAGACCGATTTTGGTGATTCTCCATCCTTTAAGACCATTAAAGGGAAAGAGATGCAAGAGGAGATGGCTTATATCGTCGATCAGCTCTCTGAAGCCGACTATAACGCGATGGTCGAGTACATTCGTGAGAGAGGTTATAAATATAACGACCAGATCTGGCTCATGGAGTGGGACGATCAACCACTCAGTGAAAAGCCTGCGGCCTATGTTGTGAACAAGATGCACGGTGGTGGCCATGCCGGAGCCCAGGAGCTTATCTATGTGGACAATGATAGCCAAGGCCGCACCAGCTATGCCTTCTCCGTAACAGCGCGAGTATTTGACGGCAGCTATGGTGGCTCCCACTACTCTGCAGGAATGACGGTTATTGATCGGGATAACTGGTCCCTAAACATGAGTGGAAGTAATAATAGAGGTTGGTATTGGCTTTGTGGCTATGGCCACGTATTAAATATTCGCGCCTTCTATAATCCAGGTAATGAAAAGTATGGAGCAATTTGTACCAGCGATGGCGGAAAATATAATCAGTCTCGCGGGTTAAACACTATTGCGATCAAGATGGAGGATACTTCCTCTACCAGTAGATTTGAAGGAAGTTACAATTACCTTGTTCCCTCCGACAATGCATTCTTCTCCAATGGCGGTGGGCACACGGTAGTGCCGGTTGATAAAGACACAAATCTATCGCTTATCGTCTCCCCCAAGTATATTGATGACGAGGAAATGAATCGCTTCCTACAAAGCGAATACGGCATTGATACAAGTAGTGGCGGCCCCTTTGATGAGCAGTGTTCAGATAGTACGAATTGCTTCTTCTCCTATATGTCAAGCAGCAGCAACCCAACCATTTCCAGGCAGGGCCTACGCGGAGGCGATGCCTTGGACGCCTCTTCTTTAACCCGTATTGGTATCGGCAAAGTCGATGGTAACGGCAGTATCGAGGGGCAAGGCTTTAAATGGCTGGTAGAAGAGCCCGACTGTCAAATCAGTGATCCTCAACTTATTGATTTGAAAAATGGTCGCTACCTGTTTGGCTACGCACAATTTCAGTGCATCTCCGACAACCTGTCGTACAACCGAAGTTCAGCGAAGAATGGCGCAATGCGTATGCTGGTCCCCAAGGCCTATTATGTTATGGAGATTGATGCGGACCTCAATGTATTAGAAGGGCCAGTAAAACTAACCAAGTTTGGTTGGGGTGGCTTGGATGAACCCATTTTCCTTGGCAATGGTAAAGTAGCTTGGTCATATATCAAGAACCCCACCTATGATAATTACGGCGGCGGCAGTCAAAATGTTTGGCAAGCGATGATTTACCATTCAAACAGTGTTAACTAATTCAGCTATAGAGAAATCACTAACAACTTAAAAATGGAGAGCCCTGCTCTCCATTTTTATTGGATGAAAGGAATACCCTTTCAATTGGATCACTATTTGGGGCTTATGGACTGGAGTGACCGGCATTTAGACCCTAGAAAACTCGGAGCTATTGCCGAAAATACACCACCTATCCTCCAACGGCTGGGCGTATCCTCTAAACACTGGCTTTATCTCAATCGAAATTTTGAGAGCCGCTTTAAAGGTTTGGTAAGGTCAGTAGATACGGTACGGCAAGCCTGCACTCGGCTGAATAAACGCTGGGTACACGGTTTACGCGATTGCCAAGAGTTTATCTCCTCCTAATTTCAGCCACTTGAGGCTTCTCAAAGCTACACACCGACTTCTACCTCTCCTAAATACTGAATACTGAATACTGAATACTGAATAGATCTAAAATCACTTAAATATTCAGTACAATCATCCCCTACCCATTTTCAGTGACCGCAAAAAAAGTAGAAATATAATCGTTTAACCACTTTTTATGTACCATTCAATCTATGGGTGTCCAGAATTGCGCTGGCAACCACTTTTTATCTACTATTCAATCTATGAGCGGCCAGAATTGCCGACCAAGCAAATAAATGGCTTAGAGATAAGATTGTGGAAGCTCCTCACATTGAAAATGCGCATTACTTTAAACAAAAATCACTTTATTTAAATACTGAGGCGATTAGTTTTCTTCATAAGCCTTATCATACTGCAAAAATCATAAATCTAACCATCTTGAGTGGTAAGTTTCATCTCTTAAAATAGAAACTTATTACTTTTGACATCGCCTCAAAAATCTCTCTAATTATGCAATCGACTACGAACATAAATTTAGAGATATGGTAAGTAATCAACCTGAGCTTTGTAAACTTGTACTTTCAGCATGAAAAAATAACTTTTAGCTTCTATTAAAAAAGTGACTTTCAAGTGGCAAAACGGTAGTCTTGGCTCAGGAATCATCCAAATTTGGCACGACAGTTTCAATTGGAAATTTTCTCGTTGATTCCAGGAGTTTTGTAATAGGGAAGTTGGTATGAAAGATCGTATTCTAAAGTTAATACTCTGTGTCGCAATCGCCTCATCACTTTATGGCTGTAGTGGCGGCTCAGGGGGTAGTGACTCAACAAACAGCGATTCCGAAAGTAGCCATGGAAATAGTTCTGGAAATAACTCTGGGGATGGCACAGGAACTAATTCCGGCAATGGTTCTGAGGGCGTTGATACTACACCTCCAACAACGGATGAACCTGACAGTGATACCCCACAACTTTCAGTAAGCCTCAAGCCAGCTAGCGGCAGCATCATTGGGCCAAATGAGGATATTCAGCTGAACTTTAATACTTCCATTCAACTAGATAGTGTTACGTTATCTGGAACTATGGGTGAAGACGGAGTAATTACTCAGTTTGATGAAGATACACTGATAGTAAACCCAAAAGCGGGGTGGGTAAATTTATCAGAATATACCTTAGTCATTAGTGCAGAAATTGATGCCGATAACATCATGGAAGAGGTGGTTGCCTCCTATCAGATAGATATGCAGCCTCCCTCTGTTGTCAATTTTACTCCAGGGACGGTTCGATTAGAGAATGACGACATAATCAAGGTTCTCTTCTCAGAGTCTATGGATGTCGAAAGTCTTCAATTGACAGGTAGCCTTACTGAAGATGGCTATACCATTGCTTGGTCTGAAACCAATGTTAGGAATGATACCTTATCCATTAAACCCGATACCGCCTGGGAGTCTGGCCAAGACCGAGACATTAGAATTGATGTTAATGACCAGGCAGGTAACAAAATATCGCAATATAGTAGTACTTTTACTACCCCTTTATATTTTGAGAATTTTGATTCCGCAAAAGTTGTTATTGGTCAAGATAACTTTTCTAGCAGAGATGTAGGAATAAGCGCGAAAAACTTTTCATTTCAGCCCAGCGGCGATGTAAGTGTTGACAATGAAGGAAAACTATATATTTCAGATACTTCCTCTAATAGAGTGTTAGTCTTTAACTCAATCCCCACCATTAATGGCGCTCCTGCAGATATGGCGATAGGTAAGGATGGACTGGATACTCTCACCCTATCTGACAAACGACAGGAATTATTTGGCCCATCAGATGTAAGCTTTGATGGTAATAACTTTCTGATTTCACAATATAAAGAAAGACTTATCTCTATTTATGACAAAATAACGATTGGGATGGGGGCGACACCTTCTCTAACATTAACAATCGGTGAAGATGATATTTCCCCTTGTGTAAGCCTGGGACTCTGGATTAGTTGGGGAGCCTCTATTGCGGAAAAAAAAATTCTAGTTACCGACGCAGGAAACGATAGAGTTTTGATTTGGAACACGCAACCAGCAAATAACAACACGCCTCCAGATCTAGTGCTTGGCCAGACATCGTTAGTAGATTGCGTCTTGGATGAGCCTTCTGCAAATACCTTCAATACACCTACTGATGTATGGAGTGATGGAAAAAAATTAGCAATTATAGACAGCGGAAACAATCGCATTCTTCTATGGAATAATTTCCCCAGCAAAAATTTTGAGCCTGCAGATGTAGTTCTAGGACAACCGGACTTCATGAGTAGAAATAAGGAGTCAACTAATAAAGAAGGCATAGAATGGCCAGTCAACGAGTACACTTTTAACGAACCATCAACTGGCATTTGGTCAAATGGAATTCAACTCTTTGTTGCTGACAGCAAAAATAATCGAATTTTGATTTGGGACAAGTGGCCAACCACTAATTTTGAACCTGCAGACAGAGTTCTAGGTCAGAATGGATTTACTAATTTTACCGCAAATGATGCAAATCAAAACGGTATTGGGTATCCGAATGAAGCTGAATCGCCGACAGCATCTACTCTGAATGAGCCCACAGGAATTTTTGGTTATAAAAATAACTTATTTATTACTGACTCCGGAAACCATCGAATCTTAATTTTTAAATCTCGCTAATACTCACATTAAGCAGCAGGGTTACTCATCCTCTGGATAAGAGTTTGTGGCCCTGCTTTTTACCGGTCTTTTGAATGATCCATATTTGCCTTTCAATTAAATCACTATTTGGAGCTAGTGGACTAGAGTGACCGACATTTTTTCAGCAGGTTGCCGATGGCATCGTAGTTATAATCGATACCGAGACCATCAGTGCGGGTGCTGTAGTCGAGGCGATTGAAGACATTGTAGGTGTGATTCTATACATTTAACGCCGGGGATTCTGAGGGCAGTTGTACTAACTGTTGAAACAAGTTGTCAAAGGTGGTGCCGGCCATCTGCCCGGTTTCTGAATAGAAGCTGCAGCCGATGGTGTAGTTTCCGGCGGCGATATTAGCAAACTCCCATTCACCCCAGACATCCATCTGGGTGATTTCCCGATAGGAGTAGCCACTGGCGGCATTACTGGTGCGGAACTGGTAATCGCTGCTGTTATAGCCGTATTTCAGGGTCAGCCCTGAGGGATAGCTGAGGCCTTTTAAACGGCCGAAATTACTGTCGTAGTGGTTGACAGTAATAAAGTCTTCGCCATCGATAGCCGTGGTGACTTTGTAGGGGCGGCTGAGCCCATCGTAGCTATAGTTGCGCGAATAGCTGACATCGCTGCGGCTCTCCCGAGCGAGCAGGCCTTTGCCGTTGGCGGCACTATCGTATTTCCAGCTGGCTTCCTCTGTGCCGTTGACACTGCGGCTTTCCATGCGGCCAAGGCGATCGTAGGTAAAGCTGGTGACATCCAGGTTGCCGTCAATCTCAGTTTCCACTTCGCCAAAACCGGTATAGGTAAACGATTTGGAACCCATATTGGGATCGTCCACCCATTCCTTTTGACCGAGGGCGTTGTACTTGGCGGTGATGCGATTGCTGCTGGCGTCCTGCAAGACAATGGGATTACCGGCACCGTCATAGGCATAGCGGGTGGTGCCACTTAGAGCATCGACAGTTTCAGTGAGCTGCTGCAGGCCGTTGTAGGTGCGGCTCATGGTGCGGCCGTTCACCAGGATATCAGTGGTAAATCCACTGGCCTGCTCGTGGGTGTAGGTCACATCCAGCTGCTGATCGATGGCCGGACTTACCTTCTTACATGAAACAAGAAATTTTTATTTTAGGTTTCGCACCAAGCTTTTCAGATAACATTCAAAAACACCTAACAATTAATTATACTTTGCGCTATATAAACCACAAAAAAATTTGATAATGATTATGGAAATCAAGTCTTTATTATTCTTTCTAGCGATTTTACTCAGCGGCTGCACCTCAAACATAAAGACACAGCCTGAGGATAAATTTTTATACAATTTTGGCACTATTATCGAAGATGGTGAATTTTACAAAATAGATGATTACTCAAGTGAAATAGCATGGATTCCCGGAGAAAAATTTGGAGTTCGCGTAGAGAACACGTCTAGAAATGAATATGCCTTAGGCTACGAAATACTACGGAAGGATGAGTTTGATGGTCAATTTAAAGAAATAACTAACGGCGGGCACTGGAAAATTGCTCCTCCGATTAATGAGTTGTATGAAGCCTTTTTGATTGAAGAATCGACCGACTTTAATCCTGGAGACTATTTCTTTGTGGTTATGATCAATGGAGAGGAAGCACAAACCTTTTCATTTTCTATAGTTTGGCCCACTGAATAATTTATTTATATTATGTAAGCATCTCAAGATCTTGAGACTTATTCATCGAAACTCCCCTTGCAACCTTCATAGCTGAACTATGGATAAGATCTCCCCTTTCAGGTTGATTATTATTTGGAGTTAGTGGATTGGGGTATTCAAGAGGCCGTACGACAAGCGTGTATCCAACTGGTAGTGCTCAGAGTTCTGCGTCATTTCTTTACTATTGGCAAAAAGTAAATGGCTCATGACTAAACCCTCTTTCGATGTTGCCGTCAATCTCCGTTTCCACTTCGCCAAAACCGGTATAGGTAAACGATTTGGAACCCATATTGGGATCGCCCACCCATTCCTTTTGACCGAAGGCGTTGTACTTGGCGGTGATACGATTACTGTTGGCATCCTGCAAGACAATAGGATTACCGGCACCGTCATAGGCATAGCGGGTGGTGCCACTTAGAGCATCGACAGTTTCGGTGAGCTGCTGCAGGCCGTTGTAGGTGCGGCTCATGGTGCGGCCGTTCACCAGGATATCAGTGGTAAATCCACTGGCCTGTTCGTGGGTGTAGGTTACATCCAGCTGCTGGCCATTGGTCTGGTTTACCATCTTGCGTAGGGCGCGGCCGAAGGCGTCGTAGTCCAGGTAGCGGGTGCCGTAGCTGGTGCCACTGCTGGCATAGTGCGGTACCGATTCGAAGGTGGTCTGGCCCAGAGCGTTATAGGTTACCGTTCGTGCAATCCAGTCGCTGCCGTCGAAGGCTTGCACTTCGGTGCGAATCACGCGGCCGAGCTGGTCGTGGTAGGTAATGGATATAAAAATCTCGGAGGTTTTCCAAAATTGATAGGATATTTAGGTTACTGGAAAATTATTTTGATCTGTATACAGAGGCCCTTAGGAAGGTTAGCTTTAAAAAGTCTTTATTTAAAACTTAGCTGTAAAAATCAAAGAAACGCACCAATTTGAACTGCAACTCTTAATAGGAAACTGGGGATTTTCTAAGCAGCAACGCATAAAAATATAGGCACAAAAATAATCTTATTGGATTTTATTAAGTTTGTTTTCATGTCAAAGCTGCGTAAAATTGGTAGATATTTATCGATATTTTGGTCGCAATAGATTAAGCCTGAATAGGCTAGCGGCCAAAAAATCAAGAGAACCAAGAATTTCCTAAAAAATCCATCCCCTCTAAGGAGAACGGTAGCGTGACTTAAGAATAAGTAAAAGGCGCTGACCCAAGGTGCTACCAACACCAGGGGCCAGCTAACCAAATTGATAGGCAAATTATCAAAGTGGCTACATGCATAGTACGCTAGAAACCCGCTCGTCTTCAATAAAATGGAGTACATTCAGCGGCTTGGAGCAATCCCCCAAGCTCTGGGAGCGTAGTGCCCGCCTTTTCTTCTTCTGTGCCTACCGTTCTCGTGCCCCACCCCACATTTCCTACAAACGTAATCTTTCACGTTCTCCCATCACGGAAACCCCCATAGTTTGAGCATTAGTAGGAAATGTGTATGTTGATTTTAAAGCGCCGGACGGGCGAAAACTTAAGAATTGGAACAAATATTTCAGTTACAGTATTAGAAGTTAAGGGCAATCAAGTAAAGATAGGAATCAATGCACCCAAATCTCTATCAGTTCACCGCGAAGAGATTTATGTGCGAATCAAAAAAGAACAGGAAGCCGGCACTAGAAATCGTTGAAAATATTGCCGGAGGTGCTCTACCTGTCCTTTCGTACTGCGATTTCCAGCGAGTAACCGAAAGACCTGCTACCGCTTATCGGCGGCGAACGCCTTAAATATGCCTAAGGGGTTACCCTTTCAATTGGAGCACTATTTGGAGCTAATGGAATAGAGTACTCGACATTTAGAACCCTGAAAGCACGGCGCGATTTCTGAAAAGGCTCCCCCTCTCTTCAAGCGACTAGTATACTACCAAAACACTGGCTCTATCTCAGTCTCAACTTTGAAAGCCGCTTTAAAGGCCTGGTTGGATCAGCAGAGACCATACGACAAGCTTGTATCCAGCTCGATAAACGGTGGATACACGGCATCGGCGATTGCCGACGCTTCCTTTTTGTAACACCCTACTAATTCCGCCCCCTCAGCACCATCCTTCCTCCCAGCTTTCCCTAAAATCACAATTTTTGAATCCAAAGCTGAATTCTTGACTCATTCATTACTCTCTAGCATCAAGTCAAGAAAAATAGCTGCCAGGGAAAACACCTCCTTTATTGCTTGCACTTCTATCCAATCTTTGGGTGTCCTGATTTATCCACTAGACAATCACTAGAAGCAGCACCTCCATTTACCACACCCTTCACCTTAATGGTACGAACGTGCATCTTAGGCAATAAGTGGTCAGTACTTACCCACATCTTTGATCAACCAAACAGCAACAAAATAATTAAAACACTGTGGCTCAAAGGAAAATTTTACGAGAAAATATCATCAATGGATATCGTCAACACATAAGAAACGGAGATTAATACAGCAGTGAAAAAAGTAGTTTGCTATTTTTTATTTCATCTTATTAGCTACAACTGTCTAGCAGAAAACAAAGATATGATCCCCCCTCTCTCCCCTGGGGAGGGTTATGCTATTTTACCATTATCAATACATGGAACTCCACCTAAATCGGTAAAGCTACAAGATCCAAAATCATTCGGGAAAAGCTTTATCTTCAAAAGCCCCGCAACAGGAAATAACTTCAAGATTATAAAATTACCCGCCGGAAACTATAGGTGGACCAAAGTTATTGCAAACAGGAACTACCTCTTCAACCTAAAAGAGAAACAATTCGACCTGATCATACATGAAGGCGCTATTAACTATGGAGGACATCTTACTATAGATATAAATTGGACATTCGGAACAGCTACATTTGATTACCTTAACCGAAGCTCCGAAACGATAGAAGAGTTAGAGAGCTGCTGCCAAAAACTCCTAGAGCAGCACCCACTTACATTCACAGGAAACACAAAAGATCCGTTTATTAAGTTCTACCTGGAAACCATTCAGATGGGTTCAACCAAATGAAAGAGTTATTGTTTACACTTTCCGTTCTAATGTCATCGTTCGTACTTGCAGGATTGCCAGAAGATAGCAAAGCCTCTCCTAAAAAAACTCTTGAGATCGCAAAAAAATTCTTTAAGGCAAGCCAAGTCACAAAAATTAAAGTCTCTCCCAACGGAGAGAATGTTGCAATCATGAGGAATTCCGGAGAGAAAATACAAATCTCACTCCTAAATACAAATTCCTTCAAAGAAAAGCTAATCCTTCAGTATGCTACTAATGACTCCCTGGAGGTTATTGATTTTAATTGGATAGATGATAACTCTATCCTTAGCGACACATTTACAAAAGGAAAGGGTTGGGATTTATTCTTAAGTAAGTTAACCTTCAATAATTCACAAGTAGTATCCGTTAAAAATAAGCGATTTCTTGAAAACGCCTTTTTGGTAGATCCCCTCCCAGACTCTGAAAATCAATTTCTAATCGCAAAATGGAGAAATAAAAAAACTGGTATATACAAAATTGATATCTCAGAAAAAAATTTTCATAGACAATTACGAAAAGAGTTTAGATTAAACAGGAGGGGGCCAGATACACCATACTGGCTAACTAATGCGAAAGGGCGGTTATCTATTGGATATTCACTCACTAAAGCGGATTCAAAAAATGAAATTTGGGCCCGGCGCCCTAATGGAAGAAAGTGGGAAATCATATGGGAAGGGCCGGAGGATATAACTTTCACTCCCGTACTAATATCTGAGAATGGCAAAATACTACATGTCCTTTCAAACGAGAAAGATAACTTCGTTAGTTTATATAGATACAGCATCCCAGAGAAAAGGTATCTTGATAAAATATATGGGCACCCAAATACAGATATTAACTCTGCAATCATAAGCCCAAACAAGGATGGTATATTGGGTGTTTCCTTTATTGAGAGTGGTTTCCATAAACATGAATACTTGATGGAGGTAGAAGCCGTTCTTAAGGGGGAACTAGAACTTTCAGTTGAAGAATCGAAAGCTTATATTGTTGATTTTAACCAAGATAAAACCATCGCGGTAGTTCAAACTTCTAGTGCTACCGACCCAGGATCCTATCACCTGCTAAATAGAAAATCTAATGAGCTAATTAAGTTTGCATCTATAGCTCCATGGCTCAAAGAATTTAAACTCTCCGAAACTCAAATAATAAAATCAACATCAATTGACGGGCAGATTATTGAATCATACTTGACATTACCAACCTCAGATGGCACAACTCGACCACCATTGATCGTATTACCGCATGGCGGACCGATTTCAATAAGAGATACCAGGCATTTTAATGCCCATACTCAATACCTGGCCACACTAGGTTACGCAGTACTACAACCTAACTATCGGGGCTCTTCCGGATACGGAAAGAAATTTGAAAATCAAGGGATGCGCCAATGGGGACGCCTAATCGAGAATGACATTTATTCAAGTGTCGAAGAGGTTATTAACCAAAAGCTGGTGGAGCCAAGTAAAATTTGTATTTATGGAATTAGCTATGGAGGTTATTCAGCTCTAATTTCTGCTATTAATCGTCCAGACCTATTTAAGTGCGCTGCTTCCTACGCTGGAGTTACCGACTTACCATTGCTTTTTAGCAATAACGATTTAACTGGAGACGAAAGACGAAATAACTTCATCGAAAAAATTATTGGTGATCCTGATACCGACATAGATACACTTATGGAGTACTCTCCTGTTTATCAAGCTAACAGGGTGAAAATACCAATATTTATAGCACAGGGTAAAAAGGATAAAGTTGTTGATCAGGAACACTATAACAGAATAAAAAAAATTCTTGATGCTCACGATATAAATTACGATAGCATGCTACTAGAGGATGAAGGTCATGGATTTCACTACCTTAAAAGCACAACTTCTTTTTACGCCAAATTAGATTCATTTTTTCGAGAATCACTTCAGCTTGAGCCCTTACAGTAGCAGCCCAAATTAGCAATGATAGCCTGGCACCCCGCTCCGGGCTATCACTAAGCAGAGAGTAATAATAACAAAAGCCACGCCACATAAAAAATGTAAGGAACCACTACAATCTACAAATAGGATAACTTATATGACGAAAGTCAGCCCCTTACAGCCGTGAATATGCAATTAACAAAGCTATCAATTCATCTATCCAATAAAATTCATTATCACTGCTGGAAAGCAACTATATTCCGGACACCCATAAAAGCCGTAGTGATAAACGCCAAGGATATTGACACAATTAAGATACCGAGATCAAAAACTGTATATAAATACAGATAGCAACCAGCAATGACCATACCGCGCAAAGCCCAGGTTTCTCTGGATGCCACACCCTATTATCATTGTGTCACCCGCTGTGTACGCAGGGCAATTCTGTGAGGTAGAGATATGAAATCTGGTATTGACTATGAGCATCGCCGCGAGTGGATTAAGTCCCGGATGCATAAGTTGGCTGGAATATTTGCTCTGGATATCGCTGCCTATGCAGTAATGAGCAATCACTATCACATCATACTCTTTATCGATAATGCCCGGCGCGCCTTTGCAGATGATTTGAAGCCGACGGGAAGGCAGTAAAGAAGCTGGACGCCACCACCAAGCGACAGGTGATTCAGGTGATCGATACGTTTATCGAGAATGCCAAGCTGAAGAAGCAGGCTTGATAGTCCATAACGACAAAGCCCCGGCAAGTTACCCTGCCAGGGCTTCGTTTCAGGGGATGTTAAAAATAGATCCGTCCCTTTTTCTAATTATGTTAGATCAATAAATTCAACATCTAATCTGTCAACGTTAAAATTAACAAACTTAGAATTGAGCAGCGGAAAGTCCAAAAATTCCTCACTATCCAATTCGATTTCGGAAGAAACGCGCCTTCCATTAAGGCGCCCCGACACCGAGTAGGTATAACCAGGAGGTATATTTTTCATAAGCTTTGATTGTGTTTGGCATTCAGTAAGCTCTAAACCATCCCAAGATGTTAATTACAAATTAATCCGATATCGACTTCCGGCTACCAATGGAAAAGGGCAGAACGATATAAAACATTTTAAAACCACATCACCAAAATTGAGTAAAACCTCATCTTCATCAGGGCCGTCTTCGACTAATTCAACTAAAAATTCCATATTCATTGCGCCGGATAAACCACATTGTGATGTTTGTTCCTATTTAATGTTTGCCAAAGTTGCTTAGATGTCTCGACGTGCATGGTCGTTATATGTCCACCACTGTTAGTGCCTACAAATGCAAACTTAGCCATCCCCTTCCTCGTCTGCCCGATTAATTGAACAAAGCCAGCTCTCACTTCTCCCTTATATAAATAATTCACTTTGATGCCTTCTTTCATTACTTGGCGCGCGTAGGCGAGATAAGCTTCCGGTGATTTAACCCCAAATTCACCGCCATGCTTCAAGTAATGACTAGAAGCTGTTTCATAACTTCTTTAGCGTAATTAACATGCAGGCAATATAGAAAAAAGCTCTGCATGAAGATAAGTAGCGATCCCACCTGACAACTAAACGACGGTAGTTCCCTAGCCATGCAAAAGTTCGCTCAACTTTCCAACGTCGCACATATCTCCTAAGCTTTCTGCCATCTTGTTTCGAAGGTTTTCTTCTATTCCTACGATGAGGGCAAATCAGGTCAATTTCACGGCGGGCCAAACTATGGCGTAGTGGATCAGAATCTGCAGCCTTGTTGTACACTAGTCGTCGAATTTTTGTATTTTCATAGGTAACATCGAGTAGTGGATGTAATAAATTTACTTCTGCTGGTGAGGCCGAAGTAACGGTGCCTCCCAATGGAATACCTTCGCCATCGACCACCACCATCCACTTTGTACCCTTGCCTCGCTTAGTTTTTCCGACTTCTGCTCCCCTTTTTTTGCTGAAGCAAAGCTACCATCCGAAAAGACTTCTTCCCAATTAAGCAGGGATCTTTGATCGAGCTGTCCGAGAAATTTTCTCCAAGCCTCCAACCAAGCGCCTTGCTCTTCCCAAAACTGGAGCCTTCTCCAGCAAGTACTCGGCGAAGGGTAAGATGGGGGGAGATCCTTCCATCGTGCTCCTGAGCGCAAAATCCACAAGATACCTTCAAAACATGCACGGTTATCAATGGGTTTGGGACCTCCTTTTCCACGTTTTAGCTGGGGTAGGCAAGGCTCAATCAATTTCCACTGAGCGTCGGTTAATTCTGACTTAAATCTACTCACACTTACTGATCTTATCATTCCATGAGGTCGCAAGAATAACTGATTTCAAGTTATGAAACAGCTTCTAATTAATTTCGCTTCATCTGCAAAACTACCTAAACTTTTCGCGACTGAAGTCGCTACCCGGATTGCAATTTGTTCAGTCGTAATCGCAACTGTTTGGCCTACAGAAACAGCTCCTATAGTACCTCCAGTAAGATTGGAGAAATTATCGGCAATTTCAGGCGTGATACTCGTGCCATTGCAATTTCCGCTTAGACTTTGAGCCGCACAACTAGCCGTTAGCTCTGCGTGTTTTTCTTTCAGATTGTATTCGGAGAAAGGATTGATCTTATCCAAAAACCCTGGATTTCCAGTCCCTTCACCACTCTGCCCAGAATCGGTAGCACCCTGATCCCCCTCCAAATTCTCCCGACTAGCCTGACTCCCAATATCGGTCGACTGTAGACCAACACCCTCCAAAACTGCAGTGACTGCGCCATTTAAAGGATTTTCAAACTTCGCGTGATTAAATCCATCACTACGCTTTTTAGCTCTCCCTCCTCCATTACCGCCCCAATGGCTAGGGAGACTTCCACAAACACCTTCAAGAAGCGACGCAGCGCAAACATACCCACTCGGATCAGTCCCCGCCAGCGGATTATTCATAATATAGCTGTAGGGGTTCAAGCTCTGGCTGTTGCCTGGACTTTGTATGATCGGGTCCACAGAGAGGAACCGCCCGAGATTATAATCATAAGCCCGCCCATTCATATGGATCAACTCTACATCATCCAGATGCTCATGATCCGTAAAGCCTCGGGTGCTGTATTCACTCTCCAGAATCGCGGTGTCTTTATCGAGAATATTGCCCTGGCGCGGTTTGCCGAAGGGATCGAAGCTGTGGCTTTCCTTAAGGTTACCCGCTTCATCGGCCACGGCAGCGGCGGAGCCTAGGCGGTCGCGGTGGCTGAAGCCGATTTTGTGGGTGGTCTCACTGCCGTTATCGGTGGTAGTGAGCACGGCGATGTCGCCGATAAAGTGGCGGTATTGGGTTTCACCGCCGCCGGTAATCTTTTCGAACAGCTTGTCGATATACAGGGTGGTCTTACCGCTGGTTTGGTTCACCTGCTTGTAGCGCATCTGGTCGGCGCCGTAGTAGAAATATAGGTTGGCGCCGTTGCGGTTGATGCGGGTGGGCTTGTTAAAGGCGTTGTACCAGATCTGCTGCGCGCCGTTTTCATGGGTGCGGTTGCCGTTCTTATCGTATCCGTAGGTCTTGGTACCACCGTTGATCAGGCTCACGCTCTTCACTGCGCTGGGGCCGCCACTGCTGCCGCCGGTGTAGCTGTAGCTGCTGGCGAAATCGTCTTTTCTCAGCAGGTTGCCGATGGCATCGTAGGTGTGGTTTTCTACATTAGGTGCCGGATTTTTTGAGGGCAGCTGCACAAATCTATGGGTGTTCTGAATTATTTTAACACCCCCGCTAATTCCGCCCCCTCAGTACCATCATGACACCCAGTTTCTCTTTGAATTCACAACTTTTGAATCCAAAGCTGAATTCTTGATTCTTTCATTACGTCTCGGAAAAATGGCCGCCAGGGAGAACATCTATATTACCGCTAGCACCTCTCTTCAAAATTTGGGTGCCCTGGATTATTCACTTGCTTTTACTTTTGACCTTGGGCAATCACCCTCTCCTCTAAATCTTTTCTTCTATGTAAAGTTCCCTTGAGTTCTTCAAACAGCCATATTCTTTCATTAACACTTAAAATTCCTTCCACATCATTAGAACATTGGTATTTCTCATCCTCATCCATTATCGACAAATCTAATCGAACCGAATCTCCAAAAACTGATACCAAAGTCGATACGAGACTATTCAAATCAACTGTTAAAAGCATTTTTAAGGAATAATATTTGAGAACAATCTGGGGTACTTTCATTTTTCACCTAAAAACGACGCCTGTTGCCATATTTGTAAATGTCTCTATTGATTGACTTCGCATTACTCCTCCCGATGGGTCCCAGTATTGAACAAAGCCCTTAGAAACCGATTCTACAGTAACGAAATGTCCAGGGTTACCTCCAATTGGAACTATATATTTACCATCAGTAGAATAAAGTCCTGCAATATCCCCCTGAGCTACCCAGGCTGGCGCAGCTGTTCGGGGTCAGCGTGGATGAGTTGGTAGACTGAACGACACGGCAGCCAGGCGCGGGGCGGTACCCAAGCTACAGCGGCAGATCGAACATGTAGTTGCTGCCCAAGACCAAGCAGAAGTTTGTTAGTGAGATGTTGGAGACGGCTATTCAGCAAGCTGCTCACTGATTCTACACAGCCAGATATGACAAAGCCCTAGCAGATTAGTCTGCCGGGGCTTTCCTGCTGCTGCAATTGAAAATAAACCAATGATTGAGCGTCAATATTTCACTCCGATCCAGGTATTTTCGTTACGTTAGCTTACAATGCTCCAAACCTTCCTTTATTCATTTTTAGAGTGATCTCTTTGACCTTTCGATTTAACACGCCTTACTCTATCTTCATAAGCATCCAGGGTAAGCTTATCATTAGCATACATTTCATAAACAGCCGACTTTGCTTTTTGCTGATTCGATAGAACAATCAACAATAGTGAGAGCTGCTTAACCCCTTCTACCTCTTCTCCTTGCCCTCTCTTTATTAGTGGGACCAGCTTAGAATAATCAAACCCATATGAATTATTTCTCTCCAAGAGGTCAAGCTTAAGAAGCTCCAGAGCATTATACTTATAATCAGAAGAATTGAAGTGCCCCGCCCCTTCAAAAACAAAATTAATATAAGAACTTCTCACACCTGAAGGCAACCGATCCACAACATTAATATAAAATGTTTTAGATGCACGCAAAGATAGCTCACCCAAAAACAAGAAAAAAAAAGCAAATAGCAAAATTAACACGGCTACTACCTTTTTATTAATACCCCTAGGATCATAAAGTGTATCCTTCATCTGTGAAATTTGTGGTTCTGCACCCTTTAACTCAAACTGTTTTACTGAATCAAGTTCACCGTGAGTACGAATAAAATCACCTTTAAAATTATACTTCAGACAAGTAAAGATAGGAATAAATGCACCCAAATCCCTAGCCGTTCACCGCGAAGAAATTTATGTGCGGATCAAAAAAGAACAGGAAATGAACACTAGAAACCGTTGAAAGTATTGCCGAAGGTGCTCTATCTATCCTTTCATACTGCAGTCTCAGGCGAACAGCCTAAAGACCAGCTACTGTTTGTGGGCGGTGAGCGCCTTAATATGTCGAAGGGGTTGGCCTTTCAATTAAATCACTATTTGGAGCTAGTGGACTAGAGTGACCGACATTTAGATCCCAGAAAGCGCGGTGCCATTTCTGAGAACACTCCCCTACTCTTCAAGCAACTGGGTATACCACCGCGTGCATCCCTTTCTCAAGATGCTCCTCCGGTAAATCAACCTTTAGTACTACGACATTATTTATATCTATGCACCATACCTTTACTTAACAAAAAGAGTCGTCATTTCAGGGGCATCTGATCTATTTTTTTAAATCCAGCATCAAGTCAAGAAAAATAGCTGCCAGGGAGGGCACCTGCATCACAGCTAACACTTTTCTACAATCTGTGACTACCCTAAGTTCACTCCCTGAATTTTAATATTCTTACTCAGGAGCATAAGAGATCGGCTCGGAATCGAAACCATCCCAAAATATCCAAAGCCTCCCACAGGAAGGACATTTTAAAATACTTTTCATTTCTTTATATAAAAATTCGGAGTCAATAAGCCCCTCAAAATTATCATATTCCACATCCGAAATTGTCAACCACTCAATCGGATTTGGAATGTCACCATATCTTAACCTTTCACCACACTTACAATTAATAGATGGCATTTTAATTACCTATAATTACTATATCTTTAATATTTACAGCCCCTGCACCATTAACCCTACCAAGCGCATCTCCTAATTGAGTCGGCGTGACTTTAGTATGAGAAAGATCTAAAACAATACCTTCTGTCTGAGAATTTTTCTTCGCCATCGCGCTAATAATACGAGAAGGGTTACCAGTTGTTGGGGTATAAACATCATACCTAACTCCATCAACCAGTAAGTCCGACGTTCCTCCGCCGGCACGAGTGCCCTGGGGTTGCCTTAAGTGAACTTTTTTACCTTGGCTAGCCATAAACCAAGCTGCATATTGTTCACTTTGAGAGAACTCACCGCTGTCAATTCTCAGCCTGCCCTTTGGAGCAACACTAGGAATCCTGTTCATAGACATCATTGGATTCCTTGCAAGTAACCCAACCGCTATCACAGCCGGCAAAGCTAAATCGTACGCAAACTGTGCTTCTGGAGAGACCGGCGCCTCATAAGGGGAGCTATAATCTGCGCCCATTAAGTTTGCTGGAGACAACTCCCCAGGGTATAACTCAACAAATGGATTCGTTGAACTATACCAAGCGGAGGAGGCAAAATTATCAAATATCCCCTTAAAAAAACCACTACTTATTCCATCAGAGCTGTCATCGCCCTCGCCAGAATCAGCAGTACTCTGATCTCCTCCTTGTAAATTCTCCCGACTAGCCTGACTTCCAATATCGGTCGACTGTAGACCAACACCCTCCAAAACTGCAGTGACAGCGCCATTTAAAGGATTTTCAAACTTAGCTTGGTTAAATCCATCACTGCGCTTTTTAGCTCTCCCTCCTCCATTACCACCCCAATGGCTAGGAAGACTTCCACAAACACCTTCAAGACGAGATGCCGCACAGACATACCCACTCGGATCAGTCCCCGCCAGCGGATTATTCATAATATAGCTGTAGGGGTTCAAGCTCTGGCTATTGCCAGGACTTTGTATGATCGGGTCTACAGAGAGAAACCGCCCAAGATTATAATCATAGGCCCGCCCATTCATATGGATCAACTCTACATCATCCAGATGCTCATGATCGGTAAAGCCGCGGGTGCTGTAGGCGCTTTCCAGGATTGCGGTATCTTTATCGAGGATATTGCCCTGGCGTGGTTTGCCGAAGGGGTCGAAGCTGTGGCTTTCTTTTAGGTTACCGGCTTCGTCTCCCACGGCAGCAGCAGAGCCGAGGCGGTCGCGGTGGCTGAAGCCGATTTTGTGGGTGGTCTCACTGCCGTTATCGGTGGTAGTGAGCACGGCGATGTCGCCGATAAAGTGGCGGTATTGGGTTTCACCGCCGCCGGTAATCTTTTCGAACAACTTGTCGATATATAGGGTGGTCTTGCCGCTGGTTTGGTTCACCTGCTTGTAGCGCATCTGGTCGGCGCCGTAGTAGAAATACAGGTTGGCGCCGTTGCGGTTGATGCGGGTGGGCTTGTTAAAGGCGTTGTACCAGATCTGCTGCGCACCATTTTCATGGGTGCGGTTGCCGTTCTGGTCGTAGCCATAGGTCTTGGTGCCGCCGCCGATCAGGCTGACGCTCTTCACCGCGCTGGGGCCACCACTGCTGCCACCGGTGTAGCTAAAGCTGCTGGCGAAGTCATCTTTCTTCAGCAGGTTGCCGATAGCATCGTAGTCGTAATCGATACTGGGGCCGTCGGTACGGGTGCTGTAATCCAGGCGATTGAGGACATCGTAATAATGGCTGAGCCTTCAATTTCAGCACCGATGTAACCATTTTCCTTTAACTCATCCAGATCAAAGTAGTCATTTGGATTCACCGGATCAATCTTACCGACGATGGGCCAGACACCATTTTCCAGCAAGTCCGGTGTTGTAAACTGGACCGCAATCAACCGTGAGGGAATTGCCTCTGCTACATCGAAGTCCCTGCCAACCCGCAGGTCATAAAAACCACAAATCACGCTGTTGAGCGCCTCTTTAGTAATTTCTATCACCTGTCCAACACCGTAGGTTTCTTTGTCCTCCAGAGGGATTAAAAATACATCTCCTGAGTCGAACTTTACCGTTTTTTTTGCCAATTCAGCTGAGATCCAAAACCAAATCAAATTTATTTAAAAAATCTTTTATTTGCTCCAATAGAATAGAGTCCACATCAGACATCTCAACAGTATAAAACTTAATACCAAACCTATACGCTAGACATTCGCAGAACGATTCGCCATTAATCGATACAGAAAAAGAAAGTGCAGGCAAATTAAAATCACACTCTTCAATAATTTCCGTAAGAAATTTTTTGCTGAAAGAAGAAGATTCATTTAAAAGCTCTTCCTTTGCCCATTGGGCTCTCTTCGAGTAACGATCAACTTGGCTTATAGTTACATATGAAAAATGTATTTTTGCTTGCTCCACTACAGCCGCAGGGTTTATCTCTATCCCCTGGGCTCCAGAAAATTTTCCACTCCAGACATTTAGCTGCATCATTTACCTTAGCCTTTCATCCTCAAATACACCTGGACCGACTTTATCAAAGTCTTCTTGTTTTACTCTATGCTCTTGATCGTTATCAAATCTCTCCCCGGGCCTTGGATTTAAGCGAGAAGTTAATTCTGGCAAATTACTTCTCTCAGCCTTTAGAACAACCGGCTCCAGATCTGTCCTCCCTTGCTCCATATTACGCATCGCTGTTTTCCCTTCTGCAAACTCAATTGCATCCTGCTTATTAGTCGTTACAGAAAATCCTGCTTCATCATTAAGTGAATCTGCACTCCGATTTCGATCTACTCGCAATCCTTCCTCTTTGATACTTTTCGCGGATTCACTATCAGTGCCATGCCAGACAGTGTTTTTTGTTCTAGAAGATTGAGAGCCAATATCAGAAGCTTGCTGACTACTACCTTTGTCAGAAACAGAACCATTGCCATTGCCGTTTGACGACTGGGATCTTCCACCACCCTTCCGGCCTTTTTTGCCACTTTCAAGACGTTTTTGTATCGCCTTTTCCGCAGCGACTGCTGCTGCAGTCGTAACGCCAACTCCAGCAGCTACTTCTCTGATGAAAGTCTTTCCACTTTCAACAATAGCTTCCGTGCTGCTAGCACCTGCTTCAACCACTGCTCCATTGCAAGCTTGGCAGGCCAGCTCAGCAGCAATAACCAATTCCGCATTTTCCGGAGAGATAATACCTAAAGACTTCGCAATGCCGATACCAGCACCATAGGCACGATCACCGGGGGCATATCCACTTGGGTCTGTTCCCGCTAGCGGATTATTGAGGATGTAACTGTATGGGTTAAGTGCCTGCGAATCACCGGGCTGAACAATAATTGGGTCCACGCTCAAAAAGCGCCCAAGATTATAATCATAGGCCCGCCCATTCATATGGATCAACTCTACATCATCCAGATGCTCGTGATCCGTAAAGCCTCGGGTGCTGTATTCACTTTCCAGAATCGCGGTGTCTTTATCGAGAATATTGCCCTGTCTCGGCTTTCCGAAAGGATCAAAGCTGTGGCTTTCTTTTAGGTTACCGGCTTCGTCTCCCACGGCAGCAGCAGAGCCGAGGCGATCGCGGTGGCTGAAGCCGATTTTGTGGCTAATATCACTACCGTTATCGGTGGTAGTGAGCACGGCGATATCGCCGATAAAGTGGCGGTACTGGGTTTCACCGCCGCCGGTAATCTTTTCGAACAGCTTGTCGATATACAGGGTGGTTTTGCCGCTGGTTTGGTTGACCTGCTTGTAGCGCATCTGGTCGGCGCCGTAGTAGAAATACAGGTTGGCGCCGTTGCGGTTGATGCGGGTGGGCTTGTTAAAGGCGTTGTACCAGATCTGCTGCGCGCCGTTTTCATGGGTGCGGTTGCCGTTCTGGTCGTAGCCATAGGTTTTGGTGCCGCCGTTGATCAGGCTCACGCTCTTCACTGCGCTGGGGCCGCCACTGCTGCCACCGGTGTAGCTGTAACTGCTGGCAAAGTCGTCTTTCTTCAGCAGGTTGCCGATGGCATCGTAGTCGTAATCGATACTGGGGCCATCGGTACGAGAGCTGTAATCGAGACGGTTGAGGGCATCGTAGGTGTGATTTTCTACATTGAGTGCCGGAGTTTTTGAGGGCAGCTGCACAACCTGTTCTGTCAAGTTGCCGAAGCTGTCGTAACTGTAGGCAATGCCCTGGTGGTTTTGCACCAAGCTGTCAAAGGTGGTGCCGGCCATCTGCCCGGTTTCTGAATAGAAGCTACGGCCGATGGTGTAGTTTCCGGCGGCGATATTGGCAAACTCCCATTCACCCCAGGCATCCATCTGGGTGATTTCCCGATAGGTGTAGCCACTGGCGGCATTACTGATGCGGAACTGGTAACCGCTGCTGTTATAGCCGTATTTCAGGGTCAGCCCTGAGGGATAGCTGAGGCCTTTTAAACGGCCGAAATTACTGTCGTAGTGGTTGACTGTAATAAAGTCTTCGCCATCGATAGCCGTGGTGACTTTGTAGGGGCGGCTGAGCCCATCGTAGCTATAGTTGCGCGTATAGCTGGCATCGCTACGGCTCTCCCGAGCGAGCAGGCCTTTGCCGTTGGCGGCACTGTCGTATTTCCAGCTAGCTTCCTCTGTGCCGTTGACACTGCGGCTTTCCATGCGGCCAAGGCGATCATAGGTAAAGCTGGTGACATCCAGGTTGCCGTCAATCTCCGTTTCCACTTCGCCAAAACCGGTATAGGTAAACGATTTGGAACCCATATTGGGATCGTCCACCCATTCCTTTTGGCCGAGGGCGTTATACTTGGCGGTGATACGATTACTGTTGGCATCCTGTAAAACAATGGGATTACCGGCACCGTCATAGGCATAGCGGGTGGTGCCACTTAGAGCATCGACAGTTTCAGTGAGCTGCTGCAGGCCGTTGTAGGTGCGGCTCATGGTGCGGCCGTTCACCAGAATATCGGTGGTAAATCCACTGGCCTGCTCGTGGGTGTAGGTCACATCCAGCTGCTGGCCATTGGTCTGGTTTACCGTCTTGCGCAAGGCGCGGCCGAAGGTGTCGTAGTCCAGGTAGCGGGTGCCGTAGCTGGTGCCACTGCTGGCATAGTGCGGTACCGATTCGAAGGTGGTCTGGCCCAGAGCGTTATAGGTTACGGTTCGTGCAATCCAGTCGCTGCCGTCGAAGGCTTGCACTTCGGTGCGAATTACGCGGCCGAGCTGGTCGTGGTAGGTAATCTGCTCTGGCGTACCGGCCTGCTGCTGAATGGTTTTAAATACCGCGACGGGTGCGCGGCTACAGCCGGAATTACACCACTGCAGAGCAGTATGCCCATCCGGTGCAGCCTTGAGACCAAGCGCAGAAGGCGCAGTAACCTTAACGGCACGGCCAAAGGTATCGTAACTGTAACGAGTCGTTAAACCATTGGCATCGGTGACCGAGTCCGGTTGGCCGAACTTGGCGTTGGTCTCGGTAGTAACCGTATGGCCCTGGGCATTTTTGACCGTTTTGGGGAAGTAACCATCTGCACTAAACGCAGTAGTCTCTACCACCCGGGTCTTTGTCTCCCCCTCTGCAGAAGTAGTGATCTTGGTGGGCAGGCTGTAATTGTTGTAAACCGTATCCACTTGGGTCCACTTGCCATTAGACGGCGTGGTTTTTACCTGCTTGGGTTTGCGGGCGTTGCTGTCCCACTGCAGGAAATCCACCACTACGGATTGCTGGGTATCCGTATTCGCGGCAATAGCTACCCCTTTGCGGCTTTGGATGGATTTTTTGGTCACCGTCTGCTTTGAGGGTTTATTGATCCACCAGTTGGCCTCATCCCCAGCCGCATACTGGGTATCGGTAGTGGAAACCACAATATGAGAACTGTTGGCCTCCTCATAGCGGTTTTCCGCCAGTAACACATTGCCCCAGGCATCAAAGCTTGTGGTTTGGCTCTGGGTGTACAGATGCGTGCGGCTATTGCCTGACCTATTTAAAGTCCGATGAATCGAACTCTGCTTTTTAGGGCCAACAAAATAGGGGTCATTGGCTGAAACACTCCACGAATCCGTAAGGGCATCCACCACTTTCGGTGATGAATGCCCACCCTTCGCCCAGAACTGCCAGTGAAAACTGGATTCTTCAAAGGCATTCACACCACTGGTATCAGAAGAGCGATCCCCCAGCTCCCATTTACGCTGTTTATGCAGCTTACCGGCGAGTGGGAATATTTGGTGGAAGTCAGACTGGGTTTCGATATCTGCGGCCAGGTCTTCCTCAATAATGGTATGGAAACCCTGGAAACCACGGCCTTTATTATTAAATACCGCTCCCTTATATCGGTATTGCTTTTTGTTTAGGCCGCCCACACCATTGGATTGGCGATGCTCTGCCACCACGTACATGCTGGAGGTAAATTCAAAGTGATCATCCTGTACAGAGGAGGATAAGCTATCAAGGTAACCTCCGCGCTCGTAGAAAGGTTTTGCGCTGGAGTGATAGCGGTCATCGCGGGAGGATAAGGGGCGGTAGTGCCACTCATCGCGGGCACCGAAACCGTTTTCTACGGCAACAAGCATATCGGTGGGTTCGTATAGCTCGTTAGCCTGTGCTGATCCTCGGTTCCTTTGAATATATACCCCTTCCGAATGCCCTTGGGCATTGGGAACAGAGCAACTATCAGGATAATTGACACAACCGTAGGAATAGACAAAGTCCTGCAACCCATTGCCGAATGCATCTATGACCGCAGAGTTATAAGCTGTGCCTAAAATTTGAGGATCATATTGCTCTATCTTGTAGCTACCATCTGCCTGTTCAACAAATTGTAAGCCTTCAAAAGCGTATAGACTATTATCTACTTTGGAGACATCAAAGTTTTCAAAAATGGGATTGCCTGGAGTTGAGGAGTTAAACTTTCCATAGAGTTCATCACCACAAAACTCCGTTAAACTACCTCCGTCATAAGCCTTGTAGCAGCTCTCTACCAACCTCCTGGATGGGTAAATAAATCCAATTTTGCCGTTTGATCCCCTATCAAATTTCTTAAAGGCATTAACATACTTCAGCCCAGATAAAACCTCATAACTTCTATCACCATCAAGTTTTTTATTATAGAAATAACGCCTAGTAGGGAGAGAATTTCCTATAGAAGCAAACTCCCAATCGGTAAATGTTCCACCCTTATTCAGACGATAGTAAAGGCCGGACTCATCACCTCTCCAATTCACCCAGTCTTGAAGTCCATCTCCATTGATATCTAACAAATAATAGAAATATAAAGCGGTTGATTCATAAACTGGAACACCGACTAAAGAAGAAACAAAACTGACACCATTTGATGTGCGAGTAGTAAAGAGGTACTTAGAAGGGATTAATTGTGGCGAGCCAACATCACCAACACCACCCAAGTGCATGGTTGTGTTATAGACCAAGATATCTGGAAGCCCGTTACCGGTGATATCCCCAACAAACTCAACAGAGTTTCGGTGACTCCATTTATTTTTATCATATAAAAATGTAGTTACATATTGGCCATTATCTTTATAGGGTGACTGGGCATTACCCGTATGAAGGTATAAGTACAATTCATTATTGCTTAGAGAGTCGCCCCTGCGAATTTGTAAGTCTACCCAGCCATCCCCGTTGTAATCTCTTGCATCAAGAATATGATCCAAGCCTGGCAAAGCTATCGGCGTTGAAACCCAGGAGAAACTACCATCTCCGTTGCTAATACCGATCTGTAATTTTCCGGAAGCTATTCTCCAGGTATCGCTTTTACCATCACTATTTGCATCCAGTTCTACACAGCGAAGACTTCCAGGGTATGGTGTACAGCCTTCTGTATTGGCATTAAATGTGCCAGCCAACTGCCCTTCGGCACCAATGAAATACCCAGGCCAGTCTCTTACTCCATCCCCATTAAAATCTCCTCTCGGAGCTAACCGATCAATGCTCTTCGCCTCGGGGAAAAGCGCACCAATCGTTCGGCCACTATTCAAGTGGTTAGCTCCACTATACGTGGCTGACCCCAAAATTTCTGCTTGCTTGCTCGCTTCGGCATCAGCCCACTTGAAGGTGGTAGGTGCAAAACATACTCCACTTCCAGAGCAAAGGGTTACTACGTTTAGCAAACTACTTTTTGTGGCACCGCTCAACTTGTAATCAAAGCGGTATTCACGCACCTTTTCACCCTGAGAGTAAACAGCGATCTCACTAAGGCGCTTGGATAAGCGTGTTAGCCCTCCAGCCAAATAACCAGATTCAATATCCGGTCTTACGTCATTACCATACTCAAAACTGACACGGCGATCACCATTCTGCTGAGCGGCACCAGTGTAATAGATATCGGAGAGGTGATATTCCCCTCGCCCGAAATTCTTATATACATAGTTAATGGAATTGCTATTTGGAGCGGCGCGGTCCTGCTCGAAAGAGATACCCCACGATTTAATGGTGTTTACGCCCTGAGCAATATGGCGAGAATCAGCATTGTCCCCATACCGGCGAATCCGGCCATTTTTTAGCTCAACTTTAAACCAAGTGCTCCCACCATTAATGCCGCCGTATTGCGTAACCCTAGCTTGTGTATCTTGCTCAGTTTGATAGACAGCCCCTGAAGCCCCATAGCTTCCAGAGATCACAGCCAGCCTCTGGCCATCTAAACAAAGCCTGTCTGTGTTTGCGTAAAGAACAGGGATCGCCTGACCATCCTGCGCAAAAGTTTGTGGGCAGCGCGTTATTTGAGAGCCGGCAGCGAGTGACCAGCCTTTACCAAGCACACCATTCCCCGCACGGCTAGAATAACTTAAGGAGATTTCTGGCTGCATACCAGCACGGCCCGGTGGCAACTCGATGGGCAGCTGATAAGAAGCAGCCCCACCAGATGAGCCACCAGCACCCTTGATTACACCCAGCGTTTCTTGATGTGTACTTAACTGTACCGGGGAATAGCCAGCGTCTAGCAGAGCCAGGCTGCCAATCGGCTTGGCCCAACCAGGTGCAGTAGGATCTGGATCGGGAACCGTATAAGTGGTGGTTGTAAAGCTAGAGCACTTGCGATCACCAGGGGTATGGTTACATGCGCGAACATCAAAAGTATAAGGACCGTAGCTACCTATAGGCTGGGTAGCTGTTAATGAAGTATTTGCCGAGCGCCAGCCTTCCCCATTCAAACGAAATTCATATTCATCATCAAAACCACCTGTTACCTTATCCCAAGCCAACTGTATTTCCTGATTGACCCGCGTAGCGACAAGATTACTCGGAGCGGCTGGTGCCGGATGCTCAATGGTCAGCTTTTCCGATCTAACTGAATTACTGCAGCCACTGCTGTTGCACGCTTTGACTTCATACTCGTAGTTGCCATCTGGTTGCGGATCTGGCTTGTAGTTTTGAGAGGTCCCCCTATCCAACCATTCACCCCAGAAACCATTCTTACTTTCTCTTAGGGAATAGTGGTCAACTGTGCCGCTGGCAGGGGACCAATTGACACTGTAGCTTCCTTCATCAAAATCACCAGTAAAGGAAATACTGAAACTTGCCTGCGGGCTGTGCAATACCGATACAATGGCACCATTGCTCCAGTTATCACTACACCCGGCACTATTGCAATTTTTACTGCGGATTTCCCAGTTTCCATCTGTCAGACCGGTTACCTGGAAGTTACCATCCGTTGTCACGTATTCGGTAAAGCTGGTGTCTGCAGGCCAAGCGCTGCTACTAACTCGCTTCTGCCAACGCACCTTTTGAATAGGGTCTGCACTTGCAGAAGTAAATGCTGCAGAACCATCTGTGGAGTGGGTGTTACCGACCACTGATAGGCTCGGCTTGCTCGGCACAAGAACAATATCTACAGACGTACTTGTCGAGCCGATCGGATTCGGCTCGGTACACTTATCTGGGAAGCTTCCCTGAAGACAATCGTAACAATTGTAATAATAGTTGTAGCTGCCACTACTACTCACGGCATCTACAAAGGTGGCCCCATCGTTCACTGCAGCCTGATGAATCAGTGTGCCATTGCGTTTAAGCTCACAAGATATAGCCCCTTTCAAACCGGTATTAAACAGCAAAGTTACAGCCCCCTGCCCGGATACAGACTGCACTTTTAAGAGCGGCTGGCTCACCTGCACGGTTTTCTTGGCCGTGTAGGCGCTACAGGCATTAACTCCCTGGTACGCACTACAGGCTCGTACACGGTATGAATAAGAGCCGTTTAATGGCTTACTAAAACTCTTCGAGGTTCCCGTCAGCGTCCAGCTACCACTACCTGTACCCGTTTCCTCTAGAAAATACTGTTGTGCGCCGGATACGCTATTCCAGCTGACGGTATAAGAACCACTGGTAGTTGTAGCCGGCACAGAGAATCCACCCGGCATGGCCGGCGCACGGGAGACAGTGACATAGCTCGAATAGCGGTAGCTACCGGTCTGACCATTTTCTAATGCAGCAACCCGGTAACGATAAATACCGTTACCCCGCCCCGTGAGAGTTGTGTCAAGCTGTGCACCCCCATAAACCTGGGACCAGGATCCACTATTTTTTTGCTCCTGTACTACATAACTGGCCGCGCCAGAAACAGAGTTCCAAGAAACGGCTATGCTGCCATTAGTGGAAGTGCCTGGGACAGAAATAGATCCTGGTGTACGAACAACTGTGAGAGTTTTTTCGGCAGTGTAATAACTGCAGATGGTGTAACAGGCCCTAACACGATAACGATAGATGCCTGTGCTTTGAGCAGAGACAGATTTACTAAGAGCGGAACCATCATAAACAGTGATCCACCCTCCATTGTCTTTACGCTGCTGCAGTTGATACTTACTTGGTGAACCTGTAGCTGCCCCCCAACTAATGGTATAGCTACCTGTTGTATTTTTTGTGGAAAGAGAAATATTTCCAGGTTTTGGGATGGACACTGTTACAGAGAAGCTTCCTCTAGACCCCCATGGAATACCAGGCTCTGGCTCTGTACATCCAAAACGCCCCTGCTGTAGACAGCGAGCCTCTTTCATAGTCCAGTGCTCGATCCTATAAGTCCCAGGTGAACTTACAGTAATTGTTTTACTTCCACTCGAAGTTCCAACACTATATTTTTTTTCGAAGGTACCATTGCGATACACCCTTAACTCTGCCGTATCATGGAGGCTTGGTGCTGCGCTATATTTAGCTGTAAATTTCCCTGTGGAATTTGTGCTAGGACCGGATACCGAAGCCAGTGCTTGCAAGGAAATCGAGAGCCCCAAAATCAATCCAAAAAACCTGAGCACTAAAACTCCTCAACTCAATATAAAACCACAAAAAAATGATTCACTGCCTGTGCCACCAGAAGCAGGGCGCACGAGTATATCCATGCATTAGCACTTAGCCAATCACATTAAAAATATGGCTTTTCTCGATACCAAAAAGACAGGTTATAATAAATTGTCGAGGAGCTTAACTCGCAAAAGTTTATCCATCGCTTTCTATATTAATTTATTTAAATGAGCGATTTTCTCGCAATAAGTCAGCACACCGACTAAGCGGGCAATCAAACGGTATCAGACTAAAAAACAACCAACTCTTACGGACGCTTATCCATGAGGGGATAACCGCCCAAACCTTGAACATTTGTAGAGCTGACCTCCTGCACGGGGAATTACATTACAAAGAGGCAGGGAGAAAATCAGTCTTCAAAGGGGTTAACTTAAACCATCGGCTTCACACTCAATAATCTTACCTGAATCATACCCTAGCCCAATTGCACAAACGCCTGATACTGACTCAAAAACACCCGCCCAGAGAGCTTCTGTAAAAAACTACTTCTCTCCAGACAATCCATCACCGGCCCTTTAACTTCGGAGAGATGAAAACGAACACCTCTATCAGCCAGGTTCGCATTCATAGATTCCAGAACCTCCAAAGCACTCCAATCTATTTCATTCACTGCGCTGCACATCAGAATGACATGTTTTACCTGTGAGTTATTGGCAAGGCCGGTATAGATACGATCTTCCAATACGCCGATATTGGAGAAGATTAAGCGACCATCTACGCGGAAGGTGAGAATCTCGGGAACGGTCTTTACCTGGTGCCGGTGAATATTACGGAAGTGCTCGGTACCCTCCACCAGGCCCACTTCGGCGATATGGGGCTTGGAAGCACGATAAATAAATAATAATAAGGATGCGCCAACACCACAGGCCACACCGGGTTCGACGCCCATTAGCAGGGTAACGGCAATTGTTAGGGTAACGGCAATAAAGTCTGCTTTAGCAAAGTGCCAGGTTTTACGCAGGATGGAGAAATCCACCAGGGAGAGAACCGCAACAATAATGGTGGCGGCTAGTGTGGTTTTCGGTAAGTAATATAGAAAAGGAGTTAAAAAGAGTGCAGCCAGGGCGATACCCAATGCGGTAAACAGGCTGGCAAATTGTGTCTGCGCCCCCGCTGCATCATTCACCACCGAGCGGGAGAAACCACCGCTCACCGGGAAACCGCCAGAAATGCCTGAGCTTATATTGGCCATCCCTAGGGCAACCAATTCCTGGTTGCTATCAATTCTTTGCCTGCGCTTGGCGGCCAAGGTTTTGGCCACCGATATAGATTCTACATAGCCAATAATGGCAATCATTAGTGCGGGCACAAATAAAGATTGCAGCAGCGGCAGTGAGAGGTGCGGCAGTGATAGGGGCGGTAACCCAGCAGGAATAGCGCCTACCAAGGCCACTTGATGTGCTTCAAAATTTATGGAGATGGATAAGACGATAGTTACCAGTACACCCACTACTGGGGCCGCCTTGGCAAACAGCTCGGCATTGCTGCTAGACAAGCCCATTTTCTCCAGCCATTTTGCAGCAAGGGCCCTACTCCAGTAGAGAAAAATCAGCACCCCTACTCCGGTGATCAAAGCAAGGCTATTGATACTGTTCAGGTTCTGCCATAGTGATAGCAGCAGCTCCGGTGCGGTATCACCCTGGGCGGCCACCCCCAATAAATGCCGCAACTGGCTGAGGGCTATCAGTAATGCCGAAGCCGTAATAAAACCAGAGATCACCGGGTGGGAGAGAAAGTTCGCCAGCATGCCGAGGCGTAATGTACCCAGCAGAAAAAGTATTCCCCCGGAAAGCAGTGCCAGCGCGGCGGCAGCGCTCAGATAGTCCACCTCGCCCGTGGCGGTGACCTCTCCCAGGGCGGCGGCGCTCATCAGTGAGATCACCGCGACCGGCCCCACAGACAACGTACTACTGGAACCAAAAATACCGTAAACCACCAGCGGTACCATGCTCGCATAGAGGCCGACTTCCGCCGGCAGGCCCGCCAGCAGGGCATAGGCAAGAGATTGGGGAATCAGTAGCACTGTGACAATTGCGGCGGCGAGCAGATCGCGGTTTAAGGTGCGGCGGTTATAGGATTGAAAAGTAGTGAGGATGGGAAACCATCGGGAGAGTTGCTGCATAACCTTGGTTCACCTTCCACTCTGTTGTTTAACAACGCCGGTATCTCCCGCTTTATCACGGCACATCACGGGCATTTAACTGCGGCACACTTTCACAACTGTGCCGCAATTCTGGGTATGACCTAGCCGGCCATTGAAATGTCTTTATTAGGGCTCAATAGCAACCAGCGCGGCACTGACATCGAAGCCGGCCATCTGCGCTTGGCCGAACAAATGTTTTTTATCTGCGCCCATTAAAACTTTGGCGCCAGCCCACACCAGGCTGGAACGATTGCCGGTACGACAAAATGCATGGATTTTTTCGCCGCCCTGCAATACATCACGAAAGGCCTCACAGTGTTCCCGCGTCATTCGCCCACGGGTAAAAGGGATCGCAATAAAACGCAAGCCGGCGTCCTGGGCGGCCCGCTCCATAGCTTTGTAACTGGGGTGTACTTCACTCTCCCCCTCCGGGCAATTGCAAACCACCACCTGTACACCACTCTGTGCCAACGGTGCCATTGCCTCACAGGTAATATGTTCAGAAACACTCACCTGTTCATCTAACTTTTTAATATTCATAGTCGTCTCGAAATGACAGCAGTCCTCATTAAAATAGAACTACAGCGCTGGGATTAACTGGTTTTTTACAGCTGATTCAGCGGCACTTTTAAATAAACAGTGCCATTGGATTCCGCCGGGGGAAGTTGCCCTGCACGGATGTTGACCTGCACCGAGGGAATAATCAGCCGCGGCATAGGCAGACTGGCATCGCGCTTTTTACGGATTGCCACAAATTCGCTTTCACTAATGCCGTCGCGCAGGTGGATATTCTCGCGGCGCTGAGCACCCACCGTGGTTTCACACTGATAGTCCCGCTCGTCTTGCGGCGGGTAATCGTGACACATGAACATGCGGGTTTCGTCCGGCAGAGATAATATTTTTTTCACCGACAAATACAACTGCGCGGCATCGCCACCGGGAAAATCACAGCGGGCACTGCCCACGTCGGGCATAAACAGGGTGTCCCCCACAAATAGGGCATCGCCGATCAGCCAGGCCATATCCGCCGGCGTGTGGCCGGGACTATAAATCACCCGCGCCTCTAGTGCCCCCACCTGAAAAGTTTCACCATCTTTGAATAGGTGATCGAACTGACTGCCATCGGCAAGGAACTCCCGCTCCAAATTAAAGACCTCACGAAAAATCTTCTGTACCTGGCAAATCTGCTCACCAATGGCGATGCGCCCGCCCAATTGCTCCCGTAGGAAAGGGGCTGCAGAGAGATGGTCGGCATGGGCGTGGGTTTCCAGTATCCATTCCAGGGTGAGGTTCTTTTCGCGGATAAACGACACTATCGCCTGAGCACCCTTGCTGCTGGTGCGCCCAGATGCCGCGTTAAAGTTAAGCACGGCATCCACCACCGCGGCCGAGCCGCCGTCCCTGTCATACACCACATAACTCCAGGTTTCGGTCTCCTTGTCCAGGAATGGCTGCACCTGGGTGCCTTGCTCTAACTGCGACATTTTATGCCCTCCAAATTTCACTACCAGAACAATATACATTTTGATAATATATAAAACAATATATTATTGATCTGTAAATTATTGCCAGGCCAAGTTCATGCCCGATACCACAAACCTCGACTTAGACAAGATGCGTGATTCCGCCGGCCAAGCCGCGGCCATGCTGCGCTCCCTGGCCAACCAAGACCGCTTGCTGCTGCTGTGCCAGCTCAGCCAGGAAGAACTAAATGTAGGCGAACTTGAGGAGCGTCTGGGGCTTCGCCAACCCAGTCTTTCCCAACAGCTGGGGGTCCTGCGCCGCGAGGGGCTGGTAGATACCCGTCGGGAGGGCAAACACGTCTATTACCGGGTAGCCGATCCACGGGTACTGGCCCTTTTACAAACCCTCTACCAACTCTACTGCGCGGAGTAACCCCATGACCATCGACTGGACTGCTTTCACCCCAGCCACAGCACTCGCCGGCGGCGCTCTTATCGGCCTAGCCAGCATTCTGTTACTGATGTTTAACGGCCGCATCGCCGGTATCTCTGGCGTTTTGGGCGGCCTGCTGGAGGGCAACCCCGGTATCGGCTGGCGCCTGGCTTTTGTTATCGGATTGTTGGCTGCGCCGCTGGCCTGGCAATTATTTTTTGTCCTGCCACCCATAGAAATTGAAGCCGGCTACCCCACCCTAATCGCAGCCGGTCTACTGGTGGGCTTTGGCACTCGCTTGGGCTCCGGCTGCACCAGCGGCCACGGGGTTTGCGGTCTTTCCCGCCTCTCCCAGCGCTCTCTGGTCGCCACGCTGGTATTTATGGCTGCGGGTTTTGTCACTGTTTACGTTGTACGCCACCTGCTGGCCGCTTAAGCGAGGATCGAATTATGAAAACCACATTGACTGCACTGCTGGCGGGTTTGATCTTTGGCCTCGGGCTACTGTTATCTGGCATGGCCAACCCGGAAAAAGTCCTCGGATTTTTGGATATTGCCGGCGCTTGGGACCCCTCCCTGGCTTTGGTGATGGCTGGTGCCATCGCCGTGAGCCTGCCCGCTTTCCAATTATTTAAAGGCCGCAGCCAATCCCTGTTGAAGCAAACCATACAGCTGCCGACAAACAATCATATTGATCGCCGTCTGCTGATTGGCGGCCTGATGTTTGGTGCCGGCTGGGGGCTGGCGGGCTTCTGCCCCGGCCCGGCTATTGTGGCGAGTGGTGCCGGGCAGGAAAAAGCTCTGATATTCACCCTGGCTATGCTGGCCGGTATGGGGATTTTCAGACTCAGTGCCGGCAAGATGGTCCCGGCGCAAGGTTAAGGCCAAAGACTGTGGGCGGCGACTGCTACGAATAACCCGCGCCGCCGCAGCGGTCTATCTTGTTGTTTCAGGGCGCTCGCACAGCGGGTGCCGATACCCAAAAGATAAAGGTATGCGTGCGCACCAGCTGATCCCCTCCTGGCTGAAAAACTACCAGCCCAAGTGGCTGATAGGGGATGCCGTGGCCGCAATCCTCGCCAGCATGATGCTGGTTCCCCAGGCCCTGGCCTATGCGGCCCTGGCCGGCCTACCCCCCTACCTGGGCCTCTACGCAGGCCTGTTACCCCTGGTGGGCTATGCCCTGTTTGGCTCCAGCTCGGTACTCTCTGTAGGGCCCGTGGCAATACTGGCCCTGATGACCGCATCCGCCCTCACCCCCATCGCCACACCCGGCAGTGCCGAATATATCAACGGAGCCATACTGCTGGCCCTGCTCAGCGGGATCATGCTGCTACTGATGGGCTTTCTCGGCCTCGGCAGCCTCTCCAACCTGCTGAGCCTGCCGGTAGTCAACGGCTTCGTCTCCGGCGCCGCGGTGCTGATCATTGCAGGGCAAATAGCTCCCCTGCTCGGCACCAAGAGTGAGGGCCACACGGCCCTGGAGATACTATTGAGCACCATAGACAACAGCCCCATGAGCGACCCGGATGCAGCATTAATGGGGCTGATCGCTCTGTTCAGCCTGGTTGTCGCCCGCCTCGGGCTCCCCCTGTTACTGCGTACACTGGGCGTTGAGCGCACACGGGCAAAGCTTCTATCGCGCCTGGCGCCCATGCTGGTTGTACTGCTCTCCATCGCCCTTACCGCCATCTTTCACTGGGAGCAGGATTTACCCGTGGTGGGCGAAATTCCCGCGGGGCTACCGGACTTCACGCTGCCGGTTTTTAACCCCACCATGATTTATCAGCTGCTGCTGCCGGCCCTGATTATCGCCTTGATCGGCTTTGTCGAAAGCCTCTCGGTAGCCCATACCATCGCCCTGCGGCGGGGGGAGAAGCTCGACGCCAATGCAGAATTACGCGGCCTCGGCACCGCCAATCTCCTCAGCGCTTTTTCCGGTGGGTTTGCGGTAACTGGCAGCTTTGCCCGCACCGCGGTGAACGACGAGGCTGGGGCGAGATCACCACTGAGTGGCGTTATCGCCGCAATATTTATTGCCCTGGTACTGCTTTACGCCACCAAGGTATTCACCGAACTGCCGGTGTGCGTTTTGGCTGCAACGATTATTGTCGCGGCAGCCAATCTGATCGATTTGCGTGCGCTGGCGCACCACTGGCACTACGACCGCACCGATGGTCTGGCCATGGGTGGCACCCTGTTGGGCGTTATATTGTTTGGTGTTGAGGCCGGTATCGGCCTGGGTGTGGGGCTCTCTTTCGCCACCCTAATCTGGCGCGCTAGCCGCCCCCATATCGCCGTGGTGGGGCGCGTTCCCGGCACCGAGCACTTTCGCAATGTGCTGCGTTACACGGTAAAAACCCAACCAGATACCCTCTTCCTGCGCATCGATGAAAACTTGTTTTTCAGCAATATCAGCGCGATTGAAGACCGCCTGTTTGCGGAAGTTCAGCGGCAGAAAAGCCTGCACGACCTGGTATTGATCCTTTCTTCGGTCAACCGTATCGACAGCACCGCCATTGAGCGCCTGCAACAGGTCAACCAAGATCTGCTCGAGCGCAATATCCGCCTGCACCTGGCAGAAGTGAAGGGCCCTGTTCTGGACCGGTTGGGACGCTCCAAGCTGCTACAGGAATTAACCGGCCGGGTTTTTCTCTCCGCCTATATCGCCGAGCTGGCCCTGCGTCATCACAATATCCATGACGACGGCCAAGCCAGCACGCCACCCTCCCCCGCTGACCCCAGCTAACCCACAATTTGGTAAACTTGTCTGCCACCACTAAATACTGGCAAAATATCCAGTATTTGGGCGAAGGACACCATGGCTGGCGATACACTGACACAGGAACAGCAGGCCATTGCGGATCACTCCGGTGGCCATGCCAAAATTATTGCCGTGGCCGGCTCCGGCAAAACCACCGCCCTGCTGCACTATGTAAAAAATCGCCTGGATGCCGGCACGCCTGCCGCCCAGCTGCTGGTATTGATGTACAACCGCAGCGCGCGGGAAGATTTCGAACGCCGTATGGGCCAGCTGGCCAGCAACCATACCCCGGCAGCGCACACCTTTCACAGCATCGGCTACCGCCTCTACCAGCGCATGATTGCCAGCGGCCATATCGTCGCAGCGAATCTCAGCCCCCTGTCACAATCCAGTGTACAGCTACAAATCTGGAAGGCCATCGAGGAGTGTGCTCCCACCCATGAGCTGGAAGAAATTCGCGAGCGCAAACAATCGGAAATCGAGGCCGCAGAATTTTTTATCGACTACAGTAAAACCCTTCTCTGCGGCGAACACAGCGCGCTCAAGGAACTAAAACTCGGCGACGAATACGGTTATTTTTTACAGGTATTCCGCACCTTTGAAGATTGGCGCCGCAGCCAGGCGGCAGTGACCTACGCCGACTTAATTTACGACCCGGCAAAATTACTCCATGAAAAGCCGGAGCTGGCACAACAATACGGTGGAAATTTTGAAGATATCCTGGTGGACGAGTACCAGGACATCAATGAGATACAGCACTTTCTGTTGCGAGTGCTGCACGGCGGCAATGGCAATGTGATCGCCATTGGCGACCCCGACCAGACCATTTATGAGTGGCGCGGCTCCAAGCCGGAATTCCTACTCAAATTATTCGACCAAGATTTTCCACCGTCTCACATTTACCACTTGAGCCGTACTTTTCGCTACGGGCATCAGCTGTCCCTGGCCGCTAACCACTTTATTGAGAACAACCGCGACCGCGCCGAGATTTTTTGTATTTCCGCCGATGGTGAGCGGCAAACCCCTATTGAACTAGTAAACACCGACAAGGAAGGTCATTGGCTGGTAGAACACCTGCGCCGCTGCCAAAAGCAGGGCCAATCTTTGGCAGGCATCGCCGTACTGGTCCGCCTCTGGTCCATTGCCGCACCGCTGGAACTGGCGCTACTGGCCAACAGCATCCCCTACCATTCCGCCAGCCGCAACACGGTGCTGTCGCGCCGCGAACTGCGGCCACTGTTCTGGAGCCTGAATATCGCCTCGGGCCGCTTTAGCGAACTCCCGCCCAAGCGGCGCCAGCAAGGATTGTACGAATGGCTCACCGCCCCGCATGTGCGCATCCCGCGCAAAGTACTCGAACCCCTCTGCGCCGCCCTCGCCACTCGGGAGAAAGGCTGGGGCAAACAGCTGCTTGCGCAACTGCCCGAGAGTCTGAGCAAACCCCAAGCCAAACGCCTGCGCCAACGGGCAGAGCTTTTGATACAAATAGAGAGCTGGCGCGGCCACGCCGGCGAGCTGTTGCGCCGGCATATCGGTGAGCTGGAACTCCTCAGCGGTATCGCCGAAGACGCCTTCACCCGCCAGCAGGGTGAGGAGAGGCAGCAAACTATTCTGGCCTTCTGCCAATATCTGGATACCCTCAAGCAACCTCCAGCAGAAGCCTTGGCGCACCTGCAAGAACTACAACGGCAACACCGCGAAGGCGAGCAGACTGCCGCGGAGGCTATCCAAATTACCACCATGCACCAGGCCAAAGGGCTGGAGTGGGATCAGGTTATTATTCCCACCCTCACCCAGCACAATATGCCCTACCAGTCCCAGCGGGATTTCAGCACCCCCGCCTCCCTGGAAAGTGAGCGCCGCCTAATGTATGTGGCCATGACACGGGCAAAGTCCAAACTGTTTCTACTGGCCCCCACCGAGGAAGCCAAGCGCAAAGACCCCGATGCCGCACAGCCCTCGTTATTTATCGACGAAATGCAATTGCCCCTCAGCCAGCTGATGGCCCAGTGCCTGCGCGAACGCCCCGAGCATATCCATACCGATATCCCGGTCTCCCGCCAGGCCCTGCGCTACCTAGAAGCCTGCGACTACAACCCAACACTCAGCGCACCCGCCGCCCCCATACGCAAGCCCAGCCAAGGCGAGGCCCTGCGCCACAACAAGCTCGGCCAGGGGCGGGTTTTAAAATGGGAGGATCAGCGTGTGGAGGTGCAGTTCAGTGATGGTAAAACACGGCGCTTCGACTGGGACACCCTGGCCCGCTATTTGGTGTAGCGCTTGGCAAAATCAGTATGTATGGGGTAAGACAATGATTTGTAACGATTTTTTTAAGAAAAATAGTTGACTTGGGTAAATCGTCTCTATAATATCCGCACCCGTAACGCGCTCGTAGCTCAGCTGGATAGAGTACCTGGCTACGAACCAGGCGGTCGGAGGTTCGAATCCTCCCGAGCGCGCCATACAAAGCAAAGGGGCTGTAGGAAACTACAGCCCCTTTGTCGTTTCTGGAGATTGCTCTTCATAGACCTCCTTCCCTTACCAAGCCAAACAGCGGCCCCCTTCTACCCGCAAGCACCCCGACGCAATCAGCCAATACCCGAGCAGCTCCCTCCTCACTGCAACAAGTCCTCCCCTTGGGAATGCAAAAAGTAGCTGCTCCAAATAGAAATTTTCCCCAGCCAAGAAAAATCGCCACTTACGCCAAAAGAAGACCGTAAATAACCGAGCCTTAAAATAATTAATTTGAAAGTCACGCTGATAGAAACCAGAACTTAAAGCCACAAGTTTCGGAGCAGACCGCAAGCATAAAAACCTTACTGGATCGTGTAGTATAGCGTCATTATTAGCGATAGATTTCTACACGGAACCCTCTGCATGAGCCGAGCTGAGCCCCAATTTCCCGAGCAAAAAACACCCAACAATCTCGCCGCCTATTGCTGGTCCATTGCCGACCTTTTGCGCGGTGATTTTAAGCAGTCCCAGTACGGCCGTATTATCTTGCCCTTTACCCTGCTGCGCCGCCTGGAAGCGGTACTGGAGGAGACCAAGCCGGCGGTGCTGGCAAAGTACGAAGAAATTCGGGCGATGAACCTGCCCGAGGAGGCCCAGGAAAAACTGCTGCTGCGGGCAACCGGCGGTCTGAGCTTTTTTAACACCAGCAAGATGGATCTCTTTAAGCTGGGCGAGACTAATATCAAAGCCAACCTGGAAAGCTATATCCAAGGCTTTAGCAGAGATGCCCGCGAGATCTTTGAGCACTTCAAGTTTGCCGAGTTTATCGCCCAGCTCAACGATGCCAACCTGTTGTATAAAGTGGTACAGAAAGTCCGGATGACGGACTTAAGCCCCAAAAACATCAGCAATCACGATATGGGCCTGGCGTTTGAAGAGTTGATCCGCCGCTTTGCCGAGAGCAGTAACGAGACCGCCGGTGAACACTTTACGCCCCGAGATATCGTCGAACTGACTACCTCGCTGGCATTTATGGAGGACAACGACGCCCTCACCAAACCCGGCATTATCCGCACCATCTACGACCCCACCGCCGGTACCGGCGGCTTTCTGTCTTCGGGGATGGAGTATGTGCACGAGCTAAATCCCGCTGCGGTATTACGCGCTTTTGGCCAGGAGCTGAACCCGGAGAGCTACGCTATCTGCAAGGCGGATATGCTGATCAAAGGCCAGGATGTCAGCAATATCAAGCTGGGCAACACCCTCTCCAACGACCAGCTCTACGCCGATAAATTTGACTATATGCTGTCCAACCCACCCTTTGGTGTGGACTGGAAGAAAATCGAAGAGACCATCAAAGGCGAACACACCCAGAAAGGTTTCGATGGCCGTTTCGGCCCCGGCCTGCCGCGGGTTTCCGATGGCTCGCTGCTGTTTTTGCTGCACCTGCTCAGCAAGCTGAGAGATAGCGGCGACGGCGGTGGCCGTATCGGCATTATTCTGAATGGCTCACCGCTGTTTACCGGCGGTGCCGGCTCCGGTGAATCGGAGATCCGCCGCTATATCCTGGAGGCCGACCTGCTCGAAGCCATTGTCGCCCTGCCCACGGATATGTTTTACAACACCGGTATCGCCACTTATATCTGGATACTGTCGAACCACAAACTCTCCGACGAGGAAGCCGAGCGCCAGGGCCAACCCAAGCGCCGGGGCAAGGTGCAGCTGATCAACGGGGTAAACCTGTTTGGCAAGATGCGCAAATCCCTGGGTAGCAAGCGCAATATAATGAGCGCTGAGGATATCGCCACGATTACCCGCTGCTTCGGCAACTTTGCCGCAGTGGAGGCCGTAGAGCTCAATAAGCCCGCCGAGGCCAAGAGCAGCCGAGGGCGCCAGGCCGCCAACCCCAAGGCCGAAGCGCCCAAGACTTTCGCCAGCAAAATTTTTGCCACCCACCAGTTTGGCTACCGCCGCATTACCATCGAGCGCCCCCTGCGGGAGTCCTACCAATTCAGCGATAAGCGCATCGATGAACTGCGCTTTGCCAATAAGCCCCTCAAGGCGGCGATGCAGTGGGCTTACACACATTTTGGCAGTTCCAGCGAAAATCCCTGGTCTGACGACGAGGGCTGCGAAAATTACGGCAGCCTGGCCCCTTACGAGCCGGCGATTCGCAAGCATATTAAGAGCCATTTTGCCGAGCTTAAAGAAAAGCACATTAAAGACCTGCTCAACCCCAACACCTGGCTGGCACAAAAGCAACTGCTAAAGCAGGCCCGCCAGCTGCAAACGGTATTTGGCACCGAGCAGTGCAACGATAAAAACACCTACGAGCCCCGGTTAAAGGCGGCCTGTAAAACCCTGGGTATCAGTCTGGACACCAAGGCCAAGAAGGCGCTGGAAGCGGCGGTAAGCTGGAAAAACCCCGCCGCCGAGAAGGTGATTAAAAAAGTTCACAAAAATACCCAGCCCAATCCCGACTACGGCCTGTTCGCAATCGAAGACGACGCCAATAAGGCGGTGGAATATAAAACCGATGGCGACCTGCGCGACTTTGAGAATGTGGATCTCGACCCCAGCCGCCCGGTGAATACCATCAACGAAGCGTATTTCCAGCGCGAGGTCAAACCCCATGTGCCCGATGCCTGGATCGATGGCAGCAAGCGCGACCCCCAGGATGGCGAAGTGGGCATCGTGGGCTATGAAATCCCCTTTAACCGCCACTTCTACCAGTACCAACCGCCGCGAGCACTGGAAGCGATTGATGCAGATTTGGATGCGGTATCGGCGGAAATTATGCAGCTTTTGCAAGAGGTGCATTCGTGATGGGAGATAAATATCAGCCATACATAGAATATAAAGACACTGATTGTCGATGGATTAGAAAAATACCTAAACATTGGATGCTAACTGAACTAAAAAGATATTCATCTGTACAGGGCGGTTTTGCATTTAGCAGTGACAGCTTTCTCGACACAGGCAAAGCAGTCATTCGCATAGGAGACATTAAGCAAGATGGCAGCGTTTCTTTAGAGTCATGTAAGTACATAAAAGAAGAAAACTCTTCTCAATATGGACAATATGAAGTCCATAATGGGGCGCTCCTAATGGCAATGACTGGTGCAACTATAGGCAAGGCAGGTTGGTACAAAGAAAAAGAATCCGCTTTACTAAACCAACGTGTTGGCTCCTTTAAGTGCAATGAGAAATATTTAAACTATAAATTTTTTTGGTATGTACTTAATAGTACTGGCTACCAAGAATATATCACTTTAACTGCTTTTGGTGGTGCACAACCAAACATAAGTGATGCTGGTATGGTTGGCTATCATTCAGCATTTCCCCCAAAGCGAGAACAAGAAAAAATCGCTGACTTCCTCGACCACGAAACCGCAAAAATCGACACCCTAATCGAGAAGCAACAACAGCTGATCCGGCTGCTAAAAGAAAAGCGCCAGGCGGTGATCAGTCATGCCGTTACCAAGGGCCTCAACCCCGACGCCCCCATGCGCGACTCCGGTGTCGAATGGCTGGGTGAGGTGCCGGAGCATTGGGAGGTCTCTCAACTTAAATACATAGTAAAACCTGGAACTAGTATTACATACGGAATTGTACAAGCTGGCCCGCACATTGAAGAAGGAATTCCATATATTAAAACAAGTGACATGTCCGGTGATCGCCTTCCAATCGAAGGATATTCAAAGACATCTAAGACTATTGATGATTCATTTCAGCGCTCCAAAGTGTTTACCGGAGATATTGTCATGGCCATCAGGGCCACGGTTGGAAAATGTTTACCTGTTCCAAAGGAAATTTCAGGGGCAAACTTAACCCAGGGTACTGCAAAAATTTCTCCAGGAACTGAAATGGAAATGAGGTATTTATTAGCTTACTTATCATCAGAACAAGTTCAAAACTACCTCAACTCTAAAGCAAAAGGAGCAACTTTTAAGGAAATTACCCTTGACATGCTGAGACGAGTGGCAGCTTTAATCCCCCCAAAGGAGGAGCAACTCTTAATATCAGATAGAGTTGATATGTTAGGGCAGCGCTTCAAACAGCTTATTGATGCATCTGAAAAACAGGTAAAACTCCTCACTGAACGCCGCACCGCCCTAATCTCCGCCGCCGTTACCGGAAAAATCGATGTGAGAAACTGGCAGGCCCCTAAAGCCGGAGATCGGGAAGCCGCCGCATGAGTGATATCAAACTCTTTTCTTTTAGGGATAACCGGGTTGATGAACTGAGCGGCGCTATCGCGGTGCTGGAGCGCAAACTGCAACAGCAGATCGAAGCCCATATGCCCACTTTTCTCGGTGTGCGCTTTCTGGCCAGTGAATACAGTACCGGCAAAACCCACAAAGGGCGTATCGATTCCCTCGGCCTGGATGAGAACGGCTGCCCGGTGATTATCGAGTACAAGCGCGCCCAGAATGAAAATGTGATTAACCAGGGCCTGTTCTATCTGGATTGGCTGCTGGATCACCAGGCAGAATTTCAACTGCTGGTAATGAAGGTACTGGGGGTCGAAACGGCAGAGAATATTGAATGGGACGGCACCCGCCTAATCTGTATCGCCGCCGATTTTAATAAGTACGATGAGCACGCGGTACAGCAGATCAACCGCAATATTGAACTGATGCGCTATCGATATTTTGGTGAAGCGCTGCTGTTGCTGGAACTTGTCAATGCCCAAAGCGCCAACAGCCAGTTTAAAACGGATATGGCCGCTGCACAGAGCCTTCAAGGGCAACACACCCCAGTGCCGGCAAGCGTGGCCACTAAAGATAGAAAAAGCGCTGGCGATAAATCCCAGCAGGAGCGCCTGGCCGATGCCTCCCCGGAACTCACCGCCCTATTTGAGGAGCTGTGTCACTTTGCCGATCAGCTGGGGGACGAGGTGCAGCGCAAGGAGTTAAAACTCTACACCGCCTTTAAGCGCATTAAAAACTTCGCCTCTATCGTGATTATGTCCGGTAAAAAAGATCCCAAATTACAAATTTATTTAAAACTGCCGGGCAGCATGGCGGAGGGGGCGGAACTCTGCCGCGATGTCAGCAATATCGGCCACTGGGGCACGGGGGATCTGGAACTGAATGTGCGTCAGCCCAGCGAACTGGACAAGGCCAAGGAGCTGATCGCGCTCAGCTATGAGCGCAACTAATTACGCTTGGGCCGCGTATTCTTTCCGCCACCTTAAAAAAACAATATTCACAATGGATCGCGATTGACCGGATTCAGTCGCACAATGGACAGTAGAGAAATACCGCTGTGGAAAAAGCCAACGAACACACCTTTCAAAACGATATCATTCAACAACTGCTGGCCAACGGCTGGTTGCTGGGCCATTCGGAGCACTACAACCGCGAGCTGGCCCTCTACCCGCAGGATCTGCTGGCTTTTGTGCAGGAGACCCAGCCGCAGCAGTGGCAGAAGTACTGCGACTTGTACCCGAATGATACGGAAGAAAAGTTCCTGGCCCGCGTCGCCTCGCAGCTAAACAAAGCCGATCCCAATGCCGCCAATAAAGAGCTGCGCACCTTCGGCACCCTGGGCGTACTGCGCCACGAACTGCGCGATCGCGGCACCCGCTTTAGCCTCTGCCAATTCAAGCCCGATCACAATCTAAACCCGGATACCCTGGCCCGCTACCAGAAAAATCGCCTGCGCCTGGTGCCCGAGCTGGTGTACAGCCCCTGGGCGAGCAGTGAATATGAAAACGACAGCGGCGCTCGCGCTAAGCGCTGGCGTATCGACCTGGTACTGTTCGTCAACGGCCTGCCCATCGCCACCCTGGAACTTAAATCCGAGTTTAAGCAGGCGGTGCAAAATGCCATAAAACAGTACAAAACCACCCGCCTGGCCATAGATCCCGATACCAAAAAGCCGGAACCCCTGCTGAGCTTTAAGCGCGGTGCCCTGGTGCACTTTGCCGTGAGCCAGTACGAGGTCTATATGGCCACACGGCTGGAGGGGCAGAACACCATCTTCCTGCCTTTCAATAAGGGCACCAAAGCCGGCGGCGCCGGCAACGATGTACCCGCAGATATCAACCGCTACGCCACCGATTACCTGTGGAACCAGGTACTGCAGCCGGATAATTTACTGAATATTCTCGCGCGCTTTGTTCACCTGCAAATTGAGGAGAAGGAAGACTGGGAGGGGCGCAAGTACAAGAAAGAAACCATGATCTTCCCCCGCTACCACCAATGGGATGTGGTGAGCAAACTGGTGGCTGCGGCCCGTGAGGAGGGTCCCGGCCACAAGTACCTGATCCAACACAGCGCCGGCTCCGGCAAATCCAACTCTATTGCCTGGTGCGCCCACCAGTTGTCATCACTGCACGACGATCAGGGCCACAAGCAGTTCGATTCAGTGATTGTGGTTACCGATCGCACCGTGCTGGATGCCCAGCTACAGGACACTATCTACCAGTTTGAACACACCGATGGCGTGGTGGGGCGGATCAATAACAAGGAGGGCGACGGCAGTAAGTCGGAAAAACTGGCAGCTGCCCTGGAGGGTTCCCAACCGATTATTATCGTGACCATCCAGACCTTCCCCTATGTGCTAAAGGCAATCGAAAACAGTGTCAGCCTGAAAACGCGCAACTATGCCATTATCGCCGATGAAGCCCACAGCTCCCAAGCCGGCGCCACCGCGCGCCAGTTAAAAGAAGTGCTGATGATCGATGCCAAGGAGGACGGGGAAGAGGCGCTGAGCAGCGATGACCTCCTCGACGCCACCGTAGCCTCCCGCCGCGCGTCAAAAAACCTAAGCTATCTGGCCTTTACCGCAACCCCCAAGACCAAAACCCTGGAAATATTTGGCCGCCTGCCCCGCCCCAATGAGGCGCCGTCCAAAACCAATAAGCCCGAGGCCTACCATGTCTACAGCATGCGTCAGGCTATTGAGGAGGGCTTTATTCTCGACGTACTGAAAAACTACACCAACTACAAGGTGGCCTATAACCTGGCCATGAAAATTGAAGGCGGTGATCAGGAGGTCGAAAGTAAGAAAGCCAAGGTGAAGCTCAACCAGTGGGTGCGGCTGCACGATTACAATATCAGCCAGAAAGTACAGGTGATTGTTGAGCACTTTAAAGACAATATTATGGGGCTGCTGGGCGGCCAGGCCAAAGCCATGGTAGTAACCGGCTCGCGTAAGGAGGCGGTGCGCTACAAGCTGGCCTTTGACAAGTATATTGCCGATAGGGGCTACCAGAAAATCCGCGCTATGGTGGCCTTTTCCGGCGAGGTGGAGTTTAGCGAAACCGATCCCGGTTCGGCCGGCATTATCGGGGAGAAATTCACCGAGCACACCATGAATCCGGACCTCAAGGGCCGCGATATGCGCAAGGCTTTTGATAGCGTTGACTATCAGCTGATGATAGTGGCGAATAAATTCCAGACAGGTTTTGACCAGCCCAAGCTCTGCGCCATGTATGTGGACAAGAAGTTGGGCGGGGTGGAGTGCGTGCAGACCTTGTCCCGGCTCAACCGCACCTTCCCCGGCAAGGCCGAGAGCGGCACCTATGTGCTGGATTTCTACAATGATCCCGAAGATATTCTCACCGCGTTCCAGCCCTACTATCAGACCGCCGAACTGGCCAACGTTACCGACCCGGACCTGATTTTTGATCTGTTCGACAAGCTGCGGGCTGCGAGCATCTTTACCTGGCCGGAAGTAGAGCAGTTCTGCACGGCCTTTTTTATCAAGAGTAAGAGCAATGCGGCGATTGCCAATATCTGCAAGCCGGCGGTTGAGCGCTGGCAGAGATGCTATCAATCCGCCGTAGCCGAGTATAAGAAAGCCAGGGATAGGTTTGAGCGCAGCAAACGTGCGGGTGATGCGGTACTTATCGCCAATGAGGAAAACACTTTAAAGGCGTGCAAGCAGGAAAAGGACGCACTGGAGATTTTTAAGAAGGACCTGGGCAGCTTCGTACGCTTCTACGAGTTTATGTCACAGATTGTCGATTACGATGATAAAGACCTGGAAAAGCTCAATCTCTACGCCCGCAATCTGCGCCCCATGTTGCGCGAAGCGGTTACCGAAGAAGATAACATTGACCTCAGCAATATTGCTCTCAGCCACTATCGACTCTCCAAAATCCGCCAACAACACCTGGAGCTAAAACAGGATAGCCCCGAATACAAGCTGGTACCCGGCGATGGATTGGGCACTGCCAAACCCAAAGATCCCAAGGAGGAGTTTCTCTCCCAGCTGATCGAAAGGCTCAATGAATTATTTATCACCGATCAGCTCACCGATGGTGATCTGGTAAATTATGCCTATACCGTGAGAGACAAAGTCAGTGAGAACCAGCAGGTGATGGAGCAGCTGGCGAATAATACTGCCGAGCAGGCCCTGTTAGGGGGCTTCAGCAAAGCCGTGGACGACGCCATCCTGGAAAGCAATGATGCCCACCAGAATCAGATGATGCAGCTTCTATCTGATCCAGAAAAAATCAAGCAGTTTTCCCGGCTGGTGTTTGATTTGTTGAATAGGCCGGAGTGACTGTCACGAAAAATGGGTTAATGCCGATTAAAAATATATAGTGGGTATTGCCATAGCATGGCTCTCGGGCCTTGAGCTTTCCGCTTCCGCCCGCTTTAGCAACCCAGGCCATGCCAATCTATAGGTAAGGGGATGATCTCCTACCAGAAAAAACACATAAACGCCCCCGACTTTTAGGCATCTTGCAGGCTTGCAATTCTTTCAAGAGGAAGTACCTCAGTAGACAATTAGTGTTTTCGTTATGCCCATTGAGTACTTCCATCTAATGTCGTTCTTTCAGGGCGACTGGTTGGTATCAGCTCCCGTAAGATTCCCAGCTTACCCATGTTGAAAATAACTAGCCTGTAACCAATGGGCCCCTTTACTATTGCCAAGGGTAGCATTTGTTATAACAATCCAGGCATAAAATTGTGGGCATAATGGAGACATGAATACAATATAACTTTAAATCTCTTTTAAAAAAGAGCCGCGCAACCTGTATGGGGTCTTTACCAGCAGCTATCCTGGTACACTGAGCCTGCATTTAAATAGATTTTGACAACACATGGTTAATAGTGACTACTAGGGACCAAAAGATATTTTCAAGCGCCAACAAAGAGTAGCCTGACTCTTTTAAGCAGCCATAATACAGGATAACCCAAGGCTTTATTTTAACTGCACAAGCACAATCAAGAACAGCTTGAAGAACCCTCCACCTTAGAGCTCTGACATCAAAAAAAAGAATTTCCCCTGAAAAGGCAGAGTAAGGCTTAAGGTTGATAACGGGTGATTTGCACTGCACATAATATTGATAAGTTATTAAGTTATGGCAACATCCATTTAGCCCCACACAAAATTCAGATGTCGCCAAATCAACCAGAGGTTAACAAATCAATCTCGATTAATTGCCTAGAGCCAGATAACATTCTAAGTCGGAGATAATTAAACTTAGTCAACTCTAGACCAGAGCATCCCCTTAAAACTTGTTATGCAATCACATAAACCTTAGAGAATCATAAGAAAATGAACTTAGCTAAATATATTCTTCTAACACTCTGTTTTATGTCTAGCGCTTTATGCTCCGCAGACACAATTAAAGTAGAAAATATATCTTACTCTGCTTCCATACTTAAAGTTGGTGCCGGCCAACCTGCAATTGCAGTAACTGACCTTAATTCAGACGGAAATCAAGATGTAATTATTGCAAACAATTCGGACAACAACATAGTAACCTATCTTTCCAATGGCAATGGGACTTTGACACTAGCGGGAGATTTCCCCGCCGGTGACAGCCCTTCAGGTCTATCGACCTCTGACATCAATGGCGATGGGAACGTTGATGTTGTTATAGCCAACCACGAAACCTCATACGTCACCATGCTATTAGGAAATGGCAAAGGAGGTTTTTATCCTGCACCGAATTCACCATTAAACGTGCACGTAACACCTCACCCACATGCCGTCCGATTAAATGACCTTGATGGTGATAACAAAGTTGACCTGATTGTAGACAACCGTAATCACGAAGGTTTACTCGTTCTCAAAGGACACGGGAATGGTGATTTTAAACTGCCAGGAAAGACTATCAAAGTGGGAGGAGACCCCTACCGGGGGTTTGCCATCAAAGACTTAAATAAAGACGGATACTCCGATTTGGTGACACCCAATCAGAATGACATAGGCATATTAATAAATAATAAATCCGGCAAGGGTTCTTTCAGCTTAAGTAGTCTTGCGCAATCCGAAGTGCCATTTAGCGTTGAGGCGGCAGACATGAACGGAGACGGAAACATGGATTTACTTGTAGCGAACAATCGCAATATCATTACTATAATCCCAGGAGATGGTAGCGGTAGCTTTCTAAAAAAGAAACAAATCGAAATCCAGGCATCTAATGGCGCCAAACAGATTGCAGCGGGAGATCTCAATGGCGATGATATTGATGATGCTTTAATCAGCAGTTGGTCAGGTGAAATTCTCGTTTTAATTGGAGGCTCGACAATCAAGTCGATCAAATTTAAGAATACGAACACTCCCAACCCGTGGGAAGTCGCACTTTTAGATTTAAACAAAGACGGTAAAAGTGACTTTATTGTTGCGGATGGCAACAGCAATTTAGCAGCTGTGTATATAAGCCGGATAGAGTAACAGATGCCCTATTGGATGTAATCTAAAGTTACTCCTGCAGCGTATCGGAATTAATTACCAGAGCAACATGCCCACATAAATACAATCAACCTCTTAACTACTGTAAACCGCAGAAGGTTATCACCGTGAAAATAAAATCTCTTTTTGTTTTAGCTGCAACGACAACCGTAGCCTTCAACACAAATGCACTAGACAGTGGTGGCGCAGTATCAGATGAAGCCATTGCAAATCAACGCGCGAATTTAGAGAAGAACACCACAGGGAGAAGCTTTGGCCCGCAATCACCACGAGATATTGAATCAACTTCCGGAAACCATACGATTTTCTTCGCTGCCGCACCAGCGCATACAGTTATGAATTTGTGCAATATCCATTTTCATAAAAATGCTGAGCACAAAGGTGGAGAGTTTACCCAGTATGCGGGCAATGGTGATGGGCATGGCTTCCTGTCAGGCTTTAAATATTCCGGTACTCTTACCACGGCCGAGTTAGCTCCACCTAATCAAGAAGTGTGCCCAAGCGATCATGGGAGTCTTTATCCGGGAGATACCATTGAAGTCCATTACGTCCACTCATCCGCCAAAATCAAGCCGGGCCCAACCTTGGGTTCCTGCTTTAATGAAGAGATTAAGAATCCACAATTGCGTGTAGAAACGCAAGTTTATGTCTTGGTGAATGATTCCACTGCTTTAGACTTTGTAAAGCTAACTGCCCATGATGAAAAAAGTGGTTTTCAACAAGCCTTGGGCATTCCCAGCAATACTGGAAAGCCAATTCAGTATTCAGGTTCCACCACCGGTCCAGATTACAATGAACAAGGCTCCCCTTATCAAGTCACCTGGAGTGTCCGCCCCAACGTTGCCAAGGTCAACATTACTTCTGTGGGCAACTGGTGCAAGGACAATATCTTTAATGAAGATCATGCTCACGGTGTAAGGAATCTGATCCAGAACCCCAAGCTTCTCTCCGAGATTAAACACTAAACACCCATGGCAAGAATAAAACTACCAGCGTGATCCTATCCAACAACAACGGACACGCCACTAAGCGGCTAACGACCCCTCAAACAGCTCAAGACTACTAATGTATTGATGCCAAGTAATGCCATAGCTAAACCACCCCGCTTCTTGGTCAACCGGAGTAGGAGCTGACCACTACTCTCCTTTGCATGATGGTCAATATTTAACCTCAAGTACTCTTTTTCATAAAAGTACTTGACGCTCCATGGAGAAGTCTATATTGTGCGCACCCTCAACGACGCGCTCGTAGCTCAGCTGGATAGAGTACCTGGCTACGAACCAGGCGGTCGGAGGTTCGAATCCTCCCGAGCGCGCCATTTCAAAAGGGCTTGCATCTCCGGATGCAAGCCCTTTTTTTATTTCTTCAGTAGATAGATTCACAAGTAGCGATTGCAGGCATACGACCATACACTTCTCATTAGCCTAAGGTTATCTCGGCTTCGGCCCGGCAGCATTCACTAACTCTTTAAGTAAGAGTGGCCTGCAGTCTTATGCTTAAGCGTGCGATTTTAGCCCTACTCTGTATCCTTGTAATTTATATTGTTGCCGCTTACGTCTACAACAAGCACTTTACTCAGTCTGCCACCTTCAAAAGCTCCCCCTCCGAGCCCGAACGATCTGAAAGCCTGGATTACCTCAAAGAAAAAGACACCATCAAAATCTTGATTGTAGATGGCGGCGGTGTCCGGGGGCTCATCCCCTTATATGTGCTCAACTATATCGAGAACAAACTAAACAAACCTATTAGCGAAGTTTTTGATGTTTATAGTGGTGTATCCAGCGGTGCTATTGTAGCCAGCGGCATCAACATCCCTGAAAAATTTATTCCCAAAAACTACACCGGGCATGATTCAGCCACAGAGTACTTAATACAACTCTATAAAGAAGAAAGTGACTATTTGTTTTCCTCACCCTGGTATCACGATCTATTGACAGGCTGGGGGCTTTTTTCCCCCTCCTTCATGGGAGAACGGCTCCACCGTGTACTGGAAAACCACTATACAAAGTCGCTTTCTTTTACAGACTTAAATAACTTTGTCCTTATTCCTGCACTGGACATTCACAGTGGTGAAATACACCTTTTCAAAAATCGTGGGGATGCAATCAAACAATTACCTACCGACAGCTTATACCAACTTATCACGGCAGCAGTCAGTGCCGAGACCGCCTTTCCCCCGGTAGCCTTCAAAACACCAGAGCAAACCAGAGTGCCCCGTTATTTTGCCGATGCAGGTCTAGCCATGAATAATCCCACCAGTCTGGTGCTACTTGATATCCTTAAAGAGTTCCCAAATAAAAACTACTACGTTCTAATATTGGGGGCAGGTTCACCACCATTAGCCAGTAGCGAGGTAGATTATAGCGAGCTAAAAAACTGGGGGCGCATTCGCTGGATACGAGATGCTTTTTCTAATATCCAGAGATATATGGACCTTCAACAATTATACGCTCTTGATCTCGCCCAACATTTCTCCGATAGCGACCGCCTGGAATACGATTATCTCAATATCGAAATTGCTGATCCATTCGTCGATATCTTTGACTACGATTCCCTACATCATTTAAAAATTTATGCCGACCGCTTGATTGAAGAAAATCAACAGGACATACAAAGAATTATCGAGCGGCTCAGCCAGCCAGATGGAACATCTTCTCAATAGAAGCTCATTACAAGTTCGAACATTTGAGCATCTATGTTTTCGCTGATTACTAAATATTTTCCCCTGCCCTTAACTTTCGATAGTTCACCTGCAGTTTTTATGCCCTGAAGATCGCCTAGTTACTCAGAAAAACTGTACAGAATACGATTATCTCTATGATGATATTACCTGTCCTTTTGTTGACCTCCTCGATCATCAACGCCATTGCCCCTTGAAATGTCTCACTGTTAGACTGATTGGGCAGATAAAGATAATCCTAGGTTGTATTGTTAAGTTTTTAGACAAGGCACCCCGACAAATCCAACTCTCCCGGCTCCACAAGATCAATACTATTTGATTGACTATTTAATTTCACTTTACCATGCAGGAGCAGTTTCCCAGGCAATTCCTACTAGATATGAAACGTATCCAGGGCGTCAATCTACTGCACTTTATGATCTGGGTATGCCTGGTCCCCCCCATACCACTTTTTGTTCTCTCCTATTTCCTGGAGAGCCAAGAGCCGTTAACTCTAATCATTAGTGCCAATCAGAAAACCTGGCTATCCCTTGCCTTTGTCAGCTACATATCCACCCTAATTGCTTTCGCAATTTGAGGCAGGCTCCTTAGATCACATCCCGCTGCAGCGGTTACCCCTTTTGCTCTATTGATTCCAGTAGTAGGTATTATCACTTCTTGTATTATCCTGGACGAAAAGTTACAGACCATAGAAATTATAGGCTTTGCGCTGATTATGGCTGGGCTTATATGCAACTCCTTATATGGTAGATTATTAGGGCTAGAAAAGCCCCTGGGTAAACCGTTCAGGCTCCCAAAGATTGAGTAGACATAATCTCGATACTCTCAAAGAGAGCACCCTCAGAGAAAGATTAAACAATTTCATATTTAAAGGTGTAGGGCGCAAGCTGTTCCGTAAGGGCGCCCTCCAAGCTAGAGTTCCCTCCTGTGGTAACCCTGGCAATAGTGCCAAGTACCTTATCCTGCTCCACCTTTACCTGGTTGCTGGCAGTGGCCATGTCTGTTCCCCTCACCAACTGATCAATAATCCCCTGAACACACAAACGGATCTCTTCCATTTCTAAAGCGGGCTTGAAAATCTTGCCAACCGCTGTAGTAGGGAGTTCGGCACGGAGCACAATTCTTCTGGGAATGGCCGCTCGCTCAGTAATATTTTCTTTGGCATAGGTAGTAATTGCTTCAAGCAGGGCTTTGGCCAAATCATCCATTACAACCTCATGCCCTTTGATTATCAGGGGACTAATCGCTTCCTCTGATAACTTGACGTAGGCGACAGGAACCTCTCCCGCGTGGGCATCTGGTGTACCTACCGCTGCGGCCATGGCAACGGAAGGATGCTGGCAAAGCACCTCTTCTATCAATTTGGGTTCAATATTATGCCCTCCACGTACTATCAACTCTTTTTTTCGGCCTGTGAGCCAAAAATAGCCATCTTCATCCTGCCTGCCCAGGTCCCCGGTGTTAAACCAGCGCCGTCCTTGAGCATCTTCTACCCATATCCCCTGGTTATGCTCAGGGTTAAGGTAACCATTAAATACATTATTCCCATGAATCAGCAGATTACCGATTTCATTGGCCTGGCTATACCGAATGAAGTTACCTTGCTCATCCAGCTGGGCACTTCTCATCTCTTGCAGCGGTAAACGCAGCCCGATAGAACCCACCTTCTTCACGCCATGTGGTGGCGTGAGACTACTAGCGCAAGTACCTTCCGTTAAACCATATCCCTCTACGATTTGCACACCGGTTATACGCTCAAAAGCATTAAAAACCTCAACCGGCATAGGCGCCGCGCCGCACAAAGCCATTTGTAGGGAGGAGATATCGCACTGATTTACTGGCTGCTGCAGCAAAGTGGAATAAACTGTGGGCACAGCGCTGAAGCTGTTCACGCGGTAGAACTCAATAATTTTCCAGAAATTACTGAAAACACCCTCACCTCGGTAACCTTGAGGGGTCATTAATACCACTTCGCAACCATTAATAAAGGCTGCTAGCCCCGTCACAATTGCCGCATTCACATGAAAAAGTGGCAGGCCACACAAGATAACTTTTCCTGGCCCCATAATGTCGCCAGCTACCAGACCTATACTTTTTGCATTAGCCAGTTCATTCCCGTGTGTATGGGTAGCAATTTTTGGTAGACCTGTTGTGCCCCCGGTACAAAATAGAGAGGCGGTATCATCACTGTGGATGCTGCGTTTGAAATTCAAGTGGCTAGATGGTTGCTGCTTAAGTGCCGACTGGTAGGCTATCCGCTTTTTACCTTGCAGGGGGGGGAGCCGTCTGCGATATTGATACTGTATCGCACTAGCCGCAATACCTTTAAAACCACCTGCATGATAAGCTGGGTCCACATGGAAGATATTTTTAACCTCAGGCAAATTTGGCAAGATGCTTTCAATTTTTTCACAGATATCGGTACCAGGGAAAGGGCTCAAGGTAACGATAGCCTTTGTTTGGCTATGCCGAATCAGCTCTTCTATCTGCCTGGCCTCCAGTAGCGGATTAATGGCCAATACTTTAGCGGCCGCCTCTGCACCCCACAGTATATAGTGCGTTTCTGGTAAATTTGGCAACACAAACGCAACCGTATCATGTTCTTGAATGCCAACACTATTCAATAAATTAGCAGTTTGAATAATACGTTCAGCCAGTGTTTGATAGCTGATCTTTACTGGTTTTCTATGATCTTTGCCTGAGAGAAAAAAAGAAATCGCTGTTTGCTGGGAGTAACACTTGCACGCAGCCATTATTGCTTCAAAAGTATTGCCGCTGAACTTTTCAGTAAGCGCTTTAAGGTTGGAGAAATCTTCCCCCTCTGGTTGCTTGCCCGTTAGCAAGTAATTTTCCAAAGCCTCAATATCTTTCAAAGTTGAAGTGGACATAATATTACTCCCTGATAGCCAATCAGAATGTGGCTGTATTAAATTATTTTTTATTTTGATATATAGAAAGCAAAGCGAACCTAGCTGGATTGCTGTGCGAGCCACTCCTGCTCGTCTCCGGGCTCCGGCATAACTGCCCCGCCCTCAATCACCCAACTGGCGGGAACATCAATAAGATCCACCTCACAACGAGCTGATGAACAACCCAAAAGCTGAGAGGCCATTTTGATAAAGCTATTAGCTAGAGCTGACTTGATTTTATCGCTACGGCCTGAGCGAATGGAACCCAGAATATGAAGACTACTCTTTGAACGCAAATGAATGCCTCGACTAAAGACAACCTGTACAAATTGCGCGGGCGCGCCGGTTATTGTGCAGTGAGCTTCAGTGACCCCGGAGACAAGAGCTTGCTGCTCGGAGCCGGATAGTGGGCGCTGGGTGGAAATCGTGTAAAGCGGCATTTGCGGCCTCTTATAGATTGATATGAGTGTTGAAGTGCCCCATGGTGCTTTTGGATCTCACTAAACGCACCAGTGTTTTGGCTATGTAGGCAATTTGCCGCAGCGGCGGCATACGCTTGCGATTTGCACTTAGAAATTCTCTGCTGAGAGACTGGTCAGGTGCAGTAATAACGACCTCGTTTTTATTGATCCCAGTGGTGACACACCACTGCTCCAGCAGTTCGTATAAAAACGGGTGCCGCAGCTTGTTTGATGTCCCATCAGGCACGGGAGCCATCAGGGTAGCCACCGAAGATTTCTCTCCGTTCATAAAGGCCTGATCTGGCGGAACCTCCATCCACACCAGCCTGGGAGTGACGGACTGGTCCAGGTGACCCCGGTAAGCCCGCCGTATCACCTGCTCCAACGCAGCCTTGTTGAAACTTGCTTGCGAGCCCTCGACCAGGGCGCATAACACGATAGGTTTAAAATGCATTTCACCTCCAAATAAGTTTCATTTTGGAACTAATTTAATACCATTAAGTTCCAAAATACAACTAAAATTGACAGACTATCGGCCGATCTCTCAATAACCTATGGCAATATGACGGCCCGAAGCGGCTTCCAGGAAGTTTTGTTTTGGAACTGGCTTGTGAGACCATGGCGCCTTGAGCAACCCTGGGACTGCTATGAGCGAGAGTAAACCCGCTGTTCAATGTGGGATCGAAGAGGCACTTTCTGTAATCGGCGACCGCTGGAGCCTGCTTGTTGTCCGCGATGTACTGAGAGGCGTTAATCGGTTCGACTCACTTCAGGACAGCTTGCAGATATCCCGAAATATCCTCACACAAAGACTCTCCAACCTGGAAGAAGCCGGCATTCTGGTTAAGGCGCCCATTAAGCCCGGAGCACGGCGTATGCTGTACAGCCCTACCCCAAAATGTCTCGCGCTCGTTCCCGTTTTGGTCTCTCTGATTGACTGGAGCGCACACTGGTCTGAGAAAGCCAATGTGCGCTGGTCCCGTGTGATTGATAAAAGAACCGGGGAGCCTGTTCAGATAGATTTGGTGAGTAAAGATGGTAAGCCGGTATCCCTGCTGGATCTGGATTTGAAATACTAAAGGGCAACGGGTTAAGGCCCACCGAGGGGCCTGCTCTCTCCACATTCACCTATCTCGCTACCCTCCCCTTCCTCGTTCCCTCCCCTCGCTCACGGCCTATAGCTAGACTAGGTTTATCGATCGGTAACTAATCCTAACCACCCGATGCAACTTTATTGTGATCATTGCGGCCAACTCTGGAATATCGAGGATTCAGCGCTTATTTCAATACAGGAAATCCTCCGCGCTTTTCCCGATAGCAGAATTAGCGCGAAGCTAATCAAAACTTTAAAACCAACCATTGGCCTCCCCATGATGGCGGTGAAGCAATTCGCAGGCCACAAGACCTTAAAGAGCGGCCACTGTTTCTTTTGCAATACTCAGCTGGACAATATTCCAATTCTCTTCAAAAACTGCGGCAGCTGCGGAGCGCTAAATCTCGATATTCCGAAGCAGGGCCAGCGAGCCCCTTATTAAAAATACACCTTCTTAAACATGTACTAATGGCAGTGCCTCCCAGCGTGTGGTGTAGGCGGGTGAGCGATAGGCTTGGCGCATCTTCCAGTGCTTATGCACCCCCTCAGCCCCTAGAAAAAGAGTGCCGCGGCCAAAGCGCTGGTTGACTCTATCGAGGGCCTGCATCATCTCCGCGGCACGGGCCGGCTGGCCGGCGGTAAACATATCCCCCTGCCCCAGGGAGCTGGGCACCAGCTCCACCAGGCCCACACCGGCTTTCATAAAACGATGACCAGGGCGGTAAAGCTCGGTTATAGCCCCCTTGGCCAGGCTCGCAATCAAGCGGGTGTCATCGGTGGCATAGGGGCACTGTACCAGCGTACTGCGACTGTAATAGTGAGGCTCGTGGGGCGAGGTGTGCAGAAAGACATGTATCGAAGCCACCAGGCACTCCTGGCCGCGCAGCTTTTCTGCCGCCCGGCTGGCATAGAGACTAACTGCCTGCAGAATGGGCTGTAGTTCGCTCAATTTCTCGCCAAAAGAGCGCGTGCAATAAATCTGTTTTTTTGCCGGCGGCTGCTCCTCCAGACTCAGGCATGACACCCCATTTAATTCCTCAATGGTTCGTTCAATATTGATATTGGTGTGTCGGCGCAAGATTTTAGGATTGGCCTGGGCCAGGTCATAGGCGGTCTCTATACCCAAGCGCCCCAATCGCTTGGCAAGACGCCTGCCGACTCCCCAGACCTTATCGACCGCCATGCGTTTCTGCAGCCATTGCCATTTCTGTGGAGTATCCAGGGCACAAACCCCGTTGCACTTGGCAATTTTTTTCGCTGCCCGATTGGCGAGCTTGGCCAGGGTCTTACTCGGAGCAATCCCCACACTCACCGGCATACGCACATCGCGCCATAGGGTTGTGCGAATCCGCTGGCCGTAATCCAACCACTCCTCCTGTAAACCATACAGATTCAGAAACATCTCATCGATACTGTACACCTCCACCTCTGGGCTAAAGCCCTTCAGGGTCTCCATAACCCGGTGGGAAATATCGCCGTACAGTGGATAGTTGCTGGAGAAAATGGCCACATTGTGCCGCCGCAACAGATGTTCAATCTTGAAGAAGGGCTGCAAATCCCCAATTCCCAGTGCCTTGGCCTCTTTTGAGCGCGCCACCACAAAACCATCATTATTAGAGAGCACCACCACCGGCCTCCCCCTTAAGTCGGGCCGGAATATCTGATCACAGCTGGCGTAGCAGCTGTTGCAATCCACCAGTGCCAGCATTCAGAGAGGGCGGTGATAGCGAATGGAGGCTTTAACCACCCCTTCAACAATCAATTCCTGCCCTTCCCAAACCGGTATCGGCGGGTAACGATCGTTGGCCGACAGCAACCGCCCATGATGTCGATCCAGTACTTTGCAGGTGAGTTGACCATCCAAAGCCACCACCACCACATCGCCGTGTACTGGCGTTAGTGAACGGTCAACAACCAAAAGGTCGCGGTCGAAGATCCCCAAGCCCTGCATGGAATCGCCATTGGCACGAGCCATAAACGTGGCAGCCGGATGAGTGATCAAATGCTGATCGAGGCTGAGGCTTTTCTCTTTGTGGTCATCCGCCGGGGATGGAAAGCCCGCGGCCACACCGTGACTGTAGAGAGTCGCTAGTTTCATAGGATTTCACTCGATGCTGTATATACATACAGTTTAGGGGGAGTTCGCCAATTCCGGCAAGAACGATGACTGACCAACGAGCCGCCAGCCGTGCTCGCTACAGGTCCATAGCAAGGCCACAAAAGCACAGCACACACTAAAACCGGCACCCTGTAGCAGGGACCCACAAGGTGTAAATACCAGCTACGGGCTATTCGAGTATGTTGTGAACCCAGTGCCCTCTTGGGTAAAGCCAGCAACAGGCCACAACCTCCCTCCAAGTGGCCGCTTGGCAGCATAGCTGCCTGGGATTATGATCCGCGCAACAGGCGGGTAATGATCGATGACAAGGCCCGCCCTAAAAAAGCAACAGCCCCCACCCGAGTGAACACAGTACGGAGACGAGACAAAAAATGAATTTGGCTATAGCGGCACTGATCGTGGCCTCCTATTTTATCTGCATGAGGCTTAGCTCCTCCGCTATCAACCGGTTCGGGCAGGCCAGGGCGGTGAAGCCCTATCGCCTCAAATATATCTCCAAAACCATCAGTATTGCCGTCTTGGTATTCCATCTGGTACTGCTGATCAGTGCCCTGGGGTTTGAATACACCCAGGTTTCCATTTTTCTCTCCTCCGTGTTCGCAGTAATTGGCGTAGCACTTTTTGCTCAGTGGTCGATACTGAGTAATATTACCGCCAGCCTGATTATTTTCTTTGGCTTTCCCTACCGGGTTGGCGACCAGATTCGGGTGATAGACAAAGACGACGATATCTCCGGCACTATTGAGGAGATCACACTGTTCCATGTTCTCATCAGGCGCGGCGAAGAATTAATTACTTACCCAAACACTTTAATTCTGCAAAAAGGCGTAATCAAAAACCCCAGCAAGCAGCAGACTGAAGCACCTGCAAAGCTGCCGGAAGCCGGCCAGACTGAAGCGTAATAGCTCTCTACTTTCCCGCCCTCAATTCAGGGCGGGAAACCTGAAAGCGACAAGTCCTCTCTGGAACTTTTGTACCAACGCGCCCTTCTCTCCCATACAGAAAACCATGCCATCTGGCTGGCTACACCTAAATAACAAAAAACAGGCCCACAAAATCTCTACAAAAGGCACAAAAAAAGTTCTTACCACTTCCCATCTCCAGCGAAGTAATTTGCTTCAACCGTCTCAATAGTTAAAAATGCGCAAGATTCAATGAAATTGGCTTTAAGGGACTGCATGACCGATACCCTCAAAGATATACTCCACTTCGTACAGGAAATGGGCCTGAAAAATGGCTTGTTTGTCATTTTTTTCATCTTTGCACACTATTTATTGTTCTGGATGTACAGTGGGCGATTGAAAGATCGTCAAGTTGAAATTGATCGACTAGCGGCAGATAATAAGGAGTATCGGGATAGGTTCCTCAAGCTGATGGATAATGCCTTTTCCTATTCTCCGCCCACCAGAAAAGTGGCCCCAAAAAAGCCAGTTAATGAAAAGGAGTTTGAGTAGTGCTCTCCATATTGCTCGCGATCGCTCTTCTCTTCATTGCAATTCAGTTATACCGGCTTCATGAGATAAGAAAGCACGACCAACACCTGTTCGAGTTTTGTCAGCTGCGGAGAGATACGATCGCGTATCTCTCTAATTCCTATGAGAATCTCTCCAGAACAGATTATATTGCCCTCAGGAAGATCAATGATGCGCTGAGCAGCATCATAGCCGGCTACAAAGAACACAGAACCGTTGTCTTTAACTACCGCCTGTTTATCGAGTACCTGGATGAACTCAAAGCCTTTGAGAAAAAAGCCGAGAAAATATCCACCGGCAACAAAGATATTCAAGACCTGCTCAAAAGAATCCACTGCTCCATTTTCAAAGCCTTCCTGGCATTTACTCCCCACCTGAAATCAGAACTTGCATTTTCCCTCATGATGAAACTGATTTCCCTTGGCGTTAAGGCGGGGGTTAAATCTCTAAAAGACTACTTATTACGCCTCAAAGAGGCAAAGGTTATGGTGAATACCTTCAAAGGGTCTTCTACCCCCTGTTAGCCCCTAGTAGCAGATTTGGGGGCCTATGCCCCCGCCATCGCGTCCACTCCCCGCACTCAAACCCAACAGTCCCTCCTGAGGCGATATCCAGCAATTTTGGTCAAGTGCCAGACACACACAAGTCCTAGAATACTTTCATAAGAAGAGGTGACAGCTATGGCAGAGTATAGGAATAGGTTTGTGCAGGTACTGCACTATATTGAGGAAAACCTAGACTCCGAACTCGATATCGACAAACTCTGCCAATACAGCAACTTGTCTAAATATCATTTTCACCGGCAATGCTCCGCCTTTTTTGGGATGCCGGTAATAGCCCTAATCAGGCGATTGAGATTAAAAAGGGCGGCTTATCAACTCACCTATAGAGACAAAAAGGTGGTGGATATCGCCCTGGAGAGTGGCTACGACAGCCACGAGGCCTTTGCACGAGCCTTTAAGAAACTCTTTGGCAAGAGCCCCTCAGAATTTCACCGCGCCCCAGACTGGGAAGTTTGGCATAAGCGCTATGAACCAATTACAGTACTTAGGAGTCACTTTATGGGAAATACAGCGAAATACGAAGTAACCATTGTTGAATTCCCCGAGACTCAACTCGCCGCCATGGAACATAGAGGCCCAGCCCACCACCTGGGTGCTACTATCAAACAGTTTATCCAATGGCGGAAGGCTCAAGGGCTTTCACCACGTAATAGCAGAACTTTCAACCTGGTTTATGATGACCCAGTAACCACGCCCCCTGACCAATACAGATTTGATGTCTGCTGTACCGTGCAATACCCCATTGATGCCAGTGAAAGGAATATAGTCAACAAAGTAATTCCGGCAGGGAAATGCGCAGTCATAAGGCACTTAGGCAGTGACGATACCATTGGAGCGGCTGTTCAGCACCTATACTTTCATTGGTTGGATCATTCAGATTTTGGAATTCGTGATTTCCCGATCTTTTTTGAGCGGATAAATTTTTTTCCCGAAGTACCTGAGAGTAAAATCATTACAGATATATTTCTTCCCATAGAAGAAAATATCTAACAGTAAGGGTTGAGAAAATACAATAAATATGCAGCTAAGAAGCGCCCCATAAATCACTCAAAATAATAAAACTAATCCTACCACCTGCACTCTCTATGATATGGATTAAAGAGCACAGGTCGCCCCATGAAAATCAGCCACATATCGACCATTCTGGTCGTTGTTATCATTGCTTTTGTGGGGCTATTGTATATCTACAATTATCGTCTGACCCAGAGCATTAAATTTAACGCTTACCCGGTTACAGACGAGTTTATTAATAGCAATGACTCTCTCAAAGACAAAGATACTATTAAAATTCTGATTATAGACGGAGGGGGTATACGTGGATTAATACCACTCTATGTTATCCAATTTATAGAACAACAGACTGGCAAGCCTATTGATGAACTCTTTGATGTTTTTAGCGGAGTATCAACTGGCGCCATCATTGCCACAGGGCTCAATGTCACCCAGATACCAAATCAAGAAGGTATCCCAGAAAAAATAGACTCAAGAACTAAAACTGAGAAAGTAATCGATATTTATAAAAATGAAAGCAGATACCTATTTTCATCACCCTGGTATCACAAATTAATGAGTGGGAATGGTTTTTTCTCGCCTCGCTTTAGCGGAGAGCGCCTACGCAACACCATCGAGAAACACTATACCGATGAAATAAATTTTACTGATCTAAAAAATTACATCATTATACCTTCTTTCAATATACATACAGGCCAGTTACACCTATTCAAAAACCGTGGCGAAACGGTTAACAAACTGCCAACGGACACACTGTATCAACTGGTCACCGCCGCAGCTAGCGCAGAGACCCTATACCCTCCTGTCGATTTTATAACTACTGGGCGGGATATTCGTCACCGCTATTACGCTGATGCCGCTATATACGCAAACAACCCCACCAGTATTATATTACGCGATATCATTAAAGAATTTCCGGGGAAAAACTACTATGTGTTGATTCTCGGATCCGGCACATCACCATTGGCCACAATGGAGACCAATTACAGGAACCTAAAAAGTTGGGGGAAAATTAACTGGCTTCAAGATCTTATATCCGGTGTGCAAAGGTCCATGGATGACCAACAACTATATACTCTGGAGATTGCAAGCTCTCTAAGTCCTAAAGGAAGAATCAGTTATAACTATTTAAACGTGGAAATTATCGACCCATATGTCGATCCATTTGACTACAAATCAATCGATAAACTAAAAATTCTCGCCGATAGACTGATCAGCGAAAACCAAGTAGAGATTGATCAGGTAATCAGTAACCTCAAGCAGAATGGGTAATTATTACTCTAAAACACCTTCCACACAGGTATAGTTTGCTTTTCATCACGGTAAACATTACTGTTTCCCGGTGAGACATTCACAGGTGCGGCAATCAGTATGGCAACTGGAAAATTGACGCTGGTAACATGCATACTCCTAGTGTTTTTAGGAGCCTCCTCACTCTCCTTGGCGAGGAGCCTCAATGAGCAGGAGGCCCGCAAAAGATGCCTGAGAACCTGCAAGCATGTTTACTATCGGTGCCTTAAAAATAACCGGGAGATTCCAGCCGACTGTGTTAGCGATAAGAGATTCTGTGATTTTATTTGCTATGACGATGATCTCTATTATCGCGAGCGGGACTACCTAAAGCGACTCCATAGGCGCAACCGCTGGTATTAATAGTTGATTCTGGGGCAGACCTCAAGACATAGAGATAAGAGGGATTAAATAGAGAAATTAAAGAACCAACATTCTCAAACCCCTGATGCCTTACACTGCCCTTGCACACCCAGGCAATAAACCACTTTAAAATTGCAATATTCCAATCAGTTCTCCTGAAGCATTTTTAGAGTTCAACTTTTGGACAGAGCGCACAAAGTAACCAGAGTGGCTTTCTAACACATTAAGCCTTATAGTATCTCCCGCCTCAACCGAGTCAAAAAAACGTTGATTTACACATGTAGAGTAAGGCTGACCATAATCAATACTATAGCAAGTATGTCCCAAGCGACCTTTCCTCACCTCTTTACGGGTAACAACCTGCTCAAAGCTAGCCTCTTCGCCAAACGTATTTGTATAGTATGCGGGGATAGCATAATACACCGCTCCCCAAGTCAGCCCATAAGAAATTAAATACCACAGAACCCAGTAAATACCCCGAATAACAATATTCGAGTGGATTATCTTGTTTGAGGGGTGCTTATCCAGGAGAGCAGGTAGAACCCAAATCGCAGCCAAAAGCCCAACAATTACACCACCATAGCCTGGATTCTCATAGAACTGGTATCTACCAAAGCTGGCAGAACCCATCAATAAAAGCACTATCGTCATGGATACCAGGGTATAAACTTTTTCTTTGCCACTGGCCCCCTCACGAAAAACAAAACTCACAAGCTAAACCTTATCAAGAAGCAATAAAAAGTATAATCGGCAATCAAGACTACCTGTCCAACCCAACAAGCTGGCCGTAAGGAAAGCAATTTTTACAGCGCTATTAGTGCAGATATAAGAGAAAAATACAACTCTATTTTTAACAGCGGAACGGTAGGAAAATATAAAGCCGGGAAGCTAATAATTAAACATCAGCCTCCCTAAAAACGCTCTAAGCATCCAGAAAGCTATTAATGGCTGTAATACCTTTATAAGCCATAACCCCCGCCTGGCGTATAATCGTCTCTTTGTACTTGCTGAAGGTGGCACTTTCAGCCAAGCGATGATCTATACAGCTCATCATATTAATAACCTTAGCAGTGTGGCTCTTGTAGATCAGGGGACCCTGAACCACAGAATAACCGAAACTTTTCAGTCCGATTAGCTCTCTACCGGTTACCCTAAAAATACGATCCAGAGGGTCACCACTCTTAAAGTCTTTATTAGCGATAGTCGAGGAAGTCGGCCGGGAAACCAGCTCCACCTCAGCTTTGGCGTGTACGGCTCCCAATATCCATGCGTCATTCAAAATAATTGACCAGGTTTTTGTTCTCAACACCGAGCCGTTATCTCTTGAATTGGTTGGCCCAAAAACCTTTAATGCCTCATGCAAATCTTCAATACTACCAGCGACGATCTTTCCATCCTTAGTGGTGGCAGCATTATTGTAAACCTGCCAGCAAGCTTCGATATGTTGCGCGGTACGATCCGCCGGATTTAAAAGCCCCTCGATCTCTTTTTTGAAATCACTTTCGATATACATATATAGTCCTTTAAATCTATAAGGGAAAAATTCCAGATAGTGCGGCCACCTTATATATTAAATGCCGAGGCCAATAGTTTCCCGCCCCACAAGAGCCCATTCCTTTCATATGGGTTCTGCCACAAGAACCTGAACACCAGTACCAAATAATATTGCCCTGACCAATCACCAAGCCAGTAACTTTTGTGAAGAGCTAGGTATAGCCACAACATGTCAGAATTGACAAATGTAACCTTTTTCGAGGTTACTTGCTTGCCTTTGAATGTCAACATCCTTAATGATTTTTATTAGGGCAACTAGAAGAGGCTCACACTTTTTTCTATTGAACCCCTTCTCCCCCTAAAGCCTGCCATGTGGATTTTGATAAAATTTATGATCAGGCAAATCTCAGAAGCACAAACCAAAATCCTCAAGTACCATTTGTCTATGCAACACAAATAGCACAAGGATACCAAGTGGAAAATTGCTAACGAATATAGCCCCGCATCACTAATGACATTGGATCATAAAGTGGGCCCAGCCCCCAAAAAATTTATCGGCTGACATACAGGGAATATAAACTGAAAATGTAAAAGAAGCCCAGAAAAGCTGGGGACCAAAAATCTGAACCCTGGCAGGAATTAACAATGCACCCCATACTTCGCACTCCACTAAGTATGCTTTTCATAGCCAGCTATAATCGTTGTACTAAGAACCGACAACTCAAAATACTTTTTCTTTACAGCCGTATATTTAGGACTGGAGAAAAAGTCATTCATTATCTGCTCAGATGGAAACCTGATTGTAAACACACGATTTATTTTAAAATTACTCTCAGATTTCAACACCTCTGACACCCTAAAATCATAGCCAAACGAACCACCATAAGACGCCAATATAGGCCTCATAGCGTCACGATATACTTGGTAGACATCATCATTACTGACATCCAAACCTACTAGCATCTCATACATTTCAGCACTCCAAATCCAACCTTCGATTACTCTCTGGGTGATACATTTCTGCCTAGGAACTTGGCTAATGGATAACTAGTCTCTCCCCTAAACCAAAATCATAAACGTTTCGCTTTACACCAAGCATAATAGGATTTCGCATTGCGTCCCAAATACATACTGCTGCACCAACAAGCCAGAAAGCCCCCAGGAATTAATAAGAGGGTGGTATTCCCTTCCTGAGAACCCAGATATAGTAAAAACACTATACTAGCCAGCACAGAGAGAAGTGATACAGCTCTATACAAAGGATTATCAAAAGCCAGTAATAAAGCGGCCGCTAAATAACTAGCAGGTATGCCAATGAGCACCCAATGCTCCCACGAGGCCGCATAAAAATACACCATAGCGCTCCCGAGTACGGCAAGTAAGAACTGCAAAAACTCCCAAGCTACTAAATATTTCGGCTTCCGTATCAGCTCACCGGGTATATTTTTAATCCAGGGATACTGATCCTCTCCACGATTAAAATTTCGAAATCGGATTTTCATCAGTGTTGTGTATCAAAAATGCCAGTGGCTGGTTATACATAACATTCTTACAATAGTATCCAAATAGCGAGTTACAAATATGCCGCGCAATAAACTCAACTCAGAAACTCATCCTTTTACCTCCTATAGCCTCCTGCCAACCCTAAGCGCTACTTCTATTCTTCTGCAGATATAGAAGCTTCTATCCAATCCATAAAATAAGAAATACGAGCATTGTTTTACCCACCGTATAATCCCTCCATGATAGCTGAGCAAATCCCTTCCACTGGTATCCCAGCCACCAAACATCAATTCTTGTTTTTCATTGATATGAACCAAGCCCACACCCTCTCCATTGCCCGTCACCCCCACAAGTGGAGCCATGATTTTGTGGGATCAAAAGTGTAGGAGATACAACATCTGTCAACACTGGAAAGCTCTATGTAAAGAAATGCGATGTGAGCTATTAGGTTTCGCCTCTCTTTACCATTGTCGGTAACTCTCTTCCCGGCCAACTGGATATCCCTACCTACCCATCTCATCCCTGCCATGAGGGAGAGGTATCCGCTTCACAGTTTAATTAGCGACTCCCTGCACTACTCTAAAAGATGCTTTTACACCTAAAAAAAGGTTAGACTAAGCTTAAAAGGTATAAATGCACCTATTAATGACATGTTATCCAATCTTGCTATAATAGACAAAAAATCACCTATTAAAGTAGATTTTCACTTATAAAAGATTGAAAAACAGCTATTATGAACTTACATGGACAATCCGATAAGCAGATACTTGCGACACTGGGCGACCGGCTTAGAGAGTATCGCTTGCGCATGAATCTCACCCAGGATGATATGGCTGAACGCGCCGGCTTATCCACCTCCACCATCAAAGGTTTAGAGGCTGGTCGCGGCAGGCTAGACAGCCTGGTCGCCGCACTGAGAGTCCTACGCCGGTTGGATGCACTGGAAGCTTTTCTCCCGGCTCCAACAGTCAGCCCTATGCAACTTGCTCTTCACGGCAAACAACGAAAAAGAGCCAGAGCCTCTAACGCTGAGAAAGCACTTAAAGAGACCTCTGCAGAAAGCCCCCCCAAGACACGCACAAGCAAAAATAAAAAGAGAGGTAAACCAGAATGGTAAGCCAAACAAATACAGCAGTGGTGCAATTATGGGGAGAGATAGTTGGAGCCGTCCACTGGGATAGTACTGGGTATGGAGCCTTTGAGTACGCACCGGAATTTCTGCAGAGTGGATTGGATATTGCTCCAATTACCATGCCTATCGAAGCTTCAAAGGAGCCCTATACGTTCCGCACTCTCAGCCGGGACACCTTTAAGGGCTTACCGGGGCTCCTTGCAGACTGCCTGCCGGACAAATTCGGTAATGCCGTTATTGATGCCTGGCTCGCCCGGCAGGGGAGAACTCCGGAAAGCTTTAACCCTATTGAACGACTTTGCTATACCGGTACCCGTGGAATGGGCGCACTGGAATTTCAGCCTGCAGTAGATGGTAGTTTTAGGGATTCCGTCGATCTCAATATTGAAGAGCTGGTAAAACTAGCAGCAACAATCACTCATAAGCAGACGGACCTTAACGCCCAACTTGGCAACAGCGATGCGGAGAAATCCGGTGCACTGCTGGACATATTAAGAGTGGGCACTAGCGCTGGGGGCGCCAGAGCAAAAGCAGTTATTGCCATCAATAACAAAGGAGATATACGTTCAGGCCAAGTTCCCGCATCCCGTGATTACGATTATTGGCTACTAAAATTCGATGGTGCCGGAGACCTTGAGCTCGGTACAACCGATGGGTATGGACGCATTGAATATGCTTATCATCTGATGGCCATCGAAGCCGGTATTAACATGGCAGACTGCCAGCTCTTGCAAGAAAATGGCAGAGCGCACTTTATGACGCGGCGCTTCGATCGGGTGAATGGCAAGAAACTACATATGCAGTCTCTCTGCGGCATCGCGCACCTGGATTTCAACATGGCTGGTGCCCATTCATACGAACAAGCCTTTAGCGTTATGCGTGAACTTTACCTGCCCAAGAATGAGGCGATTCAGCAATATCGCCGAATGGTATTCAATGTTTTAGCCAGAAACCAGGATGATCATACAAAGAATATCGCGTTCCTGATGAACCCCGAAGGCGAATGGTCTCTATCGCCGGCATTCGATGTAACCTATGCCCACAATCCGGGCGGCGCCTGGACCAGCCAGCATCAGATGAGTATCAACGGCAAACGCGACCACTTCCAACTTGAGGATTTGCTTGCCGTGGGAAGAGCAATCAGTATTAAACGGCCCATGGATATTATTGAAGAGGTAGCAGCAGCCGTGAAGCAGTGGCAGGGCTTTGCTGAACGCGCTGGGGTTTCTGAAAGCTGGACAGTCGAAATCAGTCAAAACCTTCGACAACTCTGCTGATAGATAAGCAAAATAGTAAAGCCTGCAAGGAGCGCGGCCCTACAGAGGAGAAGCACAACTGTAGAAACCCTGTAACCCCTCTGCTTCTGTAGATACTCTTATCTGAGCTTCCCAGCTGCCATCTTAATTTGGATAGAGGCCCCGCAGCATTTGCCTAGGGGCCAAACATCTAGAGCCTTTTTGGCGCTAAGTTATTTCTTCACCTCAACTAGCAAACGGCTTGCTCGCGGCGCAACTCACTGCCCGCCGACTCTTTAGAGCCTCGCCGCAGATCAACCATGCGCGCGATAAACCAAATAAACGCTTCCACTTGGCCATTTAACACACAGCCTCCTTCGCAGATGCTCTTAAGCAGACTTTGTACATCGGAGGAGTGCAAGGCGGAAACAGCCCCGCTGCTTTTAAGAAGTATTGAACACGTGGGCAGACCGGAAATTTCATGATCGCTCAAAGTGATATTGCCGTCGTAATACAAAATCCTTACTGGCTCTGACTGGTCAGAAACACGAATGGATAAAGACAAGTTTGGCGTTGGACCAGAGCGCTTTGCCAGTGATCGTTTAAGATAGCTGGAAAAACTATGAGCCCAATATTCTACTTCGGACTGTGCAGAGTTTGAATCCATCGATTGCTCTTTACTAGCCACCAATGAGCTATCAACTTCCCGCTCCGCCTCAATCAAAGCTTCAACAGTTTTATCGACATCCTCTTTCGTGTGGGCTGCCGAGCAAATCAGTCGGAGTCGGCCACGCCCACTCTCCACTATGGGATAGGTAACCGCTGATGTCTGAACACCACGTTTATATAATTCCTGTACTATCGCAAACAGCTTGTCTTTGCTACTAAAGTGCGGCGTGACAATAGGCCCATCCCCTGTTCCCAAATCATAGCCAGCTTGTTCGAAGCGCTGCCGCATATAGCGTGTCGTATCCCAGAGCCGCTCCCGTAAACCATCATCAGTACTGAGCCTGCGCAAAGCAGTCAATGCCGCGGCAATATCTGCAGGACTGATCGAAGCCTGGAAAATGTAAGCTCTGGATGATGATCTCAAAAGATCTACATATTCTTCCTTCGCCGCAATAACGCCACCGAGGCTACCAAGTGCCTTACTAAGCGTTGTCATAATAAAGTCTACTTGATCGGTAACTCCCTGAGCGGCACAAATGCCCGCGCCACCTTCACCATAAAAACCGAAAGAATGTGCCTCATCTACCAAGACAAGCGCGTCATATTTCTTGGCCGCGCGGACAATTTTGGCTACCGGTGCGGCGCCCTCTCCCATGCTGTATACGCCCTCCAGAACAACCAGGACCGTTCGGTATGGGGATACTTCCGACTCAAGCACAGACTCCAGGTCGGCCACATCATTATGTTTGAAGGTCCTTATCGTGGCACCACAAAGACGAGCACCATCCACAATAGATGCATGACAAAGCTGGTCGATAACCACTACATCGTCTTTACCAAGAAGCCCTGCAACCACTCCAACATTAGCGGTATAACCTGTTGGGAACAGGCAAGCGCTCGGCTTTCCGACCAGCTGTGCAAACTCGGTCTCGAACTCCAGGTGAAGATCTGTAAGGCCTGATGCTGCCGCAGAGGTCCCCATACCAGTACCAAATTTTGCTACTGCGGAAGCGGCCTCCTGCATAACTTTCTTATCTCGATTCAGGCCAAGATATAGATTGGTGGTCCAGATTATTGCTTCCTGTTCTTCATCGTTGTAAACATCACTCACCGTGCCATGAGTGGCGCTACCTGTGCGCAGGACTTTGCTGTAGGGATTTCTGCGCTGGTCGTTCACCATATACATGACTTCCTGCACCAGCTTACTCTTATCCAGTGCAGACCAGGACGACGCTTTTGCAGCCTGGAATGTAGGATGGCTGGACTGGATATGCGATTGGAAGCTGGCAAGTGAATCCGATGCAGTGCGGTTCACTTTTTCGTCCGAACCCTTGGCTTCGCCATCACTCAAAATACCGAGGATGTAGTTCGCTAGGGCATTAGGAGTGGCGTAATTAATAATCGCCTGGGAAGCAACCGAGCGACCCAAGTTGTTGCTCAAACGTCTAGCCAATTCCAGAGTTGTGAGGGAATCGAGGCCAAGACCAGAGAAGGACTGTTCTGGAGAAACTTCTTTAGGATCAGGAAAATTCAGGAGAACGGCCACCTCTCTTTGAATAATCGATAATAAGATGGTTTGCTGCTCTGAGCTGGAACCAATCAGACGCTGCATCAAGTCACTGGAATTACTCACTGTATCAACACTTGATTCCAAACCAGCATAGCCCTCCTCTAGCTCCATAAGCTTTTTGCGATCGAGCTTATCGTTGGGGAGCATAGGTAATACCTCTAGGTGCCTCACAATTTGCGGGACCATATATTTTGGAAGTCGCTGTGCCAGGAACTCTTTAACGCCTGTATCTGTTACCGTTTTATCCTGGTTAACAATATAGACCGCGAGCATTTTCTGGCCAATACCACCATCTACAGCGGCCGCTGCAGCAGCATCAATACCCGGCATAGTCTCAAGCGTCGACTCTATCTCCCCAAGCTCAATGCGGAACCCCCTGACCTTAACCTGCTGGTCGATTCGGCCAAGAAATTCGATCTCTCCATTTTCCGCCCACTGACACAGGTCCCCAGTTTTATATAAGCGGCTATCTTGGATAAGGTCACTAGATTCTATTTCGATGAAACGTTCTATAGTGAGGGCTTCGTCATATAAATAACCTCTTGCCAGCTTACCTCCTGCAAGATACAACTCACCGGCTTCTCCTGAAGAAACGGGTTGCATGGACTCATTTAAAATATAGGCACTGGAGCCTGGTACTGATTTTCCAATTGTGATCGACTTAGTGCCAGGCTTAATTTCGGCAATGGTCGAGTACACGGTATCTTCGGTAGGACCATAGGCGTTAAACAACCGCAGCCCTGGCCTCAAGGTATAAACTTGATCAACCAGAGACCGCTTTAATGCCTCCCCACCAAATACAAGACACTGAAGTCCAGCTGGCAACTTCTCGGAAGCTAATAATGTCTGCATTGCAGAGGCGACAGATACGCAAGTTCTGACTTGATCTGCTGCCGGGTGGTTTGGTAACTCCAGAATATTCTTACCCAGTATTACTGTGCCCCCAAGTGACAAGGTACCGAAAATTTCCATTACAGAAGTATCGAAACAGATTGAGGCCCCTGCAAAGACCCCCCGGAGTTCTTCCTCACTGAACAATTCATCCATAGAGTGGCACATGGCCACAATACACCGATGCTCAACCGCAACACCTTTTGGCTTGCCGGTAGAACCAGAGGTATAGATCACATAGGCCAGGTCACTGGCTGATGGTCCCGCAGAATCAGCTGAAAATTCTTTGTCTTGATCACTCACTCTGTTGAGCCAGATTAATTCGCCCGCTTCGCGACATAGGTCCGCAGAGCTATCACTATCCACGATAGCTGCCACAGCACCTGAATGTTCCAGCATGTAACCCACACGATCTTGAGGGTAAGCTGGGTCCAAAGGTACATAGGCACACCCTGCTCGCATTACGCCAATTAAAGTTGCCACAAGCTCCCAGGAGCGCTTCATACATACCCCCACCAAGGCGCCGGGTTGAATATCCCGGCGCTCAAGCTCCGCCGCAATCGCGCCGGCCCGCTGCAGCAGGCACTCGTAGCTCACTCTGACCTCCCCATCAATAATCGCTATGCGATGAGGAGCTGCTTTCATTTGCTGTGCAATCAAGTGGCAGATTGAAATATTGAACTGGGATCTTATTTTGGAGTTTTTAACTGGACTACTCACAGAATCTTACCTTTTATCTTTATTAAAGATCTGGAAATTAACTTTCAATGCAAATTAATGTATTTCAAACTTGGTCAAGTTTCTTACTTTTTAGAGCTCCCCTAAATTTAAAACCAAACACACAAGTACAAATATTTATTTGACCCTTACAAAAAGTGTAACACTCAAACTGATACTAAATTCTCTATTTAGAGAAGTTTTTAGCTTACACCAAAGCTTCATCTTTTAAATAAGTACCTCCAAGAACTCTAAACCAACAAACAAACGCTACGCAGACAAAAGCTCTAGCAAGTAAATTATCGAGTTATCTTTCAGGGAAAAACTTGATAAACAAGCACCTAAAACCCTTCCCTCGCAACCCTGCAGCTCAACCTTAATATAACCATCTTATATTTATTTTTTATTGCCAAAGAAATCTATACGACTGCACCCACAGTTAAAAATTCACAAAAAAATGATTCCCTCTCATTGAGTATCCAAATAAATGGTACATGCATGCCTACCTGCATTTCGAAAATGTTCACAGAGAGGGATAACAACCATAAAAAAGGCACCTTAAGTGCCATCAAGATTAAGCGGCTTATTTACAACTTACTAAGAACAGATAAAGAAAATAAAGTCAGACCCTGCATATCGAAAAGTTTGAGAAGATCGCCATTGACCGCAATACCCTGCTGTTGACCCTAATAGCACCCCAATCCCTCCTATTACTCCCTGGACAGCACGATACGATACTTCGGATTGCCCGATTTCAAATGCTTAAAAGCTTCTTCTATCTGGCTCATAGGATAAATTTCCACCTGCGGCCTGATCTGATGGTGTGCGACAAAGTCGAGCATCGTTTCAATGGCTGCAGGGCTACCCACTGGAGAAGCGGAGATATCACGCTGGCCAAATATCATGGGGAAGAGGGTAAACTGGATTGGATCCACAACAGCACCGACAAAATGCAGGCGCCCTTTTGGTTTTAAAGCCTGAATATATAAATCCCAATCCAGATTGACATTGACCGTGGAGATTATGAAATCGAAACTCATGGAGGCTGATTTAATTTCCTCCGGATCACGTGAATTCAATGTCTTGTGAGCACCGAGAGACAAAGCTTCGGTGCGCTTATGCTCACTGGAAGTAAATGCCGTTACCTCACAACCCCAGGCATTCAAAAACATCAAGGCCAAATGCCCCAGGCCTCCTATACCAATCACCCCCACTTTAGCCGTCGGTTGAATATCAAACTGTATCAGAGGGTTAAATACCGTAATGCCGCCACACAGGAGAGGCCCAGCCGAAACTAGGTCTACTCCCTCTGGAATAACCACCAGGCTACCCATATCTGCACGAACTTTATCGGCAAAGCCCCCGCCGGTAAGAGTGGTAAAGCGAGCTTCGGCACACAAATTTTGATCGCCCCGCCGGCAGTAGTGGCAGGTCTCACAATAGCCGGAATTCCAACCCAGGCCGACAACCGTACCGGGCTTGAAGTGCCCGGCCTGCTCTCCCGCAGCCAACACCCGTCCAATCACTTCATGACCCGCAACTATGGGGAACTTGGACACCCCCCACTCATCCTCAATCATGCTGAGATCACTGTGGCAAATACCACAGTAGAGCACCTCCAACTCCACCTCTGTTGCTCCCAGATCCCCCACTTCTATCTGATACGGTTTAAAGGGCCCGCCGGCTTGCATAACCCCATAGGCATTGATGGTAGTCCCACTGGTCATAACCTACTCCCGTGGTATTCACTGAAGATCAACCCTGTGCATTCGGCCTAAAAAGCCGCGGCTAAGAAGAGTGAAAAAAAAGAGCCGGGGGTTTCCCGGCCCAAGCCAAGTCCTGTGAGGTTGCCGAATATCAGAGGACCCACGAGAAAACCTGGCTAACTCCTGTGAGGGGAATTAATTGAGCACGCGATATCCGCGCCCGCGCAGACAGTTCTTGATAATCTGCTGGGCTTCTGCACCGGCACTGCCAGCACCAGAGAGGCCACCCACCAGAGCGCCCGCTCCAGCACCTGCCGCCGCTGCGCGACTGCTATCACCAACAATAGCGCCCAGCGCGCCGCCCACTACAGCTCCGCCCGCAGCACCGGTTAACCCCCGGCGCCCCTGGTCGCTGTAGGTGGAATAAGCAATCCCCTTACACTCAGAGAGGTCGATTTGATACTGGTTCATATTGACGCCCCAGGTATCAATCACAATGCCACCGGCACCAGGTACCTGTTCCGGTTGAGCAGCACAGCCAGCTAATAGAGCTATGCAAAATCCTGCAGTTGCGCTAATACCAGTTTTCATCGGTCACCTCTTACAGCCTGAGCCTAGAGATTGCGTATATGTCACGCTTTTCATCTTTAGGTTTAGCTGTTGGTTGAAGATGGCGCCAGTCGACAGTGAGAAAAAGCGAAGAAAAGAGTGACCAAATAGCCTAACAATCGGAATTTGATATGGCTTTCGAACCTGCCAAAGCCATTGTGATTGCCTGGAGGAAAAAGTTAAGAGGTCTTTAGGGAGTCTTCAAGGAAAGGGGCCTACCTGCCAAGCAAAAGCTTAAAAACAAGCTCTCACATAAAAATTCACCCATGAACAGAGCTAAAACTCTTTACCGATAAGCGGGATTAATAGCGCGAGCCAGGTAACTAAATCCCGGCAATATCAATGCCCAAATTAGAGACAGGATCATCAGTGATTGCCACAGGGGCTGACCCAGCTCTACGGTGCCATTCAGAAAAGCGCCGGTGTAATAGCTAAAAGGACCAAAAAAACCACCCAGTAACACTGCCAACCACAAATTACGCTGCAAAAACACCAAGCTGTAACGCAACGTCATCGCAAAGTTTAACCATAAACACACCAGCCAAATGGGTGGCCAAGAAATACCGCTGAGATTTTGCAAGATACCTAAATGGAAGAGAACGGAATCCACCCCCACACCAAATAAAAAAACACCCCCCAACCACAAAGGCTCCCTACGCAGATTTACCACAAAAGTTAAGTGGATGAGCAAATTGATCAAGGTGAAGGGCACAACAATCCAGGGGCGTGCGACAATCACACAGAGAGGCCAGGCAATATCAAATAATAAAGCGTTGACTATCAACCGCCACATATCAGCCGATAAGAGCGCGTGGCTTGGCGAAGACGAACTGAGCAGTACTGATCACCCGCTGCATAAAGCCACCCTCGCAGTAACACAAATAGAATTCCCACATGCGGATAAAGCGATCGTCAAAGCCCAAATTGCGCACTTGCGGCAGCTGATTCAAAAATGCTTTGCGCCAATGTTGCAAGGTACGCGCATAGTCTGCAGTAATATCCTCTAACCCCACAATCTGCATATCGGTAGCCGTGGCAATCTGCTGAGCAATCACTTGATTGGATGGCAGACAGCCGCCGGGAAAAATATAGTGCTGGATAAAATCAATGTCTTTGCGATATTGATGGTAGCGTTGATCCGAAATGGTAATGGCCTGCATCAACATCAGGCCATCCTCTTTAAGCAGGCGCCCACAAATTGAGAAAAATTTGTGGTGGTATTCGTGCCCTACTGCCTCAACCATTTCAATAGAGACCAGTTTATCAAAGCGTCCCTCTAAATCCCGGTAGTCCTGTAGCAGCACGTGTACTTTATCTTGCAGTCCTTCACGCTCCACCCATTGGCGAGCGTATTGATATTGTTTTTCAGAAATAGTCGCAGTGGTTACCTGGCAGCCGTAGTGTTTTGCCGCATAAATGGCCATGCCCCCCCAACCAGTGCCTATTTCTAGCAAGTGGTCTCCGGGCTTTAATTGCAGTTTTTGGCAAATATGCTCTATTTTATGGATGGAAGCCTGGTACAAGGTTGTCTGCTCTGAGGGAAATATCGCCGAGGAGTAGAGCATGGTTTTATCGAGGAATAACTGAAAAAAATCATTTCCCTGATCGTAATGTGCAGCAATGTTTTTACGCGAGCCACGGCGGTTGTTACTGTTGAGACAATGCAGGGCACGCAGCAGCATACGGGGCAATTTACTCCAGCGGCTATCCATACTTTCAATCAGGGACATATTGTCAACCATCAGGCGAATGACATCCAATAAGCACGGGGAGTCCCAAACCTTTTCCATATAGGCTTCACCGGAACCAATAGTGCCGTTTAACAATACCTGTACATAGGCAATGGGATCCCGCACACGAATATGCGCCCGAACTTTTGCCTGTTCAATTGATTGACCAAAACGGTAATGGCTATCCCCTTCTTCAATCAATAGATGGCCGCGCTCTATCACTTGCATCTTGCCCAAAACCAGCTTGCGGGCGAGTCTGATCAACCAGGACTGGCTCTCTCCTTCGACAATAACCTGTGAAGATTCTTTTGCATTCATAAACGCTTCTCCCCTCCCTGGACTTCACCCCTGCCACCGGGATGGGCATAGACAGGTGTGCGCTTGAACCATAATTTCAGCGCCTGCCAATAAATTGTGGCAATCACTTTTACGGTCATAAATGGATACTGGATCAGGATACGATTGAGCAGGTCACCACTCAGCTCACTGCGGCGCAGGCTGAGAATGGCATCAAATAAGGGGCGCTCTTCCTGCTCCTCATCGCTTAAATCAAAATTCTGTAAATAAGCGGTTAGGCGATCGCCGGGAGTAATACTTCTCCAGCGATATCCCTGGGAAATCGGCATAAATGGGGAGACGTGAAAAGTCTTTGCAAAAGCTACTTTCTGTACACGAGCCCCAGAGCGGCAATCGAGTACATAGCTATGACGCTCCTTCCAGGGAGTATTATGAACATCCAGTAATAGCCAATGCACTTCCCTGCCCTCGGCATCAAAACAGTAATAAATACTGATGGGATTCATGTTATAGCCAAAGTAGCGCCAATTAGCGAGCACGCGTATGGGCCCTTGCGGGCGCTCTCCCGCAACCCCCTCAACCCTGAGACATACAGCCTCTTCGACACTGAGTTCCGGATCGCCAAAAAAATCCTCGCGACGAAATCGAGCCGGTGCCCAGGGCTTTTTGGACCACCAGCGCGATAACGAGCAAAAGTCATCCAGCTCCGCCAAGTCTAAATAAACCATAAACACTTTGTAGCGGAACTGATTTTGGCGGGGTGCAAAACGACGGTGCTGAACCCAGCCAGTATAAATAGCGCTCTTCATGGCCGCGCCCGCAACGATAGCCTTTGGCTTTTCCTTCACCAATCAACCCCAAGCCCTTTGGCAACCCGCAGCGCACTGCATACCCCATCTTCATGAAAGCCGTTGGCCCAGTAAGCGCCACAAAACCAGGTACGATTCACTCCGTTTATCCTCTCCCACTGCTGTTGGGCACGATTACCCGCTACAGAAAACTGGGGATGCGCGTATTCAAAGCGAGCGAGAATTTTTTTGGGGTTGATACGCTCCTCAGCATTCAGGGTGACACAATAAGTTTTATCCGTTGCCAATCCCTGCAGGATATTCATGTTGTAAGTGAGTACCGGCAGCTCATCGCTTTCGGCACGTAAGCGGTAATTCCAGCTGGACCAACTGCGCCTGTGCTGTGGTAATAAAGTGGAATCGGTATGTAGAGCCACACTATTGCACGCGTAGGGGATGGCACTCAGCAGTTGTCGCTCCAGATTAGAGGCATCTTTAAGGCATTCCAGCGCTTGATCCGAGTGGCAGGCAAGGATTACCTGATCAAACGTCAGCTGCTCGCCCTTACTGGTCACTAGCTCTACGCTTTGCTCCTTGCGCCAGAGGGATTCCACTTTAGTGGAGAGCCGAATCCTGTCGGCATAGGGCGCACTCAGCGCAGGAATATAAGAGCGAGAGCCCCCTTTAATCACGCGCCACTGTGGCCGCCGCAGCAGATTGAGCAGCCCGTGATTGAAAAAGAAGCGCACAAAAAAGCTCACCGAGAATTCCAGCATCTGCGACACACTGGCCGACCAAATTGCCGAACCCATGGGCACCAGATAACGGTTGGCAAATTCGGCCGAATAGCCATTTGCCGGTAAATACTCACCCAGGGTCAGGCCCTCGTGAAGACGCCCCTCGCGCCAATCTCGCATAGCAGTGCGATTAAACCGCACTATATCCCATAACATGCGCCAGTGGCCGGCACTGAGAAGATTGGAGCGCTGGGAAAATAATGTATTGAGATTGTTGCCGGCATACTCATAGCCCTCCCGATCACAGCGCACACTGAAACCCATAGAGGTTGGCTGGGATTCGACACCCAGCTCATTGAGTAAACGAATAAAGTTCGGGTAGGTCCAGTCGTTATACACGATAAAGCCGGTATCAATAGCCAGGGTTCGTTTGCCTTCTTCCTCTACATCAATAGTCGCAGTATGTCCCCCCAGGCGGTCCTGTGATTCAAACAAGGTAATCTCGTGCTTGCGGCTCAAAAGATAAGCCGCCGTCATGCCGGCAATTCCACTCCCGACGATGGCAATACGCATCAACTCTTCCTTAAGGTACGAATCCTACTTATTTTTGGTGTGCAAAAACGAAACCAAAGAGAACGGAAAAATCCGAGAAGACGCAGTGGCAGGCTCAAGCGCAGAGGAAAATCGATTATGGATTTTCTATGAGCCAACCCCACCTCAATATACTCCGCTGCTTGCTCCGCGCTAATCAAAAAAGGCATGTCAAAGTCGTTCTGCGCGGTGAGCGGTGTGTCGACAAAACCAGGGCGGATCAACACGACCTTGAGGTTGGTATGACAGACATCCCCACGTACCGATGCCAGAAAATAATCCAGCGCGGCTTTGGAGCTGCCATAAGCCTCTGCCCTGGGAAATGGCACTAGCGAAGATAAGCTGCCCAATGCGGCAAAAACCGGAAAAGCACTGACAGCCAGCAGCGGTAAAGCACAATGCAATGTATTCACTACACCAAAGAAATTGGCATCAAAAACCCGCCGGTACATTGTGGTATCAAGCTGTAAATCATCGTCGTACTCACAAGTGCCAGCACAGGCAATCACCGTATCCAGATGATCGGTTAAATCCTTGAGGCGCTCGAAGGTAGAGGCCATACCACTGTCGTCGGCCACATCGCAGTCGAGTATGCGAATATGTGTGGGAGCGAGCTGTTGCAGCTCTTCTAGCGCTTCACGCCGGCGCCCACTGGCAATTACAAAGTTATTATGCTCGGCAAGGCGCAAGACCAGGGCGCGGCCAATGCCGGAACTGGCTCCGGTAACCCATAGTGTCCTGTTGCGAATCTCCGTCACCAGTCAGCCCCGCTCCAGACGCAACTTAATCCTGCGCAACAGGGAGCCCAGCAGGGGCACCTGCTCGTACACCATTGCCCCCATGTCATAGAAATCTTCGTGATAAAACACTTTGTCAGAAAAACGCACCAAACTACAACCGCGTAAACGCAGCGGCCGGCCGCCCTTCAAAGACTGGTGTGCATAGTGCATATACCAGGGCAGGCAGGCACTATCACGGGTAATGGAAGCCTCCTCAAAGCGAAAGCGACACTGGGTAAGGCCGTGGCTCATATCAGAGAAATAGGCCTTGAGGGCGGGGAGCCCCTCGATTCGGTGGAGAGGATCGCGAAACACAATTTTGTCACTGTACATATTTGACAGTTCCGCCGGGTCTCTAACCAAAAAATCCCGATAATAAGACTGGACCTCTTTTACTAATGTGCGGCTGCTCATTTTCCCTTCCACTGTATTCCGCGGCGCTACCCCTCTGATTTACGTTAGCCTGCCAATGGCAGATCACAGCGCCAAAATAAAAATAACCCAATCCATTTAGTGCGCAGATGCGTAGTAAGGATCGACACAACATTAGAGAGCGCTAATATGGCGCATAGGCAAAGACAAAACGGCAATGGAATTGCGGTGAAAGCTTCCCAGGACTACAAGGATGACTGGAGCAGGCTGCTAACGCAGGTTGGCGCTCAGCGCGACCGCCAGGCGTTTGAGCGTGTTTTCCGACATTTTGCCCCGCTCATTAAGGGCTTCCACCACAGCCGCAGTACCCAGGCACTCAACGCCGAAGCGGCCGATGAACTGGTGCAGGAAGTTATGCTCAAGGTATGGCACAAAGCCCCCCGCTTTGACCAGGGCAAGGCCTCGGCCAGCACTTGGATATTCACTATTATGCGCAATTGCCGTATTGACATGCTGCGCCGCAACCAGCGCCATCAAAATCGCGACAACGATGTTGATGTGGCCGATATTTGGGATGAGAACCTGGAAAGCCAGCCGCTGCTGTTCTTACAACACAAGCGCAACGAGCGCGATATTGCCGATGGCCTCAGCGCCCTGCCCGCTGAACAGTGCCACATTTTGGAAAAGGCCTATATGGAGGGAAAATCCCACAGCGAGATCTCCGAAGAATTGCGCCTCCCCTTGGGCACGGTCAAATCCAGGGTGCGCCTGGCCATGAAGAAATTGCAAGCTCGGTTCGTCAGGTAAACATCCAATGATTCGCCATCACCCGGATGAAAACCTTCTGTTGGAATACGCCTCAGGCAGCTTGGCCAGGGGCCCCAGCCTGGTTGTTGCAGCCCATGTGCAGATGTGTGCTGATTGCCGATCCCAATTGCATACCCTGAACAATCTCGGTGGCTCCCTCCTAAATGGGAGCCCGGCGCAGCCATTGCAAGCCAACGCCTTCGAGCGCCTGATGGAACGCATCAGCCAGATCCCGGAGAAAATCCTCCACAAAAATGAAGAAAGCTCCACCCCGGCCCCGGTCAGCAGGGAACCGGCTATGGACCACTTACCCAAAGTGTTAAATAAATTATTGGCCAGCAATCCAAACAGGCGCTGGAAGACCCTGACTCGCAACCTACAAATATGCCGGCTCAAGTCTGGACAGAGAGAGTATGAAGTGGCTTTTCACAGCCTGCGCAGCGGCAGCGGACTACCGAAACACGATCACCGTGGGCGGGAATTCGCCCTGGTACTGCACGGCAGCTTTTCCGATCACAACGGTATCTATGGGCGGGGGGATTTTGTCCTGCGCGAGCCGGGGCAGGTACACAGGCCCATCGCCACTCAGGACATGGACTGCCTGTGTTTTTCCGCAGTAGAAGCTCCGGTTTCACTCACTGGAGTCCGCGGTCTGTTTCTCAATCCGCTGATCCCCTTTCGGCCGGGTTAGACCCGATAGATTTTGCCTCCAGGTACACGGTAAGAAATATCACTGGCGTCCCTGCCATACATCCATTCCTTACTTATTTCCGATGCACTCTTTCCGTTGCTTACCCAGGGGCTCAGGAAACCGCCACCGGCGCCTGCTCCTTGTTCCCCGCGGTAAACTGGGTGAATAACTGCTGCCAGCGCTCCTGTACCTGGGCAAATTTCTGCTCACGCACATGCCCGTAACCGCGCACTTGCATAGGAATTGCCAGCAATTCCTGGGCTTCGGCAAGATTGTCAGCGCTTAGCTGAGCCGCCACCGACTTCACCGCCTGTGCCACCTGGCGCGCCCAGTCCCGTTCGGCGCGGCGCTCTTCGGTGTAGCCAAACACATCCAGCACGGAACCACGCAACGCTTTACCACGTGCCAACAATGGCATTAAGCGGCCCATCCAAGGGCCAAACTGCATCTTGCGCACCCGGCCACTGGCATCGGGGCGTGCTAGCAATGGCGGGGCCATATGGAACTTGAGGGAGTAATCACCGCTAAAAGTCTCGCGCAACTGACGTTGGAAGTCCTCGCCGCTGTACAGGCGCGCTACCTCGTACTCATCTTTATAGGCCATGGCTTTGAACAAGCTGTTGGCTGCAGTGCGGGTCAATTCCCCCGTCGTGCCGGCAAGAGCCAGCTCCGCTCGGTATAAATGCTCGATACCCTGTGTGAACTGGTGAGCGTAAGCGGCATTTTGATATTCAACCAGCTCGCGGCTCAAACGCGCGATCAGTTGCTCCACAGATTCCTGCGGCTCGATCATCTTTACGGGCTGCGCCGGTACCGCCAGCTTTTCTATCGCCCTCGGGTCCGTCGCCAACAAGCGCCCCGCACGGAATGCGCGCAGGTTATTTTCCACTGCCACACCATTCAGTTCGATGGCCCGCTCCAGTGCCGCCTCACCAATTGGCAGCAGTCCCTTCTGACAGGCGAAGCCCATAATCATCAGGTTGCTGGCAACCGTATCGCCAAACAGCGCCTGTGCGTACTTATTCGCATCGAAGGCGAAATACTCGGCACAGAGGGACTCAATGCTCTGTTGGGTGGCATCCGCCGGGAAAGCTAATTCGTTGTCTCGTACGAAGGCCGCCACCGGCACCTCCGCCGTATTCACCAGCGCACGCATTTTGCCCGTGGCAAATTTCGGGCGCTGGCCCGCAGCGGTGACCATATCGCAACCGAGCAGCAGCTCAGCGGCGCCATCGCGGATACGTGCAGTAGTGATGGCTTCCGGGCGCGCACCCACTTTTACGTGGGCGACCACCGCACCATTTTTCTGTGATAGGCCGGTGAAATACAGCGTGGTACTGCCCTTGTCTTCCAGGTGCGCGGCCATACCCAAAAGTGCCGCCACAGTGAGTACACCGCTGCCGCCGATACCGGCCACCAAGATGCTAATAGGTTGTTCCAGGGCTGCCACCGGCGCTGGCGGCAAATCGACGATGGCAGAATCCAGGGACTCAGCCAGAGACTGAACCGGCGGTTTCTTCAGCTCACCACCCTCGATGGTGACAAAACTGGGACAGAAGCCATCGGCACAGCGCATATCTTTGTTACAGCTGGACTGATTGATCTGACGCTTGCGGCCATAGGGGGTTTCCAGGGGCTCCACGGCGATACAGCTCGACTGCACACTGCAATCACCACAACCCTCACACACGCGCTGGTTAATCAGTAGGCGCTTGGGCGGATCCACCATCAGTTTTTTCTTGCGGCGCCGGCGTTTTTCTGCGGCGCACACCTGCTCGTAAATAATGGCGGTAACACCCGGCGTTTCACGCAGACGGCGCTGGACGGCATCCAGCTCTGAACGGTCTAACACTTCCACTTTCGCCGGCAACTGGCCGCGGTGCTGATGCCAGTGATCGGGGTTTTCACTGAGCAGAACCACCACCCCAACGCCTTCTGCCAGCAGCTGCGCGGCCAGACTTGGAGCGTTTACCTCGCCATCGGCAGGCTGGCCACCGGTCATAGCCACCGCATCGTTGAGAAGGATTTTGTAGGTGATATTGACCTTACTGGCGACTGCCTGGCGAATCGCCAATAAACCGGAGTGGTTATAGGTACCATCTCCCATATTTTGGAAAATATGCTCGGCATTCGAGAAGCGGTGCAACCCCACCCAATGGGCGCCTTCACCGCCCATATGGGAGTAAGTATCGGTGCGCAGCCCCTTGCCCAGCGCCATGATATGACAGCCAATGCCGGCACTGCCGAGGCTGCCCTCCGGTAGTTTGGTGGAAGTATTGTGGGGGCAGCCAGCACAGAAAATTGGCTCCCGCGCCAACAGGCCTTGTGCTCGCTGAGGCACATTGCCTCCCAATTTTTCTGCCAGGGGGATCAAACGCTGTGCGAGGTCAGTATCTGCCAGCCAGCGGGTAATCGCCTTGGCCACCTGATCTGGTCCAAAACCCCAGATCGCCGGCAGCAGATCTTCACCATTGAGGTCCTTCTTACCGACTACTTTCGGGCGGCGGTTGTCCTCCCAGCCATACAGCAGTTTCTTCAACTGGTCTTCCACCAGCGGGCGTTTTTCCTCCACCACCAGCAGTCGTTCCATGCCGTCGGCAAACTCACTGATACCGCGAGGCTCCAGGGGCCATGACATCGCCACCTTATAAATGGCAATGCCCGCCTGGCGCAGATCTTCCTCGCTCAGGTTGAGCAGTTGTAACGCTTCCAGCAGGTCCCCATGGGCCTTGCCCACAGTCACGATTCCAAAGCGCTTGCGCTCGCTTTCATGCGTTGTTTTATCCAGGCGATTGACATAGGCAAAGGCCTGCGCCGCCGGCAAGCGCTCCTCCAGCATACGGCGCTCGTACTCCAGGCGCTCAGCGGGCCAATTCAGGTGCGGGTCATAATTCAAGCCATGGGCAGGAATGGGGAAGTCCGCCGGAATAGTGAACTGTGGCAAGCTTGGAACCACCAGAGAGGCACCGGCCTCTACCGTTTCGGTAATGGCCTTGAACCCTACCCACAGACCGGAAAAGCGCGAAAGTGCAATACCAGCGAGACCGAGAGTGAGATACTCGTCGATACTGGTGGGAAACAGCAACGGCATCATTACCGATTCAAAAATCTGATCGGTGTTGTGGGAAAACATGGAGGACTCAGCGGTGTGGTCATCGCCACACAATGCCAGCACACCGCCGAGTTTGGCGGTGCCCTGGATATTCGCCTGGCGAAATACATCTGCGGTGCGATCCACCCCGTGGCCCTTGCCATACCAAATGGAAAAGACCCCATCGCGGGTAGCCTGCTCTCGGTAGTGATCGACTAGCTGGGTACCCCAAATGTTGGTGGCCCCAAGGTCTTCGTTAATACCCGGTTCAAAGTGGATATCGTGCCCAGCGAGTAGCTTCTTATGACGCCAGAGCGCTTGGTCGTAACCGCCGAGAGGGGAGCCCCGATAGCCGGAAATAAAGCCCGCAGTATTCAGGCCAGCCAGCTCATCCATACGTTTCTGCATGAGCGGCAGGCGCACCAGCGCATCAATACCAGTCAGAAAGACTCGGCCAGAATCACGGGTAAATGCGGCTTTGAGAGAATACTCGGTATCAAAGCCCAGCTCCTGATCGCCTTCGACCATTGCCATGGGTACCACCTATTAATTCATTATTGCTTTTCTTTTGCCCGGTTTGATGACGATAGCCACGGTGCCACATTTCTCTCGGCACCTACTGAAACAGCTCAAAGCCAAACCGAAGCATCTGCTTACTAGCCGCTAAAATTAACACCGCCCGGCCGGGCAGGTCATACCAAAATAAGCCTGGCTAGGGCATAATACGGACACAACTCGCTAAAGATCACAAACTACCAGCAACAATTCACTCAAAAAGTCAGTTTTTTAGGGATTCATCGAATAGGCCCTACGCGGGGGCGCCACTGTGAGAGACGCAGAATCTACCCCTACACGTAACCACCTTCCTAGTTTGCAAGTCGGTTACAGGAAAGCTGAGTGAACGAGTAGGTGGTGGCTGGTCACTCAGCACAGATCTAGTGAGCGGATATTGATAACAAAGAATAAACGGTTTCACGGCGCAGTCATAAAACAGGATAATTGCCCAGAAAGGACTCAACCGGGATGTTTTGTCATGCCGGCATGGCAGTGAAGCAGCCGGATAATCCGGTGTTCGTTCAGAGAGAAGAGATACGGAAAAAACCATGGCCTATTTACTGGATGCCATCGATAAAAAAATCCTGGAGATCCTCCAGGAGGATGCCACTATTCCCAATATTGAGCTGGCAGAAAAAGTCTGCCTTTCCCCCTCGCCATGCTCGCGGCGGGTAAAAAATCTCAATGAACAGGGATTTATCAAGCGCGCCGTGACCCTTTTGGAGCCCGAAAAAGTAGGCCTTCCAGTTAGTGTCTTTATTCAGGTAACCCTCAACCACCAAGTGAAAAAAGAGCTACAGGATTTTGAATCTGTTATCGGCCAATGGCCGGAGGTTATGGAATGTTACTTAATGACCGGTGACTTCGACTACCTGCTCCGCGTGGTTGTTCCCAACCTACAGGCCTACCAGGAATTTCTCGATAAAAAACTGACGGAGTTACCGGGTATTGATCATATTAAGAGTAGCTTTTCCCTAAAACAGGTACGTTACCGCACTGAATTACCGTTGGATCAGTTGTTGGAAAAATAAATTAGACAGAAATACCCTCCTGCCACTGTCCTGATAAATTTTTAAGGCAATCCTCCAGTTTAAAGCGCCTGAGTTATACCCGGGCGCTCTCGCTATGCAGATCGTTTATTAATCTTGCTCTTGTTAATGGGGTCCATCAGGCTAACTCATTGAGAGACAGGCTCTCATAGATCATTGAATTATCAATATACTTGATCTGGGAAAAGCTATCCGCAAAAAAGAATATGAATAATTGGTGTTTTAAGGGAAGTCATTGAAAGCAATAATCAGAAAGATCTTACTGGCCACGTCAATTGCAGGCGGCTCTATTGGAAGCATTATGGTTGCAGCAGATACCATGATTTCACGAGAATTAACATTCAATAAAGCAATTGGTAGCAGCCTAGTATTTGCCTTTTTTGTATACTCAGTATACGCGGGCATAAAATTTTTGAGATTCCCTTCAAACATTAAGCACCTTGAGCGGGTTTTTATCGTACAGATCCCCTGGATTACATCTCCTATTCTGAGTTTTAAACTTGCCACCGGAGTAGGCGCATCCTTTTTATTGATATATCCACCCTTCAGTGATACATATCGCCTGAGCATCGGTGCTGAATACTCACTCTCCCTATTAAGCGAACAAACTTGGGGGATTGGAGTAAACTTGGCCCCTATCAGCTTCTTGGCCCTTATCAGACTTTACAAAGAGTAAAACTTTAAGGCATAGAAGCGCAAACCCAAGCTATTAGCGCTCTCTAATTCAGAGAGTGAAAAGTTAGAAATAGAAATAAAGTTAGAAATAAATAATAAAGCTTATATACCAAAGATGAAGCACTCACTAGAAAAACCTAAAGAAACTGTCCTCTTTCTTCATGGTGCACTTGCCGATGAAAGAATGTGGGAACCACACCATCGTATACTCGCAAAAGAATACAGGGTTGTTTCTCTCACCCAAAGACATTTTGGTGTTGATAATAAAGGCTCGAGTGGAAGTTTTGGCATTGAAACTCATGCCGATGATTTAATTAGTTTCTCAGCCACGCTTGGCGATGGCCCCATTCACTTGATCGCCTGGTCTTATGGTGCTGATGTTGCCTTAAGCGCAGCAATAAAAGCCCCCAAATTGTTCAAAAGCTTATTTATCTATGAGCCTGGCTATCCAGGACATCTGGATGCCAAGAAAATGGAGGCGTTTATGCAGGATGCCGAAGCCATGTTTGGCAAGGTATTCGAAGCGGTTGACAATGGTAAGCTTGAGGAGGCTGTGGCGTTTCTTATTGATGGTTCCGGGAACAGAGCTGGCTATTTCTCTTCACAAGCACCAGTACTTCGGGCCCAGCAACTGGAGAATGCTCACACCCTGCCCTTACAACTCTCTCAAACTGAAAAGCCCTGCCTGGATAAAGAGCACCTGTCGAAAATCCAAATCCCCACTACGATTGGATACGGCAGTAATACCAGAAATCTCTTTCAGATAGTATCCAAATCTGCTGCCAGTCACACTCCTTCATCTAAATTATTGCAAGCGGCTTCAGAAAATCACATGTTGCCAATAGAAAATCCAGAAAAGTTTTGCCTGTATATTAAAGAGCACCTTTCAAAGAATTAACACTCAATCATCAATAAAATAAAAAAGAGTGGTGAAACCACCACTCCTTTTGTATCAATACAAGCCTAATCTTTCTTACATATCCGCGCCTCGGAATACCAATTACCTGCTTGGCAAGTTGCCCCTTGCTCACAATGTGCATCGGTTCTGCAATAGCACTGCCCGTCAGCATTACATTGGGGCGTTAGATAATTCTCAAGAGGGTCTTGGCCACTAACCCGCTGCCAGAATGGATTGGTAAAGACATTCTCAGGATCCAATTCCGCCTTGGCATCAAGGAACTGAGACCATTTCGGGAAGCGCGAGGGCATATCCTCAAAAATAGCCACCGAATTCTTACCCCAGTGCGGTCTGGCGCCATATTTGCGTAGCGACATCTGCTCAATTTCCAGGTTTACAAAGTAGTTTTTAGGCACCGCCTCACCGCGCTGGCGCAGAGTATACTCAATACCTACAAAAGCGGTGTCGCGCCCAGCACTCATTCCCAGATAGCTATCGGAGGCCTTACCAAAGCGGAAGTAAATACCGTTCAAGGGGAAGCAGGTGCGCTCACTGTGGGCAATAATCTGGCGCACATCGGCAATCCAGTTGGGCAGCTCCTCAAAAGGTATGGCCACTTCCTGCAAGGCAATCGGCAACTTATCCCAGACACAATTGTTCGGCTCTTTACAGACAAAATGCTGCATCAGATCCGCGTGCCCCGTGGGCTTGATGAATTTCTTTAGACCGGTATTTACATCGCGGAAATAAGAACTGGAGCGGGCCGTATAGCGCAGAGATGCGGCAAAGCACTGCAGGGCAGCACTGTCGGCTTCATGCAAGCTATCAAAAATCAGGCCAAAGAGATATTCGGAAAAATCCGAGACATCAGCTTGAGCGTTATAAGCATTGCCCCGGGTGTCCAAAGGAACCTTATTATAAGTAGTAACCGTATAGCGGCCGAGACCTGGGAACCAGGCAATATTTGCGGAGTGGTTATCCCGAGCCAAGCCCAAAATGACATTCTCCAGATCGCTGTCATCCCGGTGTCCCTTCACTTTGGCTTGTACCTTGTAGCCGGGTTCGGCTTCAATAGTCACTTCAACCACAACCCCCAAAACACCAAGGTTAACCCGCGCAGCATTGAGTAGTTCACCAGTGATTACACGCAGATTCCCCTTGCCATCAACGAGCTTTATCTCGGTGACATAGTCAGAAATCATATTGCTTTTCTGAGTAAAGGTGGATCCATGAGTGCCGCTGCCGAGCATCCCGCCAATCGAGAAGATCGCCAGCTCAGTAACCATCGGTACACTGAGTTCATGCTCACGCAAATAGGCTGCTAGATCATTAAAACGCATACCAGCTTGAACAGTTACCAAGCGGTTTTCTTTATCCAGGCTAACCACCTGGTTCATATTTTCCAGAGTGATTTGCACTTCGCCGTTGCCCGCACAAGCCGCGTCTATCTGGCTGTTAAAACGCCGGGTGCCGGTCATGACCTTGCGCCCCTGAGCGGCAGCATCGCGCACTATCGACTGTACCTCAGCGATTGTTGAAGGGTCATGAATAACACCGGGAAAACAATCCTGGGTGTCCTGATAGTTTTTCAAAACCTCAGGTACATCAATGGGGGGAGGTAACTGCTCCGCCGAAGCCCCCGCAGCAAAAAACAAACCTGCCGCACACAAGAAATTGGTAGCCCGGCGCAACAAATGACTTCGCCCGGAGAGAAGTGGATGGTACATGCCTTTGCTTCCTTGTTGTTGCATTACTGAGTTGTTGTATTTCAATTAATGAAAAAATTAACCAAATCTAGGTAATAGCTCCCGATCGATTATTTCCTGAACATTGCGACTGTGATCAGGCGCTTTACTGCGCAGGAAATCCCCGTATCCAGAACGGTAAGCCATAGCTGGACGGCGACCGATAGAGGGCACCCACAGGGCATGGTTGGTGGTAGCAAATTCCAAAGACTCACTGGCGAGGATACAGAGTGGCCCCCGGCTGAGTGCGGCAGCATCAAATATCCAGAACTCTTTGCCATTGGATTGCGCACTACTCGGATTTTTCCGAACAACCGCAGCAATTAGATAACCATCATTCTGCGCGGTGGATCCAGGCCGCGCCATAAACTGCGGAGTCCGCATCACACAGTCATCGGGGAACTGATAAGCATCGGCAATTTGCATACGGGTGCAATCCATATGCACCAAAGCAGATGGCTTACTTTGCTCGGGCATATCCCAATAACTATAAAAACGTTCTGGGTAATTGCGGTATGCCCAGGAAACGCGCATAGAAACCAAATCTGGGCGGTAGCCCACCGCAGCCCAATACAGATGCTCAAATGTCTCTGGAAACTGAAAGTGCCCTCGATAAGCTGGGTCATTCATATCCCAAAGGAGGTTTTCATCGCGGATAACCCGGTAATCGTCTTTGATCTCCCGTGCAAAGTCAGACGTTACCTGAATTCTAGCCCGCACCAGACCTCCAACATCCACAGGCGCCGCCGGATAGCCGGACAACCACTTGGGCACTAGCCCGCCCTCTTGGAATATTTCATAGCGGAACAGCTGTTCAGACTTGTCCATGGCTCCCATATACTGGCCATAGAGAGTGATTTCACCGGCACTGTCGTCATAGTTGCAAACGATATCGGAGGTATCAAAGCCCAGCTCCAGGTAGTCAGCAATAATATCCTCACGCCCAGGTACCATATCCGACTTGCGTATCACCCAACAGCGAGTTTTGTGCTCCTGCGGAAGCACAATATGGGTACCGAGAATACGAGTGGATTCGACCCTCGCCGCGGTCTCAAAAATAATGACATGGTTACGAGTAACTCCCAGGGAGTGGGAACTGGCCGCGATATAAGCGTTATTTCCCTGGCGGTCACGAATATTCCAGCTTTTGAAAGCCCCCCGCTGATCCCAGGAAATCAAGCGAATAAAGCCCGAGCGGCCGGAGTCACCCATATTGCCACCATAATTGATGGTAATGCACTCACCGGACTCCAAATCAAAGAAGGGGTGACCAGTAGTGCGAATTTGTGGGAACAACCACTTCTTTGGCGTTAGGTTATCCAACAGAGGAGGAAGACTGGATTCCCACTCTCCCACCTCACCAATAGGGGTTATCATTTCCAGAGTGGTAGCATCGAACTCATAGGGCACCCCCCCCTCATAGCTCATCGCAAAGCGGTTTTCCCCCATATAATTGGGGGCCGTATTGCAATAATTCATAAAGCCAAGATTTGGGCTGGAATAGATGGTTCCCCCCAGCAAATTAAACTTATCGAAACCACTCAAATCTTGCTCCTGCATAATTGCAGAAGCGGTTCTGATCATTTTTCGCGTATAAGCCACACTGCCATTACTGGCTCTACCACTGAAATCCAACCGGGTAAGCGCACCTTTTCCATTTGGAGTCAAATGGTTAGGAGCGAGAGGAATCCCCTCGGCCATCAACAAATGGCCGGTAACATCATCAGGCAAGTTACCTTGAACCACCTTAAGGAAACCGGAAGAATCCTGCAGGCTGCCATGCATAATTGACTTTGGGAAGGTGGAATCCTCTAGGCGATTACTTGCCTGAGCTGTAGAACTGGTCATACCAGCCAGTGGCAGTGCCGATAGAGCACCTGCGGCTTTCAGAAGATCGCGACGTTTCATTATTTTCCTTGTAATAAAAACGGCCGACTGCTTTAACTGACCTTATGTTTATAAATTTAGTGCAATGTATTCATATTTGATTTTTAACACCCTTTTCACCAAGCGAAATATATTTATTATTTCCCAGCTTGGCGAGCACACCAAAGGTGAAAATATTTAAACCCGAGCGGCAGTTAATTATATTAAACCGCAAAAATCAAGAACGAGATGATGACACTGTTAACCAGTTTTTCCATGAAACATAAGCGCCCTACAGGACTAAACAGTCAGGCAAAATAATATCAATAAAACATCTACTAAATCATATTTCCGAGCGTTAACTCAGACGGAAATGAGAATCTTTTTCAGTACTTATTGTAATTCCGAACGTCTAGGCTAGAAAATCTCAAAGAGCCAAACTCTATTTTTATTACAACCACCATAACCCCCTAAATATTCACCATTAAAAAATCGTGCAACTTAATGACGCCACAACGATTCATTCAACCTTAATGGCTAAAACAGGGAGTTTTTCACCACCAAACAAATAGTTACACTAATCGGCATAGCATATATTTCCCGTCCACTCTCAACGCTCAATGTTATAGAAGTATTATTTGTAGAAAGCTTGTTGAGGCACCCTTACAAAGTCCTAAATTTAAAGGATGAGAGCGAATTAATATAAACCTTCCCACCTTAATACACATCGATTTCTCAGCCTATATAGGGCCCGATACAATCAATAAAAACCGCAAGGAAAATAGGCATACAGAACGTACCGAACCTTATAGGAATATAAGGACTATAATTCCAGCTTCAACCTCTCCCCATTAGAGTTATCTGAAAATCCTTCCCGACGATAAAAATCTGCTGTCCTGCTCCACTTGTCCTTCTCTGGTGTACTCACCTCCAAACGTGGCCACCCCTGCTCTCTTGCAAAATGAACCACTCGGTCCAGCATTTTTTTTCCAATCGACTGACTTCGGTATTCAGGCTCTACGTAAAACTCTTCAATTACGCCATAATACCCCCCAGCATAAATAGCTGCAGACCTGGAAACGGTAATAACAGCAATAATCTCACCCTCAACTCTATAAAGAAAAGCATTATAAGCACTCTGATCTTGCCCCGATAAAACGGACACACTACTTTTCATACTGCTATTCGCTCATATTCCATTGGTGATTGATAGCCTAGAGCTGAATGCAGCCGCCTACGGTTGTAAAAATCATTAATATATCGAGCCAAAGCATACTTTAGATGGCTCATTGTCTGGAATCTAGTTTCTCTAATCAGTTCAGCTTTTAAGCTATGGAAGAACGACTCCATATGGGCATTATCCGTACATTTACCCGCTCTACTCAAGCTATGCTGGATTCCATATTTTCTCAACTCTTTTTGATACTCGGACCCTCTGTACTCTACACCTCTGTCAGTGTGTAATATTAATCCCGGCTGTGATCCTCTTTTCCTTACAGCATTCATCAGGGTTCTTCGGGTTAATTCTGTTGTTCTTTTCGTATCTAAACTCCAACCGATTACTCGGCGAGAATACAAATCCATCACCACTGACAAGTACTGCCATTGACCATTAACCTTTAGGTAGGTTATGTCAGCAACCCAAACTTGATTCTTGCTTTTAGGCACAGCTCCATCCGGTCTAAGATTCTCCCCAGAGGCTAGGAAACGCTTTATGCCTGGTGCCCTACGTGTCACTCTCGTAACTCTGGCTACGACTCCTAATTCTTGCATCAGCCGGGCTACGCGCTTACGGCTAACTTCATATCCCTTGGTCAGCAGGGCTTTCCAAATTCTTGGACTACCATAGCGCCCTGCAGAGTCATCCGAAATCTTTTGAATCTGAATCTTTAGATCATCATCTTGGTGTTTTCGATGCGATCGTTGCCTCTTCAGCCAATCATAATAACCACTGCGCGATACTCCCAGCCACTGACAAGTTCTTTTGATACCTAGTTCTGATCCGAACCTCTGGATAAATCGATATCTTGCTGATGTTCCTCCGCAAGAAACCGTTGCCACTTTTTTAACAAATCAAGCTCCTGCTTTAATTTACGATTCTCCGCCTCTAAACGCTTTACCCTAGAAAGTTCTTTCTCTGCTTTAGAGACTACACCAGTAAGCTTTCTTCGTTTATCTGCCACAATCTTCCCCTCCTGAAACTCTTTTCGCCATCGTGACAGCATGCAAGGGTGAATGTCGAGAGTTTCGGCCACTTCCTTAACTTGAACACCCTCTATCAAGCTAAGCATTACCGCTTTCACTTTGAATTCGTTTGAATACTGCCAAGTCTTTCTAGGTTTGTTGTATTTCGGCATAAGACCCCTCGTCTGTTTGACTTTGGTGTCCGTTAAAACGGGGCAAGATCACTCTCCCTTACCAGCAGCTTGTTACTTGCCTCAATGAGTTGATCAGGTTTGATTTCACGCTTATGCCCCACCAAAGCCATTAATAGCTTGGCAACTAGATGCGCTACTATATCGGCATGCCTTGGAGTGGCAGTTATTATTTCACCCTGCATACTTCTACTCCCAAATTTTTCCGTACTAAAGGGGCTAGTTGGGCTCCCTGGCCCATATAAATGTGATCACATTTTTAGGCTATCAGCCTGTAGGAGTTATAGCAAGACCAATCGAATGCTTACCCTTAAACCTACCACCAATGAAAGGGAGTATTTTTTCAGACGGATGTAAAGACAGCAATCAAAGCTTAACAGGAACTATATTTACAGTAAGCAGTAGAAAATGAGTGTAGTACTGCCCCTGCTACTTTTGGAATGTGGTAAAAATAAACAAATAATTGCAGCCAGGATTGAAAAGATCAGGGATCCCTTACCCGTGGTTATTTTGAAGTTAAAACATAGGCTCAAATTAATAGATTCCATAAATGTTATTACAAGTTATCACATTGTGATTCTAATTTATTAGATGATAATTTACACTAAACAATTGGTCGCAGGGAGTTAAACGGTACTAACTTTGCTGTTTTTAACGAAATCAAGCATCTAAGTATTTTGAGGCAATCTTACGTACCACTTATATCGACCTGTGCCAACTTATCAATTGTTAATTATAGAAGGAACTAAGGGTGATTTTGCATTGGGATCAAATTGTACATCACTATGGGCATGGAGAGATTACGAGACCCAAACGTGGGACTAGGCAAGTAGAATGGAGTGCCGTTGAATTCTGGTCTGAATACAAGAAAATGTATCTAAAGGCGGAAAATCCGACTTATAGCTTTTTATTTTCTCCTTCCAGCATTGAAGAAGTATTTACATCAACAAGTGGAAACGGTTCTCACGCTGAAGAAAAACTCATGAAATCTTTAACATGGAAGGTTTGGATTCCTTCAGCAATTGACAACTCTATTTCAGGACTCAGCCAGAAATTCAACGTAATCCTTGGTGTAAGCCGAACTCCCTGCTCAAACTGCACCGACCTATTAGTGAGTCAAATTCAGAATATTCAACGACGCTACCCATTAAGATATGAAAATGCTCGCTTTATACTGGCCTCTTTAGGTGCATATAAGCCAGGCGAGACAAATTCTGATAATATGCGCACATCAATTAAAGATCTCACTAGGCTAGATAGATCTGGATGGGAACTGTGTGTTCTACAAACTAAGAATACTTTGACTAGAAATGGAAAAATTTTACAATGTGCACTTGAAAATATTGGTCGAAAAGGAATTCTTCGCCTGGAAAACTGATGCTCAAATAAATTATTATTCTTCCTGTCTAAATATTTAGTTTTTCTTCACATTCTAGTGCGCTTGGCCTCCGATAATAAGTACAATTTACAAGGGAGGATTCAGCTGGTAGAGCCGGCATCTTTCCCGACCAAGAAAAAGACACTCATGAGCTACTACTAACTGAGCGAAAACGAACGATACCAGACCTACAATCTGAACACTCTCAGAAAACAATTGCGGAATTTTTGGAAAGGCATCTCTCGACGAACAGTCGGGAGCTACAACACAATACTGGCTTGCGAGGAGATCACTCTGGGCAAGCCTATAGGACATAGAAAGTGACCGATGGCATGTTACAACAATATGGGTCTGCAAGTTGATGTGCTTGCAGCACATGAGAATTGTAGTTATTACTTGCAACAAAGGTTAATTATTCTGGCGGAAGAGAAAAAATTTGAAGTAGTACTAGGCAGGGTCAAGTGTATTGGAGAACAATAAGCCTACTCTATCAGAAAACGAAAAGCTGGAAACCACTATAAGGATACAAAAAAGCTCCCACTTGAGGAGCTTTCACAACCATCAATACTTATCAGTCCCAGCGATTAAATACCACATGCATTCCGTGGTTGTCATCACTAACAAATACAAAATAACCTGCATTGGTATGCCTGGAAGCACATATTTTTGTACCGCCAGAGGTCTCAGAACACTCCATTTTATTGGCTTCAATACCTATCGTTTCATAGGCACATTGATTAGATTGTCCAGCCAGATTTTGCACCAGATCACGTGTAGTTCTAGCCAACACAAATCGGTAATCACCAAAGTAACGGTAATTATAGGCATCCAGGTAATACGCCTGGGAATCCACACCAGACTTTAGAAGGTCGGAGTAACACTTTGCAGGATTGGCCATCCACAGCATGTCCATGTCATTAGAGGAGTGAACTGCAGGCCAGTTTTGCTGGTCATGCTTGGAAAGGACTACATTGGTGGAATCAACGTAGTCTTTTACAACAACATAGTCACCTTCATCACTTTCTATACGGCAAACTGGCGCACCGCCGATAAAATCATCACACTGTACATCATCTAATGTGATTTGAGTGGTGGAAGTGATACAGCTAGAGGCAAAGTTTTTTGCCCAGTTTTTCACCGCGGTAACGGCATACTCGCGCTTATCTTCAATTTCATAGTAGAAATCTGAAAAAATGCGATACACCTCACGGTCATTTGTATTGCTCTGGGTCGCAGCCTCGGAGCATTGGCTAAAATTCGGCAAATCAAACGTTGTGTTGGCCTGTGCAGGAATAGCAGCAGCAACAGCCATAGCTACTACAGATAAGGATGCAATGGTTTTCATTCGAAATCCTCCATGAACTTACTCTCTCAAAATCGTCGCGGATTCTAGCAAAGGGAAGCCATCGAATGAAACATTTTTGTAATATGGTGACAGAGCAGCCATTGCTAACTAAAGTTGATCCCTCTGAAGTCAGTAGCTACTTGGTGCAGGCACATAACAATAAACTTACGGATGCCTTCCGGACTAAGCTGTATAGCTTATGCAGCAACACTTCGATTGATCAGTTCGACCAACTGCTCCAGCTGTTTTTTTGCCTGGGAATACTCACCATTATTATCCCTCAATGGAAAACCACAATTAATCCTCAAGCAGTCTTTATAGTAATTCAAGGTACTAAAGCATACTCCGGTTCGGATATCCAAGAGTTGCCTCTTTAAAAGAATCGCGAATTCATCCTCATTTAACCCGGGAACTTGAAGCCATAAAACCAATCCTCCTGTTGGCATGCTAATCCGCACCTTTGGGATGAGATGGTCGGCCAGGAAATTACGATACTGATCAACTTGCTCCCGCAACAGGGGTCTCAATGTCGCCAGGTGCTTAGCATATTGCCCACTACTGATAAAATCAGCCAAGCTCAATTGGAGTGGTGAATTTACCCCCAAGCTCTCGAGTTGACGTTGCTGCCTGTAATCATTTAAATATCGTCCAGGCAAACACCAACCCAGTCGATAACCAGCACTCAGTGTTTTTGATATAGATCCACACCATAATAAGTATCCCCCGGTATCCCAATGATATGCAGGGAGTGGAGGGGCTCCCCGGTGATCTAACTCATGGTAGACGTCGTCCTCGATAATCGGGATTCGGTATTTATTCGCTAACCCAGCCAGCTGCTGTTTCTGTTCGACACTGAGACTAATACCGGTTGGGTTCATATGGCTAGAGGTAAAAAGCCCAGCCCGAACACCGCCTTTTTGCATCTGTAACTCCATCTGTCGCAAATCTAAACCATCCATTGTGGATGGTATCTCTACGACAGTCCGCCCCATTCCCCCGAGGAGCTGAAGTAAACCGCTATAGCAAGGAGAGCTGACCGCTACTGCATCCCCAGGTTTTGTCGTTACTTCCAGTGCTGTACGTACAGCATCAAGACAGCCATTGGTTATCACCAGATCAGAAGCTTGGAAATGGAAACCCGAAGCGCCAAAGTGCTCACTGAGAGAACGACGCAAAGGCAATTCTCCTTGCACATTAGGATAAAGACACACCCGGCTCCCCTGGCTACGTGAAGCGTGGCGTAAGCTTCGCTCTAACTTAGAAACAGGCTGCAACTCTACAGATAGCTGAGTTATTCCCAGTGGGCCTGGCTCCTCCGAATGAAAGAAATGATCCGCAATCGGTGTCGTAGTCTGGCAAGAAAAAGCGGGCATCTCAGGAGGCCCAGAAACATCCAAAGGTTTTCTTACATAAAAACCTGACTGCGGTAAAGCCTGAATCCATCCCGTCTCCTCCAGATGACGATAACAATTCAATGCGGTAGTCAGGCTAACCTCATTCACCCTAGCAAGCTGACGTAGAGAAGGAAGCTTTTGTCCTGGCTGCACCTTTCCCTGGCGAATATCTTCCACTAAATGATCAGCCATTTTCTTGTACCGCATCATACTCCCTAAACTCAATTAACCTTCCAGCCCCTTATTGGGCAGAAAGTAACAAACTGTATACTTTTTTTAATTGAAATCTGTATCTGTCCCTAACCTCAGAATGCACAGAAACTATCCCGATATCAATGGGACAGTAGTTATGAGATACAAAGATTTGAGCCTTGGAATTTTCGTGATGGCTATTTGGGGAGTCAACTTTATTGCCATTAAAGTGAGTACGACAAATCTCAATCCACTACTAGTTACCGCGCTGCGCTTCACTCTTGCAGCAATACCGGCCATTTTCTTTATTCCCAAGCCGCCCGTTGCCTGGCGCTATATCCTCAGCTATAGCTTGGTCTTTGGCACAGGTATCTGGGGACTTGCTACTTGCTCGCTTACTGCTGGGCTCTCTCCAGGTATGGCATCACTGCTGCTCCAGCTCAATGCAGCAATTAGCGTATTACTTGGCTGGCTGATCCTTAAAGAGACGGTCAGTACACAAAAAATATTGGGAGCCAGCCTGGCAATCTTAGGATTATGGATTGCTTTCCTTATTGAAGATGGCAGTGTCAGCCCCCTCGGTGTGGTGCTAGTGATTCTGGCAGCAACTTGCTGGGGTATCAGTGGGCTGATTGTCAAAGCGGCCAATACCAAGGAGGTTTTCGCTTTTATTGTCTGGAGCCTTCTGTTTGCTCCCATCCCTTTACTGGTTCTTGCGTTGGCTCTGGAAGGTAAAGAGGTTTTAAACAACCTTATTGAAATTGATAAGCTTACCCTAGCCTCAATTCTATTTCAGGCTTGGCCCACCACCTTACTAGGCTATTGGATTTGGAATCGTTTGGTTGTCACTTACCCTTTATCAACTATCGCTCCTCTTACCTTACTGGTACCAATTTTTGGTCTCCTAGCTAGCTGGCTTGTTTATCAAGAGCCTCTGGGGATAGTGAAAATCTGTTCAAGCTTATTGATCATTTCTGGGCTCATTGCGGGAGTCATAAAGTGGGATAAAGTGAGATTGAGCAAAAAGAAGCAAGCAAATGTGCCCATAAATATTCAATAAGGTTTTAGAGTAAGTGCGGATTGGGCCTCCCAACCCGCCCTCACCTCCGCCACCTAGGGCAAACAAGAAGGCGTAGTAAAGAAGTATTTTACCTCGTAATCACTACAATTCTCTGTTGCACAGAAGAAACGATAATTAGAACCGAGATTCCCCACTAATATACTCTCTCCTGTAAACCTGCTGCATGCCACCTGAAACTGTCTCCCCTGTACTGGAAGTCAGTTTTAAATAATAAATACTACCGGAACTGTACTTTTCATCATCCCAGCAGATTTTAACATCATCGAGATATTCACCACTGGCGGAGTCAAAACTAAGGACAGAGCCCATTGAGCCACCATCTCCGTCACCATACTCAATGCAAAGTTCACGATCACTCGCATTTGCATGGCTAACAGCCTGCTGGAATTCATAACAAGCCTTTAACCCATCAATACGACCTCCAGAACGAATTTGTACCGATTTCAAATTCATAGTGCCGCTACCAAGCAGTTTACGCTTGATTAAATCGATGGAATCAAATGCAGCACCACCAGTGCCACCAATCGCATCCTTTTTGAGGTAACCATAATCAGAGTAAGCATCCTGGCTGGCAAGCCAAAAATCCTCAAATACCTTATAATAATTTACCCAAACCGAAGTTGTTATGCCCTTAGTATTTCTTTCAGCATAGAGTTCAGTACTTTCAAGGGCATTATAAGGCATACCGTATTGATAGCCCTCTGCAGCACAAGCGCTATAGCCATCAATCCAGGCACCGGTGGACTCACTGATGTGCCAATTTCTATTAGCATCTACACACGCAAATACACGGATCGTAGAGCAATCATAATCTCTAATCTCCCCATCATTAGTTAGCCAACTACAACTGTGCTCGGTACCCGGTGAGTCATCTCGCCAAGACCAAAGGAAATCTTCAATTTGTGGAGCTTTGGATGCTTCAATGGTTGTTGCATTGGCTTCAACTAAAGCCAACTCTATCAGCTGGTAACCTGCCTGTGCTTTTTCTTGGACGGTATCACCATAAATTTTGATATCGTTCTTACTGTACTCCGTAGTCGCATCCAGTGCGACACTGAAATTTCCATTTTTATAGTGGGTGATAGCGCTGCTATTACCATCAGAATCCGCTGTCAACTGGCTGGAATTTTGAGCCAAAGGTTCATTGGAGGTTAGATTGCCAGCAGCATCCATTTCATCTACGCCAATCCAGACATTCCTTAAATACTTGCTTGTTTTGGATTCATCATGATAATCGCAAAGATTATTATCCCCTGTGTGCGGATACTCTCTAGGTACCTGAGTAAAAAGAATAATGTTTCGCCCTGTATCCAGCACATCTTGCTTGCTTAAAGTTTGCACTGGCAATGAAGCGCAATCCCCTTCCGCGTAACCCCAGTCAGTTGGCTTGAAAACATAGTCCCCCAGGCGACTCTCAATCTTTTCACCAATTTTGTTCCTAAAATTCTGATGATAATCTGAATCATAAGCTTCGAATTTTATAAATAACACTTCATCCTGATTATCCTCAAGAAAATCCGTGATCTCATCAAAGCCATCCCCGAGAGTTGCCGCTGTGCCTGCCATGTATATGCACATAGTGGCCTCTTCAAGTCCCATATGACACATGTGTGGAGTAGAGCTAAACGTGGATGAAGGGTAGGTATCGTACTCCACTAGGCGGATACCACGATGGAACAGCTTCTCAGGGGCATACCATTGATTAACATCGGTATATACTCCTTGATCCCACTGGAAAGAAGCATAGGCATTATGTGCCCCTGCCCATAGCGTTTTTGACAACGGTGCCCTAGTATCAATTTGTCCCTGCAAATCCAACCGATGCACCTTTGCATCCCCTGAATCAATTTCTCCAGCAGCCATCATCGATACTGAGATTCCCAGTAAAAAAATAGATAACGGGTTAATTATTCTTAGCATTATTTATCCCTGACAGATCGTTTGATAGTGAAAACACAAAATACAGAGTGTCACTCCAGTTTTTCGGGGGTTGACTAGCGCTGGCGATTCAATAGGAAAATTACCCTAAAAGACCGCAGTAAAAGTGAATCCTTAACGTTACTTAACCATTCCATAATGCGTACACATTTTTGGATAGGAGGGTTGAGAGGTAATTTGAGAATTATTACTCTGGATCTTTCTTATTTTTTAACTATTACTTCACACACCTAGTAGCTGCTCACAGTCAATCTATAAAGCTATTTTTCATAAAACTTCACAATAGGCACAAATGAATTAGCGCTGAACGCTGTCATTTAGGTATGATTGTAAAGTTTCACTTTTACTTCTGAACGTCCCACCTGGATGAATGTTACCCCCCGAGGCAACACTGGATTCAGGCAGCATTTCCAACACATGGATGAAAAAATAGACGAAGCTATAAGCGTCCAACTTTTTCCAATGGAAATACCCTACCGTCAGTACCAAGCCATAAGATACGGAAAAATCATGGCCTATACCCTTGACAGCCAATTCAGCCAAGCAATCGAGCAATTTAGGGCTTTACTGGAATCCATAGAGCCAATAGCAGTAGGTGATGTGGCCACAAGACGTGAGGTTGGTGAGCATGTTCTCAGAGAGGTATTTCAAACCCATCCCATGCCAACCGATGTATCAATAGAAGATTTTCTGGTAAAGCTGCCCGATGAATCCAGCATCATATTGCGATGGTACTGTAAACAAAACTCAACGCCGGGGTCAGCGGTACTCTACTTACATGGTGGGGGCTTGATCTTCAATGATGTAGGAATATACGACCGATTAGTCGCAAACTATGTCTCAAAGAGTGGGGTGCCATTTCTCTCAGTGGATTACCGCAAAGCGCCAGAATATCCTTTTCCAACCCCCATTGAGGATTGTTACTCGGCATTGTGCTGGCTCCATAAGAATGCCAAATTGCTGCAAGTAGACCCCAACAGGTTAGCTGTTATGGGCGATAGTGCTGGTGGAGGGCTGTCTGCGGCACTGACCATCTTAGCAAGGGACAGGAATGGCCCTTCTTTAGCAAAACAAATTCTTATATATCCAATGCTTGATGACCGGAATACTGTTGAGGACCCAAAGCTGGCTCCCTATGTACTTTGGACTAATGATGACAACCTTACCGCTTGGCAGGCTTATCTCGGAGAAACAATGGGTACAAGTAAAGTAACCGCTGTTGCCGCTCCAGCTCACTTAAAAAACGCGGAAGGATTGCCCTCCGCATATATTGAAATTGGGGAATTGGACATTTTTCGCAATGAAAATATTGAATATGCACGCTTACTCGCCAATGACGAGGTAAGTACAGAGTTCCACTTGCGTCCAGGCGTTAATCACGCATGGGAGGTATTTGCACCTACAATCCCAATCTCCATTAGAGCCATGAATGACCGTATTCGGGTTATTCAATCTGTTTGAACTCAATAGATTTTGCTGGGGAAATTAAAGGCTTTTCTCTTTATCTTTAGCTTGAAACCAAAACTCGATTTCATCTGTATCCTCTTCAAATGAGGCAGCATGTTCAGTATTTGCTGGAACATGGTACCAATCGCCAATTCCAAAGCGCTGAACAGCACCATTCATACTTAGTATCAACTCGCCTTTCGTAATCACCCCATAATTATCAGTCGCATGCGTATGATCTGGAATAACCGTGCCCGCCGGATATGATGCAAAAAGGACATCACTTCCTTTTGCCTCCAACTTGTAGGCATCAAACCGACCATCATAAAGAGGTAGCTGCTTAATTCTATCTGGATAACTTCCTGACATTCTGGAGACACTCCTTGTATTAAACTTTGAGCCCCGCTCCTGCAAATAAAATATTAGCCCAGGATGATAAAAAGCGCACTATTCGAAACAAAATAACACAAGACATTAGTGGTTGTATCTAACCTATGGAGAAAAAATAGTTAATCAAAGAGAGGCAAAAGCTTGATAAAGCAAAACCCAAACAAACACTAGAGAACCAATTATATTGACATATTACAGCAACCACCTTAGATGCAGCGAATTGCCTTTCTATTTTATTCTATCGTGTTTTAATTTCTATTGAGAATTCCACCCCCTCCAATGACTGAAGGTAATCAGGATTTTCAGGATCGTTTATTAGCTTACCACTAAAAGAGACATTCTCAGCCTTTTGCTGCGTCTCAAAAAGATTAGGCAATGTGCTTTTTCTGGAGAAATCATACCTCTCAACTGAAGATACGCCCTTCTCGAAAGCTGCACTGATATCTATCGGCCTAGCGCTTTTTTCAGTGGCGAGAGCGCTTTGAGGGCCATGTTGGTTATCAGGAGTTTCAGTGTGATCTTCTACACTTGAAATATCATCTTTAGATAGCTCAGTGGAACTAACAAAGTCCTGTAATTGTTTTTCCTGCTCCAGCGTCTCCTCAACGACCTCTTCAGTACCAAGCCTAGCTTCTCCCCCAGATTCAACTGAAAGTGACTCGGGCCTGCCACATGAAGCCAAAATCAACAGCAAAAGGGCCACAAAAAAATATTTAAACATAATTATTAGCCTAGAGCTCACAGCTTAGAATTCTTTACAAAACCAGTGGGTCTATATCTAGGGTTCGGTACACATCTATAATGACTCCATCTTACCATAAGTCATAATTCGATCAGCAGAATACAGTGAATCTAGGAGGTTATCCTAAATATCATCTTTTTGAAAGGTAGTTGTTCTCAATACCTGTGCAATACGTTAACAGACAATCATGATATTGACTATGTAGATATCACAAGACTAAACAGCTTATATACTCTTCTGCAATATATGCATTTCTATAGAATTCCAGAGGGAATAGCCATCTCAGCCACTCCGACCAAAACACCAACAACCCTACCAACAATATAATTTATGAATAAGAAAAATAAAAATTAAATCAAAAACTTCGCTAAAAGCCACTTGGAAATAAATATTATTTCTCAAATTATGCCTGAATTATTGGCAGGCTACTTGGGTGACACAATGAAGACCTGGCAACTTACATTCTTTACACTTCTATTGTTAGCCACAATTGGCATCACAATTTATATCTACAATCACCGCTTTACTGAAAAAACTAAGTTCCATAGGATACCGGTTACTGAAGAAGCCATTATCTATGAAGCCCCCCTCAAGGATAAAGAAACCATCAACATCCTAATTTTGGATGGTGGAGGGGTTCGAGGTCTTATCCCACTATATGTTCTTCAATATATTGAACGTCAAGTAGGCAAGCCTATAAATGAAATATTTGATGTTTTCAGTGGAGTATCCACCGGAGCTATTATTGCTACAGGAATCAACATTCCCATGAAACAACTACGTGAACAATATGGTGACTACGGCTCAAAAATAGACCTACTGATAAAACTTTACAAATCTGAAAGTAAATATTTATTCTCAACACCCTGGTATCATAAAATATTGACTGGAGCTGGAATGCTTTCACCGAGATTCATGGGAGATCGACTCCATCAAGTTTTAAAATTTCATTATTCAGAAAGCTTAAAATTTACTGATTTAGAAAAACCAGTCATAGTGCCTTCTCTTGACATCTACACTGGAAGGGTACATCTTTTTAAAAATTATGGTGAAGAAATTGCTGAGCTCCCTTCAAACAGTGTCTATCAGCTAGTGGTTGCTGCATCCAGCGCGGAAGGGGTATTCCCTCCTGTAGACTTTATAACATCAAGCAGGGACCTCAGTCATCGATATTTTGCAGATGCCGCGGTATCAGAAAATGATCCGACCAGCATGATATTACTGGATATTATTGAAAAATACCCAAATAAAAATTATTACATACTTATAATGGGATCGGGTACCCCGCCTCTGCGTAGCGCAAAGGATAGTTATCAAGACATAAAAAACTGGGGACGACTGCAATGGTTTCCTGACCTTATCACAGATGTACAACGATCTATGGATACGCAGCAGCTCTACGCTCTAAGAATTGCAAAATTATTATCTCCAAAAGGGAGGATAGAATTTGACTACTTAAACGTAAAAGTAAACAATCCCAAAGTCGGGATTTTTGACTACGAATCAATCGATTCATTAAAAATTCATGCAGATAGATTAATAGAAGAAAATAAGCCGGAAATTGATCAAGCCATTGAACACCTAAAGGAGAGATCAGAATAGAATGGGCTAAACGCCTATACTTTCGATCCCGTTTGAGCCAACAGCCTACCTGTTTATACTTTCTTACCACTAAAATTATGGCTGTCCCTTACGAGGAGCAACAGGATTTTCCATCTTTTTGAACCGGTGGGCATGCAACCGTTCCATAAGAGCAAAATACACAGCAATCGCCTTTCTTGGGACTTAATAGCTCTCCACAATTCTTACACTGATAGAACCATTGGCATGCATCAATCGGCATAGTTTCCGTATGATCATGACCACATAAAGGGCAGGTGATCCTAGAAGTTAAAACCTGCGTACTCTTTGTCATATCAATCCCTATAACGCTTATGACTTAGGCTATAAAGACAAGTCCAGAGTTTCTCAAGTAGCAATTTGATAAGAATATTTAAATAGAGGCTATTAGTATCTGCGTTAATTCCTCAGGCTTATCAATCATTACATCATGTCCACATTGAATAGAGTTGGACTGCCATCCGCTATCCCGCTGTACCATTTCATAAAATGGCTTACCAATTCCCGGAGTCCACCCTGTTGCATAGATATAAATGCGATCAGGAATTAGTTTCCAAGCCCCCTCCAAAAAGATTGGTTGCTCAAAGGTCTTGAGGGGCTGGTCTACACAGCGCCTATTAACCCAGGCCTGATCATGAATATTTACTCCAAAGTTTTTAGCCTGATCAGGGGCTACCAGAAAGCCTTTATCTGTAGACCTAGCACTTTCAAGCAAGGTAGAGCCTATTTCCTTAGGTAAGAGTTCTAAAGTGCATAGCCCGCTCTCCGGCACCAAAGCATCAAGATAAACAAGGGTGCGGACATTACTGGGTACCTTATCAGCAACACCGGTAATGACCATTCCCCCATAGCTATGACCACATAAAATGATGTTAGAGAGTTCTTCCGATTCAATGACACCAAGAACATCCTGAATATGTGTGTCCAGGTCAATCTTATCATTTAAAAGATGAACTCTCTCTCCTAGACCTGTTAATGTGGGAGCAAATACTAAATGGCCAAAATTACGCAAGCGATCCGCAACCCGCCGCCAACACCAACCTCCCTGCCAAGCGCCATGTACCAAAACGAAGGTTGCCATCCGTTGCCACCTTTATGTACGTAATGAATTTATATGTAATAACCGACCAAAGAGGCTGGTAAGAAATGACTTGAAAAGTAGCATTTCACGCTGTCAATACTAAGGAAATGGGCCACCTATATTCAACCGCCTCCCTCTCATTATATGGAAGCGGTTGAGAATGTTTAAGTTACTCACATGAGCTCTGCTCCCAGTACTGGGGTGCAGCAGTGGGAGACCACCAGTTTGGCCCGTAGGTGGAAGTATATACCTGGCCCTCAAAAGTTACACGATCACCAGACTGATAGGCCTCATCGCCTGCGTAGGGCTGCTGAAATTCCGGACAGGAAGCTGCCGAGTCGCCCTCTGTACTGGTATTGTCATCAGAATTGTTATTAGAGGTATTACCTGATCCCGTATCAGAATCGCTGTTTGATTCACCCCCTGCCGTTTCACAAGTGGTTTCAATCCAAAGTGATGGCGCCGAGCTTGGAGACCACCAATTGGGCTCGTGTTTGGATTCGTAAGCGATACCATCAAAAATAACGATATCCCCAATCGCGTAACCCGGATCACCAGCGTAGGGCTGCTCAAATACTGCACAAGAGGCAGTCCCAGTATTCCCACTACCTTCGGTGTTTCCAGTATCATCTGAATCATTGTCATTGGTATCTGAAGTACCATCCCCCTGATCAGCACTAAGTTCGTACCCAATCTCAACGTTTCTCAGGCCACTATTTTCTAGCAGATAAATACTATTAATACCGTACAAGGGTTCAAAGCTACTGCTACCATCATAATCACCAGCTCTAATACTGGTTTGCTCTCGGTTAATCAATTCAGCCAAGTCGTGAGACCAATTTTCTGCGATCCCTTGCTCGCTTGAGGCAATCTCCAGAAGTGTAGAATAAGAGCTATTTTCACCGGAGCTATCAAACACACGGGTATATACCTTGTCTCCAATATTTAAGTCTTGTGTTGGATTAATTGTGCCTACAGCACTCCACGCAGTATTGGTAACATTATCACCATCAAACTCAACATCGATAACGTTATAAAAAGCATTCACTGTATCACCAACATCCCAAACAGCGAGGATGACATGGTAACCCTCACGATCTGGGACCTGACACTCATGTGTCATATTTGTTGGAGGTTGCTCATAGTTTCCATCCACTTCACAAAAGGGATTAAGATCAAACTGATCACGGGTTAAGGACGCGTTTGGATTCCAGTTCTCTTTGGTAATATAGTATTTCCAATCCCTGGTTACATGGTTCGCAGTGAAGTGCCATTTAAAGGTTTGCCAACCAGAACTGATATAATTCTTAACCCAGCGATCAGAAGACTGTTCATTTAGCTCTGACCAAGAGCTATTCCCCGCACTGGCAATCTGCCCATCAGCGGGTCCACTTTCCGGGAAGCCTTCATTACCCTCTACACTTTGTGGCTCCCACTGAACTGCACCGCAGTTTATATTCATCTCTCCAGAGTCGAGAGGATATTTACATAGTGTCCCACGTGCGGATGCAACCCCGCCATCAGTAGCTTCTACATAACCATGGCCAAGTACATTAGAGCTAATTCCAGTTAAAACTACAGCCATTAATGTATGACTAAAAAAAGGTTGTTTAAATACAGAAGCTAATTTGGTTTTTCGGTAAATCATATCTTTGCCTGTTATTCAATCTTGTCCGATGTCCTTCCCCAGTTAAGCTAGATCCTTCACTTACCGAAGCAGGTTTTACTTCAGAAGTAGCGTAAGCGACAAAGCTATGGACCGCCACTGATTAACACGGTTCCTAGAAACCAAGCAAAAAACCATTTAGATTGAAAATAGAACCCTGCTCTCACTAAAATTCATTAAAAGCAATATAAAACTACTTAAAAAAGCCAAGAGAGCATAAAAAACTGAAATTATGATTCGAATTCACAATACCTTGATAAAATTAATGAACACTAACGAGAATTACGGCCAGATTTTTGGCGCAAAAAAACAAGCCAATAAAAAACAAGGAGCAGTAGCCATGTTTTCCATATTTCCTGCACAATTACGCTGTAAAATATCCAATTGTGGAGGCCCTTCAATAGTTATCTTCTACCCGCAAGCACAATAAATCTTAGTGACTGACAGGCAAACCGCGCACAAAAAGATATTTCACAACTCTACTTTGATCCAATTCGAACCGGGATATAAATAAAATCTGAGCGAGCGCATCTATGTATAGTTGAAAGTCTGCAAGTGTAAATAAATAGAGCTATATAACGTCAATTGCACTCTGAAAACTCTGCCTTCTAAGTGAAGGACCCAAAACCACTAACCGAAACCACACGCCTATACTTTCGAACAGGAAGGACATTATCTCCACCTTAAAAAACTGAAAGAACTCACCAATAAAATCCCAAGCAATATTTCTCTTTCAATTTGTAATTAACTGATATTGATCAAGGTCACTGTGTGATGTACGGTTATATTGTTTCTGACCAATCAGTCAAATAATTGATAATTATCCGATAAGGAGGCAATGTTATGGCAGTTCAGCTAGGTGGTAATTATGCTGCTTATCGATTCAGACCGGAATGTACCTGGGTGACAGGCACCAATGCAGGAGAGCTGCGTTCTGATGGTTATGGTTCCTGTGTGGGGCTAGTACTCTATAGCGGCGCCCCTAGAAAGATTGGTGTAGTCGCTCATTTTTCAGGATCAATGCAAGCTCCGCAGGTAAGAAATGATGCCCTTGAGATAATGGCAGCAGTCTGCCCTATTGCGCCGGGAAGAAAGTGGCGGGGATGGGTTTTTGGTGGCGTATCACTCAATGGTAGCTCTTCACATCAAACCATGCTTGGAAATGGATCCAGCTTGACACACACACGAGCGTTAGTTGATACCGTACGTGGCGTGTTGGAATTTAATCGCATGTTTGATGTTAATTTTAATATTACGAATATGGAAAGATTTAATTTCACTACCCAGGGAGTTTTCACTGAGATGACTTTACGTCAAGGTGGAAATTATGTTGGACATCAGGGTGTTAAGTTAGATCTTGCCAGCGGAAGAGTAACCTGGGATGATCTCAATCATGGTTCAGGTAACTCGAAGGCCAACAAGATGATTAATTCTATGTTTTGACCTTCAAAATTTGACCTGGCAGATATCTCACCACTGCTGTCAGGTCAAACCTTTCTGGCCCAATTTTTATGAAGATACCCACTTTATGAGAACATCTTTTACCCTCAATCTCTTGCCTTATAACTTTTGCAGAATTCAACATAATAACGCGAAGATATCAACAGATAAAAAGCTGCAGATGCGCTTATTATCAACCAAATATTTGATATAAAGTACAAGCTCCATAAGTATGCCAAAAATGGAAAAGTAAATATAATTAGCTTATGAAAACCAGCTTTTGTTATATGAAGCCCTGCATATATAGAGACCAAAACTGATAAAGATGCACATACTAAAAGCAGCGAAGAAGACTGTAATGTCTGCATTAATAAACCCAGTAGGATAAAAACTATCAGCCCAAACCAACGGGTGCTAGGCTCAAGGGCTCCCATACTGATAGGCGCAGCCATATAACTAACAATATGGTACCCTGTTACTATTACCATAAGTGCTGCCCAACTATCCGCATTAGCCAAAACAATAGCTGCCAATACCCAGTTAACTAAAATGGATCGTCTGGAAATATTGTGCACTGGATCTAGCACCGCTAGCCAGCGAGGCATTTGCCCTACCTTGGCCATCGCAAATAAAATCCTTGATGAAGCTCCAAGGTACGTATATCCAGAAGCTGAGGGGCTAGTGATACTATCTGCAAGTAATATTAACGCCAAAAAGTGAAGGCCAAGCAGAGTGGCTAGATCTAACAGTGGTGAAGCAAAGTTCAACCCCTGCCAGCCACCATTCTCTATCAACACCTGATGTGGAACGGCCTCCATAAAAGCAAATTGCAATGACAAATAAACCAAAGTAATGATTACTATCGATAGTGTTATCGCCAAAGGGATATTGCGTTTAGGATTTTTGATTTCACTAGCAAAAGCAACACTTACTTGAAATCCATTGTAGGAATAGATCAAACCTGCACCAATGATGGCTGAAAAGGCACTATGGAACTCAAATTCCTGACTGGAAGGAAGAGAAAAATTTGAACCTATGTGATTTCGGGTAAAAACTACAATGAGTAATACTGTCAGAGCAAATAGTGGAGTAAAAATTTTGAGTACAGTTACAATATTATTGACTTTAGTTAGCCAACGAATACCATAAAAATTAATCAGTAGATATAGCGCTAAGATGCTAAGGGCAAGTAACTTTCCCCAAATGGTAAGACTATGACTTTCAATCAATAAAGAAGAGCCAATAGCAGATGAAAGATATTGTGTAGTAGCCTGAGCCTCCGTTGCAACTACCATTAGAATGCCAAACCAATTGGCAAAGGAAAAAGGCATACCAAAGATACTGTTATAAGAAAAAGCACAGGCTTGAGCTAGTGCACCTCGGACCGGATAAATCGACACGACACGCGCAAGACACAAACCTACCATCAAAACTAAAACTGCTGCGAGTATCCATGCTACAAATGCCCAGTTACCCGCATATCTAGCCGTTAATTGGGCGCTAAACAGCCAGCCCGAGCCTATCATGCAAGTTGCACTGAGCAATGTTGCGCTTAACAGCGTCGCTTTTTTCTTACCACCCTTCTTATGATGCATGTTTGGTAGATTTTTATAATTTATATTTTGAGTAGATCACCATTTTACCAATCGAAGCATATCAATAATTCTTATTCACCTGCCTGACTAAAAAACACACATAAGCTTTTGCAACTACTTATCTACAGTTCGCAGCATCCAATAGTTTTTTCGAACTTATATAAAATTCCCAGATTCATAACCTCTAAGAAGTTTTGAAGCCTAATGTTTAACTATTGATCCTAGATATTCTGTGGTTAACAAATTCAATACCGATCAATTGAAGCATCTAGTATACTGTTTAACTATCAACCGACATCAAATAAGAATCATTCGTCGTGTAATGCCTCTAAAAGGCATAAAATTCGTCATTTTATCTACTGATATATCTATATTTTCTATCTGCCTTTAGCCCACCCAAAAAAAATATATTTGATTAATCGATCTATACCAGTACGAACATATTGCAAGTGCATTAGAGTCACAATTGATAGCAAATAGATTTTGGGGAACTCACCTGCATTGGCCTACGTTGGACTGAAGGCTATAAGTAAGCACCAACAAAAATAAAGCCATCATCTTAATAGTTATAAAACTATAAAAACTGGCAGCTCATATAGCAATGAAATACTATTTATTTAACTACCTGCAACTGTTTCAATAGATCGCTATACAAGTTTATCTTTTTTTTAAAAGATTGTGCGATCACCACCTTAAATTGATTATGCAAGACAGTGAAGTATTGTAAGGTTTCCTCTGAAAAATTATTAAGTTTTTCAACCAATTAATATTAATCAAGGATTTATTTAACTTCCATTCAAACATCTTCCCTAGCTTAATATTTCAAGGAAATTAAATACCTATACACACAAACTAAAAAAACAGACCCCCTTACTTTTGTTGAGCATTAGATTTCAAACATTATTAAAAAATCTAAAACTACAGCTATCGAGAAATTTATTAAGATAAATGGGCATACCAACAAATAATTATGTAAAATCTTGCACAGAAGCAGTACATTTTATTGCTAAATGGCACATCCCCAAAAAATTATTGGAGAAGAAGAGGATTTCCTATCAAAAGCATAAACACGATATTGCCAACCAACAGATAGACTTCGAAGCTATCTAATAACTTCTGAGCTTTTCACCATCCTGTCTTGTGCTCCTTCCTATTTCTCCTCTGCCGGCAAGTGAGATACAATCCATAACTCACTAAATAATCTCGACGAAAGTTATGGTCGGTCACTTTAAAATTTAAAAAGCGACCAATTTCTGTACATCAATGCGTAATATTAATTATTGGATGCAATAAATTTACTTCAGCTAATGAGGTAACGGTAATTTGTAATAAAATGTCTTCGCTGGCGACTACTACCATCTACTTTATACCCTAACTCCGAATAGTTTCCCAACTTCACCCCTCATTTTCTTGCTGTAGAAAAGTTGTAATCGGGAATGATACCCCATTTCAAACAGAAACCTTTGATTAAGTTGTCCCAGAAACTTTCATCGACTCCTTAACAAGTACCTTGCTCTTCCTATAGTTAGTGCCTTTTCCAGCAAGTGCTCGATGGGGATAGTTTAAAAGAAGATGTTTCCATTGGGATCAGGAGGGAAAAATTCATAACATGCTTTCTAGCCGATCAGTGGGCTTTGGCCTCTTTTAAGCGCAGAAGTGCAAGGTTTTATCATTGCCAATGATCACCTGTTAATCCTGACTTGAATCGACTCTCAATTGTCGGTCTTATTTTTTTGTGATTACGTGAGACCAATCAATTTCAAATTATGTAATAGCTTTCAATAATCAAAGGTATCACTAAAAATAACTAAAAGAGATTTAAGACGCGTGGAAATAGCTTTTTGGAATAAGTGTTATAGACACCTCTTTAAACACAACATCTGACACACAGCCTAAATGAAATACTCGATGGAATTTTTTCCACATTGAATGTTATAGATTTAATAATGATCTATAAGAAGACCTCCAATCTTCTAATGACAAACTAAGCTTATTTTGAGCTTTAAGATATGGTTTTCTTATAACTGAGATATTGGCTCGCACTCGCAGAGAGATCTAATGCAACTTTTCACCAAAATATTGATCAATCTATTTACTCCAGTAAAAACTCCAAAAAGTTTTGTACAGCAGTTTTTAAAAGAGAATGATACTGTAACAACATTAATGGTTTATCGCTTTAAAAAATATGGAAAGGAAGAAGTTACGAGTTGCTTGAGTATACTTTATGATCTAGTAGAGCTCACCTCTGCTCCTCACTCTAAGCCTTATTATCTTTCTCAAATAAAAGAATTACAAAATCAGGCAACCAAAAATTCAAGTAGAAATTTTGTTTATAGAAGCCTAGAAAAGATGAGGACTCCAATTTACATTCATTTCACCGAGGACAGTACCTACTTCATTATTAATCACGAATTCTTCTCAGGATATACGGGGCTGCTGGTTGTTAAATATGCAAAACATATATTGCAAGGAGAAAAAGCCAGATCCGAAAAATATTATTTAAAGTTAAAAAGACTCTACCATGGGAGTAGAAATCGCTCTCTTTTGAACTACTCAATACATTTTCTCAAGGCCTTATTTCTCATTGCTGGACTAATTTTGTACAACAGGAGGGACCCTAAAAAAAATCCTTTTCATTTGAAGGGGTATAGAAACACAAAAGGAGACGTTAACGATATTGTAATGATATCGGCTAAAGTGAGAGCTGAAGAACCTTCTCTTGAGGATATCACTGAAAAGTTTATCGTTTGTTTTACAGAATTTATGGGCAGAAAAAAAGCAAATATAATAATAACACAGGAATTTACACAAAATTTACCTAAACAACACATCATTCAGAAAAGAATTGGTAATACTGCTTGCGGGTTTAAATTTTCCTTCAGCACACTAAATAAATCTGCGCGTCAGCAGATTCATTTATTGCAGAAATATGATATAGCCTACTACGGAATGGTTTTACTTGATGTTCTTGGAGTGAAGAAAAGATCTGACCAGCCGGAAAAAGTAGATTTTATGCTGAGTTACTTACCCATTGACGATGATGACTGCATTGCAGTCTATGCAGTCGCTAGAGATACCTTGAATTTTACTATAAGCAAATATGACAAGGGCTATTGGATATACACCACTGCCAATAAAGCGGCCTTTGACATAAAAAAGATAACTTTTTTCTTAAGAAAATTCTCAGTTGAATGCAATGTAACGGGCATCTAATGGCTGAAGGCTAATTTCTTCACGAATATTGTGAATCATATCTTATTAAGAACCAGTAAATTGCTATTTTGATCTAGCACTATCCCCCAATAGACACAAAATAACTCAGAAAAATTTTAGCAACTTCAGTCAATTAAAAACCTGTTAAACCAAAACGCCTGAATTCACGAGTACTAAATTCATAGTATCCGTTAATTTTCTTGCAAATGTACTGATAATTTGGGTTATTTAGCTTTTCAGTCTTTGAGACTGACTTGTCAATTTTCTCAGCCGGTGCAACCTCATCTTGATGATAAACAACGGCTTTATCTGCAAAAATTGGTTCAACCTTTAATTCACTGATAACCCTGTAAGCCATATCAATATCATCATACCCCCATGTACCATCATAAAATTCGTCAAACATTCCCACTTTGATAATATCTTCTTTTTTATAGATCATATTACAACCATAGAAATGACCCCAGGGTTGCTCCGTATCAGGTAAGTCTTCTATCTTACCGATCCTTCTATCTTTTGTTAACCCATAATTCGATGGGCTTTTAAATCTGGGGCAGGCACTTAGATGTGTATCAGTGCCGTCGATCATATCAACCTCAACGTCCTTGAAGTGAATGAACTCCCTCAACCCTGTCATACAGATATTCTTCCCCTTGTTATTAATTATATTATTAATCAGCATTAGGTAATTGGAGGATGGAATGCAGTCGCTATCTGTAAAAACACACCAGTCATATTCAGAAATCCTTACCCCTAAATTTCGAGCAGAATTAAGGGAAAAAGGATTATCTAAAATCTGGCGATAAAGTAAGGTTAAATTCAACTTGTCTTTGTATTCCTTATAGCAAGAATAAATACCTGAATCACTTGAATTGTTGTCGACAACAATAACTTCGAAATCTTCTTTTGGATAATTTTGGACAGAGAACCCTTTCAGCATGTTGCGCAAGAGACCCGAATTATTATAACAAGGGGCGATTATGCTAAATCTAGACTTCATAATATTAATCGTTCCCTTGCTACCATTAAGTTCACTTTCACTACATAATGCTCAATAAAATATTTAAGCAAATTTAACTTCCTCCCTGTGGCTGCAATTCAGAGATTTACCTTGAGGGTAAGCTCCCATTCTCGCCTATCATCCATGTACGCCTAATGATTATCAAGGTGTCAACTTCCTAAAGAATATTATTCATTGGAATCTTACTTGTGCAGTCGTATAAACATAATAATTGCCTCCTCAAGATGAAATCCATGCAGCTTGACAGCTAGCGATCTACAATAGAGTCGGTCTTGTACACAGATCAATTCAGATCACAACCTATAGATATTCACTAGTGTTATATCCATGAATACAGAAACCATCATTTCGTCTTTCAACTATAGGTTGCATCTCAAGAATTTAGGGGTTAATATTCTTACCCCTTAAAAGACAAGCCAGCATATACCAAGAGGATGTTGATTTTTTACATCAAAATTATTATGAAATATTAAGTTATCGTAATCAAACTTGCCCTAATACACAAAGGGTGGCTAAGGCCACGGTTGTTATTAGTAATGAAACCAATATTTAACATTAGCATTCATACCTATGATTCGAGATTACTTATGAGTAGTCGCACTCTAAATAAGTGTTAAAATTCACGCAATAAAGAGCCTACACTTCATTATTCGAAACCAGGCTTTAACATGTATTTCCCTCTTTTGTATTGTATCAAATCTACTTTTTTGGGGAAGTGGCTAGCGCCATGAACTGCAGACTTCCCACAAACAATAAGTTAGCAAAATCGAACATATCCATGCGCTTAGTGTTTCTTAATGGCAAAATAAATTCTTACTTTGGCGTCAACATTCCCCTTTGCTCCACACTTATTCTGCCTACTCTACACGACTTTACTTACGTTTAATGCGCCTTAGTTTCTTTACTGTGTGCCACTTTACATCTTTAGATTCTAATTCATTGTATTTTTATATACTGGTGGGGCCAGAATCTTCCTAGTTAGGGTTTACCTGATCATACAGAAATTTAAATCTCGCACTTATTGGCATCTATTGTATCGGCACTATGTGTTAGCCCGCCAGAATCCTATGAATCAACATCCAACTTTACTCCAATATACCTGATTTTTTTTGTATTCCGTTGTTTAGGATCACGCTTCTTCTATTTTCTTTATGGAAGTGGATAGCAATAAATCGGATATCTAGTATTTTAAAAAATGCATTTAGTGACAATACAACTCACAGTGGATACACAGATAGCGTCACTCTGGCCCGGTTATTAACAAGTAAACAACCAAATTTCAGCTCCTTCTATAAAGTGGGAACATTCAACTGAGAAAGAAAAATCCCCCACGAGCTTTAACTTATACTTTGATTAGCCAAATCTGACTTAATGTATAAATCATACATACCCCAGCAGAAAGACAAACAATACCCCATCAGAATCAAATCATTCAAAGAACTCAAGTATAGGTTCGAGCAGGTTGAAAAATATTTTAGGGGTTGTAAGGGCACATAGGTTATAGGCAGTATTTCGCAAATAGCCACAACCCTTCGAAAAATCTTTAATACCGGAATTATGCCGTTCAGAGTTTGTTACACCGATCTTTCAGGAAGATTCGTATACACCATTATGAATTTAAAGACTTAGGTAGCCCTGCAAAGCCATACCTTGGTTACAAATTATTAGAGACAGAAATCTAAATAAAGTAACCAGAATTCCTCGAAATTACTTTACATGTAAAATATAATGCGAGCTTTCCGGTCAGAGCTCTTTCAGTTGAGTAGGTTGTAGAGTATGATTTATTCAAGTGTTCTTGACAAGGTCCCTAAGTGTATTGATAAATTTTTCCGCGAAGTTCAAAACATTATCTTTCTTAGTAAGGGGAGAACAGTAAGAGAAAATAAATACTGAGTTCCTAACCGTTGAATAGGTTAACAATGATATTGGGTGAGCGCCATGTGTCTGGAAAGGAATAGCTGTCACAATTTCAAAAGAGTTCATGTACGTGCCCAAAGCTTTCATACTTCCAACATTTGAAATACATAACCCTTCAGAAAAAACTGGTTTATTATTTTCATATTCTTGAGCCCAACCGATAATATCCCCTAGGGTATAATCTTTAGGAAAGCCAAACTTACATGATTCTCCCTCCGCGGCTTGGCGATCAAGCTCAACCTGCAAGTATCTTGCTAGCTGCCAAATATTCCTGATATCAATATTAGGTATTACTTCTAAAGTGGTTACTGCAGAAAACGCACCTCACGCACTTAAACCGATTTCCGATCCACATAAATCTCTAACATCTAAAGGTAAGAGGATTTTAATCCAGTCTCTATGATTAGGTAAAATTTTTGAGGCCTGAATAGCAACAGCACAAAAAAGTGCACTAGGCCTAACTTTGTAGCTCTTCCCCTGCTTTACAATACTTGAAAGGTCCTCCATAGGAAATTGTCTATAAATAGCGTGCCCCTCACGCTCTGCAGCAAAGGCTGACTCTTCAACTGGCCATTTAAATAAATCATCTTTAGCGTTATATGACTCCTGTCTTGCGAAGTATTTGGAGGAGCTAAAGTAGCTCTCAACCGCTTCATATAAGGGTTGCCTTCCTAATCTAAATGTCTCAGGCTCCCTAAAATACATATCTAAAACACAAAAAAGAGTCATTACTGACCGGCCATCCAGGGCTGCATGGCTGCTTACCAGGGATATCCAGTCAACTTTATCCTGGGAATTTATATAGAACGAGAGCGTATAAGTACATCTTTCAACATCAAGCCCAGACTCGCCTCTACGCGTAAACTCCTGTTCAAAATCAAGAGGCCCATCTAATTTCACAACTTCGAAAGGGATAGAACCGAATGATACATCACAACGCCAACGTAGTTGCTCACTAGACTCTACACGTGCTTGTAATAGAGGGTAAATTTTATGAATCGATGCAAACCCAGTCTTTAATTGCTCAACGCTTAGTTGCGTAAGAACTTTAATGAAGGAAATAACTAAAGTACCCCCACAGGTCCTCCTGGCTAATTCTGTGAATATTACTTCTTGAGCACCTAACACTCTGGAAAGGTTTTCACTGGACACGAAATATCATCTCTATAGGCATGTCTATGCTAACTAAAGTAATTACTAGAGGAGACAATAACAAAGAAAATTTAGTATTGAAGAGCAAGCTTTTTCATGCCTTTCACAATTAATAGCTGCAGTATTTTTTTCCCTTTTTAGGGTCAACCAGGAAGTTAATCTACAAGACTAAACTCCTGCTTCTTGCGTGTTGATTTAAACTCAACTTAGCTTCAGCCTACTAAATCGACAGGGTAATTTAAAACTCGATATGAGTCTTCGTCATAGATGATTGCCTACAGGTTTCTGAAAACACCAACATATATGATGGTAGTACGCGCCATTAATTCCAGAGAAAACCAATAAGAAGTGATATAGATCAACCTTCACCATTAATAGTGCCGAACCCCCTCCTTTAAGCTACTTGAATACCCCATATTTAACTGGCCAGTTTTTGAAACTGCATAGCTTTAATCAAAAATGTAGTTAATATGCACTTTGCACTCAAGCGAAAATAATTTAGAGTTATGTACCGGTATTTCTCCCCCCCCTTAATTTATCTTAAAATTTTAGACCCATCATTAGACAAAATGGTATCGATAATAATCTGGTTCTAGACTCTTTATTTTTCTGCTGTTTTTGACGACAATTGATCCTAACCTTTTCCTACTCAGAGAATAATAATGAAGGATTTTTTGATTATAGGCGGTGGCCATAATGGCCTTGTCTGTGCCTGCTATTTGGCTAAAGCTGGAAAAAATGTAACGATTCTTGAGCGCCGGTCGATTGTTGGTGGGGCTGCAGTTACTGAAGAATTCCACCCAGGCTTCCAAAACTCTGTGGCAAGCTACACCGTGAGTCTGCTTAACCCCAAGATCATCAAAGACCTCCATCTACGAGAGCATGGCCTGGAAATCAAATTACGGCCGCAATCAAACTTCTTCCCACTTTCAGAAGCCAACAGTCTTTCCTTCCACAAGAATCTTGTAGATACACAAGCAGAGGTAGCACGTTTCTCAGAGAGAGACGCAGCTACTTTACCTGACTTTTATGCCATGCTAGAAACCGTTGCGGATATTTTACGCGAAGAGCTACTGCGCGCTCCCCCCAACGTGGGTGGCGGCCTTATAGACCTGGTTCGCGCTGGTGGATTTGGGCTTAGAGCGAAAAAGTTAAGTATGGCATCACGCCGAGACGCTCTGGACCTGTTCACCAAGAGTGCTACCAACGTGCTGGATGCCTGGTTCGAAAATGACCATGTAAAAGCTGCGTTCGCCTTTGACTCTATTGTCGGCAACTATGCCGCTCCCAACACTCCCGGTTCCGCCTATGTGCTCTTGCACCATGTGTTTGGCGAGGTAAACGGTGAGAAAGGCGCTTGGGGCCATGCTATGGGTGGTATGGGTGCTATCACGCAGGCCATGCGTAGAGAGGCAGAGTGCCTTGGGGTCTCTATTCGCACAGACGCTGAAGTTAAAGAGGTGCTTATCGATGGTGGTCGCGCTACCGGAGCACGGCTAAGTAGCGGGGAAACCATTGCAGCTAGTAAAGTAATCGCTAATGTCGGCCCTAAACTGCTCTATTCCCAGATGATCGACGAACAACATCTGGAGCCGGAATTTCACCGCAGGGTACGTGGTTTTAGAGTGGGGTCCGGCACCTTCCGTATGAATATCGCACTGTCTGAACTGCCAGACTTTACATGTAAGCCCGGTACTCACGTACAACCGCACCACAAGTCGGGAATCGTCATTGGCCCTACCATGGATTACCTGGAGCAGGCCTATATAGATGCGGCTCAATACGGCTGGTCAAAGCAACCCATAGTAGAGATATTGATCCCCTCCACCATCGATCCCTCCCTGGCCCCCGAGGGACAACATGTGGCCAGCCTATTCTGCCAACAATTTGCTCCAGAACTGCCGGAGGGTAAGAGCTGGGACAACTACCGTGAGCAGGCAGCTCAGACCATTATCAATACCGTCAACAACTATGCACCCAATTTCCGTGATTCCATCATCGCCCAACAAATCCACTCACCGCTGGATTTAGAGCGCAAGTTTGGCTTGATGGGTGGCGATATCTTCCATGGTGCCTTAGGCCTGGACCAACTGTGGAGCAACCGGCCCTTTATGGGCTTTGCCGATTACCGCACGCCGATTCAAGGGCTATATCTCTGTGGTTCCGGTAGCCACCCGGGAGGTGGCGTTACTGGGGTGCCTGGGCATAATGCTGCGATGGAGATTCTGAGAGATAAATAAGAGAGGTTCATATTGATCTTATGGAACCCAGTATGGCCACTATTCATAATGGTGTTCCGACCAAGATTAACCACTCAAGATACCAGCTGGTATATACGTTATTTGAATGAGTCCCTGCACTTACTGACTAGTGCAGGGGGCAAATTGGGAGGGCGCAGACAGCCGGTATGGTCTATATAGATCTTAATCCTCTCCAGACTAATATTGCCAAAACCCGGAAAAGTCTATTTTACTTCGATTCGGCAGCGAATTCCCGTAGCAGCTGCTCACAATCAACCTCTAAGTCTTCAGCTGATACTTAACCATAAACCCAAGAGCCTAAATTTTAACTGAAGCACTATCTCGAACTGGTAAATTGGAAAGGTTGAGGAAAGTTTGAAGATACCACCACCGATAAAATTTAAGGTACCTCGCCAATTGACATTGACCCTAGAGCTATGACAAATAGAATTGGAAAAGTAAATTCTTACTTCATATTTTTATTCAGATGACCAGATAATAAAAATTAGCACCATAATAATAGACAGGGTACAGCCAGTCTTTTAAACCTTAGGCTACTTCAAACTAGCAAATACTAATGGCATGGGGGTTGCCCCACCATACCATCAGTAGTCTCAGTAAACTGAACCAAATTAAAGGTTCAGTTACTGTAGCGAAATAGCAGTCAATTCAGAGCCAGCGATATACAGGGTTCCGTCATCACCAAGACTTAAGTGCCCGGAAGATTCAAAACTCCAATCCAACTTCTGAGTACCTATATTAATGGCATAAGTATGTGATGAATCTCCAACAAAAATATGCGTTCGGGTTACCACAATATTTGAAGTTAACGACTTTGACGCCTCCCAGGCCCATACTTCGCTGCCATTTTCTTCATCAGTAGCTTTTAAAATACCAGACTGCAAAGCATAAATAACTCCACCACTAGAAGCTGGCTGCCCTGAAAATCCAACTGAATTTTTTTCCCATAAAATGTTGCGTTTATCGAGATCAAATACAACTAAAGAGCCCGATTGAATTGCCACAATATGATTATACCTAGTCAAAACTGTGGCCAAATTTACATCGTACCCTCTCCAGTCAAAATTAGGATATTCAATGCTATAGGCCAATTCACCAGAATCACGATGAAAAACTTGCAGGTCAGTTATAAATGCATATACATACTGTTCATCTACAGCTGGGGTAAATTCTTGATACTGCGCAGTTGATGCAAACCAAGACTCCGACCCATCACTCAGATCAAATGAGTAAAGTCCTCCGTAATACCCCCCGGCAGTATAAATCCCTCCATCATATACAGTTGGAGACATGTAGGTTGACCACTGATTTCCATATTCAGTAGCAAACAATAGCGAGCCGTCATCTATATCAAGCCCTCGTATAAAGGAATCTTCATGACCACCAGTTTGAAAAATGACTTTTCCACGGTCATAAGCTGGGGGATTTATAGAATGTATACCATCATAAATGCGCTCCCATGCCAAATCTCCCGTGCTTGCATCCAAGGCAACAATTCTCTGCTCAGCAAAATAGGAATCATTAGATGCGAAGACCTTACCATCAGCCACCACTACCGGGTGTAACTTCGTCATATTAGGTAATGTCACGGACCAATGGTGAGAGAAATTATCTACATCCAGCTGTAGCGGTGTAAAACCAGTATGCGCAGCTCCCCCTTGATATGTCGCCCATACTACGGGTAGGGGGTAACTATTTCTATCAATAGGTGAGGTGTCTGAGAAGAACTCTTCAACATTTGTAAAAGAATCAAAATCTTCATCATTTGCTGCATCGTCAGCATCGATCGGGTCTAGCGCATATAGTACTTCCCATCCATCCCGCATACGATCGCCATCAGTATCAGCAACTATTGGAGATGTACCATAGGTATTCGACTCTTCAAAATCCGAAAGGAAATCACCATCTGTATCTACATTTCTCGGAGACGACCCTAAAGCATATTCTTGCAAATTGGTCAGGCCATCAGCATCAATATCATCCGCGCTATCATCTACTAACAAATCCAAACCATACTCGAACTCATACATATCTCCCATACCATCACTATCCGAGTCTTCAAGTAAGGGATTTGAGCCTAGTTCCTTTACCTCTGTAAAATCAGTAAGCCCATCGTTGTCGCTATCTTGCGCCAATAAATTTGTACCTAATTCCGCTTCCACCCCATCGGACAAGCCATCGGCATCCGTATCTGCAATAAAAGGATCAGAACCATAAATTAAAAGCTCATCGCCATCGTTAACGCCGTCATTGTCAATATCAGGGTTGTCCGCATGAGTACCAAAGGTGTACTCCAGCAAAGCAGATAAGCCATCCCCGTCCAAGTCGGAGCCCGCGTCACCTACATTCTTAGGATCTAATCCAAAGGCATACTCCCACCAATCAGGGAGTCCATCATTGTCAGAGTCCCAATCTGGCATAAGATCTACAAATTTACCTCGCGTATCTAGCTTGGTAAAACTACTTAAGTCCGCCGCGACACGATATAGCCCATCATATGCTGTAGCAGCGACTAACTCTCCATTTCTACGAATATTAATATCATTAAAGCTCTGGCCAACGAATAAAGTTTTTTGCAGAACCCCACCAGCCGTAAACTGGTGTATCTCACCGTCCCAGGTAGCTGAAAAAATATTACCAACCTCATCAACGGCAATTGCCCGTGAAGTTTCAATTGGTATATTGGAGAGTAAAACTCCGGACACAGGATCGAACTGAGAAATCTGACTGCCACTTAATGCGTAGAGATAACCATCTTCGCCAACTGTCAGATCTATAAATGGGCCTGCATCTATATAATTCACAGAGCCACTTGCTAAGTCAAACTTTACATACCCTTGACTAGGACTGCCACTAGTTGACTGGTTGGTAACGAAAACTTCTTCACCAACAGCATCTATGCCGCCATAACTCAAATTATTAACGGTACTCCATCCAGGCGCTGGATAGTGCTCCCAAAGGTTTAACTCTAGCGTATACACACTTAAATAAGGTTCAAATGTCCCATTGAAAATCGCTACTCTTCCATCATCCAAAATAACCGCATCTCGTGCATATGCGTTATTACTCCCTTTTGGATCAGGGATATCGAAGCTTTTTATTTCACGACCATCAACATCAAGTAAGTAAAGCTTATTGTCAAAAATAGAAATTCCAGAGGCGCCCAATTCAAAAAGTGTAGGAGGAGAAGTGCCTGCTAATTCATCAATCAAAATACCACAATCGTCAGCAAAGGATTCAACCCTCACAACCAATGTATGATAACCCTCAGCAATGGGAACAGAGAGCTTTTCCCATGATGTTTGGGAGACTGGACTATCTAATAATTTTTCTCCATTTAGCTCAATAACCAATTGGGCATCATAGATAGAGTGACAGGTAGACCGCGCTCGAAGAGAAAGCTCTACAGGTAAAAAGTAATTAGTTGTCGAAATACCCCAACTACCCTCGGCAAATAGACTAACGACCCCATCACTAGCTGATTGAGTTACAAATTTTGGGCTACCTTGTGAAACCCAACCATCCGGCAACTCTTGATCCTCAAAAGAAAAATAGAATTCATCTATTGGAGAGGGTAAGGATAACTCCTCAGTTGGGTCAAAGCCCAAAAGGAACTCGATTAGATTAGAAAACGTATCATTATCCAAATCACTATCGGCATCAGAAACATCTAACGGATTCAGTCCATATAGCACTTCCCAGCCATCTGGCATACCGTCTTCATCCGTATCACTGTTAGATGGATCAGTAAAATAAGTGATAACCTCGTCAAAGTCTGACAACCCATCCTGATCCGTATCTGCCATCAAAGGCGAACTGCCGGCTACGAACTCCTCAAGATTGTTTAGACCATCTGCATCCGAATCCTTCAAGGCATCTAGTTTGTCAGTGTCATCCAAACCGTGGGCCAACTCCCACCACATTGGCAAGCCATCGTTATCGGCATCAGATTCATACCGATAATTTACTATATGCAACCTATTGCCAATTGACTGATCAATTAGTATTACACCATTTTCATCAGCAATAAGGTTTATATAGGTATCGATATCGAGATATTGTTTAAATAGAATCTCACTAAGGTCATAACTGAAAACAGCTAAAAGATATTCCCTATCTACCTTAACCAGACCAACAGCGACACTCTCGCTCCAGGTGAAACCCAGTAGCTGTATCTCCTCGCTCATACCCTCAGATAAAGAGCTCAAATCAAGTGGGCTAACAAGAGGGTTAGCGGGGTATCCTTGGATAACACTCCCCTCACCAGTCACAAACAATTTACCATCCGGTGATTGCGACAGCCAAGCACCTAAAGACTCTCCGAAATAATAATTTTGATACCCGGAAAACGCCTTTCTATCATTATCAATATTAAAACTATTTAAATCTCCATAAGAAGAATAATAATAAAATCGGCCGGTTTCCTTACCGTAAAAGAGTCCCTTTGGTCTATTTACCCAACTGTAACTATCCCTAACCACATAATTTCTATCAAGCAAGTGATAGTTAAAATAAGAGCTATCTAGACCACTTCCAGCAACTGCCACATAGAAATCACCAGCACTTATTAATGCCTCCAGACGTCCCTCAAACGAGGCCACCTCCTGGCTTTTTATAGGTAAAGTTTCACTAAACTCAAGAAGTTTACCATTTTCAAAACTAACCAATATCGAGGATGGATTGGCGACATTTATAGACATCGCCTTACCGTTACTTTCAAAGTGCCCTAACTGTAAAGGATTTAGATATTTACCAGCTGCCGTATCCCACTTCCAGATTGAGCTAGAATTGTCATCCAGCAAATAAAGTACGTTTCCTCTTCGAGCAATCTCATCGACATTTTTAACCTGGACCTGCCCTTGAATATCACAAACACCATTTATGCCATGCTCTGCAAGGTAGCAGGCTGAATCCAGAGGAAATAAATCGAGGCTTAAACTAGATTCTCCCACAGACGGATCATACCCATCATTCCATGAGTCGGGCGCACCATCGAGGTCAGAATCAACTGATGCAGCGCTATCGTTTGGAAATGCATCCTCTCTATTCGGAACTCCATCACCATCTATATCATCCAATAGCTCAACCAGCTGATACTTTCGGCCATGATTCTCAGTATAAGTAATGACTAAGGCTGCTTCATCTAACTGTACTAAGCCCTCAGGAAGTCCGGTATAGGAAGCAGAAAAAAATGCTTCAAAATTGTTGTTGTAAGCTACTAAAGAGCTGTTATTAGTAAAAGACGCTGATAAGGTTACAACCGCACTATTATCGGAAAACCCATAATCAAAACTAGTTACTGGAGAGCCAATTAAACTCAAGTCACTGGCTTTGTAATAATCACCACTACCAAGCAGCACTCCGTTACCACTATTAACGAGCAGAATCGGACCTCTGATAGTGTAATCACCATGATAGGGAGATTCCCCTTGGGCACCTATAGCACCACTCGACTGAGAGATTTCCTCAAAATGTATATCATTAGGTGACGTGCCATCTCTAAAATGATAAAGCCGATTATTTACATCGTTCCAAGCATAATAATGAGAATACCTATTCCAATCCTTACTATCTAATAAATTCCCATCCTTAGACAAGACATGATGTGAACTCCAGGCGCCCTGACCATCTTGAACCAATAGATAGCGACCCGCTTCCGCCAGTCCGGTTGCACCCACAGGCATTTGAATGAGGTTAACTAGTTTTTCAGGTGTATCAATTGAAAAATATCGGATCCAGCCGTCACTATAAGCAAGATATACTCTCTTATGCTCATCATGGTAACGTACAACCTGGGGACTTTGATCTTCAACTACTAGATCAAGTTTTCCAGTGAAGTTTTGGGTCTCTGAACTCCACTGGTAAAAATCGTAAATCCCATTTTCAGAAAACCCGAGATATATAACACCATTCGCATCAGAAAATGCTTCATCCAGTGCAAGTGTATCGGTCAGTGTGGCGAAACAGGTCTCCCCATCACCTTCATTTATCCGAAAGCACGACGCTTCAAGTTCGTAATAGTCAGCATTATCACCTACTCCGTCACCATCCTGATCTGATGACTCTGTTTTATCCCAAGGGAATGCGTCGTTCTCGTTTTCTACGCCATCATTGTCAATATCGTTGTCAACTTCATTGGGGGTACCATCCCCATCTAAATCGGCTCCGATAGCGTTGATAATGGAGTATTTTGGTTTACCCCCCCAGGCTGAGATCTCTCTTGAGCTGTCATATTGACGTGTTTCATGTATAAGGAGCTTAACTAAACCACCAACTTTGAGAGGAGTTTCAGCGTCTGAAGACTCTGGATCAAAGGTGTTGGGTATATGTAGCTCACCAATGTTCAGCCTGGACACAAAGTCGTAATTATCTTGTACTACCTGCGTGGTATTTGTATCAAGACCTTCGGCAAGGCCATCTAACACCCCATCTGTTAGATCTAAAACTAACAACTCCAGTACTGTAGAAGTGCTTATATCTGTCTCGTTTGTAAGAGCCCACACAAGAGACGCGGTAGCTTCAGAAGCGGTACGGTAGCTCAAAATATCATCAAGGTCGGCCTCATTCCCAAAGGCCACTGGTGGCGTATGAAAAAGGTCTACCTTATCTAGCAGGCCAAAGCCTAACTGACTTTTAACAACCAGGGATTGGGAGCTTATAGCATCGCTCAACCCAGGTTTATCGACTACATTTCTCTGCCGGATCAGATCAACAACGATGGTTGTTAGAGGTGTTGCGAAGATATCTTTAGATTTCTCGAGCGCTTCAGCTTCAACAATTGTTGATAAGCTAGGAAGGATTGGGGCCATTCCCGTCGTTAGGTCTATCGTGGCATCACCAGCCAAAAATTCAATTAGATAGTAGCCATTGTCCGGAAGGTCTAAGCCTTCCTCTGTAAATTTACCCAACTCGGTGGTTTCGCCTCTCGCGACAACCTCTCCCTTTAAGTCCTCCGACTCAAAAGAAACTTTATGAATCTTATAGGTAGCAAAACTTAGTGGCCCCTTAACGGCGGCCCCAGAAAGCGAATATGTGACGGCTGGGATAGGGGTAGGCTCGGGTTCAGGTGAAGAGTCACTGCCTCCCCCCCCTCCTGAGCAACCTATTAAGACCGCAGTGAGACCTGCCAGTACAAGCTTTAAATTAAATACCGTTGTTCGCGATCCCATATCACAATCCTTTTCACTCACCAAGCCTGTATACTTAGTGCGATAGTACTTGAGCTGCATAAATCAGGGCCTTTTCGCCACTTTGCAATTCTTTACAAAAACGGGCGCGATCATATACGGCTATTAAATGAACTGCAAAACCCAACCTAGAATTCGATACCTTATTATCACTATATCTCCCGCTGTGTACGGAGGGTATTCCTCTGCGGTAGGGATGCGGGAAGAACTGTGAATACCAGCCCCAGCCCCAGCCCCAGCCCCAGCCCCAGCCCCAGCCCCAGCGGATTGAAGAGAAGATACAAAAAATGGCTAAGATCTTTGATCTCGATATCGCAGCTCCAATTACACTTCATTACAGCAACGTATTTACGCTGCAATCACTACCGAGCAGCTCACCTCTCACCTCTCACCTCTCACCTCTCACCTCTGGTAGGCAAGGATCACTGAGATATGCCCAAAGGCTTTCCTATTTAAAGCCGGTACACTGGAATGGCCAACAACTGTCTCCTAATAAACCCGAGGTTTGCGGGTTAAGGGTTGCCAGTGCTTTCTTTCTCTCCCACATCAGATTCAACAGAGACTACCACCGTGCTATACGGCTCTGATTATGTGTTATTGCACCATATATTTGGTGAGGTAAATGATGAGAAAGGCCCTTAGGGTCTTGCATTAGTTTGTATGAGTCTTATCACCCAGACCATGCGTTAATAGGTGGAGCATCTCGGGGTCACTATTCGCATAAACGCTGAATTTAAGGAGGTATTGATTGATGGTGGTCGTATGACCAGGGTGCACCTGGGCAGGGGGGACTTTTGCTGGCGCTAAGGTAATCACCAATATCGGCCCTGCACTGCTTTATTCCTAGGTAATTCACAAACAACATCTAGAGCCGGAGTTCCACTGCCATATGCGTGGTTTTAGGGTGGGGCCCGGAATCATCATTGGTCCCACCATAGGTTACCTTGAGCAGGACTATATAAATAGGACCCAATACGACTGGTCGAAGTAATTCATTGAAGAGATATTGACCCCTTCAACCATCACTCCCCCCTGATATGGCCAGCATGTCGCCAACGATTTGCTCCGGACTGTCGGAGCGCAAAAGCTGAGACGACTACAGTGAGTAGGCACCGCAAACCATTATCGATATCGTCACTAACCTTGCACCCAATTTTCGCTACTCCATCATCGCTCAGCAAATTCATTCACCTCTGGATTTAGAATGCAAATTTGGTTTGATGGGGGGGGGATATCTTCCAAGGTGCCTTAGGATTGGACCAATTGTGGAGTAACCGGCCCTTATAGGCTTTGCGCATTTCTGCACGCCTACTCTAGGGTTGTATCTCTGTGGTTCCGGTAAACACCTGGGAGGCGGCCGTTATTGGAGTGGTTGAGCATAATACTGCGATGGAAATTTTGACTAACAAGTAAACTTTACCTCCCCCTTGAACATAGAGATAAAACTCAAAAGAAAACTCACCCAACGAAACATGATAGAAGCTTTTAGCTCTTTAGAAGAGCTAGTGGAGAATCTTATTAACCTTCAGATTTCTGGGAGGCATAAATTTATAGAGAAGTAACGGATTTTTCTAACCACAAACTTTCGACTAGGATGCTAGTTCCGAATCACTTAATCACTTAATCACTTAATCACTTAATCACTTAATCACTTAATCACTTAATCACTTAATCACTTAATCACTTCTTCGAGGGTAGATTTAACAAGAAAAAGAGACTCGAAATCATTACCCCACCTTTACTGATAAATGGCATATCAATCAGTTGAGGAGGATATTATGAATGTTACAATACTAGCAGCAGTCTCACCACCTCGAATTTATCTGAAAGCTAACTTTCTTGACATCCTTACCTTTAGCCCAACAAACAATCAGCCGCTACTACTATAAGGGGAAACGAACAAACAATAAAATAGCACTATAATAAATTCACCGCATAAGGAGAGCCACCTCATCAATTAAACCCCCATTAATTTATATATTCCATGAATATATCTGCGCGCTAAAATTTCAAATTTTTAGCTTATCTAAAATACCATTCATATTTTTTTAAAATACCTGAAAGGTATGTAATGAAAAAAAACACACGGGAAAAATAGCACTTTCATCTAACACCAAACGATGGCACCCCCCCTGGTGACCCCCAATTTTTCAGCAATGAGTATGTCTTCAGAGCTTTCTTCCATCCTGCTCACGGCTTTTCCTATTAATCTTGAATGGTCAGATAATATCGATTCCACAACTCAACAGTTTATCTCGAAAAAGATTTGGGTCCGCCGCTTTGTCATACACTAAACGATGAGTTTTGTATTTATATACGTAGCATCAAGTAAAGAGCGTAATAACTTTATATTTGCTGATAAGGAAAATCTAATGGTGCCTCCCAACGGAATACCCTCATCACCGACCATAACTACCCACTTTAAGACCTTGCTTAGCTTGGTTTTCTCAACTTCAGAGCTCCTTTTTTACTGGCGTGAAGCCACTACCAGAACGATCTTTTCCCAGTTAAGAAAAGATCGTTGACTCTCTTACTCAAAAAATCCTCTTCAGGCGCACAACCAAGCTACTCACTACTCACAAAATTAAAGAGGCTCGATCCAGACCCACTAATCGTTGCTATATCAGATTAGAATCGGCTAACTAATTAGCCCCGATGCTGCCGCCATAGTCATAGCTACTCCCAAACGGATATTATAGTGCTGTGAATACTGAGGCCCTCATCAAACCAGTCTCATTTCAGTAATCCAGCATACAATCAGTATTAATCTAAATGCTCTCAGATCAGATTTTTGAGATTTCTCTATGTACTTCGTCAGCTTACCAATTCTGAACCATGTCGCCTCACATTTAGATGGGCTATATTTGATACCCTGACTATATTCAGGCTTGGATCTAATCGATAAGCATTGGCGAGCACCTACCAATTATCTACGATAATTGTTGAGACCTCACTTTGCCATGATTTCACCAAACTAAATGAATGAGACGCCTACAGGGTTTAAATAATTTATTAAACCCTAAACTAGCTCTTTTGAAGTACAAATTAAAAAGGAGAAATTAACTATGACCGATTTTATTAAAGCAGCCAAAATGGCAAGTCCAGCCTATGCCAATGAGCCAAAAGCAGCACGCTCACATGCTGTAGCGACAGCACTTGAGATAATCCGTGCAAGAGCATCATCAGCAAGCACTTCTGTTAATTTGGAGTCTGAATTCAAAAACCTATCGAAATTCGCAGACCAAATTCAATCGGCGATGGAGAGCGGTAGTAAGTAACTTACTCTTCTCTCTAATCGATAGCTCCAGTGTACTACCTGTACACTGGAGCAGGATTTCAATATTATCTCTGACTTAGACCATGTATTTTTGCTTTAATGCTCAACACTCTCGACTCGGCATGCGAGCTATTACTGGTTAATAGTGAGAAAGACGTTTGACGCCATGAGTACTATCACCCCAGCCATGCGTAAGGAAGCAGAACGTCTTGAGGTCGCTATTCATGCAGGGGTTAAAGTAACAGAAGTACTGTTCAATGGTCGTCGTGCAACCGGAGTACGGTTAAGTAGTGGGGAAACCATCAGAAGCAAAAGTAATCGCCATGTCGGTCCTAAACTACTCTATTCTCCGATGATTAACGAACAACATCTAGAGACGGTGCTCCGCCGCCGTGTACATGGTTTTAGAGTGGAGCCCGGCACCTTCCGTCACACTGCTTGAACTATTAGACTTTACCTGTAATTCTGGCACACACGTACAACCGCACTACAAGTCTGGAATCGTCATTGGCCCTACCATGGATTACCTGGAGCAGGCCTATATAGATGCGGCTCAATACGGCTGGTCAAAGCAACCCATTGTCGAGATATTGATCCCCTCCACCATCGATCCCTCCCTGGCCCCCGAGGGCCAACATGTGGCCAGCCTATTCTGCCAGCAATTTGCTCCAGAACAGCCGGAGGGTAAGAGCTGGGACAACTACCGTGAGCAGGCAGCTCAGACCATTATCGATACCGTCAACAACTATGCACCCAATTTCCGTGATTCCATCATCGCCCAACAAATCCACTCACCGCTAGATTTAGAGCGCAAGTTTGGCTTGATGGGTGGCGATATCTTCCATGGTGCCTTAGGCCTGGACCAACTGTGGAGCAACCGCCCTTTTATGGGCTTTGCGGATTACCGCACGCCGATTCAGGGCCTGTATCTCTGCGGTTCCGGTAGTCACCCGGGAGGTGGCGTTACTGGAGTGCCTGGGCATAATGCGGCGATGGAGATTCTAAGGGATAAATAAAAAATGACCCGCAGAAAGCAGGCCATTATCTGTTTGGATTCAGTAGTGGGGTATGAGTCGAACTCAACCCCCTTTCAGACGCTACAATGATCTTGTTGATCGCTATTACAATTAACGCGAGCTCACTCTTAATAGCAAATGATACTGCTTAAAATGCCTCTTTATTAACTCTCCTAGGCTTTCTTAGTGGCAATCCAGTGGTCAACAAGTTGCTCTAACACCATCAGCGGTACGGCACCATTAGTTAGTACCACATCATGGAATTCACGTATATCAAATTTATTCCCTAACTTTTGACGAGCACGTTCTCGCAACTCCAATATCTTCAACATACCAGTTTTATAAGCTACAGCCTGACCCGGCATCACAAAGTAGCGCTCAACCTCAGTGGTGACTTCAGTTCTCGGAAAACCGGTCGTATTCACCATATATTCAATCGCCTCTTCTCGACTCCAGCGCTTGTGATGTATACCGGTATCTACCACTAAACGAACAGCACGAAGCATCTCATCTTGTAATCGCCCAAGATCATCATAGGGATCATCTTGAAAACCAATCTCCTTGGCTAGCTTCTCTGTATAAAGAGCCCAGCCGTCCGCATAAGCTGTATTTGACACGGCTTTAAGAAAAGTTGGCAATCCCTCTAAATCTTTTGCAATTGCCCCTTGAAAATGGTGCCCTGGAATTGCCTCATGATAAGCCAAGGTTCGCATGGTAAATTTCTTTGTTTCATGGACATCGCGCAGGTTTACATAAAATACCCCTCCGCGAGACCCATCAATTGCCGGGGGCATATAGTATGCTTTCGGTGCGCCTTGTTCTTTGAACTCTGCAATTCGCTTAACTTCAACGCCCGCAGTTGGTTTTATATTAAAATAATCGTCAATACCTGCGTTAATCTCATCGATAATCAATTGATAGTCTTTGATAATCTGCTCACGGCCCTTATCTGAATTTTCATAAAGAAACCGAGGATCATTATTTATAGCAGAGAAACGGGTATTAATGCTTCCCGTATCAAGACCAACAGAAGCAAAAATCTGCTTCATTTCATCTTCTATGCGCTCTACTTCCATCAAGCCCGTATTGTGCAGTTCATCGGGAGTCAGATTTGTAGTGGTATGAATACGTATTTGATATGCATAAAATTCATCACCTTCCGGGAGAGCCCAAACGCCATTATTCTCTGAAACCTTATACTGTAATTCTTGATAGTAAGCGATCAAGCTTGCGTACGCAGGATAGACATCTGTTTCAATTAATATTTTTCCTCTATCAAGGATACGTGTACGCTCTTGATCTGGTAAAGTTTCAAGAGTATCCAAGCGATTTTCCAGAGAGGTATAAAGTATGTTTTCATGCGCCGGAACGTTAATAAACCCTTGCATTTCGCTTAACACACGATCAATTACAAAGCGTGGAGGCAGGATCTTTTTCTGTTCCCGAATTTTCAACCCATCCAATACTTGAGAAAATTTTCTATCTACTTCACTTAAGCGGGAGAGATAATAATCCGCTTCTTTGACATTGTTAATTTGATGCAACTCAACAAGAAACTCCGGAAGAGTATTTTGCACACCAAACATTTGATTGAGAGGGTAATTATGATGCCTCCAGCGCTCCCCTTCTACTAGACTTTCCAGGTAGTACTCCAGAATATCATAGGAAATTGCCTGCCGGTCATTGAGACTAGATCTGTCATAGCTCCTTAAAGTAGATAGTTCATCCTTAACTATCTGTATCTCATGTTGCTTCATCTTTTCAGAAACATCATCAAGATGGGCATTATGGCCATCAATCCCAAATCGTTCCAGTATGCGGAAAATTGAAAGTGTTTCCGGGCTGGTACTTTGAATTTTTATAAAGGCTCGCTCAAAATATACATTGATAGACCATGGTTTAAAATAAATTGCATTGACGGCAAAGACCGAGATTGCAACCATCCCAAGCAATAGTATCCCGCCAACCCACTTGGCTGTTGTTTTTATCATTATTAGATCCTCCTAATTTGTGCCACTATTTTCACTATGCCCTTAAACAAAGCACAACCATTTAATCTAGATAATGCGTCAAACAAACCGAATAAAGCGATAAGATGCACATTGTAGATAGATCATGACAGAACAATGGCTTTCAGAGAGACTTGAAGATCAAAGTAGCTCAAATATTACCAAGTAAGAATCTTTCACCATCCTTTCGATTCCAGCTGAGAAAACCACCATATCACCACGCTATTCTGCCAACAAATCACTCAAGAACTGCTGGAGGTCAAAAACTAGAGAACTATCGTGATTGGTCAGCGAAAACTATTACTGGTACCATCATTAACTACAATTCGAATATTCGTAATGCCATCATCGCCCAGAAAATTCACTCTCCCCGGATTTAGAACATAGGTTTTATTTGATCTATTGTGATATCTACCTTAATACTTTGGGGTTGTATCAAGCGTGGAGTAACCGGCTCTTTATTTACTTTGCGGATTGGCGCATCCTGTCCAAGACCTGTATATTTGTGGCTCCGGTAATCTCGATAAGTGTAGCGATCTGTTTTGGGACTTAAGACACCAAGAATCAGGTGATACAGGGACCGAATAATTTTACCCTTGACAGATGATAGATAACGACTGCTCAATCTTGGTTCAGATTTCACCCTCTAAACCAAGCTCTAGATGCTAGAATAGATACTTAAGGATGATACCATCTAACATTTTTTAATATGTTTATTCCACTTAAAAAAATAACTCAACACCGCCACTCTAGACATACCTGAAACTAGCGTTAAAGCTCGACGAGACTGAAAGATTGATAACCATGAAATATGAAACGATCGATGATTTTAATTCAGCACAGGTCGGTGAAGAGCTGCTGATATGCGATACTTTACGACAGCTTATTGATAAAGGCTTGACAAAAGCTGAAAGTAAGATCTGGCACGGCCACCCTGTATGGTTTTTAGAGGGCAATCCAATTGTAGGATACAGTAAACTAAAAGACTGCATTCGCCTGATGTTCTGGAGCGGTATAGACTTTGACGAGCCTAAGCTCGAACCAGGGACAGGAAAATTTAAAGATGCTTCTATTCGTTATACAGAGGCAATGCAGATAAATACAACTGATCTAAAACGCTGGCTAAAAAAATCAAAGGTAATTCAGTGGGATTACAAGAATATTGTCAAACGAAAAGGGAAGTTATTACGCATAATATGAGTAAGGGTACGCATGTTGCTAAACATAGTATAGCTTGAGATTAATACTCGATTTTATGGTTTTGTTGCCAACTTGAAATTCCAACACCTAAAAATACCGAAGTTCAACCCCAGCCTTTTTGGCTTAAACTGAATAATAGCCTACTAAAGAACACCAAAAGTAATTAACAATTTTTTATTTACTCGTGCAGCTTTTGAACAATGGAGATAACGCTCGGATAGTATTCATATAGAATCTCACCTTTACTTTTACGAAAGCTTTATAAAACAAGTTCTTAATGACGTAATGGGGATGATTACCCTGAGGCAAGTAAAAATTTATTGACGCTTTAAATTTTTCATTAATCTTGTCCTCTACCCCTTTATTTAAAGGCGAAACGGTAAAAATTTATTGCAATATTTTATCGACTGCAACAGATGAAGTATCATCTCTCACACAGCTTATTTTATCTAGTTGAGTACGGCTCAAAAGACTCTCGCTGTATTCGCTAGCCTGAAACTATTTCAATCACGATCATCGTTTATGATCAAGTCATCGTTTCGTCAGTGAAATCAAAGGCGTTCCATTATTTGAATCGTAGTAAAGCCTCACATTTGGTATAGGCCAGATTTATTCCGACTTTCTTGGTATCTATTTTTCTTGATAATGATTACACCTAATTTGATTCTCGCCCAAAAGGGGCATCGCAGGAATATAATCTTTTCAGAGAATTCAATAAATCAGTCAATGTTTCGATTCTCTAAAGCTCTTTGAATTGCTGGGCCAATTTGGCGTTTTCGCGAGATCACCCTTTTAGCAACAACCATATCATCTACTACCTGGTCCCCAAAAGCGGAGATAATAAGATCTTTGTCTGAGGTGTCACTCCAAAGTAGATAAGATTTATTTTCACGAGTGTCGACAATTGCGAAGATCAAGTGATCGATACCTTTCTCTTTTTTTATCTCGCCCATGGCAGACTTCAGTTCATACCTTCTGTTGATTAACTGCTGAGCTGTCAGCGTTTCAGCAACACCAATGCCAACTTTTTTTCCTCCGAACTCAAAATCCTTAAAATCAAGTAAAACAATATCCTTGGCGGAAAACCCACCCAGATCTGATTTCTCTAGCAACATCCGCTCTGCAAACTTATCTACATCATCTATACCAGCTCTCTTTGCCAATTTTTTTACATAGACTTTGTCGTACTCGGTTGTGGTAGGTGATGTCAGGTTAACCGTATCCGAAAGAATTGCAGCCAACCCCATACACGCCAGATGAACTGGTAATTCAATAGCAAACTTCTGAGCATGATCAATTAAAATTGTCGCGCTCGATCCCCATGGCCTAGTCTCTATACTGATTACATTTGGAATATTAATTGGCGATCCACCAATCGCATGATGGTCGATTATTGCTACGATTAAGTCCGGATCAATGCCAGTTGGCAATTGAGTGCCTTGGTTAAAATCCACCAATCCAACAGTCTTTCCTGAGAAATTCTCAATTATTTCGGGCTCCTCAGCACCACATTGTTCAATGGCGAAGCGAGTCTCCGGATTGATTTTACTGGGAATTGCTGGCTTACCGCCATAAATGAAGGCTGAGAGCAAGCTCCCGCTAACGGAATCAGTATCGGGTATTTTATGTCCGGTCCAAACCAAATTCTGGGTGCCTTTTAACTCCTTCCTCAGATAATCAGCAGCAACATCTGTAGTAGGCGTATCTTGCCCCAGGTCTGAGGAACTGATTTCCTGCGCACCTAATGAAGCGCCAACAACCCAACTGAGTGAAAAAAACAAGGCTCTCGAAAGCAGACCGGGGAAGTCTATTGGGCGGTGATCACTTAGTATTGACAGGCATGAGATTAGAAATCTCACCGGCATCCTCCACAGTCATTTGCTAACAGATTAATAGAAACCTTAAATTAACTGATGGCATGACTAACATCCGTCCATCACATTCATTCACTCATTATATCTTAAGCGGATCGATAAACTATCGAAGCCCTCTGAGTAAAGAGGTAAGCAGTTCGTACTATAGACAAGGTATAGTCACTTAGCGGACAAACCAACTACAGCTTAACTTTACTGGCTCTATTTGTCGCATGTGGATACAAATAAACGTATTCCCTCGAAACTCTAGCTACTTCATTAACTTTCATTATTGACGCCAAATAACCTAAGGACACTTCTCAACACTCACCAAATATAAAGCCTAAACCGCCAACCCTACTGATGAAATTTAATAAAATACCTGCTATTTATCCATACCAATATGAGAGCAATCAAGGACTCAGCCCAGAATCATCCAAATATTTCTTGGTGTAATACCCTCTTATCAGTGCATTTACCCCTACGCCTAGTACCAGTGAATTGAAAAGCCTATGAATAGGTTGGCATCAGATTTTACACTTAATAACGTAGCCTATACCGTAATGAGTAATCATTACCATATCGTAATTTATATCGGCTAAAAGGCTGGCCTGACCAGATAACGAAGTGATTCTTCGCTATCTGGAGCTATTTAAGGCCTCAAACTTGGCACAACGATAACCCAGGGCAGCGTACTCGATAACTGTGAATCGCTAAAGCTACAAAGCGTTGTCCTTCTATGGCAGGAAAATTTAATCAATGTCAGCTGTTTTATATATCTCTTAAATGAATCCCAGCTAATCCTGAAGACAGCGTTACAGGCCGCTTATTTAAATCCTGGGCTTTATTGGATAATAAACGTTAACGCGGCCAGTATGAGCTATGTAGACCTAAACACAATCAGGGCCAATATCACAAATACGCCTAAACACCCTGATTACACTTTGATTCAACTATGCATTCGTGCAGCAAGCTCAATAAACATAGGGTACATGGTTTGATCCACTACCGGAGTTTCCTCTTTGCCAATTTAACCCTGCTCCAATCTATCAACACTACGATTTCTGACTTATTACCACAAAGTGAAGTTTTCTAAAGCCTAAATACAAGTTCTTAACATTTCACCTACCCTTATTTCCAAATCAGATATGAATAGCCACGAGAACCGATACTTGTCGCAAAACTGAGACTTGTCTCCAATTTTTGGGTGCCCTGAATAATTCACTCTGCAAGGCTTGGTGTTATAATTTTAGTATTGTAATAATAACAAGGTGTAAAAAATGGCAAAGTACATTTACCTCCCGGTAAACAGTGATGAAATGCTAGAGTTCGCGGAGAATATGGCGAGTGCATGGGATATTCCGAAGAATCAAATTCTTGCCAACAAGGTAACATCTGGTATTGGTAAGTCTATGTACCGCTGGATAGATAAGTGTCTTAGTAGCCTCAAATCTGGAGACACTCTTTATATTGTTGCTCATGGTACCGGCGGTGGCGATGGCAAGCAAATTGGTGCACAACGCAATAGTGGCAAGAATAAACAAGCAAAAGTTTTCGATAGAGGAGTAGAGTCGTGGCAGGGTGGAGTATGGAAAACCTATACACCCACGCAGCTAGCGGGCACGCTGGTTAAAGAGGGTTTGCCTGGCAATTTTGTCGATCTGCATCTCTGCGCTTGCGGGTCAGGTTATGATGGTGAGAAGTTAAGGCCCTGGGCCCAGCGTTTACGTGAGGCGATGGCCACTACCCATAAAAGCCTAGAGGTTACCGGGTACCTCGGCTGGTTTGATGCTACCGGTAGCTCTGTAAAGATTAAGGTTAATACTCAGTATTATGATTTGAATGAGCGTGCAGTCACCTTTTCTTAATAGTTATCGACTAAAAGGCGAAGTGGGCATCTGCAAGGATTTTCAAAATTCTGCGTGAGCTAGTCAGCTATAGGCAGATTATTTCTCTCGGCGATCTGGAGAACAGATCGCCAGCTGTAATAGTGCCGCGTTCCGGCTTTGAATTGGGCATGCCTAGCATTAGGCAGTTTTAGTTGTATTAATTCAGGACAAATCTGACACACCTTATTTTAATTGAGAGCTGTAATGCGGACCACAATTATAAATTTCATGAATCAAATTCTCCCTAAAAGAATCATACTTTGAAGAATATTGCTTATCACAAGAATAAACCTCCAGCCCCCATTTTCAATTAAGACTCGCAATTTAAAACACACTACTCACCCAAATTTTACTTTTGAAATTAAGTTCATCACTATTACGCGCCTCTAGAACGGCCTACAATATTTGATAAGATTCAGCTTCAATCAATTAATCAGCCGGCAAAGATATTAGTTCTACGTTATGCTTCCCCAGGACTGGCCCTATGGAGCCCATCCAAATCCATTGTGGTCAGACGGCTTACAGGGGCAAACGAACCAAACATTCCTACTCACGGTAAGCCAGGAGCTATTACTTCTACGTATCAATTCACAATACAGCAGTGCTCTAGATTTAAACCGACAAGCAGAGACCTACCTCCTTGTGAGTTCAAGTAGTGCCGGGCTATACGCTCCTTTAGTTTACAGTGCCCCAGCATATCAATACCAAGTTACCCGCTTTGTGAAGTGCACCTTGGAATGGAAGTGATGCCAATGCTCCGGAACAGGTTGCCAATTTACTTAATGAAATCCACAGCCTCCCCGAAATTGATGCCCACTTGGATATATCCTTTAAAGCTGATCATTATTGGAGCTCGATTAATGAACAAGCAAATTTCTACCCCACACTAGTACAGCTTTACCAAACAATTTCTTCCCATATTGCTGCCGCGGAACAGCTAAGTAGTAGGTTCTTTCTTTGCCATAATGATTTTAAGCACTGGAAATCTCATCACTGAAAAGACCGGGCGGCTTTATGCCATTGATTGGGAATACGCGGCTATGGGCGATCACTTCTATGATCTCGCCGTAATCATTGAGGAACATCAGCTCAACAGAATTCAGTAACAATCCTTGCTCGAGCTGTATCTTAGGTGTAATCCGGCCGGAGAACATTGGCGCAGAGTGTACAAATATCTAAACTTACTCTGGTATGCCGTATAATGGGCTCTGAGATCCCAAAAACAAATTTTTTGCTTAAAAAATAGACAGCATCAGCGAAAACCTGCTCCGATCGGAACTCGCCTAACATTTATAGCTTCCCTCACCTTAAGGAGTTTAGACACTTGATGAAGTAAATGTTGTAAAATCAACACTTCCTTTACTAATAATTAACCTCTAAAAACCAGGAAAATAACTTATGCGAAATATTGTTTTTACATTGATGTTGTTTGTTTTGACAATCGGTAACGCACAGGCGCAAGAGAAGCCTGAAGCATTCAAAACTATCGAGAACCTTCTAAATTACATATCCGATGTAGACCATGAGCGTATGAGAGGCACCGTAACTGAATCTTTTCTCTTGCTCGAACATGGTGAAGTATGGACGATTGAAGATCTAATTAAGGTAGCAAAGCCATCAGATACTGTTAGAACCAATTACTTTAGCATTATTGACTTTGATGAGAGGCCAGACCTAGTCACAATCAACTATTGGAATAAGGCCAATTTTGCTAAAAAGAATGAGAGCCAGGATGTTTATTGGCTCGAAAGCGCTATTCTACAGAAAGTGAAAGGAAAGTGGCTCATCTCACAATTGCACTCTACAAGACTGCCATCTGGAAAAGTGCCAGAAAATGTGGTGTTTAAGCCATAAGGCTACCTTAACCACCAATAAGTAAGAGCCAAAAGGGATTTTGCTCTTATACTTCAGCGCTAATGACGCATTGATATATCCTAACTGACTCAATCAATAGCCCCCTCCTCTCAAGTCAAAATCGTACTGTAAGTCATTTCCTAAGTATCAAACTCTATTGTTTACCACTATTAAGTAACTAAACTAAAAACTGAAAGTATATCTCTCAGGAAAAATACACTCTGACTGGAGAGCCCAGATAATTGAAGGCTGCAATAAGTAGTGACTGGAAATCTCTTTCTTCTTTGCGGTGACCAATCACGATGCGAGTGATACAGCTGGCGATGGTCATGGCGTGGAAGCTAACTCCTTCTGTCGAGATCATAAGTCTGCCTAGGTCAACGCGATGCAGATTAAACACCACATTGAAAATTGTGGCCTGGCTATTATTCTCTTTGGTGAAAATATAATAAATGGAATGCAGTGTTCGATGCTGGATGCTGCGTAGCGCTTGGTAAATCCTATATCACTCTACATGATCAATCCCTGGTACCTGCGTTAAAAGAGGTTGATGGTGCCGCTCAAACCTGGGCACAAACACCTGACCAGGTTGACTCACAACAGGGTATCAACTTCAGCTTTATGCCATTAGAGAATCCAATATAACCAGATTTCCCGTAATGACTGTGGGGAACTTGATATTCATGGGAACAAAGTCAGGGTAATAGTCACCGAAGTTTGTTCAGATAGCTTGCGGTACCAGTAGAGGAACTGGCCGTAGTTTAGATTGTGATTACGAACATTAGCGCACTTGGATTGAGAGCTTTTCTCCGAAGTTGATCGAGGGGGCATCGTGCCAGCCTACCAGGACAAATTAAACAATGTGGCTCATGTACCGCTTACAATAGTGACAACTCGTTGCAAATCAAGCTCACCAAATTTGATGAGGAAATATAGACTTCCTACAATGCGTTCAGGGTCACCCATAACCAGCTTAATCTTTCATTGTGGAAATTTAATATCTCAAACAAGCGTACGCAGTAGCATGCTGGATCGATTCGGCTTTTTACTACTGGGTTCATCGGTTATTTTTCTCTAGTAATCTGGACCCAATTTGGCTACTAGTTCCCTCCGCTAAATAACAAGGGACGATTGCCGGTATAACTCCTCTAGTCTTTTCAATGCGGATACACCAGAGAGGCAAGATCCCTCCTGAATGCCGCTTTAAGCGCTTTCAGGCCTTCGCTTTCAGCTGCTGTTTGATCCGCACATAGATTTCTTCACGATGGATAGGCAGTGACCTGGGTGCACTTATGCCTATCTTCACTTGATTACCTTTAACCTCCAGCACTGTGACGGAGACATTTGCTCCAATCCTTAAGTTTTCACCTATCCGTCGCTTTAAAATCAACATACACATTTCCTTCAATGGTCAAAGTCTGGGTACTTCTGGGGTAGGGAAGCCTGGGCTTAGCGTTTGGAGGAAATATGGGGTGGTGCGCGGGGGCGGTAGGTAGAGAAGAGGAAAAGGCGGGCGCTAGGCTTCCAGAGCTTGGGAACAGGCCCCAAGCTGCTGAATGTACTCCACTTTATTGAAGGCGAGCGGGTTTCTAGCGTATTATCCATATAGCCATTTTGATACTTAGGTTATCAATTTGGTTAGCTGGCCCCGGGTGTTCCTAGCACCTTGGGTCAGCGCCTTTTACTTACTCTTACGTCACGCTACCGTTCTCCTTTGAGGGGATGGGTCTTTTAGAAAACTCTCGGCTCTCTCGAAGCTTTCAAAATCTTTTAAACTTCTGAAGCCTTTTTAAGCGGCTCACTCAATTACTGCAAAAATACCAAAAGTATCAATCGATTTTACGCAGCTTTGGGGTTGAAACAAACTTAATAAATTCCAATAAGATTATTTCTGCGCCTATATTTCTCATACTTTCGCCTAAGGAAATCTCAGCCAACTATTGGTAAATTTAATTTACATTGGAATTTTTCTTATGCTCTTCTGAAAATATTAAAGAGCTATTTCCGTTTGTCGTCAGTGACTATTTGAATATGTCGAAAGACCTATCCTTCTATTTCGATCGCTATTTGGAGCTAATGAGCTGGTGAAGCCGACATTTAGCGACCCAGGAAATGAGTCCGTATCGAAGAAAAACGCCTCCTACCCTCAAGTGACTTGGTATCTCACCCAAGCAGGGGCTATATATCAACCGGACACTTTAGAGACTTGCTAGCGCCAGTAGACTTCAGGCGAGCTTAATATACCTTGGGCACACCGCATAGGTAACTACCTGCGCTGCATTTCAGCTATTCCCTGCTAATCTAGCCTTCCCCCAATTACTCATCGACATGATCGCCGACTTTCAGTCTATAAACAAATTTTCCGGGACTTGATTGCAAATTCTCTGCATTTCACGTCCTTTACTACTAAATGAGAGTTAGAGAGCCTGAAAAATAGATATTTGTCATATCTCTCTCCAATCTTTAGATGCTCAGTATTGCCTACTAAACATCTCACGCAGAATTCCATTGACCGAATTTACATAAAAACACAATGTTCTTCCTGATAAGCTCAGTTGCTCATTGCAACTCAGGTTAAAGCAAAGAGTGATTAATCAAATTAAGGAGATCCCCATAACTCAGCATACAAGCAAAGCCAATGAAAGACTCAGTAAACATTGAGCGTAAGGACAGTTGAGAGATTTTGCTCTCTGCATTTGTAATATTGATTTAGGGAATATGAATTTCACCTAACCCTATAGCAAGGTTTTACAAGCCAACACCTTGAGTTGAGTCTTTCGTGATTTTGAATCAATGGCAGCATAAAATGTGCTCTATTTTACATAAAGGCGTACTACAGATTAGTGTTTTTTAAAATAACATGGAGTTAACTATCCAGATGAAACAATCTCTGAGTTCACTCAAGATTATCGCGGTTTTTTTAACCCTCACAGCATGCCTTTATCCCATCGGATACTGGCTTATTTTCCATATGGAGAGTGCAGTACCATTAATGCTTTCAGTTGGACTTGCTACGATCATAACCTGCCTGAGCTTCAAGAAAAGCCTGGGCTCCCTGGGCTGGCCTTGGGGAAGCTGGAAGCATCAATGGTTCAGCTATTTAGCACCATTAGCTTATGTAGCAGTTGCCTACCTCATTATATGGGGCTTAGGTTTTGGAGAGTGGTACAACTCAGAATACGTTACAGCACTTAGAGATGGGTATAAGGTAGACAACTGGAGTGACTCCAGTGTGATTATTTTCCGATTCTTAATTACTGCAAGTATCAGCTTTATATTATTACTACCTGGAGTTCTAGGAGAAGAGATTGGATGGCGAGGATTACTTGTACCTGAACTTTCGAAACTTATGTCCTTTTCTGGGGTTGCACTAATTTCTGGATTTATATGGGCAGCTTGGCATTGGCTCATGATGATAGCAGGCGTTTATGGGAATGAAACGGTACCTCTCGGCTACCAATTATTTTTCTTTACACTAGGCTTAATGTCTATGTCAGTCATCATGACCTACATAAGATTAAGAAGTAATAGTGTTTGGCCGGCCGTAATCTTTCACATGAGCCACAATGTATTTATTCAAAAATTTTTCAATCCCTTGACCATGCAAAACACAGATTCAGGTTGGTATATCAATGAGTTTGGAGTGGTTCTGCCTGTAGTAATTTTTTGTACAAGCATCTATTTCTGGAGAAAAGGTCAACAAGAGTTCGGCTCTATTCAGCCTAAGAGTACCTTATTGTCTCCACAAAGCTCTTGACATGATAGCGGAGATATATGTAGTGGTCTGATCCTTCTGGACACTACGCTAAGATGGTAAAACTACCAAGCGAACAACAAAAGATACATGTAGGTATTTTAAGCCGTAATTCAAGAAAAACGCTCTGACCCTAGTCTCTGAGTAAGAATATTCAATTTCTAGGGTAGCAGAGGGTGTTAGCTTGATGCGGACCGGAACTCTATATCTTCGCCAAAATGCTTGAAGACTCTACTTGAGCTTCTATTCAACAGCGCGTTTACGTAGCAGTCTCAGGTGAGCAGCCCAAAGATCTACTTCTGTTTGTCAGCGGTGAGTATTTGAATGTGCCGAAAGGGCTACCCTTTCAGCTGGATCACTATCTCAAACTAGTTGACTGGAGTGGCCGACAACTCAACCTACAGAAACGGAGAGCTATTGATGAAAATATCCCCCCAATTCTTCAACGCTTGGGGATACCTGCAAAGCACTAGCTCTATCTAAACCACAACTTTGAGAGCCGCTTTAAGTGCTTGGTGGGCTCGGCGGAATTGGTACAAAAGGTCTGTACCCAGCAGAATAAGCGCTGGATACATGGACTGTGAGACTGCCAACTCTTCCTTAGCTCCGCCCCAAGTTAAATAGCCGAAAATCCTCTCGACTATCACTAAAGCAGTTGCGCGACTGGCTGCACTCCACATCTATTTCTCAATTATTCACAAACCAAACTTATCGGCGCCGAATCTCCATCTGTATTGGAGTTGATATGCCACCTACCGAATGGTGACGTACAAATTTTGCCTATTTCTTAGCGCTTCTACTCTATAGGCTAATCTGCGAGTACTTAATGGGCTGCCTGTCACGCACCTGACCCCATTCTCTAATCTTTGGGGGTCTAGGATTGCTCCAAACACTAAAACTTCATCCCACCAAAGAACAAAATTTAAGACACCTCATCTATTGACAAAATTTCCTATCTAGCTGATCTTTGGGCCCTCAGACCCCTACTTTTAAAAAAGCAGAAAAACTGATGCCAAACCAAAGCCATATCATGACAAAAAATAAAACCATTAAGACTAAAGGATAAGACAGAAAATTCAAAAAATGCATACGATAAATATCAAGCTTTACAACAAACCAATCCATCCCTTTAATGCTGTAATCTTCTGGCATATCTAATCTAGCCTTAAGATTATCAGCCTTGAAATCATTATTGGAATGGGTTTCATACAACTCTAATATATTCCAATATTCTTGTTGAAACTCTGCATATTTCTCTCCTGGTGGCTGATCCATCAACTTAAAGGGATACAGTCGTAATTTTAAATCACCCAACTTTGATGCACATGCATACATTTTCTCAGAAAGGTTTGGATATTCATTCTTGTCAATTAATAGAGAATATACCAATACAGCTGTAGCAGCAAAAACTTGTATCAGGCCAGTATACTTGCTGGATATATTTTCACCTAAACCAAACGACTGCAATAAAGAAACTAATATCAGCGATAATGAAAGTATAACTACAGTATACGTCGAAAACTTTGCATGCAGCCTTAACCTTCGAGATGCATAAAAACGTGTTTTAGATGTTGCATCGATTTTTTTATATAAGCCCTTGAAGCTGTCAGTGTAATTCAAGCTTCCCCCCTAGAGTACTTTATCTTTTAAAAAGTTTGCCACTGTCTTTTAATCGAGAATACAACTAGAGTCTTGGCTTTCTATATTTAAATATATTTTTAATACACTCTTCGCCATATTTTTCAGATAGCCTATCAATAAAATCACTTTCTATATCTTTTGCAAAACCCAACAACCCCTGCAACCTGCCAACATCCTCCCTATCCAGATGCCCCAAGGTCCAACGATGAACTAATGCTCGAATCTCCCTTTTCCTTGCGCGCCCTAGTGAAAGTTCACCATTATTAGATAAGACAATTCCCGTAACTCTACGCTGACTCTTTTTGGAAAGAGATATTGTTTTCTGGTTATTAAACCTTAAATTAACTAATGAAAACTTCCGAACACTATCCCGAAGAGAAGACTCCACAATGCTAGACATCCCCCTTTCATTTGTAGAGAAAGTCAAATCATCAGCATACCGTGTGTAAACTATATCATTAGCTAAACACCACTTTTTAATTTCTTCATCCAGCGGATAAAGAATCGCATTTGAAAGCAAAGGCGAACTAGGTGCTCCTATACTCAAACACTTTTCATCTAAATGTTTATAATTAATGCAGCTAACTCGCGCGATCCTATCGATATCCTCCTCACCAAATTCATTCCATAAAAAACTTGCAGATAGATATTGCTTCAAATCTTTTTCTTTGATTGATGTAAAAAAATTCTGAAAATCAAACTTCATTAAGTAAGTATTTTTTACATGAGCAAGGGCATTCGATTTTATTTTTGAACCCTTTTTATAAGCAGTTGCAGAGTCATGCACGGGAAACCTAGAAAATTTATTCTCAATCAACCACTGCTGGATGAGCTTGGTTTCTCTAGCAGGCTGTGCTATCAGCCGCTCACCTCCAGACCGCTTAGGAATAGTATATTTCTTGTATGAGTGCGGCGCTCGAATAAAAATGCGATTCAATTGTTGCTCAGACATAAAGAGTTCATTAGCGAGCAATTTTAATAAATTCATATCACTCTTTCCCCGCACTTTTAGCTCGAAGCTTGAGAAAACCTTTCCTATGCCTCTCTTCTTCACTTAAAGCATAGTAAGTACTGCAACTTGCAGTAACGCGCAGCATGTCAACTTTCTTTCCTTTTTTATGCTCATACCGCATTGAATGAAATTTTTCTAATTTTGAACAACAATAGAATGCTGTATCACTGTAGGTATCTTTAATAATCAATTTGAATTTTTGGAGAAGGAATAGCTTCCTCTTTAATTCATCGTCTGCCAGTTGAACCTCAAAATACCTAAGGTAGCGTTTTATCTCACTAAATTTTAGAGCAATGAAAGCCTCTATAAGAGAGCGAATTAATGCCATAATATGTGCGGTATTATCTGCACGAAAACGCTTAGTTTTCTGCATACGACCCAGCTGCTCTTTAGCATCTTGAAGCATATCATTTATTATGTCTCTCCCAACAGAGATGCTCTCCCCTTCCGCTGGAAGAGCCCAAGGATAAGACCGAACACTACCTTCGCTCCTATCTCTTATATGTCTTAGTATCCCCAATTCAATAAAGGAATTCGTACTAAACTCAGCAGATACAAACACCAATAGCCGTTCTTTTAATTCATCTAGTTGGGAAAAGGCTCCCAGCTCTGCAATAGAGCCTGGACTTTCTAAAGCAATTACGACCAAAGAGCAGACCCCTACAAGATCTCGCTCAAAGTCAATTAAGTTTTTATAAATGCCGTCTGACTGCCAGTCAGTTATTTCTTCTGGACGAAATAATTCAAAATCAGGGGTTTCACTAGATAAGGCGTGACGTACAGAAGCGTACAGGGAAGAATTTTCACCGCTAGAAAAGCTTTCAGGAACATAACCACCGCATAATAAAACAATGGGATTATCTGAAAGCTCGAATCTCATACCCTCGAGCGTCAGGCTGCTCAAGAACTCATCCCGAGGGTCCTTCATTTGAACTAAATAAAATCCATTTTATACGGTCATAAGAAAGCTTTTACCTAAGTCGACCGCAGAAAGCATCTGTGGATCGTAATGAGCTTGCGATTGGAGAGCCACAGATGATTTCTGCGGAATAAATCCAAACAATCTCGTTGAGTCCGGCTAAACACCAGACTAAGCCAAAGGCTCTACTCGCGTAAAAGCGAACTCAGTATTTCTCAGAGCAAAGAAGTAGTCAACCCACTCAAAATAAATTCTTCTGAGCTGTTTAGAAAAATAAAAAACCCGCTAAAAAGCGGGTTTCTTGGCCGTTGCTATGCAACGAAATATATGGTCGGAGCGGCCGGATTTGAACCGACGACCACCACACCCCCAGTGTGGTGCGCTACCAGGCTGCGCTACGCTCCGATTTTGAAAAATCGCTCACTTCGCTAAGTGATTGATTTTTAAAGACATCGTGTCTCGATGTGGCGTGAATCATACCTGAGTGCGGCTGGATTGCAAGCCCAGGTTTACAGTTTTTTAGAAATTCTTTCTCCCATCCAGCAGGGCTACCACATCTTTGAGTTCCGCAATTACTTCCGGCAGTACCTGTTGCAGCTGCACCACTTCTGCCCGCTCACTACCGGTCTCTATCTGCTGGCGGGCTCCTCCAATGGTATAGCCCTCTTCATAGAGTAGCGCACGAATCTGGCGCACCATAATAACGTCCTGGTGCTGGTAGTAGCGGCGATTGCCGCGGCGTTTAACGGGCTTCAGCTGTGGGAATTCCTGCTCCCAGTAGCGCAGTACATGGGGCTTCACGGCACACAGCTCGCTCACTTCACCAATAGTGAAATAGCGCTTACCGGGGATTGCAGGTAGCTGAGCATTATTGCTCGGTTCCAGCATGTTCCTCTACTCGTGTCTTGAGTTTTTGCCCTGGTTTGAAGGTGACTACCCTGCGGGCTGAGATGGGGATTTCCTCGCCGGTCTTGGGGTTACGACCGGGGCGCTGGCTTTTGTCTCGCAAGTCGAAATTGCCAAAGCCCGAGAGCTTGACCTGCTCGTTGCTTTCCAGCGCATTGCGGATTTCCTCGAAGAAATACTCGACGATCTCTTTTGCTTCGCGCTTATTAAAGCCCAGCTCCTCGTACAACTTCTCGGCGAGCCCGGCCTTGGTCAGTGCCTCTGTCATTGGATCCTACCAATTGATTCAGAGGCGTCGACTCCAGATCGGAAGCGGCCCAAACCGCGGCGGCTTTCAACCCGGAAGCAGACGCTCTCGGGGTGCAATTCAGTCTGCACACCGAGAGCATCATGCCCTGTTAGCGCAGACTAGCGTTATATTTTTCTTCTAATTTACCGACCACCGCATCTACAGCGGCATTGATTTCTTCGTCATTAAGGGTGCGCGACGAATGCTGAAACGTCAACCCCAAAGCGACACTTTTTCTATTTAAATCAATACCTTTGCCCTGGTAGACGTCAAATATCTTGAGGTCCGTCAAGGTTTCACCGGCGGCCTCGGTGGCAGCTTCCACCAAACTGGCGGCGGGAACATCCGCGTCGATCAGCAGGGCCAGATCGCGGCGCACTTCCGGGAACTTGGACAGCGGGCGGAATGCCGGGGCTTTACCCTGACCGATCGCTTCCAGGCTGAGCTCGAATACGAAGGCCGGCTTGGCCAGATCCAGCTTCTTCTGCAGCTGCGGGTGCAGGGCACCGATAACCCCTACTTCGCGGTCGCCGCGCATAATCTTGGCGGTTTGGCCGGGGTGCAGTGCGGAGTGTTGACCGGCAACAAAGCGGAATTCATCGGCGACACCGGTGCGAGCCAGCAGGGCTTCCACGTCGGCTTTCACGTCGTAGAAATCTACGCTGTCTTTGCTGCCAGTCCAGTTTTCCGCAAAGCGGTTACCGTAGGCGAGACCAGCGATCATCTGCTCCTGGTGCAGCTCCGCGCCAGGTACAAAGCGCAGGCCGGTTTCAAAAAGGCGCACGCGGTTTTGCTGGCGATTGAGATTGTACTGCAAGGCTTTGCACAGGCCCGGTAATAAGGTGGTACGCATCACCGCCAGCTCTGCGCTGATCGGGTTTTGCAGGGCCACTGGGTCAGCTTCCGGGTCAAACAGGGCAGCGCTGTCGCTATCGATAAAGCTGAAAGTGATCGCTTCGTAGTAGCCGCGGCTCAGTAGGGTCTGCTCCAGATTGTCCTGGGCAATGGTGCTCTCCGGGCGCGGGGCGATTTCTAGTTCGGCAGTAAAGCTTTCGCTAGGGATACGGTTGTAGCCGTAAACACGGGCCAGCTCTTCCAGCAGGTCTGCTTCGATGGCGATATCGAAACGGAAGCTGGGGGCAAGGAAGGTCCAGCCTTCGTCATTCTGGTCGATTTTTTCCAGACCCAGGCGGGTAAGAATATCGACGATTTCGTCATCGGCCAGCTTGATACCCAGGCCCAACTCTACCTTGGCACGGCGCAGAGTAATATGGCGCTCGGCGGGCATGGTTTCAGTCAGCTCACGCACGTGTACCGGGCCTGGCTCACCGCCAACGATATCCAGCAACAGCTGGGTGGCACGCTCAACCGCTTTCTCTTGCAGGTGGTAATCCACGCCGCGCTCAAAGCGATGAGAGGAATCGGTGTGCAGGCCGTAGGAGCGGGCTTTACCGGCTATCGCCAGCGGGCTGAAGAAGGCGCTCTCTAGGAAGATATGTTGGGTGCCTTCGGTAACGGAAGAATCCAGGCCGCCCATAATACCGGCCATGGCCAGAGGCTTCTCTTCGTCGGCGATCACCAGGGTGCCTTCCTGTAGCTTCACTTCCTGGCCGTCCAGCAGGGTCAGCTCTTCACCGGCTTCGGCCATACGCACCTTGATACCGCCGGAGAGTTTCTCCAGGTCGAAGGCATGCATGGGTTGGCCCAGTTCCAGCAGAACGTAGTTGGTCACGTCTACTACCGGATCGATACTGCGCAGGCCGCTGCGACGCAGGCGCTCTTGCATCCACAGAGGTGTTACGGCTTTGATATCGATATTGCGAATGACACGACCTACGTAGCGCGGGCAGGCCGCTTCCGCCAGCAGGGATACGGGCAGGCTCTCCTCGATTTGCTGGGGTACCGAGGCAACTTCCGGGCCCTGAACGGCGCAACGATTCAGTACGCCCACTTCGCGAGCGATACCGGCAACACCGAGGCAGTCGGAACGGTTCGGGGTGAGATCTACTTCGATGGTTTCGTCATCGAGCTGCAGGTATTCGCGCAGATCGGTGCCGGTGGGTGCGTCTTCCGGCAGTTCCCAGATACCGTCGTTGTCTTCGCCCAGTTCCAGTTCGGTCTGTGCGCAGAGCATACCGAAGCTCTCTACACCACGGAGCTTGGCTTTTTTGATTTTGAAATCGCCCGGCAATTTGGCGCCTACCAGGGCAAAAGGAATTTTGATTCCGATGCGCGCATTGGGAGCACCGCACACCACTTGCATTTCACCGTCAGGGTGGCCGGCCACTTTACACACGCGTAGTTTGTCCGCATCCGGGTGCTGTTCACAGGCGACAATCTCACCCACAACCACTCCGGAAAAATCACCCGCTACTTTTTCTATGCCATCCACTTCCAGACCGGCCATGGTGATTTGATCGGCCAGTTCCTGCGTGGTGAGTTTCGGGTTTACCCATTCCCGCAACCAGGAGTTGCTGATTTTCATAGTTGATCTCTTTCTGTATTCCGTCAGCGCAACTCTGTGCGCGTTTCGCCCGGGATATTTATTTCGCCACCCGGGCCTCCACAATTCGATTGCTACTGCGAACCGCCTCGGCCATTCGCGCTCTCACTGGGCTAGAACTGTTTCAAGAAGCGCAGATCGTTATCGAAGAACAAGCGCAGATCGTTAACGCCGTAACGCAGCATGGCGAGGCGCTCGATACCAATACCGAAGGCAAAGCCGGAGTATTTTTCACTGTCGATATCACAGGCGGCAAACACGTTCGGGTGCACCATGCCGCAGCCGAGAATTTCCAGCCAGCCGGTGCCGGAACATACGCGGCAACCTTCACCACCACAGGCGGTGCACTGGATATCCGCTTCTGCAGACGGCTCGGTGAATGGGAAATAAGACGGACGGAAACGCACCGGCACTTCCGCTTCGAAGAAGGCGCGCAGGAATTGGTCGATGGTGCCTTTCAGATGCGCAAAGCTGATGTTCTCGCCGATTACCAGGCCTTCTACCTGGTGGAACATGGGCGAGTGGGTCACATCGGAGTCGCAACGGTATACGCGGCCCGGGCAGATAATGCGCAGCGGCGGAGACTTTTTCTCCATGGTGCGGATCTGCACGGAAGAGGTGTGTGTTCTCAGTACGGTGGTGGGGTCCACGTAGAAAGTGTCGTGCATCGCGCGCGCTGGGTGGTGCGCGGGAATATTCAGGGCTTCGAAGTTGTAGTAGTCCTGTTCGACTTCCGGGCCGTTCTCAACTGTAAATCCGATGCCCGCAAAGAAATCTTCTACACGCTTTAAGGTGCGGGTGATGGGGTGAGCATTGCCCTGCTCTTCCCCACGCCCTGGCAGGGTGACATCAATGGTCTCTTCAGCCAGCTTGGCATTGATGGCTGCCTGCTCCAGCATAGTGCGGCGCGCATTAATTTTTTCCTGCACCTGCTGCTTGGCTTCATTGATCTTGGCACCCGCAGCCGGGCGCTCCTCAGCAGACAGCTTGCCCAGGCCTTTCAGCAGTGCCGTCAGCTGGCCCTTTTTGCCCAGGTAATCAACACGCACCTGATCCAGTGCGGCGAGGCCATCGGCCTTCTCCACCAGCTCCATTGCCTGCTCGGTGAGGGACTGCAAATCTTGCATCGAACTGTTCCCGTTTGAATCCAACTTCGATTGAGGCCGATTGGCCCTAGTTTTGTGCTTGTTTTAACCGGTGCATTTGCACCGCGGGGGTTCCCCTGGCACCGCCACCGGTAAAAAATAGCGGAAACCCCATAAAAAAATAGGGAAGGGCCGCTACAGCCCTTCCCTATTTTAAGTATTCAGTTTTACAACTGAAGTGACAACTTACGCTGCCAGGGCTGCCTTAGCTTTTTCAACTACGGCAGCAAAAGCGGCTTTATCGTAAACAGCCAGATCAGCCAGTACACGGCGATCCAGTGCGATTTCCGCTTTCTTAAGACCTGCGATCAGGCGGCTGTAGCTCAGGCCTTCTGCACGGGACTGGGCGTTAATACGGGTAATCCACAGAGCGCGGAAGTTACGCTTCTTAACGCGACGGTCACGGTATGCGTACTGACCAGCTTTAATAACTGCCTGCTTGGCAACGCGGAATACGCGCGAACGCGCACCGTAGTAACCTTTAGCCTGCTTCAGAATCTTCTTGTGACGACGACGCGCCTCTACACCACGTTTTACACGGGCCATAACTCTATCCTCTTAAACCTTTGCGATTTGGGCCAATTACTTGGCGCGCAGCATACGATCGACCAGACCGGCATCAGACTTGTTCATAGTCTGGGTGCCACGCAGCTGACGCTTACGCTTGGTGGTCATCTTGGTGAGGATGTGGCTCTTGTTAGCGTGCTTGTGCTTATAGCCCGCAGCCGTCTTCTTGAAGCGCTTGGCAGCGCCACTGTGAGTCTTTGCTTTCGGCATTTTGTACTCCAAAGTGAATATTCGCCTGCATAACAGGCACCTTTAGTATCTGCCGACAACCTGAGCCATCGGCACTGTGAGAGTGAGGAGGCAGCCGTCGCCCAATCACTTCTCAAAGGAGGTTCCGGGAATCGCTTCCCCAAACCTCACTTTTTCTTTTTGCTGGGAGCGAGAACCATCAGCATCTGGCGACCTTCCATTTTGGGTCGCTGCTCTACAATGGCCAGCTCTTCCAGGTCTTTTTCGATGCGCTGCATCATTTCCATACCCAGCTCCTGGTGAGCCATTTCACGACCACGGAAGCGCAGGGATACTTTGGCCTTGTCACCCGCCTCCAGGAAGCGGATGAGGTTGCGCAGCTTGATCTGGTAGTCACCGATATCGGTGCCCGGGCGGAATTTCATTTCCTTGATCTGCTGCTGCTTCTGCTTCTTCTTGGCGGCATTCTTAGCTTTCTTAGCTTCGAATACGTGCTTGCCGTAGTCCATGATCTTACAGACTATCGGCGTGGAGTCCGGGGCAATTTCAACGAGATCCAAGCTAGCCTGCTGTGCAGCTTCCAGCGCTTCATTCAGGGAGACAATGCCTACCTGTTCGCCATCAGCGCCAATCAGGCGGATTTCTGACGCTTCAATCTGATCGTTTATGCGGGCCTTTTTGGACCGTCCCTTAGTGTCTCGTTTAATAGCTATGGTCTCCCAGTTGCCAAGTTGTTATGCATTATCTTCGGACAAACGGCCGCGGCGACTGACGTCCTGCTCGAGAATCTCAAGGAAAGACTCATAAGTCATGCTTCCCAGATCCTCACCGCTACGGGTGCGCACGGCAACCGTCTGGCTCTCTACTTCCTTATCGCCAATGACCAGCAGATAAGGGACACGCTGGAGCGTGTGCTCGCGGATTTTAAAGCCGATCTTCTCGTTTCTCAAGTCAGCACTGGCGCGGTATTGCAGCGAACCAAGGCGGGCCTCCAAGTCACGACAGTAATCGGCCTGACGATCGGTAATATTCATGATCGCCACCTGCTGTGGTGCCAGCCAGGTGGGGAACGCGCCTTCGTAATGCTCGATCAGGATTCCGATAAAGCGCTCGAAGGAACCCAGGGCTGCACGGTGCAACATCACCGGGGACTGACGCGAACCATCTTCGGCAACATATTGCGCATCCAGACGGCCCGGCATAGAGAAGTCCACCTGAATGGTACCGCACTGCCATACCCGGCCGAGACAGTCTTTCAGGGAGAATTCGATCTTCGGTCCGTAGAAGGCACCTTCACCTGGCAGCTCTTCCCACGGCAGGCCCGCGGCATCCAGCGCATCGGCCAGGGCTTTCTCTGCTTTGTCCCAGCTCTCATCGGAACCTACACGCTTCTCCGGGCGAGTGGAGAGACGGTAAATAACATCATTAAAGCCGAAGTCTTTGTACACGGAGTGCAGCAGATCCATAAAGTCAGAAACCTCTGACTGAATCTGATCTTCGCTACAGAAGATATGGCCATCATCCTGTACGAAGCCGCGCACGCGCATCAGACCGTGCAGGGAACCAGAAGGTTCACTGCGGTGGCAGGAGCCAAACTCCGCCAAACGCAGCGGCAGGTCGCGATAACTGCGCAGACCTTGATTGAACACCTGCACGTGACAGGGGCAGTTCATCGGCTTGATGGCAAACTGGCGCTCTTCACTGGTGAGCGTAAACATGTCATCGGCAAACTTATCCGCATGACCAGACTTCTGCCATAGACTGAAATCCACCAGCTGTGGGGTTTTGATTTCTTTGTAACCAAACTCGCGCTGACGGCGGCGCATGTACTGCTCGACAGCACTGTAAATAGTCCAGCCATTTGGGTGCCAGAACACCATACCGGGTGCCTCTTCCTGGATATGGAAGAGATCGTATTTCTTGGCCAGCTTGCGGTGGTCGCGCTTCTCTGCCTCCTCAATACGACGCAGGTAAGCTTTTAATTCTTTCTTGTTGGCCCAGGCGGTGCCGTAAACACGGGTCAACATCTCGTTGCTGGAATCACCGCGCCAGTAAGCACCAGCCACCTTGGTCAGCTTGAACGCCTTCAGTCTGCCAGTGGAGGGCACGTGGGGGCCGCGACACAGATCTTCGAAATCGCCCTGGCGGTACAAAGAAATATCTTCGTCACTGGGGATGCTGTCGATAATCTCAGCTTTGTACTCTTCACCCATATCGCGGAAGTACTGCACCGCTTCTTTACGGGGCATCAGTCGGCGGCTGACTGTAATATCTTCCTTGGCCAGCACTTCCATACGCTCTTCGATCTTTTCCAGGTCTTCCGGCGTAAATTGGCGCTCGTAAGCAAAGTCATAATAGAAGCCATCTTCGATAACCGGGCCAATAGTGACCTGGGCCGTCGGGTACAGCTGCTTAACGGCTTGTGCCAGTAAGTGTGCAGCGGAGTGGCGAATGACTTCCAGGCCTTCGGGCTGGCGGTCGGTGATAATGGCCAGGTTGACATCGCGATCGATGACATAGCTGGTATCAACCTCTTTGCCGTCGACTACGCCAGCAAGTGCAGCCTTGGCCAAGCCAGGACCGATATCTGCGGCAACGTCATGCACGGAAACCGGAGCGGAAAATTCTCGACGAGAACCATCGGGGAGAGTAACAACGAGCATTGTTTGTCCTTTCTCTCAGTGGCGATCCCTACCAAAGACCGCATGAAACTATCCATGAAGTGGTTCATGGAGCTATTGATTCAGATGGGTAACCATCCTTTTGAAGATGGTAGACCCGAGCGGATTTGAACCGCTGACCTCTGCCATGTCAAGGCAGCGCTCTAACCAACTGAGCTACGGGTCTAGAACTCTGCAGCGGGGGAACCCAGTGCTGCGAAGAGCGCGAACTTTAGCACCGCTTTTCAGTGTTTTCAACAACTTACTGAACTTTTTGCAGAGTTTTTTTTAAGTTGCTCTGGTGGTGAGGGCAGCCGAAAAAGCCGCCCCCAACTAATACTATTCCACCTCCTTCAGGTGAGCGATCTCATCCCGCAGCTTCGCTGCAGATTCAAACTCCAGATTTTTGGCATGCTCATACATCTGGTTCTCCAGCTCAGCAACTCGCGCCCAGCGCTGCTTATCGGACATCGGTTTGTCATCAACCTTATAGGCACCCTTCCCTTCTGCCACCTTACGCTTACTTTTGGGCACACCGGGCGCCACAGCGCCCTCAAGAATATCCGCAACGCTTTTGCGAATCCCCTTCGGTGTAATGCCATGCTCTTTATTGAAAGCAATCTGTTTTTCCCGGCGGCGACGGGTCTCTTCCAGCGCACGCTCCATGGAGCCGGTTACTTTGTCCGCATATAAAATAGCCCGCCCCTCAAGGTTGCGCGCCGCACGCCCAATAGTCTGGATCAGGGAGCGATCAGAGCGCAGGAAACCCTCCTTGTCAGCATCGAAGATAGCCACCAGGGCAACCTCAGGCATATCCAGACCTTCACGCAGCAAGTTAATACCCACCAACACATCAAACTCACCAATACGAAGATCACGGATAATCTCCACCCGCTCAACGGTATCAATATCGGAATGCAGGTAGCGTACCCGCACCCCATTCTCCGCTAAGTATTCAGTCAGATCCTCTGCCATCCGCTTTGTCAGCACGGTAATCAGCACTCGCTGATCCGCTTCAGCGCAGCGGTGAATTTCAGAGAGCGCATCGTCAACCTGGGTCTGAGCCGGACGTATTTCCACTTCCGGATCAACAAGCCCTGTGGGCCGCACCACCTGCTCGACCACCTGCCCCGCGTGATCAGCTTCATAGGGTCCAGGCGTTGCCGAAACAAATACCGTTTGCGGGGCCAGGTGCTCCCACTCCTCAAACTTAAGGGGGCGATTGTCCAGGGCGGAAGGCAGGCGAAAACCATACTCCACCAAAGTTTCTTTGCGCGATCTATCCCCGCGATACATGCCGCCGATTTGTGGCACGGTTACGTGGCTTTCATCGATAAATAGCAGTGCATCGTTTGGCAGGTAGTCGAATAGTGTGGGGGGCGGCTGACCAGCATTGCGGCCGGAGAGGTAGCGGGAATAGTTCTCCACGCCATTGCAGTACCCTAACTCCTGCATCATCTCCAGGTCGTAGCGGGTGCGCTGCTCCAACCTTTGCGCCTCCAATAACTTGTTATTACCGCGCAACTGCTCCAGACGTACTCGCAGCTCATCTTTGATTTCATCAATAGCGCTGACAATGGTCTCACGTGGGGTAACGTAGTGGCTCTTGGGGAAGATGGTAACCCGGGGAACTTTCTTAAACTGCTCACCAGTAAGCGGGTCAAACAGGGTGATCTCTTCAATCTCTTTATCAAACAGAGACAGGCGTACCGCCTCCAAATCGGAGTCGGCCGGGTAGATATCAATAATATCGCCGCGCACACGATAGGTTGCACGGCGGAAGTCAGCGTCATTGCGTGTATACTGCAACTCCGCCAACCTGCGTAAAATTGTGCGCTGATCCACCAGGTCACCGCGATCCAGGTGCAATACCATTTTTAAGTATTTATCGGGATCACCCAGACCGTAAATAGCCGATACCGTGGCAACGACCACAACATCACGCCGCTCTATCAGTGCCTTAGTCGCGGAAAGGCGCATCTGCTCAATGTGCTCATTTACCGATGCATCTTTCTCAATAAAAGTATCCGAAGAGGGAACATAGGCCTCGGGCTGATAGTAGTCATAATAAGAAACAAAGTATTCGACGGCATTCTTGGGGAAAAACTCTTTGAACTCTCCATAGAGCTGAGCTGCCAACGTTTTGTTGTGAGCCATCACTATCGCCGGGCGCTGCAAGCGCTCGATAATATTCGCCATCGTGAAGGTCTTACCTGAGCCGGTAACCCCTAGCAGTGTTTGATGACTCAAGCCGTCATCTATGCCCTCGGATAACTGCTTGATCGCCAGCGGCTGATCCCCGGCCGGCTGATACTTAGATTCCACCTTAAAAGGTCGCGACTCCATACACTTCCCTCAACCACTCATTCGTTCATGCAACAGCGGATTGTAGGCTGTCGTCATGCCACCCTCAAATACAAGAGAATAGCGTCCTACCCCACCCTACCCAGGCCTGAGGCGTTTTGCGCACAGGCCAAATAAATAATTTCCTGACAAATCAATTAGTTAAAGATCAAAAAAGGGGTTGACCTCGCCAGGAGTGCTCTATAATATACGCGCCATCTCAACGGCACAGCCGAAAAGATATTCCGCCTTAGCTCAGTTGGTAGAGCAAATGACTGTTAATCATTGGGTCGCTGGTTCGAGCCCAGCAGGCGGAGCCAAATTTCAAAGCGCAGCTTAATTTGCGCTCTATAAATTAGATTAAATTCCGCCTTAGCTCAGTTGGTAGAGCAAATGACTGTTAATCATTGGGTCGCTGGTTCGAGCCCAGCAGGCGGAGCCAAACAAAAACCCCGCATAGCATGCTATGCGGGGTTTTTTCTTATTCACTTTCTTCATACTTCACCGCACTTCCCTCACCCCATGGGCAGAATGACCCTTGCCTATATTCCACCCTAGGAATTACAAGCCCCCAAAATCAGGAGCTCATGTAACAGCTTACCTGGCAAGCTAGTGCAAGCCACCCTCACTGGTAACAGGAAGACGCTCCACCGTGGCCATTTTTATCTGGGGCTTCACAGTGCGAGACCGGGACCAAACAGCATCGACCAAACCTTGCTTTGAGGTGTAACCACTTACCGCCTCAGACAAAATCTGATGAACCCTTTCACAATGATGCTCTACGCAAGCCTGCCTCAACCCTGCAATCAATCGCTGCAAGACCCCAGACTCCAAAAACTCTTCTTCCGCACGCATTATCATTGAGTGATCAGTGCCCAATACATTGTCACCGAGTAGCAGCTCTTCATAGAGCTTTTCCCCAGGACGCAAACCTGTCACTTGAATCTCAATATCCCCATCAGGATTTTTATCATCCTTCACAGAGTGCCCCATAACCCTAATTAGCCGCTCAGCAAGGTCATATATAAGGACTGGTTCCCCCATATCCAGAACGAATACATCGCCATTGCGCCCCATATTGCCTGCCTGCAATACAAGCTGAGCCGCCTCAGGAATGGTCATAAAGTAACGTGTCACTTTTGGATGGGTTACAGTGACAGGACCGCCCGCATTAATCTGATCCGTAAACAGGGGTATCACCGAACCCGAAGACCCCAACACATTACCAAAGCGCACCATGCAAACCCGCATTTGAGTAGAGCGACGCCCATAATCCTGGCACACCAACTCCGCGAAACGCTTGGTAGCCCCCATTACGTTCGTAGGGCGTACAGCCTTATCGGTGGAGATCAGCACAAACTGCTCCACCTTAGAGCCCTCCGTAGCCTCCAGAACCGACAACGTGCCCAGCACATTATTGTCCGCCCCCAGAACAACATTTTGCTCAACCAGGGGAACATGCTTATAAGCAGCGGCATGATAAATGGTATTAACCGAGAAACCCTTGATGATATCCGCCATCCGGACTCTATCCCGAACATCGCCAAGCAGCGCGGTCACCCGAAGTTGATACCCCTCATCCTGCTGCTGCTGACGAAGCTCGCGCTCCATTTGATAAAGCGCATACTCTGAAGATTCCACCAGCACCAAATGAGCCGGGCCCCACTGGGCAATCTGCCTGCAAAGCTCCGATCCAATAGAGCCGCCAGCGCCCGTCACCAGCACTACTTTGCCGCTAATGGAACCAGCTATCAAAGCCTTCTCAGGCTCCACCGGGGCCCTGCCCAATACATTCTCATAGGTTTGGGACATATCTTCGGTACGGCCTGCTGCATCAACCAGCTCCTCTACGCCAGGAATAGCTTTGACTACCAACCCCTGATCACGGAGCCCTCTCGCTATTTCTCGGCGCCGGCGCTTTGGAACACCAGGCATCGCCAGCAATACTTCAGCAATATCATGCTCAGCGACCACATCAAGTATGCTTGAAGGGGAGTAGACCATAACACCATCTATCAGGGTCTTTTGCTTTGAGGTGTTATCATCAAAAAAGGCAACCGGCTTGTAGACCTCACCGTGAAGCAGGGCCTTGTAAACTTGCAGGCCAGCAGTACCAGCCCCATAAATTGCCACTCGCGTTTTATGAATTTCCAACGCCATTTGATAGTAAATTCGGACGAGCCACCGAGACCCCCCTACTGCTATCAACGCGAAACACCAGTAAATTACGGGAACCGAGCGAGGGACACCTGCGGTCGTCAAATAAGAGGCAACCGCAAGCAGAATTGAGGATGCGGTAACTCCCTGGAGCACAGCAATAACCGCTTTCTGCCCCATATAGCGGATAACTGTGCGGTAAAGGCCAAGCTTTAAAAATATTAAACTGCTAGAGCAGATCGTAATAATTAAGCAACCCAGCATTGGGAGTGTTACGGCTTCAGCTAATCCATTCAATCGAATTGCCATCGCCATAAAAAAGGCAGCACTCAGCATTGCCAAGTCAAACAGCAACATCAAAACCGGCTTCCTAGCCCTCTCCAGCTTTCGCCAAATTCCCATCACAGGATTACCCCATACATAAAAATCAACCAATCCGTGGCGCCAATTAAAAGCGACCGTTGAAATCAAGTTGCCGCGAAAGCAGAAAAAGTGAACGCCAGGACAGAGGCTGCGATCATCAGAATCAGCTGCAGGTAAAGCGCTTTTGCCACCCCGATACGAATAGCCAAGCGCTGATAAAAATGTTCTCGATGCGCCTCCCACCAACGCTGCCCGCTAGCCATTCGCCGCAACAATGTAATGCTGGCATCCACCCAAAAAGGGCTAAAAACAATGATTGGAAACCATAACTCAAAGGCCCCTTTCTGCCATCCAAATAAGCTTAAGGTAAACGCCGCCAAGCCAATGCACGTCGACCCTGCATCTCCCAAGAAAATTTGCGCAGGAGGCCAGTTAAAGCGCAAGAAAATTAATGCGCACACAACGAATAAGACACACACCCCTGCCAACTCCCAGTCTTCCACCAAGAGGAATGCCAGACAAAGAGATGAGAAGCCAATCACGGTCATACTGCCAGCAAATCCATCTATACCATCCATAAAGTTGTATAGATTGATCATCCAGGCCCCGCCCAACACAAAAAGGGGAAGCCACCACCACTCCAGCCCTACAGGGAGCGCAAGGACAACCATCAAAGCAGCAATCAACTGGAAAGCCAAACGTACCTTCGCCGCCACATGCCTAATATCATCCATGGCAGATACGGCAAGGAGCAACACAAAAGACATATAAACAGGTAACGGGAGGGAAGCAGGCCCTACAGCTATGCCCAGTCCGCAGCCCGCCAACAGTGCCCATCCGCCTGTGCGCGGAATTGGAGCGCTGTGCATTGAACGGTGATTAGGAACATCTAAAGCCAAATTTCGCATGCGCAACAGCAAGACAAGCGTCACGCCATAACTCAGAGCCCCTCCAACTAGCAAGGGAAGCCACCAAGCTGACATCGGATCCACTAAACCTCTCTCCTCAATACTCTACGATTGGCGTGAGATAGCGCCAACACTAAAAATTCAAATAAGTGCTGACGCCAAATTCACAGCAGAGGGGGTGATAGAACCCTCTCTCTAACCCGATTAAGAAAATAGGTAGACATAGACCCCTTACCCACTCAGCAAAGAAGACCTTAATCCACCGCTAGTCAGAAGCAGCTACAACCGAATGCGCTTACGATTCTTATCCAGGGTGGCCGCCCCAATCCCTTTGACATTTAGAAGCTGATCCAAGGATGTAAAGGGTCCATATTGTTCCCGATACTCGATAATCAACTGCGCCTTAGCCTCACCAACTCCAAGAAGCTTGCCAGCAAGCTCCTCAGCAGATGCACTGTTTACATTGACCTCAAAGGCAACTTGCTGCTCACTCTCAGCCCCATCGGCAAATACTACTGATGAGGAAAGAAATGAAAGTGCAATAGCTAACAGCAAAGAAAGTAATGAATGAGTTTTAATCATGTTCGACTCCCAGTGAAAGTGTTCTAGTTTCACATTGGGACAGCTCTACCTCCCCAAGCCGGGACATGATACCAACAGGTCAAACAACACTTTGCCCAAGGGCTATTACACTACATCACACCCGGTCTAGGCAAACAAACCTTAATTTCCTGCAATTTCAGTCAATATATCTTGAAGGGCGACCATGGGGTTCTTTGCTGCAGTAATAGGTCGACCTATCACCAAGAGGTCAGCACCTTGATCCAGCGCCTCAGAAGGGGTGAGAGTCCGTCGCTGATCGCCGGCATCACTGCCCGCAGGACGAATTCCCGGAGTCACCAGCTCAAAGTCGGGGCCGCAAGCCGCTTTTAACGCTTCAGCCTCACGGGCAGAGCAGACCACGCCATCGAGACCACAAGACTGTGCTTGTGTTGCCAGATTTAGCACCTGCTCCTGAAGCGGTTTAGCAACCCCAGTGGCAGCCAGCTCTTCCGGGGTGGTACTGGTCAATACAGTAACTCCAATCAACAATGGCTTGCGAGCACCAAATTCACTCAGAGCATCTACAGCCGCCCTCATCATGCGCTCTCCACCACTAGCATGCACATTCACCATCCAGACCCCCATGCGCGCAGCCGCCTTAACCGCCGCAGCGACAGTGTTGGGAATATCATGAAATTTCAGGTCTAGAAACACCTCAAACCCACGGTCCACAAGGGCACGAACCAGATCGGGCCCAGCAATAGTGAAAAGCTCCTTGCCAACTTTTACCCGACAAAGCAACGGGTCTAACTGGTCAGCCATGGAGAGCGCGGCATCAGCGCTGTCATAGTCAAGAGCAACAATAACTGGGGAGGAGACTTGAGACTGCAAAGAAATACCTCTTAAGGATTAGGTTATACGGTGGCCGAGGGAGCTGATCACTCACCCTCGATCCCTTTGACTGACCGGACAGAATCCCAGTGCTTACAACTGGGGCACAACCAATGCAACTGGTTACCAGAAAAACCACAGTTGCTACACCGGTAGTGTGGGCGACTAGCGATCAACTGATCGATAAGCGCTTTTAGTAGGGAGAGATTTTCCCTCGATCTACCCTGCGCAGTACCTATATATAAGTCCAGAAAGCGGCCAAGCCCTCGCAAAGAAGGACGCAGAGCAAGCTGCTTTCCCATAAAAGCTGCAGCGGCAGCTTCGCTATCCTGCTCCTGAATCCTGCTAGTCAGGGCAATCAGCACACTATTTGAAGGATGCTCCTTGAGAAGCGACTCAAGATAGCGGTCCAACCCCTTCCCATCATTAAGTTCCACGTAGCAGGTGACTAACAGCTCTAGAATCTCTGGGATATAGTCTGGACTTTGCTTGGGGATCCGCTGCAATACTTTAATGGCATCTCGCTGCTTGCCGAGCAAATATTCGAGTCGTGCCCACAACAGGCAAGCCCTGACCGAACTTCGATCATACCCTAAAGCCGCGTCAAGATGCTTTCGCGCACTCAAGTAGTCTTTGCCGGTAATAGCCTCCTCAGCCAACTCACAGCAAAAGTGTGCCTGCACAGGAGCCCAGTCCGCTGACAGCCGCTTAAAGCGGCGGCCATGCAGTAGATTTACTGCATGAATAGCCTTAGCCCACTCTCTCTCATCCCTATAAACTTCTATCAAGTGCTCGAGGCTGGTTGCACGCAGCTCCTGTGAAGTCTCAACCAGCTCTTGTAATAGTCGCTCGGCTCTATCCAACCAACCAGCAGCAATATAGTCGCAAGCCAGCTCAAATTGGGCCTTGTGCTGGCTCTGCCTTGATAGACTAGGGCGCGCCAGCAGGTTCTGATGCACTCTAATAGCCTGGTCGTACTCCCCTCGCCTACGCAAGAGGTTCCCCAAGGCCAGGTGTGTGTCGAAAGTGACCGGGCTTACCTCAAGAGAATCAATGAACTTCTCAATAGTGTCATCGGGATGCTCGCTGAGCAAATAGTTGAGTCCCTGAGCATAGGAGCGGGCGAGGGATTGCTCCTGCTCACTAAAGTCAGGTTTTTTCCTGGTACTGCCTCGACCCAGCACCCAACCGATTGCAACGGCAGCCAGTAAAAAGAAGAAATAGGCTAAGTCCAGCAAGTCAGTCTCCGGTAGCCTTATGATGAACAGCCTGGAGTTCGCGCTCCATCTTTTTCAGCTGCTTGTTAAGACCTCGCACGCGGCGACGCTGGGAAAAAATTGGCAAAAGGCTGGCGAGAAATCCGAGCAGGACACCCAGCAGCAACATGCAGATAAGCCAAACACCAACGCTGCCTGACTGCAATGAGTAGCCTGCAATAACCGGGGAGATTACCTGGGAGTTTTCCACCGCGAAATAGATTCCGAGAGCAACGCATACCAGGGCCAGAAGGCCGAAAATAAAGTGCATCAGCCAGCGCAGAAATGACAAGGGAACCTCCACGTTCCACTAAAGGGTGACTCTAATAGCCAATAGAATTTTCTGGCGAACGGTACTGCCACTCGAGGAGCCCTGCCCCTCTGATCCCGCAAGCCCTAAGATGCAATCATACTTCGATCCCAACCACATCATGCATACTGCGATTGACTCTGTCGCGCAACTCTTTCCCCGGTTTGAAATGGGGCACATACTTACCCGCTAACGCCACAGCATCCCCCGTCTTGGGGTTACGCCCAGTGCGCGGCGCTCGGTAGTGTAGGGAAAAACTACCAAAACCACGTATCTCAATACGCTCACCCTGCGACAGGGAGTCAGACATAGTATCCAACATCACCTTCACCGCCAGCTCTACATCCTTAACTGGCAGCTGATCCAACCTCAACGCAATCCTTTCGATCAGTTCGGACTTGGTCATGCGCTCCGCAACCTTTGTAAGTCATTGATTTTCTGGAGTAGAGCGCCAATCATCTAATAGAAAGCCGGACTGGGCAACCCCAGTCCGGCTTTCGGGTCACTCCAAGCACTGAACTTGGAGCAATGAACACTTAAAGACTATTAATCTTTGCTGCTCATCTGCGCCTTAATCAGGTCACCAATAGTAGCGGGCTGAACCTGCTCAGACTGCTTCTTGCTGTGATCCTTGATGGCTTGCTTTTCGTCGTCCTGATCTTTGGCTTTGATAGACAGGCTGATCACGCGGTTCTTGCGATCCACACTGGTGATCTTAGCCTCTACCTCTTCACCTTCTTTCAGAACGTTGCGAGCGTCTTCAACCTTGTCGCGGCTGATTTCAGAAGCGCGCAGCACGCCTTCTACTTCGTCCGCCAGGGTGATTACCGCTTGCTTAGCGTCCACTTCCTTCACAACACCATTGACGATGCTGCCGCGATCGCTAGTGGATACGTAGTCGGAGAACGGATCGGACTCCAGCTGCTTGATACCCAGGGAGATACGCTCGCGCTCGGAATCGATGCCCAGGATAACAGTCTCGATTTCGTCGCCTTTCTTGAACTTGCGAACAGCTTCTTCGCCAGCTTCGTTCCAGGAAATATCGGACAGGTGAACCAGACCGTCGATGCTGCCGTCGAGACCGATGAAGATACCGAAGTCAGTGATGGACTTGATCTTACCGGAGATCTTATCGCCCTTAGCGAATTTACGCGCGAAGGCATCCCACGGATTTTCCTGGCACTGCTTGATACCCAGGGAGATACGACGACGCTCTTCGTCGATATCCAGGATCATCACCTCTACCTCGTCGCCAACCTGGACAACTTTGGACGGGTGGATGTTCTTGTTGGTCCAATCCATTTCGGAAACGTGTACCAGACCCTCGACACCTTCTTCCAGCTCGGCGAAGCAGCCGTAGTCGGTCAGGTTGGTTACAACCGCCTTCACGCGGCTGTTCTCTGGGTAACGCTGCTTGATGGATACCCAAGGATCTTCGCCCAGTTGCTTCAGGCCCAGGGATACACGGCTGCGCTCGCGGTCGAACTTCAGTACTTTTACTTCGATCTCGTCGCCAACGTTCACGATCTCGCTTGGATGCTTGATGCGCTTCCAAGCCATATCGGTGATGTGCAGCAGGCCGTCGATACCGCCCAGATCTACGAAAGCACCGTAGTCGGTCAGATTCTTAACGATACCCTTAATGCTCATGCCTTCTTGCAGGCTTTCCAGCAGCGCTTCACGCTCTTCAGAGGTTGCAGCTTCCATCACAGCGCGACGGGAAACCACTACGTTGTTACGCTTGGCATCCAGCTTGATAACCTTGAACTCGAGTTCTTTACCTTCCAGGTGCGCGGTGTCGCGAACCGGGCGAACATCAACCAGAGAGCCGGGCAGGAATGCGCGGATATTGGCAACGTCGACAGTAAAGCCACCCTTAACCTTGCCGCTGATAACGCCTTTAACCACTTCGTCAGCTGCGTGAGCTGCGTCGAGGATTTTCCAGGCTTCAGCGCGCTTGGCTTTTTCACGGGACAGACGGGTTTCACCGAAACCGTCTTCTACAGCTTCCAGGGCAACCTGTACTTCGTCGCCCACCTGCAGCTCAACTTCGCCTTTATCGTTGGCGAACTGGGCAGCAGGGATAACGCCTTCAGACTTCAGGCCCGCGTGAACGGTTACCCAGTCTTTATCTACGTCAATTACAACACCAGTAACAATAGCGCCCGGTGCCATTTCAACGCTTTTCAGGCTCTCTTCAAATAGATCAGCAAAGCTCTCGCTCATTACATTACCTATAGTGCTGGGTCCAGCCGTTGGTAACTGTTGAGTTTAGTCAACCGCCAGCCAAGACCCCAACCGCGATGCCAGAACGCGGGTCGGATTACAACAACGGCCGGGCAATTCTGGCAAAACCCGGCCGTTATCGTTAAAAACTATCTGCTGCTGACTTCTGTGGTTCAGGGCGCAATTCGCTTCTGCACCAGTGCCAGCACTTCGTTGAGAACCTCTTCAATCGTCACCCCAGTACTATCGAGCTCTACCGCATCTTTCGCAGGAGCCAGGGGTGAGGCTTTTCGGTTCATATCCTGTGCATCACGGGCACGGATGTCCTCCAGCAGGTCGCGGAGGCTAACAGAAACCCCCTTCTCCCGCAACTGAGCCTCGCGCCTTCTGGCGCGCTCTTCTGCACTGGCGGTCAAATAGACTTTGACTGGAGCATCGGGAAATACGGTCGTGCCCATATCGCGGCCATCAGCAACCAATCCAGGCTGTAGTCGAAAATCACGCTGGCGCTGCAACAATGCGGCGCGTACCCCAGGAATGGCAGCGACAGTAGAGGCCGCCATACTCACCCGCTCCATACGAATTTCATGGCTGACTTCGCGCCCCTCCAGCAGGACCTGCAGACAACCATCACTGATCAGAAAGCGAACATCCAGATCTCTGGCAACCTGGGTCAGCGAATCCTCATCGGCCAGATCCACCTCTTTTTCCAGGGCCGCCAAAGCTGCAGCCCGATAGAGAGCACCAGAATCCAAAAGAACAAAGCCCAGCCTATCCGCCAGCAACTTTGCGATAGTCCCCTTACCAGAACCACTGGGGCCATCAATTGTGACGACCGGTGGCAGCTTGTTCGTTTCATTCATATTTTTGTACAACTCAACTTCATTGTAAGCCGCGCAAACCGGCCCCTCCTTAACTCATGCCTTAGGTCATGCCAACTGCAGATTTAGACCTGCACCGACGGCCAGCTCGGCAAAATTTGGAAAGGAGGTCGCCACATTAGCGCAGTGGAGGATGCGAATTGTATCCTTTGCGCGCAACGATGCCACCGCAAAAGCCATCGCAATACGATGATCCCCCAAACTATCCACAGTGCCGCCTGAAAATACAGCATCTTCAATAGAACCATCGATTACAATTCCATCCGCGGTAGGCTCCGCGCTCACCCCCAAGGCAGAAAGGCCGTTAGCCATCGCCTGAATACGATCACTCTCCTTCACACGCAACTCTTCGGCGCCGGTCAATACCGTCTGCCCCTGGGCACAAGCGGCAGCAATAAAAAGTGCGGGAAATTCATCGATAGCCAGTGGCACCTGATCCTCTGGAATGGCAATCCCCTTTAAAGGTGCATAGCGAACCCAAATATCCGCAACCGGCTCCCCCCCTACAGTACGCTTATTTAAAAGCTCAATATCGCCACCCATGGCTCGCAGGATATTAATAATCCCGTCGCGGGTGGGATTGATGCCCACATGCTCCAGCATCACATCGGCTCCCGGGGAAATAGCCGCAGCCACCATAAAGAAAGCCGCAGAGGAAATATCCGCCGGCACATCAATACGGCAAGCCTTAAGCCCCCCGCTACCACGCAAGGTCGCACAGGCGCCATTTCGCTCTACCGCATAACCAAAGCCCTGCAGCATACGCTCGGTATGATCTCGAGTGGGGGCCGGCTCTTCGGTACTGGTCTTACCTTCTGCATAAAGGCCTGCAAGTAGTACCGCAGACTTCACCTGGGCACTTGCCATTGGCAACCGGTAATTGATCCCTGACAGAGGCTTGCCGCCTTTGATCAATAACGGCGGACGCCCCTCAGGGCCAGTCTCAATAGCCGCGCCCATCTCTCGCAATGGGTTGGCAACTCGATTCATAGGGCGCTTAGAGAGGGACTCATCGCCGGTCAGGGTAACGTCGAAGCCTTGCCCCGCCAGCAAACCAGCAAGCAGGCGCATGGAGGTTCCGGAATTGCCCAGATATAGGGGGCCGGGCGGTGCCTGCAAGCCATGAAGTCCCACCCCGTGTATTGTCACTCGGCCCTTGTCCGGCCCCTCAATCACCACCCCCATATCACGGAAAGCCTGCAGAGTAGCGAGGGCATCTTCCCCCTCGAGGAATCCCTCCACCTCTGTCACACCTTCAGCCAGGGAGCCCAGCATAATTGAACGGTGAGACATGGATTTATCTCCAGGAACACGGAGTTTGCCACTCACTGTGCCACCCGGCTGGGCAATAAAAGTTACTTCCTTAGCTTGCATAGGTTCTGAATACGCTTGTTTTGCCAACATTTTTGTAAAGTGATCCCGCGCCGCTTTAGCGCGGGTAAAAACCCCCATCAGCGCCGAGCTATCACCGGAGGCAATGGCACTGCGCAGGGAGGAGAGGTTGAGACTGTAGAGGTCGATCGCCTGTAAAATGGCATCCCGGTTGGCCAACATAATGTCCCGCCACATCACCGGATCGCTGGAGGCAATACGGGTAAAATCGCGAAAACCTCCAGCAGCATAGCGAAAGATATTTTCATTCTCGGCGTCGTGGGCCAAAGTATCCACTAGGCTGAAGGCGATTACATGGGGTAGATGACTGGTTGCAGCCAGCACCTCATCATGCTCTTCTACCGACATTGTCAGCACCTCAGATCCTGCAGCCCGCCAAGCCTGAACCACCAAGCGCAGGCGATCGACATCGGTATCAGGAGCTGGAGTGAGGATGACACGGTGATCGCGATAAAGGTCATCTCGTGCGGCACTAACCCCGCTCTTCTCAGAGCCAGCAATCGGGTGCCCCAGCACCAGGAAGTTCGGCAACCTGCCCCAGACCTTTTCCGCCGAGCGTTGCACACTTCCCTTAACACTGGCAGCATCGGTAACCGTTACACCTTCGGGCAGATTGTCCTTCAACTGCGCAAACACCGACTCCACCGCCAAGGTTGGCACAGCGATAAAAACCAGGTCTCCCTCCTCCAACAAGTCGAGCGCTTCCGGCAGACTGGTATAGGCACGATCGACCACGCCCAGCTTCTTTGCCTCTTCACAGACTTCCTCTTGGAGTGCGACACCGATCACCTCACGGCAGGCACCCGCCGCCTTTAGGGACAATGCGAAGCTACCACCAATAAGGCCGACACCAACCACCAATAAGCGACCTATATGAGACTTCTCCATCACAGAACACCGCGCGGGTAGGACCCGAGCACTTTCAGGTCCGAGGCACAGGCGCCAACCTCTTTGAGTGCCTCTGCAATATCATCTGTATTCCGGTGCCCCTTGAAATCTACGAAAAATACATAGGTCCAATTTCCAGACTGGGATGGGCGGGTTTCCACCCTGGTGAGATCGATTCCATAACGGCGAAATGGCTCTAGCAAATCGTGCAGCGCACCCGGCTCATTGCGCATAGAAACCATCAGGGAGGTTTTGTCATCGCCGCTGGCGGGCACCCGCTGGGTACCAATGATCAAGAAGCGCGTAGAGTTATCCGGACGGTCCTCGATTTTCTCTGAGAGCACTTTGAGACCATATAATTCGGCAGCCATATCGCCAGCGATTGCTGCAGCGTTCCACTCCCCTTTAACACGCCTGGCCGCATCCGCATTACTGGAAACTGCCACCCGCTCCACGTTGGGGTAATGTGCATCCAGCCATTTTCGGCACTGGGCCAGACTCTGGGCATGGGAGTAAATCCGCGTGATCGATTCAGGGCGGGTCACGTCAGAAATCATTAGATGATGGTGAATTCGCAGCTCCACCTCACCACAGATACTGAGATTGGAGTTCATAAAGTTGTCCAGGGTATGATTAATCACACCCTCGGTGGAATTTTCCACGGGCACTACACCGTAATTTACAGCGCCGGCTTCCACCTCGCGAAAGACCTCATCAATGGCCGCCAGCGGACGACTCTGCGCAGAATTGCCAAAATGCTTCAGGGCCGCCTGCTGGGTAAAGGTACCTTCTGGCCCGAGATAAGCCACTTTGACCGGCTCCTCCAAAGCAAGGCAGGCAGACATAATCTCACGAAACAGCCTTGCCATTTCTTCATCCGTCAGGGGGCCGTCATTGCGCTCCATGGCGCGACGCAGTACCTGCGCCTCACGCTCAGGACGATAGTAGAGCGCATCCTCACCTGTCGCTTTCTTTACTTCAGCCACTTCCAGTGCACAACTGGCTCGCTCGCTGATTAATCGCGCGATCTCTGAATCAATACTATCAATACGATTGCGCAGCTCCAGCAGGCGCTGGTCGCCTCCCACGGTTTCCTCTGTCATCCGCTTTCTACTTTCTCCTGAAGTTAATAATTGTCTGCTCTCTAGCCTTTGCGGGCCTCAAAGTCTGCCATAAAGGCCACTAATGCCATCACCGCCTCAAAAGGCACCGCGTTGTAAAGGGATGCGCGCATGCCACCCACAGAGCGATGCCCCTTCAAACTCAGCAGCCCAGCTGCTTCAGCCTCTTGTAAAAACGGTTTATCGAGGCGCTCATCGGCCAGCACAAATGGGACATTCATCCGCGAGCGACTGGACTTTTCTACCGGACTGGAAAAGAAATCGCTGCCATCGAGAAACTCATAGAGTAACGAGGATTTTTTAGCGGCCTGTTGGGCCATAGCTTCAACCCCGCCCTGCGCCTTAAGCCACTGGAAAACCAGACCGGAAAGGTACCAGGCAAATGTGGGCGGGGTGTTATCCATTGAACCGGCATCGGCTGCCACTTTCCAGCTCAAACTGCGCGGAATATCTTTCATCGCCCGATCCAGGAGATCATCGCGCACTAAGGCGACCGCAATTCCCGAGGGCCCGATATTTTTTTGCGCGCCGGCATAAATTACACCGAACTTCTCCACGTCGATCGGGCAGGAAAGGATATTTGATGACATATCCGCAACCAGAGGGCAGTCCACTTCTGGAACATAATCAAACTCGATACCGCCAATAGTCTCGTTGGGCGTGTAATGAAGATAGGCCGCACCCTCGCTCTGCTGCCAGCTATTCTGCGCTGGCACATAACTGAAATTGCGGTCCTCGCTAGAGGCAACCACATTCACATCACCATAGCGCCGGGCCTCTTTAATCGCTTTTGCGGCCCATTGTCCCGAGTGGATAAAATCTGCCTGCTTAGAGCCGGCGCCAAACAAGTTCCAGGGTATCGCGCTAAATTGCCCGGTAGCGCCCCCCTGCAGAAACAGCACCTTATAGTTATCTGGCACCTGGAGCAGATCGCGCAAGTCCTGCTCCGCGCGCTCAGCCACCTCAACAAATTCCGGCGAGCGGTGGCTAACTTCCATTACTGAACAACCCAGACCCCGCCAGTCCATCAGCTCCAGCTGTGCCTGCTGTAAGACCGGTTCCGGCAGAGCCGCTGGACCAGCGCAGAAATTGTATTTCCTCATGACCTGATTTCCACAAACTAAAAATGGTTTCAAATTCAACTAGATATGCCGACGCACAAAACACCATCTTGGGAGATGGATATCACGCTTTTAAGCATTTCTTAGGGTGCCAGAGGCAAGAAAGGCCGCGATAATCGCAGCCTTTCTGTTGGTAGTTTGGGGTGGGTCACTCGGCCCCACCGTTATCTTCACCCTCTTCTTCCGTCTCCTCGATGCGCCCGAGGCCCACGAGTTTTTCACCGCTCTTGAGTCGAATGACACGCACACCCTGGGTATTGCGCCCCAGCACCGAAACCTCATCGACTCGGGTGCGCACCAGAGTACCCTGATCAGAAATTAACATCATTTCCTCACCCGGGTGGACCTGACAGGCTCCGACCAGAGCGCCGTTACGCTCGCTTTCGGCGATTGCGATAACCCCCTGGGTACCTCGACCCTTGGTGGGGAACTCGCTGATCGCAGTGCGCTTACCGTAGCCGTTTTCAGTCGCCATCATCACGGAGCCTCCCTCTTCAGGGATTACCATGGCGATCACTTCCTGCCCCTCCTGCATGCGGATACCACGCACACCGCGAGACACGCGTCCCATAGAGCGCACATTGGCTTCGGAGAAGCGGGCTGCTTTACCAGCACTGGTGAGCAGCAACACATCGCGCTCACCATCGGTTACCGCTGTAGCGACGAGACGATCGCCCTCCTCCAGCTCAATTGCGCGCAAACCAACGCTGCGCGGACGGGCAAAGGCCGTCAGTGGAGTCTTCTTCACGGTGCCATTGGCGGTGGTGAAGAAAATAAAGTGATCCTCATCGTATTCAGACACTGGCATCAGACTACTAATGCGCTCACCCTCTTCGAGGGGCAGCATATTGACCACCGGGCGGCCACGGGAGGCGCGGCCAGCAGTCGGCACTTCATAGACTTTGAGCCAATACACCTTACCCTTGTTAGAGAAGCACAAAATAGTGTCATGGGAGTTGGCGATCAGCAGGTGCTCGACGAAGTCTTCATCTTTCACCTGGGTGGCCGACTTACCCATACCACCACGACGCTGAGCTTGGTAATCGGTCAGAGGCTGGCTCTTGGCATAGCCACCGTGGGAAATGGTCACCACCTTGTCTTCCGGGGTGATCAGATCTTCTACGGTCAAATCCTGACGGGAGGCAACAATATCGGTGCGACGCTCATCACCAAAGTCTTTTGACAGCTGCTCCAGCTCCTCGCGAATCACTTCCATCAAGCGCTCAAAACTGCCGAGGATATGCAGATACTCGGCGATCTGCTCCAATCGGTCCTGGTATTCCGCCAGCAGTTTGTCGTGCTCCATACCAGTGAGGCGGTGCAGGCGCAGTTCGAGAATGGCCTGAGCCTGAGCTGGGGACAGATAGTAAGCATTATCGCGCAGGCCAAATTCTTTAGGCAGGTCATCTGGGCGGCAGGCATCGGCGCCAGCGCGCTCCAGGAACTGCTGTACGTTACCCACCGGCCAACCCTTGGCTAGCAGCGCCTCACGGGCTTCCGCCGGCGTTGCGGAGGATTTAATCAGTTCAATGACCGGATCAATATTGGCAATAGCAATAGCCAAGCCTTCTAGAATGTGGCCGCGCTCGCGTGCTTTACGCAGCAGGTAAACGGTACGGCGGGTAACCACTTCCTGGCGGTGACGTACAAAGTGCTCAAGCAACTCTTTCAGGTTCAGCACCTTGGGCTGGCCATCAACCAGAGCTACCATATTGATGCCGAACACGCTCTCCAGCTGGGTCTGGGAATAGAGGTTATTCAAGACCACATCACCCAGCTCACCGCGCTTAAGCTCAATCACTACACGCAAGCCGTCTTTATCGGATTCATCGCGCAGCTCAGAGATACCCTCAATCTTCTTCTCTTTCACCAGCTCGGCAATTCGCTCGATCAGGCGCGCTTTGTTCAGCTGGAAGGGAATCTCAGTAATGATGATCGTTTCGCGATTGCTCTTGTCATCGCGAACAACGTCTGCCTTGGCGCGCACATAGATGCGTCCGCGACCAGTGCGGTAGGCTAGCAAGATACCGGCACGGCCATTAATGGTTGCGCCAGTGGGGAAGTCCGGCCCGGGAATATGCTCCATCAAGTCGTCAACAGACAGCTCAGGGTTAGCAATCAGCGCCAGGCAGGCATTAACAACTTCCCCCAAATTGTGAGGAGGAATATTGGTGGCCATGCCCACAGCAATACCGGAGGAACCGTTTACCAGCAGGTTCGGTACTCGGGAAGGCAGTACCTCCGGCATCTGCTCGGAGCCATCGTAGTTGTCGACAAAATTGACCGTTTCTTTATCGAGGTCGGATAGCAGCTCGTGGGCAAGCTTATCCATGCGAATTTCGGTATAACGCATGGCGGCCGGGCTATCACCGTCGATAGAACCGAAGTTACCCTGGCCATCCACCAGTGTGTAGCGCATAGAGAACGGCTGAGCCATACGCACAATGGTGTCGTAGACCGCGGTATCTCCGTGCGGGTGATATTTACCAATCACATCGCCAACGACACGCGCTGACTTTTTATAAGGTTTGTTCCAGTCGTTTTTAAGCTCGCTCATAGCGAAGAGCACACGACGGTGTACCGGCTTGAGGCCATCGCGTACATCCGGCAGTGCGCGCCCGACGATCACGCTCATGGCGTAGTCGAGATAAGACTGCTTTAGTTCTTCTTCGATATTAATCGGAGAGATTTCTTTGGCTAATTCGCCCATGGCTTACGGCGTTCCTTTTATAGCGCGGGCATGGATACTGAGCCCGGATAAGCGGGCGATTCTAGCACAGTTTGACGCCTTTGGATGGCAGTCCCCACGCACTTCCGAGCCTCACCTACAGCTGTTGCTGTGGGCAGACTCTGCCGCTAAAGTAAATCCCTATCTTAACCGTCGCCACTTACCTCCCATGCCCCAAGCAATAGATACCCTGATTCATGCGCGCTGGATTATTCCGGTAGTCCCCGAACAAAAAGTGTACGAGAACTGCTCACTCGCTGTTGAAGGCGGACAAATTACCGCTCTGCTGCCATCGGCAGAAGCCAAGATACGCTTTAAAGCAAAGCGGGAAGTAGAACTTGGACATCACGCCCTGATTCCCGGACTGATCAATACTCACAATCACGCGCCCATGACACTATTGCGGGGTTATGCTGATGACCGCCCCCTCAAGGAGTGGCTGGAGAAACATATTTGGCCAGCGGAACAACGCTGGGTGGGGCCGGAGTTTGTCGCAGATGGCAGCCGCCACGCTATTGCTGAAATGTTGCGCTCGGGCACTACCACCTTCTCAGATCAGTACTTCTACCCAGAAGCCGTAGCAATCGCCGCTCGGGAAACCGGCATCCGCGCTCATATCGCCTTCCCGATATTAGACGCACCCACCCCCTGGAGCCGCCACGCCGAAGAGGCCTTGCACAAAGGCTTGGCACTGCGCGACGACTACCGCGCCCATGAACGCATTGAAGTGATGTTTGCACCACACGCCCCTTATACAGTTGGCGATCAGACCCTGGAAAAAATCGCCGTGTGTTCCGCCGAGGCGCAAATTCCCGTACAGATCCATCTGCATGAGACTTACCAAGAAGTGGAAACTGCGTTGAAACAAAATGGTGAACGCCCCACCGAACGACTACAGCGGCTAGGCCTAATGAGCCCACAAACGCTCTGTGTGCACATGGTAGCAACCAATGAACGGGACATAGAGTTGTTAAAAACCAGTGGTGCGCATGTAGCCCATTGCCCATCCTCCAACCTCAAACTGGCCTCCGGCTTCTGCCCCACGGTCGAGATGCTCGACGCCGGTATCAATGTATCACTGGGCACCGATGGAGCCGCGAGTAACAATAGTCAGGACCTTTTTGCCGAGGCCAGTACCGCCGCCCTGCTCGCCAAAGCCGTAAGCGGCAAGGCCACTGCGCTTCCCGCTCACCAGGCACTGGCGATGGCCACCATCAATGGTGCCCGCGCCCTGGGAATTGAAGAGAAGACTGGCAGCCTGGAAATCGGCAAGAGCGCCGATATTGCCGCGATCGATCTATCCGGCCTCGAACAGCAACCAGTGCATGACCCTGTATCACAGTTAATTTATGCCAGCGGTGGGCACAATGTCAGCGATGTCTGGGTTGCCGGCAAACAACTGCTGGAGGAACGCCAGCTGTTGACCTTGAATGAAGCAGAGGTAATCCAGCGGGCGCAATTATGGCGTGATAGAATCGCCGGCCATTCACGCTAGGCGTAATTGGTTACGGTAATTCAACTGCTATAAGCAGCCAGCAATTAACGATTAACCGGGCAATTAAATTGACTCTCTTCGTCATTTATTGCCGCCCGTGAAGTACGGAAGTAGTCATTCGACCTCCTCGTATTCGCGGACTAGGACCGGCTAATAGCCGGCGACAGCACCTCAGTGCTGAACTAACCCGGCACAAATTTATTTGCGGGTTGATAGCGACGGAGTATGCAGAGAATTTCATGAGTAATGTAGATCCCGCGGAAATCGCCAAATTCGAACAACTCGCCAGCCGCTGGTGGGACAAAGAAGGTGAATTTAAACCCCTTCACGAAATTAACCCATTGCGTGCTAATTATATCGATAGATACGCCTCGGTGGCTGGTAAAAAACTGTTGGATGTCGGTTGTGGCGGTGGCATTCTAGCCGAGGCAATGGCTCAGCGAGGCGCGACGGTAACCGGTATTGATATGGGCGAAGCCCCTCTCAATGTCGCCAAGCTACACGCCCTGGAAAGTGGCGTATCGGTAGATTATCGACGTATTACAGTGGAAGCACTTGCCGAGGAAGCCCCTGGAAGTTACGACGTTGTCACCTGCCTGGAAATGCTCGAGCATGTACCCGATCCTGCCTCGGTAATCCGCGCCTGTGCCAACTTGGTCAAACCCGGCGGGCACCTGTTTTTTTCGACGATCAACCGCACCCCTAAAGGCTGGCTTTTCGGGGTGGTGGGAGCGGAATATATCCTACGCTTACTACCCAAAGGCACCCACGAATACAGCAAATTTATCCGACCTTCGGAAATGGGTGCCTGGCTGCGCGAGGCGGATCTGGAGTTACGCGATATCACCGGCATGACCTACAACCCGGTATCTCGCACCTATAAACTGAACCCCCGCGACGTCGACGTCAATTACCTGATGTATGCCAGCAAACCCGAATAAGCGAACCATAGAATGAAAGCAGTTTTATTTGATCTGGATGGCACACTCCTCGACACCGCACCAGACTTTATTGTCGTGCTCAATCAGTTGCGCCACCAGGAGCAACTCCCTCCCCTGCCCGATCAGGTTATCCGTGGCACCGTCTCTAGCGGCTCGCGAGCACTGGTCACCCTGGGGTTTGGCAAGCAGGAAGGCGATCCTGAATTTTCCAGCCTTTTGCAGCGCCTACTGGATCTTTACCTGGCACACCTCGCAGAGCAGACCGTACCTTTTCCCGGCATAGAGCCACTGCTTGATACGCTGGCACAAAATGAAATCCCCTGGGGTATCGTTACCAACAAGCCCGAAGCGTTTACTGTGCCCCTTATGCGAGCATTCGAACACCTGCCGCCAGCCTCCACTGTGATTTGCCCGGATCATGTGAGCAAGTCCAAGCCGGACCCTGAAGCCATACTGCTCGCCTGCAGCAAAATAGGCTGCACTCCAGCGGATGCCGTTTATATAGGGGATCATCAGCGAGATATCATTGCTGGCCAGCGTGCGGGCATGCCCACCATTGCTTGCGCATACGGATATATTGATGCCTCCGACGATCCCGCTAACTGGGGTGCCGATCACCTGGTCAGCTCAGTGGATGAAATCTGGCCCCTACTCCAGCAACATTATATTTAACCTTCGAAACCATGCCCGGCCCGATGCTGGGCGCCAGCATCAGGATGCTTCATGTCTGAATATGCCGGCGACTATGTCGCTCCATCAAACCTACTAAAAGATAAAATCATACTTGTTACCGGCGCTGGTGACGGTATTGGCAAAGTTGCAGCAAAGACTTTCGCCGCACACGGAGCCACTGTAATCTTACTGGGACGCACCACTCCAAAACTCGAAATGGTCTATGACGAGATTGAGGCCGCAGGAGGACCGCAGCCGGCCATTTTCCCAATGGACCTCAATGAAGCCAAAATAGAGCACTTTGAAAGTTTTGCCGAGGCCATTGAACAGGAGTTTGGCCGTCTCGATGGGCTACTTCACAATGCCAGCCTCCTCGGGCAGCGCACCCCTCTGGCAAATTACAATTTCTCCGCCTGGCAACAGGTTATGCAGGTCAATGTTAATGCCGTATTTGGACTCACTAAAACACTACTGCCATTACTAGAAAAATCCGAAGCCGGATCAGTGGTATTCACCAGTTCCAGCGTAGGCCTAAAGGGAAGGGCTTATTGGGGTGCCTACTCTGTATCAAAGTTCGCAACGGAAGGCCTTATGCAGGTGTTGGCCGATGAGTTGGATGGCGTATCCAATGTACGGGTGAATAGCCTCAACCCAGGCGCAACTCGCACCCCAATGCGCGCAACAGCCTATCCGGCAGAAAACCCCAAGTCTGTGGCGGCACCAGAAGAAATTATGCCCACCTACCTCTTCTTAATGGGCGATGACAGCCGTAGTCAAAGCGGCAAACACTTTAGCGCTCAAAAACGCTGAGCCCATGTAAACAGTAAAAAACCGGGTAAAACCCGGTTTTTTACTAAGGCATCAACAAAGAATGCCCTTGTGTCATTTACTTGGGGATTTCTCTCCCAATGAATCTCTCTGCCCGACACCCTTATCGGTTGCCGCATGCTCAGGTACATCCGCAAAGATGTCCCCTTCAAATTCCAACATCTCACTATCATCGAGCATTTCACCCTTCCGAGCACCATTTCCAGAAAAGTTTTGCTCTATGTTTTTACCCTGCTGTTCCTGAGACAGAGTAACCACGCTCGTCGCGGCAAAGGCCTCCCCTGCAAAAGAGAATCGCACCCCTTCCAAGCTGAGACAAGCTAGTGTCGCCAATATAACTGCGGGAGTGATAAGACTTTTCATTTTTCCGCCCCTGGATAGTTTTTGCCTATATTTTTAACCCAACGAATAGCTAAGCACTCGAAAAATCCCCTAAGACAAGGCTGCTATTACAGACGAGCCCACCTAAACACTGAAGAACGTCAGGATGACCCATCTTAATCGAGGGTATTTTTCCATGTAGGTTCCACTAAAAGCGTGCTGAGACGCACAAATCCAATTGTCCATTGCCAGGTGCTCAGGCAAATTAAAGCCAACAACCGGCAAAAACGTAATAAATAGTCTTGACTCAAATTTTTCTAACCTCCCTTTTAACGATTCTTACCCCGGTGTTTATACAGATTCACTAGGAAAGCAGCTCCATTGAGAAGCAAGCCGAACAAGATTTTGGCCAGGAGTTAAAGCAAATCAAAGAAGCTCCAGAGCCTGTAGAGGCGAGAATCGCTGAGATTCAAGAGGGCACCCATAATAGAAGGATTCTCATTCTGGAGAACAGCCAGATCTGGAAGCAAAATGATACAGGACGCATTTTCTGGAAGGCCGGCGATCTAATTATTGTAGAGCGTGCAATGTTTGGTTCCTTCTTTATGAAACCCGCCAATGGCGGAAAGAAAATGCGAGTTAAGCGCCTAAAATAATTTATCTTTTATTAACTGGGCGTTTGCTGCGCCCAGCCCCTCCCACAAAAACTCATCAGTCAACCTTTAATGGACGCAAAATTCAACTTTCATCTATCGTTAAGGTGAAAAGGGCGCCAAGAGCGCCTGGAGAGACTGAACAAAGCATATCGTTCACGCAGTCAACAGAAGGTTTAAGCACTTGTCCCGAGAAAACTTTTACTCAAGGGATGAAGACTGGCTGAAGGATACAGACAACGCCCTCTCCGATTCCTGCTCCAATGCGGAAAATCGCGGTCAGGCAGAAGATGCCGAACCCGATATCGAAGAGATCCATTCAGTTGGGGAATCGCTCAGCGAAAGTGGCAGCACCCCAATGCAAAGCTATCTCAAGCACCTATACAGACTTGAGCTGCTTACCCCAGAGGAGGAACACAGTACCACCTGCCTACTGCGGGATCTCGAAGATACCCTGATTGAGAAATTACAGCAGTGCGGAACCGAGCTTGTGCAATTGCGTAGTGAAGGCGTGGAGCAGCGGGGCAGTACCGGTGCCTATGACCACGGCCTGATAATTGCTCGCACAGAGATGTTACTGTCACTCGAAGAACTCACCCGACGAGAAAGAAGCAAACTCGGTGGGCTTCTGAGACGCTTTCAGGAGCAAAGAAAAAAGCTGATTCAGTGCAATTTACGCCTGGTAATCGCTATTGCCAAGCGCTTTCGCAATCCCTCGGTCCCTTTTATTGATCTGATTCAGGAGGGGAACGTCGGCTTGATGAAAGCAATAGAGCGCTTCAAGCCGCAAATGGGCTACCGATTTTCAACCTACGCCTACTGGTGGATTCAGCAGGAAATACAACTGGCCATGCGGCGCAATGAAGATTTGGTTCGCCAGCCAGCCAATGTGCAGGATGACTTACGCACAATTTACCGTGCCATCGGCGAGGTACGCGCATTAGGCCAGCCCGCGTCCGATGAAAATCTGGCCAGGCACACGGGGCTTGACCTGGAACGAATTCAAAGCTTGCTCAAGCTACCCGGCCCAACAGGCTCACTGGACGACCCTGTCGCAGACGACCAGAGCAGTACCCGCTTGGATTACGCTCCCGCCGACGAACTTTACAATACCGATGAATTGGTCACCAACCAAGAGCTGGCAGAGCGACTACGCGAAGCTGTCGACCGCCTGCCAGCTAGGCAAAGGACGGTATTGAACCTGCGCTATGGACTTATTTCAGACAAGGATTGCTCTTTCAGAGTTATCGGCGAACAGCTTGGGCTCAGTCAGGAACGCGCCCGCCAACTGCACTCCGATGCCATTCGTCAACTGAAACGTCAGTGGCGATAACCGTCCAAAAACTCCGCGGCCTGGGGCTGATCTCAGCCCTAGCCAAACTTGAGGAAGCCGGTGGCGGTCGATAGGTAGCGTGCTTGCCTTCAATCACTTTCCCACTAGTCTTAGTTACAGCTCTTGCAACTATGATCCTCACAACCCATGCGTAAATATTCCAAAAATGGTGTAAGCGGCAACACAGCATTGGGCTGTACACTTTTGCTCGCCTGGATTCTCCCCGGAGCCCCTGCCACTATCGCCGAGCAGGAAATTATTATCAGCGCAGGAAAGGGGCTAGGAAATGTCCTGATGCAGAGAGACTCGATTTCAGCCGCCAAAGTAGGCGGTATCAACTATTCCTACCTGTTCACCTCTTTCAACAATGCCAATAATTCCTGGCAGTGGTGGGGACAAGGCAGTTATTCCTATATCCGCCTGGAACACCTCAATAAAACCCAACAGCAAAATATTCTTGAAATCAAACCGGTGCTGCGTTGGTATCCGCGCAGTGAACCCCTCGGTAGCTTTGGCGAGGCGGGTGTCGGCGCTTCTTATTTAAGCCAGCAGGAGTTTGGTGATATTCGACTCAGCACCAAGGTAAATTTTGCCTTACATTTTGCTCTGGGCTATCGCTTCAGTAGCGGCCATACACTATCGCTGCGCTATAGCCACTTTTCCAATGCCTATACGAATATCCCCAATCCCGGTTTTGATTTTGCCTCATTTAATGGGCACTTTAATTTTTAATCAACCTCAAACATAATCAGCCTCTGCCCGGATGGAAGAGCCAACTAAATCCCGATAGATATTTATGGTCTTTTTAACGATTTCTTCATGAAAAAAACCATTTAACTCCACTTTATCCTGCTGCTCCATTAAAGCCAGACCCACATCACATAAAGCTTGCGAATCTCCCCGCTCAACGACTCCCTTTGGGAAGCAGCCTTCCAGCACCTCTCCAGCACAAGTGTCTTTATAGGCAACCACAGAGCACCCCATCGCCAAAGCCTGCATAGCACTTTGGCCGCTAGGCTCACCAGGGCTGGCCAAACTGAAAGTCAATTGAGAGGAGGCATAGAGCTCCCGTAAATCCTTTCTCTCTCCCAGAAAAAGTACTTTCCCTTCCAGCCCCAACTCTTGAGCCAGTTGCTCCAATTTGCGGATATGGTGTAAATCACCACCCTTTGATGCCCCTACCACCAACCCCAATAAATCCTCCCGGCTAGTTACGGCCCGCGCCAGAGCGTGCAAAAACACCTTCAGCTCACCCTTTTCAGACAAGGGGCCCAAATACAGCCACCAATTTTTTCCCTCCAGTTGCGGATAGCTATTCAGGAAACGCAGATGCCATTGGCCTGATACAGGTTTACTGCGATCGAACTCCCGAGAGCTAATGCCCCAGTGCACGATATGGGTAGGATTAACCAATTTTTCCCCAAGATGCGCTTTCAGGTGGCTGGCAATTCCATCGGATGATGCGATCACACATGGCCCGGAAACCAACCCTACATCCCTTCGACTGGGCGAATAATAACCATCGACATGAGTGACCAAACTGGGGCGTGTATTGACATCCATACCATCCCAAGCTCGCCAGACCACCTGGGCGGTTAAACGCCCATGGACATGGACCACATCGGCATTTAAATTCTGTAGGACACTGCGTAAGCGGCGCACAAGGGCCATAGCCCAAAAAGGCTTCTTGTTCAAAGGCAATGGGATATGTTGGACATCATGCAGTTCGAGTCGCGCCACCAAGGCCCCCCCGGCTGAGATCACAATTGGTTTTACGTCCTGCCGAGCCAACTCCTGAATGAAATCCAGCGCAGCCTTACCTCTATCTCCAGGCTCCAATTCAGGCCAGATTTGTACAATTCTCAAAACATCTACCGCAAAAGTGGAACAAAGAGAGTATTTTGACCCTCACAGAAGTAATTTCCCAGTAGATTCCACACAGATTTGCAACAAACCCCTCTGGCAAGGCCAATTTACCTGCACAGTCACTTGGTATCAGACGGGCTTATCGAGTGCTAACATGATTCGCCTCAACACATTCAGGGAAAAGTAATGTTCCAACGCTACTTCACACGGTCAATCGCTCTTGTTCTTATATTATTTGTTGGCACAGCCTCTGCAGCCGAAACAGATCAAGGTATTTTCTGGAAAGCCACCAAGGAGGATAAAACTGTCTACTTGCTGGGATCTATCCACCTGGCCACAGAAGACTATTACCCAATGCGCTCCCAGATAGAGCGTGCCTATGCCCAAAGTGATGCCGTTGCTGTTGAAGCTGATATCCTCGCCGCCGAAAGCGATATGTTGATACAGCAGAAAATTATGATGGAGTCTGTTTATCAGGGAGAACGCAGCCTGCGTGATGACCTCCCCGCAGATTTGTACAAGAAATTACAAGCCTGGATGCACAAACGCAACATGCCGGAGGCTATGTTTATTCGCCAGCGCCCAGCCATCGCCATGATTTCCATGAGTATGATCGAAATGCAGGCCCAGGGGCTCAACCCGGAACTGGGTATCGATCGCCACTTCCTAAGTAAGGCTAAAAAGGACGGCAAACCGGTATTGGAGCTGGAGGGAGTTCTACAGCAATTTCAGCTATTAAATGGCCTGGATAATCCCGCCCTTTTACTCCAGCAGACGCTTGAGCAGCTGGAAGATATCTCTACCTTTTTGCCAAAGCTCACCAGTGCATGGAAAGCCGGAGACGACAAAGCTCTCAATCACCTGATTATTCTCGATGGCCTTGAAGAAAGTCCCGAGTATCAGCCGCTTTATGAAAAATTGTTTTTTCAGCGCAATGAGAAAATGGCGAACAAAATAATCTTAAAAGCGCCGAAGTATCAGAAACTCTTTGTGGTTGTCGGCGCCGGCCATTTAGTCGGCCAAGGCAGCATTGCTGAGCTGATGAAGCAAAAAGGCTATAAGCTGGAGCGCATCTAAACTTTCACTTATCAGGAAAACAATTGAGCTGTAACCTGCTTCATTTCCACCCAAGAAACACTTGCACAAGTATACACAGCTGCAGGTGTTTCACGGACTTACTTAAGTACACCCATCCCTTACTCGGCCATACCCCAAGACCTTCTATTTATAAGTAAGCCCTACCCCAGAAAACCGAAAAATCATCAAACCTACTTGCTAAACTGCAACAATACGCAGCTAAAGATACAGCCGCCTCTAAGGACACTGCATGAAATACTACGCCCTGTATTTCGCCCTAACCTGTGTACTTTCATCTCCCTTCGCCACTGCTGATAAGGCCAAAACTGAAGGGGGACTAAAAATTACGTCCAAGGATGAAAATTTTTCTGCAGAACTCGGCGGCCGCATTCACTTTGACACATATTTTTTTGACAAAGATAAAAACTATTATGACACCAGCTTGTTTGATATAGAACTTGAAGAACCCGTAAACACTACAGATTTTCGTCGAGTACGACTAAAAATGCGGGGAAAATTGTGGAAATGGGAATACGAACTGGAAAGAGACTTTGCCTCCTCTGGAACTGGAGGATTAAGGACTGTATACCTGGGCACTAAAGTCTTTGATGGTAGTCTCCGCATAGGAAACTTTAAACCCAGCCGCTCGATGAACCAACTCACTTCCTCCAATCAAATCACCATGATGGAGAGAGCCTTTGCCTCATCCGCTGGTATTTACGACAACCGCGGCAGGCAACAGGGAATTGGCTGGCATACCCATTGGTGCTGTCATACCTATGGGGTCACCCTTTTTAATCTGCGCAACCCCGGTGATCCACGCAACGAGGGTATTGGTGCCGCCACCCGATTTACCTGGGCCCCAATCAGTAACTTCGACAGTACTGTACATCTGGGCGCTTCATTCAGCTATGAAGATGCCAATGAAGACACGCCACCGCGCGAGGCGCTAGTCGAATACGCAGGGCGTCGCGGCCCAGAACAACTGGTTGCACTGAGCCCCGGTGGTGGTGAATTTTTCTTCGGTGATTTTGGCGATGATGAATTTTATCAGGGCGACCCCGGTGGAGATGTGTGGATTCTGGGATTAGAACTCGCTGGCGCCTATGGGCCTTTTTACGCCCAGTCTGAATACGCTTTTGGGAATTTTTCCGGAGATTTCTATTTGTCCGAATTTACATTTTTCGAGTTCTTTGGTGCGCCGCCTCGTTTTTTTTGTGACCCATATACCGGTTGTTTTATCGGAGAACAAGATGTACGCACTTGGTATATCGTGGGAAGTTGGGCCATCACTGGTCAGCACAAACCCTATGATGAGAAAAGTGGAGTTTTCAAATCTATCAAACCTACTCCACCAGAGAGCGCCTTCGAGATTACCGCACGCTACGACACCATCGAAAACCGGGATATTCCCGGCATGAAGGTAAGTAATTTTGTTTTTGGGTTTAATTATTATTTTAATCCCAAAGTGCGCCTGATGCTGAACGTGACTCTCGGGGATGATAAATTTACCGGCGATCAAACCAAGCAGCTTGCTATTCGTATGCAGGGATTCTGGTAAGCAAAACACCCCCCGGCGGAAACCCACCGGGGCTTTATTAGGAGCGGAGCGTTAGCCCACTTGCTGAGCTTTAGTGGGGTCGAAAATTTCAACCTCTCTAGCTTGGCCGGTTTTACCAACAGGATTTTCAAAACGACTTAGCGCCTGCTCTCTTTGGCGTTGCGCCTCCAATACATTAGCCTCTTTGATGTGCCCGTAACCTTTAATAACCTCAGGATAACTGAGCAATTCAATAGCCGCCTGATGGTTTTGTTCGTTCAACTGCCCCACCACTTTCTCAACCAATTGCTCATACTCAGTGATTAAAGACCGCTCCATACGTCGCTCAGCGGTATAGCCGAAAATATCCAGAGCAGTACCGCGTAGGAACTTTAATTTGGCCAAGATTCCGAATGCTTTGTGCATCCAACCACCAAACTTCATTTTGCGAGGACGCCCCAACACTTTGTCGAAACGGGCCAGTAATGGCGGCGCCAAGTTGAATTCGAGGACAAAGTCTCCGCTAAAATTCTCCTGCAAGGATTGAGTAAAGCGCCCGTCAGTGTAGAGGCGCGCAACCTCATACTCATCCTTGTAAGCAAGTAACTTGGCATAATTTTGCGCCACCACTTCGGCGACCGCTTGGCGCCCGGGTACCTTAAGGGTTTCCGCCGCTTTAACTTTATCCACCAAAACTTGGTAGCGCTTAGCCAACTCTACATTTTGATAGCCAGTCAGATGCTCAACCCGGTGAGCAACAATTTCATCCAAACCTTTGGGTAGCTGTACAGGCGCTCGATCGTGAGCAAGCAACCGGTTTAGAGCTTTGCGGTCTGCGGCAGCAAGACGCCCGGCAGCAAAGCCCTGCAGATTGCCCTCCACTGCCACGCCATTCAGCTCAATTGCCTGCAACAGCGACGCCTGGGAAAGTGGCAATAGGCCTTTTTGCCAAGCAAAGCCCAACATAAATATATTGGCCGCCAGAGTATCTCCAAGTGCAGATTTGGTCAGACGGTGGGCCTCAACAGAATCCAGCGCGTTAACCGCGTTACTTAGGGTATCGAGAACGGCTTGCGGAGAGTGAGCATCCTCACGCCCCAAAACGGTGGCAGCGGTGGGGCTCAGGTGGGTATTCACCACCGCACGACTGTGGGTTTCATCCAGCTTGGCCAAACAGGCGGCGAGATTTCCCGCAGCGATCAAATCACAGGCCATCAGTGCATCGGCGCGACCATCGGAGATTCGCACCGCTTGCAATGCTTCTGGGTGAGCTGCAAAACGAATATGGGAATACACCGCGCCGCCTTTTTGCGCGAGGCCGGTCTGATCCAGGGTACTGCAGGCTTTGCCTTCTATATGGGCCGCCATCGCCAACAGAGCACCAATAGTCACCACCCCGGTACCACCCACTCCTGTCACCAGGAAATTAAAGGGCTCATCCAGATCCGGCAGCTTTGGTGCAGGCAGCTTTTCTGCCTCTGTGCGCAAGACATCGCCAACGCCCGCACCTTTAGCCAAGCGCCCACCTTTTACCGTCACAAACGAGGGACAGAAGCCATTGATACAGGAGAGATCCTGATTACAACCGGTCTGGTTAACACGGCGCTTGTCCCCCAAAGCTGTAGAAACCTTTTCCACGGCAATACAGCTGGATTGCTGCACACAGTCGCCACAGCCTTCACACACCAACTCATTAATAAAGGGGCGCCCCTCAGCCTGGGGTAGTAAGCCGCGCTTGCGCTTACGGCGCAATTCAGTGGCACAGGTCTGGTCGTAAATAATGACCGTACACCCTTCCACCTCACGCAACTCCTCCATGACCGCCGGCATATAATCCCGATGGCGAATCTCTACCTCGGAAGGGAAGCTCAGGGCGCCCTGATATTTGTCTGGGTTGTCCATCACCAGAACAACCTTCTGCACACCCTCGGCCAGCACTTGGCGGCAAATCATATCCGGCGCCAACTCTCCATCATGGGGCTGGCCACCTGTCATGGCGACGGCATCGTTGAACAGAATTTTGTAGGTGATATTTACCTTAGCGGCGACAGAAGCGCGAATTGCGAGGACCCCCGAGTGGAAATAAGTACCATCCCCCAGGTTCACAAATACATGCTTTTCATCGGTGAAAGGCGCCTGCCCCACCCAGTTGACTCCTTCGGCGCCCATTTGAGTAAAGGTGAACGTCTCGCGGTCCAGCCACTGGGCCATATAGTGGCAGCCGATTCCGGCAAGGGCGCGACTGCCCTCAGGCACTTTGGTGGAACGGTTGTGCGGGCAGCCGGCACAAAACATGGGTAGGCGAGAAACATTGGAACCCGCCTGTTGCGCGATGCGCTGGGCCAGGGCATTAAGGCGCATCAAGCGATGTCGCCCGCGTTCACCCAGCTTATCCTGATCCAAAATCAGACCAAGCACCTGGGAAATAATGGCCGGAGATAGCTCACCATAGGCGGGCATCAGCGGTTGATCGTGTTCATCTACTTTCCCGAGAATACGCGGGAAATTGGGGTCTTTGAGGTGGACGTTGTACAGCTCCTCTTTCAGCTGCACCTCCATCAGACTACGCTTCTCCTCCAGCACCAGTAGAGTATCTAAGCCGCGGGCAAACTCCTGAATTCCAGGTACATCGAGGGGATAGGTCATCCCCACTTTGAGGATACGAATGCCCAATTGACGGGCTTTTTCCTCATTAATCCCCATGTCCTCGAAGGCCTGCATCAAGTCCAGGTGAGCCTTACCGGTAGTGACGATACCAAGAGTGGCATTGGAGTTTTCCAGCACAACCTTGTTCAGCTTGTTCGCCCGAGCAAATGCCAGAGCCGCCGGGCGCTTATAGCGCCACAGACGCTCTTCCTGTTCGAGGGGGTTATCCTGCTTGCGGATATTCAGGCCACCTGCGGGGCGCTCGATCTCAGGATAATTGAACTGCACCCGCTGGGGATCGACTTCCACGGTAGCGGAACTATCCATATTCTCTGCCAGAGTGATCATTGCCACCCAGCAGCCACTAAAACGGGACAACTCAAGGCCATAGTGGCCGTAATCCAAGACCTCCTGCACAGTTGCAGGATTCAAGACTGGAAGATGCATATCCACGAAAGCAAATTCCGACTGCCCCGGGTAGGAAGAGGACTTACAGCCGTGGTCATCCCCAGCGATAATAAGAGCACCACCCTTTGGCGAGGAACCCGCAGCATTGGCGTGACGGAAGGCATCACATGAGCGATCCACGCCCGGAGTCTTGCCATACCAGATACCACAAACGCCATCGACTTGAGCGCCATCGAATAGGCCAACCTGCTGGGAGCCCCACACGGCCGTCGCGGCCAGCTCCTCATTCACGCCCGGCTGGAATCGAATATTGTGCTGATCCAGTAACTTTTTGGCCCTTGAGAGCTGCAAGTCATAACCACCGAGGGGAGAGCCGCGGTAACCGGAGATAAAAGTTGCGGTATTTAAACCGCGAGCTTGGTCCATCCGCATCTGGTCAATGGGCAGACGCACCAGCGCCTGGATCCCCGAAAGAAGCACACGGCCTTTGAGGGTGGTAAAGCGGTCATCCAGTGAGATTTGTTTTTTCCCCTGGGAGTCCACCGCGCGCTGGGGACTGGCTACTTTTTCAGTCATACACCTAGTTTCCGGTCATTTATTCTTCTCGAAACCCAGTTCGAGCTATAAGTCATTATTCTTCCGAATTGCTCCGTCTCGGTAGTTAGCTGATCAATTTTTCGGCACCCTGCAAAACTCTCTGGCGGGTAATCACAAAAAGCGCTCAGGCTGAAACGGATTGGTCAGGTCATACTAGTGCGTTAAGCGCAACAGAGCATTGCTTTATTTACGTAAATGTGCGTAAATTTGTGATGAAAATCTCGATCGAGCAATTTTTTATAGGATAGGAGTCTTTATGAAGCGTTCGACAGACCTGGATGATTTCGACCGCAAGATTCTGCGAGCGCTGCAGGAGAACGCCGATTATTCCATGGCGGAGCTCGGAGACAAAGTCGGTCTTTCCCACACCCCCTGCTGGCGCCGTATCAAAAGGCTGGAGGCGGAGGGTATTATTCGCGGCCGAGTCACCCTGCTGGACCCGCGTAAATTGGACCTGGGAGTCACAGTATATTGTTACGTGACCATCCACAACCACGATGAAGAGTCCCTGAATAATTTCGAGACTGCGGTACAGGATGTTCAGGAAGTGGTCGAATGCTATTCAACCAGTGGCGACAAGGACTATGTTCTGCGTGTAGTAGTGGACAGTGTTGAACATTACGAGCAACTGTTAAAACGCTCACTGGTGCACCTGCCCAATGTCGCCTCGGTGAATTCCACCTTCGCCCTTAAACAAGTGAAATATACCACTCAGTTGCCGCTCTAGCAGAAAAAGAGGCTGAGGCAATACCAGAGCCTCATGAATGAGCCCCAAAGTTTGTGGGGCTCAAAAAACCTATCAAGCCAACGCCCGCAGCTTTTGCATTAATTGATCCAAAGCCTGTTGCAGATTCAAGCCATCACAGCGCAAAGTAATATCCGCATATTTGCGGTAGAGGATCTGGCGCTCCTCAAATAAACTTTCAAAACTTTGCTCCGGTGCTTTGGCTATCCCACGACTTTCATAATTGTGGATTCTCCGGCGAAGCTCATCTGCGGAACATTCCAAAAACACGACTGTGCCCTGCGCACGTAGATTAGCCATTCCCTCAGCACTGTAGACAGCGCTACCCCCAGTAGAAACCACATGCTTGGGCAGCTGCGCTGCGGCTATGACCTCCCCCTCTATAGCCCGTAAATTGAGGTAGTCACTCTCCGCCATAATTTCCTGTAGTGTTTTCCCCTCCCGCGCCTGAATCAAAACATCTGTATCAACAAAATCCAGGGCCAGCTCTTTGGCCAGCAACACACCCAAAGTACTTTTACCTGCACCCGGCATGCCAATCAGAACAATACTTTTTCTTTTTTTCATCTTTTTACCTGTTCGCAAAAATCAGAGCGAAGCAGTGATCAACGTTAATCGCCGCGGCGAGGGAAAAATACAGCGCGCAGCCAGCCAAATAGGCTATTACCTTGCAGCATATATTTATCCAGCTCATCCATATTGTGAGCCTGGCGGAAAGCATCGGCAAAAAGCGCCTCGCGGGTAATCATTCTCCGTTTGGGGTTAATGGTTTTTATCGGCTTGGCTGGATTCCCTGCTACCACTGTATTGGCTGGCACATCCTTGGTGACCACACTACCCGCGCCGACAACGGAATTATCACCAATGCTTACGCCTTTACAAATAGTCGCACTATCGCCAATCCAAACATTATTCCCAAGACGCACCGGCGCAGTGCAACGAAAAGGCCTGGTACGATTATAGAGGCCATGCCAATCGGAATCAGAAATATAAACATTAGCGGCGATCATACAGGCATCGCCAATTTCTATGGACTGCGCAGCCGATATCCGCACTCCGGGAGAAATCAGCACATAGTTCCCAATGGTAATAAAAGCCTCGCGCCCCTTGTGCCCAAAGGTAGTAAAGCGAATGCACTTTTCCGCATTAGAAATTAAATGGGGATAATTACCCAGGCGAACATTCCCTCCAAAAACATGTACTGAAGAAGGGTCCATCACCTCAGGGTCAACACCTACCGCATCAAATTGAGGAAGTAAAAAATAGTGCGTGCGCCAATTGCGCCAACGCAACTGCAGGCGCTTTAACCAATAAGGCCTATGATCCTTGCGCATAATTAAATATCTACTTGATGGGGCAAACTGCCCACAAAAAATCGCAATTGCTTTTGTGCAAGCGCCGGTTTAGTGTTTGGGCCAAGTAAAATAGCAAGCAGTAAAATATGTCCATTCATTTGCCCATCGATATCCGAGCCATCAAGGGGTTCCTCGCTGCCCACGAGGGCGAAGCGCTCTATCATCTTGCCGCTGAGACCAGCAGCCTCGGCCCCTGCCTCGAAGTAGGCAGCTACTGCGGGAAGTCCACAATCTACTTAGCCTCAGCCTGCAAACTAACCGACAGTGTCGTGTTTGCCGTGGATCACCACCGCGGCTCCGAGGAGCATCAACCGGGTGAGGAATACCACGATCCCGATTTGTTTGACCAAAAAGCCAACCTAATGGACAGCTTCCGAACCTTTCGAGCCAATATGAGAGCGGCCGAACTGGAAGACTGGGTTGTGCCCGTGGTAGCTCCCTCCTCGGTGGCCGCGCGCCACTGGAATACCCCACTGGGCCTGGTATTTATCGACGGAGGCCACTCCCTTGAAGCGGCACTGACCGACTACCGCAGCTGGTCCAGGCATATTGTGCCAGGCGGCTACCTGGCCATTCACGATATATTCCCCGACCCCGCCGATGGCGGCCAAGCCCCCTATGACATTTACAAGCTCGCTCTAGCTTCCGCTCAATTCGAGCTGGTCGAAACTGTCGACACCCTGGGCATCCTTCGCCGTATCTGAAGGCAGGCACACCGAGGTAAACAAACCGCTCGCCGGCGTCAGGTTGGCGAGTGCATCTGCCGCAAGCAGCATCGCACCCACGGTCCAGGTGGTTTTCTCCTCGGGCCAAACCGCCTGGTCTCGATAGACATATCCAGTCCAGTAGCCACCATCGCTGTCCTGCCAGCGGTGCAGGCCGCGATAAATGATCTCCGCACGTGCCCGCTGCCCCGAGGCCAATAGGGCCATAGTCAACTCGCAGGATTCCGCCACGGTCACCCAGGGCTCATCATTGACACAACGGCAACCCAAACCGGCCACCACAAACTCATCCCAGCGCTGCTGCAGTCGAGCACGCGCAGCTTCGCCTGTAAATGCGCCTGTGAGCACAGGGTAAAACCAATCCATGGAAAAACGTGCCTTGCTCTCCCAGGTACGGTCAAAACGCTCGGGTTTACTCTGTAGAGCCTCACCTAATGCCGTGCGTCCCCGCACCCATTCCGGTCGAGCCACCCCCAACACACTGGCAATATTGATCGCGCACTCAAGGCTTTTAAAAACTGAGGCACAGCCGGTAATCAGGGCATCCTCTTTAGGCTGTCCCCCGGCATCCACAGCCCAGTGAATTTCACCGTGTTCAGTCTGAAGACCCAGGACAAAATCGATAGCGCGCTCAACCATCGACCAGTACTGCTGTAGAAAACCTTTGTCGCCACTGATCAGGAAATAGTGCCAGACCCCAGTGGCTACGTAGGCGACAAAATTAGTCTCCCGGCGCTCACCGTTATCGATCTCTCCATCTTTATAAGCCGCCCACCAGCTGCCATCCGGCAATTGAATATCCGCCAACCAGCGATAGGCTTTCTCCGCGGCACCAAATTCTCCGGCGATAGCCAATCCCATGGCCGCCTCAACATGATCCCAAGGATCGGCATAGTGCCCTTTAAACCAGGGGATTGAGCCATCGGGTAATTGCTGGGAAAGGATGTAGGCTGCGCTATCACGCACAAAACCTACGGGGAAAAGGCTTGTACTCTTTTTGGGGGGCAATACCGTTTCACTCATGGGTTCACCTCCCCTGCCAAACCCAAGGGCTCAGGCGCCGGCTGCTCCGCTTTCACAAAGTAGAGCGCGACACTTTTCCCCAAAAGAGGATTCAACAGCTTTTCAGCCACACGTGTGAGTGCGGGCCGCTTCATCAAGTCCCACACTAACAAGCGATGGTAAGCTTTCACCAAGCGGTTATCTGGTTTATCCCAAAACAGACATTTCAACCACCAATAGGGCGCGTGCAGTGCGTGCGCCTTGTGCCGAGCGAAATGGCGATGTCCCAGAGCTTCAATACTCTGACGCAGCTCCCGCTCACGGAAAATACGAATATGCCCCCCCTCCACCTGATGATACGCATCGCTAAGCTGCCAGCAGACCCACTCGGGAAAATACGCCGGCACAGTAGCGGCAAAGATACCTGAGGGTTTCAATACACGGTCAATTTCTGCGAGAACCGCTTTGTACTCATGAATGTGCTCCAATACCTCGGAGCAGATCACCACATCGAATGTGGCGTCGGCAAACGGCAGCTGCAAACCATTGGCAACCCCAAGTAACAGGCGCCCTTTGGCGTGTTCAGAATTATTAAAAGGCTCTGCCCGCTCATTGGCGGTACACACATCATCTAGGCACAGATCGATGCCGTATACATCCACCTCATCAGTGATCATCAAATGAATGGAGTGACGCCCCTCGCCACAGCCCAGGTCCAAAACTTTTTGTCCCGGGCGAAGGTTCAGGTGTTGCGGATCTACAGTAATCATTAAGCAGCCTCCGCACCGCTAACATCTGTATCGACTAAGCCCGTTTCGTTCTGCTGTTGCACCACAGACTCGCCAAGTATTTCCCGGTAGTAAGCCACCAGGTTCGATGCCGCCAAACTCCAACAGAACTTATTTTCGATACGCGCCCTGCCTTGAGCGCCCATATCCGCTTGCAAAGATTCATCCGCCAGAACACGACCAAGGGCCTCCGCCAGCGCATTACTGTCACCGGCCGGGACGACGATGCCGGCGTCGCCGACAACTTCTGGCAGCGCACCTCCATCACTGGAAACCACCGGGGCCCCACAGGCCATCGCCTCACCCGCAGGCAAGCCAAACCCTTCATACAGTGATGGGCAGGCCACAACTGTTGCACTGCGGTAGTGGTTCACCAATTCTTCATTGGAAATCCCAGACACAAACTGTACAGCATCTTGCAGGTTCAACTTCTGCAACAGCTTTTCGGTAGCGCCACCTTTGCGCAAACGACCAACCACCAATAGCTCCAGCTCAGGAAAGCGCTCACGCAATCCGGCCATAGCCTGAAGTAAGACTCCAAGCCCTTTGAGCGGCTGGTCCGCCGAAGAGGTCGTCATAATGCGCAAGGGTTGGCGTTGCACCTTGTTATCGGGGCTGAAGATCTCTGTGTCGATACCGTTATAGATCAAGTGTATTTGCTCCGGCGCCACCCCGAATTGTTCGATGATGTCCCGCTCTGACTGGCGCGATACCGTGACAATATGGCGCAACTTCCTCGAAACCTTGATTTGCATATTCAGGAAGTTGTGCCAACGTCGCACCAACAAACGAAAGCGCCAGTCCGGCGCCGCATCTAGGGCTAGCTGGCGATCGCGGGTAATGGGATGGTGAATAGTGGCAACAACTGGGAGGCCGCTGCGCTCGATATCCAACAGCCCATAGCAAAGCGATTGGTTATCGTGAACTATGTCGTATTGGTGACCATGCTGACGTAAGTATTTACGCACGCGACGACCAAAAGTATATGGCTCGGCAAAACCGCCGGTCAGTTTACTCAACCATTCAAAGAAGTCTGCCCAAGAGAGCAGATGTTTTGGTCTAAGGGCACGGCTGGGTTTTTCTACTTCATAGAGATTGAGTCCGGGCATCTTGATCAAGTTCACCCGCTCATCCAGCTCTGGGTAGGGCTGGCCGGATATCACATCGACCGAATGGCCGGCATCAACCAGAGCCTTACTCAAGTAACGGAGATAAATTCCCTGGCCACCACTGTGCGGATGACTGCGATATCCCAGTAGACATATTTTTAGTGGCCGTGTCTCGCTAGCCATTGGACCGTCTGCACAATTTCCCAAGGCGGTCATAGATTCCCCATCTGCTTGTTCTGAGACCCACACTCATTAATCAAAAAGGCAGCGCCCTGCTGTGAAGCCTGGCTATAGCAATCGACCAATCCGGGGCTCTACGCTGATAAAGCGGAAGAATACACTGGCGGGGAAATGACTGCTAGGCAGAAGTAATCCACTCTCTTGGCCAGTCTGCCCTTCCGCGTGGCTTCTGAAGCCAAATAAAGTACGCGGCGAACTTCTATCAAATACATTATCGGCCGATGAACTACACCAGATCTCTGCGCTGCACATACCCCATTTAAAAATATTTTTGCCTGCGCCAGGTTTACTCTCAGCCCGTCATCAGAGGCAGAATGAATAGAAAGAAAAGTGTGACAAGAGTTTTTTGGCAAAAGAGCTGAGAAAATAGCCTATGTATTTATTTTTGACCGGCAAAAAAATGCCCGCCAAAAGGCGGGCCAGGTTTCTCGAACACACTTTCAGGAGGAGAGTTTCAAGTACGTTACGCACTTAAATTTAGGTATAGCAGAGTATCGATCTCTCCTGTATTCCTGCCGGCATTCCTGTCGTAAAAGCCGTTCAGTATTTATGCCGCCGGTACACGAGAAACCGTGATTAAACCCGATGCAAATAACTTTGGTATTCCACATCGGTAACTCGAGCGCCAATCTCCGCCATCTCCTGACGCTTCAGCATAAGGAAAAGTTCGACAAACCGAGGATCGAGATATTCTCTCCACAAGGCACTCTTATCAAAGCGCTTAAGTGCCCCACTCCAGGTATTGATCAGTTGCTCGCTTTGCACCTGATAGGCATCGCCTTCAACCGGATCGGGAGCTTGTAACTGGTTCTCAATTCCGTGGCAGACACCGGCCAAAATACCCGCCAACACCAAGTAGGGATTCACATCGGCACCGGCAATGCGGTGTTCGATACGACGAGCCTCGGGATTACTGGCTGGTACTCGCAAAGTGGTGGTTCGGTTGTCGTAGCCCCAGCACAGATTCAGCGGCGCGTGAGAACTCTCTTGGAAGCGGCGGTAGGAATTGCTGTGTGGCGCAAAGAAAGCCATCGCATCATTGGCGGTTGCCAACATACCTGCCGCTGCCTGACGCAGCAGCTCGGAGCCCTCTTCACTGCCATCATCAAAAACATTTTTACCATGACTATCAATCAAACTCATATGCACGTGCATACCGTTGCCAGCCTGATCCCCAAAGGGTTTAGCCATAGTGCTTACACGGAAGCCGTGGCTGCGCGCCACGCCTTTCAGAAGGCGCTTAAATAACAGAGTTTGATCCGCCACCTTGACAGGATCGGCACTGTGCAACAGGTTAATTTCAAACTGACCGGGCGCACACTCTGAAAGCACTGAATCAGCTGGAATACCCTGCTCCTCACAAGCGGCACGCACATCGGCAAAAAAGTGACGCTGCGCGTTCAGCTCAGACAAATCATATACATCGGTAGAGGGCACCAGTTCGGCATCGTTGTCGCTGACTGGGCGCGGGCGCGCCAAGTGATCAACGTCATCGCGCAACAAATAGAATTCCAATTCGGTGGCACAGACTGCGGTATAACCGAGCTTCTGCAGGCGATCCACCACCCGCTGCAGCTGGGCACGTGGATCGGCATAGAGTGAAGAGCCATCCGCCTCGTGCAACTGCATATGCAGCTGTGCTGTTACCTCCCGGTGCCAGGGCGCCAGACTGATCGGCGATACCGGCAGACAAACACCATCACTGTCACCACTGGCAAACACCAGAGGGCTATCTTCAATATCCCGCCCCCAGATATCCAGGCTGACAGCGCTACGGGGCATTTGCAGGCTTCCCTTCAGCAGCTTCTCCGCCGCCTCTGCTGGTAGCCATTTGCCACGGGGGACACCATTGATATCGAACATAAAGCCTTCAATCCACTTTAGGTCCGTGTGCTCTGCCAGGAATTTGCGCGACTGCTCCAACAGCTCTGGTTGGGCAGTAAATTCTTTTTCTTGTGACATAAGTTGCCTGAGGTAATCCTGTCAAACCGCAGAAGCGGCCCAGGGCGGTCACCTGCATTCTCCGTTGACGGATAGTGGGTGACAGCCTTGCGCCGCTTCCAAAAAAGGGGCTAGACCCCGAGTTTACGCTAGAGCTTTAGCGGTGTCGTCAAGCGCGCGATGCGCTTTTTCCACAAGCTCATCCACCTGCTCAGTGGTAATAATCAGTGGCGGCGCAATCACCATGGCATCACCCACGGCACGCATGACCAAACCGTGCTTGATACTCAGATCACGACATACGCCACCGGCAGTGCAGTCATCATCAAAGCGGGCGCGGCTGGCCTTGTCTTTCACCAGCTCCAAAGCGCCGACCATACCCAGGCTGCGCGCCTCACCAACGATGGGGTGCTCTGCCAACTCTGCCCAACGTTTGGCAAGGTAAGGGCCAGTCACATCGCGCACATTCTCGATAATCTTCTCATTGCGCAGGATATTAATAGTGGCCAGGCCTGCCATACAGGCCGCGGGGTGCGCAGAGTAGGTGTAGCCGTGAGTAAATTCCCCGCCCTTGCTCTTGATCACATCAGCAACGCGATCACCTACCATGGTACCGCCGAGAGGGAAATAACCATTGGTCACCGCTTTGGCGAAAGTCATCAGGTCCGGCTTGAGGCCGTAATAATCTGCACCAAACCATTCACCAGTGCGCCCAAAGCCGAATATCACCTCATCCATCACCAACAGAATGTCGTATTGATCCAATACTTTCTTCACTTCTGGCCAGTAGGTTTCCGGCGGAATGACCACACCACCTGCACCCTGGATAGGTTCGGCAATAAAGGCGGCCACTTTCTCAGGGCCCAGCTCCTGGATTTTTTCGTCGAGGCTGCGCGCGGCTTGAATACCGAACTCCTCTGGGGACATTTCCCCGCCCTCAGCAAACCAGTAAGGCTGCTGTACGTGTTCAATGTAATCCAGCGGCTGGAACTGCTTGTGCATACCGCTCATACCACCCAGGCTGGCACCGGCGATGGTGGAGCCGTGATAACCATTTTTGCGGGAAATCACAATGCGCTTCTCGGGCTTGTCCTGCAGATCCCAGAAACGGCGAATCAGGCGCAAATTGGTGTCATTCGCCTCAGAACCGGAGCCGGTGAAGAACACATTGCTCATACTGGCGGGAGTTACTTCTGCCAGGGCATCTGCCAGCTCGATAGATGGCACGGTAGTGCACTGGAAGAAACTGTTATAGAACGGCAGGGTATTCAGCTGCTCATAGATTGCATCGCTAATTTCCTTACGGCTATAACCCAGGTTGCAGCACCACAAACCAGACATGCCATCCAGTAGACGATTACCATCGATATCGGTGATATAAGCGCCTTCAGCACTGGTGATCACCCGGGTGCCCTGTTGCCCCAAGTCATTGAAGTCAGTAAAGGGGTGCAGCAGGTGCTCGCGGTCGTGTTGTTGCAGCTCACTTTTGTTCATATTTCGCTCCTGGCTTTGCTCTGGGGGCTCTCCACAGCACCGGACGAGAGCCCGCATGCATCGAATGAGTCATCCCGCAATTGATCACCTACCCTCCGGAGCCCATTAACGTGCCTTGCCGGACAGGGTATTGCTTCCAAAATTTGTGATCACATTCTAGTGGCGAGACTGACGGAAGCGCAAGATCTATCTATGCCTCAGGGTAACAATAGGGTCCAGAACCGCAGTTACCCTTAGCTTGTAGAAAATCCTGACCTGAAATTGCGGCAACAAGAACCCTTACAACAGGGATACGTGAAGACTCTCACAGTGACCTATCAAGATGGCTAAAAAGGTCGGGCTTGTTGGCCTGGGCTGGCTCCTATAAATATGGCTGTAAAAGCGCCTGCCCAAGCCCTAGAGTAATTCTTCGGCGGGAATTGAGCCGAGCCCCTCCTCAATATCCTGACGAATAGCAAGGCGCACTCGCGCCACATCGCCATCGGCAATCGCACCAAGCAGGTCCTCGTGACGGTCCGGCAACTCTTGTACACCGAAGCGCTGGAACACCAGGTGCTGCAAGGGAGCTGTTTGCAGCCATAGGCTCTCTATCAGCGAGAGGATGATATGGGGATGCCCCAGGCGATAGAGGGTAAAGTGGAAATCGAGATTGGCCGTCACATACTCCTCGATATCCTTCTCTCTGAGCGCTTTAGTGACTCGAGCATCTAGCTGTCGTAACCGCTCGAGGGCCCCCCGTCCTACAAAGGGCAGCGCCTGCTCTGCGGCCTGACACTCCAGCGCAACCCGTGCCGCACAAATCTCTGCGAGCTTTTCTGGCGTCATGGTGGGCACAGTGACACGGCGGGTATCAGACAGCTCTAGCGCTCGCTCCGAGGTCAGGCGCCGCAAGGCCTCACGGACAGGCATCGGGCTGCAATTCAAGTCCGCCGCCAAACCCCGGATAGTGACCGGGTGCCCCGGCAAAAACTTGCCACGCAGAATGGCATCTCGCACCTGAAAATACACACGCTCCTGGGTAGTGCGAAACTCCTCCTGCGGAGGGCTAAATTCCGGTGCCATCTTCATGCGGCCCCAACCTGTTGCAACTTGTGGGGCAAATCATCGGAACCCACTTCGATAAGATGATCTGCTACCCGGCCGGTCTGCCAGATTTCATAAAAGTCGTCTGCCACCTGCCGGCTCATTTCCACCACTTTTTTCCAATAGCGCACACGCTCATCCGAGGGCATCTTATAAAAGTCGTTGCGATCCGGGATCTTGCCAAATGGTAATCGCTCCACAAACCCCGGCGACGGTGCGATCAGTAGTGTCGACATCATGGCATCGCCACGCACACGTCGCCAGGACAACCCCTTGTCGAACCAACCGGGCACCATAAACGGGAAGAAATGCGGGTAGAGCACTAATCCACGTGGATGGCTGAAGCGCAAATCAAAGTGGTAGTCTGTAATCCCGCCATCGCGATAATTTCCCAAGGGTGCGCCAGCCGGGTTGCGCACACCCGCCATTACCAGTGGTATAGAACCACTGGCGAGCACCACCTCACGGACATTCTCCGGAGTGAGGGGGGCATTCGCCGTACTCAGATTGCCAAACTTCACAGTGGCCTGGGCCCGGGAGTGAAACACTACGCGCTCCCAGAAGGCTTTAAGGCTATGTCTGGAAACCGCATTGACCAACGCAGACGTAAAGAGCGCCGGGGCCAGAATAGCTCGCTTTTCACTTGCCAGGGGGCCACGCCCACGCGCTGTCACGAAGTGACTCTGCCACAAGGGATTCTCCACCACCTCGCGCGCACCACTTTCCCCTAACACTTCCTGAAGAATCGCGCCACCCGTCGCCGTAATCTCAGCCGGGGTAGGCTTGGTATCGCCGTAGCTCTGGTGAATATACCCATATTCCAGACGTTCCAGCGCCGCCAAAGGATTCTCCATGGCGTAGCACATATTGCGAAAACTACCGATTGATGAACCCAGCGTCGCAATAGGCTCACTGCGACCTTTGAAAAAAGCCCCCATAAGAACCCGATCCAGCTGACTGATAACCAGCCACTTGGGGCCCCCAGAAGCTCCCACCAAGGTTGAGAACTGCCCTTGATGTAATCCCTCCTCGCGAACCCTACGCGCCGCTTTGGCGCCGGCCAGTAAAATGCAACTGCGGTTCTTCACATAAATTCCTTATCAATTTACCTAAAAGCCAAAGTCAAATGAGAGCCTTGCCAGGGCCAATTACCACTCGCCGCTGTTCTCCATCGACTTCCAGGGTTCCCTCGGTTCCAGGGGCTCGCCATTTTGTAACAGTTCAATTGAGATACCGTCCGGCGAACGGAAAAAGGCCATATGGCCATCGCGAGGGGGACGATTGATCGTAACCCCCGCATCCATCATTCTCTGGCAGACGGCGTAGATATCATCCACTCCATAAGCCAGGTGGCCGAAGTTTCGCCCGCCACTGTAGGACTCCGAATCCCAGTTGTAAGTGAGTTCCAGCGTGGGCGCTTTATACTGGCGAGCACTATCGACATCCTCAGGGGCCGCAAGATATACCAGGGTGAAACGCCCTTTGTCATAATCTTTGCGATGTACCAACTGCAAGCCCAACTTCTCACAGTAAAACTTTAAGGATTCTTCCAGGTTGGCCACACGGACCATTGTGTGCAGGTATCTCACCCTCTACTCCTTCCTGTTGCCAGGATCTACAATCGCGGGGAATAATAAATAATTCAGCTTCGCCTCGCGAAAAGCAAATGTATAAAAAATTCTATCGTGCATTTTCTCAAGCACCCAGCGGCAGCCCATCCTCCATGCTGCACATGGCCTGTCACTCCCACCATTACTGGCCCGATGTGACCTTGGAGGCAGTCCAACAATACTGGCAGGATGCGGCACTGCTCGCCGATGACAAGTGGGGACCTATTTTCCAGGAAAAAATACCCGCCTGGCAAAGTGCCGTCGCGCGAACACTAAACCTCCCCGACGCTTCTCAAATAGCTATTGCCCCCAATACCCACGAGCTTGTCTACCGGCTACTTAGTGCCTTTCCCATCACTGAACCCCTGCATATCCTCACTACAGATGGAGAATTTTACAGCTTCACCCGCCAGCTGCAGCGGCTGGAAGAATTGCCCAACATACAAGTAACCCGTATACCCAAACACCCCTTCTCCACCCTGGCAGAGCGCTTTGAGCAGGAACTGCATACGGGAGACTACCAACTGGCTTATGCCAGCCTGGTGTTTTTCGATTCTGGCGTGGTATTCCCCGACCTATTGCGAATCGTCGAGCAGAAGCCAACCCAAACCCAGTTTGTAGTCGACGGTTACCATGGGTTTTTTGCCCGCCCAATCGACCTGAGTGGTATTGCTGACAAAGCATTTTTTACTGCCGGCTCGTATAAATACCTGGGTGCCGGCGAAGGGCTGTGTTTTATGAGCATTCCTCGCAACTACTCCCTACGACCACTAAATACCGGCTGGTTTGCCGAAATTGCGGAGCCTGAAAATCGCCGTGGCCATGTCAGCTATGCGGACAACTGGCTGAGATTTGCCGGGGCAACTATGGATTATTCCTGCCTGTACAAGGGTCTTTCCATTTTCGATCTATTCCGACGCGAAGGTATCACCGTAGATAAAATCCACCGCTATGTCCTCAATGCCCAAAGCCGCTTCCTGAACACAATGGACAAAAACAGCCACCCTCTACTCAACCGGGAGCGCCTAATTCACCACGACCTGAAGGAGGGCCATGGCCACTTTTTCACGTTCGATTGCGGCACAACAGAAAACTCAGAAAAGCTACAAAAAGAGCTGAAAGCCCGAGCAGTCCTTTGCGACAGGCGCCAACATCTACTGCGCCTGGGCTTTGCTATCTACCATGACGAAAATGAAACTTATCAGCAGGTTTTTGACTCCCCCTAAATAAATTCGCGGGCACTGTTATGCTGATTAACAGGCTAAGCCAGCCGGCAGCCTCTATTGTTCAATACTTTGATCCATACTTTTGCGGACGATGTAACCTTAAAAGCGGGAGAGTCCGGACCTAATCATGAAGCTGCTTCTCCTCAACCCAAATACCACAGAATCTATGACGTCACTAATGGCGGGCGCCGCACAAAGGGTTGCATCTCCGCGCACCAAAATCGTAGCGACCACCGCCAAGATCGGCTTTCCTTATATTTCGAGCCGGGTCGAGGCCGAAATTATCGCTAGTGATATCCTCGAGACAATTGCTGAACACCACACACAGGTAGACGCAGTCATCATCTCTGCATTCGGGGACCCAGGTCTCATTGGTGCGCGTCAGTTATTCGACATTCCCGTGATCGGTGTTGCCGAGGCGGCAATGCTGACCGCTTGTGCACTTGGCCAGCGCTTCTCGATAGTCACATTTAGCGATAGTTTGGCGGACTGGTTTCGTGATGGTGTGCTGCGTGCCGGTCTCGAAAATCGCTTCACCGGCATTCGCCTACCTAGCGAGTGTTTCCAATCAATCGAAACTGTACAGGAAGAGCTTAGCGAGAGCTTGGTTCAGCTCGTAGAAGAAGCTGCATATACTGACCGGGCAGATGTCGCCATCCTCGCTGGAGGACCGCTCGCCGGTCTTGCCACAAAGATTTCTGACAGGCTGCCGATTCCTGTGGTCGATCCAGTCCCTGCCGCTGTCGTGCAAGCAGAGGGTCTTGTACGGCTCAACCCAGGTATTGCCCGCGCAGGTGGTTTCGCCCGTCCGCCCGCGAAAGACACATTGGGCCTCCCCGATAGCCTCTCCAGGCGAATAGAGCACACTGACTGAGTCTTCTTCCAAGACTTCCTTATAATCTCTACTCTCCCGATAGCTCTAGCTCAAAGAATTACGGAGGTTGGATTTAGCCAGCCAGATACAGCCTGCGATTAAGTATCCTAAAAACGAATGCAGCCACGTGTTTCTAACAGACGTCGATACCTTCTTCTCCTGAGTTTTGTTTTCTCCCAAGAAAGATGAAACTTATCAGAAGAAATTTAGCTCTGATTAAGCTGGCAGCACTTTCCCGGCCAGGTGGCAAGCCAATATTGCCAAGCAGCTTGTCTACAGCTCCCCGATGATCCGTTATGCTGACCTTCTTGCTCAGCTACGGTTCAGAAAGGCACTGATAGTATTTGGCGCCTAATGCATCGGAGTGATGCCAAATCCATAGCGATTGATAAGGAAAAATCATGAAGTTAGTAAAATTCTCGACAATCACAGTACTTACTCTGCTTATCGCCGCTTGCGGAAATGGGCAGGCTCCCTCCGAACGGGGAACCCTGGTCTCTATTGCGGCTCAAGGTGAGGCAAGACAGGCTCCCGATGTTGCCAATTTGTCTGTAGGCGTGGTAACTGAGGCAGACGACAGCAAACAAGCCATGCAAGATAATGCCGAACAAATGGCTACGCTAATGAAAGCGATTAAGAAAGCCGGTATTGCCAAGAAAGATATTCAAACCAGCGGCGTCAGTCTTTCTCCCCGCTACCATTATCAGAGAGATCAGAAGCCCAAAATCGTCGGCTATACTGCGCGAAATACCCTCAACATCAAAGTGCGCAAATTGGGTGAGCTGGGAGGTGTACTGGACGACCTCACCGCCGCCGGGGCCAACCAAATTAACGGTCCCAGCTTTGAGATTGGCGAGCCAGAACCAGTAAAAGCTGAGGCTCGCGAAAAAGCCCTATTGGATGCCCAGGAGCGCGCGACTATTTACGCTAAAGCACTGGGCATGAAGGTTCGTCGAATCGTGAGTATTTCTGAACAGGGTAGCGGCGGCATGCCCCGCCCTATGATGTTAAGGGGCCAGATGGAGTCAATGAAAGACAGTGCTTCAACCCCTATAGCCCCTGGTGAGACTACCGTAACTGTCAATTTGGACCTGGTCTTCGAGCTGAAATAATCAATTGCTTCTATACCGGCCCCGCAATTCTATGCGGTGCCGGTATTCTACTCACAACTGTCAACCATTCCCCTCATGCTCCAGAAATACCTCCACTGCCGGCTCGCTGGGGTATTTGAAAACCTTGCCTTCCTTCATGACAAACTGCACCCGTTGCAATTCGGAGATATCCTCCAGAGGGTTTCCTGCAACCGCAATGATGTCCGCGAGTTTGCCCTCGCTGATACTGCCAAGCTCGTCTTGAATCTGCAGTAATTGTGCGGCATTCCAGGTTGCAGAGCGGATGGCGTCGGCAGGAGTCATTCCCCCCTGTACCATCAAGACAAATTCCCGTGCATTCTCTCCATGCCGGGTCACACCGGTATCGGTCCCAAAGGCAATTTTAACTCCGCGTTTATATGCCTTGGAAAAAGTCTCTTGCATTAGAGGCCCCATAGTGGCGGCCTTAGGACGAACAATTTCGGGCAAAAAACCATCGATCGCAGATTTCTCAGTTACCCACTCTCCGGCCATCAAAGTCGGAACAAACCAAGTGTTGTTCCTACGCATGAGATCCATCACCTCTTCATCCATGTAGGTGCCGTGCTCAATGGAGTTCACACCGGCGCGAATAGCTCGAATCATGCCTTCCTTGCCATGGGCATGCACCGCCACGGTAAAGCCATAATCTTTGGCAGTGGCAACAATTGCCTCCAACTCATCCTGCATAAATTGTGGATTTTGCCCACTTTTGGCAACGCTCAGCACCCCGCCAGTAGCAGTGATTTTGATGAGGTCTGCACCATCCTTATAGCGCTGACGAATCGCCTTGCGCGCGGAAATAGGCCCATCCACAACACCATCGGCCGGACTGAGATTCCCTACTAAGTCATGGCGGCGACCATTCGTGGGATCAGCGTGACCACCGGTGGTTGCGATAGATTTTCCCGCAGTGTAAATCCTCGGTCCCTCAATAGTGCCTGCTTCAATCGCTCGCCGCAGACTGACGGTAACATTATCGTGATCACCCAGATTGCGGATGGTGGTAAAGCCCGCCTGCAAGGTACGGCTGGCCGCATCGACACCGCGCAGAGTGAAATCTGCCGGATTCCAGGTATAAGATTCCGTATAAGCACGAGGACCAAACTCATAAGTGAGGTGGCTGTGCATATCCATCAACCCTGGAAGCACAGTGTAATTGCGCAAGTCGACAAGAATTTCTCGCTCCCGCTTGGCAAACCCTTTTTGTACGGATTCAATACGGCCATCCACAATATGAATGGTGCGATTCTCTAACAGTTTTCCATTACTGCTATTGAAGAGTTTCCCCGCATAAATAGCGAGTTCTTCAGCAGTAGCCTGCTGGCAAAACAGACCGGCAAAAACAGCCAGCGCCGTGACTGTGCGGCGAAAGAAGCAGCCTCTCTTGGAACTTGTGGTCATTGTCGTCACCAGTAAGTCTCTTTTAGATTTGTAATGTTTTTATGGACAGCTGCTCAATTTAACGCAATCGCCGAGGCGAGAGGAAGCCCTATGAAGATCTATGAGTTTGCAAGCGCCCCCAATTGTCGTCGAGTTCGCATGTATCTTGCGGAAAAAGGCATCGAAGTTGAATTTACCCATGTAGATATTACCAAGGGCGAAAACCTCAGCCCCGAATATCGCAGTAAAGATATCAACAAGAAAGTTCCCGTATTGGAACTGGATGATGGCGCTTATATCTCTGAGTCCGTAGCGATTCAACGATACTTCGAAGAACTACACCCGGAGCCGGTACTCTTTGGCCGCGATGCAAAAGAAAAAGCCCTAGTGGAAATGTGGAATCGCCGTGCCGACTTCAACTTAATGTTTCCAGTAGGAATGTGCTTCCAACACGTTTCTGGCTTTTTCAAAGACCGCATGAACGTCTATCCTGAATTCGGCGAGGATTCGGGTAAACGCGCGATAAAATTTATGGGGGCCCTAAACGACCACCTCTCTGATCATGAATTTCTGGTTGGAAATTATTTTTCAGTAGCCGATATCAGCATGGTGTGCAGTCTCGATTTTGGCAAAGTACAGAATCTACGCCCGGATGCCGAAAAACACCCCCACCTGATCCGCTGGCGTGAGCAGCTCAAGCAGCGCCCAAGCTTCAAGGCCTGAGGTAAATTTCTGAAAAACTATTCGGAATAGCCTGTCCAGTGGAGGGTATCAGGTTTTGAAAAAAACCACTAAACGCCCATAAAAAACGCCCCGGTTTATAAGAAACCGGGGCGTTTTTAGTATGACATCAATTTTTTATTGATCTTTTGCGGGCAGTACCTCTACAGGACCAATATCCAGGGCTTCAACCTCTCCCTTAATCTTTTCCAGATCGCCAACAATGACCCAAGTAAATTGATCTGGTGCAAGAAACTCTTGCGCAGAGGACTCTACCTGCTCCTTATTCAAAGCGGCCACCCTTTGGGGATAATCAGCAATGTATTCTTCCGGCAAGCCTTTTTCCACCTGCCAGTTGATACTGGACAATAACTGCCCTTTGGTTTGGAAGCGTGCACTCTGTTTTAGCACTTCATCGTTTCGATAGTCCTCCAACTCCTTCTCGGTAATGGGGCGGTCAGTCAAATACTCTTGATATTCTTTGATTAATTCCTTGATGGCCGGGGCTGTTTTATCGGTCTGCACTGGGGCAAACAGAATGTAAGGCCGCTGACCTTCCGTATCCATGGAAACCGCTCGGGCGCCGTAGGACCAATGCTTGTCTTCACGCAGGTTCATATTAACCCGCGAGGTAAACTTACCAGCGATCGTATTGGCCATCGCATCAAAAGCTTCAGCACCCTGCGGCTGCCAAGGCGGCATCACCAATCCAGCCATGATGAAACTTTGCTGGGCGCCTGGACGATCCAGGAGGTAAACCCTGGCCTTTTCCGGACGCGCCACCTTGGCCACATCAATTTGTGGCAACTCCTCTTTAGGCGCTTTCCAGCCACCCAGAGTTTCATTGAGGAGCGGTTCGATCTCTTTTTCTGTTACATCACCAACAATGGTGAGAGTGGCGTTATCGGGACGCACCCAGGTATTCTGGAAGTTCACCAGATCTTCGCGAGTGATCGACTTAATGCCTTCAGGTGTGCCAGAGCCGGTCAAGGGGGCGCCATAGGGATGCTCGTTACCAAAGAGCAGTGGCGGTAACTCACGCAGTGCCAATCCCTGGGGTTGTGCCTTTTCCTGGGCGATGGCATCCAGGCGATTGGACTTTACCCGCTCGAGATCGGACTCGGGGAAACGGGGCTCGGTAACCACCTTGGAAAATAACTCCAGTGAGGGTTTCAACTGTGACTTAAGGGCACTCATACTGATGGAGTTGTAATCCAAACCACTGCCACCACCAATACTTACCCCTAGCTCCTCAGCTCTGGCGCTAAACTCCAGGCTATCGAGATTGCCGGCGCCCTCATTCAACATTTGTGCCGCAACTGAAGCGAGCCCGGGTTTACTTTTGTCTGCTGAGGCACCACTGCGAAATTGCAGATTCATCAACACAACCGGCGTATCGTGGCGCTCAGCCAAAACAACCCGAAGACCATTTTTCAGGGTAAAGTTCTGCTGCTTAGGTAACTCCAACTCTACATTTTTATCCACCTCCGGGAGCTTACTGCGGTCTGCCCCCTCGGCGGCTGCAGTAAACTGCTGCTGAGGCTGGATAATCAAAGTGTAAGAGTCATCTTTCAGCCACTGCTCTGCTACATCCTGCACCTCACGAGCGGAAACCTTGGCATACTCTTCAACACCCTTCAGAAGTGCGCCGGGATCGTCATAGTAAAATTCCGAACGGGCGAGGATATCGCTCTTACCACCAAAGCCACCGGTTTTTTCCAATCCTTTTACCAGGCTGGCGAATTCACCCTGCTTAACCCGGCGCAGCTCTTCTGCGCTGACGCCGTTTTTAGCAAACTGCTGCAACTCTTTATCTAAAAGCTTTTCCACTTTATCGACAGACTGCCCCGGCTTCACATCCACCACAATAATCAGCTGACCTGCCAACTGGCGACCGTAGTAAAAAGCACTCACACTGGTTGCTACTTTTTCATCCCGAACCAATCGGCGATATAACAAGGAATTTTTACGATTTGCCAGCAGCGAAGTCATCAGCTCCAGGGCATGCTCTTCCTCACTACCAATGGCGGGGACATTCCAAACCTTGTAAATACGGGTTTGCGGTACTTGGTCGTGAACAACTTCGCGCTTTTTCACCTGGGTGGGTAACTCCCAGTTTTTGATTCGAGGTTGCACTTTAGTACTGGGAATATCAGCAAAATATTTGCGCGCCTTGGCCATCGCCTCATCAACACTGATATCACCGGCAATAACCAGGGTAGCGTTGGCGGGTTGATAGTGATCTGCAAACCACTTCTTTACATCTTCAAGGCTGGCATTATCCAGGTCTTCCATGGAACCTATAGGTGTCCATGAATAGGGGTGATCCGCAGGGAAGGTACTTTTGGCAATAATGTCAAAAGCCTTGCCGTAGGGCGCATTCTCTCCCTGGCGCTTCTCGTTTTTCACCACTCCGCGCTGCTCATCCAGCACCTCCTGGGTAATAGCGCCTTGGAAGTGGCCCATCCGGTCAGACTCCATCCACAGAGCCATATCCAGAGCCCCCTTGGGAACTGTGGCAAAGTAATTGGTGCGATCGTTACTCGTGGTGCCGTTCATATCGGTAGCACCGGAGCGCTGAAAGGGTTCAAAGTATTCGCCGGGAAAGTTCTCACTGCCATTGAACATAAGGTGTTCAAATAAGTGCGCAAAGCCGGTTTTACCCTTCGGCTCATCCTTGGAGCCCACCTTGTACCAGATGTTGGTAGAGACAACCGGGGCCTTGCGATCCTCGTGCACAATAACGGTCAGTCCGTTAGGCAAAACTTCCTTGTGAAAGGGAATATCCAGCTGAGGAGGCGGTACGAATGCTTTCTGATCCGTAGCCGCATCTTTGCTGCTGGCTGCGGCTTCCTTGTCCACGGAAAGAGCGTGGGGGGTATCATCGGTAGACTGATTACAGCCGGCAAGACCGGCAGTAGCGATAACGACACTGAAGAACACTGGACGCAAGTCCATATTGTCACTCCCTAGTAATAACCGCGGATTCAGGATGGCAAGTTTAGGCCAGTATCCAATCCATTTACCGGCTCGCCCTCCGCAGTAACGAACCAAAAACCTGACACCAGAATGAGGCACCAGGTCACTACATCAATCTTGAGACAAAAAAATGGGCACTAAAGTGCCCAAATAAATACATCACAGAGAGAAGCGATGATGCCAATCGCCAGGGATCAGGTCATCGGCACATCTCCCGTGCCGAATTAAGTTATGCTGCCACGGTGCCGGATTTGTTCTCCGTATCACCAGTCACAGAGTGGTGTCCGAAGCGTTCTTCAGCAATACGGTCGGCCACATGCGCTGTGGTCTCGCCAGTCTCGTCTGCACGCACAAACACTTCTTTCATGGTGCTGCCGATTTCTTCGATATGGGCCTTCACCTCTGCGGCGTCGTAGTCACCTTTTTGCTGGTAGTAAACATCAATAATGCCACCGGCGTTGATCACATAGTCTGGCGCATACAGAATGCCTTTCTCGCGCAGAGCCGCTGCATGGCGCTCCTCGGCCAGCTGGTTATTGGCTGCACCGGCCACAGCACCCACCTTCAGGCGGGAAATGGTGTCATCATTGAGGATGGCACCCATAGCGCAGGGAGCAAACAGATCCACATCCAGATCAAAGATCTCATCTGCGGTCACGGCAATAGCACCCAGCTCAGTTACCGCACGGTCGATATTGTCCTGGAAGATATCGGTCACAAACAGTTCTGCACCGGCGTCTTTCAGTAGTTTACCCAGGCGGAAGCCCACGTTGCCCACCCCCTGAACAGAGACCTTCAGACCCGTAAGGTCGGTTTTGCCCCAGCGGTGTTCGACAGCAGCCTTAAGGCCGACAAACACTCCATATGCAGTGGAGGGAGAGGGGTCACCGCCGAATTCAGAACCCGCGAACAGACCGGACACATACTCGGTGGTCTCGCCAATTACGCTCATGTCGGCAACACTGGTGCCGGAATCCTCTGCGGTAATATAGCGGCCGCCCAGGGTATTGATGAACTCACCCATGGCGCGCAGCAGCTCGGGAGTCTTCTCCTTACGCGGATCGCCAATAATGACGGATTTGCCGCCACCCAGCTTCAAGCCAGCCATAGCAGACTTGTAGGTCATGCCTCGTGAAAGACGCAGAACATCATTCAGAGCCTCGCCGTCATCGGCGTATGGCCACATGCGGCAACCACCCAGGGAGGGACCTAAATTCGTATTGTGTACCGCGATAATTGCTTTGAGACCACTCTTAGCATCTTGGTAAAACGCCACTTGTTCGTGCTTATCGTAGGCGGAATGGGAAAAAATACTCATTAACTGTTCCTCTCCGGAAGGCCGGTTCTACAGCTGGGGAACAACCACAGCCCTTATCTGTTTTTATTTAGGGGTAAGATTATATCTAGCTTCGGCAGATAAAGTTTGCATATTTTGCACAGAACAGCGCTGTAATAGCTAAATCCTCACACGAATTATTTTTTTTTAGGACAGCGGCCCCTGCGGAAATATACTGGGCCATACAGTCATCGATCTTGACTGCCCCTTCAACCCGGCATCTTTGCGCTTAATCAAACGGATATGATTTCTCCTTCTTTAGCCCCCTGTTACCCGCTTCATTCTGGTCTGGTAGAATCCGCGCCTAAATCGACCCCCGAGAGATCAACTCGATGCTGAATGCCGACGCTCTGAAACAACTTTCACAACTGAAAACAGATATTCGCTCCAGTAAGGAGTTTGCCGAGGGCCGGGTTCGCGGCAGCAACGGCAAATTTGGCTTTGTGGAGCTAGAAGATGGACGCGAGGCTTTTTTACCTCCCAATGAGATGGAACGGGTTTTCCCAGGTGATCGTGTCCGCGTCAGCCTCACGGAAGAGAAAAAAGGCAAGCTCAGCGCTGAGCTGGATACCCTGATCGAAAGCCAACTCGACTATCTGGTTGGGCAATATGTCCAACGAGGCCAGGGGCATTTTATCCAGCCCAGCCAGAACGGCTTGTCGCGCTGGATTTTCCTGCCTCCCAAGGCCCGCGGTAAAGCACAGCCGGGAGAGTTTATCGCCTGTAAAATCAATCGACACCCGTTCAAAGATGGCCGCGCCCAGGCAAAAGTGGAAACGGTCATTGGCAAGCCCGATATCCCCGGTATTGAGCATGCTTATGTAGTAGCGCAATTCAAATTGCCTGAGCAGTTTGGCCAGCCTGCGCAGGCCCAGGCGCAAGAAATCAGCGCTCAACTCGACGAAGTGATCTCCGAGCGCCAGGATCTGTCTGAACTGGGCTTTGCCACAATCGATGCGGAAAGTACCCGCGATATGGACGACGCCCTCGCCGTCACCACTCGCAACGAAGGCTGGACCCTACATATCGCCATCGCCGACCCCTCCAGTGTGATAGAAACCGGCAGCCCCCTGGACAAAGAAGCGTTCGAGCGCGCTCACAGCCAATACCTGCCCGGTGAAACCCTACCCATGCTGCCGCGTAATCTGTGTGAAAACCTGTTCTCGCTGGTACCCGGAGAACTGCGCCCGGCCCTGGTGGTTCATATTGATATCAACAGTGATGGCAGCCTGGGCGAGAGCCGCTATGAATTTGCTGCGATTCGCTCCCAGCACAAGCTGAGCTACATCCAAGTGAGCCAGTTCATTGAGGGCGACGAATCCGCCGTACCGGAAGAGCAAAAACAGAGCCTGCACAACCTGGCTGCCGTTTTTGAAGCTCGCTCTGCCTATCGTGCAAATCACTCCCTGGCGATGGAAGACCGCCCCGATTACGAGATTCACCTCGACGACAAGCGCAAGATCGCTCGTATCGAAAAGCAGGAGCGCAATATTGCACAGCGCATGGTGGAAGAAGCCATGCTCGCCACAAATATCAGCATTGGCGGCAAACTGGCTGAGCTGCAACAGGGCTGCTTCTCGGTACACCTGGGTTTTCGCGAGGAGCGCATGGGTGAGGTACGCAGCCTACTCAAAGAGTTACTACCGGAGCATGCAGGGCAAGACCTCGGCGAATTGCCACATTACCTAGCCCTGGTTAAGTATCTGGAAAGTCATGGCGATGCACAGATGCAAAACCTGTTGTCGATTCTGAAGCGCATGCTGCGCCCCGGCCAACTCGACAACAAAGCGGGAGCGCACCTAGGTCTGGGCCTTGAAGCCTACGCCACTGCGACCTCCCCCATTCGCAAATACAACGACCTGCATAACCACCGGGTACTGCGTGCCGCCCAACAAGACGGCCCTGCTACGGCGCTTAGTGACGAGCAGATCGAAGCCCTGCAGGACAGCCTGACCCGCGGCCGCCAGGCCAATCGTGCGCTCGAGCAATGGCTTTATGCCCAATTTATGCAGGACAAGGTTGGACAGGCGTTCAGCGGCAAGATCACCCTGGTCAATGGCGCCGGTCTCGGTGTGCGCCTGGACGAATTTGGTATTGATGGATTTGTTCGCCTAAATGGGGATAAAAAGAATCTGCCGAATTTTGACGGCAAGCACCTTACCCTTACCTACAACGAACAGAGCTACCAGCTGGAACAAACTATCAGCGTTAAAGTTTCCTCTGTAGATGTCGATAAACGCCGCATCTCCCTGGAGCTCTTACCTGAAACTTCAGCAAACGAAATGGCTATAGAGAATTAAGCCAAGCAGAACCCCAAAGAGCCCGGCACCCGCCGGGCTCTTTACTGTTATGCCCTAGCTGCGCCAATTTAAACGCAGAGCATAAAACCAACCCATAACAATGCCCGAGGCCACCAATGAGCAATATTGCTGAGCTGAACCCTAAACCGCTATGGCAACACTTCGCCAAACTCTGTGAAATTCCCCGCCCATCCAAGCATGAAGACCGCGTTGTCGAACACATTGTGGAATTTGCCAAGAATCGCGGCTTAGAAGTTCAGCTCGACGAAATTGGCAATGTCATTCTCAAGAAGCCGGCTACCCCCGGCATGGAAAACCGCCAGACACTGGCACTGCAAAGCCATGTGGATATGGTGCCGCAGAAAAATGCCGATACTGATCACGATTTTCTGACGGACCCCATCAAACCCTATATCGATGGTGAGTGGGTAACCGCAGAAGGCACCACCCTGGGGGCCGATAACGGCATCGGTGTAGCTGCCATCCTCGCCCTGATGGAATCTACAGATATCCCGCACCCAGCCCTGGAAGCACTGCTGACTATTGATGAAGAAGCGGGTATGACCGGAGCGAAAAATCTTAAGCCAGGTTATTTCGAAGCAGACCTGCTGTTAAATCTCGATACCGAAGATGAGGGGGAACTCTACATCGGCTGTGCCGGTGGAGTGGACGTTAATGCAGCCTTACCCTACACCGCCGAGCCTCTGATGGCTGATGCTCAGGCTTTCAAACTCACTGTACGCGGTCTACGCGGTGGGCACTCCGGCCTGGACATTGACAAAGGTCGCGGTAACGCCAATAAAATTGCCAATCGTGTTATTGATACCGCTCAGCGAAGCATTCCCCAATTGCGCATTGCCAGCCTCGATGGTGGCAGCTTGCGCAATGCCATCCCTCGGGAATCTTTCAGCACTCTGGTTGTACCGAATAACGCACAGAAACAATTACAGGAAATTGTTGAGCAAGAGAGCGCGCAAATTGCACGCGAATTCGACAATGAAGCATCGCTGGAGATTTGCTTGGAAGCAGCTGAAGCACCGAGCAGCGTTATGGATGAAGCGAGCCAGCTGAAATTAATCCGTGCTATTCGCGCCTGCCCCAACGGTGTAGAACGCATGAGCACCGCACTGGATGGCATTGCCGATACATCCAACAACTTGGCTCGTGTGGTAACTGTTGAAGAAAACGGCCAACATCAAGTAAAGATGCAATGCCTGGTGCGCAGCCTCTCCGACAGCGCCCGAGACCACCATGGACTCGACGTAGCCGCCATATTCGAGCTAACCGGTGCAAAAACCAAACTGGGCAATGCCTATCCCGGCTGGACGCCAAACCCTACATCACCACTACTTGCCATGATGCGGGAAGTGTACAAGGAAATGACTGGGGAACATGCAGAAGTAAAAGTCATCCACGCCGGCCTGGAATGCGGTCTTTTAGCCAAGCCATACCCCAACTGGGACATGGTCTCATTCGGCCCCACTATCCGACGCGCCCACTCACCCGAAGAGCGAGTGCATATCCAGAGTGTGACTAACTTCTGGGATTATTTTATTAAAGTTGTGCAGGCCATTCCTGCCCGTAGCTAGCTGAACGATCAACCTATAGAGCTATCTTTAACAGTATCATCCTTTTTTATTGCCTGCCCACTACAAATCATCTGAGTGGGCAGGCGACCCCCAACAAGTAAAAATCAAGTCAGCAGTCTTCTTTCTCAATCTGATTTACTTTTTTGCCCCATCAATTAATAAAATATTTTTCATTTCCCAAAGAGTGCTCAGCGCCTTTATAAAAATTCTTACTCTAGAAACCACTATGGAACTTCCCTTGAATACCTTAGGTCAATAGAATCGCTTTAACACAACATGGAAGAACTACGAAAAGTGTGATTTTTGCCAGTATTCTTTTCCCTTCCTTCGCATTCGCCTCTGCAAATCTGAATAACCACTTTAGCTTTGGTGTAGGCACACAATATGGAGGCCTTTTAGGTATCAAGTACTCAAACACCTATGGGGCCGACACTTTTTATATCGGAGGAGGGCTGGCCGACAACCTTGATGAAGAGTATGGAATAACCCTTGGATGGGAAAGAAGCTTGAACCCGAAACACTCCCTCGGCTTACTTATAAGAACAAAAGAGCTAGATTGGGAACATTATATTTATGAAAATTCAAATCTTCTCAGCGCATCGCCGAACAATAAGTCATTATCTGAATTCAAATATAAAGGACGTTATGAAAGCTTTATCGCAGGATCTTACACTTACTTCGTCAATAGATATGACGAGGCCAGCCTCTTAGGTGGTATCAGTTTGGGAAAATCCTACCTAAAAACTAATAAAGATGGCTCATTCAGAGATGGGACCGAGCTAAAACTACATTTCGGCTATCAATTCTAAACATTCACAGGGAACGATATTAATGAAAACTATCAGTCTAGCAATTTGCTCTCTTATGTTAACGGGCTGTGGGACTTTCACCACCCTCTCCAGCACAGACCGTGAAATTTCTGCAAATTTAAAACGGCAAAAATCCAACTGTGAATCCATCCCGAGAGTCTACAGCGGTCTTTCCTACAATATATGTAAAATGCATTCAGACAGTGAATCAATAAATGTCGACTTACTTCTCGGCGTGTATCTCGTAGACAGCCTCTTTTCCACCGCAACTGACACAATAGTGCTTCCATTTACCATGATTGAGCAGAGGAAGAACGGAAATATTTCAGTCTCCAGCAGTCAGTATTAGCAATGGTATTTAAGTAAAAACAGAGAATAAAAGCCGCTGGCAGTCCCATGAAGTATCAATAGCTGCCAGCCTCTTATAAATCAACAACATTTCCTATGACAGTTGAAAAATCCTATTGACCTCGACAACACAATGAGCTTAATAAGGTTAACTACTTCCCCCCGCTGAGGGATGCTGAGAAATCCAATGTTTGGCAATATCTGACCTTCTACAAATCCAAACTTTTTCATGATTTTGGATATAGTCAATAAATTGGAGTAAAGCCATCGCACGAGCGGGGTGGCCACTGATTCGGCCATGTAAACCAACCGTTAACATTTTCGCCTGACTCTCCCCTTCTAGCCAGAGAAGATCAAAAGCATCTTTTAAAATTTGAAAAAAATCTTCTGCCGAAGCGCAGCCATTTGGGAAAAGATATCGAACATCATTATTCACAAGACTATAGGGAATGATTAGCCTAGGCTTTGGGGTGTAACTCCAGTATGGCAAGTCATCACTGTAGGAGTCAGAACTATAGAGGACTTGGGAAACTTCCCCTAGAAGTTTGCGGGTATTAGCACTAGTGCGACCGATATACCAACCAACTTCTCTCTCTCCAGTTAGTCTTTCAATGCATTTATGGGTTGCTCGTATATGCTCTCGCTCAACGGCTTCATCAATATGGCGATAATCTAACCAGCGATATCCATGCCCTGCTATTTCATGACCTGCGGCTACCAATGCCTGTGCCACACTTGGGTTTAATTCCAGTGCCAACCCACAGGCGAAGGCCGTTAGTGGGAGTTTGTTCGAGTTGAAGATATTGAGGATACGCCACACGCCAGCCCGGCTACCATACTCATACATACTCTCAACACTGAGGTCTCTTTCCCCTAAACGCGGCTCCCTACCGAAGAGTTCATGTAAGTAAGCTTCCGATTGATCATCCCCGTTTAAAACACAAGATTCAGCGCCCTCCTCTATATTCAGTACAAATTGAACGGCTATTCTGGCCCCATTCGGCCATTTTGGATCCGGAGGCTGCCCTGCATAGCCTTCTAAGTCACGCACAATCATCAACCCAGCTCAAAGGTTGTTACACCGAAAATACGCTCATGAGCAATATCGGGCTTAGAGCCTAGGTACATACGCGCACAACCAAATACCTCTTTCATATTATATTTTTTAACTAAAGCTATGGCTTCTTGATTATTTTCCGGCACGTCCAAAAATACAGCCCCTCTTGAAGAAAACTTTGTCAATTCAATTAATAGCGCTTCAGCCAACTGACCGTTATTGGCAAATAAAGGGCCCACTTTACAACCTTCACCACAGCGGCGAATTACCCCATAACCTTTCAACGTTCCCGATTGCAATACTCCCAAAGCCTGAGCCCCTTCTTGATTCAGCCAAGTACGCAAGAATTTTTCCCTTCCTGCAGGAAAGCAGGTCATGTCATATTGAAGAAGCTGATCGAAAGGAATCTCTGCAAGAGGTAATATTTCAAAATTTCCACTACCATTTGAAGCCACTTTTAAAGGCACGGCCATACTAAAACGCAAGTTGCGATGAGAGAATTTAAAGCCGCCTTCCCCATAGAAACCCTGCATCTGGAATGCAGCATCCAGCCCCACTGAAGCTCCTGGGCTTAACCTTTCAAGCATTCGTTGACGACGGAAATACCAAAGTTTACGACCAAGCCCCAATCCTCTGTACTCTGGCTTCACAATAAAGAAGCCCATAAAGCCATATATTCCCTCATACGAGGTAATAGCACCACCGCCTATCATTTTGTCCTGAACCAGTGCAGCGATAAATGCTTTAGAGTCCGTTTGCCAAAAAGTTTCAGCATCATGCAATCCTGGATTCCAGCCCTCTTGAGCTGCCCAATTTACCAAAACATCGACTTCAGGGCGCTGCATATTACGTATAGTCATCGTATCTTTCATATCCCCCCCTATTTATAAAGAGACTGAGATCAACTTCATTTATAATCTAGTTAAATGTGACTTTTTAAATCCGGTTAACTCTTTGGTGCAAGAAATTTAAAGGGAGTTGCCGGCTTAAGCTGCGAAGATATTTCACCACCAATATCACTCGGGGTATCCAGCTTCATAGATAAAACCTTCGCCCCACTTTTAAAATCTAAATTACTAAAATCCAACCAAACCACCGAAGGATTAATCACGGTGTCAAAGTAATATCGCATTCTCTTTTGATCTATCACTGAACGCCACAGGGTCGAGGCAATATTAGGTTTCCCTGGATCACTCATCCCCAGTGGCACACTCACAGCGCGTATTTGTGAGAAGACTGAGGCAACTGCCTTTCGATGATCTTTAAAATTTGGTGATGACTCAAGGGCAAAGCTAGCACGGACAAAACGATCTGCTGCAGTTATGGTACCTGGCAGAAAATTCTCACCACCAATCTGGCTCCAATAAGTATTAATCGCCAGTTGTTGGCTATATATCGGAGAGTTGGTCATGACCTTATATTGTTTGCCATGATGGACCTGTAGTGCTCCATTGATATACTCGAATATCGCAGAATCCCCACTGGGATCGGAGATTGAAATATGCGCAGTAGCGGGCTTACCATCAGGCAAATCAGCTCCTATCACAGTAAATGGATCTGCCTCCATCGCTGTAACCACTTCTTCAACAGTTGCATAATTGTCCAGCATATATTGAAGCCAGGCTCCCACTGAAATGGTCGGTTTTCCGCGCTTTTGAGGGTTCCCATACTCAGCCTCGGCCAGATAAAGTAGATTCCCCGCCAAGCCCGCCTCATTAAGGCCATCAGAAGTTGCCGCCTCATAAATACTTATTACTACCGAACCGTACTTCGAAGTCCAAGTTATCGACTGTTGACCGACACCTCCATTTCTCTGCATCCCTTTTGGGAACAACCAAAAGTCCATTGCGGCTGTGGTATCACTCCAGTCCATACTTCTCCCTGTAATATAAGAACCATCACCAGCCTCATAAAAAATTCTAGTGCAGGCACTGGCATTGCTTTGGCTCAACCCAACAAACAAGATCAGAGCTGCACCAAGTAAACCGCGAACAAATTTATTGTCCATCATCTTTTCCCTGATATACATGCCATTAATTTCCTTTTAAATTTTTAAAACCACACCGATCAACCACTAATCAACCCTATTTCAATAACGATCAAGTCATCTTTAATGGCCAAGTCTAGCTTTAGCTGCTAGCAATAAACGACAACATGTGGAAAGAGACGAAAACGATTTAACTGAATATTTCCATCTAACCCTGATCTCATAAAAAGACGCTTAAACATTCATTATGAAGATCGTCCACAAGCCTTAAAGCGATCCTGAATCTCACTATCTGATAACGTGAACAACAACCGTTTGATACATCTAATTAGAATCCCTTGTATTTAGGCACGATAGGAGTATTTCTGTCATATAATTCTACGTTGTGATTTAATCAAATTCTGACTGCAGTATTATTCAGTACAATAAAGCTAGTTAATATCAAGCCCTTCTATCAACATTCAATCAGCAAAGACGGGATTTTATGAACACTATAGGAAGATTAGTTATTCTTGTTCGTGACTACGAAGAAGCTATTAATTTTTACCGCGACAAACTTGGTTTCGAAGTTTTTATTGATTCAGAGGCTCCGCCATTAAGATTCGTTCACCTTCGCCTACCCGAACAGAAAGACATGGGCATTTGGCTCTTACAAGCCTCCTCCAATAGTCAATTGGATCAGGTTGGCAGGCAGACGGCGGGTCAACCCTGTGCAGTTATTTATACAGAGGATTTTGATAATGAATATAAGCGTCTAATAAATAATGGAGTAAAATTTACTAAGCCTAGGACCTCAGATTCCAACGCCGAGTTTGCCCATTTTGAAGACCTGTATGGCAATGAGTTTATACTTGTCCAGCTACAAACAGAAGTGGTTGATTAAACTGCTTTTTCTACCAAACTTGCCACTGCTAGCACCCAACTATGGTGGCAGGGGTTCAATTTAAATCTCTCCGAACTCACTATCTGCGCCTCATTCATTCGTTAGTATAGAAGCCATACTATTACAAAACTTACTGTTTACTTCTCTTTCTCTATCACATATAAATCGGGCAAGACTCGCTCTACATGTACCAAGTCCCATACTTTTATACCTCTTGATCTAACCCGAGCTAATTACAGGTCAAATTTTCAGCATCGGAGTGTGCATAACCAGTCCAAAACTGGTGCGCCAAAGAATAAAAGGAAGTTTGTTTCTTAACATAATAAACACTCAAAACATATTGGGCCCTTCAGGCCACTGAACTACGGGCACTAACTCAAAGAATGAAGCAGCCCAAGGCTCAACGCTATCATTTGGAAGTACCATGAAAAGAAACTTGATAATGCTGGTACCAGGACTTACCCGTGTCACCAGTACTGCACAATTGTCTGAGTTTACAGAGGGGCTTATTGCCGCGAGTGAACGTATACCACTCACCCCCATAGCGGCGCCCACTATTCCCCCGGGCGTTCAGCGTTTACGAGCTACCTCCGCAGGGCAGGAAATGGAACTAGACCTGGTTGAAGCTTATTGGAACGACCTGGTACCCAGTATTACCCAACAGACATTAAAAACTCGCCTCGCCAGGGGCTTTTCACTTATCTGGTTCTGGCTCGCTAATTTACATATTTGGAAAGGAGTACTGCGGCGCAAATACCTCACCTTTGGGCTAACTCTGTCAGCACTAGCCTTTATAGTTTGGTACCTGGGTACCATTATACTATTTGTTGAAGCTATTGAACCTGCCGCTGATAATCCATTCTTCTCTCTGGTAGAGGAATTGAAAAGATCTGTTGAATATATTGGTGGCTGGCGTATTTGGGCAGTGGCAACAGCGATTGTCGCTCTCATGCCCGTATCTCTACTGGTTGATATCTCAGATTTTTGTAAGCGCTATCTAACCAATGAGCCCGCGGCCAGAGGTAAACCCGCTGTGCGCTTTGAGATTATCAGACGTGTGCGCGAGCAACTGCAAAGCAGCCTAGCCTTAGAAAACTATGAATCAGTTACAATAGTCGGGCATAGCTTTGGTAGCGTAGTTACTGTGGATCTCTTTGCAGACCTTCCTTCCTTTGGCACGCCAGTGCGAATTCTAACCATGGGCTCATTAATCGAAGTTCTGGGTAAACAGGCCCCATGGCTACAAAACGAAGTTCTAGAGTTATCCCAGCGCGATGATCTGATTGAATGGATTGATATCAAATCCCACTCCGACTGGTTTGCCAGCGGCTCAGCCGTACCTGAAGCTCATAATTGCTATGAGAGGGTAATCCGTTCTTATGGCACTTTTCCAGATAAAATCGCGGCTAAAGTACATTCCCGCTATTTCGACAATCAGGAAGCAGTCAGATTTCTATTGTCATATTTTGAACGGCAGGACTCAGCTAAAGTTTGTACAAATGAAGAAGCCTTAGAACCAGCTTAATGAAAGTTGAGCGATAGCAGCCATCCAACTATCGCTTAGTTGAAGCAACAGTCAGAATACCCGTAAACGTCAACAGCAAGGAGAGTACAGATGTTGTCCACCCCACCCAAGGTAGCATCCGCTCTGTTATACATAGTTCTAGCTCTAGCCATCAGCAGTTGCTCCCAGCTAGCTCCAAGATATGATGCGGAACTCTATTCAGGTCTCACTGAGGTGAATGCAGAACTGATGCAGTTCTTTTCCTCAGTTTCTCATGGTACAGATAAAGACTCCTATGCTAAAAGAGACCAAAACTACCATGCATTAATTGGCCAGATTGACGCCTTGGCGATGCAATCCAACACCCGGCCAATGCCCAATAAAGATACACTCAAGAAAATCAACAACTATTTGAGTTCTACAGGAGCAGATATCCTTTTCAATGAGCAGCCACCCAGTGTCAATTCACTAAAAAAAATCTCTAGCAGCCTTAATCGAATGCGCAAAGAAGACGAAGACAAGGGGCTTCGCTCTACCATTGTGGCGCTTTTCAAGAATGAAGTTGTAATTTCTATGGACCAGGCTTTAACTTACGAATCCTTCTTAAACCGCTGAGGACTTTGCCATGTCACTGGACGTAACCCAATTGATCTCAGATATTAAAGATGCAGCCTCTACCGTTATTGAGCATAACATCACAGAAATCCGTGGCTTCTCAGAGCGCCAGTTATCCGCTCTAGCCCTTCAGGCAAAATTGATTGCCAAAGCCATCGCGGAAAACGAAATCGGTGAGGACTTGAGAGATTACTTTCTTGATTCTATCGAGGATATGGCTTTGAATTTTGCCAGAACCCTCCGCGGCCTTCTCGCTGTAACCATAGAAAAAATCTGGAATGCCGTCGTGGGAGTAATTTGGACCGCATTGGAAGCCTGCACAGGTATTTCATTAAAAATTGCTTCCTGAGCATTCAGTAATTATATAGCCCCACAAATGTCACGGACTGACTGTGGGGAATGCCATGATGTAATTGTTTTTATATTTCAAGCAGTTTTACGGAAATAGCATTCTTCATTACCGCCACACTGCCCCTCTAAATCAGCTTCAGATTCCGCGAACAATTCAAGTAGCCATCCGGGAAATACCGAAGTAATCCTTTGCTAAAGATAAGTCAATCCATTTACTTCTTCCTCTTCAAGGTTAATATCGATAAGCGCCCAGCGGCTTAAAGACACATTACCAAACAGAGAATAATAATTGGCCTTGCTGAAATATGGGGTTAAGGTTGGACTACTGGCGTGGTGTGACCGGCTCAGATAAATCTGGCCAGCAGCCCTGCCCCCTACTTTTAAACGGTTAGGGGAGTTCTCCGATGACCCTACCCTTTAACAGAACCAGGTGTCTGCGACTGCACTCAAACTATTGCAGCTCAGCCACAAAGGCTTTCACAGAGAAAACGGCCCCGTTACGACCATCCTGCTGAAAGAACAATAACCTACAATCTCTGCAGGCATTGATGCTGAACATTCTATCCTGCCCAGCCAAATTTTCGGACAAAAAACAACCAATTCGTCATTTGGAAACAGCTCACTAGCTGCCGCGCCCCAGTTTCCGCATAATTAACGTCCGCACACGCAACTGAACACCAAATGGCCTGATGTATGTGGTTTAAGAACCTTCGTATTTACCGCTTAACCAAAGAATTCTCTCTGGATGCCGAAAAACTAAACGAGCTACTGGAAGCCCAGGCATTTGTGCCTTGCGGTAGCCAGGACAGTGTCCGCTACGGTTGGGTCTCCCCCCTAGGCAGACACGGCAGTCAATTGGTACATGCCACCAATGGCTACCTGATGGTCTGCGCCAAGAAGCAAGAAAAAGTTCTACCAGCAGCCGTTATCAATGAGAAAGTAGAAGAAATGGCCCAGGCCATTTCAGAAAAAGAGGCCCGACAGGTGGGCCGCAAGGAACGTCAAAACCTCAAAGATGAGGTACTGCTGGAAATGCGCCCCAAGGCTTTTGCACGGTCCCGCTTGCACTTCGCCTATATCGCCCCGCAGGAGGGCTGGGTAGTGGTTGATGCTTCCTCTGCCTCCGCCGCTGAAGAGTTATTGGAAAATCTACGCGAAGCCATTAGCAGCCTCGCGGTAGTCCCTCTATCAGCCAAAAACCTGCCACAACAAACAATGACCCACTGGCTCACCGCTCCCGAGGCCCCCGCTCAATTTGATTTCGGACACGAATGCGAACTGCGCGACCCAAAGGACAGCGGCAGTGTGATCCGCTGCAAAAACCAAGACCTATGCGCCGAGGAAATTCACAACCACTTGGTTGCTGGCCTGCAGGTACACAAGTTGGGGCTGGTTTGGCGCGGCGGGGTCGATTTCCTGGTGGACGACCAACTCTCCGTGAAACGGGTAAAGTTCAGCGATGAGCTGCTGGAAAAGGCAGATAACACCGATGCCGAAAGTGCGGCGCAGCGCTTCGATGCAGATTTTGCAGTAATGGCACTGGAAATTTCAGCCCTAATCAAGGATCTACTCAATGCCTTTGGTGGCGTTAATACCGAATCTGCCAGCGTAGAGGAGATGGTCGCTAAAGCCTCCCACTCTGAAGCTGAAGAGCTGGCGCGAGAAGTAGAAGAAGTGGTCTTCTGATAGCCCTGTTTTACTGCAAAAGAAATGAATGGAGCAGTGAACAATAACCTGACCCTGAGCGGGACGAAAGCCCCGCCCAAGGTCAAAGTGTCGCTTTCTGAAGCTCAGATCTCCACGACTGGTCGGCCCGGCTCACCCCACAACACATGGTATTTGCGCTGCTCGGGCTGATCTACCCGTGAAAAGGTGTGCGCACCGAAGAAGTCCCGCTGCCCTTGCAGCAAGTTGGCTGGTAGGGACTCTGAACGGAAAGCGTCGTAATAGCTCAGAGCTGAAGACAGCGCCGGTACCGGAATGCCATTGAGAGTTGCACTCGCCACTGCCTGGCGCCAGTTAGCCTGGTGATCGGCGATCTGCTGGGTAAAGAAGTCATCTAATAACAAATTAGAGAGTTTGGAGTCTCGATCGTAGGCGTCACTAATCGATTGCAGGAATACCGCACGGATTATACAGCCGGCACGCCAGATTCTCGCAATTTCCGAGAAGTTCAGCTGCCAGCCCTGCTCCCGCGCAGCCAGTTTCATCAGGTCAAAACCTTGGGCGTAAACACAGATCTTGGCGCAGTAAAGGGCATCGTGCAGCTGCTGGATCACTTCCTCACGCTGCTCTGCCGCTACCTGGGTGAGAACTGGGCCCTTGAGTTTCTGCGCGGCGCGGGTGCGCAAAATTTTGCGAGTAGATAGGGAGCGGGCGTAAACCGCTTCGGCAATGCTCGGCGCAGGGCAGCCTACTTCAAGACTGCTGATAGCCGTCCAAAGGCCGGTCCCCTTCTGACCCGCACGATCCAAAATCACATCCACCAGCGGTTGTTCGGTAACAGAATCTAGGGTGGAAAGCACTTCAGCACTGATATTAATCAGGTAGCTGTTTAACGGGCCTCGATTCCACTCACGGAACACTTCGGCAATCTCCGCCGGTGACATCGCCAAGGCACTGCGCATCACATGGTAAGCCTCGCAGATCATTTGCATATCCGCGTACTCGATGCCGTTATGCACCATTTTTACATAGTGCCCAGAACCAATAGGGCCGATATAAGCCGCGCAGGGCTCACCCTCTTTCACCGGATTACCCGGCTCAAAGCGCTCTATAGGCTGGCCACTGGCCTTGTCCACTTTGGCCGAAATCGCGTGCCAAACGGGCTCGATACGGCTCCAGGCGTAGCGATCGCCACTGGGCATCAGAGACGGCCCAAATCGCGCACCAACCTCACCACCGGATACTGCTGTTGTAAAGAAGATCAGCTTACCTTCATAGCGCTTGGCACGCTCTACGGAGTCAGTCCAAAGGCTGTTACCCGTGTCCACAACAATATCATCAGCCTTGAGGCCAGCATCCAACAGTTTGCAACAAACATCATCTACTGGCGCCCCTGCAGGTACAGAAAGAATGATCAAGTGCGGCGCTTTGACCTTAGCCAACAACTCAGTGTATGAGTTACAGGTTTCCACGCGCGCAGGCCGATCACCACGTTCCTTTTTATCCTGTTCTAGCAGTGCATTGAGCCGGTTGTGATCCAAATCGAAGGCACAGACCCGATAGCCATTATCAGCCAAGTTCAAGATCAGGTTCTTACCCATCACACCAGCGCCAATAAAGCCAATGTCGCACTGTGAATCAGACATCAAATTCTCCGTCATAAGATAGGGGGGCTTTCAAGGGCGCGGAGTATAACAATATGAGTCCGGGGCAGGGAGAGAAAAACCAAACAAAACCGTCCCCGGTCACAGTGAAAAACGGCTTGTGAAGTAGAAACTGGTACAGGTTATCCCTTCGCCAAGGACTTCCTCAAATTAGCCAGTAACGTGATAGCTTTTATCCTTTAATGCCAAATACACGCTCAGCAATCCCCACAAAAGCCTGTCCGAGTTAATTTAGATATTTAAAACACTACAAAAAGACCTATGCAAAATTACACGCTGTCCGTTGATGTGAATTCAATCCACAACAAGACATTTACTGGAAGCCTCACGCTTTTCATCGGGTTCCTAACTATTTAGATATTTTCAAATATATTTCCTTTAATTCCTAACTCAAGTGAAAATTAGACTAACGAAAGTCTATAAATAGTCGATATTGCCTTAACTGCTCAAGACTGGAAATACACCGGCAGCTTAAATCGATCCACTAGAAAAATCACAATCAATAAAACCTTCCCAGAACTAGGGACCCAGCCACCGATAGTGATTTGTTATTAGCAGTCATAACACTCCCGAGGAACCATCTCATAAAAAACCATGAAATAAGAATTGAAATAAAGTTAAGAAAACTGACAAACCAAAAGCCATATAAGCACTTTTAACTCGTTGAATTTAATGAGAGAACAATTCCTAAATCCCTATATCTTTGCACAACTCAAAACACATCAGAAATCTTAATAAAGATCTACAAAAAAATAATATAAATCTGCGAATGTCACTATCAACAATATAATACCTTTTTCTTATGTACGCCAACCTACCCCACACGATTCATAAATAAAACCAACCTATTAATAGATTGAGTTTGAGGATAGGAAATACGCCCCACAAATAAATCTGCGTCTATTTGGGCTAGACATCCCCCCAACGGTCGTCCCAACTCGTCTTTATAAATGGAAGGGGTTGGAACTGGGTCGGCTCCTATTATTGAGGTCAACTAAGTTTCATCACTTTCCAGCGATGATGAACGCTTCAAAAGGTAGCGCATATAAATTGACCAAGCATCAAGTAATGTGCCTGCATTAATAATTAACAGAAATATTAGGAACACCATTATTATGAAAAAGATCCTTACCGCTGCTTCTATCTGTTTGGCCTCTTTTGGGGTAGCCGGGCTGGCGAATGCAGAAACCTGGTCTCCCCCAGGTGCAATCGCCCTAGCGAGTGATGGTAACCTCGAAGTAGAGAAAGGTATCCTGCTTCAATGTAAACTTTCTGGAAGTGTCGACTCTACAGGAGCAGATGCCTCAGTTGGAAGCCTGGCCCTCTCGGGAGGTTTCCTTAACATTTGCGGCACTATTTCTTTTAGCGGGCTACCATATGCCCTTGTAGGACATGCAAACAATACTGTAACCCTAAAAAATGTAAACGTAGCAGCTGTATCAGGTAATTGCGCGGGAGATTTGAATGGAAGTTTCGACCAGTCAACAGGCAAAATTACCTTTAATGATGCCCAAATACCTAGTACTGGATCAGGATCTCCCTGTGTTATAAATGGCGTTGTATCTACCAATCCACAATCATCATTCACTGTACCCTAGATAGCCCCTATAATTTAGACGCACGGGGTACTATCAGCAATCATGATGGTGCCCCTTATACAATTAATTGACTTATAACAAAACACCCACCTAACCTAACTACCCTCAACTCACCCATCACCAGCCAAAGAACCTAAGCTTTAGCAATCGGCTAAAAATTCATAAAGAAATATTCAAAAAACTGGCAAATTATCAAATAGCAAGTTTACATTTAAAAACGCACCTCAATCTGTCAGAAGAACCTATCCAACAGATCAAGGCGCTCTTAAAGAGGCAATTAACATTTAAATCTGTCAATCAACCATAATCGCAGAGTTTAAAACCCTTTACTAATACTGAACCCAACAATACGAGGCTCTAAAGTAAATACATTTGTGGTGAGACCTGAATCATCACTATTAGTAAACATATCTGTGATCGGTGCATCATCAAATATATTCTTCACATAGAGCTGCATATACAATTCTGAGTTAGGATGACTCAAACTGACTGAAGCATTGAGGTTACTCCAGGCCTTTAAACGGTCATACTCTGTATTGTAAACCCTTGCGTAACTCTCTGATTGACGATAATAGTCAGTTCGCAAAGTTAGGTCCCAATCTTCGATAGGAATTGTATGCTCCACTCCCAAATTTACTGTGAACCGTGGGGCATTTGGCAGTTCATTGCCACTTAAATCGGCGGCAAAGCCTCTCGCTCCATTCGGTGCATCAGTGAGCGGGTTATAGGGGTCGATATTTAGCCACTCATGGAAATACTGGCTAGACTCTATTTCCGGTGTGAAAGAACCCCATCTACCCGTAGTATCACATAAAGCCCAAAGCATTAATGGGTATGGTATTGCAAATGTCGCCTCCACTACATCTTTCGGCGCAACACAGTTAGAAGGAACTTGAAGACTTGGACGAACCACTAACCAATCCTCATGTCCTTGAGTACGGTTCATTACATCAATAGACTCTTCACCATCTGCAATACGGGTCTTTAGGTAACCCATATTCATATCTAGCCGAGTGTTATCTGTAAGCTGCCATGCTAGTTCCAGCTCAATCCCCATACTCTCTGCATCAAAGTTTTCGTTTAACGAAATACGGTCAACAATTTGGGAAACTTGATAGTCGCTATAGTCATAGTAAAAAGCATTAGCGTTGAGAGTTAAGCTGCCATCAAGTAAAACATTCTTTGTTCCAATTTCAATTGCATTAACAAATTCAGGCTTAAAAGTTTCATCTAAAGGTTGGTATTGCACAACGTTGGGATCAATATCTGCGCGAGGGGGATTGGTGCCGCCCCCTTTGTAACCGTGGGCAAAAGAGAGATAAAGCATAGTTTCATCGGTAAAGGGCGTATCTGTACGCCAGTCTAGTACAGCGCGTCCAGTGTACTCCTTCCAGCTTTGAGTAACGGCATCACCCTCCGGATACCCTTTATAAACCAGCCCTCCAGAGGCAGGGCCAGGAACGATCTCACCGGTATCATTATCAGTTTCTGTTCCCAGTAATAACTGACTGGGCACCGGTGTGGAACGCTTGCGATCATTCGTGTAGCGTAGACCAGTGGTAAGCTTTACATCATTATTAATTTGCCAGTAGGTTTCACCAAAAATAGCCCAGGATCGTGTTTCCACTAGATTTCGACTGAGGAAATAATTATGACCTTCCTCATCAATATTCTCTAATGAGTTGTAATCCACATACATACAATCTTGAAAACCCTCAATGTTCTGAGGGTCCGTGCAATTCTCTGTACCCAAACCAGCCTCAGGATCATCAACGCCATTGTATACATGCTCGGCAATCAGGGAGAACATATTATTAAATACAAAATAATCATCCTGAGTTTTAAAATCTAGATAATTAGCTCCCACAACAAAATTCCAAGGGCCATCAAAGGATGTTTGCAATCTGAATTCTTGACTCCACTGTTTGTTATCAGATCGGCTGATATCCACTGCCAAGACGCCATCCGAAGGACCTAACTGTGGATCGGTGTAGATCCCATTAGGCGTAGGGCCAGGATCCAATCCATATTCAGTAGAATCACTAAAAATCGAGTCTGACACATACCGGTTGTAATCTTGGGAAGAGTAATAGTCGTCCTTGGCATAAGTCGACTGGGAATAAAATGTAAGAGTATCACTCATTTCCCATGCAAAATTTAACTGTACCAAGTCATTCTCAGCGCGAAACACAGGATCAAAACTGGTAGCAATTTCACGCAAATCCCTGGACTGCTCAGCATTGGCATAAGGATTTGGAAGAAATTCCTTCATTACCGGATAATAGCCTTGAAGAAGTGCTTGTGGAGCAACAACAAATGCAAGCCCCTTAGCATTGGTTGTACCATATGCTTCATCACTATAGATTGAGCCGGGTAAACAACCTTGACTAAAAAAACCTGTGAAATTTTCTGGTACTTCAACATCTCCAATCATTGAAACGCCTGGATCTGTCGTGCAGAGCTGCTTCCCTGTACGTGAACGCTTATCATCCTCCTCAAAATGCTGCCAAATTAGATTGGCGCTAAATGTTTCTGAAGGCTCCCACTCAAAAATTGCCCGAGTGGAATAAAGATCACGATCATTAACGTCATTGTCTGTATAGGTATTAGTATCAAATCCATCGCGCTTGGTCATAGCACCGGAGAGGCGTAACCCCATGGTCTCCCCAATGGGTAAATTAAACATACCGCTAGTACGCTTCGAATTATAACTACCTATCTCCGCTTTAATTTCAGAGGAAAACTCATCCTCTGGCATAACCGGCAACATATTAACCACACCAGCTGTGGCATTACGACCATACAATGTGCCTTGTGGTCCGCGTAGCACTTCCACCCGCTCAACATCAAAAAACTCTTGCTCAAACAACCTGTTACGAATCAATGGAGCATTATTAAAACTCACTGCCACTGCAGGATCTGTGGCGGCAGAAACTGCCTTGGTGCCAACACCGCGAATGGAAAAGTTATAGGTACTAAAATTTGATTTGGAGAAATTTACATTCGGTATCGCCCGTAGTAGTTCCTCACCACGTTCGATCTTCAAGGCATCCATGCTATCCCCAGAGAGTGCCGAAACTGCAATAGGAACATCTTGGATACTCTCCTCAATTTTCTGGGCCGTTACCGTCACTTCCTCGATCGGCTGTTTGGAGCGGCTACTTCTTTCCGTATCCTGTTCCTCCTGGGCTAGGGCCGCAGTGGAAACGGTAGACATCACCAGACAGGCTATTGCAGCGCTGTACCAGGGCGTTGTTTGATTGAGCGGATTGGTGGCACGAATCGCTTGTGCAATCAAATTTTTTTGCTTACGCAGGCTCATCATCATTCTGATTCTCTCTATTATATTTTCTCTGTTTTTCTGTCAGCCAAACACCACCTTATCTCAGGCCTAACTAGGTTTAAGACGCATTTACAGCACTGTCGGGGGGATCTAACCCCAGATTTTTTAGATCCACATTTACTAAATATTCGCCCCCAGAAATCAAGGAGATTAAATAAAACAACAATTAACACAACCAAACAATAGCGGTGACCAAAAGTTACAAACTCCGCCTTCTCAGCGTTACACTCACTAAAAAGGGCAACTTATTTCAAGCTGGAGGCTCTCACCTTTCATAAATAAAAAAGACTAGCCTCCAAAAGGTCTTTTCGAGTGTAGTTCAAGTAAGTGCAAGCGGATTTACAATTGGGGATAAATATAGCTTTTTAGAAAATCTTTAAATCTGCAAAAACCATCTGAAGATGAAGGAGACTATAAAAGTAGAGAAGTTTTCTATTTGAGAGGCAAACATCAATATGCTTAGGTGAATAGGCGTAAATTCAAGTACTAGATTCTAAAATTTGCACAGATAGACTTAACCTGCAATTTAAAATACTTGTACTTAACCAATCTTTAATTGGATGATAGCCTGATTAAATATCCAAGAAAAACAGGTTATGAAACCTCCTCCACTGCCCGCCTAACCCTAATTAATGCGCGCTGGATAAGTTCCTTTACAGATTCCTTGGAGATCCCCATGCGTTCGGCAATATCCTGGTAAGTCAACCCCTCAAAACGGTGAAATTTAAATGCCGCCCCTGCACGTGGTGGCAGCCCCAGAATTGCTTTTAAGACGCACCGACAATCCTGCATACCTATTACTGTACGCTCCGGTGTAATAACATCGGGAATTTCATAATCAAGGGAAAGTGACTCATGGAAGGCTCGACATCGAGACTTGTGGTACCGACTGTGACTAACCAACAGATTTTTAGCTACCGTATAGATATAGTTTCTTGGATTTTCTATCTCTATATCGGACTGATTAAGGTGCCAGTGCAACTGAGCAAAAACCTCTTGCACTAAGTCATCAACATCAGCTGAAGCTACTCGAGAAGAAAAGTATCGTTTTAATCCTGGGCGATACTTATCCACCCAAGCTGAAATATCTTTTTGATAAAAATTATCCATAGTGAAACACACATGTGATTCAAATGATATTTAGTGCTCCCCCGACACAGAAAAGATTAGACAAACAACCAATGCAAAATCCACGAAATCCAGAAATTTATTCTTGTTATTTATCTGTAACAACTCCCCCCTAAGAACCAAGCCAAGCAAAACACAAAAACTACTTGGTCACAGTGAAAGGAGATTAAAAACAACCAAGTTAAGGAGAGTTAACAGAATAACCTCACAAAATTTTTTGATAAATGCTTGAAAGGACTATTTGAGCAAAATGAAACGCCTTTTTATAACTGAGAGCAAAAAACCAAATAATCTCCAAAACTAATTTCCTACTTCTCACCCTCAAGCTGAGTATCAACGAAATTAATCGAAGTTAATCTACCAATCGAGGACCTTTCAAGCAAACTGTGCCGCCCCCACCTTGTTCCAACGAGAGATTCCCAATGCTCATCAACTCAGAATTGCCAATCATTCTATGCAAAGCCGTCCTCACATATAGGTAGCGCCAACCAAACAAATCACAAGATGGTACAAATGCATACCCTTCGGAGAGTAAAGAGTTATGAAATCAAGCCATAGGGCCATCGATTGAAGTAAGAGGTAGAATTGAATGACAATTCATAATCTCAATAACATTCAAGACTGAAAGCTCCAAGCTTACGAATATGAAAGGGTTTCAATCATTTCAGTAAAGGTAAGAGACCCACCTCTTTTACCATCAGCTGGCTCAATCAAGATTTTTCAAGTATAAAAATACAAAAAATTCACTCTAGGGAAGGATGGTAGTCAATGAGTTTTACTTTCACTCTCCATTTTTTAAAGGTCTTTCTATTTTTAAGTCTCCTTGTTGGTACAACAACCACCCATGCCAAATCTCCTGTTAATGAAGAGGCATTTACTTTCACGACCTGGAATAAGCAGACTGCAGAAGGCTATAAGGGCTTCTTTGAGGTAATTGAGAATCGTAGTAATCCGGAGAGCCGCTCACTGAAACTTCACTATGTGCGTTTCCCTACAACCGGAAAAAAGTCGGGCCCGCCGATTATTTATCTTGCCGGTGGCCCTGGTGGATCGGGCATCATGGCCGTCAACTATCGTTTTGATATGTTTATGGCTTTGCGGGAGTACGGCGATGTGATCGCCCTGGACCAGCGTGGCACCGGCCGCTCCAACGATCTGCCTCACTGTGAATCTCGGCAGGTTGTTCCCGCCCTGAAAAAAACAACTGATAGCCAATACATCGAATATCATCGCGAAGCTCTGCGTGAATGCCTAGCATTCTGGCATCAAAAGGGGGTCGATCTAGCCGGTTACAACACCCTGGAAAACGCTCGCGACCTGGAGGCGCTGAAACAACATCTGGGGGTAGAGAAGATTGTGTTATGGGGCACTTCTTACGGCAGCCACCTTGCTCTAGCGGCAATAAGTGAGATAGAAGACTCCATAGACAGAGTGATCCTTTCCAGTGCTGAAGGCCTGGATCAAACTGTTAAATTACCCGCGCGAACGGGTTCTTATTTAGATCGACTGCAACTCGCCCTGGACCAGCAACCCGCAGCCAAAGTGGCCTACCCTGACATCAAGGTTCTTATCGATAGAGTGCACACAAAGCTGGAGCGAGCCCCAGTCAAAATCCAGATCCCTCAGCGGGAAGGCCACACTCTGGAGTACCTGCTTCAGCGTAGAGACATGCAACAAATTGCCTCCGCTTTTATTGCCGACCCCAAAAGTGTCGCCCACTTGTTAGGCTTCTATCGAACTCTTGATTTGGGGCATGTTCCGGCTTTCGATCGAGTTCCCAGGCGCTACTTTCCCGATGGATTCTTGAGTCCAGGCTCTCCAATTTCCCTGAGTGCCATGCCAACGGCAATTGATATAGCCTCAGGTATAAGCACACAGCGAAAGTCTGAAGTGAAGGAGCAAGCAAAAACCGCCCTGTTAAGTGACTATCTCAACTTTTCTTATCACTACCATGGCTTGGCTGAGCAGCTGGACCTGGGTGATGCTTTTCGCAGCAACCCCCATAGCAATATTCCCATTTTGCTATTCAGTGGCACTCTTGATGGCAGAACTTACATAGAGAGCCAGCATGAGGCAATGGCAGGACTTAGTAATGCCACACTGGTAACAGTAGAAAATGCCGGTCACAATTTATTTATGGCATCCCCAGCGATACAAGACACCATCAACTCGTTCATGGAGGGGCGCCCAATCGAAAAAACCACTCTTACGGTGGATTTACCAGATTTTTCACCACAATAAGGCTTGCCCACCCAGATAGCGGCAGGTCAATAGTGCCTGCTGCCATATCCAGCCCACATTCCCTCGTTTACCCAGCCCTTGCACATTAATCTTTCAATAGATGAAATTGGAGGCGGGGGATGACCAATATCACCGACGAAGTTCATCGTGGTGCCATCTGCGACCTGCGAGCGTTGCAACAACCCGGTCTACAGACTTTCAAACGATATATTCGTGGAAGTTTGCCGGGACCGCCCTTTTGGCGGCTCACAGGTATGCAGCCAACGGAAGCAGGGTTGGGCAAAGCCACTTACTCAATGCCCATCACTCCCTGGCTGGCAGACGGCACCGGGGTCTACTGGGGTGGTATTTACGCGATGTTCGCCGACGCGCCCCTCGCCTCTGCAATTTGGACGACTCTCCCGGCCGGTAAAGTACTTAGCACTTCTGAGTTGAATATGTGTTTTATCCGGCCAATTACCAGTAATACTCAGAATATTGTTGGCCGGGCCACGACTGTGCATTCCGGTAGCCAGGTGGGGCTCTCCAGCATTCAGATCAACGATCAAGATGGCAGAACCCTCGCCTATGGAAGTACCCGCTGCCTAATTGCAGACTTCCCAGTCAATCCTGATCAGGAGCTACCTCTGCCAGACCTGGGACCAACCGATCCCCCAGACCCCTATCTCAGACCGCCACCCAAACCCTATTTCTGTGATATGGGGCATCTGCCGGAACAGGTACCTATTGAGCTTCAGCGAACTACCATCAATGAGGGTCGCATTCACCCCGTATGGTTGCTCACCGGTTACCGCGCCATCGAAATCGAGAACGGCCGCTGTATTTCTACCATGCCCTCATCCCCCTGGTTCTCTAACGGCACCCTGTCTATCTACGGAGGACTGCTGGCCTGGGCGGCGGACTTCACTATGGGGGCGGCCGTATATTCCACCTTACCGGCGGGCAGTATATTTGCCACCTTAGATATGCATATCCGCTTTGCCAGACCGGCCAAGCTCAACAGTGGGGACCTGATCCTCGAGGCGCAAGTTCTTCACCGCGGCCGCCAGCTACGGGTTTCCTCTTGTAATATCGATACCCCCAGCGGCAAACGCGTGGCAATTGCCACGGGCTCAGCACTAATGATTCCAGGGGGTGCACAAATGTTGAGCGATGGTAAAGAGCCCGATGAGATCATTGCTACCGCTACCTCTGGTAAGCCCTGGACCCCTTAAATCAAATTCCCTGCCAGCACCGCGGCTATCTTCAGGTAAAATGCCCCACATCTATGAAAGGGGTAAGTCCCCAATTACACTTTGACCAAGTAGCCACCAAACTTACTGGCGGCACAATCCAATTACTATTGCAGGAAACATACTATGGCCTCACTGCAAGACCAGCTGTTACAAGCAGGACTCGTCGACAAGAAAAAAGCCAAACAGATCGGTAAGGAAAAGCGCAAGCAACAGAAAGTTGCAAAGAAATCTTCACAACCACAGGTAGATGAAACGAAGTTAGCCGCGCAGCAAGCGCGTGCGGATAAGGCTGCACGGGATCGCGCCCTGAATGCCGAACGTGACGCTGCGGCTCAACAGAAGGCCATCGCAGCACAAATCAAGCAGCTGGTGAACAACAACCGCCAGCCCTACTCAGGTGAAACCGCCTATAACTTTACCTTTGATAAAAAAATCAAAACTATCTATGTCAGTGAAATCCTGCGGGATCATCTCATTGCCGGCCGGTTGGTGATTGTCGCCCAGGGTGAACAGTTTGAACTGGTACCCAGAGTGATCGCCGACAAAATTGCCGAGCGCAATACCGAAATCATTGTCAAACCTACCGAAACTTCGACCTCGGTGGACGAAGACGACCCCTACGCCGACTTCCAGATCCCCGACGACCTGATGTGGTAAGCCGGTACATGGAGCAACAAGTTACACAGACAGTGGAACAATGGCTCACCGATGTTGTGGTGGGCCTAAACCTCTGCCCTTTTGCGCGCAAACCACTACGCGCAGGCCAGATTCGTTATAAGGTCTGTAAGGCAAACAACGAGGATGCTTTACTAGCAGACCTCCTTGCTGAGCTTCAACGACTCGACAGTACGCCGGAAAACGAACTCCTGACTACCCTGCTGATTATTCCAAATTACCTAAAGGATTTTGCTGACTACAATCAATTCCTCGATCAGGCCGAATGGCTACTGAAGCGCAACCATTACGAAGGTATCTATCAGCTGGCCAGCTTCCACCCGGACTATCAATTCGCAGGTACTGCCCCAGAGGATGCCGAGAACCTCACCAATCGGGCACCCTACCCGATTTTGCACCTGCTGCGGGAAGAAAACCTAGCCAAAATGATTGATCTTTACCCAAACCCGGAAGCTATTCCGGAAAATAATATCCAACGGGTAGAGTCTCTTACTCAGGAGGAGAAGCTAAAACTCTTTCCTTACCTTTTCCAGCAGCTGAAAAAATAAACGATGAAGCCCATCGCAGAACTTCTTCGCTTGAAGAAGAAACTCCGCATTATTGGCTTTGACGATGCCCCTTTCCAAAAAGAGCGGGGCTCACCTGTAAACATCAGCGGGATAATATGTACCGATACCCGCTTTGAAGGCATGCTCTGGGGTGAGGTACAAAAAGACGGCATGGATGCTACTGAAGTTATCACGCAAATATTGCAAAGCAGCAAGTTTTACCCCCAGATTAACGTGGTACTGATTGATGGCGTCGCCGTTGGAGGCTTTAATATCATAGATCTCCCCAAACTGGCTGAATCCTTGAAGCGCCCCTGTATCGCGGTAATGCGTAAACCACCGGATATGTCAGCCATTAATAAAGCCCTGAAAAACTTCCCTGATTATTCACTACGCAGGGAGATTCTACTTAAAGCAGGCAAGGTTTATTCTCACCGTAATTTTTACTTTCAGGTACAGGGCTGTGTCCCGAACATTGCCGCCCAGATACTTGAGCAAGCTACTGATAACGGCAATGTGCCTGAAGCCCTGCGTTTAGCGCATATGATAGGCGCAGCAGTAATGACTGGACAAAGTGGGAACAGAGCCTGAAACATCTCTTTAATGTATTTTCTTATCCTTGGCACCTTTGAATTTATTCTTTCCACAATCCAATTAAGGCTAAGAGTGAGGACATCTTTCATTGGATACCAAACTATTATCGGCGACCTGTATCTCAAAATAGGCTGTTAGGAATTCTTTTATCGATCTTTCTGCTCAGCTCCTCTCCCCCATATTGATCAACCCTCCCAAGATATCTCAAAATATCTATTATACTCAGCAGCACGCAATAGTAATCTGAGTAAATCAGGATCACTCCAATGCCTCAATACTTCAATATCACCTACTGCCTTGACCTCAATATCACCAAGAAAGTAAATTACGCCTATATAGAGGATAATAAGCTGGAAGAAGGCTTTGTTGGTTACAGGTATCGAGTGGAATGTACATGCAGAGCAAAATACCAAGATCCTCCCACCGACATGTCATTCTTGAAAAAAATATTTAAAGCTGAGATTCAGGATCTCTGCGATCATGCTACGATTATTGATTATCAAGACCCCTTTTTAAAGGAAATTATTAACTCCATAGAATACATGGGCATAATCCATCAACAACAAAAAAAGGCACAATTTATTCAAGCGAACTCCAAAATTGGGAAATTGTGTATAACACCCTTTAAACCAAGCTCCGAAAACCTCGCTAAAGCTTGGCATGGTGCCATTCATCAAAGAGTTGCCGCCAATAGCTCAGACCTAGATATTAATTTCGAAAAGATCAAAGTCTGGGAAACCAACAATTGGTATACAGAGTTCTCTGTAGATCTGTAATTAAAATAGTGGATACTGATAGCAAAACAAGTTTCACTTAGAGTGGACCACTCGGGTACATTTCAAGGCTATTTTCACTGGTTTTTAATGAAAGTAGCCCTGAATATTAAAAGGTACTGCAATCTACAGAATAACAGCGCTATCCCTCGAGCCAGAGGTGAAAAGAGCGACTAAAGAAAACTGGCTAAACCCTTGATCCGTTGAAAGAAACTCCTTGCACCAAAAGTGTAAATCTTCAGAAAATGCAGCCATAGCGGATTGTTTATCGTCATCAGTTTTAAACTGAGATTCTTGAAATTGCTTTTCCAGCGCGGTGAAGTGACAGCGAACAACAGCCTGGGCATCATTCTTTCTTTGGTCATCCGTGACGGTCAGGGTTAATTGCGAGCTGATGGGTTCCCACTGAATAAGAAAATAACGAGAACTGTCATTTACATTTTTACTTAGCTTGGAAATAGCCAGCTCAAGGCTTTCGGCAAGATCCTGATAAATACCCTCACTGCTTAATGCCTGACTTTCCGCATTATATATTTCATACTCCGTATTATCCCCCTCTACCGCTTCAAAGGGGGAAATCGAATGACTCATATCCCAAATTAAACCCATAACTCCTCCAGCCAGTCGATCGATTACTCTTACAAGTGAACTATTTTACGACGTTCACGGCCTCCGTACATCCACTTACGAGGTTCAATTGACTGTATAGATTATAAGCAGTGATCTAGGCCAAGACTGTTATATTTCAGATACTCAGAAAAGGACTATGAGGACTACCTGCCCTCAATTTCGGTCAATTTCCGTGACTTGTGACAGTCTAAAAACCTAACCCCATTTGCCAACCGCAGCCTTTACTTGTTTGTGGGGCGCTGAGATACACGCATGGTGATGTCCGCGTGAAACACTTCCTCACCGTTAGCATCGAAGACACCCACGGGCATAACCACATCACCAACCTGAATAGATGCAAAATCTGGATACTCACAAACCGCACGCAGGTTGGTTTTTGCCATTTTCAGGTACTTAACTTCCATCCCCACGGGTATCCAACGAAAGCGGCGATCCAGAGAAACATCCAAGCAGACCCCGCCGGCTAGTTCGGCAGCATTACACATCGCAATCGCATGCACTGTGCCTATATGGTTTGTCACTCCCCAACGTTTCTTCAGCAATACTTCTACACGCCCCGGTGATACCTCAGCAAAGCAGGGCTTAATAGACCTAAAGTAAGGTGCTTTGAAAGCGACCACCTTCGAAACTGTCCAACGCCCAAACGCCGAACCACCAAACTTCTTCCAAAGCTGCAAAACTGCACTCTTCGAGGACTGATACTCCATCTTGTCTCACTACCTTAACCGTTTACTGATAAGCCCTTTGCTAAGGGGCTTGTTAACGGGGGCACTATACAACATCTCTTCTCTAAATCAGGTAATCAGAACTATCAGGGTAATTGACCCTCAAGTGAGCCTAGGGGTTGCCCAAAGACAAAGGAAGCGGAAGATGACCTGTACTCAAGCCTGTGTAGGCTCTCATCCACAGTTTAACCATGCATGCCAACCCTGCACTGAAATTAGCATTTAAATAGAAAGTAAAAGTCGAAAAGCTAAAAACACATTCACTGGAACTTAAATATCTATCTATAGCTTGTGAATTGTGAGAACCATTTCTTATCGACAACATGTAATACTTGAAGAAATTTTACCTATGAATCTACAGCAAAATCAAAAAAACCTAAAAACCATCTTTAACTTGTATACTGGTTATTGTTTAATTTCGTAAGTTAAAATCATAAAAGTCTAAATACTAACATTTAATAAAAGAGGCTTGCCAATGCCTATTGAGCGATTAAGAACTCCCGAAGAGCGCTTTTCCCTTCTGCCAGGCTTTCCCTATCAACCAAAATACATCGATACTCTGGATGGATACGATTCAATGCGTATGGCCTACATTGATGAAGGCACCTCTGATGCAGAAACAACATTTCTTTGCCTACATGGAGAACCAACCTGGAGCTATCTGTACCGAAAAATGATTCCAGTATTCATAGAAGCTGGGCACCGGGTTATTGCTCCTGATCTCTTTGGTTTTGGTCGTTCCGATAAACCAACAGATGACAATACTTACACCTTTAATTTTCATCGCAACAGCCTGATACAACTTATTGAACACCTAGACCTAAAAAATATCACTTTGGTATGCCAGGACTGGGGTGGACTTCTAGGCCTCACTCTGCCAATGGATATGCCGGAAAGATTTACACGATTACTGGTAATGAATACTGCGATTGCAGCGGGGGATGGCGCTTCGGAAGGTTTTTATCAATGGAGAAATTTTTCTGTCAGTGTTCCAGAGATACCGGTAGGCGGCTTAATTGCCACTGATGCCAGATCGGAAATCAATCTATTTGATATAGTAGCTTATGATGCTCCCTTTCCCGATAACCGCTATAAGGCCGGTGTTCGTCGCTTCCCCTCAATTGTTCCCGTTGATCCCGACATGGAGGGTGTAGAACTGGGTCTAGAGGCCAGAAATTTCTGGTCCAAGACCTGGGAAGGCGATAGCTTTATGGCAATTGGAATGAGGGATGCCGTACTCGGTGAAAAAGTAATGGAAATGCTTAGGGGGATTATCAAAAATTGTCCTCCGCCTCTCAAGCTTGAAGAGGCTGGTCACTTCGTACAGGAATATGGCAAGGAAATTGCTGAAAAAGCCCTATCTCATTTTCAGCTACAAAAACCTGCCCAATAGATAAGAGTTAAAAAATTAGTGTTCATTGCATCTAAATCAGGCCGAATTAACGGCCTGATTTACTAATCGAATAATTTGATCAACACAACTCAGTTATTGACAGTAAAACTGCTCGACTTGCCTGAGTAGCTGCTAACCTTCCCTGTCCAGCCACTTTTCCAGTTTCCCTTGTGTTTTATGCGATAAGTACCCGCAGGAGTATCCTCACCAATTACCCACTGCCCTTCAGCAAAGGAGCAGGCCAGGCAGTCTACCGCAGTATCCCTTGTCCAGATAAAGCGAGTATCCAAGTCATTGTCAGTAAGATAGGTTTCCCAGTTGCCATTTACCTTACGTTGAATCTCTATAAAGGTATCTCCCGTTCTGAAATCGTTACGGGGATGACCGGAGCGAAAACTCGCGGAGACAGTATCACCAACAGAATAGTTGCTACGTACATCATTCCAAACTTGGCCGAAGGATTCCCATAGGCGCTTATCATCGTAGACGACACCAATGACATGAATAATTTGGTCATTCGATAAATCTGTTGGTGTCGGCCCTGCATCCACCGCCAGATTATTATTCATGGCGTTGGCCATACCTGTATAAATCTGTTGATAAGCCGCCAAGGTATTGGGCCCATAGATCGTGTGCCCCCCCTCATAGTGTTGTCTGTCAAATTCTTCATGAGTGGTCACATAACCGGTATAAGCATTGGCCAAACCGGCAATAACTACCCTGGTAACACCGTGCCCCTGCATTGAGGCCAATACCTTTTCTTCCAGGCGGCGACCAGCCATAGTGGTCATTTCACTCGGCGCGGCCACTAGGACCAGGGACCCAATGCGAAACATCTGAAATGGCAGATAAGGGGTATACAGCTGCTGCCCTACTACTTTACGCTCAACAAAAGTGGGTTTGGGATATTGGCAAGGATCATCCTGTGTATCCTTATAAACGGCAGCCGCAGAGAAAGCGTTCATTAACCCAAAGAGCGGGAAACCTCTGATCACTGATTCGAATAGGCTTTCGCTGCGGTCCCACTCAGTGCCTTCGTTTTCAACTGACATCCCCTCGAAAATACCATCAATCCCACTGGGACCATCCCAGGAAGAGCCAGCTGTGAATGACCAGCCCACGGCACCTTCGCAAATGTTTTGCTGCCCTTCGCCAGTATATTCCCCGGCTACGGTATAACCGGGGAAATATATGTATTGATGGCGATAATCAAGATTGTTCAATAATTTATTGTTCGAGGTGCTGTAAAGAGACTTCGCTTTGTTTGCCTGTTTTTCTGCAGCCAACTCAAGACTCTCATATTCACTGGAGCCACAACCATTCCCTGGGCCACAAATATTGGGAGAAGCGTCACCTAGATTACTATTGGCAAAGGCCGCAACAAGATTTCCTGTCGAGTCTGTCTGATTTAAAGCCCATTGCTCAAATAAATAACTGGCAGCCCCCTTGTGATCACTACTCAACTGACGTTGACTTGTACCGAGTGAAACATTGTGTAGCGCAAACCAGTTAATAATACCCAATGCTTTATTATTCGCATTAACCAGCTTGAGCTGCGTCATAGTTTTGTTGGTATCGTATTGGTAATTGCCCGTATCCGGATTTTGCGCGTAGGGCTCCGGGTTGCGGTTGACACTCGTGTTCAGCAAGGTACCTTGCTCCAGGTAAATGTCGCCCTCTGCCAAACTGCTATTTGCCATAACAATAGATTGGTAGATACCTTCTACGATCGAGTTATAGTTATCTTCTGCATAACCCAGTGCACTCATATTGAGCATCACATAGTGATCATAACCTCCAGGGCCTACGTGGGTGTGGGTGGCCGTGAGCATCACATTTTCATCTGTAAAGCGGTGGTTGCCGTACCTACTCTTGAGCTTGGCAACCACACCCTGTTTAACACCTTGAGTAATACTCTGTAAATCGGCGGAAACAAATACCAGACGCTGACTATCCTGAGGATTGGCGATTACAAAAGCACGGGACCACAAGCGGCTATGAATTCCTTTGGTTGTCTGACTGGTTTCTCCATAACCAACCATACCAACATCGGCGGCTGGCCCAGTGATATCGTATTTACCCGTACCTAATAGCCACTCTGCACTAAGAGCCAGGGGGGAGAATCCAAGCAGTATAAAAAATGTGGTATACCACCGAATTATTTTTGTCTTCATTTTTTCTCCATAATTTTTATACGAAAAGTCCTTTCAAAGGCCCTCTATCCTTGATTTCAAGGCGCCAAGAAGCCAGTCCCTTCCGAAAAAATCAGCTTGATATTGTGTGATAAAAACTGGCCGAACCAGTGGATACCTGTGAGTAATTACCAACTACTCACAACGGTTTTCTCTTCCTGATACCGCTGCCTTAGCATTCTAGAAACTGCGAAGAATGATCGGCAGGGTCGATGTCCTTGATCGCACCAGGCGTTTATTATTTTGTAAAGGCACGCAGGTGCCAGCATACTCTAATTATCCCAGTCAGTGTGGTTAACAGAACTCAACGGCCGCCAAAATAAATCTGACATGATAAATTTCAAAGTAATACCAACCCAATAAAAAACAGAAATAACAATTAATTATTTCTGTTTGCGCCAACTGACAGCACTATTCATCTTATAAAGCGCAACAATAAAAAGATGACTCGCGCGTTCTAACAAACACCTGATCAGCCGCTCAACTACCATGGCGATAAAGGGCGTAATGAAAAAAATGACCGATAAAACTCATAGGCTTCCAGTAAAAAATCACTGAGGAATGCTGGGAAGGGGATCAAAGTATGGCCAGGTCTTTTACGGATAAAATGACCTACAAATGGGAGAAAATAGAGAAAAATATACCTTGGCTATTTAGTCATGAAAATCCCGATATTCCAGAAAGAAACTTTATTGCCCAGAAAGGGCCCTAAGATGAGTTGCAAATAATGAATAAGCAGTGGTTAGCAAATGCGTATTAAATTACTCAAAGCGGGTTTCACCTCCCTATTCTTACTCGGCATCACACCTCTCTCCATGGCCGCAACCAACTGTAAGGTCAATATGGTTGTCCAAAGTCAATGGGATAAGGGCTATATGGCCTCTGTAGTGGTCCGCAATACTGGCACAGAGCCTATTAATGGATGGAACCTTAACTGGCAATGGCCCGGAGACCAGGTAATTGACGGCTCCTGGAATGCCAAAATTTCCCAAAATGGCAATACTGCAACAGCGGAAGGTACAGGTGACTTTGCCAATATTCCCGTGGGTGAGGCTCGCTCTTTTGGCTTTAATATCGCCTACTCTGGAGGAACACAAGTCCCCTCCAAAATCAATGCCAGTTGTCAGAATCAGCAAAACCCTCCACCGACAACATCAGAGCCACCGAAAACCAACCCGCCCTTATCAGCAATAGAGAGCTACAACTATATTTTGGGCACCCAGACTATCAGCCCTAAGTACAGTTTCACAGGCGAAGGCTCTCTAGTCGAATCCGCTAAAGCCATCCGCGCAATGGGGTCCAACCTACTTAAGATCGCCCTGTCTACCGGCTTGTACGATGAGCTTAACGGCTTGGGCCTTGACTACCAGTTCAAACGTATGCTGGAAGAAGTACCCGCTTACCGAGAGGTGCTTGATATGGACTTCTCCCACTATATGTTCTGGGTGGAGGACTCCGGATCTTGGATGGACAATAAAGGCATGTCTCAGGAAGAGCTCACCTGGCAGTACGATAAGATTTATGCGATGGCCGAGTATCTGTTAACGAAATACAGCGGCTCAGGTAAAACGTTTATGATCGGTCATTGGGAGGGCGACTGGAACCTCGTGCAAAAAGCCGATGGAACACGGGACGACAACCAAGTGAAGATTGATCCGCTGCGTATTCAGGGATTGATCGACTGGCTCAATATTCGCCAAAAAGCCATTGAAGATGCCAAGGCCAATATTCCCCACTCCAACGTCAACTTGTATCACTATGTAGAGGTGAATCGGGTTGAATCCGCAATGCAGGGTAAAGAGCGCATCACCAACGCCGTGTTACCACACACCAATGTCGACCTCGTTTCCTACTCAGCCTATGATCTGACTACCAAAGAGAAACATTCTGATTTTGCCACCCTACACGCCGAGCTAACCAAAGCACTGGACTTTATTGAGTCAAAACTGCCGCAAAAAACTGGCCTGCCCTTCGAAAAGCGGGTGTTTATCGGTGAATACGGTTACGGTGAATCTTGGTTTAAAGACTGGGGCACCCGCTCTGGTGAAGCGCAAGATATGTTGTCTCGCAATGTAATTAAAACCTCTCTTGAGTGGGGCTCTCCCTTTATTCTTTACTGGCAGATGTACGGGAACGAATACGATAGCTGGATTAAAGAATTTGTCGGTTACTGGTTGATTGATAACAATGGCAATAAAAAGGAGATTTATCAAACCCACAAGAATTTTTACACTGATGCCAAGAGCTATCTAAATAACTATCACACCAAGCAGGGGGCTTTACCCTCAGAGTCTGAATTCCGCGCTTTTGCCCTAAAATGGTTTGAATCCTCTACTGCTACTAAACCTGACAACACCACTGAGCCCACATCAGGTACGAACACTGGGAACGGCACTAATACTGGAACTGAGCCAACACCCGCAGAACAACCCCAAGCCTCAGGTCAATGTACGGTGGAATACGCCATTCAAAATGACTGGGGTAATGGATTTATGGCCAATGTTGTCATACGCAATACCGGGGATCAGCCACTGGATGCTTGGCAAATAAAATGGCAATGGCCGGGCAACCAAAAAGTAACCCATTTTTGGAATGCTGAGGTGGTTGACCACTCTGGCTCAGTAACCGCTAGCGGCCAGGATGTTATTCCACCAGGAGAGGCACGTGCCTTTGGATTTAATGGCGAGTATAGCGGAACCAATAGTCAGCCAACTCTTACTGCCACCTGCCAAGCCAGCGGTTCATCCCAGGTTGGCACCGGCAATCCAGCAACTCCCCCCGTAGCCGGAAACCAACCCGACGATAGCGGAAGCTCCTCTCAGGATGGTGCCGGTAAAATCAAACTTTGGTTTATCGGGGATTCAATCACCTATGGTATGACCACCCTGCCCTACAACTCAATGGGGTTCCGCTCACAAATCTGGCAGCAAATCGTCGAGGCCTCTGATGGGAAATCCAGCTTTCCCCTAAGCAGTAGCGATAATAACGGCAGCCTGACCATTAGCTATAATGGTCAGCCCGTAGAAACTATTGGTACTGTGAGTGGCCCAACCGGACCCGATGGAATAGAGAAGAAGACTGGAAATTACTGGCATACCGGAATTCCTGGAGCAAGTACGAGCGATATGCAGTGCTTTCTTAATCCTACAGGCCATCAAATCCCAGCAAGTTATAGCTCTGCCAGCTGCGCAGATGCTATTGCCTACTTTAATTCTGTCGTTACTGAAATGTGTCGTGAAAGTGATAACAGCGCAGGGTGGTTAGACAACCAAACCTGCCCATTAAACCTAAATCTGGCGGCATCAGATGCTATTATTGTGCCTATCCAGCTGGGCACAAACGATATCACCCATCTCAACCGGAATGGTGCTACCCAATGTAGTGCGGCTCCGAAGGCTGGGAGTCTAACGGCCAAGCGCCTAGACGAAGTAGTGGAAAGCATTATCTCTAGCAATAATACTCGAGATAAAACAACGTTGGTGGGCAAAATATACAGCCACCTAAGTGCAATGGGTATACCGGATAATAAAATTGCCTTTGTAATTTCCACCATTCCCCGTAGAACGAATTTGGATGGCCAGGACCCTTCCAACCATTGTACAGACTATTACAACACGAAAATCAAAAGTACTATTGCTAGCATCACTCCTCCGGTAAAGATTCTTCTTGTTGATCAGGGCAATATTGTACCGACAGGTGATTCTGTACACCCAACAACAGCCGGACATAAAGTTATGGCCTGCAACTTGCTGTATGGCTATAACTATGGGCACTCAGAAAATTTTAACTGTCCTACCCCTAATAGCACACCAAAAACTGGATTACTGCAAGCTTTTGCTGCTGTATCAGTAAAATAGCCCCTATTAGCTATTAGAAAGGAGTTCTAAAAATTCTAGTATCCATTAAAAAATAGAAGTGATTTATTGCGGAGCATTTTTGCAAGATATAAAGTCCCCATGAATTGGTGCGGTATCATAAATAATTGTTACAGCCATAAAAGTACTGAAATCTTCCGTTAAATCGAAGAGGTCTACCACATCAATTGTGGCCGGACCTCTTCCTTCTACTGACCGGGTATAGCTAAGATGTAATGCAACTTGGTTAGTCTTTAACACACCCGAAAGTATATTATTCAGTTTCATAGCACGATCACTAATTGACTGAAAAATATAGGAATAAAAACTCTCTACTGAGCATTTCCCAAAAATTGGCGAATAGACCAAAGCATTTTCTGAAAACAATGAAAGAAGTGTATCCAAGTCCCCCCGCTCCAAGGCAGATAGATATTGGTAACAGAGCTGCTCGGTCTCTTTAATATCTACAGATTTCTTCATCATTTATCTTGCCTAGCCAAAGTTCGATCCACCATCTCACCACAAAGCCCAAGGTAATTATTGGGATCAAGCAGCTTATCCACTTCATTATCGGTTAAGGCCTTAGAAACCTCATTATTCTCCTTTAATAGATCCGCAAATGGTCGATCAGTTTCCATTGCTTGACAGCAAATTTTGTAAACAAGATCGTGAGCTTTCTCACGGCCAATCTTTGGGCCTAGCCCCATCATCACCGCTTCAGAAGAAACCAAACCTCCAGTCATCTGTAAATTTCGCATCATATTATCTGGGTGTACATTGAGACCCCGCAACGCGAACTTCGCCTGTGCCAATGCCGCAGCGGATAAACAAAAGATTTCAGGAAGAACCACCCACTCAATCTCCCAGGTTCCCGTCGCACGCTCGTGATCTTCCTCCATAGCATTGAGTAACGCCGCCACCTGTTGTCGCACAATGGGCACTATTCCACTCATATATACTGAGGAAACTGGGTTGTGCTTTTGCGGCATAGTGCTAGAAGCACCGCGCTCCGCAGTGAAGGGCTCCGTGACCTCCCCGACTTCTGTCTGTGCCATCAGTTTGATATCTAGGGCTATCTTACTCAGAGTGCCGGTGATTAGCCCCAATAGACAGGCGACTTCAGCTATCCGATCACGCATGGTATGCCAGGCGATAACAGGTATAGCGAGATTAAGCTCCGTCATAAGTCCAGCCTGCACCGCTAGGCCTTGATCTCCCAAGGAGGCTAGGTTTCCCGCAGCACCACCAAATTCCCCGACTAGGACTCGTTTCTTAATTTCTGCAAGCCGTTGCTGGTGCCGATGAAAACCCGCTAACCACACAGCTGCTTTATAGCCAAAGGTAATTGGTACAGCTTGTTGAAGGTTACTTCTCGCAATCATTGGCGTATCCCGGTAATCCTCGGCTAGAGCGGCCAGCGCACCGGCGATTTCATCTACTTCCGCCTCCACAAGCTTTAATGCTGCACGAATCTGCAATACAGTAGCGGTGTCGGTAATGTCCTGAGTTGTTGTGCCCCAGTGGCACCACTGCCCTCCCCCCCCCTTACAACGCTCAACTAACTGCTGTACAACTCCAAATACCGGATAGCCAATTAACTCTGTCTGGGATCTCAACTGCTCAAGGTCAATTTCTTCAGCACGACAATGTTGGCAAATCTCATCTGCTGCCTCTTTGGGAATGATTTCAAGTCTCGCCTGTACCCTGGCCAAGGCAGCCTCTACATCCAAGTAGTACTGAACTCTTTGCCGGTCAGAAAAGATCTCACTCATGGCAGAAGTGCTAAAGAGACCAGAAAAGACCTGCGAGTCTATAAGAGTTGCAGCCATTGTTAACCTCCCAAATAACAGGTAACAGCAGCGCTTTAAAGCAAAGTGTAATAATCAAGAAGAGCATAAAATGAGACAAATACAAGCATCAGTGTGCATATGCCACATTTTCTTTAAAGAGTAGACAATAGTCCCAACTTTCAGAGACATTGGTATGATCCATAGCTGGTAAACTTAACCGGGTCAAATTAAGAAACTATGTAATCAAATTGAAGCAAAGTTGAGATATTCGGCGCTAACCAGCACCTAGGCCAAATGCTAAGTATCCGGTAATAGCCAACAGGAGCAGAAGCCCAATTAATCCCGCCCGACCAGGTAATTCTGTAGGTGATGACTGTATGTTTTTTTCACGTACATAGGTGTTAACAATTATTCTTGCTTCTTTAAGATTAATATTCTTGTATTCACGCAGAAGCTTCATAGCTTGAATCATTTGGCCACTTTCAATTGCATCAACTACATCTTCTTCCAATTTCATCATTGGTCCAATTACCGCTCAAGGAACTATAATTTTGGCATATAAAATATGAAAATTCATGGAAACTACTATAGTTATGTCGAACCATTCCTATTAGTGTAATTGGTTCTATAAGAACATCTCCTCAAGAACCTGACTACAAACACCCACAAATTCTTAAATAATCTTTAATGTTACTGACTGAAAAAATAAGCTATGTACTCTATAACCACCTAGGGCAAGCCGCCACTAAATCCTTGTTTGGAAACCCTAAAGACAACAACGTTAAAGCACCTAGATCACACAAAAATATTACCAGTGAGACTTACAAGTGCGACAACTATACCCTTCTCACACATCGACCAACACAAGAGCAACCCCCTTTAACCCAATAAGATATTGAAATCATTGATTTAGATCAATAACCCGCATCTCAAGACAGGGAATCAAAAAATATAAAAATATCAAAAATGAAGTCATTAACAACCAGAAAGCCTACAACTGCATCAATCAAAAACTATAAAGCACAAAACAAAAAGCATGCTCTTGAAATATTTTTGAGCACAAAAAAATCATTCACTATTCAAAAGAAAACAAAACAAACACTAAACCTGCATCAACTCTCTCTTAAAAAAAGCAAATACTCCAAAATAGGTATAGAGATCTAACCACCAAGAATCACAGCTAACAAAAAACCATAAAATAAGAAGCGCCCATGGGAAATCAATTACAATTTAACAATTGCCAATAAAAATCCAACTTCGTATACTGAAATTCTATCAAAAAACAATAAACTTAAAGCTAGTGGGCACAGGATGTGCATTGACAACCTGAAAAGCAAACAAGCTATACCGTCAACATCTAGAAAAGGAATTTTAACATTAAAACGAGCAACACAAGCCGAGTTTGGCTGGAAGATCTATCCGAGGAAGTACTTAACCATAGGGCTGTAAATCATACCTATTTAATACGGTTTAGCGAGGCATCCCTGCCAAACTTTCCTTATGTTGTGGCTGATTTTGCACAACAATACAGCCTATACACATCCCGATTTATTAACTTATTAAGTGCAGCCATCTCCAAGCTGACCATTCCGGAGCACCGAAATATACTCTTGGAAAACCTGAACGAAGAATCTGGTAATTATGAGGAGGATGAACTCCGAATACTAAATCACCATGGAATAGATCCAAGGTGGATAAAAAATATCCCCCATGCTGATCTTTTTAACCGCTTTAAAGAAAAGGTCACACAGGGTAAACAAGAAACACCTCTTTCGGATGATGCAATCATCTGGTACGACATGCTTTCAATGGTATTACTTTATGGCTCTACCGAGGAATCAATAGGAGCTTTAGGGATAGGAACAGAGCATGTAGTGAGTACAATTTATCCATATATTGAAAAGGGGTTGAAGCATTTACCTGAAATTCAGCCCAAGGACTACTGCTTCTTTTCCGTTCACACTCTAATCGACGATGATCATGCTGAAAGTCTCAACCAGATCGCATTAACTTTTGCCGAGACAGAGGAAGGAAAGAGGCGTCTTCGCCAGGGTGCAACTAAGGCTCTGAATTTAAGAGCTGCTTTTTGGGATGGCATGCTTGCACGAGCATACAACAATACAAAAATCATCGACAACAATTATAACTCGACAACCACACAAGTATCAGGAGTGGCTCAGGATGAACCAACCTATATCAACTGAATCAATTTATAATGCACAAGCCACGAATTGGCTTAGATCAGAAAAAATACTGTTAAGCGACTTCACGGCAAGACCTCGTGTTTTAGAGGCTCTGGGCAAAATCAAAGACCAAGATATCCTAGACTTTGGCTGTGGAGAGGGCTATGTATCACGCATGCTGATAGAGGCTGGTGTCAAGTCAATTTTTGGAGTTGACTCTTCTGCTGAAATGATAGCTCAAGCACAATCGATGGCTAAGGAACTCAAGCTATCTAATGCAGCTTATACCATGGGCAATGCAGTTTCATTTAATCAATTTCCACAAACCAGATTCGACAAGGCCATTGCCGTATTCCTTTTCAATTACCTGACTATCGAAGAAATGACTCAGGTAATGAGTAAAGTACGCTCTTTGCTGGTAGCAGGTGGTACTTTTGTCTTTACCGTACCCCATCCCTGCCTCCCCTTTATGAGGGAAGAAAGCCCACCGTTTTACTTTGAACATGGTGAAAAATCTTATCTCGACGGTATAAATAAGACCTTTGAGGGGAAAATTTGGCGTAGAGATGGTGTCCCGGTCTCTGTTCGCTGTGTACATAAAACCTTTGCACACTACTTCGAAGCCCTTGCTAAAGCCGGCTTTAACAGCCTACCCGAAGTCAAAGAATTAGCTGTAACGGATGAACATCTGGCATTTGACCCTGAATTTTTTGGTCCACTAAAAGGCTATCCACTGCATGTGTTATTTAAGGTGACGGTAAATGATTGATATAGCACCTGACGAGACTATCCGTGCACAGGCATGGACAGCCGCAGAGTTGGAAGCTAAACCCAACTGGAAATTTAATTGGCCTAATGACTGGCCAAATGAAATCAAAGCTCTGCAAGAATGGTCTAAAGAGCAGGACAACCCTATTCGGGCTTTGCAAGCAGATTCTGTTGCCACTCCTCAGTTTGATCAGCTCGCCCAAAAAATCAAAAGTGAAATCCATGAAGGCAATGGTGTTACCTGGATTCGAGGAGTAAAAGGCTTTGATCAAGCAACACTAAATCTTCTATTTCTCAAAATCAGCCTGGCAATGGGGCAGACTATTGATACCTACGGTAGACTCTACGGTATTTTAGATACGGGCAAAAGCTATAAAGACGAAGCCATTCCTGTTTCACAAACTAACGCAGCAACTGGTGTACATACAGATAGCTCACAACGAGCCATACAACCAAATATTTTAGGGCTCTGCTGTATTACCCCCGCGATTCAAGGTGGTAAATCTAAAGTAGTTTCTGCAGCCCAGGTACATCAAAATCTCAAGAAACAGGCACCAAAAAAGCTAGAGCTGCTCTACAAGAATTACATTCGAGATCTTGTCACACCAGGGAGCGATAAAGATATCCAGAATATTCTGAACAATCATTTCCCGATTTTCAGCTATGCCAATGGCAAAATTTCTATCCGCTATATGCGCTACTGGATAGAGAAAGGCCATCAACGAGTCAATAACCCCTTAACCGCAGAGGTACTTCAAGCACTGGATCTTCTTGATGGAGAACTAAATAACAAAGAAAATGTTGTTAGCTTTTATATGAATTCTGGCGATATGATTTTTATTGACAATACTAGAGTCTTGCACGATCGCGATGAATTTATAGACACCCCCGAGCAAAAACGAATATATACAAGGGTGTGGATAGATTAAGTGCTTACAGGCTCCAGGAGAATCTTCTCCGGGGGCCTGGCAATTAGGTGCATTAGTCTACTGGGTAAGTAATTATAAAGTCGGATCCGATTTAATCATTCTCACTAGCAACATAAGTATGAGGAAGCTGAATATATTCAAAAAACTTTCGCCCAAATCGGCCTCCAGTACTCTCTCTAACTCCAGGCCTGCCAAAAAGCAGCTCCCCTATATTCACTCCAACCCCAACATAGAGCTCTCTACGCAAGGGGTCGTCTCGTTCTTTTTCTTTCAAAGTGAAACCCCGAGCAAAGTAACCCCCATGTAACTCCAGATAATTAAGAGGATTTCTCCGTGATAAGCCAAAGCCACTTAACTTTAAGGCCAGTAGATATTTTTGCCCCGAGTAATCTGAGTGTGGCTTAAAGCCAGAGCGATTACCCGATGGAAGATATTCTAGACGAAAATCCAGCTTTTCCCTAAGCCCGGGGATATTCCGTCTTAGGTAAGAGATTCCTACCCCTACAGTATTGGCAACAACGTCCTCCCAGGCAAAGCCATGCTCCTTAGAGTAACCATCGCCCAACTCCACAAATAACATACTCAACCAAGCTAGAGTAACTGCACTAGCCTCCGCCCCCACAGTATTATCAGCCTTGCAGTGAATGGCATCTGTAAAGAATTCACTGAGAAGATAGCTCCCATAGACATGACCGAGCTTATCCATACCACCATTGGCAGTATCATCCTCAAAGAAACCCTCACTAGTTGTACCAAAACTACTAGATCCCCAGTCCCAATCCACTAAACCAATCGCTAAAGTGGAAACAGCTACCCCTGCAGCCTCAAATGGAATGGTAGAAAGATGCTGCTTGAATTTAGGCAGTTTAAAGCCATGCCATCTAGAATCACCCACCGGATACCGCTGTACACAACCAAATCTTTGTGATTCTTCTAAAGACACTGAATAAAGGTCTACAGGGCTGGTCACCTCTTTAGCTAACCCCTCAAAGCTCCACATAACAAAAAGCATGACCAAAGAAATTCTCTGAGCTATTACACGATTCATCATTTCCATTTATTCCTTTAATAGGAAAATCCGACTTCAACTTATTTCGCACTCAAGGGTAAGTGTTGTATGACAAAGCAAGCTATCTTAGCAGTAAGCCAAACTCGATAGTTCAGCCATCCTTATTATCTCTACATATACCAATCATTAAGCATAGAAATAAATATGGACAAGGTCCAGAAACAGACCTAAAAGAGATTATTGCGCCAAAAAGGTAGGACGGGGCATATTGAATCAACTGATATTATTATTGGAACAACTCACTTCAGACAATGCATCAGCATATAAACACCGCCCCAAGAGAATAAAGCATCTATAAAGACAAAGTGATTTATTTCATATGAATAATCGACTAACCGCCAAGTATTGGCGCTTTAAATTAAAGATTAGTAAAGATCAACGTCAAACAGCATTACATCATAAAAATTTACTGTCTATCAACACTTGAAAGTGCACCCCAAAAATCAGCCTCATAGGCTTGAATAAGCCTTACGCGAGTTTCAATATCCGACTCACTTACTCCTGAGGCCAAGCCTTTTGCCACTATAGCTATAGCCTGCTCTCTAAAACCAGAAGGTAAAGCGCTAAAATTGATTAAGAACTCCAGCTGACTGTCAGACAACCCCCTATATTGTTTAAGTGCTTTTGCCATACGGCCAACATTTTTACCAAAACTTTGGAAGTTGATTAGAAGAGCTGCTGCAATCTCTGCAGGTTGTGCATAATTTGCCAGCCATGCTGTATAAGCTGGATACGCCTGCGCCCCAGCTAGCGGACGATACTTAGTAATTTGACTTTCCGAGATATTAAGTGCCTGAATTAGAATCGGCAATTGCTCACTGGCAGACATCTCATTAACTACTAAGCGATAAAAGAATTTGTTAGTCACCTTACTTGAAGAACCACCAAATCGATGTAAGGAGAGTGCGTTATTGCGAAGGTCAGATTGAATAATCAGGCGTTGCTCCAGGGCAAAAGCGCTTATAGCTGACATTGACAACTCATTCTTCTCTAGCTTTTGGAGAATGACAGGAACTTCATTACTAAGATATTTATTTTCAAGCCGCTGAATTAATTCCTCAGCCCTACTTCGTTTCTCCTCAACAGTTTCCGCAACAGAATTCTCCACAACTATTACTGCGAATATAAAAAAAAATCCTAACCTGGTAAAAAAACCTGAAATCACCTTATAGCGCCCCAACACCTAAAGCGATAAGCATAGCACCTCAATCAGTAATTAGTGCAGATTACACCGAGATAATCACGCTATTTGAAAGCTATAATCTCTATCTCAAATATCTACAACCATATATTGAAGATTGATTTCTCATTTATCTATGTAAAGTCTTTCTTCAGAAAGCAAATGATAATACTCGTTCTTAATCCTCCCCCAAGATAACCTTGTTAAATCGACCTGCCTGTTTGTACCAAAATTGGCAATCACGGCCAAATTTTTTAGCTTGCAAATCGCATCCTCAACCTCAGAATAACGGAACCACTCAGGATAAAACTCCGGGTAGCACTGTTCATCCGGCACTAATGGCGTACAACCTGCTACGGCGGCCTCCATTACCGCTAACCCCTGAAATTCGTGGTATGCGGTAGAGAGAAATATATGGCTGTTATGCAAGGTTTGTCGGTATAGAGATTCACTCTCCACATACCCCACCACCAGCAGATTCTCACTAAACTCCCGCTGTATCTGCTCAAACTCTTTTGGGCTATTACGAAAAGATTGCCCCATCAGGTTAAGTAAGAATTTTACCTTTTTCTCTTTTAGGCCCCGAAGAATTTGCAGCAGGCGGTCTGCACCTTTGTCATATTCCCAGCGGGCGGCCCAACTGATGATTAGCGTATCCTCGCTTACTTCGCCCTGATAACCCTGTCCCCAGCGGTGACCCCAGCAAAAATCAACTTGTGTGTACTCTTGAGTAAAGAGTGTATCCTCTAGTGGTACTGGCAGCACCTTTGACTTACTTGTAATTTCTTCACAAATTCCCACAGGTACACAGTCCGGGAAGCGCTTTAAAAGCTTGGCTGCACCCTCAATCAGGGTGCGGCGGTTATATTCCGAATTAAACAGCAACAGGTCACCGGCTAGCGCGGTATAGATATTGAGTAGCTGTGGCTCTATAGACTGGAACGCACCTGAACTTACTGGATAGGCAAACTGATTCTCGTGAAAGTAGACCACCGTAGGCACCCCCACTATCTCGGGCACTAAGCCGCGCAACGCACTGAGATCGGTCATAGACGTGGCAACAATTAGGTCCCACTGTTGCTTTAGTATTTGTGCCGTCTCCCCCCTGGCCCAAGAAAGGCTGTTGCCACGTATACGCCAGCTGAAATAGCGCGGGGGCAGTGTCAAGACTGTCCACTGCCACCCGGGGAAGGCGGCGACTAGGCCTTTACGCCAACGCTTGTGACTGTCGGCATCATAGGCCGAGAGCAATAAAACTTTCATGGGAATCTAAAACAACAAGGAACGGAAATACAGAGCTGGAAACAGAAGTATCCAGCCCTGTTATAGGCTTGAGAGGAGGTAAAGTCAGTCGAAAGAGCGCACATTCATCAGGCGAGCAAACAAACTAGAGGTATCCCAGCGAGAACCGCCGATCGCCTGCACCTCACTATAAAATTGATCCACCAGTGCCGTCACCGGTAACAGGGCGCCATTATGCTGGGCTTCCTGTAAAACGATGGCCAAATCCTTCCGCATCCAGTCCACGGCAAAGCCGTGATCATATTCACCGGCCAGCATTGTTTTTGAGCGGTTTTCCATCTGCCAGCTTTGTGCCGCGCCCTTGGAAATTACATCCACGACCTGTTCGGCATCCAGCCCTGCCGCTTTAGCAAAATGCAGCCCCTCTGCCAGCCCCTGCACCACACCGGCAATGCAGATTTGGTTGACCATTTTACAAAGCTGGCCACTGCCCACCGGGCCCAATAAGGTAACAGCACGGGCGAAAGTGTCTATCAGCGGCTTAACACGTTCAAAATCTGTCTCTTCACCACCAACCATTACAGTGAGAACCCCATTTTCCGCACCGGCCTGGCCACCAGATACTGGAGCATCGAGAAAGCCGATACCTTTCTCTTTGCCAATTGCTGCCAGTTCACGCGCGACATCTGCCGAGGCAGTAGTATGATCGACGAACAGGGTACCCTTTTCCATAGAGGCGAAGGCGCCCTGCTCTCCAGCAACTACCTGACGCAAATCGTTATCATTACCCACACAGGCAAACACCACCCCTGCACCTTTTGCGGCCTCAGCAGGTGTTTCGAAGCCCTCCCCCTGATATTCGCCCAGCCATTTTTCTGCACGGCTGGCGGTGCGGTTATATACCCGCACTGAGTGACCCGCTTTTGCCAGGTAACCCGCCATTGGATAACCCATTACTCCCAAGCCAATAAACGCTACCGTTGCCATATTGATTACCCCCATATCATCCAAATAAGAGCCGCCCCTAAAATCAGGCGGTAAATCGCAAATGGCGCCATGCCGATGCGACTAATAAATTGCAGGAAAAAATGAATACATAGATAGGCACTAATAAAAGAAAGCAAAGTACCCAATAAAATATCCCCCCAGGGTACCGACTCTAGGGCGAGTAAATCATAGGTCAGTAACATGGCCGGCAGGGCTATCGCCGGTATGGATAACAAGAAAGAGAAGCGCGCAGCAGCTTCGCGCTTCATGCCGAGCATCAGCCCTGCGGTCATGGTAATACCCGAGCGGGAAGTACCTGGAATAAGCGCCAATACTTGCGCACCACCAATAACTAGTGCTTTTTTCCAGTTAAGTTGCGTTAGGGTTTGCACCCTGGCTCCACGCACATCAGCCCACCAAAGCAACAGACCAAAACCCATGGTGGTGGCCGCTATAACTGCTGCTGAACGTAAATGCGTTTCTATATAGCCTTTAAAAATTAATCCTACCAAACCGACAGGAATCGTAGCCAGCACAATCAGCCAAGCCAAACGTCCTTCATCGCTAAATTGCCTCGATTTAAGCCCCCCTAAACCATCGCGCAGGAGTAGCCAAATATCTTTTCGAAAATAGGTGACTACCGCGATCAGTGAGCCAAAATGTACAGCCACATCGAAAGCAAGCCCTTGATCCTGCCACCCTAAAACTTCTGCAGGCAAGATCAGGTGTGCCGAGCTTGAAATAGGGAGAAATTCAGTCAAGCCCTGGATCAGGGCCAGTACAACAATCTGAAATATTTCCATGAATTATCAGGATCGAATTTTTTGACGTTTTTGCCAGGTAACTTCATTGCGAAGATAAACGGGCTCCAAAGCTTCAGCAGATACCATTGCACCAGCTCGATAGAGAGGAACCGCTAGCTCAGCAATATCCCGTGCATGGATTAAGGCATTCAGATCCAGCTCTGCCGCTCGAGCCTTGCCTAATGCCTCATAGTGCCAACCGGGACCGGCACCGTAATATGTGTTTGTCAGCTTGGCCTCACTCAATGACAGTAGAACCTGCTCTGGATTCTGTACTGCCTCAGGTATCAAACTGTCATTAGGCATCTCGGTGCCGTAAATACCCCAGTACACCTGCTGCATACGAGCGTCGAGCATAGCGACAATAGGATCTCCTCCCCACTGCGGGTGCGCCCTTCTGGCCCCCAAGGCCAAAGCGGCAAGGCTGGAAACCGGCACTACTGGCTTATCGGCGGAAAAGGCCAGCCCCTGTACACAACTGATAGCGATACGCAGACCCGTAAATGAGCCGGGCCCCCTGCTTACAGCAAGGGCATCCAGGTCGGGAAGGCTCAACTGGGCCTCAGCCAATACCTCATCCACCATTGGTAGCAGGCGCCGTGTATGGTCTCGCTCTGCTTGCACAAAGCGTTCGGTAATCTGGCCATTACTATAAAGTGCCACTGAGCAGGCACCAGACGTGGTATCCAGGGCAAGAATCTTCACAACTATTTCAAACCGGGTTATCGAAGGGAGTGAATTGTGGCACGGTCACAAGGTCTAGTCATGTAGATTAGCGATATTGAGGAAAGAGAAAACCCCGGTATTAACCGGGGTTGATGAAGAGTTAGCCATGCCACTAAGGCATGCTGTGAACTAGAGGAGGTTTAATTAAGCCGCACTCTTGGGTGGTCGACCACGGCGAGCGGTACCGGCCTTAGGTGGGCGCCCTCGACGAGTTGGCGTTTTCTTGGCCGCCTCCGCTTTGCTAGCAGACTTCTTCGGACGCCCTACTCTTTTCGCTGGCTTTGCTGCGGAGGTGGCCTTCTTGGGGCGCCCTACACGCTTGGTGGCTTTAGTTTCAGAAGCAGCCTTTTTGGGGCGGCCTACTTTCTTGGCCGCAGTAGTCTTTTTAGTCGCCGCCTTTTTAGCTTTTTGAGCATCAGCTTTTAGCTTCGCAGCTGCTTTCTTCTCTAGCTCCTTGGCTTTTGTCGCAGCCTTCTTTGCTGCAGCTTTTATCTTAGCCTCAGCTTTTTTCTCGGCGGCTTTGATCTTCTTGGCATGAGCCTTAACACGAGACTTCATCCAGCGCGCTTCGAACGCCTTCAATGCCGCCGCCAGGTCTTTATCTGCCTTGGCAGAAAGGCTTTCAGAAAGGGTGGCCACCTTCTCCTTAGCCGCTTCTTCTGCATGACGCACGGCATCCATGGTCTTGGCCTTGGCAAGCTCCATTTTTGCCATCGCCAGCTTGGCGCGTAAATCTTTTGCTTTACCATTGGCGCTGGTCAAGGAAGCCTTGGCCGCTGCCGTACTACTTTTTTGTGCCCGCGCTTTTGCTTTTGCCACACGATCCATTTGTGCATCCAGCGACTTACTTGCTGCATCCACGGCTTTCTGTGCTTTTACGACTACCGGCGACGCTTTGGTCGATGTAGTTGCCTTTTTAGCACGTGTACTCTTTTTTACTACTCTTGCCATCCCTTGTCTCCTCATTAAAAAGAAGAAGTACTTCCAAAAGTGTGCTGGCAACGCGGCCTGTTAGCTATCGAATAAAACCCGGGGGTTATTTTATTGCTTATACAGAGCGGTGCGCTGCCTATTTCAATACAACTTTATCAAAGTTAATAAAAATACACGGCATTGCAAGTAAAAAAGCGAAAAATGAGAAATTTTTCAGCAAATAAGTCTCTTTTCCTTAACAAATTGCCTTTTGAAGAGGCAAAACACCTAAAAGTAAAAATTATTTTGGGCCTGGCAACTTATCTTCAACAACCGCAGTAAGAGCTTCGATATGATCCTCACGTAAATTTAGCGCGGGAATATAATGGTATTCACTTCCACCCGCTTCGATAAAATTAGCGCGATTCTCTACCGAAATTTCTTCCAATGTCTCTAAACAATCGGCCGAAAATGCTGGGCAAATCACATCAACACTCTTGATACCGCCTTTGCCCCATTCAATCAGAGTTTTATCGGTATAAGGTTGCAACCACTCAGCCTTACCAAAGCGTGACTGAAAAGTAACTTGCCAATGCTCCGGGGAAATTTGTAATTCTTCCGCAAGCAGCCTCGCGGTTTCCTGACAATGGCGTAAATAGGGGTCCCCTTTATCAACATTTGCTTTGGGGATGCCGTGAAAAGAAAGCATTAATTTTTCAGCCTGACCGTGTTTCTGCCAGTGTTCCCTGACAGAGTTGGCGAGAGATTTAATATATAGAGGGTTGTGGTAATAATCACGAACCAGGGAAATATCCGGAATATCACGACTCTTTCGGAAAATTTGCGCCACTTGATCATATATTGCAGCAGTAGTGGTAGCCGAATACTGCGGATATAAAGGGAAAACAACAAAGGACTCATAGCCTTTTGATCGCAAGCTTTCAATAACTTTATCGAGGCGCGGTTCACCATAAGTCATGGCATACTCTACCGCGATATCCCGCCCTTTATCCTTTAAATGCTTTTGCAGTAGCTGTGCTTGATGGCGGGTATAGTAGAGAAGTGGTGAACCTTCAACTTGCGCATCGTCCGCGCTGCAATTCCAGATTTCCGCATAAGCCGGAGCAATTCTCTTGGGGCGAAAAGGTAATATCAAACCGTTTAGTATTGTAAGCCACAGTGGTCGGGGTATTTCCACTACCCTGGGGTCGGAGAGAAAGTCTCGCAAGAAATCTCTTACGGCGGACGGCGTGGGCTGCGCAGGGGTACCCAGATTCATCAAAACTATCGCTGTGGACATACAAAGACCCGTCTGAAATACAATTTTGCCAGGAATAACCTGCCGGCCATCTTAATGATTGGTCAGTCAACTACAAGGTAGGCGCTTGCGAAACTAAAAAGGAAACCATCGGAGAAGATACAAAAAAGCCCCCAAACGGGGGCTTTTTTTAACAATGTTCAGTGCGATCAGCTCAATGCTTCGATGACCTTATCGCGGATCTCATCCATGCTGCCAACTCCCATCACTTTACTGTATTTCGGAGCTGCTTCAGGGGAGCGCACTTCCAACTCTCGGTAGAAGCCAACCAGCGGCGCTGTCTGCTCGTGATAAACCGCCAAACGCTTGCGCACAGTCTCTTCCGTATCATCGCTACGCTGCACCAATGCCTCACCAGTCACATTATCCACACCTTCGCTCTTGGGCGGGTTGTACACAACGTGATAGACGCGGCCTGACCCCTCGTGCACGCGACGCCCAGACAAGCGCTTGACGATTTCTTCATCGTCCACGGCAATTTCCAGCACATGATCGATATGCACATCGGCATCAAGTAATGCTTGCGCTTGGGGAATAGTGCGAGGGAAACCATCGAAAAGGAATCCATTTGCACAATCTGCCTCTGCGATGCGCTCTTTCACCAGGGCAATAATCAGGTCGTCGGAAACCAGTTTGCCGGCCTCCATGATGTCTTTTGCCTGCAAGCCGAGAGGTGTGCCCGCTTTCACCGCTGCGCGAAGCATATCGCCGGTGGAGATCTGCGGAATGCCGAACTTCTCTGTTATGAATTGTGCCTGAGTGCCTTTACCGGCCCCCGGTGCCCCCAAGAGAATAATTCGCATGTTCAGTAAGCCTCCAAAACTATCGACGCACTAAGAGCCGCCGCGCCAAAAGAGCGCTACCTTACACGTCCCCCCCAAATTGGGCAAGATTATGACTGTGGTACCGCCATTACCGCAGAATAAACTGCGGCCAATACGGCTACTTATCTGTCTGAATCCTGTCTTTCTATGTCTTTCGCGCGTTCCCAGAGTCGATCAAGCTCTTGCAGGCTGGCATCTTCTGGCCCACGTCCATCTGTCCTGAGGGCTGCCTCAACAGCGCCAAAACGACGCTCGAACTTACGATTACACTGTCGCAGTGCAGACTCAGGATCAACTTTCAAATGCCTGGCCGCGTTTACACAGGAGAACAACAGGTCGCCGAGCTCCTCCCCAGCATGCTCACGATCACCGGTTGCAATAGCCTCGCGCAATTCGGCTACCTCTTCCTCTATTTTGTCCAGCACACCTGTGATATCTGGCCAATCAAAACCCACCTGTGAGGCACGCTTTTGCAATTTGGCCGCACGCGTCAAAGCGGGTAAGCCCGCGGTAACACCAGCCAGGACTCCGCTCTCACCCTTTGCGTTACGCTCTTCAGCTTTAATGGCTTCCCAGTTTTGCTTTACTTGCGCTTCATCCATTGCAGAGGAGCCATTCTCGCCATAGAGCTCTCCGCTGGGGAATACATGAGGATGGCGTCGCACCAGCTTGCGTACCAGGGTGTCCACAATACGGGAAAAGTCGAAATGCCCCTGCTCACGGCCGAGCTGGGAATAGAAGATCACCTGGAACAATAAGTCCCCAAGCTCTTCATGTAGATGTTCGAAATCTTCAAGCTCAATTGCCTCGGCCACTTCATAGGCCTCTTCAATCGTTGAAGGAACAATACTGGAAAATGTCTGTTTCAGATCCCAGGGGCAACCACCGTTTGGGTTGCGCAACTGGGACATTAGGTGAAGCAAGTCCTCCACCGAGTAATGGTCTTGCATGGGTCCCCCTCAACGCAGCATACGCCGCTTCGCCGATGCGACATTGGGCAGGCGATTAATGCGGTGCAACACGTAACTCAACTCTTCAAAATTATGAATCTCGGCGGTAAGTACCATCTCTACAGTATGCTTATGCTTATTACTGTGTGTCTGCATCGCCGTAATATTGATTTTCTGACTATCGAGCATAGCGGTGACATCGCGCAACAGCCCCAGGCGATCATAGGCTTCGATAACGATTTCCACCGCATAGAGTTCCCTCGGTTTTGCCGCCCAATTAACTTCTAATACTCGCTCAGACTCCTCTGCCTGCATACGCAGCATATTCGTGCAGTCTTTACGATGTATCGATACCCCGCGACCAAGAGTGATGTAACCCATAATTTCATCACCGGGAACAGGGTTACAACAACCCGCAATATGCGTCAGTAAATTACCAACCCCTTCGATATAAACATCGGCTTTGCCCGTCCCCGTGGCCACCGGGGCAGTAAGTGAAGGCACACGCTGCGCATTGTCGACCTTTACCATACGCTGGGCGGTGTTCAGCACCTGCCCCACACCGATATCCCCAGCTCCCACTGCCGCATAGAGATCATCCAACGAGTGCATATTCAGCTTGGCAGCAAGCTGTTCAAAATTAAAATCACTCAGAGCAAGCTGTTTGAACTCACCATCTAAAATACTGCGACCATCGGCAATATTTTGATCTCGGGCCTGCTGCTTAAACCAGTGGATAATCTTGGCCCGCGCCCGCGAGGTTGTTATATAGCCCATACCGGACGAAAGCCAATCGCGACTGGGGGCTTCACGTTTACCAGTGAGAATCTCCACCTGATTGGCAGTTTCCAGTTCGTGGTTTAATGGCACTATGCGGCCATCCACCTTAGCGCCGCGACAGCGATGACCAATCTCGGTGTGGATTTTATAGGCGAAATCCAGCGGTGTGGCTCCGCGAGGCAAATCGACTACATGGCCATCGGGAGTAAAAACATAGATACGGGAGTCCCCTTCCCCGGTCTGAAGATCTTCTTGTAAGGGATTACCACCCACCTCTTCATGCCAGTCGAGCACTTGCCGCAGCCAAGAGATCTTTTGCTCATAGCTATCTTGGCTCTCTGTTTTCAGGTCGGTGCCCTTATACCGCCAGTGAGCACAGACCCCATATTCAGCCTCCTCGTGCATGGCAAAAGTACGGATTTGCACTTCCAGCACCTTGCGTTCGGGGCCGATCACCGCAGTGTGCAGGGAGCGGTAGCCATTCTCCTTCGGAGAGGCAATATAGTCATCAAACTCGTTGGGAATATTGCGCCAGAGGTTATGTACAATCCCCAGCACCGCGTAACAATCCCGCACGGTAGGCACCAGTATGCGTACAGCACGAATATCATAAACCTGAGAAAAGCCGATATTCTTGCGGCGCATCTTGCGCCAAATACTGTAGATATGCTTTGCGCGGCCATAGACATCACCCTCTATATCCGCCCGCGCCAGTTCTGAGCGAAGAAGCTCCAGCACCTCATCGATATATTCTTGTCGCGCCATCCGCTTTTCATCTAAAAGGCGCGCTATCTGTTTGTAGTCTTCAGGCTCAAGGTAACGGAAGGACAAGTCCTCCAACTCCCACTTGATATGCCCTATGCCAAGGCGATGCGCCAGTGGTGCATAGACATCGGCCACCTCGCGAGCGACTCGCTGGCGCTTAGTGGGCTCAGCATTCTTGGCCGCACGAATTGCACAGGTCCGCTCGGCAAGTTTGATCAGCGCAACGCGAACATCATCAACGAGCGCCACCAACATACGGCGGATATTTTCCGAGTGCTCCTCTACCGCACCGCTTTTGCTTTCCTCACCAGTATCGGCACTGCGACTGCGAATCGCCGCCATGCGCAATACCCCGCGAATAAGCTTGGCTACAACCGACCCAAACTCCTCTTCAACGCTTTTAAGCGCGAGGCGCTTCTCTCGTACTGCTCGGTAGATCACTGCAGCCACCAGTGCTTCAGAATCAATTTGCAAGTCCGCCAGGATTTCCGCCATTTCAAGGCCGGTGGCAAAACTGCTGGCACCCTCTGCCCAAATATTTTCCGCGGCAATAGCCTGTTGTTCAGCTTCAGCACTTACTTCTGCTGCACGGCGCAAGGTCACTATGGCAGCCCCATCCAGCCCAGCCAGTTTTTGCACATGGCGCAACCAAGCTTCCAGGTCGTGCTCTCTCTCACCTCCAAAGGAATGATGTTTTCTGACTTGAACCATGTTTTAACCGGGCCGAAACAGGAATTTGTAAGCTTACTAGCATTGCTCAGTGGCTTGCATGATGGCAAAACCAAGCAAAAAGAATAACTTCCCAAATTAGGGACGCTTCTATCATAGGTTTGGTCAGACTAAAGTCCACGATTTTCTTTATGTTTTCAACAAGCTGCGTGAAATTTAGCGATAACTCACCCCAGTGGATATGGCTTGATACTGGAAACTGCAAACGACAATACCAATTGGTCAATCACATTGAGCAGCGAGAATTCTTACCGAGGAGAATGCGATCAAAGGAATGCTTGTCGGGCTGAAAGGCTTTTACAGAGAGGCCCTCTCATTTTCAACATCTCAGCGGTGACACTGAAAAACCGAGAAAACCAGCCTCTATTACAGCCTTTTTAGTGGAAGCCTATTCATTAGCCACATAAAGAGAGCTTTAAGCCCTCACCTGCCGCCCACAGCTAATTAATGGTCTTTGTTTTAATAAAACAATCTACGCACTGACAATCTTAAACTGAGAACACGCTTAAAATCAGAGCGTCAAAAAAAACTAAAAATAAAAGTCGGAGAGAGAAAATATCAAATATACGCAGATAGATTGGCAGGCATATAAAAAATCACACTAAAGTCGGGGGCAACAAAAAATCTGCACACCCGACTGTGCCTTTTTTCCCAGCCTTACTGATTGAACAATCCCGAGGATAAATAGCGATCACCGCGGTCACAGATGATTGCCACAATTATCGCATTCTCCACTTGACTGGAAAGGCGCAGTGCTCCGGCAACCGCTCCGCCGGAAGAAACACCACAGAAGATGCCCTCTTCACGCGCCAGCCTACGTGTCATTTCCTCCGCTTCCCGCTGATCCATATCGATAACGAGATCCACTTCCTCCGGGACAAAAATTTTTGGTAGGTAAGCCTGTGGCCATCGGCGAATTCCGGGAATACTGGAACCATCGGTTGGCTGCAGACCCACAATCTGAACTTCCGGCTTCTGCTCTTTCAGAAAGCGGCCGCAGCCCATTATGGTACCTGTGGTCCCCATAGAAGAGACAAAATGAGTAATTTCCCCAGCGGTCTGCTGCCAAATTTCGGGTCCGGTACCCTCGTAATGGGCCAGAGGGTTATCCGTATTGGCAAACTGATTGAGCACAAGGCCACGACCTTCGGTCTGCATTTGAAGAGCCAGATCCCGAGCACCTTCCATTCCCTCCTCCGCGCTGACCAAAATCAGCTCGGCACCGTATGCTGTCATAGAGGCCTTACGTTCTGCGGTAGCACTGTCCGGCATAATCAGGATCATACGATAACCTTTAATGGCAGCTGCCATTGCCAGTGCGATACCCGTATTGCCGCTGGTAGCTTCTATCAAGGTATCCCCTGGTTTAATCTGCCCTCTTGCCTCGGCGTGGTTGATCATTGATAGAGCCGGGCGATCTTTTACCGAACCGGCCGGATTATTACCTTCCAGCTTGAGCAAAATCGTATTGCTGGTATCACCGGGGAGGCGTTGCAGCTTGATCAGTGGCGTATTACCTACGCAGTCAGCAATCGTTGGGTAATCCATAGTACCTTGAGTCCAGACATATTGCGGCCGCACAGTGTACCCGATGCTCCCTCCCGGGCTAAATACCGACTATTTTGGTGGACTATCTAGTCGAGTTATTACAAATATTCAAAAACCGCCAAGCAGAAAACATTTACCCAGAGCAGCCCGTATAGGAGTGCGCCTCCTCTCGCATAGGGGTAAAATGGGGAAAAAATAATCGCACAAGACCCTTGATTTCTCATGGCCCCAAATAATACCGACCCTTCCATGCCGGCTCCTTCAGAGCTCCGCTCGTTGCGTTCAACTATGTTTCGCTTCACGGTTGCGCCAGCGCTGATTTTGGCCATGACTCTGGCCCTGGTGTTCACACTGCAACAAATGCACGATCGCCGTCAGCTCTTACTCAGCCACGGACGGGCAAGTGCCGAGCAACTGGCCGAGTTAATTGAAATGAGTGGCGGCCACCCTTTTGATCTGCGTATGGAATGGTTACGCAAGAGCCTGTTGGCACTAATGCTGGAAAAGGACATGGTGCGCTCGGTGCATATTTATTCCACTGAGGAAAGTAAAAAAATCTCACTGGATAGATCCACTGGGCTGGGACTTCTGGCCAGTGTGGGCCCACGACCACGCACCCCGCTTACAAACCACCAACTCAATCAACGCGAAGCTTTTATTTTTGAAGATGATGAAACCCTACAGGTATTACAGCCATTAAAGGGGGACATCACCACCTGCTGGATTAGTATCGAACTACACCGGCCCTATTTTCTTGTGGGCACCTACCAAGTATTACTCGTGGGCTTGGTGGGCTTAATTATTTGCACCTTGGCCGCCCTAGCTTGGTCGGTGATTTTATCTGAGCGTTTTGCTCACAGCCTGGTACGTATGGGACAGGTGCTACAAGCCATGGGGCGCGGTGAGTTTGACCGCCGCATTCACGAGATAGAGAACCGCGAACTCGCACAACTGGCCGATCAGATTAACGAGATGGGTGAAAGTCTTGCCAATTACCAGCGGGACTATAAATCCAACATGCTGCAGAGCATGGACGATCTACGTCAGTCTCTCGACAGTATGGAAGAGCAAAATATCGAGTTGGACCTGGCACGCAAAAGGGCCCAGGAGGCGAGCCGTATCAAATCGACCTTCCTTGCCAATACCAGCCATGAAATCCGCACACCATTAAACGGCATTATCGGGTTTACTAATTTATTGCTTAAAACCGAGATCGATGAGCTACAACAGGACTACCTGCAAACCATTCTGCGCTCCTCAGAAAACCTGCTCACCACAATTAACGATATTCTGGATTTTTCTCGAATCGAGTCCGGCAATTTGGTGCTCGACCATATCCCTATGGACCTGGGGCAGCTGCTTGAGGAGACCCTCCAAATCCTTGCCCCTTATGCCTATGAGCATCACCTGGAACTGGTGCCACTGATTGACCCACAATTGCCTGTCACCCTGGTGGGCGATCCTCTACGTACAAAGCAAATATTTACCAACTTGCTCGGTAACGCCGTGCGTAGTTCCGAGAATGGTAATATCCCGGTACGCCTCACTGTACAGAGCAATAAGGACTCTGAACTGGTATTGCGAATCAGTGTTACCGACCTGGGAAATCGCATTGATGAGCCCGGTCGCCGCGAGCTGGAACAAATTCTCAACGCCAAAACACCACAACATTCGCAGCAGATCAGCGCCAACGGGCTCGGAATCTCTATCGCTCGCAGCCTCGTCGAGCGCATGCGCGGTTGCACGGGTATGGAAGTAGCTGCAAATGGTGCCAGCACCTGCTGGGTGGAACTGACCCTGGTACCGGAACGCAACCGCGGCATCCCGCCACGGGTGCTTTTCCCAGACTGCCGCATACTGATTGCCGACCCCAACGAATTGACCCGCTCCCAGGTTGCTCAACTGCTTAAACAGTGGCAGGTTGAACCCATTGAACTTGCCGATACCGATACTCTGCAGCCAGCAATTGAACAAATGTGGCGGCACGATGCGCTGCCAGATGCGGTGATTATCGATACCGCCATCGCCAAGGGAGACTTCGACAGCTTCAGCATGAAGGTACAGTCCCTGGTCGATGCCTATCAATGCCGGGTAATCGTACTCGGTGCCCCAGCAGAGCTGCGCCGCTGCTATGAGCAGCTGCGCACCCGCACCTTAACTTTCCTTGGCAAGCCGGTAACCCGCGAGAACCTGCTTCGCGCACTGAAAAGAGCTGTCCCCCAACAGAGCCAGCCTCGCCCCAGTAATGGTGCCGTACCCGCCCTCCCCTGGCCCGCGCCACCGCGTGTCCTGGCCGTGGATGACCACGCCGCTAACCGGCGCCTGGTCGGCGAGTTACTGCGCGCCCAGGGTGTAGAGGTGGTGATCGCCGCCAGTGGTGAGGAAGCCTTACTACATTGGCAGCAAAGCACTTTCGACCTGGTCTTTATGGATATCCAGATGCCCGGTATGGACGGTATTGAAGTCACCCGCTGCATCCGCGAACGAGAGACCGGCCGCCGCACGCCCATTATTGCACTCACTGCCCATGTGGGAGCCGAGGAGAAGGCGAGGCTACTGTCCGCAGGGCTAGACGACTACCTGAGCAAACCAGTGAGCGAAGCCCAGTTGTCCCATATGATCAAACGCTGGCTAAAAATTATCACTCCACAAGTGGTAGAAAAATTGAGCCCAAACCAGATGCGCCTGGTGGATATCGGCGAGAGCCTAAACCTGGCAAATGGCGATGCAAAACTGGCCAGGGATATGCTGCAAATGCTCGTGGATGGGTTGATAACAGATGAACGGGAGCTGGAGCGACTACAGGGTCTAGGTGACATAAAAGGTATGTTTGAGTTGACCCACCGCATGCACGGCGGCTGCTGTTATTGTGGCGTATCACGCCTACGAGAGGCCACTTGCGTGTTACAGGAGGAGTTACGCATCCAGCAAAATCAGGAAAATCCCCAGCTCGATCGCCGCAAATTGGATAGGGCACTCAGGGAAATTCGCGCCCTGCGAGAATGGGCCTCCGAGCAGGACCTCGACACACTGTTTGGGTTGGAGGTTGCCTGACTCGCAGTGAATTAAGGCCGGGAAGATGCTCCGGCTTAACTGCGAGCTTCAAAAATCACAAACGCCAGGGCTGCATCCTTTTCATCGGAAAGGGAGAGGTGTATCACCTCCACCCCCATCGCCTGAGCCCGCCTCTGCGCTCCACCCCGCAGCAGCACCTGCGGAGCTGCACCCTGGCGCCGACGCACTTCGATATCCTGCCAGGAAACACCTTCTCCAATACCAGTACCTAGAGCTTTACCCACCGCTTCTTTAGCAGCAAAGCGCTTGCACAAATAGGCCGCTCTATTCGCCTCGGCAAGATCGGCAAAATCACAGCGTTCGCCACCACTCAATATACGCTCCACGAAACGATCACCATGGCGGCGCCAAACTGACTCGATACGGCTGTAATTGCAAATGTCGGTACCGATGCTAACAATCATTTCCCGTAAACCTGTTTAAATAACTCACGGCTCTGCAAGGGCTTCTCCCCCAGTAATGTGCGCAACAAAATACGGGTTAAACGCTTTGCCGGGCCCAATACTTCTGCCGGCCACTTACCTGACTCTTTAGCCCGCAGTATCCCCAACAGCTCTGAACCAAAAAACTCCCATTCACGCAGAGCAATAGCACCCTGCCTGTGCACCGGCACAAAGCCCACCTCCAATTCCAACCTGTAGCTGCCTGCCTCACTCACAACACCCTGACTCTGCACACAATAATCCAACGGCGGGCAACTACCCAACTCCGCGAGCAGCTGTAATTCGAAACTGCGCAGTGGTCCTTCCAACTCTGCACTGTCCGTACCGCCCAGATCTGATAGCTCCTGCAGTAGACGCTGATAGGTGGCAAACAGACCTATGTGCGCCTCACCCTCCGGTAGCAAGCGCACCATCAACTCATTGGCGTAGAGCCCGCCATAGACAGCACGCCCCTTAAGCCAGAGTGGAACTCCAACATTCTCCACGGGCCCGAGGGTTTTCAGGGATCCAGCACCGAGCAGAGTAACTAATAGAGGCGTAAAAGGTTGCAGCGCCTGCTGGCGCCGCTGCTTGTCCCTCCGCGCACCGCGGGCAACACAACCAATACGGCCATGGTTTGGAGTGAATAACTCAAGAATCAGGCTGGAGTCGCGATAGGGCCGGGCGTGGAGAATGTACGCCGGCTGCGCCGGCGGTGGTGTCTTCATGGCGGACGAGTCAGGGGAAGAGGGTTACTCGTCACGATAGCCGAGACTGCGTAGGGCACGCTCGTCATCAGACCAGCCGGACTTCACCTTAACCCACAAATTCAGCATTATCTTGCTATCGAACAGGCGCTCCATATCTTCACGAGCCTGACTGCCAATCTGCTTGATACGCTCACCCTTGTTGCCGATGATAATTCGCTTCTGCCCCGATCTCTCCACCAGGATCGCCGCGCTGATATGCAGAATCTTCCCTTCCTGTTTGAACTCCTCAACCTCAACAGTGACTTGGTAGGGCACTTCCGCACCCAGCTGACGCATAATTTTTTCACGCACAATCTCTGCGGCGAGGAAGCGTGAACTGCGATCAGTAACTTGATCCTCTGGGAAGAAGTGTTGCCCCTCTGGCAAATGCTTGAGGATTACCTCTTCTAAGGAATCGAGGTTGACGTTACGCAGTGCCGAGATCGGCACAATTTCAGCCTTAGGGTGCTGTTCCGCCAAAGCCTGCAGCTGAGGCAGCAAATCACTCTTATCCTCCAGCTGATCGACTTTATTGACGGCGATAATCAGCGGACACTTGAGACCGCGCAACTTATCAGCCACCAGCTGATCTCCCTCACTCCAGCGGGTGCGCTCCACGACAAACACCACCACATCTACATCCCGAGCTGCACTGGAAGCCGCACGGTTCATATAGCGGTTGATGGCCTTTTCCTGATCCGAATGCAGGCCGGGTGTGTCCACAAAAATAATCTGATTGGGGCCATCGGTTTTAATACCGAGCATGTTGTGGCGGGTTGTCTGGGGCTTGCGTGAAGTAATCGCCAGCTTCTGGCCCAGCAAATGGTTAAGCAGCGTGGACTTTCCCACATTGGGGCGGCCGACGATCGCTACATAGCCGCAGCGAGAGGGTTGTTCGCTCAAGAAGTTTCTCCGAAAGGGTTGAAGTGCCCAGCGAAACCGGGCTCTGCTCGCCCCCGCACACAGGGGCTATCTGTCCGAGCCGGGCGATAAACCGCTGCGCTCTAATTGTAAGGTTAGTCCTGCCCAGTGAGGCGCTTATAAGCCTCTACCGCGGCAGTTTTCTCTGCGGCGCGGCGACTATTGGCCTCGCCGCGAACCGGCTGGGCCAAACCACTAACCCGGCATTCTACGATAAAGTGCTGGGCGTGCTCAGCACCGGACACATCCACGACTGAATACTCAGGCAGTGGCTTTTTACGGGCCTGGAGCCATTCCTGCAAGCGGGTTTTGGGGTCTTTCACCGTCTCCAGTGACAACTCCTGTAGCCGTGGTGCAAACCATGCCAGCACTCTAGCGCGCGCTGCCTCCAGACCGGCATCAAGGTAGATGGCACCGATGAGGGCCTCCACCGCATCAGCCAAGATAGAGGCACGGCGAAAGCCGCCGCTTTTCATCTCCCCCTCGCCCAGGCGCAAGCAGTCGCCAATATCCAGCTCTCGCGCCAGCTTGGCCAGGGTTTCACCACTGACCAGTTGCGCGCGCAAACGGCTCAGCTGGCCCTCGCGCCCCTGAGGAAATTGCTCATAGAGTGCGGCACCAATAGTAAAGCCGAGAATGGAATCACCGAGAAATTCCAAACGCTCGTTGTTACGGCTGCCGTGGGATCGGTGTGTAAGCGCCAACTCCAAAAGAGTGCTTTGTTCAAATTTGTGGCCAAGGCGCTGGCAGAGGCGCTCCAGTAAAAGGTCAGTCACGTTTGCGGAATTGCTCCAGATCTATCAAAGGATCACAACAAAGCTCAGGCTTGGCCGTATCGAGCTGTTTGTTAAATTTCATCACGACATCCACGTTATAAATCAGCGGCTGGCGCAACTCGTAATTAATACTGACCACAGTACTTTTCGCCCCACGCACCACCTGCAATGCTTTAGTGGGCTCTCCGCGCACATTGTTGATCAGAAAGAAACGGCCCAGCTCTTTCTTTATCTGGCCGGTCGACATATTTTCCAGCTCCGGGTTCTCACCCAGAGTTCTCAGGGCCCCACTCACATAACGCGCATCCACGTAGGCTGGGGCCATTTTAGAAACACAGGTAAGGGCAAAGCCCAACACCGCAATAACCAACAACCAACCCCAGTAACTCATGCCGCGCTGACGCTTTAGTGAAACCCGGATAACACTACTCATTACCTTTGCCCTCAATCCATATCGCCGGCACAACGCCGGCCATTTTCGTCATTGGATAGAGCCTACACGTTTAAAGCTGGGCAAACTGAGCCAGTTGTCCCAGTGCATCCAAATAGCAAAGGCTTTACCCACTACATCACGCTCAGGGACAAAGCCCCATGCACGGCTGTCGAGGCTGTTATCGCGGTTGTCGCCCATCATAAAGTAATGGCCTTCCGGAACTACACCACTAAAGTTACCGTACTGACTGGCAGGGATATTTTTTTGCATTAAATGGCGCTTGCCATAGAGATTTTCCCACAATATTTCCTGTCTCGGATTTACCGGGGGCATCGCCTGAATCAGCTCCTGCGGTGCCAGCTCACCGTTGACATAGAGCACATTGTTTTTCAGCTCAATTTTGTCACCGGGAAGGCCAATAACCCGCTTGATAAAGTAGGTATCATTCATGTGCGGTGGGAAAAACACCATCACGTCGCCGCGCTGAGGCTCGCCGATATCTACTACTTTTTTACGGGAGACCGGCAAGCGCAAGCCGTACTCATACTTATTGACCAGAATAAAATCACCAACCTGAAGGGTTGGGATCATGGAGCCAGAGGGAATCTGGAAAGGCTCGACAATAAAAGAGCGCAACACAAAAACGATTGCCAGGATTGGGAAGAACGACTTTGCGTACTCCACAACCACTGGATCCTCTTGCTTGCCCCCGCCTTCTTTTTTGCGGCGACGGGCAAAGAACAGGCTGTCTACCAGCCAGATACCGCCACTGATAACGACTAACCAGAGCAGAATCAGAGGTAAATTAATATCCATTATGTATCTCTATTTTCCTTGAAGCCAATAGCGGGCCTAGCCACTATTGATCCACCTTCAGCACGGCCAGGAAGGCCTCTTGTGGCACTTCCACTCGACCGAGCTGTTTCATACGGCGCTTACCCGCTTTCTGCTTTTCAAGCAGTTTTTTCTTACGGGTGACATCGCCACCATAACATTTTGCAGTCACATTCTTGCGCAGAGCCTTTACGGTGGTACGGGCCACCACTTGGCCACCAATAGCCGCCTGAATTGCCACATCGAACATCTGCCGGGGAATCAATTCTTTCATTTTTTCCGCCATGGCACGCCCCTTCTGCTGGGCATTCTCACGGTGCACGATCAGCGCCAGGGCATCGACTCGATCCCCGTTAATGAGGATATCCAGACGCACCAGTTTTGCCGCTTCGAAGCGCACAAAGCTGTAATCCAGGGAAGCAAAGCCACGGCTCACCGACTTGAGGCGGTCGAAGAAATCCATCACCACTTCACTCATGGGTAGCTCATAGCGCAGGGATACTTGGGAACCCACGTACTGCATATCTTTCTGAATACCGCGCTTCTCCACGCAGAGAGTAATCACGTTGCCCAGATATTCCTGCGGTACCAGGATATTCACCTCGGCAATAGGCTCACGCATCTCCTCAATGTTACCCACATCCGGCAGGCGCGATGGGTTATCCACCATCACCACTTCGCCGTCGGTCTGCTCAACCTCATACACCACAGTTGGCGCAGTGGTGATCAAGTCGAGATCATACTCGCGCTCCAAACGCTCCTGGATAATCTCCATGTGCAGCATACCGAGGAAGCCGCAGCGGAAACCAAAGCCGAGCGCATCAGAGGTCTCAGGCTCATAGAACAAAGAGGCATCGTTAAGAGAAAGCTTCTCCAGCGCATCGCGGAAGCCTTCGTAATCGTCGGAGCTAACCGGGAACAAACCCGCGTAAACCTGTGGTTTGACCTTCTGGAAGCCCGGCAGCATTTCGATTTCATCGGCACCCTTAGCGTGGGTCAGGGTATCGCCCACTGGCGCGCCATGAATATCCTTGATGCCAGCCACAACAAAACCCACTTCACCGGCACGCAGCACACCAGTTTCTTTGCGCTTGGGGGTAAAGATACCGACGTTATCCACCACATGGGGGCGACCAATCGACTTGGTGACAATCTTGTCTTTGGTTTTCAGGGTGCCCTGTACTACTCGTACCAGGGACACAACGCCCAAATAGCTATCGAACCAGGAGTCGATGATCAGGGCCTGTAGCGGAGCATCCACATCACCCTCGGGTGGTGGAACCTGACGCACCAGATCCTCAAGGACATCCTCTACACCCAGACCGGACTTGGCGCTGCAACGGGTCGCATCGGCAGCATCAATGCCGATGATTTCCTCAATTTCCTCAGCGACTTTATCCGGATCCGCTTGGGGCAGGTCCATCTTGTTTAGTACCGGGATAACCTCCAGGCCCTGCTCAATCGCCGTATAACAGTTGGCCACTGACTGGGCCTCGACACCTTGTGCGGCATCCACTACCAACAACGCCCCTTCACAGGCTGCCAGGGAGCGGGATACCTCGTAGGAGAAGTCCACGTGTCCCGGGGTATCGATAAAGTTCAACTGGTAGGTCTTACCATCCCGCGCTTTGTAGTCGAGCGTTACACTCTGCGCCTTGATGGTAATACCGCGCTCGCGCTCTAACTCCATGCTGTCGAGCACCTGGGCTTCCATTTCGCGGTCTGAGAGCCCACCGCAATCCTGAATAAAGCGGTCCGCCAGGGTAGATTTCCCGTGGTCGATATGGGCAATAATGGAGAAATTGCGGATATGTGAGAGATCTGTGGCCACTGCGGAATAAAAACCCTTGAAAAATCAAATGATTAGCTGACGGAGCTGCCAGCTGTGTGGCGCAAGTCTAACAGAACTCCCGAGCAGAGGTGAGAGGCAGGTGACCCAATGGGCCACCATTTGCCTCTTGTACTTAGCTTTCGATCTTAATTGTGCGGAAAGTTGACTGGCCAGCTCGGAAAAAGCGGATCGGCAACAGCTCATCTTTGGGGAGGTCATCGACCACCGTTTCGTAGTCGCTGATATCAGTCACTTCCTCAAAGCCCAGCTGGGCGATGATATCACCGCTACGCAGACCCGCCTTTGCACCTGGCTTGCCGGGAATAACCTGGCGTACAAGCACGCCAGTATCTACATTCCAGCGCTGCTTCATACCCTCCGGGATTTCCTCGACAACCACACCGAGGGGGCCACCCATTCTGGATGCCGGCTGATTGGACGCCTGGCTGCGCTCTTCATCAGAACCCGGAAGAGAACCGACAACCACTTGTAGCTTTTCGGTTCTGCCCTTGCGCATCAGCTCCACAGGAACCTCGGTGCCGGGGCGAACCTGACCTACTACATGTGGCAGGTCTCCATGTACACCAATCTTGCGGCCATCAAAACGGATAATTACATCTCCAGGTTTAATACCGGCCTCAGCCGCAGGAGTACCTGGGCTCACCTGCTCCACTAGCGCACCAGAAGGTTTACCGAGCCCCATGGCTTCAGCCATATCACGGTCCACATTGCGGATACCAACGCCGAGCCAGCCGCGATCCACACGACCCTTCTCTTTCAACTGGGCAACCACATCCTGGGCCAGACTCGCTGGGATAGCGAAAGACAGGCCTATAGATCCGCCGCTACGGGTATAAATCTGGGAGTTGATCCCCACTACCCGTCCATCGAGATTAAACAACGGCCCACCGGAGTTGCCAGGGTTGATCGCTACATCGGTCTGAATGAATGGCACATAGTTTTCGCGACTTTCATTGGGGATACTGCGCCCCATGGCACTCACGATACCGGCACTGGCGGAGTAGTCGAGGCCGAATGGCGAGCCGATCGCGACCACCCATTCACCTACCTGCAACTCCTCTGAGTCCCCCCAGCGCACTGCCGAAAGGTCATCAGCTTCGATCTTGAGCAGGGCAAGATCCGAGCGCTCATCGGTGCCTATCACCTTCGCCTCGTATTCGCGGCGATCGGTTAGCGTAACTCTCACCTCATCTGCACCATCGACCACATGGTTGTTGGTCACGATATAACCATCTTCAGAAATGATGAAACCTGAGCCCATGCTGGCCACTGGGCGCTGACGACGGCGTGGCTCGATCAGGTGACGGAAAATATCGGGGATTTCCTGCTGATACTGCGGCGAGTTGTTGCCGCGAGCCACCCGGCTGCGATCCACCGTGTTGATCTTAACCACCGCAGGAGAGTTTTCCTCTATCAATTCGGTAAGTTCTGGCAGTCCGCGCGCACTAGCAGCGCCAGAAACCAAGAGACAGAGTACCAAGAGATATTGTGTACAGCGTTTAACCATAGGTTTGTTACCCCTAGTGTTCCCTTCTAATATGAAACCATTGGAATTTGAATCCCTTCCAGGGCATGCCTCGACGGAATGGCTCCGGCCCCTTTAGGGACATTCAGTAACGATTTAGTGGCTGTATAGCCACGAAAGTTCTGCCGCCTAATGTAAATCTGTGTAAAGGCCAGCGATGTCCAAACTGCGCCCACGCCCACAGCGAGGCCAATTCCACCTCCCCAAAGAACTGTACGGATACAGTGCCCTGGGCGCACCACTTTTTTATTTTCCCGCTCAATCCGGCCACAAACCAGGCCTGGTGATGGCCGGCACCCACGGCGATGAAGTCGCAGCAGTGGTAGCACTCTCTTGTGCATTGCGCTCACTGGCGACGAACCAACTCAAACACCATGTGATACTGGCGGTAAATCCCGATGGCTGCCAGTTGGGTACCCGCTGCAATGCAAACGGCGTAGACCTGAACCGCAACTTTGCCACAGAGAACTGGGACGGCGGCGGCAATGTTTACCGCTGGAATAGCACAGCAGATGCCCGCGATGTCCAACTCGGTACCGGCAACAGGCCCGCCTCTGAGAGTGAAACCTCCGCGTTATCCCAGTTGATTACTAAACTGGCGCCCCCTTGGACGGTATCCATCCACGAGCCCCTGGGCTGCGTGGAAGACCCCGACAAAACTGCACTGGGAGCCTGGTTGGCCGAAGGTATGCAGCTGCCACTGGTCGAACAGCTAGGCTACCAAACACCGGGCTCTTTCGGTACCTGGTGCGCCGAGCGCGCCCTGCCCTGTATCACCGTGGAGTTTCCACCAATCTCCGCTGATGCAGCCAGTGAGGAGTACTTAGATATACTTATCGACCTGATTACTTACGACCAATAAACCCTGCCAGCAGTAAAGCGCAGTGGGGGCTCGGCATCTCTCGCCAGCCAGGTGGGGCCATCCAAATCCAGGTAGCGCGCCTTTGACCCCAGAGGCCAAGCCGCACGTATTGCCCGCGAGGTACACAACATACAACCGAGCATCAGCTCAAAACCCTGCGCGGATGCCTCCTTCGCCAGAGCCTCAGCCTCACGAATCCCCCCGGTCTTATCGAGCTTAATATTGACCATCTCATAGCGCCCCTTCAGGCGCGGCAAGTCAGCTCGGGTATGGCAGCTCTCATCGGCACAGATAGGAAGTGGATGGGGAAATGTGGTGAGAAATTCATCGTCGTCCGCAGGCAAGGGTTGCTCCAGCATGGCAACCCCCAACTCGGCCAACTGCTGACAGCGCTCGATCAGAGTGATGCTCTGCCAGGCTTCATTGGCATCAATCACCAACTGGGCACTGGGCGCAGCGGCACGTACGGCCGCCACCCGCTCACAGACCAGATGATCATCCAGCTTGAGCTTTAACACTTGCACTCCATGGGATACCGCATTGTCCGCGGCCATAGCCATGGCCTCCGGGCTGTCGATCACCAAAGTCTGTACGGTAGGCAGGGAATCGGGGCCGGCAAAGGGCACATTATTGTACTTCGCCTCCCAGTCAGCCAGCGCGCAGTCGAGGGCATTGCGCGCGGCGCCAGCGGGCAATCGCGACGCCAAAGCACTTCGCTTCAAACCGGCAGCCAGCTCGGAAAGCAAGGGTTCCAACTGCTGCACAACCGATTCAGGGCTTTCGCCATAGCGGGCATAAGGGGTGCACTCTCCAATACCCACGCGGCCTTCCAGCTTTACCTCTACAACGACGACTTCTGCTTCAGTGCGAGCTCCGCGGGAGATAACAAAGGCCGTGCGCAGGGGCCAGCGCTCTATATAGCAGCGGGCCAACATGGAAAGACTCCGATTAAACCTTGGAGTTATCAGTTTAGGTTCTGTTATGAATGCCCGCTGCTGGGCTCTATGCGCAATAGCACCGGGGTATAAGTGGGATTGGCAGCTTGGCGGCGACTGTACCAACGCACGCCGAGAGCACCGCCCAGTAGGCCCAGTAGCGCACCTATAACGGCGCCAGCCTCAGCGAAAAGATAGTCCCCCAATAGTGCAACAAGCACCAGGGAAACCAGGGGTAACAAATAAACCAGCAGGGTACTGCTGGTAAGGGCACTCTCAGTAATGCCGATTACGGCGGTATCATTCAGGGAAATTTTATCGGCCGGGTAGCCGTTAAGAACTGCTCTCACTCGCGTGGAAGAAGAAAAAAAGTCACCAAGTAGACCAGTGCCGCAGCCAGACTTGGCCTCACAACCATTGCAGGCGCTGCGCTGGATTGTTTCAACCCAGACAGCGTCGGATTCTATGGCGACAATACGGCCGCGCTCTTCAAGCACGGCACTCAGCCTTTTTCAGCAATAGAACTGGCTACTCTGCGCGCCGTGGCATCGGGAATTTCCCCAACGACAGTAACGGTATAAGCGACGCCATCGACTTCCATTCGGTCCATATAGGCCACTGTCGCACCGCGTATGGCTCTGCCTTTAAAATCCTTTAGCTCAGGCCCAAGGCGTTGCACAAACACGGTAAATACGCCTAGCCCATCACTAAAGACCATCATATCGCCATCGGAAAGGGGTTTCACCGATACCACCTTGAAACCTTCCGGCAGCCAGCGCACTTGCCAGCGACTCTGGGAGGATTCGCAGCTAGTACGATTATCAACCCGTCGCGCATTATTGGAGACCGCCGCCAGGGCACCATCCTCTACCGGCGACAAGTCTAGCTGTACAAACTGGTAGCGCTCCAACACTCGGCCCTGAGTGCTCACCAACATAGTTTTAAGGGGCAGGCCGGTTTCCCGGTCTAAGCTGACCACCAGCCCGAGCCGGTAGCGATCCCGCGGCCTGGCCTCGATCACTACGGCATCGCGATCGGCAATACGCTCCTCGCCACGCAAAATAAACTGGTAGGCGCGCTGAACTTGTTGCTGTCCCACCGCATTCCATAGGGTAGCCCGAGCACTGGGCGAAACACCGTAGTCACAATTGCTGCTGCTACCGTGGCTGATCAACTCTCGCGGCTCTCCACTGAGGTAGCGCACACGCTCTACCTGTTCTCCGTCGCGGACCGCGTGTACCACCTGCAGGGTTTCAAGCATGCCGGCGTGCTCAAAGGTGACCAGCCCGCTGTATTCCAGCTCGGCAACCGCCTTGGCAAGCTTGGCCAACCACTGCTCTACCTCATTACCGGCAACCGCTACCGACACAGCACCAGGACTGGTCAGAGCTTCTGCAGAGAGCACTGTGGGGTCAACAGCCGGAGGTTCCGGGTTGGCGGTAGCCAGGGCATCCTGTTCACTGCTCGGGTTTGTCACATCAGCAGCAGAAGCTGCCGCCTGGGTGCTGGCCATATCGAGGTTTACGATACTCGGCGCACTGGGTTGGATAGCATTATCGGTGCTGACTGTCTCCTGGGCGATCGCCAGTGGCGTCAGCAGTGAGATGGCCAGTAAGAGGTTACTGGCCCTGCGAATTCCAATACGGATAAGACTCCCCCTGAAAACGGCTTTCGTCACGCTACATACCAACTTGTTCGCCGTAGGTCGCGCGGGCAAAAGGCACCATGCCCTGGCTGCCGACATGCGCGGCCTGTTCTGAGTGTTGCATCATTACACGGTTCAGATGGCGCATCAGCTCCGGTGTAGGCACCTGCTGAATCACCTGCTGGCCAACCACACCACGCTGCTCGGGTACAAAGCTGGGAGTGGCTGTGCTTACTGAGCGGGTAGATGGTGCCGGCACATAAAAACCGGACGGCTGCGGGGCAGATTGCACTACCGGCTGTGCCGGGCGCTCAACCTCTGCCATCAATTCCACACCCTGACCCTGTACTGGACTCTGCTGTGTATCGGTAATCTGTTGAACCCCAAGAATTGCAGCAAATGCTACAGTGGCCGCTACCGCACCACGTGAAAGCGGACGCCACCAACGGTTATTGATCAACCCATTGACCGCCACGGCACCACCACTCCCCGTTTGCGACAAGGGCTCTTCGAGATCAATTGCCGCAGAGATGTTCGCAGCGAGACTGCTGTTCACAGGGGCAACTTGTTCGCGGCGCATTACACTCGCCGCAAGTTGGTAGCGTGACCAGCGCTCACCCAACTCTTCAGAAGCCGAAGAGGCTTTTAACAGCCGCTGCAACTCCAACTCGCTGACTTCGCCATCCATAAGCGCCGAGAGCGACTCGTTGAGACGTTCCTGATGATTCCCGTGGGACATAGGGGTTAACCCTCTTGTGCAATCATTTATTCGGTGCCCACACGCACCATAGTTGGTATGAGATAAGACCGGGCTCTCGGCGGTTGGTTTCCCCAGTTGGGAAAATTTTCCGCAATTTTAACCCCGGTCACCCAGTGTTTCCGGCTCACCGGCCATCACGGCCTGGACTGTCCGGTCAATAGCTTCCCGTGCACGAAAAATTCTCGAACGTACTGTGCCTACCGGGCATCCCATTACCTCGGCGATCTCCTCATAGCTCAGTCCCTCAAGCTCTCTCAGCGTAACCGCTGAACGCAGATCCTCTGGCAGTGCGCGAATGGCGCGATGCACCGCAGATTCAAGCTGGTCACGAAACATCTGGTTCTCAGGTGTTTCGTTATCCCGCAACAGATCGGCGCCGGAGTAGAACTCGGCATCCTCAAGATCCACATCGGAAGACGGGGGCCTGCGGCTACGGGAAACCAAATGATTTTTAGCGGTATTAATCGCAATCCGGTACATCCATGTGTAAAAAGCGCTGTCGCCACGGAAATTGGCGAGCGCCCTGTAGGCCTTAATAAAAGCCTCCTGAGTGACATCCTGTACCTCACTGTGGTCCTTGATAAATCTGCTGACCACAGCAACAATTTTGTGTTGATACTTGAGTACTAACAGGTCAAAAGCGCGTTTATCTCCCTTTTGAACCCGCTCCACCAGCTCACGGTCACTCGTTGACGCCTGATGCGCTGTCATCCCCAACTCCCATATCCAGCCACACTGCGGGCACCACAACGATTTACTGAGGGGCTGCCGGCGCAGGCGTTTCTTTTACTGTGTTGAAGACACTGACAATAGGACATAAGTTCCACGTCAAATCGACGAATAATCAGGAGGCGCTATACTACGCGACCCTTAAAGATAAATGAAATCTATGAATGCCCCGGTAAACTACGACGTTCTCGTCATCGGCAGCGGCGCCGCTGGCCTCACCCTGGCCCTGCATCTCTCCGCCAAATACCGCGTAGCCTTGCTTTCCAAGCAGCGTCTGCAGGACGGTTCCACCTGGTTCGCCCAGGGGGGCATCGCGGCAGTGTTAGACGATATGGATTCGGTGGAGTCACATATTGCAGACACATTAGACGCGGGTGCCGGACTCTGCCACCCATCGTCTGTCCGCTTCACGGTAGAAGAGAGCACCGCAGCCATTCGCTGGCTGATTGACCAGGGCGTGAGTTTCACCCGCGAGGGCGAGGACTACCACCTGACAAAAGAAGGTGGGCACAGCCATCGCCGTATCATTCACAGCGCCGACGCCACGGGCAAAGCCGTACATAGCACCTTGCTGGTGAAAGTGCTCAACAGCCCCAATATTGACTGCTTTGAACATCACGTCGCCATTGATTTAATACGCCAACCGGACCCCGAGAAAGGGCGTTTTCGCTGTGCTGGCGCCTATGTGCTGAATAAAAATACTGAAGAAGTCGAGCTATTGCAGGCCAAGGCGGTGATCCTCGCCACCGGTGGTGCCAGCAAGGCCTATCTGTATACCAGTAATCCAGATGGTGCCAGCGGCGACGGCATTGCCATGGCTTGGCGCGCCGGCTGCCGGGTGGCTAATATGGAATTCAACCAATTCCACCCCACCTGCCTCTACCACCCCAAGGCTAAAGCCCTGCTGGTTACAGAAGCCCTGCGCGGCGAGGGAGCACAGTTGAAACTGCCCGATGGCGGCCGCTTTATGGAACGCTTTGATAAGCGCGGTGAACTAGCCCCCAGGGACATCGTCGCCCGTGCCATTGACCATGAAATGAAACGCCTTGGTGCCGACTGCCTCTATTTGGATATCTCCCACAAAGATTCCACCTTTGTACGTGAGCACTTCCCCACCGTATATAGCAACTGCCTGAAATACGGCATAGATATCACCAAAGAGCCCATCCCGGTGGTGCCTGCCGCCCACTATACCTGCGGTGGAATTATGGTAGATCAACACGGTTGCACCGACCTGGACCAACTCTATGCCATCGGGGAAACCACTTTTACCGGCCTTCATGGCGCCAATCGCCTAGCTAGTAACTCCCTATTGGAATGCCTGGTATACGCCCGTTCTGCGGCCTTGCACATCGACGAACATCTCGACTCGGTGCAAGCGCCGCGCAAGGCGCCGGAGTGGGACGCCTCGCGAGTTACAGACTCTGATGAAGACGTTGTGATATCCCACAACTGGGATGAGCTGCGGCGCTTTATGTGGGACTACGTGGGAATCGTGCGCACCCGCAAGCGCCTGCTGCGCGCTCAGCACAGAGTAAAACTCCTGCAGCGGGAAATTCGCGAGTTTTATGCCAATTACCGCATCACGAATGATCTAGTGGAACTACGCAATCTGGCCTTGGTTTCCGATTTGATCATCCGCTCGGCTCTGGACCGCCGCGAGAGTCGGGGCCTGCACTACTCTCTCGATTATCCAGATCTCAGAGAGCTGGCCATGGATACGGTGCTGGTACCGGAAAACTACGCCAATCAGAGGCAATTTATCTGAACACAGGGGTATGGGTGGGCAGAGCCCACCCTAGCGCGAATAGCGCAAAGCCACCTGCAATCTGCGCCAGTCGTCCCGATTGAGCGCGTCCCGCGCCAAAACCAAGCAAAGAGAGGCGCCCATCTGATCACGCCCACGGATTACCAGCAACCACTGCCACACTACCAGCTCACCACAAAACTCAAATTCTCGTTCCACTCCACTTTCAGTACGCCAAAACCAGCGGCGGTCTCGGGTTGATAAGATCCCGCTCATCCGCTCCAGACGACGTTTTTCAACAAAGGCATAGAGGCACACAAGCAGCAGTGCCGACCAGAAAAGCCAGGAAGGGAGGTCACTCAACCACAGCAGCAATACCGTCTGCCCTGTGGCAAGCAATAAAAAGAGAAGAAGGAGAGGCGATCGCGCAACCACGCAGCTCAAGCGTGCGCTGCGCTCAAAAATTTGAGACGGCGGTCTACTGCTGTAAACCGGTGTTGTCACGGATGATCTGTACTATGCGCAATAGCTCCGGGTCGGCCGGATCTTCACGGCGCATGAACCAGGCAAATAGATCCTGGTCCTGCTCGTCCATCAGTCGCACATAACGCTGTTGATCTTCGGGCTCCAGGGTCTCGTAGATATTGTCCAGAAACGGCAGCAGCACCAGATCTAACTCCAACATGCCGCGGCGGCTGGCCCAAAACAGGCGGTTGCGATCCATACTTCATTTCCAACCAGATTAAAGTGCGCAGTATACCTGCTAGCTGAGCAAACTTGAAAAGGGGCGCTGTAATCCCCAATTAATGCCACCAAGACAACCGGAGGTGGCAACACTATGGACCAGCAACAGTGGCAGGATTTTCTCAGTAGCGAAGGCGCCATTTGGGAAGGCGGCAGAGCCCACTTCCCCCTTACCAGCAATGATGACCGCCAGGGCTTACATCTTATCGACCTCGGCCCCGTGGGCGCCGTTTCAATAGTAGGCCCCGATAGTCAGAAGTTTCTGCAAGGCCAGCTCACTTGCGACCTTGTAAATCTTCCCGACGGGCACAGCACACTGGGTGCTCACTGCAACCCCAAGGGACGCATGATCAGTGCCTTTAGTGCCCTAAAGCTCTCCCAGAGCGAATTTATACTCCGCCTACCCCGCAGTCTCGCCCCAATCGCCCAGCAGGCGCTGGCGAAGTATGCCGTATTTTTCAAGGCGGAACTCAGCGACACTAGCGATAACTCCCATTGGCTAGGCCTACAGGGAGAGGATGTTGCGGAGCAGGCGGCACAACTACTGGGCTTCGAGGCCCCTTCTCCAGGCCAGGTAGTGACTTTCGATTTCAGTGGCGAGCGCTGTATCGCCCAATCGGTCAATGAGTTCCAATTGGCTCTGCTTAGCCCCAGCGATAAAACACAACAACTCTGGCAAAAACTCTCTCCCCATAGTGAAGCCACAGGTTACGACCAGTGGCAAAAGGGGCAGATCGAAGCCGGCATCCCCCAGGTTGATGCCACCACTTCTGAGATGTTTATCCCACAGATGACTAACCTGCACCTACTTGGCGGTGTGAGCTTTAAAAAGGGATGTTATACCGGCCAGGAAGTTGTCGCCCGCATGCAGTTCCGTGGCGCCGCCAAGCGTCGCCTATACCGTGCAAAATGTGAGGGGGGTGATCTTCCAGCCAGTGGACTGGAAATTTTTGCCGACGGACAACAAAGCATCGGCAATCTGGTTGAAGCCTGCCACAGCGAAGAAGGCATAGAATTGCTCGCCGTACTAACAATCGCCAAAATTGCCGCCGGCGAAACCTTAAAGTTGAAAGATGGCCGCACCCTGGAGATTCAGGATTTACCCTACGATGCTGATGCCGACCCCTTAGCATAAGGGTAATTAACCGGCTGATTCACTTTTGGCAGATAGACCGGTATACAGTTCATACCGGTCTCAGGCGGAAAACACCTTTCCACACGGCCTTTAGTCAATGTTTATAACCATTGCCTCCATAGACCTGATAATCCACTCAGATATTAGGCAAAATACTCACAAAGTGACATTCCCCGTCGCCACTTTCACATTCAGACCATTAATAAACCAGCACCTACCTAATGCGACCAAAAGCTTTTCACTTAAAATAAGGTAATTACTGCTAATCCCATTAAAACACTTTATCTTCTTTCCACTAGTCTTACCCTGCTATATCCCATGTAAATACAGGGAAAGGGGTGACCCCATTGAAAGAGATGAATCAAATTATTGTTGCGCTAGAATCCTGCATCGTATTAGCTGGCTTTGCCGCCATCGTAGGCACCCTCCAACCCAAGAAAAACAGGAAGATCACTAAAGGAAGAATTGTTTCCCTTGCGATGATAATTTATATCGGCTTGGTCAACGCACTCCTCGCCGCATTCACGCTAACACTTGCAAATTTTGGAATTAGTGATCAAACCCTATGGTCCACAAGTAGCTTTGCCATGTTCTTGGCCACAACCTTCTCAATAAGTTATTTATGGATAAAAAAGCGTCTAAAAACGGTTTCCAAAGCGGCAAAAATTATCTACTTTTCACTCTTTGGAGGCGCTGGGACCATGGCTTTTATCAATCTTTTGAACGCCTTTGGAATTGGCTTTAACAGAGAATATGGGCCTTACTTCCTATCCTTCGTTTTTAACCTATTTGTTGTTGGCTTTGCCTTCTCACGGCTACTTATGCGCCCCCTATGGGAAGTGGTGAGAGAAAACGAACTGCAACGCGCACGAAAACAACAAATTAATACGCAATGAAAAGCCTAAATTTCACACCACAACATATAAACCGTCGAAACATGTAAAAACACAACCAAAATAAAAAGTGCCATCAAAGAATAAAACGCCCACGCCTCAATAAAGATTTTGCACTAAAAATTTCGACATTTTCAAAAGAAAACTGAAACCCCAAAAAGACAGCAAGTCACTAAAAAACATAAACTATCCTTTACACACCGATAAACCTCTCACAACATAACATCTCTGCCCAGGGCGCCAGCGGAAGATGGATACACTGCCGGGACAAATTGAACAACTGCTACATATTATCGAAGTATCCATTATTCTGGCGGGCTTTGCCGCTATGGTTGCGACATTTCAGTCAAGAAAGATGGAAAGTATCTCCAGAGGGCATGTCGTCTCCCTCGCCATGATTGTCTATATCAGCTTGTGTAGCGCCCTACTTTCTGCCTTCTCTCTTGCTCTGTTAAATTTTCATGTCGAGGCACGATATGTCTGGTCTATCAGCAGCAGCATAATGGGAATTGCTACCATGGGTTTTATTGTCTACCTATGGAAAAAAAGACATTTTAAATTTGTTTCTCCCGTAATGAAATTCACCTATTACGGTCTCTTTGCTATAGCTTCCTCCATTGTTATCATAAGTACCCTAAACGCAACCGGGATAATTTTCAAAAGAGGGTTTGGGCCATATTTCCTTGCTTACATATGTAATTTGTTTTTTGTCGGCTTCGCCTTTGCCAGGCTCTTAATGCGACCTTTATGGAAGTCCGTTGAAAAGAAAGAATCCAGCCAGCTTCATAGCGCGCGCCTAAGAAAGCGCCGTTAACCACACAGGGAAGCCTCTGGATAATTCATGAAAAGTTATTTTCTAGTAGATCCAAGACCTAAAAAATCTGCTGCACAGTAAAATCAACAGTTATTCAAAAACCAAAGACCCCATACCTATTTTTCAAATAATAGATACGGGGTCTCTGAAAACTACCCAGCTGTAACTTCAACTATTTACCAGGGCTGTTCTTCACCAAGGTGAATAAATTGACCGTTAGGACCGTCACTATCAATCAAGGCAAGTTCCACAACAGTTCTCGCCCCTTCGGTCACATCCATTGGCGCCGCGCTGGTACCCAAATCGGTTTTAACCCAACCTGGGTGTGCGCTGTTTACCTTAATACCAGTATCTGCAAGACTTTGGCTCAAAGAAACTGTAAACATATTAAGCGCAGCCTTTGACGCATTGTAAGCGAAGGGCTTCACTGCACTCCAACCAGAGTTCTGGTCAGCATTCACAGCTAAAGAACCCAGAATACTACTCACGTTCACGATACGGCCAGCTTTACTCTTCTTTAGCAGTGGCAGAAGATCTTGCGTTAGACCAATTTGAGCGAATACGTTAATACTAAAAGTGGTGTTCAGATCCTCCTGCGAAACTGTTTCACTATTGTTCTGGCCCCACTCCCCCTCAACGATAACACCGGCATTATTCACCAGAATATCCAGCCGACCATATTGCTCCGCAATCTTTTGAGCAGCTCGTGCCCTATCTTCAGCTTTGGTAATATCCAGCTCAATAATATCAATTGGTGCCACCTCACCATTCCAAGTAGCTTGAACGGCATCCAATTTCGCTTTATCTCGACCAGACAGGATCACTTTGACTCCCTGGTCGGAAAGCTGTTTGGCTGCCTCCAGACCAATTCCTCGATTTGAACCGGTGATCAATGCAATTCGATCGTTAGACATGGTAAATCTCCTGTGAGTTAGGTTGCTTCAAACACAGGAGCATTCTATTATTCGAGGAAATAGAAACAATTATATAAAAAGAAAATGAATGTTCGTGAATTAGAAACAATCAGCCTTAGAACTTTATCTGTTTTTGTCCATGTCTGTAGGACATTAAACCTATCGCTGGCTGCAGATCAGCTAGAACTTCCTAAGTCAACGGTTAGTAAGGAGGTTTCAAGACTGGAATCCCACCTAAAAGCCAAACTATTGGATCGTACCACCCGGCGTGTTGCACTGACAGAAGTGGGGGCTATTGCCTATGACCGGGCTCTGCATTTGATAGAAGACTTTAAAACCATGCAAAATGATGTGCTGGTAATGGATCAGCAGGTCCAAGGCTTATTGCGAATCTCAGCCCCGCCAGCCCTGGGTGAATTTCTCTCCAAGAGAGTTTTACCCACTTTTTTGAAGCGCTGGCCAAAAATTACCGTCTCCCTAAACCTCACTTACGACTTTGAAGACCTCTTCTCCCAAGGCATTGACCTCGCATTTCGTGTTGGTGACATACATGATGAGCGCCTGATTTCCAGAAAGCTTGGCAGTTCAACGCGAATTCTCGTAGCCAGCCCTGAATATCTCACCACACAGGGAAAACCACAGCAGCCCAGCGACCTAATAAGCCATAACTGCCTGAGATTTCAATTTAACCCTGGAGATACCGAGTGGGCGCTAACCTCTAAACAATCGACAATGACTTTACCCGTTAATGGGAATTTCTTTTGTGCTAATATTTCAGCCCTGAAAAATGCGGCAGTCAATGGGCTGGGAATTGCGCAATTACCAATCAACAATATTATGGAAGAGTTAGGCAAAGGCTCACTCGTTAATATTCTTCCAGACTGGCATGTTCCACCAATGGACATTCATGCCGTTTACCGCCAGGGACTCAATAAACCCAAGAAACTCGCTGCATTGTTAGACTTTCTTAAAGAGGAAAAAAATTTATTTAATTGGAGTATCTAGCAGCATAAAGGGAAACCTATACGGTCAACCACCAATCGCCCCTCACCTTTATCGCCACCAGAGTATTCCTTAAGAGTATTTGGGGCTGAGTTTTTAACCTTATCTCAAACAACATTACAACAACAAAAGCCCTCAAAGGGCTCCGCCCAAAATCATAATCCCAGCAGGCAAAATTCTTTGCATTTAGAGCCTCTCAGGAAAACACCCAGAAAGCCTACTCTTCTAACAACAAGCATCGAAATCAACTAAATACCAAGCTCTTAGATTTGACAGGAAGACTCTATTCTTCTCACTTTTTCCACAGAGGGAAACCCTGTTACCATCCCCCTTACAGTAGACTTTGTGACAGCAAACAGAGACTTGTTTAACTTGAGGCTTTCAGCCAACTCTGGCAGATGCGTCCCTTTGCCGCACAAAGCTTGAATTGCCGAATAAGTCCCATGTGACCATATCCCAAAAACCAAGCATATAAAACTGTCTTTATGGTAGGGGTTTTCCGAAAAAAATATAAACCCATAATCTTCTGTAATTGAATCTCCTAAAACACTCGACTTATAAACACTATCATCAACCTCATCAATCGCATAGCGGCCTAAAAAATCCATTTTGAACTTTTCATCTATTCTTCTAGTTAGCAATAAATCACGACTCACAACATTTATAGCGGGCCCACCGACACAGATAAAGGTCTTGTGATCATCTACAAAATTATGAGAATCATGAAAAATTACTTTTCTTTTCGGATACACCCTCTCAATCCGATCCTTTAACAACTGTATTCCAAGAGACTCATCGTAGGGCATAAACAGCACATTATCAGGAATTCGACTTTGTGTTCTAGTAATCTCGGAAAACAGTGTTCTTTGCTTTATCAAAGGAAGCACCACGTGAATATCAGAGTCAGAATCACCAAAGAATTTATCCCACAGAGCCTTATAATCTTTTGCATCAAATTTTTTCTTTAAAATTGCTGCAGAACCAATAAAGCTAGCAGTAAGAAAAGCCTCCACAAATGGGGCCGAAAGGAAATCCAAAAGAAAATCGGCAAATGTTAGCACCATTTCCACCCCTAGTCAGGCCACCAGACACCCTAAAAATTTTATACAATGAAAATCTGTCAAATAAGGGGCAAACCTAGAAAACCCTTATTAAAGGTTGCAGAAATTTAAACTACAACCATTGTAGACAAATTGTAAATTCCATCAGTACGTGAATTTTTTTCTGGCGCCGAAATACATAAATGGAGAAGTGTTATTAAAAAGATTTCAAACAACTAAAAAATCTTCCGACTTAGCAGATAAAAGATGCCCAGCATACTCACAAAAACTGGGCAAAGATATTATTAAGTAGACATCTACCGCACTAATAAGTGCTATTACACTTCCACAGCAACTCTTTCCAACAGATGTGCTTCCGGCAACGCCCACTCAATAGGCTTTTCACCTCGCTGCTGCAACCAGTGGTTAGCTTGAGAGAACGGCTTGGTGCCAAAAAAACCGCGGTGCGCTGAAAGGGGGGATGGGTGAGGGGCGCGTAGTACCAAGTGTTTATTGCGATCAATAAAACCGCCTTTCTTCTGTGCGTAACTACCCCAGAGTATAAACACTAGACCTTCACGCTGCTCGGCCAGCTTATGGATAGCGGCATCGGTAAACTGCTCCCAACCGCGTCCCTGATGGGCACCAGCTTTACTGTCCTCTACAGTGAGGGTGGCATTGAGTAGCAGCACTCCTTGTTCTGCCCAGGGTTGTAGGCAGCCGTGGTGCGCTGGAAGTATCCCCATATCAGAGTGCAATTCTTTGTAAATATTTTGTAACGATGGCGGGATTCGTACGCCGGGCATCACAGAAAAGCATAAACCGTGCGCCTGGCCTATCCCGTGATAGGGGTCCTGCCCCAAAATCACCACTTTCACCTGATCAAATGGGGTGGAGTTGAAAGCGTTAAAGATCTGCCCACCGGGTGGATAGATGCGCTTACCAGCCTCTTTTTCTCCCCGCAGAAACTGACGTAATTCCGCCATATAAGGCTTCTTGAACTCCTCGCTCAGCACATCGTACCAGGAGGGGTGAATCTTAACTTTTTCCGGAACCGGCATTATCAAACCTTCAGAATCTTTTTTACGTACTTTTGCAACTCGGGCACCACAGCCTCTTCAAACCAAGGTCTTCGCCGCAGCCAAAGTGTGTTTCGCGGGCTCGGGTGGGGCAAAGGGAAATACCCTGCGGGCAGGGCATCGCGGTAATGGCGCACATTCTCTGTAATATTGCCATACCAATGCGGCAGGTAGTGTCGCTGGGCGTATTGTCCCACCAACAGCGTGAGTTGCAAGTGAGGTAGCTGTTGCAGCAAGCGCTTATGCCAGGTGACAGCACACTCCGGGCGCGGTGGCAAATCACCTCCTTTACCTCGCCCCGGATAACAGAAGCCCATGGGAATAATGGCAATCTGGGATTCATCGTAAAAGATATCCCTATCGATCGACAGCCACTCGCGCAGACGATCACCAGAGGGGTCATTCCATGGGATACTAGTGGCATGAACCTTAGTTCCCGGCGCCTGACCAATGATCAACAAACGAGCAGATTCTGCCGCTCGCAGCACCGGATTAGCTCCCAGTGGCAGGTGATCCTCACATAGACGACAAGCGCGTATCTCCTCCAATAAGGTTGGTAACTTCTCGACGACCACCTATTGCGCCCCTTCGGGATAAGCTAGATGTAACAGAAGCGCCCTGCGATCTTGAGGGTCATGTATACGACTGATATTGTCGTTGTCAAACACTATAAAAATGCCCGTATCGCCCACTGCCAACCCATCGCCTTTGCCCCCAGTGCGGGATACTTCATAGCCCAATTCAGAGGAGTTCTCTTGCTCCCAATAATCCAGGCACCACTGCGCCTTCAAGCTAGGTAATTCTCTCCGACATACCGCAGACGCATTGGGCTCCAGAGTAAACAGCGCGCCATCATAATAGGACAAACCCGCCAGGTTCTCTGATTGTCCGCGAAAATTTAGCCCCTCTACAGCCGGCGGTGTAAAAATTTGCACCCCCCCCTTAGGGCCAAGCTTAACTAAAGCACGGGGATCACGCTCTAGCACCATCCAAAAATCATCGCCAACTTTCTGTAAGCCTACGCCTGATAGATTGTACCCCTGCATATAGCCCTGAGCCTTAGCTGTGGTCGACCACATATTTTCCAGCCAACGGCCCTGCCCCTGCATATCAACTTCGGCAATGCGGTTGTAGCGCTCACTCAATAAATACAAATTATTATCTACACAGCTGATGGCTTCAAAATCCATTGCCGCTGCCGGTCGGGTAAGATCCAATAAAAAGTACCATACGTTTGTCGGCCGATCTTTCTTTGGAACATTCAAACCAAAGAGTGTGACAAAGGGCTCCAGCTTGGCATGAACACCCTTTAAAACGATCTGATAAACTTTCTCTGACTTTTTATCTGAGATAGTAAGAAGTCTGCCATCACAAAAAGTTAAACCAGAGAGGCTCAACCCTGCGCTGGCATTTACCCAATAATGCTGTACTTTTTTAGCGGGAATAATGTCAGCAGCCATCGCTGAAGGCACCAACAAACTGATAAAGAAAAATAAAATTCGCTTGATCACGATTTTTCCAATCCATCGAGAAATGAATGAACTAAAAGGATAATTAGTGATTTGGCGCATTCTTAGATCTTCTAATTCACCGTTTACCTTTCAGAGAAATGGAAAAGTCTCTCTCCATAAAGCCGCTGCCAACATACTCTAGATCGCTAATCACTAGGAAATAGCATAGCCACCATAATACCCATCGACAATTTTTGCGCTACAAGGAGGATAATACGATACCCGATTTAGGAGGCAGACTAAACCCAAGCCAAAAGTTGGCAAATAAAAGGAGAGGAAATGAAAAGAGTTCGACGCCGAGCGCAATAAACGTGACGCCGAAATTTATCGGCATAGTGCCAATAGAGCTGCAATTAATTTGCCATTTCCGGCATTGCAAGGTGTAGCAGTAACGCGCGCTTATCTTCAGGCTCTTGCGCACGGCCAACATTGTTATTGTCCAGCACCACAAAAATGCCCTTCTCGCCCACAGCCAATCCCTCACCTTTTCCATAGCGGGTTTCCTCATAAACACGCTCTGGAGACTCTTCAAGCGAGCGATAATCCAGACACCACTCCGCCCGTAGACTGGGCAATACTCTGCGACAAACTGCGTGCGCATTGCGCTCCAAGGTATAAAGGGCGCCGTTAAAGAAGTCCAGGCCGGCTAAATCCTCAGAGCGATCAGCAAAATTTAAACCCTCTACCTGTGGCAAAGTGAATGCGCTGGCTTCTCCATCTGAATCCAGCTTCAACAGGCCCCTTGGCTCACGCTCCATCGCCACCCAGAAAGTATCGCCAGCTTTTACCAGGCCCTCACTGGAAGCGTTGCTCTTTTGTAAGAAACCTTGAGATTTGGCTTCACCCGACCAGATATGCTCTTGCCAGCGCGCATTCCCCTCTGGGTCCACCACGGCAATGCGATTGTAGTGCTCACTGACCAGAAAGATCTGATTCTCACCACAACTAACGCCCTCAAAGTCCAGATCTTCTGCGGGGCGGAAAAACGCTTTAAAGCTCTCCCAGACATTAACAGGCTCGTCACGTTCCGGCACTCCTAGACCACTCAAACGCAAAAAGGACACCAGATCGGCGGAACCTTCGCTGAGCTCTAATGAGTAAACCTCTCCAGAATTCTTATCGGAAACTGCCAGCAACTTGCCAGCACAAAAGCTTAGGCCAGAAATATCCAGACCTTCGCTATTATCCACCCAATAGCTGGCTTGCAGCTTGGCGGGGGAAATCTCCACTGCCGCCAGCATGGGGGAGAACAGCACGATAGCAATGCCAGAGAGATAATTTTTGATCACTGTGTAACCATTTAATCGCGGAAATTATTAAATTGCAGTGGCTGTTCCAGTTCCTTACCACGAAGTAAGGCAATGACCTGTTGCAGATCATCGCGCTTTTTCCCGGTAACCCGCACCTGTTCACCCTGAATAGCCGCTTGCACCTTGAGCTTTTCATCTTTGATCAGCTTAACGATTTTTTTTGACAATTCTTTGTCCAGGCCATTCTTTAGGGTCACTCCCACTTTAACCAGCTTACCAGACTGCTCTTTTTCACCTACATCCATAGCCAGCGGATCGATATCACACTTAATCAGGGCACCACGCAGCATATCCACCATTTGATCTACTTGCATATCCACCTCGGCACGGACTACCAGAGAGAAATCACTCATCTCCACTTCCGCATCCACGCCTTTAAAGTCAAAGCGATTGGTAACAGTGCGGTTTACCTGATCCACTGCGTTAGTCAGCTGGTGCTTGTCTACTTCAGATACAATGTCAAAAGAAGGCATTAAATTCTCGGCTCCTATTTCCAGATTTGCGGAGTAATCTCCGTATTGTGATCGTTATCGGCCAACCAAATATGGCCGTCTTGAATGGTGATACTGAAATCCATATTGCGCTCAACCATCTGTGCCAATTGCTCAGTGGTGTCCGCAGCGAGATGGAAAATTCTAAGGCTGTCAAAACGTTCGAGCTGATTCTCCAGCTTTTGCCACCAGATCGGTGCGGCACGGCGCCCGTAACTGTATACCAAAACCCGCCCGGCACGGTTACAGGCCTTGCGCAAGCGCTCCTCGGCTGGAAGACCCACTTCTATCCATAGGTCGATTTCTCCACTGAGGCTCTTTTGCCATAAATCCGCCTCCTCATCAGATGAGAGGCCTCGGGTAAACTCCAATAAATCGGATGCATTGTGTGCAAACGCCAATAAGCGCACCATCATACGCTCATCTGTTTCTGAAGGGTGGCGCGCCAAGGTCAGCTGGTGTTCCGCGTAGTAGTCACGGTCCATATCGGCTATTTGCACCTTGGCTTTGAAAATTGTTGCTTTTAGTGCCATTTCGGCTCCATCTCTACGCCACCTTCAGCACTACAACTGAGGCGGACTATTCTTGGTTGGTTTACGGAAGAATAAGGATATTCCGCATGACCTCTGCTACCGGCAACAGCCTGCCAATTTGGCGCTGCACCATGCTGTGTCTGATGGCAAGTCTCATCAGTGGCTGCGGCGTAAACAATATCCCCACCTATGACGAACAGGTAAAAGCCGCCTGGGCTCAGGTGGAAAACCAGTACCAGCGTCGCGCAGACCTAGTGCCTAACCTGGTGAAAACCGTTCAAGCCTATGCCGGGCATGAGCGGGAAACCCTTCAGGCCGTAACCGAGGCGCGCGCCAAGGTGAACTCACTTCAGCTGGACAGCAACCTGCTCAACGATCCGGCTAAATTACAACAGTTCGAAGCCGCACAGGCACAACTCTCCAGCGCCTTGTCACGGCTGCTGCTTGTGGTCGAGCGCTACCCCAACCTCAAAGCCAATCAAAACTTTCTCAGCTTGCAATCCCAGCTAGAAGGCACCGAAAACCGCATCAGCGTCTCGCGCCGGGATTATATCCAGGCAGTGCAGCGCTACAACCGTGAGATTCGCACTTTTCCCGGTCGTATTTGGCACGCCCTCTTATATCGAGATATGTCTTTGCGGGAGACCTTCCAGGCGACCAGCGAAGAGGCCGAGAAGGCTCCGGAAGTCAATTTCTAGTAGGCCGCCGGGAAACCCTTATGACACGCTCCCTTCTGACCTTGTTGACGCTCATTACAGCATTACTGGCTTTGGCTCTATGGGCCGAGGTACAGCTCCCTCCTCTATCCGGGAGGGTGGTGGATAAAGCTGAGCTACTAACCGCCGAAGAGAGATACAAACTTACAGAATTGATTCAGCAATACGAATCTGAGAGCAGTAACCAACTGGTGGTGGCCACCCTCCCAGAGCTCCAGGGTATCACCATAGAGGAATACGCCAATCAACTGGCAAGAGAGTGGAAGCTGGGCCACAAGAAGAAAAACAATGGAATTCTCTTCTTGATAGCTCCCAAAGAGCGCAAGCTCCGAATTGAGGTTGGCTACGGCCTCGAAGGTGCTCTCACCGATGCGCTATCTGCCAATATTATTCAAACCAAGGTTCTGCCGGAATTCCAGAAAGGGAGTTATGCCGGTGGAATTAATGCCGGCGTGAACTCAATTATTGCCGCCACCAAGAACGAATATGTGGCCGAACCGATCGAGACCAAGGAGGGCCGACGCCTGGCCTTTGTAGTTGGGCTATTTCTCTTACTGGTAATGCTGCATCTGTTTGGTAGCTCGGTCCTCAGCTCACCAATTCATGGGCGTAATTATAAACGCGGTCGCTTTGGCGGCTACTATGGTAGCGGAGGCTTTGGCGCGGGGCACCCTAGAGGAGGCTTATCCGGGACTGGTACAGGCGATGGATTTAGTGGAGGAGGTGGCGGATTTGGCGGAGGAGGTGCTTCGGGAGGATGGTAATGCTTAGTAATAGCTATCAACGCCAGGTGGCGGAAGCCATCAAAGAAGTGGAGACCCAAACCGACGCGGAGTTGGTAGCTATTGTCGCGCGGGAAGCCGATAACTATTTGTATATCTCCACCCTTTGGGCTGCCTTCTTAACCCTGCTGTTATCGCCACTATTCCAATTCCTACCCTGGTGGCTCAGCTTTCAGCAAGCCTTTCTGCTACAGTGGGTTCTATTTATCGCGCTGGCAGTACTATTTCGCTGGCGGCCGATAACCATGCGCCTTGTACCCAAAAAGATCAAATACTGGCGCGCCTCAAACCTAGCCCGCCGTCAATTTCTTGAACAAGAGCTGCATAGCACCAAAGATCGACTGGGTCTGTTGATTTTTATTTGTGAAGCGGAGCACTATGTAGAAATTCTGGCAGATCGCGGCTTGGCTCAGCATGTATCCAACGACAACTGGCAGGTTATTATCGAGCAATTTGTACGGGAAATTAAGCGCGGTAAGGCTGGAGAAGCACTGTTACTCTGTATTTCCCAATGTGGAGACTTATTAAAAGATGCAGCCCCCTGTAGTGCTGTGAAAGATGAGTTACCCAACCACCTGATTCTAATTAACTAACCTAATTTACTGCCTTACTTACCCTTCAGGCATGATTTTAACGCCACAATACTTCTATACCTACGCTTTAACAACCCCTTCTACTAAGCTGTTGTAAAGGAGCAATAATCCCCATGAAAAATTAAAGCTTATGGTGATTAAGCACTTATAAAAACCATTAAAAGTAAAAACTAAACCAGATAAAAACAAAGTCAGCCACGCCAATTTAACAGGGCTTGGTAATTAATATTAAGCTTAAAAAATGTCAAATAAAAACCTCAATATCCGTATGAAAGCATCCAACTCACAAAAAAGTCCAGCGCCAAATACTAGTTACGCCTGTAACTACGGTAATCCCTCGCAACCAAAAAATTAGAAAACCCAATGAGAAAGATCTTAATTACAATTTGGCTATTTATATCGGCTTCACTGTCCTCCACTATCTGCGCCGATTATATCAATCTCACCGGTGCGGAGACTGCACCAAATATTGCAGAAATAGAGATACTCAATAACAATCTTTACATCACCCTAGAGGTTTCTGCAGCTGATGCGAACGCGTTTTGGCCGGGAATACCACCTACAAAGAGTATTTATGAAATAGCTAGACTTGCTCTTGCACAAAAAGAGATCGCCATTGAGGTGCACTCCCCAGAGGGTAAAATTGAGCCGACTATAACCTCTGTTAGAATTGCCGAGAGAAAACCGAGAAACTCACCTTTTGCGGGAAGAATAGATCCAAGGACAGGCCTGCTAAGGCCGAATTTTCCAGCCGACAAAACCATACTGTTGGCAGATATCGAGTTTCCAATAAAAGGCTTGAGCAATCTGGAAATACGTCCACCATTGGATTCCGATGGGGCTGTCTTAGCCACAATAGGATTTACTAGTCAACACGGCCACACATCAGTAAGCAGTTTTCAATATTTGTCTCAAATAGAAAAGCTGAAAATTGATTGGGGAGATCCTTGGAATACTCGCTTTGAAAACCAAGCTATAAATCGACACAATCGCTATCCCCTTAGATCTTTCCTCTACGTGGAACCTCGTCAGGTTCGCCACGAAATTTTATTGCGCCCAAGAGATTTATTACAATGGACCGACCAACCCTTTGATGCCTGGAAGCCCCTTACAGCCAAGCGAAGAAAAGAGTTAAGAGCAACTACAGAGAAATTCCTACAGAAAAAAAATCCCACTAGCATCAACCAAACGCTGGTTGAACCTATCAGCAAGGAAACAGTTTTTCTCAAGGCAAACGATACAGGCTTTACCACAATAGGAGAGCATGAGCGGATCGAGATAGGTTCATTACTGATCGGTTACCGGGAAAAATATCATGTTAAGGAGCTACCACAAAGTGTTACTATCGACTGGAATCTCTTTACAGAATCTATCAAATCAGTTCCCACACTAATACAAGATCCGGCTGGTCCTTTCCCAACACATGTTATGCCGGACTTTCCCGACATTCAATGGCGCAATTATTTATATGATTACCGTGCTCCCAATAGTGATCCAATCCCTATTGAGAATACCATAGCGGCCATACCCATGGCGGTGCTTTTCTCCTTCTGCTTTGCAGTATTTTTCATTCTCACCTTGCGAAGCAAAAAGGTTGAGACAAAAAACAAACATCCGATACTCTTTTACGGCATTGTGATTATTTGTGCCGTACCCATTTATTATACCCTTCCAAGTGAACTGCGCATCCCCCTGCCCGGCACCATAAACAAGCAAGAAATAAAAGAAATTACCGAGACAATACTTGATCGCCTTTCCGCTGCCTATGAAGAACCTCAAAGTGAAAAATTAAACGACCAGCTTACCAATCTAGTAAGCAGCGAAAAATTTGATTTTACCGTCGCAAACTTGTCACAAGTTTACCAACCTCTAACCAACAGCGGCAATAAGGGTTCTATTAGATCTATCCGTGACCTGGAAATTGAGCACGCAGATCAAATGATCCTGAACGGAAATAAAACTTTCAGAATTGTTGGGAAGTGGCATTCAATGATTGAAGATTACAGCTGGGGACATATGGAGCAATTACCGCGAGAAACTCGTGCAAGTATAGAAATAACCCAATCAGACAAGTATTGGAAGATATCCGCCTTTACACCACTATCCATACGATAAGCTTGCCACTAGAGTTGGCAACCAAGTGCCATGAAAAAAAATATCTCAAATTTAATTAACCTCCTTTCTTTTGCTCTGGCTCTCCACCTATCTGTAATATCTCAAATCACTGAAGCCCACTTTTCACTAAACCTAAATATAAGAATTCTACATATTGAGCACAGCGTCAATGGAGCCAGCCTCTATATGAGACTGCCTCTTTCCTATTTACTGGCGGATAAGGCGCAACATGGTATTGATCCCTACTCGGGGAAAATTCCATATCAAGTACCATATACTCGCAACAGCCTGGAAAATGATCGGTTGGTTCACTATGTGGATGTCGAACAGTTCACGATCCACCCTGAGGGGGTGGGCAATATTGCCGCAGCAGCGACACATATCCTCTCTGCTAATCAGGAGCTTAAAGGGTATGTAAAATCAGTACGTCTTTATCCTATTGGCAACGAGCCAGCTTTTGCCACGCTTGCAGAGGCAAAACGAGCCCTTTCTAATAACTTTGCACAGATGGCACTTAACAACTCACTCCATGTCAGTGACACACTGGTTGATATCCACATCCATTACCCTACTCAGCAACCCCTGGAAGAATATCAACTCTTTAGCTCCCTGAATCCAGGGCTTCCCGATCAAGAAAATACTGCAAATTTAATCCTCAGTTATAACCCTGGAAAAATCCAGATTTTCCGCTCCAGGGGGCTAATGCAAGAGCCTATTCAAATCCGTTATTCCAGTATAGATGCCATCAATACCTTTCTAAAGGAGGGTATGGTACATATTATTCAGGGGCTAGATCATGTGCTTTTTGTACTTTGTCTTAGTCTTGGTGCCCTCGCTCTCCCCTTATTATTCTGGCGTGTCACGGCCTTCACTATCGGCCACAGTATTACCCTATCCGTAGGTTTCTTTGGTTTTATTCCTAGCACTGTCTGGTTTGTCCCACTGATTGAAACCGGAATCGCCATTTCCATAATCTATATTGCCTGGCTTTCAATGAGACAAAGATCGATCGCCTCTATATCCACCGAGCGTACAATTCTTTTGACCTCCTTGATGTTGGGCTTACTGCATGGACTGGGATTTTCCTTTGTATTACACGAAATACTCAACATCAATTCACCTAATATTTGGCAGAGCTTATTAGCCTTTAATCTCGGCGTAGAGGCTGGTCAAATTTTAATAATTTTAGCAATCTGGCCTCTGCTTTATTTGGCCAGACGTCGACAGAAAAACTGGGAGTCTAACCTACGCTACACAATTGCCACTATATGCTGCGCCATTGCCTTACTCTGGACTTTTGAGAGGGGTTATGAATTGGTGAACGTAATACAGCAAGAAAACCAACCCAGAACCAATATTACAATCAGCAACAGCAACAGCAACAGCAACAGCGAAATCTAACTCATAATTCTACCAGAGAGGGAATAAAAAAACCCATTACGCCAGATAATAAATCTAAAGATTTAAATTTAAAGATAGCTATAATTCAATAGCAATCTATTTACTGGACTTGTAATCCAGAAACCGAAAAGACAACCTCCCCTATAGACTCAATGGAACAGGCCAATAAAAAAGTATTATTTTTTACAACCATTGCTATTCGCCCACAAGGGATCTTATTAAATTCACCAGCGAAGTGTATTCCACACACTATTAGCCACCTTCCCCCTGCCTAACAGCCGAAAACAAATTCGACCACACCCTGCTTAGAGCAGAATAATAATAGCATCCATATAACATATGGTCATCTCAGAACGAATGGTATCTTTAAACCTAAAGGAGAAAATCACCGATATCATCATAAATTAAACCCCCCATAAATAACTTTGCGCATTTTTCGAGACAGATTGCATTTACCCAATTTAATCAGGGGTTATGCACGGACGCCTGAATGCCCTCTAATACTGGAATCACTTACAGCCTTTCATGTATTTTGCACTGCATAAGCCGGGATAAATAAATCCACTTCGCTACAGCCCCACTGGAGCTCTCTTAGTATGCATGACTACCAAATCTATACCCTAGAAGAGCAGCTCCTTGTATTATCTACCCATCCATTAATCGACAATACTGCTTTCATTAAACGGACTAAAAACAAATAACAGGAAACTTACACAAAAAAATGGGGATTCTACCCCCTAGTTACCAAGAATTAAAACCACCTACCCCACAAACAAGAGGGCCTGCTCTTAGGCTAGGTCAATCTAGAATAAATACTAGCAGCCAAAAAGATGCTTCCCTCCATTTACAACTTACAAACATTCAATCTCGGAGGACATGATCATCCTTAGCAGATGGGTTGGTAAAGCACTCTTTCTTCGACGGCAAAACTGGGCCAGTGGCCACATACCAAGTCAGATTAGCTTTGTCAAGGTAATATCACCTTAACCAATAACAAGCACCAAAATATAACGAATAGTTTTACTTTTATTTAATCACTATTTAAAGGCTTGAATCGCTGCTTTATACATTAAGATTGCCAAGGGAATATTGGATAAAGCGAAGACAACAAAGCGAAATTCTATTTTATTCACTAAAGCCTGAACAAGACTATGAATCACTCTTAAACCCACATATACCCAAGCAGTATAAACGATAAACTCCGTGGCTGTACCTAGAAAAGCCAATGAGAAAACTGCTGCGTAAAATAGAGTAGGCTGCTCCATTAAATGATTATAATTATCCGCCTTCCATCTAACCCTTGCCGGAAGCTGTGACATTTGGACTCCGGATGGCACTTCAGAGTCCAACTTCATTTTCATAGATGCAATCGCCGGCAATCTTGTTGCATACATCCAAAACCACATAACCATTGACCAAACCAGCAAAGCCACCACCGGTTGAATTAATTGAACCGTTGAATTCATCTTATTTCCAATAGTTAAATTTTTATTTCCAATAATGCACTGGACCATTAGGGAAGCAAAATTACGAAGCTTAAGTTACATCACCTCACCCACCAACTCATAGCTATAAAACTTAATCTAACTCAACATGCAAAAGCAGGTACGGATTCCCTCAACCATCAAACTGCAATTCAACAACATTAACGTCTAACTTTCTTAAAAACCCAGGAATTGACCTCTATGCTCATCGATATTTTTCTGTTACTCCTAACTTTTATCAAATATCTAGCACAGCAAGGGTACCGGCCTCAGACCCTATCAACTCAAGCGCAATAAGCAACATTTCAACAATCCTATCATTCACCTTACAGAAACCAAACCCCCAACTCCATTTATCACGTACAGCAAATCAACTTTATAAAAATATTGCTGCACAACAAAAACTTACATTTAAAAAACACCTATATTTATTTGATATTTGTTACCATACACTCATAAAACTCTGGAGCTTCAGAGGACTCAAGCTTACTGACTTTTGCTACATTAATTTTGAAAAAACACCCCAAAAACTAAAGTGAAAAAATATCCCCCAAATAGACTGCGTCACATACCACTAACCATTTTACTTACCACCCCTTGATTGCGATATTCTGGAAGAATAAAGATATCAGGCAATTCCGGCATTTACATCCCAATAATTTCGGCTTGCTCCATAACTACAAAACCAGCAACCCCACTTTCAATCAGAATATATATGCATCACATTCTTCGTTGCCAGATATCACATCATTTGGATGCTCTTCATCTATATCGTACCGACCTCTACTATCAATATCTTCCAAATTAAAGGAGCTCTGATGATATTGATAGAACTGCCACAACATAAAAACGCGCCTGCATTATCTCTAATAGCCTTACACAATATAATTTCATATATCCTTGCAGACTCATAAAGTGATAATTTCAACCATCATTATCATAGCTGTCATCTAATATGGAAATTCGCTCCTGGCTTAAAATTTCCAGCAAGTCAATCAACCACAAAAATAGAACGTTAGAACTAAATAGAATCATTTGTTATATTTTCACCCCCCTTACCAGAGACCACTTTAAAAAATTGATCACGGAAAAATTTTTTAACAGATATTAATTACTAATAAGAGGTATTTATAAAGGGAAACCAAGCTCAACGCAGAAACAAAAAACTATTCCATTTACCAGCGCCAAGTCACCGCTAGATAGGGTCCATGCTGGGTAATATCATAGGCAAAGCGACCATCAGAAAGTCGATCGGAATAATTAATACTGTAATATTGGTAGCCCAGGCGCAATGAGGTGGTTTTCCAGGCGCGCCAGTCTAATCCTGCCAATAGATTCCACTGCAAATCATCACCACCAGCTCCAAAACCGCCGATTTCGGTACGCGCCCCCAGGGTCAGGCAGTCATTCACAGCAAAGCCCACACGGGTACCAATAGTCGGCTCCCACCAACTTTTGCGGCCGCCCAAACGATTTTGGATTTCTGGCATTCTGCCGATATCAATACCCACGCGGGCTTTCACTTCCTGCCTCAGGCGATTCCAACGTACACCCACGCCTATATCCCAAAAATAGCGCCGCTCGCTTTCGCCAAAATGGCCTTGCAGTACCCGGTAAGCGCCAAATGCAGCCACCCACGCCTGATGAACATCCACATTCACATCGATATCAACATCTATATCCAACTGGGGATTTCGGGGTGGCGCAATCGTTGTGCCCTCATTTAAATTGAGGTGTACATAATAGAGGTCAGAAACTAGTCCAAAGCGTCCTCTCCAAGCTTCCAGACGTACAGAAAAAGCCGCATTCAGGAGCTCTAGGGTTTTTCTTAAGTTCAGATCTACATCCACAGTGGTATCCGCCACTGTGGCCTTTCCTTTGGTGCGAAGTGGCAGAAAAATGTAGGGGGTGGCCGCAAAGCGCCAGTCATCTACGGTTGTCGCAGGGGGGCGGCTCTGAGGCGCATATTGGGCTGAAATTGCACACGAAAAAAAAAGCGCTATTAATCCAGAAATAATTGCCACCGCCCTTATTACTGACAAGAGCATCTCCATTTAATGGTTTTACCGAGGTTCAATCTCAATAAGCATCCATTAAGAATAGATAGCGATAGCCAGGCGGGGAATTGACCAAAGGGAAAGCACCGCGCCGGAAATGGCGCGGCAGCTGTAGGCACTTGGGATAGTGCGCAGGGTTTACGTTTTTGCTCGCTTAGTCGTTCACTTCAGGGCGCATATGCGGGAACAGCAGTACGTCGCGGATCGATGGAGAGTTGGTAAACAGCATTACCAGGCGGTCGATGCCAATGCCCTCACCAGCAGTGGGCGGCAGGCCGTATTCCAGCGCGCGGATATAGTCGGCATCGTAATGCATGGCTTCGTCGTCACCGGCATCTTTCTCCGCAACCTGGGCTTTAAAGCGTTCGGCCTGATCCTCCGCGTCGTTCAACTCGGAGAAACCATTGGCAATCTCGCGGCCGCCAACGAAGAATTCAAAGCGGTCGGTGACAAACGGGTTGTCATCGTTGCGGCGAGCCAGCGGAGACACCTCGGTTGGGTACTCAGTGATAAAGGTCGGCTGGTCGAGGCGGTGCTCTACAGTCTTCTCGAAAATCTCGATCTGTACCTTACCCAGGCCCCAGCTGCCTTTCAGCGGGATTTCCAGCTTCTCGGCTACCGCGCGGGCGGATTCGATATTGTCGATATCGGCCGCAGTCAGTTCCGGGTTGTAGTGCAGAATGGAGTCGAATACAGACAAACGCGCGAACGGCTTGGAGAAGTCGTAGCTGCTGTCCTGGTATTCCACAGTGGTGGAGCCCAGTACATCTTCACAGATTCCGCGCAGCATCTTCTCGGTGAGGTCCATCAGGTCGTTGTAGTCCGCATACGCCTGGTAGAACTCAAGCATGGTGAATTCGGGGTTGTGGCGCGTGGACAGGCCCTCGTTGCGGAAGTTGCGGTTGATCTCGTAAACCCGCTCAAAACCACCCACAACCAGACGCTTCAGGTACAGCTCCGGGGCAATACGCAGGTACATATCGATATCCAGCGCATTGTGGTGGGTAACGAACGGACGCGCGCTGGCACCACCGGGAATAACTTGCAGCATGGGCGTTTCCACTTCCATAAACTGCTGGCCATTGAGGAAGTCGCGGATGTACTCGATCACTTTGGAGCGCACTCGGAACACTTCGCGGGCTTCTGGCGTGGCGATCAGGTCCACGTAGCGCTGGCGATAGCGCATTTCCTGGTCGGCAATGCCGTGGAATTTTTCCGGCAGCGGGCGCAGCGCTTTGGTTAGCAGGCTGTACTCTTCACAGTTGACGTAGAGATCGCCCTTGCCGGATTTGTGCAGTGTGCCTTTTACGCCGACGATATCGCCGATATCCCAGGCACCGAAGCGCTCTTTAATATCTTTTTGTGCCGCTTTATCGGCATAGAGCTGGATACGATCAGATACATCCTGGATCACCATAAAGGGTCCGCGTTTAGCCAGGATTCGCCCCGCTACGCACGCCCGTTTACCCAGTTCTTCCAGCTCCTCTTTCTGTTTATCGCCGAACTCAGCTTGCAGGTCGGCAGCGAGGTTCTCGCGGCGAAAACTGTTGGGGAAAGCATTGCCCTTCTCGCGTAGAGCGGAAAGCTTGGTGCGGCGCTCGGCGATCAGTTTGTTTTCGTCTTGCTGGATATCAGTCATGGTGATCTATCAGTTTTGTGAGTGATATTACCCCTCGTCCCATTAGTGAGAGACGAGGGGCGCGGTGAGAGTGGAGTCTTTAAATCAGAGGCCGGCTTTGAGGCTGGCTTCGATAAACTGGTCCAGGTCTCCATCCAGTACTGCCTGGCAGTTGCTGGTCTGGACACTGGTGCGCAGGTCCTTGATACGCTGGTCGTCCAACACGTAGGAGCGGATCTGGCTGCCCCAACCGATGTCGGCCTTGCTGTCTTCCATGGCCTGCTTCTCTGCGTTGCGCTTGAGCATTTCCTGCTCGTACATTTTTGCGCGCAGCATTTTCCAGGCTTTATCGCGGTTCTGGTGCTGGGAGCGCTCGCTCTGGCACTGCACGACGATACCGGATTCTGTGTGGGTCAAACGCACCGCAGAATCGGTTTTGTTCACGTGCTGACCACCGGCGCCGGACGCGCGATAGGTGTCTTCACGCACCTGGGATTTGTCGATTTCAATCTCGATATTGTCATCGATTTCCGGTGACACAAATACCGAGCTGAAAGAAGTGTGACGGCGGTTGCCGGAATCAAACGGCGATTTGCGCACCAGGCGATGTACACCGGTTTCTGTGCGCAGCCATCCGAACGCGTGGTCGCCGGCGAAATGCACAGTGGCACTTTTGATACCGGCCACTTCCCCCGCGGAGACCTCTTCCAGGGTGGTCTTGAAGCCGTGGGCTTCACCCCAGCGCAGGTACATACGCAGGATCATTTCCGCCCAGTCCTGGGCCTCGGTACCGCCGGAGCCAGCCTGAATATCCAGGTAGGCATTGTTCTCGTCATTCTCGCCGGAGAACATACGGCGGAATTCCAGAATCCCCAGCTGCTGCTGGAGACCTTCGATCTCAGTGGAGACCTCCCCTACGGAGTCCTCATCATTTTCCTCGACTGCCATTTCCAACAGTTCGCGGCAATCGGCAATGCCGGAGTCGAGGTTTTCGATGGTATTAACCACCGTTTCCAGGGAAGAGCGCTCGCGCCCCAGTTCCTGTGCGCGGTTGGGGTCGTCCCAAACGCTTGGCTCAGCCAGCTCCAGCTCTACTTCGGTGAGACGTTCTTTCTTGCTGGCGTAGTCAAAGATACCCCCTAAGAACGTCAGTGCGCTCTTCGAGGTCTTTTAATTGATTGAGGAGGGGATTGATTTCCATGAACTTTCGGTGTCCGGACAAAATAAAAAGCGGCGCGCATTCTACCGCAGCGCGCGGGGGTCCTTCCAGTCAGCCAGCCGCTGTAAATTGCGCAAAATCCCTATTTGCAGAACTGACCGGATAACTTCTGCAAAATCGCGCAGTCCGGTGAGTCATCACCGGCACAACTGTCGATAAACGAATGTAGGGTTTCACGCATTGCCAACATATCGCGCAACTGGGTTTCTAGCATGGAGAGTTTTTCGTGCACCAACTGCTTGGTTTCACGGCTGTGTCGCTCGGGATTACCCTTAAGCCCCAACAGAGTGCGTACCTCCTCTATGGAGAAGCCGCAGGCGCGAGCGCGCTGGATAAAGCGCAAGGTCTCCAGATTGTCCTCGGTGTAATGGCGGTAGCCATTGGCCTTGCGCGCGGGAGTCACCAAACCGATCGATTCATAGTGGCGCAGGGCCTTACTACTGAGCCCCGAATGCTGTGCCGCCTGAGAAATATTCACTGCCAACTCCCAACCTATTGACCACTAGAGTTTACCCTTAAGCGCTGTTATCCCGGCACTGGGAAAATTGATACTGCATCTTTTCGGCGGGGTCGTAACCCAGCTCCAGGGCGGCATCCAGAGCATCCATACTGATCAAGTGCAACAATATATCCCCTGTGGGCGCACCACAGACAGCCGGAAACATTCGATCTGTGCGCACACCGCAGCGGGATTCCTGCACCATCAAACCATTTTCCCGTAACTTGGCCTGACTCTGCTGTAAAGTCATGCCACCGCCCTCACACTGCTTGCGGCCACTCTTGCGATAGACCCAAACCAGTTCGCCCGACCTAGTTGCGGGAGGGTTGGACGTCACCTCTGGCTGACTGGAGCCCGGGGTATTCTCTACCTGATTTTCCATAGCCTTTTCCTCCTTGGCTCCACCGCAGGCCGCCATAGCCAGTAAAGTCAGCACCAGCAAAGCAGACAATTTTATTTTCACCATCACACTTCCTCCATAAAGCAATGGCCACCCAGCTTAAGACAGCGCCAGCCAGGCTCCCACCAGTAACATCAAAGTACCGGAAATACGGTTAATTAAACGTACATTTTCAGCGCGTTCCAGCAGGCGACTGAGGGCCTGACCACCCCCAGCGTAAATCAGCAAACACAAGGTTTCCAGCAACAGTATGGTGGCGATCAACATAGAAAGCTGCGGTGCCAAGGGCTTGCTTTGGTTGATAAAGGGCGGCAACAGAGCAATAAAGAAGGCCCACCCCTTAGGATTTGCAACCGCAGTAATAAACCCCTGAACCATCAGCGCTTTTGCGGAGGGCCGGGCGCGCCCCTGTGCCGCATCAAGAGAAGCCAGCTGCCCCCGGGAACGCCACATCTGTATACCCATCCAGGCGAGGTAGGCGCCACCGCAGTATTTAAATAGCTGAAATACAGTGGGATACTGCACCATTAGCACCGCCGCACCGAGCACCGTAGCCAAGGCCACCAGCGCTACTCCTACCAGCTCGCCAACCATCATCCACAGGGTGTGGCGCACCCCCACCGTAATACCAAGGCTTAGGGCCAGCATCATGCACAGTCCCGGGGTTACCGAGGCAAAAAAACTGGCGGGGACAAAAAGCGCGAGTACAGACAATTCCATTGTATTTTCCTAGTGATGGGTACCACTGTGGTTCCCATAATGGCTTACCAGCATCCCAGCCAGCATCAGGCCACAGCCAATCAATTCTGTGGTGTTAAGCATCTCATTAAGGAATAACCAGCCTGCCGCTAGAGCAAACACCGCCTCCAGGCTCATAATCACCGTGGCGTGGGATGGTGCCGCATGGCGCTGAGCCAACAACTGGAAAGTAAATGCCAGCGCAGTGGAGAAAATCATCATGTAGGCGATCGGCCAGGCCGCATCCACAGCGGACTGTATCGTTGCCTGCTCGGTGAAGAGGGATGCCAGGGCCGACAACAGACCACAGACCAGAAACTGGATACAGGCCAGACGCAGTGCATCGTAGCGTTTCACCAAGCGATCCGCAGAGAGCACCTGGATGGCGAAGACAAAAGCACTGGCAAACACCATCAGGTCGCCAACTAACTGAGATTCTTCACTGAAGTCCGCCAGCCAGTAGAGGCCAAATAAAGCCAGACCAATACCGCCCCAAGTCCAGCGATTGGTTTTATGCCCGAGGGACAAACCGATAACCGGCACCAACAGGAGGTAAAACCCGGTGATAAAACCAGCGCGGCCAGCAGTGGTGTAGAGCAGGCTGATCTGTTGCAGCGCCGCACCTAGGAACAACCAAAAACCGAGTAGAGCACCGCCGGGTAAACAGGCTCTCCAGCGGTGGCTAACGGTATGTCCGTTCGCCTCGCCAGGTTGGGCATCTCTGCGCGAAGATAGCCAATAAACGATAGGCACTAAAATAAGGCCGCCGAGGATAAAGCGCCAGGCATTGAACGCCAACGGCTCAATATCTGCCATGGCGATCTTTTGTGGCACAAAGGCGACGCCCCAGAAAAGAGCGGCTAATAACAGCAGGACTTCGGCCTGGACTTGTTTACGTTTCACTACTTTTTACTTCCAACCACTTTTTATTACTGTTGTGAACAAGCTCCAAGCAATTCACAACTTTCCGAAAGGTGCTCCTATATAGCCTCCAGCAGGCTCACCATTAATTGCAGGGATTCGCGCCCACGAAATTCATTGACGTCTAACTTGTAAGCCAGGCGCACTCGCTCGGTGGGCTGCGGCCACTGGTCTGTATCTATATTAAAAGCAATGGCATCAAGGGCCAGCTGTGGCGCCTGCGGCGGAGCGACCACCATTTTCAGGTGCCGCTCGCCGACAATGCGTTGCTGAAGCAATAGAAACTCGCCATCGAAGACCGGCTCGGGAAACGCCTGCCCCCAGGGGGCACAGGCACGCAACAGGGCCGCGGTTTGCAGGGTGTAGTCTGCAATATCCAATTCACCATCGGAATCGATCACGGCCTGCAATTGATTCTCATCCAGGCGCTTGCGCACCACTCGTTCAAACTCCGCCCGGAAAGCATCGAGGTTTTGTGCAGGCAGACTCAACCCTGCGGCCATGGCATGACCGCCGAATTTACTGATCAGCTCAGGATTGGCTGCGGCCACATCGCTCAGGGCATCGCGGATATGCAAGCCGGGTATGGAACGTGCCGAGCCTTTTACCAGGCCGTTATCCCCTTCGGCAAAGGCAATTACCGGGCGGTGGAATTTCTCCTTGATACGACTGGCAAGAATACCCACCACCCCTTGATGCCAATTGGCATCGTAGAGACACAGGCTCCAGGGAATTTCCCCCTCCAGCTGCAGTTCTTCCAACGCCGCTAGAGCTTCCCGCTGCATACCCTGCTCTATGGCCTTGCGGTCCCGGTTGAGCATATCCAGCTCCCCCGCCAACTCACGAGCTTCACTGGGATCGCGGGTCAGGAGGCAGCGGATGCCTGTGCCAATATCATCCAGGCGCCCGGCCGCATTGATACGTGGCCCCAGGATAAAACCAATATCGGTGGTGGAAAGCCTGCGTTGGTCTCGCCCGGCCACCTCTAATAAAGCGGAAATACCGGGTCGGCAGCGCCCGGAACGAATACGGGCGATACCCTGGTGCACCAGAATGCGGTTGTTGTGATCCAGCGGCACCAGGTCAGCGACAGTGCCGAGCGCCACCAAATCGAGATATTCAGCCATATTCGGCGGAGCGATACCGCTCTGCGCAAACCAACCGCATTCCTGCAGGGCACTGCGTAGACGACTCAACAGGTAAAAGATAACTCCCACACCGGCGAGATTCTTACTGGGGAAATCACAGTTCGGCTGGTTCGGGTTCACAATGGCATCGGCATCCGGCAGCTCACTGCCGGGCAGGTGGTGATCGGTTACGATCACTGTCATGCCTGCGGCCTTGGCCGCCGCCACCCCATCAATGCTGCTGATGCCGTTATCCACAGTGATCAGCATATCCGGGGCGTAATCCTTGGCCACCTCTACGATTTCCGGGGTGAGGCCGTAACCAAAATCAAAGCGGTTCGGCACCAGGAAGTCCACGCCCGGCGCACCCATGGCCCCCAGTGCCAGCACGGCGAGCGTGCTGCTGGTGGCACCATCGGCATCGAAGTCACCGACGATCAAGATTTTTTGCTGCGCCCGCACGGCTTCCACCAGCAGTGTCACCGCTGTATCCAGCCCCCGCATCGACTGGGGTTGCTGCAGCTTGGCGAGACTGTGGTCCAGGGCCTCCTCGCTGACGATACCGCGACCTAGCAGTACCCTCTGCAAAATTTTGGGGGTTTCAGAAGCAAAACGGCCAGTGGAAAAATCCACTGGCCGCCGCTGAATTGTTGTATTCATTCTCTCTCAGCTATTTTTAATCCGGCCGCCAAGTCCCTCGCTGCGCCAGCTAGTGCCCTTCGGACAGCATGGTCGCCATATAGTCGTGCACCTGGGACAAGTCGTTGGGCAGCACCTTGAATCGCTCTTCGCGTTGCCAGAGGTCCTGCATATGGGCCGGCAGGGGAATTTCGGTTTGTGGCAGTGCCTGCGCCACAGCATCGGGGAATTTTGCCGGGTGTGCGGTGGATAAGCAAACCATTGGCTGCTCGGCGGAGCGGCGCACCCTTCTTGCGGCCTCGACACCAATAGCGGTATGGGGATCGAGCAAATAGCCGGTCGCCAGGTACTGCTCACGAATCACCTCAATAGTACGCGCATCGTCGACCCTATAGCTGGAAAATGTCTTTTGGGCCTGCGCCAGGGCCGATTCGCTCAAGTGCATAGGTACACTTCGATCTGCCAGCAACTCCGCCACTGCGGCACCATCGCGGCCGTAGAGATCAAACAGCAGGCGCTCAAAATTGCTCGACACCATGATATCCATGCTGGGCGACAGGCTGTGTATCAGCGGTTTGGGCGTGTGATCGTTATCGCTGATGCAGCGGTGCAGGATATCGTTGGCATTGGTAGCGATCACCAACTGGTCGATTGGCAAACCCATCTGCTTTGCCAGGTAACCGGCAAAAATATCGCCAAAATTGCCGGTGGGCACGGAGAAATTTACCGTCTTATCTGGTGCGCCCAGTCGCAAGGCCGCGTAAAAGTAGTAGACAATCTGCGCCATAATGCGCGCCCAATTAATGGAGTTCACCGCCACTAAACGACGCCCATCGGGCAAAAAGGACTGGTTGGCGAAGCTGGCCTTCACCATATTCTGGCAATCGTCAAAATTACCTTCCATGGCGATATTGAACACATTGTCTGACAACACTGTGGTCATCTGCCGGCGCTGTACTTCTGAGACCCGATTGTGGGGATGCAAAATAAAAATATCGATATTGTCGCAGTGGCGGCAGCCTTCAATTGCCGCCGAACCGGTATCCCCCGAAGTCGCCCCCATCACCACCACGCGCTCACCACGCTTTTTCAGCAGGTGGTCGAACAACTGACCGAGAAACTGCAGGGCAAAATCTTTAAAGGCCAGAGTCGGGCCGTGGAAAAGCTCCAGAATCCACTCGTTGGTATCGGTCTGCACCAAAGGCGCTACCGCCCTGTGACGAAACTGCCCCTGCCCCAAACCATAAGAGCGCTCGATAATATTGCGCAGCTCCCGCTCACTAAGATCCTCTCCCACAAACGGCCGGATAATTTCAAAAGCCAACCGCTGGTAATCCATACCTGCCATAGCCGCAATATCCTTGCTGGAAAAGTGCGGCAGTGACTCGGGCACATAGAGACCGCCATCGCTGGCGAGCCCGGTGAGGACAGTATCGGCAAAAGAGAGAGACGGCGCGCGGCCGCGGGTGCTGACAAATTTCACGGTGTTGTTTCGCTCTTGGATCTCGTAGGCAATAAAGAAAACTGGCGCCTATTCATAGAGAAAGGCACCATCTAGCAATAGGGGAGAGGGCTTAACCGAGGCTCTCCACGCGAATACGCACCACTTTCCCTTCAACCGTATCCAGGGCCTCAATTTGTGTAACCGCTTCGCGCAGGCAGGCCTCCCTGGCACGGCTGGTGAGAATCACCACTGGGACCAACTCTTCCCCATCGACCGGCTCGTGCTGGATCAGGGCCTCAATGCTGATGCCCTGATCGCTACAAATAGTTGCCACCTTGGACATAACACCCGGCTTATCATGAGCGGAAATACGCAGGTAATAGCTGGTGACCACCTCTTCCTCCGGCAACACCAGGGTATCGCCCTGCTCTGCCAAGGCCACCCCGGCAGCCGGTACCCGCTGATCCGGCTTGGCATCCAGGGTGCGCGCCACATCGACAATATCGGCAATCACTGCCGAGGCTGTAGCTTCGGCACCGGCGCCTGCGCCGTAATACAGCGTTGGCCCCACCGCATCGCCGTTGACCAACACCGCATTCATCACACCATTTACATTGGCGATCAGGCGACGCTGTGGAATCAGGGTTGGATGTACCCGCAGTTCCACCCCCTGCTCTGTGCGGCGTGCGATGCCCAGATGTTTAATGCGATAGCCGAGTTCATCGGCATAGCGGATATCCTCCGGACAAATGCGGCTGATACCCTCGGTATATACCTTGTCGAAGGCAAGCGGGATAGTGAAAGCCAGGGAGGCCATAATTACCAGCTTGTGCGCAGCATCGATGCCTTCTACATCGAAGGTCGGGTCTGCTTCTGCATATCCCAGAGCCTGTGCCTGAACCAGAGCCTCATCAAAACTGCGCCCCTTCTCGCGCATTTCAGTGAGGATATAATTTCCTGTGCCATTAATAATGCCGGCGAGCCATTCGATGCGGTTGCCCACCAGGCCTTCGCGCAGGGATTTAATAATAGGGATGCCGCCGGCCACGGCCGCTTCATAGGCAATGGTGACGCCCTTTTGTGCGGCCAGTTCAAACAGCTCATTACCGTGCTCGGCGATCAGTGCCTTGTTCGCGGTCACCACATGCTTGCCGTTTTCAATTGCCACCAAGACCAGCTCGCGCGCTACCGTGGTGCCGCCAATCAGCTCCACCAAAATGTCGACATTGGGGTTGTTGGCGACATCGAAGATATCGCGGGTAACATCCAGCCCACTGGTATCGCAATCGGGGTTGTCGCGGCGGGCCCCGACCTGCTCAATCACTACCGAACGGCCACAACGCGCGGCCACTTCGTTTCCATTGCGCGCCAGGACATTGATTGTTCCGCTGCCCACCGTGCCCAAACCGCAAACACCAATACGCACTGCACGCTGCGGCTCTACCGCAGGCATCTGATCCGCCGCCTCTGCGACGTCTTCAATTGTTGCGCTCACAAATTCCCTCCGCGCGTAGGCCCCCGGTAATGCACCCCAACCTAAAATGCCACACCAGGAGAAGACGCAATAAAAACAAATAAAATTAACAAAATATCGACAACCTTACCGAGCTGAAAGCAAAAAAGTCAATAAAATTGCGCCAGCCAAACTCCACCCTCAACGATGGGGTAAACGAAACTTTTGTCACCCAAAAGAACTCCTTGAAATAGGAGCCATCCTCAGTAGATGCTATAAGTGCATCTACTAGCATCAGGTACCAGCAACCTGCGAAATTGCATCCACCGCGCCTTTTCCAAAAAATGGGCGCACTGAAAAACGGACTCAGATAGCGGTCGAGTGATGAAAAAAACCCTTATCCTTTATACTGGCGGAACCCTGGGAATGCGCCGCAGTGAATCCGGCTATGTGCCGGACGCCGATCTTGAAGATGCCCTGCAGCGCCTGCTACAGGATGTGATCGGCCAACTGCCGAGCTATGATTTCCAGGCCCTCGACCCGCTCCTCGACAGCGCCAATATGCAGCCCCAGGACTGGTACCGCATCGCCGCCCTGATACGCGACAACTATAGCCACTACACAGGCTTTGTTGTGCTGCACGGCACCGATACTATGGCTTATACCGCCTCCGCGCTGTCCTTCGCCCTGCAGGGACTGGCCAAACCGGTAGTGGTAACCGGCTCTCAGATCCCCTTGCGGGAAATGCGCAGCGACGCCTATAACAATTTAATCGCCGCCTTGCTATTGAGCGGTTCAGATAGTATCGGTGAGGTCTGCCTCTACTTTAACGGCAAGCTGTTGCGTGGCAACCGTGCGGTAAAAGTTAGCTCCGGCTCACTGGATGCCTTCTCCAGTCCCAATTATCCGAGCCTCGGCGAAGTGGGCATCCAGGTGCATATCGATCCTAATGCTTTATTGATGCACGGAGACACACCGCAGTTTGAAATCCCCGATAACACCGATGGCAGCGTTGTATTAGTGAAACTATTCCCCGGAATTACTCCGCTGTTTCTCAGTAAAGTTATTGAAGCACGCCCACGCGGTATAGTGATTGAAACCTACGGTACCGGCAATGCCCCCACCGACAATCAGGCATTTACCGAGCAGCTTACCAGAGCTACAGAGCTGGGAATTATTTGTGTGGCGGTATCACAATGCCTGGAAAACCATGTGGATCTCGGCAAGTACGCTGCCGGCTCCGCACTACTGCGCGCCGGTGTGATCGGTGGCCTGGATATGACCAGCGAAGCCTGCTATGCCAAATTGAATCACCTGTTAGCCATGAACCACACAAACAGTGAAGTTAAAGACTTAATGGAAACCCCGCTATGCGGGGAATGCACCCCCTAACAAAATCAAACGGGATTTATTGAGCAATGCGCAGAAAAAATTCTGCTAGCTTATCGTTGCAGATATAAATCCCGACGGCTTTTTATCGGGCGACCAAATGTGGCCAGGTATTGGTTTAGAGGAAAATACTGGGCATTTAGACCAGAAGCAGATACTCCTTGATGAGCAATAATTTTTCACAAAACTTACGCCTGCTGTGCAGTTTCTATCGCTCCATCGCCGAAGTGTGTCGGCGCATGGGTGTGAACCGAGCACAATTTAACAAATACCTCAGCGGCAATACTCAGCCCTCACAGTACACTCTCAGTAAAATCTGCCACTTCTTTGGTGTTGAACCCCATGAAATTTTGATGCCCGCCGAACAGTTTGAGCAAATTGTTCGGGTGCGCCGCACCGCTACGACTGTCGAATCCTCCCGCCCCTACTCTATGGATATTGACTTGCTAATGCGGGAGTCACAAGGGCGCGCTGATAAATACCTGGGCTTTTACTTTGAATATCACTACTCGATGACTTTTCCCGATCATATTATTCGCAGCCTGCTGCATATCGAGTCCGATGGGGAAGGATATTACTTCCAGCGCTTCGAGCGCATGCGCTATCCAGATAGGGAGGAGTGGTACAAGTCCCGCTACAAAGGCATGCTGCTTTTTCTCTCTGAGCGTATATTTTTGATTGGCTACGAAGCGCTGACACGCAACGAAATCGCCCAGACAATCCTCTATCCCACCTATAAAAGCCGAGTGAGTTATTTATCCGGCCTCAAGCTGGGCGCCTCTGCCAGTGACCGGCGCGAACCCGTATGTACAAAAGTATTGCTGGAATCTCTCGGACGTAATATCAGCATCAAAAACGCATTAAAACTGTGTGGGGTATTTGGCCCGGATTCCGATGAGATCAATCGCAGTATTCGCGAAAATATCCGAGCCTCAAACACTGAAGGTCCACAGAGTTTTTTTGCCACTCCACTTTAAGCATGAATTTCTATTAAAGGCCCAACCAAGAGGCCCAAATGATAACAACCACGGGCACCCCGTAACCCAGGTTAATTCTGGTTATTGGTGCACTTGCCCTTATGCAGATGAAGAGAAAGCAGAAGTCCATGACAAACGATTTCCACACCCTAAAACCCATGCCGGTATTCACTACCAGTAGTGAATACCGCACCGAAAAAGACTTGCTCGGAGAGCGCGAAGTACCGGCCGATGTCTATTTTGGCATTCAAACCCTGCGCGCCCTGGAAAACTTCCAAATTACTGGTATCACCCTCAACCACTTCCCTAATTTGGTCAAAGCGCTGGCCATGGTGAAGAAGGCTGCGGCTCATGCCAACTGCGAACTCGGCTACCTGGAAAAGAACCTGGAAGCGGCAATTGCCAAAGCCTGCGATGAAATTATTGAAGGCAAGCTGCACGATCAATTCCTGGTAGACATGATTCAAGGCGGTGCCGGCACCTCCACCAATATGAACGCCAATGAAGTAATTGCCAATCGCGCGCTGGAATTGCTCGGCCACAATAAGGGTGAATACAAAAACGCTCACCCCAACAACCATGTAAACCTATCGCAATCCACCAACGATGTTTACCCCTCCTCCATCAACCTAGCAGTCCTGCTCAGCTACAACGACCTGGTGCAGTCTATGGAGGAGCTGTGTATCGAATTTGATGGCAAAGCCAAGGAATTTGCACAGGTTATTAAAATGGGCCGCACCCAGCTACAGGATGCAGTACCCATGACCCTGGGGCAGGAGTTTGCCGCTTTTGCTGCAACCATTCGTGAAGATGTCGCTCGGGTTAAAGAGCTAGTAGCCCTGTTTAAAGAAATCAATATGGGCGGCACCGCAATCGGTACAGGTATTAATACCGACCCGCAATATCGTCAACTGGTTGTATCGGCACTGTCTGAAATTTCCAGCATCGACTTTGTCTGCGCGGAAAATCTAGTAGAGGCCACTTCTGATATGGGTGCCTTCGTCATGTTTTCCGGGGTAATGAAACGTATCGCAGTAAAAATTTCAAAGATCTGCAGCGACCTACGCCTTCTCTCCAGCGGCCCTCGCGCAGGTCTCAATGAAATCAATCTGCCACCGATGCAGCCAGGCTCCTCCATTATGCCTGGTAAGGTAAATCCAGTAATTCCCGAGGTGGTCAACCAGGTGGCCTACCAAGTAATCGGTAACGACCTGACAATCACCTTGGCAGCGGAATCGGGCCAGCTGCAGTTAAATGTCATGGAACCAGTTATCGCCTTCAACTTGCTACAGTCTATGCGCTTAATGACCCAAGCTATGCATACCTTGGCTCAACGCTGTGTCAATGGCATCAGCGCGAATGAAGAGCATTGCCGGCAGTTGGTAGAAAACAGTATCGGCCTGATCACCGCGGTAAATCCGTTTATCGGCTACGAAAATGCCACTCGTATTGCCCAGCAAGCATTGATGACGGGCGCGAGCGTCAAGCAGTTGATTTTGGATGAGGGGTTACTAAGTGAGGAAGAGTTAAATGATATTCTCGCTCCAGAGAATATGACTCAGCCACGTAAAGTAGCATTGAAGAGCCCGACTTAGATAAAAAAGCGGCCGCTTTAGAGAGGCCGCTTTCTTCCGCTGATCTTAAATACCCAGCTCTTTAATTAGAGTGGCTGGAGGCAGATAACCGGGCACAACCCTGCCATCCTCCATCACAATAGTGGGCGTGCCGCGTACATCGATCACCTCGTTACCCAATTTATATTGGGCGGCAACCGGGTTGTTATTGCAGACCTGCAAAGGCACGTTTTCGCGGTTCTTCAATGCGGTGAGCGTTTTATTGGTGTCATCGGCACACCAGGCAGTAGCGAGCTTGCGATAACCCAGAGATTGCAGGCCTCCGCGCGGGAATGCCAAATATCTTACTTCGATCCCGCGCTTGTTCAGCTCAGGAACATCCTGGTGCAACTTGCGGCAATAGCCACAGTCGACATCGGTGAAAACATAGATACGCGCTTTGGTCTCGCCTTTGGGCGAGAAGACGATCATATCGTCGATGCTTTGGGTTTCCATCACCTTGGCCCGGCGAGTTGCTCGGCGCCCCTCAGAGAGGTTCGCAAAGCCTCCGCCAGTCTTAGCCTGGAACAGGTCCCCCAGAATAAAATGGTTGCCATCGGCTGAGACAAACAGAGTACTGCTACCACCGTCAAGCTCTACTTCGTAGAGCCCCTCGATCGGGGTCTCACGCACTTCACCATAAGTAGGCTTGGGGTTACTTGCCTCAAGGCGGGCTTTGATTGTCTTCGCAACGTTTGCGTCGACCTCTGCAAGGGCCGCTGGGCCAAGCAGACCGAGCAGCACTCCAGCGAGCGCCAGCGGCTTCTTGATAAGCATCATTACCGATTGCTCCTTAAATTCTCAATGAGGTTCGACTCAAACGTCGGCCTTCAGTTCCAGCCAGTATGGCAGCTATATGCCATTTCAGATCCACATGGCGCGTTTTAACATATTCAGGCACTGGACACTACGTACAAACTCCCAAGTTGTGCGCTGATCTAAAGGATACAGGGGTAGATAGCGTAGCTGTCGGGGACAAAGGGAGAAGCGTGAGGCCAGAAGTTCAAATGCACTTCCATGGCAATTCAGCCTTTCGGGCTTGGCACATGACTGGCCATAAAGGGAAGACTACGGATACAAAAAAGCCGGAGAATAACCCCGGCTTTTCTGCGAGCTGTATGAGAGGTGCTTAGTTAAGCTTCTCTTTAATACGTGCGGCTTTACCAGTCAGGCTGCGCAGGTAGTAGAGTTTAGCCTGGCGTACGTCACCACGACGCTTAACCTTGATGCTGTCAACCAGCGGGCTGTGAGTCTGGAAAGTACGCTCAACACCAACACCGTGGGAGATTTTACGCACGGTAAAGGAGGAGTTCAGGCCGCGGTTGCGCTTGCCGATTACCACACCTTCGAACGCCTGCAGACGCTCGCGGTTACCTTCTTTTACTTTCACTTGAACGATTACAGTGTCGCCCGGCGCGAAGGGAGGTACTTCGCTCTTCAGCTGTTCCTGCTCCAGCTGCTGGATAATTTTGTTAGTCATTTGGATTTGCTCCCAAATAGAGTTTATGTAGCTTCTCAGCTAGTTCACCGAACTACTCCCGCCTCCCGGCGAATCCGGCATCAAGTTTTATCGGATTTCCGCTCCTGTTGAATTTCTTCCAACAGTTGCTTCTGCTCCTTGTTCAGCTCCAGCCCATCCAAAAGGTCGGGTCGACGCTGCTGTGTGCGCGCCAGTGCCTGCTTCAGGCGCCAGCGGCGTATTCTTTCGTGGTTGCCCGAGAGCAACACTTCCGGTACCGCCACACCCCGGTACTGTTCGGGCCGGGTATAGTGGGGACAGTCGAGCAAACCCGAGGAGAATGAATCCTCAACCGCCGACTGGTCGTGCCCTAGCGCGCCGGGAATCAGCCGTGTAATGGTATCCACCAACACCATAGCAGCCAGTTCACCACCACTTAGGACATAGTCACCAATGGACCACTCCTCGTCGATCACTGATTCGACGATACGCTCATCTACCCCTTCGTAGCGCCCGGCCAGCAAAACCAGATTGCCAGCGCCAGAGAGGTTTTCGACCCCGCGCTGATCCAGTTGCTGTCCCTGCGGAGACAGGTAGATAGTGCGTACAGCTTCGCCCTCTTCCCCAGCCCAGGCGCGCGCGGCCTGCAGGGACTGATAAAGGGGTTCAGCCATCATCACCATTCCGGGACCACCGCCATAAGGGCGATCATCCACAGTGCGATGCTTGTCACTGGTGAAATCCCGAGGGTTCCAGCAGCGCACTTCCAACAGGCCATCTTTGACGGCCCGACCGCTGACACCATACTCGGTCAATGCAGCAAACATCTCCGGAAAAATGCTTACCAGAGCGATTTTTTTAGTCATCGCTCAGCGCCTTAAAAAGCTGGGTCCCAGTCGACGGTTATTACACCGGCTTCCAGGTCAATATTGGTTATAAACTGATCCGGCAGATAGGGAATCAAGCGCTCGCGCTTATCCGCTCCACCGCGCACCACCATTACATCGTTGGCGCCAGTTTCCATCATGCGGGCGACGATACCAAAGTCGTGATCTTCGCCATCGAAATGGCTGACAACCTTTAATCCCTCGAGCTGGTGCCAGTAATACTCACCCCGCTCAAGCTCAGGCATCAGTTCACGAGCTACAGCTATATCGCGCTGGCAAAGTCGAGCCGCCAAATCGCGGTCATCAATGCCTTTCACATGTACTATTAAGCCCTTACCGTGACGCTTACCAGCGTCAATTTCGAGAGCTTCCCAACCTTTCGGCCCCTGCAAGCGCCAATTAGGGAACTGCAGGATGTTGTCCATCGGCTCGGTATAGGAGTGAACCTTGACCCAGCCGCGCACACCATAAACGGTAGTAACGCGCCCAACCGTGACCAACTCTTCGGAAGGTTTTCCGTTATCTGTCACAGGAGCACCACTTACGCGCAAATTAAGCAGATTCTTTCAGCAGCTTGCTGACGCGATCAGAAACCTGAGCACCGTGACCCAGCCAGTAGTCAACACGCTCACGATCAATGCGCAGACGCTCTTCCTGGCCACGGGCAACCGGGTTGAAGAAGCCAACACGCTCAATGAATCGACCGTCGCGAGACTTGCGGCTGTCGGTTACGGTCAGGTGATAGAACGGGCGTTTTTTAGCACCGCCACGAGCCAAACGAATGGTTACCATGTAACTTTCCTGTATTTTTTAACACTTGGCGACAGCAATAAGCTGTCACCCAAACATCTCTGCCGGCAGCTCACCCGGCTGAAAGGCGGCGTATTCTAATGTACCGCCAGAGATTTGTATAGCGATTCCTAGGGCCCTCAGAGCCCCGAAAACCCTTACTTTTTCTTGAATCCGGGGGGCAGGCCACCGGGCATACCGCCCATTCCGCCGAGACCTCCGGGCAGACCACCACCCCCGGTCATTCCACCGAGGCCGCGCATCATCTTGCCCATACCGCCGCCCTTGAGCTTTTTCATCATCTTGCCCATCTGCTTATGCTGTTTAAGCAAGCGATTGAGATCTTGCAGCTGGGTGCCGGAGCCGGCGACGATACGGCGCTTGCGCGAACCGTTAAGAAGGTCAGGATTGCGGCGTTCGGCCGGCGTCATGGAGGAAATCAGGGCGTCCATACGCTTAAATTCTTTACCCATGTCGGCCTGTTGTGCGGCCTGCGCCACACCACCCATGCCGGGCATTTTCTCCAGCAGGGAGCCAAAGCCACCCATGTTTTGCATTTGCTGCAACTGGTCGCGCAAGTCTTCCAGGTCAAAGCCTTTACCTTTCTGGACCTTCTTAACCAGCTTTTCGGCTTTCTCTTTATCGATCTTCTGCTCTGCTTCTTCAATCAGAGACAGAATGTCGCCCATACCCAGGATACGGGAGGCGATACGGTCCGGGTGGAAGGTTTCCAGGGCGTCGGTCTTTTCACCAACACCGATAAACTTGATCGGCTTGCCAGTAACATGGCGCACAGAGAGTGCCGCACCACCGCGTGCATCACCATCTGCCTTAGTCAGAATAACCCCGGTCAGTGGCAGGGCCTCATTGAAGGCGCTGGCGGTATTTACCGCATCCTGACCGATCATTGCGTCGATAACAAACAGGGTTTCTGCGGGATCCAACTCACTGTGCAGCTCGCGGATTTCATCCATCAGCTGACTGTCGATATGCAGACGACCCGCGGTATCGACAATCAGTACATCGGCAAATTGCTTGCGCGCCGCATCCACTGCACCCTTGGCAATATCCAGGGGCTTCTGATCAGGAGTTGAAGCATGAAACAGCGCGCCCACTTCACCTGCCAGAGTTTCCAGCTGCTTGATGGCTGCAGGGCGATACACGTCCGCACTCACCACCATAACTTTCTTCTTTTCCCGCTCCTGCAGGTACTTGGCTAGCTTGGCAACACTGGTGGTTTTACCGGCCCCCTGAAGGCCCGCCATCAAAATCACAGCGGGAGGCTGAACTGCAAGATTGAGCGGCTCTGCAGCAGCACCCATCACCTTAACCAGCTCATCCTGAACAATCTTGACGAACTGCTGCCCCGGGTTCAGGGCCTTGCTAACCTTCTGCCCAACAGCGGCTGTGCGCACTTGCTGCACAAAGGCCTTCACGACTGGCAGAGCGACATCCGCCTCAAGCAGCGCTTTGCGCACTTCACGCAGGGTATCGCGGATATTGTCATCGGTCAGACGGGCCTTGCCGGTGACTTTTTTTAGGGCCGCCGATAAGCGGTCACTCAGGTTATCGAACATAAATTCGTCTCGATTTCTCCGATTGCGGACAGGACCCCGGTGCGGAGGGCCGCGAAATTTTTTTGGGGAGTATATCCAACTCCCACTCTGAGGCGCGGCAGTATAGCTCAGGTCCCGTCACAGCCGAAATATCACCAGATCTTCCCTGTTAAAGCGTGCTGTGACACACTCCTCCTCCACTGCTTAGAAGATACGGATCTAACCAATGGCGGCATTCGCCCACTGGACGGCCATCGCGCTATATATAGCTACCACCATTGTCGCGGCCAGGGCCCTTGCCCGCGCCCAACAGCCCGATCGTAAACTGCTCCTGGGCCTGCTCGCCGGAGCCCTGGCCACCCACGCAATATCCCTTGCGCAGACACTGTTTTCCTCAGCAGGCTATCGCTTTGATCTGTTAGCAATGCTGTCATTAATCACCTGGGTGGTGAACTTATTGCTGCTTATCCTAGCGGTGAATCGACCACTAACCTTGTTGATACTGATTTTTGCCCCGTTAGGAGCACTCACCGAACTGACCGCGTCCCACACCTGGGGAGGCGTTGCACCACACCAACAGTTATCTTCTGGGATTGCCATACACGCGCTGCTATCAATCTCCGCCTACTCCCTACTTACTCTTGCAACCCTACAGGCCATCTACCTTTATTACCTGAACCAGCAGCTACACAACCATCGGCCAGTGGGTGCCATGCGCCTGCTCCCCCCCCTGCAAAGCATGGAGTCATTACTCTTTGGGTTAATTGCTTTCGGCCAATTACTGTTAACTGCCTCCCTGATTACCGGATTTATCTTTGTGGGTAACCTTTTTGAGCAGGGCCCCCTACACAAGACAGTGCTCTCCCTGCTCGCCTGGGTGCTTTACAGTATTCTTCTTTGGGGGCATTGGCAGTGGGGTTGGCGCGGTAACACTGCCGTGCGTTGGACTCTGTGTGCCTTTGCTGCACTAATGCTGGCCTACTTTGGTAGTAAGTTGGTTATTGAGGTTATCCTTCAGCGCGGCTAAGAATACTAAAGAGGAGCCGTTTAAAGTCGAGTATAAGCAAACGGCACTGACATTCGCTCACAGGTGCCATTTTCAGGGTGGAGACCAAACACCCCTTGATCTCCTCAACCGCCCCTATAGCCTTTACCGGGTTTATTTAGGTTTATAAGTGACCGGAAAACTTGCGGAGGTAGCCGTTCTGTTTCAATATCTCCGCTCAGAAATAAAAAGAGTTCTCCCTTGAACGAGATGCCCCCGGGCCTGCTGTTTAGCCTGCTTGCCCTGCTGATTGTGATATCGGCTTTCTTTTCCAGCTCCGAAACCAGCATGATGGCGCTGAACCGCTACCGCCTGCGCCACCAGGCCAAGAGCGGTCACCGCGGCGCCAAGCGGGCCATGGAACTGCTTGCCCGGCCGGACAAGCTGATCGGCGTTATCCTGATTGGCAATAATCTGGTCAATATCCTGGCCTCAGTAATTGCCGGTGCTGTCTTTACTCAACTGTACGGCGATGCCGGCCTCTTCTACGCTACCGGCGCTCTCACAATCGTTATTCTTATTTTTGCGGAAGTCACCCCAAAAACCATTGCCGCTCTTCACCCGGAGAGAGTGGCATTTCCTGCATCGCTAATTTTACGCCCACTGCAATGGCTTCTGACACCGTTTGTATTACTCGTCGGTAGCATATCCAATGGACTTGCGCGCCTGGTAGGCGTTGAAGCAACTGCTGGCAACGAGGCAGAACACCTAGCGCCCGAGGAACTTAGAACAGTGGTGTTCGAATCTGGCGCCCTGCTTCCCAGCAAGCACAAAGGCATGCTTCTCAATGTGCTGGACCTGGACCAGGCCACAGTGGAAGACATTATGATCCCGCGCAACGAGGTCATGGGAATCGACCTGGAAAACAGCGCCGATCAGATTCTCCAACAACTGGCAGAGAGTACTTACACCCGCCTGCCGGTATACCGGGGAGATATCAATCAGGTAGTGGGTATTTTGCACCTGCGTCGCGCCGCACAGATACTGCGAGACGGCCCAGACAAACTCACAGCTGAACGTCTCAAGTCCTTTACCGGTGAACCTTACTTTGTACCCGAGGCCACCCCACTGCCCACCCTGCTAATGAACTTCCAGAAAACCAAGCGCCGCATGGGCTTGGTTGTGGATGAATATGGGGAGGTGATGGGGATAGTAACTCTAGAAGATCTACTGGAGGAAATTGTCGGCGACTTCACCGCGAGCCCAGTTCCCAGCGACGATGAGGAAATTGTCGCCATGGAAAGCGGCTGGTATATGATCGAGGGTGGAACCTCTATCCGGGATATCAACCGCACGCTAAATTGGGACCTAACCACCGACGGACCAAAGACCTTCAACGGTCTCCTTATGGAGCACCTTGAAAGCATCCCAGATGGCAATATCAGTTTATTTATCCTCAATAATTACCAAGTGGAAATTGAAGAGGTTTCCGACAAAATGATTATCAGAGCCAGGATCAAAAAAATTGAGCGCTAGTCAAGCGCTCTACAACCTTGAGCTTAAGCAATATCCTCTAAGAGTTTCCTTACCGGGGTAAAACTCACCCGATGCAGAGCGCTGGGACCCAATTCTTCCAAGGCCTGCATATGAGCTTTAGTGGGGTAACCTTTGTGGCCGGCCAGTCCATAACCTGGATAGCGTGCATCCAACTCCACCATCTCTCGATCACGGGTCACTTTGGCCAAAATTGAGGCCGCAGCAATGGCGGCAACGCGACCATCCCCCTTAATCACAGTATCGCAGGGATAAGACCAGTCCGGTCTTTTATTACCATCTACTAACACAAACTCAGGCTGTAGTGGCAACTGCTCCACTGCACGGCGCATTGCCAATAAACTCGCCTGCAGAATATTGATCTGATCAATTTCTTCGACGGTTGCACGGGCAATAGAAAAACTCAACGCACGCTCACAAATCTCCTCAAAGAGCGACTCTCGTTTTTTCTCACTAAGTTTTTTGGAGTCGGCCAGCCCCAAAATGGGCTCTGCTGGATCGAGAATTACTGCAGCCGCCACTACATCTCCAGCCAGTGGGCCACGGCCAACTTCATCGACTCCAGCGAGAAGATCACCTTTATAAGGACAGATGTACGGAGGTAATTCTTTTTTAACACTCATGGTTTATAAAACCCGATTACTTCAAAAGAGCACAGATAGCATCGGCTGCCCGCTCAGAGGCATTCCGACGCAATTGCTGGTGAAGATCATCAAATTCGCGCTGCAGCTGATCACCCAGTAGTGGATCTTCAAAATAGCGCATCAACGCCGCTCCGAGATTCTCCGGGGTCGCATCACTCTGCAGGATTTCCGGCACCAACTCCCTTTGTGCCAGCAAGTTGGGCAGAGAAACCCAGGGCGTGTGCAGCATACGAGAGACGATAGCGTAAGTAATTTTGCCCAGTTTATAGGCAACCACCATAGGCTTTTTCAGTAGCATGGTTTCTAACGTTGCCGTTCCTGAAGCAATTAACACAGCATCCGACACACTGAGCGCCTTGTGTGAATCTCCCTCTAATATCGTGACAGGCAGTTCCGGAAAATCCTTTAGCTGCTCCCGCAATTCGGCTAAACGCTGCTCATTTGCTGCCGGCAATACAAATTTGAGATCGGGATGGCGCTGGTAACACCAGCGAGCCGTCTGCAAAAATAGTGGCCCAAGCAAACGCACTTCCCCACCTCGGCTACCCGGTAACAGCGCAATAACACGGTCATCAACTGTGAGACCCAGCTCTTTGCGCTCTGCAACACTGCTAACCTGCAAAGGAATATCATCCGCTAACGGATGCCCCACAAAAGTCACCGGCACGTGGTTTTCACGATAAAAAGCAGCCTCAAAAGGCAGCAAGGTGAGCATATGGTCAATAGCACGAGCAATCTTTTTTATTCGCCCCTGCCGCCACGCCCACACTGAAGGGCTGACATAATGCACAGTGCGAACCCCTTCGGCCTTGAGGGACTCCTCCAAAGACAAGTTAAAATCTGGTGAGTCGATACCGATAAAAAGGTCCGGCGGATTTTCAGTGAAGTGCTCGCGCAGAGTGCGGCGAATTTTTAATAATTCTGGCAGTCGTTTTAGCGGCTCAACCAATCCCATCACCGAGAGGCGCTCCATTGGAAAAAGGGATTTCGCCCCCAAAGCCTGCATACGCGGACCAGCAATCCCTTCAAACTGAATTCCCGGGAGGCGCTTTTGCAGGGAGTCAATAAGACCTGCACCGAGGATATCTCCAGAGGCCTCACCGACAACAATACCAATACGAACCGGCTTATTATTTTCTGACACGCCTAACAATTCCCCCAAAGTGGAAATGGCTCAATTTTCATAGATACCGATTAAGATATGAAAAGACTAAATTAGGAAGTGCACAATAACAGCACTTCCCGCAAATGGCTGTGCTTAGCGGACAATTCCGCGAGAGGAGGTCTGCAGGGAATCAATCCAAGGCTGAATTACAGGGGACTGCTCTCGCAGTTCCGTAAGGGCCTGGACAGCCTCTTGCAGAGTAAGGCCACGCCGGTAGACCGTTTTGTATGCCTTGTTGATTAGAGAGATGTCCTCGCGGGAAAAACCTCTACGACGCAACCCCTCCGCATTAATAGTCTTGGCCTCTGCCGGATTCCCAGCCACCATGACATAAGCTGGCACATCTTTGCCGATCGCTGCGCCCATCCCTAGGAAAGCGTGCTCACCAATGGTGCAATGCTGATGTACAAGACTGTACCCGCTGAGGATTGCCCAATCTTTTACTATTACGTGGCCGGCGAGCCCCACATTATTAACGAGAATGGTGTGATTACCGACAACACTATCATGACCGATATGGGCATAGGCCATAATCAGGTTATCACTGCCGATAGTGGTTTCCCCACGATCCTGCACAGTGCCCCGGTGGATGGTTACGCCCTCACGAATAACATTGTTATCGCCAATTACCAGGGTGGTCTGCTCGCCTTGATATTTTTTGTCCGGCGTATCTTGACCTATCGAGGCAAACTGGTAAATACGGTTATTTTTTCCGAGCTTAGTGGGCCCACTCAATACAACATGTGAAGCAATTTCACAGCCATCACCGAGTTCCACATCGGCGCCAACTATGGAATAGGCTCCGATACTCACCCCGGAACCGATAACCGCCGTCGGATCGATAATAGCTGTGGGGTGGATATTTGTCTGCATTCTGGAATCTACTCCTCAGGTAGCGACACTTCGGACACTACAACTTCAAATAAACAACAACTGGAAGAGTTATCAAAAGCACCTTAGCAGCCACGTCAAGTGACGAATAAGCGCATTAAACCTGCTTCACCGCACACAGAAGATCTGCAGAGGCCGCAAGCTCACCATCGACACTCGCTTTACAGGAAAACTTCCAGATATTACGGCGCACTGAAACTGCTTCGGACATCAGGTCCAGCCTGTCCCCAGGGACCACCTGACGCTTAAAACGCGCCTTGTCGACACCGCCAAACAGGTACAGGTAGCCATCCTCGGGCTTCTTGCCAAATGTTTTGAAGCCAAGAATTCCTGAAACCTGGGCCATAGCCTCAACGATCATAACACCGGGGAAAATCGGCATCTGTGGAAAGTGACCGTTAAACAGCTCCTCATTAATAGAGATATTTTTATACCCCTTAATAAACTTCCCTTCCTCGAGTTCAACGACACGATCGACCAATAAAAACGGATAGCGATGTGGCAGGTACTCGCGAATCTCAGTTACATCCATCATTCCAAATGCCCCCAGAAACCACTTCGGGGCGTTAAACGCCCCGAAAACATCAAATCAAAATTGTTTTTCTTAAAGCAGCTGTGAGCTATTTATCCCGATCGAGGGACAGGGCTTTAAGTTGCTTCTCCAAATCTTTCACCCTTCGTGCCACCTTATCCAACTGCCCGAAGCGCACCGCGTTGCGACGCCAGGACTGACTATCGGCAAAGGGTAAAGCGCCGGAGTAAATTCCCGGCTTGTCGATGGATTTGGTCACAAAAGTATTAGCGGTAACTTGGCAGCCATCGGCAATGGTTACATGCCCGGCAATACGGGAGCTGCCACCCAAAGCACAGTGCTTACCGATTACTGCGCTGCCCGCAATTCCTGTGCATGCAGCAATGGCTGAGTAGTCACCAATCTGCACATTGTGCGCGATTTGGACCAAATTGTCGATCTTGACACCACGACCAATCACAGTGTCACCAAGTGCCCCACGATCCACACAAGTATTGGCGCCTATTTCAACCTCGTCGCCAACCTGCACGCCACCCAGCTGGTAAATCTTAATCCATTCACGCTGATGCAGCGCAAAACCAAAGCCGTCTGCACCAATAACCGCATGACTGTGGATGATAACATCGCGCCCGACCTGACAACCGTGATGCAGTATTGCACCCGCATAAAGGCAGCTCCCTTCTCCAAGGGTACTGCCCTCTCCCACAAAGCAGTTGGCGCCAACCGATGCCCGAGGTCCAATTTTCGCAAACGCCTCTATCACCGCACCAGCTGCAATAGAGGCACTAGAGGCCACTTCTGCGTCTGGATGAACTACAGCGCTCGGGTGAATACCCGCCTCAATCGTTGGAGCCGTATTGAACAAAGCACTCGCCCTGGCAAAAGCCAAGTAAGGGTTATCCACACAAAGTGCGCTAACAGGTGTCTCCTCAACAAACTCGGCAGTCACCAATACAGCGCCCGCTGACGTGGTCTTGAGGAAGCGGCGATAATTAGGGTTTGCCAGGAAGGTCAACTGCTCGGGCCCAGCATCTTGCAAAGTGCTAAGACCAGAAATTACATATTCTGCGTCTACCCCGGGGGCCAGACGCAGCTCAGCACCCAGAGCATTTGCAAGCTGGGTTAACGACAAATTGTCACTCATACAGACTATCGATTACTTATCAGCATTCATACGCTTTACGACAGCCTCAGTCAGATTGACCGAAGGATTTGCAAAGTAAGCGGTAGAGGCATCCAACACTAAGTCCAGGTTTTGCTCTTTAATGATCGCTTCCAGCGCTGTTTTAGCCTTGGGCCCCAGAGAAGTTTGAATTTCCTGGCCTACCTGGGCCTCCATTGCGCGCAGTTTTTTAACAGTAGTTTCAAAGTCTGAACGCTTGAAGTTCATCTTACGCTGATATTCTGTTTTCTGCTCATCGGACCAGGTAACGCTGTTTTTCTGCGCATCTTCTGCCATTTTTTGCAATTCTGAACGAATAGACTCGGCACTACTTTGCAGCTTGGAGTACTCGGAACTGGTCTTCAATGAATTGACCTTGGTCTTGGCCACATCGGTGCTCATAATCGCAGCCTGCAGGTTAAATACCGCAACCTTGGTCTGCGCCATGGCGGCGCCAGACAGGGTTATACCAGCCAGCAGGATTGCGAAAATCTTTACATTCTTAAGCACTTTAGTCTCTCCAATTGGTTTTATTTTTTATGCGCAGCAGCTGCACTCAATCCATTTATATTCGATAAAGTTAAAAGCTATTACCCAGGGTAAACTGGAACACTTCCGTCTCATCATCCTCGTTTTCCTTCAAGGCTTTAGCCAAACTGAAAGTCAATGGTCCAAAACCGGTAACCCATGTCAAGCCAATGCCCGCGGAAACATTCATTTTACCGAAGTCCACATCGTAACAGTTGATCTGGGTTTCATCACAACTAGTATCAAAGACGTTACCTGCATCAACAAAGAAGGCAGACTGCAGAGAGCGCTGATCTTTGATAAACGGCAGCGGGAAAATAACCTCGGCACTACCTTCTACTAAGATATTGCCACCAAAGGGGTCGGCATCCCCATTCTGACGGATATCCAGGTTTCCATTTTCATCTGTCTGATAACAGTACTCCGTGATGATCTCACCATCAGTCGCACAGGGGAGACGAGTATAAAACTCGGCCGGAGTTGAACGGGGACCCAGTGTATTACGCTTGAAACCGCGCACAGAGCCAAAACCACCGGCATAGAAATTTTCAAAGAAAGGCAGTTGATCGAGATCGCCGTAGCCATCCCCGTAACCCAGGCGCGTACGCAGACGTAGCGTCAAGCTCTTCGTTAGGGGGCGGAAATACTGACCAGTATAAATAAATTTGTAGTATTCAAGATCACTGCCGGGCACGGTAAATTCCGCGGAGAAATTCTGGGATGCCCCGCGAGTCGCCAATATACCGCGGTTCAAAGTGGAGCGGGCATAAGAAGCAGTCAAAGCCAAGTTATTAAACGCATCACCGTAACGATCGATAAAACCATCTGCTGAAGTATTAAACTGATTCTGATCAATCATCATTGCAAGATCATTGGCCACTCCATCATTGAGATCTGCAACAATCGTCTCAGCATTAGTGAGTGTCACCCCCTCAAGAGAGGTGTCATCCAAAAGAGATGGGCTGGATTGGATTTCCTGTACAGAACCACTCGAGGCCGAGAGCTCCAAATGACTGAAATTAACATTCAGCCCCACACGGGAAATTTCTGAAACCGGGTAGCCGAAGCTAACACCACCACCATAACTAGTCGTGTTGTAGTCCGACAGGTTGACCTCAGAGTAGTCATTTTCCCTATAAAAAACGTTAAACCCGCGGCTCACACCGTCAGGCGTAAAGTAAGGGTCAAGATAGGAAAAGTTCAGTGCGGTCTGGTAGGTAGACACGTTTAAACCAATACCTACCTGCTTGCCGGTACCCAGCCAGTTATTTTCCTGGATATTACCGCCGAGTACCAAGCCGCTACTCTGTGCCCAGCCGATAGTGCCACCAATAGAGCCTGAAGGTTGCTCCTCTACGGTATATTCCACATCGATCTGGTCGGAAGTACCAGGCACCTCTGCAGTTTCTACTTCCACCTCTTTAAAGTAACCAAGGCGTTCCAGGCGCACCTTGGATTGCTCAATTCTTGCGGAGGAGGCCGAGGCAGATTCCATCTGACGCATTTCACGACGCAACACCTCATCGGCAGTACGAGTGTTACCACGGAAATTGATTCGGCGCACATAGGCGCGCTTACCCGGGTTGATAAAGAAGGTAATTTTTACCGTATTCTCTTCTTTATCGGGTTCGGGAATGCCATTCACCTCGGCAAAGGTATAACCTTCATTGCCCAGACGCTTGGTAATATAGTCAGACGTGGTGGTCATCCGAATCTGGGAGAAAGTCTGCCCTTCACGCACCAACAGTAAGCGCTTGATTTCCTCTTCCGAAACCACCGGGTCGCCGGCGAGATCCACCTCACTGACGGTGTAAACATTCCCCTCTCTCACATTGACTGTGATAAAAACACTCTGCTTGTCTGGGCTCAGGGAAACCTGAGTGGATTCTATTTGAAAATCCAGATAGCCGCGGTCGAGATAGTAGGACTCTAGGCGCTCCAGGTCACCAGTGAGTTTCTCACGGGAATATTTGTCATCGCTGCGCAGCCAGGACAACCAACCTGTGGTCTGCAGCTCGAAAATTTCTGCCAATTCTTCGTCGGAAAATGCCTCGTTACCCACAACATTGATGTGCTTGATAGCCGCAACCGAGCCCTCGTCGACGATAACCCGCAGCTCGACCTGGTTGCGTGGCAATTCTTTCACTTCGGTCTTAACACTTGCACCATAGCGCCCCTGTGCCACATATTGGCGCTCAAGCTCCTGGGCGAGCCCCTCCAGAGTTGCACGTTTAAAGATCTGCCCCTCGGATAAACCGTTATCCTTCATACCCTTGAGCAAATCTTCGGTGGCGATGGCCTTATTACCGCTGATCTCAATCTTGGAAATTGCTGGACGCTCGCGAACAGTGACCACCAGAACACCATTTTCACGGCCGATTTGGATATCTTCAAAGTAGCCGGTGCGGAACAGTGCCCGGGTAGCGCTCTGGATTTCCACGGATTCAATTTCATCACCCACTCGCACGGGAAGGGCAGAGAAGACTGTACCGGCAGAGACGCGTTGCAATCCTTCCACGCGAATATCATTGACCACGAACGACTGCGCTATTGCACTTAAAGGCAACATCAGGCCGAGGGAGGCCGCTTTGAGGAAATCTTTCATCTACTAATTCCGAGTGTTTTTATTCGCAATCCAGGAGTTACAGCGCTTTATTCAGCGCCCAGCTCCCCCGGAACCTGAGGGTTGCCCCTCTACCTTGTAATCGACATCAACCCGTTCTGAGTTCCCGGGTACCTTGACCGTTTCAACTTTCACCACCTTCAAGTAACCAAGTCGCTCAAGGCGAACTTTAGATTGCTCAATAAGAGCCGAAGAAGCTAAAGCGGACTCCATTTGGCGCAACTCTCGCCGCAAAACTTCATCTGCCGTGCGAGTGTTTCCACGAAAAGTAATACGCCTAACGTAGGTGCGCTTGCCAGGGTCAATAAAGAAAGTGATTTTTACCGTGTTCTCTTCTTTATTGGCTTCTGGAATACCGTTTACTTCGGCAAAAGCGTAACCCTTATTGCCCAAACGCTTGGAAATATAGTCTGAAGTCGTTGTCATCCTGACCTGGGAGAACGTCTGCCCTTCACGCACTAGCAGCAAGCGCTTAATTTCTTCCTCTGGAACGACTGGGTCTCCAGCAAGTTCTACTTCACTAACAGTGTAAACATCACCCTCAATCACGTTAACAGTGATGAAAACACTCTTCTTGTCCGGCCCAAGAGATACTTGGGTAGAGTCGATCTGGAAGTCGAGATATCCGCGATCGAGATAATAAGATTCAAGACGCTCCAGGTCACCAGTGAGCTTCTCACGGGAGTACTTATCATCACTGCGCAACCAAGAGAGCCAGCCAGTGGTTTTAAGCTCAAAAATTTCTCCGAGCTCTTGATCTGAAAAGACGCGATTCCCTACGATGTTGATATGTTTAATCGCAGCAACGGTCCCTTCCTCGACAATAACCTTCAATTCAACCTGATTGCGTGGTAACTCTTTAACTTCTGCTTGGACGCTAGCGCCATAGCGCCCCTGTGCCACATACTGGCGCTCAAACTCCTGGGTCAACCCTTTGAGGGTCGAGCGCTTTAAAATCTGTCCCTCGGCCAGACCGTAATCCTTCAGCGCCTTTAGCAGATCTTCCGAGGCAATCGCCTTGTTTCCTGATATATCTATCTTAGATATGGCTGGCCGCTCTCTCACGTTAACAACTAGAACGCTACTTTCACGACCGATCTGAATATCCTCAAAATAACCGGTTTGAAACAGTTCTCGGGTCGCCCCCTGAATATCCGCAAGCTCAATTTCATCGCCAACACGCACCGGAAGAGCTGAAAAAACGGTGCCTGCAGAAACACGCTGCAAACCTTCTACACGAATATCGCTGAGAACGAATGACTGAGCTAAAGCGCTGAGAGGCAGCACCAAGCCCAGGGATATCGCTAACAGCCAATATTTCATACTAATTCCGAACCGCTTCTGATAAGAGCAGAGGTTCCCAAGGTAACCGGCACCATGCTCACTCTAAAAATCTATTCACTCCAAACGCCATAGGAAAATGCACTCCAGGAGGCTACAAACGTAAAATATCGTTATAAAGAGCCAACCCCATAATACAAAGCACTAAGGCCATACCTACTTGTAAACCGATCACCTGCACTCTCTCAGACACAGGAGAACCCTTGACCGCCTCAATACCGTAGTAGAGAAGGTGACCACCATCGAGTACCGGAATGGGTAACAGATTGAGTACACCGAGACTGATACTAAGCAGAGCTAAAAGCGACAGGAAAGACTGCCACCCCCTCTCTGCGGAAGTACCCGCCACTTTAGCAATGGTGATGGGGCCACTCAAGTTTTTGGTCGAAAGTTGACCAAAAATCAATTTCTTCAAGCTGTTCAGAGTGAACAGTGTTTTGTCCCAAGTCTCTTGCACCCCCTGAGAAAGAGCGCCAGCTACACCGTAGTGGAAAACTCGTACGCGATCCTCGGGCCAGCGCTCGGTGACGGGCTGTACGCCGATCTGGCCGACACGCTCACCACTGTCGAGCGTCACCTGCGCCGGCGTAACCGGCAGGGTCAACCGTTGCCCCTGTCGTTCAACTTCCACCTGAAGGGGCTCGCCTGCACGAGCGCGCACATACTGACTCCACTCTTCCCAACCGGAAAAAATTCGCCCGTCGGTAGCCACAATCTTATCGCCCGCACGCAGCCCCGCTGCACTAGCAGCGCTACCCTCCACAACCTTATGCAACGTCATACTAATGGGCGGCGTCCAGAGACCGAGGCCAATCTCCCCCAATGGGTCAGGGACTTCCTGGCCTGCGAGCCAACGGTCGATATCAGCCGCCATATGATATTCGAGGTTAGAGTCCGGGTAGCGCACTGAGAATTCTATAGAGCCACTGTCCCCCAAACGGTTAGCCAAGCGCCAGTTGAGGGCTTGCCAAGTGGGTGTAGCTTCGCCATCCACCGCGATAATTTCCTGCCCGGACTCCAATCCCGCAGCTTCAGCAATACTTCCAGGCTTGACGGAATCTACGACAGGCACCGGACCCGCCGTGCCCCCCATAAAGACAATCCAAAACAGTACAATTGCCAACAGGAAGTTAGCTGCGGGACCCGCTGCAGCAATCGCCATACGCGCCCAAACACTCTTTCGGTTAAATGCCTGATTCAGCTCGTGAGCGGCGACAGGCCCCTCCCGCTCATCTAGCATTTTTACATAGCCACCAAGGGGAATTGCTGAGATAGCAAACTCAGTGCCGTGCCGGTCATAGCGAGAGAAAAGGCGGCGGCCAAAGCCGACAGAAAAGCGCAGCACCTTGACCCCACAGAGCCGCGCTACGAGAAAGTGTCCAAACTCGTGGAAGGAAACCAGTATACCGAGGGCTACCAAGGCCCAGATTACCGTCTGAATCAGATCCATACTCAGTTACAGTCTCTTTTCATGCGCAAACACCGGCATTATATGCCCAGCAGCAAAATTAAAGGGCCCCAACAGCTTGTTGGGCCAGCTCCCGCGCATTGAGATCAATGGCTTCGACTACGTCCAGCCCTGTCAGTTCAACGGTGGGAGTGCTATTCATTACTTTTTCTATAGCCGCAGCAATACTAGTAAATGCCAACCGTCCTTGTAAAAACGCCTCTACAGCCACCTCATTGGCCGCATTCAATACCGTGGGAGCACTGCCGCCGGCATTCATAGCTTCGCGTGCCAGACGCAGGCAGGGGAATCGCTGATAATTTGGCGCTTCAAAATCCAGGCGGCCCTGCGCTATCAGGTCGAGTGCAGGAACCCCAGCATCTATGCGGATGGGAAAGGCCAGTGCGTGAGCGATGGGGGTGCGCATATCTGGATTACCCATCTGTGCCAACAGGGAGCCATCCCGATATTGCACCATGGAATGCACAATACTCTGTGGGTGCACGACCACTTCTATTTGCTCTGGGCTGGCGCTGAACAAATAACAGGCCTCAATAAACTCCAACCCCTTATTCATCATGGTGGCCGAATCTACTGAAATTTTCCGTCCCATCGACCAATTGGGGTGTGCGCAAGCTTCCTCGGGGGTCACTCGATGTAAATCACCGGCTAGGCGTGTGCGGAAAGGGCCGCCGGAACCGGTTAGCAAGATTTTTTCCACTCCCGCCCCCTCCAAGCTGCCAAACGGCTGGGGCAGACACTGGAAAATGGCATTGTGCTCGCTGTCAATTGGCAGTAATTGGGCACCTCCTGCCCGCAAAGCTTGCAGGAAAACTGGGCCGGCCATCACCAGAGCCTCTTTATTCGCAAGCAACACTTTCTTCCCAGCTTCAACTGCTGCTAAAGTTGGACGCAGCCCAGCTGCACCGACAATTGCCGCCATAACCACATCCACTTCATTCGCAGAAGCAACTTGGCATAGCCCTTCCAAACCCCAAAGGACTTCAGTAGAAACTTCCTCCCCCAGCATACTGCGCAATTGATCGGCCCCCTCTTCACCAGCCACCACCGCAAAGCGAGGGTTATATTGACGACACTGCTGGGCCAGCTCAGCGATACGCTCGCGAGCTGTCAGGGCATAGATGGTATAGCGCTGGGGGTGGCGGGAAAGCACATCGAGTGTGCTTACACCAATAGAGCCCGTAGAACCTAGGACAGTGACGACTTGTGGAGATTGCCTTTGCATAAGTGCTCGACTTACCTACGAAACTTCTTGTAACTCGACCAAAGCACCGACAGACAATAGCGGCGCAGGTCACAAGTACTGGATATAAATTGAAGTGTGGCGTACCCGTTATAAGTACTTAGGCAGCTCACTAGCGAGGGCCGCCATGGTGAAAACCGGTAAAGCCGCAGTGAGACTATCCAGCCGATCCATAACACCGCCATGCCCTGGCAGAATATGACTACTGTCTTTGATACCCCGGTGCCGCTTGAACATACTCTCCAGCAGGTCGCCAATGACTGAGGCAAGCGCAGTTACCAGTACACCAAAAGAGAACAGCACAGTATTTTTCAGAGGAAGATCAAACAGATAGGAAGTAACCAGTGCGAGTATCAAGCAGGCTCCCAAACCGCCAAAAAAACCCTCCCAGGATTTGCCGGGACTCACTTCGCGGGCCAACTTGCGCTTTCCGAACTTGCGCCCGACAAAATAAGCGCCCACATCGGCAGCGACAACAATAGCGACGACATACAATACCAGCCAGGCCCCGTGATCGAGCCCACGCAAAACCACCAGCGACAACCAGCTGGGCACCAGAACCACTAGCCCAATCAGTCCACGTACCCAACGATTGCCCCACAGCGAGGCACTGGCGGGGTAGCTCTGGACCCAGTGAAAAGCAAGCGCCCACCAACCGCAGGCTACTGCCAGGATTTGACGGGCCCGATCAATATCCGGGGATCCGAAATCCATGGAAAAAACATATTCCGCGGTGAATACCAGGGTTCCGCCCAGTGCGGCGAGAAAGACAAAACGCAGTGCGCGATTGAGGTTGGAAAGATTGGCCCACTCCCAACCACCGAGCAAAATCACGGCTACGAAAATCAGTGTGTACCATTGAATTGGTAGCAGGAACAAAACTCCAGCGAAAAGTACCAGCAATACCAGCGCAGTAATTATTCTTTGTTTAAGCACCGAAAACCCCTTTCATCTGGACCTACACTCAGCCTACTATCGCACAGCAAGCCTGAACGCCCCGGTGTAATATTCCTAAAAATTATTCGCGGACAAAAAAATGGCCGCGCATTTGGCCCGATCCCCGTCAGGCCTGCACAGCCGTGCCATCACCTTCAGCGCGCCCACCGAATCGCCGGTCGCGCTGTTGAAATGCTTTTATCGCCTCATCAAGGGCGCTTTCATCAAAATCCGGCCAGAGCGTATCGGTAAAAAATAACTCGCTATAGGCGGCCTGCCAGAGAATAAAGTTACTAATACGCTGCTCGCCACTGGATCTTATCAATAGATCCACCGATGGCAAATCCGCGAGCTGTATATGGCTTTCAACCGCATCCTCATCAATGGAGTCGAGGGACCGCTGGCCATTGACCACCTCTTCGGCAAGCTGCTTTGCCGCCTGGGCAATATCCCAGCGACCGCCATAGTCCGCAGCAATAACCAGGTCGCCCTGAGTACAGCCTCGGGTAATCTCTTCCGCTTCCGCAATGGCGCGCTGCAAGCGAGGCGAAAAACGATCCCTGCGCCCTACCACTCTCAGGCGCACGCCTTCATCACGCATACGCCTAGCTTCTTTGCGCAGATAGGAGTGAAACAGCGTCATTAGCAGCTCCACTTCCTTAGGAGGGCGCTGCCAATTTTCGCTGGAAAAAGCGAACAATGTCAGCACCTCTACACCGCGACTCCTACACGCAGACAGGAGATCGCGTATGCGCTCAACTCCAGCCTTGTGCCCAGCCGAGGGCGAGAGCCCTCTGCGGGCGGCCCAGCGCCCATTACCATCCATAATAATGGCGATATGTCGGGGGACTGGGGAGCTCAAGCTGGTACCACTATTACCCATTAAATTTCCATCAGATCTTTTTCTTTAGCTGTGAGCGCCTTATCGACATCCGCTACAAACTGATCTGTAATTTTCTGAACATCATCACCTGCACGACGCTCATCGTCCTCGGAGATCTCCTTATCCTTGACCAAAGATTTCACCTCAGCCAGCGCATCGCGACGAATATTTCGGATAGACACACGCGCAGTCTCAGCCTCACCGCGAGCCTGACGAATAAAGTTCTTGCGAGTCTCTTCGGTCAGCATAGGCATCGGTATACGAATAACCGCACCCGCTGTGCTTGGGTTGAGGCCCAGATCCGATTTCATAATCGCCTTTTCGATGTCTGGAACCAGGTTTTTCTCCCAGGGAGTCACCGATAAGGTGCGCGCATCCTCAACTGTGACATTGGCAACCTGAGATAGTGGAGTATCTGAACCGTAATAGGAAACATGAATACCGTCGAGAATACTCGGATGCGCACGGCCGGTGCGAATTTTATTGAAATTATTGGCCAGTGCGTCGAGCGCCTTGCTCATGCGAGTCTTAGCGTCTTTTTTGATATCTTCAATCACGATTTCACTTCCTCTTCGATTAGCGTGCCTTCCTCGCCGCCCACGACAATATTGAGCAGCGCACCGGTTTTATCCATACGGAACACCCGAACGGGCATATTGTGCTCGCGGCAGAGGCAGATCGCAGTCAAATCCATCACGCCAAGTTTTTTATCGAGCACTTCGTCATAAGTCAGCTGGTCATAGCGGGTTGCGGTAGGGTCCAGTACCGGATCAGCCGAGTAAACACCGTCTACCTTGGTGGCTTTTAGCACCAACTCAGCCTCAATTTCAATACCGCGCAGGCAGGCTGCAGAATCTGTGGTAAAAAATGGGTTGCCGGTACCCGCAGCAAAAATCAGTACCTCACCGCGCTCCAAGTAGCGAATGGCCGCGCGGCGGTCATAGTGGTCCACAATTCCGCTCATCTGAATAGAGGACATGACCCGCGAGGAGATATTGGACCTTTCCAGCGCATCTCGCAGGGCCAGGGCATTCATTACCGTAGCCAGCATTCCCATATGATCGCCGGTCACGCGATCGAGTCCAGCTGCACTCAGGGCCGCGCCGCGAAACAAATTGCCGCCGCCCACAACTAATCCAACCTGAACGCCGATACCTACCAGCTGGCCAATCTCCAGGGCCATTTTGTCCAGCACTTTAGGGCTGATACCAAAACCCTGATCACCCATCAGCTCTTCGCCGCTGAGTTTCAACAGAATTCTTTTATATTTGCGGTCTTTAATACCGGGCATTCTTCGGTCCTCTCAAATGTACCTGTTTAGTGGCCAAGTATTGCCGCCGAACATTACAACACTTTCAGTCATTTACACAGAGGGGTGCCCCGCTGTAAGCACATAGGCTCCAGCGAAGGCACCCCACCGCGAGTGAGCGCACAGGGCACCCACTATTATCAATTAAGAAGAGGACTTAACCTGTGCGGCCACTTCTGCAGCGAAGTCCACCTCTTCTTTCTCGATACCTTCGCCCACTTCAAAACGAACGAAAGAAGTTACGTCAGCGCCGGCATCTTTAACCAGCTTGCCAATGCTCACGTCAGGATTCTTAACGAAAGGCTGCTCGACCAAGCTGTTCTCTTTCAGGAACTTCTTGATACGGCCACCCATCATTTTCTCAACGATCTCAGCGGGCTTGCCTTCCATATCCGGCTGCGCCTTGATGATGTCCTTCTCTTTTTCCAGAACATCAGCAGGCATATCTTCAGGCTTATTCACCTGGGGATTTACCGCGGTTACGTGCATAGCAACGTCTTTCGCCAGCTCAACCTCACCAGCGCTCAGAGCTACCAGGGCGGCGATACGATTATTGGAGTGTACGTAGGCACCTACAACCGGAGCCTCAACCAGCTGGATTCGACGCACGCCGATGTTCTCACCGATTTTCTGAACCAGTGCTTCGCGAGCAGTTTCCAGATCACCTTCCATCAGGGCGGCTACGTCCTGCTGTCGCTCAGCAAATGCCTTATCGACAACCTTGGCAACAAAAGCCTGGAAGTTTTCATCGCGGGCAACGAAGTCAGTCTCAGAGTTCACTTCAACCAACACACCGTAGCTGCCGTCCTCGGCTACTTTTGCAGCGACAACGCCGTCTGCAGCGGTGCGGCCAGCTTTTTTAGCAGCCTTCAGGCCGGAGGCTTTGCGCAGGTCTTCGATCGCTTTCTCGATATCGCCATCCGCTGCGGTAAGTGCTTTCTTACACTCCATCATCGGCAGGCCAGTACGCTCGCGCAGTTCTTTTACCATTGACGCGGTAATCGCCATGATTTTTTCCTCGGGGTTCTGTCACTAAAAATTAGAAAAAAGGGGCCGTAATTCGGGCCCCTTTTTAAGTTCGCAATGTAACGCTACTCCGTCACACCACTTAGCCCTGCAAATTACTCTGCAGCAGCTTCGTCATCGCTAGCTTCGACGTACTCGTCTTTGTTCACCGCGCTGCCAGCTTCCGCTGCACCGGCGAGCACCGCGTCAGCTGCAACAGTGGTGTACAGCTTGATTGCACGGATAGCGTCGTCGTTACCGGGAATTACATAGTCAACACCAGCGGGATCGCTATTGGTATCGACAACACCGATTACCGGAATACCAAGCTTGTTAGCTTCCTGGATGGCGATGCGCTCGTGCTCAACGTCGATTACGAAAATCGCGTCGGGCAGGCCGCCCATGTCTTTGATACCACCGATGGAGCGGTCAAGCTTTTCCATCATACGGGTGCGCATCAGAGCTTCTTTTTTGGTCAGCTTTTCGAAAGTGCCATCTTGAGACTGGGCTTCCAGCTCACGGAAACGCTTGATGGACGCGCGGATGGTTTTGTAGTTGGTGAGCATACCGCCCAGCCAGCGATTGCTGACGAAGGGCTGGCCACAGCGCTCAGCCTGCTCTTTGATAGATTTCTGTGCAGCACGCTTGGTGCCAACGAACAGAATCTTTTTCTTTTGAGCAGCCATCCCCTTGATCACCTGCAGGGCTTCGTTGAAGGCCGGTACAGTGTGCTCCAGGTTGATGATGTGAATCTTGTTGCGGGCACCAAAGATGAATTGACCCATCTTCGGGTTCCAGTAGCGGGTCTGGTGGCCAAAGTGAACACCAGCCTGCAGCATATCGCGCATGCTTACTTGCGGCATAATAAACCTCTATATATACGGGTTAGTCCTCCACACATCCCATGCGTCAACCCCTATCGAGGCACCCAGACACATGTGTCGATGCGTGTGCGGCATTTTTACCCCGGAAGCATTCCGGAGCGGCGCGCTTTATACCACAATCGCACAGCTGAGTGAAGGACACGGACAAATATGGTGCGAATGAGTGCGCCGATTCGCTCGCTGAATAGTGTCAAGCCCTGACGCTATGCCCCACCACCGGCAATCCGCTACAATGCCCGCCTTCACAGATAGACTTAAGGACACGCATGACCTCAGCCATAAAGACGCCGGAACAAATTGCCAAAATGCGCACCGCGGGCCGCCTCGCCGCAGAGGTCCTGGAAATGATTGGCGAATATGTGGTCCCTGGTGTCACAACGGAAGAACTGGACCGCCGCTGCCACGACCATATTGTCAATGTGCAGAAAGCCATTCCCGCCTGCCTCGGCTATCGAGGCTTCCCAAAGTCCATTTGCACCTCGGTCAATGAAGTGGTCTGCCACGGAATACCCTCTGAAAGCAAAGTCCTCAAAAAGGGCGACATCATTAATATTGACGTCACCGTGATCAAGGATGGATGGTACGGCGACACCAGCAAGATGTTCTTTGTCGGCAAGCCCGCTGCACACGCCGAGCGACTGGTGCGCGTAACCCAAGAATGCATGTACAAGGCTATTGAGATAGTGCGCCCGGGTACCAGCCTCGGTGATATTGGCCATGTGATCCAGCAGCATGCCGAAAAGAATTACTACTCCGTCGTACGCGACTTCTGCGGTCACGGTATCGGCGATGTCTTCCACGAAGAACCTCAGATATTGCACTACGGCCAGCCCGGAACTGGCGAAGTTTTGCAGGAGGGCATGACCTTCACTATTGAGCCGATGATCAATGCCGGCAAAGCCGCAACCCGCGTTCTCGGCGACGGCTGGACGGCAGTCACCAAGGACCGCCGTCTATCGGCGCAGTGGGAGCACACCATGGTGGTCACCAGCAACGGGGTTGAGGTACTGACCGCACGCGGTGAGGAAAAGTTTTAATCGCAAACTCTCCCCGCTCCAATTAAAGATGCACAGTCCCGCTGCCGCGCGGCGGGACACCTCCAAACGGACTTCTGTCATGCAGCCGGCCAATATCCCTTACTTCGAGCGCCCCCTGTTCTTCTTCGATCAAACCCGCTTTCGCCGGGACTTGGCTTCCCGTGAAAAACCGCCCTTGCAAGTATTTAAAGATGCGATTGGCGCTGCCGAGCACCAGATGGCTGAACGTTTTCGCGAAGGGGAAGATGTGGCCACCCTCGTGCATGAGCGCGCCTTATTCATCGACTGCCTGTTGCACTACGCCTGGCATCAGTACAGCTGGAGACCGGGCGCCAGCTTGCTGGCCGTCGGAGGCTATGGGCGCGGGGAGCTACACCCCCATTCCGATATCGACCTGCTGATCCTCACCGAAGAACGGGCCGATGATGAAACAGTCGACAACATAGAGCGCCTCATTACTTTCCTCTGGGATTTGGGCTTGGAGATCGGTCACTCAGTGCGCAACGTAAAAGAGTGCCTGGCGCTGGCCGCCGAGGACATCACCGTCATCACCAATCTCACCGAGTCCCGTACTGTGGTGGGTGATAGCAAACCCGGCGAACGGCTTGCGGCCGGGATGGAGGGGGGCAAGCTCTGGTCCACCGAGGACTTCTTCAAAGCCAAGCTGGCGGAACAGGATGAGCGCCACAACCGCCAGCAGGCGGCAGAGTACATTCTCGAACCCAATATCAAAAACGCACCCGGCGGGCTGCGCGATATCCAGACTATCTCTTGGGTAGCGAAGTACTTCTTCCGGGTGCGCACACTCAGACAGTTGCAGGGCAAAGCCTTTTTCACTGAGGAAGAATTCGCCATCCTGCAGTCCGGCGAAAGCTTCCTTTGGCGTGTGCGCTACGGCCTTCACCTGCTTGCCGGACGCGCCGAGGAGCGACTGCTGTTCGACTACCAGAGGGAGCTAGCCAAACAATTTGGCTATGAAGACAGCGACACCCAACTGGCAGTTGAGCAATTTATGCACAACTACTATCGCATCGTAATGGCCCTACGCGAGCTTAACGATGTACTGCTGCAGTATTTGGGCGAGGTGATCCAACAAGGGGGTGAACAGGCTATCACCCCCATCAATGAGCGCTTCCAACTGCGCGGCGGCGCGATTGAAGCCGCCTATCCGCAGGTGTTTAATCAGCACCCCTCTGCGCTATTGGAAATCTTTGTATTGATGGCCAGGCACCCGCAGATTACCCGGGTGCGTGCCTCAACTATCCGCCTGATCCGGGAACACCGCCACTTGATCGATGAGCGCTTTCGCGCGGACTCCGCCAACAGCGAGCTGTTTATGGAACTGCTGCTTTCTGCGCGCGGACTCTCCACACAGCTGTCGCGCATGACCCGCTACGGTATTCTCGGGCGCTACCTGCCAGAATTCGGCCGCGTTACCGGGCAAATGCAGCACGATCTCTTCCATATCTACACTGTGGACGCCCACACCCTGCAGGTGGTACGCAATATGCGCAGTTTTCGCGGCCCCGAAGCACGGGAGAAATTCCCGATCGCCGCGGAGATCCTCGAGCGGTTGCGCCAGCCGGAGCTGCTGTATATTGCCGGTCTCTACCACGATATCGCAAAAGGTCGCGGCGGCGACCACTCGAAGCTGGGCGTGGTGGACGCCGCCGAATTCTGCCAGCGCCACCAACTGCCGGCACGCGACCGCCGCCTGGTGTGCTGGCTGGTGGAAAAGCATCTATTGATGAGCCAGGTATCTCAAAAACAGGACATCAGCGACCCGGAGGTGGTGCATGCCTTCGCCCGCGAGGTGGGCGACCGCGAACACCTGGATTACCTCTACGCCCTCACAGTAGCCGATATCAACGCCACCAACCCAGAGCTTTGGAACAGCTGGCGCGCCAGCCTGATGCGCCAACTCTACCAGGCCACCCAACACGCCCTGCGCCGCGGTTTGGAGAATCCCGTCGATCGGGAGGAAATCATCGAGGAGACCCGCAGCCTGGCACTGGAAAAGCTGAACACCCTCGGTCTACCAGAGGCCTCCATAGAAAATATCTGGGCGCAAATGGGCGAGGACTACTTTGTACGCGAGAGCGCCGACAACATCGTTTGGCACACCGCGGCCATCCATGAGCTGCACAGCAACAGCCCGCTGCTGCCGAGCGACACCCTGGTACTAACGCGCAACTCGGGCCCCGGTGAGCACGATGGCGCCACCCAGGTTTTCGTCTATACCCCCGACCGCGCCAATGTGTTCGCCGCCGCAGTCACCGGACTCGATATGCTCAACCTGAACGTGCACGACGCGCGCCTTTACAGTTCGGCTTCAGGTTACACCCTGGATACTTTTTATGTACTGGATGAATCTGGACAGCCCCTGCTCGACGAACCCCAGCGCCTGCAGCAAATTCGCGAAACCCTACAAGAGGAGCTGGAACTGGTGGAGGATTACTCCAAGGTGATCCAACGTCGCACCCCGAGGCGCCTAAAGATGTTTTCACTGGAGAGCCGCGCGCACCTATCCACAGAACCGGGAGATCAGTACAGCACGCTGGAAATCACCAGTGCTGATAGACCGGGCCTGCTGGCCCTGATTGCACGCACCTTTGTCACACACGATCTGCGCCTGCACAATGCCAAGATCTCCACTCTCGGGGAGCGCGTGGAGGATATTTTCCATATCACCGACGCCGAGGGGCGCGCGCTCTGCAATGCCGAGACCAACCACGCTTTGGAGCAGGCCATTTGCCGGGAGCTGGATGACCACACAGCGCCGTAATATCACCAATGACGAGCAGATAAGAACGCCATGAATCCAAACCTGGACAAGCTGCAGCCCTACCCTTTTTCCAAGTTACAAGCACTGAAAGCGGGCCTGCAGCCGGCGAACAAACCCCATATCGCCCTCTCCATCGGCGAACCGAAACACGAGCCGCCCAAATTCGTACAGAGAGCGCTAGTCGCGCACCTGGATAAAATCTCCGCCTACCCGCTCACCATAGGCCTTGAACCCCTGCGCCAGGCAATTGCCGATTGGCTGTGCGCCCGTTACCAACTCAAACAGGTGAGTGCCAATTCCCAGGTGCTGCCAGTAAACGGCACCCGCGAAGCGTTATTCGCCTTCGCACAGGCCACGGTCACGCCGGGTAGTAAAGTACTGATGCCCAACCCCTTCTACCAGATTTACGAGGGAGCGGCCCTGCTCGCCGGCGCCGAGCCGCACTTTATCAACTGCCTCGCTGACAATAGTTTCAAACCGGACTTCAACTCAGTGCCCGAATCGGTATGGCAGCAGTGTGAACTGCTCTACCTGTGTTCACCGGGCAATCCCACCGGTGCCCTGCTAGAGATTGACGATTTGCAATTACTCATCGAACTTGCAGACCGCTACGACTTCACCATCGCCTCGGATGAGTGCTACTCGGAACTCTATTTCGATGAGAGCGCGCCGCCGGCCGGGCTGCTGCAAGCCTGCGAGCAAATGGGCCGCAGCGACTATCGCCGCTGTGTGGTTTTTCACAGCCTGTCGAAGCGCTCCAATTTGGCCGGGCTGCGCTCCGGGTTTGTTGCCGGCGACGCTCAGCTGCTGGAGAAATTCCTGCTCTATCGCACCTACCACGGCTGCGCAATGCCACTGCCCAACCAATACGCCTCTATTACCGCCTGGCAAGATGAAGAGCACGTACACGAAAATCGCGCACTCTACCGACAAAAGTTCGACGCGGTGCTCGATATTCTCGACGGCTGCTTAGAAGTACAAAAACCACAGGCCAGCTTTTACCTGTGGCCGCGAGTCGGCAACGGGGAGGAGTTCGCCAGAGAGCTATACCGCCAGCAAAATATCACGGTTTTGCCAGGCTCTTTCCTCGCCCGCAATAGCGAGGGAGTAAATCCAGGCAGCGAGTATGTACGCATGGCCCTGGTGGCCACATTGGAAGAATGCATAGAGGCTGCAGAGCGCATCAAGGAATTTTGCCGGCAAACCTGACAGACGAACTAATCCAACAGACACCGTAACCCAGGAGCCCCCCAGGCACAGACGAGAATGGCAGTAAAAAATTTACTCAAGCAAGAGCGCGTGGATTTTATTCTACAGCGCCTGGAAGAACTCTATCCGCAGACCCCGATTCCGCTCGATCACAAAGACTCCTACACCTTGTTAGTCGCCGTACTACTCTCGGCGCAGTGTACCGATGAGCGCGTAAACCAGATCACCCCCGCCCTCTGGCAGTTGGCCGACAACCCGGAGGATATGGCTCTAGTACCCGTGGAGGATATTCAAGCGGTTATCCGCCCCTGCGGTTTATCACCGCAAAAATCCAAAGCCATCAGCAAGCTGTCACAAATTCTCGTCAACGAATACCACAGTAAAGTGCCGGAAAATATGGCCGCCCTGGAAACCCTGCCCGGCGTCGGCCACAAGACCGCAAGTGTGGTAATGTCCCAGGCATTTGGTCACCCGGCCTTCCCTGTGGACACCCATATTCACCGCCTGGCGCAGCGCTGGGGACTCACCAGCGGTAAAAATGTCACCCAGACCGAGAAAGATCTAAAAAGGCTATTCCCCAGAGAAAAGTGGAATAAATTGCACCTGCAGATTATTTTTTATGGCCGCGAGTACTGCTCGGCACGCGGCTGCGACGGCACAGTCTGCGAAATCTGCACCACCTGCTATCCCAACCGCAAAAACCCCAAGAAAACCAAAAAGGCGTAACTGTGATTACTCTGTACGGCATTAAAAACTGCGACACCGTAAAAAAAGCCCGCAAATGGCTGGAAAAGAATGGGGTCGACTATCAGTTTCACGATTTCCGTGAAGACGGCATGGACAATGTGCCCCTAAAAGCCTGGCTGAATAAATTTGGCTGGCAGGAAGTGCTGAATCGCCGCTCCACCAGTTGGCGCGCCCTGAGCGAAGCACAGAAAAACGCAATGGACAACGCCAGCGCTTTGACCCTGGCCATCGAGACCCCCACCCTGATCAAGCGTCCAGTGACCACCTCAGACGGCACTACTCGCTTTGGCTTTAAAGAGCAAGAATTCGCCGCGCTTACCGGCCAAGCTAACTAGGAGAAAAATATGAGCGATATCTACAGCATTGGATTCGGCGTTGGCACCTGTAATAGCAAGGGCGACTGGCTTGAAGTCTTCTATCCAAAACCGCTGTTCAAACCCAGTGCAGAAATAGCCAAAGCGGTGACCGAGACCCTACATATCGAAAGCGGCAACCACAGCCTGCCTCTCGACGCGACCCTGCTCCACAGCCTCACTGAAAAACTGCACAGTGCCGGGGCGGGCGAACAGGCGGAGATCCTACAGCAGTTCGCCAACAGCCACCGACCTCTGGTAGTGGCCGTACTTTCCAGCGACGAGGCGCCACAGACAGTACCTGAAGCCTATTTAAAATTACATTTGCTTTCCCACCGGCTGGTGAAACCTCACGAAACGAATCTCGAAGGTATCTTCGGCAAACTGGTCAATGTGGCCTGGACCAATCAGGGCGCGATCGACCTGGAAGAACTGCCACAGCGCCAACTGGAAGCGCGCCTGAACGGAGAGCACTTGGAAGTTGCCTGTGTCGACAAATTTCCCAAGATGACCAACTACGTGGTGCCCACGGGCGTGCGTATCGCCCACACCGCGCGTGTGCGTCTCGGCGCCTATCTCGGTGAGGGCACCACGATCATGCATGAGGGCTTCGTCAACTTTAACGCGGGCACCGAGGGACCGGGCATGATCGAAGGCCGCATCTCGGCCGGCGTTTTTGTCGGTGCTGGCTCCGATCTGGGTGGCAGCAGCTCCACCATGGGTACTCTCTCCGGCGGCGGAAACATAGTGATTTCCGTGGGCGACAACTGCCTGCTAGGTGCCAACGCCGGTATCGGCATCCCCCTGGGGGATCGCTGCACCGTGGAAGCGGGTTTATATATCACCGCTGGGACCAAAGTGGCCCTACTGGACGACAGCGGCAAACTGGTCGAATACATCAAAGCACGCGAATTGGCCGGAAAGTCCGACCTCCTGTTCCGCAGAAATTCCACCAATGGCGCCGTTGAATGTTTAACGAATAAGAGTGCCATTGAGTTGAATGCAGCTCTGCACAGCAATTAAAACCTGACCCTGCGGGGCCCCGGCCCCGCCCGCTCTCCATCTGCATAAATTCCGATAACAACGCACCTGATCAACTAAAAGGATTATTCCGTGACCCCCACACTGCAACTGGCCTTTGAGCTTATCCGCCGTCGCTCCGTAACCCCCGAGGACGCAGGCTGTATGGATCAGATGATTGAGCGGCTGGAAAAAATTGGGTTCAAGGTGACAAAGTTGCGCCGTGGCGATACCGATAATTTTTGGGCGGTGCGCAACGGGCAAAGCAAAGGCCCTCTACTTGCCTTTGCCGGTCACACCGATGTCGTGCCGAGCGGGCCGGAGGAAAACTGGAGCAGCCCCCCCTTCGAACCCGAAATCCGCGATGGCTTTCTGTATGGTCGCGGCGCGGCCGATATGAAGGGTTCACTGGCAGCAATGGTGGTGGCCTGCGAGGAGTTTATCCAGCAACACTCTGATCACAGAGGTCGCATCGCCTTTTTGATCACCAGCGACGAAGAGGGGCCGGCAATCAACGGCACAGTCAAAGTCGTTGAGTGGCTTGAGGAGCAGGGAGAAAAAATAGACTGCTGTATTGTCGGTGAGCCCTCCAGCAGCGAGCGCGTCGGCGATATTATCAAGAATGGAAGACGCGGCTCCCTGGGCCTTGAATTAAAAGTCTTCGGTGTACAGGGACATGTGGCCTATCCACATCTGGCGGAAAACCCAATTCATAATTTGGCCCCAGCTCTCGCTGAACTGGCCGCAGAAGAGTGGGATCAGGGCAACCAATTTTTCCCAGCCACCAGCTTCCAAGTTTCCAACATCAACGGAGGTACAGGAGCAACCAATGTGATTCCCGGTGAGATGGATCTGCTCTGTAACTGGCGCTTTTCTACAGAATCCACCGCCGAAGAACTGGAGGCCCGTGCCCGAGCAATCCTGGATAAGTACAACTTAAAATATGAAGCGAACTTTAATTTGTCCGGGCACCCCTTCCTCACTGCCGAGGGTCCACTGGTCCACGCTGCAGAGCAAGCGATTCAAAAAATCACAGGAAAGGAAACAGAATTATCGACGGCCGGAGGCACTTCCGATGGCCGCTTTATCGCTCCAACAGGAGCGCAGGTAGTGGAACTGGGGCCGGTCAATGCCACTATTCACAAAGTTAATGAGAGAGTCAAAGCCGACGATTTGGATATACTTCAGGAAATCTATCGGGAAGTACTTAGGGAGCTTCTAACCTGAGCTTACTGCCTCAGACGATAATTATTTATTAATTGCACGGACTATCCCACTAAATACACGGATCGGCTTATTCGCCTCCTAACCAACTGCCTCTGCGGTATGCTCCTTCCGATAACAAAATGGAGGAGCCCGCAGATCATGAACAGACTATTGAAAATAGCCGCGGCGATATTAATCGCCAGTCCTGCCCTCGCTGAAGAGCAACCCACTAACTTCAGCTATGAGGATGTATTCAATCTCGAGTATGCCAGCGACCCTCAGTTCAGTAACGACGGAAAGAGTATTTACTACGTCCGCAACTCCATGAACAAAATGGCGGACAACAAGCGGGCAAACCTGTGGCGCATCAGTGCCGACGGCAAGGACCACCGCCCACTGACCTCAGGAGATTACTCTGATTATTCGCCGCGCCTATCCCCGGACGGTAAAACAATTGCCTTTATCAGTTCCCGCAGCGGCAGCCCCCAGATACACCTATTGTGGCTCGACAACGGCCAAAATCTGCAGATCTCCCACCTGCCAAAATCCCCTTCAAATATTCAGTGGTCACGAGACAGCAAACAAATTGCCTTCACCATGTTTGTGCCCGAGAGCAAACCGCTCCCGGTTGAACTACCCGGTGCCCCCGAGGGCGCCGAGTGGGCAAAACCACCCCAGTTTATCGACCGCAGTATTTATCGAGCGGACGGCATGGGTTATCTCAAGCAGGGGCACACCCAGGTATTTGTCATCCCCCGTGAGGGCGGCACGCCGCGTCAGCTTACCAGCGGTGAGTTCGATCACGGCAGTAGTCTCGCCTGGAGTAAAAACAACGACGCTATTTACTTTTCTGCAAACCGCCACCCCGATCACGAAATCGAATTGATGAACTCTGAAATTTATAGAGTCAATCTCAAGGATCGCGACATCGAGCAGATCACCGAAAGATTCGGGCCCGATCACCATCCGCAGATTTCCCCCGATGGTAAAAAGCTTGCCTACCTGGGATTCGAGGATCAACGGCTCGGGTACCAACAACACAGCCTGCGTATCATCGATCTCGACAGCGGCAAGTCCCGCAAAGTCCAAACCGCTAAAGACCGCAGCATCTCCAGCTTCGACTGGCTCGGCGACAGCAAACGTATCGCTTACAGCTACGACGATCAGGGCTCCACAAAAATTGCCATTAAAAAAATTGGTGGCAGTGATACTGTAGTCGCCAGTGATGCTGGCGGTCTATCGCTTGGGCGGCCCTACTCGGGCACTCACTTTGCCACATCCAAACGCGGAGCTATTGCTTACACGCAAACCAATCCGCAACATCCGGCAGAGCTGGCTTTGGCTCACAACGGCAAAGTAAAAGCGCTGACCAGCCTCAATAACGATGTGATGCCGCTGCGCAATATGGCCCGCGTGGAGGAGATCAATTACAAGTCCAGTTTTGATGGCCGCGATATACAAGGCTGGGTCGCCTACCCGCCCAATTTCGACCCGAAGAAAAAATATCCCCTGCTGTTGGAAATTCACGGCGGGCCCTTCTCTAACTATGGCCCCCGGTTTGCCGCCGAGGTGCAACTTTTTGCCGCCGCCGGCTATGTAGTTCTCTACACAAACCCACGGGGCTCCACCAGCTACGGGCATGAATTTGCCAACCTGATTCATCACAATTACCCGAGCCAGGATTACGACGATTTAATGGCCGGCGTCGATGCAGTAATCGACCAAGGTTATATCGATGAGGGACAATTATTCGTTACCGGCGGCAGCGGCGGCGGCACCCTAACGGCCTGGATTATAGGCAAAACTGACCGATTCCGCGCAGCAGTAGTTGCCAAACCGGTAATCAACTGGGAGAGCTTCGTTTTAACTGCAGATTACTCCAGGTTCTTTACCAAATACTGGTTCTCAGGCATGCCCTGGGAAAAGCCGGAGGAATATCGTCGCCGCTCACCGCTGACTTATGTGGGCAATGTCACTACGCCAACCATGCTGCTTACCGGAGAGGAGGACTACCGCACACCGATGTCCGAAACAGAGCAGTTTTACCAGGCACTGAAGTTGAACGATGTGGAAGCTGCAATGGTACGAATTCCAGGCGCCTCTCATAGTATTGCCGCAAGACCCAGCCAGATGATTGCGAAAACGGCTTCTATTTTGTACTGGTTTGATCAGCATAAGTCTGAGCGGGAGAGTGAGGACTTAGTAAGTAACTAAATTGTACTTCCTGTATTTTTAGCTACGGGCGGGATCCAAGAGTCCGCCCGACTAGTTTCTTTAGCTAACATCGTAGCGCATAATTAGTTTGCTGAAAAACAAGGACAGTACTAATGCACAAGTTAATTGTATTTTTAGTTTTCTTTTGGACTTCTCAGGCCTTTGGTACTCAAGTGCCTCTTTCAGATTTGGTACGCCATACAAATATCCAAGAAATAAAAATATCACCTGCTGGTACTCACATTGCGGTCAAAAGACTGCACAAAGGCAAGAGAGTACTTGTTTTCATGTCGCTCAACCCACTTGACATAACCGGTGTTTTGAATTTATGGGGAGATATGGAAGTAGGAAATTTCTACTGGGCGAATGATGAAAGAGTTGTTGCAGAGATATGGTCTCGTAGAGGTGCGCTAGAAAGTCCAGTGTCCTATGGTAATCTTTGGGCTATCAATTACGATGGAAAACGCGGGAAAAATATATTTGGATACTTAGCAGGTGAAAGACAGCTGGGAACTCGCATCCCTAAAGCTAAATCAACAAATGCTCACGCCACGATAATAGACCCCCTTCCTCACAAAAAGAATGAAATCCTAGTATCCACTACCCCTTGGGTAAGGGATCGGGAAACTGCGGGAGAAGTTCTGAGGATTAACATTTACAGTGGTGTAAAGAAAAAAGTCGCCGGGCTTCCGCAGGCCTCTGGAAGAGCCTACACAGATAGAAGAGGTAATCTGTCTTTTGCTACAGGAACAGATAAAAACAATAATTATCAGCTCTACAAGAAAGCAGAGGATGGCTGGACTAGAATAGAAGATAAAACTCTAGCCCAGGGTAGACCGGTTGGAATAGACCATGACAACAATGAATTTTACTTTGTGATTGACCGCCCCCAGAAAACAGAGCAACTAGTAAAACTCAATCCAGAAACAAACAACCTAACTAATGTATTTAGTCATGAAATCACTGACATTAACGGCATTATTTATAGCCCTGACAAAAAGCCAATAGGTGTATACCTACACCCTACCTACCCTACCGAACATTTTTTTGATGAAGGCAATAGCTTTGCAGCTTATTTTCGCGGCATCAAGAAAGCTTTCGAAGGGTATAGGGTCAGGTTTACCAGTTTCACCTCGGATGGCACCAAAGGAATCTTAGAGGTTTACGGTGACCGGCTTCCTGGGGATTACTTTTTAGTTAACATAAAAACAAAAAAGATTGATTTTATTGCCTCTTCCTCTAAATGGTTAGATCCACTTGAATTAAACCCCATGCTGGCTGACTTCTTCATTTCAGAAGATGAATTCCGGATAGGCACTTATCTAACCTTTCCTAAAAACTCAAAAGAGAAACTCCCAATGGTAGTTATACCACATGGAGGCCCCCATTCTCGTGATTATTGGAAATACAACCAGAAAGCTCAGATACTTTCCCAGAATGGCTACTTAGTCCTTCAGGTTAACTTTCGCGGTTCAACAGGCTACGGCGACCACTTTTATACTGCTGGAGAACGAGAGTGGGGAGGAAAAATTCAAAAGGACATAGCCGACGCCGTTCACTGGGCTATAGAAAAAGGTTATGCAGACCCAGAGAGAGTTTGCATTTACGGTGCCAGCTTTGGGGGCTACTCCGCCCTAATGAATCCGATCAGATACCCAGGCTTGTATAAGTGTGCCGCAGGCTATGTGGGTGTTTATAATCTGGAGATGATGTACAAGAAGGGGGACATCAAGCGTCGCGATAGGGGACTAGCCTACCTTAAAAGGGAGCTGAGTAAAGATAAGAACTTCCTTAAGGAAAACTCCCCAATCCACAATACTGACAAACTCAATATTCCCTTATTTATCATACATGGCAGGCTTGACGAACGAGCCCCCATTGAACATGCCGAGGAGCTATTAGAAAAACTTGAAAAAGAAGGGAAGCCTGCAAAAAGCCTTATTGTCGCCAATGAAGGGCACGGGTTTTATAGCGAGGAAAACAATATGAGACTTTATACAGAACTGCTAGCTTTTCTTGATAAGCATATCGGTGTTGGGTCAGTAGAAAAACAGCCAGCTGTAAATCAGTAATAAGCTAATACCACCCCAGACTTTCCAGCACCAGTTGAGCTATCAACTGGTGCTTTCACAAAGAAACGATCTTTTAATGAAGCTGCCCTGGAGTTTCTGAGAGTTCCTCGACGAGACTCACTGGCTCGTCTAAGCCATGTGACAGTACAAAATAATAAATGACCTGCATCTGCCCGTGGATTTCTGTCATCAGATCGAAGTTAAACTCTCCCCTTTCCCCTGGGCCCACTTGTACAGAAGCAATATGTGAGGGCTCGATAAAAAATTCCGCTACCGGGCGTTTGCCGCGCATCACTTGTACAAGCAGTGTGCGGGTATCCTCCTCTGCAAAGCGCCAGTAGTAGTCATCATCATCGTAAACGACGCTCTCCGGGGTGCCGGCCCGAAGTATGCAGTTGGGATGCTCGGCCAACCAGGGCCAGAACTCATTAAAGGAGATCGTCTGTGGCATGAAGATTTAGTCATCCAGCTCGACGACACTGGCGGCACCGCCAGCGAGAGTAAACTCATCAGCGATTTGTTTGCACCAGAGGTTGAGACGCTCGGCAGTCATTTCTTCCTGCTGGTCTTCATCAATAGCGAGGCCCATAAATTTGCCCTCGCCCTCGATCTCCGCTTTAGAGGCCTCAAACTCATAGCCTTCGGTCGACCACAAACCAACAATGGCCGCCCCTCGACCGACAATCACATCATGTAGCATGCCCATCGCATCCAGGAAGTAATCGCCGTAACCGAACTGGTCGCCCAGGCCAAACAGGGCCACCGTCTTGCCGCTGAAGTCGATTTCCTGCACATCCTCCCAGAACTCCTCCCAGTCGGATTGTATCTGGCCGAAATCCCAGGTGGGAATACCAAAAATCAGCTGCTCGTAGTTGGCAATGTCCAACTGTGTGACATCGGCTATATCAAACAGGTCCACCCGCTCCTCACCCAGGCGGGCGCGGATGCGCAGGGCTACAGATTCGGTATTGCCTTCGTCACTGCCATAAAACAAGCCGATTTTGCTCACAGTCATTCCTCTTCGCCCAATCCGGGCCACACTAGATACCTATTGGCGGGGCGGCGTATTCTCCCAGCAAAGGCAGGGCACGGCAAGCTGACCAAGTCTGTACCTCCGCACAAAAAAGCCCCCATAATTGTGGGGGCAAAGGGTTATGAACCGACCGGGCCTCTGGGGAAGGGGGCGCCCGGTGGATCGCACAAGGAGTCTGCGATTTGGGGATATCAGCTCTCTGTAGCGCGGCGCTCAAGGCGTTCTTCACGCCACTTCATGCGGCGCTCTTTGCGTTGCTCTTTCATCTTTTCAAATTTTGCTTTCTGCTCATCCGTGAGGATCGCTTCGAACTGCTGGCGCAGTTGGAAGTGGTTCTGCATTTTTTGCACCTGCAACTTGCCCAATTCGGTCCCGAGCTGGTCTAGGGTGCCCTGGTCTGCACCGCTCTCCAGGGCGGTATGGATTTGCTTGCGCAGCTCTTGTAACTGCTGGCGCTGGGCATTCCTGCTTTCGCTATTGCTGTCTCTGTTAGCCTTCAACTGCGCTTTCTGGCCCTCAGTCAGTTCCAGCTTGCGCGCCATATGTTCAAATCCGCGCTTGTGATGGCCGTCCTCAGCGCCAAACGCCATAGTAGCTACAGGGGCAGCCATTACTCCGGCCAGGGCCAGGCTACTCAGCACCAGTTTCCAGTTTTTCATCACTCCGTCCTCACGTTTGTATTCAGTGATTTCATAGTAAGTCGGGCCTGTGTAAACAGGGGCAAACCGCAGTAAACATTTGTTAAGAACGGTAAAAAGCCTGCAGAGCTGTGATAACTAGCGCCAACGCTTTGCATATAATGGCCCCACAGCAATTGAGAGAACATCATGAGCCGCATCCTTCTAATCGACGACGACACAGAATTAACCGATCTGCTGAGGGAGTACCTCACCGGAGAGGGCTTTGATGTAACTGCCGCCAACGACGGTGGCCGCGGATTGGAGTTGGCCCAGAGCCAGCCCTTTGATGCCCTGGTGTTAGATGTGATGCTACCGGTGCACAATGGCTTTGATGTACTGCGCAAGCTGCGCGAGGAGGCTTCTTCCACCAGTCGCTCCCTGCCAGTCATCATGTTGACCGCCAAAGGGGACACCGTAGACCGAATCGTGGGCCTGGAAATGGGTGCCGACGACTACTTACCCAAACCCTGTAATCCCCGCGAGTTGGCGGCGCGCCTGCGCGCAATCTTGCGTCGCGGTAGAGTTGAGGTAGAAAATGACGACGACAGCCTTAGCAGCGGCCCGTTACGCCTGCTACCAACCGAGCATCAGGCCTATTGGAGTGACCAGGTCCTATCCCTGACAGGGGCCGAATTTTCTGTGCTCAAGGTGTTAGTTCAAAGCGCTGGGGATGTAGTGGGCAAAGAGGTACTCACCGAGAATGCCCTGGGGCGTAAACTGATGCCCTACGACCGCTCCATCGATGTACATGTCAGCAACATTCGCAAGAAGCTCGCGGACAAAGGCGCCAGCCGCGACCTGATTATCAATATCCGCGGCGCCGGTTATATGCTCACCCAGGCCAAGCAGTAGGTAGTATCAAAATGCGCAGCCTCTTCTGGAAAATGTTTTTTGGCGCATGGATCACCGCCATGGTGATGGTGGTTGCCGCCATTTACATTACCCATTTTGGCGAATTTGGTGACCCCCGCCAGGAGGAGCGCTGGGAGGGGCCCGCACTGTTTCGAGAAGTCATGCGCAATATGCGTATCGCCCGCCGCCATGGGCCCGAGCAGTTTCAGCACTGGCTGGAGCGCGCACCCAAAAAGGTCAAGCGGCGGGTGTACGCAATAGATAGCGAAGGCAACGACCTGCTGGGGAGACCACTGCCACAGAACATGGCACCGCTGATCAATAGTCTCGACTACCGCAATCGCGAGGCCCATATGCTAGTGGATAACAAACCTACCGTTGGCTTCTTCCTGCCACTGCGCACAGGAGACCCTCTGCGTATTGCCCTGGTTGCCGGAGATAGTAAAGAGGGGCTGCTACTGCGATTCCTTTGGCGCAACTTCTGGCCCATGCTGCTGCTCTCTATGATTGCCTCGGGCGTCGCCTGTTACTGGCTGGCCAGCTACCTGAGCCGACCTTTAGAACAACTGCGCGCCGCCACCAAGCGTGTCGCCGCCGGAGGATTGGATTACCGGGTCGCCCCCAGCCTGCGCACCCGCAACGATGAATTGACCGACTTGGCACTGGACTTCGACTCCATGACCGCCCAGCTTCAGGAGTCCATGTCCGAACAGCGCCGCCTGATTAAAGATGTGTCCCACGAATTGCGCTCGCCCCTGGCGCGACTGCAGGTAGCCCTCGCGATCGCCCGCCAGAAGCAAGTTGTAGGGCTCGATACTGAACTGGATAAAATCGGCAAAGCGGCGGACTATCTCGAAGATATTATCGCCGACGTTCTCTCCTTGCCGGTCAGCAACCAGGAGCAGCGCCCACTGGATGACGTAGTAGAGCTCAACAGTTTACTCTCAGCGCTGATCGACGACCTGCAGATCGAAGCGACGGATAAACATCTCGGCTTTGATATGAGCGTCAGTGGCGAAGAACTGCTAGTCGCTACTCGCGGCAGCTCCCTGACCGCAGCGCTAGAGAATATCTTGCGCAATGCGATCAAATACAGCCCCAGCCACGGACTGGTGCGGGTACTGGTGCAGGAGTCCACAGACAATTGCAGCATCTCTGTAATCGACTCTGGCTCCGGTGTGGAAGAATCCGACCTAGAAGCCATATTCCGCCCCTTCTACCGCACGGACAGCGCCCGCACTCGCGAGAGTGGTGGTTTTGGCCTGGGACTGGCTATCGCCCAGCGCACGATATTGCATCACGGTGGCAGCATTACCGCGCGCAATCACCCCGGTGCCGGCCTCTGTGTCGAGATCAAGCTGCCACTTATCCATCTCAGCGACGATTAAACTGCAGAGGAGCTGCTATAACCTTGACTAGTGCCGGCTATTCGCCGGCAATCGGGGTCAGCGATCCCGAAAATAGCAAAGGGCCCCGCTATGCGCTGGATACTCTATATCTTCGTATTTCTGATACTACTGCTCCTAGCCGGTTATCTGTTTCCCCGTGAAGTCTCCTTGGAGCGCAGTATCTACATCGACAAACCACCCCAAACCATATTCCCCTACGTCAACGACTATCGAAAATTCAACAGCTGGTCCCCCTGGCGGCATATAGATCCCGCCATGGAATATAAATACAGCGGTCCAGAAACGGGGGTGGGGGCAACCATGAGTTGGCATGGCGAAAACTCCAATGAGGGCAGCGGAACCCAGACCATCATCGCCAGCACGCCGGACTCAACAGTACTCAACAAGCTTAATTTTGGTGACGGCAGTGAAGCCTCCGCGGAGTTCAGGTTAATGCCCCAAAACGGCGGCACCCAGGTTGTCTGGAGCTTTAATACCGATACCGGTGGCGGCCCAAGGGAGCGCTGGATGGGGCTGGCCATCAAAAAAATGGTGGGGGAGTCCTACGAACAAGGACTGGCAAAGCTCAAGCAACTGATGGAGTCCAGTACCAAAACCGAGGGAGCCAATAAGGAGGAGACTAATGACACCAGTAATTCGGTGTCCGATATTCCCTCCGATGTCGACGACGCCATGGGTGGTGGCCCTCAGGGCGTACAGTCTGAGATGCAGAATCAACAGCAAGAAGAGGCTGGAGAAACTCCTGAAAATGAAGAGCAAAAGGAGAACCAACCGTAGGCTAAAGCTAGCACCCAAGCACGAAAAAGCCCGCAGAATGCGGGCTTTTTCGTAAAAAAACGTAACCGTATCAGGACTTATTACGACGCTGCGCCGGTACCGGTGACTTACGCAGTTTGCGCCTCTGGCGTTCCAGGTTCTGTTTTTCCCCCTGGGTTAGCGGTCGCTGGCCCAGCTTGGGCAGACCGGCGGTGATACACAGGTCGTCAATTTCCCTGGGCTCCATCTCAATCCACTGGCCCACGCGCACGTGGGATGGAATAAATACACTGCCATAGCGCACCCGCTTCAGGCGGCTCACGCGCACCCCCTGGGACTCCCACAAACGGCGCACCTCGCGATTGCGTCCCTCCATCACCACGCAATAAAACCAGCGGTTTCTACCCTCGCCGCCGCTTTCGACAATATCGGTAAAGCGCGCGGAGCCGTCATCCAATAGCACCCCTTTAAGCAGGCGTCGCTTCATTTCCTCATCCACATCTCCCTGGATGCGCACAAGGTATTCGCGATCGATCACCGATGAGGGGTGCATCAACTTGTTGGCCAGCTCGCCACTATTGGTAAACAGCAGCAGACCACTGGTGTTGAAATCCAGGCGGCCAACGGATATCCAGCGGCCGGTTTTCAGCCGGGGCAGGCGATCGTAAACCGTGGGGCGCCCTTCCGGATCGTGGCGCGAGCAAATTTCGCCGACAGGTTTGTTGTACAGTATTACCCGGCAGCGGTTTTCCCCGCTGGAGGGCAAGCCCTGGCCATCAAATTCAATATGATCCGCACTGGTCACCCGTTCTCCGAGTTCCGCTACTTTTCCGTTAACGGTCACGCGACCCGCATCGATCGCGCGCTCCATCTCACGCCGCGACCCCAGGCCGCTGCGCGCTAATACTTTTTGCAATTTTTCGCCTGCTGGCGAGGTGCCATCACTCATGGGGTGGTGTTTTCCGCTTGCACTACTTCTTGGGAATCTTCATCGACATCGCTACTTCCCGGCTCCTCTTGATCGGTTGCAGCCTCAGTGTCGATATCACCAAACAGGCTGCTTTTGGGCAGTGTTGCCGCGATAGGGGCTTGTGGCTCCCCAGCGTCGTCGTCCTGTTCAATTTCGCTTTCATGTTCTTTTTCCGGAGTTGACCCCTCCTCGGCGTCAACACTCAAAGGCTCAGAAGCCTCTGGGCTTTCAGACTGCGTCTGCGCCAACTCCCATTCATCTTCCGGCGCCTCATCCTTGATCTCTTCTTGCGCCTCTGTGGATAACTCAGCTACTGCCACATCATCACTTTCGGCAGCTTCGGTCTCTATCTCGGGCTGCTCGCCATCGGTCTCTAGCTGTATATTGGCCTCCGCAGCGATTTCCTCAAGCGCTGCAGCGATCCGGGCGTCCTCCTCAGCATCGGTATCCGTTTCCGCATCTTCAGATTCCTGCTGCTCCTCACTTTCCAGTGCGCCGGCCTCCTCTTCCGTTTCCACACTCGCCTGCTCGCCCTCTGAAAGCTCCTCTCCCTCAGCGGCGAGTGCAGCCGCGATTTCCTCGGGGGGGAGCCCCTCTGATTCGAGAATCTTATTCAAGCTCTCGATATCACGGATTTCAGCCAAAGTGGGCAAGTCATCCAGGGAGGACAGATTGAAATAATCTAGGAAATCCCTGGTAGTCGCGTAGAGGGAGGGCTTGCCGGGCACATCGCGGTGACCAACCACCTTGATCCAACCTCTATCCAACAGGGTTCTCACTATCTGAGAGCTGACCGCAACCCCGCGGATCTCCTCAATATCCCCACGGGTGACCGGCTGACGGTAGGCAATAATCGCCAATGTTTCCAGAGTTGCGCGGGAATACCTTTGCGCTTTTTCCTCCCATAGGCGGTTCACCCAGGGGGCCAGATCTTCCGGCACCTGGAAGCGCCAACCACTGGCAACTTTTTTCAGCTCAAAACCGCGTCCGGCACAACTCTCGGCAATCTCACCGAGCACATCCCGTAGGGTTGTGGCGGAGGGGCGCTCCTCCTCGTCCAACAAGGACAACAATTTTTCCTCACTGAGGGGCTGAGCCGAAGCTAACAAGGCACCCTCCAGGATTCTGCGCAGTAATTCCGGAGCGATTGTCATCTTATTGTTCCAACTCTTCTTCTCTGGGCTCCACCTGCCCTTCAGAATGTGACTCCTGATCACTCAAGTCTTGACTCAAGGTACTCTCGGCATCGGAAAACTGGGGTGTTTCCCCCGGCTCTTCTGCGTAGGAGTCATCTGTACTTTCGTCAAGTTCATCATCACCGGCTTCATTGCCCTGGCTAGCTGCGCGCACATGAATGGGCCCAAAAGCTTCATTTTGTACCAGCTCGACCAGAGACTCCTTGACCAGCTCCATCACCGCCAGGAAAGTCACCACCACGCCAAGGCGCCCCTCTTCTGCGGTGAACAGACTCACGAATGGCACAAACTGGCCGTGGCGGATCTGATCCAGCACCTGAGTCATACGCTCGCGGGTAGAGAGCTTTTCGCGTTCCACTTGGTGGCTCTCAAACATATCGGCGCGGCGCAACACATCCGCCAGCGCAACCAATACCTCCTTGAGATCCACCTCTGGGTCGGGCCGGGTAATATTACGGTCCGGTCCTTCGGCACTGGCCTGATGGATATCGCGGCCCATGCGCGGTATTTCATCGAGATCCTCGGCGGCAGTTTTGAAGCGCTCGTATTCCTGCAGACGGCGAATCAGTGCAGCGCGAGGGTCCTCACCCTCTTCTTCTTCCGCTGCTGGCGGGCGCGGCAACAGCATGCGCGACTTGATCTCGGCGAGCATTGCCGCCATCACCAAGTATTCCGCCGCCAACTCAAAACGCATCGACGTCATCATCTCCACATAAGCCATATACTGGCGGGTGATGTCCGAGACGTTAATTTCCAAAATATCCAGGTTCTGGCGGCGGATTAAGTAAAGCAGCAGATCCAGTGGGCCTTCGAAGGCTTCCAGGATAACTTCCAGAGCATCTGGTGGAATAAAGAGATCTGGGGGCAGGTCGGTAAATGCCTCCCCCAACACGAGTGCGAGAGGGCCTTCGCCCTCTTCGCTCTCCTCGGAGAGCGGGTTTTCCGTGGGCGAATCAGCAGGGGCGGCAGATTCGGTAGCTGCAACATCGGCGAGCACCTGTTCCTCCACCTCGGCTATTAGTTCTTCACTGGACACCCTGCCCCACCCTCAAAATCGCAAACGGCCGATTATACACCAGTGAGGCACTAATCAGCCCAGTATTTCATCTGTGGCGCCACAGCCCTGGCGAATTAGCTCGGGCTCATCGCCTGTCAGGTCAATTACCGTAGTCGCTTCCATTCCACAAAAGCCACCATCGATCACCAGCTCCACCTGGTGCTCAAGGGTGTCGCGAATATCATAGGGGTCGGTCAGCGGCTGCGTATCGCCAGGCATAATCAGGCTGCAGCTCATCAACGGCTCACCCACCGCCTCAATCAACTCCAAAGCAATGGGGTTGTCGGGCACGCGAATGCCAATGGTTTTGCGCTTGGGGTGGATTAGACGGCGAGGCACCTCTGCGGTGGCCGGCATAATAAAGGTATAGGAGCCCGGGGTGTGGTTCTTTAGCAGGCGGAACATCTGGTTATCCACCTTGGCGTAAGTGGCTAACTCGGAAAGATCGCGACACATCAGGGTAAAGTTGTGATTTTTATCCAGCTGACGCAGAGCGCGAATCCGCTCAACCGCTAGCTTCTCCCCTAATCGGCAGCCTATCGCGTAGGCAGAATCAGTGGGATAAACAATCACCCCACCACTAGTCACTATATCTGCGGCCTGACTGATCAGCCGCCCTTGAGGATTGTCCGGATGAATTTGAAAGAACTGCGCCACAAAGCCCCCAAGCTTTAATCAATTGAAACCTCTTGCGGCGGGCTCTGATACCCGCCGGGGATTAGGGTTCGACCAATGCCGACTCCCCCTCTGGTGTGATGTGAAAATTCACACTGTCAGGCAGATACTGCTTCCCCGGGTCGATCCCGGTGCAGAGTGTGCCACAGATTCCACACCGGCTCGACGTCTTCGGGTAAACGCACACAGCCCAGCTCCCTCCAGGGCTGCTCCGGCTGGTGGAAATCACTCCCCAAAGAGCTCAACAATGGAGCTTTGCAGGAATCGCCAACGGCCAACGCCATGAGGGTGCGCAGTTCTCTGGTCTGCGTGGGGTTCTGCCGACCGCAGAGCAGCTCTATAGCATTCCCGCCACTGCGGTAGAACTCTGTCAGCAGACGCAGTAATTGGGTTCGAGTGAGACTGTACTTGAGAGGGTGTGCCAACACTGCCGAGCCGCCAGCAGACTGAATGGTTTCTACAGTCTCTTGCAATTGTGGCCACTCCACGCGCACATCGCCGATCTTGCCGGCGCCCAGATAGCGCTTGAATGCCCGCGCTGTGTCCTCAACGTGCCCGGCTTGCACCAGCCAACGGGCGAAGTGCGGCCGCCCCAGTACGGAATCACCGGCAATCGCACGCCCCCCCTGCAAAGCGCCCTGAAAACCGCGCTTCTCTAGACGTTCGGCAATCCGCTCGGCGCGCTCTTGGCGCAATCGCTCGCGCAGGGCAATTGCCTGCCGCAAGCACTCGGCTGCCGGGTCAATATTCAATCCAACTACATGGACGGAGCGCCGCCCCCAAAGGCTGGAGAATTCGATCCCCGTCATCACGGTGATGCCTAATTGGTCACCAACCGCCTGTGCCTCAGCTACACCACCCACCGTATCGTGGTCAGTGAGTGCCATCAGTGTCACACCTTGAGATTTCGCCCTCGACACCAGCTCAGTAGGACTTAAAATACCGTCGGAAGCGGTACTGTGGCAGTGAAGGTCTACAAGGTCTGTATTCAGATCTTCTGGCAGGAAACTCAACAGCAGGCTCTCACTCTCTCTTAAGGGGTTAAAAGTCGCAGTATCTATTATTTGGAACAATCATCCGGTGGCGCTGTCCTACTCGCAACCGGTGTTTTCAAGGATAGGGCCCGGACCATAGGTCTCCCTTGGCGGCCACGAGGAACCGGAGTCTGACAGCAGTATTGTCAGTGGGGAAGCGATTTTCCTTGAGGGCCATTGCAATATGACCTCTCAACCAGCTTCCCGCGGGCATTATCACCGGAATTGAGTATGACCGAAACGAATTCGACCACCCCAGTAGCCCAACAGAAGCCCAAGAAGAAAGAGGGCTTACTCGGCAACCTGCTTCTCAACATCGTTATCCCCACCCTGGTCCTGACCAAACTCTCCGGGGACGACTGGCTTGGCACCAAATGGGCCCTAGTGGTCGCACTGGCTTTCCCTCTCGGCTACGGACTGCGCGACCTCATTCGCTCTGGTAAGGTCAACTTCTTCTCCGCCCTGGGAACTATCAGCATCCTGCTCACCGGTGGTATCAGCCTGCTGGAGTTGGATCCGCAGTATATCGCCATTAAAGAAGCCGCCATTCCAGGGCTGCTGGGTATCGCCACCGTTGCCTCCCTCTACACCCGCTGGCCACTGGTAAAGACGCTTTTGTACAACGACCAGATACTGGATACCGCCAAGATTGCCCAAAGTCTCGCCAACAAAGGCAACCAGGGTGCCTTTGAGCGCACCTTGCAACAGGCATCCTGGATGATCGCCGCCTCTTTTTTCCTCTCCTCAGTACTCAACTACGTACTGGCGAAAGTTATTTTACAGAGCCCTCCGGGTACGGAAGCCTTCAATGAGGAACTGGGTAAAATGACCGCACTCAGCTATCCGGTGATCGCCCTGCCGGCCACCATTATTTTAATGCTGGTTCTCTTTTTCCTCTTTTCCCGTATCGGCAAGCTTACCGGGCTGAAGCTGGAAGAAGTCATGGTTGCCCAATAACAAAATTTCCTGATCAACTAACAAGAGCAAAATTCACAATGTGGTACGCAATCATCAGTGAAGATGTTAGCGATAGTCTCCCTTTGCGTAAAAAAGCGCGTCCAGACCATTTAGCCCGACTCAACCGTCTTAAAGACGAGGGGCGCCTGCTGGTTGCAGGCCCACACCCCGCCGTTGATAGCGAAGAACCCGGTGAGGCTGGCTTTAGCGGCAGCCTAGTGGTTGCCGAATTTCCCTCGCTTGAGGAGGCTCAGGCCTGGGCCGACGGCGACCCCTATGTGGCTGCTGGTGTCTACGCTTCAACTTCTGTCAAGCCATTCAAATTAGTACTGCCCTAATAACAACAAGCACAAGCTGTATCGCAATGAAGAAATTATTGTGCGGCCTGATCGCCGCCACACTGCTCAACGCAGTCCCGGCAACTGCCGCCGCCGAAACTCGCTATATCACCGACCAGCTACATGTGCCCATGCGCGCCGGTAAAGGCAATGGATTTCGTATCCTGCACCGCGGCTTGCCCAGCGGCACCCAGCTCAGTGTTCTCGAAGATGCCCCGCAAGAGGGTTGGACCCGCGTGCGCACCCAGGGTGGCACAGAGGGGTGGGTGAGGCGCCAATACCTGGTCTCCGACCCAGTGGCCAAACTCAAGCTGGAACAAGCGGAAGCGAACCTGGCACGCTTTGAGAAAATGGAAGGCAACCTCGGTGGGGAAGTCCGCCGCCTGGAGGAAGAAAATAGCAAGCTGAGTAGCTCCCTGGAGTCCGCCCAGCAACAGAGCCAGACGCTCGCAGCCGAGCTGAAAACCCTAAAGGCGTTATCAGCAGATGCCCTGGCACTCAATGAGCGCCACCAGAAGCTCCTGCACCAGCACGAACTACTCAAGCAGGAGAAGACCATGGCAGAAGCGGAAATTCAGCGCTTATCCGGCAGTGAAAGCCACAAGTGGTATATGTATGGCGCTCTGTCTGTACTACTGGGCGCCCTCCTTGCAATGATTGCCCCGCACCTACGCCCGCGCAAGCGCCACTCAGAGTGGGCGAACTGATTTCGCCCACTCTCGTCGAAATCGCATACTATTGAGCCCCGGGGGAAGTGATATCCCCCCAGGCCCTACATCCAACTCAAAAGCGGCTGTGTCGAAACACTGCCGTAAAACCTAAAGGACTTAGGATGATGCGTAAACTATTTGCAATGCTACTCTGTGCAACCCTTGCCCTTCCCGCATTGGCCAAAAACCCGCGCGTGGAACTTAAAACCGACTTGGGCATTATTCAGATCGAACTCTTCGCCAAAGAAGCTCCGGTCACCGTACAGAACTTCCTTACTTATACCGATAACGGCTTTTACAATGGGATCATCTTCCACCGGATAGTACCGGGCTTCGTTGTTCAGGGTGGCGGATTTACTTTCGATTTCCAGAGAAAGGAAACCCAAGACCCCATCGTCAACGAATCCGCCAACGGCCTGCAAAACCTGCGCGGCACCCTCTCCATGGCAAGAACCAACGACCCAGACAGCGCTACCTCTCAGTTTTTTATCAATCTGGTCGATAACACCAGGCTCGACGCCCAAGAAGACAAGCCCGGCTACGCCGTTTTTGGCCGGGTGATTGCCGGCATGGATATTGTGGAAAAGATGGTAGAGCAGCCAAGGGGCCTCTATCGACAGCACCCAAGTGCCCCCAACACTCCCATCCGCATCCTTGAGGCCAAACGTATAGACACCGGTGACAACGCCGTCGCCACCAACAGCAAGGGAGAATAAGCTGTGATCGCTCTCAGTGTTAATCTCAACAAGATCGCCCTGATCCGCAATTCCCGCGAGGGTAACTTCCCCGATGTCACTGCCCACGGTCGGATATGCCTAGACGCTGGTGCGCAGGGTATCACCGTACACCCACGCCCAGATCAGCGCCATATCCGCCCCAATGACGTACGCGAATTGGCTGCACTGTGCCGCGATCGCCAGGGTATTGAGTTCAATATTGAGGGCAATCCCTTTGCCCTGCACCAGGGGGACTATCCCGGCCTGATGCCGTTAGTACTGGAAACCCAACCAGACCAGTGCACCCTGGTCCCCGACAGCAACGATCAGCTAACCTCCGATCACGGCTTCAACCTCAAACTCGATGGCCCGCGCCTGGTCCCCCTGATCGCCAGACTCAAGGACGCCGGTGTCCGAGTTAGCTTGTTTATGGATCCGGATCTAGAGCAGATCAGCCTGGCCAAGGATGTGGGTGCTGATCGCATTGAGCTGTATACAGGCCCCTATGCAGAAGCAGCCGCAAAACAGAGTGCGGAACTGGAAGATATCTTCAGCGCTCACTGCGCCGCCGCCGAGCATGCTCGCCAATTGGGGCTGGGGGTAAATGCGGGCCACGACCTGAACCTGGTCAACCTGCCCCGCTACCGCACCCTGCCAGGATTACAGGAAGTCTCAATCGGCCACGCCCTCACCGTAGACGCCATCGGTATGGGGCTGGAGAATGCTGTTAAAGCTTACCTGGACTGCCTCGCCGGCAACTAATGAAGACACTCAACATTATTGGTGCCGGGCGCCTGGGGAAAACTCTCGGGCGCTTGTGGCAACAGACCGGTTTTTTTCAAGTTCAATCGATTTTTAACCGCAGTCTGGAAAGCGCACAGGCTGCCGCCGAGTTTATCGGCGCCGGGCACGCAGTAGCCGCGCTGGAATTGATGAAGCCCGCAGACTTCTGGCTAATCGCTTGCAGCGATAGCGAGATTGCCGCAACAGTTGAACGCCTCGCCAACCACCTTGGCGAACGCGAAAACATAGCAGCCTTCCACTGCAGTGGCGCCCTGAGCTCACAAGTGCTCGAAGTGCTGCGCCCTGCCGCTATCGCCAGCGCCCACCCGGTGCACAGCTTTGCCGACCCGCTGCGCTCCCTCGATAGTTTCGCCGGCTGTAGCGTCGCCCTAGAGGGCGAAAGCTCTGCAACAAAGGCTTTAGCAGAAGCTTTCACTACCATAGGCTGTGAAATACTCAACATCGAAGCCCAGCACAAGTCTCTATACCATGCCGGTTCGGTGATCGCGTGCAACTATCTCACCGTACTCATAGATCTCAGCCTGAGCAGTTTCGCTGCGGCGGGTATCGACCGCGATAGTGCCCTCAAGTTACTGGAGCCAATTGTTCTGCAGACCGCACAGAATAATATGGCTCTTGGACCGGAGAATTCTCTCACCGGCCCGATCGCCCGGGGCGACCTGGAAACAGTAGCCAACCAGCTGAAAGACTTAACCTCCACAGCCCCGGAACTCGCGCACCACTATCGCCAACTGGGCCTCGCCTGTGTAGAGTTGGCGCGGCGGGGCCAGCTATCCGATGAGAGCGCGGCCAAATTGATCGAACTACTGAGCGAGCCAATGCGGTGAAAGACTCCTCTGAATACCTAAAAAAAAGGGCCTTTTTCGACAGCCTACTAACTATTTATGGGCGCAAGCCGGTGCTCGAAGCACTGGAAGACCCAGAACTTCCGGTACACAAGCTGCACCTGGCTAGCAGCAACCGACGCGACCAGCTGATCAGTCGAATGGAGTCTCTGGCCGAGGAGCGCCAGATAGAAATCTCCTACTTGGATCGGAAAGAACTCTCCCGCATCTCGAAAAATTCTCGCCAGGACCAGGGTGTAGCGCTGGATCTGGCCCTACCCAACTACGGCAACTACAAAGCCTTCCTGCCCAAGAATGAGGCTAAGACCTACGAACTTTTAGCGCTGGACGGTATTACCAATCCACAAAATCTCGGCATGATTATCCGATCAGCCTGTGCCGGCGGTGTGGATGGTATTCTCCTGCCGAGAAAGGGCTGCGCACAGATTGACCCACTGGTGATCAAAGCCAGCACCGGCACTCTGTTTAAAACCCAGATACTACGGTGCGACACCCTGACCGATGCACTAAGCGATTTTCGCGATTCCGGCGCACGTATCTGTGGCCTGTCCTCCCATGCCTCAATGACCCTTGCAGAGGTTCCCGGTAACAAACCAACTATTTTTGTTCTGGGCAATGAAACCCGCGGGGTTAGCGATGCGGTCACCAAGCAGTGTAACGAGCTAGTGCGTATCCCCATGCAAAATGGTGTGGAGAGCCTCAACGTAGCAGTTACTGCGGCACTGATCAGCTTCCGGCGCCAACTTTAATCCGCCCAGGGCATCTCTGTGCAAAAGGTGCCCCTTCTTTCTCTTTCAACCCCCTAATTACCAACTACACCCCTCTCGAAGAGTGGCTACCCACAGATTCTGTGGATATCTCTGAGGATAACTATTCTTTCCCTGTCGCAAAGGCCCATGGTTGCGCCAATGTGACAATCTGAAGAAAAAATGACCAGCTTTTGAAACGCCCAAAAAATCAACGAGTTACAGTGAATTACAAGATAAAAGCAAGAGACGTGCGCACCAGTTAAGCGCCATTTGAAGCAAAGGGCTCAGCTGTGGAAAGTGGCACGCTTGGCGGGGAAAATAGAGAAATGGGGCGCCAAGCGCCCCATTAAAGAAGTGAGATTAAGCGCTTACTCCCACTCGATGGTAGCCGGTGGCTTGCTCGATACATCGTAAGCCACGCGGGAGATATGCTCTATCTCATTAATAATGCGGTTGGAGACTTTCTCAATCAACTCGTAGGGCAAATGCGCCCAACGCGCCGTCATAAAGTCCACGGTTTCCACGGCTCGAAGCGCCACTACATATTCATAGCGGCGGCCATCGCCCACCACACCAACCGATTTCACCGGCAGGAATACCACAAATGCCTGGCTGGTTTTGTGGTACCAATCAGCCTTGTGCAACTCCTCGATAAAGATGGCGTCTGCCTCGCGTAAGATATCGGCATACTCTCTCTTTACCTCGCCGAGAATGCGAACGCCCAGGCCCGGTCCCGGGAAGGGGTGGCGGTAAACCATATCGTAAGGCAGACCCAACTCCAGGCCGATTTTGCGCACTTCATCTTTAAACAGCTCACGCAGTGGTTCCACCAGTTCAAACTGCATATCTTCCGGCAAGCCGCCCACGTTGTGGTGAGACTTGATTACATGGGCTTTGCCCGTTTTGGCGGCGGCAGATTCGATCACATCTGGATAAATAGTACCCTGAGCCAGGAACCTCACATCCTGCAATTTGGACGCTTCTCGATCGAAAATCTCGATAAAGGTATTGCCGATAATTTTGCGCTTGGCTTCAGGCTCATCCACACCTGCCAGACGTGAGAGGAAATCCTCTTGCGCATCGGCGCGAACAACCCGCACGCCCATATTATCGGCAAACATTTGCATCACCTGATCGCCCTCATTTTTGCGCAACAAGCCGTTGTCCACAAAAACACAGGTCAGCTGATCGCCAATAGCCTTGTGCAGCAGTGCCGCCACCACAGAGCTGTCGACACCCCCGGAGAGACCCAGCAATACCTTGCCATCACCCACCTGTTCGCGCACTTTGGCAATGGAGTCCTCGATAATATTGGCCGGGGTCCAGAGCTTTTCACAACCGCAGATATCAATGACAAAGTGTTCATAGATGCGCATACCCTGCAGGGTATGTGTCACTTCCGGGTGGAACTGTACCCCAAAGAAGTTCTTGTCAGCGGAGTACATACCAGCAATGGGGCAGGAATCGGTGGAGGCCATCAGCGCAAAGCCTTCCGGCATTTGCACGACTTTGTCGCCGTGGCTCATCCATACATCCAGCAGCGCCTCACCATCATCGTTGAGGTGATCTTTGATATCGCGCAGCAGATTGGAAGTGCCCTCTACTTTTACCTGGGCGTAGCCAAACTCGCGGACGTTACTTCCCTGTACGGCACCACCTAGCTGGTGTGCCATGGTCTGCATGCCATAGCAAATCCCCAGAACAGGCACGCCCAAGCTGTAAACCACTTCTGGCGCGCGGGGAGAGCCCTCTTCCGGTACAGATTCGGGCCCACCGGCCAGGATAATACCTTTCGGGTTATATTCGCGGATCTCTTCTTCGCTCATGTCGAAGGCGCGAATTTCGGAAAAAACACCCAGCTCGCGCACTCGGCGGGCGATCAATTGGGTGTACTGGGACCCAAAGTCGAGGATCAGAATTCGACTGGAGTGGATATCTTGGCTCATGATTGACTCATTAACAGAATAAATAACGGCAAACGGACCTGAAAGGTCCGTTTGCGGCTTGGTACTGAAAGTTGTTCACCGAGGGGCTTAGCGTCCTCCCACCGGGTAGTTGGGCGCCTCTTTGGTAATCTGCACATCGTGTACATGGGACTCACCCATGCCGGCGGCAGTTACCCGCACAAATTCCGGACGGGTGCGCATGGTTTCAATATCCACACTACCGGTATAACCCATAGCAGAGCGCAGGCCACCGAGCATCTGGTGCACAATGGCAGACAGAGGGCCTTTATAAGGGACGCGCCCTTCAATACCTTCCGGGACCAGTTTTTCAGCGCCCTTGCTGGCATCCTGGAAGTAGCGATCGGAGGAGCCCTGAGTGCGCGCCATGGCACCGAGGGATCCCATACCTCGATAGGACTTGTAAGTACGCCCCTGGTATAGCTCCACCTCACCCGGCGCCTCTTCGGTACCGGCAAACATAGAGCCCATCATTACGGAAGATGCACCCGCAACAATTGCCTTGGAAATATCACCGGAATAGCGGATGCCACCATCGGCGATCATAGGTACCCCTGTTCCTTTAAGCGCAGTGGAAACCTCAGCAATTGCCGTTACCTGGGGCACACCGATACCCGTCACGATTCGGGTGGTGCAAATAGAGCCCGGGCCAATACCTACCTTCACCGCATCCGCACCAGCTTCAACCAATGCGCGCGCGGCGTCGCCAGTGGCAATATTGCCGCCAATTACATCCACCTGAGGATGCATTTCCTTAATGCGACGCACGCGATCAATTACGTTGCGGGAATGGCCGTGGGCAGTATCCACAACCAACACATCCACACCGGCCTCTACCAGAGCCGCTACGCGGTCATCGGTGTCAGGACTGGTGCCCACTGATGCGCCAACACGCAGGCGACCATCGGAATCTTTACAGGAGTTCGGGTATTGCTCTGCCTTATTAAAGTCTTTAACGGTAATCAGGCCGCGCAACTCAAAATCATCGTTCACAACGAGTACTTTCTCGATGCGGTGCTTGTGCAGCAATTCGCGCACATGATCAGAAGAGGCATCTTCGTGTGCAGTTACCAGGCGCTCCTTTGGCGTCATAACACTGGCAACACTCACATCCAGGTCGGTAAGGAAGCGAACATCGCGGCTGGTAACAATACCCACCAGATCTCCTTTATCCATTACCGGAACACCGGAAATATTGTGATGGGTTGTCAGGGCGATCAATTCACGCACGGTGGCATCCGACTCGATCGTAATCGGGTCTTTTACCACACCGGCTTCAAATTTTTTCACCGCACGCACCGCAAGAGCCTGTTCTTCAATGGACATGCTCTTGTGAATAATGCCGATACCACCTTCCTGTGCCAGGGCAATTGCCAGGCGCGCTTCCGTTACTGTATCCATAGCAGCGGAGACAATGGGAATATTCAGGGTGATATTGCGGGACAGCTGGGTTTTAAGGCTGACATCCTTGGCGGTCACCTCGGAATAACCGGGCACAAGTAGGACGTCGTCAAAAGTGAGGGCTTCGCGCGCGATGCGCAGATTGGATTCAGACATTGTTGACACTCAAACCTCGAATAGGCGGGATTGGGTATCGGCGCGATTATACCTCTCAGGAATAAAAGCGCAAATGGCATTTCATAGAAAATCAGATTTAACGAGTAAAGCACTTTACCTATAAAGGGGATACTGCAATATTGCTCCGCCAGTTTTCACTTGAGAGGCACAGATGCAATCCAGCCCAGCAACTCCCAACAGCAAACGCAGTGTCCTGTCGGTAAGCGATTTGAACCGGGAGGTGAAACAGCTGCTGGAGGGCAGCATTCCACTACTGTGGATCAGCGGGGAAATCTCCAATTTTACTGTGCCCAGCTCCGGCCACTGGTATTTTAGCTTGAAAGATGCCCGCGCCCAGGTGCGCTGTGCCATGTTTCGCGGGCGCAACCGCAGTGTGGCTTTTCGCCCACAAAACGGCCGCGAAGTGCTGATCCGCGCACGGGTTAGCCTCTATGAGGGCCGCGGTGAATTCCAGTTGATCGTGGAACATATGGAGGAAGCCGGCTTCGGCGCCCTGATGCGCCAACTGGAACAACTCAAAGCCAAATTACAGGCCGAAGGGCTATTCGACAGCGCCCGAAAACGCGCCCTGCCCTATTTGCCCACCAATATTGGCATTATCACTTCCCCGACTGGTGCCGCGATTCGCGATATGATCCATGTATTGGGTCGACGCCACCCTGGAGCGCGAATTGAACTCTGGCCAGTGGCTGTACAAGGCCAGGGAGCGGCGCAACAAATCGCCGGCGCTATTGAAAAAGCTGGCCGCAGCGGTCGCCACGACCTACTTATCGTGGGGCGTGGTGGCGGCTCTTTGGAGGATCTCTGGCCTTTCAATGAGGAGATTGTTGCGCGAGCCTTGGCCACCTGCCCCATTCCCACAATTTCTGCGGTAGGCCACGAAACAGACACGACCGTTTCCGATCTGGCTGCCGATCTACGCGCACCCACCCCCTCAGCAGCAGCGGAAATTGCCAGTGCAAATGCCGCTGAGTTATATCAACGGCTGGAAAATAGTAGGCTTCGATTATATAGGGCCATACAGCAGCAGGTTCGCCACTTACAGCAGAAAATTATGTTGAGCCGTAATCGTTTACGCCACCCGCGCGAACAACTGCAAAACCGCTCGCAACGCCTGGACCACCTGGAGATGCGCCTATTGGCCGCAGGCCAGCAGCAAATTCAGCAGCGCCGCAACCAATTGGCAGCAGCTCAACGGGCCTTTACCCACTACCAACCCCAGAGGCAATTACAGAAAAAAGGAGAACAGCTGAAATTTGTGCAAAGCACTTTGCAACGCGCGGCTGAGCGCCTTTTGCAGCAAAAAGCGGACAGGCTCAACCACCAAGCGCAGTTACTTCACAATGTGAGCCCACTGGCTGTTTTACAGCGCGGCTATGCTATTGCCAAGGATTCCCAAGGTAAACCTCTAAAAGACAGCCACACGCTCGAAATAAACCAGGAAATTGAAGTTCAATTGGCCCGGGGTCACTTTTCCGCCAAGGTAGAGAACATCAGTCACTGAAACCAGAAAATGGGCTGAAGAGGCACGACACTATAATCCACACATAGAGAGCTTTTGGAGCTATCTATGAGGTGCCGTTATAAAGCTATCAGCCCCTATTGCTGGATTTTTTTATACTTTTTTATACTAATTCTCGCACTTGCCGGGTGCTCCCCAAAAGCACCCGAAGATTCAGAGAAGTCAGGTACTTTACAACCTACGGCCTCTTCAGAAAGTAGCCCTCAGGCAAATACCCCAACCGAGGAGAAAAAAAGTCCTATTGTTATTCCTGCAAAAGAACAACAGGTCAATTACATTGAAACCGGAGACCTCAAGGAAATAAAAAAACACGGCACCATCCGCTTCGTGAACTTGACCGGAGCAGCGGAAAACCTATTACCTAGAGACGGAGTAGTCAGCCTGCGTCACTTCGAGCTGGGAAATAAACTCGCCGACCAATTAAAACTGGAGGCCAAGTGGATTAAGGCCCCAACCCCCGACAAAGCAGTAGAAATGTTAATCGCCGGTGAAGCTGATGTCATTGCCTATAACCTAACAGTGACCGATGCGCGAAAGAAAATCATTGACTTCAGCGTACCCATGCGCCAATCCCGCCTGCAGCTAGTTACTGGCCCTTCCGGTCCAGATATTAGCGACCCGAGCAAACTTAACGATGTTGAATTAATTGTTCCGCAGGGCTCTGCCAATATAGAAGCTGCGCAACAATTAATTGCCAAATATCCTGATGCGAAACTTTCTGTGCGTGAATTTGTTATTCACGGTAATCGCGATGGTTTGATCGATATGCTCAATATGAAAAATAATCGGGTCGCGATTCTCGAGAACTTTTCTGCGGAGGATTTACGCAACTATAGGGACGACTTACGCCTAGGGGCTTATGTTAGCGAGATGCAGAATATCGCCTGGGGAATGCGCAAAGACACTAAGCGACTCAATTCCACCGTGGATAACTTTATTACTCGAAATCTGGTGAAGGCCCAGGAAGAGCGCATCACCGACTGGAAGGGCATTAAAAAATCTGGTGTTATTCGCTTGCTTACTTATAACGGCCCCACGACCTACTTTATTTGGAAAGGTCTGTTAATGGGTTTTGACTATGAATTGGCAAAAGCCTTCGCAGACAAACACAAACTGCAGTTACAAATTATTGTGGTGCCGTATGAAGAGAGCTTAGCGGACTGGCTCAGGGCCGGACGCGGGGATTTTGCCGGATCGGAACTCAATATCACCCCATCCTATGAGCCACAAGGGATGGTATTCACCAAACCTTATGTAGAGTCGGCAGAGCAAATCATAAGTAGCAAAAATAAACCCCCAATCGAAAAAATTCAGGACTTGAGCGGCCGAAAACTCACTCTACGTGCCTACTCTTCTTTTATTGACACAGCTAAAACTCTGCGCAACGCAGGTATTGACGTAGAAGTTCAGGTTGCACCGCCGGATATGTCCCAATCACAAATTTTCTCTTTGATCTCGGACGGTCTAATCGATGCCACCATTTCAAATTCTGGGCGCGCAAAAATTGAGGCTTCAGTACAGCCCAATTTGGTACTAGGCACATTACTCGGAGACCCCCAGCCCCAAGGCTGGCTGGTTCTACGCCAGAACTGGCATCTACTGAAGAACCTCAATAAATTTATCGAGGGCTATAGAAAAACTGCGAAGTATAAAAAACAGTATGCGGCCTACTTTGAGCCCAACAAACGCTTTATGCAGAGGGTTAGCACCCGAATAATCCCAGGAGAAAACCTCTCCCCCTATGATGACCTGGTAAAAGAATCGGCTTATAAATATGATTTTGACTGGCGCATGATCGTTGCACAAATGTGGCAGGAAAGTAATTTCAATCCAAAAGCGGTTTCACCGGTTGGTGCACAAGGTCTGATGCAGGTAATGCCGGCAACCGCAGAGGAAATGGGATTTCCACCCCCACTATTTGAACCGGAGCGCGCCATTAAAGCCGGTGTGAAATATATGGACTGGGTCAGAGACCGGTTTAACCCCTCCCTGCCCACGGTAAACAAACTCTGGTTCACTCTAGCCTCATACAACGCTGGTTATGGCCACCTTCTCGATGCACAGCGCCTCGCCAAGCAGTTGGGCCTAGACCCCAATGTCTGGTTCGACAATGTAGAAGTAGCCATGTTAAAGCTGGCCCAACCCCAGTATTTTAAGCGTGCGCGTTATGGCTATGTAAGGGGATCGGAGCCTGTGCAATATGTGCGTAACATCAGCAATCTCTACAAGGCCTATGTAGAAATGATGAGCGACGATGCCAGTGTGGCTGTGCCCCTACAGAAAGCACCGGGTATCAGCTATTGCTCGCCACTCCACACCCCAGAGGGGGTTATCCAACAGATACCCAATTACTCCGCTCCGTAGGCTACCAACGTAGATTTTCTAAAAATCATAAGGTGAGCACAATTTTCCCAACGATCTTGCCAGACTCAAGAAGCCGATGTGCTTCGGCAACCTCCTCCAAAGGGAAGCGCGCAGCAATCTGAGGGTGAATTTTTCCAGCTTCTATTAATGGCCAAACTTGTGATTCCAAAGAGTGTGCAATACTGGCCTTAACCTGTGTGGATCTTGGCCTTAAAGTCGAGCCGGTAAGGGAAAGCCGCTTCAACATCACCGGTAACATATTCACTTCGACTCTGGCTCCCTGCAGATAGGCGATATTCACGATACGGCCATCATTCGCAGCCACTTGAATATTACGATCAATATAGCTGCCACCCACCATATCCAGAATCACATCCGCTCCATGTCCTGAAGTAGCTTCTTTTACTGCCTGTACAAAATCTTCTTCCCGGTAATTTATTGCTCGCTCGGCGCCGAGTTGTACACAAGCCGCACATTTTTCTGGGGAACCAGCTGTGACGAAAACCCTGGCACCCAGCTGGTGTGCCAACTGAATAGCGGTAGTGCCAATACCCGAGCTACCGCCATGTACCAAGAAGATCTCTCCACTTTTCAAACGAGCCCGATCAAATACATTGGCCCAAACCGTGAAGAAAGTCTCCGGTAATGTCGCAGCCTCCACCATAGACAAAGAACCGGGTATTGGTAGGCACTGCCCTTCTGGAACCGTCACAAAATCCGCATATCCGCCGCCATTAGTTAGGGCACAGATCTTATCGCCAACTTGCCAGCGTTCAACGCCTTCACCCACAGCGGCCACCCGACCGGAAACTTCAAGCCCAAGAATAGGTGAGGCACCTGGAGGCGGTGGGTAATGACCATTACGCTGAACGATATCGGGACGATTGACACCAGCGGCAGCTACCTCAACCAACACTTCACCTGGGGCGACCTCCGGTCTGGGCAGATCCGCCAGCTGCATAACCTCAGGGCCTCCATATTCCGGTAGATCAATAGCACGCATTATTCGCTCCTTTATCCTTTAAATTCTTCACGACCCGATTCAGTGATGGCGACAAACCCTCAAACCATCAGAGAGATATTGAGCACTACTGTACCGCTAATAGGAGGGAATTACAGGAGGGTAAAAGCAATGTGGCCGGGAACACTTGCACAAATCACCGAAAGATCCTGTATGCAAGTGGCCCGGCCAAGAAATGCATTAAATGAGAGCCAATATCTCAATTAATTCCAAAAGTGAGTTGCGATTTAAAGCTCGTATAGGAACTCCACTCCCATCACACGGCCTTTATTCAGTGGTGTGAAACTGGCGCCAACTCCTCCCATAACAGGAGGTAACTGGGTATTGTTACCCTCCGCCATTTCATCCAGCATATTCTTGCCGAACAACGAAACCGTATAGCTTCCATTATCCGGGGTATAGCCGATGCTGAAATCCAGCATATCCACTTCTGACAACATGCCGCGATTGTCATCGGTGTAAGGAGCTTCATCCCTATGATTAAAATTCACACGAGAAGTCAGGGTGCCGAAGGCGCCTAACTGCAAGTCGTGGATAAAGCCCATTCCGTAGGTCCAGGGGGCCAGACGCGGAATCTCAAGACCGAGATCGGTACTATCTACAAGTCCATCGCCATTTAGATCACCCAGCACCTTATCGTAGTCACCGTCAACATAGCCAACATTAAAGGTAAACAGCAGATTTTCACTAAGGGCCGCCATAGCCTCCAACTCGGCCCCGCGGATGGTTGCATCGGCAGTATTGCGGATGATTTGTGCAACCCCTGTTACCGCATCAGGAAGGTTTTCCTCACGCTGCATATCATCAATAGTATTGTGGAATACCGCCATATTGGTGCGTAGACGCCCATCCAGCCAATCCACTTTGGCGCCAATCTCGAAGCTGCTCTGCTCCTCTTGATCGGTAACCTGTGGAGAATAGGGCCTTTCAGTTAAAGGATTAATTCCTGCATTACGGAAATTGTAACCGCCGCTGCGGAAGCCCTTGGTCCAGAAAGTATACAACTGTGTATCATCGGAGACGGACCACTGCAGGCCCACCTTGGGCGTAAAGGCATTCCAACTCTCGCTATCTTTATAGTCGTAGCCTGCACAGCCGTCTAAAGAGCAGAGGTTCAGGGGAATAGAGGCTATCTTGGCATCTTTTTTCTCACTGGAGTAGCGCCCCCCCAGGGTCAAAACCCAAGCTTCATTTAAGTCAATATCCGCCTGGGCAAATACGCCATAAGTGCTGTGATCCTGTTCACCGCCTCCCGTCCAGTCAATTGTCCCGAAACTTAAAAGACGATTCTCCAAGTAGGTGACATCCTGGCTAAACCAGTAAACACCAGTAGTCAGAGCAGTGCGACCAAAACGCCCAGAGTAGCGCAGCTCATTACTAAGCTGGCTCTGATCCACACTGGAATCAGCATGGAACAGCGTAACCGGTAGAGAGTCGATATCACCCAGCCCGTGAGCCTCATATTCCCTCCAGGCGAGAATATTGGTGATGGTGCCATCACCAAAGGCAACATCTTTATTGAACTCGGTAATAACCTGGCTCCACTCATCTTTCTGGTAGCCTTCCTCATTTTGTGCCACCTCAAAAGAATCTCTGCCGTTATCCCAATCATCAATGCCAATTGACGCAGCAATCAGTGGGGCACTTGGAGCAAATTGCAAACCTTCCCTAGTCTGAACATAAGTCGATTCATAACCGCGGTTCTGAGCCACCACACCATCAGAATCCATGCGGCCGTGCTCCATACGCACCAATAGCTCCGCCGTATCGCTCAGCTGGATACTAAAGCTTGGCCGAATAAACCAGCTGTCGGAAGCACCGGCATTGTCGTTGTTAGTGGCAACGTTTTCGAACCATCCGCGGTCATCGTTGTAATAAACCGTTAAACGGCCGTTGACCGTATCGGAAATGGCGCCGTTAATGGAGCCGGCTGCGACAGTATCGAGATTGTCGGTGGTGGATATTTTAAAGCGTGTAGAAAATTCATCCGTGGGGCGGGCAGTCTTTATGACCACTGCACCACCAGTTACATTGCGGCCAAATAGCAGGCCCTGTGGACCCCGCAAGACTTCAACACCTTCCAGGTCGAACAGGTCGGTCACCACACCGGCGTTCACACCCAGATACATACCGTCCACAAACACACCGACGGTAGGATCAATAGAGGGAATAGAACTATTGATACCCAGGCCGCGTACCGTGAAGTTTGCGGTATTTTTTACCGTGCCCACATCTTCCAATTGAACATTGGGCATTTTGAAGGAAAGGCTTTGCAGATCCTTGGTGTGCAGAGCCTCTAACTGATCGCCAGAATAGGCGGTGGCCGCTACGGGAACCTCCTGCAGGATTTCTGCATCGGCGCGTTTGCGGGCGGTGACTTGCACCTCCTCCATTAGAGTACCTACCGAACCCTCAGCGGCAAAGCTGGGGGTCGCACCACTGGCCAACCAAAGAGTCGCTACAGAACAGGCGGAAAGCAGAGCGGAGTGCTGCTTAAGTTTTGACGGACTTCCCATGTTTTCTCTCCATTGTTTTATTGTTTTTATCTACAACAACGGACTTATCGCAATCGGTACTGCCTTATCCCGCCGCTCTACTCTCTCTGTGGAGATTCCGACTTTGCGGGATTCCGATCCAAGACCGCGCTGATAAAGAGGCACAGAATTCGCATATTTTCTGTGACTCAAACAGATTACAGGCTAGCCACGCCCGGTGGAAGTCTATTTATCGCGGATAACGATAAAAATAACTCAATTAGTCTGGAAAGTTCGTTGGAAGAGGAAAAACTAAATCCTGACTAAAAAAAAGAACTAAACATGCACTATTTAAGTGCGAACTTTTAACTCGCCCACACCCAAAATTCCCCTTAAAAAGTAAGGAATCAAAATTTATTTTTGTTAAGAGCAGCCAAGGCGTGAGTTAAATCTAGCTTGATAAATTTAAAAAATGCAGTAACGGCGAAATACAGGCTCAAACTTCGTTATCTTCAACATAAAAGACCTAGCAGTCAGCAAAATTACTCGGTTAATAGACTAGATTTTTCTGGGTGTGGATACTGAGAAATGGTACTTTTGAATATTCTGTTAAAAAAGTGTGACACTAATTACAAATTTCTCCACTTTATACAAAAGTGAATTTGACCATTAAGTCCGGCCACTTTATTGCCAGAAGTAACAAATTATTTTCACCTTATTAGTACATCGCAAACGACCCACTGGTAAGCTAGCCGAGCAATGCCCTATCAATTCGTCAACTGCAAATGCAGCGCTAGGATGTATCCGATCCCTTAACCGCTTGCAGATCAAGAGTCTGCTTTGCCCCCAAGTGTGATTACTTGATGCATCTCAGAAGCATCGAGGGTTTCTTTTTCTAGTAGCGCTTGTGCCAGGGCATCGAGCTCCTTGCGATGGCCCTGTAGAAGATTCTGGACTTCCGCCTCTATTGCGCTGACCAGGGCGATGACTTCATCATCAATAATCTCAGAAGTATGCTCACTGAAATCTTTTTGCTGCGCCATTTCTTTACCAAGAAAGATATGCTCCTCCCCGCGCCGAAAGGCCACGGGTCCAAGTTTCTGACTCATACCCCAGTGCGTTACCATATGCTGGGCCAACCGGGTGGCCTGCTTCAAATCGGACTCTGCCCCACTGCTGACTTCATTAAACACGACCTGCTCAGCCACCCTCCCCCCCAACATCACACCGATGCGATCACGCAGGTAGCTCACTTTCATGTTGTGGTGATTTTCTAGTGGAATCTGTTCTGTTGCCCCGAGGCTGTGTCCCCTGGGAATAATAGTGGCTTTCTCCAACGGATCGGCATGGGGTAGCAGCATCGCGGTGAGCGCGTGGCCAGCCTCGTGATAGGCAACCGTCTTTCGATCTTCCTCCCCCATTATCACTTCCCGCTCGCCACCAAGTACTACTTTGTCCCTGGCCTGTAGCAGACAATCCATATCCACGGCTGTCCTATTTTGCCTGCCCGCCAACAACGCGGCTTCATTAATCAGGTTTTCCAAGTCCGCCCCGGCGAAACCCGCCGTTAAGGCAGCCAAGCGCTCCAGGTCGACCTCCCCATGTAGTGGGACATTCTTAGTATGAATACTTAGGATGTCCCTTCGAGCAGGCCTATCCGGTAAATCCAGGGTGATCTTGCGATCAAAGCGCCCAGGGCGAAGCAGTGCCGCATCCAACACATCGGGGCGGTTGGTTGCCGCTATCACAACCACCGCCTCCTGGGGATCAAAGCCGTCCATTTCGCCGAGAATCTGATTCAGGGTTTGCTCACGCTCATCGTGTCCCCCTCCCAGACCCGTGCCGCGCGCCCGCCCTACTGAATCAATTTCATCGATAAAAATGATTGCTGGAGCCTCTTTCTTGGCTTCAGCAAACATATCCCTCACCCGCGATGCCCCGACACCGACAAACATCTCTATAAACTCCGAACCACTGATACTGAAGAAGGGAGCATCACTCTCTCCTGCCAAAGCCTTGGCCATCAATGTTTTGCCTGTACCTGGGGGGCCCATCAGCAGAATACCGCGAGGAATCTTTGCCCCGAGTTTACGGTAGTGTTCAGGGTCTTTTAGGTAGCCGGCTATTTCTTGCAAGTCCCTCTTGGCATTGGCAAGGCCAGCCACATCAGCAAAAGTCACTTCGGATTCACTGCGTTCATAGCGTTTGGCCGGTGACCGGGCAAAACTGAATGGGTTGCCTGGGGTCATAGCACCCATTCGGGCCTGCATTCGACGCCCCAACCAAACCAGCAAGGCAATTATCAAAACCCACGGCAACAGCAAGATCGCCATCCTTTGCCAAAATCCGCCCTGGGATGATTCCGCTTCAATTATTACCTGCTGCTTTTTCAGTAAGGGCATTAACTCGGGGTCCTGCACCGGGGGTATGGTCGTCTCAAAGCGTTTTTCTTCTGGCTTCTGGGCTTTATCTTTAGTCTCACTCTTTCCCTCGGGCTGCTTACTGGCTACTTGTTTGAAGACTCCGGTGATACGTTGTCCTTCAAAAAGTACACTGGCAATTTCCCCCTTGCTTAGCGCACTCTTAAAGTCACTGTAAGATAAAACCTCTCTTTCTGAACCAAACTGCCCATTCGAACAGTATTGAAGAGTGAGGATCACCAGGAAAAGGAGTACCACATACTGCAGCCAACCAAGTGGACTCTGCTGAGACTGGCCAGAGAGAGGGGAACCTGGCTCCTCGGCAGGTAACTTCTTCCCTTTCTCATCGTCATCCGCCATTGCCATAAGATCTCACTGATATTGGGGTAGCCTACTATCCAAAAATTGAAGCGCAGTCCCTTTATGCTGGAACAATCAGTATAGTTCTCCGCCAACTATGCTGAGCCGGCATATGTATAGGCCCATAAAGCCTCGGGCTAACGAATGAGGGCGGCGCTCAGCGGTCTCAATCAACCCCACCTAAAGGCCTGTAACAACTATTGTTAAAAAGAACTTGCAAACTCTCGTTCCACGCGGCAAAATTCGCGCCCTGTCGAACTCTCTGGCCCTGCCCCAAGGGGCGAAAAAGTTCGATAAGTTGCGGATTTTTAAAGGATTTTCTTTGAAATCAGTTGACTTAAGCAGATCAACTGACTATAGTTCGCACCCATAACGCGCTCGTAGCTCAGCTGGATAGAGTACCTGGCTACGAACCAGGCGGTCGGAGGTTCGAATCCTCCCGAGCGCGCCATACAAAAAGGGCCTGTAACGCAAGTTACAGGCCCTTTTTATTTTTCTGACTTTTTACCTACCTTATAGCTAACAACCTTCAGCTAAGTTAGCTGGCAAGATAGCCTAGCTTGGTTAGTCCCTGAAAAATTGAAAAGGCCTTGATAACAACCGAGGCCCCTTCACTCACCGTACAATACGGAGATTCTCACACCTGCTTACTTGCAGATGTTCTCCTTCTGTACAACATCATATTTCTTCAACAACTCCTGATAGCGGCCACTGCTGCACAGCTTGGCAAGCCCACTATTGAAATCATCGCGCACCTTCTGATCACGGAACCCTACACGGAAATCGGTCATTGGAACGAAGATCGGGAAAAGATTAACCTGATCCATTTTATGTCCCATTTTATTACTCAAATGCTTAAACAGCTCCATATCTACAACCGCCACCACGTCTTTCATTTTCCAAAATTGAGCGACAAGATCGGGGGCTGTTGGAGCCTGAATAATATTCTGGCGCTGCGTACCATTGGGTCCATACATCTTTTCAAATTCCGGCCCTAAATCCATAGGCCCTCCCTGCCAAGTAATCACCTTCTTACCGGCCAAATCAGCAATGCTATCAATTTTCATTTTATCGGTAGCTTTGGTAATTGCGTAATTGGCAAAACTGATCATGTTATTAGAGTAAAAAAGACCATCATCTTTCTTCATCACATTAACAGCTGCCTGTACTTTACCCTGCTCAAGGGCTGGGGCTGTCTCTGCAAAACCCATCTGTTCAAACTGCACCGAATACCCAGGCAGCGCTTCCCGTACAATATCGACCTCCAGGCCACTGGTAGCATTGTTGATCACATAGGGGGGAGCATCGCCAGCTATTGCCACCTTTAAGGGTGTGCCGCCCGATTGGGCAACCGCCTGAACAAGAACACCGAACATCAACCCGAGAAAAACAACAACGGAGCGCATACGCATAACCATCTCCAAAGCGACAGAAAAATCACCCAGACGCCCTAAGTGTTGACACCGAATAGCTATTTATCAAGTCGCATCTTTCCACCATAGAAACAGACTTATACTCAGCCACCCCCTATGCCAGACATATTTTCTAGCCAAAGAACTTGAAAACGGCACGTAATCCCCCCAACTCAGAAAATAGTAAAGCGGTATGGCTATAGACCCCTATTGGAAAACTCTCAACATCAATCTTTTTCCTGAGAACTGCAAAGTCAAACTTGTATTTTGCTCAACCAGGTTTATACCCCCCCCGCTGGAATCCCAAAGAGACTGAAGCAAAGGCCAGCCAGTATGGTATCGATTCAGAAACAACTCACTAAATATAAAAGAACTCTACACAATACAGATGATCGCAATAATCTGACAATCCTAGACTCACAATTGAACACTGAGTTTCGAGAAGTAAGAAAGCCTGGTCGCAGCTTTAATGTTAAATCGATAGCCTCAATGGTACAGATGGAGAAAAACTGCAAGTGGATAGCTCACAGTCAAGATCATAAATACATAACACTCTCCGACCCCCTTCGGTTACGTCTTTATCGGACCGCACACAACGATCGGCAGGAAAATTTCTATGAGTTCTGCAAGCTACCCTCTATTTGGGTATTCAATAAACGGCAGAAACAAATAAAGTACCACCAAGGTACGACCTGTGAAACTTTTTCAATAGACGAGAATAATTCAGCCAGACAGCAGGCACATAATCTATGAGCGCTTTTATTGCAATTATCCTGCTCGCCCTGGCAATTTGGTTAATACCGATTCTTTATCGCCGCTGGCGCATCAACTATCGACGTGCACAAGTATTGACTCAGGAGCAGTTACAGCTCCTCAAGGAAGCGCTTCCTCTATATCACGATCTAAATAGTGGCCAGCAGAAAGAACTACGTGGAAATATCGCACTTTTTCTTCATGACAAAGAATTTGTCGGCTGCGACGGCTTACAAGTGAATGAAAAAATGAGAGTCACGATCGCCGCCCATGCATGCCTTCTACTGCTGGGTCGTAAAAACGAGTGTTACCCCAACCTCTACACCTTACTACTCTATCCGGACACTTACGTTGCCCAGGAAACTCACCGAGAGGGTTATATAGAGACCCACAAGCACAGCGCACGGGAAGGCGAGGCACACTATCGCGGCCCCGTAGTGCTCTCCTGGGGTGATTTGGAGGAAGATTTAGAGTTCCCTCAGCGAGGACACAATGTCGCTTTACATGAATTTGCCCATAAAGTGGATGAGGAAGATGGCTACTTTGATGGCCGCCCACTCTTTGAGAAGTCCAACGATGGCGACAACTGGGCTGCAGTGATGAGCCAGGAATTCCATCGTTTGCGCCAAAAAGCTGAATTTGGCCAGCTCCCCGGTGACAGTCCTTCCGTGCTGGATTTATATGGAGCCCAATCGCCCGCTGAATTTTTTGCTGTAGCCACTGAGAGCTTTTACACCATCCCCATTGCTATGCGCTCCCTACACCCAGAGCTCTACAGGGAACTGAGCCACTTCTATCGACTGGACCCAGCAACACTGGTCGGAGGAAAAGCAGATAGTTCTCCAGGGCTATAACTCTTTCTCTTTAAATTCAACATAGAAATACAATAAGCTAGTGGCAGCTTATAAAAGAAAAATGATATCGAGCATAATTCCAGAAAACTAATACCAGGAAGTATCAATGGAAGCAATTGAGAAAGCGCTTAGCTTTATTATCGAAATAGAGAAGCTCAAAGACATTCAACGGAAAACAAAACCAGTGGGATTGAATCGCTTCGAAAACTCCGCAGAGCACAGCTGGCATGTCTGTCTATGCGCGCTAATTTTGAAAGATTATTCAAATGACCCAATTGATATAAACCGAGTTTTACAAATGCTACTAATACATGATCTTGGGGAAATTGATGCAGGGGATACCATAATATACTCAAGTGAAACAAACGAGGCAAAGACTAAAGAAAAGAAAGGGTTAGAACGACTATTATCATTATTACCTAGAAGTATGAATATAGAATTGATGAAATTATGGGAGGAATTCGAGTCTGGAGAAACGGCTGACGCCCGATTTGCCAAGGCCATTGACCGAACCCCTCCCCTACTACATAACATTTATGGTGAGGGACACAGTTGGAAACAATACGGCATCACCAAGGATCAAATATTTTCTTTAAACGCACGTATTGGAAAGGGTAGTGAAAAACTTTGGTCTGAGATTAGTAGCATGCTAGAGGGGGCAATCAAAGATGGCATCCTCAAGTAAGGGCCTACCTGAATAGGATCAAGCATATAAATTTGAGCCATGGGCTTCCCACAGGGTAATGCTCAACTACCTTAGCCTGTTCTACAATCAATACCATTCTTGTATAGCTTCCCCTGATTGCTACCAATATCTGAATAGTTTCCAACTCCTTCTGGAATATAAATCGTGCCAAAAGTAGCCCTGCCAATCCTCGGAGCCTTTATTCTTTTTTTGCTCCACACCGCATCAGCCAATTCGCCTATTAAGTGCCAACCCTTATTTAACCATCAGGATGATAAGGTTGCTCAATACAATAGGTGCACCCAAATTGACTTCCAACCCAGTAGTATCGACGGATCGGCAACGATCATAATGCGGCGCAATAGCAAGGGGGCTTGTGCCTATACCACAGCTGTCCAATGTGGCAATAAAAACATACAGATGGAGGAAATTGCTGCGATAGATTTCAAGGTCTCTATTCCTGCGGGCAAATGTAACCCAACCGAGTGGATTGCTGTATACATGTTCCCCTGGTGTGGAGAATCTGGGGGATGTTGGAGCGGCGGGGAACGAGAAGTGGACTTTGTAGAAACAATGGGCCCCAATGGCCCCGGTGACCTAGCCTCCAATTGGGGAGGTCGCCCCAAGCAGGCAGAGTGGATCAACCAACATGGCGCCATCAGAGTCGATAGTGGCACTAGCCAGCATATCACTTTTACTTCCAGCCAAGTTCTCTCAGGACCCAAAAGCGGCACTTATCAATGGGACATTCGAGTGTGTGCCCCTTCGGCGACAAAGTGTGAAAACACTAATCAACTCTGGCATGCTTACCGTGAGAAAGGCCCGACTATTTTTGATGAGTCGATGATGATCGTTATTGACAACTGGGGAGTTAATCACCCACCAAGAGAGGGCTGCACTTTAGAGGTTACAAATATGCTAATCACTAAACACTTGAGGTCATCTAAAGAGTAGGCAAAATTCTGAACATCCTTACCATTTTCCAAAAAAAGGGAGTAATTCAGCCATTTACTTATATATAGTCTTTGAGAATATCAAAAACTCAAAAAACTGATTAAATAATTGAATCATTCTATGATCCAGCCAAAAGTTCTTTTTACGAAAAGACTTAAATAAAGCGAGTTATCAGCCGCCAAGTCGAAAGCAAGCCCTTTCATTCTTATTGATAACTTTTAATAATTGCAAATTAATAATCCTTCTTCCACTGCAATTCCACACTACCAGAACCACTATCGCCCTCGTCCGCTGTTTTAAACTCCAGATTAAGGTCTTCGCCTATCTCTATCTGCATTTCTGCTTGCCAGGGGCTTAGGGGATCGGTACTACGTTGCAACTCTACATAGATACGGTTGGTAATATATTTTCCCAGGCTCAGAGCATACTCATCCCCCTCATCACCTTCCTCTTGCTCAATATTCAGAGTATCCAGCCGCAACAATTCCCGGGTTTTGGCTACCGGGTCTAACACAGCGCGTCCGGTTTGCAAGCTGCGAACCACACTCACTAAACGCACCGCCTGCAGCGGAGAAATATCTGACAAGGACTTACCAAACAACAGCTGAGCTAAGATTTCATCCTGGGAAGCTGAGGGGTCAGAGCTGAAAGTAATATCCATATCTGTTGCAGAACCAGAAATATTTGCTGTGATTTCACCGTCGCTATATTTGTAAACGCCTTCGACAAATACAGCCACTTCGTTATTTTCAAAGCGTATCTCCCCTTCCTGCAAATTAAATTTCTTACCTAGTAGATCAAAGCTACCTCTCACAATGGTCAGCTTTCCTGAAGCCTCGGGTTTGGCCGCAGTTCCACGAATATCCACCTGACCACGCAGTTGGGAGTTGAGCCCCAGACCACGCACATAAGATTGCTGGTCTAAAACCACTTCCACTCCCAGGCTAATCTTACTGAGTAACGGTGGAGCGCGCTCCACTTGTGGGCCATCCACCTGGACTTCTACCACCTGGATTTCCGGAACACTGCTACCGATCCACTGTTCAATCTGTACCGCTAATGGACGTAAAGTAAAGCGCCCGGTAATTTCCGCATCCTGGCTGGAGCCGGACAGAATTGCCTCTCCCGAGATGGCACCGCGCACCCCCGGAGTATTTAACAAGTGTGCTCTATTTAGGTTTAAATTGAGGCTAATCTGTGGTGGCGACTGCTCAGGGAAGAACACCGCTCCTCCCAGGTTAATCGTACCGCCATCCACAACAATGGCACTGCCACGCTCAATACGCCATTCCTCTGGTGTAAGGCGCATATAAAAATCGATATCGGCAATGCGCGTGTGACTGGGCCGGTGCTCATAGCTGGCCCCGCTGAGTTCTATCGCACCATTGAGCCGGGGCTCGCCAAGTGTGCCTGCACCATCAGCAGAGAAACTCAACAGGCCCCGCATAACATTCACCCTCGGGTCCATAAACTCCGCAACCACAGACAAGTCTGCAGTACCATCACTGACCAACTGCAGGGGAACATCACTTATTGGTCCAGATGGGTTATCTGCGAACAATCGCTCCATTATGGGCGTAATAAGCAGGCTAGCGCTGCTATCTACTGCGCGTCGATTGCCATGATCAGCTACCAGAGACACTTGCAACTCACCGCCCTCGGTATACCACTCCAGGGCCATAGAGAGCGGCTGTACCTGAACCCGCCCTTTTTCCCTGCCTGGCATATAGCCGCTGAGACGCAGATCACCCTCAAGCTGTGGCTGACGTGGGCTACCGGTAATATTCGCATGCAGGGAGATATCCCCTTGATCGGGGATTTTAAATGCTACCTCACGGGAGAGATCTTCCAGGGAAGCCCTACCTAAAACTTGCAGGTCCAGACGTTGTTCATTGAGGCTGCCATGGACCGACAATTGGTTACGCCCCGCCCACAAAAACTCCAGCCCCTCAACAATCAAACTCTTATCGGCATAATCCAGAGCGCCCTGCAGCACCCAGGGCTCATAGCGATAACCACCCTGCGCCAGCACACTGGCCCTTACCTCCGGGTTAGTAAGCGATCCACTAATTTCTCCATCCAGGCTCAGCTCACCCTCCATAGTACTGGGCAATACTGCTCCAAACACTTCCACCAAGCTCAAGGGTAAGTTACGCACATTCACTCCCACCTGGAGCTGGTCCCGTTTAGGCTCAATTACTCCCTGCGCCTCCACCAATACGACGCCCTGCTTCCCCAGACGCTGTGCTTCCTCGGCCAGGGCTGTCAGGCGACTCGCGCTCTGCTCAGGCTGTACCGCGCCCTTGGCGATACCTGGGATAATCACTGGCGATTGCAGGCCCTGAAACTGTCGTGAACCAAAGTAATTCATGGTGCCGTTGGCAAAGAGTTCCAGTCGCAAGCCTTGCAGGTCAATTTTTTCCAGGTTTCCGCTGGCATCACCTTTCAGGTTATAGCGGTATTCTTGAACCAGACCATCGGATTCCAGGCTGGCATTCAAGTAGGGATTAGACCAAGGGCCCTCGACACCCAGCAGCCCCTTTAAACCCAGGCTAACCCCCTGTGCAGAGACAAATCCGAGATCTTCATAAGGGCTGAGGTTGCGAATATCCAAATGCAGCTGCAAATTCAGTGTTTTTGCCTCGATATCCACCGAGCCGCCACCGAATACATTCAGCTTTTCCCCCACCAAGCTCAGATCAGTAATTGTCAGCCCCTGTAAATTACCCTTCACCTTGCCCGTCAACTCATTTTGTAGGCCTCGGTAAGCGGTAACAGCACTCACATCCCCATCAAAAACCGGCTTGTCCCATGGCCCTTTTATCTGTAGCTGAAGTTGATGCAGGGTCCCAGAGAAGTCATCGGGGATTTTTAGTGCTTCTGTTTGCGGTAAAGCAGATAGCAATCGACGAATCTCTTCAACCCCCAGCTCTTGCGCCGCTACATTGATGTCCAGGGACTTGTTGTCGGTATCAATAGCGCCCGCCGTACGAATTTGCGCACCGGCAAACGCCAGTCGAAGTGACTCCAACAGAATAACCCCCTGATCAGTATTCACCTCACCCAGCAGACTCAGTGGCTGCTCCCGATAGTGACTATTCAGCTCAATCTGACCAGAGATACTGGGTAGTGGCAGTGTACCGGATAGGGTTAAATCAGCACTAAACCAGCCGCTGTGTAATACATCTTGCCAAGGGCGAGAGAGGGTAATTGGCAGGCGGTTGAGGTGAAGCTCAGCACTGATCTCATTTGCACCAATACTGCCTGAAACAGTGCTGCGCCGCCCATCCACCTGCAACCAAATACCTTCGGAGTGAATACGCCAGGGAAAAAGGTCAATTAGCAGGCTACCGGTCAATGCCAATTGATGCTGGGAAAGTGGAATGGAAATAGACTCTATATCGATCTGTACCTGCTCATCGCGACGGCGCAGAGCAATTTTGCCACGTGCATCCAACGCCTGCCCTTTCGGCAGGTGTAGCTGGCGACCCACAAAGCCCTGAGCTGTTTCACTGGCCGAAAAGTCCAGAACAAACCGCCCCGGCTGCTGCTCCCGCCCCTCGGCAATAAACTGCAGATCACCACCTTTTAACTCGCGAACTTCCAGCTGCAACTGAGTGGGCTGCCCCTCCCAGCGATACAGGCTATTAGCGGATACAGAGAGCGCTGGAATATCGCTGACTTTGCTGCTAATTAACTGTAATCGCTCAAGCTTTAACTCTCCTAAGCGAAAACTCGGCAACAGGGCTTCCCAGCTGGAAGTTTTTACTGTGTCCGTCTCATCCTCTACTACTTGTGCAGTTTCTTGCTCTGCTTCAGTCAAGGATTTAAGTAATTCATCCAGCACATCTAGATTCAGCAGAAAATCTTTGGCAGCGATACGCTCAATATTGACTGGATTACTGGAAAAACTCTGTAGCTGAAACTCCAGCTGGCTTCCCTCTGCCAGGGTATTGCTCTCAAAATCGACCCGAAGACGTTCGAAAAACCAGGCCCCGAGGCGCTCGCTGCCAATCCCTTCAGCTTCAATCGTAAGGCCGTCGATTACCTGTTCTGCACCGTAAAAAGCCGTGCGGGTCAAATTAACCCGCCCCTGCTCTGTGCCTAGAAAGTAAATTAATGAAAGCAGAGTAAATAGCAACAGACCCGTGATCAGGTAGCCCCCGGCTCCGAGGGAACGCCACAACCCCCGCAGAAAGCCTCGCAAAAAAACTAGCAGTGCGCCAGCAAAGCCCAGAGCCAATACACTCCATCTGGACATCAAAATGCCTGCCCCAGGCTGATATAGACTTGGTAGTGATCATCTACTCCGTCGCGCCTATCCAGAGGAAAGGCTAAGTCAAAGCGGATAGGAGCGAAGGAGGTATTGTAGCGAACACCAAATCCCGCCCCCCAGAAGAGGTTAGAGAAGTTAGGGCGTGGATTCTCATAGGCATTTCCTCCATCGAGAAACAGGACTCCGCCCCAAGTTTTACTAAAGCGGAAACGCCCTTCGATTGATATTTCGCTGAGGCCGCGCCCACCGATCGCATCGGACAGGGATTCCTGACCGTCCTCATTAATTTCAACAATACGTGGACCCAACTCCTGGTACCCATAGCCTCGCACTGAACCACCCCCACCTGCATAAAAGCGTTCATCCGCCGGCAGTTCCAAATTGGGTGCGCCAGTAATGGCGCCGGCCTTGATACGCAATGCTAAAGTTGGTTCGTAGCGCGCCGATTGCGCCGTTTTATAAGCGGTCAACTGCAGGATATTTTTGACAAATGAAGTACTGTTATTTTTGAGATCCACATAGGGCTTAATCTCCAGTGCTGTGGTGGCGCCGCGGCGGGCATCCAGAGGCTTATCTGTAGTGTTTAACTTAAATCCCAACGGGAACGCCAATAAATGATAATTCTCATCCGGGTCCCCATCCTCCACAGCACCATCTACTTTTTCATCCACACGGCTGAACTTCAGTTCAGCCCCGCCACTGATGGTACGGTGCTTACTCAGCTTGCGCGATACCAGCCCCTTAAGGGTCAAGGCCTTGGAACTGTAGGAGTCTACATCCTCACCGGTTAGGGCCACACTCGCAGTAAAGCGCTGTTTATCTCTAAAAAAACGCGGTATGGTCAACTTACTCTCTAGAGTTTGCTTGACCTTATTCACTTTACTCTCCACTTCCAGCTTTTCGCCACGGTGAAAAATATTGCGATGTTCCCAACTGGCAGATACACCGGGGCCCTCATCAGAGGTGTACCCCACCCCCAAAGTAATAGTCCGGTGGTTGCGCTCCTGCACAATAAAGATGACATCAACCAGACCGTTATAGGGCTCTGATATCTGGTGAGTTACATTGGAAATTAAATTAGTGCGCAATAAGCGCAATTGAGCCGCATCCAGCTTACTGCGACTGAAACAATCCCCAGGGTTAATATTCAACTTACTGCGCAAATAGTCATCTTCAACAGAAGTGGCACCAAGGATTTCCACCTCACCCACCAACACCTCTGGACTGGGTGCCACACGGTACACCAATCGTGCAGCTGCCTCCTGGTGAATCACTGTAGCTTGATAGGTAACATCGACATTGAGCAGACAGGCATTTTCATTAAGGTATCTGGTGATGGTCTGCACACCTTCGAGTACCTCATCTGCCTGTAATGGATCGCCGATAGAAATAGGCAAGCCGGGAAAGCCCGCCCACAGATTCGCGGGCATTTCAATATCCAGGCTCTTTATCAAATACTGAGGACCGGGAATTACTTGGTAAATAATTTCACTACCCTGCACCGATTCCCGTACAGTAGCATCGTAATACCCCTCAGCGCGCAGTAATTTTTCCAGATTTCCACGCTCATAATGAGCGATATCCCGCAGGTTTTCATAACTCTCAAGGGCGCTACTATTCTTACGCAACTCATTGAGCTCTTTAGTCAATTTTTCCTGCAATTGCGGGTCGCCCTGCACATACAGTGAAAAAGCGGGAAGTTTGGAAAAAAAAGGAATGGCTACTGCCTGCTGGAAGGGCAGTAATACAAAACCGATAAGCAGGAAGGCAAAGAGAACTCGCAAAATATTAATCCGTTGACTACGGCGGCTAGTCCGCATACTCCCGGGTATCCATCCCTTCACACCTGATAATGACCCGGTACAGATATTGCCCGGGTAGAGTTTGCCGACGAGAGACGAAATAGCTAATAGTCCCGTTTTAATCGCCGGCGGAGAGAAAGCAAATGGTTTATGGCTGGCTGCTAGTGCTCGGGCTGCCAAGTAACGGATTACAGTCTTTGATAATCACCCGCCCCTCGAGAATATTGCCCTTGGAGTATTCAGTAAAAATACATTGATTGGTTTTGGGGTCGTAGTTCTCGATCCAGAGGTTATCCTCTTTCCAGGTGGCGCCAATATGCCGGTAACCGTCAGGTACAGAAATACGCATCACACCACCGAAGCGTTTTACAAAGACCTGTTCATAGTGGAAGTAATAAGCCAGCCAGCCTGCAAAGAAGAAAACTGCAGCCACAATGGCGCCAATTTTCAAGCTGCCCATGCGGCTGCCAGCAAAGAGGGAGAGAATAACCAGAGCGATAACCGCTGCCCAGTAGAGATAGGTAACCATACTTGCTCTTCTGCCTTGAATTTATTGGTATTACTACAGGGCAAGGGTAGCGCAGAACCGAGTCAAACAAAATGACGCCCGTCTACGCGCCCTCCCCCCCTTAATCTCTTTAGTCTTCCGCCAAGGCTGGCAAATTTTCATAGAGTGCCAGAGCCTCTGGGTTGGCGAGGGCTTCTTTATTCTTAACCGCCTTACCATGCACGACATTGCGAACCGCCAACTCAACAATTTTTCCACTAATAGTACGCGGAACATCGGCCACCTGAATCACCTTGGCGGGTACGTGGCGCGGGGTCGTATTAGCGCGAATGGTGGAGCGGATTCTCTGCACCAGATCATCATTCAGCTCTACGCCCTCGCGCAACACCACAAACAGTACAACCCGTACATCGTCTTGCCACTGCTGACCGATACAGATGCTATCAAGCACCTCCTCAACTTTCTCTACCTGGCGATAGATCTCGGCAGTACCAATACGCACCCCACCGGGATTCAGTACCGCATCGGAACGACCGTAAATAATCACTCCTCCATGGGTAGTAATTTCTGCATAGTCGCCGTGTGCCCAAACTCCCGGCCAATTTTCGAAGTAGGCGCTGTTATATTTCGCCCCATCGGGATCATTCCAGAAACCGATCGGCATACAAGGGAAAGATTTGGCACACACGAGCTCCCCCTTCTCTGAAGTTACCGGCTTGCCATCGTCATTCCAGACTTCCACAGCCATGCCCAATCCTCGACACTGAAGTTCTCCCGCATAAACTGGCAACGCAGGGTTACCCAAGGCAAAGCAGGAAATAATATCCGTGCCTCCAGAAATAGAAGACAGGCACAGATCCTCCTTTATATCTCGGTAGACATATAGAAAGCCTTCATGAGCCAGTGGCGAGCCTGTAGACAGTACCGCGCGCAGCTTCTCCAATTTGTGGCTTTCGCGGGGCTTACAGCCGCTCTTTTCCAAGGCGGCGATATACTTGGCACTGGTGCCAAATACGCTGATGCCCTCCTCATCCGCCATATCCCACAAGCCCCTAGCCTCTGGATAGAAGGGAGAGCCATCGAACAGCACCAGGGTTGCACCACAAGCCAAGCCACTTACCAGCCAGTTCCACATCATCCAGCCACAGGTGGTGAAGTAGAATAGGGAATCCTCACGACGCAAGTCGCAATGCAGGCGATGCTCCTTCAGGTGTTGAAGCAAGGTGCCACCCACCCCGTGCACAATGCACTTCGGCACCCCAGTAGTTCCTGAGGAATACATGATGTATAGGGGGTGATCGAAAGCGGTCTGAACAAAGGTAAGCTCGCGCTCAGGTGCTGTGGCTTCGAACTCCTGTAGCAACACCGCTTTATCCAGCGGCTCTGCTGCTAGTACCTGAGCCGCTTTTTCCTGCGAGCGGGCAACAGGCACCACTACCAGCTTCTCAATGGAGTCGATACGGGCCACTATCTCGCGCAATCGCGGCAGGGAATCGATCACTTTGCCGTTGTAGAAGTAACCTTCGCAGGCGATCAGCACCTTCGGTTCTACCTGGCCGAAACGATCAAACACGCCATTGATACCAAAATCCGGCGAACAGGAAGTCCATATAGCGCCAAGACTGGTGGTTGCCAGCATCGCCACTACGGTATCCATCACATTCGGCATAAAGCCAGCTACACGATCCCCTTCGGATATGCCCTGATTCGCCAGGGCCGAAGCCAAGCGTTCTACCCGACCGTATAGCTGCGCGTAGCTGAGCTGGCGGCGGCTGCCATTCTCCAGGCGCTCAACCAAAGCCGTCTTATCGTCGCGGTAGCGCAGCAGGTTTTCGGCAAAATTGAGTCGTGCATCGGGGAACCACTCAGCACCCGGCATGTTATCGCGGCCCAAGATCTCTTCTCCACGCGCACTGGCCTGCACTTCACAGAAATCCCATAAGTCGCTCCAGAAGACCTCACGCTCTTCTACAGACCACTGGTAAAGCGCACTGTAGTCTTCAAGCTGCAGCTGGTGTTTCACATTAACCAGGCGACGAAACTCATCCATTTGGGTGGCGGCTACGGCCTTGGGGCTCGGTTGCCAAAGGGCTTGTGCGTTGTCCTTCATCTCAGCAGACCTTGTAGATTCATTATTCTTGGTGATTGTTTGACCTTCGCCAGGGCGAAAGCGGCAATCATGCCTTGCCCGACAACTTTAAACTATTTTAATCTTTCGATGGTTTATTAAATAAAGCTTAACATTCATAGAATGTATCCGGAGCCATAGTGAGCGCCACCATTAAACAGCTTCGCGCCTTCGTTGTTGTAGCCCGCAGCCACAGTCTGGCGCAGGCCAGTGCCCAGTTACACACTTCCCAGCCGGCGCTCTCCGTGGCTATCCGCAATCTGGAAGAGGCCGCTGGAGGGCCTCTATTTAGCCGCGATAGCCGCCAACTGGTCTTGACCCCAGAAGGGCGTGAGTTCCTGGTTCGTGCGGAGCAACTACTTAACAGCTGGGATCAATCACTGGATGCTATACAGCAGCGCTTCCGCCTGGAACGTGGACAACTGCAACTGGCAGTTATCCCCGCTTTCGCCTTAAACCGAGTACCCGCTCTATTAGCTAACTTTCACCTGACATATCCACAAATCAATATTGTGCTGGAAGATGTGGTTATGGAGCGGGTTGTAGAATCTGTACAGGAGGGACGCGCGGAGCTGGGCATTAGCTTTCGCCCGGACGAACTAGGTGGCATGGAGTTCGCACCCATTGAACACGACCGTTTTATCGCAATAATGCCAGAAGACCACATATTGGCGGAAAAGAAGGCCGTACGCTGGCGCGACTTGGCCGCTCATCCTTTTATATCGATGAACCGTGGATCGGCAGTGCGACGCTGGACGGATACTGCCTTTGACCAGTGTGGACAAGCTGCTCAATATATTTGTGAAGCTAACCAGCTTAGTACTATCGGGCAGCTGGTCAGAGCGGGCTTGGGAATCAGTGCTGTACCAAGCCTTTGTGAGGCACAAATGCGAGAGTACGGTTTAATCTGCTTGCCTCTTACCGCACCGGCGGTAATGCAAGAAGTTGGCGCACTATTTAAAAGCCGCGGTAACCTCTCTGCACCCGCCAGCGCTTTCCTGGAATTACTCACCGGGCAATAGCCACTACAGAATAGTAATTTACCCAGAGTGCCAGTAACTATTTACTACTGGTAGCGCGCAGCATCCAGGCAGTTTTTTCATGCACACGCATACGGTCAGATACCAGGGCAATAGTCGATTCATCCTCGCCCTTTTGCGCGGCCTTTAATACATCGCGACAAGTTTTTATTACCTGCTCATGGCCCTTGGTGAGAATTTTCACCATATCTTCTGCTGCGGGAACTTCTACAATTTCTTCAATAGAACTCAGCTGTCCAAAAGCCTGATAGGTGCCCGGTGCAGAAACACCCAAAGTGCGAATTCGCTCTGCAATGTCATCTACCGCCGTAGCCAGTTCGTTGTACTGCTCCTCAAACATCAGGTGTAGTTCACGAAAAAATGGCCCGGTAACATTCCAATGGAAGTTGTGCGTTTGCAGGTATAGAGTGTAGCTATCCGCCAGCAAGTGCTTGAGGCCGCCAGCAATCTTTTCCCTATCCTTTTCACTAATACCAATATCAATTTTTTTCATTAAACAAATCCCTCTTCCAAGACTTTGCCACCGAAATGGTTACACTGCCATTCTGATAGCTTTATGGTTTTACCACAAGCTATCGGGTTGATAGCTTATCTATATAGCCGAGCCAAGTTTATAAGACACTAAAAAGACAAACATATTTATCCTGGCAACTAACTCGGAACATGCCTTGAATCTAGCGGTATCCTGCCCTGGAACAACTGTGTGTCCAAACTGAAAAGTTAATTAATCCGCCAAAAAGAAAAAATAAATAAAACATGTTGGTTATGCATACACTTATAGTGCTAGCACTATTTCAATCTACAGAAAGAAAAATTTAAGAGAAAACAAAGTTAGCTAGGTATTACAAACCGGGCAATTACTATGACTCGGCAGCTGCAAAGTTTGCAGAGCTAAGGTTTCCGTCTCGATTAAGTGCAATTTATTCAAGCTCGATACCGGCAAATCCATCAGGTACTTCATGGCCTCCAGAGCCTGCATACTGCCAACGACCCCCAATGCAGGACCGATCACCCCTGCTGTAGCGCAGTTCTGGACTTCAGCCTGCTCCTGGGGCGGAAACAGGCAGGCATAACAGGGACCTTTTCCTTCAGAAAAATCAAAACTAATCAGCTGGCCGGAAAACCCCTGCACCGATGCCATTACCACCGGACACCCTGCCTGATAACAAACCCGGTTGATCGTATGGCGGATTTCCAGGTTATCGGTGCAGTCCAACACCAGATCCACCTGTTTTACCTGCTCACGCAGCCAGGATTCATTCGCCATTTGGCTGTGGGGGTGAATGCGAATAGTTGGATTGGCTGCAGCCAATTGTTGTGCAGCCACCATGGCTTTGGATTTTCCCTGGTGATTGGTTTTGTACAAAACCTGGCGCTGTAAATTGGAGAGATCGATATGATCACCGTCTACCAGGTGCAGCTCTCCAATACCGGCTGCGGCCAGATACATCGCTACCGGGCTGCCGAGCCCACCTAAACCAACAATCATAATTCGAGCAGAAGACAGTTTTTTCTGCCCCTCTTCACCCACTTGGGGCAACATTATCTGGCGACTGTAACGCTGTAATTCCTTACTACTTAACATGGCTCTACTTCCGCATGCTTACCTTTCAACAGGACATTAAAATCGGCAACCGCCTGCTTGTAATCTTCCGCTTTAGTTATAGCGCTGACCACGGCGATACTGCCAACGCCACTAGCGATAACCTCACCGGCCCGTTGCATATTAATACCACCAATTGCCACGAGTGGATATCCGGGCAATAGCGCGGCCATTCGCGCAAGTTTCTGCACGCCCTGCAACTGATCCGACATATCCTTGGTGTTGGTCGCATAAATTGCACCAATCGCCAAGTAGCTGGGGCGATAACGGTAGGCCAACAGTAATTCATAGAAGCCGTGAGTACTGATACCCAGCTTCAATCCTGCCGCTTGAATTGCCCTCAGATCAGCAGCCTGCAAATCCTCCTGGCCCAAATGCACACCGTAGGCGCCGCACTCAATCGCCAACTGCCAGTAATCATTGATAAACAGGCGCAGGTTATACGTCCTGCCAATAGCCACTGCACGCTCAATCTGTGCGCGCAGGTCCCCACCCGGATTCTTTATTCGCAACTGTAGAGTACGCACCCCCAGCTCAGCCAGGCGCTGCAACCACTCCACTGTATCCACAACCGGATATAAACCCAATGCTTGAGAGTCTGTTTGGGCAAACCCTTGAACAAGAGGCGGGGCTGCACCAAAGCCATAATCCAGCGCACGCTCTTCTCCCGGCACCAAAATCTCCGGGAAGTCGATGAAATCCAGGGGCCAGCCACAGTGGCCTACAGGTCCAGCACCAGCGCCGATATGTGCATTATTTCCCCGGCGCAAGCCCCGCTGAACATAGGCTTTACCCACAACGCAGGCATCTCGCAACGGGTAGCCCAAAGCGCGGCAAGCGGCGATAGCGGAGGACAGGGTGCAGCCGGTGCCATGTGTGCCTGTACTGGACACTTCCCGGCCAATAAACCAATCGGCTTTTTCACCATCCCACAGTAAGTCGGCAACTTCTCCCGCACGCAATTGCGTATGGCCGCCGGTAACTAAAATTGCGGTACCGCCGTGAGCGTGCAACTGACGCGCAGCCTGCACAATAGATTCCGCACCCGTGACACTGGCTCCGCTAAGCCATTCCAATTCATGTAAATTGGGAGTGACCAGATCACACTGTGGCATCAACTGAGCCAACACCGTTGCGGTAATATCCCCTTCGGTGAGCCCGGCTCCGTTGGTAGCAACAGCAACCGGGTCGTAAATAACCGGAACCGGCTGCACCGCTTTCAGCTGGCGCAGGAAATCTGCCACCGCAACAACTTGTTCAGCATTCGCTAGCAGACCGATTTTAATTGCGGCAGGAAATAGATCCCGCTGTAAAGCCTGTAACTGAGAACCCAAGACCTCTAGGGAAACTGCATTAATTGCAGTAACTTCCACCGTATTCTGTGCAGTATTGGCCGTGATAGCACTGCAACCATGGCAGCCGAGGTCGGCAAAAGTCAGCAGGTCCGCCTGAATACCGGCGCCACCGCCGGAGTCACTGCCGGCAATGGTCCAGACAATTGGCTTTTTCAATTGGAGTTGATCGCGCATAAAAATACTAATCCTGCAATATGCTCTCTGCCTGCTGCCAGAAAGGCATATCCAGGGTGGGGGTGCTGGGGCTGGCAGTTTGACGCCTGAGCATCAAGCCGGCATTAAAGGCGGCGCGCCCGGATTCCACAGCCAGTTTAAAAGCATTAGCCATCAGTACCGGATCCTGGGCTTTTGCAATCGCGGTATTCAATAACACCGCATCAAAGCCCATCTCCAGTGCTTCTGCCGCCTGTGATGGCGCACCGATTCCGGCGTCAATAATAAGCGGTACATCACTCAAACGCTCGCGCAGTGTTTGCAGGTTATATTTATTGAGCAGTCCCTGCCCGGTACCGATGGGAGCCCCCCAGGGCATTAATACCTCGCAACCCACATCCAATAGTTTTCGACACAGAACCAGGTCATCTGTGCAATAAGGCAAAACCTTGAAGCCTAACTGAATTAATTCCCGCGCAGCTTCTACCAGACCAAAGGGGTCTGGCTGCAAATTGTAATCATCACCAATCACTTCCAGCTTGAGCCAATCGGTCTGGAAAATTTCCTGGGACATTTTTGCCAGCTCCACCGCTTCTCGCGGCGATTTACAACCGGCGGTATTGGGCAACAACTGACAACCGGACTCGCGAATATAATCCCAAAATCGATTGTCCTGCTGCTGTGCCGGATTTTGCCGGCGAAGAGACAAAGTAATAATTTCTGAAGCTGAGGCTTGCACGGATTCGCGCATAATCGCTGGGGAGGGATACAGGGCGGTGCCCACCAAAAGCCGGCTGTTAAATGTTTTTCCGTAAAGTGTTAATAGATCGCTCACCTTTACCCCCCCACTACCGGAGCAACAATATCCAGGCTATCGCCGTTATTTATCTGTGTACTGCTATATTCCGTACGGGGAATAAATCCACCGTTGATCGCAACGGCAAACGTTTCTCCGCGATAGCCGAGCTGCTGTAAAAGCGCAGAGAGTTTTAGCGGGGATTCAAGGCTCTGTGTTTCCCCATTAATTAGTACCTGCATCAAACCCCCTGTAACAGTTGTTGTGCCACTTGATTCTCCACTTGCTCCACTACTGCCGGCGCTAAAAGATAACCGTGACGGTAAAGGCCATTCACCCTAATCAGCCCATCCTCGCTGTGGATATAAGGCATATTATCCATAGTGGCGGGGCGACAATTTACGCGGGTCTCAACAATACGAGCCTCGGCAAAAGCCGGGTTGAGGGAGTAAAGCGCGGAAGACAATTCCATACTGGAGCGCACGGAAATGGGCGACTGGTCTTCGCTCTCAATTTCCGTAGCACCAATTACAGTGCGTCCATCGCTACGGGGTACAGCGTAGAGCTTATAGCGTGGGTGGAGCAGGCGCACTGGACGCTGCAAAACCACTTCCCGGGATTCCACCACCATCACCTCACCACGGACACCGCGTAAGCCTTCAATCTGTCCCTTGGCACCGAGACCACGGCAGTCGATCACGCAATCAAATTGTTCGCGCTCCGAGTTCACAGAGATATACCCGGCTTCGCAATTTACCTTGCTGTGCTCTCGCAGAGTGACAGCACCTCGGTGCAACACCCTGAGTAACGCGGGCAATAGGCGGTGATTATTGATATCCGCCTCACCCCGCAGGTAAAGCCCTTGTTCAAAGCCATGTAAGCAAGGCTCTAATTTCGCTAAAGTATTGCTATCGAGGGGCTGCACCTGCACCCTGGCAGACTCGCCAAGCTTACCCTGTAGTTCCCGCAGAAATTGCAGCAGCTCGCTTTTATCCTTGCCATGCGCCACCAGCACTGAGCCCGCTCGGCGGTATTCCACGTCCTGCCCGCTCTGCTTCTCTAGCTGCCGGACCCACTCAGACCAAAGCTCAAGGCTTTTTAACCCCAGGCTATAAATGTGTTTATTACTATGTACCAGCTCCGATAAAGGCGAGATCATTCCCGCAGCTGTCCAACAGGCTCCACCTTTTGATTCCGATAAGTTACCGGCCTCAAACAGGGTAATATCTACATCAAGCTGACAGAGCCTCCAGGCGAGTAATCGCCCCAACAGGCCGCCACCGGCAATAGCCACTTTGGCTTTGGTTTCGTTTGACACAGCTTACCTATCTTCACAATTCCAATTGGATACCAGCGATAGCAAGCTCCTTTTACATCACTGTATTTCTAATATGCTGGGGGAGTTACCCTCCCCCAACACCCGATCAGCCCTTGTGATAAATCTCGCTGCCCATATCCTTAAATTTAACTGCCATCTCTTCCATCCCGCGTTCCGCCTCCTGCTTGGCTGCGTAATCGCGCACATCCTGAGTAATCTTCATAGAACAGAATTTAGGCCCACACATGGAGCAGAAATGCGCTACCTTGCCGGATTCCTTCGGCAGGGTTTCATCGTGATAAGAGCGCGCGCGCTCCGGGTCCAGACCAAGATTGAATTGGTCTTCCCAGCGAAATTCAAAGCGGGCTTTTGACAGAGCGTCATCGCGCTTCTGTGCCCATGGATGCCCCTTGGCCAGGTCTGCGGCATGGGCCGCAATCTTATAAGCCATCAGCCCCTCTTTAACATCCTCTTTATTGGGTAGGCCTAGGTGCTCTTTGGGTGTCACATAGCAGAGCATGGCGCAACCATAGGTGCCGATAAGCGCTGCACCTATGCCGGAAGTGATGTGGTCGTAACCGGGAGCAATATCTGTCGTTAATGGGCCAAGAGTATAGAAGGGGGCACCGTGGCAGTGCTTCAACTGCTCATCCATATTTTCTTTGATCTTATGGATAGCCACATGGCCAGGGCCTTCGATCATGGTCTGTATATCGTGCTTCCAGGCAACTTCGGTTAATTCACCAAGCGTATGCAGCTCACCGAACTGAGCTTCATCATTGGCATCGGCGATGGAGCCCGGACGCAGGCCATCACCAAGGCTAAAGCTCACATCATAAGCTTTCATAATCTCGCAGATTTCCTCAAAGTGGGTATAGAGGAAATTCTCCTTGTGATGAGCGAGACACCACTTCGCCATGATGGAACCACCACGAGACACTATCCCGGTCATTCTTTTGGCTGTGAGTGGTACATAGCGCAAGAGCACGCCGGCATGAATAGTGAAATAATCCACTCCCTGTTCCGCTTGCTCAATCAAGGTATCTCGGAAAACATCCCAGTTGAGGTCTTCGGCAATTCCATTTACTTTTTCCAATGCTTGGTAAATGGGTACGGTACCAATGGGGACTGGTGAGTTGCGCAGAATCCACTCGCGAGTTTCGTGGATATTGGCTCCGGTAGACAGATCCATTACCGTATCTGCCCCCCACTTGGTAGACCAAACCAGTTTTTCCACTTCCTCTTCAATGGAAGAAGTCACAGCGGAATTGCCGATATTTGCATTCACCTTACACAGAAAGTTGCGCCCGATAATCATCGGCTCCACTTCCGGGTGATTGATATTCGCTGGGATAATTGCGCGTCCTTCTGCAACTTCCCTACGAACAAATTCCGGCGTGATTTGTTCCGGGATGTAAATACCATCACGCGCTTTTTGGTATTCACTCTCACTCATCTCTGCCGCTAACTTTATGCGTCCCATATTTTCACGGACTGCAACAAACTCCATCTCCGGCGTGATAACGCCACGGCGGGCATAGTGCATTTGCGATACATTACGTCCCTGCTTGGCTCTGCGCGGACTGGGAAGCTTTTCGAAGCGAATGTGATCCAGTCCCTGGGCCGCCATACGCTGCTGACTGTAGGCCGCCTGGCGTGAATCCAGCTGTTCAGTATCTCCTCGTGTCTCTATCCAGCCTTTGCGTAGCTTGGGCAGACCTTGGCGTACATCGACTTTAAAATTGGGCTCTGAATATGGCCCGGAGGTATCGTATACGGTGAGAGGCGCGTTGGGTTCTAGAATAGGATTATCGGCATCCCCACCTACCACACTATCCCCAAGACAAATCTGGCGAGCGCCAACCTGGATACCAGGGGTTTCACCAGGCAAAAACACCTTGCGCGAATTGGGAAAAGACTGAACCGTGAGATTCTCAAGAAATTCTTTAGCGGAATCGCGACTGGCAGCGCGGGAGGACTTTCCGGCTTTACCGGATTGTTCAATGATCTCAGACATGCGTAACCTTAAAACTTGGGAATTTAAAGGTCGCAGCATCCAGGGCACGTACAAAGAGAAAAGACGCCAAAATGTAAAAAAACAGGCGACTTCAGATCTTGTTCCCTACGCGGGGGTTACCCCGATCAGGTTCAACGGATCTCGCAACAGCGATCTCAGCCCACAGGCACTCCGACAAGTAATGCGCAGTATAGAGGAAGCCATCGAATATGAATAGGTGGTCTATCAAAGAGCCGTATCTAGGTCTGACAACAACCATCATTTGAAGTGAAACCAAAATCACTTAATGTTCTCGACGACAGAATTTCAACATGCTTCAACTTATTAAAATCTGACCAGCTAGTCTAGCGCATTCACAGTAGCACCTCTCACCCACCAACCTAAACTCCTCAGGTTCACCGATATAGCTTTAAAACAATAACTATCTACGACGAAAGTCGGTGTGGGAGAAATCACAATGTGGAAAAGATACGGAGTTATAGCAGTCTTTTTTTTAAGTGTTATGTCGCTGCCATCAGTGATGGCAGCCCCTTCAAAATCCGTCGCTGCAGGAGACAGTATTACCATGGCATTCGGTGCAGACTGTACACGCAATAAGTATTTTTGGGACCTATTTTGTCTTCTGGGTGGAGATCAACCGGAACACTCTTGGTTTGATGGTGACAATAATTCTGTAGAAAGTATTTACGATAGATATAAAATTATTTCACCCAATATCGCTGCAAATAAAAAAGCGGCTGAATCCGGTGCCGAGATGCGTGGAGGTAATAAGAATTTTGCAGTACAGGCCGATCGAATTTTGGCTCAAACCAATGTGGCAGATCATGTTGAAATCGTTCTTGGCGGGAATGACATCTGCAACCGAGATTGTGCCGATCCAGCCAACTGCAATAACCCACTATATACCGACAATGAATGGCGCTCAGCTGTTCAAGCCGGCTTGGATAAACTCGTCGACGGCCTTCCCAATGGTTCCACCATTCTGCTCGGATCTGTACCTAGGGTACAGGATCTTCGTGGAGCAGGCCTGGAGAAGCAGGCGGAAAACTCCCGAGTAGACTGTGAAAATGTTTGGTCAACATTTGGTATCTGCCGAATTGCAACCAACGGCGGTATCATGAACGGAGAGGATTTCACCACCCGCTATAATGCGATTACTGCAGCCCAGCGGCGTTACAACGAGATTCTTGCCGAAGAAGCCGAAAGTTACAATGGTGTTAATGGTGTTGAGGTTATAGCGGAATACACTGGTGAAGATGAGGTAAATGCTGGGACTTTCCAGTTTGGAAAGGATGATGTGGGTGGTGGAGACTGTTTCCATCCCAGCGTACAAGGCCAAAATATCGTTGCCGATATCTTTTGGCAGGGTAATCCCGATAAGTAAATAGCTTCCCTAATCGGTGAACAGTGGGCTCTCTGACTAGAGCTTTCATGAGAGCCCAAGTTTATCTCACAGCCTAAACTATTCTCTTTCTGTATTTGAATTTTTCTCAAAGTAGCTAAGCTCTTCAACTACATACTGTATACGTTGTGGTAGTCCCTTTCTCATAAAGACCACATCAATAAGCTGGCCACTAGAAAGCGCATCCCACAATTTATTTTGACCGCTATGTACCCAACTATCATTCACTCTCAGTAATACATCATTTTCTTGAAAACCCAAGGCAGTGAAGAACTCATTATCTGCGACACCTTCAAGTCGCATCAAATGGTGTCCCTCAACTTCCAATTCGGCCTCGGTAAACTTAGCCTCCAAAGCCTGTCGCTGCTCCAAGTGACGACTTAACCAAGCCTGCCCTAGAGTCAGCACACCAGAAGAGGCTATCAACTTGCGAGTTCCAGGGCCCAATGGCTGCTCTATACGTCGTTTCAACTCCTCACTTTGTCCATGAGTGTAGGTGAGTAAAACCTCAGCGCCCTCTCTCCCCTTTAAGGGTAACTTTTCCAGTCCGCCTCTACTCTCTATCACTGCGAAATTAGAGTGGAGGCGCAACAATAAAATATTGTCTGAAATTTTTTGCCCTGCACTGAAATACTCCGCACTAGCCTCCTTTACTGCAATCAAAGCTTTCGACTTACCTTCTACAGTTGATTCGCTAACCCCCAGTAACATTAGTGGCAATCTGGTAGCCGGTAGATTTCTATCATCAATCGTTTCGCTATCCTTCCATCTATACTTTTCTTTTGATTTTATCCCCATAGATTGCAGTTCTTTATCTATCCAAAAAGCATACTGCTCAAAGTTACGCACCCCTTTCAGATACAACCCATTAATAAAAATGACCGGTACATTTTTAAGACCAAGATCTAGTGCATGATCCCGGGACCCTACTACGAAATCTTTTGGACTATCACTGGATAAGCAATCTTCAAAAAGATGAATATCTAATTGCAATTGCTTGGCCAACTGAAGGTAAGTATCACTATCAAACTCAGGAGTTAGAACATACAAGGCATCGTGATACTCCCAAAATTTATTCTGCACCGCCGCACAACGCGCTGCAGATGCAGCTTGAATTCCTTCACGATGAAATTTAAGCGGAAAATCAAAGTGCGCTTGACGAACCCAACCCTTATAAACCTCTAGTAGACGGCGTATTACAGGCTGTATCGTTTTGCAATGTGGAGACTGGTAAGAACAATACATCTCCAAGGTGACTGGAGCATCCTGATTACCCCTAATAAATTTAGAACTCTCGGGCAATTGAATTCGTGGCGGCTCGGGCAACTTCAGATAAATCTCTATATCATCCCTCTTTGAGCTAAAATTAGCTTTTCCATTCACCAAGGCATTCAGTCTAGCCAAACGCAAATTATATTTTTGCTCTGCAATATCATAAAAAACCAGCTGTAAATCATTATCCAAATCCTGCAATGTAATATTATTACGGCCAATACGCGCAACCACTTCAGAGCCAACACCTGGTTTAGAACTCCGCAAGCCCTCTTTTCCTTCTTCTGTACACGAAGAAACAACACAGGTAAAAATAACCAATAAAATCAGCCAAAATCTCAGTTTATAATTTTTCATTATACCCCCCCCTATTTTCCATGCCGATCCTAACAAGCCCACAATCTGCGACCTAACAATTACAAAATAAGCGCCAAAATCACCCTAAAACTGTGATCCTTGTTCGTTTACCTGTCAGAAATTTCTTTATGGATCTACATCTATCTGGACAGATATGTTTAGCGCCATCACTGATAATACCTTCGACTAACACCTGCAAAACTGATCGACATTTAATGAGAAGCTGGCCAGCTTCCAACTTTTCTTATTTGATGAAAAACAGATCTTAGCTAATGAGTTAGCTATGAATGACATTCCTATTAGTGCTTCAGTATTTTTGATTTCCTGTTTTGAAAATGAAGGGCCTAAATTTATATTTGGAATACCCTCAGAAAAAATATACGCTTTATCGATGTAAAAAAATGGCGCCCTCTTATGATTTATTCTCACTTTATCAGAACAGGCCGCTTTATTTATGACAGTTATGTATGGCCTGGTAACTGGGAACGTCGGTGTCTGCTATGGAACACTTGGACGAGAAGCTACTAATATGCTAGTGGGAATCGCCGAGACGTAAGCGGATAGCACGCCTCTCGTGCCCATCAATGCTCAAGCTGGTATCGACGGGCTTTTTAAAGAAAAGTATCAATATATTGCTCTAGTAAAGATGCTTGAGCTCATCCCCAAGCCATCAAAGATGATTACAAATCCAGAATCCACTTCCGAGCTGGTACGTGCAGCTTTCAAAAGCTATCAGGAAGATCAGCCAAGGGCCTATTATCTTGTGTGTTCCCGAAGACATTTTAGATATGGCGGCACTCCAAAATAAGTGGCCCTGCTTGTTAATACCAAGCTAAATCCCACCCCTCCAATCGCAAACACCTAAGATACTTAGATTCAATTCTCCGAGGCTCTAAATATAGTTTCACCAGCACATTTCATGGAAAGAACGCAATGCCCGAGGAGCATCCAAACTCTCTGGGTATTGTAGTTTACGACTATGCCAATTTTGGTTTTGATTGTGTCGATGTTGTTATCTGTGTTGACTATGAACTGCATGAGATGCCTCCATACCCCATACCCCATACCCCATACCCCTAAATGCAGACAAAAAATCATCCATAATCATAATTTCCCAGCAGAGGTTGATGCCAACATTTGCATTAGCCGTGATATAGAAGCCAAAATCTTTTTTTTACAAATGTTGAGCACGCTTGAAAAAGCCAAACCTGGTCAGTGAAGACTAAAAAATACAAAAATTTCTTTTCAGATAAATTAACAATGGCGAAGCCTCCAATGCCTGCCCAATAAAATCCCAAAGGGTGGTCGCAGACTTTCAAGAAGCGATACAAACAGATGATATTGTGCTTTCAGACACCTACGTAGAGAAAATGTGGATGGCACGCCTATACCTAGCCTACAAGCCCAACACCCTTCCTAATTCTTAATAGGCATGCCATTATGCCCTACCTGATGCTACTGATATCAACCTGGTCCCCCCTAAGTGCAGAGTACTAGCGGTGATGGGCGATCGCAGCTTCATGATGAACTCTCAAGAAGTTGAAACTGCAATTAGTGAGAGTATTCCCATTATTATTTTAATTTTTTTTGGCAGTAGCTATGGGCTTATTAAATGGAAAATGGATCTGGAGCTCAAACGCCATTTTCATGTCGACTTCCAGGGTCAAGCATATTGTTAAATATGCTGAAATTTTTGGTGCAAAGGGTTATTTAATTGAAGAGAACTGTCAGCTCTTACCAATCTTAAAAAGGCCTTGGCAGTCCACACAGTTCCAGTGATTTCCTGCCTGTATATTATTCTGAGAATGATAAGTTGACCGAGCATTTGGGTGAGCTTGTGGAGGATTTCTGAAAACCTGTTTCAATTATTTTTCGCTGCCAATAAGAAGCGCTCTACATCACTTATCGCATTGCATCACTATATGCCCCTTAATGCGCGAATATCCGACTCTATCAGGGTACTCAATCCACAAAATGCAAAATAAATCGATCATTAGAGCCTTGAATCCTACCTACTAAATGAAATCGGGCCGCTAAAGCGGCCCGATGAGTGTAAAGCTGTGATCAGGAATCTTCCTCACATGCTTCATCTTCAGGCGAATTTTCACACAAATCATAGGTACACTTGAACTGCCAGAGCGCGGTAATGCCTGTGTCCGAGCTACCTTCCCGCGCAGGAACATTGACCTCTACCTTTACGAAGTCAGAACCTTTCGGTTCAGCATTATCTGGGGCATTGACTGTTATACGAAAAACACTAGGGCCAACGTCACTAGTATTAGCAACTGCATTGTCCTCTGGCCACACTTCGCAATAATCTGATTCAATATTTATCTTCGTCCCCAAGGGCAAGCGGCCGTTGTATTCATCAGAAAGATAAAAAAGCACTGAACCGGTTCCACCTTTCGATATATCCACATCAGGCTGAGTAATGAAATCACCCTCAGCAGTTTCAAATATCCCGTATGGCTTATCTCCCGAAACCAGAAGTTCTACCTGCTTACGTACATGAATCAGTTCTTTCGAGCAACTTCCATCTGCCTCTGCTTCATCTGAACAGAGAACACCATTGTAAATGCCGTTGCCCTGATCGTAGACTCCATTATTATTCAAGTCAGCAGGCCAATCTTCATCGCCAGCCACTTCGGGACAATCAGGATAGCAACTACCAGCATTGCCAGAGTTCCCGAACGCACCATCTTCATTGTGATCCAAAAATGCTTCCGGTAAATCAGTAAAGTCTTCCCCGGTATCAAAGCGTCCATTACCATTGGCATCTGTAAAAGTTTCTTGCCCAAACGCATATGCGAGAATTGTTGAGCGAGCACCATACGGCTGCCCTAAAGACACCGGGCAGGGAACGCCCAAAAGCCCAGTTTCAGGACAGACTGTGTTATTAATGGTTCGAACCGAGTGGGCTTGACCGTCAACACCAACAAATGTATATGACTCGGGCTTACGAGGGTCCTGGCTAGTCCAATTTACTGAACAGTTACCGTCAACCGTGGTACAAGATCCAGTTATACGTCCATACTCTGTTGTAAAAGTAATTGCAGTACCATCTGGGACCTTATTATTAAAAGCATCACCAGCATAAGCAGTAACTGTTGAAGTTGCGCCGTTAAAAGTATCGCCACCTGGATTTAAAATGGTAGCAGCCACATCAAAAGAATTCTGATCAGGGATGCCTACAGAGACCACCAACTCATCAGATACGGTGGAGACAACCTCCCCGCCATCGACTGTTATTGAGGCAACTACTGAAACCGGCGTCGCCACAGTACCAGAAGAAACTAGTGCAGTTACTTCACCATCCGCATTGGTCGTGCCGGAATCGTTAGTAAGGGTCGCATCACCTACTTCTGTGGACAAAGAAAAGTTAACTTCAACTCCACTTATTGGCAGGTCATTCTTGCTTAAAACCTGAAAAACCAGCGTTGATGTTTCCTTACCGCCAGTACCCTTAATGGAGATTATCGTAGGATCTGCACTTACAAACTCAATGGAGCCGACCTCTGGAGGCATTACAGTAAGCTGGCCGCTGGCCGATATACTTGGATATGCCGCTAACGCTGCTGTGATCTTATCCTCACCTTCACATCCCTCGGCAGTATAGGTCGAGGTTGCCTTACCTTCCGTTGTGGTAACCGGAGAATCAAGAGTAGCTACGGCTGGTTGGCTCAAGCTGCAATTACTGGAAAATTCTACCTGCATCCTCTTAGAGTAAAGATTGCCGTCAGGACCTTGTACATAAACACTAACTGGCGTACTCCCCTTAGAAGATAGATTCTGAGCAAGAATCTCCAGGGCACCCGACACAAACTGCTGGTTATTATCCAAATAACCAAGCTTCAAAGCAGGCTCTTCGATACTAAATCGTAGTGGCGAGTAGGGTGCCTGGTCTGTACTAACGCTATCGTAAGCAACAACAATCTCTCCAGCACTGCCAATTTGCTGCCCTTCAACATCCAGTTCCAGAGTAGCAACGCCACTGTCATTGGTCTTGACTATTCCGCTCTCAGGGCTCAACTCACCCAAGGTTGTTGTAACGGTTATGTTATCTGAGGCAATAGGATCACCATTGTCACTCTTTACCGTAACATGGACGCGTACAGGTTCTTCTGGGTTGGGATTTTCAACCAACTCATCCGTACCTAAGTCACGTAGCTCTACAGTAATGCTATAAGAGGGATCTGTTTCTGGTGAAGTTGGATCCGGGGAAGAAGCCCCGTCATCGCTACCGCCACTACCACCACCACAGGCGGCTAGTGAAACTGCAATGGCCAGCAATAGAAACCATCGCGAAATTGATTGGTACAGTGTAAGAATGTGCATCTAACTATCCTTCAATATCTTTAGCGCCCAATGGCAGCAACAGCCATCACTGCCCAAACTGGGTATGTATAGTCTTCCCCGACACGGCTGAATACGTCTTTAACTATCATCGACCACTCGTACAAGTGAGAAGCCTTAACGTGCCTCTATCGTGTTGCGTATAAGAGCAGATAAAAACCCTTCAACCCACAAGAAAAGGCAACGGGCGACTATCCTGAATCGCTATATTAAAATCAAGTTCTTTATGCCTATGTTGTACGACTGTCTCACAAAAATGAGGCCAGGATGAGATTTAGATCAAATAATTTCTTATAAGAACACCAAGCTCAAGTTATTACTTCAGCATAAACAAAGGACAAAGAAAGCTTCATTGATTATCCAGCAACATTATTGAGAGGATAAATTTGGCGGAAGCTTTTAATCTCCCTTTTTTATTTTTAATTCCCAATCGCGATTCGCTGATATTTCTTTCATCCATAAAAAAAGCCCGCCTGCTTAGCAGTCGAACCCTTTGTTATTGTCATGGAAAATAAAATCAAGATCAGATTGATGATCAATACTGGGGTTAAGTTTTAATTTGAAGTATTGCTAGCTTGAACCAGAAGATTGACCAAGCAAATTAAGAACTCAATTTTCTTCAACCCATCTTATCTTTTTCTGTAAATATTTTTACACATAAAAAAAGGGCCACCCTGTTGGGTGGCCCTTTTCGGATTAGAAGCCTGACGATGACCTACTCTCACATGGGGAAGCCCCACACTACCATCGGCGATGCTGCGTTTCACTTCTGAGTTCGGCAAGGGATCAGGTGGTTCCACAACTCTATTGTCGTCAGGCAAACTGGCTTGGGTTGGCATTGGTCTTATAAGCAATCTGCTTGGCCTGCCGTGTTATCGCTGTTTGCCTCGGTCTGTTGACCGGCGATAACCCCAAATAAGTCGGTAAAACAATCTGTAGTAATACACCGCAAGCGATCATTGTGTGTCTTTCATTCCACAATCCGCTAGCTTAGCTAGTCGTTAGTAACCATCTCTGTTGTATGGTCAAGCCGCACGGGCAATTAGTACTGGTTAGCTCAACGCCTCACAACGCTTCCACACCCAGCCTATCAACGTGGTAGTCTTCCACGGCCCTTTAGGACTCTCAAGGAGTCAGGGAAATCTAATCTTGAAGGAGGCTTCCCGCTTAGATGCTTTCAGCGGTTATCCCGTCCGAACATAGCTACCGGGCAATGCCACTGGCGTGACAACCCGAACACCAGAGGTTCGTTCACTCCGGTCCTCTCGTACTAGGAGCAACTCTTCTCAAATTTCCAACGCCCACGGCAGATAGGGACCGAACTGTCTCACGACGTTCTAAACCCAGCTCGCGTACCACTTTAAATGGCGAACAGCCATACCCTTGGGACCGGCTTCAGCCCCAGGATGTGATGAGCCGACATCGAGGTGCCAAACACCGCCGTCGATGTGAACTCTTGGGCGGTATCAGCCTGTTATCCCCGGAGTACCTTTTATCCGTTGAGCGATGGCCCTTCCATACAGAACCACCGGATCACTATGACCTACTTTCGTACCTGCTCGACATGTCTGTCTCGCAGTCAAGCGCACTTATACCATTATGCTCATTGCATGATTTCCGACCATGCTGAGTGCACCTTCGTACTCCTCCGTTACTCTTTGGGAGGAGACCGCCCCAGTCAAACTACCCACCATACACTGTCCTCGATCCGGATAACGGACCAGAGTTAGAACCTCAAACATACCAGGGTGGTATTTCAAGGACGGCTCCACAACAACTAGCGTCGCTGCTTCAAAGCCTCCCACCTATCCTACACAAATAGGCTCAAAGTTCAGTGCAAAGCTGTAGTAAAGGTTCACGGGGTCTTTCCGTCTAGCCGCGGGTACACTGCATCTTAACAGCGATTTCAATTTCACTGAGTCTCTGGTGGAGACAGCGTGGCCATCGTTACGCCATTCGTGCAGGTCGGAACTTACCCGACAAGGAATTTCGCTACCTTAGGACCGTTATAGTTACGGCCGCCGTTTACCGGGGCTTCGATCAAGAGCTTCGCCGAAGCTAACCCCATCAATTAACCTTCCGGCACCGGGCAGGCGTCACACCCTATACGTCCTCTTACGAGTTTGCAGAGTGCTATGTTTTTAATAAACAGTCGCAGCCACCTGGTCACTTCGACCGGCCTCAGCTTAGGGAGCAAGTCCCATCACCAAAACCGGCGTACCTTCTCCCGAAGTTACGGTACCATTTTGCCTAGTTCCTTCACCAGAGTTCTCTCAAGCGCCTTGGTATTCTCTACCTGACCACCTGTGTCGGTTTAGAGTACGATTCACTATTGCCTGAAGCTTAGAAGTTTTTCCTGGAAGCAGGGCATCAACCACTTCACCCACAAGTGGGCTTCGTCATCAGTTCTCAGCCTTAGGGACCCGGATTTGCCTAAGTCCCCAGCCTACAACCTTAAACATGGACAACCAATCGCCATGCTGGCCTAGCCTTCTCCGTCACTCCGTCGCAGCAATAGCGAGTACAGGAATATTAACCTGTTTCCCATCGACTACGGCTTTCGCCCTCGCCTTAGGGGTCGACTAACCCTGTCCCGATTAGCGTTGGACAGGAACCCTTGGTCTTCCGGCGGGGAGGTTTTTCACCTCCCTTGTCGTTACTCATGTCAGCATTCGCACTTGTGATACCTCCAGCAGACCTCCCGATCCACCTTCAACGGCTTACACAACGCTCCTCTACCATGCTCCTAAGAGCATCCGCAGCTTCGGTTACCAGTTTTAGCCCCGGTATATCTTCCGCGCAGGCCGACTCGACTAGTGAGCTATTACGCTTTCTTTAAAGGATGGCTGCTTCTAAGCCAACCTCCTAGCTGTCTGGGCCTTCCCACATCGTTTCCCACTTAACTGGTATTTGGGACCTTAGCTGGCGGTCTGGGTTGTTTCCCTTTCCACGACGGACGTTAGCACCCGCCGTGTGTCTCCCGCGATTGCACTCCTCGGTATTCGGAGTTTGCATGGGGTTGGTAAGTCGGGATGACCCCCTAGCCCAAACAGTGCTCTACCCCCGAGGGTGAGACGCGAGGCGCTACCTAAATAGCTTTCGAGGAGAACCAGCTATCTCCCGGCTTGATTAGCCTTTCACTCCGATCCACAGGTCATCCCCTAATTTTTCAACATTAGTGGGTTCGGTCCTCCAGTTGATGTTACTCAACCTTCAACCTGCCCATGGATAGATCGCCGGGTTTCGGGTCTATTGCCTGCAACTAAACGCCCTATTAAGACTCGATTTCTCTACGGCTCCCCTAAGCGGTTAACCTTGCTACAGACAATAAGTCGCTGACCCATTATACAAAAGGTACGCAGTCACCCCGAAGGGCTCCTACTGCTTGTACGTATACGGTTTCAGGTTCTATTTCACTCCCCTCTCCGGGGTTCTTTTCGCCTTTCCCTCACGGTACTGGTTCACTATCGGTCAGCTGGGAGTATTTAGCCTTGGAGGATGGTCCCCCCATATTCAGTCAAGATAACACGTGTCCCGACCTACTCGATTTCACTCTAAATGCCTTTTCGTGTACGGGGCTATCACCCTGTATCGCGGTACTTTCCAGAACCTTCCACTAAAACATAAAGAGCTTAAGGGCTAATCCCCTTTCGCTCGCCGCTACTCAGGGAATCTCGGTTGATTTCTTTTCCTCCGGGTACTTAGATGTTTCAGTTCCCCGGGTTCGCCTCCATAACCTATGTATTCAGTTATGGATACCTGTAAAACAGGTGGGTTTCCCCATTCGGACATTCTAGGATCAAAGCTTGTGTGCCAACTCCCCTAGACTTTTCGCAGGCTCCTACGTCCTTCATCGCCTCCAGCTGCCAAGGCATCCACCGTATACGCTTAGTCGCTTGACCATACAACACAAACGACTACTAACGACTTTAACATTCAGACTCAACGATAAATCATTGGCCTGAACGCCGGATTGTGTGCTTGAGAGACACACAATATTTTTGATGTTGAGTATTATTCTCTAAAAAAAGAGATACTCAACGTCGCCTTGCAGTGTATTACTACAAATTATTTCACCTTGTTAAAGAGCATCTGATGTAAAAATCAGAAAGCTGAATTCTTATTCTCAAACAGCGAGAAACTGCTAAAAATTCAGTTTTCTGACTTCTAATGTGGATTAGGAAATGGTGGAGCTAAGCGGGATCGAACCGCTGACCTCCTGCGTGCAAGGCAGGCGCTCTCCCAGCTGAGCTATAGCCCCATTTTCGATAAGTGTTTCCGAGGAAAGTGGTAGGCCTGGGCAGACTTGAACTGCCGACCTCACCCTTATCAGGGGTGCGCTCTAACCAGCTGAGCTACAGGCCTATAAATCATACCCTTGGGAATT